>CAVYTI010000013.1:0-196431 GCA_963771415.1 uncultured Acidobacteriota bacterium | reverse complement strand
GCACGTTGACGGCTTCGTGACAGCCGGCGAGCCAGTCGTATTTGGAAATGGGAAGGGAGAGGTGCTACAGCACGCCCTCAAGGGGCAGCGCGTTTGGGATGCGTTCTGGCGATTGTCATTTGGCACGCAGTAATCGCACACATCGATGGTGCTGGTAATAATGAGTCAGAGGCTCGACGACGTGAGGAAAATCTTTGGCGCGAGTTCCTTGCGGCGGGCAAGTTCGACACTGCGCAGGGCCTCACGTACCTTCTTCCCTTCCCGTGAAGCGACAGAAGCAAAATGCGATGTTCGCCATTGAAGGGCAAGACGGCCACAGACCTGACAATGACGCTCCCGTAGTCATGGTCTGGGTCTTCAGAAGCCGGTCACCATCCAGGCGTTGCTCAGTCGTGAGAAAGTATTGATTGCGAGGTGCTTCATCCGGCGTGATGGGGGATAGTCGATGATACTAACATTGGAGTCGGAGCCCACAACACATGAGAGGTCCCACTCCAGTACACCATCAACAGGTTTCCACGATCACTCGTGAGGAACCCCGAAGCCACCGGGTAGCTAGACGAGACCGTTCAACGTGGCCGCATTCTGCACAACGATATCGATCGGTGGTTTTCTACTCAGTGAATACTACCTGAACACGATTCGAACGCCTGCTGCTGGCAATACTTACGCAGCCTACCGCCGTCCGGCAGAATGTGAAAGCCATAAAAGTATGGCGGGAGACGAGCGAGTTCAGCGCCCCTCCCTTCAACCGGATCGAGCGATGGAGTATGACAAACGCGTGGTCTTTTGATTCCAAGAGAACGCATCGCCCACGCACGGCGCACTGGAGTCGCCCCACGCCCACATGAGGCACCACTACTTCGGCGCTCCCCGCTCAGCGGCACCCGCATGATGCTTTGGTCATCAATCGCGCCGTCCGTATACAACACCCGAATTGACCGTCGCTGGTCACGAACGGGTAGCTCTGGTTCTCGGACCAGTAAGAAACGGCTCACGATCGTCCAACTGGTTGCTTGAAGACGTCCAGCGTGCCGTTTCTGGTTGACGCGAACAGCACGGTGTCGCTATTGGCGTCCAATCAGCGCGACGTCGTCGCGATCGTTGAGGGTGAGGTGCCGTGGTGCGCGCACCAAGCCGTGTCCAAGATCGCAGTCCGCAACGTAACAGGTCCTTGTTGAACAAGCGGTGCTCAGTAAGGTGACCGGCTCGCCGCTCTTGGAAACACTCAGGGCAATATGCGGTCCGAGGCCGCCCATGTGAGGCGACGCGGCGCTTCGCGAACCATCCCCCTCTCGTCTGTGTGAACTTTCACAGTTCGACTTCCGTCGAGGACCCAGGAGCGGCACCTGGAGGCATCATGGCCATGAGAAGGGCCCGGTTCGGCAATTCGACAGCATCGAGAATCAGTTGATCCGGCGCACGAACACTTCGACGCGCGACCTTCAGCAGGCACGCGTTCGATTGCCGCGGCGCGTCTGACGAACAGCACATGAGTTCCGTCGATACTCCAGTTCGCCGCATTGATGAGCTCGGCCCCTGGCCAGACGCACTTCAGGCGTGGCCGTTCATTGGGTCCACCGGCAGGTCGCCATCCACCGACCGTCAGCCTCAACAGGCGTAACCCGTCCGGCGAGCCTTTACCAACTCACCGACGAGCCACGCGGCGCCAGTACGTCGCCGTTCCTGACCGACGAGTGAGATGGTCGTCCCAGTGACCACCGCTCGTCGCACAGAGCCGCTAAACACCGTGGAATCGGGCGTCCAGCCGTAGACATTCATACCCTTCGTGTTGGCTAGGCGATGCCCTGCCGGTATTGACCAATTGCGCCGTCGGACCAGTCGGATCCGCGTACACCAGATAGCGGCCATCCGGCGAGATGGTGTGGAAACCGATGATCAGAGTTTTGCTGCAGGATTCGCTGTCAGGCGCACCAGCGCGGCTGCAGCCGCCATCGTTGGAGGACTCGGCGTCGCCTTGTGAGGATCAGGTACCGCGGCCGCGGCGCAAGTGATCCCCTAACCATTGCGAGCAGGAATCTGCTACGCGCGTGCGCGCCAGCAATGCCGCGCGCTCGACGCCGTTCGGCATCGGTACCACGGCGCTCGTTGGCGCGGCCGGAGGGACTCGACGAGCTCACCGGTGCCACAAGTTGGGCACCCGGTGTCGGTACCGTTGAGCTGATCGAGGTACCAGCTCTATCCTCGTCCAACGCCTTTCTCAAGGCCGAACATTGTAGGCGAGGTTAACTTCCTCGACGACCGTGTCGGGCCAGAGTGCTCCCATCAGCGTCTGCTTTTCCACCAATTTCGCCCGTGATGTTTAACGAGATAGACGAGGAGATTCACTTAGCCTGGGTGTGAGCGGGGGGACCGACTGACCATCGCGGGAGTGCAGCAGACAGTCGGTGGATCGAGCCGGAGGGGCCCGAAGTCATAGATCACTTTATTCCACGGCGCTCGTCATGGCGGTACTCCGATTCAGCTGCACGTCCGGCGAGTTGTAACGGCCCTCACCTTGGGACTGCGCCAGCTATTTGCGTGGCACAGACCGTATTCAGGTGCCTCATGCTTCCCCGCCCGAGTCACTGAGTCAGTGCAAGTCGTCTCGTGCGCCGCTCCAACGAGTTTCCAAGGAAAAAACCCACGCGCTCTGTCGCGCGCCAAAAGCCTTTCAGCACCCTACGCCGTATTGATGCCACCTGCGGCTCGCTCCGCCTGCGTGAAGAGCGGGGCGCCATATGGGGCAGCGGATGGTGGTGGTAACGGCGTGCATGACTGCGGTCATCGTTCCGGTGCTGTGGTCTAGCGAAGATGTTCGTCTGTCACATCCGCTTTGGAATACTTCGAGAGCCAGGGTGATTTGAATATTGATGAGTTTCTGGCGCGCGATAGGCCCATGCCCATTGACGAGCGCGAGCGCGCCCGACTCACTGCGGCACTACCAGCGCACGGCGCTACTTCCTGCCCGACGCGCACGACCTCGCGGTGAAAGACGCGGCTCGCGGAGGCGGTGCTCGCCTATCACGGCCTGGCGCGGTCTGACCACCTTCACGATCATCGACGTCGTCCCGGCGTTTGTGGGACTGTACGAGCGTGCGGCGATCTGGTTCGGCGCGCTGGCATTGCCGCTTGTCAACGACGAGGAGTTCGCCGCGCTCGTCGCCCACGAAGTCGGTATGATGCCGTCCGGCTGGACGATGAAGCGCGCACGACAGTGGTGGTTATCGTCGCCCGCCTCTCGGGAAGCTGGAACTGCGCTGCGATGGCATCGCCGTACTGACCGTTGTCCTGGTGGGTTGAATGCCGAGGAGTTAGTCAGGGCCGTCGAACTGCTGACGTGGTACAGCCGAAGCCGTGGCTTGTCGCCAACTGGAGAGACTACGTGTCCCTCAATGAGCGCAGGACGATCATTCGCGCCGTCGAGAACCTGCAACCGGGGAAGCAGCAGGAATCGCTCAGTCGCCCCGACGGCGCCTCACCAGCAACGAAACGGCAATCGCCGGCTGTCACCGCCGTGTATCTGCCAAGAGCAGTCCGGTAGGCGAGAGGCGTAGCACTTCTGGAACGTCCATTTCAGCATCGACCAGGATGGACCGCTCTCTGCGCGTCAGTTGAGCATCGCGATCGATCAGGTCCGGCAATATCAGTCCGGTTGACGTTAAGGTGAGCTTCGCCGCTATGGTGAGCCGGTGCCGTTGGGCGCGACGCCGTCATTTTCACTTCGGATGCTTCAGGACCGGCGATTCATCGGTGAGACGCCGATACTCGCCTGGACCAGCCTTATTCCCGCAGAGGCGGGCCGCGTCCGGCGCTGTTCTGTTGTCGGTCGCGGCCGCGACCGAACTGTTGTCACAAGCCGACATCAAAGGCCCCCTTCACCAGCAGCGACCGATGGCTCTTTGTGAGAGCTGATCGCACAGGCAATCGGCCGTGTCGCCGCGCACAAACTGGGCACTACCTTCTACAAAGCGCCGGACATGGACATCAGGAATCGATGCGGTCCGCAGTACCCAGCGGACGACCTCGTTGGACCGTGGCTTCAGAAATTCCAGTGCCTCTGCGCCGATCGACACACCGTTCGCCGGTGAAGTCGCGACGCTGGCGCAGTTGCAAGCCGGATCGCGGTAGGGCGTGACGTCGATTTACTGGTCGCCTTTGCTGGGGACTCCTGGATCGGATGAGAACACGTCGGCATCAGACCAAATTGGAGGCCCAATGCTGGCAGCCTCACCCGTCCGTTGGCGACGGCGGTCAGGCTCCTGCGCTGTGGCCCCAATGCTGGTTGCGGGCGGGAGCTGTGCCACCAGGAAAGCGCACCGTGGAATACAGGAAAGCTCGCTCCGACTCAATCGCTGGCTTTGGTGTTCACACTGGCTTACCCGTTTCGTGGGCCGTCTGGGACACTCATTAGCGAAATGCCAGACGCGACCACCCGGTACGCCCTTGGTGACGCTCTTTCCTTCAGAGCCGGGCAGCATCCAGACGTTGCCATCTCGAGCCCCACCGTAATAGCAGGTGCTCCGCGTCGGGGGAAGGTATGGCTAATGCCCGAAGGCTTAATAGTATTGGTGGTTCCACGCCCATAAAACCGTCCAACTGCCATTTATGGAAGAAACCAACAATAACTTTTCCCTATCGCTCGTCAGCAATCCCGAACCGGTTGGCCACCACTCAGACCCTCGAGTTTCGATGCACCGCGCACAACGATATCGAACGGTGGCTTTCCGCTGAACGACACAACCCGAACCCGATCTCGCAGCCGATTCTCAAGCGTCACGATGTAACCGATTGCATTGCCGTCCGGCAAAATGCCATAACCATATGTCCATTCAGGAATGCCAGCGATTTCAGCGCCTCGTCCTCTAATCGGATCGAGTCATATGGCGACCATCTTATCTTGTAACTCAATAGAACGCATCGGCCATGCCTCGCGCAATGGAGGTGCGCCCAGGGGACATGGGACACTAGTTCTGTGGATCTGCCTCCGTTGAGCGGAATACGCATGATACTTTTGTCGGAGCCCGATCCGTCGGTATATAACACCCAATCTCCATCGCCGGTAACGTTCGGATCCTCCTGGTCTCCTGGCCCGGTGACGAATGGCTCTGCAACGTCACTATCGCACCCGTTGCTTGTAGATATTTTTCGTGCCGCTTCTGTTGGAAGTTATCAGAGGGGTGCTGTTGTCCGGTGTCCAGGACGACGCACTGTCATCGCGATCACTCAGTGTGAGCCTTCGCGGCTGGCGCAAGATAACACTTCAAGATCGCAGTCGGCAATGATCCCATCGACTGCACGACCTGCTCAAGAATGCGACCCGCTCACCAGTGGCGGACGCACTGAGGCGGTACGCGTCGTCGCCGCCGATGTAAGCCGACGGGGAGGATCTGAGCTACTCCGGTCTCGTCTGTCCGCAGTTTCCATAATTCAACTCCGTGGATATACCAATGAAACGAGTGCCAGCCGGCATCATCGTCATCAGAATCGATCGGTCGTGTAATTCGAGAATATCGCTTATGAATTGATCCTTTGACGACGGAAGACTTCGACCGGTGTACCGCCCTCAGCAGGAACTGTCCAGAGCACCGGAATATCTGTTACGAACAGGATCCGCTTCCATTCGCACCCCAGTTCGCCACAGTCATGCCACCGGGGGCACCACTCGCCAAGCGCACTTCAGGCGCCCCGTTCATGGGGTTCATTGTCAGCGTGCCGCCATCGGGTGCCGTGATCCTCAAGAAACGCGTGCCGTCGGGAGCCACTGGTACTAGGTTGTTTGCAGGCCAACTGGCACCTGTCGGGCGGCGTTCCTGCCCGAGCAGGGAAATCACCACATTGCATTGAACCTCGTACATTGACTCGCCAGCACTCATCGAGTCTGGTTTCCACCCATAGACATCGATTCCCTTGGTGTTGGCCATGGGGTGGGTCTCGCCACCATCAATCAAACGCAGCTGCAGCCCGGTGGGCTCAGCGTAGGCGAGTAACGGCCGTCAGGCGACACATATGCCGATGTGACGGGCACAGGCGCTCATTGAAGGTGACGCGGACAGAGTCGGGTCAGCAGCCCTCCTGTCTGACGCAGCGCCTCCACCGCCATGCTTTGACCACACACGACCAGCTGCAACGGCTGCACAAAGCACAACCACGACCAACACAACCTAATCGCCGTGCGGCTGCTGGGCGATACTCGGTGGGGGCTCCACAGCGTAGCTATCGTCTGCTGAATTGGCGGACGATGCGACGAGCTCACCGGTGCCAAAACCGGTATCCGCGTGTCGGCACCGTCTGATCATCCAGGTGCCGTCTTATCTCGTCCAACGCCTTTCTCAAGGCCGAAACGTTGTAGGCGAGGTTGACTTCCTCGACGACCGTGTCGGGCCAGAGTGCTCCCATCAGCGTCTGCTTTTCAACCAATCGCCCGTGATGTTCAACGAGATAGACGAGGAGATCGAATGCCTTGGGTGTGAGGGGACGGACCGACCATCGCGGAGCAGCGACAGTCGGTGGATCGACCGAGGCCGAAGTCATAGATCGTCGCTTTTTCCATGGCGCGGTTCGTCATGGCGGTACTCCCATTCGAGCTGCACGTCCGGCGAGTTGTAACGGCCCTCACCTTGGGGACTGCGCCGACGATTTGCGCGGCACAGACCGATTTGAGGCGCCTCTATGCTGCCCGAGTCACTGAGTCAGTGCAAGTCGTCTCGTGCGCCGCTCCAACGAGTCTCCAAGGAAAAAACCAACGCGCTCTGTCGCGCGCCAAAAGCCTTTCAGCCCCCTACGCCGTATTGATGCCACCTGCGGCTCGCTCCGCCTGCGAACAGAAGGTGCCATATGGGGCAGCGGATGGTGGTGGTAACGGCGTGCATGACTGCGGTCATCGTTCCGGTGCTGGCGGCTGAGCGAAAGACGTCCGTCGTCACATCCGCTTTGGAATACTTCGAGAGCCAGGGTGATTTGAATTTTGATGAGTTTCTGGCGCGCGATAGAGCCATGCCCATTGACGAGCGCGAGCGCGCCCGAGTCATTGCGGCCGCACTAGCGCACGGCGCCACCCGCCCCGAAGCGCACGACCTCGCTGACATGGATACCGAGGGGCCTGTTCGGCCTTCGCCCGTCTTGGACGTAGTGCTGGGTGTCTGCCGGGGGGAATGCCCACAGGCACAGTTGGAGACACCGTCGCTGGTCCGGTACGGACGGGCGACAACGAGCTGCGACGCGCGATTGCGGACGGCACACGTCCATTGCAGACGTTCCGAACCCTCATAGACGCGGTTGAGCATTCGCATGCCTTCGTCTACATCGTACGAGTGCCGTATCTGCCGGACAAGATGGACGGCTGTGTGTGCTCGGGGCAGTCGGCGCTGGGGAGATCGCCTTCCGTTGGATGATGAGGTTTAACCAGGTCTTGGCGACGACCGCACGATCGTCGTGGTCGGGCATGAACGCAGCATGTCCCGGAGTCCTCGAAGGCTTGCCGACAGGGAGGGGGGCTGAGCAATCCGATCTCTCCTGGGCCACCCAGGTTCCACCCGGCAGTACGAAGAACACAGGCCGCACTGGAGCTGGAAAGGCGCATCGGCGCTGATCTGCGCAACAGCGCGCCGCCGATGGCGACTCGACTCTTCCGGACTGACATCGTCACAAGCCCTGGCCTCCAGGCGCCGCCAAAGGCCGCCCTTCGGTGGCCGTCGCGCTCGCTCCCACATGCTCCGAGCCCAATCGCGGTCATTGATGTCACGCAGAACCGACCTGAGGTCCGTGACTACCTCCTCGCGCTCGACGCGTGCGTTTACGTCGATGGCAACGCCGTGATCTAACTCGTCCGGCAGAGCGCCGTGTTGAAGGTGGCAAGCGGCGGATCGACGCTGTTCCGCGCGATGTTGGCAACGATCCTGGGCACGAGACGGCGCACCTCGCCGGGGGCAGAGCGCAGGGCGTTGAGACCATCCCTCGCTGCCACCACCGTCGGCGTCTCGGGCCCCAGATTCCGGGTGCCTACAGTTCATCTTCACGGGTTCGAGGAGGTCAAGATGAAAAGAACGAACACTTTTGATCGCGGCCGTCGCGTTTGTCGGGGCCGGGATTATCTTGCTGCCGCCGACGACCAGGTCAGCGTCTGGAACGAGCTCGGCGCGCAGGCGGCGTTCATGGCCGGTCAGTCGATCCCCGCATCGAGGACCTGGCCATCGAGCAGATCGCCGTGCATACTACGCCCAATGCACTTCGAACCCGGGATCCTGGCGCTATGTGTTCACGGGCGCGCGCCAGCCGGGGCGTCGGTCGATGCGGCCGTTGCGACTGCCGCCCATGACGCGCTGGTCGGCGCGGGATTGCGACCGGAGTGACGTTACCCGAGTTCGGGCCGCTTGCTGGCCAGGCTCAGCCGTCGCGCTGCTGAATGCCAATATCGGAGCCGAATGCCGATATCCCCAACAGCGTGTCCAAGACCATCGCGGCGTCGTGATTGGCGCGGCCGCTGCCGCGGCAATCCTGGCACTGAGAGATACCGATCACGCCACAGACGTCGTCGGGTTACACCCGCCCGCGCCCAGTCGACTGATTAACCGACTCCGAATCCGGTTCCGTTTATCCGCCGGCAGCCGGCGCGGATTGGTTGGCGGCCGTCCTGCCCGGGTGGGGACAGGTCGGCTCCCTTCGGGCGACTGTCCTCGTGGCGACCAGTTTGAACCCAAGGCCGCCCCGCTCTCGGGGCCACGATACGCCCGCGACTACAACGAGGTGAAGGAGATCGGGAACAGAACAGCGCAACTCGCACCCCGTACAAACATCGATCGCGCGGTTCGGGAGCATGACGAGGGCTCACCGTTCGGATGGAGCCGCATCGCCCGGGTGGTCGCCGATGCGCACGCACTCGACTCGTGGCAGCGGGCGCGGCTGCTCGCCCTGGTAAACATCGCGATGGCGGACGGCTTCATCGCGGGAATGCAGGGCAAAGTACGATTTCAACTTCTGGCGGCCGGTCACCGCCATCCGTGCCGGCGATAGCGACGGCGATGCTCGACGCCGTAGCCGACCTATCATGGATCACGCTGCTCAGTACCGGCCGGCGATTTCCCCGATTACCCCTTGACGCACAGCGTTCTCGGCGGTGCGGCTGCAGCGTCTGCCAGCTTCTTCAAAGATGACGACATCGCCTTCATGACGACGAGCGGTGCGCCCTTCGCCGGCATCACGCGGTCGTAGCAACAGCTTCTCCGAAGCCGCGCGCGAGAACGGCGAGTCGAGGATTCTATGCCGGATCCATTTCCGGACGGCGGTCGAAGACGGAATCCGGCAGGGCAGGAAAATCGGCGGCTACGTGTTCGGCGAAGATGCTCTGAAACGGCTCGATTCGACGACGACGACGACCGTCGCGATCCCTGAGTTAAATTCGTTCCGGACTTTCCGAGACCGGCATGCACAACAGAGATCACGAAGCCGAGCATTCGCGCCTGCATTCAACGGGTAACCTGAAGTGCAGTTGCGGTTCGGACCGCCCTGTTCACCAACCGTGGTCCAGAGCGTAGAGCGCGTTAGGCGACCTGGCGTGCCGGAGCGACAGACGCTCCGGCCGTAGATTCTGGTTGCGCGGGGGTTGCAGCGATCTGCCGCATCTTGCCGCATTCTGCACATTGATCTGCCAGAATTTTCAGTAATAAAAGCGGCGTTATTTCGATCTCTTGCGGCGTCTCTTGATCTGCGGGTTGTAGGTTGGATTCTACGCGGCTGACCATCTTTTCATCAGCACTCTCCGACGGCGCCAAGTAGTTGAAAAGTGGTGCCGTGGCGGAGGTTCGGATTTGAACCGATTTCCGTCGTACGCGATTCCTTCCGGGAAGAACAACTGCCGGAGCCGCTGCTTGTAGTCAAGCGACGCTTGGACCCACAGGTCTGATGCGCGCGGCCAGAATGCGTTCTGCGAACGCCAGGATGCCCTCTACATCGAATTCATCGACCGCTTCGGTGTGATTGCTCGATCTTGGCGAGCGTCAGTTCCTCGCGCAGCTTGTCGCGTTGACGGCTGTAGCTGGTGAGGTCGATCGATTCCGAATAGAGGAACGCTTCATCACGCCGGTCGAGCTTCTGCTGGATCGCCTTGACTCGGCGTTCCTGCTCCGTCTTCCGCTCGTTCGCATCCGAACGCCGCTGCTCCCAAACGTGGAGGATGCAATCCTTCACCAGGCGCATGTAGCCAGGCGTCGGCGAGACGCCCCTCGTTGATTTCATCGTGTGGCTGATCACTCCGGAGTGGTAAAGTTCTTTCGCGCTCGTCGCTGAGGAAACTTCTTGCTGGACATCCTCGCCGCAGATCTCCGATATGCGCTGCGTATCTTCCGCCGGAGCCCCGGTTTCGCCGCGACGGCTGTCGTCTCCCTGGCAGTCGGGATTGCCGCCGCTACAGGGCTGTTCAGCATCGTGAATGCGGCATTACTGAATCCCTTCCCATTCGCCGACATCAATCGGATCGTCAGGCTTGACATGATCGACAAAGGCAAGCCGCGTGGTCTGTCTGTCACGGCGCGACAGCTCGTCGCCCTTCAACACAGCGACGTCTTGGACGGCGCCTTCGTCTCGAACACCTGGGAGATGACGCTGACCGGCCAGGACCTCCCAGAAGCGGTGCGCACCCAGTATTTTTCAGCAAACGCGTTTGAACGTACTCGGGGTTCCGCCCCTCCTCGGACGAGTCTTCAACGAGGCGGACGGGCCGGCGGGCGAGCAGCCCCAACGGGTCGTCGTGCTCACCTATCGGTTCTGGCAGCGACACTTCGGCGGGCGGCCTGAGGCAGTGGGGCAGACCCTCTATTTGAACCGCGAACCCTACACCGTGATTGGCGTGCTGCCACGTCAATACTTTTACACTGGTCCGGAGATTCTCGTTCCCATTCATCTGACGTTCGATCCGAACTTCGCATGGGGCGTCCAGGCCCGTCTCAAGCGGGGCGTCACTCCACGCATGGCCGAACAGCGACTTCAGCCGCTCTTCGACCAATTCGCCAAGGAGGCCCCGCAACGCTTTCCGAAGGGGGTGCGTCCGCTCGTACGAAGTCTGGTGGAGACACAAAGGGCGGCCGGCTTTGTGCCGACCCTCCTGTTGATCTTCGCGGCGTCTCATGTTGCTGCTCCTGCTCGCATGCGCGAACGTGTCCATCCTGCTGTTGGCGCGCGGGACCTCGCGGGCGCATGAGTTCGCCGTGCGGGCCGCCATAGGGGCAAGTCGTGGACGGTTGATGAGGCAGCTCCTCGTGGAATCGCTGCTCCTGGCATTCAACGGCGCCGCACTGGGCGTTGCGGCGGGCTACTGGGGCCTGCCGGCTATGCTCAGGCTCTTGCCCCCCGATTCGGTTCCGGTCGGGAACCTCATGGCAGTGCCCGTCAATGTACCGGTCTTGCTCTTCAGTGCGGGCCTTGCGATGGCGTCGGCCCTGATTTGTGGACTGTCACCGGCCTTGTCGTTTTCGCGCCCACGCCTGACGGCGACTGCCCGGACGACCGCCGGCGTCGAAAGCCGGCGAGCGCATCACCTCCTGCTCGCGGCTCAAATTGCGCTGACGGTGCTGTTGCTCGCGGGCACCGGCGCGGCCGTCCGGGGGCTCATTGGTCTGTACCGGACATCGCTTGGCTACGATCCGCACAATGTGATCATCGCGTCGATCAACCTTCCCGAGAGAACCGGCAACGTTACACGGAATGGGCCGACCGCGCCACGTTCTATGAGCGCCTGCGGAATCGCATGGCAGACGTGCCCCAAGTCGAATCGGTCGCGCTCGCCACCTACAGCGGGATACCACCCCAGTCGGGCCAACGGTCGGTGGTCGAAGTTCCCGGACGGGACATGACAGGAGACGAGGCACCGATTCTCCAACGGATCAGCGCCCACTACTTTGCGACGATGAAAATCCCGCTCATTCGAGGCCGCGTGTGGTCAGATTCAGAGAGCGCCGGAACGCCCCACGTCGCCGTCGTCAACCAAACGATGGCTCGTGAGCTGTGGCCTGACGAATCCGCGATTGGACGGCGAGTTCGGATGCCCGAGTACATCAAATCACCCACCTATTTCAGGCTGGCGGCGCCCGGCAGCGACGGCTGGTTCGAGATCATCGGTGTGGTCGGCGACACACCCAATGTCGGTCTCCATGAGCCGCCGGCGCCGTCGATCTACGTGCCGTACACGCTCATGTTGAGCGATTCCCTGAATGTGATCCTGCGGACGAGTCACGATCCACTTGTCGATGACCCGATCGATTCGGGAGGCGGTGCGGACCGTCGATCCCAATCAACCAGTGAACGTGGTACGCACAGCGGAAGACGCGCTGGCAAGACGCGGGTTGGGCCCGTGAGCGGTTCGTGACGTTGCTGTTGCTCGGCTTCGCGGTTTTTGCGCTGATGCTCGCAGTAGTCGGGCTCTACAGTGTCGTGTCGTACTCGGTGTCGTGCCGGTTCAAAGAATTTGGCATCCGTATGGCGCTCGGTGCCGGTCGCGGGCGCATCGTAAACGCTGCGGTGCAGCCGGCGGTCTTGGCCATCGTCGCGGGCCTCTTCGCTGGTCTCGCATTGAGCGTGGGGCTCAACAAGGTTGTAGCCCAGTGGTCGATCGGCAATCTGAACGATCCGGTCGTGCTCGTCGCCGTCAGCCTGGTGCTGTTTGTCGTGACGATGATGTCCGCCGCGATTCCAGCGAACCGAGCTGCCTCGATTCAGCCGGCAGACGCGCTTCGGACCGACTGAACAAAGGCCCGCCGCGCCGATCGAGTGGCGCGCCGATGGAGTGTGTGAAGGGGCTCAGTGTCAATTATCGCCCGTAGGCCGGATCAGAACGTGTACATCGAGGCCAATGACATCTCCGGGGGTTACCCCATCGCAGTCACAGTCCAGCGCCGAATATCTCGTCACGCAGGTCGGCAGGCGGAGTCACCCCGCACGTGGCGCAGCCGTTTGACCGCGGCGTTGAGGCCCTGCTCGAAGTCCGACGAAGGTGTCGCTCGGCCAGAGCCGCTGCCGGAGCTCATCGCGCGTAACGATCTTGCCCGGTTGTTCGAGGAGCGCAGTAAGGGTCTGAAACGGCTGCTCAGGAAGATTCAGACGGCTGCCGGACTCTTGCAGCTCACCCGCACGGACGTCCAGTTCGAAGACGCCGAAGCGGACGATCTGAGCCGGTGGATCTGGAGAGCCCAGGCGTGCGGGAGGACGATCAGCGGAAGTTCTCGATCATCATCAAATCCGCCCCGGCGGAAACGCTGTTTCGCGGGTACAGAATGGACGCGCCATCAGGCGCCACACTGATGGGAAATCCGCCGACGTAATCACGCAATGTCCCCAGCCTGGTGTCGCGGCCAGTGAGCGGATCCACACGATGGATGGAGGGGCTGGCCGGGCTTTGCACCCACGTAGTAGACCGCATCCCGTCTGGCCGCGAACCCGGCCCTCTCCACACACGCCACGATTTGCTTGGCGATCCCTCCGCCGAATGGGAGCGGCAGCAGAGGCTTATTTCCATCGCCATTTTGATACACGAGGAAGCGGCCCGACGTGACCTCGTAGGCCTGCACGCTGCCGGTCCGCGTCACCTGTTGTGCCACCCCACCCGTGGACGGTATGCGCCAGATGTCTTGTTGATTGCCCGTGGTCTCGAAGTAGTAGACATACTTGCCATCACCGGACCAGGTCGGCCTGTTCTGGTGGCCGGGGTCGCTGGTCAGCCGCCGTGGGACACCACCGTTGGTGTCGATTGTCCAGACGTGCCAATGCCCTGAATCATCGAACGAGTCGAAGGCGATGCGCCGGCCGTCGGGCGACCAGCGCGGCGATCCTTGCCATCGACCGGGGCCGTGGGCGAGCTGGTGCGGATCCGACCCATCGACCTTGGCCAGCCAGATTTCGACAGCCTCTCCGGAGCGCACCGACGCGAACGCGATGTGGCTGCCGTCGGGCGAGTAGTCCTGGTCGTAATCCCCCACCGACGACGTCAACACAGGCGTGGGCTCGTGGCCGGGTTCGAAGCGATACACCTCCACATGGTCTCGAGAACGGCTGAACAGAAGTCTGTGTTGCGCGGGGCTGACATGCGGACCCCGCGTCGATTCCGGCTATCTCGATTCGCTCGGGTGCTCGAGTCCCGTCGATGGCGATTCGCCATACTCCCGCCCAGGAAAGGAGTGGGATGTGCGCCGTAGACCAGCTCCCGGCCGTCCTGGGCGAACCCTACGCGATCGATCATTATTTCAGACGTTCTCGTAATGCGGCGAGGGTGACCCACCGGCAGCGAGTCTGCGGTGATCTCCACGATGTAGATGTCGCAGGCGAAGCCGTCGCGAAGCCACAAACGCGAGCAGTCGCCCGTCTGGCGAGAAGACCGGCGAAGTGTAGTCGATGCCGACTGGTGGCGCGAGAATCCGTCGTGTGTCGCCGCCGCTCACGGGCATCAGGTAGATCCCGGGCGGATCATTTTTGCCCGGGGTGCTCCGGGATCGTGCGGTCACGAGGAACCGGTTGTCCTGGGACCAGGACACCACCGCTTCCGATGTGATGAAGTCGTTCAGTTTGAGTTCGCCGCCCCCGATTGGGGACATCAGGTAGACAGGGCCTCTCCACTGGTCGTACTCGTCACGGACGAACGCGATGTGGCGGCCGTCGGGAGACCAGGCAAGGGATAGGTCGCCGTATGATCGTTGATGGGTCGGTCGTCACGCGACGCGCCGTTCCTGATCCGACGGATGTTACGTAGATGCCGGCGGTTCTCATTCCGTTCCACCACGTGAATGTCACCGCGCTGCCGTCTGGGGAAAAGCTGCCCCCGTCGGCAAATCCGCCCAGCGTTGTGAGGGGGACCGAGATGCGGAGGTGAGGGTGCCGCCGGGCGCGGCGATGTGGCCGCCCGAGCCGCAGCACCGTGCCACCACCACCCGCCAAGTCCGCCAAGGCCGGCCAGCAGCGGGCCAGCGCCGATACCAGCCAGCGGCGACGAGGATGTATCGGGGGCGGGGGCGGGCGCAACGACGGGCGCCAGTCCCACCGAGGCACCATCAGTCGGCGCCGCAGCGATGCCCTGGACGCTCGCCACGAACCGATAGCCTCGCTTCGGCACGGTCTCGACGAACCGCGGGGTGTCTGCCGAATCCCCGAGCACGTCCCGGAGGCGCTTCACCGCCGCGTTCACCCGTGCTCGAAGTCTACGAACGTGTCGTGGGCCCAGAGCCGCTGACGGAGCCCGTCACGCGTCACGAGTGCGCCGGGTCGTTCGAGGAGTGCGGTCAGGATCTGGAGGGGCTGGTCGGGCAGGTTCAAGCGGACGCCCGACTTGCGTAGCTCGCCGGAACGCAGGTCCAACTCGAAGACGCCGAAGCGGACGATGTGAGCCACCGAGGGATCGAGCAACAGGTGGTCTCCGTTGTGTGGACTGGTGTCGAAATGCTACCATCGACGCGCCAGCCGTCACCTTCTACGCTAACGCACTCTGCTGACACGAGTTCGCCGGTCGCTTCGAAATCACCTCGGCCTCATCCTCGTTTCACTCCGCGTGTATTGAGGTAGCACTCCCGGACGCGCACTGTCGCCTCCTGCCGCAACCCGGAGGCGAATGATGCGACACGAATTCACCCGTCGAACGATCGGCTTTCTGTTCCTGGCAGGCGTGGTCTTAAACGTCCGACCGGCCCTGGCGTCCGACACCCCGACCGACATCGTCGCACACGGCGAGAACGCCGCCGCGGACCGGGCGGCCTTGACCGCAGCCGTCGCGCTACTGCCGAAGCGGCCGGTCCGCATCGCCGTGGTGGACGTCCGGCAGAACCGACCTGAGGTCCGCGACTACCTCCTCACGCTCGATGCCTTCACGGTCAACGGCAACGCCGTCATCTACGTCGTCCAGCAGAGCGCCGTGCTGAAGGCGGCACGCGACGGATCGACGCTGTTCCGCGCGATGTTGGCAACGATCCTGTGGCACGAGATGGCGCACCTCGCCGGCGAGGACGAGCATGGCGCGCGGAAAGCGGAGGAGGAGCTGTGGCAACAGTTCGTTCGTGACGGCGTCACTGACCAGGTGACCGGCCTTCGGTATCTCCAAGCTCTTCGAAGGCGACCGGACGACCAACTGCTGGCCTCCCAATAAGAGGCTTGGAAGCCCAAGGCTGGCAGCCTCACTCTGTGGCGACGGCGCTCAAGAATCAGTGTTTGTGATGAGGGGCCCTGCGGCGCGACGCGGGGCGCCTCCGTTCGCGCCACCTGCGAGCCGCGCTTTACATCTCGGAGTTACGCTCAGCTCGCAGCCCGTGGTGAAGCGACAGCTGCATTCGGCCGGCGATGCCACCCCGCCTCGCCGCCCTCGGTGCCACGCTGGCGTTTCACGACGGGCTGCGAGTGTCCCGGCCGCGTGATTCGCAACATAACTCCCGGGCGGGGCATCCCGCCTCGTTGCGTTGCTCGTCGCTTACAAATTCCCGATTTGCGCGCTCCTCGCGCCTTGCGATCCGGGCGCCGCGCCCGGGACTTACGTCACGAATTACGCGGCCGGGACACTAGGTCCCGAACGACCAGACAGGTCCCGCCGCGGTCTTGTTCGCGATCGTCTTGCTCACGATCTTCCAGTAGTACGTGCGTCCGGCCGTCAGCGTCGGCAGCGTGTACTCGCTTGTCGAGTTCGGTGACACGGCCACGTTGCTCGCGAACAGGGGAGGATTGGACGTCGTGCCGAAGTAGACGTCGGCCTTCCAGGCCCAAGGGCCAGGCTTCCAGCTGAGGTATCGGCCGGTCACCGGCTGCGCGCCGACCTGATTGGCGGGCGCCACGTAGACCGGGCTGTCGGGTGGCAGGGGCGTGAAGGCCGTCGTTTCGACGTTGCCGGTCGAGTTGCTCCACTTGCGGGCGAAGTTGGCTTTGAACCAGGCTAGCATCCAGCTCTTCGTCGTGAAGTAATTGTGCTCGTGCTGCGCCTTGTTGGAATCCGACGTCCAGTTCGAGGATCCGAAGATGGCCATCGCCTGGCTATAGAGCATGACGGTCTTCTGATGCGTGAAGCCCTGATGCGCGCGGACTCGGATCTGGACGCCAGACGAGTACAGCCGGTCGACCTGGTACGCCTGCCACACATTGCTTTTGTCGCGATAGAACGACGGTTCGACGATGAGGCGCACCGGGACGCCGCGCTTCACGGCGCGGATCAGGCCGTCGGCGTGGCTGGCCTCGGTAATCTTGTACATGATCACGTCGATGCGCTGCGTCTCCGCGTCATATCGCGGGACCGCCCGCGTGGCGAAGTTCTGCCACGGCACGAACAGCAGATCCGGACTGATGGGAAACGTTCCATCCTCCCGCGCCAATGGTGTGCGGACGTTGGCGTAGTTCGAGAACAGCGTTGTATCCATCCAGGCATCGTCCATGCGCGTCTTGAACGAATCGACGATCGGGTCATCATCGGTGAAGTAGATCGCTTCGTCGGTATAGTTCTTGTACGCTTGGACGGGAATGAAATACTCGACGCTGAAGTTCGCCGCGCCGAACTCGAGCGTTTCCTGTCCGACGAAGAGCATGAACTTCCAATGCATCGTTGCGCCCACCGACCGGACGCGTATCGGAATCCCTGCCGCGGCGAGTTTCTGGAGAATGACGCCGTTCTGGGGGGACACGCTGTTGCGGCGGGCATCGGCGATCACGCGGACCGGGACACCGGCTTTGAAGCGGTTGATGAGCGCGTCCGCAATGACGCTGTCCTCCATCTCGTCGAACGCAACGTCGATCTTCGCGCGCTCGTTCGCGATGAGGGTCAGGAGCGGCGTGCGACAGTTCTCAAAGGAGGGATCGCACAGGCGTTCCGCGGCCGCCGAACGAGCCGGCAGGAGGCAAACGGTTGCCCAGAGCACGACGCCGAGTAGCATTCGATGGTGTGGTCGATGGCCCATTGGGTCCTCCCGGGGTGAATCGGTCCCAGCGGGAGAGCCGGGGAGCAAGCCGTCTGCCATTCTCAGCTCATGCGGAGGTCGTCTTACGGGACTCCCGATGATCTGCAGCAAGTTCTGGAAGCGAGGTCAATTCACGCAACTCCCTCCAATCCATGCCGTGCCCTCGCGTTCCTGTGCCCGAAGCTGATTCGCCGGCAAGTCCACCACCGAACGACAACGTTCTGCTGCCGCTCTCGCGAGGGTGAGTCGGGAACCAAGAAGATCCTCCCTGGCGACACTGATAACACGGTTGCGCCTGGGTTGCGTCGCGATGCAGCGCATTGCCTCGCTTTGCAACACCAACCTCGGAAATCGCTAGAAATATTAGCTATTTCAACCCCCTGCGACGTCACTTAATCTGCGGGTTGAAGGTTCGATTCCTTCGCGGCTCACCACTTCGCTCAGTCAACACCATCAAACACTTGTGGGTGGGCGCGACCGCCAGCGCAGATAGGAATCGAACCCGTCCCTCCGGGCACCCAATCCGCACATTTGACTAAACCTAGCGGTAGGTTTACGATGGCGAGGTGACCTGGGCCGAGGTGATCCGCAAACTGAGGGCCGCGGGGTTCATCGAGATCCGGTCTGGAAAGGGCAGCCACCTGTTGTTGAAGCACCCCACGACCGGGAAGGAAGTGTGGGTGGCGGTTCACACGAAAAAAGATGCCGGGCGGCTCGGCAATCGGATCCTGCGCGAGGCAGGTGTCGAATGACAATGCTCTACCCGATCGTCCTCGAAACAGAACAGAGCGGCGCCGTGAGCGCCTACGTGCCGGGTCTGCCCGTCTATGCCGCAGCCGATTCGCACGCCAAGGCCGAGCGCGCCATCCGCGCGGTCCTGACGGATTACCTGAACGCGCACCCGGCCAGTCGGCCAGACGCGCGAGTCCGCGTCGCACGCGTCTCCGAATCGAGGGAAGACGCGAATCAGCGTCGTTGGCGTTGCCGCTCTAGTGGGCGCTAGGCGCAGCGATGCGAAGGCGCGTGCGTCGCGTGCCAACGGCCGGCTGGGCGGACGCCCTCCCAAAGCCGCGACCAGGCGAGCAGCTCGGACGAAGGCAGCGCGCTGACTCGCCGCACAGGCGGCATGCGCTCCGACCGTCACGCGACGCTACGATCTGTCGACTTGCCGTAACCACCCGTCGGTCTCGTTCCAACTCGCGAAAATGCGGCTCACCACTTCTCTTCTTTCGCCCGCGGGGACCACTGTAGTTTTCGACGATACGACGTCGGCCTCGCTCGTCTTGACGCCCCGTTTCACCGCAGATACGGCGCCGTGTTGTTGGCAATGCGCTCGAACTCGTCGTCCGTCAGCGGCAACAGCTTGCGCATCGCCATCCACGCGCCGCCCGGCGTGGCAGCAGCCGTCGTCGCATCGGAGCCGAACAGAATTCGGGTAGGCACCCGTCTGATCGCCGTAGCCCAGCGCTGCGCATTGGCTGGAGTTGGAGGCTCGCCCAGGGTCGTCGCGTCGAAATACAGATTGCGTGTCCGCGGATCGTTCCGCGCCACCGCGTCGACGAAGACGTCGAGGGCCTGCTGGGCGCCTTCATCCTCCGGCGATCCGGCGCTCGCGAGGTGCGCGACCTGCACGACCACGTCCGGCGCCGCGGGCAGGAGCTCGTTCAGAAAGATCATCGCCTCTTCGCGCCCCCACGGCAACCTGGCCGTGAGCGAAGCGCGCACGTGCACCACGATCGCCATCCGGCGGTCGTTCGCCGCCTGGAAGACCCGTCGCACCTGTGCGATGTGTTCCGGATTGTGGTAGTCGACAACGGAATTGCCAAAGTGCAGCTTGAGGCCGCGGCGAAGGTTTGGATCCACGGCACAGCGCGCCAGCTCCGCGAGCGCGTAGTCCTTCAGCGGGTTCACCCCGCAGAATCCGATCAGACGATCCGGGAACTGTGCAACCTGTTTGCTGGTCCAATCATTGTCGCGTTTGAGCTTCTCTTCGGCGTGGTCAGCGTTTCGAGAAGGCTGCTCGAAGATGTAGGCCGTGGACAGGACGACGGCGCGTTTGATACCTGCGGCGTCGAGCTGCTCGATCAGGTCGGCGGCGGTTCGCGGCTTCACTGCGGCCACCGGCGGCGTCGTCGTCATCAGGGCCGCGAGCTCGGGGCTGAACAGGTGCTGGTGGTGGTCAGCGAGCGGTACCGGCGGCCTCGTGTTGCGGCGTTGCTGCCCTGCGGCGTGAACGCACGCGAGCCAGGCCAACGCGAGGGCAACCGCGCCTGCAAGTCGGGTCTGCATCATCGCCACTTCCGTTCGTGCCTCCGTCCGTCCAGACTTGTCTCAGCCAAACCAGGAAACCAACCTGCCTGGCCAAAATGGTCTGCGTGCCGTCGCTGTCCGTGAGCGGGGTCGACGCGAAGTACTTCCAGAAATCCGTCCTATCAGACCCAGGAGCAGAAAGTTCGAATTGCTATATGCCACTGCGTGCCCGGGCGGAACTGTTGGGCGATTTGATGGTCGGGATTTCCGACCAGAACGCCGGCACGCGGAACAGATCCTGGATGCCCGAGCTCTTGGTGAGCAGATGCCCGACGCTGACGTGATCGCGGGCATCTGCCAGAGGATAGTCCGGCACCAGAGCGCCGAGCGTCGTGTCGAACGACAGCTGCTTCTGCTCGATCAGTTTCGCAATCACCACGGCGGTGAACACTTTGCCCACCGACGAGAGCATGAACGGCGTGTCCGGCGTGTTCGGACGGCGCCGCCTCCGATCCGCCAAGCCGTATCCCCGACGCACGAGCGGCTGGCCGTTGTGCGACAGGAGAACCGAGCCCGAAAAATGGTCGTGCACCGCAAGCGCCGTAACGAATCCATCCACGTCTGCCGCCAGGTCTCTCTGTGGCGGCGCGAAAGGCATGGAACAGGCACCGACATCAGCAAGGGTGAACGCGCCCGCGATCAGGACGATGAGCAGGTTCCGGCCGGAAAATCGCGTTCTGCAACTCATCGCGCGCGATGTTAACTCAAGGCCGTCCGTTTTGCGGGCGTCGAGTGACCTACGCTACCTGGCGCAATCTCTCAACCTGTCGAAGCCATTGGTCGAGCGGGTTCCAACTCGTGAAAATGCGGCTCACCACTTTCCGCTCCCAGCAGCGAAGTCTTACGCTTGCAGAAAAGTTGGCGGTAACGGGAATCGGGCTGGATGCGGCACACACGTGACCGTCTCATATCGCGCGCCCGAGCGCGCCGGGATTGCTTGCCACTACCCGACTGCTTGCTACACGCGAGTCATCGAACTCTGTCATCATCGCGGCCAGGCTGAGCGAAAGGCGACGATGGCCATACCAGCAGCGAGCTGCTTCGACTACGAGGCGACCCTGACGAGGAGCCGTTCAGGAGGCCTGTGATGAAGCCGTTCGGCCTTCTGGCCATCGTGGGCATCCGCGCACCGAGAGCCAATCAGTGAAACGCGACCTGGAGGGTCAACGGCGTTTGCGGCTTGTCTCGGTGCCGGTCCGACCGGTCATGCCATGCGTGTCCTGCTCGACGGGTTAGGGACCTCCCAGGCGAGATCGAGTGGCAGAAATTGACACTGAAGACCTGTCTACATAGTATCTGTTCATGACAGATATCAACACGCGCGCGCTCGATCGCGAACTGAAGCGTGGATCGGCCGAACTGCTCATCCTCTCGCTTCTCGACGCGCGTCCGCGCCACGGCTATGAGCTGAGCAAACTGATCCACACGCGGTCTGACGGGCAGCTGACATTCCATATCGATTCGCTCTATCCCTTGCTCTACCGCCTCGAGGAGCGTGGGTGGATCAAGGGAACGTGGGTCGAGAAGCCCGACGAGCGACGCCGCCGTTTTTACAAGGTCACGGCGGAAGGGCGGCGCGTGCTCGCGCAGCAGCGGAAGACGTGGGCCGCATTTATCGAGGCCGTGCGGCGCGTGACGGGAGACGAACATGCCTGAATGGGCGCCACACGTACGTGCCCGACTGGCGTCGCTTCGGCTCTCGCCGACCCGCGAGACCGAGATCGTCACGAGCTCTCGCAGCATCTGGAAGACCGCTACCGAGAGTTGATCGCCGAAGGAACCTCGCCCGACGAGGCGACGCGCTTGGCGCTAGCGCCCCAGGTTCAATCTGACGCCAAGCATCGCGCGACGCGGGTCGATGAAGACGGCTAGGCAAACCGAAGTTCGGGCTGTAGAAGTTATCGGTCGCGAGAGCTTCCTCGGCCGTGTCGTTGAGCACATTGAGGAGGTCGCACATCACGTCGATTCGTCCCAGCTGACCAACGTGGAACGCGTACGATGCTCGGAGATCGAGCAAGGTCTGGGACGACAGCCGGCGCGATCCGCGAGGTTCGAGCAGGATCCGCTGGTCCCCTTGCGGCAGCGAAACCTGCGCCGTCGAGGCCCACGGCTTGCCGCTGAAGTACTGCAGGTTGCCGCTGACCGTGAGGCCACCCGTGTGCGGCACGTCGATCGTACCCATCAGCCTGAACATGTGCGGTCGATCGTTCGGCAGACGACCGTTCGCATTGGTGAGGTTGTTCGGATCGCGTCCGAACGTTGCGGTCGGAAAGGCGGGCGCGACGGTGCTGACCTGCGGGTCGGCGGCGCTCGCGCCGCTCGATGCCTGCAGGCCGTAGGCCCTGGAGAACGTGTAGGAACCCCTGGCCTGCCAGCCGTTGGCCCGGCGCCTTTCCAACACCATCACGAGGCCGTTGTACGTCAGCGAGTAGTCGTCGGGGTTGGTGAGCAGGAACCGTCGACTGGAAGTCGGGCTGGTGAGCACGAATACGGGCAGGCTGCGTCCGTCCGGCAGCGTGCGCGTCTGTTCCTGATACTCGCCCGCGATGTCGGTCCACGCGATGAACTTGCTCCCGCTCTTGTGAATGTACGCAACCGCCGCCGACCAGCGAGGGTTCAGTTCGCGATCGACGCCGATCGAGTACTCGTCGGTCCTCGGCGTGTCGGTCGATGGGTCGATCAGAAGGTTGACGTTGGGATCGACGACCGAGACGAGGCGCGTATAGCCACCGGTCGCTGGATCGAACGCCGTCGTCGTCACCGGCGCCACCCCGGGATGAACCGGGCTGATCTCGCCAGTCAACACGCCCTGGTTGAATCGCCCGTAGCTCGCGCGCAGAACCGTCCGACCATCGCTCGTCAGTTTCGCGGTGACCCCCAGACGTGGTGAGACGACGTTCCAGGTGTAGAGCGTGCCCAGGCCCTGGATGATTGTGCTGGTTTCGTTTCCTTCCGTGTCAACCGCGGGAAGGTCCTGGCTGATGGCGCGGCTGTGATCGAACCGGACACCAGCGTTGATCGTGATCCCCGGTCCGATCGTTACCGTGTCGCTCGCGAACGCGGCGGCGGTCAGGAAGAGACCGCCGGCATTGAATGGATCCGCGGAGACCGCTTGAAACGGTTGCCCGTTGTTGTCGAGATATCTGACGCCACCAGGAATGACGGTCGGCCCGTAGTGCTCTCCCCGCTCGACCTGCGTGCCGATCTTCCACTCGTGATCGGCGCCGAAGAATGCGGGCTGGAAATGACTGATCGTCGCCTTGAATGTCGTACGGATGAGCACCAGCCCGCCGTACTGGGGCGGCGCATCGCTGGTGACGTTCGTGACCCGGTCGAAATGGCTGGGCGTGGTCCGGTCGCCGGTGCTGGGCGAGTCGAATCGGTCGTAGACGAAGCGGCCGGCACGCGCGGTCCACACAGTATTCGACGATAGCGTCTGCGTCAGATCGCCGAAGGTCACCGCCCGTACCGTCGCCTGGGGACGGGTGGTTGCCTCGAACGGCGTCACGAACGTCGGCCGGTCCGGGTTGACCCAGGATTCCTGATGCACGCTTTGCATGAGTTGCAGGCCGGGCTTGAACCTCCAGGTGAGCTTCCCGAAGATCTTGTCCTGCTGGTAGGTCCTCGGCAACTCGGGGTCCGCACCCGGCTGGCTGTCGTCGTCACGCAGGTACTGGTATCCGGTGAAGAACCACAGCCGCTCGCGCACCACGGGGCCCCCAAGGTCGGTGGTGAAGTCGCGGTATCTGATGCGCTCGTACCCGCTCGGTGAGGAGCGGCCCGCGACGGGGCGGAAGATCGGCTGGCTGGTCAGGCTGGCCGGCTGACCGTAATACGACGCGTCGTACCGGAACCGATCTCCACCCTGCTTGGTCACCACGTTGAACACGGTGCCTTGAATGTTGCCGTATTCGGCTGACACCCCCACGGACTGGACCTGCATTTCCTGAATGACGTCGACGCTCGGCTCGGCGCGCGACACGCCGGCGCAGGGGCACGTGAAGTTGGTGCCATCGATCAGAAACAGGTTTTCGTTGCCACCGGATCCGAACGCCGACACGGTGTTCACAGTGCCGCTCGACGGCGACGTGGGCGACACGCCGGGCGCGGTCCGGATTGCATCGAACATGCTGAACCGTCGTGTGGGGATGGCCTGGAGGTAGTCGAGTCCGATCCGGGTTTCGAAGCCGCTGCTCCGAGCTTCGATCCGCGAGCCGCCGCCTTCGACCACGACCGATTCTGCAATGCCTGCAACCTTCAGCACGGCCGTTCTCGCGAGGGTGCTGCCCGCACCGATGCTGAGACCTTCCTCGTGATACGGGTCAAATCCCGTCAGCTCGATATCGACCGCATACGTTCCGGGTGTAAGAACCGGAAACCGCAGCTGGCCCTTGTCGTTCGTCGTCACCGTCAGCGATCCGCCGATCAGCGCCGATGAGGACACGCGGACCAGCGCGCCGGCCAAGGCCGCGCCTTGTTCATCCTTCACCGTCCCGACGAGTGCGCCGGTCAATCCCTGGGCAGCGGCCGGCCCGGAGGAGATGAGGAATGCGGCGAGGAATGCGAAGAAGAACCGCATCGGAGATGCCATTATGGTTCGGCTGGAGGTGAAGTCAACGCTTCCAACCAAATCTTTTCCCAATGGTTTTCCAAGTTATGGCGTGCACCCTGAAGGTCCAAAGCCATTGTGAAAAGCTGCGAAAACGCTTTCGAGCCTCCGAGGACTCTCGCGCGCGCTTCCGTTGACGATTCGGTCAGCCAGGCCGATGCCCGGCCTGCGCGCAATCGGGGGACGCCGCGCATCGGCGCCCGAGCGATCCGAGGAGGAACCATGAGGTCGAAGGCGATCGTGATGATCGGCTGCGTGTCTGCCACGGCGGTCTTGCTGGCCGGCATGCCGGCTCGCATGTCGGCGCAGGAGTCGCAGCAGAGGAACCCCGGCCAGGGGGACCAGCTGCTCTACGAGTTCGTGGGACAGGTGCAGAACTTCGCGCCCGCGGGGCCGGGACTGCCCGCCACATCGATTCAATACGGATACCTCAGCCACGTCGAAGGCCTGAGCGACAGTCAAATCTATCTTCCGGGAGTTGCTCAGAACGAGGCGTCGGCGTTGTTGACGTTCTACAACGATTCGGTGACGGAGAAAGTCACTACCCACGGCAGCTTGAGGATCGTCATTCGTGAAGGCACCACGACGATCTACGTGAACCGAACTCCGAGCGGAGATTTCACCACGCCCAAGCCGGACTCCTTTCGCCAGGGCACGCCCGTCCTCATGACTCGATGGCGCCATCAGGTCATTCTGGACGGTGTACCCAGCCCGGACCCGACCGCGCCTCGCACGAACCTGTTCTTCGTCACCTGGTGGCACACGATAACCGCGGCGAAGTGGTTCAACCTTGGCGACGACAGCGTCAAGCTCGGACGCGTTGGCCAGACGCTCCAGCAGCACCTGGTGGGAGGAGTCGATTTCACCGGCACGGTGAACGGAAAGTTTGCCGGCTACGTCACGGGGCCCGAACAGGCCGTGGTACGTCCCACGTCATAGTCGGCGTCGCCGACGCAACCAATGCGCAAGCGTCAGGCCCGATCCGCGGATGATCGTCAAAATCGGTTGACCGTAAGAATTACTTGCGGTCAACCGATGCGATTCGGCACTGTGGTCGCCGCGATGGGGCGGCGCTCGACGTTCACCGCAAAGGGTCCGACGCTGAGAACGTCCCCATCGTGAAGCACCGTTGGCGACTCGATCCGCTTCCCGTTCAGGAACGATCCGTTCCGACTCTGAAGATCTTCGACGACCGCGCCGTCACCGTTGACCAAGACCCGCGCGTGTCGTCTGGAAATCTCCGAGTGGTCGATGTGCACCGCCACGTCTGGATCGCGGCCGATCACGTTTTCGCCCGGCATCAGAGCCAGCGGCAGGCCCCCGACACGCAGACGCCAGAGCGTGCCGGCCGTGACCTCGCTGCGGGGCGAGTTCAGGATCTCGCCGCAGAACGCGTAGCCGAATCCATGAACCGTGCGGATGAATCGGGGTTGCCGTGACCGGTCTTCCAAAGCCGCCCGGATCTCGGCGATCACGTTCGTCAGGCTGGCGTCCGAGACCACGGTGCCCTCCCAGACGAGGCCGAGGATCTGGTCCTTGGAGACGGCCGCTGGCGCCTGCGCCAGCAGGAGCTCCAGCAGCGCGAAGGCTTTCGGCGACAGCGGCACCACTTCGCGTTCGCGCAGCAGTTGCCGGGTGTCCTGGCGGAACTCGAATTGGCCGAACCTCTTTCGCATGCCCAAGGCCGTCTCAGTTAGTCGGCTGGGGTGCGCGCGCCCGCGCCTCGCGAGGAAAGCCGACGCGGTCGACGATCGCTTCGAAGCGGGTGTCGCCACGCATCGGATCCCAACGCGGATCCTTCAGCAGCCAGACCATCCAGGCGGCGCGCTCGTCATACGAGCGCTGCAGCCATTCGATCGTCTGGTTCTTGTCGCCGAGTCCCAGGTACACCAGCGCGCGTGCGTAAGCGGTGACGAAACGCTGGCTGGCCATCGCGTCCATCGTGTCGAGGACCTTCAGCGCGTCGGCGCGCCGTCCCGAGATCGCATAGAGGTGCCCCAACCCGGCGAACAGTGCCGGCAAGCTCGCGAGCGCCGGTCCGCCCCGCTCGAATTCGGCAATCGCCTCGTCGAACCGGCCCTCCGCCTGATAGGTGCGGGCGAGCCAGAAATGCGGGAGCGGCGCCTGTGGATACCTCTTGATCGCGTCCTGAAGAGAGGTGATGGCTTCCGCGTACTGCCGTTCGTAGTACTCCTCGAAACCCATGTCCGTTGACACGAGCACCGAGAACGGATCGAGGCCGTGCGCGGCCTCGATCTGCTGACGTGCTTCCTCGGGACGCAAGGCGGCGGTCAGAAGAATGCTGTAGGAGTGCCGCGCCGTCACGGTGTTGGGGTCGAGCGCGATAGCGCGTTTGAACTCCCGCTCGGCGCCCGCGAAGTCCCAGTCGAAGTAGAGATGAATGTAGCCGAGCGAGGCGTGCGGTTCGCCACGATCCGCGTCGAGCTCGAGCGCCCGGTTCGCGGCGGCTTTCGCCTTTGGAAACGCGTCCCGAAACGGGAGGGTGCCGAGATAACCCATCTGGGAGTAGGCGTCCGCGAGACCGGCATACGCCGCCGCGTAGGTGGGATCGACGTCGATAGCATGGTTGAATTCGTCGACGGCCCGAGTCAGATCCGCCTCGCCACGTTTGTTCCAGTAGTAGCGCCCGCGGACGTACGATTCGAACGCCTCCGGATCGATCGTCCGTCGATTTTGAAGCCGTTGGAGATCCTCAGCGGTGAGCTTGGCTGCGACCTTTCGGCCGACCTGCTCCGCAATTTCCCGCTGCAGCGACAGGATGTCGCGCATGTCCCGCTCGTAGCGATCGCTCCACACATGGGTCTCGGTAGACGCTTTGATCAGGTCCGCAGCCACCGCCACACGCGTGCCGATGCGCGACACCGAGCCTTCGACCACGTCGGTCACGTTCAGTTCCTGGGCGATCTGGCGGAGCGGCTTTCGCGACCCCTTGTAGGTCATCGCCGACGTGCGCGAGACCACACGCAACGCCGGTATGCGCGCGAGGTCTCCAATCAATTGCTCCGTGACGCCGTCCGCCACGAATTCCTGCGCCGCGTCGCCGGAATCGTTGACGAACGGTAGAACGGCAATCGATGTGACGTGCGCGGGAGCGAACCACGAGGTGAGCGCCTCCCGCGTGTTCGGGACCGCAACGACAGACACCAGCAGGACAGCCGCGACAGCCGCGATCCAGCGCCAATTCCATCGGATCGGAACCGCGGCCCGCTGACTCGTGGTCGCAGTCGGCAGTGCCCGGAGCGCAAAGGCGAGGTCGCTCGCCGACTGGAACCTCTGGTTCCTGTCCTTCTCGAGGCATCGGCGGACCACCGGCTCGATGTTCGAGGGCATCGCGGCGCTGGCGCCGCTCAGCTCGCTGGGTTGATCACGGAGGATGGCCGCCAGAGTTTCGGCCGACGTCCTTCGCAGGAATGCCTGCTGGCCCGTCAGCATTTTGTACAGTACGCACCCGAGAGAAAAGACATCGCTGCGCGCGTCGATCTCTTCTCCTCGGACCTGTTCCGGCGACATGTATCCGATGGTCCCGAGCACGGTCCCGGGCTCGGTGTTGGCCAGCACGGTGGGAGCGCCTGGGGCCGGGACTCCCAACACCGCCGGCCGCGCCAGGCCGAAATCGATCACCTTGACCAGGCCGTCCCGCGTGACGAATACGTTGGTGGGCTTCAGATCACGGTGAACGATCCCTCTGGCGTGAGCCGCCGACAGGCCGTCGGCGATGGCGGCGGCGATCTCGGCCGCCTGCCGCCAGGTGATCTTCTCGCGCGCGATCCGCCGGTCCAGCGATTCGCCTTCGAGCAGCTCCGTGACTGCGCAGAGGCTGCCGTCGTATTTTCCGAAGTCGTAGAGCGCAAGCACGTTCGGATGAGACAACGCCGCGACGGCGCGCGCCTCCCGTTCGAAGCGGATGAGAGCCTGCGGATCGCCGGCGAGCCGATCCGGCAGCACTTTGACGGCGACGTCACGCCCGAGGCGGACGTCGCGGGCACGATAGACCTCTCCCATGCCACCGGACCCGATCAGTTCGATGATCTGGTACGGTCCAAGGCGAGAGCCCTCGGCAAGCGACATAGGGTGCACCGAGGCCGAAGCTTGGCACGGTGAAGCTCAGCGGGTCAAGCGATCCGATGGACGCACTCGGACGACGGGGCGTCATCGTAGGCATCGTGCCAGTTCCACCACTTGGAAGGCGGCGTCTGCGGGTAGCCTCCGGTGAGTCCTCCCACTCCTCCGACGCCCGAGCGCCGTGATGTCGAGGTAATTCCAAGTGCTCCCCATCTGCTCGTCCCCGCGGTTGTTGATGAAGTATGTGCGGAACACTTCGTCCCATGCGCGGATGAGCGCGTTCGTGCCGTGCCATTCGTTCACGCCGAAGTCGGTGTCGAAGCTGTGATGGTGTACCACGTCATCTTCCAATCCATTCGTCGCTTCAGGCGCTCGATGTCGATCTGCGGCGCCCGAGAGACGAACGCCAGCGTTGTTGGGCGGGCGTTCAGATTCCGTCGGAACTCACCCGCGGCCTTCCGGTCGAGCTGAAGCGTCGCGAACGTGACGGGAGTCGATCAGGGCGTTACGCCGAGTGCGTGTACCGCTGCTCCACGGCCGCATGAATCGCCACGCGGGTCGCCTGCGTATCGAGGTCCGGATCGCGCTCGACGCGGCTGGCCTCGTCCGCGAGGCCTTCGTCCCGTATGACGTCGCGAAACCATCGCGAGTAATCGCCGCGTCGAAGGTGATGAAGCCACGTCGCATCGTCAACGCCGTCGCCAAGCTGGAGGAAGAGGGTGAGATTCTGCGCCCGCAGGTTCAACTTCTCCTGGGGACCCCGAAAATAGAAACTGTTGTAGTCCGGAATTTCTCCCTCCGCGTACTTGCGCCGGTGTCTGCGGCGGTCGCCGCGGGGTGTGGCCATCTTGAACCGAAAAGCCGGCGACTCCTCGCCACGCCTCCATGCGAGCGCCTCGCCGGCCTCCAGCGTCGTCGGCTCGAGGCCGGCGGGTCGAAGACCGAGCATTGCGCTCCACGCACGAATGCAATTCTCAGGCGACGTCCCCACGGCGATCATCAAATCAATGGCCGAGATTGCGGAAGGGGCCATGAGTTCCGGGTGCACCGTGATGAAGAGAATGCTACCGAGCTCGCGCGGTAACGTGTGCTCGGCGGCACGCCAGGATGCCGGCAGCAGATGGTGGGCCTCGTCAACGACGATCCAGTGCGGCCGGCCGGTGGCCGCCCGGAATTCCTGGAGTTGCGGCAAAAGGGCATGCAAGAACGCTGGCCGGCGCCCGAGCTCGATTCCGAGCAGGTTGACGACTACGTTCTGCCCAGGCTTCGCGAGCACGTCAAGTACTTCGGCGACACTCGGCTCGCGCTGCGAATCGCCGAGCACGATTGCGCCCGAGAGCTCGGAGTAGTCGCCTTCAGGATCGATGACGCAGAATTGGTACTCGCACTCTGCGAGGGACTCGAGAACGGCCGAGGCCAGCGTCGATTTGCCGCTCCCTGACGAGCCGGCGAGTAGAACACTTGTGCCATAGGGCTGCAGCAGGATCTCAGTGCCATCGGCGCGGATGCCAAGCGGGATGGCGTGACGCCCGAGCCGTGGCTCGAGATCGCGCAAATCGACGGCGAGTAACCTCTCAATAAGCTCGCGAACGCCGGCCCCTTCATCGTGCCGGGTCACAAGGTCGGCGCCTTCTCGCAGCATCGGCACTGCGTTCGCCAGCGCAATCCGGCACTCGCAGAGGCGCAGGAATGCATGATCGTTCTCGGCGTCTCCGACCCCGACGACGTTGTGTGCTGACAGACCGAGCTCCCGGAGTGCCTCGGCGAGGCCGGTTGCCTTATTCAAGCCCGCCGGCAGCACCATCACGGCGTCCTTGTTGAATATCACATGCAACTCGAGTCCGAGATCACGAATGACCTCGAGTACGGTGGTCTCATGCGGCTTCCACGTCGCCACGATCGCCCGTCCGACCGCGACCGGGGACACACCACGCTCCCGCAGCGCGCGAACAAACGGTTCGGGCGGCGGCTGGCCGAGAAGCTTTTCCTCGCGCGTTGCTGGGCAGTAAACGACGGCACCGTTTTCCGCAACGATTCGGTCGAACAGCTCCACGTGCGGACAGACCGAGAGTAAGTCCTGCAGGTGGCGGCCGGTCACGAGGATGAGGCGGCGGCCCGCGTCGCGTATTCGGCGGAGCGCCGCTACGGTCTCGTCATCGACTCGCCCGTGATGCGCAATAGTGCCGTCGTAATCGCATGCAAGTACGTGATAACGCATGTGCGCCCTTCTCTCAATGACTTCCGCGATCAACCGTTTTACAGAGGTCGAAGTAGTCACTCAGCGGGACAAGTCGCCTGCTGTCACCGAGCAGAGCGAGTCGGATTTGCAGCACCCGCTCGCGCATCCATCCGAACTCCTTCAGCAGCTCGCTCGTCGGTCGATCGTCGAACGAAGGATCGACAACCGTGTACTCTCCATGTCCGAGAGACACTGGTCTGGTGAACGGATCGGCGAACAGGTAGGCCTTATCGGCAAGGTCTTCGCCGTATTCCCACACCACGCGATGCAAGTACGAGGGCGCCATCACGAAGATCGCGGTCGCTTCAGTACACAAGGTGCGGGAGAGTTGCTGGGGCCGATGTGCGCTCGCGTCAATGCCCCACTCTCGCAGCATCCGTTCGGCTCGATCATTGATCCGCTCTCCCACCTCTACTCCAGCCGAGAGGGCCGGAGCTTCATTGCACAGATGGCGATAGAGGTAGCTGGCCAGGTACAGAGCGGCAGCAGTTCGCGTGGCAAACGAACAGAGGGAAGTGGTGACTTGGTTTCATGATCGTACCGCACGCCCTGACGTCGGTGTTTGAGCCACCCGCCGAAGCCGCGGCGTTCTAACGGTTAGCAATCATGGTACCGAGCGGGATATTCCCGTTCAGGTAGTCTTGAAGCGAGACGCCAGAGCTCTTCCACGCTCACGAACATTCGCTTCCGTCTTCGAAGTCCCACTCGTGCTTCTCATCAATCATGCCGAGGACATGCGGCCCCTCGTCGCGGACTCTCTTGAAAGGAATGGACAATGATCTGACGATGTCGGGAATGGACGGGCTCGAGCAGGAGTTCGAGAAGGGAGACAACTTCCTGGCGACGAAGCGCATCAGCAGCCCTCCTCAACTCGAAGACTTCGACACACTTCCACCCGACGACTTGTCCGACCTGAAAACCTGCACGGTAGGTAAATGCGACAAATATCAGTATGCCGGGCGAGAGAGCTGGCGTCGGCGCGGAGCGGCACGACAGTATCGACGCCCGGTGTACTGATATTTGTCGCCGGAGAAAATCGATCAGCGCGCCGGGCGCAGCACCGTCAGCGAATAAGGCGGTAGGGTGCGCGTGATCACGCCGTCGGTCATTGCGACCGGCTCCTGAACCGGCTTGACGAGATCGGGAGCCGCAAGGGTGTTCTCGGCTGCCGGTTCGGCCGCAATGAATACGGCCTCGCCAGTCGCGTTTCCCGCGCCGGGGACTTCGATGCGCACCGGCATCGGCGTCCCCGTGGAGTTGACCAGCTTCACCACGAATCCGCGATTGCCGCCGGTGATCGCGGCGCTCGCGAAGAGCCCGTCCTGCCCCTCGACGGGCTTCCCATCGCGCGAAATCGGCAACACGGTCTCCCCGCGGTTCGCAGCGAACAGCTGCTGTACGTAATAGTTCGGCGTCGCGAACGAGCGCAGGTTGTCGAACCAGATCAGGTTCGGCGTCCACTGCCACGCGTCGGTGTGCGCGAAGAGCGGCGCATAGGCGGACATCCGCACCACGTCCGCATTCCGCTCGAGGCCGGTCAGGAACGCCGCCTCGGCCAGCGCGGCCTGCCAAACGTTGCGGCTCTCGCCGCTCCCGACGGCCCGCGTGTGCGCGGCGTACTCGCCGACGAAGATCTTCGAGCCGCTCCGCGGGTAGGCGTCGTACTGCGAGGCGTGCTGGAAGAACCAATCGGGCGTGCGGTAAAAGTGCTCGTCGATGAGATCCGCGTTCATCTTGCGCAGCGCCGCCGATTGCTCCTTCGCCGCCGGCCGATCGGTGAACGGATCGGCGCTCGCGACGAGCTGCACCTCGGGGTACTTCGCCTTGAGCGCCTTCTGGAACGCCTCGAAGCGAGGCAGATAGTCCGGCCCCCACTGCTCGTTGCCGACGCCGAGCAGTTTCATCCCGAACGGCGCGGGGTGTCCCAGATCCGCGCGGCGCTTGCCCCATGTCGACGTGGCCGGCCCGTTGGCGAACTCGACGAGATCGAGCGCATCCTGGATGTACTGATCGAGCCTGTTCATCGGCGCGAGCTCGGCGGAGTTGAACTGGCACGCCATCCCGCAGTTCAGGATGGGCAGCGGTTCGGCGCCGATGTCCTCCGCCAGCTGGAAGTACTCGAAGAAGCCGAGACCATACGACTGGTAATAGTCCGGCGCCGGCTTGTGCGGGAACTCGTCGTTCCAGCGGTTGATGATCAGCCGGCGATCGGCGGGATCGCCGATCGTCGTCTTCCATTGATAGCGGTACTCGAGAGTACCGCCCCTCGACGATGCACCCGCCCGGAAAACGGATGAAGCCCGGGTGCATCCCTTCGAGCAATTCTCCGAGATCCTTCCGCAGCCCGCCCGGCCGGTTCTTGTACGTCTCCGCCGGAAACAACGACACGACGTCCACGTCCATCGCGCCCGGCCCGTCGAGGAACACGGCGAGACGGCCCGACGCCTGAGCCTGCGTCGGCACGAGCGTTACCGAGTGGCGTTCCCAGTCCGACCCGATCCCGTCCACTCGCGCGGTTCCGTAGACCGTCTGCAGTCCGCCGACGACCTGCACGCGCAGCGCGCTCGGACCGTTCCCGACGCGGCGCGCCACGACGGAGAACACGTACGACTTGCCGGCCTCGACGCCAACGCCGCGGAAGCCGTCGTTCATGACTCCGAAGGGCTTTGCGGGATCGGTCCCCTCGATCCGGAGGTAGTGCGTGTTCCTGGGACTCACCGGCGCGTCCGTGCGCACCGTGAACGTGCCCGCTGCTGGCGTCGCGCGCTTCCAGCCCATGAGGGCATCGGGGAACTCGAAGGATCGATTCTTCACGCGCTCGGGATACAGCCCGCCGTCGGCGGCGAAGTTGATGTCCTCGAAGAACACCCCGACCATCGTCTTCGCGATCGAGCCCCCGGGACGATCGACCCCGAGCACCAGCGTCACCGGGGCTGCCGCGGGACGCCGAATGGCGGTTGCGCCGACGGTGGCGGCGACAAGGGTCAGGCCGATGACGACTCTGCGAAGCGGCATGTGCAGCCTCCGTCGATATGTCGTTGCGGAAATATGGGCTATGGTAGTCGAAGGGGGTGCGAAACTCGAACTGAGCGTGACGGTCGCCCTGTCGCCTTCTGGAGTGCAGTCCAAGCAGCCGGTTGCGGGCGGGTGGCCACACGGTGCCGCGGCTTGCCGCGTTCACCAGAAGGACGTGTTCGCCTGAGCAGCCGTACGTCATCCCGGAGGCACACTCCGAACTGTCGGAGCCGCCCAGAGGTTCCCCCGCCAAATCGGCGTCAATGCGGACGATTCCGTTGGCACGAAACTTCCAGCGGGCCGGCGGGCGCCACGTCAGTCGGCCCACGAACTGGGCTGCGAACCGCCTTGGTTCCACATCTCTGCAGTCACACTGAGGAAAGCCATGGATGATTCGCTGGAGACTCAAATCCAGAACCGATCCGAGAGCCCAGCGGATGAGAGGAACACACCGCGGCCGACAGTCAGCCGCAGAGACCTGTTGCGGCTGACGTTCGGCGGTGGCGCAGGCCTCGCGCTCGGCGGACTTCTCGACGTTCCCGCGATGCGGGCCGCCACGAAGGACTTGAAGCTTTCGGAAGTCAGCGAGTTCACCACCTCGTGCAACTTCTGCTCGTGCGGGTGCGGCATGATCGCCGCCGTCCGCGACGGCAAGCTGCTGAAAATGGAGGGCGACTACGACCACATCGTGAACCGCGGGTCACTGTGCGTCAAGGGCATCTCCATGTTCGCGACGCACGCCTCCCCGTTGCGGCTCACCACGCCCCGCTACCGGGCGCCGGGTAGCGATCACTGGGAGGACATCTCGTGGAACGACGCGATCTCGCGGGTCGCGCAGAAGATTCGGAAGACGCGTGACGCGACCTGGATCGCCACCGAAAAGGTCGGCGACAAGGAAGTTCCGGTCAACCGGACGGACGCGATCGGCTTCATGGGAGGCGCGCAGAACACGAACGAGGAGTGTTACCTCTTTCAGAAGGCGGCCCGCCTGCTCGGCCTGGCCTACGTCGAGCACCAGGCACGGCTTTGACATAGCCCCACGGTCCCCGGTCTGGGGGCCTCATTCGGACGGGGGGCGATGACCAACCACTGGGTCGACTTGCAGAACTGCAAGACGATTCTCGTGGAAGGCAGCAACGTCGCCGAAAACCACCCCATGGCCTTCAAGTGGATTCGGAAGGCCCAGGAGAACGGGGCGACGATCATCCACGTCGATCCGCGATTCACCCGGACCTCGGCGACGGCGGACGTGTACGCGCGCATCCGGCCCGGCACCGATGTGGCGTTCCAGAACGCGATGATCAACCACATCATCGTCAATAAGCTGTACGACGAGGATTACGTCGTCACCCACACAAACGCCCTCTACCTGGGCGACGAAGCCTTCGGCTTCAAGGATGGAGTCTTCAGCGGATACGACGCGGAGCACCACACCTACGACACCAAGAGCTGGGGATACCAGCTCGACGCGAAGGGCAAGCCGCGTATTGCGAAGAGCCTCGATGACCCGCACTGCATATTCTCGCGGCTGAAGACCTTCGTCTCGCGCTACACGCTCGAGACGGGCGAGCAGATCACCGGCGTTCCGGCCGATCAGATCCGGCAGATCGCGGAGACGATGGCGAAGAACCGGCCGGGCTCGATCCTCTATGCGCTCGGGATGACCCAGCACACGACCGGCGTGCAGGGGATCCGATCGTTCACGATCCTGCAGCTCCTGCTCGGCAACATCGGCAAGCCGGGCGGCGGCGTCAACGCGCTGCGCGGCGAGCCCAACGTGCAGGGCGCCTGCGACATGGCGGTGCTCTACAACTACTACCCGGGCTACCTCAATTCTCCGTCCAGCGCCGAGCCGACGATCCTCGACTACGTGCACAAGAACGGGATCGCCGACAGCCGGTACCTCGTCAACACGCTCAAGGCATTCTTCGGTGATGCGGCGACCGCCGAGAACGACTATGCCTATGGCTGGCTGCCCAAGCGCAACGTGTCCAAGGACTACGGCACCATGCCGATGTTCGAGGATGCTCTCGCCGGCAAGCTGAAGCTCCTGTGGATCGTCGGCCAGAATCCGGCGGTCACGCTGCCCAACCTGACGCTGACGTTCGAGGCTATGGCGAGGCTCGAGACGCTGGTGGTCCAGGAGATCTGGGAGACGGAGACGGCGGCGTTCTGGAAGCGTCCGGGCGTGGACCCGAAGACCATCGCTACCGAAGTCATCCTTCTGCCCGCCGCATTCTTCATGGAGAAGAACGGGACCATCTCGAACTCGGGCGGCATGGTGCAGTGGCGGCACGCCGCCGTGAAGCCTCCGGGGCAGGCCAGGCCTGACGGTGAGATCGTGGACCACGTTTTTCGTGCCGTACGCGATCTGGTCCACGACTCGAAGGAGCCCAGGGACGAGATCATCAACAAGGCCTTCTGGACCTACACCACGGCCGAGGATGTCCTGCGCGAGATCAACGGCTACGCGCTGCGCGACAACCCCGAGACCGGCCTCAAGGCGGGCGATCTCATCCGCAAGGTCGGCGATCTGCGGTCGGACGGCTCCACCTCGTCTGGCGCCTGGATCTACGCCGGTGTCTTCGGCAACGGCGAGAACCTCTCGAAGCGCCGCGACTCGACGACGGATCCAGGAGGCCTCGGCCTCTATCCGGGCTTCGGGTGGACCTGGCCCAACAACATGCGCATCCTCTACAACCGCGCATCGTGCGATCGGAACGGCAAGCCCTATCCGGGCTCGAAACCGATCGTCTGGTGGGACGAGAAGGCGAAGCGCTGGACCGGATATGACGTGCCGGACGTCCCGGTCCTGACCGACGGACCCGACACGCCGAACGGCCAGCGGGCCTTCCACCTCGGCGCGGAGGGCGTCGGGCGCCTGTTCGCGGCCGTGTACTCGGACCCCGACGTGAGATTCACGGACTATTGGCGCGACGTAGCCTACGTGCCGAAGGACGGCCCGCTGCCGGAGATGTACGAACCCGTCGAGAGCCCGGTGGAGAACCACCTTCACCCGAGCGTGAAGAGCAACCCGATGCTCAAGTATCCGCGCGTCGCATCGCATCAGCCGATCGGCACCGTCGACAAATTCCCCTACGTGCTGATGACGTCGACGGTCGCCGAGCACTGGTGCTGCGGCTCGACGACGCGTAATGTCCCGTGGCTCAACGAACTCGTTCCCGAACCCGTGCTGGAGTTGCCGATAACCCTCGCTCAGAAACTCGAGGTGAAATCTGGGGACTGGGTCCGGGTCTCGTCGGCGCGCGGTGAGCTCGAGGTCAAGGCCCTCGTCACGCCGCGCATGAAGGCGTTGAAAATCGGCGACCAGGAAGTCACCGTCGTCTGGATGCCGTACAACTGGGGCTTCCAGGGACTGTCGACCGGCCCGAGCGTCAACCACCTCACGATCGATGCCGGGGATCCTGGAGCGGGAACCCAGGAGAGCAAGGCGTGCCTCGTCAACGTGGTCAGGGCCGGTCGCCCCGCCACCCGAAGATCCGGATCACCGAGGGGGCGCACATGACGCCAGCCACGGCCACGGCCGCGGGCCCGATCAGGGCGACGCTGATCGACATCGCCAACTGCATCGGCTGCAGGGCGTGCCAAGTGGCCTGCAAGCAGTGGAACGAGAAGGACGGCGAGAAGACCGAGCTGCAGGATCAACTGGGCTTCCAGAACCCGGCGACGCTCAGCGCGAAGACGTACACGCTCATCGCGTTCCACGAGATGGAGAACCCGGCGAAGCCGGGAGGGCTGGATTCCGCCTTCGTGATGCAGCGCTGCCTCCACTGCCTGGAGCCGGCCTGCGTCTCCGCCTGCCCGACGACGGCGCTCCAGCGGCAGCCCGACGGTCCGGTGTCGTATGCCGTCGACGAGTGCATCGGTTGCCGCTACTGCATGCTGGCGTGTCCCTGGGACGTGCCGACCGCGGACTGGAACACGCGCGCCCCGAAGATCTCGAAGTGCACGCATTGCGCCGACCGCGCCGTTCAGCCGGCGCCGGTCGCGTTCAACGGGAAGCCGCTGTCCGACGAGGCGGCCAAGCAGTTCGCCAACACCATGGCGATTCCAGCCTGCGTCAAGGCCTGCCCTGCCGACGCCCTCCGCTACGGCACACGGGACGAGATGCTGGCGCTCGCGCATAAGCGCATCGCCGACCGGCCCGACAGGTACGTCAATCACATCTACGGAGAGAAGGAGCTCGGTGGGACGAGCGTGCTGTACCTGTCGGCCGTGCCGTTCGAGAAACTCGGCTTCCCCACGTACGGGGAGAAGCCGTTTACGGCGTTCACCTCGACGGCGCTCGGCGCCGTGCCCCCCGCCGTGATGGCGGTCGGCGCTCTGCTCGGCGCCTCGTACGCCTTCTTCCGGAAGCGGGTTCAGGCGGTGGCTGACGCTCACGGCCACGTCGAATTCGAGCCGCTCAGGGACAAGCTGTTGACCCCGTTCAACTGGGTCCTTCTCCTGCTGATGGCGTTCGGCGCCGCCACGTTCGTCGCGCGCTTCGCCCTGGGGCTCGGCGGCAGCACGAACCTCTCCGACACCTATCCGTGGGGCCTGTGGATCCTCTTCGACCTGGTGTGGATCGCGGTGGCCGCGGGCGCGTTCGCGATGGCCGGCGTGATCTATGTCTTCCAGCGGAAAGATCTGTACGGGCTGGGCCGCACCGCCGTCCTGATGGGCCTCCTGAGCTACTCGTTCGTGATGGTCACGCTCCTCGCTGACCTCGGCCTGCCGTGGAACTCCTACCAGCTCGCCCTGCAGGCGCCGGACCACTCGGCCATGTTCGAGGTCTCGTGGTGCGTCGGCCTCTACGTCACCATCCTCCTGCTCGAATTCCTGCCGGTGCCTTTCGGGCGTTGGGGATTCGAGCGGGCCGCGGCCGCGTTGCGGCGATGGAACGGCGCCTACGTGGCGGGGGCGGCGACCTTGTTCGTCTACCTGCTGTCGCGCAACCTCCTTTACGCCCTCGCGACGGCCGTGGTCTTCGGTAGCCTCGCCTGGATTTTCCGCGCACGGGACCAGAGGGCCGAGCCGATCATGCTCGCGATCGCCGCCGTCACGCTGTCGACGATGCATCAGAGCTCGCTCGGCTCCCTGTACCTGCTGATGCCGAACATGCTCGCCCCGCAGTGGTGGTCTCCCGTGATGCCCGTCTCCTTCTTCCTGTCGTCGATCGCAGCCGGCACCGCGCTCGTGATCCTCATCGACATGTGGATCTCGAAGGCGTGGCGCCGCCCGATCGAGATCTCGCGGCTCGCTTCGGTCGGACAGATCGCGTTCTGGGCGATGCTCGTCTACCTCGTGTTCCGCCTCGGCGACATGGCGATCCGGAACCAGCTCGCCGGTGCCTTCGGCGGAAGGCTCGGCATGGCCTTCGCCGCCGAGATCCTCCTCGGCGGCGTGCTCCCCCTCATCCTGCTGGCCCGCAAGTCGCTTCGCCAGCGTGCCGACGTGCTCTTCGTCGCGGCCCTCCTCACGGTCGTCGGCGTGGCGTACAACCGCATGAACGTCGTCCTGTTCGCGATGACCTTCCGGGGCCGCATGCCCTGGGGTGCACCGGAGAGTTACGCGCCGTCGATCGTCGAGTGGGGCGTGTCGATCGGCCTGATCGCCGCGACAATCTTCCTCTTCGGCCTGGCCGCCCGTCATATGCCGGTTCTCTCCCGCGCCGAGCCAATCGAGGGGCACTGAGCCGATGACTCCGGATCCGTGGCTGGACGCGCATGCCTACCTCCGGCCCGTCGCCGACCTCTCCGCGCAGGTCACTCGCGCGGTGGCCGGGATCGAGATCGTCGACGTCCACATGCCCGACTGGGAGGATTACCGCGCGGACTTTCTTGCCGGTGTGCCGCTGTTGCTGAGCGCAGATGCCGCCGTCGATCTCGAACCGGGCGGCCGGATGGCGGCCGCGCTGCTCGAAACACTCGCATCCGGAACGTCGTCGGGAGAGCTCGCGACCAGGACCCGCGCGCTCGACACGGAACTGCGGCGCGAACCCCAGGTCTCACGCCGCATCGCTGACTTTCTGCTGGGCGACGAGGCGCTCACCCCGCAGTCCCCCGGGCTGTTGCGGTATCTGGCGTGGACGGCGATGGCGCGGTTTCTCCGTCCCGTGGTGAGTGCCTTTGACGCTTGGCGAGACGAGGAGCGGTGGCTTCGCCGGTATTGCCCGACGTGCGGGTCCTTGCCCGCGATGGCCCAACTGGTCGGCGTCGACCCCGGGCGCATGCGCCTGCTCTCGTGCGGCTGCTGCGGCACGCGCTGGCAATTCAAACGAACCGGCTGCCCGTTCTGTGAAATCGACTCTCAACGGCTCGCGAGTGTGACCATCGAGGGAGAAGCCGGGCTGCGCATCGACCACTGCGAGTCCTGTGGCGGCTACCTCAAGACATACGACGGGCAAGGCGACGAGACTCTATTGCTCTCGGACTGGTCTTCACTCCATCTCGATCTGATCGCTCATGATCGTGGACTGAAAAGGCTGGCCGCGTCGCTTTACGAATTCGAGCCCGCACACCATCCCTAGCCGTCTCGGCCTCGCAACGAAATCCTTCCCGCCGCGAGTGGTAGATGTCTGGCCTCGTCACCGAGCAATTCCGGGAGCGCCGCATGCAGAGACTTCGAATCGTCTTCGGATGTGGATCGGTCCTGATCGTCGCGACGATGGCTGCGGCTCAAACACCACCAGGAGGCCAGCCGGCCGAGCAGCGCCCTCTCAATCCCACTCAGGAGATCGCCAAGGAACAGCCCGAAGGACCATCGCTCGACGCCGGCCCAGCGAAACTCCGGATTGGCGGCTATGTCGGCCTGCACGGCATCTACCGATCGACCAACAGCGGCGGCGGCGTGGGCACGAACTTCGCGTCCGTTCCCTATGCCGATACCGTGCAGGGCAATGTCAGTGAATCGCGCTTGAGCGCGCAGGCGTCGCGGCTGTCGATCCGCGTCGATGCTGATTATCCCGAGGGCACTCGGTTCCACCGGTTGTCGGGATATTTTGAAATGGATTTCGCCGGATCCACGGCTGGCAATGTCGCCGTGACGACGTCAGGCGTCGGTTTCCGTTTGCGGCTTGCGTTCGCCGAAGTGCAATACGGGCAGACGTTTTTTCTCGCGGCCGGCCAGGCATTCTCGCTGATGACCGCGCCGAAGGATCAGCTCTCGATCTGGCCGGCGGACGTTGAACTGACGCAAGCCGTCGACTTGAACTACGTGGCGGGCATGATCTGGAACCGGTCGCCGCAGCTGCGTCTGTCCTGGCGCCCGTCGACCCGCTTCAACTGGGCGGTGTCGGTTGAAAACCCCGAGCAGCAACTGGGCAAGGGACTGGTGACACTGCCGCAGTGCTGCGCCGCCGACATCGATGCCCAATACAACACCGGCGCGGACGAACTGAAAGCGCCCAATCTCATGCCGGACTTCGTAACCCGCGTCACCTATTCGCCTCGACCCGCGTTCCATGTCGACGCCGGCGGTGTGCTTCGCGTGTTCCGCCACACGGTGGCGCCCTACGACGACGACTTCAAGGCCGCCGCCGGCGGCGTCAGCTTCAACGTCCGCGTCAATCCCACCCGGACCACGAAGATCTTCGGACAGGGGGCGGTCGGGTCAGGACTGGGACGCTACATCGGCGGGCTGGTCCCCGATGCGGCATTCCGCAGCGATGGCTCCATCAGTTTGACTGACACCACCTCCTGGGTCGCCGGCGTGGAACAATCCGTGACCGACCGGGTTTCCGTCGCCGGATACTACAGCGGCGTGAACACCGACGGCAATTACTCCACCGACCGCGACGGCAGCGCCATCGGCTTCGGCTATCCCGGCTCCTCGAGCAGCAACAACCGCACGATTCGAGAGGTGGCGGCGACCGGCGCCTATCAGATCGTCAAGACACCCGATCGAGGTTCGGCTCAGTTCAACGTGCAGGTGTCGTGGCTGACCAGGGAGCCGTTGTCGACGCCACAGAACGGGTTGTCGTCGGCGCGATCGTTCATCTTTCTCGCGCAGGTTCGCTACAACCTGCCGTAGCCCAAGCCGATCCAGCCTCGATAGGACGTGAGGACTACAAGTCGGTGGCGCGGGCGTCTTCGTGGGGCGCCTGCTCGGGTTGTCCGTCGTCAAAGCCTCTGACCACGTAGATGGGCTGAGTGGACTTCTCGCCGACGGCAGGGGTGCAGCGTGACCTTGTACAGGACAAATCCTTCTCACGTTCGTTGCGCGTGACCGCTCGAGTCGTACAGCGATGCGCACCCCGCGGCTGGGAAAGCCGACGTCCCGAACGCAGCTCTTACTTCTCCTGGACCTTTACTTCCAGCCTCATCCAAGGGTGAATACAACACTGGAACTTGGCCGTTCCTGCCGCGGCAAGCGGCTCTTCCCGGTAGGTCGCACCAGGCGCGACGAAGTCGTCCGGCTCGAGGGCGTTGCATTCGGGCGCGACAATCGGATCGCCGCTGAGCGCATTGAGCGGAGGTACGGGGATCATTGTGGACGCAATCCGGACTGTCGTAGAGACAGCCAGAAGCCACGATGTGCCACTCTGCGCCACTGCCGCGGCAAGCGTTGACTATTACCCACCTCGGCGATAAAGCTGCGCTCAGCAAACTGACCGGAGCACTGCCATCCGGTCCAGGCCGCCTGTCGGAGTGCCTGGATCCGGCCCAGCAGAATCCTCACATGGTTCCAACTCGCGAAAATCCGGCGCACTAAATTCCCTCCGCCGACGCGCCGTCAGGCTGCCACGACCCTGCAGAAAGTCCTCCGGATGGTAGACAACTGGCTGCCCGCTAGCAAACTTCTTTGCCCTCTTGAAGACCGATCTTGTAGACCCGATCAATTCACCAGCAAATCAAGCTTCGCCTCTGGTTCGCCATTTGCACAATTTCCTCTGACCACCATCGTCCCCAACACGTTGCGAGTGCGCCGAAGACGTGGCGCCGGAGGAAGTATGCGAAGCGGTTCCCGAGTTCGCACTAGTCCGAGCCTCGCGTCCGTTGCAGTTGCGATTCTGCTCGTGGCGGGTCTCCACGCGATACCGGGCGCGGGGATTCGGGCACAGTCCTCAAAGTCGGTGGTGGGAGAGTGGAAGACCCTGCCCGATCTGATGCCCATCAACCCGGTGCACGTTGCGCTGCTCCGTACGGGGAAGGTCCTGGTGGTTTCGGGCTCAGGCAATGTCGCAGGCAATACGAATCTCCAGGCTGGAGTCTGGGATCCCGACTCCGGCTCCATCATGACGCAGCCGGTCACCTGGGACATGTTCTGCAATGGCATGGTCATCCTGCCCGATGGCCGACCGCTGATCAACGGCGGCACCATTCAATACGATCCCTTCTACGGGCAGCCGCGCAACGCCGTCTTTGATCCACTGACCAACACGTTCACTGACGTGCAGAGCATGGCGCACGGTCGCTGGTACCCGACCGTGACGACGCTGGGGGATGGGCGTGTGATGACATTCTCCGGGCTGAAGGAGACCGGCGGGACGAATACCGCCGTCGAGATCTTCACGCCCGGCGTCGGATGGAGTCCGGATACCCGGCCGGCTGGACGCCTCCGTTGTATCCACGCATGCATCTCTTGCCGGACGGCAGAGTGCTCTATTCAGGGTCCGGGACCGGATCGCGAATCTTCAATCCCTCGACCCACGCGTGGACCGGGGTTGTCGCCTCGACCAATTACACCGGCACTCGGACCTACGGGACATCCGTGCTGCTGCCGCTGAGGCCGGCGGCCGGCTACCCGGCAAGGGTCCTGATCCTGGGCGGCGGCAACCCGGCGACGGCCACGACGGAAATTCTGGACATGTCGGCGCCAACCCCCCAGTGGCATTACGGCCCGTCGATGTCGAAGGCACGTATCGAGATGAACGCGACGATCCTGCCCAATGGCAAGGTCCTCGCGACGGGCGGATCGTCAGCCGACGAGGACGCCACAACAGCGAGCTTCAACGCCGATCTCTACGACCCGGACACGAATACGTTCTCGTCGGCAGCCGCAAACGCGTTCGCGCGCCTCTATCACTCGAATGCGCTGCTGCTGCCCGACGCCACAGTGCTGCTCACCGGTGGGAACCCGAGCCGCGGCAGCTACGAACAGCACATGGAAATCTACTCGCCGGCGTACCTGTTCAACGCCGACGAGAGCCCCGCGGTGCGTCCTTCCATCAACAGCGTGACGCCCGCGTTCGGGTACGGAGCCACGTTCCAGGTGCAGACGCCGGACGCGTCCGACATCCGGTCGGTCGTGCTGGTCCGGCCCGGCGCGCCGACTCACTCCTTCGACATGGATCAACGACTGATCGAGTTGTCGTTCACCGCCGGTGCAGGCGAGCTGAGTGTCACCGCGCCACCCAACGGCAACCTTGCGCCTCCCGGCTACTACATGCTGTTCATCCTGAATTCCACGGGCGTACCATCGGTCGCGACGTTCGCACAACTCTCTGCATCGATTCAGAATCAGGCGCCGACGGCAACGATCACCAGTCCTGCGACGAACATGACCGTCAACCCAGGTCAATCGATCTCCTTCTCGGGTGATGCAACCGATTCGGATGGCACGATCAGCGTGTACTCGTGGACGTTCCCTGGTGGCAGCCCCGCCTCCGCGTCGGTGGCGAATCCCGGCAACGTGCAGTACTCCACTCCGGGCACGTTCGTCGCGTCGTTCCAGGCCACCGACAACCGCGGCCTGGCGAGCCCCATTGTTTCACGTACGATCACGGTTCCCGATTTCACGCTGTCGGCCACACCGTCTTCGCAAACCGTGTCCGCAGGCGCCGGCGCTTCGTACACGGCCACAGTGACAGCCGGAACCGGCTTTACCGGGGTCGTGACGTTCAGCGTCAACGGACTGCCCGCAGGCGCCACCGGTACATTTGCGCCGACTGCCGTGACCGCTTCGGGATCCACGACGCTCAGCGTCAACACCTCGGGTTCGACACCAGCGGGAACGTACTCGCTGGTCATTACCGGGACGACCGGCGCCGGCCAACAAGTGTCGCACTCGAAAACGGTTACCCTGACCGTGCTAACCGGCGACTTCTCGATTTCTGCGACTCCATCGAGTCGGACGGTCACCCGCGGCAAATCGACGACGTACACTCTCACGGTTACAGCCGGTCAGGGATTCTCCAGTACGGTAAGTCTGTCCGTGACTGGCGTACCGAAGTCTGCCACCACCACGTTCGCGCCATCGTCCATCTCGACTTCGGGCACGTCCACGCTCACCGTGGCGACGAAAAAGCAGGTCCCGAAAGGGACGTCAACACTGACCATTACGGGATCCGGTGGCGGTCGAGTGCACTCGACAACCGTCACCCTGGTGATGCAATGAGCGCCGCGCGAATTACGCGGCGGTCGCTCCTGCATCGAATTGGAGCCGGGGCGGCGCTCGCCGCCGTTCCCGGCGCACGCGGCGTCCCATTGCCGTCGTCGTGGACCGACGATGAGCAAGTCGGGCGGATCGTGAGACTGGACCGCAACGAAAATGCGCTCGGAGCCTCACCGCGCGCCGTCGCAGCGTTACGCGACGCCGCCGGTCGAACCGCCAATCGGTATCCCGGTCAAGAGATCCAGGCGCTGCAGAAGAGACTTTCGGATCTTCATAACGTCGAGCCCGATCAAATCGTGTTGGGTTGCGGATCGACCGAGCTCCTGCGCATCGCCATCGACACGTTCGCCGGGCCGCAACGCAAGGTCGTGGTCGCCGCGCCGACCTTCGACCTCATTGCACGATTCGCCGAGGCGGCCGGCGCCGAGGTTGCCGCGGTTCCGCTCGCGCACAACTACTCACACGATCTGGACGCGATGGCCGCACGGGTGGATGAGCGTACGTCGCTGGTCTACGTCTGCAACCCGAACAATCCGACCGGCAGCGTTACGCCGCGGCGGGCGCTCGAGTCGTTCATTGCTCACTTGCCCGGGACCGCTCGCGTCCTGATTGACGAGGCGTACCACCACTACGTCGGCGGATCCTCCGACTACTCATCGTTCATCGACCACCCGACTGGCGACCCACGTCTGATCGTGACGCGCAGCTTTTCCGCGATCCACGGGCTGGCGGGGCTGCGGGTGGGATATGCGGTTGCTGCCCCGGACGCCGCGAGGCTGCTTCGTTCCCATCCGCTTCCCGACAGTGTCAGCGGTCTGGCCGCACGCGCAGCGCTGGCCGCACTCGAGGACGTCGATTACGTCCGGACGAGCGCGGCGTCGAATGCCGATCGCCGGCAGGAATTCCTGAACCAGGCGAATGCCAGGATGCTGCGGGCGATTGATTCGCACGCCAACTTCGTCATGTTCAACACGCAGCACAATGCGAGCGAGGTGGTGGCGCACTTCAGCAGCCAGGGAGTGCTCATCTCGGGGCCGTTTCCGGGATTCGGGCATTTCGTGCGCGTTTCACTCGGCACAACCGATGAGATGCGCGAGTTCTGGCGGGTCTGGGATTTGAAATACGGCCACGCGATGTAACCCGCCGCGCGTCGAGCGCGTCAGCGGGACCGTTGGACGCCCGACCGGTGGGGCGGCCGACAGGCAACGTATCGGGGACGAGACTCATTGGCGCCGCTAGAACGAATCGCCGGGAACGTTCGATTCCTTCGCGGCTCACCACTCTTTCATCAGCGCCTTCGTCTGGCGTCAAGTAATTGAAAAGTGGTGCGGTTACGGCGGTTCGATTGAACCGATTTCCGTCGTACGCGATCCCTTCCGGAAAGAACAGCAACTGCAGCCGCTGCTTGTAGTCGAGCGACGCTTGCACCCACAGGTCTGACGCGCGCGGCAGAATGCGTTCTGCGAACGCCAGGATGCCCTCTACGTCGAGTTCATCGACGGCCTCGGCGTGATGGTCGATCTTGGCCAGCGTCAGGTCCTCGCGCAGCTTGTCGCGTTGTCGGCTGTAGGTCGTGAGGTCGATCGCCTCCGCGTACAGGAACGCCTCGTCCAGCTTGTCCAGCTTCTGCTGGATGGCACTTACCCGCCGTTGCTGTTCCGTCGTCCGGTCCTTCGCTTCAGCCCGACGCTGCTCCCACACGCAGAGGATTCGATCCTTGACCAGACGCATGTAGCCCGGTGTTGGCTGCAGTAGTGCGAGCTCATCGACGAACGCCCCTTCGAGCGCCGCTTTGCTGATATTGACCGCCCGGCACTGCCGCTGGCAGTGGTAGTACGCGTAATGGCCGTTCCGGCCCTTCGACCAGCTGCCCGTCAGCGGTCGGCCGCAGATCTCGCAACGCACGAATCCCCGCAGCGGGAAAGTCCGGATGATTCCGCTGTCGTGGCCCGGCCACGACGACGCGGCCATCGAGCACAGCCTGCGCGCGATAGAACGTGGCCTCGTCGACGAGCGGCTCGAAATCGCCGCGGGCCGACACGCCGTAGTCGGGGCTTTCGACCCTGCCGACGTAGATCGAGTTTCGCATCATCTGCCCGAAGCTCTGCGGCGAGAGCACCAATCCACGCCGCGTGCGCAAGCCAGCCTCGGTCATTCGGGCAATCACTTCCTGCTTCGTGTATCGCCCCGTCGCCAGTTCCTCGAACGCCCGCGCGACGAGCGGCGCGCGTTCGGGATCGGCACCAGGCTCTTGCCCGACCATTTCGGCGCGTTCAGATATCCGAGGGCGCCGGGAACGTCCATCGGCCCGAGTTCCAGCGCGGCGCGCATCCCGGCGCGCGTGCGGTCCGAGCGCACGTCGTTGTCGAACTGCGCGAACGACGCCAGTACCCCTTCCATCAGCTTGCCGGTGGACGTGTCGTCGATCGGCTCGGTGGCCGACCGCAGCGAGATGCCGAGCGATTTCAGGTGTGCACGGAGTGCGAAGTGGTCGTACTTCTCGCGCGCGAATGGTGTAGAAACGCGCTTTCCGGTTGGTGTCAGTCACGTTCCACTCGGACCGCACGTGTCGCTCCTCGTGCGCAGCTTTCTCCTTGACAGCTTAGGAAAGCGGGTCATATTCTCCTAAATCGTATAGGAGAGCACACGTGGTTCCAGCGGCTGAGCTTCTGCCTGGCACGCTCGACTTACTGATCCTGAAGGCCGTTTCGCTCGGTGCCGAGCATGGTTACGGCGTGTTGCTGCGCATCGAGCACATCACCGGCAACGCGCTGGCCATCGAGCAAGGCGCCCTGTACCCCGCGCTGTATCGCCTGGAACATAGGGGGCTGCTCGACACCGAGTGGGGCACGTCCGACAACAACCGCAAGGCCAAGTTCTATAGTCTCACTGCCTCCGGCCGAAAGCACCTAAAGGCCGCAACCGAACGTTGGACTCGCACCATTCTCGCTGTTAACACGGCACTGCGCGCACAGGAGGCGTAATGGCGCTCTGGGCTCGACTGCGTTCGTTCTGGCACAACGTCCTCCACCGCACCGACGTGGAGCGAAACATGTCCGACGAATTGCAGTTTCACCTCGAGCGCCGCGCCGAAGACCTCATTGCGCGCGGCGGCGTCTCCCCGGCAGAAGCCATGCGGATCGCGCGGCTCGAGTTCGGATCCGTGGAGAAATACAAGGAAGAGGCTCGGCAGAGTCTCGGGCTGAGGCTGTTAGACGAATCTCGCGGCGACCTGCGATATGCGTTTCGCACTTTCGGCAGAAACAAAGGCTTTACGGCGGCTGCAATCGCGACGCTCGCGCTCGGCATCGGCGCGAACACGGCGGTGTTCAGCGTCGTAGACGCGCTGCTCCTTCGCAAGCTTCCGGTGAAGAACCCTGAAGAATTGGTCGTGTTTGATTGGCTGCGTACAGATAATTCAATGGTGGCTCGCCACATGGGCTACGGTCGATCCGGACCGGCCCCTGGGGTCGGGGTTCGCACGTCGTTTTCCGCCCTCACCTTCGAACGGTTCCGTGAACACACCGCCACACTGTCAGACGTCTTCGCCTTCTCGCCTGCCGGTACGCTGAACATCGTCGCCGATGGGCAGGCCGATACCGCCTCCGGCCTGTTCGTCACGGGGGGTTACTTTGCGAGCCTGGGCGTTAAGGCGATCGTCGGGCGCACCTTGTCAGTGTCTGACGATCGTCCAGAGGCGGAACCGGTGGCCGTGATTAGTCATCGCTATTGGCGACGCCGGTTTGCGGGCAACCCGAGCGTCCTCGGGAAGACGATTGATGTCAATCGGTCATCTGTCGTAATCGTCGGCATAACGCCGGAAGGATTTGATGGACCTCGGATGAACGAGTCGAGCGATATTCAGCTCCCGATCTCCGTCGCGACGCGTCTGAGTCCGACGGCGCGCGCTCGGTCAGTATCGGTCTGGTGGCTCCAGATGATGGGACGATTGAAGCCGGGCGTCACGCGAGAACAGGCGCTCGCCGAGCTGCAACCGACCTTTGCGGATACGGTCCGTGAAAGTTGGGCGGCGCGCCCGCCAGATACGCCAAATCCCACACGGAGCGAGCTTCCACAGCTCCGGGTGCTCCCTGGCGCGCAAGGGCCCGATGGCCCCCGCATCGATGCACAGCAGATCCTGTCCGCCGTGTTCGCTGTCGTCGCCGCCATTCTGCTGATCGTATGTGTCAATCTGGCGACCCTCCAGCTGGTGCGCGCGTCTGCGCGCCGCCAGGAGGTAGCGGTGCGTCTGACACTCGGCGCGAGCCGCTGGCGAGTGGTTCGGCAGTTGCTGACCGAAACCCTCCTCCTCGCCGTACTGGGGGATCGGCGGCGCGATCCTTGCCTGGTGGGGGAAAGATTTCATGCTGTGGCTCCCAGCACGGGAGACTCCCATCGTGGATGCGCGCATCGATCCGCGGGTGCTCGCATTCACGGCTGTTCTGTCGGCGATCACCGCGGTGCTGTTTGGCATCGGACCTGCGCTGCGAGCGACGCGGACAGACCTTGGACCGTCGCTGAAAACCAGCGCGCAAAAGGGAAGCAGTACCCGCGGGGTTGCGGGCAGGGCCCTTCTCACGGCGCAGGTCGCCATCAGCCTCGTGCTCCTCGTCGGCGCCGGGCTCCTGGTGCGCACTCTTTACAATCTCAGCAAGGTTGACGTCGGGTTCAACGCCGACAACCTGTTGGTGTTTCGGATTGATCCTGCCCTGCAGAGTGACAGTTCGTCTCGGATCTTTGATCTATACGACCGGATCATGGCTGCAATCGAAGCCGTTCCCGGCGTTCAGTCTTGTACGATGTCGGTGATGCCGCTCATCGCGAGGAGCGAATGGGAAGAACCCGTGCAACCAGATGGTATCGGCCTTCCAAAGAACGCATTCATTCAGATTACCCGGTGGAACTTCCTCGCGACCATGGGCATACCGTTGGTCGCGGGACGGGACCTGTCGGCCGCCGACACGCAAGGTCGTCCTCGCGTGGCCGTCATCAACGAAACGATGGCGCAGCACCTGTTTGGTGAGCGAACGCCTGTGGGGCGCCATTTTCAGTTTGTGAATGGCGCCGACCGCAATGTCGCAATCCAAGTGATCGGCGTGGCGCGCGATTCGAAGTACGCGAGCCTCGAGCAGCAGGTGCCGCCGACGCTCTTCATGCCGCATGCGCAGGCCCCGCCCAGCGGAATGACCGTTGAAGTGCGCACTGCCTCAGATCCGGTGACCGTCGCCTCCGCAATCCGCGAGGCGGTTCGACGGACTGATCCCAGCATTCCACTCGCCGAGATGAAGACCCAGCGACAGCAAATTGCCGAGACGATTGGGAAGCCGCGCGCGTTCGCGGCCCTGACGACCGTCTCGGGAATGATCGGACTGCTCTTGGCCTGCGTCGGCCTGTACGGTGTCGTGTCGTATGAAACGATCCGACGAACACAGGAGATCGGAATCCGTATGGCTCTGGGCGCGCGGCGTTCCGACGTCCTTCGCCTCGTCATGCGCCAAACCGTCGTCGTCGTGACGATCGGAGCAGGTATCGGAGTCGCTCTCGCCCTGGCCGCGTCGCGGCTGATCGGGAGCTTGCTGTTCGGCATTGCGCCGAGCGATCCATTTGCGATTGGCTCAGCACTCGCCGTTCTGATCGGAGTCGCGTTGACTGCCTCATATCTGCCCGCACGTCGGGCGGCGCAGCTCGATCCGACGCGGGCGCTCAGATATGAATAACTCCAGGCGTGGGCGAGAGTTGACGCGCCAACGCTCATGCGACTCGTCGCAGATGTTCGAGTCCGTGCAGAAATCTGCCGATGAGGTTCCAACTGGCGAAAGTTAGGCTCACCAACGTTTCATCTGCGCCCTCAGACGGCGCCAAAGTGCGATGACAGGCAAGCCACGCGACCTTTGTCCGCCGTGGGAACTCTATCCCTCTCGCAGAACGGTCGCCGGGTCGAGCCTCGCTGCGCGCCTTGCGGGCACCCACGCAGCCAGCACACCCACCGCAACCAGGACAGCGGCCGTACCCGAGAACGTCATCGGATCACGCGCCTCGACCTGGAAGAGCAGGGGCGCGATGAACCGTGCGGCCCACCAGCTGCCAGCCAGGCCGAGCGCCAGTCCCGTCGCGATAAGGACGCCAACGCGACGGAAGACAAGGCGCACGATACCCGTCGGCTGCGCGCCGAGGGCCATGCGCAGCCCGATCTCCGTCCGACGCGCGCTCACCGCCTGCGCCACGATGCCGTAAAGCCCGAGTCCGGCCAGCAGGAGCGCGAGCGCACCGAAGAATCCGGACATCATCGCGATGAGCCGTTCCTGCGTCATCGTTGCGTCAAGCATCTGATCGAACGTCCCCGATGTGAACACCAGCGTCGGATCGGCCTGCGTCAGCGCCGTCCGCGACGTCGCGCTCGACCAGCGCACGTTGCCCGGGCACTGCCTTGATGGTCAGCACGGCGTTCCTCCAGGAGTTCCACTCCCGCGGTTCGCGCTGCGCTAAGGGCTCGTACATCGTCGGCAGCATGCCGTCGCGCGGCGCCGTGTAGACGGCATCGGCAACCACGCCAACGATCTCATAGCGCGGGCCGTCGTCTGACTCCACTCGCAGCGTCTGGCCGATCGGCTGTTGACCGGACAGATACCGGCGCGCGAACGCCTCGTTGACGATGGCCACGGGCGGACTGCCGACACTATCGCCGTCATTGAAGTCCCGCCCGCTCCGCAGCGGGATGCCCATCGTCTCGAACCAGCCCGGCGTGGTGGCGTTACGCCAGACGCGATTCCGGTTGTCCTCCGGAAGCATGGGACCATCGCCCACGGCCACCTGGTTGTTGGTGAACCAGCCGCCTCCGGTCAGCAGCCGCATCTGAGAGGCGGATGCCGACCTCACGCCTGACACCGCCGCCGCCGCGTCCCGAAGGCGCCCGACAAGTGCGCCGCGCGCCTCCGGCGGAATGCCACTCGCGAACAAGTTCACGTCGACGACCACCAGCGGCTCGGGCACGAAGCCAAGCGGTAGCTGGCTGAGCGATGCAAACGTGCGCAGGAAGAGTCCGGCTGCGATGACCAGGATGAACGAGACGGCGACCTGCGCAACGACGAGCGCGCCGCGCACCGCGAAGCGTCGGTCGCCCGCCATGGCTCGACCTGCGCTCTTGAGAGCCTCACCAGGCGCGACGTTCTTCACCGCGAGCATGGGCGCCACGCCGGCGCTGATCGCACACAGGCACGCGAGGATCGCCGCGAACACGAGCACCCGCCAGTCGAGCGCGAGGTCCAGCGAGACGATGCTCTCCCACGTGCCCAACTGCTGAACGAGGAGAGCGCTGCTCCACTTGGCGAACACCAGCCCGAGTGCCGCACCGGTCATCGCCACAAGGAGGCTTTCAACAAAGAGCAGCCGGGCGAGTCGCCAGCGTGATCCTCCGAGCGCCAGGCGCACGCTGAGCTCTCCTCGCCGCGCCAGCGCACGCGCGAGCAGCAGGCTCGCGATGTTCGCGCATGCCACGAGCAGCACGAGCCCCACGGCGACGACCATCGCGAAGAGTGGCGTCCCGAACTGCGTGCGCAGCTGCGAGGCGCCGGCTGCGGCCGGCGCCAGCGCTAACGGATCGGTGAGGTAGCGTGCGGCAAAGGCCGGGTTTGCTCGCAAACCGGGCAGTACCGCGGCACGAATCTGCGGCTGCACGGTCCGGAGCGCCGCGTTCGCGTGCTCAATGGTCTGGCCGGGCTTGAGGCGCACCATCATCTCCAACCACGACCTGCCGACACTCGGCAACGCGCTGTCCCGCCCTTGCAGGAGCGGCTCCGCGGCGAAGGGCAGCATCACGTCCGCCATCCGACCGATGTCCACGCCAGAGAAGCCCGGCGGCATCACGCCGACGACGGTGAACGAGAAGCGCTGACGCTGCACCTGCACGGTCAGCTGACGGCCGACGGCATCGTCGGCGCCGCCGAAGTGCTGGCGCCAGAAGCGATGGCTGATGACAGCGACGGGACCACCAGGCAGCGCGGCGCTGTCGTCGGCTGGTGCGAGTATCCGGCCGCGGAATGCCGGCACGCCGAGCACGTCGAAGAAGCGCCCGCTGACGTATGCGCCGTCCACGGGCACAGCTCGACCACCCTCCACTAGGTCGAAGCTCTCACGAGACCAGGCGAAGGCGCCGTCGAACAGGTCGTCCGCGCGTGCGCTAATCTCCTGCCACACGGGATACGACCACGATCCGTCCGTGAGCAGCGCCAGGCTTCCAGGATCGCGCACACGCAGCGGGCGCATGATGAGGCTGTTGAAGATCGAGAACAGCGCCGTGTTCGCGCCGATGCCGAGCGCGAGCGTGGCGATGGTCACGAGCGCGAAACCAGGGCTCTTGCGCAACCCGCGAACGGCGTCGCGGACATCCTGCCGCGTGTGGTCGATTGCACGCATCGCCCACACCTCGCGTGAGTCCTCGATCGGCGAGCGGGATGTTGCCTATCGCCCGCTGACTTGCGTGCGCCGCATCGTCTGCTCCGAGGCCGTCACGCTCCAGTGCATCCTGCCTGAGAGAGCGGTGCGTCTCGATCTCTTCTCGCAAGTCGGCGACGTGGCGCGACCAACGGAGGAGGTGCAGCAGCCTTTGGAAGAGCGTCTTCATGGTATCAACCCCTCAGGTCGACCCGAGCACGCGCTGAATCGCGCCAACCATGCGGTCGAACTCGGCGCGCTCGGCAGCAAGTTGTTTGCGGCCTGCGGCGGTGAGTGTGTAGTAGCGGGCGCGGCGATTGTTCTCAGACGTACCCCATTCGGCCTTCACCCAGCCGTTGAAGAGCAACCGCTGCAGCGCGGGATACAGCGCGCTCTCGCCGACGCGCAACACGTCGTCGGACGTCAGACGCAGGTGCTCGACGATGCCATAGCCATGCTTCGCTCCGCTGACGAGCGTCTTCAGGATCAGGAGCTCGAGCGTGCCCGGCAGAAGATCGGAAGGAGTATTGGTTAGCCCCATCAGCGCTTGATGGGAATGTAGCGCCAAAGCGGCCGTTCGTCAACTACCATCAATGGCTGAGGGGACAATCAGGCGATTTCGCATGACGCGTGGTTCGCGCGCGAGACTGCCGCGTCGGGGCCAGGCCGCATGCCGGAGGCGCTCGACTTGGCGCCCAGCCTTGCGTTTTTGCGATCGAGGTTCCTTTGGCTGGAGAAGACGCCCCCGTTCCGCACAACGTCTGATCAATCCGTCGCGTGCCTGTTCCACATAACGCGCCGTCCGAAGCCACGCGAGAGGACTGCTGCGGGCCTGGCGGTGGATCAGTGGCGCCGTGAATCAGACGTTACGATTCACGGCGGCCACTTGCCATCTTGCACGCAGATGCGGTGGCCGGTCAGCCACTGCGTCGGCGGTCACTGTTTCTTGTAGAAGAAGTAATCAGCCGTATACGGGATGAATGCCTTGCGGCCGATATCCGTCGGTCTGTCACAACTTGTCGCGGGCGCGGATCCTCCGACCGTATGTACCCGCTGGATGAATGTCGTTTCTGAGAGCGTGCTGCCGCCGGTCGGTCCTGCCTGAGTTCCAGCCGTTTGCAGCTTCACCCAGGGAATCGCGCCCGCCCCGGTCGGGTCCGGGATAGAAGCGATCGCCTTCGCCCATACGATGCTCGTATCCCGGGAGTCCTCCCAGGTGGCGCGTACGATGCCGGGCTCGTCAGGGTTGGGGCTGAAGAAGTGCGTGGTGAGCTGGTCTTCCTCGTCACTGAACAACGTGGCCTCCGGCGTAAACAACGTCCAGGCCACGCGGCCAAGAGAATCTGCAGGCTGGCACACGTAGTTCTGTGTGCCGACGCCCCGGCCGAGGAGAAAAGCCACGTTGCCTGATGGAACCCGAATGCTGTCGGGCACAGTCGGCGGTGTGACGCCCTGCGCGTAGGCTGCGTGCGGCAGCGCGAACGTGAAAGCCATGCCGAGCGCGGCGATTGACGCGACGAGCGGCATCGTCCTGGTGACCCCTTGGGCGTTCGTCTTGCAGTTTTTCATACGACTCCTTTTTGCATGTGAAGTGGGGCGTTGACGGCTGCGCTGCGGGAATCACAGACGCTTCTACCGCAGGCCCGTTACCGTTCCTGTCGTTCGCGGGGTTTACACCAGTACCGCGTAGACCCACCCTGGCAGTGCGGTGACAACCCGCAGGCCGGCGACGAGGTATCCGTCGAGCCGATCGAGCACGGGCGCCAGGTAGATAGCCGCGGCCGATCAGAACCTTGACCAGCGCGAGGCCGATGAATCCGGCCGCTCCCGTCATAGAGGTGGTTGCCCGCGCGTCGCCAGTCATGTTGGCCAGTGTGGAGCAGCCACGAGCTGGCGACCACGGACAGGGCCCACACAGGACCCGTACAGCGCCCGTACGGCGGGGACCGGGGCGCGAACCCGCGGCTCCCGTCACAATCGTGGTCGGCCGTGAGGCGCCTGTCCTGTGGCCGGTGTGGAGTGGACGCCGGCTGGCGACTACGGACAGGACCGCCACAGGATTCATACGACGCTCGTACGGGCTCAGCGGTAAGATCGCAAGGGCCATGACACGTGGCGCTGCGGGTTCATTCGGTGCGCAGCTCAAGGCGCTCCGCGAGACTGCGGGCTTCACGCAGGAGGAGCTCGCGACGATCGCAGGCCTGTCGGTGCATGCGATCAGCGCGCTCGAGCGTGGGGAACGACGGCGTCCCCATCTCGACACCGTACGTGCGCTATCGGCGGCACTCGACCTGACGGGTCCGATCCGCGACGCCCTCCTGGCGAGCGCGCGGGCCCCGGCGCGGGACGCGGCGGTCGATGAACGGAGCGGCGCCTCGCTGCCCCTGGCCCTTACGGTCCTGCTCGGTCGCGATGCTGACGTACAGACGCTGGGCCGCTGGCTCGCGGCTCCCGACGTCCGTCTCGTCACCCTCACTGGGCCAGGAGGAGTCGGGAAGACCCGTCTGGCGCTGGAGATCGCCCATGCGGTCGCGGCAAAAGGCCGATCCCGTGTCCTGTTCGTTGGGTTGGCTTCGGTTCGGAACCCGGCGCTCGTGGCGTCCGCGATTGCCGAGGCTCTCGGCGTGTTGGATGCCACGGCACTCGACCTGCCAAGACGCGCGCGGGTCGCGTGCGACGGCACTCCAACGCTACTGGTGCTCGACAACTTCGAGCAGGTGTTGGACGCGGCGCCGCTGGTCGTGGATCTGCTCTCGGCGGTCGCCGCGCTCCGCATGCTGGCTACCAGCCGGGCACCGCTCCGCGTGCGAGGAGAGCGGGAGTACGCGGTCGGACCGCTTGCGCTGGAAGCGGGCGTTGAGGCGATGCCGCTTGCCGATCTGGCCCGCTCTCCCGCCGTGCGACTATTCGTGGAGCGGGTGCGGGACGTGCAACCCGACTTTCGGCTCACATCCGCGAACGGCTCGACCGTGACGGCGATTTGTCGACGGCTCGATGCCCTGCCGCTCGCCCTCGAGCTGGCGGCCCCGTGGATCAAAGTCCTGACCGCCGAGGATCTGCTTCGCCGACTCGCGGAAGATGTCCTGCTTTCGCCTGTCGGCCCGCGCGATCTCCCCGAGCGCCAACGGACGATCAATGCGACGGTCGCCTGGAGCTATCAATTGCTTGGCCCGAACGAACAACGTGTCTTCCGCCGCTTCGGCGCGCTACCGGGGCGGTTTTCGATTACGGCAGCCGCGGCGGTCCTTTCCGATCGTGAGGGGTCCACGGCCAGGATCGACGATGCGCTCGGCGCAGCGGCCAGCCTGATTGACAAGAGCCTCCTTCTGCGAGCCGAGACATCAGCGCCGACACGTCCGGTGTTTCAGATGCTCGAAACCGTGCGCGCCTACGCGGCGCTCGAGCTCACCCAGGCGGGCGAGCGCGACGACGCGCTGGCGGGGCTGGCGCGCTACTGCGCCGACGAAGCCTTCCTCGCCGCGGAAGGGCTGTTCGGTCCCGCGCAGGCCGAATGGCTGGATCGCGTGCGTGATGATCTCGAGAGCTACCGCTCCGCGCTGACGTGGCTCATGGAACGCGGTCGGCCAGCCGAAGCGGCCAACATCGCGTGGGGGCTGATGTACTTTTGGGTGATCCGGGGGTACGCGGTCGAAGGCCTTCAGTGGTATGAACAAGTTCTGAACCTGCCGTCGCTTCCTCCCGTTCCCGAGTCGAGAGCCCTGGTTGGCGTGGCCATGATGTGGTACTCGCTGGGAGACCTCGCGCGCGCACGCACTGGGCTCACGCGCGCCCTCGAGCTCGCCCACGCCGCCGGCGACGCGGAAATGATCGCGCAGGCCGAGCATCTGTTCGGGCACGTTGAACACGCCCTTGGCAATCCAACCGCTGCCCGCACTCGGCTTGCCCGCAGTGTTGAGGGGTTTCGGGCGCTGGCGATCCCGTGGGGAGTGGGGAATTCGCTGACCGGGTTGGCGAAGGTCGCCCTGTTGCTCGGCGATGCCACCGAGGCGGAACGCCTCCTCGATGAGGCTGCATCGGTGCTTCGGCACTCGGGTCCGTGGTTCCTGGCGCTGGTGTCGTTTCGTCGCGCAACGCTGGCGGTGCAGCGCGGGAACCCCGATGAGGCGATCGCGTTGGCGCGTGAAAGTCTCACACTCTTCCGGCAGCTCAATGACAAGTTCGCGATTGTCTACGCGCTGGTCCCGCTCGCGGCGGCGGCGGCACTCAAGGGCGACGACCTGTGGACGGCGCGGATCCTGGGCGCTCGGGACGCCGTCACGGAACGTACGGGCGCCACCGTCGTCGACAAATGGGTGCACGCCCTTGGAGAACAGGCCGAACGGGAGGTACGCGCGCGCCTCGCTCCGAATCGGTGGGCCAGGGCGTATGCAGCGGGGCGCAGTACTTCTGTCGATTCGTTGATGAAGGACCTCGATAGCGTCGTCGGAAGCCGCGCCCGACCGTAATGCTCGAGAGGCGTCGAGAGGCGCCTCCTGTCAGCGACAGAGTCCTCCTCTGCGGCCCCACCCTCGCTGCGCGCTCGCGGTCGCCTTCGGCGACTCCCCTGCGGCGGTCGCTTGCGGCCGCAGCGCATCATCGCGCTGTTACGACACATCGTGATACTTATCGGGTCGCGGGCACAGCGGAGCTATAATCCGGGCCACACCACGACGCTCGTCCTCTCGTGAACAAACCGGTGCGAAGGAGTGCCCAGATGATGGCCTGTCGATCGACTGCACTGGGCTGGCTACTGCTGGGAATGCTCGCTGCTGGTGCAGGCGATGCATCCGGCCAGTGGTCTCAATTCCGCGGCCCGAATGGTTCCGGCGTGGATTCAGCCATCGGCTATCCTGTCGCGTTCTCGCCCACCAACAATGTCGTCTGGAAAGTGGCGATGCCCTACGGGCAGTCGTCACCGGTCGTGGCGGGCGGGCACGTGTATCTGACTGCCAGCGAGGGCGCGCGGCGGCTGACGATCTGTCTGGAGGCGGCCACGGGACGCGAACTGTGGCGGAGACAGATTACGCCGGTGCGGAAGCAGGACGCCTTTCACGTCAACGACCCGGCGTCGCCCACGGCCGCGGCCGACCAGGACGGCGTGGTCGTTTTCTTTCCCGATGTCGGACTCGCCGCCTACACGCCCGAGGGGAAGGACCGGTGGACGCTCCCGCTGGGCCCGTTCAAGAATTTCTATGGGATGGCCGGCTCCCCGGTCCTCACCGGCGACCTGGTCGTCCTGCTCTGCGACCAGCGCAGCGGCTCCTTCCTGATCGCGCTCGATCGCAAGACCGGTGCTCGCCGATGGCGACGAGAGCGACCCGAGGCGGTAGAAGGATGGGCCACACCGATCGTCTTCCGACCCGCAACCGGGACGAGAGACACAGACCTCATCGTCCTCGGCTCGAGGCGGCTCGAGGCGTACGCCAGCGAAACCGGCGAGCCGCGCTGGTGGCTGCCCTTGGGATCGAGCGGATCGATGGGTACGCCCGTGGTCAGCGGCGACACGCTCTTCGTCTCGACACTCGGATCCGCCGAACCCGCTCTGCCGGCCTTCGATAGCTATCTGCAGAGGCTGGACACGAACAAGGACGGCCGGCTGTCAGCAGCCGAGTTCAGTGTCGACAAGGAAATGGGCGAGCACTTCGGCTGGATCGACGCGGACGGTGACGGCTTCATCACCGAGCAGGAATGGAACACGACTCGGGATCTCGCCGTCGGAGACTACGGCACCATCGCCGTCCGGCCGGGCGGCGCCCGGGGGAAACTGGACCCCGCCGCCGTCCTCTGGCGCTTCCAGAAGAACCTGCCGTATATACCCGCTCCGCTGCTCTACCAGGATGTCCTCTACCTGGTGAAGACCGGAGGGATCATTACGTCCCTCGATCCGGCAACGGGCCGTCCGCTGAAGGAAGGACGGAGCCTGGACGCGCTGGGCGACTACTACGCGTCGCCGGTCGCAGCCGACGGCAAGGTGTACCTCGCAAGCGTGGAAGGCAAGATCACCGTCTTGAAGGCGTCGGCGCAGTGGGAGGTTCTGGGTGTCAACGATCTCGGCGACGAAATCCATTCGACGCCGGCGCTCAGCGACGGCCGGCTCTACGTGCGGACGCGCGGCTCCATCTACTGCTTCGGCGCCAAGTAACCGCGCATCGCTCGGGCGATTCTAGTGGCCTGTCCGCGTCAGTTGTGCAGCGAATTTCGGAGCGCGGCGCCCGGATGGCAAGGCGCGACGACTGAGAATACCGGGAGTATTTGATGGAGGAGCAACGCTGCCAGCCGGGATGCCCCGCCCGAAAGTCGCTATACAAATGACGCGGACAGGCCACTAGTTCACTGGGATGGAATCGATCGTCGTCTCGAGATGGAGCGTTCGAGGGGCGGAGCCCGTCGGACAAGACTCGTGCGATACTGCCCCGCGCCGGGTAGGAGACGCATGAGAATCTACAACGCCATCGGATATGCGGCCCTGGGGTTTCACCTCGCGTTGTCGGCGTTTCTCGCGCCGCCCTGGCTCGGACCCTGGTGGGGCATGGCGATCGGGTTCGCGTATCTGCTGATGTCCTGGTTCCTCGCCGGCGTCTATTTGTCCGACATGATCCACATGGGCATCACGCACGGCGCGTTGGACTACAAGGCGTGGTTCATCAAAGCCGTGACGCTGGCCAATAACACCGTCGGCGTCTACGTCAATCCGGTGACCTGGGTCAATCGTCACCGGTTGCATCATCGGTTTGCGGACCACTCCGGCGACCCGAACAAGCTCGGAGACGACGGCTTCTGGAAAACGCTCTACCTCTGTCTGTTCCCCTATCGATGCACCACGAACCTGGCCACCGACGACATCCTCACGACGTGGCCGTTCCGGTTGGTGGCCCATGTCCCCGAAGAGCTTTTCGAAGAACGCGTCGGACATGCTGGCTCTCCTTACGGTCCATCGCGACCAGCCGGCCGAATTCCCGGCGGGAGATTCTAAGGGCTTTGTTGGGGAGGACCCTAGTTTAGCAGGGTTTGACTTCCGCTCTATCGGGCAGCAGCCGTGACGTAGTCCGGAAGCCGTTCCAGGCTTCCGCGCAAAGGTACCTGCGGGCGTGTGCACACCAACGCCGCCGCTTCCATCCGCGGCGTTGATGTGCGGTCGTCACGTACGGGCATTCACAGAGAAGGCAGCCGCGAGGCCGCCACGTCACTCTTTCGGTGCGTCGCTCTTGACCGCCAGTTGGAGCTTGGCGATGAATGTGTCGTAGGCCGCCTGCACTTTGGCAGGGTCGGGCGACTTGTCTTGCATCACGGGCTTGATGAACCCATCCATGGCCTTGTCGATTTGCCCCCACACATCGGGGGATTTCTTTTCCAGCGCTTTCTCGCCCTTGTCCCATGCCACTTCAAGCTCCCGGGCCTTCTTCTTTGCCGTGGGCATGTCGTGGGCCTTGAACGCCGTCAAGGTGTCGGCAGCCAGTTTTCGATACGGGGTCATGTTGTCGTCTGGTACGACAGCACCCGCTGCTGGCTTCGACGCGTCTGCCGCCGGCTTCGGCTCCTGTGCCCAGGACGCCTTCGTTCCACACACGGTCAACGCCATCACCGTCGCGATTCCGATCCACGCCTTCATGATGCCTCCTATCCTCGAGAGAGACGACGCTCGCCGTGGGTGGCTTCCGGCGCAAGCTGGTTGCACCGACCGGCGCCATCTTGACCATCAAGCTCTCAACTGTGGCTGACAAGGTCATAATTTGACCAGCACCGCACCCCGACTTGCAAGCGAAGCCAGCCGCAGCGAAGGACAGCTCCCAGAACCCCGATGCGGCGAAGTCTGAAGCCGGACCTTGACCGCATGATCATAAGATCGGTGGATGGCCACGTTCGAACCGATTGGCTTCGTCAGGAGTCCCTACACCGCCACGACGGAGGTCCCCAAGGGGCTCGGCGCCCGGCACGATGTCGAAGGGGCGCTCGAAATTCTTTCGGAGCTCGAGGCTGGACTCACCGATATCGAAGGGTTTTCGCACCTGTTCGTGCTGTGGGTGTTCGACCGTGCCCGCGGCGTGGATCTGCTCGCCATCCCGCCGAGTGACGATCGCCAGCACGGCGTGTTCGCGACCCGCTCGCCACAGCGTCCGAATCCAATCGGCCTGACGGTCGTGGAACTCCTCGGACGAGAAGGATCCGTGTTGCGCGTGCGGGGGATCGACATGCTCGATGGCACGCCGATTCTCGATATCAAGCCCTACCTGTCCAGCGTACCGGACGATCAGTTGCGCCGCGGGTGGCTGGCCGAAGCCGAGGCGAAGCGGGCGGCCAGGTAACGCGCGACCGGCGCTTCTCATTTCGGTCCCCCGGGACTCGCCGGCGCCTCGTAGAGCCGCAGTTGCCGCATCGACCACGGTGGCGCGTTCTCCGCGGCGCCGGTCTGTGTGATCCGCACGAACCTCGCGTTGACGGGCGGGAACGTGATGACCGTCGTGCCCGGGCCTCCCTCTCCTTCCGCAACCGGCGCGCTCCACGTCGCCCCATCGGTCGAGACCTGAACCTGATAGCGACGCGGGAAGGTCCAGCCGCCGTCGTCGTCACCGGTTCTCGACGATGAGAACTGAAGTTCCGTCAGCGTCACCGGAGCGGGAAGCTCGATCTGAAACCACATGCCGGGTTGCTGCGGTGCACCGGTCGTCCAGCCAAGATAGGTCAGGGCGCCTGACGCGGTGCTCAGATAGTTGTAGCCCCCCGCGGCGTTGGGGTGCGGCGACGGACGTGCGTCGTGGCTGGCGCTGACTTTCCATTGGGTGTTTGCAACCAGCGCGCGTGGAAGCGATCCCTCCAGCTCCGCAACCGTCCACTGACCTCTCATGCCGGTGGCGGCTCGCACCCTCGCGACGTCAGCCGTTGTAGCGAGGGTACCGTTGTTTCCAAAACTGTTGCGCACGTACGACGCCACGTCGGCGATCCATTGATCGTTGTTCGAGCCCATTGGCACCATGACCTGCGGGTACGTCCTCCCGTCGATCGGACCCGAGAGCCCGTACATGACGGATTTGATCACGTAGTCGCGGTGGGCATTCACACGCGGTGATCCCGCGAGCGACGGCGCGAGTGTCGAGCCCGCCGCGCCAGGCGTCGGTGTCCCTCGCCCATCCGGACCGTGGCAGGTGAAACAGAGCTCGGTGTAGATGGTCCCACCGCGCTCGAGACTGCTCCGCTGTTCCGGCGTGAGCGACGCGTTGCGCGCCGCCGCGCGCTCGACCGCCGCAGCCGCGGCCAGAATCCTCTCGCCGACGAATTGCACGCCGCGCACCTTGTTTCTTTCCATCAGTCCCTTCACCAGCGTCGGTGTCTCCGGCACCTTCAGAATGTTCATCGTCAACATCGCCTGGATCGCGACGTCGGTGTCTGCATCGTTCGCCAGCGCGCGGTAGTCCTCCGCGAAGGATCTGTCGCCGGCCTTGTAGAGCGTCTCGCTCGCGCGCGACGCCTGGATCCGCATGCGCGGGTTTGGATCGCGCAGCATCTCCCGGGTGAGCGCCGCGTCGAGCACACCCAGGCCTTCGAGCGTCCACAGCGCGTGAAAGCGTGCGAGCAGATTGTCGGACGACCGCACGATGGTTTGCAGCGCAGGCGCCACGGACCGGTCCTGTTTCAGGATGAGCAGCTGCTGCGCCGTGTCGCGCCACCACCCGTTCGGGTGCGAGAGATGGGTGACGAGCTGCGCCGGGGTCTCGTCCAGCATTCGTGGACGTGTGCGATCGCGGGCCATGCCGTCGTAGGTGAGGCGCCACACGCGGCCGTGTCGAAGCACCTTGTCGAGTTGGTACTGCCTGATCTTTTCGCGGAGGTACGTGCCCTCCCTGGCCCACTCCGCTCCCTCGATCATGCCGCGATACATGTCGGCGATGTAGATCGTGCCGTCCGGTCCCGTGGTCATGTCGGCCGGGCGGAACAGCGGATCCATCGATCGGATGAACTCGGACTTCGGGTAAACGTTCCGAAGCTGCGTCAAGCCGTCCGTCTTCACCGGTCTCAGGCGCCGGACGATGCGGCCGACGACCTCGCCGTAAAGGTAATCGCCGATCAGATCCTTCGGAAGCCGGTCGCCACGATAGATCTCGTTGCCCGCGGCGGCGGTGGCGTAGATCAAGGAGCCGTCCGGCATGCGCGTGCCCGGCAGTCCTGCCTGGATGTCGCCGATGCCGATGGGCGCGCCCCACACGATGTCCAGATCCGGCTCGAACTGATCCGGCGGCGCGAAGTTCCCGTAGTGGACCGGGAACTGGAAGTATCCGGGCATCCCGATGGCGCCGCCCTGGAACCAGACCTTGCCGTCATCGTCCTGTGTCACCCCCCATTGCGCGCTGTTCGGTCCCGTGGGTTCTCTCAGGAGGCCGTTGGGCGTCCATCGCAGTCTGAACGCGTTGACCGTGCTGTACAGCCAGTTGTCCATCGCCCAGAACAGGCTCGCCTGCTGCGACTCCATGTTGCCGGCGCGGCCGAAACTCGTCGTGAACAGCTCTTTCTTGTCTGCCACGCCGTCGCCATTGGTGTCGGTGTATTTCCACACCTCGTCCGCGTTCGTCTCCATCGTGAGGATCGCGTTCGCGCCGAACGGCAAGACGAATCGCGGGAATACCAGCTTGTCGACAAACACCGTGTGACGCTCGAACACGCCGTCGTTGTTGCGGTCCTCATGGAGGGAGATGCGGCCGAGGGGCGGGATCAGGTCGATGCCTTCGGGCGTCTGTGCGTATCCGCGCAGCTCGAGCACGAACATGCGGCCGTTGCCGTCGAAGGCGATCTGCGCGGGGTCTTCGATGAGGGGTTCGGCGAGCAACGGCTCCATCCGGTAGCCGCGCGGGAGCAGCAGGCGCCTGGCCTCCTGCGCTGGCGACAAGGGGCGCACTGGCGGCTTGGGCGAGAGATCCGCACCCGCGTTCGCGGGATCCTTGGCGTCCGGCGCGGCGCCGGGTCCTGGCCCGCCGTCCGCCGCCTGGATGGGTCTCCGCGGCGGGGCCTGCCCCAGGGAGCCCAGCGCAAGCGACGCGAGAAGGGCGGCGGCTGTGAGCGCAGGTCGGAGCTGGTTCACGGGCGAGGATGATAGCGCCCTTTTGCTCCCCGTGCTCGACGTCGGCAGGTCGCGGTGCGTATGCCCTGCTGCAGAAGATCAGGGGTTCAGGAGGACGGCCGTGAAGCTCGGCACCTGAAGACGCCATCGCCGCTGACTTCCAGGACTGCGGCTCCGACCAGACCGACGAGCGTGCACACGACGTTCACTTGGTGTCCTCCGAACCACTCGACGGTGCTGGCTTCAGGAACACGATGATGTGTTGGCGTGGCAATCCCTGAACCACGCGATCGAATCGTGAACCCCTCCGCCTCGACCTCGATGCGCGCGTCGGCGACGCTCATCCGATGCGTCGGGGCGATCGGAATGCGGGGATCTTCCTTGCGGTATTCCACCAGGATCAGTCGGCCGTTTGTTTTGAGCGACCGCCTGATGCTTCGAAGCATCTCCTGTGGGTGCGAGAATTCATGATAGACGTCGACCAGCAGCGCGAGGTCGATGGCGTTGTCGGGCAAATGCGCGTCCGTGTCCGTCCCCTGCACGACCTCGACGTTCGAGAGTTGCTGCGCCCGCACCTTCTCTTCGATGACGCGGAGCATCGCCGGTTGCACGTCGTTCGCATACACTTTTCCGGCCGCGCCCACACGCTGGCTGAGTCGAAGGGTCATGTACCCGGTGCCGGCTCCGATGTCCGCTACGACAGAGCCGGGCGTGATACCAATGAGATCCAACGCGCGATCCGGCTCTTCCTCCTGCTCGCGTGCGCCTCGATCGAGCCACCCCGCGTCGGTTGCGATACCGGCAATCTGACGTCCCGTCAGCGGGTGCGTTGACGGCGCCGGGCGCGGGACGAACACACGGGTGCCGACAAAGAACGAGGCGAGGCTGAGGACGAGGAACAGCGCGAGATACTGAACGCGACGTCGTGTCACAGCAACATTGGTTGGAAGACCGGCAGCCTTTGTTCGTTCATGCGGCCACCCGGTGCGTCGAGCGGTCAGCGACCACGGTGACCTGCATGTCTCGCGCAAGATTCACAATCCGTTGCGCCGACGCCGCGGCGAACCAGGAGCGCAGCGCACTCGGCTGCTCCCGCGCGATAAAGACCTGGGTGACCCCATGGAGCCGCGCGAAGCTGACGATCGTTTCAGCCACGTCGGTTCCGTCAAGGATTCGGGTCTCGATCTGAAGACCCCGCGCAAAGTTGAGGTGTCGTTCCAGGCTTTCGCGCTCCGGTTCGGGCATGTCTCGAAAACCAGGAGTGCTGGACACGCACACCGCGAGGCACTCCGCCCGAAGGTAGTCGGCGACACGCCGCCCTCTCCGGATCAACGCCGCACTCGACGGATCCGGGCTGACGACGATCAACAACCGCTCGTGCCCGTGCAGCTCGGGGACCGAGCCGACACCGGGCGATGACGACTCGGCCTCGCTCGGTAGGCGACTCTCGACGACGTGCGCCGCCTGACGCATGGCGAGCTCGCGCAGCGCCACGAGTGTCGGTTCCTTGAAGAAATTCTGTAACGCGGCCTCGGCGCGCTCCGGCGCGTAGACGACGCCGCGTGAGAGCCTGTTGAGCAGGGCCCCCGGCGTCAGATCGACCATCACGACCTCGTCGGCTCGCTTGAGCACCCAGTCGGGAATCGTCTCCCGCACGCGGACGCCGGTGCTCTGCCAGATTTGGTCGTTCAAGCTCTCCAGATGCTGCACGTTCATCGTGGTCAGGACATCGATCCCGGCTTCCAGGAGCACGTCGACATCCTCCCAGCGTTTGAGTCGTGCCGATCCGGGGACATTGGTGTGGGGAAACTCATCGACGATCGCCACCTCCGGATGTCGCCGAAGAATGGCCTCGGTGTCCATCTCCTCGAACCGTGCACCGCGATAGTCGACGGCCTTTCGTGGGACCGTCTCCACGCCTTCGCTCAAGGCAATGGTCTCCTGCCGGCCGTGCGGCTCGAAATACCCGATGACGACGTCGACCCCGTGCTCCTTGAGTTCGCGGGCCTCGGACAGCATCCGGTAGGTCTTGCCGACCCCGGCCGCGTAACCGAGGAATACCTTGAGCCGACCGCGTTGGCGTGCGTCGCCCATCACGCTCACTGCGGAAACACGCGAACGTCCATGCCCTTCAGCGTCGCGAATGAGCCGATCGAGCGGAGTGCCTCCCAGACGCGCACGCCAGGTGCGGCGGAGGTTGTGGCCCACGAAAATCTGCGTGATGTTGTGGGCTCGGGCGTACTCGAGAATCGTCTTGACGGGATCCTTGCCCTCGAGAATGTCGACTTGAGCCTGCTGCGCCCGTGCCAGCGTGGCGTTTCGCTCGAGGGCCATGCGATCTTCGGGCGTCAGGTCGCGCTGCGTGACATACAGTGCGAACAGCTCACCGTGGAACCGATCGGCGTTCCGACGTCCGCTGGCGAGCATCTTGGCCGCATTGGCGCGTGGCGTCATGCAGACGAGGATTCGTTCCTGCGTTCCCCATGACGACTGGATGCCATGCAGGCGCAGGTAGTCTTCGAGCTGGCGGTCCACGACATCGGCGGTGAGGAGCAGCGCGCGCTGCCGCAACTGCGAGAGCTGACGTGCTCCGATGGCGGCGCCCGCCTCGGGCGGGACGTCGACGATCTCGACCTCGTCCGCTCGATCGATGAACTCCTGCGGCACGAGATCACTCTTCGTCCGGCCGAGGACGCTCTGCACGAATTCCTGCTGCTCGGCGATGTACTCGAGATTGATGGTGGTGAGGACGCTGATGCCGGTCTCCAGCAGCTCCTCGACATCTTCATGACGCTGGTGGTGTCGACTTCCAGGGGGATTCTCGTACGCCAAACCGTCGACGAGGCAGACCTGTGGACGACGGATGAGGATCGCGGGTATGTCGATGACCGGCACGCCTGCAACATCCCGTGTCGGAATGATCTCGAGCGCGCGAACGATCTCGGCGACGTCGGAATCGGCGTCAGGCTGCATGGCCGCGACGACGACGTCCTCACCGCGTTCGCGACGGCGACGGCCTTCGTCGAACAGCTTGAACGATTTTCCGACTCCAGAGGTGTACCCGAGAAAGATCTTCAGGCGACCTCGGCGTTCGGCCCGTTCCGACGCCTCCACCTGCCGAAGCAATGCGTCCGGGTCGCGGGCAGAACGGCCGTTTCCGTCAGCGCCCAGCGTCACGCCACGATTCTACCCGACACGAATCGAGCGGGACCTTCTCGCCCTGGAGCCTGAATCGTCCGCCGGCACGGCCGCCGGACGCGTCTCATTTGTGCGGCGAGACCTGGTCCAGGGCGAGATTGAGTTCCAGGACGTTCACATGCGGCTCGCCCAGAAAACCAAGGTCGCGTCCCTCCGTATGTTGCGCGATGAGACTCTGAACCTGCTCGATCGAAATGGCCCGAGCCCTGGCGACCCTGGCCGCCTGCAGCTCGGCGTTGCGCGGGCTGATGTGCGGGTCCAGCCCGGACGAGGAGGCCGTGACGGCGTCCGCCGGAATCGGCGTCTTTGGCGTGAACATCAGTGGGGCCTTTTCGTCGTTGAACGCCTTGATGAGTTTCACGTCGTCAAGATTGCCTTGGGCATCCTTGAACGTGCCGAGAGACACCGACGATTCATAGCCAAGCTCGTTGTCGACGCAGTAGTGGACGATCCGGGCTTTGATCCCGATGAAATCAACCACCTCATTGCCCTTGTCGTCCTTCTTGGTCGTCCCGTTGATCAACTTGGCACTGGTCGGGCCGAGGTTCGACCCTGCGGTCGCCGTTGGGTCGTATCCGGCGCCGGCTGACGAGGGCCGCGGCTGAAAGTACTCCGCCTTCGTGAAATTCTGGCCGATCAGCCGGGACCCGACGACCTGCCCGTTCGACACGATCAGGCTGCCATTGGCCTGATCACGAAACAGCACCTGCGCAATCGCGGTGATGACGGCTGGGTACAGGAAGCCGGTCAACACGGTCATGACCAGCATCATACGGAGCCCTGCGCTGAGTTCTTTCCACATCGTTCTATCTCCTACGCGAGATGAAGCCAGCCAAGGATCCGGTCGATCGCCCAGATGCAGGGAAATGGAGCAATCAAGCCCCCCACTCCATAGATCAACAGATTGCGCCGGAGCATCTGCGCGGCGCTCTGGGGTTTGTATCTGACACCGCGCAGCGCGAGCGGCACGAGCGCAACGATGATGAGCGCGTTGAAGATGACCGCGGCCAGCACGGCGCTCGCAGGCGTGCGCAGATACATGATGTTGAGCTTTGCCAGCGCCGGGTATGTCGTCATGAACATCGCCGGGATGATCGCGAAGTACTTCGAGACGTCGTTCATGATCGAGAACGTCGTCAGCGCGCCGCGTGTGATGAGCAACTGTTTGCCGATGGCGACCACCTCGATGAGCTTCGTCGGATTGCTGTCGAGGTCCACCATGTTGCCGGCTTCGCGCGCGGCGGTCGTTCCGGTGTTCATCGCCAGGCCGACATCGGCTTGCGCCAGCGCCGGCGCGTCGTTGGTGCCGTCGCCGGTCATGGCGATCATGCGTCCGCCGGCCTGTTCCTTCTTGATGTACTCCAGCTTGTCTTTCGGTGTCGCCTGAGCCAGGAAGTCATCGACGCCGGCCTCTGACGCGATAGCCGCCGCCGTGAGCGGGTTGTCGCCCGGTGACCATGACGGAACGGATACCCATCGCCCGCAGTTGGAAGATGCGCTCCTTCATGCCGACCTTGACGATGTCTTTCAGGTGAATGATCCCGAGCAGCCTCGCGCCGTCGGCGACGGCGAGCGGCGTTCCGCCGGTGCGTGAGATCTTTTCGGAAAGTTCCACCAGGTCCGGCGGAATACGACCGCCTTGTTCCTTGACAAACGTGATGATGGCGTCGGTCGCGCCCTTCCGGAGCTGCCGTCCCTCGATGTCGACCCCGCTCATCTCGTGTATACGCCGAGAACGGGATGGAACTGGGCGTTATGCGCGGCAATCTCGCGGCCGCGCAGCGCGTATTTTTCCTTCGCGAGCACGACGATGGAGCGCCCTTCCGGGGTTTCGTCTGCCAGGCTGGACAACTGCGCGGCATCCGCCAGTTCGGCCTCCGCGACCCCCGCCGCCGCCACGAATGCCACCGCCTGCCGGCTTCCGAGCGTGATGGTGCCGGTCTTGTCGAGCAGCAGCGTGTTCACGTCGCCGGCGGCCTCGACCGCCTTTCCGCTCATCGCGAGGACGTTGTGCTGCATCACGCGGTCCATGCCGGCGATGCCGATGGCCGAGAGCAATCCTCCGATCGTCGTCGGAATCAGGCACACGAGCAGCGAGACATAGACGGCAATCGTCGGCGGGGTCCCCGCTCCGGCCGACGTGACGCTGTAGAGGGCGTAGGGCACCAGCGTCGCAACGGCGAGCAGAAAGATGATCGTCAAGCCGGCGATCAGGATGTTCAACGCGATCTCGTTGGGCGTCTTCTGACGCTCGGCACCCTCGACCAGCGCAATCATGCGATCGAGGAACGTTTCGCCGGGGTTCGAGGTGATTTTGATTTTCACCTGATCGGAGAGCACGCGCGTGCCGCCGGTAACCGCGCTGCGATCGCCGCCGGACTCGCGGATGACGGGCGCGCTCTCGCCCGTGATGACCGACTCGTCGACGGTGGCGATGCCGTCGATGACCTCGCCGTCGCCGGGAATGACCTCACCTGCCGCGACAATCACGACATCGCCGGCCCGAAGTTTCGACGAGGGAACCTTCTCGATCCGCCCGCCGTCGGACAGCCGGTTTGCGAGCGTGTCGGTCTTGGTCTTCCGCAGCGACTCGGCCTGCGCCTTGCCGCGCGCCTCGGCCATCGCTTCGGCGAACGTGGCGAAGAGCACGGTGAACCAGAGCCACAGGTCGATCTGAAACTCGAATCCGATCCCGCCCGCGCCGACGGCAATGTCGCGGATCAGGAACAGCAACACCAGCGCCGCTCCGACTTCGACGACGAAGATCACCGGATTCTTCATCAGCGTGACCGGATTCAGCTTCAACACCGAATCCTTCAGCGCGCGACGGAGAATCTCCGGATCGAACAGCGGTCGCGCCCGCACAAGCTTCTTCGGGATGAGCGTCGGCTCGTCCGATCGCGGCGCCGGGACCGGAGCCGGTGGAGCGGGTGGAGGTGGTAGCGTGGTCGTCGATGCCATGGCTTAGCTCCAAACCGGGAACGAATACACCACTGTCGAGAAGAGCCTGCCCTCATGCATCAGGAAGATGCTCGACGATCGGACCGAGCGAGACGGCGGGAAAGAACGTCAGCGCGCCAATGACGATGACGGTCGCGACCAGCAGGCCGACGAAGAGCGGCCCGTGCGTCGGCAACGTGCCGGCCGATGTCGGCACGCGCTTCTTGGCGGCCAGGCTGCCGGCAGCCGCCAGCGACGGGAATGATGAACAGGAACCGGCCGAACAGCATCGCGAGGCCGAGCGTCAGGTCGTACCACGGCGTGTTGACCGTGATGCCGGCGAACGCGCTGCCGTTGTTCTCCGAGGCGCTCGTGTACGCGTAGAGCATCTCGCTCAGACCGTGCGGCCCGGCGTTGTTCAGGTTCGCGATCGCCGGGCCCGGCGGATTCCAGTACCCGCCCTTCGCGAATGGCGCGACGATGCTGATGCCCGAGAACACCAGAATCAGAAACGCCGTGGCAAGGATGGCAAAGAGCGCCATCTTGACTTCCTTCTGCTGGATCTTCTTGCCGATGTACTCCGGCGTCCGGCCGACCATGAGCCCGGCGATGAAGACGCCGACGATGGCGTAGAGCAGCATGCCGTAGAGGCCCGCGCCGACGCCGCCGAAGATCACTTCGTCGGTCTGCATGTTGAACATCGGCACCAGGCCGCCGAGCGGCGTGTAGCTGTCGTGCATGCTGTTGACGGCGCCGCAGCTGGCGTCGGTCGTGACGGTGGCAAACAGCGCCGATGCCGGCGATGCCGAAGCGCGTTTCCTTGCCTTCCATGTTCCCGCCCGGCTGCGTGGCCGTTGGCGCGCTCTCGATGCCGAGCTTCGCCAGGATCGGATTGCCGGCCTGTTCGGCCGGATAGGCGACGAACGACGCCGATCAGGAACATCACCGCCATCGCCCAGAAGAGCGCCCATCCTTGCCGCGTGTCCTTGACCATGTGGCCGAACGTGTAGGTCAGGCCCGCCCCGAGCACGAAGATCAGGAAGATCTGAACCAGGTTCGTGAACGGCCGTCGGGCTCTCGAAGGGGTGCGACGAGTTGGCGTTGAAGAAGCCGCCGCCGTTCGTGCCGAGCTGCTTGATGGCTTCCTGCGACGCCACCGGCCCCTGCGCGATCGTCTGCGTCGCGCCTTCGACGCGTCTTGACCACCGTGTACGGGATGGAAGTTCTGAATGGCGCCCTGCGAGCAGAAGCACGAGCGCCGCGACGATGGAGATCGGAATCAGGATGTACAGCGTGCGCGCGGGTGAGGTCCACCCAGAAGTTGCCGATCTCGATCGGTCTCATGACGGGCGAAGCCGCGAATCAGCGCAATCGCCACCGCGATGCCGGCCGCGGCCGACACGAAGTTCTGCACGGCAAGCGCGGCCATCTGCACCAGATAGCTCATCGTCGACTCGCCGCTGTACCACTGCCAGTTCGTGTTGGTCATGAAGCTGACGCGGTGTTGAACGCCTGGTCGGGACTGCACCTGCGCCGCGCCGAATCCCTGCGGATTCAGCGGCAGCACACCCTGCAGCCGCATGAAGGCGTACGTCGAACACGAACGCGAAGAGGCTGAAGGCCAGCAGCGACGCGGTGTACTGCGTCCATCGCTGCTCCTCGTCCTCGCGAACGCCGCACAGCCTGTAGACCAGCACTTCGACCGGACGCAGGATCGGATGCAGGAACGTGCGCTCGCCCTGGAACAGCCGGGACATGAACAGCCCCACCGGTTTGGTGACCAGCAGGATGATGCCGAAGAACACGAGAATCTGCAGAACTGCCGTTGGTGGTCATCGCACGCCTCAGAACTTCTCGGGCTGGAACATCGCCCAGCCGAGGTACACGAGCAGAAACACCGAGACGACGCCGGAAATCGATGTAATCGAACATGTGCGTGACTCCTACACGCGATCGCAGGCCTTCGTGATGCCCCAGAGCGCAAGGAATCCGACGACTCCGATCGCGAGGTAGAACAGATCAAGCATTGGCTTCCTCCTTGTGTCTGGACTTCTCCACGAACACCACGAAATGTCCCGCCGCTTCGAGCGCACGACGCCAGCGTTCCGACGCTGTCGGCCACCAACCGCGGCGGCCAGCAATCACGATGAGTGAATGGGCCTGAAGGCCAGCTGAAGCGCCTGACGGACGTTCCGACAGAGAAACATGCGCACGCGTACGTCGATGCCTTCCGCTCGGAGGCGATTGACGAACGCGTCGGTCTCGACCGTCGACACCTCGTCCGGTGTGTTCACGGACACCGCGTAAGACACCGCGCGGAAATGCATCAACGTCAAGGGGACGGCCATCGCTTTCGCAAGGCTCTGGGCCAGCTCGCACCGCCGCCAGAGTGTCCTCAATCGGTGTGTAAACACGACATTGACGGCGTCCGTGCCGAACGCCGGCATCGCTGCGCTGGCCAACAGCCGCGCTCGGCCCGTCACTTGCGTCCGACGGCAGCTCGAGGATCTGCCTCATGACGTCACCCACAGTCCCACTCTAGAAGGCGGGACCTTAGGAAGTCATTAGGCGGCTGATTAGGATTTCCTCGCGGGCTGCATTCCGCGCGGTCAGCTCAGGCAAGACAGAGGCGGTACCCGACCCATGGCTCGGTCAGGAGATACACCGGGCTCGAGGGCTTCGCCTCGATCTTCTTTCGCAGCTGATTCATGAAGACCCGCAGGTAGTCCACCTGATCGCCGTAGTCGGGTCCCCAGACCGCCTGCAACAGCTCCCGATGCGGACAGCACTTTGTTCGCGTGCGTCACGAGGTACCGGAGCAGCTCGAATTCCTTGGGCGTGAGCCGCACGTTTCGGCCTCGCGCCGTCACCTGGCGCGTGTCGAAATCCACTTCGACGGCGCCCAGCATCAGACGGCCCGCTCGGACCCTGCGTGCCACGGCGTTCGCCGCAAGCGCGGCACGCATCCGCGCCAGCAGCTCGGGCGCGTTGTAGGGCTTGGTCACGTAGTCGTCTGCGCCCGCATCGAGCGCGTCGACCTTGTCGGATTCGCTGTCCCGAACGGTCAGCATGATGATGGCGATCTCGGACTGCGCGCGAATCTCGCGGCACGTCTCGAGGCCGCCGATGCCCGGCATGTTCATGTCGAGCAGGACGAGATCGAACCGCTCGTCGCGGAGCTTGTCGAGCGCGGCCTCACCGCTCTTGACGTCGTCCACCTCGTAGCCCTGGCCCGTGAGCGTGACGCGCATGACGCGTCGGATCTGCGGGTCGTCGTCGACGACGAGGATCCGGCCGGCGCTCATGACGATCGCCCTCCTCGCGGGCAGCGACAGCGTGAACGCTGTGCCGGCATCGGACGAGCTCGAGATCGTCAAGGTCCCTCCATGGGCGCGCGCGATCTGCTGAACGATGGCGAGGCCCATCCCTGTTCCCGGAATGTGGCGAGCATGCGCACCGCGGTAGAACCGCTCAACGAGCCTGCGCCTGCTCGCGCTCTGGAATCGTCGAGCCGGAATTGCGGACGTGATGTCCAATGCGCCGTTGCCTCGGGCCAGAATTTCGATCGTCGATGTTGGCGGCGAGTATTTCAAGGCGTTGTCGAGCAACTGACGAAGCGCCAGCCCGAGCAACTCGCGATCGGCGTCGACCGTCAAGTCCTTGGGAATCTGCTGGCGAAGGTCGTGACCATCGAGACGCCTCTCGAACTTCCGTAACGTCGTCGCCACGAGATCCGCGAGGTTCTGGCGGTCGACGTGCAGCGTGAATGTCGCCCGCATCGATTCGCAACATCTGAACGGCATCGGTCACCAGCGCCTGAAACCGAGTCCAGGTCTTCATCGATGATGGCCACCAGCTCGCGGTCGCGGGCGTTGATCGACGTGCTCGTCAGCAGGTCGCTCTGTCGCCGCCTTCATCGACGTGAGAGGCGTCTTGAACTCGTGCGCCAGCGCATCCAGCACGGTCGCGCGCAACTCGCTGCTCTGTTGTGCGGCCTCGGCGCGCGCCGTGGCTTCCTGTGAGCGCGCCCGCTCGAGCCCGATGGCAGCCAGATTCGCGATCGAGTGCAACACGGTATCGCTGACTCCCACATTCATGATCGCCAGGCTGCCAATCGGTGCCCCGCCGAGCTGAATCGCAATCACGACGAAGCCGGCGGGATCGCGGATCGACGTCGCCCGTCTGGCGACTTCGCGAAGCTTGCCATCGATGGCCGGCGATTCCGTCGGATCCGGCCCACGAGACGGTATCCGTGCGCTGATCGTACAAACCGAAGGCCTGCAGCTCGAAGGCGTCCGCGATGTGCCGTGCAATCGCCCCAGGGACCGATCCGCCGCCATCGGAGAGCAGGAGTGCTCGGCTCAGCGCGTAGAGACGCTCCAGGTCGCGCTGTCGCGCCACCGCCTCGATGTTGCGCTGCCGTGCCCGCCCTGACAGCTGGCTCGCGATGATGGCGGTCAACAGAAACGCCACGAGGGCCACCCAGTTCTGAGGATCCGCGATCGTGAAGGTACCGACCGGCGGCAGGAAGAAGAAATTGAAGCACAACATGGCGGCCACCGAGGCGGCCGTTGCCTCACCGATGCCCCAGCCCGTCGCAATCAACAGGATCACGACGACGTAACTCAGAGCAATGGTCGTCGGGTTGGCCGGAATAAGGCGAGCGTATCCAGCCGTGACGACACCCACTGCTGCGAGCGACGTGACGATGCGACCCAGTGACTGAAGCCGGCGACGCATGCTGTTCCGGACGAGCCTACGTCACCTTGCCATCCAAACTCCAGACGGAAGAATCCTGATGGACTGCTAAGGACTTCCTAATGCGGTCGCACGTAGCCTGGGGATGGAACGCATCGGTTCACGAGTGAAATGCCGAATCCGATCGACGGGCGACCCTCACGCGGCCTCGTCCGGATGAAAGGAACGACAGATGGTGAGAAGTCGTCTTGACGTCTGGCAGCGCCTGCTCTGGGCTGGGGTGACGACCGCGTGGTTGGTGATCGTTGCAGCCGGGCCGACCATGGCGCAGGAAGGTCAGCCGCCGCAGCCTCCGCAACAGCCGGAAGACAAGCCGCAGTCGTCGGCGGAAAGTTTCTTCCGCCAGACGGAAGTCTCCGGATTCGTCGACCTCTACTACACGTACAATTTCAACACGCCATCAAAGGCATGCGCAACCGTCGGTGGCGTGGCGATCTTCAACTGTCTGCGCAATTTCGAGGTGACGCACAACTCGTTCAGCTTGAACTTCGCTGAGATCGCACTCGAGAAGAAACCGACCGCGGACAGCCGCGGCGGGTTCCGGATCGACCTTGATTACGGACCGACTGCAAATATCGTCCACGGCTCGGAACCTGGCGGCACGGCCATCTACCAGAACATCGAGCAGGCATACGTCAGTTATCTCGCGCCGGCGGGCACGGGGCTGCAACTCGACTTCGGAGAGTTCGTGTCGCCGATCGGCAATGAGGTGATCGAGACCAAGGACAACTGGAACTACGGTCGATCGCTGCTGTTCGCATGGGCGATTCCTTACTACCACGCCGGCGGTCGGATCACGTATTCGCCGAACAGCAAAGTCACCGTGCAGGGCCTGATTGCCAACGGCTGGAACAACGTCACCGACAACAACACGGCAAAGTCGGTTGGCGGCTCTGTCACGCTCAAGCCAACGGGCGCGCTCACGATCATCGAGAACGTGATGTTCGGTCCTGAGCAGAACGCCGACAACAACGACTGGCGGAAGCTGTCAGACACCATTCTGACGTACACGGCGACCAAGACGCTGACGCTGGCGGCGAACTACGACTACGGCCGGGACACGGTGTCTGGTGCAGCGGTCAGCTGGCAAGGTGTGGCTGGCTATGTCAGGTACCAGCCGAAAGACTGGTTCGCGCTCTCGCCGCGCGCCGAGTGGTACAGAGATCGAGACGGGTTTACAACTGGAACCGCGCAGACGCTGAAGGAAATCACTCTCACCGCGGAGGTCAAACCCAAAGACGGCGTCATGATGCGGGTTGAGTATCGCGGCGATGCGTCCGACGTACCGTTCTTCATCAAGAACGCCACCAACCTGAAAAAGAATCAAAACACATTCACGATTGGTTTCGTGTACGCGTTCAGTACGAAGTCGCCGTAGATGGTTGGGGTCGAGACTCGCCCATGTCGTCCCGCGCGCAGGCAATCGCCCACCGGTTCCGAGACGCCCAGCTTGGCGAGGGCTCTTTATCGTGCAGTAGTCACCTATCCACCGGATCGAACCCACTCCCATCGGCCGGCGGAGTACCCGTGCTTGGCCAGCGCGTTCTGGAGCGCGTGCAAGCTCTCCTCACACGCCGCAATCAGTGGTCGCTTCTGGGTCAGCGACAGCGCCAGGGAGCGCACGTTGGTGTTGCGGCGCGACAAGGCGACGATCTGCGCGTTGACAGCCATGAACTGGTCGAGCGCGGCGCTCGCCACGGCGATCTTCGGACGGGACGCATCCGAGACCAGCGGTGTGAGCGTCGCCACGGCGTTCCGTGCCGCAGCCTCCGCGGCGGCCATGCGCTGCTCCAGTCGCGTCATCGCGCTATCGTCGGGATCGGCAATGTGCGGCGCCTGCAGCACCTGGATTTCACGCACCGACGCCACAGCCGTGCCGACGAGCGCCTTGACATGCCACATGTCCTTGGCAGGAGCTGCAGGGGCGAGGCTCTCGAGGGCATCGTCGAACGAGGTGGCAGTGGCCTGAGCCGGACCGAACGAGAGCCGCTGCGCCTTGAGGTTGGTGTTTTCAACAGCCAGATCGATGATGCGTCGGTCCAGCTCACTGTATTGTGCGAATCGGCCCACGAACTGCTGGAGGAGACGGCCCTCGTCTGCGAACTTCAGGCGCTGCAGAACCGGCCCTAGCGCGTCGACGTCCTTTTGGACGCCCTGCTTCGCCTGGTCGGCTTCCCGCGCAAACTCAACGGATGCGGCGTCCGTGTCCGCCATCACCGCCCGATTTGCGGCATCAGACGCTTTTGTGAATTGGACGAAGAGATCAGAGGAAAGCCGCCGCGCCTCCGACAGTTGCTCCAACGCACGATTGACATCGCAGCTCGCGACCGCCATGACACAGACCGCGATGATGCCGACCCAGCAGCCCGCGATCGCTCGCGCGCGACGCGACCCGGCAGACCCCGGGACGCTGACGACCCGCCGTCTCAGCATGGCTGAAAATAGCACGAGAACGTGGTTGCACTGCCACGATCCCACTGGACTGATCGACCAGGGCATGTGCGCCGCGTAGAAACTGCGCCGCTTCCAGCTGACCGACTAGTAATGAAAACGGTAGCGAACGCCCGCGGCTACCTGTCTCGGGCTGTTGTAGTGCGTACCGCCGAAGGTATTGCTTTCATCGAGCAGGAAATGCGTGTCACCCACGTTCGAGGCGGTGACGATCACGGTCCACTGCTTGCTGAACTCCTTGCTGCCCTGAAGACTCAAGATCGTGTGTGCCGGCTTGTGGGCCGGCCCGTCGCCTTCGAGAAACCCGGACCCGAATTCGATCGACGCGGATATCCACGTGGTGGCGGGGAGCTCCACGTTGACGCCACCCGTCAACGTGTCGCGTTGATCGTGGTCGAGGAAGAAGAACTCGTCACTCGGCGGAGTGAATGACGTCAACCCGCCGCTCACCGCGCCTCGACCCTCGACAAACTGATGGGAGTACGCCAGGTGGGCTTGCGTGCGCTCGCCCCGCGGTGATTGCAGCGTGGCTTCCCAGCCTCGAATGCGCGCGGTATCGATCGTCAAGGGGATGAAGATGTTCGAGTTCCCGATGACATCGTGATCAAAGAAGTTGCGCGCACTCGTATGGAAGTAATCGACATCGATGCCCCAGCCATGCGCGGGAATCGCGACCCCCACCTCATATTGTTCGTCGCGTTCACCCTTCAGTGGCAGAAACCCGAAGCCCTGGTCCACGGCAAGGTCCAGCAGCGGTCCGGACACCGTCGTCAACGGCGGCGGCTGGTAGTACCGTCCGTAGTAGCCACGAACGGCACATTCACATCCCGGCACGCGCATCACCGCGCCCACGCGTGGGTCGACTGCCGACTCCGTGATGCCGCCTGAAAAGTATGTGACGCGCACGCCGCCGTTGAGAGTCAGCCGGTCGGTCGGCGTGTACTGATCCTCGGCAAACGCCACTTGAACGTGTCCGGTTGGCGTCTGAGCCTGATTCAATGCCACGCCGCTGTTCGATTGCAGGCCAAACAGGACGTCATCGTGCTGATAGAACCCGTACGCGCCCACCCTGCCGCTGTGGGCTCCATGTGACATCGCGAGAACCGCCTGGCCACCTACGTAGTGTGAGCCTCGGTGATCGGTCGTCACGATAGGGTCATTCGATCCGCCGTCGAACGCGGCGCGATTGTAGTGGTAGAACGGCGAGACCCGCACGAACACCCCCGACCCAATCATGTGCAGCCAGGAGACGTTGACGAAGGCGTCCCGCTCTCGCTCATGATCGTCGATGCCGTCAGTCTCGTCCTCCGGACTGTTGGGGATCTGGTAGTGATCCGCCCGGACGGACCCGACGACCCGGACTTGATCGGCCGTCGCGGTCTTGGAGATCCACGATCCAAAGCCACCGACACCCGTACTTCGGTCGTGGATCGTAGCCGGCACAGGCGTCTCGAGGCCGAGGTCCGTGTAATTGGCGTTCATGCTGACGTAGTACGCGGCTCGGTCGCTGTGATCGCCGAGACTGAACTGGTCGTTGGTTTCGTGAAAAGTGCCGTAGTTCACCAGCAGCTCCGCCTCCCGGTCTCGCTCGAATCCCGAGCGTGGGACGACGTTGAAGACGCCGTACATCCGTTCGCCGAACTCCGCCGAATAGCCGCCCCGCTGGATCTCGAGAGTTTCGATGTCCTTCGGATCGAACTGCGGCCCGACGTTGCTCGCGATGCTCGTATTGGGAACGGGCACGCCGTCGACGAGCCACGAAACCTGGTGCCCTCCCCGAATGTGCAGTTGGTCATGCACGAGGTAGGCGCCCGGAACAAACTGCGTCACCGCATTCAAGCTGTTGCTGCGGAGCGCCCCGGGAGTGTTCTCGATCTGATCGCGCGTCACCAGACTTTCGGTGGTCACGGACCTCAGGTTGACCGTGCCTTCCGGCGCCGTCACGCGAACGGTCGCCGCAACAGCACCAAGCGGCAATGCCAACGCCACCGAGGTCGTCGTCCCCGACCTGACGACGATCCGTTGTTCGACGGTTTGAAATCCTGGTCTCGTGACCGAGATCACGTATTCACCGGCGGGCACGATCGTGAACGAGACTTTTCCCTCGGGATCCGTCTGCTCCTGGTCGCGCCAGCTCGAGAGCGAGGCGCGCAGCGTGACGTCTGTCCGGGCGAGTGGAGCCTGTTGCGGGTCTTTCACCTCGACGCTGACAGCGCCAAAAATACCTGTCGTCTGAGCCACGGCCACGGCGGTCAGTGACACCCACACACAGACGATTGAAAGCCAAATCCACAACGTTCGGGATCGCATCTACACACTCCTCGGACCACCGTGAGTTCGCGGACTCCCTCCGCTCGGGCCGGCACACGCCGGGCACCTCGGTGACGACGAGCGGAATCAGGCGCGAGGAGGGGGGGACTCCGGGACGGCGAGCGCATCCATCGGGTCCAGGATCCGAACACGCGGGGAGCGTGAAGTCGGGGTCAGATACAGCAGATGAACGGGCCGCGCGAGCACGGCGGCCGAGCCTACGAGCGAGCTGAGGAACCCGGTAGCAGGATCAGCCGAACTGCGACATGAGCACGGCCGCGAGTCGTCCTGATGCATCGGGCAGGTTTCTCCGCGATCGTGGGGACAGGCGCAGGCTGTGGGCGTCAGAGTGGGCGGCGGCGTGATCCACAGCGCGGCCGGAATCGACAGAAGTACGCAGGTCTGGAACGCCAGCCACGCGCCGGCCAGTCGCGCTCGGTGCGCTCGTACCCAGCCCATGCAATCCGAGCTTACCACCTGTCGCCTCAGCAAGGATCGGGCAGTGGATTAGTGGCGCAGTGCGCAGCCGTTAGCGGTGCGGCGAGATAGCACACCATCATGGTAGCGCGTCACGACCGTCCCGACATCTGTTGGTCGGTGAGGTGCTCCCCCTGGGTACCTGCGCCATTTTTCACGTCGCTGTACCCGCTTTGCTCATCGCATGCATCGCACCAGCGTACGCGGGCCGCCATCGTGGTCGCCGACGAGCCAGCGCACGGCGGCAGGTACCGAGACAGTTGCGGACTTCCTTCACCGCGTCCGACCCCTCGGGAATATCGTAATTCAGCTCGATCGTCGCAGGGATCGTCCATTTGTTCTTCTTCCTCAGCTGAAGACGTCCTTGATCGGGGTCTCGCCGGTGTAGGCACCATCCCCGTGGTTGACCCACCTGTTCGATAGACGGACGCGTCCGCGCAATTCCCCAACAAAGATACATCACGCCCGGCTCCGGAATGCCGAGCCTCGGTCCGTCTCTTCCTCCAACACCGTCGTGATGACGCGTGCACTCACGCCCGTGACCTCACGTGACAGAAGGAAGAGTCACCATGCGTTTTTCGCATCGTTCGAAGCAGATTGTTCCGGCGGTGCTGATCCTGTGGACAGCGTTCACCGGCGCGCCGGTGTCGGCCGAACCCAAACAGCGGTCCTCGGTCTACGTGCTCGACGAAGAGATCAGCGGACGAATCCCTTACAAACATCCAGCAAGGCTCGATTGCATCGCTGGAAACCCTGCGAACAGTCCGTCTACCAGGTATGGGCGCAAGGGGCGCACACGAAAAGGAGCCAGACGATGTTTACTCGCAGTTCGTTGATCAGAGTATGCGGGGCGTTCGTAGCGCTCGCGCTGACCGCCGTGACGTTATCGGCGGTCACCCTCACCGGCCGAGACTATGTGACGTTCAGCGGGCGGGTGACATTGCCCGGCGTCACGCTCGAGGCGGGAAGCTACACATTCGAGGTGGCCGACTTGATGAGCACCCGCGAAGTCATTCTTGTTCGCAGTCGAGGCACCGGTCGGGCGTGCTTCTTCTTCACCAGGCGAGTCGATCGACCTGCCGGCCTCGGACACGATCAGTCGGTGGTGCTCGGTGAAACTCCAAAAGGTGTGCCTCCGCCGGTCCTCGGATGGTATCCAATCGGCGAGAACATCGGACATGAGTTCAGCTACAAGACGTCACCCTAACTTCGCGAGGTGACGATGTTCTCCATCGCCGAGGCGCACGGCACACGGAGGTTCGGTCCTCATCGAAGAGGGTCATTCCTCCGTGTTCTGCATCCTCAAGAAATGGAAACGACCGGCCTGATGGGACTACCTACTGGGCGCCTCTCCCCGTCGGCGCAACTGAGGACGCGTCCTACGAACGAATCTCCCGCAGACCGTGAGACTTCGGACTCAGGCGGTTACAGTCCGTCGGCCGTACGGCCCGACTGGCTCCGGCGCAAGTGGACCCGCTCTCCGGCAAGCGACAAGAGTGCCGTTCGTGTGTGAACCGTCGTCGAGTGCAAAACAGTACGGACAAGCTGAACAAGGGAGTGCCACAGTTCGCTTTCACGGCTTTCAAGGAGGTCAGACATGATCCGACAAGCTCTTTTTATCGCGGCCGTCGTCCTTCTCGGTGCCGGACGTACTCTCGCGGCCGCCGGCGACCAGGTCAGCGCCTGGAATGAGCTGGGCGGTCAGGCAGCGTTGCTAGCCGGGCAGTCGATTCCCGCCTCGAGGGCCCTGGCCATCGAGCAGATCGCCGTTCATGACGCCCTCAATGCGATCGACCCGCGGTATCGGCGCTATGTGTTCCACGGGCGCGCGCCCGCCGGGACTTCGGTCGATGCGGCCGTCGCGACGGCCGCCCATGACGCGCTGGTCGGGGCAATTGCGACGGGCGTGACGTTACCGGGATTCGGGACGCTCGCCGGACAGGCAGCCGCGGTGGCGCTGCTCAACGCCAGGTACGCCGAGGCGCTGGCGACCATCCCCGAGGGCCCGTCCAAGACTAATGGTGTCGCAATCGGGGCGGCCGCGGCCGCAGCCATCCTCGCCCTGAGGAGTACCGATCACGCCACCGACCTCGTCGGCTACACGCCCGGCACGCGGCCAGGCGACTGGCAGCCGACACCGAATCCGGTGCCGTTCGATCCGCCGGCACCGGCTGATCGGTTGGCGGCCGTCCTGCCCGGGTGGGGACAGGTGACGCCCTTCGTGCTGCATCGCGGCGAACAGTTTGAACCCAAGGGGCCGCCACGGCTCTCGGGGCGACGGTACGCCCGCGACTACAACGAGGTGAAGGAGATCGGCGAACAGAACAGCACAACGCGCACGCCCGAGCAGACATCGATCGCGCGGTTCTGGTTCGAGGGCTCACCGTTCGGATGGAGCCGCATCGCCCGGGTAGTCGCCGATGCGCAAGGACTCGACTTGTGGCAGCGGGCGAGGCTGCTCGCCCTGGTAGACATGGCGATGGCGGACGGCTTCATCGCGGGGTTCAGGGCCAAGTACGACTTCAACTTCTGGCGGCCGGTCACCGCGATCCGAGCCGGCGATACCGACGGCAATGACGACACCGTCGCCGACCTGTCATGGAGCACGCTGCTCAATACCCCGGCGATCCCCGATTACCCGTCGACACACAGCGTGCTCGGCGCCGCGGCTGCCGAAGTGCTGCGCCGCTTCTTCGACGATGACGACGTCGCCTTCATGACGACGAGCGGTGCGCCGTTCGCCGGGATCACGCGGTCGTACGACAGCTTCTCCGACGCCGCGCACGAGAATGGCGAGTCGCGGGTCTATGCCGGTATCCATTTCCGAACGGCGGTCGAAGACGGCATCAAGCAAGGTCGGAAGATCGGCGGGTACGTGTTCGCGCACGCGCTGAAACGGCTTGATGCTGACGACGACGACACCGATCGCGACCGTCGCGATCGCTGAAGGCCATCGTTAGGTCATGCGGGCCGACACATTTCACAGTGTCTATTGCCACCGCATGACGATCGCGCACCACAAGCGCTGCGACGGTTGTCGCAGCGCTCATCCCTGTGATGTGGCGCTCGCCTTCGTTCCAGTTCGTGCTCAGGATTGAAGAACACTCGTCACCGATCGTTCTGCTGCCTGACCGGGTAATATTGCCCATCGAAGGCACACGAAGCCGTTCGGGATGACGAAGGAACTCCTCACGCTGCGGGTTCGGAGCCGCCAACAATGGCGCGCGTGGCTGGCAAAACACCACACCTCGAGCCCGGGCGTCTGGCTCGTGTTCTACAAGGCCCACACGGGCGCGAAGTCCGTCCCCTACGAAGACACCGTTCGTGAAGCGCTGTGCTTCGGGTGGATCGACAGTCTTGTCAAACGTCTCGATGACGACCGGTACGCGCTCAAGGTCACACCGCGACAGCCCACGAGCAAGTGGTCGGACCTCAATCGGAAACGGTGGGCAGATCTCAAGGCGACGGGCCGGTTGACGTCGGCCGGTCTCGCGGCTGCACCCACGAGCAACACCTATGCGCCACGACCGGCAATCCCTACCCTACCGGTCTACATCGCCACGGCGCTAAAGGCACACTCCAAGGCGTGGGAGTTCTTTCGCCAGCTGCCGCCAACCCACCGACGTGACTTCGTCGTGTGGATTCATACGGCGAAGCGAGCGGAAACGCGCGCGAGGCGCATTCGCGAATCGATCGCATTGCTGGCGGCGGGAAAGAAGCTCGGCTTGAAGTAGACGGACGCCCGATAGCCGAATTTCCAGCGGGCGGGTCCTCACCCCACCACGGTGGCCGCGGTCCGCGCCGGCGAGCGTACCTGTCTACGGCGCGCCTTGCCTCGGTTGCCGCTGCACGCGTGCCAGGATGACGCACAACAGCAGCGCCGGCACGCCGAGCAACCCGGCGCCAATGAAGAACAGCGCGTAGCCCTCGAGCAACGTGCGACCGGACGCTAGCGATTCCACCATCACGCCCGAGAAGCCCTTCGCGAACTTGCCGACATACGTGTAGGCGGAGCTCAGCAGCGCGTACTGCGTCGCCGTGTAGCCCATCGTCGTCAGCGTGGACATGTAGGTGACGAGGGCGACACCGGCGAACGCCGCGCCGAAGTTGTCGATCGCCATGATCGCTCCGAACACCCGAAGATCCGGGCCGGTGTAGGCCAGGATGGCGAACATCGCGATCACGATGCTCTGGAGGAAGAGGCCGACGATCAGCGTACGGAAGTAGCCGATGCGGACGGCACTGAGCCCGCCGGCGGCAATCCCGAGCAGCGAACCGACCAGGCCGATCGACGCCCGTACCGCGCCAACAGCGTCTTTCGACAGCCCGAGGTCGTGGTAATACGGGTTGGCCATCGGACCCATCAGGTACTCAGGCAGTCGATACAGGCTGATCATCGCGAGCATGAGGAGAGCGACGGGCCCGTACGCTCTGAAGAATTCGACGAAGGGACCGACAACGGCTTGGATGAATCCGCGCAGGCTGCCCAGCCGTGCAGCGGAGGGCGACGAGCCCGGGGGCGCTACCGAGCGGCGAGGTTCGATCGCGAGCATGGTTGCCGTCATGCCGATGCCGACCAGCACGCCCATCGCGGCGTACGAGATCGGCCAGCCCAGGTGGCTCGCGGAGATCAGGATCAGCGCATCGGTCACGATAATCGCGGCCCGGTAGCCGAGCTGGTAGGCCGCTGACAGCAAACCCAGTTCGTCCGAGTCGCCTGCCGCCTCGATCCGCCAGGCGTCGATGACGATGTCCTGGGTGGAGGAGGCGAAGGCGACAACCACCGCGAGCGCGCCGATGGCCGCGAGGCCGTGGGACGTCCCGGTCGAGGCCATCCCGATCAGCCCGATGGCAATGAGCGACTGGGTGAGCAGCATCCAGCTCCGGCGGCGCCCGAGCCAGCCGAACACCGGCGCGTCCAGCCGATCGACGACCGGCGCCCACAAGAACTTCAGGGAATACGCGAGCCCGACCCACGACAGGAACCCGATCGCCTGCAGGGTCGTCCCCTGATCGCGCAGCCAGTACCCGAGCGTGTTCCCGGTGAGGAAGAACGGGAGGCCGGACGAGAAGCCGAGCATCAGCATGACGGCCACCTTCGGCTGGCCGAGGGAGGCGAGGACGGTGCGCCTGGTTGCTGGGCGTGTCGCGGCTGGTGGCATGGAAGGGGGTCATCTTACCAGCGGGGGCTCACCCACCTCTACCGCGCAACGCGCCTGAGAAGATCTCCTCCGCGAACCGGCGCAGAAGCGCACTGTTGAGAAGCGACAGCGCATCAAGGGCGCCGCCCTCCAGTTGTTCGGGGAACGCGGCTACGAAGGCACGGCGATTGAGACCGTTGCCGATCGCGCGGGCATCGCCGTCGGCGGGTTCTACCAGCACTTCCGCTCGAAACGGCAATTGCTCCTGACGCTCATGGACGAGTTGCTCGACGCGCTCAACCGTCTCGAGCTGAAACCCGCCGGCGGTGGCAACGTCCGGGACGGACTGCGGGCGCTGCTCGCCGGGGCGTTTGCCCACGACCTGCGCTACCTCGGCGCCTACCGCGCGTGGCAGGAAGCGTTGCTCAGCGATCCCGACCTGGCAAGGAAGCAGTCAGAGATTCACGCGTGGACGATCGGTCGCGTGACTGCCGTCCTCCGTCACCTCGAGCAGCTGCCCGGCGCCCGCAAGCGCGTGGATGTGCCCGGGCTCGCGCGCGTCATCGACAGCTTCTTCTGGAGCCTCCTCGCGCAGGCGACGCTTATGTCACGGGCCGATCTGAATCAGTCACTCGACGCCGCCACCCACATCATCTACCACGCGATGTTCTCGGATCCCCCGGATGCCCCGACCGGACGAAAGACGCGACGGCGCGGGTAACGCAGAATCCCAAGGGCAGATACCGCGAATCGCCTTCGATCACCCTTGACGCAGGATGTCCAACAGTCCGACGCGCCGAAGGATATGGCGGACCCAGGCTGTGGTGCGGACAACCTGCAACAGGCCACCAGCCTCAGTCGCCATGTTGTAGGCACGGACCAATTCGCCGACGCCTCCTGCGTCGATGCGCGGCACTCGATTCAAATCCAACACGATGATGCGCTGGCCAAGTCGGAGGAGAGTCCGGACGGTGTGCCGCAGCTGCCCGTCCACCGGCGTGAGAAGAGGGCCTTCGACGATAGAGCACGCACCGGCGGTCCGAGCAGGGTCTCCTGCAGACTGTCAGCGACGGTTGGGGGCGCCATGCCGGACGATCCAGAAGAGCTGGTTCGTGATCATTCCTCATTCGGATCTCTCTTTCGGCGACGCCACTGTCGGCGCGTGCGTCATCGTGACGTGTCGCCACGAGATCTCCCGCCGCTTCGTCGCCTCACAATAACGACGAACGAGCGTTCACCGGATCGACACGACATAAGGGAGGATTCCAGGGTCACGCCGTCGAGCCCTGATAACCTACCCGAACGGGTGACGGCTACAAGCGAGAAAGCGGCTAGGCTCTGCTGTGTACTGGAGCAGCATCGTGACACATCCTCAATGCCTGGCGCCCGCGCGCCTTCGAGCGCGAAGTGACGTACTCGGGCCGACATCGTACGGACGTCTGTTTCCCGACTTGCCCGCGTTCGAGGCCGACGAAGGCTTTCTCTTCGCGCTTGGCCGCGCGGGCGGACTGTGCGACTGCGGTGACGCGGATGACGATGACGCGTCGCTCGGGACGGAGGCCGCGGGCTGGCCGTTCTTCGGCCAGTTCGTGGCACACGACATCACGGCGGACCGGTCGGCTCTCATTGCGGGCATCAGTGCGGACCCGGCGCGGCTCCGCAATGCACGGTCACCTCAGTTGAATCTGGAGTGCCTGTACGGAGACGGTCCGGTGGGCCATCCGTATCTGTTCCGGCGCGAGGACCCGGCCAAGCTCCTCACGTCGCCCGACGGGTTCGACGTGCTGCGCAACGCCGAAGGCACGGCGATCATCGGCGATCCCCGCAACGACTCGCACACGGTGATGTCGCAAATGCACCTCGCGTTTGTCCACGCGCACAACGCGTTCGTCGACCATGTGCGCGCTCATGGCCCACTCGGCCCCGACATCTTCGAGACGGCCGCGCGCGAGTTACGCTGGCACTATCAGACCATCGTGTTGCGCGAGTTCCTGCCTGGGCTCGTCGGCCGGGAGCTGGTCGATCTCCTGCTTGCTGGCGATCGCCGCTACTACACACCGTCGGGCAACCCGTTCATTCCACTTGAATTTGCTGACGCCGCGTATCGCTACGGTCATGCACAGATACGGCACACCTACCGGCTCAATGATGCCGCACCGGCCGTACCGATCTTTCCCGACCTGATCGGCTTCGGGCCGATAACGCCGGAGCGCCGCGTGCGAGTGGGCGCGGCTGTTCGACGCGGACGGCCAGCCGTCGGCAGCCCGGGCGAAAAAGATCGACGGCACGCTGGTTGGCGCGCTGATCGCGCTACCTGTGACACTGACCGGCGAATCTGCAGTACAGGAACTTCACTCGCTCGCTGTGCGCGATCTCGAGCGCGGCCAGCGCGTTGGCCTACCCTCGGGCGAAGCCGTCGCGCGCCACATCGGCGTGACGCCGCTCACTGGCGACGAAGTCGGCGCCCGTACGGCGGGTTGGCGCGACGAAACGCCACTCTGGTACTACATCCTTCGCGAGGCAGCGGTACGTGCTGGCGGCCACCGTCTGGGCCCGGTCGGAGGCCGCATTGTCGGCGAAGTGCTGGTCGGCCTCCTCGATCTCGATCCGGCATCGGTGCGTCATGCGCCGGGTGACTGGAAACCGCAGGCTTCGCTCATCGAGCTGCTGATGGGCCTGGTGTCGGTGAAGGTGTGAAGGCTTTGAGATGCCAACGCTCGCTAATCCGGACGCTCGGGAATAAACGCGACGTCCCGCGGTTTTCTCCTATGACGGCTTTTTGCAATCGACAGGAGATGACAGTTGGAGACCGAGCTCTCGACAAGGGAGGATTGCCAGCACGTGTGCGAGCAGTTTCTTCCGCGCTGCGTACAGGACGTTCTGGAAGCCGCTCGCCACGCGCGTCCGGATGCGCATATCTCATGCCTCTCTTTCAGCACGCGTAAGGACGGGCGCAACATCGCCCAGATGGGCATCGACCCGGCGTTGATCGACGAGGGGGACCGCAGCATGCTCCCGTCGCCGTTCCGGGCCCGGGAACTGCTCGTGCTGTCCGTCGTGCTCACGGAAACGATGTTCGACCGTGTGCAGACGGTGGCCCATGTCCTCGTCGCCAGACTTCTCCCCCGAGCCATCCATGAAAGTTGACCCCGCCTGCGCCCAGCGTTTGACGGATCTTGGCATCGCTCGGTGGGAGAACCGCGCGAATGCGCGCGCCGGGAGCGGTCACGCGCTGGCGCCACGCCGACTGGCCAATCGCCGTCGGGCGCTGACGGATCGGAGCACTGAGCCGATCAACCGCTGCAGGGCGTAACGCGCGGCTCCCACGATCTCCCGCCAGAACCGTCCAAGCTGGTGGCGCTTGACGTGTCGTCGAGCCTCGCTGTACCACGCGGACAGATACACGCGCCGCGAGCGCGCGTTGACCACGCGTTTCATGTAGTAAGCGCCACGGCCGTAGTCGTACCCGCGTCGTTGTCGTTCCGCGTCAGGTCCCGGCTTCCGCCCGTGATGGTGGGACACGAGCGGTCGCGGATCGTCACCGGCCGCTCCAGCCGGCCCAGGCAGCTCGCGCAATGTAGTCGGTATCCTCTCCGGCCACACACGGTGCGCCAGCCCCAAGCAGCGGATCGAACTCACCGATGGCGCGCACCACGTCCCGTCTCACCGCCATATTGGCGCCGTGAATGAGGCCCGCCGGCACGAAGGTGCAGCGGGGAATCTCGGTAGCTGTCGGCGCATCCCTCACACCGACCCGCGCGTCACTCGGATCGTGAAGAACGACGCGCCCGCCGACGAACCCGTGACTACCTTCTTCGAAGACGTGGACGAGCGCCCGCAGGTAATCCTGCCGGGGACAGCAATCGTCGTCGGTGAAGGCCAGGATGTCGCCGCGCGCCTGCGCAAGGCCCACGTTGCGGGCGCGGGACAGCCCCGGCACGGCAGCCCGCAGGCACCACACAGGAAACGGAGCGTCTCTGGCGAATCGATCGAGGAGAAGGGGTGTCGAATCCGTGGACGCGTTGTCGACGACAATGAGTTCCCAACCGCCCGGGGGCGCGTCGAGCGCGGCCACACTGGCCAGGAAGTCGGGCAGCCGTGCCGCCCGGTTTCTCGTGCACACGATCAGCGACACTCGCAACGGCATGACCTGGCGTGGCAGCAGGATGCTGAGGGTTATCGGGGGAGAATCAATCGCTTCCTCGATATCGCCGCACGCCACCACATCAGGCCGCTGTTCGTGCTTTTCGATTCGTGCTGGGATCCCGATCCCAAAGTGGGACGGCAGCAGGCGCCAAGGCCATTTCCTCCGTCAAGGCGCGCAGCGCGAAATACTAACGTCAGAGGCGATGACTAGGACGCACTATCTTAATTCTTACGACTGCGGCTTTCGCGCGATGACGATGTAGTTCTTCGGATACCCGCTAGTCGTCAGCTTGTGACGCATCTCCAATTGATGCATGGCGACGCTCAGTCCCGCGAGCACGGGCCGAAGCACTACTGCTCCTGACGCGGCGATGAGCCCGACGACCCCACCACCGTAGTCGTGGCGCCTCCTGGGCAGCGCTCGCGCAGCGGTGCCCCATTGATAGCCCAGCGTTCCGAAGTAACCTTCGAGCCAATCCAGCCGCTCGATCTCCAACCCCGCCTGTGTGAACAGGTACCGCACGCCGAATTGCGTGTAACGGTAGAAGTCGTACGGCTTCTCGTGCTCTTCGTAGAAGAGCGGTCCAGAATAGATGAGACGGCCGCCGGGCCTGAGCGCGCGATGCAACTCGCACAGAACGGCACGAGGCTCCGGCAGGTGCTCCATCACCTGGTTGAAGATGACGGCGTCGAAGCGACTGTCTTCGACCGGAATTGCCGAGAGGTCGCACGTATAAGTCTGGTGCGCATAGGCCTTGTTGACCTGCTCGAAGTCTGCCGACTCGTAACGGGCGTGCGCAAAGAGGGACTTGTAGGGTGACGTGCCCGCGCCCGCGTCGAGCACGAGCGCGCCGGCGGAGATTGTGGCCGCAAAGGCAACGTTTTCTTGCCACAATCGCTCGCGAGATGAGTTGAACGCTTCTCGCATGAAGCACGAGCGTACCACACCGCTCCACGAGTGCTCATGACTCGCCGGGCGCGCGGTGTCGACCTCGCCCGACGGGCGCGCGCCAGTCTACGCGCGAGGCGGAGCTGTCGCATAGGGTTGAAAGCAACAAAGACGATTACTCGGACACGCTCCTCGATCTGCGCGCGAATCGCGGCCTGCACGTTGGGCCGCTCGCAGACGCTCCGAACACGTGAAGAAATCGGAAAGGGCATTTTCGACCGCAGGTTCGATCGTGGCGTCCGGAGACAGCGCGGGCCCGAAATTCTCGCTTATTGTCTGCACCAGGAACCGCGCACGCGCGCCGCGGTCATCCCGGCGCCAGCGGTGGCGACGATGCGTGCGAAAGAGGCGTCGACGTCGTGAACCTCGAGCGACGCTGCATCGGCCGCAGGAACGTGGCGGGCAGCCGACAGTTGCCACCACGGTGTCGAGCTCATCCGGCGGGCTGTCTCAGCAGGTTGGGCGGGGTGAGTCGCACCGTGATATCGGCCGCCATCACCGCCCCCGCCGGGGGGAGATTGTCGGCTGATTTCCCAAGGCCTGAGGGAACCGCGAACGTTGCCGACGGCCGCTCAGGTCACGCGGATACGGCCGGCCGGTCGTCCGACTGCAATGCGTCACACGACTGAGCTGACGTAGCGCTGCACCGCGTATCGCGCGGCTCCCGTGAGCTCCCGCCACAGACGCCCGAGCCGGCGACGCCGGAGGTGGTGTCGAGCCTCCCAATACCAACCAGCGAGGTACACCCGGCGCGAACGAGCATTCAGGAGGTGCTTCATGTAGTAGGCGCCGCGGCCGCGGTCGTACCCTCGCCTCTGCATTTCCGCATCATGCCCAGGCTTGCGGCCGTGATGGTGAGCAACGACGGCCCGCGGGTCGTACCGCCCGCCCCACCCGGCCCACACGGCGCGAGCAATGTAGTCGGTATCCTCTCCCGCCACGCACACTGAGCCGGCGCCGAGCAGCGGATCGAATTCGCCGACGGCGCGGAGCACGTCGCGGGTGACGGCCATGTTTGCGCCATGGATGACACCCGCCCGCACGAAGCTCCGCGGCAGAACGTCGATGGCCGCCGGCAGATCCTTGACACAAATGCGCGCATCGTCCGGATCGTGGAGAACAACGCGGCCGCCCACGAAGCCAGGGCCGTCTTCGTTGAAAGCGTCGACGAGCGCGCGCAGAAAGTCGGGCTGCGGGTAGCAGTCGTCATCGGTAAAGGCCAGGATGTCGCCGCGCGCGTGCGCAAGGCCCGTGTTGCGCGCCCTCGACAGCCCCGGGTCAGCAGCATGGACGCACCGCACAGGAAACGGGGCGCTTCTGGCAAATCGATCGAGGAGGTGCGGTGTCGCGTCCGTGGACGCGTTGTCGACGACGATCAGCTCCCAGCCGCCTGGCGGCGCTTCGAGCGACGCTACACGGGCCAGGAACTCGGGGAGCCGTGCCGCCCGGTTTCTCGTGCAGACGATCAGCGACACTCTCATCGGCGGCGCGTCCCTTCTTCGCGGGCGGCCCGAGTGATCGTCATTTCCGGACGAGGTGCAGCCTGGCTGCCGTCACCCATTCGAACCGATCCTTCTTGTCGGCGAAGTACTCGTCGACCGCTCGTCTGCATCCCGACCACGCATCGTAGTCGTCTATCACGAACACGCCGCCGGGCACGAGCCACGGCTCGATCCGCGCAAGACAGCAGAACACCGACTCGTACCAATCTCCGTCGACGTGCGCAAGCGCCACAGGTCCGTCGATGCGCAGCGTGTGCTCGAACAACCCTTCGATGAACCGCACGTGGCATCGGTCTGGATCGAAGCCGTACCGCAGAAACGTCGCGGTCACGGTTTGGAGCAGATCGGGTTGATAACCGTAGTACGTGGCTCCCCTGATGCCTTTCGAACCGCCGCTGCGAATCTCCTCATAGCGGCGATGGACGTCCGGACCATCCTTCTCGCCCGGCGGAGGAATCATGCCAAACACGTCGTACACGTTGAACGGGCGCTCGAGTCGCTTCGCCGCCGTAATGACGAGGGCGGACCCGCCGAGCGCACACCCCGCCTCGATGAACAGGCCCGGCAGCCGCTGCCTCTCGATCGACTGGACGGTCCGTTGCAGGTCATCGAGAGCCGCCGCCGACAGATAGGTGAGTCCTTCTTCGCGCACCCGCGCCGGTATAGACGGTGCGGGCCCGCGGGAAAACCGCGTCAGCAGGCGCATGCCAGCAGCTCCTCGGCGGCCGCGCGCGCGGCGTCGGACGATTCGGCCCAGCGGACATGCGGCATCGACTTCGTCCAGGTCTCGTGGAACTGGCGCACCTTGCCGTAGCTGGTGTCGAGGACGACGTGCGGAATGCCGAGCAGCAGCGAGAGGATGTGACCGTGCAGGCGATCCGTGACGACGACCCTGGCGCTGGCGAGCAGCCCGCATCCGATCTTCATTCGTTGACGCGCTTGATAGTCGAACGTGGCCTCCGAGTACCGCCGTAAGATGCGCAGCCTGCGAGGATGCCGCATCAGCAATGGCTGAAACGTTTCGCGCAGCCGGCGAACGGCGGGAGGCCAGGGATCGAGCCAGTCCGTCACGACCGTCCCCGAACCGCCGGCGGCGATATTGCCCGGCACAGCCTCGCGATCGGTGCGTTTCAGCCACAACACGTCCACATCCTTGACGCGCGGGATCGCCAACGCACCGAGGTAGAACGCCATGTCCGGACAGAGAACGGCGCGGCACTGGCACTCCCGATCCGCGAGCTCGAGACTGGCGCTGTCGCGGACGACAATCGTCAGATCGGGATGACCGTCGAAGACGGCACGCGTGCGTGCCAGTGCCTCGCGATCGCCAAAGTGAATCGACTGAGGGAGCTGCACAATGGGCCGGCGAGAGAAATCCTGTATCACCTGCTCGCGGAGACGCTGGGGCCTCGGCCACAGATCCCCGAGATTGCCGCCGCCGTGCAGAAGGATAAGACCGTTCGGGCAGCTCTGCGCGAGGATGTTCGCGTCGTAGTCGCGTTCGTGGCAGCGGTACACCACGCGAACGCCCACTTCGCGAAGCCACGCCAGCTCGCCGAGCCAGATGGCGCTGTCCCCCACGTTCGCCGAATCGGGAAAGCCGACCAGCGCACATTCCGAGTAGCCGCTGACGATCGGGGCAAGTGTGGCCTTGATGCGGTCGCGCAGCGTGACCAGCGACTGCCGTCGTTCGAGATCGGCCGTGCGCTCGGCGATTAACATGCTGTTGCAGCCGTCTGCCGCCGGCCGCGGGCCCCTGCTCCATGGTGAAATCCGAGCGCATCGACCAGCGGTTCCACGCACCGGTCCCAGGAGTACCGCTCTGCCAGCCGGAGCGCGGCGCGGCTGCGGGCGGCCGCGGGGCGCTCCAGATATCGGAGAATGCCGTCCGCCCAGGCCGAAGGGTCCCACCCCGAGACCGTCACGCCCGCGTCGGGTTCGCCGGCGAGGATCTCCCGGAAATACGGCAGGTCGGACGTGACGGCGCCTCGGCCCAGGCCGAGCGCCGAGAGCAGCGCCCCGCTGCCGGTGATCGCACGATAGGGCAGCAAGATAGCGTCGCTCGCAGCCGTGAGGTCCGCGAACTCCTGGTCGGTGAGCTCCCGATCGATCAGGACGCCGGGCATACGCCCCATCGCCGCAAAAATTGGCGCCGCGTCGAGGGCGCCGTGTCGATGCCCGCCGATAATGAGCTGCACCCGGCCGTTCAGCCGTTCGACTGCGGCGCACGCCATGTCCAGACCCTTGTACGGGCGCATCCACCCGAGGCACGACACGACCGGACGTCGCGGATCGAGGCGCATCTCTGCCAGTACCTCGGCGCGCGAGCGTGGGCGGGGATAGGCCGCGGCGGGATCGCCGTGTGGCATCACGACAACGCACCCGCGCGGGTGGTACGCGTCGCGAACTTCGAGCGCCGCGGACTGGCTGTGGCAGATCACGAGGTCGCACTCTCGAGCGAGCAGCCGATACCCGTACCGATCCCAGCGATACGCCCCTTCGTGCGGTTCGAGATTGTGGACCGTCCAGATGCTTTGCACGCCGCGGCGGCGCGCCGCCCGAAGGAACCGGTTCAACTGCAGGAGATGATCGACCGCACGCGCCGCACGCTGAATCCGACCCGTTCCACCGAATCGTCGCCGCCAGAAGCGTTCGGGCCAGTGCAGGTGCACCCCATCGACGCCGCCACCTCGAGCCCTGAGCCACTCCAGGCTGATCTCGAGATCGTCGGAAACCGAGATCCCGCGTTTCGCCAGGGCGCCGTGGCACAACGCGAAGTAAGGGTTCCCCAACCGGGTGACACCGGCGGGGAAAGCCGAAATGCAGAAGAGTCGGTTATCCAGCTCAACAGCGCGGGAGGACATAAACGTGCCCGAGGGTGCAAACCAGACGCCGGGCGACCAAGTTTGGGGCGGGCTGCGCGCGGTCACACATAGGAACAGCATGGGGAAAAGACGGGTTGAGCGTTACCCAACCTACCGCCGTTGTTGGAAATGCATCTCCACTTCTCCCATTACCGAGCGGAATTGACGCGTAATCCGATCGCCGCTCTACCTGCTGAGTGGGCAAAGGGTTTGCTCAGGCCAGCTGTTACGTTCGCCGTAACCGTTTCCGATCCGCCTGTCCAACGAGGCCGATGCAGACGAATTCAGATTCCGCTTCTCCAGTCGCGACACCCTGGCCGGATCGGTCCGCTGCCGAGCTGGCCGACGACAACGCCTGGATGTCGCTGCCCGATCAGGACCGATCGATACGGCGTGACTTCCGCGAGATTCTCTACGACGAGCTCTGGAACTATCGAGGTCTGGCCTACGAGCTCATGCGGCGCGACATCCGCGTCCGCTACAAGCAGACCATCTTGGGTTTCGCCTGGGCGATTCTGATGCCCATGCTCATCGTGATGGCCGGCGCGACCGTCCGATCTGCGATGGCGTACATCGGGGGGCGACGCCTGGGAGTGCCGGACCTGGCCGGGATCGCGATCAAGGCAGTGCCGTGGTCTTTCTTCGTCGGCTCAATGGGATTTGCCACGACGAGCCTCGTCGGTCAGGCGAATCTCGTCACCAAAATCTACTTTCCGCGCGAGGTGCTGCCGCTGGCCTCGACGCTGGCGCAGGCGTTCGATGCGTGCATTGGCATCGTCACGTTGTTCATCGCGTTTGCCCTGCTCCACATCCATTACGGGTTGGCCGCCTTGTGGGTCCCGGCACTCGCTCTATTCGCGTTCTTGCTGACGGCCGGGCTGGCGCTCCTCGTCAGCTGCGCGAACCTCTTCTTCCGGGACGTGAAATACCTGGTTCAGGTGCTTCTCACGTTCGGCATCTTCTTCACGCCGGTGTTCTTCGAGCCTGAGATGTTCGGCTCCCTGGGAGCGCGGGTGATGATGTTGAACCCGCTCGCGCCGATCATGGAAGGGCTGCGCTTGTCCGTGGTGCTGAATCACAACCTGCTCGACGCGCTTGTGGTGCAGGGACATCGCGGAGCGGTGCTCGCGTGGTCCCCCTGGTACCTCGCGTACAGCGCCGCGTTCGCGTTCGTGACGTTCCTGGGCGGTCTCGTGGTGTTCCACCGGGCCGAGTCGAAATTCGCCGAGTATGTGTGAGGTCGAGTGGCTGAAGGGCTGATTGAATTCCAGCACGTCTGGAAGAAATTCCGTCGCGGCGAGTTTCACGACAGCCTGCGGGACCTGGTTCCGGCGCTGGCCTCGACGCTGTTCCGCGAGCGCCGCCGCGAGGCGCTCGAACGGCGCGAGTTCTGGGCGGTGCAGGACGTGTCGTTCTCGGTCCGCCCGGGCGAGGCGCTGGGAATCATCGGGCCGAACGGCGCAGGCAAGTCGACGATCCTCAAGCTGCTCACCCGCATTCTGCGACCGACGCGAGGACGCTGCGGCATTCGCGGCCGCGTGGGGACGCTCATCGAGATTGCGGCGGGATTCCACCAGGACCTGACCGGCGCCGAGAACGTCTTTCTCCAGGGCTGCATCATGGGCATGACGCGCCGGGAGATCGCGGCGCGCTTCGACGACATCGTCGAGTTCTCGGAACTTGCCGAGTTCATCGATACGCCCGTGAAGCGCTACTCGAGCGGCATGAACGCCCGCCTCGGATTCGCGATCGCCGCACACATGAGCCCCGACGTGCTGATCGTCGACGAGGTGCTCGCGGTCGGTGACTGGCGGTTCCAGAGAAAGGCGTTCGAGCGCATCGGGGACATGGTGCGCCGCGGACTGCCGGTCGTGATCGTGTCCCATCAACTCGATCGCATCGCCTCGCTCTGCACGCACTGTCTCCTGCTCGATCGGGGCAGGGTCGTCAAACGCGGGACGCCCGACGAATGCATCGCGCATTACGTCACCACCAGCATCCAGGCGCAGCGTCAGAACGACGCCGACCTGCCGTTCCGCGTGAGCGGCGTGGAGATCGAGCCGAAGACCGCGCTGCGTTCGGGCGACTGGTTGACGGTCAGGCTTCATGGCGAGGTGCCGGCGAGCGCCGGTCCCGACAATCGGTTTGGCGTGCGCGTCCGCTCGCTCCAGAACGCACAGGTCGTGTTCACGCTCGACCTCACGGCGCGCGAACCGAGCCTGTCCGAGCCGGGTGCGTTCGAGGTGACGGTCGATCTCCAGATGAATACGGGAAGAGGCTACTTCTCCATCGAGACGCCGATCTGGAACATCCGCGAACGGCGGGAGCTGGGTCAAGGTCCACAGGCCGTCACGAGCGTTGACATGGCCGGCTTCCACGGCGGTACGAACCTTCATCCCCGCGTGAAGGTGACGCGCCCCGCGTCGGCAACGCCTGAGTTGTGGTCCGCCTGATTCACGGAAGGATTGCGAGGAACCCCCATGACCCTCGAGACGCCGGATCTCTCGGTCATCATTCCCACGCACAATCGGCCTGCCGATCTCGAGCTCGTCATCGACGGGCTCATGCGACAACAGGCTGGGGGCGTCAGCTATGAAGTGATCGTCGTCGACAACAATTCGCGCAAGGAAACGCGCGCGGTCGTCGATCGCGCGCTCGCACGCGGAACACCCGTTCCCCTGCGCTACGTCCGCGAGCCGCGCCAGGGGGTCTCCTACGCACGCAATACGGGCGTCAGTATCGCGCGCTCCTCGCTGATCGCGTTTCTCGACGACGATGGAGTGCCGGTGCCGACGTGGGTGCGCGAGATCAAGGGCGCGTTCGAAGAGCACCCGGACATCGACTGCATCGGCTGCCGCGTGCGGCCGGTGTGGAGCACGCCGCCGCCCTCCTGGCTGACCCCGGCACAGTGGGGACCCATCGCCATCCAGGATCGGCCGAACCCGGCGCCGTTCGATCGCGACCATGCGTTCGGGTGTCTGTTGTCGGCGAATCTGGCATGCTGCCGGGCGGCATTCGAGCAGGTCGGCGGATTCTCGCCGCTGTATCCGCGGAGCCAGGATCGGGAGTTCGAGCTGCGTCTGTGGAGCGCCGGCAAGCGTGGGCTGTACCTGCCGATTGCCGACGTTCTCGTCGACGTGCCCGGCAACCGCCTCACGAAGGACTACCACCGCAGGTGGCAGGCCGTCGTCGCGCACTATCACGCGCTGATGCGGTACCACGACAGGCTCAATCCATCCGGCAGGCTGATTGCGGACGGCACGTATAACACGTGGTTCCGTGTGCCGCGCTTCATGTATCGCGCGTGCCTCAGGCACATGGCCGCATGGCTGCGCGCGGCTGTGACTGGCCGCGCCGACGAGCGCTTTCACGAGGAACTGCGGATCCGCTACTACATCAGCTTCTTCCGCACGCGCTGGCCGACGACATGGGCCGCGCGGTCGGGACGGTCGAGGCCATCGCCGCAGCTCTCGACCGCTTCGACTGCGAAGTGATCAGCAATCTCGCGAGAGCGGTACCCACGAGGACCAGACGGTTCTCTACCTGAACAGCGATATCCGTGACACCAGTGAACGTGATCGCAGCGAACGGTCGCCCGATCCGAACGTGACAGAGTCGGTCCGTCGCGGAACACGGCACCAGCCAGCCTCATCGCCTCCTGCACCAGGTCCTCGGCCTCCGATCGATCACGTTCGAACCACAGCGCCAGGCGAAACAGGCGGTCGACGTGCGGCAGGACTGCCGCCTCGAAGGGGGCCCACGCCTGGCCGGCCGCCGGTGCCCCTGGCTTCCGGGACATCAGAGTTCAGTCCGGAGCGCAGTCAGCTGGATCATGTCTCTGACAGGACTGTTTATTCCCGCTGGTGGGTTCAGCCCGCGCCGGCCGCCATCCCTGGAATAAACTCGCTTACGTTCGGTATTACGTCTGAAGCGCCAGGGGGCGCATCTCGACGGTGAGCCCGGCTATGGAGCTGATCGTATGAAGAAGACCGGCGATTCCGGCGTGACGCGTCGCGAGCTGCTGAAACTGAGCCCGCTTCTGCTGCTTGGCGGCTTCGCGGTTCCTGTGCTCCAGGATCGGCTGCTCGACGCAGGTGTCGGGTGGAGCGATCTCGCCTCACGGGCCCTTTTTCGCCGCGGTCATCTCGCACCCACGTTTTCCGATCGTGACGTCGTGCCGTTCGAACGGTTTCCCTACAACGGCTACGACGTGCTCGAACCCGCGATCGATTTTGATCGCTGGGCGCTCATGGTGGGCGGCGCGGTCACGCGCGCCGGGCGCTACACGCTGGATCAGATTCGCGCGCTGCCCAAGGTCACGCAGAACACGCGTCACGTCTGTGTCGAGGGATGGGACGCCATCGGCCGGTTCGGTGGAACGAGACTGAGCGATTTTCTCGATGCCGTCGGCGCCGACCCGCACGCGCGATTCATCACCGTCACGTGCGCCGACGACTACTACGAGTCGCTCGACATGGCGACGGCGCGGCAGCCCCAATCGTTGCTCTGTTACGAGATGTACGACCGGCCGCTCGACCGCGGCCATGGGGCTCCTCTGCGGCTGCAGCTGCCGACCACGCTCGGGTATAAGCAGGCGAAGTACCTGATGACGCTCAATGTCACAAACGTGCTGCCGGCCAGCCGCAGTTATTGGGGCGACCAGGGTTACAGCTGGCACGGGGGCCTGTGACATGACCTCGAACGAGAGGCCCTCGCGCCCGCTGTACGAACATCCCTGGGCGGTTCGGCTGTCCCACTGGAGCACCGCGGTGGCGATCACGATTCTGACCATGAGCGGACTCAGAATCTTGAGCGCGTTTCCGAGCTTCGGACCCAAGATCCCCGAGCGCGATCTGATCGACGCGATCCCCAAGGCGGTGACGCTGGGCGGCTGGCTTGGGGGAGCGCTCCGCTGGCATTTCACGTTCATGTGGATCTTTGCCGCAGGAGGTCTGCTCTACGTGATTTCCCAGCTTGCGAGCGGCCACTACCGCATCGTGGCGTTCACGAAGCGCGATATTCCCGGCGTGTGGCCGATGGCGCGTCATTACTTCCTGTTCGGACCAAAGCCGGCCGCGACGGGTCAATACAACGCCCTGCAGAAGCTCGCGTACACCGCGGCGCTCCTCCTTGGCGCGCTCTCGCTGCTGAGCGGGATGGTGATGTACAAGCCGGCGCAGTTGTCGACGCTGGGATTGCTCTTCGGCGGATACCACGGCGCCCGGCTGGTGCACTTTCTCGCGATGTGCGGGATCCTCGCGTTCATTCCCGGCCACCTGGTGATGGTGGCCCTACACGGGTGGGACAATTTCGCGTCGATGGTCACCGGATGGAAGCGTCATCCGCACTACGTGCCGCAGGACCGGCCATGACGACGAGGGTGCTGACGCTGACGTTGGTCGCTCTCGGGCTGCTGGTCGGCGCCTGGCTCGCGGCCGCCTCGTCTGGCGGACCTGGGATGCTCCGGTCCCGGCACAGCGACCCGGCGATCGCGGCACCACCGCCAGTCGTGGCGGTGACCGCCGCAGGCGCTCTGTACCACCGGCCCGAATGCACCTTCATACACGGCCCGGTGCGCACGGAATCGATCGCACAGGCGATCGCCGACGGCTACACGCCCTGCACGCGCTGTTTGAAGCGATCGCTACCCTGATTCGCCTTCGCCGTGGCGACGATCGTCTTTGAATTCGCCGGCGCTGGCCACGCTCGTCCTGGGAGGCTCCAGCCCCTTCGCCTTGACCAGCTCCTCGCGCGAAAGAGTGGAGAGGTCGGGCAGTGTCAGTCGACGAAGGAACCGCACAGGCCTAGAGGCGTATTGGGACACAGAATCGTGCTCAAGTGCGGAAACGACCAAAACAAGATTGACAGGAGGCAAAAGACAGGTATAGAAAGCTCAATCGCTGTCGTTTTCTTTCGATTGTGACCGCGCCCACAAAGGGCGTGGCCGCGCGACAGCAGTTCCTTGTGCACCACCACGACGGAGTACCAGGAGGAAAAGATGCGGACGAGGCACATTGTCCTCTCGCTGCTGATAGCCCTAGCCTTCGCGGCATCGCTCGGTGCCCAGTCATTCCTCGGAACAATCCGGGGCACCGTTGTTGATCCCCAAGGCGGCGCCGTCAAAGGCGCCGCGGTGTTGATCACGGACGAGGCGACGAATACGCCGCGTAACGTGGACACTGATGCAGAGGGACGATACGAGGTCGTGAACCTCAAGCCCGGCACGTATCGAGTCGAAGTGGTGACGCCCAACTTCAAGAAGTTCGAGCAGACAAAGGTGCTCGTCAGGGCCGCTGGAACGGCGTTGGTGGACGTCACGCTCGATGTGGGCGGGGTGAACGAGACGGTCACGGTCTCCGGCGAGGCTGCCAGCAACATCACGCTCGACAGCCCGGCGATCACGTCGCGGGCTCGATGCGCAGCAGTTGCACGACCTTCCCCGGAACTCGCGCGACATCCAGTCGTTTCTGTTGCTGAACCCGAACGTCGTCGGCGGGTTCGACGACATGCAGTTCCTCGGCGGCCGGACGTACGGCGTGAGCTACATCCAGGACGGACAGGCCTCCACGAACGCGATATTCGGAACCATCGGCAACTCGGCGCCCGGCCTGGACGCGGTCTCGGAGATGCAAGTCCTCTCCAACTCCTACAGCGCTGAATATGGCGGCCTCGCGGGCGTCGTGGTCACCACAAAGCGTGGCGGCCTGCAGTACCGCGGAACGGCGTTCTATGACTACAACGGCGATGGACTGAATGCCCTCACCTACAACCAGACGCTGGCCGGCGTCGAGCGGGGCGATCCGAACTCCGACACCCACGAGCACCGCTGGGGCGCAAGCATCGGCGGACCGCTGATGAGCGGGAAGCTGTTCTTCTACGGCAACTACGAGGGCTCGAACAGCAAGGCCATCTTCGGCGGATCTCGCGCGAACGTGCCGACGGCGGCCATGCGAGCCGGCGATTTCCGAGGCACCTCGATCCATCCAAACGATCCCGCCACAGGCGAGCCTTACGCGAACCAGACGATTCCGTCCAATCTCATCGACCCGTCCGCGACAAAGATCATGAACTTCTTCTACCCGCTGCCGAATCAGTCGGCCGTTGCGGCCGGCGGCTACGGGGTCTTTCAACAGTTCGTGCCCGAGACGTCCAAGAGACAGCGGGCCGACATCCGACTCGACAGCGAAGCGAGCAAGAACGACAGCCTGTTCTTCCGCGGAAGTTACCAGCATCGCGATCCGACCGGGCATCGCGTTCGAGGCCGGCAACGCGTTCACGAACTTGCCTATTCTGGACTCCCGGCTCAACACCGCCTCGGTGATCGGCGGATGGACGAGAATCTTTGCTCCGAACGTGGTCAACGAGTTCCGCACGGGCTACAACCTCGACGAGTCGCGGCGGCAGAGCACGTTCACGGTCGCTCAGGTCGCAGCCCAGCTCGGGATCGAAAACGCTCCGAGCCTTGCGCCCGATTCGACTGGGATTCCCGTCATTCCGGTTCCAAGGTGCTGCCAGGCCCACGGACATCCGCGACGCGGGACGGAACGTCGATCGCACGGTGAACCAGAATGCGTTCTCAATCAGCGACAACCTGACGTGGATTGCCGGCGGTCATTCGCTCAAGGCCGGCGGACTCTGGACGCGCAACACCGCTCGTGACGGCTTCGGCATCGGGCTCAACTTCCGCGGCCAGTACACATTCAACGGCGGGCAAACCGGGAACGCCTTTTCGGATTTCCTCTTGGGGCTTCCCCGGCAGACACAGGATCAACAGACCAACCGCGGACCGCTCGATGGTCACTCGAACGACTTCGCGACGTTCGTGCAGGACGATTGGAGGGTCAACCGTGCTCTGACCGTCTTCCTGGGAGCGCGCTACGAGATCATCGGCAACTGGCACGAGAAGGACGACCTCCTCGCGAACTTCATCATCGCCGACGGCGGTCATCACGTCGTGCCCAACGCGGAAGTGGCCGCCAAGTTGCCGCCCGGCGTGATCGCGCTGAATCGCACCTTGCTTGCCAGCGACATCGGCGTGTCCAGTGCTCTCATCCACACCGATCGCAACAACATCAGCCCGCGCGGCGGTTTTGCCTGGCGGCTCGATGAGAGCAACAAGACGGTGGTGCGGGGCGGGTTTGGCCTCTTCCATCCAACCGTCGCCGTCCAGGGCGTTCGCGATCTGCTGGCAACCAATGAGTTCCGATACGGCAACACCCGCCGCGGCGTGTCACGCTGCAACATGGGTTCTCGACGGGTGCGCCCGCGGTCGATCCGGCCGACTACGGCAGCGAAGGAATCGACCCCGACATCCAGAGTCCAGACATCTACCAGTACAACCTGACTCTGGAGCGGGAGCTGCCGGGCGCCCTCGGCGTGCGCGTGAGCTACCTCGGCTCGACGATGCGGAAGCTGCTCGTGACGAGGTTCTATAACGATCTGCCCGCCAGCACCACGCCCTTCGATCCCGAAAACCCCGACGATCTGGCGCGCCTGCCCCTGTATCCCTACGTGAACACGTTTACGAATGTGACGGGAAATCTGGGAAAGGGCCAGTTCAACGCCTTGCAGCTCGAACTGCTCCGTCGCTGGAAGGGCGGGCTTGCGCTCAACGTCGCCTATACGCTGGCGCACTCTGACAGCAACGCCCCGGACTCGGGGAACAGCAGCCTGGGCGTCATCCAGTTCGATTCGTTCGACATCGAGAAGGACCGCGGTCCTGACCCGAACGTTGTGAAGCACCGCGTGGTCGCCAACGCCACGTGGGACATTCCGGTGGGGCATGGCCGCACGCACGGGGCGACCATGCCAGGGTGGTCGGATGCCCTTTTCGGCGGCTGGACCGTCTCAACGATCGTTCAGGCACGCAGCGGGCCGAATTTGACCCCGTTCTTCAGCGGGTTCTATACGACCAGCCCGTGGAATACCGGGAGGGCGCTCGACGGTATCGGCTGTTTCTGTGAGTCCTGGCGGCCCGATCTGGTCGGCGATCCGGCCCCCGGCGGCCCTCGGAATCAGTTCTTCAACCCTGCTGCGTATGCGATTCCGGCTGATGGCAAGCTTGGCAACGTGAAGCGCGGCAGCCTGAAGGGTCCGGGCACCTGGGTGGCGAACTTCGCCTTCTACAAGGACGTGTTCAGGCACGACAATTTCCGACTGCAGTTCTCGGCACTACTGGACAACGCGTTCAACCATCCACAGTTCTTCGTTTCTGCGACCGACGCGCCGGACTTCCTGAACCTGACCGATTTTCTCGTGAACGGCACGCCCGACAATGGTGCGACCGGCGTACTCGGCGAGGGCGCGATAAACAACGTGGAGGGCTTTGCGCCTGGACGGGTCATACGACTAGGCATACGCGCGGTGTTCTAACCGCAGCGCATCATCAGGCGGGGGCTGCATCGGCGGCCCTCGCCGGTCGTGCTACTCAGGGGTGCACGCAGTCATGGTCGACGTGGCGGGTCGGAAGATGCCGAAGCTGCTCGTCGAAGAACGTCGCCGGCGCATCCTCGAACTCCTCGAGACGCAGGAACGGGTCACCGTCGAGGATCTTGCGGATCAATTCGATGTGTCGAGGGTCACGATTCGCGGCGACCTCGACGAGCTGGCCCATCGCGGGACGCTGCTACGATCACATGGCGGCGCGATCAGACGCCTCGACCAGGCCGATGTCCGGCTGTCGGTCAAAGAAACGCTGCACCATCGCGAAAAGGTACGCATCGCCCATGCGGCCGCGCGTCTGATCGCCGAGAACGACACGATCATTCTCGATTCCGGCACCACCACTGCGGAAATCGCGAAGCAGGTGAAGGGCCTGAACCTGCGCGCGGTTACGGTCATCACCAACGGCCTCAATATCGCGATGCAGCTCGCCGGCTTGCCGCACGTGCGCGTGATCATGATCGGCGGCGTGTTGCGGCAGATGTCGGTACTCGACCGTCGGTCCCCAGGCCGAGCAGGTGCTGAGCGGACTCAATGCGGATCACCTGTTCCTCGGCGTGGACGGTCTCGATCCGGAGATCGGCCTCACGACTCCGGATGTGCACGAGGCACAGCTGAACGCGCTGATGATTCGCGTCTCGCGCGAGGTCACGGTCGTGGCCGACTCGAGCAAGTTCGGCCGGCGCAGTATGTCGGTGATCGGGGGACTCGGCGACATCGATCGGCTGATCACCGATCACCGGGCTGAACCGGCGTTCGTAGCGGCGTTGCGCGCGCACGACATCGACGTCAGGCTGATCTAGCGATTACCTCCCCGCCGCCGCCGGTCGAGGAGGTTGTCCGTCGACCACAGGGCCAGCGCCATCATCGTCAGCTGCTGTCACCAGTTTTTGCGCAGAGCTTGAGCTGGCTGTGGTTAACCAGTACGCTGCGCAGCAATCGCGCGATGAGGTCTCTCCTCGCTACGCTCGCTCTCACGGCATTGATAGCGGGTGCCGGCTGCCGGCCGGCTGCCCCGTCACGCTCCTCGTCCCCGGAACGGCCGAACGTGCTTCTGGTCACGATCGACACCCTCCGCGCGGACCACGTCGGGTGCTACGGACACAAGGAGGCCTCCACCCCCACCATCGATGCCCTGGCCGGTCGAGGTGTCCGCTTCGAGACCGCGGTGGCCCACGTCCCGCTGACGGGACCGTCGCACGCCTCGATCCTGACCGGCCAGATCCCCCTCGGTCATGGGTTCCGGAACAACAGCGGCTTCACGTTGTCGCCGCAGGTCAGGACGGCGGCCGAAGACTTCCGGCAGACGGGTTACCGGACAGCCGCGTTCGTGTCCGGCTTCCCGCTCGATCGCCGGTTCGGGTTCGATCGCGGATTCGACACCTACGACGATCATCTGCCCAAAGGGAACGATCGGCGCCGGACGCCGTACGTGGAGCGATTCGCGGACGCGACCACCGATGCCGCGCTTCGCTGGCTGGCGACACCGAGCCCAACCGGATCGGCGTCACGGTGGTTCCTCTGGGTCCACTACTACGATCCGCACGCGCCATACGAGCCGCCGGGAGATCTGGCCGAGCGGTACCGGCAGGCGCCGTACGACGGCGAGATCGCGTTCGTGGACCGGCAGCTTGCGCGCCTGCTGCACGCGCTCGAGGTCGCCAACGAAACGGCGCGAACGGTTGTCCTCGTCACCGCCGATCATGGCGAGAGCCTGGGTGAACATGGCGAGGGCACGCACGGCGTCTTCGTCTATGACGCCACGCTTCGGGTGCCGTGGGTGATGGCGGGCCCGCAGATTCCCGCGGGTCAGGTGTCGCGCACGGTGGCCCGTTCGATCGACGTGTTGCCGACGCTCGCGGATTACGCCGGGCTTCCCCGCCTCAACGATGTCGACGGACGCTCGCTTCGCCCGGCCGCCGACGGGCAGGAGATGGCCGACGCACCGTCATACGCCGAGTCGCTCTACCCGGAGCTGGAGCTGGGATGGGCTCCGCTCTACGCCTGGCGGATCGGCGGATTCAAATTCATCAAGGCGCCGCGTCCCGAGCTGTACGATTTGGGGAACGACGCGTCCGAAACGACCAACCGTGCAGAGGCGCAGCACGCGCGCGCGAACGAAATGGCCCGGACGCTCGACGAGGCGCTGCGTCGCGTACCGCAACCGGTCGCGGCACGTTCGATCGACCCTGAGGCGGCGGCGCGGCTGCGGGCACTGGGCTATGTGAGCGGAGGCGGAAGCACTCGTCCGGCGGGTGCCGCGCAGCGCGATCCCAAGGACGGCATTCGGCTGTTGCCGCATCTCAATCGCGGCATGTCGGCGGCGCGCACCGAGCCTGATGTCGCGATCGAGGAGCTGACGGCGGTCCTCAAGGAGGATCCGGGGTTGGTGATGGCCAGACGAACGCGCGCCGTCGCCTATGCGGCTGCGGGCACGCACGACCTCGCGATCGCGGACCTTCGCGCGCTCGACAGAGATGGCCAGCTCACGGCTGAAGACGCGGTGGTGCTCGGCGACAATCTCCGGTCGGCAGGGCGGCTGGAAGAGGCGGCCCTCATCCTCGGGCGCTCCGTGCGCGAGAACCCCACGTTTGCGCAACCGCTGATTTCACTCGCGCAGGTGCGGATCCAGGAGGGCAACTACGCCGACGCGACAGCACTGTGCGAGCGCGTTCTGACGCTCGCCCCGGATCACATCGAAGCGCTCCGTCGTCTTGGCGATCTCGCACTGCTCAAGAACGATCTGGCTACGGCAGCCACACGCTACAGCCGCATCCTCGATCTCGACGCGACCGATGTGTCGGCCATGACGAAGCTCGGGGTTGTCAGAGTGCGAAGCGGGCGGGCGGATCTCGGGATGCAGCTGTTTCGTCAGGCAATCGACCGCGACCCCAGGAACGCCGAGGCCCTGTTGTATCTCGCCGGTGCCCTGGCATCCAGCGGACGGCCCGCCGACGCGCTGCCCTACTTCCAACGAGCGCTCGACGCCGGCCCTCCGTCGACCATCGCGCTGAACGGGTTGGGGCTGACGCGGCAGGCGGTCGGCGACACAGCCGGGGCGGCGGCCGCCTTCCGTCAATCGCTGCGCCTCGATCCCAACCAGCCGGAGATCGCCAGAACGCTCTCCGACATGCGGCGGTAGGAGGTTGTGCGGGGTGTCGTACGGAGGTGGGCCAGTCGTCGGCCAATCGTTCACGGCTGCGCTGACCAACCCGGGCCGACGACGCACCGACAGAGTCGTCGCCGAAAGGCTGGTTTTTCCACGCGTCGAGGAGTGAGAGGGCGTGCAATACCGTTTTCGCGCCTAACGGCTGCCATCGCGCGAGCCAGGGGCGCGCTTCGCCCGGCTTCCCCTCAGTAGCCCCGGTAGCGCTGCACGTCGACCCACTGCCCGGCAACCATGACGCGCTCGACGGTTCGGACTGCTGAGATGTTGCGAACTGGATTGTCGCGCAGTACTACCATGTCCGCCTGGAAGCCGTCCCGAAGCGCGCCGAGTTGATCGCCGCGGTAGAGGAACCCCGCGGCGGTGCCCGTCGCGGCGGTGATTGCCTCCAGGGGAGACAATCCACTCTCTACGAGCAGCTCGAGCTCGCGCCACGGCGCCTCGCCTCGGGCGGCGAAGGGCACCGTCGAGTGGCCGCCCATGACGAGCCGCGCACCCTCCAGGCCGGCGCGCCTCGTGAGCTGCTTCATCTTGGCGAATCCCGCGGCCATCATCGGTAACTGTTCCGGCTTCTGGCCTTCCGCGACCCGGTCGGCACGGCGCTCGAACACTGCAAGCGTCGGATCGATCCACGGTTTGCGTGCGCGCAGCACGGCATAGAGCGCCTGCGCCTCCGGCCCGTCCAGATCGGCGCCCGCGAACAGCTGGTATCGACCGTCACGTCGTGCATCGTTGTCGAGGAGAATGGCCTGTCGATACGCTTGCGCCTGGAGGCGAGGCACCACGCTCGTGCCGAGCGACGTGATGTGCTCGATGCCGTGGAGACCGGCCGCGAACAGCTCACGCGCGTCGAGGATCTCGAGGTGCGCCGTGCACGGCACGTGATGCGCATCGCAGACATCAATCACCGCCTTGGCACTGGCGAATGGCAGCCTGAAATAGATTTTCAGCGCCGACGCGCCGTTGCGGATATTGGTCTCCGCCTCTCTGCGTGCCTCCTCCGCATCGCGCGCGACCACCGAGTCGGCCGGATACGCAGGATGTTCGCCATCGATGTGTGGACCGGCAGTGAAGATCCGGGGACCCGTGAGATGGTCGGTCGCAATCATGCGGCGCAGCTCGACGAACTTCTCGTCCCATTGCCCGGGATCGCGAAAGGACGTCACCCCATGGCTCAGCTGACGCAGCGCCAGTCTGGGGTCGTTCTCGATGTGAAAGTGCAGATCGATCAGGCCGGGCACGATTGTGCGGCCGGACAGATCGAGTCGCTCGGCATTCGCCGGCGCCTCAACCGACGCCATCGGACCGACCCGAACGATGCGATCGTCCTGAACGAGGATGCGTCCCTGCTCGATCGGCGGGGCACCGCTGCCGTCAACGATGCGGACGTTGTCGAGGACCACTGCCGGCCGCTGAACACCGCGGCCGTGGACCAGAGGAACCGCGGCCACGATCAGGATCACCGTCAGGCACCGAAATAGCTTGCGCATCGAGCCTGATTGTAGTTTGTACAGCGCGTGACCCGGACCTCGGATTCATGAAGCTCAAGATCTTCCTGGCCGCCCTGCTCGTGCCGTCGATGTTCGCCCTTGCGCCCGGGCACAGGGTCGATGGCGACTGGCGCGCCTTCGGTCGCGATCCCGGCGCGCAGCGGTTCTCGCCGCTGACTCAGATTACCCGGCTGAACGTCGCCAACCTGCGGCAGACCTGGGCCTTCGACACCGGCATCAAGGATCTGCAGGTCACGCCGCTCGTCATCGATGGCGTCATGTATGTGACTGGGGGGCCGTACGTCTTCGCGCTCGATCCGGAGACGGGACAGCAACTCTGGAAGTACGACGCTCACGCCGCCGTCAGCCGACGCGGCGTGGCCTACTGGCCGGGCGACGCCAGGACGCCGGCCCGGCTCTTCTCCGGCGCCGGCGACGGCCGGATGATGGCTCTGGATGCGAAGTCGGGCACGCTCGTCACCGGGTTCGGCGATCACGGCTTCGTCGACCTGAAGCAAAGCGTGCGCGGCGACGTGGATGGTCAGTTGAAGCTGACCACTCCACCCGTCATCTACAGAAACATCGTCATCACGGGCGGCGAAAACGAAGAAGGAGAACCGAGCACCGGTTTGTACGGGGACATTCGCGGGTGGGATGCGCACAGCGGCAAGCTGCTCTGGTCGTTCCACACGGTGCCGCGCCCGGGTGAACCGGGAGCCGATACGTGGGAAACGGAAAGCTGGAAGAACCGATCCGGAACCAATGCCTGGTCGTTCCTGACGGTGGACGTCGAACGCGGCATCGTGTTCGCGCCAACCGGCTCACCGACGTCGGATTTCTACGGCGGCGACAGGAAAGGGCAAAACCTCTACGGCAATTCGCTGATCGCGCTCGATGCGGCCACCGGCCGGCTCAAGTGGTTTCAGCAGCTCGTCCATCACGATATCTGGGATTGGGACGTTCCCGCCGCGCCAACGCTCATCGAGGTACACAGAAACGGTCGCGCGATTCCTGCCGTGGCGCAGATCACGAAGATGAGCACGCTCTTCATCTTCGACCGCGTCACAGGAGCGCCGCTGTTCGGACTCGAGGAGCGCGTCGTCCCCCAGAGTATCGTGCCTGGCGAAGCGACATGGCCGACGCAACCCTTTCCGACCCAGCCTCCCCCGCTGGCGCGAACAACGTTCGACCCGGCGAAGGACTTCTACTCGTTGACGCCCGAGCACGCCGCCTACTGCCGCGACCTCTGGGACAAGCAGCAGATGTTCACGAACGGGATGTTCACGGCTCCCGAGCTCGAGCGGACGATGGTCGTGTTTCCCAGCACGCTCGGCGGCGGCAACTGGAGCGGGCTGTCGTACGACCCAACCTACGGGCTGGTGTTCGCGAACATCATGAATCTCGGTCAGGTCGCGCGGATGGAATTCCGATCGAATCCCTCGCGCGGCCAGGTGGCCTACAAGCGCACGACACCATGGGGCGGGTCGATCGGGCGCTTCTGGAATCCGCAGACCCGCGTGCCGTGTTCGGCGCCCCCGTTCGGTGAGCTCGTCGCCGTCGACGTCAACCGTGCGGCGATCGCCTGGCGCGTTCCGCTCGGCGAGTTCGACGATCTCAAGGCGCGCGGATTCCCGAACACCGGCACGCCGAACATCGGCGGTTCGATCGTGACCGCGACGGACCTGGTCTTCATCGCCGGCACGATCGACGGACGTTTCCGGGCGTTCGACGCGCAAAGCGGCACGCTGTTATGGGAGACCACGCTCGAGGCGAGCGGCCACGCCACGCCGATGACCTTCATGGGGCGCAACGGGCGGCAGTACGTCGTAATTGCCGCCGGTGGTGACGGTCTGCTCGTGTCGCCGCCAGGATCGAAGATAGTGGCGTTCGGGCTTCAGTGATCTGGTCGGGGTCGGAGGGCAGAGGCCGAGGGTCGAGGTCCGGGCGTTACAATACGCCTCCGTGGCACACATGGAGCAACGGCTTGCTCGTCTAGCGGCGATTGCCGGTCTGTTCGCCTGCTTCGCCGCGTTCCGCCCTGCATCTTCGGCGCAGTCGAGCGTCACGGCCAGTGAGGTCGTGCACGTGTGGCGTGGATCGATGCAGATCCCCACCTATGCGGAGGATGCGCCGAATCCCAACCCGCCGTTCGACCTGTTCTCGTTCGGGCGCTTCAACTATCCCTATCCAATCCGCGATGGCCTGACGACCCGGCGGGAGCCGGTGAGCTGGCGCACCCTCAATCTGGAAAACGAGTATCTCCGGGTCACCGTGCTGCCGGATCTCGGCGGTCATCTCTACAGCTGCCTCGACAAACGCACCGGCCACGAAATGTTCTACGCGAACAGCTCGATCAAGAAAGCGCTGATCGGTTACCGCGGCGCCTGGGCCGCGCTCGGGATCGAGTTCAACTTCCCCGTCTCGCACAACTGGGTCTCCATCTCTCCGGTCGATTTCGCGACGAGGCAGAATGCCGACGGGAGCGGGTCGATCTGGATCGGGAACAAGGACCTGGTCTACGGCTCGCAGTGGCGCGTCGAATTGCGTCTCCAGCCCGCGCGATCGGTCCTCGAGGAACACGTGAACCTGTACAACTCGAGCGACGTCCGACATCGTTACTACTGGTGGACCAACGCCGGCGTACAGGCATGGGAAGACTCACACCTGGTATACCCCACCGAGCTGATGGCCAGCCACGGGTTCACGAGCGTCGAGCCCTGGCCCATCGATCGCCAGGGTCGCGACCTCAGCGTGATTCGCAATCAGGTGGACGGTCCCGTCTCGCTCTTCACCTACAAAACCCGCGAACCCTTTGTCGGCGTCTACCATCCGCACACCAATAGCGGAACGGTGACCGTGGCCGATCCGGCGGAACTGCCGGTCCATAAAGTCTGGTCGTGGGGAAACGACCGCGAAGCGGCCACGTGGCGCACGGCGTTGTCGGACGACGACAGCGGATATGTGGAGCTGCAGAGTGGTCTGTTTCGCAACCAGGAGACGTACGCCATCCTCGAGCCGCAGGAGACAGTGCACTTTTCCGAGTACTGGTTGCCGGTTCGCGATCTCGGCGGGATCACCCGCGCGAACGTCGATGCGGTGCTGCACATGGATCGAATCGCGGCCACCCGCGTGGCCCTCGCGCTCGACGTCACGCGCGACCTCCCGGGCGCGCGGCTCATCGTGCGTCAACAGGCACGGACGCTGCTCGACAGAACCGCGAGCCTGTCGCCGCGCGAGGTCTGGCGTGCGACCCTCGATGAGGGCGTCGTCACCGACGCGCCTGTCACGTTCGAGCTCTCGGACGGCCACGGAACGCCGGTGCTGACCCACACCGAGAACTCGTTCGATCTCACACCCGCCGCGCAGCAGCGTCTCGGCTCGACGTCGAATGCGCGGTCGCGGTCCGCGCCGATGTCGGCCGACGATGTTGTCGAAGATGGTCTGGTGGATGAGCTCGAAGGTCGTCGCCTCGCGGCGATGTCGGTATATCGCGCGGGTCTCGAACGGTATCCGCACAGCCTTGCACTGTTGAAAGCAGCCGGCCGGCTCGCCGTGGCACTCTCATGGCCCGACGCCGGCACGGACGCGTCTGCGACGGCGATCGACTGGCTGCAAGAAGCCTCCGCCCGCAACACGACCGATTTCGAGACGCGCTACTACCTGGGGCTGGCGCTCATCGGAGCCGATCGGCCGCGTGACGCGCGTCAGCACCTGGAGGCGGCGGAGCGGTTTCGAGCGACACGGACCGCCGCGACACTTCAACTCGCACGCCTCTTCGCGCGCGAGGGACATGTGGACGCAGCGCTGCAACAGGTGCAGGCGCTCGACCAGGAGTCTGCTCACGCGACGCTGACCGGCGCGCTCGAAATCGCCCTCCTCCGTCGTCAGGGACGGAAACCCGAGGCGCGCGAGCGTGCAGGCCGCCGGCAGGCGATCGATCCGGCCGACAGCCTCCTCCGCTACGAACGCACGCTCCTTGGTGACACCGATCCGGATCTGTGGTCACACCTGGGCGCGGACGCCAATCGAGTGCTCGATCTGTCCGACCAGTACCTTGCGATTGGCGATTACGCCGCTGCGCTCGGCTTGCTCGACCGCACCTACCCGGTCGTGGCGTCTCCTGAACGCGAGGTTGGCGCCGTCACGCCGCAGGAGTCGCCGCTGATCGCGTACTACCGCGGCTTCGCTCGGGCACACGTCGGTGGAAGCACGAGCGCGGATTATGCGCTCGCGGCAACGCTACCGGTCACCTACGCCTTTCCGAACCGGCGATCGTCGTTCGCCGTGCTGAAAGCGGCCATCGAGCGGAATCCCAACGACGCGACCGCGCGATTCCTTTTGGGCTCCCTGTTCCTGGCGAACGGCCTGCTCGAACCCGCGATTGCCGAGTGGCAACGCGTTCGACAGGTCCGCCCGAGCATTCCCACGCTCCATCGCAACCTTGGACTCGCGTTGCTCCACGCCGGCATGCACGATCGGGAGGCCCGCGCGGTTCTCGAGGAAGGCCTGGTCGCGGACAGCACGAATGTGGACGTCTACCTGACGCTCGATGGGGTGCTGAGCGCCGCGAACGCGTCGCCGCGGGATCGAGCGGCGGCGCTTCGGCGCTTCCCGGCACCCGAGCGCATGCCCGCGTCGATGGTGTTCAAGCTGGCGTTGGCGCTGGGCGAGGCCGGAGATGCCAGGGCAGCGGAGGCACTCTTTCACCATCGGTTCTTTCCGCAGGAAGAAGGAGGCACCAGCGTGAGGACGGTCTACGCCCAGGTGCGGCTTACCTCATCTCGAACGGCCGCAGCTGCGGGCGACTGTGTCACGGCGCGCGACATTCTCGACTCCTTCACGCGCGAACAGCAGGACCTCGCGTTCACCGCGGGAGGACTTGCCGACACGCTGCAGCCTCCGGGGATGGCCCGCCAGGCAGCAGCCGTCGAATGGGCGTGCGCCCGGCGCGACGCCGCGCAGTCACGATGGCAGCGGCTCGCCAATGGCCTCAACGGCGACGGAGGTCCGCTGGCTGTCGCCATCGCCGACGAAGCGCGCGCGCGGCTGGGGCTATCACGAACCCCGGAGAACCGTCGGCGGCTCGAAGAGGCGCTCGAGACCACGACGCGGACGCTGGAATCAGGCGGCACCAGCAACCCGGGGTCGCTCGAGTACGCGCGTGCGTTGGTGCTTGCCGCGTTGGGCCGGGCCGACGAATCGCGCCAGTCCCTCAGGCGTGTGTTCCTTTATCCCGATCGCAACCTGTCGCATGCGCTGGCGCGAACCGCGATGAACGACGCGTCGGCCGACCGCGGGGACAAGAAATGACCCATACAGCCCCACTTTGGAGGTCGCTTGCCATCGCGCAGCGGCTCAGCGCCGGTGGTGTTGGGCGCCACGTCACGCTGATTGCTCTCGCAGTTGCGATGGCCCTGCTGGCGATCGACGCCGACGCCGGTGTGCGACGGGTCTGGGCCGTCAACGACGGCGAGAAAATCGCGCGGGACGCCAGGAACCATCCCGCCGGCAGCCACAATTCGGCGTGGGACGGACATGTGGTCCATGTCTCGGGCGCGCGCAATGAGGTCGTGGCGTTTCAGGTGATTGTCGACGCCGATGATCGTGGCGTCGATCAGCTCTCGCTGCGATTGCCCGAGCTCAGCTCTGGTCGCGACCGCATCACCTATCGGCCGCCCGCTGACGATCCCACGGACTACGTCGATCGACCGATCGAGATCTTCACCGTTCACTACATGCACGTCACGATGCCCTCGCACGCGTCGTGGGTGTACGAAGAGGGCTCGCCGGCCGCACCCCGCCACCCTACGGGCTGGCAACCGGTGCAGCTCGTGCCCGAACAGGCGCGATCCGGCCGCGGAGGACTGCCGATCGCGGTCCAGGCCAACGAGAACCAGGCGATATGGGTCGAGATCTACATCGACCGCGCGCGCCTTCCCGGTCTCTACCGCGGTGAGATCGAGATCCGCGCGGACAAGCTGCGGCGTACCGTGCCAATCGAGCTCGAGGTCTTCGATTTCACCCTTCCCGACGAGAACAGCATGCACGCGATGCTGTTCTACTCGAGCGATCAAGCCGAGCGCTACCAGGGCCGCAACCTCGATCCCGCCTATCACCGTCTCGCCCATCGCCATCGGGTGGAGCTCGTGCACGAGTACGACGAACAGACACTCACGGCGGCGCTCGGTCGATTCTCCGGAACGGACTTCAACCGAGAGCACGGCTACGAGGGTCCCGGCGCGGGCATTGGCAATGTGATCGCTCCCCGAAGTTTCTACGGGCCGGGGCCCGATTTCGAGGATCGCTCCAGCGCCTGGTCGCACAGCGATGCGTGGATGACGTTCCTGCGCGAGAAGCTACCGCACGCGCTCACGTTCCTCTACATGCCGGACGAACCGCGGGCACCGGAGTATCCCCACATCCTGAAGCTGGCCGAGAACGTCCATTCCAACCCGGGGCCTGGCCGCGCGCTCCCCATCTTCGTGACGAGCGCGTACGTGGACGCGATTGCTCCTGGGATCGACATCTGGTGTTCGGGTCCGAAAGGCTTCCGGCTCGATCGCGTCGCGGCCGAGCGGGCGCGTGGCCGCGAGTTCTGGTTCTATAACGGCGGCCGCCCCGAAGGCGGTGCGATTACGATCGATGCGCCGGCCACCGACGCGCGCGCGACCATCTGGGCCGCCTTCAAACACGACGCCCGCGTCTATTTCTACTGGCACGCGGTGCACTGGCGCCACAACTCGCAGAAGCAGGGCGACCGCGACCAGAACGTGTGGGCCGAAAGCATCACCTTCGACAACCGGGGGCAACCGAACAAGCCGATTGATGATCAGGGCTACATTCATGGAGACGGCGTGCTGATCTATCCGGGTGAAGACAAGCTACACCCGGACGAGGACCGCGGCGTGCCTGGTCCAATTGCCTCCATCCAGCTGGCGAATTTCAGACGAGGATTGCAGGATCACCAGTACCTGACGCTCGCCCGCAATCTGGGCCTGCACTCAGTCGTCAGCGAGGTCTTGAATACCATCGTCCCGCGCGTGTTCTCGGACGCCGGCGATCGAGTCAGTTTCCCCGAAACCGGCGACCCCTATGAGTCGGCGCGTCTGAAGCTGGCGCACGCCATCGAGAGTGTGGCGAGGAACGCACCGCACCAGCCGCTGACGAGGCCGGTCCTCTTCGACACGCCGGAGGCCGATGAAGTGCTGCGCACGATGCAGGTGTTTCCGGCCGACAATCCCTGGAACGAAGACATCTCGAATCGGCCTGTCGCTCCCAACTCGGCGGCAATCATCCGCAGCATCGGTGCGGACACGCCGCTCGGCTTCAACCTGGACATGAACTTCGTGTTGGTGCCCCCCGATCAGCCCCGCGTGCCCGTCCGGGTAACGATGTACCCTGCGGAATCGGATCCGGGTCCGTTCCCGATTCCGGCAAATGCGCCGATCGAGAACTGGCCGCTGTCGCGCAATGAGGACAAGGGAGCGCTGCCCAAGGCGGGCATGACGCTGGATCGATTCCAGCGCGAGGGCACCGGCGACCGTCATCTCATCGTGGTCGATCCGGCGAACCATCGCCTGCACGAGTTCTGGCAGGCGAAGCGGACTGATGCGGGGTGGGAAGCGTCGCAGGCGTCAACGTTCGATCTGGCGTCGAACTCGCTGCGGCCCGAGCGGTGGACCTCCTCCGACGCCGCGGGCCTTCCCGTCTTCCCCGCCGTCGTGCGCTATGACGAGGTCGCGCGCGGGATGGTCTCGCACGCGATGCGCGTCACCGTTCGACGGACCCGGCGTGATTTCGTCTACCCTGCCCGTCACTTCGCCAGCGCCCAAACGGATCCGAATCTGCCTCGGATGGGAGAACGGCTGCGCCTGCGTCAGGACTTCGATACGTCGCAGTTCCCGCCGCACGCACGGGCGATTCTCGAGGGCCTCAAGCGCTACGGCATGTTCGTAGCCGACAACGGCGGCGACTGGCTGATGTCCATTGCCCCGGATCGCCGGCTGCGAGGCCTCGAGACACTGGCCCGCGTGAAGGGTGCCGACTTCGAGGTCATCGTGCCCACGGGGCTGGATGAACGACCGCGCATCACGCGGTAGCAACAGTAGAGTTGGTTCGTTCGCGCCCGTCATTCCAGCCGCGCTACTGCCGGTCGAACACCGCCTTCGATTCGGAATTCAACGTGATGCTTTCATATCTCTCCGTGAGAACCAGGCGGTCGTTCGCGTCGAGGATCCAGATCTTCACCAGCTTTCGCTGCGCGCTCGAGAACTCCTGCCGCAGCGCACTGTGGTCCCACTTGGACTTGCTGTGGAGCACGCCGCCGGGCACGGCCATCTCGGTATTCTTGCCATCGATCGTGAAGCGCCATTCTCCTCTCGGCTCGCGAACAGTGATGGCCTCGGCAGTCGCCTCGATACTCATCTCCATGGCGACCTGATGAAGGACGGACAACGCCGCTTGAGCAGCGACTTCTTCGGCCATCAGGGGTGCCGACGCGTCTCCCGGCTCGCCGCCGCCACCGCCGCGGCCACCGCCTCCGCGGCCGCCACGCTGCTGCGGCGCGCGCGCGACCGCGAAGGACGGCCGGCCATTGTCGCGACCGGGCTTTGCGGAAAGCGGTGTCAGTTCCGCATTCAACTTCCAGCGGCCCGTGAGTCTTGCCGCGGTCTCTGCCGGGCCGCCACTCTGGGCGGTGACAGGAGGGACAACGCCAAGCGCTGCCGCTATCGTCACCGCGATCGTCGCTCCGACGAATCTGGTCTTTCCACCAGCGCCCGTCATGCCGGCATCCTCACAGGCCGATATCTTGCGCTATTTTCGGTCCACATTGGTCATGTCAATGCAGCGTCAAGCGCGCAGTCGCACGGGCGTGAGGCGCGCGCGGGCTACGTCGCGTCTCAAGGTTCCCTCAGAGGGCGCATCGCCGGCTGCGGTAAGGCTGACGCCGTTCTCGAACGCGAAGATGCTCAGTATTTCGCCGGCAGAGGCAGATCGCCGGTCCTGGGGGAGCCCAACTGCCAGACGTGCGACTTCAGGTCTGAGGAGCACACAATGAACCACTCGCCTGTGCTCGCGCGGTAAATCGCCAGATCGGCTTTGCCGTCCGCGTCGTAGTCGCCTGGAACAGCGAGATCACCCAACCCGCTCGACGAGCGGGCACCCCACACGGCATGGCTCAACGTACCGTCCGAGGAACGGAGAACGAACCATTCGCCCGTCGCCGCGCGATAAACGCCGACATCCACCTTGCCGTCCCCGTCGAAGTCGGCCCGGACCGGCGTGTCGCCCAACCCGGATGCTTCCGGGGCCCCCCAGCTCACATGGGCCGACTCGCCAGTCGACGACCGGAGCACGAACCAGTCGCCGGTCGTACGCCGGTAGACCGCGACATCCGTCCGGCCGTCGCCATCGTAATCGGCGGGGACCGGCGTGTCCCCCATCCCGGAGGTCCCGGCGGCGCCCCAGACCACGCTCGTCGCCGCGCCGTCCGAGGAGTGGAGAACGAACCATTCACCAGTGGCCTCGCGGTAGATTGCGACATCCGCCTTGCCATCTCCGTCGTAGTCGGCGGGAACCGGCGTGTCACCAAACCCGGATGCCTCTCGCGCGCCCCAGGGGAGCCGGCTCGAGCCGCCGGTCGTAGAGTGGAGGATGAACCACTCGCCGGTGGTTTTGCGATAGACCGCGGCATCGGTGTGGCCGTCCCCGTCGAAATCGGCGGGGACCGCCACATCGTGCAGGCCGTACACGTCGACAGCGCCCCAGTTGAAGCGCGTCACACTGCGGTCCAGGGCGCGGCGGACGAACCATTCACTCGTTGTCGGGCGAAACACCGCGAGCTCCGCGTAGGCCGGCAACGTGATCCGCGTGATCGCATTACGGGCCAGGTCGGCGAACCACATGTTTCCGTCCGGGCCGGCGGCGATCCCACGGGGCGAACTGTCGGTCGTGGGCAGGGAGAACTCCGTGATCGCCCCGCTGGGGGTAATCCGCCCGATGCCGGGAGACGACACACCAAGATTTTCGGAGAACCACAGGTTTCCATCGGGCCCGGCGGCGATGCTCACCGGAGAGCGCCCCGAGGGCAGAGGGAATTCCGTGATGGCGCCAGTGGTGGTGATACGTCCGATGCTGTTGGGTTCCGTGAACCACAGGTTGCCATCGGCTCCTGTCGCGATGCTCTCTGCGGGGATGCGGTTACACCCCGCATGGGGCAGGCAAATGAGCGCGAGCGGGTAGAGGTTGATGATCGTGCCGCTCGGCGCGACGCGACCAATGGCGCCCCCCTCGGCCGCAAACCAGAGATTTCCATCGGCGCCTGCCGTGATGCCCCGGGGCGTGCCGGGATCCTCGCCAGCAAACTCCGTGGCCACCCCCGACTGCGTGATCCGGCCGATTCCGTTGCCGCCCGCCCTGGTGAACCAGATTTTTCCGTCGGGGCCTGTCGTGATGCCGTACGGACCGGTGCCGGGCGTCAACGGGAATTCGGTGATGACACCGGCGGGAGTGATCCGCCCGATCTGGTTGCCCCAGATCTCGGTGAACCAGAGATTCCCGTCCGGGCCCGCGGTAATGCCGAGGGGTTGGCTCCCCGCTGTCGGCACAGTGAATTCCGTGAGGACGCCGTCCGGCGTGATTCGTCCAATCCGGTTGCCGGCGAAGGCCTCGGTGAACCAGAGATTGCCATCAGGCCCCGCGACAATCGCGGTCGGGTCGCTGCCTGAGTTCGGAAGCGGGAATTCCGTGATCGGCAGGCTCTGAGCAGCCACGTTTGAAAACGCCGCCAGCATGGCGAGGCAGAACGCGAAGACACCGGTGACAGCGTGCGCACGGACAGTCTGACAGTGAACCATTGAGAGCCGATCCAGCCTCGTGTGATTTCGCGTGCTCACGGCGGCGCTTCCGAGCGAGCGCCCGTTTCATACGCGTGACGTGTGCCTGCCAAGGGCGGCAGGTTCGAAGGGACTTTCGAGCCCGACTGCTCAGTTTACTCTCATTCGCTGCTGCAGACAAGGCGCGACGACACGCTCGGCGAGTAGAATCACACCACTGGAGGACGCGATGGCGAGACGCCTCGTCGAGTCATTGAATGGTGTCGGAACCATTCACGCCGGTGATCAAGTGCTGCGGAGGACCGCGTATCAGGTGTCTGTCTGGTCGGTCGATGGGCCGTCTGCGCCGGACGGACCTCTTGGCGCGGGTACAGAGGTCGAAGGCCACATCGACATTACCGGAATCGGGGAAGCTGTGGTGCTCGCCGGCCCCTCCACACTGACGCTGACGATTGAGGACGGGCGGCGCCTGGCGATTCAGCTCACCAGCACCGGCGGGACCATCGTCGGACGAGGCTGGCTCCCGCCGTTGTAGGTTCACACCACCATCACGGACCACGAGGGTCCAGACACCGCGAACGGCCCTCGCGGTGATCGGCTAGGGTGCGCCCGCGGCGCCACGAAGGCGGTGGCTGGCGATCGCGCTCGCCTCTCAGTCCTCGACGCGTGGAAAAACCCCGCCTTTCGGCGACGACCCGGTCGGTCCGTCGTCGGCCCGGTTGATGACCGCAGCCGTGAACCGTGAACGCGGACTCTCACGAGGATTGCAGCACCCGAGACAGAACTATTACAGTCGGTCGCCCGCGCCGCTGCTATCGTCGGTCCAACGCCGGGGAGCGCCAATGGATTCGAAGATGCAGAGGTACGGCCGAAAGCATCAGCACGGGCTGAATCTCGTCACGACGCTGGCGATGATCGGCTTCCACGTGGGCGCCGTCGCCGCGATCTTTTTCATCGATGCCGGAGCCATGCTCACCGCGCTCGTCCTGTACGTGGTGGCCGGCATGTTCGGGATCGGTATGGGGTACCACCGTCTGCTGACCCACAGGGGATACAAGACCTACAAGTGGGTCGAGTACGTCCTCGCGTGGTGCGGTACGCTGGCGCTCGAAGGCGGTCCGATCTTCTGGGTGGCGACGCATCGCATCCACCACCAGCATTCAGATCGCGACGGCGATCCGCACACGCCGCGCGACGGCACCTGGTGGGCCCACGTCGGCTGGGTCCTCAGTGGCGAAGGCCTGCATCACGATGCGGCCGTGCTCGCCCGCTACGTTCCGGATTTGACTCGCGATCGTGTCCAGGTGTGGCTCTCGCGCTGGCACTGGACGTCGAACGTGGCGGTCGGTCTCGGGCTCCTGATCCTCGGCGGTCTACCGTACGTGCTCTGGGGGATCTTCCTTCGCACCACCCTCGGCCTGCACGCCACCTGGCTGGTGAACTCCGCCACGCACAAATGGGGGTCGCGGCGGTTCGACACGCACGATGATTCCACCAACAACTGGTGGGTGGCGCTCCTCACGTTCGGCGAGGGGTGGCACAACAATCATCACGCCCATCCCACGAGCGCGCGTCACGGGCTGGCGTGGTACGAAGTCGATTTCAACTGGGTCGGAATCCGAACGCTGGAGGCAGTCGGCCTCGCGTGGGGCATCAAGCAGCCGCGCCTGGAACGCCAGGCGTTGAGGGACGTGGTCCTCGACGCCGAGTAAGACCTGTCGCCGGATTACAACTCTGGGCGGACCCCGCCTTCGCGCCCTCGCTCGCGCGCCACGATCGCGCCGCCTTCGTCGCGATGTTCGCGCCGGACGCCGAGTGCACGCTGCCCAGCGTGCTGCACGGGCCCGAGGCCATCGCCAGCGGGTGGCGAGCCCCTCAGCCGGCGAGTAAATCCTCACTGGCCCTGGAACATCACCTGTGCGTACTGCGCGAGGAAGTCGCGCCACAGGAACCAGTAGTGGCGACCGGGAATCTCGCGATAGGAAGTGTTGAACCCTTCCTTCTTCACCAGCTCCGACAGGGTCACGGTGCCCTCGCGCGCCATGTCGGTCGTGCCGGCACCGAGCCAGTAGAATTTGACTCCGCCCGCCTTGACCGCCTCGAGCTGTTTCTGGAACGCCTCATCCGGACCGCGCGGCCCCGAGCTGAAGACGCCGATGTAGGCGAACACTCCAGGATTGTTGTTCGTCGCCGCGAGCGTGTGCCCGCCCCCCATCGAGAGTCCGGCAATCCCGCGATCGTCCTTGGCCGCCAGAACACGGAAATGCTTCTCGACGAACGGAATCACGTCTTTCACCAGACTCTCGGGGTACGAGCCGGCATACGGCTGCGGCGTTCCCCCCCGTCCTCCCGGCGCGCCGGCGCGCGCCCCTGCCGCCCCCTGCACCGGCGGCGGTGCCGGAGCCTGCACTGATTGCCGCGCGGGCGTCGGACCGAAGCCGTAGCCTTGTGACACGGACTGCGTCGCGTTGCCGTTGGGCATGACGACGATCATCGGCTTCGCTTTGCCAGCGGCGATCAGGTTGTCGAGGATGATGTTGGCGCGGCCCATCGTGAGCCACGCGTCTTCGTCGCCGCCACCGCCGTGCAGCAGGTACAGCACCGGATACTTCTGGCTGCCGTCCTCGTAGCCCGGCGGCGTATAGACCATCATGCGACGGCGCTCCAGTTTGAGCGTCGGCGATGGATACCAGACGGCCTGCACCGTCCCGTGCGGCACGTCCTTGAAATCCCACCACTCGGATTCCGGCCCCGAAATCATGAGCAGGTTGTCGTAGCGTGCGCCGTCGCGCTGGGTCTCCGCATTTCCCGGATCGAGCGCCTTGACGCCGTCGACCATGTACCAGTAGCCCCACAACTGGGCCGCCAGCGGTCCGACCGTCGTGGACCAGACACCGGCTTCGTCCTTGGTCATCTTGAGGTTGGTCGCGCCATCCCAGCTGCCGTTCAGCGTGACGTCGCTGGCATTCGGTGCCATCAAGCGGAACGTCACGGTGCGATCCGGATGGATCTCGGGAGACTTGGGAGCAGGCGGACGCGCCGGCTGCGCCGTCGGCTGGCCCGGCGCCGCGGCGGGTGCCTGCGCGAAGAGCACGGGAGCAGTCACGCCTGCCGCGGCGAGCACCGCGATGATGGTTCGTGCAAATCGGCTCATGATGACCTCAACAGAATGGAGTCCGGGAAAATGAGAAGCGGAGCCTATCAGATCCGGTCCGAGCCCGGCGACCTTCTACGGGCGCGGGTTTCAGTTCAGGATCAGTGAGATTGGCGGAGGGGGCGACATCCTGATGGTGTCAACTTCTCTGGACAGGTTGCGCCGAGGTAGGCGTGATAAGGTTGCCGCCATCTCCGGCCCGCGGGCAGGACTACTGACCGGCCGGCAGCTACTCCGGATATGATCCGCACCATTCTGTCCCTGCTCTCAAGCCTGTTCTCGACATGGGCATCGGAGGTCGCGATGCTCACCTGGCTGGCGCTCGCGCTCGTCTCGGCCATCATCGAAGTGTCGATTCCCCACTTCGGCTTCGCATTCGTCGGCGCCGGCGCCTTAGCCGCCGCCCTGATGGCGTTTCTTGGCTTCTCCGTCCCGACGCAGGTGGCGACGTTCGTGGTCGTCCTGATCGTGTCCATCGTCGGGCTCCGCTCGGGGCTCGTCAGGCTGATTTCGGGCAAGGGTGGCGTTCCCTCGCGGACCGATACACTGATCGGCCGGCTCGCACAGGTGACGCAGGACATCGATCCCATGCTCGGTACTGGCCGCGTGATCGTCAGCGGCCAGGACTGGGCGGCTCGGAGCACCGAACCGATTCCTGCCGGCACCAAAGTCAAGGTGGCCGCTGCAGACGGCATCATCCTCGAGGTCACACGCGCATGACAAGCACCATCGTCCTTCTCGGCCTCGCAATTTTCCTGCTGGTCGTGCTGCTGCGGACGATCCGGATCGTGCCGCAGAAGCAGGTGAAGATCATCGAGCGGCTCGGCCGGTACCATCGGTCCGCCGGAGCCGGCCTCAACACGATCGTCCCGTTCCTCGACTCGGTCCGGGCGACGATCGATCTGCGCGAGCAGATCACGAAGATCGAACCCCAGCCGGTCATCACACGCGACAACGTGACGATGGAAGTGGACGCCGTCATCTATTACCTGGTCGCCGATCCGGTGCGCGCGACTTACGAAGTGCAGAACCTCTCGTGGGGGCTCGAACAGCTCACCCTCTCGGCGTTGCGCAACGTGATCGGCCAGCTCGACCTCGACCACACGCTGAGCTCGCGCGACACCACCAACACGCAACTTCGCGCCGCGCTCGACTCCGCGACGCAGCAGTGGGGCGTGAAGGTGATGCGTATCGAACTGAAGAACATCACGCCGCCCGAAGAAATTCGCCTGACGATGGAAAAGCAGATGACGGCGGAACGGACCCGCCGCGCGGTCGTCACCACCGCGGAGGGCGAGAAGGCGTCAGCGATCCTACGAGCGGAGGGGCAGAAGCAGTCCCAGATTGTGAACGCGGAAGGGTCGAAGGAGTCCGCAATTCTCTCGGCTGAAGGGCAGGCGCAGGCTCGGCTGCGCGTCGCGCAGGCCGAAGCACAGGCGATTCAGGTGGTCGCTCAGGCGCTCGGCAGCGCGGGCAGTCCCGCTCAGTATCTGATCGCGCAGAAATACCTCGAAGCCCTTGGCCAGATTTCGACCAATGCGCAAAAGCTCGTCTTCCTGCCGTACGAAGCCAGCGGCATCATGGCGTCACTCGGCGGCATCAAGGAGTTGCTGGATTCGAAGTAAGGAAGACCGCCACCGCTGAGCCTCGCCAACGCCCGCAGCTGGTAGCGTTCGTTCGCTGCGAATCCAGTGTCACCGCGCGCATGAACGTTCGATTAACTTCCCTCGATAACGGCGCTCGTAGAGCATCTCTGGTGCGGCGTCTCAAGCGTGAGAGGCGGGACTATAGTGGGAACAGAGATCTGCGGCGAGCGCAACAGGTGACCGCTCCGCCCGCGACACTCACGGAGAAAAACCATGCTCAATGACTCGCTCGGTCGTGCATCGATACTTGCTCTCGTCCTCGTCTCGGTTCCCACAGGATCCCTCGCGCAGGACATGCCGCCAGAGTATCGGGACGTCCTCACCGCGCTCGGCAGGCAGGGGGACTTCAAGGACAACGTCCTCAAGGTCAACATTCCGCGCAACGACGTGAAGGTCACCGTGGCGGGAATCGCGACCCCGACGCCGTTCGGATTCGGCGGCTGGGTGGCGATGACCAGAGGAGACGGCGGCGATCAGGTCCTGATGGGGGATCTGGTGCTGCTGCAGGCAGAAGTCAATCCGGTGATGTCGGCGCTGCTCGACAACGGATTCGACGTCACCGCCCTCCACAATCATTTCTTCCTGGACGAGCCGCGCATGTTCTACATGCACCTGCACGGACACGGCACCGCCGCAGATCTCGCGCGCAAGTTGAAGCCGGCGATCGACTTGATTGGCCCGACCGCTGGCGCGGCGGCGTCGGTACCAGCGTCAGGAAGTGCTCCACCACCCCAGATCGCGCTCAACACCAGCAAGCTGGTCGAGATCGTGGCCGCATCGGGGGAGCAGACGGGCCCAGTCTACAAGTTCACGCTGCCGCGGGCCGACGTCAAGCTGGTCGAAATGGGGGCGACGATCAACGCCCGTATGGGATTGAACACCTGGGCGGCGTTCACCGGCACCGATGACAAGGCCGCCATCGCCGGCGACGTCGCCATGCTGGAAAGCGAAGTGACGCCGGTGCTGCAGGCGCTCCGCAAGAACGGTCTCGAGGTCGTGGCCATTCACCACCACATGACCACCGATCGACCGATGATCATCTTTGTCCACTACTGGGGGACGGGACCGGCAGACAAGCTCGCAACCGGTTTCAAGGCCGCGGTGAACGAGCTCGGCAAGCATGGCGCCGCCTCGACGCGATGACGACGGCCACAGACTCGCTAAACTCGCAGGAGCCGTCGGCGACGAGCCCGCTTCGCTCGCTCGGGTTCGACGGCCGATTGCTGTTCGCCACCCGTTTCATCCGACTGTTCGCCTATGGCGGGTTGTCAGTCGTCCTCGTGCTGTATCTCGTCGGCCTCGGACTGAGCGAGTCCGACACCGGCCTGCTGCTCACGTGCACGCTGCTTGGTGACACCTGCATCTCGTTGTACCTGACGACCCAGGCCGACCGCATCGGCCGACGCCGGATGCTGATTATCGGCGCGTCGCTCATGGCCGCGGCAGGCGTCGCCTTCGCGCTCACCAGTCGGATGTGGCTGCTCGTTGTCGCCGGAACGATTGGGGTCATCAGCCCGAGCGGCCAGGAAGTCGGCCCGTTTCTCTCCATCGAACAGGCGGCGCTGTCTCAGGTCGTCACCGATCGCAATCGCACCCACGTGTTCGCCTGGTACACGATGGCGGGGTCGCTGGCCGCCGCGCTCGGGGCATTGGCGGCGGGCTTCCTCACCCAGACGCTGCAGCAGACCTGGACGCCGGTCGACAGCTATCGCGCCGTCGTCATCGGCTACGCGCTGATCGGGATCGGGCTCGCCATCATCTTCGTGCTCACCTCCAAGGCGATTGAGGCGCGGCCATCCGCCAGCCGTACGACCTCTGGCCTGTCGTTCGCGCGCCTCTCCGGAATCGACCGCTCACACCGGGTGGTGATGAAGCTCTCCGCCTTGTTCGCGCTCGATGCGTTTGGCGGCGGCTTCGTGGTGCAGAGTTTTGCCGCGTACTGGTTCTATCTGCGATTCGGCGTCGATCCCAAAACCCTCGGCGCGCTGTTCTTCGCCGCCAACGTTCTCGCTGGCCTGTCGGCGCTGGCGGCCTCACGGCTGGCAGCTCGGATCGGCCTGATCAACACGATGGTCGCCACGCATCTCCCATCGAATATCCTCCTGATCCTGATTCCCTTGATGCCGACGCTGCCGCTGGCGACCCTGATGCTGCTGCTGCGGTTCAGCGTCAGCCAGATGGACGTCCCGACGAGGCAGTCGTACACGATGGCCGTCGTGTCTCCCGAAGAGCGATCGGCGGCGGCCGGCATCACCGGCGTGGCCCGCACCACCGGCGCCGCACTGAGCCCGTTGTTCGCAGGACTCCTCTTTTCGCGACCCTCGCTGATCAACCTGCCGTTCTACATCGCCGGCACGCTGAAGATTGCCTACGACCTGGCGCTGTTCCGGGCGTTTCGATCCGTGAAGCCGCCGGAAGAGGCGCCGGCGCGGCCGGCGGTTTCACGCTGATCGCGACGCTCCACGAGTCGGCAATTCAGTCGGGCTTGCGAAGAGTCACCACCGTAATGAAGATGAGCAACGCCATGGGAATGATGGCGCCGCCCAGACCGGTGTGCAGGACGAAGAAATGGACGAAGACCGCGCCGACCATGGTCGCGCCGGTGAGAATCGCTGCGGCGTACACGAACCGGGGAATCACGAACAAGACGCCGCCAGCCACCTGCAGCGCGCCGGTGAGGTAGCGAAACCAGTTTCCGAGGCCGATTCGCGCGAAGATCGTCACCCAGAGAGATTCGGTCTCGAATTTCGTCAGGCCGACGCCGACGAACACCGCACCGGCCGCGATCCGCAGGACCCAACCCAGGGCATCGAATGAGGGGACTCGATCGGGCGGCTCCAGCAAGGGACGTTCGAGTGCCGTCACGCCTCAGATCCTTGAAATCAGCGAACGGATACCTGCTTCAGGCATTGGCGTGCCTCGTTGACTGCCACACCAGGACGCACGTGCCGAGAATCGTCAGCGGGCCAACGACCAGGATCATGCCGGGACCGGCGGGAGGGGGCACGATCAGGGCGGCCAGAACGATGACGACGCCGGACGCGACCAGCAGGTAGCCCACCGCGCGATGCGTGCGCATCCACAGAGTGCGGTCCGCTAGCGTGTGCGCGGTACGGATACCGATCGCGAGGTTGGGTCGAGTTCGGGGCAACAGGTTGCCGATGCTGATCATCGTTACCCCCAGCATCACCGGGACGATTCGACCCGCCCAGGGGCGGCCGGAGAGCAGCCCGAGCAGGGCCGCGAGCACCGTGACGTGCACGGCCATCACGAACACCATGAAGCGCAGCATGATCGCGTCGTAGATCGCCAGTGCGCTCGACGCCTCCGCCTCGTCACACAGAGAGCTGCCGTGAAGACCGCGCAGCAGCACGTCCGTGATCAGCACGGCGGCCGGCAGAAGGAACGCCACCATCGGTGTTCCGAGCCAGATCGCGCCGCGACCGCTCATCGTCCACGACGGCGGAATCTGCTCCGGCAGTCCTGCATACACGGCCGCGGCACTGAGGCCGCAGCCAGCGGCGATGACGAGGTTCTGCGGCGAGGCAACGGCGCGCATCTCACGCCTCCTGGTGACGAGTCCGGGCCCTCTTGTGACCGTGCCGGGCGGCGCCAGAGGGCCGCGTCCAGGAAATCAGGTGTTGAATCAGGTCCTGGAAGACCGAGGTGTTCAGCTCGTAGCGAATCTCCTGTCCTTTCCGCTCCGAGATCACCAGGCCGGCGTCGCGCAGCACGGCGAGATGCCTGGAGATGGTCGGCCAGCTCGAGTCGAAGCGATTCGCGATCTCGCCCGAGGTGAGCGGCCCGTCCCGTAGCAAGCCGAGAATGTCGCGTCGGGTCTCGTCGGCGAGGGCCCGGAAGCCACGATTGGATGCGCTCACGGCCGCTCGCTTTCTTGCATAATTAGCACATTAGCTAATTATAAAGCGGCGGTCAAGGTACCTGTTTCGGCGTACGGGCTGACGACTGGCCATCACCGGCGGTCGGGCCGCTGGAATTCATTTCGCCTCGGGCGATGGACCAGGTCAGAGACGCCGTTCGATCGGACGGCGGGTTTGCGCCATAATCGGCGTTGCCAAGTGTTCGCTTCCCGACGACGTGTCTACGCGGCCGCAGCCTGTGCGCTGCTTGCCGTGCTGCATACGTGGCCCCTCGTCCTCGCTCCGGGCCGACATTCCCGCAACGACAACGGCGACACTCAGTTGAACGAGTGGATTCTCGCCTGGGTTGCGCACCAGCTTCCCCGCGATCCGGCACACCTCTTCGAAGCCAACATCTTCTATCCGGCGCACGATACCCTCGCGTTCTCCGAACCACTGATCGTGCCCGCCCTCATGGGTGCACCGATGGCATGGATGGGGGCATCTCCCGTGCTCGTCTACAACATCGTCCTGCTGGCCGGATTCGCGCTGTCGGCGCTCGCGGCGGCTCTCCTCATCGAGGCCTGGACTGGCGACATGCTCGCCGGCGTGATGGCCGGATCGATGTTCGCGTTCAACACGGCGACGCTGTCGCGGACCGCGCACCCGCAGGGGGTGCATCTCTACGGACTGCCATTCGCGTTGTTCGCGGCGGATCACATCATCACCAGGCGCAGCCCCGGCGGCGCCGTACTCCTTGCGGCGTCGATGCTGCTGATGACGTACACCTCGGGCTACCTCGTGGTCTTCGCGTGCGTGATGATTGGGGTCGTCGTGGCGGTGCGGGTGCCGACGTGGTGGGTGGCGTGGCGCCGTACGGCGTCACTGTTCGGAGGGGCGGCGGTGACCACAGTGGTGCTGGCGCTGCCGGTCATCATTCCTTACGCCCGGGTCGCGCGCGAGCAGCACATGGTGCGCTCACTGGACAACGTCGAGCAGTTCTCGGCGACCCTGACAGCCTACATCCGGGCTGCCGGCCGCATTCACTTCGAGACCTGGAGCGGCAGGTTCTTTGGCGACTCCTGGGAGAGTTTCTTCCCGGGCGTCGTGATTCTCGCGCTGGCTCTTTTCGCCATCGCCCGCCAGAGACGTCAGCCCGAGTGGCACGGACGCACGGTGATGCTCCTGGCCATTGCTCTTGCCGGCGTTCTCCTTTCGTTGGGAACGACGACACCGCTCTATGGCTGGCTGTTCACGGTGTTCCCGCCAATGCGAGGTCTGCGAGCCGCCGCGCGCTTCGGCAGCCTGTTCCTGCTCGCCGTAGCAGTGCTGGGCGGCATGGGTCTGGCGTTCTGGAAGCCGCGAGCGTGGGTCGCCATCCTGCTGATTGCTCTGGCGAACCTCGAATCGCTTCGAGCACCGATCGGGTTTCATCAGTTCACGGGGATCCCGGCTGTCTACCGCCTGCTCGCGGACGAACCTGGACGGGTCTGTACTCGCCGAGCAGCCGTTTTATCGACGCCTGGCCATCTCCCAGAACGCACCCTACGTGCTGAATTCAACGGCCAACTGGAAGCCGCTGATGAACGGCTACAGCGGCTACGCACCGGACGCCTACGATGAGTACGCGGACACCTTCTCATTGTTCCCCGAGGAGGGCGCGTTCATGGCGATGAAGGCCCACGGCGTGACCCACGTCATGGTGCACCCCGATCGGCTCGCGGTGCCTGATGCAGCAAAGGCCATGGAAGAGATTTCGCACCGCCCGGACATGGAGCTGGTCGGCGTCTCGCCCGGAGCATTTCTGTACCGGTTGAAGCCTTAGCGATGCCGGTTGCCGTGCAGCTCTGGCCCGGGCGAAGCGCCGCCGCAGGATCGCCGCCATCGATCGCGGTCACTGCTTGCCTTCGATGTTCCTGATGGCGGCGGTGGCGTTCCACGTCGCGCGGGGGATGCGCTGGATTTCGTGCAGCACCGGCAGGGCACGTGCGGCAGGCGGTCCGATCTCGCCAAGTGCGTCAGCGACGCTCCTCAGCACGTGGACGTGCTGTCCTGGTTCTCGCGCGGCGGCAATCAGCGGATCGACGACAGCCGGATCGCGCAGGTGCCCCAGCGCCTGCGCAGCGACCATCCGGACCCCGACCTCCTGATCGCTGAGGCATCGGACCAGGACATCGCGCGCCGGTGCCGCCGCAGCGCCGGCGTTGCGCAGGGCAACCGCCGCCAGGCCGCGAACAACCACGTCTGCATCGCCGAGCGCGCGGGTCAACGCCTCGATCGACGAGCGCGGCGCGTTCGTCAACTGACCCAGCGTCCACGCTCCCGCCGCGCGCACCTCGGCATCGGAGTCGCGGAGCGCCGCTTCGGCCCGAGCCCGTCCAGCTGCGGAGGCGCTCGTGTGGTCGGCGATCGCTCTAATCTCCTCCGCCGGCTCGCCGTTCGCAGCCAACGCCGCCGCCGGCGTCAGGCTCGCGAGCACGAACGTATCGAGGCCAAGGTTATAGCCGGACGCGGCGCTGTTCCGACCGACGCATACGAAGGTCAGCGTGTGACGGCCCTTCGAGAGCTTCGCCCAGCCGATCAGATGATCCTCGGCGACGTAAGTCTCGGTGAAGTAGGCATCGATCCGTCCGGCATCCCCGACATTCGCGCCTGGCTCGTGCTCGAGCGTCTCGGCACTGCCGACCGGCTGGCCGTCGAGTTGCGTCATGTAGGTTCCGTAGTCGGGACTGTGCGCGACCTGCGCCACGAGCTCGTAGCGTCCATCCGCGGGCACGTCGAATGGAACCGATAGCTTCGATCCCGGACCCTTGGCCTCGAAGAACAGGATGTCCTTGGACCAGAACACATCCTTCTGCACCGACACCGTCCCGCCTTCGGCCGCCACATCGGCCAGGGCATCCTCGACTTCGATCTGCCGGGCGTTGCCGATCGGCAGCCGCCTGGATCCATAGGGCACGGCCGGTTGATCGGTGGCGACGGCGTCCTGGTACCAGAGCGCTACGCTGCTGAACAGATCGGCGCGCTCCTCGAAACCGGACCGCACGGAACCGTCGGTGTTGTAGGTCCATCCCTTGTGCTCGATGTCGAGTCGAAGTGAACGCCGGAACGGTATCGGATCGACCACGTGCCATCGATACGCGGACATGCGTGCCCCGACACCGGTCCCTTCCGCGACGGGGACACCCGTATACAAGCCGTCGGACACACGGAAACTCCACGCATCGTTGAAATAATCTTCAGTTCCAGTACCCTCGATGCTGGCCCGCGTCGCGCCATCGACGTAGAAGTGCTCGTCTCCTTCACCGAACCACCCGGGCTGATTCTGGACAATGCTGAAGACTGTGCCGACGTAGTGACCGCGCCCCGCTACCGAAAGGATTTCGTAGGGATGTCCGGCAGCGGCCGGAAGGGCCTGACGATAGCGCGCGTGCAGATAGGCGGTTCCCGGCGGCAACGCCGTGACCTTCTTCCAGTCGACGTGGAAGTAGAGATTCGCCACGCGCCGGCGTCCCTCGTTGGTGACGGTGATGCGGACGCGGCGCGCGAACGGCATCTGCCAGTAGCTGTTGCGCGACCGGCCGCTGGATCCGTCGCGAATCATCAGGGAGTTGACCGGACGCTCGAAGCCGTGGCCGACCGCAAAGAAATCGCCGACCGGACAGTCGATGCTCGCGGTCGCACTGCCGTCGTAGTAGACGCGGAGCCGCAACAGCCGCGGCCAGGCGTACTCGTTGGCCGCGATGGTCAGCCAGATGTGTGTGACGACTCCCGGACCAGTGAGATCGGCAAGCGTGACCGTCTCGCCGGCAATCGGCCGCCAGCTGTCGTCGTTGGAATCGGGATCGGCGTTGTTGCTCGAGACGCGTTCGGCGGCGAAATCCTTGAGCCGCGTCAGATCCTGCGGATCGGGCACGGGCCCGGCCGCCTGCGCCAGCGCCAGTCCGCCGCCAAGCGTCCACGCCAGCACCGCGATCTTCAGCATGACGCTCAGCGCGTGCAGCTGCGGTCCGCGACCTCGGCTCGCTTGCGCTTGAAGGCGGCGACCCACTCGTCGGTGCTGTGCCCCGAACGCAACGCGAAGCGCGAGACGTCGAACAGATCGTGCAGCTGCGCGTCGGACAGCTGCGCCAGGAGACCGGCGAGAAACGCCCGTCCCGCCTCGCTGATCGCAGGATGCTCGAGGGTGCCGGTCATCGACTTGGAGATGTTGCCGACGCAACCCGATGAATCCTTCCACACCGGCGTCTTGGACCACTCTTCGAAATTGACGCTGCCCGAACCGTTGCGATTGAACGTATTCGCATGGCCGAAGGTCAGCCCGACGTCGTTCAGCATCATCATCGGTGCGGCGCACTCGGCCGGATTCGTCTTGTGCTTCTCCTCGTCCGGCAGACAGAGCAGTCGCTGCTGGGCGGGCTTGCTGTCGGTGTGCTGCAGGAGCGAGGCGAGCAGACGCAGCCCATCGATCTGCGCGCGCTTCGCGCCGCCGGCTCGTTCGTCGACCAGGTCCAGCTCGGGCCAGGCCCATCCCGAATTCTCTTTCGTCTCGATGGCATGACCCGACATCTTGCGTTCGATGGTGGCCGGCTCGACCAGCACCGGCGCGCCGCCCTTGCGGGGTGCTCCCTTGAACTCCGGCGGGCAGTCGTGGCATTCGACGCGAACCGGGTACATCCGGTCGGCGCCGAAGCCGAGCGCCCAGAGCAGCCGCGTCGTGGCGACTTCCCCGTAAACTTCACCGTTGCTGCGCCCGTACTTCACCTTGACATCGTCGTCACCCGGGAGCACGCACGTGAACTTCGGCGAGTTGCCTTCCATCGCTTTCTCGATGTAATCGCAGGTGACGAGCTCCTCGGGCGCAAACGAACCCTTGCCGAGCGGCCCCTGACGCAGATTCATCGACGGAATGTCGGTCGGTATCCAGACCTGCGCCCGGCGGATGGCCGCGAGGCGCTGCTCCTTCGATACTCCAGGCTTGGCCTTGGCCTTGGGTTTGTGCTTGTCGTCACTCTGAGCGCCTGCGGTCGCGTCGACAAGTGTCAGGATCCCGAAGACGATGATGGCCAATGAACGCGCGGAGCGATGCATCGCGGACAGCGTAGCAGGAACCGTCCGGGATGTCAGGCCGATCACACGGGGTCCGCCGGGGCGGAGGCTCGAGCGTGAGCCCGATCCGACACCAGCAATAGCCGAAGATTTGCCAAACGATTTACCAAACGATCGTCCGGCGATCGTCGTCTAAGGGTGAGTCGATTCCCGGGAGAGGTGCATGCCCCGCTGGCTCGAGACGCTGATTCAGGACCTTGGCTATGCTGCCCGATCGTTTCGGCGCAGCCCGACGTTCGTGCTCGTCACGCTGGCTTCCCTGACGCTGGGGATCGGCGCGACCTCGGCGATCTTCAGCGTCATCTACGGCGTCCTCATCGCGCCCTATCCCTACGCCAGGCCGGCCGAAATCTGGTCACCTGAGGTCGCCGCGATCGACGGCCGGGGCGGTCACGGCTACATGCTCGACGAGCTGCCGTCGCTGAGCGCGGTACCCGCCTTCTCCGACGTGATGGCGACGTCGATGGAAACAGTGCTGATGACCGGTGAGTTCGCGCCCGAGAGCTTTCGCGGTGTGCTCATGACCGGTAACGCGTTCAACTTCCTCGGCGTCTCTCCGGTCATCGGGCGAACCATTCAGCCGACCGACATCCGACGGGACGGCGATGCCGAACCGGTCGTCGTGCTGAGCCATCGTCTGTGGCTGAGGCTGTTCGAGGGCAACCCGTCGGCGGTCGGCCGGACGCTGCGTCTCAACGGCCGGCCGTACACCGTCGTCGGCGTCATGCCTCCCCGCTTCGGGTGGTACGGCAACGATTCGTTCTGGCTGCCGCTCTCACCGACGCGGACCGATGTGCAGTGGATAAACCCGATCGTCCGGCTGAAGCCGGGCACGTCGAACACGGTGGCCGAGGCACAGCTCAAAGCGCTGAACGTCCGCCTGGCGGTCGAGAAGCCGGCGAGATTTCCGGCACGCGGTTTCACCACGACCCTTCGCAACTATCTCGACGTCACTGTCGCCAGCGGCGAGATGCAGACCAGCCTGCGCCTGCTGCTCGGTGGCGTGGTCTTCCTCCTGCTCATCGCCTGCGCCAATGTCGCCAACCTGCAGCTCGCGCGCGGCACCGCGCGCGGGCGGGAGATGGCCGTGCGCATGTCGATCGGTGCAGCGCGGCTCCGCCTGCTGCGCCAGCTGCTGACCGAGAGCATGGCGCTGTCGATCGCCGGCGGCATCCTCGGCGTGCTCTTCGCCTTCGTGGCGATCCGCTCGATCGTCGGGCTGATGCCGGACTTCTACGTACCCAACGAGTCGCGCGTCACCATCAACATCCCCGGTACTGGTCTTCTCGCTGGCGGTGTCGCTGCTCACGGGAATCGTGTTCGGGCTGGTGCCGGCGCTGCAGACATCGAAGGCGGATGTCACCGACGCGCTCCGGGCAGGCCGCAGCACGGGCGCCGGCGCACACGGGAGCGCCACCCGCAATCTCCTCGTCGTCGCCGAGGTCACGCTGTCGGTCGTCCTGCTCGTCAGCGCGAGCCTGACGATCCGCACCTTCTTCGTGCTGCAGAAGATGGATACCGGCATCAACGCCGAGCGGGTCCTGATTGTTTCAGTCCCTCTGGCCCCGACCAAGTACCCGACGCTCGACTCGCGCAATCGCTTCGCGCAGGAGTTGCTGGACGCGCATCGATGCCCTGCCGGGCGTCGAAAGCGCGACCTTCGGGCTCCCGTTCGGCGGCCTCCAGTCTCCATTCCGAATCTTCGGGCAGAACGCGGACGACTCGAAGCGCATCGGCGTCAACCTGGCCGGCGCGGATCACCTGCGCACATTCGGCATTCCGTTGCGCGCCGGACGCATGTTCGACGCCGCCGAAGTCCGCCGCGGCGACCGCGTCGCCGTGATCAACGAGGCGGCGCTCAAGCTGTGGCCCGCGGGACAGAACCCTGTCGGCTCGCGCCTCAGCCTGGACGCGCTGGCCAGCCCACCGCGGGCGGTCATGATCGACGCCACCCGCCCACCTGAAGTCACCATCGTTGGCGTCATCGCGAATACGCGAAACGACGGCCTGCGCAGAGATCCTGTCCCGACGATCCTGCTCCCCTACTCCGTTCTCGGTCCCGCCCAACGTCCGCTGGCCGTGCGCACCGCCGGCGATCCCAATCTGCTGTTGAACCCGATTCGCGCCCAGGTGAGGGAAATGGACGCCGACCAGCCGCTGGGCCGGCCGATCACGCTCAGCGAGATCCTGGGCCAGGAAGTAATCCAGCCGAAATTCACGATGACGCTGTTCAGCGCCTTCGCCGCGCTCGGTCTGGCGCTGGCCGCAGCCGGCATCTACAGCGTGCTCTCCTTCCACGTCACACGACGCACCCACGAACTGGGCGTGCGCATGGCGCTCGGTGCCCCACGCCGCCATGTCCTGGCCCTCGTCCTGACCATGGGAGGCCGGCTCGTGCTGATCGGCCTGGCAATCGGGGTCGCGGTAAGCCTGGCGTCAACGCGGTTGCTGCGAAGCCAGTTGTTCGGTGTCGAGGCGGCCGATCCGGTCGCCTACGCGGCCGTGACGCTCGTCCTCGTTCTCGTCGCCCTCCTGGCCTGCTACCTCCCGGCCCGCCGGGCGGCAGGCGTCGATCCGATGGTGGCGCTGCGGCAGGACTGAGGGCTGTCACCAGATTCGCCGAATAATCCGCGACACCTGAGCCCCTTTCGCCCCGAACAGGGCTTTTGCAGGGTGGGGCATCGTGTGGGCCGGCGGCGTATGATCCCCAGGGCAGACGGCTTCCGTGAGGTTCGGCAATGGAGGAGATGTTTCCGCTCGTTTACGATGAGCTCCGCCGGATGGCTGCCCGCCGGCTCCGCGACGAGCGGACCAGCCACACCCTGAGCGCCACTGCCCTGGTCCACGAGACCTGGCTCGAGCTCACCAAGCTCAATCGCATTCAATGGCAGAATCGCTCGCACTACCTGGCCATCGCGGCGCAGGCGATGCGTCGCATCCTGATCGACTACGCCGTGGCGCGCGGCCGTCAGAAACGCGGCGGCGGCCTCTCACCGATTCCCCTCGACGGCGATGTGTGGGCGGTGGCGGAATCGCGCGGTGAAGAACTGCTCGCCCTCGACGAAGCGCTCGTGCGTCTCGGCACCATGAACGATCGTCAGGCACGCATCGTCGAATGCCGTTTCTATGGAGGCATGAGCGTGGAGGAGACCGCCGAAACGCTGCACGTCTCCCCGGCCACGGTCAAACGCGAATGGGCGACCGCGCGCGCGTGGCTGAATCGGGAGTTGCAGGGATGAGCGGTCCGACCGACGCTCGCGCGTCGATCGCGCCGGCGCGGTGGCAGCAGATTCAGGACGTGCTCGCCGACGCGATCGACGCTCCCGAATCCGAGCGGCGGGCGCTGATCGACTCCCGCTGCGGCGATGACCTCGCGCTCAGGCAGGAGGTCGAGTCGCTGCTGCTCGCGCACGACGGCCCCGGGGCCGTCGATCGCCTGGCGCCGCTCGTGAAACCGAGCACCTGGCTGGCCAATCCGGCAACCGAGTGGGCGGGACGGCGGACGGCCCACTACTCCGTACAAGCGCCGCTGGGCGTCGGCGGAATGGGCGTAGTCTACCGGGCCCTGGACGAGCGGCTCGGCCGTCAGGTCGCCTTGAAGTTTCTGCCGCCCCATTTGAGCGCCGACGCCGCCGCAAAGTCGCGATTCGTGGCGGAGGCGCGGGCGGCGGCAGCGCTCGATCATCCGAACGTCTGCACGATCTATGAGATCGGCGAGACCGACGACGGACAGCTCTTCATCGCGATGCCGCTCTACGAAGGGGAAACGCTGCAGGCGCGATTGGAGCGCGGCCGGCTCACGTTCGACGAGGCACTGCCCATCGCGCTTCAGGTCGCCAGCGGTCTCGGCCGCGCGCACGAGTGCGGCATCGTGCATCTCGACGTCAAGCCGTCCAACATCATCGTGCTGCCGGACGGCACCGCGAAGGTCCTCGACTTCGGCATCGCCAGGATCCACGACAACTCGGTTGCGGATCCGCATGCCTTGATCGGGACGATTGCCTACATGAGCCCCGAGCAGGCCAGCGCCGGATCGCTCGACACCCGCTCCGACGTCTGGTCGCTGGCGATCGTGATTCACGAGATGCTCACCGGCGACCGGCCGTTCGACGGCGAGAACGGGCGGGCCATGGCGCACGCGATCCTGACGCAGGATCCACGCCTGACGGCGACGTCGTATCCGGACGTACCCGGCGGCATCGACCGGGTGCTGCGGCGCGCGCTCGCCAAATCCCCCGATCAGCGGTATTCCTCGATGACGCTACTGGCCACCGAGCTGTCGGCGCTTGCGTCCGGCACGGACGACGTGGCGGAGCTCCGCGCCCTCGGCGAGCTCGAGGCCCGGATGTCGGCGACCGAGCGGCGCCGCGCCGCCGTGCTGGTCACCGTGGTCTCCAACTATGCGGCGCTGGTCGATCAGCACACGCCGATGGAGGCCCATCGGCTCGTCGCGCTCGTGCGCGACACCGCCGTCGACGTCGTCCGCGCCTACGGTGGGCTCGTCAACCAGGCGATGGGCGAAGAAATTGTGTCGCTGTTCGGCGTCCCGACCGCGCACGACGACGATGATCTGCGCGCGGTACGGGCGGCCCTGGAGCTTCATGCGCGAATCGAGGCTCGCGTGGCCGAGAGCGCGTCAGGGGCGCGATTGCGCGTCCAATCGGGTCTGCATGTCGGGCCGGTCGTGGCGCGGCGTCTCCACGAGGGGCCCCGCCGCTACGACATCGTCGGCGCCGCGGCCACCGTGGCGGCGCACCTGGCGGCAATCGCCGATCCTCAGAACTTGCTGATCAGCCCTGAGACACAGCGGCTGGTCGGACCCTACATGCACACGGCGGCGTGCGCGCCGGTGACCCTGGATGCTCAAGCCGGACCGGTTGCGCCGTTCCGGGTTGTCGGCGAGACCGGGATTGCGACGCGACTGGAAGCATCGAGCAGAACCGGACTGAGCCCTTACGTGGGCCGTCAGTCCGAGCTGTCGATGCTGGAGGGGCACGTCAACCGCACCGCGACCGGGCTCGGAAGCGTCGTCCTCATCGTCGGCGAGCCTGGAGCCGGGAAGAGCCGACTGTTGTACGAGGTGAGGGAACGCATCGCCGCCACCGCGGACGTCCGCGTGCTGCAGGCTGGATGTCGAGCCTACGGCGACGGCGTGCCCTACGGCGTTTTCGTGCAGATTCTGTGCGCCGCGCTGGAGCTTCGCACTCCCCTCGCCAACGCGGAGACGGTGGCTTCACGCATTCGTGCCATCGACGCGTCACTCGAGCCATTCCTGCCGCTCTTCCTCCATCTACTCTCCGTGGGTGGCGATGCCTACGCTCTGCCGCGCCATCTCCACGGTGAACATCTGCAGGCGGCTCTGCTCGACGCGCTGGCCACGATTGTCGCCTCCCTGACGCGGCGGGCGCCGCTCGTCGTGCTGATCGAGGACTGGCAGTGGGCGGATACCGGCTCGCGCGCCGCCCTGGTCCGGGTGACAGAGCTGACGGCCTCCCACCCTCTGGTACTGATCGTCACGAGCCGTGTCGAGCAAGGCGTCGAGAAGGCGTGGCCGATGCTGACGACGTGGGTGAAGCTCGAGCAGCTGGACTATGCGGCGTCGGAAGCCATCATCCAGGCAGTGCTCGGCGTCCGGCGGGTCTCGCCCTGGCTGGCACAGCGCCTCTATGCTCGGGCGGGTGGCAATCCGTTCTTTCTCGAGCAGATGTGCGTCGCGCTGCTCGAACAGCGGACGGTGACGCGGCGCGACGGTGAAGCGATCGTCGAGGGAGAAGACGGAGCGCTGTCCCTGCCGGATACCGTCCAGGGCGTCATCCGCGCCCGGCTCGACAACCTCGATCCGCATGCGCTCGAGACCGTCCGGGTGGCGTCGGTCATCGGCTCGGAGTTCGATCACGCCCTTCTGGCCGAAGTCTCGCCATCGTACGTGGATCTCGGGCCGGCGATCGCCGCCTTGCAGGCCGCCGGCCTCGTGCAGCAGACGACGTTCGCCCCGACGATCGGCTACCGCTTCACGCATGCGCTGACGCAGGAAGTCTGTTACGACAGCCTCGTCGGCCACCAGCGCAAGGTCCTGCACGGCGCGATCGGGCGCGCGCTCGCGTTCACGCACGCCGACCGGGCCGACGAGAACGCGGCGGTGCTGGCCCATCACTTCGATCGGGCCGAGGATTGGCCAGCCGCAATCCGCTTCGGCCGTCGCGCGGCGGCGCGGGCGGTCGCGCTCAGCCAGTTCGCCGACGCGCTGGCCACGCTCGATGAGGTCCTCGAGTGGGTCAAGCACGTGTCGAGCGCTAATCAAAGCGACCTGACCGCTGATCTGCTGCTCGAGCAGGAGCGGCTGTGCGAAACGCTGGGACTGCGGGCGCGGCAACAGACGATCATCGACGCCTTGATCGCGCAGCTGGCGCGCGACGGCAGCTCGGCGAGGCTGGCGGAAGTTTACCTGCGCCAGGGCGATCTCTCGACGCTGCTCAAGCGATTCGACGCGGCCGACCGCGCGCTGGGCACGGCGTTACGAATCGGACACGAACGGGAAGACACCGCCCTGCTGCGCAGCGGGCTGCGGAGTCTCGGGCTGCTGCGGTGGCACGAGGGACGGCACGAGGAGGCGCTGGATATCACCCGACGGGTGCTGACGGTCGATCGGGAGTCTCACGACGATCTCGCCGTGGCCGTCGACCTGACCAACCTGGGGAGCATTTTCAAAGCGATCGGCGACTACCCGGCCGCCAAGGTCGCGCTCGAGGAGGCGCTCGCCATGCCCGCGCTCCATCACGATCCGCGCAAGCTGGTCTACACCCACCACAACCTGGCCAACGTCTATCGGGAGATGGGCGACCTGGATCGGGCCATCGAATGCCTGCGGGAAAGCGACGAGATCGCGCACAGCCACCTCCTGCCAATCCAGCGATCGTTCCATCTCACGTCGATCGCGCACATCCAGCTGCAGCGTGGTCAGATCGACGCCGCGCTGGCCACCTACAACACCGCCGTCGAATTGAGTCGGCGCGCCCGACACGCCGATGGTCTGGTGCAATCGCTGCGCATGCTGGGTAACGCGCTCATGGGACTGGAAAGACAGGAGGAGGCATTGCCGTGCCTGCAGGAGGCCGCACAGCTGTTCGCGCAGCTCGAAGATCGCCTGTCAGAGGCGGAGATGTGGACGAGTGTGGCTCGAATCCTCGAGCGCACAGCGCCGGCCGAGGCGGCACGCACGTGGAATGTCGTGCTGTCGCTGCAGCGCCAGCTGGGCGACTCGAAAAGCGAGCTCGAGGCGCGCGAGGGTCTGGCCCGGGCGAGCCGCGCGAACGGGCCGGCCGAGGCAATCCCGGCGTTCGAATCCGCCCTGGCGCTGGCGTCGACGATCGGCGAGCGCGAACGCGAGGCCGCAATCCGCAACGTGCTCGGCATGTTGGAATGGGAACGGGCCGGTTATGTCGCAGCACTGCGGCACTACGAATCGGCGCTGGCCCTGGTACGCCAGCAGGGCGAGCACGCCGATGAAATAATCGTGCTGAACAGCCTCGGGGTAACGCTGATCAAGCTCGGCCGACCCGATGAGGCGCGCACAGTTCTGGAAGACAGCCTGGCGCTGAGTCGAAGCCTCGACGAGCGGCAGTTGGAAGCGCATGCGCTGGCTGGCCTCGGTCAAATCGCCGTGGCTGGGTCCGATCTTCGCGGCGCCGTCGATCTGTTTGAACAGTCTCGGCAGATACGCCATGCGATTGGCGATCTCGCGGGTGAAGGCTGGATGCATCTGCGCCTGGCGTCGCTGCGACAGAAGCTCGGCGACGTCGAAGGAGCACGGGAGGCCGGAGAAGCGGCAACGCGAGCCGCCGAGACCGCCGGCGACGAGGGGCTGTCGGCGGCCTGCCGGTCGGCCAGCGGCGACCACTGAATCTGATCAGGAGAAGCGAATCATGCCCCGCTACATCATCGAACGATCCATCCCCGGCCTCAGCCGGGACGAGTTGACGGCGGCCGGCCGGCGATCAGTTGCCGCCCTCGCCGAGCTGCCAGACGTGCGCTGGATCCGGAGCTACGTGTCGGACGCCGAAGGCAAAATCTATTGCGAGTACGACGCCCCGAGCATCGAGGCGATTCGCGAACACGCCCGGCGCGCAGGAATGCCTGCCGACCGCGTGACCCTGATCACTCTGGAGATCAATCCGACGATGTACGTGTAGGCGCCTCGGCCCTCGGGCGTCGGCGCCAACTCCCAACCACCAAAGACCGAGGACCAGGGACGAAGGACTAGAGACTAGTGACCCTATCCCCAGCGCGGTGATTCGTCAGGGCTGATCCCCAGCAACGTCTTGGCCACGATCTCGTGGGTCAACATGGAATTGGCCGGGTGAATGCGGCCCAGACGAGCGTCGCGGAAGAGCTGTTCGAGGCCGCTACGACGGAAGATCCCGAACCCGCCGGCGACTTCGAGCGCCAGATCGACGATGCGCCACGAGTCCTCGACCGCGTGATACTTCGCGGCGAAGAGCTTGGCCGGCCACATCGCCCCGTGCGCCACCCCGTTCGACCAGTCCTCGGCGACGCGATCGAGGTGGGGGCCAATCGATTCGAACGCCAGGCCCATCTGCGCGACGCGATGCTGAAGCTCCGCGTGATACGCCATCGGTCGGCTGAGGCCGACAGAACGTTTCGACTTCACCGCCTCAAGCGTCATGTCGAGGGCGCGGCGGGCCAGACCGAAATAGATGTTGCCGAAGCCGAGGAGCGCCCAGGCGAACAGTCCGATCACGAACGCGTCGATGCCGGCAGCACCGGCGGGCACGACGCGAACGACGTAGCGATCCGGTACGAACACACCGTCGAGGACCGTATCGTCGCTGCGCGTCGCCCGCATCCCCATCACGTCCCAGGTCTGGTCGATGCGATAGCCTTCGGTGTCGCGCGGCATGAAGGCGTGAACGATCTTCGGCTTCGCCGGATCAGCGGTGTCGATGCCGTGAATCCCGAGGTAGGTCCACACCGGTGACAAGCTGCCGAACGACTTGCGGCCGGTGAACCGGTAGCCGCCTTCGACCCGCTCGGCCTTGGTCGTGGAGAGCAGTATCGGAATGTCGTTGCCACTCTCGGCGTGCCCGGCGGCGAAGACCTCACCCGCCGCCGCCGCCTCGAGCAGCCAGCGTTGCGAGGTGTCCCCTGCCCGCCACAGGTCGGCAGCGTTGCCCGTCCAGTACAAGTGCATGTTGATCGCCAGTGCCGTCGGCGCCGCGTGATAGCCGAGGCGCCGCTGTTGCAAGGCGACGCCGGCAAGCGAGAGTCCCGAGCCGCCCAGCTCGGTTGGCACGGCCAACTGGAGATATCCCGCCTGACGGAGCTCGTCGAAGTCCTCAGAGAAAAAGACGTTGTCGCGATCGTATTGCGGCGCCCGCTTGGCGAAACGGGCGAGCATCTCGTCGGTCAGGACTGAGTGGCCGGCTGCCGGAGCCTGGACCGCGGCGGTTGCGAACGGACGTGTGAGCGATGCCATCTGACGCCCTCCTCTTAGTGTCCGGAGGCCGACGGGAGCCGCCGCTGCTCCGGGCGCTGGTGAACCTAATGAAGAAGAAAGCCACGGGCGATGACAAACCGGCTCACGCCCGACGTCCAATCGCATCGAATGCCTGGGATCGAGACGTGGTGAGCCCTCCCGCTCGTCGTTGCGGCTTCTGTCCATGAAGGCCGGAGTGCTGCCGGGTCCTCCGGTGCCTTCGAGGCTCGTTCCGGTTGCGAACGAGGGAGATCTCATCTGTTCAACGTTCAAGGAGGCTCTAATGACGATTGGAAGACTGGCCAGGCCGCTCGTGCGCGTGGCGCTCGCGATGCTGACGCTTTCGAGCTCGGCCTGGATCGCCAGCGCGCAAACGCATGACGACCATGTGATGCCCTCGGCGGCGGTGCACAAGAACACGGCGGAGCAGAACGAGCTCGTCGAGGCGGTCCGCGACGCGACCGAGCGATTTCGCGACGTCTCGAGGGCGACGGCTGAAGGGTACGCGCTGCAGTTCGGCTGCGTCAGCGGCGGCGATTTCGGCGCGATGGGTATGCACTTCGTAAAGGGACCGCTCGTCGGCGACGGCGAAGTGGACGTCGCACATCCCGAGATCGTGCTTTACGAGCCGCTGCCGAACGGCCGCCTGCGGTTGACCGGCGCCGACTTTCTCGTGCTGGCCGACGACTGGAACAAAAAGCACTCGGGACCGCCTCAGCTGATGGGTCAGCTGTTTCACCTCTTCGACAGCCCCAATCGCTTCGGCCTTCCCGCCTTCTACACGCTCCACGTGTGGGCGTGGAAGGACAATCCCAACGGCACGTTCACGAACTGGAACCCCGACGTGTCGTGTAACGCCTTCAATCCGGATCAGCAATAGGCACGATCCGCGGCGCGGCTCGCAGCAACCGATCAGTTCGGACCGTTCGACCGACGTTCGGATCGGGCTGCTGCGAGACGCGTGACGGCCAGCCAGCTCACGACGCGCGCGCGCGACGGGGGTGGCCGAACCTGCTACGATCGAGAACGTTTCCTCGACCAGTTCTCGATGTCCAGCCGACTGCTTCTGTCTCTGTCGCTCGCGGGTGCCACGGTCGCTGCCGCCTGTTCCTCGCGTGCGCCGGAGCCGTCTCCACAGGTCTACGGCGAGGCGGTGACGGCGTTCTATGTCGGCCTGTCGGCGATGCAGACGACGCAGGAGGTGCTGGCGCGACAGAAGTTCGATCGTGTGGTCGCGCTGGTTCCGACGGAGCCTGCAGGATGGGCCGATCTCGGGTTGTTGCTGCTCAGGCAGCAGGAAATCGATCAAGGTGCGCAACACCTCGCGCGGGCGGCCGCGCTGGCGCCTGAGAGTCCGGCGATCCAGCGGCTGCAGGCGCTCGCAGAAAGTCGCCGCGGCAACCTCAACGAAGCGATCGGCCACTGGCGACGGGCGCTGGAGCTGGATCCACAGGATCAGGAGGCGGGCTACGCGCTCGCGCTCGAGACCGAGCGTCAGGGGGGACCAGCGAACGACACCGAGGCGCAGCGCCTTCTCGAGCAGCTGCTGTCACGACGCGAGAACCTGGCGGCGCGTCTCGAGTACGTGCGTGTGGCAGCCAAGCGCGGCGATCAGGCGGCCTTCAGCCGCGCGATGGCGCCGCTCACCACCTTGTCGGCCGCGTGGTCCCCTGAAGCCCGCGAGCAACTGACGGCATTGACGGCCGCCGCCGCCGACAATCCGAAAGCCGGCGCGACGCGAGTCGCCTTCTTGAAGAACGTGCTCCTGCGCGATGCGGGCTATCGTCAGGCGCTGGCCGAGGTCAGCACCCCTCGCGCCGAAGTCGGCCAGCCGGTGATGCGCTTTCTGCGGTTGAAGAACCCGAGCCCAGGGCCTGCTCCGGCGGACACCGCCCTGACGTTCACGACTGACTCGCCGGGCGGCGCGCCAAGCGCGTCCTGGATCGGTGCGGTCTCCCTGGACGGCACCGGCAATCCGGTCGTCTCCACGGCGGCGGCGACGGCCATTCGCGTGTCCGGCACAGCCGGCGAGATCGGGTGTCGGCCGGCGAAGCCGGGTGCCGACAGCGGAACTCCGGGTCTACGGCCCGGCGCGGTCGCCTTCGCCGACCTTCACTACGGTTTTCTGATGGATGTCGCGCTCGCGGGCCCTTCCGGCCTCTGCCTGATGCGACAGGAGCCGGCCGGCCACTTCACGGACGTCACCGCCGCAAGCAAACTGCCGGCGACGCTGCTGCGAACACCACTCTATGGCGTCTGGCCCGCCGACATCGATACGGACGGCGATCTCGATCTCGTCGTCGCGCCGCGTCGAGGGACCTCCGATCGTCCTGCGCAACAACAACGATGGAACCTTCACGCCGCGTGCGCTCTTCGACGGAGTGACGCGGGCGCGTGGCTTCGTCTGGGCCGACCTCGATGGCGAGGGCGTCCCCGACGCGGCGTTCGTTGACGCCGCGGGGATCGTGCAGGTGTTCATCAACCTTCGCGGCGGATCCTTTCGCCTGGAGCGCCTGCCACAGGAGTACGGCCGCGCCGTCGCGCTCGCGGTTGGCGACCAGGACGCCGACTCGGTGTTCGATGTCCTGGTGCTGAGCGACGCCGGGGTCGTCACTCGCGTGTCGCGCAGCAGCCGGGATGGCACGTGGCGCGAGACGCTGGTATCGCGCGTCGATCCGCCGGCCGGGCTCCAGCCAGGCGTCGCGCGGCTGCTGACCGCGGACCTCGACAACAACGGCGCGACCGACCTGCTGGTGACGGCTCCGAGCGCGACCCGCGTGCTGCTCGGCTCGGCGGGCGGCTCGTATCACGGCGCTGCCGGCCGGCCTGCCGTTCGGCGTTCAGGCAGTGGCCGACCTGGACGGCGACGGACGGCTCGACCTGTTGGGCCTCGATCAGGCCGGACGTGCCGGTTCGCGCGATCGTCCACGGGACCGAAATCGTATCGCTGGCAGGCATTTCGGCCGCGCGCCGCCACGGCGACCGGCGATCAGCGGATCAACTCGTTCGGCATCGGCGGCGAGATCGAGGTGCGATCGGGCCTGCACGTGCAGAAGCAGGTCATCACGTCGCCGATCGTCCACTTCGGCCTGGGCGAGGCGGCGCGCGCGGAGGTCGCGCGCATCACCTGGCCCAACGGCGTCCTGCAGGCGGAGTTCGACACGCCAGGCCGACCAGACGATCAGGGCGACGCAGCGCCTCAAGGGTTCGTGCCCGTGGCTGTTCGCGTGGAACGGACGCGAGATGGCGTTCGTCACCGACCTCCTCTGGCGGTCGCCGCTCGGCCTGCGCATCAACGCGCAGGCCACGGCCGACGTCGCTGATGACCGAGGACTGGGTCAAGATCCGCGGCGATCAGCTCGCCGCGCGGGACGGCGCCTACGACCTGCGCATCACCGCGGAGCTGTGGGAGACGCACTTCTTCGATCTCGTGTCGCTGCTCGTCGTCGATCATCCCGCCGACACGCGAGGTCTTCGTGGACGAGCGGTTCGCCGTGCCGCCGCCGACGCTGCAGGTGACGGCGACCGGACCGGTGCAGCCGTTCGCGTCGGTCACGGACGATCGCGGCGGCGACGTCAGTCGGATCTCGCCGCGGCAGCCGGACTCACGGTACGTCGATTTCGCCGGCCGCGGCGCCGTACCAGGGCATCACGCGGCCGCACTTCGTCGAGCTCGAGCTGCCAGAGTCCGCGCCGCGCACCGGGCCGCTCTGGCTCGTCGCGCAGGGCTGGATTCATCCGACCGACAGCTCGATCAACGTCGCGATCGGCCAGGGCGCGCACGCCGCCGCCGAAGGTCTGTCGCTGCACGTCGCGGACGCGACCGGGCGCTTTCACGAGGTCCGCGCGCGGGCTTGGCTTCCCGGCCGGCAAGGACAAGACGATCCTGATCGATCTCACGGGACGTCTTCGGCGCGTCCGGGGCCGCGGCGCCTCCGGCTCGCGACCAACCTCGAGATCTTCTGGGATCGGCTCGGCGTGGGCGATCGGACGACCGGACGTCCGCGTCGAGCCGCGCCGGCTGGAACTGCTCAGCGCGCGGACCTCGCTTATCGCGGCTACTCGGTGACCGAACAGCCGTCACGCGAGCGTGCCGGAACGGCCGCGCTACGCTGCTCGCCGGCACGGCGCCGCGCTGGCGCGATCTCGAGGGCTACTACACGCGCTTCGGCGACGTTCGCGAGCTGCTGCGACCGGTGGACGATCGCTACGTCATCATGAACGCCGGCGACGAGCTGCGCGCTGCGTTTCCCGAGGCGCCGGCGCCGGCGGCGCGGATGGTCGCGCGACTTCGTCCTGATCGGCGACGGCTGGGTCAAGGACGGCGACTACAACACGACCTTCTCACGAACGGTGCTGCCGCTGCCCGACGCACCAGACGGACCGCTACGACGACGCCTCCGGCGCGACTCGAGGACGATCCGGTGTTCCAGCGGCATTCGGCGGACTTCGCGAGTACCATACGCGCTACGTCACGCCTGAGCGGTTTCGCGACGCGCTCCGCGTGCCGATCGATACGAGCCGAGGTGGCTCGGATAAACCATGACCCGATACGCCCGTGCCGTGCTCGTCGTCTTCTTCGCCGCGCTGCTGCTCACGCCCGTCATCATTCGCCGGATGGGGCATCCAGCCGGCGCCGGCGCGTCCACGAGCCACGCCGACGCCGCTGGCGCAGTACGGCTTCCGCCTGACCGAGTCGGCGAAGGCCGCCGGCCTCGACGTCGTGCACGAGGGGCCGACGCTCGACCCGAAGCTCGCGCACATCATGCCGCAGGTCGCGTCGATGGGCGCGGCGGTCTCCGTCGTCGACTTCGACCGCGACGGCTGGCCGGATCTCTACGTCACCGACAGCAAGGAAGGCTCGAAGAACCACCTGTTTCGCAACCGCGGCGACGGCACGTTCGAGGACGTCGCCGAGCGCCTGGGCGTCGCCGACCTCAACCACGCCGGAGACCGGCGTGTCGATGGGCGCCGTCTGGGGCGACTACGACAACGACGGCTTCGAGGATCTGTTCCTCTACCAGTGGGGCCGGCCCGGAGCTGTTCCACAACGATCGCGGCCAGGGCTTCACGCGCGTCACCGACATGGCTGGCCTGCCCGCCTGGGCGAACGTCAACACCGCGGTCTGGCTCGACTTCGACCGCGACGGCCGGCTCGACCTGTTCGTCGGCGGCTACTACGCCGAGTCGATCAATCTGTGGAAGCTCGCCGACACGCAGATGATGCCGGAGAGCTTCGAGTACGCGAACAACGGCGGCCGGAAGTATCTGCTTCAGCAATCTCGGCGGCGGGCAGTTCGAGGAAGTCAGCGAGCAGGTCGGGCTCAGCTCGCGACGCTGGGCGCTGGCCGCGGTCGCCGCCGATCTCCGCGGCACCGGCTATCCCGATCTCTTCATCGCCAACGACTACGGCGTGTCGGAGCTCTTCGCCAACGATCACGGACATTTCCGCGAAATCGGCCGGGACGCCGGCGTCGGCTACGCGCCCAAGAGCGGGATGAACGCCTCGGTCGGCGACGTGTTCAACCAGGGCCGCTTCGCGATCTACGTGACGAACATCTCCGAGGAGGGCATCCTGCTGCAGGGCAACAACCTCTGGGTGCCGACGGCGCCGCCGAGGAGGGCGTGCCCAAGTACGAGAATCTGGCGCGCTCGATGGGCGTCGATCTGGGCGGCTGGAGCTTCGGCGCGCAGTTCGGCGATCTCAACAACGACGGCTTTCTCGACCTCTACTCGTCAACGGCTACGTCTCGGCGTCGCGGACGGAGAGCTACTGGTACGACTTCTCGAAGATCGCCGGCGGCAACCAGCTCGTCATCTCCGACGCCCGGAACTGGCCGGCGATGGGCAGCCGGAGCCTGGCCGGCTACCAGCAGAAGAAGTCTGGATCAACGACGGCGCCGGCCGGTTCCTCGACGTCGCGCAGATGGTCGGCGTGACCGATCGCTACGACGGCCGCGCGGTCGCGCTTGCGGACCTCTCGAACCGCGGCGTGCTCGACGTGGTCGTCGCCAACCAGCGCGGGCCGCTGCTGCTGTACCGCAACGAGGTCGCCCCGGGACGCGAGTGGATCGGGTTCGACCTCGAGGGCGCGTGCCGGCCTGATCGGCCGCCGGCGGATTGCACCAACCGCAGCGCGATCGGCGCCCGGGTGACGCTGTTCTGGAACGGACAGCAGCAGGTCCAGGAAGTGTCGGGCGGCTCGGGCTTCTGCGCGCAGAATCAGCGCCGCCTGCACTTCGGGCTCGGCGTCGGCCGCCGCGATCGAGAAGGCGGTGGTCCGCTGGCCCTCCGGGAAAGTGCAGGTGCTGCCGCACCCCGCGACCAATCGCGTGCACAAGGTCGAGGAGCCGGCATGACGATTGAGACGATCGCCAACGCGTCGCCGGTTACGCCCAAGGCCTCGCGGTTCCGCTTCGACACCCGCTATCTCGCCCCTGCGCTGATCACCTGCGTCCTGCTCGCGGGCCAGCTCAGCTTCGGCTTCCTCGAGAGCTGGTCGCGGACGTTCCTCGCCATCGCCACAGCGATCGTCGTCGAGCTGGTCGCTCGTCCGGGCCCTCTACGGCAAGTGGCCGCACCTGGCCAGCGCCTACATCTCGGGCATCAGCGTCGGCATCCTGGTCCGCTCGCCGGCGTTCTGGCCCTACGCCCTGTGCGCCGCGATCTCGATCACCTCGAAGTACGTGCTGCGGATCAAGGGACGGCATCTCTGGAATCCGTCGAACTTCGGCATCGTCGCGATGCTGTTCCTGGCGCCGGACACGGTCGCCGGCCTGAGCGTGCAGTGGGGCAACAACCTGCTGCCGATGGTCGTGATCTGGGTGCTCGGCGCGATCATCCTGCGCATGGTCGGCCGCCTGCACATCACGCTGACCTACGTCGCGTCGTTCCTGCTCTTCGCGGTCGCGCGGGCGTCGATCACCGGCCATCCGTTGCTGAGCGAGATCGCGCCGATCACCGGGCCGATGTATCAGCTGTTCATCTTCTTCATGATCACCGACCCGAAGACCACGGTTGGACCCAGTGGGCGCAGTCGCTCGTGGCGGTCGTGATCGCGGCGGTGGAGACGGTCTTCCGCCTGATGCAGTTCGTCTACGCGCCGTTCTACGCGCTGTTCCTGGTCGGGCCGATTGCCAATCTGATCGAGATCGCCCTCACGAGCCGGAAAGCCTCCGGCGTCCGACCGGCGACCCCGGCCTAGCGGAATGATGCGGAGCGCGCCGCCGTGCTCCGGTCGGTCTATGCGGCGGTCGGCTCAGCGGGCGAGAATCCTCACCTGATTGGCCAGGATCTTCGACTGGTTCGCCTCGATCCGCTGCTGGTTGCGCAGGACACGATCGAGCTTGCGCTGGTTGGCGAGAATGCTTGCCTGATTGCCTTTGATCTCCCGCTGATTCTTCAGCACTTGATCCAGCTTGCGCTGGTTCGACAGCAGCCTGGTCTGGTTCCGCAGGATCTTCGTCTGGTTGGCAAGCAGTTCGCGTTCGCTCATATCGGCGTCCTCCACGTCGTTGCGGGTGAGATGGTCAGTTGACGCCGTTGAGTGTATGGGCACTACCCAACGGACACAATCCTACAATTGCACTAACCTGGGGTCGCCGCCGGCAGCATGCCCGTACGCTCGAGCAGGCGCTGAATCTCCGCCTCGGTGGCGCTCAACTTCGCTGCGGAAACCTGAAGGTCGGTCGCCAGCACGGGATACCAGTCGCGGCGCCGGCGATCGAGGAGGCCGGCTGTGTCGAACGGATCGATGGCGCGATCGATCCGTGCCAGCAGCTCGTCTCTCTCGCTCGAGCCGAGGGGATGCCGATGCGAGCGCGGCGCAGGCCGCGACCTCCGGGCCGAACGCCGGGTGCAGCGCAGAGCAGGAACCCACGGCGCCAGTTCCGGCCGTCCGAGTCGGCGGGCCGACCTCGCTGAAGCTCGCGGCCGCGAAATACAGCAGGCTGAGCCGCTTGAAGAGCGCCGGATCGTTCATCGTCGCGTACAGCGCGCCGACCAGCCGCTCGGTCGCGTCCAGTTCTGCGAGCGCTCGCGCGCTCGTACTCGGCAAGCGCCGCCTCGCGATCGGCCCCCGGCGCCGTCCGTTCGAGCAGGTCGAGCAATCGCAGGAGGCCGAGCAGGGTCAGCGGAAAACCGGTCGACAGCAGCGGATCGATGACGCCGGCGGCCGAGGGCAGCAGCGCCCATGCGGGGCCGACCACCCGGGCACTGCGAAAAGCGAGCCGTGGCGCATGAACGAAGGACAGCGTCGGACGGGCAGACCGGAATTGCTCGGCGACCGACGGCAACATCGCCAGCAGGCGATCCCATGCCGGCCGCGCCGTCGCTCGCGCGCGATCTGCGCCGCCACCGCATCGGTCAACGCGGCGCCGGCGCTGGTGATGCCGTTGTTGAACCGGAGCATCCAGATCCAGCCGCCGGGAAACACGTGGTGCAGCGCGGCATCGTCGATCGGATATGGCGGCTGCTCCGGAAGTGTCCGCAAGGCATCCCACCGCTCCACCGACTCGAAATGCGTGTAGAGGCCCTGCGTCGGCGGCAGCCAGCGACACGGTGCCTCTTTCAAGCCGAGCGCGTGATGCAGGAATCCTCGCGGACCGCTGGCGTCGATCACGAACCCCGCGGTGATGCGGACAGGCCGATCGTCTCGATGTCCTTCGAGAATGGTGCCGTCCCCTTCATGACCGAGGCGCTCGAGGCGAGTCGCGTCCATGTAGATGACGCCTTCGGCTTGCGCCTCCTTGACCAGCGCGTGGTCGAAATCCGGCCGGTACCAATGCGTGTCCGCAATGCTGTCGTGCGGGCTCGCGGCGACCAGGAGCTGACGGGCGTGATCCCGATCCTCGCCGAACGGCTCACCGAGCCGATGAAAAAAGAAACGTGAACCCGCGCTTCAGGCCGCAGGCCACGTCCGGGCGCGTCCGCTGCCAGCTGCCCCATTTCGAGAACGGGCGGATCCGCGGCAGATCGTAGCGATCGGCGAGCTCTTCGAGCAGAAGGTTGGCGAGCGGCGTCGATGATTCGCCGATGGCGAATCGCGGATGGCGGCCGCGCTCGATCAGCACGACCCGGCGCCCGCGCCGTCGCAAGGCGAGCGCCGCGAGCGAGCCGCCGAAGCCCGAGCCCGACGACCGCCACGTCGGCGTCGATCTTCTCGATCGGCAACAGCGTCATCTGGATATGGCACCGTCGCACGTCGCACATGCGTGCGGTGAAACGGTCCGCTGGTCGAGGTTCATGCGATGCAGACGCTCACGACGTGGAGCGAGGCAGCTCCGAACATCGCGAGAGCCGCTCGAGATCCCAGAGATCCACGAAGACCCGGCCGCGACCCTGAGCGTGCGAGATCGCCAGCGCGACGCTGCGCTCGACGTCTGACAAGCCCAGGCGCCGCGAACGAACCGGTATCCGCCAGCACGTCCATCGTGCCATTGCCCGATCGAGTCGGAACCAACGACACGACTGATGCGCCGCAGGCAAAGGCGGCATCGACCGAGCGCAGGAGCCACCCGTCCTGCTCGAACGCCGGAATGAAGGGCGGCGTAAATGAGGAGAAAGACGCGAAGCGACACGCGGCGCGCCGCCAGGGCACGGGCGGCTCGCGTGAAGCGCTCGAGCGTGAAGCGCTTGTTGAGGCGTTCGAGCGCCACCGGGTGCGCGGTCTCCAGTCCCATGGCCACTTCGAGCTGCGTCGCAGCCTCGACTGCGAGGCGATGACGGGTGAGAGACGCTAGCAGTCGATCGACCCGGGGACCGACCAGCGCCGGATGCGACTCGACGACCACGAGCGAAAGGCCGGCGAGCGTTGCCGCCACCGCGTCGTAGTCCGCGTCGGGAACCGCACGCGGGTCGAAGAAGCTGCCGGCGTTGTACAGCTTCATCCCGTCGAATCGGAACGGCGCTCCTGGCGCAGCGCGGCTCGCGCATCCGCCAGTTGCGCCGGAATCGCTCCTGGCGGCGTGTCCGACTCGGTCGTGTACGTCCACAAGTCGCACATCGCGCAGCGCCACGGACACTCGCGTCCGGTCAGCAGCACGGTTGCCATGCGAACGCTGCGGCCGTCCGCGCCGCGCTCGTCTTCGACGATGACGCCCTGGTGATGCCAGGGGTCGTGATGGGGTCGACGCGCCACGCCGCTCGAGCACGAAGCGATCGCGCGCGGCAGCCGTCGCCGGGTAGTCCCCGATGTCAGGCATAGAGCCGCTCGAACGCCTGGCGGTAGTCCCGCTCCGATCGCCCGAGCCTCTGACGCATCGACTCGGCCGAGGTTGCGCCGTGTTGAAACCGCCGCTTGGGGAAGACCGGCATGTCGATGCCGGTCACGGCCTTTACGCCGCGACGAACGATCTCCCCTTTCAGCGCGTAGAGCGCCGGCACGTCGTAGCGCGTCAGCTCGGCGAACGGAATCGACTTCGGCGACGTCGATGACATCCGGCCGGGTATAGGGGCTGAAACCGGCGAAGCCGTACTGCGTCGCCGGCGCATAGGTACGCACGTAGCTGCGGCTGAGACCGCCGCTGTAGGTCAGCGAGTGCTTGATCCGTCCGACGCCCCAACCTTCCTGATAGAGCATCAGGTTGTCGACGACGCTGCGGATGGTGAGCTCGGGATTCTCCTCGATCGGATAGTCCTTCAGGTTTTCGTCGCCGCCGTCGCCGTCGGCCAGGTGCCGCCACCCGGGATACCGTTCGCGAATGCCCTGGCAGAGCAGCAGGCCCATCGCAGCGCATTCGACGTCGAGGGCCTTGTAGTCCTCGAGGACGCGCAGCGTCGCCTCGACGCTCGAGATCGTCGACGCGCCCGTCGATCTCCTCGAGAAACATCGAGAGTCCGACCGCGTCGAGAAACGCGCGGGCCTGTTCGCCATCGGGCCCGTTCCCGAGATCCAGCACGAACGCCTTGAGCCTCGTCGGCGCCATGCCCAGCTGCAACATGGTGTGATACGTCAGCAGGAACACCGAGCCGCTGTCGATGCCGCCCGAAAAGCTCACGCCGATGGGCTCTCGATTGTCTGCATGATCGATGGACCGCAGCCATTTCGCGATCTCGCCGGCCAGCGCGCCGACATAGCGCTCGTCCGATCGCGTCGAGATCCGGCGGCAGGCTGGCTCGCCCAGGAGTGAAGAAGCGGGTGTAGACCGGATCGGGATCGGGACAGCCGACGAGCGCGAGCTCGACCAGTAGTGGGCCGGCACCATCCGCGTGTAAGCTCGGATGGAACTGCCCGTCGAGACCGGCGTCCTGCGAGCGCGCGGTGCAAGCGTGTCGATTCGATCGGCCACGAAGAGCGCCGGCCCCTCGTGCCGCTTGGCCAGAAAGTAGCGCATCGGGCGATCGAGGGAGCGCGCCATCCGGACCGTGAGCCCATCGATCGTCACGAGCGCAAACGATCCGTCGATCGCGCGCACCGACTCGGTGTCGCCGCTCATCACGCGGCGACGGGCCTCCGTGAGGTCGAGGTTGTGGAGCTGATTCAGGCTCGGCTCGAGCAGATCGACGACGCGATCGACAGGACGTTGCATCAGGGCATTGTAGAGTACGGATCACGACCGCGACGCGCCTCGACGGCGCCGCCTCAGCACCTTGACCCAGAGGGCGCCGACCGCCACGAACGGAAACAGATAGACGGCGATCATGCCCGGGGCCGGCCGCAGGTCGTAGGTTGCGTCCACCTGGCTCTCCACCTCGGCGCGACCGAGGGGTCCGGTGACCGTTGCACGAACGGCAAACGGGCCTTCATGGTCCATCAGGAGCGCGACGAACTGGCGGCTGACGAGCCCGTTCATCGGAACCGCCTGGCCACTGCGTTCCGGTCCCGGGCGATCGACGGGATGAATGTTCACGCTGGCTGCCGTCCCCTGAGGAATCGACGTCCCGGAGTCGGTCGCGTCGATGACAATCCAGAACCGCCCGGCCGCCCGGCCATCGTCGGTCGTATCCGGATCGGTCCAGATGGAAATCGAATACGGGCCGGCCACGCGGTTGGACAGAATCGGAAACGGCGGACCGCTGTGCGCCTCGACCATACCGCGATCGACGAGAAGGCTCACCAGCGCCACGACGACAACCGCGAGGGCCCGCCGAATCATCCGCCCAGCCCCGTGCCCCTCATTTCCATCGGCTGCGAGAGGATCCAGAGCGCCAGTATCGCGAGCCCAATCACCATGACGGCCCACGGTGCGGCCGCTGGCCGAGCGGACTCCGGATGATCGCGCTCGGACACGCGCGACACGAGCAGGATCGAACCAAACGCTCCCAGCAGGACCGCACCGAGCTGCAGAGGAAAGACCGACCCGGGCCGCATGCCCAGCCACCGCCAGTTCGGCTCGCCCAGAAGCGGGCGGCCCACCAGATCCATCACGGCACTCTGGGTCACCGGCACGAACGTCCACATGCCGGTCAGGAAGTGAAACCCGTAGTGGGCGAGCCAGACGCCGACGCCGAACGGCACGAGCGCGTAAGAAAATCGGACGGCACGATCCGCGACTGTCAGGTCGGATCGGCTCGACAGACGACCGGTCAGCCATGCCGCCGCCGCGCAGAGCGTCAGCGGCAGGATGACGAGGCCCATGACGAAGATGATCCCGAGGACTGGCGCCTCCGACGTCGTGCCCAGCAGCTGCGCGATCCATTCCTCGGCCGCATAGACCGGTCCGATCATCGCGAACGCATTGAGCAGTGCCCCGAAGGTGAAGACCAGCGCAAGCGCCGCAAGATCGGGCCGGCGTGACAGACGTCCGATCGACGAGCGCCGGCGATCGTCCACCAGCTCATCGCCCGGCGGCCTGAAGCCGATGATCACGTTGTCGTGCGGACAGGCCTGCACGCAGTCGAGGCAGAACGTGCAATCGAGGTTGCCCACCTTCGACGGCAGGAACAGCGCGAGCTCGCAACCCCGCTGAATGATCGTGGCCGGCACATGCTCGTCACGCCGGCCTTTGATGCAGTCCACCGTCCTGCAGCTGCGGCAGACGGCAGGCTCGCGGACACCGAGCTCCAGCGGCGACAGCGTGGAAGCGATGAAATTGAACTGGCCGACCGGGCAGACGTGCTTGCAGAAGGCCGCGCCGGTGAAAGTCATGTCAACGACGAGCGCCGTACCGAAGTAGCCGAGAACGAGCCAGGCCGTAGCCGCCGGCCAGGCCCACAGATCGAACAGCTCGTAGGTGAAGAGCACGACGACGAACAACCCGAGCGCGACCCACTTGGGACCGAGCCAGCGGGGCCAGTGCCGCGTCGGCCGGCGCACCCGCCGGCCGAGATCGCGGACCAGGATCATCGGGCAGGCGCCGCAGAACGCGTTGCCAGCGAGGAGCAGCGCGCCAATCAGCAGCCCCCGATAGTGAATCCACGTCAGCACCGTCGACAGGTTCTTTGGCGCAAGGTCGGGACCGACCAGCCCGTGCACGATGACGACGGCCGCCACCAAGAGGAGCGCAATCTGGGTCGCCGTACGCAGGCGCCGCCACCGAAGCACCGCACCGACGATCGGCCATCGAAGAATGTCGATCGACGCGTTGGTCGATCGACCCGGCCGGGCGGGAAAGGGCATCGAGGGGTCCTGGGGAGCCATGGCGCTACCCTGATGGTCGCACGTGCGCGACGTCTATGCGGCGCTCGAGGCGGGTGCCATCCGTCATAACGGCCGAGAGGAGCAGGATCCAGTCACCCGGCATGGAAAAGCTGAAAGGAATCTCGTAGATGCCTGGGGCGCGCTCGGCGGCCTCGGCCTGCACTGGCGCCATGCCGGCGTGCGACATGTGTCCTTCGAGCCGCACGCGGGCGCCTCGAACGGGAGCGCCGGACCGATCGCGAAGCGTCAACGTCACCGTGGCGGGCCCGGCCGTCGCCGGCTCGGGCCTCAACGTCCACGCGACATCGACCGGGGGAGCGGATTGGGGGGTTCGCTCGCAGCCTGAGTTGGGAAGGCCGGCGGCGAGGACGAGCCCAAGCCGCCAGGCGATTTCCAGGAAGTGAAATCTACGCCGTTCGAACCGCACCTGCGTGAAAGGCGCACGAACATTGCGGGCTGGTCAGCTCCTGCGCCGGCGGAAACAGATGGTAGTACATCGCAATCACCATCGGAATGAAGACGATGGTGTTGTAGAACAGGTGAAGCTCGACGCGCGGCACCCAGAGCTGGACCAGGCTCGTCGGCACCGGCCGACCCATGAGGTTATGGCCGATGATTGCCTGCGTCTGCAGCAGCGCGTGCTCGATGTGGTGGAAGAACTGGATCCAGAACGCGAGCATCCACCAGAAATGATCGACCTTCCCGGTGAAGCCTTTGCGCAGCGTCCAGAGCCCGATGAGCATGATCACGGCGTAGCCGTAGTGCAGCGCTTCGGACTTGATGAGCCACGGGAAGAGCATGCCGATCGCCCCTCGCGCTTGCGGCACGGGCCACCCGAGGACGTAAATCTGCAGACCCTGAAGCAGGTGCTCGACCCAGTGCAGGAGCACGATGGCCATGAAGACGCGGAGGGCCACTTCGTGCCGGTCGCTGTTGAGGTGCCCGATGAAGGTGTCCGACGGCTCGACTCTGAGAGTTCCGGCAGTGGCTGTGGTCATGACGAGGCGTCCTCTGATGACAACCGAGTGCTGAAGGCGAGGGGCGCGGAGTGGCTTCAGCCGACCCGCGGCGCATCCCGGCGCCAGATCTTGACCAACGCAAAAACCCCCGCGAGCGCGGCGATGCCGAGCACGATGTGGCTCGCCGTGCGGAGCGGTGGCGGCTGATGACTGTTCGTCCAGCTCCAGCCGAGCGTGACGATGGTGAGCAGTGCGGCGACGAAGGTGGTAATGCCGATCCGCACCGCCTTCATCGCGCGCTCCCTCTGCGACGCCGGGCGTGATCGAGAAACGGCGTGGCTCTCTGTCGCGCGCGGGTCAGAACCGGACGACCGTTTCGATGAAGCCGAAGTGTCCGTTGGCATCGTTCTTATAGATGGCCTTGATGACGTCGTGACCGGCTGCATATCCATAGTACAGATTCACACCCACGTGAGGAATGACCTGCGTGTCGGCGCTCAGGTCCCAGAAGGTGGCCAGGGAGTCGTGGCCGTTGCTCGGACGTCCAGCATAGCCGAACGCGTCCGACTGCCCGGGCCCGCCGCCGCCGTACCAGAGGTCGGCGCCGTCGGCGAGCCGCAGCCCGTGCAGCTCGGAGCGGATCGTCACCTGGGGATAAGGCCGCGCGGCGAAGAGCCCATACACATCCTTCAGGTTCATCATGTTGTAGAAGGGAAACCGCGAATACTGCCGCGTGGCGCCAAGGTTCTGGTAGAAGGTGCCGTTTCGTCCGTCCAGGGGATTGTCGTCCCCGCTCGAATAGCGATAGCCCGCACGCAGCCAGGGCTTGAGTCGCGGCTCGCTCGGCTGCCAGCCCGCTTCGGCGAAGGCGGACGAGGCACGCTGGTCGAGCGTCCCCCACGATCCGGTCTGCAGCGCAGCCCACCCCAGCACGTCGAACTTGCCCGCGTCCCCCGCGTCGAACACGTGGACGTAGTCGGCGCCGACGGTGGTCAAGGCGATGGATTCCTTGTCCGCCGTTCGTACCGGAACCGGCCGATTGTCCGGTTTCAACACCGCGTCACGGTGATCGACGTAGCCGACGGTGAAGACGCGGAACGATCCGGCCCCACGGTCCACTTTCACCGCCCGGTTGTAGGCTCCGTAGTAGACCTCGATGTCGAGCTCCTTCCAGCCGTCGAGGTGGACGCCACCCGCCGTCGGCCGGGCCGCGAAGCCGCTGACGGTGTTCGCGCCGGCGCGCCATGAATAAAGCGCACCGTCGACGCTGCGCTGCGCCACGGGAAACGCTTCGTTCGAGAGCAGCCGATGCGCGACGCGCGATTGCACCAGGCCGTTCACCGTCGGATCGGGAATCGGGGCTTCGGTGCCGTCGAAGAATTCGAACCGGCCGACGCGCAGCGACGATCGACCGAGGTTCTTCAATTGCAGGTAGGCCTGCTTCAGGAACAGCGCGCCATCGTTCGTGTGCGCACTGTTGGCACCGTAGTAGCTCCCGCCCAGCCCGAGCGCTCCCTGCGGCGCCGGAGCGACCGCGTTGTCGGGAACACTGAGCATGGTCGGCTGCGCGAACTCGACCCGCCAGTCGAACGGCTTTCTCGTCTGGCCCGCACCGACGCGAATCAGCGAGTTCACGAACCCGTAGTCGTTGTTGCCGACCGGCGGTTCGAACCAGTCCCAGATTTCGATCCGGTCCCGCCACACGATCGAGACGTCGAGCGACCCGAGCCTGAGCGGCGGCGACGCGGGAACCGGCTCCTTGCGCTGCGGCGCCGGACGCGCGTCCTGGGCCGTCGCGACATCGACGGCAGCGAGCGACGCCAGGGTCACGATCCACGCGAAACGCCGCACCTGCACGGCCAGACCACTGATCGCCATAGGGAGCGGCGCCATTCTTGGGCGAGCCGGGTCCGTGGTCAATAGCGGGTTTGTATTAGCGCGGCCGAAGAGTGACGGCGAACCTCCGGGGCCGGTCTACTTCCCTTGACGGTCTAGGTAAGACGTGGTCTACTGGCTCACTGAGATTATCTAGGGAAGATACGGCTACGGACCAATCGCCATGGCAGTGAGACAAGTGGACCTGCTCCAGGGAACGCTCGACCTTCTAGTGCTCAAAACGCTCAGCATGGGCCCCAATCACGGCTACGCGATCGCGTCGCGTATCCACCAGCTCTCTGACGAAGCGCTGAGGGTCGAAGAAGGATCGCTCTACCCCGCGCTCTACCGGATGGAAGAGCAGGGGCTGATCGAATCCGAGTGGGGACCGACCGAGAACAACCGGAAGGCCAAGTTCTACCGGCTGACCCGTAAGGGGCGGAGCGCCGCGCACGCCGAGCTCGAAGGGTGGCTCCGGCTGTCAGGGGCGGTCACGCGGGTGTTGCGCGCCCTCGAGCACGGAGCCTGAGGTGAGCCGTCCGATCCCCCGTGCCGTCCGACGTCTGATCGCGCTTTTCACGTGGCGCGCGCGCGATCGCGACATGGATCGGGAGATGGCCTTCCATCTCGAGCTGCTGACCCGCGAGTATCTGCGCGCCGGCATGAGCCAGGCCGACGCCGAGCAGGCCGCTCGCCGCCGGTTTGGTAACCGTCTTCGGCTCAAGGAGGAAGGACACGACATCCGCCGCGCTCCGCTCGTCGAGCACCTGATGCGCGACATCCGGCACACGGGTCGCGCCTTGCGCCGCTCTCCTGGATTCGCGGTGGCAGTTGTCCTCACCCTTGCGCTCGGCATCGGTGGGAATACAGCCATCTTCTCCATCGTCGATCAGCTTCTCCTGCGTCCCCTTCCCTATCCGAACGGCGAACGTCTGCTGACGGTCCACGAATCGATGCCGTCGGCCGGCGACAAGGTCACGGTCTCCCCGGCAAACTGGCTGGACTGGCAGCGGGACAGTCGTACTGTGCAAGCCCTCGCCGCGTGGCGGTCGCGACCGCTGACGCTGACGGGAAACGGCGAGCCGACGCCGCTCCACGCGCAGATGGTCTCGTGGGAGTTCTTCCCGACGCTCGGTGTTCAACCGCTGCTGGGACGCACGGTATCGGCGCAGGACGACGTCCCGAATGCGCCACTCGTGGCCGTACTCAGCCATCGCCTGTGGCAGCAGCGCTTCGGCGCCGATCCGGGCGTGATCGGACGCCGTATCCAGCTGAACGAACGCACGGCCGAGGTCATCGGGGTGATGCCGGCCGGCTTTCAATTCGTCGACCAGGACAATGATGTGTGGACCGCAATGCGGCTCGATCGGCGCGAGCGGTTTCGAGAGACGTCCGGTCGGTTCATCTTCGTCGTGGGCCGGCTTGCCCCAGGGGCCACGATTACAAGCGCCAGAGCGGAGATGACGGAACTCGCTCAGCGCCTCGCAGCTACGTATCCGTTCAACAAGAACACGTCGGTCACGCTCGTTTCCTTGCGTGAGGAGCTTACGGGGCAGGTGCACACATCGCTGCTGGTGCTCTATGCCGCCGTCGCGATTCTCCTGTCGATTGCCTGCTTCAACGTTGCGAATCTTCTCATCGCGCGAGCCGCAGCCACGACGACGAGAGATCGCGATCAGGACGTCGCTTGGTGCAGGTCGTACGGCGATCGTCAGGCAACTGGTCGTGGAGAGCCTCCTGCTGGCGATTGCTGGCGGGCTGATCGGCGTCGCCCTCGCGCGATGGAGTCTGGATGCTGTGGTCACGTACGCGCCAGCGGAACTGTTACGCGTACCAGAGCTCGTCGTCGATCGGCGGGTCCTGGCTTACGCGCTTACGCTCTCGCTCGTGACCGGCGTCGCTGTCGGCCTCGTCCCGGCGATGCTCGTCGTCAGACGTCCCATTCTGGTCTCGATTCGCACCAGCGGTCACGGGGTCACCGAGTCACCCCGCTTCCGGCAAGTGCTGGTCGTCTGCCAGGTCGCCATGACCGTGGTGCTGCTGTGCGGCGCGGGTCTCCTTGTCCGAACGGTGCTCGCGCTGAATCGCGCAGACAACGGGTTGGATCGGCACGGCGTTCTGACGATGGAGGTTCGCCTGCCTCCGGTCCGCTACACCTCAGAGCGGGCGCGGACATTCTTCCACGACGCCATCGATGCGCTTCGCGCGCTGCCCGGCGTCGAGTCGGCGGCCGCTGCAGACAGCCTCGCCGTCATCGGCGATCCCCGCGGCGGGACCGCGATTCACCGTCTCGGCACCCCTTTGGTCCCCGTCAACGAACGGCCGTTCACTGTGGTCCGTGTCGTAACGCCTGGATATTTCCGCACGCTGCAGATCCCGGTCCTGCGCGGGCGTGAATTCACGGACGGTGACGATCTCACCCCGACACCGGGCTTCGTCGTGAACGAGGCATTCGCCAAGGCCTATCTCTCGGACGTCGATCCCTTGCGGGCCTCGTTGTCGGTCTGGATGCAGGAACAGAACCCGTATCTGCCCGTCATCGGCGTCGTCGGAAACGTCAGTGAAGGCTCGGTAAGAGAGCGGCCGCAACCCACGGTGTTCTACAGCCATCGGCAGATGTCGGAGATCGGTATGACGCTGTTCATTCGCGCGCACTACCCGACCTCGATCGTCGCGCCGGCGGCAGCGGCCATTCACGCGCTCGATCCGAACCTTGCGGTCACCAACGTCCGGACGTTCGACGAGGCGATTGCTGAGAGTGTGGCGCGCGAGCGTCTCAGCGCGCTGATCTCCGGTGGATTCGCCTTGAGCGGGCTGCTGCTCGCGTCGTTGGGTCTCTACGCGCTGCTGGCCTATTCGGTGACCGAGCGTACAAAGGAATTCGGTCTTCGGATCGCGCTCGGCGCTCAGCTGGGCCAGTTGCAACGCTCGGTCGTCGGCGGCGGGCTGCGACTCGTTGCGGTGGGCGCAATCGTCGGTGTCGCGGGCTCTCTTCTGCTGTTTCGACTGTTCGGCGCCCTGTTGTTCGGCGTCACACCCTACGACGGGTCGACCTACGCAGGCGCGCTGACGCTGCTCTGCGGCGTCGCCGCCGTGGCGTCGTACCTTCCGGCTCGACGGGCGGCGCGGGTCGAGCCGCTCCTCGCACTGCGACAGGAGTAGGAGAAGGACGACTCCGGATCGAGACCCTCCAGGTGCTATCTTCGAGTTCACACACATGCGAACCCGAACGATCGCCGCCCGCCGCCGTTTCGTGTACCTGCCGCTCGCGATTCTCCTTCTCGGAGGCGTCTCGGGCGCGCAGCAGAATGGAGACTGGCCCGCCTACGGGCGCGACGCAGGCGGCGAGCGCTTCTCGCCGCTCGACGACATCCGTCGCGACAACGTCGGGTCGCTGCAAGTCGCGTGGACGTTTCGCACCGGCGACGCGTACCAGCCGCCGGGTGGCCGCGCGACGGCGTTCGAAGCTACACCGCTGCTCGTTGATGGCACGCTGCTCTTGAGCACACCGCTCGGCCGCGTGCTGGCGCTCGACCCGGTGACCGGCCAGCAGAAATGGGTGTTCGACGCCAAGGTGCCGCGCGACATGGGGTATGGCGATTTCGTCAGCCGTGGCGTGTCGACGTGGCAGCGCGGCAGTCAACGTCGCATCATCGTCGCCACGGTCGATGCCCGGTTGATCGCGCTGGACGCTGCGACCGGACAGCCGATCCCGTCGTTCGGTGACAACGGGACGGTGGATCTGCGAAAAGGGCTTCGCATAGCGCCGACCGGATTCGCCGATTACGAGGTGACGTCACCGCCGGCGATCGTCGGCGACACCCTCGTCGTCGGATCCGGAATTGCCGACGGCACGTCGAAGCCTCACCCGAGCGGTGAGGTGCGCGGCTTCGACGTTGTCACCGGGCACTTGAAGTGGACCTGGGATCCGATTCCGCAGGATCCCAACGCCGTCGGCGCCGACACGTGGAAGAACAACAGCGCCAGCCGTACCGGCAGCGCCAACGCCTGGTCGGTCATTGTCGGCGATCCGGAACACAACCTCGTGTTCGTGCCCACGAGCAGCCCGAGCCACGACTACTTCGGCGGCGAGCGGCTTGGCGACAACCTGTTCGCGGACTCGCTCGTGGCGCTGCGCGCGGACACCGGCGCCCGCGTCTGGCACTTCCAGACCGTGCATCACGATCTCTGGGACTACGACGTCGCGTCGCCGCCGATTCTCTTCGACTGGCGGAAGGACGGACGCGCGGTCGCGGCGGTGGCCGTCGCCTCCAAGACCGGACATCTGTTCATCCTCGATCGGGCGACCGGCGCACCGCTGCTGCCGGTGGAAGAGCGTCCGGTGCCGAAGAGTGACGTGCCCGGCGAAGAAGCGTCGCCGACGCAGCCGTTCCCGACCGTGCCCCGTGCCCTGGCGCGTACGGCGCTAAAGGCCGACGAAGCGTGGGGCGCCACCGACGAGGATCGCGCGTGGTGCCGCGGCGTCATAAGCACGCTGCGGTCTGACGGATTCTTCACGCCGCCGTCGCGCCAGGGAACGCTGGTGATTCCGGGGAACATCGGAGGCATGGCGTGGGGCGGCATTGCCCACGATCGCGTGAACGACCTGCTGATCATGCCGGTCAACAATCTCGCCGCCGAGGTGCGCCTCATTCCGCGCGACGCCGTCGACGTCGAGCGCAAGGCCGGACGCCTGAGCGGAGAGTTCGAGTATCTCCCGCAGACCGGTACCGCCTACGGCGTGGTCAGAAGGTTCCTGCTCGGACCGAAGACCCACCTGCCCTGCACGCCCCCACCGTGGAGCACGCTGGCGGCGATCAGACCCTCGACAGGCGCGATCGCCTGGCAGGTCCCGCTCGGCCGGTTCCCGGGCACCGATGGATTACCCGACGCGGCGCAGACTGGATCGATCGCGCTCGGCGGGCCGATCGTGACGGCCGGCGGCGTGGTCTTTACCGCCGGGACGCTCGAGCCGGCGATCTACGCGTTCGACGTGCAGACCGGAAAACAACTCTGGAAAGGCACGCTCCCGACCAGCGCGCGTTCGACGCCGATGACGTTTCTCGGTCGCGACGGACGCCAATACCTCGTCGTCGCCGCCGGCGGTCACGGCACGCCTATCGGACCGCCACTGGGCGACTACCTGGTCGCGTTCGCGCTACCCGCGCGATAGAAGCGGAGAAGACGTGTGCTAGCCTGAGCGGCATGAACCTCACTCTTTCTGCCGCCGTCCTCGTCGCGGCGACGCTGATGGCCTCGACCACGCTCGGCGCCGACAAGGCGGCGACGCTGAAGATCACGCAGAAGTACCTCGTGGTGATCTGTCGCAACACTCATCCTGTCACGTCGGGCGAACGGCAATGGAGCCTTGGGCCCGGCGAAGAGGCGCTGGTGTTCACGATGCGGAGTGCGCCGCGTGAAGGAACGATCTCCGCGGCGCCTGCCGCCGGAATGGCGGCCGTCACGTTCACGCCGGAGGCGGGACATCGATACGAGGTCGAGGTACGCGCGCCGGCGACCACCTTCTCGTCGCGCGTCTGGCAGCGCGGCGAATGGACCCCGGTCGTCCGTGACCGCACCAGCGATCGAGTGGTCAGCGGCGATCCGCAGTGGATCGATCGCGGCTGTCAGCCCTGAATCGCATTCCACACCAGCGCGATCACTTCACCGGGCTGATTCGCAGGTTGGCGAAATCGCCGTCGCTGTTGTTGCCCACCCACAGGCCAATCAGGCCTCGATCGTGCTGACCGAGCTTGCGCACTTCGAGCGTCGCCGTTGTAGCCGCTCCCACGAACACGGCGACCCGCGATCCCTTGAGGACGATCCGCAGCGGCACCCACTCGGTGGGCCCGATCGAGGGGTCGACGGGATTCTCGAACTCCTCGGGGAATTCCTTGCGCAGGCGCGGCCAGTCGTAGTCCGGCGCGGCAATGTACTGCACCGCGTGCTGATGCCGCACGGGATCCTGCGCTCGAAAGTTGAAGGGCCGGAGGTAGACGGCTTCGTAGGTAGTGTCGTCAGTCCGGTGAAAGGCGATGCCGACGAAACTCTTCTGCAGCACGTCGCGGCCGCGGATGTCCACCTCGATCGATCCGTCGGCGAGGTCGCTGTCTTCGACCCACACTACGCCGGGTCCCTCACGCTCCGAGAGGTGCACGCCACCGCCGTCCTGGAGCTTGGTGACGTCGCGATTGACGCCGCGGAGCTTTGCCGCGGCCAATCGCTCGGTCAAGTCGATGCGCTGCGCTGGCGGGGATTGCAAGGCTGGTGTAGCCGCGGATAGTGCCACGAACGCGGCCGCTGCCCACGGCGCGAAGGTCGTACCGAGAATGTGGGGCATGGTCGGCATGTAATCTTCCTCTCCTCAATCGCCAGCGCCTGAGCCCTATCGTAGTCAACCGGTCGCGCCGGACAAGGGGAATGTGACGAACGACGGCCGGCGATAGTGAATAACGGCCGCGGATGACGCGGGTCATGCCGGCCGCGGAACACGCGGATCACGCCGACCGATCGTTCCCGGGGCCGCGGACCACGCGGATCACGCCGACCGATGGTTCCCGGGGCCGCGGACCACGCGGATCACGCCGACCGATGGTTCCCGGGGCCGCGGACCACGCGGATCACGCCGACCGATGGTTCCCGGGGCCGCGGACCACGCGGATCACGCCGACCGATGGTTCCCGGGGCCGCGGACCACGCGGATCACGCCGACCGATGGTTCCCGGGGCCGCGGACCACGCGGATCACGCCGACCGATGGGTTCCCGGGGCCGCGGACCACGCGGATCACGCCGACCGATGGTTCCCGGGGCCGCGGACCACGCGGATCACGCCGACCGATGGTTCCCGGGGCCGCGGACCACGCGGATCACGCCGACCGATCGTTCACGGGGCCGCGGAACACGCGGATCACGCCGAACGATTGTTCACGCCGAGCGACCGTGTTGTGCGCACCGAGCCTCGGCCGCCGGTCCCGTTCGTTCTGGTTGTCTTTGTTGCGTCGTTGTGAAATTCGTTGTCTCCGTTTCACATCCAGAGGCACCTCCGTCCGCGTCGCCTCGAACTTGACCGTTCCGCATAGTCCGCGTCTTCAGCGGCTTTTGTGAACCCGTTCCGCGTCGTCCGCGTCTTCCATGGCCTTGGTGAATCCGTTCCGCGTTATCTGCGTCTTCCGCGGCCTTGGTGAACCCGTTCCGCGTTGGTCTGCGTCTTCCGCGGCCTTGGTGAACCCGTTCCGCGTCGTCTGCGTCTTCCGCGGCCTTGGTGAATCCGTTCCGCGTTATCTGCGTCTTCCGCGGCCTTGGTGAACCCGTTCCGCGTGGTCTGCGTCTTCCGCGGCCTTGGTGAACCCGTTCCGCGTTGTCTGCGTCTTCCGCGGCCTTGGTGAACCCGTTCCGCGTGGTCTGCGTCTTCCGCGGCCTTGGTGAACCCGTTCCGCGTCGTCCGCGTCTTCCGCGGCCTTGGTGAATCCGTTCCGCGTTATCTGCGTCTTCCGCGGCCTTGGTGAACCCGTTCCGCGTCGTCTGCGTCTTCCGCGGCCTTGGTGAACCCGTTCCGCGTTGTCTGCGTCTTCCGCGGCCTTGGTGAACCCGTTCCGCGTTGTCTGCGTCTTCCGCGGCCTTGGTGAACCCGTTCCGCGTTGTCTGCGTCTTCCGCGGCCTTGGTGAACCCGTTCCGCGTGGTCTGCGTCTTCCGCGGCCTTGTGAACCCGTTCCGCGTGGTCTGCGTCTTCCGCGGCCTTGTGAACCCGTTCCGCGTGGTCCGCGTCTTCCGCGGCCTTGTGAACCCGTTCCGCGTGGTCTGCGTATTCCGCGGCCCGTCATGAACCGTGCCGCGGCTATCACCGCAATCCAGCGACGCGTGTGGCGACCGCCGCCAGCGGCGGCAGGTCCGACATCGGCCGGTCGAGATAGAAATAGGCTGTCGCCGACACGTCATCGTGCCGGTAGAAATTCACCCAGCCATCAGGCAGGCCCGCGTCATCGAGGGAGACGGCGGGCGTTCGCTCGAGGAGCTTGGCGAAGCGGTCGCGGCCCCCCGGATCGATCGTCACCGGGCGCAGCTCGACGCCCGCTCGCAGCAGTGTGAGCACGTCGGCCTTGGCCCCGCCGCCAATCTGCTGCAGCGTGACTTCGCAGCCGGAGGTGAAAAAGATGGGGTCCGGAACGTGAAGGCGGTAGAACGACCAGTGGCGTTGCTTGGGGTCGGCCACCGGAGCCCCTTGATACGCGTGGGTGAAGGCGCCCTCGCCCCAACCCGTGCCGATGTAGTCCTCGGCACCCGTGCCGACGAGTGTCGGATGCTCGTGGTCGCTGTCGAGAAAGACGCGCATCTCACCCTCACCCCACCACGTGGACGCGTAGGCCTGGTCGGTGATGATTCCGATGTTGGATCCAAGATACCGGCCGCGGCCGGACACGCGCGGCAGGACCCGGAAGTCCGACCCGAGTGTCGTCGGACGCTCGCGCCGCCAGTAGGCGTGAAAGTAGAGCGATTCTCGAGGCACGGTTCCGAGCGTGTAGTCGATGTCGTAGAACACATGCGGCAGGTCACGATCCGATTCGTTGGTCAGGACGATCCGCGCTGACCGACGGAAGGGCATCGGGACGATGGTGTTGAACGACCGGCCTTCGGGACTGGAGAACAGCGCGCTCTCGAATGGCACCAGCTGGCCCAGCGCCGCGCCAAAGAAGTCGCCGAGCGGCACGGAGACGGCCGGACGCTCGGCGCCGTCCCAGTACATGTCCAGCCGGAGCGAGCGCAGCATCACCGGCGACCGATCGCTGACCGTAATCCACAGGCGGCGGATGACACCGCTGCCGGCGATCTCGCCGAGCACCAGCGACTGGCCGGCGCGAAGCGTGTCGTAGGGATGTCCCTTGGCTCCCGCGTTCTCGCGCCCGCCCTGCCCTGGCGCCCCGCTGCGGTTCTCGGGACTGATCCACCGGGCCGATTGATCCTGGAATTCGAACATCTCCTGCGCCAGGCCGTCCGCCGGCCGGAGCACCAACAGGGACGTGACCGCCAGCAACAGCTGAATCGTGCGCATGCGAAACATTCCTCCAGCCATCGGACAGATGGCGAACACGACGATGATGAGGGGATGCTACTTCCGGCCAAACGCGTAGAGGACCTCTGCTCGCGTGACCGACCATTCGTCCTCCGCTCTCGCCCGATGAAGCGCCGCCTCGAAACGAGCTCGCAGGGCCTCCTGGCGGTCGAGGCTCAAATTCCGCACGGCCCCGTGCGCGGCCGATCGCAGGTTGGATTCCCACGCCATCGCCAGGTCGTGCGCGGAGAAGGTGACCTCTCCCGAGGCGATTGCGATCTCGCGAAACCCGGCCGCGGCCAGCGCGGCGCGAGCGCACTCCTCCGACCCCAGCGGCGCGCTCGGGTCGTCCAGCCCGACGCCGAACTCCTTCGCGCAGTCGCGGAACAGGCGCCCCGCCCTCGGGTACCCGGCGCGCATCGCCGAGAAGCCGATCAGGCCGCCGGGCCTGAGGAGCCGGTGCCATTCGGCGAGCGCCTTCTCGACCGGCATGTACAACAGCGCCGCCGAGCAGATCACGGCGTCGAATGACGAGGCGGGCAACGTCGAGAGATCGGTGGCGTCTCCCTCCAGGAGCTCGACGTTCGACAGCCCTTGCGCGTCAAGCGCGACGCGCGCGCGATCGAGCATGCCGGCAGAAACATCGACCGCCGTGACGCGACCCGATGGACCGAGTCGACGAGCCAGCGCAACGGCCGCGAAACCGGTACCCGTGCCGGCATCGAGCACCTGCGAGCCTGGCTTCAGCTCCGCCAGCGCCACCAGCTGCTCCGCATGCTGCCGGTGCCAGTGGCTGGTCGCGTAGTTCGCGGCCCGTTCGTTGAACGCCGCGGCAACCGCTCGAGTCTCATCGGTCATCTGGGTCGGCTCCGGTCACGGTCACGCGGCCCGTCCGCCGCTCCCCGGGCCCGGCTCCCCTTCAATCTATAATGGCCGCCCGGTCTTCCAGTGCCTACTTCGATCGCCTGTCTGAATTGCGGCGCGCACGTTCCCGGCACGGCGAAATTCTGCCCGTCGTGCGGACACGCCGTCAGTGCCGATGCGATCACCCTCGACAGCCAGCTCACCGAGCTGTCGCCGGCCGAGCGGCGCACCGGCACCAGCCGGGGAACGACACCAGGCACGAAATCTCCTTCCAGTGGCTGGCTGAGCTCGGCGGATTCGATCAGTCACGGCCGGTTCGCCCCGGGCGACGTGTTCGACGGCCGTTACCGGATCATCGGGCTGCTCGGCCGCGGCGGCATGGGTGAGGTCTATCGGGCGGACGATCTGCGGCTCGGTCAGCCGGTCGCCCTCAAGCTGCTGCCCGACGACCTGCGACACGAACCGACCCGTCTGGCACAGTTCCACAACGAAGTGCGAACGGCGCGGCAGGTGTCCCATCCAAACGTCTGCAGGGTGTACGACATCGGTGAGGCCGATGGGCTGCTGTACCTCTCGATGGAGTACGTCGACGGCGAGGATCTCTCGACATCGCTGCGGCGGATTGGACGTTTTCCCGAAGACAAGGCCTCGGATCTCGCGCGGCAGCTCTGCGCCGGGCTGGCCGCGGCGCACCAGCGCGGCGTGATCCATCGCGATCTGAAGCCGGCCAACGTGATGCTCGACGGCGCCGGCCGCGTCCGGATCATGGATTTCGGCCTGGCCGCGGTCGGCCACGTCGAAGACGTGCGGGCGGGTACTCCAGCGTACATGGCGCCCGAACAGTTGCTCGGACGCGAGGTGACGACCCGCAGCGATATCTTCGCCCTGGGTCTCGTCATCTACGAGCTATTCACCGGCAAGCGCGCTTTCACCGCGACGACCGTCGGTGAGCTGGTCAGCCAGCACGAAAACCGATCGCTCGCTCGCCCATCCGTGCTCGTCAGTGGCCTGAACCCCGGAATCGAACGGGCGATTCTCGCGTGCCTGGACCCTGAGCCGGATCGACGGCCGGCATCGGCGCTGGCCGTATCGGCGGCGCTCCCCGGCGGCGATCCGCTCGCCGCGGCCCTGGCGGCCGGAGAGACGCCGTCGCCCGAGATGGTCGCGGCGGCCGGCGAGGGCGCGGGTTTGAGCGCTCGCGTGGCGTGGCCGGTCTGGGTGGCGGTTCTGGCTGGATTAGTCGCGTCCTTCGCGATCGGCCTGCGGACCAGCCCGCTCGACAAGATGCGCCCCGAATATACGTCGGAGGTGCTCGCCCAGAAGGCACGCGATGCAATCCATCAGCTCGTGTCGTCGGGGCGCCCTGCCGACGAAGCCTTCGGGTTCTCTTGGAACGATGCCTTCGTCAGCTACGTGCTCGACAACGACAAGCCGGCACCGCAATGGCTGAAGGTGTTCACGGAACGCCCGTCTCCACTCGCCTTCTGGTATCGCCAGAGCCAGGATGTTCTCACCGGTCTCACCTTCCACACGGATTTGCTCACGCCTGGAGTGGTCGAACCGGACGACCCGCCGCCGATCACCTCGGGCATGAGCACCGTCGACCTCGATCATCAGGGGCATCTCACCTACTTCGAGGCGATCCCTGCGCAGCGGCTGGATACGCCAATCCATGCGTCGAACGTCGATTGGAAGCCCGCTCTTCTCGCTCGCCGGCCTGGACAGCGCCACGCTGACGCCGACCGATCCCCTGTGGACGTGGCTGGCGACGTCGGACACGCGCGCGGCGTGGACCGGCTCGTGGCCGGGCAGCGGCCGGCCACTGCGAGTCGAAGCGGCGGCGCTCGGCGGCCGCCCCGTCGCGTTCGTGGCGCTGGGAGCGTGGCGGAAACCGTCGCGGATGCCCGAGGCTCCGCAGGGTCACGAGAACCTGACCGTGGTCCTGCTCCTCGCGATGGCGTTCTGTGTGCTCGGCGGGGCGGCACTGCTCGCGCGGGCGAACGTGCGGGCAGGACGCGGCGACCAGTCGGGAGCGACCCGGCTGGCGGCGTGCATGTTCGCGGTATTGCTGGCGGTGTGGGCGTGCAAGGTGCATCTGGTCGCCTCGATCGGTCTCTCGGCCATGTTTCTCGTTGCCGTCTGTACCGCCGTGTTCTATGGGGTGCTGATCTGGACGATCTATCTGGCGCTGGAGCCATACGTCCGTAAGCGCTGGCCGCAGGTCCTGGTGGCGTCGACCACCGTGCTGGGCGGGCGCGTGCGCGACCCCGTCGTCGGGCGCGACGTGCTGATCGGGTCAGCCCTGGGCGTCGGATGGGTGCTCCTGATTCGGGGCGTCGATCTGGCGAACGGAACCCGCGCGTTCGTCAGCTTTCCCGGCGACACCGAGCTGCTCTCCGGCCTGCGCAGCACGCTGGGCGTCGTGCTGCAGGGCGTGCCCTACGCCATCCGCAACGTGCTGCTCTACTTCTTCCTGCTGTTTCTGCTGCGTATCCTGTTGCGGAGTCAGTGGATGGCGGCGGCTGCGATCACCCTGCTGTTCACCGGGCTCAGCGTCCTTGGCAACGGCGACCGACCCATCTCGAGCGCGATCGTGACCATCGTCTACTTCAGCACCGGCACGTTTGCCGTCCTGCGATGGGGCCTGGTGACATATGCGGTCGGCGTGTTCGTCAGCGAACTGCTGTTGAAAGTACCCACGACGGTGGACACCTCGGCGTGGTTCTTCGGAAACTCGCTGCTGCCCTTTGCGATCTGCGTCGGGCTGGCGTCATGGGCGTTGTATACGTGCCTGGGCGATCGATCCGGCGCGCGCAGCTTCTGACTTTGAGTCACTCGTCTCCCGTCCCTCGTCCCTGGTCCCATGTCCCCGGTCTGGTCCGCAGATGCGCGGAATCCTCCGGTGTGCGATCCGCCGGAAATCCTGTCTCGAGGTGACGGCGGACGCGGGACCATCCGAGCCTCAAGCCGAGCTGTAGCGGTTTCCCACGACCGACCGTGGCGGCGCGGAACCTGCACGGCGACAAGGCGATAAAGGCAACTGCGGCCCTACGGAGCTCGACCGAAACATCTTGTCACACAAAAGCAACTTTGAGTTGCGTTAGTTCGGAGTAGGATTGGGGCAGCGATGTCCCGCCCGCGTTCCTCCTCCATCCGACGCACTCGACCGGCCGCGGTCCGCGGCGCTCGTGTTGGTGGACGCAGCGCCCGGGTGGTGTCGACCGTGCTGCGCACGACGCTCGAAGTCCTCGGTCGCGCAGGGCTACGCCGGGCTTGCGGATCGAAGAGTCGCCGGCCGGGCCGGCGTCAACAAGACGACCATCTACCGCCGCTGGCCGACGCGCGCCGACCTCGTCGTCGCCGCGCTGACCGAGCCTGGCCACGCCGCCGATCGCCGATCCAGACCGGGCGGCTCGAATGCGATCTCCATGCCACGTTCATGACCGCGACGACGCTGCGATCGACGCCGGCCGGCCGCGGCGTCGTCCGCGCGCTGATCGCCGAGCGCGGCGATCCGGAGGTCGATCGCGTGGTCTGCGAGCATCCGCGAGCGCCATCGCGCGCCGGCACGCAGCGTGCTCGAGCGCGCGCGCCGTCGCGGCGATCTGCCGAAGCGCGTCGACATCGAGCTCCTGCTCGACGTGCTCACCGGGACCATCAACGCCCGGCTTGCGCGAATGTCCTGGGCCCGCTGGACCCCCAGTGGGTCCGGCGCGTCGTACGGCTGGTGCTATCAGGCGCCACCGCCAGCGGTCGCGCCAGAGACGTGACACTACATGACGACGAACTCGCTCTACTGTCTTCTGGCGGCCGCCATCTCGCGGCGGCGTCGGGCTGCCGCGACGACAACGCTGCCGCGGCGGCGCCGGCGCAAGCCGCCGCCGCCCAGCGTGTTCCGTCTGTCAGTGGCTCCCGAGCAGGTCGCCGTGACCGGCGAGTGGATCGCCACGCTCGACGGCATCGTCAACGCCCAGATCCGCCCGCAGGTGTCCGGCTACCTGATGCGGCGCACGTATCGCGAAGGCGCGTTCGTCCAGCAAGGGCGACGTGCTCTTCGAGATCGATCGGCGGCCGTTCGAGGCAGCGCTCAACCAGGCGACGGCGCGCCTGGCCGAGAGCCAGGCGCAGCTCGCCAAAGCCGAGCGCGATCTCGCGCGCGACAAGCCGCTGGCCGAGCAGCGGGCGATCGCCCAGAGTCAGCTCGACAACGACGTGAGCGCGCGCGATGCCGCGCAGGCCGCGCTGGCCTCGGCCAAGGCCGCGGTCGAAGCCGCCGCAGCTGAATCTCGGATTCACCCGCGTCACGTCGCTCGATCGACGGCGTCGCGGCGATCGCCAGCGCGCAGATCGGCGATCTCGTCGGCCCGACGACGCTCCTGACGACGGTCTCGCAGGTCAATCCGATCAAGGCGTATTTCCCGATCAGCGAGCAGGAATATCTGGGCATCGCCGATCAGGTCGGCGACGCCGGCGGCTGCCGCGAAGCTGTGGCAGGCCGGCGGCGGGCTGACCCTGGTGCTCGCCGACGGCAGCACCTACCCGCATCGCGGGTCGGTGCTCGCCGTCGATCGCGACGTCGATCCGAAGATGGGCACGATCCGCGTGAGCGCGCTCGTTCCCGAATCCCGGCAACGTGCTGCGCCCCGGCCAGTACGGCCGCGTGCGCGCCCAGACGGCGGTCCGGCAGAACGCGCTGCTGGTGCCGCAGCGCGCGGTGGCCGAGCTGCAGAGCGGCTTCCAGCTGCGCGTCGCTGACGCCCGACAACATGGTCACGATCAGGACGGTCACGCTCGGCCCGCGCGTCGGCAACCGCTGGATCGTCGAGAAGGGGCTGCAAGCCGGCGACCGCGTCGTCGCTCGACGCCCCGTCGCTGAAGGACGGCACGCACGGTGTCGCCACACCCGGCCGCCGGCATCGACCGAGGCCCGTGACATGTCCCGCTTCTTCATCCGCCGGCCCATCGTCGCCATCGTCATCGCCATCGTCACCGTCCTCGGCGGCCTGGTGGCGCATGGGCGGCCTGCCGATCGCGCAGTTCCCGCAGATCGTGCCGCCGCAGATCACTGGTCACCGCGCAGTATCCGGGCGCCGACGCGCTCACCATCGAGCAGTCCGTCGCGACGCCGCTCGAGCAGCAGATGAACGGCGTCGACGACATGCTCTACATGCAGTCGACCAACGCCAACGACGGCACGATGACGCTGACGGTGACGTTCGACGTCGACACGTCAGCCCAACATCGATCAGGTCAACGTCCAGAACCGCATGGCGCAGGCGCAGCCCAACCTGCCGCCCGAGGTCAACCAGTTCGGGCTGACGATGCGCAAGCAGACCGGCCTGCCGATGCTGATCGTGTCGCTCTACTCGCCCGAAGCAGACCTACGACGCGCTGTTCCTCGCCAACTACGCCAACATCAACATCCTCGACGCGCTCTATCGCGTGCCCGGCGTCGGCGAGGCGCGCATCTTCGGCGCCGGCGACTACGCGATGCGGATCTGGGTCAAGCCGGACCTGCTCGCGCGGCTCGGCCTGACCGTCCCGGATCTCAGCCGCGCGATCCAGCAGCAGAGCACGGTCAATCCGTCGGGCCAGGTCGGCGCCAACCCGGCGCCGCCCGGCCAGGAGATGACCTACACGGTCCGCTCGCAGGGCCGCCTGCAGACCGAAGAGGAGTTCGGCGACATCGCCGTGCGCTCGAACCCGGACGGCTCGGTGATCCGCATGCGCGACGTCGCGCGGATCGAGCTCGGCGCGCTCAACTACCAGCAGATCGGCCGCGTCAACGGCCAGCCGGGCTGCGCGATCGCGGTCTTCCAGGCGCCCGGCTCGAACGCGCTGGCGGTCGCCGAGGGCGTCCGCGCGCAGATGGACGCGCTGCGCAGCCGCTTCCCGCAGGACCTCGAGTTCGCCTACACGCTCGACACGACGCAAGGCGGTCTCGGAAGGCATCCGCGAGATCGTCATCACGCTCGTCGAGGCGATGGTGCTCGTCGATCCTGGTCGTCTACCTGTTCCTCCAGAACTGGCGCGCCACGCTGATCCCGGTCGTCGCCGTTCCGGTCTCGCTGATCGGCACGTTCATGGTGTTCCCGGCGCTCGGCTTCTCGCTCAACACGCTGTCGCTGTTCGGCCTCGTGCTCGCCATCGGCCTCGTCGTCGACGACGCGATCGTCGTCGTCGAAGCGGTGGAGCATCACATCGAAGAGGGCATGGCGCCGCGCGACGCGACGCTCAAGGCGATGGAGGAGGTGTCGGGCCCGGTCGTCAGCATCGCGCTGATCCTGGCGTCGGTGTTCATTCCGGTCGCGTTCATGGGCGGCATCCAGGGCAGCCTGAACAAGCAGTTCGCGCTGACCATCGCCATCTCGGTGCTGATCTCGGCCTTCAACGCGCTGACGCTGTCGCCGGCGCTCGCGGCGATGTGGCTGCGGCCGCGCAAGACAGGGCGGTCTGCTCGGCGGATTCTTCGGCGGGTTCAACCGCGCGCTTCGACCAAGGCGTCGAGACGGCTACGTCTCGCGTCAGCCGCGCGCTGATCCGCAAGGCGGTCGTCGGGCTGGCGATCCTCGCCGGCTTCGCCGCTGCTGGCCGGCGGGCTCGGCCGGACGCCTGCCGACCAGCTTCGTGCCCGAGGAGGACTACGGCTACTTCCTGCTGAACGTGCAGCTGCCGCCGGCGGCGTCGCTGCAGCGCACCGACGACGTCTGCCGCAAGGTCGAGGCGATCCTGGCGAAGACCGAAGGGCTGCAGGCGTTCAACGCGATCGTCGGCTTCAGCCTGCTGACCCGCGTCACGGCGCCGAACAACGGCTTCTACTTCGTCGGCCTGAAGCCGTGGGACGAGCGGCGCGAGGGACTGGATGCGCGCATCGATCGTCAACCACCTGAACGCGACGTTCCGGAAGGAGATTCCCGAAGCGCATCGCGCTGGCCTTCATGCCGCCGTCGATCCCCGGCCTGGGATCGCAGGGCGGCTTCACGCTTCTGGCTGCAGGATCGATCGGGCGGAACGGTCGAGCACCTGGACGCAGGCGCTGCAGACGTTCCTGGCCGAGGCGCGCAAGCGGCCCGAGCTGGCCGGCGTCAACCTCGCCGTTCAGCGCCGCGGTGCCGCAGGTCTACGTCGACGTCGATCGCGACAAGGTGCTGAAGGAAGGCATCGCCGCTCGGCGACGTCTACCAGACGATGCAGACGTTCCTGGGCGGGCTGTATGTCAACCAGTTCAACCGGTTCGGCCGGCAGTGGCGCGTGTTCGTGCAGGCGGAAGGCCAGGAGCGGACGAGCCCCGACAACATCGGCCAGTTCTACGTGCGCAACAACGACGGCAACATGGTGCCGATGTCGTCGCTGCAGCGCGCGCGGCAGACGTTCGGCCCGCAGTACACCAACCGCTTCAACGTCTACCGCGCGGCGCAGGTCACCGGCGCGGCCGCGCCCGGGCTACAGCTCGGGCCAGGCGCTCGACGCGCTCGAGGAGGTCGCCAAGGCGACGCTGCCGTCGGACATCAGCTACGACTGGGCCGACCTGTCCTATCAGGAGCGCAAGGCCGCGGGCAACGCGTCGCGACTCTTCGCGCCTGTCGTTGGTCTTCGTGTTCCTGATCCTCGCGGCGCTCTACGAGAGCTGGTCGCTGCCGTTCTCGGTCCTGCTGTCGGTGCCGGTCGCGGTCGTCGGCGCGTTCGGCGGGCTGCTGATGCGGCAGTTACGACTTCGACGTCTACGCCCAGGTCGGCGTCGTCATGCTGATCGGCCTCGCGGCCAAGAACGCGATCCTGATCGTCGAGTTCGCCAAGGAGCGCAGCGAGGAAGGCAAGGACCTGGTGACCGCGGCGCTCGAGGGCGCGCAGCTGCGGCTCCGGCCGATTCTGATGACCTCGTTCGCCTTCATCCTCGGCTGCGTCCCGCTGTGGATTGCCGCCGGATCCGGCGCCGCGTCGCGGCGCATCCTCGGCACCGTCGTCGATCAGCGGCATGCTCGCGGCGACGCTGCTCGGCATCTTCCTGATCCCGATGCTCTACGTGCGGTCGAAAAGCTGGCGACTGGCCGATCGCGATCGCAGGCGGCCGGCGCTGACGCCGTCGCCGAAGCCGAGCGCGTCATGATGAAACGACTGTTCGCCGATCGGCGCAGCGGCCGTCGCCGGCCGCTGCTCAGCGGCCTGCGTGGTCGGGCCGAACTACGTGAAGCCGACGCTGCCGACGCCGGACGCGATCCGCGGCGCCGAGCCGCGCGCCACCGATCACGCATTCGCCGACGCCAACTGGTGGGAGGTGTTCCAGGACGAGCAGCTGCAGGCGCTGGTCCGCACGGCGCTCAGCGCAGAACGACGACGTGCAGCTCGCCGCGGCGCGCGTGCTGGAAGCGCAGGCGCAGCTCGGCATCACGCGCGCGGATCAGTACCCGACCGTCGGCGCCGAAGCGCGGCGCCGGCGGCGGACGGACATCCGCAGCATCGGCACGACGCCGGCGCAGAACGGCGGGGGCGATGCGCGTTGGCGGCACCGTCGACTGGGAGCTCGATTTCTGGGGCAGGTACCGGCGCGCGACCGAGTCGGCGCGCGGCGCAGCTGCTGGCGACCGAGTGGGGACGCCGCGCCGTGGCTGACGACCGTCGTCAGCGACGTGGCGACGGCCTACTTCGAGCTGCGCGCGCTCGACCTGCAGCTCGAGATCGCGCAGCGGACGCTGACGTCGCGGAAGGAATCGCTGCAGCTGACGCAGGTGCGCGAGAGCGGCGGCGTGACCTCGCTGCTCGACGTCCGCGAGGCCGAGCAGCTGGTCTTCGGCGCCGGCGCGGCGATCGCCGATCTCGAGCGGCGCATCGCGCAGCAGGAAAACCTGATCAGCATCCTGCTCGGCAACTTCCCGGCGCCGATCACGCGCGGCCGCGCGCTCGATGGATCAGCCGCACGCACCCGACGTGCCGGCCGGCCTGCCGTCGTCGCTGCTCGACGCGGCGGCCCGACATCCAGGCGGCCGAGCAGCAGATCGTCGCCGCGAACGCGCAGATCGGCGTCGCCCGCGCGGCCTACTTCCCGTCCATCTCGCTGACCGGCACCGGCGGCGTGCAGAGCACCGCGCTCGGCGCGCTGTTCACCGCCGGCGCCGGGTACTGGACCGCGATCGTCGGCGCGCGCAGCCGATCTTCACCGCCGGCCGGACGCGCTCGCAGGTCGCGCTGGCCGAGGCGCGCACGCAGGAAGCGACGCATCTCGTACGCGCAGACGGTGAAGCAGGCGCTTCCGCGAAGCGTCCGACGCGCTGGTGGGCTACAGCGAAGTCGCGCGAGTTCCGCGTCCAGCAGGAAGGCCTGACGACCGCGGCGCAGGACGCGCGGCGGCTCGCCGACATCCGCTATCAGGGCGGCGCGACCAGCTACCTCGAAGTGCTCGACGCCGACACGCGGCTGTTCGCCGCGGAGCTGCCGCTGGCGCGAGGCGCGGCAGGCCGAGCTGTCGGCGTTCGTCGAGGTCTATCGCGCGCTCGGCGGCGGCTGGCAGCAGGAGGGACGGCCGACGAACTGATGACGTCTGCCGCAAGACGATAGGGACGTCGGCCTCTAGCATCGCCGCGCATCCGCGCGCGGCCGCTGCGGTCCGGGCTATTCCTTCTCCAGCACGGTCGCAACAAGGTCGCCGAGCTGAGTCGCGGTGTACTGGTTCCCTTCGATGTTGGCGACGAGACGCCCCTGCCGATCGAGTGACAGCCGTGTGCGACGAGTGGTTCATGAGGCCTTCGTCCGGATAGAAATCCACGCCGAACAGATTGCATACTCGCTGGACGTCAGGCACCGCGCCGGTCAGGAAATGCCAGGTGTCCGGATTGGCGTGCCACTGGCTCGCATACTCGGCCAGCTGCTCCGGCTGGTCGCGCGCGGGATCGAAGGTCACCGTCAGAAACACGAGATCCCGGCCTACTCGGGCCGTGAATCGACGATTGAGGACGTCGAAGTGATTGGCGATGCGGAAGCAGAACTGGGGCAGGACACAGCTCGTGTAAATGAAGTTGATCGCCACGACCTTGCCGCGCAGCGACGAGAGGGTAACCGGATGACGCGCCTGATCGGTCAGCGTGAAGTCCGCGACAGGCTGACCGATGCCTACCGGTGGCACGGTGGACGCCGAGTCGGTCAGCCGCTTCAGCTGCGCCAACCGCTGCGCCGTCAGCGGATCCTGCTCCGACGGCTGGTAGCGTTGAACCCTGACCTGCTCGGCATAGACCGATCCCTGGCCCATCACCAGCGTGAACGTCACCGTCATACCGGCTTTCACGCCGTCGAGGTCCTTCGGGTTCGGGACGTCGAACGACATCATCATGGCGTCCATCGCCCCGGGCACGCTGTCGTGCGACACTACGAAGCTCCGCTGAGACGGAGCCACCTTCATCACCATGCCCCGCATGGCCAATCGCCCGGCTTGCGGCGAAGCCATGCCAGCGCTTGCCAAGAGAATCGCGACCGCCAGCGCCATGACCCGCACCGTGCGTTCAGCGATCACGAGACACCTGGCTTTCCCCCGGGCTCGAGCGAGAGTCGCGGGCGATTGAGCCTCACGGCGCTCGGCGAACCTTCCGTGATCTGGAGCCACTGGTTCTTGTCCGGGTTAGCCACATGCTGTCTCGTGTCCGTCGTCGGCCACTGAATCTCGATGTCGGCGATCCGGGCGGCTTTGCCGAGCCCGATGTGCTGGGCCAGGGAGAGGCGCCGAACGATCCGCCGCTGCCAACGGTGCGATAGATGGCGCGCGTGGCGCCGTCGGCCGCTGCCACTGTGACCTTGATGCGCGCTCCGATAGCGGCGCGGTTCGACTTCACGCCGACCAGCTTCAACGTGATCCAGTCGTTCCCGTGACCCGGATTCTTGAAGAGCCGCATCGCATGGGCGTCGCCGGGCGTCGCGCCCCCCACCTCGAAAATCAGCTCGTCGTCGCCGTCGTTGTCGAGGTCGGCGAAGGCGACGCCATGCCCCTTCTGCAGGTCGCCCGGTTCCCGACGAAGTGGTGACATCGGTGAAGAATTTCCCGCCGTTGTTGTGCAGCAGGACGCTGGGCACCAGCGACCCGTACGACGGGTTGCCGGTTCCGAGGTAGATGTCGAGGAAGCCGTCGTTGTCGATGTCACCGAAATTCGATCCCATCGGCATGAAGACCCTGTCGAGGCCGACCTGCCGGGTCACGTCCTGGAACGTCCAGTCGCCCAGGTTCCGATAGAGCTTGAGCGTCGGGACATTGTGCGGCAGGCCCATGTAAGTGCGAACGGTCTCGTCGATGGACGTGAAGTAGCTGGTGACGAAGAGGTCGAGCCAGCCGTCGTTGTCGTAGTCGAAGAACCAGGTCGCGAAGCCCTGCGAAATGGTGCCGACACCGGCCGACTTCCCGAGCTCCGTGAACGTGCCGTTGTGGTTGTTGTGATAGAGGAAGTCGGGACCGCCGATATTCGACACGAAGAGATCAGGCCAGCCGTCGTTATCGAAGTCTCCGGCCGTCACGCCCTTGGTGAAGGCGGTGCGGTCGACACCGGCCGCGTGCGCGATGTCGATGAACGTGCCGTCGCCGCGATTCAGGAACAGTTGCGCAGGGGCGTTCTCGGCGCCGACGAAAAGGTCGAGGAACCCGTCGTTGTTCACGTCGGTCCACACGGCGGTCTGAGTACGCGTGGCCGGCACCGCCAGGCCGCTGCTCACCGTGACATCGGTGAAGGTTCCATCACCGTTGTTGCGCAGCAGCGTCTTGCGCTGTGGAAATTCCCATCCGCCCCGCAGCAGCAGGATGTCGAGATACCCGTCGTTGTTGTAGTCCGTCTGGACGATGTTCAGGCTGCTCATCTGATCGCTGACGCCGGCCTGGACCGACTGATCGACGAATCTTCCGTCCGCGCCGCGATGGAAGAAGTGCATGCCGTCACAACTGTCAACGCTCGAGGTCACGACCTCGAAGCGGCCGTCGTTGTCGAAATCGTCCACGATCAGGCCGCCCGCCGAAGCAAACGAGTTGAGGCCCACCCGCGGCGCGATGTCCACGAAATGGCCGACCTCGTCCGGAGAAGCAAGCGCCGACGGCGGGATCAGATACGGCTGCGGCACCTTCGCCGGATACGATCCCGTGGTCATGTAGGCGAGGTTCAGCAACCACCTGAGCTCGAGATCGTCGGGACGTTCGGCCAGGACGCGCTGAAAATGCTCGATAGCCTTCTCGGAGTCGCCGGTCTTCGGGAGCGCGCGGAGGCCGGTCGGTGAGAGCAGGCAGAAGTCTCCCGGCTGGCGGTAGACGCCGTTGTCGAAACCGGCACGGTGCAGATACGCGATCCCGAGCGACTCCTCGAGTAGGGGCAACGTCGACGGGGCTTTTGCGACAGCGATCTCGCGGGCCTTCAGCAACTCTTCGATCGCGCGATCCATCTGCCCTGAATACGCGTAGGTCTGGGCCAGCAGGTAGTGGGTCTGCAGCGGGTCAGCGTCCGTGCCCGCCGACAGGTCCTGCACCAGGCTGGCTTGTACCGCGGCCATCGATTTCCCCCGCATGCCGCACAGCTGACGTGGATCGACGTTCCAGTCCGCTGGATGCGGGAACTGGTTCATGGCCACCAGCGCCTCCCCCATCCCGGACAGATCGACGGCGTATTTGACGCTGCCGATCGCCGCCAACGCCGGGTTCGGGCTCGAAACAGTGGCCGTGCCCTCCCCGGCGTCGGTGTCGGGGACAATCCGCAGCAGCGCAAACCCGGTAGGGATGCGAACGACCTTCGATACCTGCCCGACGTGAAGACCTTCGAGCGCGCGCTGCAGCTCTGGGCGAAGCGACGCCACGGTCACGCGTCCGAGCATGCCCCCCGTCGGCGCGCTCGGGTCGAGCGAGAGCTGGGTCGCGAGGGCGACGAAGTTGTCGCCATTGGCGAGCCGCTGCGAGACACGCTCCGCCTCGTCCGCCGAGTTGAGCACGATGATGCGCAACGTCAGCTGATCTGCGGCCGCCTGGGGGTCTGGGGGAAACGCCACTGGGGACGCGACGAACAGAGTTACGAGGAGCGGAACGACCGCCCGGAATCCGTGGAACATGATTGACGACGATCCGACTACGTGCACGAGCCGCGACGCCCATTCGGCGGCTGCCGACCTTGCTGCAGAGCTCTCCTATTCTATGGGCAAGACACTGGAAGCGCCCGCAAGAAGCACAACCCGGCAGTCCGCGGGGCCGGCGGCGACGATCGGGTCGCTCCAGACAGAGGGAGAAATGACATATCGTAGGCATCCTGCTCGGTAGACGACTACCGACGATCGCGGAGTTTGGCCGACATGCGCATGCTCACGTCCATTTCCCGTTTCGGCGCCTTGTGCCTGTGTGTGGCGTCGGCAGCCGGCGCACAGACGCCTCCCCTGACGCCGGATGTGCCGCCGCACTTCACCGAGGCGACCGAGGCGAACGACTACGTCAAGCGCGACGTCATGATTCCGATGCGCGACGGCGTGAAACTCCACACCGTCATCATCGTGCCCAAAGGAGCCCGACAGGCGCCGATCGATCCTGACGCGCACTCCCTACAACGCATCGGCGCGAGCGGAGCGGTCGTCATCGACGGGATGCTTGGGACGCTGCCGCAAGGCGACGAGGTCTTCGTGATGGACGGCTACATCCGCGTCTTCCAGGACGTGCGCGGAAAGTACGGATCCGAAGGCGACTACGTGATGACCCGGCCGCTCAAGGGCCCGCTGAACGCGAGCGCCGTCGATCATTCGACCGACGCCTACGACACGATCGACTGGCTGGTCAAGAACGTGCCCGAAAGCAACGGCAAGGTCGGGAATGCTCGGCAGCTCGTACGAAGGCTTCACCGTCGTTATGGCGTTCGTGCATCCCCATCCTGCGCTGAAGGTCGCGGCGCCGATGAGCCCGATGGTCGACGGCTGGATGGGCGACGACTGGTTCCACTACGGCGCGTTCCGGCAGCCGAACTTCGACTACATCGCCGGTCAGACCGCCGAGCGGGGCGCAGGCGCGACGATCGCACGGCGCGGCTACGACGACTACGAGAACTTCCGCCAGGCGGGCTCGGCTGGTGATTTCGCGCGGGCAGCGGGCCTCGATCAGCTCCCGTTCTGGCGCAAGATTGCCGAGCATCCGGCCTACGACGCCTTCTGGCAGGAACAGGCGCTCGACAAGACGATGGCCGCGCAGCCGCTCACCGTGCCGACGATGTGGATTCAAGGATTGTGGGACCAGGAGGATATGTGGGGCGCGATCCACTGTTACACCGCGGTGGAGCCCAAGGACAACGCCAACGATCGGAACTTCCTGGTCATGGGCCCGTGGCGGCACAGCGGCGTGAACTACGACGGCACGACGCTCGGCCCGCTCAAGTGGGAAGGAGACACCGCGCTCCAGTTCCGGCGGGACGTGCTGAAACCGTTCTTCGACCAGTATCTGAAAGATGGTGCGCCGAAGGCGGACACGCCGCCCGTGTTGATCTACAACACGGGAGAGAATCACTGGGATCGGCTGAAAGCCTGGCCGCTCGCGTGCACCGACGGGTGTGGGCTGAAGTCGAAGCCCCTGTATCTCACGAGAGGGGGGACGCTCTCCTTCACGCCGCCCGCCGGCGGCCCTCGGACGCCGATCGCGGCTACGACGAATACGTGTCGGATCCGGCCAAACCCGTTCCGTACCTGGAGGCCCGTGCGCTTTGCCGATGGAGAGCGGTGGCGCACGTGGTTGCTTGCGGACCAGCGCTTCGTCGCCGATCGCCCGGACGTGCTGTCCTACGTCACGCCCGTCCTCACGGAACCGCTCAGGATAGGCGGCGCGCCTGTCGTGCACCTCGTGGCCTCGACGAGCGGCACCGACAGTGACTGGGTGGTGAAGCTGATCGACGTCTACCCCGACGAAGTGCCCAGCCAGCCGGAGATGGGCGGCTATCAATTGAGCGTCGCGATGGACATCTTCCGCGGGCGGTATCGGGAGGGCTTTGGAGCGGGGAAAGCCGTGTCAGCCAACACGCCCCTGACGTACACCTTCGCGCTGCCGACGGCGAATCACGTGTTCCTGCCCGGCCATCGCGTCATGGTGCAAGTGCAATCGAGCTGGTTTCCACTCTACGATCGCAATCCGCAGAAGTTCGTCTCGAATATCTTCTTCGCGAAGCCTGACGACTACGTCAGGGCGACGCAGCGGATTTACCGCGCGCAGGATCCGCCGAGCTTCATCGACTTGCCGGTAGTGCAGCGGTAATCGGGAGGAAGGCGGTACGCGATGGTCCCCGATAACTCAGCACGGGACTCCCAGGCACGCACAGCGCTCATGTGACGTCGCCCGGAACCGTGGCGGAAGCCGGTGTCGATAAAGATCCGATGCGAACCAACCCGATTTGCACCTCGATCGTTCTCGGTTCGCTGTGCGTCTGTTTGTCATGTTCTCCGAAGACTCGTCGGTCTCCTCGCCAGAGGGGCTGCGCCTGTTTCACAAGATGCAGGATGCGCTTGGGTGCTTCGACCATTTCGCGGCCGTCCGCGACTTTGAGTAGCAGGTACGTGCCGAATCGTGGAATGGCAACACAGGCCAATCTATTGGCGAGGCGGTCAAGCGAACGCGATGGATACGTCCCACCGACCTTCGCGTTGATTAACGGGGCCCCGGTTCTACCTACGTGCTCTACTTCAACGGCAGATCTGGCTGGGAAATACTGCCAGGCACCCACGCGCTTGTCGATCTTTCTGGAGGCGAATTGACCTTCGCACAGAAATACATCCGGGACTTCAAGTTGAACATTTGGCTTGCCGACCGGGATTCGAGCTATCAAATCACATCGCCGTCCCCGGACGTCGTCCGGATTGCGGACGGGAACATCACCCGTCAGCTCGATATCACAATCGATCCAGTGTCGTCGCTCCCGGCGAAGATCACGTCGATCTCCCTGTTGGACCCCGCACATCTGATCCTTAGCCACGAGGCCACGCAATATACTGGGAAACGGTGGAAGGCCTCTGTTTTCGCCCGTCGTTGGACCGTTTTCCCGTAGTGAAGTCCGTGTAGCGGAAGCGACCGTCGAACGGACTAAGGTGAATAGCGGCCTCAAACAGAGAGATCTGGCGGCGACGCCAGCTGATCTTCGGCCCGTCCTCGCGTCGCGCTAGCGGAAACATCGAGACGACTTTGACCACAGGCTGCGAGGACGCGCTCTGACCGCGGCCACGCCTGGCCGGTCAGGTGAACCGGCCGCGGGCGCGTAGGTACACGAGCCGTAGAGCACCGACTCTTCAGCGTTGCGCCTCGCCGTATCGCGTGTGAACAACGCCTGATCGACGAGGTCGTCAGCCCGATCGATGATATTTCGCGATGCCTCGACGACGTCCGGCTGGCATCGGTATCCCTCGAAGATCTCGAGTGCGTCAGCCGCAATCGAGCCCCGGAAGGCGTCTGCACGGACGGGGAACGCGTCACTCGAGCCTGGCACGCCGTCGCTTCGCAGTCGTGCGACCGACGAACCGGCGTCCGCGCCACCGCACTTGATCACCAGCGCCGACACCAAATCCGAACGAGCGGGCTCCAGCCCTTCGGGCAGCGCCAGGCCGGCCGACACGGTGGCGCGAACGCGGCCCATCTCGGTGTCGTAGTCCAGAACGCCACGAATTCAGGTCTTCCCGCTCGTGAAAATACTCCGGAAAAGCCGTTCACGACGTCCGGGGTCTGCCCCCAGGTGATCGAGCATGCGCTGATGGAGCTCGGCGCCGCTTGCCGCGCGCGCCGGTGTCTCCCCACAGCACTACGGCCTGGCCCGCAAGGCCCTCATCGATTCCATGGCGACGTCATCGGCCGGGACTGGACCGCCGACACCGAGCAGCACTGGACCAACGTGCTCAACTCCGTCGTGAGCGTCGCCGTCCTCGGCGCCGGCCGCGCCGAGCGAAGGCGGCCTGAGCAGGCACCAAGGCATCGAGGCATCCAAGCGCCAAATGAAAGGCCCCGCAATCGCGGGGCCTTGTTCTTCACTTGATGCCTCGATGCCTCAATGCCTTCCCCGCCTACTTCTTCACCACCTCCGGCACCACGTTCTTGACGTAGAGCTCCTTGAGCTGCGCCTCGGTGACGTGCCCGGGCGCGCCGGTCATGAGGTCCGCGCCGATCTGCGTCTTGGGGAAGGCGATGACGTCGCGGATGTTGTCGGTGCCGATGAGGTGCATGATGAGGCGGTCGAGGCCGAAGGCGATGCCGCCGTGCGGCGGCGCGCCGAAGCTCAGGGCCTCGAGCAGGAAGCTGAACTTCTCCTTGGCCGACTCGGGGGTCATGCCCAGGAGCTTGAAGACCTTGCTCTGCACGGCCTGGTCGTGGATGCGGATCGAGCCGCCGGCGATCTCCTGCCGTTGAGGACCATGTCGTAGCCGGCGGAGACGATCGACTCGATCGTGACCTCGTCGTCGTCGTCGGCGTCGATGAAGGCCTCGCCTGGTCGTCCCGCGGCGCGGTGAAGGGGTGGTGCATCGCCACCCACTTGCCCGTCTCCTTGTTCCGCTCGAACATCGGGAAGTCGACGACCCACAGGAAGTTCCACGGGCCGCCCTCGGCGCCCGGCTTGGGGACGATGCCCATGTCGCGGGCGACCTTCTGGCGCAGTTCGCCGATCGCCTTGGTGCGACCGAGTATGTGTCGGCGACGAACAGCACGGTGTCGCCGGTCTGCGGCCCAGCGCCGCGATGAGCTCGGCCTTGATCGGCTCGAGGAACTTGGCGATGCCGGTCTCGAAGCTTCGGCTGCCGTCCGCGCCCTTGATGACCTTCACGACCGGCCACGCCGCCGGCGCCGAAGCGTCTTGACGAACTCGGTGTAGCCGTCGGTGATCTTGCGGGTGAGCTTCTCGCGCGCCGCCGGGGACGCGGATGGCCTTGACGACGCCCTTCTGGCGAGGCGAACTTGCGGCGCTCCTTGCCCTTCTCGAGCGCCGTCCTTGAAGACGCCGAACTCGGTCTTCGCGGCGAGCTCGGAGATGTCCGGCGTCTTCAGGCCGTAGCGGGTGTCGGGGCGGTCGATGCCGTAGCGCTCCATCGCCTCGCGGTAGGTCATGACGCTGGATCGGCGGGACGTCGATGCCGCAGCATCTCCTTCCACAGCCGGCGGGCGAAGCCCTCCATCATCTCCATGACGTGCTCGCGCCGGACGAAGGACATCTCCAGGTCGATCTGGGTGAACTCGGCCTGGCGGTCGGCACGCGGGTCCTCGTCGCGGAAGCAGCGGCAGATCTGCATGTACCGGTCGCACCCGCGCGACCATCAGGATCTGCTTGAAGAGCTGCGGGCTCTGCGGCAGGGCGTAGAAGCTGCCCGGGATGATGCGCGGCGGCACGAGGAACTCGCGCGCGCCCTCCGGCGTGCTCTTGTACAGGATCGGCGTCTCGATCTCGAGGAAGCCGTTCTCGTCGAAGTACGTCGCGCGTGATCTTGCGTCACCTTGTGGCGCGTGCCGAGGATCGTGCTGCATCTTCGGCCGGCGCAGATCGATGTAGCGGTAGCTTGAGGCGGAGCTCCTCGTTGGGCGAGCTTGCGCCGATGTCGTCGGGCAGGAACGGCGGGTTGTCGGTCTTGTTCAGGACCTCGAGCTCCTGACGACGATCTCGACCGTGCCGGTCGCGAGCTTGGGGTTCGGGCCGCCCATGCGCGATGCGGACGACGCCCGTCACGGCGATGACTCCTCGTTGCGGAGCTTGTCGCGCCGCGTCCAGGAGTCGCCTGCGACGCCGCTGTCCTCCGGGTCGAAGACGAGCTGGGTGAGGCCGTAGCGGTCGCGGAGATCGATGAAGATCAGGTTCCCGTGGTCGCGGTAGGAGTTGACCCAGCCGTTGAGGGTGACGGTCTGGCCGATGTGCGATCGCGGAGTTCGCCGCAGGTAACGGTGCGTCGGATCATGGCAAAGGGAGTCCTGGTGTGAGCGTCGGTCCTTCCGTGGAGGGCCGGAGTGTAGACGCGGCCCGGCAGTTACGAGCCCTTCGCAAGCGAAGGTAGCGCCAGTCAGCGGTCCACAATGCCGAGCCAAGCCCGTCCACAGAGGTCACGGAGGTGACACGGAGGCCACAGAGAAAAGGCAGAAGCCGCAGAGGCGCAAAGCCAAGCACGAAGACCGCAAGAAGACGCAGTCTGGTTCCGAACTCAAGCCCCGAAAGCAAGTCCTAGCTTCGCCGCCTTCGGCATCCGCTTCGCCTCTTCGCAGTCTGCCTTGGCCTTCCTCTGTGCCCTCTGTGTCGCCTCTGCGACCTCTGTGGACGGTCTTGGCTGCGCTTCTTTTCCGGGATGCGCAAAGTCATCCGCAACAGCCCCTCACCACTTCTTCTCCGCCGGCCCCGTATAAATCACTCAGCGGCCGGATCAGCCGGTTGTTCGCGTGCTGCTCCATGATGTGGGCGCACCAGCCGCGTGATCCGCGGCGCCACGAAGATCGGCGTGTACTGCGGCACCGGGATCCCCATCACGAAGTACGTCATGCCGCAGGGGAAGTCCACGTTGGGGTGGATGTTCTTCTTCGTCGAGCATGATCTTCTGCACCTGCTCGCCGAGGTCGAACCACTTGAGCTGCGTCCCGCCAGGTCCCTGCTTCTCGCGGCGCATCTGCGCGCCCAGCTTGCTGCAGGATCGGGGCCCGGTGGTCACCGTTCTTGTAGACGCGGTGCCCGAAGCCCATCAGCTTCCGCTTGGTTGTCGAACGCGTTCTGCATCCACTCGTCGACCTGGCGTCCCGATCCCCTGCTCGCCGTACGTCGTTCACGATCTCCTTGAGCATCTCCATCGCCGCCTCGTTCGCGCCGCCGTGGAGCGGGCCCTTGAGGGCGGCGATCGCCGCCGCAGACGGCACCGTGCATGTCGACTAGCGTGCCCGCGATGACGCGGCAGTGAACGTGCTGGCGTTGAAGTCGTGCTCGGCGTAGAGGATCAGCGACACATCCATGACGCGTGCGTACTCGCCGGGCGGCTTCTTGCCGGTCATCATGTAGAGCAGGTTCGCCGCATGGTCGAGCGTCGGATCGCCGCCCTTCTCGCCGCCCGACGATCGGCTCGCCCGTCGATCACGTTCTGCATGTGCCCGATGATCGTCGGGATCTTCGCCAGCAGCCGCTTGGACTTGCGGAGGTTCGCCGCCGGCGAGTTGTCCTGGCAGTCCTTGTCGAGGTGTGCCCAGGATCGAGACGGCGGTCCGCAGCACATCCATCGGCACCGCCCGTCCCGCTCGCCAGCCACCCGCCGGACGACTCGATGAAGTCGATCACCGGCCGGGGCAGGGCCCGCTCGGCGACGATCTCGCCCTTGAACCGGCGTCAGTTCGGCGGCGGTGGGCTTGTTGCCCTCCGAGCAGCAGGAACGCGACCTCCTCGAACGTGGCGTGCTCGGCCAGATCATGGATCTCGTAGCCGCGATAGATCAGCTCGCCCTGCTCGATCGAGCAGATCGACGTCTGCCCGCCGATCACGCCCTCAAGCCCCTTTGCAAGCGCGGCCTGCTTGTCGGAGTTGCTGGACGTGCTCGGCTTCGACGGGGCGATCGTGGACATCGGTTCAATTCCTGCTGCAAAGCGGTGCGGACTGAATCTCGCACTCTAGGGGGGTGCGTCGCCGGGCAACACCCCAGAGTCAACCCCGGGTGCGGGCCCCCGACTCCACTGGCGCTGGCCCCAGCAACCCCTCAATCGTCTCCCGCACCTGCCCAGCCACCTCCACCGGACATCGCACCCCCGCGTCCAGCAGCGGCACGCCAATCGCGCCGGTCGGCGCATCCCGCCGCCCCACGCGCAGCCGGTGCCACACCGGACTGATCCGGTCCAGCAGCACCGTGTCCGCATCGCCATAGCGAAGGAAGATGGAACCCTGATCCGCGTCCGCCGTCGCCCTCGCCGCGGCACCGCGCCGCTCCCCGGCGTGAACACGAAACGCTCGACCCCGGAGCACTCACGGGGCCCCCGTCTTGAGCAGCCAGATCGTCCCCGCCGCCAGCACGCCCACCAGCACGACAAGCACCACCCACGACAACGTCATCAGGATGATCGCAAACTGACCGATCAGGACAGCGCCCACACGCCCAGGCCCACCCACGCCAGGCGGCGCCATGGCGACGTCCCCCGCGAGCTCCGTGGCACGCCGTGCAGCACAGCGCGAACCGATCGAACGGCACCCCGCACTCCGGACACTTCCCGGGCGCATCAACCCCTCCAGCGCGTAGCCGCAGCTCAGGCAGGTCGGCGGCACCGTGGTCCACGCCGGATCGGGAAGGTGCGTGGGGGAGGCCATCTCGAATCGTCGCGCCGCGGCGGGCCCCTGATACTGCACGAGCCGAACCCGAGAATCGGGAAGAAGATGAAGCCGAGCAGCCACAGCCCCACGCCGAATCCGGTCCCTCTGCCGAACGACTTCGCGACGTCGATCGCGACAATCGCGAAGACAATGAAGTTCACGAACGGAATGAACAGCAGAATGAACCACCACCCGGGACGCCCGGCGATCTTGCACAGCACGTACGTGTTGTAGAACGGCACGATCGCCGCCCACCCCGGCTGCCCCGCCTTCGCGAAGACCTTCCAGAAACCGGCGATGACCAGAACGATGACCGCCAGATAGACGAGCACAAAGATCACGCTCGCGATGTCCCCGGAGGTGGACGACTGGGCGAGCAGTTCATGAGGTCCAGCACATGGCGCTCCTTGTGAACGGCGATGCCCGTTCTTGCCCACACGAGTGGGACCACGCTTCCGGTGTCACCGCACCCGCAGCATACCAGAACTCATCTGGATGCGTGCCCGGGTTCGGCGGTCGCCGCACACGTTGCACCCGCAACTCGAATGCCGAGTCCGCGGGTTCGGAAAGGCCGGATCGAACCGTCGCTTCCGGCCCGCCGCGATTGTCCGCAACCGACAACCTGCCCGGTGACGCCAGCCGGCCCCATTTCCAGGTGGCCGACGCATCTGCACACGCAGAGTGACACGAGAAACCGACCCGCCGCGCAGAAAATACCAAGAAAATCTGCACGGCGCCATCACCCGCCCGCACAAATTGCGCGGCAAACCCACCCCGCCCATGAAAACCGCCCGACGCGTTTGCACAGAAAAGCGTCGGCCCGCCCCTGGGTAGAGGAGCCTGAGGCCGCCCCCACCCGGCTGTTCATGTGCACTTTGCACTTTGTACTTGCACTTTCCCCAGGCACCCCATGTCCTCTTACACCCAAACCCTCGCCGCCGCCCGTCTTGCCGCCGTCCAGGCCCTCATCGACGCGATCAACCACGCCTACGGCAACCCCGCCGAACGCACCGCATCGCCCTCGCCATCTTCCAGGCCCCCGAGCCCGACGACGCCATCGACAACGAGCTCCTCTTCGACGCCGAAGGCAACGCCCGCTCCCCGCACCAGATGACCGACTCAGAAGCCATCGCCGCCGCCGCTTGCCATCGCAATACCCCCGCCACACTCGGGACACTTCTCCCCGTTGAGCCTGCTCAGGGCATACCCGCACTGCCCACACAAGTGTCGCCGCTCCCGCCCCCGAGCCCGCACGCGTTCGACGAGTCCGCCACCGACCCGCAGCACGAACCACCACGCCGCCCCATAGAACAGCCGCGTTTTCGGCTGTTCGCGTGCAAAGCGCCCGCACGATGTTGCCAGGGGAGAGCAGCGGCGATCGCATTTCGCGATCGTCGCGAGCGAACCCCTGGTAGCCGCACCGTTTCCCTTGCTGGTTTTTTTCTTTGGCGTCCGGTAGGACGCACGACGCACCCCAGGCACCCACTTGCCGTTCACTCCTCAAGTAAACACACTCCTTTGACCCCACAGCTCCGACATGCCCAACTACCTGGGGCACATCCGACCATCCCGTCGATTCCACCCGCACTCCGGACAACCCCCGGCAAGGTCGTGTCTGAGGTCGTATCCACAAATACGGCATCGCCCTACCCGCGATCGCCAGCATCGTCGAACCCAACCCAGCACCGTGAACAGCACGAGCCACGGCAGCGCAAGCACCACACAGTCAACGGCCACACCAAACGGAACCGGGCGAACCGGGAGCACAACACCGCTGGGGTGGCGAAGAAGGACGCTCGCGGACATTCCGCCCACGCTGCGCCCCGGGCGCCGATCAATGCGCGAGCCCGACGAGCCGCATCGCGCAACGCGACATCATGGGAGAACAAGCGCTCGTCCACTGTCTCTTCGACAATCAGGCCATGCACCAGAGCCCGAGCCGGCCAGCCGAACCTCTCTTCCACAACCAGGGTTTGGGGAGAAGCAGATCGTCCATTCCACGACCAGATCACGGGACGCATACGCCTCAGCGATCGATCGAGCTCGGTGCTGAAAGCCGACGCGTGCACATGTCCTGCGGCGAAGGTGTCGTCCTCCGGCGGCGTCGACTCCAACACGCGGCTGTGAGAATCCGGCAGCGCGGGCACTTGCTCCCAGAACCAACCGAATGTGTCGGACGCGTTTCCGCGTTCACGCGTGACATAGCCGAATCGACCGCGTTCTCGCACACCCGCGAACGACGTCCCCCATCCCGACCGAAGCCACACGCCGAACGCACCCATCCAGCTGATTGCAACCTCTGACGCAGCCCCAAGGAAGATGCAAACGAGTGCGAGCACGGTCGCTCGCACGAGAGTGATCTTCTTGGGCCCGCGTCCACTCACCCGCTACCTCACCGGAAACTCCCACTCCACCCCCGGCTTGTACCCGATCACCGCGTACAACTGCTCCCGAGTCTGCATCTGCTTCGAGCAATCCTTGTACCGTCCCATCCTTCTTCAGCTGTTCGCGAGCGCCGCGTCACCGCCCCCATCGCCACCCGCAGCATGCTACACCGGGTAGATCACACACGGTAGCCCATCGCCCCAAACCGGAGACGCCGGGATGAGCGGCGTCTTCCCAAACTCCGTCATGTTCGCTAGCAGGTAGGCCGCGCTCCGCCCTCGATGCCTCCGTGCCCCGACGCCCAGAAGCCTTTCCCCCTGCCCCATCGCGTGCGCAACATCGCGAACTCCCGCTGGCTCGCGTCAGCCCCTTCCGGAAAGTCTTTCATCGCCGCCCCGCCTGCAGGTACGCACTCGCCCGGCCGCACCGCCTCGTGAACCTCCCGTCCACGCCCCGCCATCCGTCCGCGCAGACGATGAAGCCGCCCGGGCTTGCGCCGCTGTCAATTCCTTCGCGGCCTTCACCGCCGCCCGCATCTTCTCCAGCGAGTGATCCAGCGGGATCAGCTTCTTCCCGTCCAGGTGGCCGCACCGCTTGGGGAACACCTGGTCCTCGATGTGGAGGCCGCCGCACCGCCCCGTGGTATTCATACCGTCCGGCGGACCATCTCGCTCTCCCCGAACCCCGTATCCGCATCCGCGATGACCGGCAACCCCGAAGCGTCGTACAGCTCCCGGATGCACCGGCAGAAGTGTTCCAGCCCCAGCAGGCCAACATCCGGCACCCCCGCCGCCACCGAAGTCGCCGCCCCGGAGATGTACGCCCCCTGGAACCCGCATCCGCGATCGCCTTCGCGCACAGGAGCACATTGAACGCCCCCGGCATCATCACCGTCCGCGCAGCAGGCAGGTTGTCCAAAGTGCGCGAAGACGGACACCAGGTGGAAGCTGCGTAGGCATGCCCGAGGATATGGTGCAAGTCGGTCGAACCGGCTGTTCAAGCCCGAAGGGCTTGCAGAGAGTAGCCGTGGGCAGAGCAAGGCCGTGCGCAGCACAGCCAAGGCGCCGCCACAGGAAGCGCCATCGTCGCCTTCGTTTGTTTGCATTTGGTTTCCGCGGCTGTAGGCCTCGTACTGGATTCGCGGAACGCGTGATATGCTCGCCCACCTGGAGACCAATGCATGGCGAAGAAGACGTCAACGACGCGCAATCGCACACACGCGACCACACGGCGCACAACCTCGAACGCCCGCGCCGAGAACCTCGTCGCGTGCCTCCACCGCCCATCAAGCCCACCCGCCTCGCCCTCCCCGCCTTCCACGTCGACGCCTTCACCGGGGGCCTCTCCACCGGCAACCCCGCCGCCGTCCGTCCTCCTCGACGGCAAGTGGCTCACCCGATGAGACCTCATGACAGTCCATCGCCCGCCGAGCACCAACCTCTCCGAAACCGCGTTCGTCTTAAGAAGGTAAGGGCAAGAGCCTACGGCCTCCGCTGGTTCACCCCCACCGTAGAGGTCCCCCTCTGCGGCCACGCCACGCTCGCCGCCAGCGCTCACGCTCTGACGACATGCCGACTCAGGCTGCAAGACGATGTCTTCACCTTCGACTCCGGCGCTCTGCCCGCTCACGCGTCACGGCCGCCCGGACCGCCGCTCGAGCTCGATTTTCCGACCCGTCCCCGCCGGCCCGCGCCGCGACCCCGACGATCTCTGTCGGGGCGCTTGGCCACGAACCGGCTTCGTCGCCCCAAGCCCGCTACACTCTTGCCGTCTCTGCCGGGCCGAGGCGTGCGCGCCCTGCGGCCGGACTTTCCCGCTCCTCGCCCAACTCGACACCCCCGGCGTCATCGTCACCGCTCCCGGAAACGGACCGCGACTTTGTTTCCCGGTTTTTCGCCCCGGCGCCGGCATCAACGAGGATCCCGTCACCGGCTCCGCGCACTGCACGCTCACGCCGTATTGGGCCCAGCGCCTCGACAAGACCAGCTCTGAGCGCGCCAGGTCTCCCCCGCGGCGGCGAACTCTGGTGCGAACTCCGCCGGAATCGCGTCCTCATCAGCGGCCACGCCGTTACGTTCTCTCGCGGCACGATCTCGGTCTGAACCAAGGCAGGTTGAAACACGGAGACCACGGAGCAACACGGAGGAGAGCACTGAGGCGGCGAGAGAGTTGGATCCAAACTCCATATCACCTCCGTGGTTTTCTCCGTGTTTCTCCGTGGTCTCCGTGTTTCAATCTCGCCTTGCTTCAATCCGCCTTCAGATAGATCGTCCCGCCGTTATCTCACATCCCGCTCGCCCGTGATGCACGCCAGGATCTCCTCCGCCACACGCTCCGGCGTCAAGCACTTGCTTGAGGGAAGCACGTCCGTCCCGAAGATGGCCCGGAGCATCGGCGTCTCAACCGCGCCGGCGCCGCCGAGAACGCCCGGATGCGAAACGGCGTGCCCTCGCTCGCGCACGACTTGACCATCACATTGCACGGCGCCTTGCTCGCCGCGTACGCGAAGAATCGGGGAACGGATCGGCCGTGCCGAGCGTGGAGACGTTACGACGATGACATGC
>CAVYTI010000012.1:0-235632 GCA_963771415.1 uncultured Acidobacteriota bacterium | reverse complement strand
GTTCCGCCAGTCGTGTTCCCGCAGGGTCCACACCGACTCGGGATCGCGCGCAATGCCCTGTGGTGACGACCCCGCGAGCGTCGTCTCGAACCGCGCCCCGAGTTTTTGCACGGCGGCGTGTGCGCGCCGATTGCGTGAAGCGATCCGCGCTTCGAGACGCTCAACGTGCATGGTCGTGAACGCAAACTCCGCGAGCACGTTGGCCGCGTCGGCAAACACGCCCGTGGACCAGAAATGAGTACTCAGCACAAATCCCCATTCGGCGTCTGACAACGTCGGCTCCAGGCGGACCTGGAGGATGCCGACCGCGGCCGTCATGCCATCAGGAACGATTCCGAAGCAGACGCCATGGCCTTGCGCGCGTTGCTGGTGTGACCATTCGACAAATCCCGCAAACTTCGCGAGCGTCGGGGGCGGAGGAGCCATGTACGCAGTCACCGCAGGATCCGAGAACAAGGTGAATAGCGTATAAACGTCGGATGCGGCGACCTCGCGAAGCGTCGTCAAGTCGCCATGCAGGGGCGGCACTCGGCCTGTCCATCCGTCGAGCATCGTGTATCCGATATTAGCGGACTGCCATCACGCCGCACGGATCAATCAGTTGCGAGAAACGTCCCGACAGTGTTGCTGTAAACCTTGAGAGGGTGATCGGCCACAAACACTTCGCGATGGTCTAGAGCGAGTGTCATCGCGAGTGACATTGTGCCGGCACTGGACGTTAATAAGAGCAAGCATCGGGCAAGCCGGCGCAAACCTCTGCTCCCGATAACTGGCAGCAGCGGCAAGAGTTAGCCAAAGGCGGCGAAACGGACGCAAACAGCCACAAACGAATCTTCGTGAATCCCTGCCTCCCAGCCACTGAAATCGCAAAGCACACCGCGCTTAGAACGTGACTTCGGCGCGAAGTCTTACAGACCGGTTCGATCCTTTGTCAGGACAAGGATTTGACTCGGGGTTGATTGCGATGCCTCTTCCTGCTTCGCGCGAAGTTGAAGGATGCCGACGTCGGAGCGCTGACCTTCAGCTCGGTCGACGACGCCGATGTCCCGCAGCCCTGAGACCGAACCGTTCAGCTATAATCCCGCATCCCACCCTAGCAGGAGTACACGATGCGATTTGGGGCTTCGCGGATCGCTGGTCGAGTCCTGTTGCTGTTGGGGCTGCTCGGCGGCTCACATGACGCCATTGCGCGCCAGGTGGGAACACCACCAGCCCCGTCGCCCGCGGCCCAAAGCAGTGACGCCTCGCTGATCGCGTCACTGGCTGGCGAGTACAGAAGCGGGGTCTGTCACCATCGTCGTGACGGCGCAGCCAGACGGCACGCTCACACTCTTGATGCCCGCTCAACCCCTGTACCATCTTCAACAGCAGGTGGGACTCCACTACTTCATCAAAGAGCTGCCCGCGTTTGCCGTGGAGTTCAGCCTCGACGCGAGCGGCGCTGTGACGCAAATGCACGTCATCCAGCCGCCGCCGCAACAGAACTTCGTCGCCGTCCGCAAGAAAACTCAGCAGGCCGCAGCCGCACAGCCCATGCTGACACCCTCGCTGATCGCGTCACTGGCTGGCGAGTACGAAGCGGAGTCTGTCACCATCGTCGTGACGGCGCAGCCAGACGGCACGCTCACATTCTTGATGCCCGGTCAGCCTCTGTACCATCTTCAACAGCAGGTAGGACTCCACTACTTCATCAAAGAGCTGCCCGCGTTTGCCGTGGAGTTCAGCCTCGACGCGAGCGGCGCTGTGACGCAAATGCACGTCATCCAGCCGCCGCCGCAACAGAACTTCGTCGCCGTCCGCAAGAAGAAGCAGTAGGCTGCGCCACCGCGAGTGCCATGAAGGCCAGCCGAAGGCAACAATCGGTTCTCGTCCAACATCGCATCACGAAGCGATAGTCGCTCGAATGTTCTCCAGCGTCGTTGACCAGAGTGTGCGTTTCCGACAGAAGAAGCTGCTGGCGCTCCGGATCGAGTTCGGTGGTGCTCGTGAACGTGAGTTTGCCTCGATCCGTACGAACGCTTTTTCGCAAAACGGGCTCGCGCTGCTTACGGTCCCTCGTGGCCTCCCATTCGCGAACGTCGAGAATCAGGACGCCTGGACGTCGAAGCGCGCCCGCGAACGCGGCAAACACCGATAGGCGTGCGTCGTCATTCACGAAGTCGTTGAGAACGCCGCGGCAAAGAATACCGTCGTACTGCGCCTCAGGTAGAGCGAGGAGGTCCCCGACGCGAAATGAGACGAAATTGCCGTGACCGCGGACGGACTGCCTGGCGGTCTCGATCAGTTCGGACGACCGGTCTACGCCTTCAACGGCCTAACCTCGGCTCGCGAGTTCGCCAGCATATCGGCCTGTTCCACAGCCGGCATCAAGAAGCGTTGCGCCCGGACGATCGATCAGCAGATCGAACGCCCACGCGTACTCACCGTAAAAAGGACGACTGGATTGCTCGGCCATGGAAGCCACACGAGTGTATGACAACGATGTCGGCCAGACTGCGCTGCGCGAATCAGCCAGTTGCGGAAATCGTCCCGAACAGCCACCCACGAAATTTGTCCTGTGTTGTCAATAACTTGCAGCACAGAGTGATTTCAACTATCGAACTTTCGAATGACGAATTCTGCTCGGCGGCGGCAATCGCATGGCGGCAGTTATTCTCACGCTTGGAGATTCATCATCCAGATGTCGCCGCGATAGTTCCCGAGCAGGAAAAAGATCTGATCGGCTGCCATGATGGGCGCGGCGGAGCTGATCATGGCGGGCACGATCATCTCTGAAAGCAGGAGCACGTCGATGGGCTCTGCTCCGACGCTGCCGTTGAGTGGATCGAAGGGTCGAGCGACCACTCTGTTGCGGATATCAACCGTCGGCGTCGTCGGCAGGTAGTAGAGCAAACGTCCGTCTCGCGACCAGAACGGGTGGCTCGCCGAAGTATCGATGAGTATCCACGCCGTTTCGTCTGCCGCGTGACCGTCGGCGAGCCGCGCCACGAGCACTGAAGGAGATCCACCAGGCGGCGTGGCGTCGAACGCCAGCCACCGCGCATCGGTCGAGAGACGAGGGTTCGACAAACGGCGATCGCGGGACAACAGGAGCGGGTGCTGCGTACCCTCGCGCGTGTCGAGGACGACAAACGAATTCAGCCCCGACCCAAAGGTCTCGGCAAGCAGCAGATCGTCGTCGAGCCAGAGCCGCGGACGGCCGCCGCAGTCTTCGTGGATCAATCGGCAGGCTCCATCCGCCACATTCGCCACGAACAGGGGACGTCGGACGGGTGGTCCGGCCACCAGCGTCCCGAACGCGAGCCATTTGCCGTCGAGCGAGATCACCGGAAAACCGCGATTGTCGCCGGCGTCTCCACCGAGCGTCGCGTCGGTGCTGCGTTGCAGATCTCTCACGTGCAGGTCGGCGCCGCTCGGTCCTGCCGCGAAATACGCGAGCGTATTCCCGTCCCGCGACACAGTGAAATGATTGACGAAGCCAGCGCCGCGGGTCAGACGTCGAGGAGAGTCTTTGGCCTTGCCAGTCCTCGCGTCGATCCCGACAGACCACATGTTCGTATCGGCGTGCACGCCGACGAAGGCCAATCGCTGGCGAGCGACGGTAGGGAAGAACGCGGAGTCTCCGCCCGGCGTCATCAGTTCCGGCGAGCCGATCGCCTCGAAGGTCGTCGGCGAGACATGCTGCCGCCACACGTGGATGCCCTGCCTTCCGGCCGTCGTGTAGAAGAGCGAATCTCCCGTCCAGGCGACCGCCATCGAGATGACGATCGAGCCCTGTTGTCGCGCCCGGCGGAGCACGCCGGTATCGACCGGCGCTCCGCCATCTACCGGCACGATCCAGCAATCGAGATCGGCCGAGGGGTTTGGATGACCTACGACGAGCAGATGCCGGCAGTCGTCGGACCAGGTGGCAAACGCGACATCGACGAGGCCCGTCGTCACCACACGTTCGTCGCCGGTTGCTGACACGATTCGCACTGCGTCGTGCGAATCAATGGCGAGGTACACAAGCCATGTGCCGTCAGGCGCGAAGCGTGCGCCGCGCGCCATCCGCTTCAATACCCGCGGCTGTCCGCCGAATGTCGGCATCTCGTACACGTGCCGGGTCGACCCGGTCCCGGCGCTGAAGATCACGCGCGTGTCGTCGGGAGAAAACACGGGCTCCGCGCAGTCCCGCATGCCGGTCGTGAGCTGGACGGCGGCACCGCCCACCTGCTGTAGCCACACTTGCGGCGTCGCGCCATCCTGTCCTGCATCGGAGACGTAGACGACCAGGCGCGCGTCTGACGACAGCGCCGGCCAGAACGTCGCTGCGGTCGGTACTGGTGACCCGCACAATCGAGCTGTCGCGGCGGGCACGGTCAGGCGCGACAGCTGCCGTGGCCACGGGCGGCGTTGGCCGTGGCCGCAGCGCCGCCACCACCTGTGAACCGGTGGCGAACCGATCGTCGGCCGAACGCTGCAGGAGGCGGCTGACCGTTTCGCCGACGGCGGCCGGAATCTCAGGACGCGAGTCGGTGATGGGTGGCGGCGAATAGGCGAAACGCCTGGCAATCACGGCGTCCGCCGACGGGCCCGTGAAGGCGATTTCGCCCGTCAGCATTTCGAACATCACGCAGCCCAGCGCGAAGAGGTCGCTGCGGCCGTCGAGGTCGCCGCCCGCGGCCTGCTCCGGGCTCATGTACGCCGGGGTGCCGACTGTGACGCCGATCTGCGTGGACATCACGCCGGTCGCTGCCGACGCGGCCACCAGCGCCTTGCCGATCCCGAAGTCGGCGACGACTGCATGGCCTTCGTGGAGCAAGATGTTCTCAGGCTTGATGTCGCGGTGGACGATGTCGCGCCGGTGCGCGTAGTCGAGGGCGTCGGCCACTTCCACGGCGATGCGGACCGCTTCGTCAACCGGCAAGGGTGAGCCGCTCGAGAGACGATCCCGCAAGGTCTGTCCCTCCATGACGGGCATCACGAAGTACATGCAACCGTTGGAGTCACCCGAGTCGTAGAGCGGCAGGATGTTCGGATGATTCAAGCGGGCGGCCAGCTGAATCTCTCGAAGAAAGCGTTCGCGGCCGAGGGTTTCGGCGAGATCGGGTCGGAGCACCTTGATCGCGACTTCCCGATCGTGCTTGTGGTCGTGGGCCAGGTAGACCGTCGCCATCCCGCCCGCGCCGAGCTGGCGGTCGACGCGATAGCGATCCGCGAGCGCTTCGACCAGCGCGGCGGGGGCGTCCACGCGTTGAGGGTACATTGAGCAGGCTCAGCCCGCAAAGGCCTTCGGCGCCCTCGCGTTCAGCGCTCGCCTCCGCTCGCCAGGATCGCCTGCGGCCTGTGCCCGCCACTCGCCACACATTGCTTGACCGACGCCTGTCCGCGCTCGAGGTACAGCCTCAGGCAGCGTTCTGGACGAACCAAGTTCGAAAATCGTCCCTAACACCCAGCCACAAAATTTGCCCTGTGTCTTCAACAACTTGCAGCACAGGGTGATTTCACTCTAGAACTTCTATGTGCCACGGCTTGATCGGACGGGTACTCTGCGCTCACGACAGCTCCGAGCATTGCCGCGAACACATCAAATCCGCCGTGATGCTGTCTACTACCATCATTGTGTTCGATTCTGGATGCGGCGACGACGGTACAGGCCGATGACGGGCGCGAGCGCGTGGATGATGACGCTGCACTGGGATGTCGCCGCATCTGCTGCTGCTCTGGGCGATGTGGACCGTCATGATGACCGGCATGATGCTGCCGTCCGCGTCACCGCTCGATCTTGCTCTATGGCGTCGCCGCCCGCCGCTCTGCACAACGAACCGCAACCCGTCAAATCTACGCCCTCGCCGCAGGGTACTTCCTCGCCTGGACCGCGTTCAGTCTTGGCGCGACCGTGCTTCAGCGCGTACTCTCATCGCTGCTGCTCGTCTCGCCGATGATGGAGCCCGTGAATTCACCGTCGTCAGTGCGACCCTCCTGCTCGCCGCCGGCGTGTATCAGTGGACGCCGCTGAAGCATGCATGTCTGCGTCAGTGCCGGTCGCCCATTGGCTTCCTGATGGGGCGATGGCGCAGTGGATCGGCCGTGCGCTTCGCATCGGTCTCGAGCACGGGACCTTCTGTGTCGGCTGTTGCTGGGTGCTGATGTTGCTGCTGTTCGCCGGCGGCGTGATGAACGTGTTGATCATCGTCGGCCTGACGGTGTTCGTCGCCTTCGAAAAACTGGCACCAGTGCGGCCGTCACGGCGCGCGGGTCACCGGCGGCCTCATGGTCGCCGGCGGCTTGTGGATGCTGGTGCACTGATCGCCAAAACGGATCCCCGTTGACGCCTCCCGGATCCCGGGCGAGAATGCCAGCAGGCGAAGGGGCTCTGCCATGTCATGGAACCTGAGGGGAAGCTACGTCGAGACCTGTTCGTGCGAACTGATGTGCCCGTGCATCTCTCGTTTGACCACGCGCCACCTACGACTTCTGTCTGGTCACCCTCGTGTTCAACATCCGCGAAGGTGACGTCGACGGCACCAAGATCGATGGACTGAAGGTGCGGCGATCGCTGATACGCCGAAAGTTATGACCCAAGGAAACTGGCGACTCGGTGTCTTTGTCGACGAGAAGGCGACCGATGCGCAGTTCGACAAACTTTAGAACTCAAAGGGCAGCCTAGGCTGCCCTATGTTCGCGGCTCTGACCAAGTTCTGTCGGCGTTTCGCCGGGACGATAGCCCATTCTCTGCTGTTGTCCGCCACAGGGACCAGGTCGGCGACGTGATCGACTTTGAGATCGAGGACATCGTGCCCTTCAGCGTACAACCGGCCGCCCGATTCGGTTCGACGGCATGTTTCATCCGGTCGCGTCGAATCTCACGATGGCAGAGGCCCGTCACTCACGGATCAACGCGTTCGGCATCCAGTACGAGGGAAAGTCAGGTCTCTCGACGTCGGAATTTTCCTGGGCCGCGTGAGGCCACTGCGGTTCAGGCTGCGCCAGATCTAGCCAGTTGCGGAAATCGTCCCTGACACCCAGCCAATCCTTGCGAAGAGCCTGAACGCCTTGCAGAGCAAGAGACTGCGCGTTCTATTTGGCGGCCATCTCAGCGCGGCAAAGGGCCTCGCGCTGTCCGACCCCCCGGAACATCACTGTTGTCAACAGCTTGCGTGAATCGGCAAGAGTTCAATCCCAGGCAGGTCCTTCAGAGAGGCGTAGTTCGAATCCCGGTCAGACGTTTTCCACGAAGATCGAGACGGAGAAACGATTTCGAACCGGTACAAGCCTCAGGACTATCCCCACGTTCCGTTCCCGTGTCTGTACCACAGCTCTGCGGTTTGCGCCAATTGGACCACCGAAAAAATGACATCGCACGCCTGCTCCCGTTGCGAGTGCTCAAGGGCGGTTGCGTGCATCGATGTGCGCGTGTCGCTCACAAACGAGTGCGGATGATCGTCTTCCCCTTGATCCGCGCGGTCGGGTTGAAGGCGGCGACCGCATCGTCGAGGGTCGAGACGGTGCCGATGTTCGTCCGCAGTCGTCCGTCCCGCACGCGCTGGACGATCTCGCTCAGTTGGACACGATCGGACTCGACGACGAAGTCGACCGCCAGGCCGCCGGCGGGCCGCGCCTCGGCCGCCCCGACGATGGACACCAGTGTTCCTCCCCCTCGAATCAGGCCTGCGGACCGCTTCCCGATGTCGCCTCCGATGACATCGAACACCAGATCGACGCGGCCGACGTCTTCGAGGACGTCGTTCTCGAGGTCGACGAACTCCTTCGCGCCGAAGTCGAGCACCGTCTGACGGTCGGCGCCTCGTCCAGTGCCGATGACGTAGGCGCCGGCCTCTCGCGCGAGTTGCGTCACCATCGACCCGACGGCGCCGGCCGCGCCGTGCACGAGGACGCTCTGCCCTGCCTGAAGGCGGCCGTGCTGGAACAGTCCCTGCCACGCGGTAAGGCCCGAGATCGGCAGACTGGCACCCACGGTGAAGTCGACGTCGCCCGGGAGCGGCGCGAGGTTGCGTGCCTCGATCGCCACATACTCGGCCAAGGTGCCGTCGCGATACCAGTCCGCGAGGCCGACCACCCGCTGTCCCACCGATAGACCCGTCGTCCCATAGCCGAGGGCGGTGACCACTGCGGCCAGCTCGTGCCCAGGGATCGACGGTGTTCGATCACGGCCGAGGCGATCGGTCCAGGTCGAGGGCCACGTCAGCTCAGTCGGGACGAAACCCGACGCGTGAACCTGAACGACGACGTCGTTTATCGCTGCCTGCGGCTCGGGCCGCTCCACCAGCGTCATCCCGGCCGTTCCCGCAGCCTGGTCCGTCACCACGATCGCCTTCACCGTACGCCTCCCTAATCATCCCTGTTTCATGTGATCAGCGGACACTTATCTGGCCGATCTCAGGGTCACCGTCGCAGCAGCTGACGAGCGGGCGCCTCTCGAAATTCTAAAACCAATCTCCTTCACTATTGCGGGACCTGAACGATTGGCGACCCATAGACGATCTACGGGGCACTGCGACGGACGACACGTTCGGCGTGCAGCCGACGGTTCGGTTGCGCGCGACGGGCGGTTTAGTCCTGAGAACTTTCACCCACCTTGACTCGCTTTCGAAACGCGAGTGCCTCTGTTGAGATCGCTCGTTCGGCATCCGGCTGTGTGAGTATTTCTGGTCTCATGATCGTCCTCGTTAAGATCGTTGGATGGTGTACGCGAACTGTTGGCACTCCTATCGATGCTGAGCGGCGAGATGGTGATCAGCGGACCATCTCTCTGGAGAGGCCTCGCTGTGACGCCGCGCAAGGCTGCCAACGAGCACCAACGTGACGACGATTTGCACGAAGATGAACGTCACGAGAAGTAGAGGCCGGCCAGCCAGGTACTGCTCGGGGCCGGGAATGTCGGACGAGAAGATCGACAGGTTCGCCAGGTTGCCAATCGTGATGAGCGCGAGCAGGCCAGGCCCTCCTCGATAGACGTACCAACAGAACGTCCCATAAGTAAGTTCCACGAAGAACGCGACCATCGGAGCAGCCGCGTATAGCCCGAGTCCCAGCTTGGGGGCCGCCAGACCGGGCCAAAGCACGATGTCGTGACCGTGCGTCACCAGATCGAGGATCAGATGCGACACAATGCCGAGACCAACGGCACGGCCTAAGAACGCGCGTCCGAAACCTTTTTCGATGATCAACCATGTGAGCAAGGCAGCGCCGACCGCGGTCGCAACCGAGTGCGAGTACCGGCATATAGGCCAAGTGAATGTCGGCGACACTGCGGACGGTCTCCGCTGTCGTGGTTCGTTCGATGCCGAGGTAGTTGAAACCGACCCAGGCAAGTTCCATTGCCTGGACCGACACGAGCATCGGCGTCAGCGAAACGGAAGGGAAACGTCGTTTGAGCAGAAGCGCGGTGGCGGCATGGTCGACAGCAAACATATGACCTTCAATCTGAGGCCCGTCAACTGGTGGCCTCGAGACTGATTGTGTCGACCCTGTTTCTCAGGCGCTGTGACTTTCGTCACGCGCACGCGACCACAACTCGTGGCTCATCCTTAGCGGATCGAGTATCTCCACACGTCCGGGCGACGTGCGAACGAGGTGTTCAGAACGAAGGTCGGCAAGGACACGTGCGACCACTTCGCGCACCGAACCGACACTGTTCGCGAGATCCTGCTGATTCACCAAAGCGGTCAGTGTCCGGCTCGCTTCCAGGCGCGAGGTCGCAAGGTCGAGGAGGTGGCGTGCGACGCGCTGCCGGACCGACGCGAATGTATTTCCGGCGAGTTCTTCCAAGACATCGTAAAGTCGGTGAACTGACTCCTCCGCGAGTGCCCAAGCCAACGATGCATCGCTGCGCGCCGCGCGCTTGACGCGACCGATGTCGAAGAAGAACGCAGTCCCGTCCGTCACTGCCTGCACGAAGACCGGCGCAGGTCCGCCAATCAGTGCCGGCGCACCTAGCAGATCGCCCGCTCGAACGTAGCGCACGGTGACCTGACGGCCGTCTCCAGCATGCATGTAAACGCGCAGTAGGCCGTGCATCATGACGGCCAGCCTTTCGGCGTCTGCTTCCGTATACACCGTACGGCCGGATGGGAAGTCGATGACTCGCCCGCCCGCGATCAATGATTCGATGGTTCCAATCGGGACCGCAGCCCAACATCCGCGTCGGAGCAGCCCCACGACGCTCACGGCAGTGCGGTCGATAGGGGACCGATCCGGCGCCACGATTCAGAGTAGAACGAAATCGCCGAACCTTGCGTCTCCAGCGTTGCTGAGTTTGGGGGCCCCCTGTTCTGAGGTCGAGCAACGGGGAGCTGTTACCGTCATCGATCGCAACGCGCAGGTGAGCAGAGCCGGCCGTCTAGGCGGCCTCACCGATTGGCCAGTTGCGGAAATCGTCCCGAACACCCAGCCAACTCTTCCGCCTCTCGCTCGCCGCCGTACTTCCAGTCGAGCCTTTTGACGCGAAGTCTGTCTCGCGATGCCTGATTGACTCGCTCGGCCAGCCTGTGGTCTTCTTGCCGTGCTGTGATGCTCACCTGCACGTGGCGGTTGTCGATGGCGCCGGCCTGGCGCCGCCACGCGCGCCGTCTTGTTTCCCGGTGATGTAGCCAGCGTTACTCCAACCGCCTTCGCAGGGGCCATCACCGACTGAAGGTGATGGCCTTTTTCTTTTGAGGACACCGCGATGACGATAGCCGCCGACCGCGATTCCGGACGCCTGAACGAGGCGCTCTGGCTGGTGCTGCGTCGTTACGGCCGCCAGATCACACGGCGCCCCATGATCGCGCTGCCGGCGCTCATCCTGCCTGGGATCGGCGACGTGCTGGTCTTCTACGCGCCGCCGCTCGTCGTGGCCCGGCTCCTCGGCGCGGTCGCGCGTGGACGAAGCGCTCACGCTCGGCATGTTCACGCCGTATGTGCTGACGTTCACGGCATTGTGGTTCGCTGGCGAGGTCGTGTGGCGAGGGGCCGAGGCGCTAATCGCTCGCGCGGAGATCCGCGGTATCGAGTCGCTCTATGTCGAGGCGATGGACGAACTGCTGGCGAAGGACCTGGCATTCTTCCACGACAACTTCGCCGGCTCGCTCACCAAGCGCACGCTCGGCTACGCGCGCCGGTTCGAGGACGTGTTCGACGTGCTCGCGTTTCAGGTGATCGCGAAGATCGTGCCGCTGGGGTTCGTCACGGTGGTGCTCTGGCGCTACTCCCCGCTGCTGATCCTGGTGCTGCTCGGGATGCTGTCCATCACCGTGGCGCTCGTGGTGCCGCGCATCCGGCGTCGGCGCCAGCTCGTGGACGCACGCGAGGCCGCGTCGAACGTGCTGGCCGGACACGTGGCCGATTCCATCGCCAACGCGGAAGCCGTTCGAGCCTTCGCGCGCGAGCATGAGGAAGCAGCGATTCACGCCGCCAACGTGCGCGACTTCGGCGGGAAGACGCTGCGGTCGTGGGACTACCAGAACTTCCGCGTGAACACGATCACGGCGCCGATGTACGTCCTGACCAATACGCTCGGCCTGATCGTCGCGCTGCACATCAGTCTCGGCACGCGCGGCGAGCCTGGAGACCGTCTTCCTCACGTTCAGCTACTTCGCGACCGCCACGCGGGTAATGTGGGAGTTCAACCGCATCTACCGCAACCTCGAGGGCGCGCTGACCGACGCCGCGCAGTTCGCCGATCTGCTGCTGGACCCGCCGTCGGTTCAGGATGTCGCCAGCGCCCGTTCCGTTCGCGCCGCGCGACCACAGCGTCGAGATGCGCGACATCAGCTTCAGGCATTCGCCTGCGCAGCCGCTGCTGTTCGAACGCTTTTCGCTCGCGGTCGCGGCGGGGACGAAGCTCGGGCTGGTCGGACGGTCCGGCGGCGGCAAGACCACCATCACCCGCCTCCTGCTTCGGTTCAAGGACGTCGAGCGCGGCCAGATCCTCGTGGGCGGCGCAGTCGATCGCCGACGTCTCACAATCGTCACTCCGCCAGGCGATCGCATATGTGCCGCAGGATCCCGCGATGTTCCACCGCACGATCGCGGACAACATCCGCTTCGCGCGGCCGGACGCCACCGACGACGAGGTCAGGCGTGCCGCGGTGCTCGCGCACGCCGCAGAGTTCATCCAGTCGCTGCCCGACGGCTACGCCACGCTTGTGGGCGAGCGCGGCATCAAGCTCTCCGGCGGCCAGCGTCAGCGCATCGCGATCGCGCGCGCGATCCTGAAGGACGCGCCGATTCTGATCCTGGACGAGGCGACGAGCTCGCTCGACTCCGAGAGCGAGGCGCTGATTCAGGATGCCCTGTGGACGCTGATGGCGGGGCGAACAGCGATCGTCATCGCGCACCGCTTGTCCACAGTCCGACGCATGGACTCGCTCGTCGTCCTCGATCGGGGCCGCATCGTCGAGCAGGGAACGCACGAGAACCTGCTCGCGCGCGACGGCATCTATGCATCGCTCTGGTCGCACCAGTCGGGCGGCTTTCTGCCAGCGACCGACGTCGAGAACGTCGCGGTTTATGAGAACTGATAGGCGATGAAGGTCCGCGGCAATAGGCCGAAGGTCCGACCGCTGCGCAAGAGCGCATAGGGCGTCTGCCGATCAGGCCGCGCGGCACCGGCTTCACCGCGCTATCATCGTTTCTTCAGCGATAGATGGGTATCACCTCACGCGGCAGCGCTCTCGCTCGCCACTCATCTCGAAATCACCGCCGCGATACAGCCGCACGAACTCGTTAACGTAGAGTAAGCTCTGCCGCGGCGATAGCGGCGCGGAGTCACGGATTCTGCTGGCAGGCGCCTGGACCAGGCCGGTAACAGCAGCACTCCAGCCATGCAGCGCCATGCGGCGGGACAGTCCAACCAGGAGACAGGATGAACCAGGGACCGCAGTCGGACGATGCCATCGGGCGATCGGCAATGTCCAAGGCGATGTGGCGCATCGTGCCACTGATTCTCCTTGGCTACATGGTGTCCTATATGGACCGCGTGAACGTCAGCTTTGCTTCCCTTCAGATGAACGACGCTCTGAAGTTCAGCGCCACGGTCTACGGCCTTGGTGCCGGCCTGTTCTTTCTCGGCTACGCCCTGTTCGAAGTGCCGTCCAGCCTGATGCTCGCGCGCTTCAGCGCGCCGCAATGGATTGCGCGAATCATGATCACCTGGGGACTCCTCGCGGCGGGCATGATGTTCGTGCAGACACCGCTGCACTTCTACGTCATGCGCTTTCTGCTCGGCGTGGCCGAGGCCGGGTTCTTTCCGAGCGTGATCTACTACTTTGCGGGCTGGTTCCCGATGGCCTTCCGCGGACGGGCCGTCAGCCGGATCTATGTGGCGAGCTCATTGGCAGCAGTAGTCATGGGCGCGATCTCAAGTAGGTTGCTGGGGCTTGACGGCATGGCTGGCCTGCGGGGATGGCAATGGCTATTCCTCGTTCAGGGCCTGCCCGGCGTCTTGTTGGGCCTGATCCTGCTGCGCTTCCTGCCAGACGCGCCAGCAACGGCGCCATGGCTGGCGGACCGCGAAAAAGAGTGGATCCGCCGCGAACTGGCTCGCGATGCTGCGTTGATCGGCGCTCCGGTCCGGCACAATCTCCTCGCCGCATTTGCCAATCCGAAAGTCCTGTTGCTCGGCTCGCTGGGCTTCCTGACTAATGGCGCGGGCGGCGGTCTGCTCTTGTCGGCGCCAGCCGTGCTGATTGCCGGCGCCGGACTCGATACGACTCAGGTAGGTTCTCTGGTCAGCCTTGGCGGCGCCCTTGGCGTCGTGTGCATCTTCATCGCCGGGTGGAATTCGGACCGGCACGGCGACCGGCTCCGCGACGCCTTCGTGCTGACGGTCGTCATTGCGGCGGCTCTCCTCCTTCTTGGCGTTGCCAAGACGCCGGCTCTGGCGGTCACGGGGTATCTGCTGTTCTCCGCGACCTTCTTCACGGCGGGCATGCTGCTCGTCTCCTCGTACGCGGACTTGCTACCGGTCCGCCAGCTCGCCGTCGGGACTGCTGCCATCAATACGCTCTGGCAGATCGGCGCCTTTCTCTCGCCCTATGCCTGGGGTGTGACGAAGGATGCGACGGGCAGCTTCCGAGCGGCGCTGATTGGTGCGTCGGTCGTGGTGGTAGTTGAAGCGCTGGTCATCCTTTACGTTCGGGCACGCGTCATGTCTGAGCGCCGCGAACGCGCGGCAGCAATTGAGCAGCCACTTGCGGTTCCGTCGTGACTTCCCCGGACTGAAGGAGAGGTCACCCGCATTTCGGCTAACCGTCAGCTGACGATTCTCGGACGTCGCCGCAACGTTGCGCGCCTCGGCGCCACCGACGTCGAGCGGTTCTTAACTTGCTCGCTGGCCGCGGAACATGTGCGATGCGGCTGATTACGCCAAATATTAGGGAGGATGGTGCTGCCTTGGAGATGGCGTACCGAGAGCGATGGGCGCCGGAGATCGCGGAGATGCGGCGGGTGCTCGCCGGCCTTGGGATGAAGGAGGAGTGTAAGTGGGGTAAGCCCTCCTACACGATCGACGGGAAGAACATCGTCATCATGCAGGGGTTCAAAGAGTACTTCGGGCTGAGCTTCTTTCAGGGCGCCCTGCTGAAGGACCCGAAGAAGGTGCTGGTGCAACTCGGTCAGGTGCACGCCGGGCGGGTGATGAAGTTCACCAGCGTGAAGGAGATCACGGCGAAGGCAGCGACCATCAAAGCCTACGTGCGCGCGGCCATCGCGGTCGAGAAGGCCGGGCTGCGGATGGAGCCGAAGAAGACCTCAGATGTTCCGGTTCCCGAGGAGCTGACGGAGCGGTTCCGAAGGGACCCGCGTTTCAAGCGCGCCTTCGAGGCGTTGACGCCGGGGCGGCAGCGGAGTTACCTCTACCACATTGCCGCGGCCAAGCAGTCGGCGACGCGGGTGGCGCGAATCGAAAAGGCGATGCCGGCGATATTCGAAGGCAGAGGGTTCCTCGAGAGGCGCTAGCGATTCACGCCGCTTCACAAAGCTCGCCGGCGGCCCACAAGCGTCGATCCTTGCTCCCCCTGCCTGCCAACCCGTGCGGTCGTCTTCTCGTCATAGGGTGCACGCGCGCACCGGCAGTGGAGGTCGGATGATGAGTTTGCGACAGGACCTTCGGCATGCGATTCGGCTCTGGCTCAGGAGTCCCGGGCTCACGCTGGCGGTCCTGGCGTCGCTTACCTTGAGCCTCGGCGCGGCGACCGCCGTCTTCACGTTCGTCGATGCGCTCCTGCTCCGACCCCTGCCGGTGCGCGCGCCCAATGAGCTGTTCGCCGTCGGTTCGACCACCGGTGACCTGAACCTCAATCCACGCTACTTCTCGACGGAGTTCTACAGAGATCTGACCCAGCGGGATCCCGCGTTCACCGATCTGATCGCGTCGAGTGTCGCCGTGTCGTCCGGCGTCAATCTCAGCGTCGACGGCTCAGCGGCGCGTCTCAGAGGGGAACTGGTGTCCGGCAACTATTTCCGCGCGCTCGGTGTCAGCGCACAGGCCGGCCGTACGATTTCCGACGCTGATGATCTCCCAAGCGGCGCCAGCCCCGTTGTCGTCTTGAGCGACGCGGCTTGGCGGCGGAGGTTCAACGGGCGCTCCGACGCCGTGGGACAGGTCGTTCGACTCAATGACCATCCGTACACGATCGTCGGCGTCGCCAGCCCTGTCTTCTTCGGGACGCGCCCTGGATTCAGTCCCGACCTGTGGATCCCGATGGGAATGGTCGAGCAGATCGCCGGCGACACTGCTCCTTCCCGAAACAGCAATTACATCGAGCTGATGTTGCGCATGCGATCCGGCTCATCGACAGCTGAAAACGAAAGCCGACTGACGATGGCCTACCAGGCATGGATCCGAACGACCTTCACGGACGCTGCACCGCCGGCGGCATTGCGGCTGGTGTCGGCTGCGAGGGGCCTATCCTTGCTGCGCGGACAATTCGGCAAGCCGGTGACGATCCTGATGTCAGCGGTCGTCATCCTGCTGGCGATTGCGTGCGCCAATGTCGCGAATCTTCTGCTGTCGCGGGGCATGGCGCGGCGTCGGGAGATGGCGATTCGCGTGTCGCAGGGCGCAACACCTCTGCGGCTCGCGCGTCAACTCATCACCGAATGCCTTCTGCTTGCCGTCGTTGCTGGCAGTTTGGGCTGGTTGACGGCTGTCGGTATGGAGCGAGGCCTCTTGTCGTTTCTACCAAGTAGCGCCGCAGCCGCGCAGTTCGCGCCGAGCGTCCGCGTCTTTCTCTTCAGCGCGAGTCTCGTGATCGCCACCGGCTTCATCTGCGGGCTATTCCCATCGCGGATGGCGGCGCAGCAGCATCTCACGCAGGCGCTCAGGCGGAACGCCGAAGAGGGACGTCGAGTAATCGGGTGGCTCGAGTCGCGGGATCTTCTGAGCGCACTCCAGGTCGCCCTGTCGCTGGTGCTCGTCATCACCTCCGTCCAGTTCACTCGGACGCTTTACAACCTGGAGTCCGCCGACATGGGCTTTCGGCAGGACGATGTGCTGCTTGCCGCGCTTGATCCGGTCAAGAGCGGCTACTCGGCCGAGCGCACCCGTCTGTTCTACGACGAATTGCTCGAACGTCTCCGTGCACAACCGGAGGTGCGCGCGGCAAGTCTGGCCGCGTACGGCTCGCTCAGCGGCGTGATGGCTGCGGGCACGCGGTTCGTGAACACGCAAATGCACGCCGATGGGCAGACGCTGGCGAACGCAGTCGACTCGACCGTGTATTTGAACAACGTGACGCCTGGATATTTCGAAACCGTCGGTATACCGGTGCTTCGCGGCCGCGATTTCTCACGTCAAGACACATCGAGCACTCAGAGAGTCGCGGTGATTAACCAGACAGCCGCCAGATTCTTCTTCGGCGACGCGAGCCCCCTGGGTCAACGGATCGGCGCGGGACGAGTCGGCGGGGCCGATCTCGAGGTGATTGGTGTCGTGTCGGACGCGAAGTATCTGAACCTTCGCGAAGAAGCCAGGCGAATCGTATACCGACCGCTCGGCCAGGCGTTCCGGAGCCTCATGACCCTTCACGCCAAGGCGGTTGGCGATCCAGCCAGGCTGGCGGATCTCGTTCAGCGCGAGGTCCACGCGCTCGATCCCTCCATGCCCGTCTTCAATGTCCAGACTATGCGCGCCCGAATCGATGAGTCTCTTCAGCCGGAGCGTCTCGTCGCGACACTGGCCGGTGGTCTGAGCCTCATCGGGACGATCCTTGCCATTGTCGGCGTCTACAGCGTGGTCAACTACGCCGTCACGAGACAGCGCCGGGCGTTGGCCATCCGCATCGCAATCGGCGGGCTCCCGAGACAGATCCTGACGTTGGTGCTCCGGCGATCGCTGCTCGTCGCCGCGTTCGGGCTGCTGCTCGGCATCCCGTTTGCCGTCGCCGCGCTGACGTTTGCAAGAACGCTGCTGTATGGCGTCACGAGCACCGATCCCCGCGTGGTCCTGGGCGCCGCGGGGCTTGTCGCCCTGGTGACGTTGGGCGCTGGATACATTCCTGCACGCCGCGCCACGCGAATCGATCCGCTGATCGCCTTGCGCGACGAATAGTCGGTTGCATCGGAGGGCGCCGAGGTCCAAAATCTGTATACATATTTCGGACGGCACCCGCTGTGCCCCGGGTCAATGCGCTTGGAGACACTCGCTGCGATGCGGATTGCGAGAGCAGGTCTTCAGCCGGCGGCGATCAGGTAGTTGCGAATTCCGTGCCTGACACCCAGGTACTTTCTCGAGAAACCTCGCAACACCGCGTTCGCGCGACACTTCAGAGTCTTTCGAACTCGTTTCCGGCGATTCCACCGATGTGCCGTCGAAAAACATTCGCGTCACGTCGCTGGGAACGGCCAGCGGACCTCGTGCGTTCGTCGACCCGAAGCCGTATGCTTTGCTCGCATGCCTCGGAGGTTCTCGATGTCGTGTGTCCACAGACTTCTGACTGTCGTGATGCTTCTGATTCTGGGATCTCCGCGACTGGCATTTGCGCAAGACGTGAGCGCGACGCTCGGCGTCACGCGGACGATGAAGTCCACGATTCTGGGTGAAGACAGGAAGGTGTTTGTTCGTCTTCCAACCAGCTACGACACGTCCGGCGACGCCTATCCGGTGCTGTATTTGTTGGATGGCACGCCGGCGTTTCTGCTTGAGATGATCGCAATCACAACCCGCCTCCGAAACGACGGCAATGCCCCGGAGATGATCATTGTTGCGATTGAGAATACCAATCGAAACCGCGACATGATGCCTGTGGTCGCCAAAGATTATCCAGGCCCGCCGCGTGCGGAAGCATTCCTGGGTTTCCTGGAGAAGGAACTCATCCCCGACATCGAGAAGACCTATCGCACGACGCAGCCAAGAATTCTGTTCGGTAAGTCATTGAGCGGTCTGTTCACCGTCTACGCACTGCTCGCGAGACCGACTGCGTTCAATGCGTACGTCGGGTGCAGCGCGGGCTGGTTCGCGGAGAACAACGATTACTTCCTGGAACTGAGCACTCGAGCGTTTCGGACGGTGGACTCGTTTGCACACCGGCGCGTCTTCATGGCGAACTCCCTCCAGGACCAATACGATCCCGATCAGGCGATTCATCGGCAGATGATTGGATTCTCGGAGCTGATCAAACGCGCCTTGAAAGAAACGATTTCGTATCGATACGAGACTTACGAGAACTATCCCCACGTTCCGTTCCCGTGTCTCTACGACGGCTTGCGGTTTGTGACAATGGCGCAACCGAAGAAGTGACGTCGAGTCAAGCTGCGGCAATCAGCCAGTTGCGGAAATCGTCCAGCACACCCAGCCACGTCTTCGGCAAGACACACCCCATCATTGCGATGAGCCGATTCATCTTGACCTGGTGGCGAGCAACTTCGCCTGCGAGCCGCCGCGGCCGCGTTGACACTCCAGTTGACCGAGAACGTGTGTCCGCCGTCGACCCAGAACAGCGCCTGATCGAACCGCCACACCTAGCGCAGCACTCTCGGCTAGTGCAGCCCCGTCACCACGGCCACGGCAATCGCGAACAGTCCCAGCACTAGCAGCATGGCGCACGCCGGCGCCGCAAAACGGAACCAGCGATCGAAGCGGACGCTCGCCAGTGCAAGGATCGCCATCAGCGTGCCATCCGTCGGGAGGATGTGGTTGATGACGCCGGCGCCGAACTGATACGCGAGCACGGTCACCTGCCTCGAGACGCCCAGGAGATCCGACATCGGCACCAGAATCGGCATTGTCAGCACTGCACGCCCGGACGTACTCGGGATTGCAATGGAGATTGACGGCCTGCACCAACGTCATCCCGAGGGCGAACACTACCGCCGGCAGGTCCACGAGCGGTGTCACCATCCCGTTGATGACGGTGTCGACGATCTTGCCCTTGTCGAGCACCACGAAGATGGCGCGCGCGAAACCGATCAGCGCCGCGGCAAACGCCATCGAGCGGAATCCTTCGACGAACGCGCGAGCCGTGCCGTCGATACCGAGCCCGGCGAGCAGCCCAGCGAGCACTCCCATCCCGAAGAACAGGGCGCCGAGCTCATCGAACCCCCAGTCGTAGCGCAACGCGCCGACCACATAGGCGACAAACGTCACCCCGACCATCAGCAGGATCACCACCCGGCGCCAGTCGAGCGACACCGTCGTCGCCGGAGATGCGGCTTCAGGCGTCGTCCGCGTGCGCCTCGCATGCCGCATCGTCCACCACGTCCAGATCACGAGTCCCACGATGAGCACCACGACGCGGAGCTCGAGGCCCGACAGCAGCGGCAGCTGCGCCACCTTCTGCGCGATGCCGACGCTGAACGGATTAATCGGGCTGAACGCGATGCCGACGGCGGCCGAGCCGATACTCATCGCCACAGCCGTGATCGGATCGTAGCCGGCGCTACGGACCAGGAGCAGCAGCACCGGCACGAGCGGGATGACCTCTTCCCACATGCCTTCCACCGCTCCCGCCGCGGCGAACGTCACGCAGCAGATCGGCACGATGAGATCCGTGCGATGACCGAGCGCCCTCACCAGCCAGGTCACGCCCTGGTTGAAGGCGCCCGTGCCTTCGACGACGCTGAAAGCGCCGCCGACGAGGAACACGAGGAAGATCACCGACGCCGCCTCGGTCATCCCCTGCGGCAAGGCCATCAACACGGCGAACGGCCCAACCGGGTTCTGTGGAACAGGGTGAAACGAGCCGGCAACGACAGCCCGCCGTCCTGTCACCGGATCATCCCGCCGCTCGAACTCGCCGGCGCGAACGACATGCGTGAGCACAGCGGCAGCGAAGACGCAGCTAAGGAGCAGAACCAGCGGATGCGGAATAAGGGAACGCATGCGGGACGGCTGCGCGCGATGCTAACAGATAGTGAACTGCTGCCGGCTGCGGTTCGCCGACTCTCCTGCCGGAGCCTCCGACACTGGGGCCCTAAGCCAAATCTCACATTCTAACAATAGGTTACCGTCAACAAACGTCCCCGCAAGTCCCGCCTCTCGGCCGAAGATCTCGTGATCGCACTCCATCGTCCGCTCTGAGCTTTTTACCGTCTCCGGGATGTCTCCACGCGAGCATATCGTGTTCACCAGCTCACGCATGGGCTTCAAGGACGAGGTGACGTACACCGATGCTCCCCAGCCGAGCGAACTGTTCGTGATGCGGTACGACGGCAGCGATGTGCAGCAGTTGACCGACAACCAGTGGGAGGACGGCACGCCGGCATGGCGGCCGATGCCGAGCGGCCGTCTGCAAACGGCGCGGCACTGATCTGCCATTGACCGCCGGTTTCCGGGTCGGAGCTCATCCCCGACGTCTGAGCATGCCTGCGAGCAGATCGGTGATCTGCTTGACATGCCGCCGCGCAACGTCACGCAGGGATGCGTACTCGGTCACCTCAACAATCCGAATTCGCTGATCGCCCAGCAGCGGCCCCAGCAGCTCGCGTCCCTCTGCGAGGGTCAAACCGTCGTCATGGGGGAAATAGGCGACCGGCAGCTCGTGGTCGGCGAATGCATCGACATCCAAGTGGAGCACCACTGACGCGGATGATGGCAGCACGTCGAGGATCCGCTGTGCAGTCGTGCGCGCTCCTTCCCGGCGAACCTCCGCCAGCGAGACGAGCCGTGGAGCATGCTCCGCGGCTCCATGGTGACCATCCCGCGTCGCGCCGATGATCGTGACTTGAGACGGTGGAAGCCCAGGACCCGCCCGAAAGGGTTGGCCGTGCATCGCCAGCCACAGGGCGAGATATGCCGCGCTCTGGCTTTTCGTTGGATCAGGGGTCCCGTCATCGCAGTCGCCGTCGATGTACAGGACGTGCACTTGATCGAGGCCAGCCGACTTCATCAGTGCTTGGGTGGTTCCAACGACGATGCTGCAATCGCCTCCGATCAGCAACGGCACGTGGCCTGGTCGGTCCAGAATCGGCAGCAGCCGATCACTCAGGATCTCCCAGGCGATGCGCGGTCCCGGCCAATTACGGATCGGCGGAACTTCATGATGGGGTAGATAGCTGGGCAGGGGGATGTCGCCGCCATCAATCGCTTCGCAACCCGCCCCCCGCAGTTGTGCTACGAAACCGGTGTCTCGATAGGGCTGCGCATCGTGCTCGCTGCCCGGTGTCAGCGATCCGGTGCGATATGGCACACCGAGCACGTGGTAGATCGCGCCGCCAGAGAGCCGTGGCGTTCCGGTCTGGGTCATACAAACCAGTATGGATCCAGACGCGGGATCGCCCTGTTCGGCAGCGCGTTGTTGGTGTTTGTTCTTGCCGCCAATGAACAATCCGTGATCTGAAGCGGGCTGCCTGCGGCGAATCGGATCAGTCTTCAAGACCTGGTCGCACATGGGGTGCGCCGGCGGGATCTCGCGATCTGACGCGCTACTAGGCGAGCGCGAGATTCAGGTTCTCGATTGCTTCGTCGATTTCGGCAGGGCTCTTATAGCCCACCGTCACGCAATCGACACCCGCGTTGCGAAACGCGAACCTCATCGCCTTCCGACGGTCCTCGCGATCGAAGGTGCCTTCGCCCGCAAGCTTCATGGAGATAACGCCCAGGCCTTGCGTGCGGACCTCCTTCACGTGGGTGACGACTTCCGGGACGTTCCCCGGACCCTGCGTCGCGTAATCCTCGGCGTCCATGCTCTTGCCGGTGTGGTTCACGCGAATCATCGCGACGTCGAGCCATTTGTTTCCGGGAACCCGGCGTAGCGCCGGCAGTCCGTGAACCGACGCACCATGGCTGAGCACGACCTTCTTTGACTGCACCTCGAGGATCGAGTCCTGCCAGCGCGCCGTGTCGGTCGGCCAGGTCCCCGTGTGCTGCCAGTGGAGCAGCATGATGTCGAAGTATTCCGTGTTTGCCAGGCGGCGGAGCTCGTCGAACTTCTGCTGGGGATCGACACCCTCGCGGGTCGTCACCTTGGACATGAGCTGGTAGCTGTCACGCGGAATGCCCTTCAAGGCGATGCCCAGCATCCTGTGCATCTCGCCGTACGATTCGGCCGTCTCGAAGAAGCGGATGCCGCGATCGTACGCATGCCGCACCAGCCGCGTGAACCCCTCCTGCCCGAGCTCCCGCTGTACCTGACCGCTGATGGTGCCCGTGCCAAAGGCAAGCCGGGTGACTTTCACTCCCGACCGACCCAGCGTGACCAAATCGGTCGCCGTCCTGCGCTCGACGCCGAGCGGGACTGCTCCGGACACAGCAAGCGTTCCCGCGGCGAGCCCGGTCTTCAGGAATTCGCGTCGAGTGAAATGCGCCATTAGTCGTCCTCCACGTCCGGATTGTCGGAATGGTAGCAAACTTCGCGGCGCGGTTCCGGTCGACGAATCCCTACCGCCCAGCCAGCTCAGCCGAGACACGACTCCGTATCAAGAAAACGTTACGACACATCGGTCCCTACTCCGCGCGCAGGGTCTTCACTGGGTCCTGCCGCGAGGCGCGGTACGCGGGCACCAGGCTGGCAATCAGCGCAACAAGCGCCAATGTGGCCCCCACGGCGGCGAGCGTCGCCGGATCTGATGCGCTCACGCCAAAGACAAGCGTTCTCATCACCCTCGCCGACACGAGCGCGGCGATTGTGCCGGCTGCGATGCCGACGAGCGCCGGTGACATGCCCTCGACGATCACCAGACGAAGAACGTCGGATGTCCGCGCGCCAAGCGCCCTTCTGATCCCGATCTCGCGGCTGCGTCCGCGCACGATGTACGAGAGGACGCTGTAAATGCCGACGGCGGCGAGCAGCAGCGCGACTCCCGCAAAGCTTGCGAGCAGCAGCGCGCTGAAGCGCTGCGATGTCAGTTCTCCGTCGAGCGCCCGCACCATCGTCCGGATATTTGCTACCGGCTGCTCTGAATCGATCGCCCGGATCGCTGCGACGGCAGGCTGCGCAAGCCTGGCGGGGGGCACCGATGTCCGTATGGCGAAGGTTGCCCTGCCATAAGGTTCGCGGGTGTAGAAGTACACCGTGGGCGTGGTGGCTTCAATGAGATTCCGCTGCTTGACGTCCCCCACGATTCCGACCACCTGCCGAAGGACCGTCTTCGACACGGCTGGCAGGGTCGCACGGCGTCCGATCGGATCGTCTGCTCCCCAATACAGCTTCGCGGCTTCCCCGCTCACCAGCAGCACCTCCGCGTCGCTCTCGACGATGTCACGTCCACGCAGCACCGGAATCCCCATGGCCCGCAGGTAGCCAGGGGTGACCTGCCGGACCTGCACGGCGACCGGATCCCGCTGAGGCGCGTATCCCTCGAGCCCGAGAGTCTGTGAGGATCCATCTGCGAAGGGCAGGTCGTCGATCGTTCCTGCAGCCTCGACGCCGGGCAGAGCCCGAATTCGCTGCAACGCCGCGTCAAAGAATGACGATCGCCGTGCCGCGGACGGGTACCGTGCGTCCACGAGTCTCACGTCCATCGTCAGGACATTGTTCGGATCGAAGCCGGTGTCGCCGTACCTAAGAGCCAGCAGACTCTGGATCATCACGCCGGCGCCCATTAACAACACCAGCGAGAGCGCGACCTCGCACACGATCAGCAAGCGGCGCGTGCCGACGCCGATCGCACCGTCGCCGCGCCCACCTTCCTTGAGCGCCCCGTTGAGACCGTCGAGGTCGGACCCGCCTGCGCGCACGGCGGGCAGCGTTCCGGCGAGCATGCCGGTGAGCATCGACACCCCCACTGCGAACAGCAGCACTCGCCCATCGATCGAGATTTCCTCGGCCCTCGGCACCTGGCCGGCGAGCAGCGTCGAGGCTGACGTGAGGGTCCCGTACGCGAGCAGAAGCCCGAGCCCGCCACCGGCGCCCGCGAGCAGCAAGGCTTCGGTCAACAGCTGCTGAAATACGCGTCCGCGTCCCGCGCCAAGCGCCCTGCGAATCGCGATCTCCTTGCGACGGCTCAAGGCGCGAGTGAACAGCAGGTTGCCGACGTTGGCGCAGGCGATGAGGAGGAACAACCCGACGGCGCCGAGCAGCATGAGAAGCATCGTGCGGCTATTGCCGACGATTTCCTCCTGCATCGGGATGACCGCGGCTCCCCAGCCTCGTCCGTCCGTTTGGGGAAACTCACGCGCGAGCCGTGCGGAGATCGTGTCCATCTCGGCTTGCGCCTGCGCTGGTTCGACATCTCTCTTGAGACGCGCGACGCCATACCGATTGTGATTCCCACGGTCGGCGCGCTCCTCGTCGGTGAGTGCGAGCGGGAGCCAGACGTCGCTCGCCATCCCGGTCCATGACTCGACCGAGGCAGTGGCGGGCATGACACCGACGATGGTGTACGCTTCGTCGTTGAGCTTCACCGTGCGGCCGATTACGTCCGGGTTGCTGCCGAATTCGGTCCTCCAGAACCGGTCGCTCAGGACGACCACGTGCTTGCCGCCTGGCGTGTCCTCCTCTTGCCGAAAGACGCGTCCGAGCGCCGGCCGGGCTCTGACGATCTCGAAAAAGCCCGCACTGACGGCTGTCGCACGTACGGTTCGCGCCGTGCCGGTCCCAGTGAGCGCAAGCTGCCTGAAGCCGCAGCATTGGTACATCGCCATACCCTCGAACGACCGCGCGTCCCGTTGCCAGCCGTAGAACTTGCCTGGGGAGAGCTCGAAGAGTCGGCCGCCCGGCGTCCGGGTGAAGATCCGCACGAGGCGTTCGGGCTCCTCGAACGGCAGCGGACGCAGCAGGACCGCGTTCACGATGCTGAAGATCGTGGTGTTGGCGCCGATGCCAAGCGCCAGCACGCTGACGACGGCAACGGCGAACGAAGGTATCCGGGACATGACCCGGAACGCATAACGAAGATCGGCAAACAAGGTATGCATTTTCGAGTCTTCCTGCGGCGGTCCCGCCACCAATGAATTGGGGCGAACTGGTGGCGGCGCAGCCAGGCAGCGCATCGTCTGCCACCAGCACCAGGCGTGAGCAGCGACCGCCGAATCACTGCAAGTGTTAGATGAGTGCGGTCGGTCCAGGGTTTATGTCTTCCGACAGATGAAGAGCCAGAACTCCAACGTCATTGTCGTCGGCAACTCGAAGAACGGGCTGCCGCTGATCTACTCCGGAGAAAGGTAGTCGAGGAGCCGGACGTGCCGAGCGACGTCAGGCGCGCACCTTGAAGTACCAGGCCAGGTATGCCGAGCGTGATGTCCTTGGAGTCCTCTGCCATGCCAGCGGAGTGTGCCCAACAATACTGCGGTTCAGCGGCGAGCGCGTGACCGTCCCAGTTCTGAGCGGGACTGTCGTCGCCAAGGCCTGGCGTAGAATTACGGTCATGGCCGAGCCTTCCGAAGGCGCTGCCGGTCTCATCGGTGCGAGCCGGTTGTACATTCCCGATGTCGAGCGCGCGCGGGACACGCACTGCGGAAGTGTCGAAGCCTGGGAAGCACTGCTCGCGAGGTCGCGAGAGCGGCCCGACGAGTTCTGGGCCGACGTTGCGCGCGAGCTGGAGTGGATGCGGCCGTGGGACGTCGTGCACGAAGGACGCTTTCCGCATTTCAAGTATTTCGTGGGAGGCGTCGGCAACCCGACGGTCAACCTCCTCGATCGCCACCTGGCGCGCGGCGCCGACAACCGCCTCGCGCTCATCTGGGAGGGCGAGGACGGCCAGACGCGCTTCTTCACCTATCGGATGCTTCTCGTCGAGGTGTGCAAGTGCGCGAACGTGCTGAAGGGCCTCGGCATCACGAAGGGCGATGCCGTCGCCATCTTTACGCCGAACCTCTGGGAAGCCATCGTCGCCGTCCTGGCCTGCTTCCGGATCGGCGCCCTCTTCAACACAGTCTTCTCCGGCTTCTCCGCCCGCTCGTTGCGAGATCGTCTCGAGTCGTTCCAGCCGAAGGTCATCCTCACCGCCGATGAAGCCGTGCGGCGCGGTCAGCGTGTACCGCTCAAGTCCACCGTCGACGAGGCCGTCAAGGATCTTCCGTGCGTCCAGACCGTAATCGTTGTTCGCCGTACGGGTGCCCCGGTGGCCATGCGCGAAGGACGCGATCGCTTCTGGCACGACCTCATGCGGCTCGCGTCATCTGACTGTGCGCCCGAGCCGATGGAAGCCAATGAGCCGGGCATCGTGTTCTACACGAGCGGGACGACGGGCAAGCCCAAGGGCATCGTCCACGCTGCCATGGCCTTCGTCGTCAACAACTACGTGTACGCGAAGTACCACCTGGACCACCATCAACACGATGTGCTCTGGTGCACGGCCGACATCGGCTGGCTGACCATGCACATCTGGGGCATCGTCGGCGCGCTCGCCAACGGCGTAACCACCGTGGTCTTCGAAGGGGCAATTGACTATCCAACGCCGGAACGCTTCTACCAGATCGTCGATCGCTACCGGGTGAACAAGATTTTCACCGCGCCCACGGCCATCCGCATGCTCATGCGGCATGGCGAGGCGTTGATGGCGACGTATGACCTGTCGTGCCTGGAGGTCGTGGCGCTGGTTGGCGAGCCGCTCAATCCCGAGGCGTGGCATTGGCTCTACGAGACGCTTGGGAAGGAGCGCATCTACGTGAACAACACGTGGGGGCAGACTGAGCTCTCCGGCTGCCCGCTGGCCAGCGCGGCGTGGCTGACACCTATGAAGCCAGGGTCGTGCGGTCCGGCGTTTCTCGGGGCCGAGGTCGATGTCGTCGACGATCAGGGGCTGTCGGTGGGCGTGAACACGACGGGGAATCTGGTCATCCGCCGGCCGTTCCCGATGATGTTGCGGACGCTCTGGCGCGAGCCGGAACGGTTCGTGCGGAGCTACTTTTCGCAGGTGGACGGCTGCTACTTCACCAATGATGCCGCCGTGAAGGACGCCGACGGTCACTACTGGGTCACCGGGCGCGTCGACGACGTGATCAACGTCGCGGGGCACCGGTTGAGCACCATGGAAATGGAAAGCGCCATCATGGAGTGCTGCGGCGTCGCCGAAGTCGCCGTCGTCGGTGCTCCCGATCCGATCAAGGGTCTCGTGCCGGCGGCGTTCGTGACGCTCAAAGTGGGCCACGCCGCGTCGTCTGAAATCGAGCAGTCCATCCGCGCGCAAGTCGCCGAGAGCATCAGCAAGATCGCGGTGCCGGAGCGCGTGATCTTCACCGACGTCCTGCCCAAGACGCCGAGCGGCAAGATCATGCGGCGGCTGCTCAAGGAGATCATGGCCACCGGCGAGGTCGGGTCCGACGTGACGGCGCTCGAAGACGGCACGTCCGTCGAGAAGTTGAAGGCGCTCGTGAAGGCCGAGCGCTGAACCGGGAGGCTTTGCGATGTACGTCGGTCGTGTGTTTCGGCTCGCCGCCCTCCTCGCCGCCACGCTGTGGTCTGCATCCTCGGTTCGCGTTTCCCCGCAGCTCCCGGAAATCGCCGTCAGCGACAACCGTCTTCCCCAGGGCCGGCTGAGTCACAGGGTGCTTACTATCGATCTGGAAGCGCGTGAAGGGATCTGGTACCCGGAGGACAAGGACGGCCCGGGGCTGCGTGTTCAGGCATTCGCCGAAGTCGGCCGTCCTCCGCAAATCCCGGGGCCGATCATTCGCGTGCGCGAAGGCACCGAGATTCGCGTCGCCGTGCGCAACGCTATCGCCGGAGCGACGCTCCTCCTGCACGGACTCCACGCGCGTCCGGGCAGTGCCGACGACGCGATTCAACTGGCGCCCGGCGAACGACGCGAAGTGCGATTCCGCACCGGCAGTCCAGGGACGTATTACTACTGGGCGACCACGACGGGAAAAGCTCTCCCGGATCGCTACGGCGACGACAGCCAGTTGAATGGTGCACTGATCGTCGATGCGGACGGTGCGCAGACCGACGACCGCGTCTTCGTCATGGGTTGGTGGGAGAACCCTGAGATGCGGGCGAAAGGCGGCGATCCGTTCGTCAAGGATCGAAACGCGATCGTGATCAACGGACGCGCGTGGCCGTACACCGAACAACTCACCTACAGGGTCGGCGACTCGATCCGCTGGCGGTGGATCAGTGCCGCTCAAGGCAATCACCCGATGCACATGCACGGCTCGTACTACACCGTGGAGAGCACGGGCGATGGAGAACGCGACGGCCCCCTCGACGAGGGATCGGGACGACTGGTCGTCACCGAGTTGCTGACGCCCGGTCGCACCATGATGATGACATGGCGGCCGACGCAGCCGGGCAACTGGTTGTTTCACTGCCACGTCCTTGCCCACATCTCACCGGGCCTCAGGCTGCGACCGGCCGGCAAGGAACCCAGTCTGGCAGCTGTATCGCATCACGCCTCGGAGGGAATGGCTGGCCTCGTGCTGGGCCTGCACATTCTCCCGCCTCGCGACGAGCGCGACTCCACGTCGCAACGCGATGTGGAGCCGCGGCGGCTTCGGCTCGTGGCCCAAGAGCGGCCGGGCCAGTACGGCACCGATCCTGGCTTCGGGTTCGCGCTCCGGGAAGACTCGAATCCGGCTGTGGATCTTGCTGCTCGCGTTCCCGGACCGCCGATCGTCCTCACCCGGGGCGTGCCGGTAGAGATCACCGTGCTGAACAAGCTTCGCGAGCCGACGTCGCTCCACTGGCACGCGATGGAGCTCGAAAGTTACTACGATGGCATGGCCGGGTGGAGCGGAACTCCGGGACATCTCGCGCCGATGATTCCACCGGGCGGGTCATTCGTTGCCAAGTTCGTTCCGCCGCGTGCCGGGACGTTCATCTACCACACGCACGTGGATGACATTCGCCAGCTAAGTTCCGGTTTGTACGGCCCGCTGATCGTGCTGGAGCCTGGCCGCTCGCTCGATCGAGAGACCGACCGGATCATGCTCGTGAGCGTCAGGGGACCGCTGGGCGACTCACCGATCCTGCTCAACGGCCAGCCGGAACCCGGACCGGTGGAGCTGAGGCACGGCGTGGTCTACCGCTTTCGGTTCATCAACATTACGCCTCACGATCCACTCCTCACCGTTTCGCTGCTGACCGGCTCCTTGCCTGTCGCATGGCGCGCGATCGCGAAGGATGGTGCTGACCTTCCGCCCTCGCAGGCGACGGAGCGTCCGGCGAGGCAGACGATCTCCGTCGGTGAAACCTACGACTTTGAATTCAAACCACAGTCTCCAGCGGAACTCCGACTCGTGGTCGTCCGGCCGGCGAGGGCGGCGGTGGGTCAGTCGCAAATCGTCGCGGCAGTCCGAGTCCATTGAACTTCCACCAATGTCCTGCCGCCTCATGGCGCGAGTCCTACGCGCCGGCGCACAATAATCTGGTTCGGCCAGAATTCGCACTCGGTACTCGAATCTGTCTGCTGCGAGTCTGAGTCGGAACCGCCGTCCGCACGCCATATCGCCTTGTTCCCTGTGGCATGTACTTTGAGATGACGGGGCACGGAAGGAGTGGTGGCGATGAAACAGGTGACGCGCAGAACGTTCCTGACGACGTCTGGGATGAGCGCTGGACTGGGCCTCATGGCAGGAGCACAGGTGAGGGGTGAGGCTGCGACGCAGAACGGCGTCTCGGCCATCAGCGCAAACTTCAACGGCACACGGATTCCCGCCGGTGACTTCATTTGGTTCAGCAGCGCTCTCAAGGTGCAGGGCCTCGGCGCCGATCCGGTGACGATCGGATTCGGTGGATCGATTCAGTTCGCGGTCAATGGCTCGCTTTACCTCGTGTCGGTGCCGACGGCAATCGTGAATTTTTCACCGACCGTCGACATCGCGACGACTCTCTTCTGCAACGGTCAGTGGGTCACCACAGTGCCGCTCACAGGTCTCGCCGGAAGTGTCTTCCTGGACGGTGTGGCGTTTCAAGCGCCGGCTCCCAACGGATTTCCCGGAGGCATCGGGCAGGTGACGTGGCAGGGCATGTTCTTCAGCCTGACCCCCGGAATAAAAGTGCAATGGCAGTGGGCGGCAGCGGTTTATCACAACGCGAATTTCGCCGCCGATTACAACGCGCTCGGCGTGAAACCGGTTGACGATAACAACGCGAGCCTCTACTTGAACTCCGATCACGCTGGGACTCCGGAAAACTTCAAGAGCGATGTCATCGGGGGCGCGAGGGGCGGCGGCGGATCGAACTTCACCGGATCGTACAGCGGCACGGCGGCGACGGTTCCCTCCCCGGCGAACGTCGGCGCCGCCTGCGGCGGCAGCTAGCGCTGGCCGGCTGCGCGAACGGGCGCGGTCATTCGAAGTTCCCGCGCGCGAAGCGTTCGGGCCGCGGCGACGATTGCCGGCCATGCTTCCAGGAGCTCGCCAAAGCCCTCGACGAGCTCCTGGGCAAGCCGCCGGGCCGCGTTGGCGCCGTCTCCGAACCATAGGTCGCGCGGCGCGGTGTAGTTGGCGGCGCTCGCAGCTGTCGGCAGGCGCTCGATCATGCGTGTGACGTCCGCCTCCCAATAGCGCGGCAACCCGGCGTGTGCCTGAAGCTGGCTCTGCAGCGCGGTGATGAACGCGATTGTTCGAAACTGCTGCTGAGCGCGGACGTAGGCATCAAACTCCGTGAGGCTCAACGACCCGAGCCACCGCAGGTGTCGTCCGAGCCGAATCAACCGTGCTTCGTCTGGCAGGCGTGCGTCGGTGTCGAACCCGAAGACACAGCTGATGATCACGTCCGCGAGCTGCAAGCCGTCCGCGTCCGCCCAGATCGCATCGGACTCGAACGTTCGCGGCTGCGGCGCGTGCAGCAGGACGGATGGCAGGAAGGCCGTGCAATGACGCGTGCTCTTCTGCAGCATGAGCCCGAAGATCCCATCGGAATTCCGCTGGACCGGAAAAAAGGGCGGCAGCGGCACACGATTGTCGAGACCGAAGAACGTCGTCATCAAGAACGGTCCGGTGCTGACCGTCCGGCGGCGCACGGTGCGAAGAACCTCGCGACTCCGAAAGGCAGACCTGTAGCCGGTCTCCGAGGAGACGAGCCGGAGGCGCGAATCGCCTGACAATGTCAGGTAGTACCGCGGAGATCTCATCCCCGAATCGCCGACGAGGCCATTCAGCGTGACGACCACCCGCCCGGCCGAGTCCGAGGGACCTCCGAACTTTGCAAGGGGGTGGCCGAGCAGTGCCTCGTGCGTATGCAGTATGTCGATCTCCTCGAACCCGACGGACGATATGGCGGCGGTGCGGTCTGGGAAGAACCAGAATTCCGTCGGATCATAGCCCGTAAAGAACGACAGGCCGTCCTCAGCGCCCGGAGCCATCGCGACGTCGCCCCGTGTATCGTCGTCCACGTTCAGGACGAGCGAATCGATCGTGTCCAGCAGGAGAGCGTTGCGGTTTGCACCGGTCGAGAGCGGACAACGGCTATCGCCGAAGAGCGCAAATCGAACGACGTCGGGCGATGCGTCCGACTCTTGCGCCAGCGCATCTGCGAAGCGGCGGCGCTCGCGCCGCCCGCCGTACCGGATAGGCTGCGCACGGCTGTCGAACGGCTGCAGGGCCGAGCGAACATCTTCCGATGCCGCGGCCGGAGAGTCGTCCGCAACGATGATTTCCGGCATCCGGCCGTGGTGTTGGCAGTTGGCTAGAAAGCTGTCGAGACATGCCACCAGGCTCGGCGCGCGATTGCACGTCACAACGCCGACGGCACCGATGGTGCCGGAATCCGGAAGGTCCATTGCGCTATGGTACGCGCGAAGCCATCTTCCTCGCGCACGTCGTCCCGTTCGGCGATCTCTACGGCGTGCAGCAGTCCCTGCGCGAGAAGCGGCGCTACGTTCCGGCGGGAAGGCGGTTGCGCTGATCCCGATACGCAGAAAGTGCACGCCGGGCGCGGCGGTCACGACCTTCGTGCGGGCACTGGAATCCAGGGTGATGCGGTCCGCTTCGCCCCAGGCGGGGACCGGGCCGTCCCGGAATGCTGGCCGTGGGACGAACGGCAAGGCATCCTGCGCGCATCTGTCTTCAGGAGGACACGATGCGGTATCGGCTGCTCGCGATCGTCTTGGCCTGTGCGCTGATCGCCCCGGCGGGAGCCCAGCAACCAGAGGAATGGAAGGGTAAGAACCTGCAGTATTTCCCCAAGGACATCAAGCGCGAGGTGCTGATCCAGCGCATGCGGGAGTTCTCGTTCGCCCTCGCCGTCCGCTGCCAGCATTGCCATGCCGGCGGAGACGGGATCTCATTCGACGGGGTCGATTTCTCTTCGGACGACAAACCGGCCAAGAATAAGGCTCGAGTCATGCTCCATATGACCGACGTGATCAACAAGACGATGCTCCCGAAGCTACCGTCGCGCGCGGAGCCCAGCGTCGAGGTGAACTGCGCCACCTGCCACCATGGCCTGCGTCTGCCGAAGTCCCTCCAGACGACGCTCTTCGAGATCGTCGAGAAGGACGGCGCCGCGGCGGCGATGGCGCGGTACAAGGAGCTGCGCGCCGACATGGCGCTCGGCGTCTACAACTTCGGCCAGTGGGAGATCAACGAGCTCGCGCGCCGCCTCGCCGACGCGAAGAACACGTCTGCGGCGATCGCGATCCTCGAGATGAACGGAGAGTACTATCCGAAATCGGCAGACATCGACTTCCAGATCGCCGAGCTGTACTTCGGGCGCGACGAGAAGGACAAGGCGCTGGAGCGCTACAAGATCGCTCTGGAAAAGGCGCCGGACAACGCCCGCGCCAAGGCGCGGATCGCGGAGCTGGAGAAGAAGTGACATGACGAAGGCGCGTGCGTGGCTGGCCGTCTGGACCGGCTGGACCGCGCTGGCGCTGTTCTTCGCCGTCAGCACGTCGCTGACGTATCGCTCGACGGGCCGCCCGGCCAACTGGACGCTGACGATCGAGCGCGCGCTGACGGAGTGGTGGCTCTGGGCGCTCCTGACCCCCCTCGTCGTCTTCCTCGCGCGGCGATTCCCGCTTCACCGAGATCGCTGGCGGCGCCACACCGCCGTCCACGTGATCCTCGGCCTCGTGATCGGGGTGGCCAAGATGGCCGCCGACCGCGTCGCCTTCGCGCTGTTGACCGGCTTCTGGATCTATTGGCTCGCGAGCACGCTCGCGCTGAACGTCGTCATCTACGCGGGTCTCGTCGCGGCCGCGCATGGCGTGGAATACTACCGCCGCAGCCGGGAGCGCGAGCATCTCGAGGCGCAGCTGTCGGAGTCGCGCCTTCAGCTCCTCAGCATGCAGCTGCAGCCCCATTTCCTCTTTAATACGCTGAACACCATCGCTGAGATGGTGCACGAGGACCCCGACAAGGCGGACACCATGATCTCCAGACTCAGCGATCTGCTGCGCCGTACGCTGGAACTGGGGTCCGTCCAGGAGATCCCGCTCAGCCGCGAGCTGGATCTCGTGTCGCGCTACCTGGAGATCCAGAAGGCGCGGTTCGGCGACAGATTGGGGGTCAACATGGCGATCGCCCCGGGCGCCGAGGACGCGGCAGTGCCGGCCCTCCTCCTCCAGCCACTCGTCGAAAACGCCATCCGCCATGGACTCGCGGCCCGGCTCGACCCAGGACGGATCGATATCGAGGCCCGCCTCGACGAGCGGACCCTGGTCCTTGTCGTGACAGACGAGGGATCCGGAGATAACGAGGAGACGATTGCGGGGCCCGAGCGGATTGGTCTCGGCAACACGCGCGCGCGGCTCGAGACGTTGTATGGAGATCGGTGCAAGCTGGAGTTGACCCGGGTCGAAGGAAGAGGAGCTTGCGTGACGATCGAGATTCCCGTCCACGGCGTCCAGAGGAAATCGCTGTGAGCGTGCGCACTCTCGTCGTGGACGACGAAGCGCCTGCGAGACGGCGCATCAGGCGCCTGCTTGCGGCGGAAGACGGCGTCACGGTCATCGGCGAATGCGGCGACGGGGCGTCCGCGGTGTCGATGATCGAGACCATGCGCCCCGACCTCGTGTTCCTCGACATCCAGATGCCGGAACGAGACGGCTTCGAGGTCGTGAAAGCGATCCCGCCCGCCAAGCTTCCCGCGATTCTCTTCGTCACCGCGTACGACCAGTACGCGCTCCGCGCGTTCGACGTGCACGCGGTCGACTACCTGCTGAAGCCGTTTACGGCCGACCGCTTCCGGACGGCGCTCACCCGCGCGCGCGAGCGGATCGCGCGGCGCGCCGAGGACGCGGGCCTCGCAACACTGGCCACGACCCTGAGGAACCGTCCCGTCTACCTGTCGCGCCTGCCCGTGCGCACGGGCGGCCGGACGGTCTTCGTTGAGATGGGGGCCGTCGACTGGCTGGAGGCGGCCGACAACTACGTGCGCCTCCACGTGAGGCAGCGCGAGTACCCTGGTACGTGAGACGCTCGGGTCGCTGGAAGCGCGCCTCGACCCCGATCGATTTGTCCGGATTCACCGATCGGCGATTGTCGGGATCGACCGGGTCGCCGAGACCCGCGCCACCTCACATGGCGACGCCGAGGTTCTGCTTCGCGACGGCACGACACTCACCGCCAGCCGTACCTGGCGCGAAGGCTTGCAGCAGATGCTCGCCTCTCACTTCAGGAAGTGAGAGGCACGGCCGTTATTTGATCGAGTGCAGGCTCACTGGGTCGTCGAATTGTCCCGAATGCAGCAAGAAGAAGCTGCCGCTGGGCGCGCTGCTCGAGCATGTGACCGACGCGCAGCCCTGGACGCGCGAACGCATCGGCGTGGGTCGCCGACCCCGACGTGCCGCAAGACGAATCACACGCCCGTCACTGATGGGCACTTCCGTTGACGGCTATTCCGCCCGCAGGGCGGCGCAGGGGTCGATCCTTGTCGCGCGGCGCGCGGGCAGCCAGGCCGCCATCAGTCCGACGGCCATCAGCAGCAGCGTGACGATCGTGAACACGATCGGATCGGTCGGCGTCACCTCGAACAGGAACGTCTGCAGCACGCGGGTCACGCCGGCGGCTCCGGCCAGGCCGACGATCAGGCCGGCGCCGACGATGCGGAGCGCGCGCGTGAGCATGAGGCGGAGCACGTCGCGGCGATCGGCGCCGAGCGCCATGCGCACGCCGATCTCGCGGCGGCGCTGCGTCACCGCGTAGGCCATCAACCCGTAGAGGCCGCATGGCGCGTCATGGCGTCAGACCGTCAGCCCCCGAATGCCGCGTTGATCCCTGCGCTGTCCGTGAACTCCCGGAAGCTGGCCACTTTGCCGTCGCGCAACGTGAACACCATCGCGAAGTCCGCATCGAAGCGCTTCCCAGTCGCTTTCGTGACAGCGCGGTAGTGGCCGATCGCCACGACCGTATTGCCTTGCGCGACGAACTCGCGCGGCTCGAACTGCTCGAAGTCCTCGGTCTCTCCGACAATCTTGAAGAACTCGGCGACGCTCGCCTTGCCCCGCCGCTCCCCCGAGAACGGCACGTGCCGGGCCGTTCCCATGACGGGCCGCCACTGGACGTCATCCGTCATGTAACCGAGGAGCGTGGGTATGTCGCCGCGTCCGAACGCGGCGTAGGCGGCCTGGATGACTTTGGTATTTTCCGCTTCCATGTGTCTGCCTCCTGCGACACCTACGGTCGCCGACTACGGCTGGATCTGTGACGCCGCGACAGTATGAACGCCACCGGGAGAACCAGGCAATTTCTTGCCAACTTCAACGTGGAGTCTCCCTTCCGAGAGCGCGACGTGAACGACCGCTGGCTCATGCACAGGGCGATTGCGCAACCGCATCTGCCATGGCGTGCGCGCTGACTGGTCGTCGGCGTCGGCGGTGTTTCTTCGTCCCCGGCAAGGGGATTGCACCCCGGCAAAAACTATTAGGGTCGTTCGGGCGTTTCGCGTGACGCGCGCATTGATCCCTTTCTCACAATCGACGACGACTGGGATGAGTGGTCCGCGGAGGCGAGATAGTGACTTGGAACGTGGGAACTCCCGAAGCCTTGCGATGCGCGATGCGTGCCTTGAGGAAGGAGATCCTGGAGTTCCGTTTCGATTACCCGCTGCAAATTGTCCCGCAAGGCGCGGAGAAAGATTCCCTGCACTATCACCTGTACGGTGACTCGCTCGCCTGGGAGGCGCTGCGTCTGGATCCGGACGGGATTCCCCAGGCGTGGTATCGATCGACGGGGTCCGTCTATTGGCCGTCGTACATCGCGTGGTACGGACTGGTGCAGTTGGGTCACTTTCTGCGCCACGGCGATCAGCGGCATCTCGGTAGTTTCCTCAAACAGGTTTCCTGGCTGGAACAGAACGCGGTCATGCGCGCCGACGGCGCGCTCGTATGGCCGATGAATTTTGATTATCCATCCGGGACGATTCTCCTCAAGGCTGCCTGGATCTCCGCGTATACACAAGGTCTGGTAATCAGTGCGTTGGTCCGTGCCTGGCGTTTGACGAAACGGCCTCGTCTTCTGGAACTGCTGAAGAGTTCAGCCAAAGTCTTTGAAATGGATGTGGAAGACTCGGGCGTAAGAGTTCTTTTGGACGGGCACGTTTTGTATACCGAGATCCCAGGCGGCGCGCCGCCTGGCATTCTCGACGGTTTCATGACAGCGCTTCTGGGCCTCTATGACTTGCAGGCGGAGACCGGCGACCGCGTTGTGAGACGCCTGTTCGATGAAGGCATTGAAGGACTCACGTACGCCTTGCCTCGCTGGGACTACCGAAACAAGTGGAGCTGGTACGGGTGCCACGCCTATTTGAGCCCACCGGCGTATCACTACCAGCATTGTCTTCTCCTCGAGATCCTTGCACGGCTGTCCCAGCAACCTGTTCTCGCTCAGTACGCTCAGAGATGGAATCCGCAACACTTGTCTGCCCTGGGACGCACTGAGATTTATCTTGGATTCGTGCTGACGAAGAATCAGAGTCGTCTGCGCCATCGGACCTGGCGCCACAAACCGGACACCGGATCCCCTTCCTGCGAAGCACTCGCTGCGGCCGGCGTCGCGCAGGCCGCGTTGAACCAGAGCAATCAGTGATGTCGTCCCGAGCCAACGCGCCGGTTTTTGTCGTGGGCTCCGCGCGCTCGGGGAACACGATGCTTTATCAGATGCTCATGGCTTCCGGGCATTTTCCAATCTACCGGACTGAGCCCGTGGTCTTTGATCTTCTGGTTCCCCGATTCGGAGACCTTCGCCACCCCGCCGCACGTCGGAGGTTGATGCGCTGCTGGCTTCGCAGCCGGCAGTTCCGGCGTTCCGGCCTGGACGCCAGCCAGATCACCGAAACCGTGATGACGTCTGTCCACAGCGGTGGCGAGTTCCTGACAACCGTGATGACAGCGATGGCGCGAGGCGGCGGATACCAGCGCTGGGCGGTGTGGGGACCGGACAATCTCTTGTATCTCCCCGAAATCAAACGGCAGATTCCGGAAGCGCTTTTCATTCATGTGGTGCGTGACGCGCGGGACGTGGCCCTCGCACTGGATCGGAGGAAGTTCATTCGGCCCTTTCCCTGGGATCGCAATTACCGTCTCTATGTTTCCGCGCTGCACTGGATGTGGAAGGTCCAGACCGGTCGGCGCTACGCTCGCACCCTTGGCCCGGACTACTTGGAGGTCCGCTTCGAAGACCTCGTGCTCCATTCGTCCGAAACGCTGACAAGGATCGGAACATTCATCGGTCAGAGCCTGGATGCCGACAGGATTCGGCAAATCGGCATCGGCCTCCGTCCAAACACTTCTTTCACCGAAGAGTTGCAGGCCGGCACCTTTTCGCCCGTTGGCCGGTGGAGGAAGCTGCTCGCGGAAGACCAGGTCGCGCGGCTGGAAGACTTGACTGCGGAACTTCTAGTTGAACTTGGATATCCGTTATCGCATCCGCACAGGGGAAATCTGGAGTTCCGGCTGCGCCTCATGCGAGCGCTGTATCCGGGTTTCTACGATCTGAAGGAGTGGCTCAAGACCGCGACGCCGGTGGGGCGCCTCGTCAACACGTATCGCCTGCACTTGGACGAGAGCGAGCACCCCGGCTCACGTACCGGCGGAGTGTACGACCTGCCGCGATCAAAAACGCTGACCTCAACTTAGCAAGGACCGGATGTGCTCACTGGTGTTTACGATCCAGACTTTGCCGCGATCAGGTACAACCGCTTCGCGGTGGCCAGATACAGCGCATCGCCGATCAGCGCCGGAGGCGAATAGAGCGCCGCATCCATTTCGATCTCCGCCAGCACTTCCTCTCGCCGTCCGGCACGAAGAACGGTCATGACCCTCCCATGATGCCGACGATCTCGAAGGGTGCGCCGGCGACGACCACGGTACGCCCAAGCACGTTCGGCTCGCGATTGAAGCGGCGCTCCCAGCCTCTGTCGCTCAGCACGATCGCCGGATTGCCCCCCGACCGCGCATCGTCGGCCGGCCCGAGTGCGCGTCCGATCACGGCATCGACGCGCAGCACCTGAAAGAAATTGCCGGTGACGAGCGTGACCGCCATCATCCGGCCGTCGACGCGCACGTCGATGCCTGGCAGCGCCGCATAGGCGTCGGTGAAGACGTGCGTTTCAGTTCGCAGGGCATCGAAACGCGGTCGCGTCAGGAGCGAGCGCTCGCCGTTGGCAGGAAGCGGACGCTCGACGGCGTACATCTCGCCGATCGCTGGGACGCGATCGACGCGGAACAGAAAGGTGTTCAGGAAGGTGAAGAGCACCGCCACGACGCCGAGCCCGATCGCGACGGTCGCGGTGATCGTGAAGGCGGCGAGCGGCGCGCGTCTGAAGGAACGCAGCGCGAACCGCACGTCGCGGATGGTGGTGTCGACGAACGCGGTGCCGCGCTCGTCGCGGCATGCGTCGGCAATGACGGCCGTCGATCCGAAGCGCGCCCGCGCCTGTGCCCGCGCCTCATCCGGACGCATGCCCTGATCGATCAACTTCGTGGCTTCGCGCTCGACGTGAAACGAGAGCTCGTCGTGCAGATCCCGTTCGTCCCGTCCGGGGGTGATCAGAGCGCGGAGGCGTAGCTTCAGGTCGCGAACCCTCATGATGGTCTACGCCAGCTTCATGACGCGGCCGATCGCGTTCGACATGCGCTCCCACTCGCGCGTCTCGACGGCCAACTGCCTGCGTCCGGCCGTCGTCAGGCGGTAGTATTTCGCGCGCCGGCCAAGCTCCGACACCGCCCATTCGGCTTCGACCCACCCCCGATGTTCGAGGCGATGCAGGGCAGGGTAGAGCGAGCCCTGGTTGATCTGGAGCACGTCTTCGGAGATCTCCTGGATGCGCTCGGAGATCGCCCACCCGTGCTGCGCATCCTTCCAGAGCGTGCGCAAGATCAGCAGGTCGAGCGTGCCGGGAAGCAGGTCGGGGGGGCGGGCCATGGTGTCGACTGCCGACACTATCGAACCGTGGTGTCGACTGTCAACACCAAGGGATGTCGCCGGTTTCTCGCTCGGTGGCGCCGCCGGTTCGAAGGGGTGGTGCCGCAAGACGAATCACTCGCCCATCACCGATCGGCAGGTCCGTTGACGGCTATTCCGCGCGCAGCGCGGCGCACGGGTCGATCCTTGTCGCGCGGCGCGCGGGCAGCCATGCCGCCATCAGTCCGACGGCCATCAGCAGCAGCGTGACGATCGTGAACACGATCGGATCGGTCGGCGTCACCCCGAACAGGAACGTCTGCAGCACGCGGGTCACGCCGGCGGCTCCGGCCAGGCCGACGATCAGGCCGGCGCCGACGATGCGGAGCGCGCGCGTGAGCACGAGGCGGAGCACGTCGCGGCGATCGGCGCCGAGCGCCATGCGCACGCCGATCTCGCGGCGGCGCTGCGTCACCGCGTAGGCCATCAATCCGTAGAGGCCGCATGTCGCGATCAGCGTCGCGGCCACCGCGAACAGCGCCAGCAGCACCATGCGGAAACGCGGCTGCGCCACCGACGCCGCCACCGCTTCGTCCATCGTCACCGTGCTCTGGATCGGCAGGTCGGGCGCGACGCGGCGAATTTCCGCTCGGATACCATCGACCACACTGGCGGGCGTGGCCGTGCGCGCAACGAACGACACGAACCGCAAGAACCCGCTGCGATCCTGCTGAAACGGCGCATAGATCATCGGCTGGACGCCCCGATCGAGCCCCCTCTGGTGGATGTCCGCAACCACACCCACCACCGTCAGCCACTCGCCGGGGTCGTCCAGGCGGACGCGCCGGCCGAGCGCCTCGCTCGAACCACCCGGAAAGCATTCGCGCACGATCCGCTCGCTGACGATCGCCACTTTCGGCGCGTCCGCCGTGTCCCGTACGGTGAAGTCGCGTCCCGCCAGCAGCGGAATCCCCATGGTCATGAAATAGCCCGCGTCGATCTTCGGCGTGCCGGCATAGAGCTTCGGCTTCGGCTGACCCTCGATGTCGAAGTCGCCCTGGATGAACATCATGCCGAACGGCGCCGAGTTGATCAGGCTGGCGGACTTCACGCCTGGCAGATACTGGATGCGCTCGAGCACGCCGCGTGCGAACGCCTGGATGCGCTCGGGCTTGTCGTAAAGGCGTTCGGGTAGCGTCACCTTCACGGTCTGCACGACACCATCGCTCCCGCTTGATTCGAAGCCGGGCGACACCGAAGAGAGACGCACGAAGCTATGCATCAGCAGGCCCGCGCCGATCAGGAGAACGAGCGTCATCGCGATCTGCGCGGCGACCAGCAGCGTCCGCAGCCGCTCGCCCTGACGGTCGCCCGTCGTACGGGTTTCGCCGGCGTGCAGCGCAAGGCCCTCGCCAAACCCGGCGCCGCCGACGCGCAGCGCCGGCAGGAGGCCGATCAGCAGAGTCGAGCCGAGCGACAAGCCGAGGCAGAACGCCATCACGCGCGCGTCGATCACGACGCCGCCGAGGCGTGGCAGCCCGAATTGCGGCACGAGCGGCAGCGTGACGCCGATCGCGATCTGCGCCAGGACCACGCCAAGCGCCGCCCCCAGCAGCGACAACAGGACGGCTTCGGTCAGCAGCTGACGCACGATCCGCCGGCGTCCGGCGCCGAGGGCCATGCGGACGGACAGTTCGCCGCGGCGCGCGGAGAGGCGCGCCATCTGCAGGTTCGCCACGTTGACGCAGGCGATCAGCAGCACGAACGACACCGCCCCGAGCAGGATCAGCAGCAGTGGGCGCACCGACTCCGTGCCGTACTCCTGCAAGCCGACCGTGCGCGCGAGCGTGCGGACATTCGACGCGACTATGCCTTCGGGGGCGAGTGCACCGGCGGAGGCGATCGACGGATCGTTCACCAGCGCCGTCAATTCCTCTTCGGTGCGTTCCTGCGTCACGTCGGACTTCATGCGGCCCAGCAGGAAGAGAAACGCGTTCCTGCCGGTGTCGCCGGGCCAGCGATCGAATAGAAAGATCTCCGCCTCCGGCAGGGCGCCGAGCCGCGGAATCACCGGCCTGAAGCTGAAGTCCGGCGGCAGCACGCCGACGATGGTTCGCGGGAGGCCGTCGACGGTGATGGACTGTCCGATAATCGCCGGATCGGCCCCGAGCGACGTGCGCCACACCCGATCGCTGACGATCGCGGTGCGATCGTCGTCCGGCGCCGCGGCGTCGGTGAGGAACGCGCGGCCGCGGGCGGGACTGACGCCCAGGGTGGCGAAGAAGTTCGGACTCACCTCGACCGCGCGCAGCTGCAGCGGCTCGCCGCGTCCGGTGAGCTGCGCGTCGATCGAGTTGTAGGCCGCGAGATGATCGAGCGCAGTGACGCGCGGGCGCAGCGCTTCGTACGTCAAGGGCGCCCAGGTCGAGAACGTCTTGACGCCCTTCTCGGTCGGCTGCGTCGACGTGAGGACGACGAGGCGATCGGGATTGGGATAGGGCAGCGGACGCCAGAGCACGCCGTAGGCGACGGAGAAAATCGCGGTGTTGAGGCCGATGCCGAGCGCGAGCGTGGCAAGGGCGGTGAAGGTGAACGCTGGTTCGCGCCGCATCAATCGCAGTGCGTGACGCACGTCCTGCGCGAACGTTTCGACCGTCGGGAAGGTCCACGGCTCGCGCGACTGTTCGCGCAGCCGCAGCGGATTGCCAATCCGACGCCGCGCGGCCGCCCGCGCCTCGTCACCGCTCATGCCATCCGCGTCGGCGAGGGCGTGCGCCTTCATCTCCTCGTGAAAGCGCAGCTCGTCTTCCAGATCCCGATCGAACTGATTCCGCTGGAAGAAGAACAGCAGACGTCGGAGCACAGAACCCACGCCACCCTCCTCATCCGAGAGGCTTCGCCCCTCGGACTCCCCAACACGCTCTCTCGCGCGCCGCTTCGCCGGCGCGCTCCGTTCGCGTGGCTCGCTCGCGGCGCTCGCTCGCACCGTGATAGACGAGCGTCACATTTATGAGATGGCTTCTACGTCGTCTTCAGCACGCGCATGATCGCGCCGAACATCTGGGAAAATCGCGATTCCTCGACGCCGAGCTGCTTCTTCCCGGCAGTCGTGAGCGTGTAGAAGCGCGCTCGCCGGTTGTTCGCCGACATCTTCCACTCGGCCAACACCCATTCCTTGACGAGCATCCGCTGCAGCGCCGGATACAGCGATCCCTCTTCGATCGTCAGCACGTCGGCCGACAGCATCTGGATGTGCTGCGCGATGCCGTAGCCGTGCATCGACTCGATCGACAACGTCTTCAGAATCAGCATCTCGAGCGTGCCCGGAAGCAGCTCGTTCTTGCTCTTCGTCCTTGCTTCTTTCATAGCTTCTCTTTGCATAGACGAACTATGGAAGAGGAAAGTTTCCTCCCTTTGCGGAGCCGCTGTCAACTGTTGGCGTTTCGGCGAGGACGCCGCATTATGCCCGAGCCGGTAAACTCCGCACTGGCTCGGCTCGTCCAACCAACGACTTTATGCGCAGCCTCAAGTTCGCCATCCGCGCCCTCTTCAGAACTCCCTTCGTCACGGCAGTCGCCATCGTCTCGCTCGCGCTCGGCATTGGCGCGACCGCCGGAATCTATTCAGTGTTCCATCAGGTGCTGTTGCAGTCGCTCGCGGTTCCGGATCCGTCCGAACTGGTGAACTTGAGCGCGCCCGGCCCGAAGCCCGGCTTCGGGAGCTGCGGCCGCGCGGGTGACTGCGCTGTGGTCTTCAGCTATGCCATGTTCCGCGACTTGCAGAAGATCCAAACCGTCTTCACGGACATCGCGGCGCACGTCGGCTTCGGCGCAAACCTCGCTTACGAGGCGCAGACTTCGAGCGGCGAGGGTCTGCTCGTGTCTGGCAGCTATTTTCCGGCGCTGGAGCTGCAGCCGGCGCTTGGACGACTGCTCGATTCGAACGACGACAAACTCGTCGGCGAGTCGCGCGTTGTGGTGCTCAGCTACAACTATTGGTCGTCGCGATTTGGGCTCGATCCAACGATCCTCAACAAACAGGTAATCGTCAACGGCCAGAGCCTCACGATCGTCGGCGTCGCGCCGAAGGGCTTCGTCGGCACGACGATCGGGATGCGGCCGGCCGTGTTCGTCCCGATCACGCTGCGCTCGGTGCTGGACGTCGCGACCGGTTGGTCGCTCCGCACAGACTATTGGGCATACCTGTTCGCGCGCCTGCGGCCGGGGGTCACAATCGAAGCCGCTCGCGTGTCACTGGGCACGCAGTATCACGCCATCGTCAATGACGTCGAGGCGCCGCTGCAGAAGGACATGAGCGCGCAGACGATGGCGCGTTTTCGCGCGAAGCCCATCGTTCTCGAGCCGGGCGGACGCGGCCAGAGCACGGTTCCTGACGAGGCGAAGACGCCGCTCCGCCTATTGCTTGGCGTCACGGCGTTCGTGCTGCTCATCGCCTGCGCCAACATCGCGAACCTGCTGCTCGCGCGATCGGCCGCGCGCGCCGGAGAGATGGCCATCCGACTCTCGATCGGCGCGAGCCGGGCGCGCTTGATCGGACAGCTCCTCACCGAATCGCTGCTGCTGGCGGTCCTCGGCGGCATTGCCGGCCTGGCCGTCGCACACTGGACGCTCGTGCTCGTCACCTCGCTGCTGCCGCCCGAAGTGCAGCACACGATCACTTTCAGCATCAGCGGCACGGTCATCCTGTTCGGAATCGGCTTGACGTTCGCCACGGGCCTGCTCTTCGGGCTCTTCCCCGCGCTCCAATGCACGCGGCCGGACCTGGTCTCGACGCTCAAGAACCAGGCTGGCCAGCCGTCCGGCGCGAAAAGCGCCGCGCGCTTCCGGCTGCTGCTCGCCACGTCGCAGATCGCGCTCGCGATGACGCTGCTCGCCTCGTCGGGTTTCTTCGTGAAGAGCCTGCTGAACGTCAGGCGGGTGGATCTCGGATTCAAGGTCGATCACGTTGCCACGTTCGGCCTGTCGCCCGACCTGAACGGCTACTCGTTCGACCGCACCCGTCTGTTCTTCCAGCGCCTCGAAGACGAGCTTCGGGCAGCGCCGGGTGTGACGGCCGTGACGGTATCGAATGTGCCGATTCTGGCGGGTCGCAATCGGCAAAGAGATGTCGCCGTACAAGGGTTCAAGGCCGGACCCGACACCGACAGCAACTCCCACTACAACAAAGTCGGCCCAGGCTACTTTTCCGCGCTCGGCATCCCGCTCATCGCCGGACGCGAGTTCACGGATGCGGACACTGTGAATTCCGCCAAGGTCGCCGTCGTCAACCAGATGTTCGCAAAGAAGTTCGGCCTGGGGAGCGACGCGGTCGGCAAGCTGATGGGATCGGAAGACGGCTACCGCAGCAAAGTCGACATGACCATCGTCGGAGTCGTCGAGGATGCGAAGTACAGCGAAGTGAAGCAGAAGGTGCCGCCGCAGTTCTTCATGCCGTATCGGCAGGACAAGGAGCTGGGCGGGATGCACGTCTACGTGCGGACGTCCGGTGATATCGGGCAGGCGGCGTCGGCAATCACCGCCGTCGTGAAGCGGCTGGATCCGAATCTACCCATCGAGGAGCTCGAGACGCTTCCCGAGCAGGTCCGCAACAACACGTTTCTCGATCGCATGATGACGACGCTCTCGGCGGCATTCGCGCTGCTGGCGACGCTACTCGCGGCCATCGGTCTCTATGGTGTCCTGGCCTATACCGTCGCACAGCGCACGCGCGAGATCGGCCTGCGCATGGCGCTTGGAGCCGCGCCCAACCGCGTTCGCGGCATGGTGCTGCGTCAGGTTGCGATCATGACGCTCGTGGGAGCGCTCGTAGGCCTCGCCGGCGCGCTCGGCGTCGGGAAAGGGGCGCAGTCGATTCTCTTTGAGATGACCGGTGCCGATCCGACAGTGCTGGGGCTCTCGGCCATTGCCCTCGCGCTGGTCGCGCTATGCGCCGGCTTCATCCCCGCGCACCGTGCGTCACGAGTGGATCCGATGAGGGCGTTGAAATACGAATAGCTGCAGAGGTCGCGTCCACATCGGTCCCAAATGGCTCGGGTGCGCCGAGAATCTCGTGTCGGCCCTTCTTTCCACTTTATCCTCGAGAGTGACCGAGCGTGACAATCAACATCGCGCCGACCACCATGACCAGCGAGCCAAGCAGACGACGTCGAATGTTGCGCTCACGGAAGTAGTGATGGCCGAGATAAACGGTAATTAGTGTCGAGAGCTGGAAGAGTGCGAGCGAGTAGCCAACCTGCAGCTTCCCGAACGTCAGGAGGGTCGTCAGCTGCATCAGCCCGGTCGTGGCGGCCAGCCACAGTAGGGTGCGCCATTCGCTCCTGAGGCGCGTCACTTCCCTGACAACATCTCTTCGCAGAAGAGACGCGGTCGTCGCGGCGAGTGCGAAGCAGAGCACCGTCCAGATGAGGAACGTCGTGATCGGGGACGACAGAAGCAGGGTACGCTTGAGGAATACCGACTCGGTCGCGGAGCAGATGAGAGCCGCGAATCGCAGCTGAACACCCGGCTCCCGGGTGAACTGGCGGAATGCGCTGCGGTGCCCCTGGCCCGGTACACGGTCGATGACGAAGTAGCTGCCGCCGACGATCAGCGCCACGCCGATCAGACCGAACAGGTTCGGCACCTCGCCGATCAGGACCACGGCCAGGAGCAACCCCAGGACAGCCTTGTAGGCGTTGATCGGGCCGAGAACCGAGAGGTCGGTGGATTTCAGCGCGTACCAGAGGAACATATAGCCAGCCACGGCCAGCACAACGGCGGTCAGCATGTTGGCCCAGAAGTCCAGGCCGAGCGCGGCGACCGGCATTCCAGCCAGGACTGCCAGCGCGAGCACCGTCAACAGCCCGTGGGTCGCCACGATGGTGATGAGCGGTTCGGCCGAACGCTGCGCGAGTTGCTTCTGAAAGACGTTCGAGAGCGGATTGGCGACGATCCGGATGAGGACAGCCAGGACTGTGAGCATCAAGTGAGTCAGAGCGAACCGGCCGGCAGCATTGGCCCTGCGCCGTACGCCTGGTTCGCGACAATCATAGGCGTTCGCTACTTCGGATGGGCCGGCGGCGGCGTCGAGCACTATCTCGCGGCTCAGCTTCACTGTCACATCCGCCTCGCTTGAACGCGCTGAGCGTCAACGATTTCACCCTGCCTCACGAACGAGCCAGTTGCGGAAATCGTCCAGCGCGGCGAGCCAATCTTCCCCTGACAACCCTCGCTCGACCCGCTGCAGGGCGGGTGAACCGCATTCGATCGTCCACGCTGTACACAGCACCTCGTCGGGACGCGCCCATTCGGACGTCATTTCCCTTTGGTGTTCCCGCCGACTTGGCGATAATCGGCCGGAGACCGGGCACCAGTATTTCCCCACCGTCGCCGGCGATCTGGTGTTTGTGCTGCGCTTGTACTGAGGGCGGCAGAGTTTCTTCAGATCGATTCCCGGAGTCGGTCTTGTGCACACCATGCCGTATGACGTGCTCATCGTCGGGTCAGGCGCGAGCGGCGGCTGGGTCGCCAAGGAGGCGACCGAGCGTGGCCTCAGCGTGCTCATGCTTGAAGCAGGACCCCCGAGGGTGCCGACCCGCGATTTCACTGAGCACATCTGGCCTTACCAGCTGAAATTTCGCGGGTTCGGCGATCAGCAGCGACTGCTCGAGAACCAGCCGGTGCAGCGGCTTTGCTACGCCTGTGATGACTACAGTCATCAATTTTTCGTCAACGATCACGAGAATCCCTACACCTTTCCAGCCGACAAGCCGTTCATGTGGATTCGCGGCCGGCAGGTCGGCGGGCGGACGTTCTGCTGGGCGCGCGAGAGCTATCGGTTCAGTGACTACGACTTCAAGGCCGCCAGCCGCGACGGCTACGGCGAAGACTGGCCCATCAGCTATGCAGAGCTCGCGCCCTACTACGATCGCGTGGAAAGTTTCATCGGCGTGAGCGGCTCGCGTGAAGGTCTCGACCAATTTCCTGACGGGCAGTTCCTTCCGCCGATGGCGTTGTCCTGCGGCGCACTCCTGGCACGCGACGTCATCGGCCAGAAATTCGGCTGGCGGGTGATGCCCGACCGAGTGGCGAACTTGACCGTCTCCCATCGAGGGCGGCCGGCGTGCCACTACTGCGATCAGTGTCAACGCGGCTGTCACACGGCTTCGTATTTCAACAGCCCTTCGGTGACGCTGCCTGCTGCCGCCCGGACCGGCAGGTTCACGCTGGTCAGCGACGCGGTCGTCAGCCACGTGCGCATCGATTCACGCGGTCGTGCCGAAGGCGTGCACTACATCGAGCGCCAGTCGCATCGGCATCGCGAGGCCTCGGCGCGCGTTGTCGTCCTGGCCGCTGGCGCCCTCGAGTCCACCCGCATCCTCCTCAATTCCCGCTCCACGCTGTTTTCGCAGGGCATCGGCAATGAGGAAGGCGTCCTCGGTCATTACCTGATGGACCATTTCACCGTCGAAGGCGGCGGAGGTCTCATGCCCGGCCTTCGCTCGTCCTCCCGTGAACCGGTTGGCCGCCCGTGCGGCTTCATCATTCCCAACTACACGAATCTGGGCGCCGGCAGAAATCCCAACTTCGTTCGTGGTTACCGCTTCGATGGCGACGGCAGTCAGGAGCTCTATGGTCATGCGTTCCTGTTGCCGGAGTTCGGCGACGCCTGGCGTCAGAAGGTGCGACAGGACATCCCGTACTACTTCGCGCTGGAAGCCCAGGGCGAGTGCCTGCCGCGCAAGGAGAACTACGTCACGCTCGATGCGGAAAGAAAGGACGAGTGGGGCATCCCTGCTCTCCACATCGTCGCGAGCTACGGCGAGAACGAGCGGGCGATGGCCAAGGCGATGCGCCAGGACATCGGCGCGATTCTGAGCGAACTGAAGCTCGAGCAGGGGACGCCACCGGCCGACGAGATCAGCGTCTTTGGTAAGAACATCCACGAATGCGGCACCGCCCGCATGGGCGACAATCCGAAGACGAGCGTCGTGGATCGCAACTGCAAGGTGCACCACGTACCGAACCTCTTTGTCGGCGACGGCGCCGTCTTTCCGACGCAAAGCTGTTATGAGCCGACGCTGACGATCATGGCGATTTCCGCGCGTGTGGGCGAACACATCGCCGAGTCTTTCCGTCGAGGTGAGCTGTGAGCGAGACGAGGCGCGCGCCAGACGACTCTGACGACGATCTGACGCGGCGCGCGTGGCTCCTGCGCCTTGGAGAGCTCACGGCGCTTGCAGGCGTCGCCGGCCTGGCGCCCGATCTGGCAGGTGCGATGAGTCTGGCCATTCAGGAGGCGGCGGCCGGGCTGCCGCCTGGCCTTTACGAGCCTTCAGCCGAGCATCTGAGTCACGTCTTGGCGGCCCGTAACGCGCCGGTCGTTCCACGCGGCGCGGAAACCGACTTCGCCGTGCCTCGACGAGGTCAGTTGCAGCCCTTGTTCTTTTCTCATCACGAGCTCGATGTGGTCACTCGTCTCGTCGGGGTTCTGCTCGGGAGCGTGGACGCTGGCGCGCTGTCGGAGACGATTGCCTGGCTCGACTTGCGCTTGCAGAGCGACGATGGCATCCGCCGTGCCGCCCGAACCCTCGATCCGTCGCATCGCGCGCTCGCCGTCGCCCACTACGGAGAAGCCAGCGTGGTGGAATTGGAAACCGTGGATTCGCAGGCCATCGTGCGGACCGGTTTGAAACTGCTGGAGCAGCAATCGCGGGAGCGGTTCGGTCACGAGTTTGCGGGGCTGTCCGCAACAGCGCAGGCCGACCTTGTTCGGGACATCAGTCGCACGCCGCCGGAATCACCACTCGGCCGCTGCTATCTGTTCCTGCGGCGCGAGGCCATTCGCGGCTACTTCACCTCACAAGCCGGTCTGAAAGAGCTCGACTACAAGGGCAACTCGGTCTACGGTGCCTGCCCAGGTTGCGAGAGCAGACGAGGTTAGGCCTGCACGTCTCGTCGTCGAAGCAGTACCGACCGTTCTAATGCAATTGAACTATTGTGTGTGTCGCGCCAACTCGGTAGCCTCGACCGCCCATCCGACAAGGGCGATCCGAGATCACCATGAATATCCCGACTGAACCTATCGGCAGCATTCCGCGCACGCCCGCGCTGATCGACGCCATGCGCGCGTTTGCGGTGGGACGCCTCGATCAGGCCGAGCTCGACCGGTTGGGTGACGAGGCCGTCAGGGAGACCATCGCGGCGTTGGAAGCGACCGGGTCGCCCCTCGTCACCGACGGCGAGCAGACGAAGCCGAGTTTTGCTACGTACCCCGTGCACGGACTCCCAAACCTCGAACCGGATGGCGTCACGATCCCTTTCGCGGACGGCCACACCAGACAGCTTCCGCGGCTCAGTGGGGGGCCCTTTCGGTATGGAACGTATGCCGCCACCTACACCGAGGCCGCCAGGCGTCACACCCATCGGCCGCTGAAGCAGGCGGTAATCTCGTCATCGGCTTTGAGCCTGCTATATCCCGAGAGCGGTATCCCGGGCTACTCGAAAGAGACTTTTCTCGAGGACCTGCTCCGCGAAGCCGAGACGGACATCCGCCGGGCACTCGACGCTGGCGCCGACAAGGTGCAGATCGACTTCACGGAGGGACGTCTCGCCGTCAAGCTGGATCCCAGCCTCGCACTACTCCGCACGTTCATAGCATTGAACAATCGCGTGCTGGACCGATTCCAGGACGGTGAGCGGTCGCGCCTCGGAGTGCACACGTGTCCAGGCGGAGACCGCGATTCGACACATAGCGCCGACGTCGACTACGCGCAACTGCTGCCAAGCCTGTTCGAGCTGCGGGTCGGCAACTTCTACGTTCAACTCGCGAGCGAGCGGGACCGTCCGCGAGTCCTCGGCCTCATCAAGGCGCACCTCAGGCCGTCCCAGCGCGTGTTCATTGGCGTGACCGACCCCATCGATCCGCGCGTCGAGACCCCGGAAGCGATTCGAGATCGTGTGCTCGAGGCCGCAAGGGTCATCCCGGTCGACCAACTCGGCACGACGGACGACTGCGGCTTCGCGCCGTTCGCCGACGACACGTCGACGGCGCGAGAAACGGCATTCGCGAAGATCCGGGCGCGGGTCGAGGGCACCGAGCTCGCGAGCCGGGCCCTTGGCGTCTGAGTCGTCGAACCGCAAGCGCGGAACCAGCCCAAGTGGGCCAGCCAACCGGGCGACCCCGACCAAGATCCTCGCAAGTCAGGCCAAGTCGCGACGCGTTCGTCAGGCTGAGCGCTGTTGTCGACTTCGCGCAAACGTCAATCAGATCTCTGGCACGATCCGGTCTGAGCCGCTGTCGCTCTCATGGCGTCGACGGCATCCCCGCTGGGTCGGGTTTGGCGTCAGTGCCGATAATCTGATGAACATCGCGACCTTTTACAAAAGCGCGGGCCACTGCGTAGAGAAACGAGAGCAATGACACGACTGATCGGCAAACTGGCCACTCAACGGCCGACAGAACTGAGCGCGAGCGGTCATGTCTTCACCGGACAGCGCTAGCCGCCCAAACCACCGCCTCGGCCCCGCCGATGCGCTGCCAACGTCGACGTCGCATGGGGCCCCGCCCAAGTTCGACGGATCCTGGGAACAATCGGCGTAGTTCGTCCGGGAAAACCGGATACGGAGGACCGTTGTGACGTGCGGGATCGTATTCGATGACGACCAGCAGGATCGGCGCGCCGGGTGTCAAGCGCGTTTTGAGATGGTCGGCGTAGCTCACCCTGCGTGACGGACATACTGCGACCAGCGCGCCTCGATCGATGGCAGCGTCGTAGGTGTCGTTGAGATCGAAAAAGTCTCCCTGAAGAATGGTGACGCCGGATCCATGCCACTTCACGAACGGTCCATAGGCGGCTTGGTCAGGTAAGACACCGAGCTCGACAAAAAACTCTCGGCACGGTATTGGAGAGATCTCGACACCGACTGGGATGTATCCGTGCGATCCGAGCCATGCTAGATCACCTGACTTACCGGACATCGGAACGAGGACCCGGCTCCCCGGTGCGACTTCCAAGGACGGCCAATGCATCTCGAGTAGGTTGTCCGGTCGTCCTACCCGCGGTGCGACGATGCCCGAGGCCCAAGCGTCGTGCCAGAAATCGAGGTCATCCACGGCGCTACTCTCGAGACATAGTCAATCGATAGCCAACGGTCACGGAGGAGTCATGAGCGTCCGTATCACCCTTACCGACGAAGTGTTCCCTCCTTCGCGCGACTTCATTGACTTTCTGCAACAGTGGATCTCGAACGAACCCTTCGATGGGACGAGCTGGGGGGAGTACGGTCAGGAGCGGGTGAGGATGCTCGGACGGAGTACTTCTCGTCATGACGTCCTCCAGAAAGCAGAAAAGCTCATCGACGGCGACGAGGGCATGCGGTATGTTTCGCGCGCCTACGAATTGTTTGTCGCTTTGCTTATCGGAGACATAGCTCCGTTGCGAGCCGTTCAGGATAGATTCCGTTTCTTTCTGGTCGTCGGCATTCCGCGCAGCGGAGGCAAGTACCTTACGAAGCAGCTTTTTCGCGCGTTGGGACATGACCCGAAGGCGGTGCCGGAGGTCTTGGGCCATGACGCGTTCCCCGACGCCGGACCGTGGCGATTCAGCAAGTCGGGTAATGGTTGGATGAGCAGTCTGCAGACAATGGCCGAATATCTCACGATGGTCGAGATATTCTTCGGTGACCGGAATCCGCGTGGCGGGACCATAGTTGTGCCGAAGAAGATGATGAAGGCCCCTTATGCGGCCGGCCTGTTTCACACGGCGCTCGGCGTGTCCACTGAGGCAATCGTCACCGTTCGGCATCCGGTGCCGTCCTGTATCTCCACGTACGAAGCAGGTGGCGGATTTCCTCCCGACGGGCGCTTTGCCTCTCGTGGGAACGTCGAGAAGTTCTGCGCTAGAGAACTGGGCGACCTCGGGTTCACCCCCGCGGAAATGGAAACCATGGACTACTTCGGCGCCTATCTGCGGTACTGGGAGAACTATCATGTACGGCTCGCGATGAGCATCCCGACCATAGCGCGCACGTGCGAAGTGGTAGCGTACGGCGCGGAACGCTACACGCAGCGAGCACGGCAATTCGCCGAACGCTTCGGTGCTCTCGGGTCCTCGATCGAACCATTTCATGTTCAGGATCGGCGCTCTGTACACCCCGATTGGATGGAAAGAGCGGAGCCGTCGCTGCGCCGGGTCAGCGAGCAGTGGGAGCGACTCGGACTCGAGTTTCCCGTTGCCGGCGTCAACGCCGCGTGGTGAGTGTTCGTTACGAAGCGACGCGGAGAAGTCGCTGCTCGACAAGCGTCGCGGCAATTGCAATCCGCTCTTCGTCGGTCAGATCGCCCGGCAGCTCGCGGACATAAAATGCTCCAGTCGTCGCGATGAAGGTGACGGCTTCGCGTGCGATGGAATCAACCGAGAACCGGACAGTGCCGCCTTCGTCGACGAGCGACACCCGCCCTGCGTCCTCAGAAATCACCAGGCGGTGCGCTTTGTCACTGATGAGTCGACGAGCGAGCGTGATACTCCGTTCGTCCTTCCAGCACTCGGGAAGTTCCTGCCCGAATACTTCCCGGTACCGCGCGGCAAACGACCGGAATGTCGACCGTTCCAACTGGTGATCCGAGGGCAATTCCGGTGCGTTGCCTGGACGATGGTGGGCGAACCCGCCGAGGTGCCGATCGCAGAAGTTCCCGTACTCGCGAGTGAAGAGCACGAATTGATGCCAAACCTCGTCCACACGCGTCGAATACATCTGCCATGAAATATGAGGATCGAGCCGCGTGAGCACGAGGTATCTCTTGACCTCGGTGAAAAGCATCTCGCCCTCGACGGCGCTGGCGACGATGTGATCCTTGATCAGTTTCTCGATGAGAAATGGAGCATCGCAGGCCAGTGCACCGCGAAAATCGTGCAGTTCGTCATGAGGCGAACGGGCCGGCGGAATCGTTTGTGCGTTCACTCCACCACACCGGACTGACATACGCTCGTGCAGCTTGCGCATCCTCTGCACGACGCACAAACGTCATCGCGCAGGGTCCCTGCGGGCACGCCCATGCGGAGTCGCCCCCGTACGACGTCAACGTATTTGGCGGCATCCGAGGATGGAGCGTTCGCCGAGGTTTGGTCGATGGCCGCCCGTTGGCGCCGCAGCGTGCGAACCAGCACCGTGACGACCGTATCGCCGTGGAAGACGACCTCGGCGTCGCTCCTCACCCAGACGATCATGCCACCATGCGGCAGCACAGTCGTTGGCGCGGGCGCCGTCTCAACGATGTCATCCAGACCGATGTCAATGAAGACGTTCAGAAATCCAAGCGTCGGGTAAAGCCGTATTGTTCCTTCCTTCTTGGAAGGGCCGACGTAGCCCCGAAACGCGATTGCGTCGACGCCGTGCGAAAGAAGGCGCGCCAACAGCGGATTGATCTCAATGTCACGTCCGGATTGCTTTGCAGGGGACATCGTGTCTCCATTCCCGTGTTACCGGCCGCCGATTTCCGCGGTCAGTCTAGGTCGGCACTGGCTACGAAGCGTCGATTCAGCGGGACGGGTCGTCGATGCTGCCGACGCGTAGCTCGACAGGTCTGCGTCAAAAAGGTCCCGGTAGGCTGGGTACTCCGCAGCACGCTCGAAATCGTGGGGAGCTTTCCCGTACCGTGTGAATCATCGCAGGTGCGTGGCAGGTCGTCAACCTCGTGCTTGCTGAAATGTATGGTCTGGGCCCTGATTCGCAAGCACATTCACGTGATGGGTACTGCAGTGTCTGAGTACGGCCAATCTGGTGACGGACAAGACGATTGGAATCGACGCTAGTGCTACGCCGCGTCACGTCGCCAGGGCGAAAATCCGTCCACATCATGCCGGGATGCTATGCCGGGATGCTCGATGGCCGCCAGCGTCGCGGGATCCGTTTCGTCGTCTGCCAGGGCCCGCAGCATACGTCGAGCGCTGTTGCCGAGCAGATCCGAGACGAGGCCTGTCCTCGCACCCCGCCGGCGGCTACGACAAGTGGACGCAGGCCGGCGACATCCGCGCCGTCCTCGACAAGCTCGGCATCGACCGCGCCGACATCGTGGGCCACGACATCGGCGCGATGGTCGCGTATGCCTACGCGGCGCGCTATCCGGACAAGACAAGCCGCAAGACTTCAAGCACTCCCAGGTTCGGTCGCCCATCGCGATCAGGCGTGACGACCGAAAGCCAGATAATCGTGGACCGACCGAACGGCGGCCGAACCTTCGCCGACCGCCGCCGCGACGCGTTTGGTCGATCCCGAGCGGACGTCGCCGACGGCGAACAACCCCGGATGGCTGGTTTCGAACGGGAGCGGGGAGCGTCCGAGCGCCTGCCAGGGTCCGTTGAGGCGCTCGAGCCCGAGGGATCGATCCGTGAGCACAAACCCTCGATCGTCCAGGGCGGCAAAGCCTGCCAACCACTGCGAGGCAGGGTCGGCGCCGATGAATGAGAACAGGGCGGTGCTGGCCAGCGTTTCGTCCCCGCCCGGACCACTGATCCGCACTCGAGTCAGGGACTCGTCGCCCTCGAGTGCCACGATTCCCGTGTTTCGCCGGACGGCTATCCGTTTGTCGGCTTCGATGCGATCGACAAGGTAGCGAGACATGCTCGCCGCGAGGTCCGGCCCCCGAATCACGATCGTGACCGCGCTGCCAGCGTTAGCGAGAAACAAGGCGGCCTGTCCGGCGGAGTTGCCCCCCCCGGCGACGACCGCGGGGGAACCGCCGCACGCCCGGGCCTCCAACTCAGTCGCCGCGTAATACACGCCGCGGGACTCGAACTGCTCGAGGCCGACGGCATCGAGTCTCCGGTAGCTCGCGCCGGTCGCGACGATCACGGCCCGGCCGAGAACTTCAGTGCCATTGGACAGACGCAGAACGAAGTGGCCGGCGTCCTCCCGAAGCGATGCGACCGTGCATGGACTGCTAAAAGATGCGCCGAACTTTTGGGCCTGAACCGTGGCCCGCTGCGTGAGGTCTCCTCCGGAAATACCGGTCGGGAACCCGAGGTAGTTTTCGATCCTCGAGCTCGACCCTGCCTGGCCACCGACCGCGACCATCTCGAGTACGAGTGTGCGGAGTCCCTCCGACGCACCGTACACCGCTGCCGCGAGGCCAGCCGGACCCGCGCCGACGACGATCAAATCGACGCCGCCACCGGGCATCGTTCCGACGGTGAGCCCGAGGTACTCAGCCAGCATACCCGGGGTCGGGCGGCGCAGCACCTTGCCTGAGACGATGACGACGGGCGAGTCCCGCGGGGGGATCTCGAACTCCCGCAAGAGGCGCTCGACGTCGGTATCGGCGTCCGGGTCCAACCACTCGTGCGGGATTCGGTTGCGAACCAGGAACTCCCGAACGTGGCCGGAGTCCGCCGAGAACCGCGAGCCGATGACGCGAATCGCCGACGAGGCGCCAGTCAAGAGAATCGCACGGCGCGCGAGAAAGGCAGCGAGGATCTTGTCGCTCAAACCCGCGTCCGTGGCGATCACTCGCCTGAACGCATTACGCGGAACGGCGAGCACTTCGCCGGTCTCTGCCACTCGCGCCGACACGAACACACGTTGACCGGTCAGCAGATTCAGCTCGCCGAGGAATCGGCCGGGCGTGTGGCGGGCGATGACGCGTTCCTTCCCGTCGGCGTTGACGACGATCTCGACGGCGCCCGCAAGGACGACGTAGAAATCGTAGCCGGCGTCGCCCTCCCGGTACAGATAATCACCGGCCGACACCGTCCGGCGAACGCCAAGCGGCCCCAACGCGGCCAACTCCGCGTCGTTCAGCTGCCGGAAGGCATCATCGGTCTCAGCCGCCAAGGAATCCTCAACCTTTCGCCTTTTGAGCGTTCAGCCACGCGACCTGCGCCGCAGAGATGCCCTCGAGGGCGAGTCCGTACGACAACCCTTCCTGAAGCCTGCGGCGAAAGCGTGTCGAGAGCGCCATCCTCGTGTATCGCAATGTGAGCGCGCTCTGCTTGTTCATGTGGCGAGCCAATTCCCAGGCCCGCGGGAGCAACCCGTCACGAGAAACGACCTCGTTCACCGCGCCGAAATCCTTCGCTTGGGCAGCGCTCAGTTTCTGGCCACTGAGCAGGAAATACCGACCGCGAATCTCACCGATGACTTCGGGCCACACGACATGCAAGCCGTCACCAGGCACGATCCCGAATGCGGGATGAGGCGCATCCTGAAAGTAGGCATCTTCGGTGGCAATGACGATGTCGCAGAGCAAGGCATACTCGGAATGCACCGTCATCGGCCCATTGATCGCTGCGATCATCGGGACCTGGATGTCGAGAATGTTCTCCAGGATCTTCGTACCCTCCCGAAGGATCTTGTCGTATCCGGTGGGCGTGAAGAAGTCGAATCCGTCCGGCGTGATCCGGGCGCAGAATTCATCGCCCGTGCCCGTCAGAATGACGACATGGTTCTCGGGATCGTCCCCGATGTCACGGAAGGCGCGAACCAGGGCTTCATGCACGTAGCCATTGAACACGAGGGGACCGCCGCCTGAATGCAAGGCGACTTCGAGGATTCCGTCTTCCCGCGTCATCCTGAGGTTGTCGTACTTGTGGCGATAGCTGTCGAACACGGCTTTACCCCCTAATGGGATTCTACTGCCGTGTCAGCTATTGCTCGCTGAGGACGCCCTCGACGCGGCTACCGCCCCGAGGCCCAGCGAATCGCGTTGAGGAACAGCGTCTTGAACGCGCTGTTCTGGAACAGCTCGGCTTTGTGTCCGAACTGGAAGTAGACGTTCCGCGCTTTGTAGTGCGGATTCGTCCAGATGACCGGGTGATCGCCCATCTTCACGGTGCGCGCCGGCTCGTAGCTGTTCTCATCGACGTTTGCGAGCACGTGCACGTCGGGCCGAGGCGATCGGTCGTAGGTGTACCACTCGTCGTTCTCAATCGGGAAAGCCGCCGGCAGTCCTTTGACCACCGGATGCGCTGCGTCTTCGACGCGGACCGTCCCCGTCGCGAAGTCGGGGATGTAGCTCTTGAACACGATGTTGCCCATGAACTGATGGAAGAAGGGGGACATCTCGAAGCCGTCGAACTTGCCGAGGAGCGATGCGTGGTGGAAACCCACCCACCCGATCGTCCCTTGCTCCATCGCCTTCTTGAACGCGGCTTCGGCCACCGGCGTCCAGCGGTACGGCGGATAGTTGACCTGAACGAACACGTCGTGCGCCGCCAGATAGGCGTCGTCAATCGGCTCCGTCGTGCGGATGTAGTCAACGGTGAATCCTTCTTTCGGCGCCGTCTCCTGCAGCCACTGCAGCGCCGCGTCAGCGAACGGCTGATGAATCGTCTGGCCCGGTTCGGCCAGGGCGATGATTCGACGGGTGCCCCCCGCGATCTCCGCCTTTGGTTTCTTGACGAACAGTTTGTCAACCGGGAGGCTGGCGTCGAACACCAGGTTGAAAAACCCGATCATCATCTCGTCCCAGCTCTGATCGCCCCACGTCACTTCCTTCGTTGGATCGGCGGCCTCCGGGTTGTTAAACGAGTTGTCGAAGTGGGCGGTGCAATCGATCCTGGTGCCTTTCGGCAGCGCGATCGGTTGCTCGAGGTTGTACCAGTTCTGCCAGTGCCAGTCGAAACGGGGCACCTTGAGAAGGATGTCCGTCCTGCCGGACGGAAACACCGCGCGGTACTCGAAGTCCTTTCCGCGTCCGTGCATGTGCGGATGCAGGCTGGCGAGCGTGACGTCCGTGCCCACTTCGAAGCTCGCATCGACGCGATAATTCGGGTCACCCGGCGGAATCTTGAACTTGTCGTTGACCGCCGACAGCGTGAGGACGCGCTCTTTCGGAGGTTGTTTGGCGAAGACGATACCAAGCCGCGTGCGATCGCTCCGCGCATGGCCGTGCGGCGTGTAGTGCATCTGGAAGACGATGTCGGAGCCGGCCTTGATGAGCTTTCCCTGCCCGGGCTCGAGAATCTCCGCCGGCTGGCCCGGCGCGTAGCCGACCAGAAAATCGCTGGGCAGCGCGCCGGCTTCCGTTTCTTCATCCGTACTGACCTTCGGCGCCGTGAAGAAGACGCCAGCCGGCTGGCCTCGAAACCATTTCGATTTCGGCTCGCGGACGAACGCGATGAGGTGATGCACGACCTCCCGCTCGGTGGGACGTATTTCCGCCGCCTGAATCCAGCGGTCTTCAGTGAAGTTCGTCGGGACGATGACGTGCTGATAGTCGATGACGCCGCGCGCCGGAATCTCGAAGGGCATCGGCAGCTCGAACACCATGTCCGGTTTGCCGATGCCCCAGCCTTCGACCCACTCGGCGGGCTTCGGCAGGTCGCGTGGATCGCCTGCCGGTGTTCCACCATCGACCCACTTCACGATCGTGTCGATCTCGGATGCGCTCAAGCCCATGGCGTTGGAGAACCTGCCGTAGCGAGGATCGGCAAACCATGGCGGCATCTTTCCGTCGACGAGAGCGTCCTTGATCTTGGTCGCACGTTGGCGTGCGTCCTCATAGGTCAGCAGCGAGAACGGGCCAGCCTCACCGGGACGATGACAGACCTGGCAATTGTTCTGGACGATTGGCGCGACATCCTTCGAGTAGGTAGGGACACGCTCTCGGGGAAGGGTCGCCGGCGCGCCGGCGACCCTCGCCGAGCTCGGGGCGATCGCCGCCGCGGCCATCACCGCCGAGATAATCACCGCCAGCCGCCAGCGATTCGCCATCACTGCCTCCGACGCCCTCAGAAGAGCACCTTTCCTCCGAGCTGCACCTGCCGCATGGTGCCGGCGGAGGTGATGCGCCCGAAGGAAGAAGCCAGGGGGACGCCGTAGGTCGAGCCCGGATTGCCGTAGTTGACGTTGTTGAAGAGGTTGTAGAACTCCATGCGGAACTGGAACCGCGCCCCGCCGCCAATCGGCACGGTCTTCATCAACGACAAATCGGTGCTCATGAATTTCGGCCCGCGCAAGATGTTGCGCGGCGCGTTGCCGAACGTGAACTGCGCCGGCAGCGCGAATGCGGACGGGTCGTAGCAGTTCATCAGCTGGTGACGCCTTGCCGGATCCGGATCGGCGACGCAGTTCAGCGTCGGCACGGCACCGACGAGGTCGGGTCGCTGCTGTCCCGTGATCCCGATGTTGGCGCGATCGGCGCTGAGCGTGACGTTGACGGGCGAGCCGCTCTGAATCGTCGTCACGCCGGAGACCTGCCAGCCCGCCACGAGATATTTCAGAACCGGCTGCGGCGACGACTTCAGGAACGGGATGTCGTACAGATAGCCCGCCACGAGGCGGTGCGGGACGTCCCAGATCGCGGGTCCATAATCGCGCCAGATGTCGTAGTTGTCCATCGTCTGGCCGCCGCCGTTCGAGTGCGTCGACATGTCGCGCGTCCGCGACCAGGTGTAATGCACGTCGGCCTGCAGGCCCTTGTACATCCGTTGACGCAATCCAAACGTCACCGCGTCGTAGTCAGCGATCAGATCGTTCTGGATGATGCGGCGGCTCCTGAACAATGACGTGGGCCGCCGTGGATCGACCGCGCCAGGACCCGGCGTCGGCGTGTTGTTGAAGAAGCTGCGATCGAGGTGGCTGGTATTGGAACCGAGGTACTCGATGTCGATTCCACCGCTCGCCCACACTTCCCGCTGAAGGTCGACGTTCCACTGATCCTTGCGCGCGTCGGGCAGATGGCGCGTCGGTGAGATCATGTCGGGAGCCGCCGCCGGGCCGGCCACGCCGGTCGGATGTTCGAATGACAACGTCGGATTCGCAGGATCCGAGGTCAACGTCGACACGACCGCCAGCGGCGGGTTGTTGGTGAGGAAGGTGAACGAGTTCATCTGGTTGGGGTTGTAGTAGATCCCGTAGCCCGCTCTCAGCACCGTTTTCTCGCTCGAGCCGATACGTCGCCCCCAGCCTGGGAGCCCAGTCCTTGTTGTTTGCCTCGGTGAACTCGAACCCCTTGACCGGATAGTCCGCTCGGTTGGGTGAGGGGATGATCGTCAGGAAGTCCTCAGCGAGCATGTCCGCGACGCCGGCATACGTCTGCACCGGCGTGTCGCGCTCGTATCGCAGGCCGAGACTCAGCGTCAGGTTTCGCCTCGGCTGCCAGTTGTCGTTGATGAAGAACCCGTTGCGCCAGCCGCCGACGTGCCCCTGAATCTGGTCGGTCGGCGGAATCACCGTCCGCGGCAGTCCGAGCATGAAGTCCGCCACCGAATACCCGCTGATGTCACCGGTGAAGTTGAACAGGCCGCGCGGATCGTTGGCCGCTTGCCGCCCGGTCGCCAACCGGCGCAGGTCGAATCCCGTTCGCACGGTATGCGAGCCGCGGTTCCAGGCCAGGACGTCCGATGCCTGGAACGTCGTGTCGAACTGGTACCAATTCGTGCCGCCGGCGGCGAGGCTGCTGAAGGTGCTGACGTTCACGCTCGGGATGCCCGGATTGTTATATTTCGTGTCGCCGTCGAATCCAGGGATGCCGAGCGCCGTGCCGGACCCGGCCTGGTCGTTGACCGAGAAACTGATTCAAGGTGTTGAAGTCGAGGCGGTGGTAACCGATGCGAAAGTCGTTGAACAGGTTGGGCTTCAGCGTGTGGGTATAGGTGAACAGCGTGTTCTTGTTCACCCGCGGCTGCGTCACACCGGTCGCGGGAATCGCACCGATCGACGTATTGAGGCTGTCGTGCCAGTTGTAGCGCACAAACAGACGGATCTTGTTGCCGATGTTCTGATCGACGCGCCCGAGGAATTGGTCGATGTTGTCCTTACTCGACGCCGTGGTTGCGAGATTATTGGCCGTGCCGGTCGCATTCGGCGTCGGGTAGTACTGCAGCAGGTCCAAGCGCAACCGGCGATAGCATCGACTGCGGGATGATGTTGCCCGGAAACGGCTGGCCAGTGAACGGGTTTTTGATGGCGGTGCTGATCTCCGAGAAATTGCCTCTGACGCATCAGCGCGGTTGGAACCGAACCGAACGTCGGGCTGAGCGATTCCGCACGCACGCCTTCGTAGGCGCCCATGAAGAATGTCTTGTTGTGGCCATCATAGAGACCGGGGATCATCACCGGCCCTTCTGTCTCGAAACCAAACTGATTGCTGCGCAACGGATTCTTCGGATTCGCCGGGTTCTCATACCATCCACGCGAATTGAGGGCATCGTCCTTGAAGAAGTTGAAGGCGGAGCCGTGCATGGTGTTGGTCCCGCTCTTGGTCACCACATTGATCGCGACGCCAAGATACGACCCGTACTCGGCCGATGTGCTGCCCGTCTGGATCTGAATCTCTTCAACCGCATCGGCAATCGGCCGCATGCTGGTCGAGGCAAGAAGGTTGGCCGAGGCATTGATGCCGTCGAGCGACAGGCTGTTTTGAATCTCCCGCTGACCGGCGCCTCTGAAGCTCAAACCGATATCGCTGTTGATGCCCGCGAGCACGCCGGGAGTCGTGGCTGCGAGACTCCAGACGTTGCGGCCATTGAGCGGCAGCTCGACGATCGCCCGCTTGCCGATCGTCTCCGAGACCGTCGCGCTGTCGGTCGTGAGGACCTGTGCCCGGGCTTCGACATTCACCGATTCCGTGAGGTTGCCGATCTTGAGCACCCCATCGGTGCGCACGACCTGGTTGCCGGTCACTTGGACGCCGGTGGCCTTGAAGGTCTGAAAGCCGGTCACGCTGACCGTGATTTCATAGGTGCCGGTGCGGACGAACTGGATGTTGTAATACCCCTCCGCGTTCGTCGTCGTCTCGTAGGTATCCTTCGTGCCGGTGTTGACGGCGACGACCTGGGCGCCCGGCACCACCGCGCCGCCGCTATCCGTCACCGTTCCGACCAACGCCGTTTGCGACGCCAATTGCGCGGCGGCCGGCGTCGCGCACGACAGGCCCAACAGTGCCCACAGCGTGAGACGGCTTCTCATCGGTCCCACCTCCCGGCGACATGAGAGCGCGTGTTGCGCAAGAGTTATTGCACGGGAACGGCAGCTTTTGTGACAGGAACGGCAGGCTAGACGCCATCGCATAACCTGACGATGGTTGCCACGGTGCGAGCGAGCACCGCGAGCGAGCCACGCGAACGGAGGGCGCCGGCGCAGCGGCGCGCGCGAGAGCGTGTCGGGGAGTCCGAGGGGCGAAGCCCCTCCGATAAGACTAGGGCCCGTAGTACTCGCGATATTCGCGAGGGGTGCGCCCGAATTGCCGCCGGAATTCGCGGGAAAAGTGGCTCTGATCCGCAAAGCCGCATTGCAAGGCGATGTCGGCCAGCGAAGCATCCGTGTCCATCAAGGCACGACTCGCAATGCGCAACCGAAGCTTCCGCAGGAACCGGTGCGGGGTGAGATGGAAGGTGGCCTGGAACTGCCGTTCGAACGCCCGGAGCGACATGTTCGAAATGGACGCGAGGTCCCGATTGGTGATCTCCTGATGGAAATGAGCGCGCATGTGCGCCAGGGCCGGTCCGAAGCCTGGGGCGGTCGCTTCGAGGCTGTTCGCGGGTCCGGCGGCGCGAGTAATCCCGGCCGTGCCAATGATGGCGCCTTTCGCATCGACGACGGGGATCTTGTCGGTAATGTTCCAGACCGTGGGACCCTGGGCTCCTCCGACTCGCTCGAGGCGATTGACAACGCGGTGGCCAGCCAGCACTTGTTCATCATCGTGGCGGAATTGATCGGCCAGGAACGCCGGGGATAAGTCATAGTCGGTCTTGCCCTGAATATTCTCGACCGCGACAACCCCCTTTCCGCCGGGGTGATCGAGAGAGTATTGAATGAGGAAGGCTCGATTGACCCACAGATAGCGGCCCTGGCGATCCTTCACCCACGCCAGCACGTCGGGAAGAAAATCCAACAGTTCGGCGAAATGAGATGGGATCTTGCGGGAGGTCATCTTCCTTTCCGAGGGGCTTCGCCCCTCGAACTCCCCTACACGTTCGCTCGCGGGGGTCCCACGATCCCCGCTCCGCTCGCGTGGGCTCACGCGCGCGCTCGTTCGCCGAGTCTCTGGTACCGGTCTTGAAACCACTTCTATCGCGACAAGAGCCACCGCAGGATGTTGTCGATCGCCAGTATGATTCGCCGCATTATTAGAACCTATCCCATAACCTGCCGACGAGCGCACGAGCGAGCCACGCGACCGGAGCGAGCCGTCGCAGCGGCGAGCGAGGGCGCGTGTAGGGGAGTCCGAGGGGCAAAGCCCCTCGGTAACTAATGACGCGACATACTACCTCGCGACGACCGGCCATCGCACTGGCCGCGCTCCTCGGCCTGGCCGGCGCGGTCAGCGCGGAGGTCGGCGTCACCGACGGACCCAAGGGCGTGGTCGTCAACACGCGCAACGGCAAGGCGTATGCGGCGTTTCCCGATCTTGGCATCGTCAAGATCGTCAACGGCGCGGAGGGGCCGGTGGTCACGCTCAAGACCGGCGCCAACGTCAAGAATCTCACCATGGATCCGCGCAGCGGACGGGTCTACGCGATGAACCGCGGGCCCGGGACCATTTCAATCATCGATCCCGACACCGACGCGATCATCGACACGCTCAGGGCCGATCGCGGCAGTCTGACGGCGCTCAATCCCGTCACGAACAAGCTGTACGTGTCGGCCAGCACCGGCACGGATCCGTCAGTCATCGATCTCGCGACGAAGTCTTCGACCACTATCCACGCGGGCACGGAAGGCAACGCGCTCTCGGTCAACGTCAAGGCGAACAAGGTCTACTTCGTCGGCTACGAAGACAACTTCCTGACCGTCGTGGATGGTGTGACCAATGAGCCGGCGCGGCTCGAGGTTCCTGGTCTTCATCAGTGGGACTCAGCCTTCAGCGAGACGAGCGGACTCCTCTATCTGCCGACACCGAACAACAACGCGATCACCGTCATCGACACGCGGACGGGCGTAGTCTCGATGGTTGGGGCCGGAAGTGTGCCGATGGCAGTGGCGGTCAATGAGGTCACCAACCGCATCTACGTCGTGAACTACGCCAGCAGCGACGTCACGGTCATTGACGGCGCGTCGAACCGGCCGATCGCCACGGTGAAAGTCGGATTGTGGCCGCAGCAGATCGCGATTAACACCAGGACGAACAGGATTTATGTCGTCAACACCCACGCGAACACCGTGTCCGTGATCGACGGCCGCACGAATACAGTCGCGGCGACGGTGCCCGCGGACAAGGGGCCATGGGCCGTGGCGGTCAACCCGGTCACCAACATGATTTACGTCGCCAACCGCCTGAGCGACAAGGTCACCGTGATCGATGGACGCACAAATGGGGCCGTGCAGCGGTGATCGGCGGCCCCGCGTTCGTGTCACTGGACGCCGCTATTCGCCATCCTCTGGATGTGCGTGCCTCACTCCAGGCGTACAGCACCGACGTGCTCGACGACGATCTCCGCGGCGCCTTCGGTCCCATCCTCCTTGCTTGATCGTCTCGACTCGCGCATTGCCAATCCCACCGTGCTGTTGGACAAAGAATTCGAGGATCTGCTCTCATTCGCCCGGGACGGACTGCTCGATTCCAGGGTGAGGCCTGCCCGGCTCCGCCACCTGATTCCGCAGCAGGTGCCCAGCGGGAGGGCTGTGCTGACTTTCCGATAGAGAGCGTCGGGGCCGGGGACAGACGTTTGCAACGGGCATGATGCCGACGATCCGGTATCCCCACGATCGTGGGTGGTAACCCAGCCTCCGCCGGTCAGCGGCCCTGCGCGACGGCTGCGTTGAGTCCGGCGAGCTGCCGCGCGGCCTTCCGTTCCTGCTTGCGCACCTTGCGGCTAGCCTCCTGCGGCATGGTTCCTGACGCGTAATGCTCGTTGATGCAGCGGCGAAGCGCAGCCGGGACGCTGGCAAAGTTTCGGTCAGCGAGCTCGCCGAGTAGAACGCTGTACGTTTCATCGGCGAGAGGATTGGCGCCACGCGCCGACGGGTGGCCCGTGTCGAGATCCAGATCGCTCAAACCGAGCTGCCCGTCGCCGAGCGCGCGCAGCGACGCGCGGTACCGATCAGACGTCGCGGTGAAGCTCTCACGGAACATCCGCTCGGTCTCCGGCGTCAGCGGCTCGAACGCCAGTGGCTTGAAAGGCCCAAACTTGGGGATGATCTTGAAGATCATCACGACGAATCGCGCGAGGAGTCCCGGCTTGCGGTAGGTGGTTCCGAACGCGTCCTCATACTGAGGCCGAGTCAGGGAGTACACGAAGTCGCGTTCGGTGACCGCCGGTGTCGACGCGAGGATCTGGTCACGCTTCTCCCGCCACGCCAGGGCCGTCATGTCAGGGATGGTCTTGCTCACCGCGTGACGGTAGGTGCCAATGGCCAGGTCCGTGTTCCCGAACAGGTCCCGCAGCTCCAGGCCGTAGGTCTCGCGAAACGCGCGCTCGAGTAGTGGTGTCGCGACCGCGAACCCGATCAGCTCCTGGTATGCATCCGACTTGAAGGCGCCGCGCGCGACTTCCAGTACGTCGAACGCGAATTCAACCATTACGTGCCGCGACGGCGAATCGACATACAGGACTTCGGGGCCGTACTTCGCGCCGAGCTTGGGATAGATGATCGGCACCGCCCGGTTCACTGCAATCGGATGCCCGAGATTGTCGCTGGTGTAGTGGGCGAGCGCACCGAGCGCAAACGCGTATTCGTTGACGTTCTGCGCGTCGCGAACGAGCGCCTCGACGAAGTCGCCGGAGCGGACGTAGTGGACCAGGTTCGAGAACAGGCGGCTGCCAAACGGGTAATACCCGAGATCCTGGATGAGCGACCCGCCATACGCGTACGCACGAGCCTTCCGGAGCGCGGCTGCGGAGGTGTCAGGAAACTTCTGCTTCAGGATCGGCGCTAATTGGTCGTCCCACATCACGTCGATGACAGCTTCGTGAGCGAGGACGGAATATGCCGACGCGTTCGAGGGCGCCGCCAGCACGCTCAGGAGTATCGCCGTTGTGATGCGCAGTCCAGTGCGTCTCATCCATGGATGGCTACCAAACAATGTGCCGAGGCCGAGCGATGAATCATGCAAGCTGGTGCATTGACTCCGGCACATCCCGGACCTAGATTGTCGTGCCGGTGGCCCAGGTTTATCCTGCCGATGAGTCGCGGGCTTGTCGTCGCTCGGGGCAGTCGGGGGGACTGCCGAACATCCGGGATTGCCCATCTGGTGCCTTACCCCTGGACCAGTCGAAACTTGTGCTTTTCGACTTCCGGACACGTACGTGGACTGATCTGGCCCGGTTCAGGGGCATTCATAATGCCGTCTGGTCACGTGATGAGGAGTTTCTTTACTTCCAGGCCGAGGAGGGTGGCATCTATCGCGTCCGGATGCGCGATCGCGGAGTGGAAAGGGTGACAGGGTTGGAGACCATCGGGACCTGGAATGTCTCCTTTTGCTATTTCGAGGGTCTGGCGCTGGACGACTCTCCACTCCTCTCGTGCCGCCAGTCCGACCGCGACCTCTACGCCCTCGAGTGGGAGGCGCCGTAATCGGAGGACTCGAACGAAAACCCGGAAAGGTCCGGCCCTCGGCGGCGGTCACCGTACGACGCCATCGTACCCAGGGAAACGAAGGCGTAGCGCCGGGATCCATTCCGCACCAAGAACGAGCAGCGCCGTCGAGAGGGCATCGGCTTCGAGGGAACCGGGTCCTGTGACGACTGACGAAACAGCAGTGCTGCTGGGCAGCCCGGTACGGGGATCGATCACGTGCCCATAGGTGCGCCCGTCGTACGCGAAGGCCTTCCCGTGCACGGCGGACACGGACAGCGCACCGTTGCGAAGAGTGAACACCTGCGTCGAGGTGCGCGGCGGATGCCACCCGATGCGCCAGCTGACCGCGTTCGACGGTGCGCCGATGACGTGGACGCTGCTCGTCCCTCCGTGAAGAAGCGCCGATGTGATCCCGCGGGCACGCAGAATCGTGACGGCTTCGTCGATGGCATAGCCCTTCGCTGCTGCGCCAAGGTCGATGCTCATGCCTGGACGCTCGAACCGAATCGACGATGACACGGGATCGAGCGACAGATACCTGAAGCCCACGCAGGCGCGCGCCGACGCGAGCTTCACCGGCGAGGGCACCGCGCCGGTGTCGCCGACGAAGCCCCACGCGCGCATCAGCGGCGCGACGGTGATATCGAACGCGCCATCGGTCGCCAGCGAAAGTGCCTGGCACTGCTGCAGGAGCGAGAACAGTCGCGGCTCGACCTTGACTGGTCCCGACCCGGCGCGGGCGTTGATCCAGCTGATGTCGCTCCCGGCTCTGTAGAAGCTCAGGTGCTCTTCGAGGCGCGCTATCTCCGACAGCGCTTCTTCACCCGCTGCGCGGGCATCGACGTCGCCGGATCCGTCGAGGACGAGCTCGAAGCGCGTCGCCATGGCGTCGAGCGCAAGGCAGATACGCCCTGTTGTCCCGTCCTCGACAGCCGGGGCGATCACACGCGTATCTCGCGCGCGGCTTCGTCGAACCGCACTTGCCGCTGCTTGCGATAGGCCAGCTCCGCCATCGAGACGACGGTCTGCACCCGAATCGCGAGATCCTCGTTGCAGTTCGGCGGAACGTTGTTCCGCAGGCTGGTGAGGAAGTTCCTCATGTGCTTCACGTGTGTTTCGCCGGCGTCGGGCGGCGTCTCGTCTCGCGCGTCGACTTCGTCCACGAACGGCCGCTCCGGCACCACTTGCAACCGGTTGCCGCCCATCGTCAGGTCCGCTTTCGTCCCGCGGATGATGTCTTCGATGCCGCGCTCGTTGACCGTCGAGCCGGCGAGCACAATCATCACGCCGCATGGAAAGTCCACCATCATGAGGGTGGTGTCGGCCACCTCGCGGGTTTCGCCGGCTGGCTTCCCGTCCGGCCCAGGCCGGCGGTCCGTCCCGCACAGATCGCCGCCCACACAGCTCACGGACCTCGGAAACTCATTGAGGTTCAGCGCGAGCATCAGCGGATGCAGCCGATGGGGCCACAGGTCGCCGATGATCCCCGTGCCGTAGTCCCAGTATTTCCGCCATCGGAAGAACCGCTCGGCACTCCACGCGCGCTTCGGCGCCGGCCCCAGCCAGGTCTTCCAATCGACAGTCTGTTCCGTGGCTTCGGGCTCGAGCGTATAGTTCCATTCGCCCTTGGGATTGTTGCGGCAATAGCTTCCCTGCGCCCACAACAGCTGGCCCACCGTGCCTCCCGAGACCAGGTCGCGCGCCCGGAGGTACTTCGGGTCGCTGCATCCGTGCGATCCGACCTGTACGATCCGCCTGGTGCGTTTGGCGGCATCGTAGATCTTGAAGGCCTCATCGAGGTGCCGCGTCATCGGCTTCTCGATGTAGAGGTGTTTGCCCGCGAGCAGCGTATCGGCGCCAATGCGGCCGTGCCAGTGATCTGGCGTGGCGACGACCACCGCGTCGATGTCCTTGTTCTCGAGCAGGCGCCGGTAGTCCGAGTAGACAGCGGAATCGGGTAGCTTCGCCGTGGCCTGCGCACGCTGACGCGCGGTTTCCCACACGTCGCAGACCGCGATGACCTCTTCGTTGTCGCCGGCCATCTCCGGCCCGACAAGGTTTCGCAGGTGTCCGCCTCCCATCGTCTTCACGCCGACGATCCCGAGGCGGATGCGGTCGTTCGCGCCGATCACTCTCGAATTGATGATCGGTCCGGGCGCGGCGGCGGTGCCACGCGCGTTGAGAATGGCGGTTGCCGCGACTACACCGGAGGCCGTGGTCCTGATGAAATCACGTCGCGAGACGTTGCTCTGTGGGTCGTCGCTCATAATCCATCTCCGATCTTCAGACTGCGTAACGATCAGTGCCGATCTCGATGCGCTTCGAGCCGACCACCGCGTCGTTTGCCGCGAGGGCTGCGACCGTGGCGGCATAACCATCGCGCGCGCCGCACACCGACGGCGTGCCTCCGCGAATGCTCTGAATGAACGACTCGAGCGCCACGACGAGTGGTGGTTTCTCGGGCTCGAGCGGCCCGTCCTTGCCGGGTTCCTTTCCCGCCTGAAGGAGCTTCGTCGCGTCCGCGACCATCGCGATGCCGGTTTCGTCGTGGACGGACTCCTTGCGCGCGTACACTTCCCAGCCGAGCAGCGGTGAGTCCGCTTCTTTGATCAGCCAGCCGCGGTTCTCCTTCAGAAGCAGGCTGCTGTTGCTGCCGTTGAAGACGGTGTAGGCCCCGCCGAAGGAACTGGCGAGCGTGGCGCGAAAGTTCGCTCGACCGTTCGGCAGCTCGACCAGGCACGACACCGTATCGGGGGTAGCGCGTCCGTCGCGCCATGCGACCGTTGCGCCGCTGCCGACGATCGCGGCCGGCCGCGCGCCGAGGTACTCCGAGATCAGATCGAGCTGATGGATGCCGATCTCTCCCATCAGTCCCGGGGAATCCTTCGCCAGCCGCCAGTTGACGGCCTGTTCGCGCTCGGGCGTAGGTGCCGCACGACGCCAGCTGTCTTTGCGGTTCCACTGCGCGTTCACGAAGGCGACATCCCCGAGGACGCCGCTCTTGACGAACTGGAGCACGTGCCGGTAAAGCGGGTTCGCACGACCCTGGAGCCCGGTCTGGAACACCCGACCGGACGCGGCAATTGCCGCGGACGCAATCGTGCGCGCGTCTTCGACAGACGAGGCGAGCGGCGCCTCGCAATAGACGTGTTTTCCAGCCTGCAGCGACGCAAGTGCAATATCGAGATGTTCGGGCGTCGGCGTCGCGATGACGATGGCTTCGACCTTTGGGGATTCGATCACACGCCGCCACTCGGTGCCAGTCTCCGCACTTGGTGCGCCGGCGGCGGCTCGTTTGAGGGCCGGGTCGTAAAGATCGCAGATGTACGCGACTTGCGCAGAACTTGTCCGCCCCAGCGCCGCGAGGATCTCCCGTCCCCATACGCCAAGGCCGATTACGCCGAAGCCGACGGCGGGGCCCGCGAAAGTCTCGACATGAGTAGGCGTCTGCGCGGACGCGAGCCCCTGTCGGCTGAGGAGCAGGCCCAGCGTACCGGCGGCGGTTTTCAGAAAATCGCGGCGATCGACTGCCATTGGGATCCTCGATTGCGACGGGTCGAGGGCTGCAAGAGCAGGACGTATGCCACGAGCGGTGTCCGGCGTTCGGGCGCGCTGGGGGACTCGATTGCCGGTCTTTCGGCGCGATCGCCGCTTATTCGTGGAGTTCTTCAGACAGGACGGATCTCCCACGCCTGTCCGGGTCGGGAGTTTTTCCGCAGCGGCGGGAAAAAGTTCCGGAGATCCTCACGGGCGCGTGGCCTGAGGCGGGAAGGTGTTCAGGAACACATAGGCCGCCGCCACTTCGTGATCCTTGAGGTAATAGAAGACCGGCATCCGCCCTCGGTAATGGAACCGGATGTCGCCCATTGTCGTCGGCGCGCCGTTCCGGACCTTGGTGATGAAGTCCACCACGGTTTTGGACTTCAGTATGGTCGTGAACGACGGGATGGCACCATTCAGCAGCGCCGCTTCGGTCGGCGATGGTCCGACCGCGTCGTGGCAGATGTGGCAGGTGCCTTTGACGACGTTCTCGCCGAGGCGTTCCCAGCTCACGGTCTTCGTCGTCAGCGCCCGTGCGTCGGGTGTGCCGGCCAGCTCGGTGAGATACGCATAGAGCATGTCGAGGTCGGACTCCTGGAGGTGCTCGCGGGGAGGCATTTTCTGCCCTCCGTGCTGGATCCGGGCGTAGAGATCGCGCTTGGTCTGGCCAGCCTCCGTGCGCGCCTTGGTGTTTGCGCCGGTGACTCCTTCGAGGCGCAGTTTCTGTCGCATCGCTTCAAACGACGATCCCTGGACGACGGGCAGGAGCGATCGGACGTCCGGCGCCGTGCCGGTGCCTTCCGCGCGGTGACACGCCTGACAGTTCAGCCGATAGAGATCTGCACCCGTCAGCTGAACGGAGCGATCGAGCGGCAGCGAGAGCGGTCTGCGATCGGGCACCGGTTCATTCGGGCCAGGGCCGTAACGTCCCGCCCCGCGACCAAGGCTCGTGTCGCGGTAGTTGATGCCCAGATGATTCAACCAGCTCGAACCGGCGACAGGAGTGACGACCGGTTCGGCGGACTTGTTCGACGGATTCGCCTGCGGGCGGAGGAGGGAGTCGCGGCCGGCGGCAATACTGCGGTTGCCGCTGGTCATGCCACCGATGAGGAGAACCACCGGCACCCAAAATATTCTGCGTCTCATGGAAGCCCTCGCAGTGCTGAACGACCGCAACGATTGTACCCGGGATGGGCGTCGGACGAAGTTCCGTGAGTCTCGCAGGAGGTGAGGACACCTGCGTACGCAGCCATCGTCCACTTCCCCAACGACGAACCCGCACGGCGCCGCTTCGGGCTCGCATGGTTTCACTGCGGGCATTTCCCCACTCATAGGGAGAAATCCCGCAGCGAGCAAAGTCCGGATCGCCTCGTTGGCTGCGCTCTCGCTGAGATCGCGACGGATGTCGGCATCGGAACCAAGGAGGGCCGCTGGCACCGCGGTTGCTGTTGTCTTTCTGGACGTCCGAGAGAACGCGTGAGAACCGACGGAGGCCACCGCCAGAATCACGCACTGTTTATCGCGGTTTCATACCAAGGGAGTTGACTTATGAGGACACTCCTGGACAGACGGAATGAGGAGAAGGGCGTCGCGATTCGCGAACCCCTCGAACTGCCATTTTGGGGGAACCCCGTCCCCTTCATGCGTCGTCTGACCGAGGAAATCGATCGGGTATTGGGGACCAAGCCCGGCTTCCTGGGACTGACCGAGCCCTATCTGGGTGGCTGGTCGCCCGAAATCGAGATCTTCGAGCACGACAACACATTGTTCGTGCGCGCTGACCTTCCCGGCCTGACGAAAGAGAACGTGAAGGTCCAAGTGGTCCACGACGAGCTCACGATCGAGGGGGAGCGCAAGTTCGAGAAGGAGGGAACGACGGAGGGTGTCTATCGCACCGAACGCAACTATGGCGCGTTCTATCGCCGCATCCCGCTTCCCGAGTACGTGAAGGCCGAGGCGGCCGTGGCGACGTTCAAGAACGGGGTCCTCGAAGTGGCGATCCCGACGATTCCGGTCCCTGAGGTGAAGAAACGCACGCTCGAGATTCAAGGCTGAGGCGTTTTCTCAGCACGCATCGGACGCTTGGTCCGGCAATCTCGATGGTGACGAGTGAGAGGGATGGCTGCAAAGCGCCGTCCCTCTCGCTTTTTGAGGCACGCACTGACCGGTTCGCGCTGGGAGATGACTCTACCGGCATGGGCGAATCAGGCGACGCAGGACCTCAATCAGCACTTCTGGCAGTTGGTCCGGCCGCCGCAATACGGTGAACCCGGCGCGACCGAAGATTCTCGGCGCGTAGCGTGGAGCCTCACGATCTACGGTCAAACAGAACACGTCGACGTTCTGCATCCGCGCTTCAGCGACGGCCTGCCGCGCGTCTTCGATGCCGTATGGGCCTTCATAGGCGTCGACGTCGTTGGGTTTACCGTCCGACAGGATCAACAGCAGGCGCCGTTCGGTGAACTGACCGCTGAGAGCAGCAGTCGCATGTCGGATCGCGGCTCCGATTCGTGTGTAGCCGTCCGGCTCCAGTGCAGCGATCCGAAGTCGCACCCGGTCGCCGGCGGGGTCGGTGAAGCGTTTCATCGGAACGATCGACACGTGCTCGGCGCTCTCTCCGGCGAACGCGAAGATGGCGTGCCGGTCACCGAGCGCAGCAACGGCTTCGCACACCACGAGCAGCGCATCTTTTTCGACGTCCACAATCCGCTGGCGCCCTGAGACCCAGCTGTCGGTTGAGGCGCTGACATCCACGAGGAGCGCGACGCTCAGTTCGCGGCGCCCGGGACGGACGTCCAGGTACAGGCGGTCTTCCCCGACGACGCCGGCGCGAAGGTCGGCTGCCGCGTTGACGTATTCCGCGATGTCGAGTTCGGGCCCCTCAGCCTGCCGCCCAATCCGGATGCGGCGCGGACGAAGCCGCTCGAACCGCGTGCGCACGCGCCAGACGAGCCTGCGGTGACGTGCGAGTGCTCCCTGGACCCAGTGTCGATCTCCGAGCAGCGGCGTGGCCTCGCGAACGATCGCGCCAGGCTGACGATACGTGGCCGACCGGTAGTCCCACTCGGGATACGAAATGGCGCCCTGCACGATCTCGGCGACTGTTTCGCGCGGCGCTCGCGGCAGTTCGTCGTTGGCGCGGAGGACCTCCTTCGCCTGACCCGGCGTCCGCACCACGCGGGCCTCCGGCAGTTCCGAAAGGGAATCGCCCAAAGCCTCAGGATCGGTGTCATCAGCGCGGTCCGTCGGCCGCTGGAGACCGAACGGATCTTCGACGCTCTCCTGCGGTTCGTCGGGACGTATCACCCAGGTGCCGGTGCCGCTGTCATCCTCGTCTTCCGCGGCCTCGCGGATGCGAGGGCGGCGGCGCATCTCAGCGACACGGCGGAGCGGCGCGCGTTCCGCATCCGGCGTGTCACTGTCGTACCGGGTAGCGCCGGCAAGACCCGGGGCGACGCCGAAAGCGCGGCCCCAGTACCACACGCCCGGCATGCCGCGATACCCGTCTCGGCCCGGGTGTGCCGTCTTCCGCGCCCACGCCAGCGCCTCCGCGGACGTAGCGAACAGCGGCACGTGCTCGGCCCACTCTTGCGGATCGTGGGCGAGAAACGCGCACACACAGCTTTCAACCGCACGGACCCGATCGTCGCGGCTGGACGCTCCGGTTCTCTGAGTCAGCGCCTCCAGACGCGCCGCGCGAAGCGTGGGAATGAGTCCGGCCGCGCGGTGAGTGATCCAGTCGTCAACGGCCACCGCTTCCGCGATCAGGAACCAGTCGCGGACCTCGGTGTCGTCGATGCCCAGGGCGAGCGACGTACCGCCACGGGCCAAACGGACCGCCTGCTCGACGGCGAGCAACAGGTACTTCTGCCACGGGTCCTCGATTCCGTCCGGGGCATCGAGCGCATCGGGAAGGAAGATGCGGACGCCGTCTGTTCCAGCCATCGGGCCAACGCGGGATTCAGCGCCGCGACCCGCGAGACGCGCCAGCCAGCTCACCGGCGGGGGCGGTTCGGCCGCGCTCACGTGGATAGGCGATTCGAACAGAGCGTTCAGGAACAGCTCGAGACGCACCCGAACATGGGCAAGGCGCAGCACGCGCTCGGGAGCCGCCGGCGCGTAGCGGCGCCAGACATCGCGCGCGAGCCGCGACGCGATGTATGCACCGTCAATGATGAGATCCTCGGGTTCGGCCATTCAGAGGTACGCGAATTCACCGATTCACCAACTACATGGTCGCATTCACGAGGTCATGCATGGCCGCCAACAGATCCGGATCGTCGGTCAACGGTCCGAGCAGCGCCGTTGCACACGCCGTCCGCGTCGGAATACCGCTGGCGATCAGCCGGGCCGCCGCGATAATGAGCCGCGTGCTGGGTACTTCAGCCAGTCCGCGGTCGCCAAGCTGCCGCAACCGTCTCGTGAGCGTCACGAGCATCGTCGCCGTGGGCGGATCAACGTGGCCCTCGTGCGAGACGATCGCTGATTCCAGGTCCGCGGGCGGAAACGCAAACTCGAGCGCCACGAACCGCTGCCGCGTGCTCGGCTTCAGATCCTTGAGGCCGTGCTGGTAGCCGGGGTTGTACGACACCACGAGCTGAAAGTGCGGATCTGCGTCAAGCACCTCGCCGGCCTTGTCCAGAGGCAGAATCCGTCGATCGTCGGTCAGCGGATGAATGACCACGACGGTGTCGGTTCGCGCCTCGATGATTTCGTCGAGGTAGCAAATCGCGCCAAGCCTCGCGGCCAGGGTGAGCGGACCATCCAGCCACACGGTTTCGCCGCCCCGAATCAGGTAGCGTCCGGTCAGATCGCTGGCCGAGAGATCGTCGTGGCACGCGACCGTGACGAGCGGCCGTCCGAGGCGCCAGGCCATGTGCTCGACGAAACGCGTCTTCCCGCAGCCGGTCGGCCCTTTCAGCATGACCGCGAGGCGGCGCGTGTGACAGGTTTCGAACACCGCGATTTCATCGGCGACGGGCACGTAGTACGGGGCATCGCGCGCGGGATATCGCAGACCGGCATGCTGATCCGCCGACGGCCATCGCCCCTCCGCAGGCTGTCCGGCGCGCAGGCGCGTGGAGTCAGTCATCGGGACGGGACGGGCTGCGCGCCCATCACAGGCACCGTTTGTCGCTTCGACGGAGCCACGAAGAAGAAGTCCCACAGGAACAGCGCCACGCCGGCCGTGAAGAGCATCCCAGTCGCCAGCAGCATCAGAAAATGCACCTGGATCTTTGATTGCGTCTCCAGATAACCGAAGCCGAGAATGCGCTCGAGATACGTCTGCGAGATGCCCGCCGCCGCAAACGCCATCGTCATGCCGAACATGCCGCCCACCTGCAGCCAGAACGCCCATAGACCGACCTTTGATTCGCGCTCGGACTCCTCATGTCCCGTCATCGCCGGCAGCGCGTAGGTGATCACGGCGAGCACGATCATCACGTATGCGCCGAAGAACGCGGCGTGGCCGTGCATCGGTGTGATGAGCGTGCCGTGCGTCCACTTGTTCACCGAGGGCCACGTGTGCGCGAGCCCGAGCAGCCCGGCGCCCAAAGCGGAGAAGATGGCGCTGCCGAGCGTCCAATGGAGCGCCAGCGTGTTCGGATGCGACACGCCGGACCGACGGATGGCGGAGTACGCATACGCTGACATCGCCAGGAACACGAGCGGCTCGAGCGCGGAGAAGACGCCGCCAATCGGCAGCCAGTACCTGAGGCACGCCGACGAAGTAATAATGGTGCGCCGTGCCCAGCAGACCCGAGATGAACGTCAGGCCGACGATCACGTAGAGCCACTTCTCCATGACCTCGCGATCGATGCCCGAGAGCCTGATCAGGAGATACGCGAGAAGTGCTCCCTGGATCATCTCCCAGACGCCTTCGACCCACAGATGGACGGTCCACCAGCGGTAGAAGATCGCAATGGTGTAGTTCCTGAACTCGAACAGCGACGGCAGATACAGCAGGGCAGTCATCACGAGTCCGGCCATCAGTACGCTTTCCGTCGTCGTCAGGCGCTTCGCCTTCCAGATCGTCATCCCCAGGTTGTAGAGAAACATCAGCATGACGACGACGATCGCGAGCTTGACGGGCAGCGGCTGCTCGAGGAGCTTGTTGCCCGCGGTCCAGTGGAACAGGTAACCGACGACGGCAGTTACACCGCCGACCGTCCACAGTCCAAGCGCCCCGTATGCGAGCTTCGGGCTGTGCAACTCCGTGCGCGATTCTTCTGGCACGAGCCAGTACGCCGCCCCCATGAAGCCTGTCAGCACCCACACGATCAACAAGTTCGTATGGATTTCCTTGGAGACATCGAACGGCAGCCAGGCTTTGATCGGATCGGGACCGAGGTATTTCACGGCCGACAGCAGACCGAAGGCCATCTGCAGGCCATAGAAAAGCATGGCAACGACGAAGTAGGGATAGGCGACGGCTTGCGTGCGGTAGCGCATGAGGCGATTCCCTTTACTTGAGCGTGGCGATATAGGCGACGAGATGGTCGATGTCCTCCGGCTTCAGCATGTCCTGATAGATGGCGGGCATGATCGACTGGCCGCCCGCAGAGAACGTCGGCCCCGGTACCACGTATGCGCTCGGACGAAGGATGGATTCGCGGATGTAGTCTTCGGGCGATTTTGCTGAACCGGCGTAGGCGGGGTTCTTCACGATATCGGCGGCGCGGGTGGCAATGCCCGCCAGGGACGGTCCCACGATCTGCAGCCCTGGCTGCGTCGAATGGCAACTGAAGCAGCCAGGGGGCGTCCGCCGGAAGAGCGCCTCGCCAAGCGCTATCGGATCAGTGGATGCAGCGGTCGGAGCGGGTGTGCCGAGCGCGATGCCCTGCGGCGTTGCCGCGCTCACAAGAATGGGCCGGGGTGGCCAGTTGTTGTTGTCGATGTTCGAGATCCATGTAAGAAAGGCGATGACGTCGCCAATCTCCTCATCCGACAGATTCGGGTTCGGCATCAACCGGCCGTGCTGTTCTTCCGAATAAAAGCGCGCCGGGTCCTTCAGGAACTGGCGCAGATACGGCTCTCCACGGAGTTGAGTAATCTTCGTCAGGTCGGGGGCATAGTACGCACCTTCGCCAAGCAGCGTGTGGCAGTTGATGCAGTCCTTGCGGTGCCACACGTGCTTACCGGCCACCACCTGCGACGTGAGAGCGTCCTCGTGTGTCAACCGGCCGAACTGCCTGTGGCTGTCGATGGTGAGGGCGATGAAGACAAGGGCGAACACCGTCGTGCCCCCAACGAAGAACATCCGGGACTGTCGTTTGGTCATATCCCCCTCGACGCGACGGGTAGCAGCACGACTGTGGCGACGCTTTCGGCGCGCGTCGTACAGGGAGAGCGACGGCAGCCGTCGTCAGACGTGAATGCGCGAGAAGTTGGTGACGCCGATCCACGCCGCATACACAAACGCGGCGAGCATCACGATGAAAACCACGACGCAGAGAACCCGCGTGAGACCTGCCCCGACGACCCGTGATTCAGCCATGTCAGCCACTCCTCGCGTCATTTCCGCGATTCGGCGTGCCGGTCCGGAGCGTTCGATGCTGAATAGGTATCACGTTTTGATTGCTGTTGAACAAGACATTGACGCGGTCGCGTGCGCCGCAACGAATCTCGAGATCCCCAGTGTGACGAGGTATACGATCGCCATCGCGCGGATGGAGAAAGGGCGGACTGAGGTGCCGGATTTCCGGCAGCCGGAAAGAAGTCCGCCCGTCGGCTTCGTCAATACCTCGTTCATCTGGTCGTGCAGCCCGCTCCTGTCGTCCTCGATCAAGTCCGGAGTGAGCTCGTGCGGGCGCACCCGCTACCGTTTGCCGACATCGAAGGAAATGCCTTGAGCCACGCGAAACTGCTCCGATCCCTGACGGCCAAAGGACTTGAACCACCGGGCAGCAGTTCGCAGATCCAACTTTTCCTTCATTGGCATCTTCAGGCCGCCTCCCGCGTTCACCGTCAGGGCCACCCGCGGCTCGGTGCCGATCGGAGGACCGTTGGAGGAGAACACGGGCGTCCCGTATTGCGATAGCCCAACCCCTTCGGCGACATACGGTGTCGCCTGGCAGACGCGCGGAAGGGAATATAAGAGACTGGTGCTTGAACTCAGCGCGTGGCAGCCGGCAGAGGACTGCGTCAGAAGGTGGCAACTCATCAGCCGCTCAACTTCGATTCGGACCAGACGCGGTGGCACTGGCGCAGTCGCCTCTCGGCAACGGCGGCGCGGTTGCCGGATTCCGAACCTGTGAAGCCGATCCCTGGAACGGCTGCGCCACGGCGATGCCGGTCGCCGCATAGAATGCCAGGAGCACATGCGCTGTCGGCTGCCGTGATAAACGCCCTGGTCAGAGGCGCGGCAGACTAGGCTGACAGTGCGTACAACTGAATGCTGCGAATCGGAGTACTAGCGTCACACCAGGGTACGACCCTTCAGGCCATCATTGATGGCTGTGCTCAGGGGCGCATCAACGGTCGTGTGGTGGTCGTTGTCAGCAACAACAGCGGGTCTGGTGCACTGCGGAGGGCCGCGGCGGCCGGAATCGCGACGTTTCACCTTTCATCGATGACGCATTCCAGCGGCGACTCCCTCGATGCGGCGATCTGTGGCGCGCTCCAGCGAGCGCGCGCGGACGTGATCTTCCTTGCTGGGTATATGAAGCGTCTGGGCCCACGCACGTTAGCCGCGTTCCCAGGCCGGATTCTGAACACCCATCCGGCTCTGCTTCCCAAGTTCGGGGGGCAGGGTATGTTCGAGGATCGCGTCTTCGAAGCGGTGCTTGCTGAGGGGGAGTCGGAGTCCGGTGCGTCTGTGCACCTCGTGGATACCGAGTACGACGCCGGGGTCGTTGTGCGTCAGGAGCGCATCCCGGTTCTTCCGGGAGACACCGTCGAGTCCCTCAAGGCCCGTGTGCAAGCGTGCGAGCGCGAAGCAGTCGTCAATACGCTGGCCGCTATTGCCAGTGGCGAGTTGGTAATCTGACGGCTGTCTGACAAGCAACTGCACTTCACGGTGGCGCGTGGGACGCTGCGGGCAGTTCGCGAGAGGTGTCGGCGACTCGGAGAATTGATAGCACCGGGCCGGCCTGCTGCGCCGGCTGGGCCGCAGTCAGGAGTCGCGCGCAGCGTATGACAAAGCCATCGAGCTGGCGGGCAACACCGCCGAGACCGCCTACCTGATACGGCGCCGCGACCAGTTGATGTAACACCCCGATTCTGAGCGCCCACCGCGATCATTCACTCTTGCTCGGCTCCGACGGCATCGGGAAGCGTTCTTGAATCCACGCTTGCCAGAGCGGTGTCTCGCGGGCGACGGTCCCGGCCGCCTGATCGCCGTAGAGGTAGAAGTTCAGCGCGACCATGCTCTGGCCGCCGAAGTTGACGGCGCCAAGGGCGGCGACGCCCGGCCCCGGCTTGTCGAGCCGCAGCAGGGCGTCGTACGGATTCTGGGTGACGTGCTCCACCACGCCGCTGAGCGCCGGGACGCCCGCGGGCGCCGTCCAACGCTGCCCGACGCTCACGCCTTTCAGTCCCAATGCCGCGGTCAGCGTTTCCCAGGCCTCCGCTTCGGTTCCCGCGACGGGGGCCATCGACTGCATGATCGCGGAGCGTTGGCCGCGGAAGTGCGTGAGATAGATCCGCAGGATGCGGAAGAAGCCAGGCCAGCCGGATTCGGTGCCTTCCAGCTGGTTGTCCCAGTCGTCCGTGCTGGCGAAGAGGCTGTGCACCACGCGGACGACGCAGACGCCGCCCGCCGCGCGCTTCGACGCTCCACTCGGTCGCGATGGGCGGCGAGCCGCCCCAGCCCTCGCCCTGCGCGGCAAACATCCGCGGCGGATCCCAGGCCGTCACGACGGAACGGGACTCCATGCCCGGGCCGAAGTTCAACGTCACCGCGACGGGCTTCCCGTCGCGCTCCTCGAACTCGGTCGGCACGAACCAGGACGAAATACCCGGCCCGGTGGCGATGGCCTGCCAGACTTCCTCCGGCGTGCCGGGGACCTCGACTTCGACCTGGACGGAACGGCGTCCGGAGGCTTCTTTCTTCACGCTCATGATGGCTCCTTGGGATCGGATTTCTGCGGCAGAGGGTGCGCCACGACCACCAGGCGATGCGCGCGGCCGCCGGGGGCGGATTCATCGTGATACTTCGAAACGAGTTTCGTGATGGCCTCGGTGAGTTCGTTGCTGAAAGCCGCCCGGTCCGTCGCCGACCGGAAGCGAACCTCGGTATCCACCGCCAGGGTCGCCAGGCGTTTGCCCGCCTCGTTCGCACGACGAACGAGGTCGCCCACCTCGCGGACGACCCGTGCGCCCAGGGCGATGAGATAGCTCGCGGACAGCCGATCGACTTCCCGATTCGGATCGACGGCGACCGGGCCCAGGGCGCTCGGCGAAACGACGTAGGAAGCGGCCGTCGCCACGAGCAGCCGTTCCGTCAGCCCGCCCCACTTGCGTTCCTGGGCCAGCCGCACCAGCCCGTGCGCCTCCAGCGCGTGCAGGTGGTAGTTGACCTTCTGCCGAGCCAGGCCGACCCGCGTGGCCAACGTCGCCGCCGAGGCGGGCGCGGCCAGCTCGGAGAGGAGTCGACTCCGCATGGGCTCCAAGGCCACCGTCGCCGCCGCCGGATCATCGATGACTTGGATGTCGAGCATGAGGAGATGGTAGCCTTGACAACTTTTGTTGTCAAGCCAGGTTCAATACAGATCTGCTCGCTTGATGCCGAGCAATTCGCGCAAGGTTCGGCGTGATGTAACCGCCTTTCGGCGGGGCAAATCCGCGCTTCGTCGCAAGCTGGTTGTTCGAGCGCACGCGTGTCCCCACTATCAATGGAATGAAGCAACACGCAATTCTGGTCGTCACGTCTTTGCTCTCGATTCTCTTGCTAACGCTTCACGTTACTGACGACATCGTCCGCGGGATATCGAAGGCCGAACCCTCAAACACAGCGCTGCTCGTCCTCGTGGTCTTCCTGTACGGGACGCTCGTGCTCGCCGAACGGCGATCGGGGTACGTCATCATGTTGCTCGCCGGGCTGTTCGCGGCAGGCATGCCCGTCATCCACATGCGGGGGGCACACTACGGCGAGATCGCCAGGTCCGCCGGGGGCTTCTTCTTCGTCTGGACACTCTGGGCGCTCGGCGGGCTCGGAGGCCTCACCTTCATTCTCTCGGCCCGCGGACTGTGGAGCCTGCGACGCGGTCAGCCGAGGTAGTCCATCATCAAAGAATCCCTGCCTCCCGGCCAGCGCGCGAACCGGGATGAGGCTGAGGAACCGAAAGGTGAGGGACGCAGTCGGAAGGGGAGGCCCCTGGGAACCAGGAGGACCAGGCGAGGATGACGGACGTCAATCCCACTATTAGTATCCCCTCACACCACCCCACTCTTCAAGACTGTTTGTTGGCCCGCAGGACGGGTATCATCGCCGGCCCATGTCGAAAACCACGAACCGCGAAACGGCGCCCCGCGATGGGGGCTCGGTGGAGCATCGGCTCGCGCGTCTCCTGGACACGCCATTCCTCGCGCGGGTCGTTCCGCACCTCGCGCCGGAGACGCTGCATCAGCTCATTCGGCACCGCGGACTCGATGCGTGCGGCGAGCTCGTCACCTCTGCCACGCCCGCGCAGCTCACCTCCCTGCTCGACCTCGATCTGTGGCGCCACGCGCAGCCGGGACGCGACGAACAGTTCGATGTCGATCGCTTCGGCGAATGGCTCGAAGTGCTGGTGGACACCGGAGACTCGGTGGCCGCACGCACCGTCGCCGCCCTCGACACGCACCTGGTGATCGTCGGCCTCTCCCGTTACCTGCGTGTATTCGACCCGGGCACGTTCGAACCGACGGAATCGAGTGATGACGAGCCGATGGATCGCCACGACAAGATGAACAGCGAGACGAGCGGTGACGTGCTCGAGTGTGAAGTGGGCGGCTATCTGGTGCGGGCGCGGAGAACCGATGCGTGGGACGCGATCGTCACGCTCCTCGTCACGCTCGAGACCGAGCACAACCACTACTTTCACGCGGTGATGCAGGGATGCCGCCGCCTGTCCAACTCCACGCCGGAGATCGACGGCCTCGACGATCTGCTGCTGGCGCCGGAGCAGCACCTCCACGACGTCGCGATCGAACGGGAGCGACGGCGATCGCAGCAAGGCTACGCGACACCGGCCGACGCGCGCGCCTTCCTGCAGATGGCGCGGCAGCCGACGGGCGCCGCATCGGGCCCGCTCGAGATCAACCCGATCGCCACGGCCTACTTCCGTGCGGCCGACGAAGAAGCGGACACCACCGCAGACGACCCGTCTGCCGTCGCGCCCGAAAGTGCGCCACACGTCTCCGCGCGCGGCAGCGACGACATTCCCACATCAGACATTCTCAAATCGATCGACGCGGTCATCGAACTGCTGGCCGAGGCTGGCGTGATGCCGGAACGGCCGCGGGCGCTGCTCGAAGCCGCAGACGAGGACCCTCGAGCCGCGAGACTCCCGCTCTTGAGGCGGCTGATGGAGTTCGTGCTGCACCACGACGAGACCGCGTACCTCACGCGCAGTCGTGAGCTTGCGTTCCTCGCGAATACGCTGCTCGCGGGATCCTCCGTTCAGTCGCGGCCGTTCACGCCCCAGGAAGCGTCCGATGCGGCTGCGTGCATCTGCAACCTGGGTCTCGAATGCTGGCCCGCGCGTCTGGCCGGGCGCGACCTCGCAGGCTGCATCGTCGCCACGACAACTCGACACGGCGATGCCTCCCGACGCGTTCCTCGTGGATCACGACCTCGTGACGGCGTTCGAAGTGGGCTGGTCGGTGCTGTACCAGGACGTGAGCCTGTTCGTGGCGGATCAGCTCATGTCGACGCTGGCCGATCTTCGATTGTGTCGACGCCGACACTCGCCGCGGGCTCCACGCGCTGCGGCGCACGCTCGTGAAGCAGCGCGAGGCCGGCACACCGTGGCTCGCGCGCGACGCCGCCGACGTGCTCGCGATGCTCGACATGACCGCCTGGATCAGCGTGCTCGGATTGCTGGACGAATGTCCCATCCTGCCCGCGGCGCTGACAGCCGTTCTCGAACGTCGCACGACGTCCGTCAGCCCGACCGCGTTCGAGTTCATCTCGACGGCCGCCCAGATCGGCGACATTCGCCTCTTCATGAGGACGCTCCCCGGCGTGTTGTCACGCTGAGCGCGCGCGGTCCTCTCGGCGCGCGCCCTGTGGAGCGCCAGGCGCGATCGGCATCCAGGCATGGCGTAACCCGTCTGCAGGTATCCTCAGTGTCATGTCCGAGACGGCGACAGCCGCGAGGCCGATGGGCATCATTGCAAGAACAGCGCGGCGCGTTGCCGTTGCGCTGACGATTGCCATTGCTGTCTGGCTCCTGCTGCTGACCCATCGGCGGACTTCTCCGTCGTCGCTGTTCTTCCGCCTCATCATGCTCTCCCTGTCGGCGACGATGGCCTTTGCGCTGTTCGAGGTATGGCCGCGCCGCCTGCCGCACTGGTGTGAGCGATGGGTACTGCAGGTCGGTGCGGTCGGCGCATCCATAGCGATCGCGACCTCCGCGATGTACGTTCCGTTCGTCCCGCCGGATGCGCGCCCGTTCGTCGAGGACGCCGACTGGATGCTCGTGACGTTCGCCGCCATCCTGGTCGCCCCGTGGACGGCGCTGGCGGCGATCGTCCGGCAGAAGGAAGCCTTCGCCCGGCATCAGACGCTCGCATTCGCGCTCGAGCGCAGCGAGCTTGAGCGGCAGGCGCTCGACGCGCGCTTGCATCTGCTGCAGGCGCAGGTCGCTCCCCATTTTCTCTTCAACACACTCGCAAACGTGCAGGCGCTTGTCGATGCGGGCTCGCCGCAGGCGGCGCCGGTGCTTCGGAGCCTGATCCAGTACCTTCGCGCGTCGGTGCCGCTGCTCCACGAGGTGGCCGCGACCATCGAGCGCGAGCTGCAACTGGTTCGCCCGTATCTCGAGCTGATGCAGATGCGAATGCCCGACCGCTTGCAGTATGCGATGAACGTCGACTCGTCGGTCCTGCAGGTTCGCTGCCCGCCGACCACCTTGTTGACCCTGGTCGAGAATGCCGTGCGACACGGGATCGACCCCAGCGAAGAAGGAGGACGGATCGGCATCGACATCGCGCGGATCGGCGAACGGTGCATCGTCCGGGTCACCGACACGGGTGTCGGGCTCCATGAATCGGTGAACGGTCTCGGGACCGGGCTGACGGCTCTGAGCGAGCGCCTGCAGCTGATCTACGGCGACGCGGCGCAGCTGCGCCTGAAACCCAACGCTCCTCGCGGCGTCGTGGCCGAAGTCGATATGCCGGCAGAAACATGAGCGCCCGGGCGACGGCCTTGATCGCCGACGATGAACCGCTGCTGCGCGAGGCGCTGCGGCGCCAGCTCGCGAACGTCTGGCCCGAGCTCGAGATCGTGGCCGAGGCACGGAACGGGCGGGAGGCGGTACGGTTGTTCGACGAGCGGCATCCCGAGATCTGTTTTCTCGACGTCCACATGCCGGGCCTCTCCGGTGTAGATGCCGCGAACCACATCGGCCGTCGCGCGCACGTCGTGTTCGTCACCGCGTACGACCACTACGCGGTGCAGGCCTTCGCGCAGGGCGCACTCGATTACGTTGTGAAGCCGGTCGAACTGGCGCGGCTCGCCGAAACCGCGAACCGCCTCAAGGAACGTCTGCAGTCATCGAGGCCTGCGATCAACACCGAGCCGCTCTTACAGCAACTCAGCGCCCAGCTCGCGAAGCTGCAGGGCGGCGGGAAGGGCGAGCCGCTGCGCTGGATTCGCGCACAAGCGGGCAAGACCGTCCGGCTCATCGCGATTGACGATGTCGACTACCTCCGGTCGGACGCGAAGTACACGCTCGTCGCTTGGCGCGACGGAGGGAAGTCCGCCGAGGCGGTGGTCCGGACGCCGCTCAAGGACCTGCTCGAGCAGCTCGATTCGGACCAGTTCGCGCAGGTCCACCGGTCGGTCGTCGTGAACCTGCGCGCCATCAGCCATGTCAAGCGACATGACAATGAAACCGCGGAGATTCACCTGAAAGGGCGGGGCGATGTGCTGCCGGTGAGCCGCAACTACGTGCATCTGTTCCGTCAGATGTAGCCAGCCGTTCGTCCGCACAAACCGGGACCTTGTCGCAAATCCGGTTGCCCGCACACACGTATGCCGAGGATAGACCGACTCTTACTGGCGCCGTGCGAAACGAAACCCCAGCTTCACGACGAACTCGTTCGTCCTGTTCACCGGCTCATACGCGCCGAGCGGTTGCTGAACAGTGATGCTGTTGACCGTGAACGTCGCCGTTTCATAGTTCACCGGCGAGGCGCTGACGTTCCAGTGGATGTACTCAGGCTCCACCGACAACTGCCGGGTCATCTGCCATTTCGCATTTGCGCGCAGCGCCCATCCTGAGGGCTGATCGAACGAAATATCCGAGAATCCTCCGATCGTGAACGCGGGTGCTGTCGGTGTCGCCGGTATATCCCCACCGCCCAATTGCGAGTCGCGGGTCTTTTGCCAGCCATGCAGCAGGTGGTCGTATTCCAGGTTGAAGCTCAGCACGTTGTGCGAAGCCACGGTGGTGCGTGCCGTAATGCCGACTGGCAGATAGAGATAGTCGTCCGTGCGGTATCCGGCAACGCCGGTCGTGCCATTCGACAAATGACGGATGCCCAGGCCGATATCGGGCGACCATCCCCATTTGCGGCCGATGACATCCTTGCCGACGAGAGCGCGGCCCTCCACGTACCAGTCCTTGTCTCCGCTCTCGCTGCACGGCGATGGATCGCCAACACCCAGCGCGTATCCATTTGGCGACGTGCTGTCGGGCGTGATCAGGAAGGGAAAACACCAGCCATCGTACGTGGTGTTGCCAACGAGGCCCCGCGCATCGGCCTGGAGAAACCAGTGCTGAACCGGATTGAGTGACATCGTGCCCGTGTATCCGCCTCCGAACTTGGCGCCGTGGATCGAAATGCTCGTATCGCCGGGCTCGACATACTTGTAGCCGCCCACACCGAAATTCACTTCATGCTCCGCCGGCGTGGCCAGGCTGGTCTCATCCGGGGCTGCGCCAGGCGACTGAGCGGATCGGGTGGATGTGGAACCGGACGTTTGCGCGAACGCGTGGGATGGAATGAATGCGACTAAACCTGCTACCAAGAGTTTCTTCAGACGACCTGGCATGAAACACCGCCTCGACGTGGCAGGCGTTCTGGCAGTTCGATCCTGACACACCTTCGGGCCAGTAGGGGACTGCCGCGCGGGATGGTGAGTTGCTGAGCCGGCTCCTGCAACTTGCGGGACGAGAAGCAGCCTTGTGAGGCAGAGCCTCAGTCGGGGGATTGTGCAACGTCGATGAGGTGAATCGACCCTGCACACGACGACACGCGCGATGCGCAGAGTCAACAGGCTGCTGAAAGTAAGCAGAAGCCGTCATAATCCAAGCCACTATTTCAGCAGCCTGCCATCCACACTGCCGGAGACGTGAGGTCTTCCATGCTCAGACGCCCTGCGCACATCACGCTCTTTGTCGGCTTTGACGTAGACCTCAGGAACATTGCTTGCGACTTCCGCCTTCGGACAGTCCCAGGCACTCGGCCGGACAGCCGACAAGAAGAAGTCGTTCCGGCTCTGGGATTTCGATTGGGCAACTCCGAGGTCACCGCTTCCGAACCAGAACCAGGCACGCCAGCGAACAGCAGTTGCCGCCGAAGAATCCGCGACCGACCGACCTGGAGAGCGAAGTCGAGACCTTGAAGGCCGAGAACGCGGTCGTTCGAGATCTGCTTCGCAAGATGGAGGAGCAGCAGAAGGCGCTGCTGGAGCATGTCGACCGTTTGCAACGACGGCTTGATGGCGGCACGACCGCTGCTGCGCCGAGCGCGGGTCGCAGCTCGCGGACGCCAGCGAGCCGTTGACGAGTGACGCGAAATGCCGTGCCGGCGACAATCCGGGAAATGCTTCGGCACAGCAAGCCTCCGTCGAAAAACCGAAAAGACGATCATTATCAGGATGGAATTGTCATCTGGCAGAACCCCGAAGACGCGAAGGTTCCGTTCCTGCTCAAGTTCAACAACAACACCCAGATTCGATACCTCAACACCGTCAACAGTCCGAAGACCTTTACCGACCATCTGGGCATTGTCCGCGACGTTCATACACCGCAATGACATCACGGTCAACCGCTCGATGTTCATCTTCGCCGGCTACATGTTCGACCCGAGGCTGCAATACAGCCTCACCGTCTGGACATCCGCCGGGGCCGCCTCGATCATCGTGGCGGGGAACATCGGCTGGCGATTCAACAAGGGCCTTACCCTTACCGGAGGCTACACGGGCGTTCCGGGCAGCCGATCGCTCGTCGGCACGTTCCCATTCTTCCAACCAATCGACAGGAGCATGGCCGACAACTTTTTCCGCCCTGGCTTCACGCAGGGAGTGTGGGCGAACGGAGAACCGCTGAAGGGTCTGAATTATCTGGCGTTTCGTCGGCAACGGTCTCAATACGCTGAATATCACGGCCAACAAGATTGATACGAATCTGCTGGTCTCCGGCAGCGTCTGGTGGGAACCACTGGGCCCCTACTCGGAGCCCGGAAAATCGCGGCAGATGTACGACGACTACTTCGCCTCCAAGAAAACCCGGATTCGGATCGGAACCAGTATTACCAGGTCGCGGGAAGACCGTTTTTCAGAGACCGACCAATCAAGTCCCGACAATACGTCAATCTACAATTCCGACGGCGTGCTTGCCTTCGCGACAGGAGCGCTTTGCTCCGGGTGTGACCGTCCAGCAAGCCACCTACAAAATGTGGGCGATCGACGGCGGTCTCAAGAAGAGCGGCTTTTCGGTGAACGGGCAATATTACTTTCGCTGGATAAGCGACTTCGATGCCGACGGGCCGCTGCCCCTCGCATCCACATTCGACCACGGCTTTGAGCTGTCGACCGGCCAATTCATCGTTCCCAAGACGCTGGTCGTCTATGCCCGCGGCTCAAAGGTGTTCGGACAATTTGCCAGCCCTTATGAATATGCCGGTGGTCTCAAGTGGTATTTCCTGCCGACCGAGCGCGTCTGGCTCACCGGCGAGCTGATGCGGGTTCACAATGCGCCGTACGGCGGAGCCTTTACTCCGTATACCGCGGGGCTGAACGGCTGGGTGCCGATGATCCAGACGATCCTCGCCTTTTGAGAGTCGTCCACGGAGCGCAGGGCGGCATCCGCGAAGAAGACGGGCCGCACCTGCCGTCGTGCTCGGGCGGCTACGAGTCCGAGTTTCTCGCGGCAACCCGTCGTGTCCACGTCAGCCCCGCCGCGCTGCCTCGATGGTGGCGACGTCGATCTTCTTCATCGGCATCATCGCCTCGAAGGCACGCTTGGCCTCACCGCCACCAGCCGCCAGCGCCTCGGTCAGCGCGCGCGGGGTGATCTGCCAGGAGAGGCCCCAGCGGTCCTTGCACCAACCGCACTGGCTTTCCTTGCCGCCATTGCCGACGATCGCGTTCCAGTAGCGGTCCGTCTCTTCCTGATTGTCCGTCGCGATCTGGAAGGAGAAGGCCTCGCTGTGCTTGAACTCCGGGCCGCCGTTGAGACCGAGACAGGGAATGCCCAGAACGGTGAACTCCACCGTCAGCACATCGCCCTCCTTGCCGCCCGGGTAGTCACCGGGCGCCTTGTGAACAGCGGTCACTTCACTATCCGGAAAGGTGGCGGCGTAGAAGCGCGCCGCCTCATGCGCGTCCTTGTCGAACCAGAGGCAGATCGTGTTCTTTGGCTTCATGTTCGTGTGGTCACCTGAATCGGAATGGCACCTTCACAATCTTCCGCAAATTTCCACCCCGCTGGCAAGGACTTGGTCTGCGGGCTTCCCTATCTTAGTAGAGACGATTTCGCATGCAGCTGTCCCAACACGCAAGCAGACAGTACGGCATGATCGATGGCTGAGTCAGGCGATGAACATTACGATTCTCGACGACTACTTCGACACGCTGCGAACGCTGCCTGCTTCCGGAAGCTGGATGGGTTCGACGTGACGATCTGGAACGATCACGTCCAGGACGTCGACGTACTCGGCCGAGCGCCTTCGCGACACCGAGGTGCTGGTGCTGATCCGGGAGCGAACTGAGGTCCGCGCCCGCTGCTCGAGCGGCTGACAGCCCTCCGGCTGATCAGCCAGCGCAGCGTGTATCCGCACATCGACATCGACGCCTGCACCCGGCGCGGCGTGATTGTTTCGTCGAACATGCACGCTGACACACCGTCGTATGCGACGGCGGAGCTCACCTGGGGGCTGATCCTCGCGGCGATGCGACAGATCCCACGGCAGGCGGCAGCGCTGCAGGACGGCCGGTGGCAGATCGGCGTCGGGCACTCCCTCCGCGGCAAGACACTTGGCATTCACGGATACGGCCGCATCGGTGCCACCGTCGCCGGATACGGAACGGCGTTCGGCATGCGCGTGCTCGTCTGGGCGCGCGAGGCGTCGCGCGCGACGAGCGGCCGCGGACGGCTACGCCGTCGCGTCGAGTAGTGAGGCATTCTTCGAGGAGAGCGACATCGTGTCGCTGCACATGCGGCTCGTCCCGAAACGCGTGCCATCGTGACCGGGAGCGACCTGTCACGGATGAAGCCCACCGCACTGCTCGTGAACACCAGCCGCGCGGCGCTGATCGAGCCGGGCGCGCTGGTTCGTGGGCGCCGCAACGCGGTCGCCCCGGCATGGCCGCGGTCGACGTGTTCGAGGAGGAGCCGCTTTGCGATCCGCAGCACCCGCTGCTCACGATGAACAACGTCGTCTGCACGCCCCATATCGGCTACGTGACGCGGGAGGAATACGACCTGCAGTTCGCGGACATGTTCGATCAGATCGTGGCCTACGGGGCAGGGCGGCCGATCAACGTCGTGAACCCGTTGGTGCTCGCGCGCTGACGGTGCAGGAGCCAACGAATTAGAAGTGGCAACGACGGCACGAAGGAGAGCAGCCATGCAACATGGACAGAACACCGGGGTCTTCCGACGGGTAATCGAGGAAGGGTTCAATCGCGGCAACTTCGACGCCTGGAACGACTGTTTCCCGCCCTCGTTCGAGGAGCATCAGTACGGTCACCCGTCGACGCTGGCTGGCCTGAAGCAGTCGATCGCCGGCCTGCGGAAGGCCATCCCGGATCTGACGCTGACGATTGACGAGATGACGACCAGCGGCGACAAAGTCTGGGCGCGCATGACTGCACGCGGAACGAACGAGGGGCCGTTCATGGGCTTCGCGCCGACCGGGAAGTCCTTCACGATCACCGTCATTGACGTCTGCCGATTCAAGGACGGGAAGATCGTCGAGCACTGGGGAGTGCCCGATCGATTCGCGCTGCTGCATCAGGTCGGGCTTCTGCCGGGTCCTTCACAGCTGGCAGTTGGGGATGGTTGGGCCTTGGGGCAGTTGGGGAATTGAGAGTTGCAATGGAATCGGCTCACACGTGAAAATCTCCGTTTCCGCGGCGCCCCATGGCCTCCTACGATATCGGTGTCCGGCGTCCTCGAACGGACCAGGAGAACATCTATGACACCCTCGGACGGCGCATCGATCGCGTCGAAGACGCTGCTCGGTTTGATCCAGGCGATTCCCGCCGACCGGACGGCGGTGATCGCGCCGGAGCAGAACGTTCGAATCACCTACGGCGGCTTGCGCAAGCAGATCCAGGCCGTGGCGGAAGCGCTGGCGGCGTCCGGCGTGAATCGCGGCGACCGCATCGGCATCGCGCTCCCCAACGGCCTGCCGAACATCGTGGCATTCCTCGCCGCGTCGTTGGCCGGAACGGCGGCGCCCCTCAACCCCGCGTACAAGGAAAGCGAGTTCCGCTTCTACCTTGAGGACACGAACGCGAAGGTGCTGCTCCTTCCGCCCGAAGGCCTCGACGAGGCGCGCGCGGCGGCCGGCGACATTCCAATCCTGACCGTGGACATGGACGCCACGGGCACCGTGAGCCTGCGCGGCGTCACCGGGCGAAAGCCCGTCGCCTCCCCGGATTCAGACGACGTCGCGCTGATCCTGCACACGAGCGGCAGCACCGGCCGGCCGAAGCGTGTCCCGTTGAGCCATGCCAACCTGTCGATCTCGGCCGGCAACGTGGCACGCAGCTACATGTTGTCGTCGAGCGATGTGTCGCTCTGCGTGATGCCGCTCTTCCATGTCCACGGCCTCGTGGCGTCCACGCTGGCAACACTGGCAACGGGTGGGACGGTCGTCGTGCCGACGAAGTTCAGCCCACTCTCGTTCTGGCAAACCGCCAAGGAACAGGGCGCCACGTGGTACTCCGCTGTGCCAACGATTCACCAGCTGCTCCTCGCGCGGGTGAAGACGGATTCGCCGCGGCCGGCGGGCGCCGAGAAGCTGCGCTTCATACGCTCGTGCAGCGCATCGCTCCCGCCGCAGGTCATGCACGACCTCGAGGCGGCGTTCGGCGCGCCGGTGCTCGAGGCCTACGGTATGACCGAGGCCGCGCATCAGATGTCGTCGAACCCGCTGCCACCGGCCGCACGCCTTCCCGGCTCGGTCGGACGCGGAACGGACGTGCAGATCAGCATCATGGATGCCGAGGGCAGGCATCTGCCGACCGGCGAGCGGGGCGAGGTGGTCATCAAGGGACCCAACGTCGTTCGCGGATACGAGAACAACCCCGAGGCCAACGCCTCGTCTTTCGTCGATGGCTGGTTCCGGACCGGCGATCAGGGAGTCCTCGACGAGCACGGCTATCTCACGCTGACCGGACGCCTGAAGGAGATGATCAATCGCGGTGGCGAGAAGATCTCTCCGCGCGAGGTCGACGAGGTGCTGCTCGCCCACCCCAAGGTGGCCGAGGCGGTCGCCTTTGGCGTGCCCCACCCGGCATGGGGTGAAGAGGTGGCGGCGGCGGTCACGCTGAACGGTGATGCCACCGAGGCCGAGCTGCTCGCCTACTGCAAGGAGCGTCTGGCCGACTTCAAGCGTCCCAAACGGATCCACATCACGACCGCCATCCCGCGTACGGCGACCGGCAAGATTCAGCGCCGCATCGTCGCGCAGGCGTTCGCGCCTCCGACGACATGAAGCTATCCCATAGACCGCCCGTCGCCGTCGCGCGAGCGAGCGCCGCGAGAGAGCCACGCGAACGGAGCGCGCCGGCGAAGCGGCGCGTGAGAGAGCGTGCAGGGGAGTCCGAGGGGCGAAGCCCCTCGGGTAAGAGATGAGAATCGTCATCGCGGGGGCGGGCGCGATCGGCGGATACATCGGGGGCCGTCTGGCCAGGGCCGGCGCCGACGTCGTGCTGTTCGCGCGCGGTCCGCACCTGGAGGCGATGCAGACGCGCGGACTGCGCGTCACGAGCGCCGAAGGCGACTTCGAGGTCCGGCCGCAGGTCACCGGCGATCTGACGACGATCGGTAAGGCCGACGTCGTCTTCCTGGGCGTCAAGGCACACGGTCTGACGGCATTGGCGCCGACGCTGCGGCCGCTGTTCGGTCCCGACACGTCCGTCGTCAGCACACAGAACGGAATCCCGTGGTGGTACTTCGAGAACTACGGCGGTGAGCTGGACGGGTTGCGTCTCGAGCGCGTCGATCCGGGTGGCGTCATCGCGGCCTCGATCGAGCCGCGGCGCGTGATCGGATCGCTCGCCTACTTTGCGACCGACGTCGCCGAGCCAGGCGTGATTCATCACACCGAGGGCAATCGCATCAGCTTCGGCGAGCCCGACGGCAGCAAGTCGAACCGGGCCAAGGCGATTGCCGAGACCCTGATCGCGGCTGGTTTCCGTTGTCCGGTCACCGCGCGGTTCCGGCACGAGATCTGGGTGAAGCTGCTCGGCAACGTCGCCTTCAATCCGATCAGCGCACTGACCGGCGGCACGCTCGAGGAGCTGGTCCGCCACCCCGATACGTCGAAGGTCGTGCGCGAGATCATGACCGAAACCGAGGCGGTCGCCGGAAAGCTGGGCATCGAGATGCCCATCTCGATCGACCAACGCATGGCCGGGGCGGAAAAGGTCGGCGCGCACAAGACGTCGATGCTGCAGGATCTCGAGGCCGGCCGGCCACTGGAGCTCGAAGCCGTCGTCGGCGCCGTCATCGAGCTGGGCGATCGGCTCGGCGTGCCGATGCCGGCGACGCGCGCGGTGTATGCGTGCGCGAAGATGCTGGCCGCGAAAAGACAGCGTGTGATAGAAGGCTCGAGGCTCAAGAATCAAGCCGTGGTTTGAACATTCGAAGAGCAAGCAGCGAAGCGAGGCACGTGTGCCACCACGAGGCACGGCGCGAGGAGGAGGCGAAGCAAGCGAAGGCGGAGCGAGCCGGCGAAGCGGCTCGCGAGAGAGCGTGTAGGGAAGTCCGAGGGGCGAAGCCCCTCGGTGTGAAATGAACATCAACAACCGGTGGTTCCAGCTCGGTGCGTCGCTCATCGCGATGATCATGATCGCGAACCTGCAGTACGCATGGACGCTCTTCGTTCCTCCGCTGCAGCAAGCCACCGGCTGGAAGCTCTCCGATATCCAGTTCGCGTTCACGCTGTTCATCCTCTTCCAGACCTGGGTGCAGCCGCTCGACGGCTGGTTGATCGATCGGCTCGGCCCACGCGGGTTCATCACCGCGGCTGGCGTCCTGTGCGGCCTCGGCTGGGCGGGAATGGGCTATGCCAACTCCCTGCCCATGCTCTACGTGCTCTACTGCGTGGCCGGCACGGGCGCGGCGTTCGTCTACAGCGGCGCGATCGGATCGGCGTTGAAGTGGTTCAAGGAGCGGCGCGGGCTCGCCTCCGGCATCATGGCGGCGGGGTTCGGCGGCGGTACAGCGTTGTTCATTCCATTCATCCAGTCGACGATCCGCGACAACGGCTACCAGGCCACGTTCGTCGCGACCGGCGTGCTGCAAGGGGCCGTCATCGCCGTCGTCGCGCAGTTCCTGAGGCATCCGCCCGCGGCGGCGGCTCCCGCCAGGGCCGGGAACAAGGCCGCGGCGACCGCTGAAAAGAATGACAGGAAGCAATTCACAACGATGGAGATGCTGCGGACGCCACAGTTCTACGTGATGTACGTCGCGTTCGTGTTGATGGCCACCGGCGGGCTGCTGGTGACGGCCAACGCCGGACCGATGGCCAGGTCGTGGGGCTTTTCGATCACGCTCGCCGCAACGCTGAGCCCGCTGGCCAACGGCGCGGCGCGCGTCTTCTGGGGCTGGGCCTCCGATCGGCTCGGCCGCGAGAACACGATGATCTTCACGTTCGTGCTGCAGGCACTCTGTCTCGTAGCCGTCGCCACGCTTGGGCATCTCTCTCCCGCGTGGTTCGCGGCGACCCTCGTCGCCGTCTACTTCACCTGGGGCCAGATCTATTCGTTGTTCCCGTCCACGTCCGGCGACTACTTCGGTGCCAAGCACGTGACCTCGAACTACGCGGTGTTGTACACGGCAAAGGGCGTCGCCTCGATCATCGGGGCGTATGTGGCGGCTCTGCTCTACGAGCGGTCAGGCAGCTGGGCGACTGGCTTCTACGGGAGCGCCGCGATGGCGCTGGTTGCGGCGGCGCTCGCCTACGGGCTTCGCACTTCGCAGGCGACGGCGAGGGCCAAAGCCGCCAAGGTCACGGTCCCTGCGTGATCGCACGCGAGAGGAACACGATCATGGCGAACGAGCGCGCGAGTGAGCCCGCGCGAGCGGGGCTTCGGGGCCCCGCGAGCGAGCGCGTAGGGGAGTCCGAGGGGCGAAGCCCCTCGGATATCGCGATTGAGCTGACGGCTGCGTCGATCTACCCACCTTGACGCTGACGCTCGTCTAGTTTAGCCCCGAGGGGCTTCGCCCCTCGGACTCCCCTACACCGTCGCTCGCGGGGACCCCTACGCCCTGCTCCGCTCCGGTGGCTCACTCGCTACGCTCGTTCGCGTCTTCTGTCGCGCGCCTTGCCTCGCCCTAACACCGGTCGATCCGACGGCTGCGTAGGCGGGTCGCGATCGACGCCTGGCGTGTGACATCATCGGTCGTTATGCCATCGCGACCTCTCGAGATCAGAGGCACTCTAGAGACCACTTATCCCGACGTCCTCACGCCCGAGGCGCTCGCCGCGCTCGAGGCGCTGGCGCCGCTCGACGCCGATCGCAAGGCGCGTGATGGCGGCGCGCATCGCCGCGGCGTGCGGCGAGCGTGCGCGATCGACGAGCGCATCGCCTTCCTCGATCCGCAGGCGACCATCGCGCGCACGCAGATCAAGGTGCAGGATGCCCGCGACGGCAAGTTCGTCGGCAGCGAGATTCCCGGCGATCTGCAGCGCCAGTGGATTCAGGGCACCGGCCCGGCGGCGCCAAGCCCGGCGCGCCGGTCGAGAACGAGCATCCGCAACGTCGCCTACGCGCTGCTGTCCGGCGCCGACGGCTGGATGTTCGACGGCGAGGACGCGCTCGGCCAGGTCTCGACGATGTCGCTCGACAACCAGCGCAACCTGAAGCTGGCGATCCACCGCGACCCGCGTGTTCCTGAGGTCGCCGAGCAGGTTGCCGGCGAGATGAACACGCTGGGCGCAAGGCTTCTTCGGCCGCGCCGATCATCGACGACTGGCGGAAGCAGCTCGACTTCACGACGAAGATCTTCCGCGCCCGCGGGCTGCATCTCGACGACCGGCACGTCCGGCACGCCGACGGCGCGCGGCTTCTCGGCGTCGATCGTCGATCTCGACGCTGTACGTCGTCAACAACCACGCAGCAGCTGTCGAGACGCGGCGTCGTCGCTCGTGCTGTACCTGCCGAAGATCCAGACCGCCGAAGAAGCGGCGCTGTGGAACGACATCCTCGTCGGCGCTCGAAGCGCATCTCGGCCTGCGCGGTCGGCACGATCAAGGTCTACGTGCTGGTCGAGCAGCTCGAGGCGTGCTTCCAGCTGATGGAGATCCGCGCCGCGCTCGGCCTGCACTTCGTCGGCTTCAACACCGGCCGCTGGGACTACATCAACAGCGTGTCGGACGCGATGGCCTGGGATCCGGCGTTCGTCAACCCGAACATCGACGCCATCACGATGACCTACGGCTACATGCGCAACTACGAGGACCGCGTGCGCCGCGCCGTCAACACGCCGGACGCGAACGGGCCAGTTCGCGCTGTGGCAGGGCGGCATGGAGCCGAACATCCCGGTCGGCTCGGAAGCCGGCGTCGCCAGCGGCGATGAAGCGCGCGGTCGCCGGCGCCGAGCGCGAACAGCGCGAAGGCGCCAGCGGCAAGTGGGTCGCCCACTGGAAGATGGTCCACATCGTCCGGCCGGTGTGGGAGAAGGTCGGCGAGGCCAATCAGCTCGGCCGGGCGTTCCCGCCGCTCACCTACACCGCCGGCGGACGCCGACGGCCTGACGCTGCTCGAGCCGGCGCCGCGCACGGTTCGCGGCGCGCGCGATCTGCTCAGCGTCGCGCTCCAGTACGGCAACGCGTTCGGGCAGGGCTTGCAGGCCGCCGCGCTCAAGCCGGCCGACTTCTTCGGCAACGACGACGTGCTCTATCTGATGGAGGACATGGCGACCGGCGAGATCCGCCTGAGCATCCTGTGGGAGTGGCTGCACAAGGGCGCGACGCTCACCGAGGACGACGCCGCAGACCGGCGTGAAGGCGGGCGACCCGTTCACGCCGCGAGCTGTTCGCGCGGCTGCTCGACCGAGGAGTACGACAAGCTGCAGCGCGCCGGCAACCGCGACGTCCACGACGACTCGAAGACGCACGACGCTGCCGATCGCGCGCGAGATCGTCGAGACCTACGTGCATGGACGACGTCAAGCTGCCCTGGTACATCGACCTGCTGAACATCAATCTGAACAATACCGACCTGAACGAGGCCAGGCGGCGGATCCGGCTGCTGGCAGATGCGTTCCGCAAGGACGGCACCCGCATCACCGAGAACCTGGATTTCAGCGAGGTTTCTGCGTAGAAGCCCGGCAGACCAAAGGCTTTTCCGACGTGTCGATGGTGGTGTCGGTCATCGCCATCCGGGGCGGAGCGAACGGACAGCACACAGCGGGTGGGTCGCGAGTGATTTCGGCGTCCCGTAGTGGAGACACGCGCTAAGATGGCGGCTTCATGCCCTCCGATCGTCTGGTCTGGACGGCAAGAACACCGGCCATACTCCCGAGCTAGCCGTGAAATTCAGCCGGCCGTTTACTGGAGACCCGCGGCAGCAACAGGTACATGCGGCAGAAACGCGCCTGCTCTACGACAATGCAGGCACCGGGATTGTCGCGACCATTGTCATCGCTGCGCTGCTGGCCTTCGCCCAGCGGAACGTCAAACCTCGTTCTGTCGTGGTGGTGTGGCTGCTCTATGTGCTGCTGGTCTCCGCTGGCAGATACTGGCTCGTCCGCCGCTATAGGCGCGCTTCGCCGGCCGGCATCGACAGCCGCCGCTGGAGCGTGGCATTCGCGGTCGGCGCCGCGATGGCGGCGGCCGGGTGGGTTGCGGCCGCGATCACGCTGTACGCGCCCGCCCGGCCAATGAATGAGACCTTTCTGGTGTTTGTCGTAGGCGGTGTCATGCTCGGTGGGGCTTCCCTCCTGGCAGCGAGACCCGAGGCCTTTCTCACGTTCCTTCTCCCGACTGGTCTTTTCACAACCTTACGTCTGGCGAGCCAAGGGGATGAAGCCCACCTGATAATGGGATCCCTGACGGCCGTCTTCACCGCTGCGACGCTTACGACAACGTGGCGATTCCATCGCGTGATTGAATCCTCGTTCAAGTTGCGCTTCGACAATCAGGATCTCATCGCGAGTCTCCAGACTGCCAATAACCAGGCTGAAGCACTGAACCGCGAGTTGGAACAGCGGGTTGGTGACCGTACGGCCAAACTCATGGAAGCCGATCAACGTAAGGACGAATTTCTGGCAACGCTCGCACACGAACTCCGAAATCCGCTTGCACCTATTCGGTTCGCCCTTGAGAGTTTGAAGCTCGGCATACTTTCGACGCCGGCGGCACGCGCCCGTGACGTCATTGAGCGTCAGGTGCAACAGCTCGTGCGACTCGTTGACGACCTGCTGGATGTCTCTCGGATCACTGCCAATAAGATCCACCTGCGTCGTGAGGCGCACGAGCTCGCACACCTGATGGAGACTGCTGTCGAATCCATCACGCCTCTCGCGACGGCGGCGGAGCAGACACTCGACGTGAACCTGCCGTCGACGCCGATCCATGTTTATGGCGATGGCACGCGCATCGTGCAGATCCTTGCGAATATCCTCAACAATGCGGTGAAGTTCACGCCTCGCGGGGGGCATATCTGGTTTACTGCGGACCAGCAGTCCGATGGGGCAGTAGTGCGCATCCGCGATACAGGTATTGGAATCGCCCCCCACGCCCTCCCGCGGGTGTTCGATATGTTCCAGCAGGCGGAGCCGACTCTCGAACGGTCGGCCGGCGGCCTGGGCATCGGACTGACGCTCGCACGGCGCCTGGTGGAGATGCACGGGGGACGGATCGATATCCGAAGCCCGGGGCCGGGCCAGGGTACCGAGGTAGAAATCCATCTGCCAATCAGGGCGGCGGAGGACGCGGAAATCGCTGCGGCCAAACAGCCGGCCGTGGCGGTCGAGCACAACCTTCGCGTCCTCATTGTCGAAGACAATCTGGATGCCGCGGAGATGCTCAATCTGGCGGTGTCCAGTCTGGGGCACGTCACCAGGCTGGCCCATGATGGCGCCACGGCCGTCGCTCTCGCGAGGCAGTTCGGTCCGGACGTGATTTTCCTCGACATCGGACTCCCAGTGATGAATGGCTACGCGGTCGCGCGAACCTTGCGAGATCTGCCGGAATTCAGCCACGTCTATATCGCCGCGGTCACGGGATGGGGGCAGGAAGAGGATCGTCGGAAAGCACGAGAAGCGGGATTCGACAGCCACTTCACGAAACCCCTCTCTCCGGACGTGCTGGAAGACGTGCTTGGCGCGATCGCACAGCGAATGGTGTCCGGCGGGGACGGCAGCAACACACCGCGAACGCGCCGCACGGATTCGCGCCGCGCGTTCTGAATCGCCGGATTTCAGCGAGGTTTCTGCGTAGAAGCCGGGCACAGAGGACCCAGCTTCGCTCACCCGCAGGTTCGCCTCCCGACGCAGGCCGCGTCCACTCGTAACACGTGGCCGGGTCGTGACACTTCCACTCAGACGCAACGAACGGAACCGCGTCAGGAGGTGTCCGATGGCCCGGATCGACGAGATCGCGCCCGATCTGTATCGAGTTTCGCTTTATGTTCCGCAGTTCGACCTGCAGTTCAATCATTTTCTGATCAAGGACGACGAGCCGCTGCTGTTCCACACCGGGATGCGGCGGATGTTTCCGGAAGTCCGCGACGCGGTGGCGAAGGTGATCGACCCGGCATCGATACGCTGGATCAGCTGGAGCCACTTCGAGGTGGACGAGTGCGGCGCCCTGAACGAGTGGCTCGCGGTCGCCCCGAAGGCGCAGGCGATCTGCAGCCAGGTGGGCGCAATGGTCAACCTCGAAGATTTCGCCGATCGCCCGCCGCGAGGGCTGGCGAAGGATGACGTCATCGAGACGGGGCAGCACCGCTACCGCTTCGTGCCGACGCCGCATCTGCCCCACGGCTGGGATGCGGGAGTGCTGTTCGAGGAGAAGTCGGGCGTGCTTCTGTGCTCCGATGGGGGATCGCTCCAGCGATAGCTCAACAGAAGTCTGTACCCGCCTTTACCTGCGTTGAACGCGCCCGAGCGACGGGTCGCTGCGATCAGCGCCGCATGTATTGATCGAGAAATGCGAAGACGTCCTTCTCCCAGATGGACACCCCGCTGTACAGAAAGCCGTGCCCATCTTCGTGCGTCCGGCCAATTGGCGGATAGATCTTCACACGCTGCGGTCGGCCGAGCTCACTCAATCGAGCAGCCAACGTTTCACCGGACGATGTGGTGTAGTCGTTCGCGGCGTGTATGAAGAAGACCGGCGCGGTCACACGCGCCACCGATGTGAGCAGGCGTGCACGCAGTTCCGGCGAGCGGTCCCAGCTGTAGCCTGCGGTCGCAAATACGACGAGTGCCCGCAAGGCGGGTTCGCGTTCGCCGACCACCAACGTCAGAGAACTTCCGAACGAGTCGCCGACGAGCGCGACGTCGCCTCGGTCGACGTCGGAGCGTGCGCGCAGAAACGCGAGCGCCGCCCGAGCGTCGATGGATTCTCTGTTCTCGAGGAGTTGAAGCTGCAGCGCGTTGCGAGCCGTCTGGTCGTGTTCAGCTGCCTCGCGGTTCATCACCTCGACGCTGCTGACGCCCTGGTCGGCAGACAGGCCGACGCCGCGCCGGAACAGATACATGAAGACGTAGCCGTGCCTGGCGAACACTGGGCCGATGGCTTCGGCCTGCTTCTCGTACGGACCGAGTCGCTCGAGTTCTTCCCGTGTTCGCCCACTGCCGTGATTCAGCAGCACCGCGGGGAAAGGGCCGGTCCCGGCAGGGCGCCACACCAGCGCCCGCAAACTCACGTCGCCGCTGCGGACGGTCACCAGTTCGGGTTCGTGCGATCCAGCGTTCTGTGCGCCGACCAATGGCACGCTGAGCACGATGGCGAGTGCGTAAATGCCGCTCTGCGAAAACATAGACAGCCAACGCGAGCGTACAAGACTACAGCCCATCATGCTGGCTGTTGGACGAACCAGCTGCGGAAATCGTCTCGAACACCAGGCCAACCTCAACCATCAAAACACCCGCCCGCGCGTCATCGTCGACGTCCTCGCCCGGCGCGAAGCAGTTACTTGATTTCGTTCGGCATGAACTGACCTCCGTGCACCATCACGTCGAGCACGTCGGTCGTGCGCGCGAGACACGCGCGGCCCTTCTCCGGCGTGAGGTTGTCGTGCTCGGACTCGATCAGCGGCAGCGCTTCCACCGGTCCATGAACCTGATTGAGCATCGTCCAGATCCCGGCCGGCGGCGAGATTGTGTCGATGAAACCCATGCCCGCGAGGACCGGCGCTTTGATCCGCGAGGCGAAGTTAACAGGATCGAAGAAGAGCGCCGTCTTCATCGCGTCCGGATTGTCGGACGGCCAGTTGGGATAGCCAGCCTTGCGTCCGTGAAGATCGCCGTTGGTGTCCGCGCCGGCGGGCACGCAGACCAGCACCGCGCTGACCTTTTCAGGGCGAAGACCGGCGAGCGCGAGACTCTGCTGGCCGCCCATGCTCCCACCCATCAGAACGATCGTCCTGCCGTCCCAGTCGGGCCGCGTCACCAGGTAGTCGAGGACGCGCGAGTCGCGCAGATACATGTTCAAGAAGTACGAGGTCTCGCGATCGGTATTGCCGATCTCCCGATAGTTCTTCGGCACGTTTCCCGACGGATCCGACGGCAGCTTGTCGTGCGAATCGACATTTACCATCAGCCAGCCCTCGCTCGCGCGCCGTGCGACGGCGGCCGCGTTGAGGGCATAGACGCCGGCGTACTGCAGCTGGATGACAGCTGGAAACTTTCCCTCCAACGCCGGTTTCGCGATGTAGCCGTGCGCCTTCGACTCGAGTGCGTCGAGCGCGAAGATGGTCATCTCTACGCCAGGGACGGGACTCTCCACCGGTGTCAGGACGGCGTTGACTGGAATCTTCGCTTGAGCTGCGAGCTTTCGCTTCCAGAACGCATCGAAATCTGCCGGACGCGGCGTCGATAACCCGATCCGGGTGGGCGCGACGGCAGCGCCGACGGCGTAGAAACCCGTGTTGCGTCCGGTGTTGCCTCCGACGAAGCGCGGCCCGTCGGTGGCGGGAGGCGGTGATGCCGGCGCCAGATCCGCGACGGCCTCGATCGCCACGTAGATCATTTCCGGCTGATCCGCGGCGATTTCGATCGTGTCCTTGCCGCTGGCGAGATCGAGCGTGCCTTCCTTCAGAACCACGGCGTTGTTGCGGCGAATCGTCCACTTGTAGGCGTAGGTCAGCGGCGCCGGGCCAGGCGTCACCGTCCAGCCGACGGTTTCGCCGACGTCATAAATGTCGTTCGCATGATACGGCGCGAAGGTGAGCTGCTGCGGGATCACCGGCCGCGGTGGCCCGGAATTCTCCTCGAACGAAAGCGTCCGGCTGAAGAACGGCAGCACAAAGTCCTGAAAGCGCACCGCGACGTGGCTGGTGTGCGTCCCCTGATAAATGTCGAAATCGTGCGTGATGCCGTATGCCGTCAAAGCGTCGTGCAGCTTGCCGGTATCAGTCTTCAGGCCGTCCGCGTCACCGACGTCGATGGCGATCGCGCGGTATTGCCGGAGTTGCCGGACGTACTGATCGATGAAGGCGAGCGGCGCGTTCGCCGCCCACTTCGTCAGCACCGCCTGCTGGTTCGGGCCGATCGGCAGGTCGAGATAGAGCGGTGGGTTATTCGGATTTGGTGACCACGCGGCGGCAGACGCCAGTTGCGCGCGCAGGCCGAACGGCAGCTTCGCCGAGTCGGCCGGCGTCTTGACGGCCGCGAGCGCCTCGTCACTCGCCGGATTGGGAGGTCCGGCGGTGCGGGCCGACAGGCAGCACGGACTCATGATGTAGAGGCTGCCGAACACGTCCGCGTGTTTCATGCCGATCCGCGTCGCGCCGTAGCCGCCCATGGAATGGCCGACCAGCCCCCGGCTGTTCCGATTCGGCATGGTCCGGTAATGGGCGTCGACGTACGAAACGACGTCGCGCGCGATGTAGGTTTCGAAATCGCCGGTCGTCACGGAGCTGGAATACATCGAGCCGTTGTGGACCGTCTTCGAATCGGGCAAGACGACGATCATCTCCTTCGCGCCGCGGGCGAACGCGCCCTCGATCGTCTGCGGCACGTGGATTTCCTGCGACCACTGCTCCGCACCGATCGAGTAGCCGTGCAGGGCATAGACGACCGGATATCGGCGTCCGCGATCGCGCGCGTAACTTGGCGGCAGGAAGACGATGGCCGAGCGGTCGACCGCGTCGCCTTCGAGGTTGCCCTCGAGCGCGTTCCCGTGAATCGTGACGCGTTCCACGGTCGCCGGGCTCGCCCCGGGCACGACGTCCGGCACCGTCGTCTTCACCTGGGTCGAGGCGACGTCGGACAAGCAGAACGCGAATCCGATCGTCACCAGCGCCGCGCGACGGACGAACTGATTGAGTAATGTCATGGTCATCAGGGACGTGATGACGCCGCCCCAATCTTCCAATACAGGTTGTATCGCTCGTGCGCGAGCCGGTAGTACGGCGCCAGGTCCACATCACGCGGGCGTCCGATGCCAACCGTGCGGAACGTCAGCGGGTCATCGGGATCCTGGCGGATCCGTTTTGTCAGCGTCGTGAGGTCACCGGAGAATGTGGGAATTGGCACCGCCGCATTCAACATCGTCCCGGATTCGCGCTCGTTCACGATGATCTGATTGCCTGGCGCGAGGCCTTCGCGACCGAGGCGTCCGGCGAGGACGATCGGGCCGTACACGAACGCGACGACGTCGCTGGTCGGGTGCAACGGCTCGGCACGAAGCGTCATCGGCAGCTCAATCTCGACGCGATCGCCGGTCCGCCATTCGCGATCGATCGGGATGTAGCCGGCGGCGCCCGCGCTGTTCCAGCGGCGGCCGTTCACGCGCATGGTCATCCCGGTGCACCAGCCAGGACGCCGGACCTTGAGGGTGACGCGCACGGGGCGTTCGACGGCAACCGTGAGGCGCGTGGATGGCCGCTCCGGAAATGTGGTCTCCTGTCGCAGCGTCATCCCCATTTCCTTCCATGTCACGACGGAAGCAATAAAGAGGTTGACCCAGAGAGCGTCGTCACCGCGGAAGTAGATCGAATCGCCATACTTCGCGTGATTCTCCATGCCGGTGCCGGTGCAACACCAGAACGACCGTTCGGGTGTGTGGAACAGCCGCACGTATCCAGGCCGTGTCGCCTGGAAATACGTCATCATGCCGCTCTCGGGGTCCTGCGAGGTCAGGATGCCGTTGTAGAGCGCGCGCTCGTAGTAATCGAAATACGCGGCAGACGGATCGTGCTGGAACAGCAGCCGGGTCAGTCGCAGCATGTTGTGCGTACAGCACGTCTCCATCGTCTTGGCCGAGTGCAGGTGCTTCTCGGCGTCGGCGATTGGGAAGAAGTGCTCTTCGTCGCCGTGACCGCCCGTCGCGAACGAGCGTTGGCCGACCACCGTTCTGCCAGAAGAAGCGCGCGGCGCGATGATAACGATCCTCTCCCGTCAGTGTGAAGAGCCGCTGAAGACCCACGACTTTCGGGATTTGCGTGTTGGCGTGCAAGCCGTCAAGCGTGTCTCGCCCTTCGGAGAGCGGCGAGAGCAGCGCCTCGTGCGTGAAGCGCCTGGCGAGCGTCAGGTACTTCGGGTCGCCGCTCAGCGCCGCTACGTCCGCGAGCACCTCGTTCATGCCGCCGTGCTCGGTCGCGAGCATGCGCTGAAACTGTTCGTCGGTCATCGGCGCTGTCACCGTGGCCGTCCAGTCCGCGAGCTTCGTCAAGACCTCGAGCGCTTGAGCGTTGCCGGAGTAGAGGTGCGCGTCGCGCAGACCGCCCAGGATCTTGTGCATCGTGTACCAGGGCACGCCGACGAACTTCCGGCCAGCCACCGCGTTCTCGAGCTGCGCAGCTCCGTCCGGGAACGCGCAGACGAGCCCACGCCCAGACTGCGCCTGACACGACTGCAGCTCGGTCACGATGTAGTCGGCGCGCTGCTTCATGCGCGGATCGTCCGTGGACGCGTACATCAATGAGACAGCCGTGAGGTAATGGCCGAGCGTGTGGCCGTGGCAACGGATGTCCACCCACGGCTCTTCCGACTCCCAGCCGCCGTACACCGGCGCTTTCGGCGCGAGTCCCGCGTTCTGCCGGAAGTTATGAAGCATCCGGTCGGGCTGCAGCGAGAGCAGGTAGTTCGAAGTCGCGTTTCTGCGCGTCGAGGAAAGGACCGTTCAGGAGACGGACGTCGCGAAGCGGACAGAACGACAGCTCCGCCACGGCGGCATCGAAGCGGCGCTGACGCGTGGCAGCGCCGCTGATGACGAGCGCACTTACGAGCGAGAGCAACTCGCGTCTCGTCATTTCGGGGCCTCAGGTTTCGTGTCGAAGCACCACCATCGGATCCACTCGGGTCGTTCGCAGCGCGGGGACATAGCTGGCGGCGAATCCCGCGAGCCCGATGATGACGACGACGAGCGCAAACGTCAACGGATCGCTGGGGCTGACCTGGGTGAGCTGACTTGCCAGGACCCGTGTGGTCGCGAAGCTCACCGCCAGGCCGATCGCGATGCCGAGGACGAGCCAGCGCAGGCCCATCCCGACCGTCAGTCGAAGCACGTCGCCGCGGTCGGCGCCGATCGCCATGCGGATGCCGATCTCGCGGGTCTGTCGCGCGACGGTGTAGGCGATCAGGCTGTAGACGCCGAGAACCACCAGCGCCAGCCCGATCGCGGCAAATGCGCCGAACACGAAAAGACCGAGACGCGGGGCGGCGTACGAGAAACGCCGGATGAACGTCATCAGCTCGTCGGTCTCCGCAATCGCGACGCCCGGATCCACGGTCCAGATCTCGCGCTTGATCGTCTGCACCATCGCCAGAGGCGTGCCTCTCGTCCTAATCACGAAGCCCAGGCTTCGCACCGGCGCCGCGGACGGCGGAACGAACGCCTCGGGACCTGGCGGATCCGACGGGCCGCGGTTCCTCGCAGATGCCACGACGCCGATGATTTCCATCATCCGGGTGGCGCTGCCTCCGCTTTCGTCCCGAAGCTCGAGCGCGAGGCGCCGGCCAATCGCGTTGGTTCCCTTCAGGAACCGATCGACGAAGACCTGGTTGACGAGGGCGACCTTGCGTGCGCCGTTGAGATCCTCCGCGGTGAAGTCCCGTCCGCTCAGCAGCGGGATTCCGAGCGTTCTGAAATAGCCATCGCTGCAGATCACCAGATCTCCCCGCCACCGATCGGCATGCGCGATCCCCTCCACATCGAAATCGGAGCCGAATCCGCCGAACACCGGCAGGCCGATCGTGGTGGATGCGTCGACGACCCCCGGAACGCTGCGAATGCGCTCGAGCGCCTGCGTGAGGAACCGCGCCTGACCTGCCGCCGTCTTCAGTCGGCCTGCTCCTGCCGGAACCCGCATGATGAGCACGTTCGCGGGATCGAGACCGAGGTCCTGCGTCTGCAGCTTGATGAAGCTTCGCATCAGGAGGCCGGCCGAGTTCAGCAGCACGAGCGAAAGCGCGATCTCTGCTACGACCAGGGCGCTGCTGAGCCGTCCGCCGCGGAAACCGCCGCCGGTCCCCTTGCCGGCGTCGCGCAACGGGTTCATGAGATCGGTGCTGACGGTCTGAAGTGCCGGCGCAAGACCGAAGAGAACCGCCGTGACGGCGCCCAGTACCAGCGTGAATACAAGTGCGCCCGTGTCGAGGCGGATCAACGACTCCCGGGGGATCGTGAATTCGGGCATGACGGCCACGAGTCCCTTGACGCCGAGGGCCGCCAATGCGCAGCCGACCGCCGCGCCGAGCAGCGCCAGCACGAGACTCTCGACCAGCAGCTGTCGCACGATCCGTCCGCGGCTCGCGCCGAGCGCGCGGCGCAGCGCGATTTCCCTCTGCCGTCCTGTCGCGCGGCTGAGCAGAAGGTTCGCGACATTGGCGCACGCGATGAGCAGGAGAAGGCCGACGGCGGCGGCCATCGTGTAAAGGGTCGTCTTGAAACCTCGAACGATGCTGTCGACGAGTCCGATGACGTGGCCGGTGAAACGTTCGGGATAGTTCCTCGGATACGCCTTCGAGACGCGCGCGGCCACCATGCGGAATTCGGCGTCGGCCTGCTCAATCGTCACGCCCGGCTTGAGCCGCGCCTGGAACCTGAAGAATTGCCCCTGCTGGTTTAGATCGGCGCGATCGAGCAAAACGGGGCGCCAGATGTCGGCGGCCATCTTCGACACTCGCGGCGGCATCACGCCGATGAGCGTTGTCGCCGTGCCGTCGAGGGTGAAGCTGCGGCCGATGATCGAGGTGTCGGTGCCGAATCGGTTCGCCCACAGCTTGTAGCTCATGACGAACACGGGTGACGCGCCAGGCCCGGCATCCTCGGGCACAATCGTTCGCCCGAGCAGCGCGTCGATGCCGAGCACCTGGAACGTGTTGCCCGACACGAAGGCGCCATCGAACTGCTCGGTGCCGTCCGGGCCCGTGTACAACACGTCGCCCCCGGTGCCGGCGATGATCGCGTCGAACGAGGTCAGCTGCGACGCGTAGTCGAGGAACTCCGCGGTCTGGAAGGCGTCGCGGCCGCCGGGCTGGCTGCTCGCCTCGTCGTGAATCACCACGCCGACCATGCGGTCGGCGTGGGAGTACATCGGATAGGGATCCAGGAGGACGTTCTTGATGACGCTGAAGATCGTCGTCGTGGCGCCGATGCCGAGCGCAAGTGCGAGGACGGCGGCCGCGGTGAACCCCGGCAGCTTGAGCAGTCCGCGAACGGCGTCGCGCGCGTCGCGCCACACACCCTCGGGAAACTGGCGGATCGACGCGGCGAGCGTCTCGAGACGCCACGACTCGCGCGTATTCTCCGCCGCGCATGTGAAGTTGCCGAAAGTGCGCCGGGCGGCCCACGGCGCCTCCTCCGGATCGACGCCGTCCGCGAGCAGGTCGTCGACCTCGGCATCGAGGTGCGATTGCACCTCGCGCTCGAGATCGGCGTCGCGGCGGGTCCGCGTGAAGAGCTCCTTGACCCTTTCCCACCAGCGAAGCGGCATGGCGACCTCCTCGGCGTACTCAGGCGCGCTTGAGCACCAGGCCCATCGCGCGACAGAGCTGTTGCCAGTTCGACTCTTCCGTCGCGAGCTGCCGGCGGCCGGCCGGCGTCAGGCGGTAGAACTTCATGGGGCGGCCCTTGGCGGTCGTCTGCCACTGCGCGGTCAGCCAGCCGTTGCGCACCAGACGGTGCAGGGCGGGGTAGAGCGACCCGTGCTCGACCAGCAGCAGGTCGTCGGAATTCCGCTGGATGGCCTTGACGATGCCGTGGCCGTGAAGGGGGCCGAGGAGCAGCGTTCGCAGGACGAGGAGGTCGAGCGTGCCCTGGAGAATCTCGATGCGATCCGACGTCCTGCCGCGTCTCATGGTAGGGGCTCTACCATCTTAGACGGCCTACCATGTCGCCGGGTTGCTCGGGGCTATCGTCCCTCGGACTTGTCCGAATGCGAGTCCCGGCGGGGCCGTCGCACGGCGCGCACTGTCCCGGCCCGGTCGCCACCGCAGAAGAACCGATCGCCGCCGTCGGATTCGAGGCCGGACACCTTCATTCCCGGCGGCATCACGAGGCTCTCGAGCACTTCGCCGGTTTGCGCATCAACGCGCCGTACTTCGCTCTCGTCAGCTTCCATGGTGCCGTGCCACAGCTCGCCGTCGACCCATGTGACTCCGGTCACGAAGCGGTTCGACTCGATCGTGCGAAGGATGGCACCAGTCTCGGGATCGATCTGATGGATCTTGCGGTCGCGATATTGGCCGACCCACAGCGTCCCCTCGGCCCACGCAAGGCCTGAATCGTGGCCGCTCGGCGCCGGAATCGTGGAGAGCACGCGTCCGGTCTTCGGATCGATCTTCTGGATGCGATCCTCGGCGATCTGATAGAGGTGCTCGCCGTCGAATGCTGTTCCCGCGTGCGCGGCGACCTCGATCGTGCGGATCGTTTTCCCGCTCCCAGGATCGAAGGCGGTCAATGTGTCCCCGGAGGCGAACCAGACGTGCACTGACCGTCGTACGAGACACCGTGGACGTTCTCGACGCCCGGGAAGGGTCCATACTCACGAACGACTTCCGCAGCTGATCGCTTCATGGCGCAAGCCTAGTCACCCGGCGGCGGCGTCGGGAGTAACAACGTTGTCGTGAATCCGGGAGCGGGCGGGGTCATGACGGCATTCCGCCCTGCCCGTGCGCACCGTCGCTGACGGCCGCTTCATTTCCTCTGGCGGACCACATCGTAGTCGAGCCCCACGATTCCGCTCTTTTCGTAGACACGATGGTTCCTGAGCTTCAGCTTCGCGCGATTCGCGGGTGGGGGCAGAAACGGGATCCCTCCGCCCAAGAGGACCGGGACGAGGGAAACGCTCACCTCGTCGACCAGTCCGAGAGACAGAAGGCTCCGGAACAGATCGCCGCCGCCGAAGAGAGCGATGTCCTTGCCCGGCTTCTTCCGCAGTGCGGTCACGACTCCTTCCGGATCGTCGCTCAACATCGCCTGCGGGCAATCAGCGGGCCGGAGCGTCCGCGAAAAGACGATGTTCTCGATTCCCGGAGCCGGCGGCGCGGCGTCTCCCATTTTCCGGATCACCTCGAACGTCCTCCGGCCGATCAGGAAGGTATCGAACCGGGCCATCAGCGCCGCGAAATCGATCTCGGGATCCGTGACGATCCAGTCGTATTCGCCGTTGGGTCCGGCGATGAAGCCGTCGAGGCTCATCGCGCAGCCATAAACCACTTTTCGCATCGCGCCTCCCAGGCTAAATTAGTATTTAGCTACAGGCTAAATATTCGTTTAGAAATTGTCAAATGGCTGGACGACGACAGAAGGTCACCGACGACGAAGTCTTTGCGGCCGCGCAGCGCGCGATGAGCCGGCGCGGACCGCACGAGCTCACGCTGGCCGACATCGCCGGCGAGGCCGGCGTCACGCCGGGGCTGCTCGTGCAGCGGTTCGGCAGCAAACGGGAGCTGATGGTGGCGTTGTCGGCGCGCTTTGCCGGAAGCGCCGGCGCGATCTTCGCCGGCCTCCGCGCCGCGCACCGCAGTCCGCTCGCGACGGTGCGTGCCTACGCCGCCTGCATGGCAGATCTGGCGCCGACGCCCGAAGCGCTCCTGCGAAACCTGGCCTACTTGCAGCTGGATCTCACCGATGACGTGCTGCGTGGACATCTGGTCGAGAACGCGCGCGCGACGCGGCGCGAGATCGAGGCGCTGCTCGAGGCCGCCGTCGCCGCCGGTGAGCTGCGACGCGATGCCGACGTGCGCTCGCTGGCGCGCAGCGTGGAAATCGTGGTCAGCGGATCGCTGATGACATGGGCGACGTATCGAGAGGGAAAGGCTGCCGACTCGATCGCACGTGATCTCGATGCGGTGCTGGCGCCTTGGGTGGGTCAGCCGCGAGCGAAGCACGCCAGAGGCGCACGCGAACGACCGGGACGCTGATCAGCCCGGCGCTCGCGTCGCGATCGCGCGCTTATTCGATTGACCTCGAAGTAGTTCGGCGAAACGAAGCCCCCCGTCACGCGGACGAGACCTGACGGTGCGGCCATGACGACCTGCGGGTCGAACGTCGACGCCGCGAGACCGGACAGCGCTGTCGTGCGCGGCTGCCAGTCCAGGTACTCCCGATAACTCAAGGGTGGTACTCCGGCAGGCCGCCCGTGTTCCGCTATCACTACCAACCGGTGGGCGTCGGTCAGCTGAAGCGGCTGGAGCAACACCGTGTAGACGATGCTGCAGATGGCAGTCGTGGCCCCGATGCCAATTGCCAGCGTCAGCACCGCCGCGGCGGTGAACCCGCGGCTCCTCGCCAGCGACCGCGCCGCGTACGCCAGATCCCGGTGGATGCCGCCGATCGAGAGGCGCAGGCTCATAATGCGAGTTTTATAACATAACTGTTATAAAAATAACATCAGAACGCTTCTTGGACTCCCACCCTCGGGGCGCGTTTGACATCGAACGCGACGCCCCTTGATACTGCCGGGAGCGCGCTGACAGGGCGCCACCAACCCGCGGCAAGGGAACACTCCCACCTGTTTTGGTCTGAGTCGTGTGCGTGTGCACCTTCTTTCAGCCTGGTTTCAGCGGGGCACAGGCGATTCATGAAAGGAGGTCGCGATGACCGCTTCGAAGTCTCTCCCTGCTCGTCCGTCTCTCGAGTCCCTCCGTAAACAGGCAAAGAAACTCGCGCGCGACATCGCCGCCGGTGATGCCGGCGCCATCGCGCGTGCGCGGGCGCATCTGCCAAATGTCGACCTGCCCCTGACGCAGCGCAACGCGCAACTCGTGATCGCGCGTGAGTACGGCTACGCCGGCTGGCAAGACCTCACCGCTGAAGTGAGCAAACGCCTCGGCAACGGTCTGGAGTGGGCCGCAACGCAGGCTCGACGCGTCATTCACGACAACGACGTCGAACGTCTGAAGCAACTGCTGGCCGAATACCCGGCGTTGCTTTCCTGGCGAGGCGACGACGGTGACGGCGGCCTGCTGGGAATCGCCACGGGCGCCTATGGCGACGCAGCTTCGACCCGCAGCGAGAACAGCGGTTCACGCGCGCGGCGTGCGCAGAGCTGCTGATCGACGCCGGCGCGGTCGTGACGCCATCGGTGTGCGACGGCCTCCTCGAGTCCCGCGCCAGGGGGCTGCTGCAGCTGTTTCGGCGGAAGGGCCTGCTTCCGCGCACGCTCAAGTTCTTTGCGGCGCTTGGTGATCTCGACGCCGTTCGCACCGCTCTTGATGAGAACGGGAACGATCTGGCGGCCGTCAATGAAGCGTTCGTGTGCGCCTGCCGCTTCGAGCACGAGGCGGTCGCGTCACTCCTGCTGGAACGATCCATCGCGCTCGATCCCGAGCTCGGCACGCACGTCGATGGAAGCCTGGGGCGCCTCGCCTTCATCAAGTACTTCATCGAAGAGCGACCTGCGCACGTCGACAGCGGTCGGACCGTGGAAGGCGTTTGTCATGGAGCAGGTCAAGCGCGCGGTCCACGATGGCGACCTGACGGCGTTCGTCCGCGGGCTGCAGCGTGAGCCGTGGCTGCTCGGCGAGGCCTGCGTGTGGTTTCAGGCTGAGCTCATCGGGTGCGCAACGCTGAACGATCGCGAACCATTCATCGTCGCTCTTCTCGACCTCGATCCCGCAACTCCTGCGGCGCCAGCCGCCGCCCCGATCGCAAGCCATCGAGTTCGCGTTCACCTACGCGAACACGCACCTCATTCCATTGCTCACCCGCATCTGGCCGCTGCCGGACGATCTGCCGCATGCGGCGGGCATGGGCAACCTCTCGCGGGTGAAGCGCTGGTTCGACGAATCGGGAGCGCCGGCGCTGGGCGATCTCGACGAGCACTTTCCCTGCAACGACCCGCACGCGCGCGAATGCCTCCAGTGGGGCCCGCCCGCCGCGCAGCAGGTGCTCGACACGGCGCTCGCCTGGTCCGTCATCAACCGCCACTTCGACGTGGCGGACTTCCTCCTCGAGCACGGCGCAGACATCAACACCAACTGGAACTCGCACGAGCCGGCGAGCATCCTGCACGATCTGGTCTTCCGCGGGAACTACGAGTCGATGCGATTCCTCATCGACCGCGGCATCGACATGACCATCAAGGACTACCGTTGGAACAGTACGGCACAGGGCTGGGCGCGCTACGCCGAGAAGGACGAGAAGATGGCTCAGTGGCTGGAGGAGGCGGAACGGCAGCGGGAACAGCGAGAATGAGCGACGCGCCAAACTACATCACGCCTGCCGGGTTCCGTCGTCTACGCGATGAGCTGGCCCGCCTGTGGCGAGTCGAGCGACCGCCCGTCGTGACGACAGTCGCCTGGGCCGCCGGGAATGGCGACCGGTCTGAAAACGGCGACTACATCTACGGCAAGCAGAAGCTGCGCCAGATCGATCGGCGCATCAGGCACCTGTCGAAGCGCCTCGACAGCGCGGTCGTGGTCGACAACGCCGGCAAGGCACACGAGCAGGTGTACTTCGGGGCGACGGTCACGTTCGCGCACGAGGCCGGCGACGAGCGTACCGTCACCATCGTCGGCGTCGATGAACTCGATGCCGACGACAGGCGGATCTCCTGGCGTTCGCCGATGGCCACCGCGATGCTGAAGGCCAGGGTGGGCGACGTGGTGACGCTGAGGACGCCCCGCGGACCCGAACGGATCGAGATCCTCGCCATCCGCTACGACGGGTTCGAGTAGCGTCAGCTGTTGGTGTCGGTCAGTCCGAGAGGCCAGCCGAACCATTCAAACATCGCACGCATTCCGGGCTGCATCACGTCACCCTTTTCCTTTCCCGTCCCTCCGTGTTAGATCGGAACGTGTCGACCCGGCGAACGCCGATACCCTGCCGCGAAGGGAGAATCTCATGTCATTCAGAAGAGCGCTCGGATTGAGCTTGATGCTCACCGTCGGTACTCCTGTTGCCGCGTGGGCCGACGGGATGATCATTCCGTTCGTGGGCGTCAACTTCGGCGGCCGCTGCTGCAACGGGCTGTCGAACGCGATCAACACGAAGCGCGTGGACTGGGGCGCCAGCTTCGCTTATATGGGCGCAGGTGTGCTGGGGATCGAAGGCGACATCGGTTACAGCCCTGACTTTTTCGGCAAGACAGACCTCGGCGGCAGCAGCGTTCTGACGGCAACTGGCAATCTGCTCCTAGGCATTCCCATCGGCGGGCAGAAGGGCGTGGGCATCCGGCCGTACGGCCTCGTCGGCCTGGGCGTCGTTCGCTCGAAGGTCGACGCGCTAGGTCAAGTCCTGAGCCTCGACCACAGCGAAGCCGCATGGGATTTCGGTGGCGGCGTGATGTTCTTCTTCGGCACGAATGTCGGGGTGCGCGGCGACCTGCGGTATTTCCGGACGTTTGGCGCGGTGAGCCTGGTGACCCCCGGGTTAGGTAAGCTCGACTTCGCCCGAGGATCGGCGGGGCTCATTCTGAGGTTCTGAGGGTTCAACCTTTTTCTTGGACCACGCCCTTGCAGTCAAGGGGGAAGTGTTAGGGTCATCGCCGCTTGGTCGAGGGCAGCGCGATCGATCGAAATCGCCTCGCCTGCTGTTCGATGCCGGTTTCCGTCGCGAAGCGCTCGATGCTCGAGGCACCGAAGAAGCCGGCAATGCCTGAAGTCCGCGCCAGCAGGCGCTCGACGTCCGCGGGTTCGGCGATCGGGCCCCCGTGGCAGATGACCAGCACGTCCTTGCGCACGGCCCGCGCCGCGTCGTGCATCTCCTGGACTCGCTCGGCAGCCTCGTCCGGCGTGACGGCCGTCTGCGCTCCAATCGACCCTTTCGTGGTCAGGCCAAGGTGGGCGACGAGCACGTCGGCGCCGGCGCGAGTCATCTTCCGGGCGCTTTCCGCGTCGAACACGTACGGGCATGTCAACATGTCAATCGCGCGCGCCTGTCGGATCATCTCGACTTCGAGGTCATAGCTCATGCCCGTTTCTTCGAGGTTCTGCCGGAACACCCCGTCGATCAACCCGACGGTCGGGAAGTTCTGCACGCCGTCGAAGCCCATCGCCTTGAGCTCGCCGAGAAAGACGGGGATCAGTCGGAACGGGTCCGTGCCGCAGACGCCCGCGAGCACGGGGATGTCGCGCACGACCGGAAGGACCTCGCGCGCCATGTCGACGACGGTGGCATTGGCGTCACCATAGGGGAGGAGGCCGGCGAGGCTTCCGCGCCCGGCCATCCGGAAGCGGCCGGAGTTGTAAATGATGATGAGGTCGACACCGCCGCGTTCGGCGAACTTCGCCGAGATGCCAGTGCCGGCCCCCGCGCCGATGATGGCCTGCTTTGCGGCCACACGCTTTCGCAGCCGCCGGAGAGCCGCCTCACGCCCGATGAACGGCATCCGTCCTCCGCGTTCCTGCCTGTCAGAATCGGCGTTCAGGGTCGAGCCGCTCGACCGCAGACGCCAACATTTGTTCGAACACGCGCGCTCGACACTACCTGCGTTGGGGTGCGCGGAGCAAATCGAGCATCTCCCTGCTCAGCACGTCGGCAAATGCCGGATCGTTGATGTGCGCATCCACCTCGACGATCCGGATCCGCGGGTCCAGGTGCGATCGCAGGGACCCGAACAGCACGTGGTCGGCCTGAGGATCGTGGAACGGCTGGCCTTCGGCATCGAGGGCGCTCACCCCCCACATCGGCAGCACGAGGACGGTGGGTCCCGTCGCGCGATTGAGCTGCTCGGCAATCCGCCGGCCGATCGTGGCGCATTCGTCCGCGCTCGTCCGCATCAGCGTGACAGCGGCGTTGTGCCGATACAGGCGCCGCTGACGGAAGCGCTCGGGCACCGTCTCGATGGGCCCGAAGTTCACCATGTCCAGCGCGCCGGCCGACACGACCTGCGGGATCCCCCTTCGCCCGGCCGCCAAGAGGCGATCCGGTCCGGCCGCCAGAGTTCCTCCGACGACCTCGTCGCACCATTCGGTCGTCGTCACGTCGACCACGCCGTCGAAGTAACCGTCGTCGATGAGCCCTTCCATCGCGCGTCCGCCGGTGCCCGTCGCGTGGAAGACGACCACGTCGTAGCCAGCAGGCTCCAAACGCTCGCGTATGGCACTCACGGCCGGTGTCGTCACACCGAACATCGTGGCGGCCAGCAGCGGTCGATCGCGCGGAACTCCCTCGTCTGATCCCGGGGCCTCCTGCTCCACCATTCCGGCGATGGCCGCGGCGGCGTTCGCGAGGATCCGTCGCGACACCGGATTGAGGCCCGCGATGTCGACCACCGAGTACATCATCGTGATGTCTTTGACATCCACGTAGGGCGCCGTGTTGCCGGACGCCATCGTGGAGACCATCAGCTTGGGAACGCCGACAGGCAGTGTGCGCATGGCCGCCGTGATCATCGCAGTGCCACCGCCGCCCCCCAGCCCCAGCACGCCGTCGAAGCGGTGCGAGGCGTAGAGCGCCGGCACGAGAGCGCACGCGCCGAGCTGCATCGCGTCGACGGCGCTGCCGCGGTCGCCGCGCGCCCGCAGGGCGGTCAGCTCGTTGCCGCCCGCAGCCGCGACTTCAGAGGCCGGGACGTCAGGCACGAACGGGGGCTCGCGCAGAATTCCGATGTCGATGACGATGACCTGATGGCCGCGCGCACGAAGCCGGTCCCGCACGTACGCGTACTCGGGCCCCTTCGTATCGAGCGTCCCGATGAGCAGGACCGTACAATCGAACATCACTCGGCTTCGGCGGCAGTGGAGCCCGCGACAGGGCGCAGCGACGCCCACGGCTCCTCATGCGACATGTCCACGAGCGCCGGGCCGTCGAAAATCGCTGGCGAGAGGATGGCGAGGAACACGAGCGTCTCTTCGCCGGCGTTGTAGGTGGCGTGGACGAGGTCCCTGGGGATGTGCGCCGCCTCGCCGGGACCCAGGAGCCGCGAGGCTTTGTCGACCCACTGTTCCGCAAGGCCCGAGATCACGTAGATGATCTCTTCCATCGCCGGGTGGCGGTGAAATGCGTGGCCCAGCCCATGCGGCATACGCACGCGCACCAGGAGCAACTCGTCTGCGGACGTCAAGCCCGGGCGAGACAGCCACTCGTGCTGCCCCCAGGGCAATTGCTCCACGCCCATCTCCGCGTCCGTCACGAAGCGCAGCCGCCCCTCGAGGCTCATCGAGCTCTCCTCCATCGGTCCTCCGGGCACACTGACAAGTGGTTCACAGTCTACCGTGGCCTGACGCGAGCCCTTCACTCTCTCAAGCCGGCCATGAATCTGCTTGCCGCCACGACTCCACTTGACTTCCTAGTAGAACACCCGGCATGCTTCCACTTGAGAGGCCAGTGCATGACCGACAAGGGGCGTGTCGAACTTCTGCACGGAACATTGGATCTCATCGTGCTCAGGGCGCTGGCAACGATGGGGCCCCTGCACGCTTACGCACTGGCGTCGCGCCTCGAACAGCTGGTTGAACATCCCTTGATGCTCAATCAAGGGACGCTCTATCCGGCTCTCGTCCGGCTCGAACAGCGGCGGTGGATCAAGGGTACGTGGCGCCAGACGGAAGCCCGGCGCGACGCGAAGTACTACGCGATCACGCCGGCCGGACGTCGCGCTGTCGAGGACCAAGCCGCGCGGTGGCGCCGGCTGTCGGCGCTCGTCAATAAGCTGCTGCTCGACGAAGGATAGGAGAGGGCTGCCCATGCGTCGCTTTCTCGAGCGCCTGTTGAACCTGCTTCGCGTGCGGCGGCCGGATCACGATCTCGCCCGTGAGATCGACGCGCACCTGGCGCTGCTTCAGGACACCTACGAGGCCCGCGGTCTGTCCCCGGACGCCGCGCGGCGAGCCGCACGGCTGGCCCTCGGGAACGTCGACGTTGTTAAGGCGCAACATCGGGACGCTCGGTCCTTCCGCTGGATCGAAGACGCGTGGCAGGATGCGGCGCACGGGCTCCGCCTGCTGCGGCGCAGTCCCGTTTTCACCGCGACCGCGGTGTTGTCATTGGCGATCGGCATTGGCGCGAACACGGCGATCTTCACGGTGGCCAACGCCCTCCTCTTTCGTCCGCCCGCCGGCATTACCGATCCATCTGCGCTCGTCGTCATCGGCACGGCCCGCGGCGATGGCGGCGTGAACCCACTCAGCCACGCGTTCTATCTCGAAATCGCGCGCCGCACGACCTCACTGACGAGCGTGTTCGCGGAGGACATGTTCCCGCACGTCATGGGCATGGTGTCGTCGGGAGCCGACATCGCCGAGCCGGTTCTCGGTCGCTATGTCACGGCGAATTTCTTCAGCGCACTCGGCGCGTCCCCGTCTCGTGGGCGTGCGTTCGCCGATGGCGACGAGGCTGCGGCCGTCCTCGATCACGACTACTGGAGGCGACGCTTCAACGGTGACGAGGCCGTGATCGGCCAGGTGCTGCGGCTCAACGGGCGGCTCGTGACCATCGTGGGTGTCGCCGCACCAGATTTCCATGGCACCGGCATCCAGAAGTGCGATGTGTGGCTCGCTATCGGGCCCGGCGATACATCATCCAGGACTGTCATGGCTGGTGGGCGCCTGCGGCCAGACGTGGGGATCGACACGGCAGTCGCGGAACTGACAACCGTCGGTCAGGCTATCAATCATGATCGTGGCGCCCCGGCCGATCAGGCACGCAACGTGAACGCACTCCCGTTCTCACGCGCGGGCGGGAACCGGAATGTCGTGTTTGGTTTTGCCGCCGCGCTGATGGTGCTGGTCTCGCTCGTCCTGGCCGCGGCCTGCGCGAACGTCGCTGGCATCATGCTGGCCCGGGCGACCGCCCGCGCGAGGGAGATCGCACTCCGCGCGGCGCTCGGCGCCGGGCGAGGTCGTCTCGTCCGTCAACTGTTCACCGAGACGATCGTGCTCTCTGTGTTCAGTGGTCTCCTCGGGATCATTCTCGCGCGGGTGCTGACGCACGTGGCCATGCTGATGCTGCCGCCGTTGCCGACGTCGATCGTCGTGCCGCTGACGATTGATTGGCGGGTGCTGCTCTTCGCGCTGTCGCTGTCGATCGGCGCGGCCGTGGGATTTGGCGTGCTCCCGGCTTTCAGAGGCTCGAGCGTGGATGCGGGCGCATCGCTCAAGGACGGCGTGCGGTCGTCTTCCGGACGTTCCCGCCTCCGGAACGCCTTCGTTGTCGGCCAGATCGCGTGTAGCGTCCTGCTCGTCGTCCTCAGCGCGTCGTTCGTACGTGTCCTCCGCCATGCGGGTGCCGCCGCTCCGGGTTTCGAGCCGCGAGGCGTCGACATCGCCTTGCTCGACCCGTCGGTAGCCGGGGAGCCAAAATCCGTACCCGCCACATTCTGGCGGACCGTAATCGACCGCGTCCGACTGACACCGGCCGTCGAGAGCGCGTCGCTCGCGCGCGTTCCGCCCGGTGGCTTCGAAGGCATCGGCCTCGGCGGCGTGGCTCCGGGCGACCAGCCTGACACAACCGACACGTTCGATCCGGCCTGGAACATCGTCGACATCGGCTACTTCGCGACGCTCCGTATTCCCATCGTCGCCGGGCGGGACTTTTCTGCGAGCGACACGGCTGGGGCTCCCCCCGTGGTCGTGGTCAGCGAAACGGTCGCACGACGGTTCTGGCCCGGACAATCGGCGATCGGAAAACCTCTGCGGCTCGAGGCCTTCAACGTCCGAGACCGGCGTGCGGGTCCGCGAGTCTCGACGGTCGTTGGCGTTGCCGGCAACATCAGATCGAGCAGCTTGATCGACGGCCTTGCCGAACCCTATGTCTACGTGCCGTTGGCGCAAAGTGACGCCGTGGGGTTCGTCGGCATGACGGCCCAGATGTCCATCGTGGCGCGGCGCCGCGCTGGCGCCAGTCTTGCCGCGGTGATGGCGACCACGGTTCAGGACATCGATCGGCGTCTCGTCCTTGCGCGCACGGAATCGCTTGCCGATTCGATCGCCCTGGGCCTGACGCCTCAACGGGTACTCGCAACAATCAGCGGGGTCATGGGGCTGGTGGCCCTGTTATTGGCATCGATGGGCATCTACGGTGTGACGGCGTACACGGTGGCGCTCAGACGTCGGGAGTTCGCCATTCGTCTCGCACTGGGGGCTCCGCGCGCTCGTGTCGTCCAGATGGTGTTCAGCCAGGGCACGTGGCTCGTGGCTGTTGGCCTGGCCATCGGTCTCGCGTTGGCGACCGGCGTCGGGCACGTGCTTTCGGCCTTCTTTTACGGGCTGCCGGCCGCTCACGTGCCAACTCTTCTTGGAACAGTGGCGCTCTTCCTCACCATCGGCGCGGCGGCGTCCTTCGTCCCGGCCGGGCAGGCCGTTCGCGAGGGATGGCGGCGCGCGCTTCAACAGGAGTGAGGGAGTGACACGGTACAACGACGAGTTGAGCCCAGCTGTGGTTCAGCTTGACGCCTGTTAACACTTCCCCAGACACCACGTCTGTCTATATCGGCGATGTCGGCACTCTTCCACGACGTGCGTTACGCCCTGCGGACGGTCCGAGGCATGCGGGGCGCCGCGCTGCTCGCGATCCTGACGCTGGCCCTCGGCATCGGTTCGACGACGACGATGTTCAGCGTCGTGTACGCGGCGCTCCTGCGGACCGTTCCCTTCCCAGAACCCGGGCGGATAGTGATGCTGTACCTGACGCGGGCGACGGCCACGTCGCGCGACGACCGCGTCCGCTTCTCCAATCCTGAGATCCGCGCGCTCATGGAGCAGGCGGCGTCGTTCGCGTCAGTGGCCACGCTGACGCGCACCAGCCTGTCGATCGAGGTGCCAGGACCCCGGCAGATCGACGCCGAAGTCGTATCCAGCGCCTACTTCGATTTACTTCGCGTCCCCGCGATGGTCGGAAGGCTGTTTCGCCCCGAGGAGGACCAGCTGCCGGGCGCCCACCCGGTCATGCTCCTGAGCGCGGGACTGTGGCGTGCGGCTTTGGGCGCCGACCCGGCGGTCGTCGGTCGGACGCTGGCGGTGAACGGCGTACCGCTCACGATCGTCGGCGTTCTGCCCGACGGGTTTGCAGGTCTCAGCGGCCGAGCCGACCTCTGGCTGCCGACCGCGATGGCGCCGAAGTTGACCTACGCGGACTACCTGACGACGCCGCAGCACTTCATTGCGGCGGTGGCGCGGCTCAAGCCCGGCGTGTCGACGGCCAGGGCGAACGCGGAGATGGCGGTAATCGGGCCGCGGGTTGCAGCCCTGGACGCCACTGGCTCTGAGGTGAGTGCAGCATGGGGCGGAAGGGTGATTCCACTCGACGAGGCGCGCATCGATCCGGCCGGACGACGGTCCTCGCTGCTGCTGCTCGCCGCGATCGCGTGCGTCCTGCTCATTGCGTGCGCGAACGTCGCCAGCCTGCTGCTGGCGCGCGTACGGAGCCGCCGCCGCGAAACCGCCGTGCGCCGCGCGCTGGGGGCAGGCACGTGGCGCGTGGCCCGTCAGCTGGCGACCGAGAGCGTGGTGCTCGCGTCCGTGGGCGGTTTTCTCGGGATCATCCTCGCTCTGTGGGGCGTTCGCCTCGTCGAGCTGACTGTGCCGAGCTCGTTGCCGTCCACGCAGACGGGCTATCAGCAGCTCTCCGGTTTTGCGGTGCCCTCGGTCGACGGCGTGGTACTAGCGTTCGCGCTGCTTGCCACACTGGTCACGTGCCTTCTTTTCGGCGTCGGGCCGGCCCTCTCGGCCTCGCGGACGAGCCTGCTCGGTGCGCTCCGCGAAGATCCGCGGACCATGGCAGCGGCGGGTTCGCGTGTGCTCGGCGCAATCGTCGCCCTCGAAATCGCCGTCGCGGTGCTACTCGTCGCCTCGGCAACCCTCTTCGTCGCGAGCTTCGTCGGGCTGCAGAAGCTGCGAGCCGGCTTCGAACCTGCGGGTGTTCTGACGTTCCGTATCGCGCCGCCCGCCTCGCGCTACGAGCCGGCGGACGGTCCAGCCGTCATCGAACGGTTCCTGACGCGGATCCAGCAGACCCCGGGTGTCACGATGGCGGCGATCAACAGGTGCACGCCGCTCAACACCGCGTGCGCGCGGACGACGCTGCACCTTCCCGGCGAGCCCGTAGCCGTCGTCCCTCCGGTCGTCGAACGACATTACATCTCGGCCGACTACTTCCGGGTGCTCGGCATTCCCGTGACTCGTGGACGGGGCATCGACGAGCGCGATCGTCCGGACCAGCGACCGGTGGCCGTCATCAACGAGCGCGCGGCGGCGCGATTCTGGCCTGGCGAGAACGCGATCGGCAAGCACGTCTGGTTCGGATCGGCGTTCACCGATCCGGCCCATCCCGTCGAGATTGTTGGCGTAGTGGGGGACGTCAAGTATGGCGCCGTCGAGGACCCGGCGAGCTGGGACTTCTACACGTCGTATAAGCAGTTCGCGTACCCGGACACGATGGTGATGGTGAAAGCGGAGGATGTGGGCCACCCAGCGCTCGTGCAGGCCATACGGGAGGCCGTGGCGTCCGTGGACCGCAGCTTGCCAATCTACGACTTGATGACGCTCGACGAGCGGACCAACGATGCCCTGACACGGCCACGGTTCCACGCGATGATGCTGGCGGCGTTCGCCGGGGCGGCGCTGCTCCTCGCGGCGATCGGTGTCTATGGCGTGATGTCCTACGCCGTGTCGGCGCGCACGCATGAGATCGGCATCCGCGTCGCGCTCGGCGCGGACGCGCGCAGCGTGATGCGGCTCGTGCTCGGCGAGAGCGCGCGGCTGGCGGCCATCGGCGGGTTGCTCGGAATTTTCGCAACGCTGAGCGTCTCCCGGCTCGTCCGGAGTCTGGTCTTCGACATCGCCCCGACCGATCCCACCGTCATGTTGTTCGCGGTCGCCGTCCTGATCGCCGCCGCGCTCGCGGCGGCGCTGGCTCCCGCCCGACGCGCGGCCGGCGTCGATCCGATCGTCGCGCTGCGGGCTGAATGACCTTGGGTGCCGATCTGGTGGCCTGTCTTGGCTGAATCAGCAGCAGGCGCCGGCTCGGGTCTTGAACTTTCGAGACTGTAGTGAATGCTTAACCGAGTCGGACGTCGTGCGACGCATTTTGCGCACGTCGGTAGCCGTTCCGAGGCCCGCAGTCGCCTGATTCGCAAGCTCAGGTGGGCACGAATCCCAAGCGGCACGACGCCGGTGCGACTGTAACTCCCGAGCCGGCCACCTTGCTCCTGATTGCTCCTGCCGTAGGAAACCGCGCACATGACCAGACGCCGGACCGCGTTCGCCCCGAGCGGGCAGTGACGTCACTCCTTCGGATCGGGAACCTTCGTCATCCAGATATTCCCCGTGTGTTCTCCGAGGTTGAACACGATCCTGTCGCGGGTCACCGCAATCGCCGGCGCGCCGAGGTACAGGTTCTTCCAGGAGAGACCCCTGCTATGGAAGTGCCAGATCGATATCGGCGGTCCGATCGGTCGTCGGGTTGCCGGGTCGAGGCGCTGTCCCCACAGGCAGGGAGAGCCGTCTCGATCCGACCATGAGTACAAAAGAGTCCCCTGCGGTGACCAGCCCGGCGCATCGCCATCACTGCTGACCTCGATCCAGTCTTTCTCGGCCGCGACGACGCCTGCCTGAATCCTGGCGATGAAAACGCGCGCGCGAGCGTATCTGTCGCTTCTGCTGTTGAACGCAATCCAGCCACCGTCGGACGAGAGTCGCGGGCTGTAGATGCCATAGACCGGGTGTTTCAGCCATCCGTCGTTCCGCGCACCCCCGATCGTGAGGAGGCCCACGCCGGACGGGTCGCGCTGCGTGACGTACACGATCGCATCGTCGCGCGCGGACCAGTCCTTCACTTCGCCGCAGTCCTCGCACACGCGCTCGGGTGTTCCCCCGCTGGCAGCGACGATGAAGATCGGCATCCGGCCGTTCTGTTGGAACGAGTACGCGATCTTCGTTCCGTCATGGCTGATCGCTGGATAGTGATCCGCCGCTGTCCGTGTCAGGACGGTCTCTGCGCCGCTTCCGATTTTCTCCAGGATGACGGCGAAGCGGCTGGCGCGACGCGAACGGAACACCAAGCTTGCACCATCGTTCGACAGGCTGGGGTCGTAATCGTCTGCCGCATCCTGCGTGAGCCGCTGCAGCGGTCCCTGGACCTTCCCGCGGTTGGCGTCGATCGGCAAGGTCCAGATATTCGACGCGGTCGTGCGGCTGATGAACACCATTCGGCCGTCAGCGGTCACCGACGCGGCGGCTTCGTCCGTCGTTCCGAACGTCGCCCTCTGCGGTGTGCCGCCGATCCGCCAGTTTTGCGAAATCGGCACCTGCCACAGGTTCGAGGAGTCGCCGACGCCGCCATGAAAGAGGATTCGGTTCCCGGCACTGACCCACGCGTCAGGGAACGGCAGCCCCTGCACCGCCTGAAATCCTTCTCCCAACAGCCCACCGCGCGCATCCGTAGCCATCGGCGACCCGGCGGGGATCGCGGCGACGTACCAATCAACGTTGTGGTCCGGTGGTGCATCACGATCGCGCTGTCCCCAGAACAGGAGATGACGGCCGTCCGGCGACCACACGTGCGCTTGCGTTCGGTAGAAGCCGGGAGCGATGGCCGTAGCCGGACCGCCGTCGGCGGGAGTCACGTAAATGCGGCTGCCGCCCTGTTCGGCGACACCGTAGGCGATCCAGTTTCCATCCGGCGAAAAGCGTGGCGAAAAACCTTTCGCGGCGAGCAATCGCTCTTCGCCTCCGAGCGTCGGGACAACGTAGACGCCTCCGCCGTTCCTGCTGGACTGAAACGCGATTCTGCTGCCATCGGCGGAGAGCGACGGCTCCACTTCGTCTGCGGGATCGCGGGTCAGCCTGACCGGGGAGCCATCCGGAACGTGCTGAAGCCAGATGTCCAGGTTGCCGTCGCCGCTTCGGTCTGAGGAGTACGCGAGGACTTTGCCGTCAAGAGAGATGGCGGGATAGTCGGTCCATCCCACGTCGGTCGTGAGGCGCGTGAGGAATGGCGTCGATGGGACGTTCGGTTGCGCTCGACTGTTGCGCCACCAGACGGCGAACGCCACGACCCCGATGACGGCGATTGCCACTCCTGGCACCAGAAATCGCGTCCATCGGACGCCCGGCGCCGATGCGGCAGGTTGAGCGATGCGACTCGAGCTGGTTTCTTCCCGCAGGTCCTCGAGCGCGACCTTGAGATCCGCCATCGACTGCCATCGCCGCGCCGGACTCTTGCGAAGACATCGCGCGATCGTCTTTTCGAGATCCGGTGGCATGCCTGCCACGAGACGGCTCGGCGATTCAGGTTCACCCGTCAGGACCGCTGAGAGCGTCGCGACCCTCGTCGTGCCGCCGAACGCACGCCGGCCGGTGATCATTTCGTACAGCACAGCCCCGAACGAAAAGACGTCGGATCGGGCATCCGTCGGCTTGCCTTCTGCTTGCTCGGGCGACATGTAGGCTGCGGTACCGAGGATTGTTCCTTGCTCGGTTTGCGGGGAGCTCAGGATGGGGGCCGTATCCGTCGTAAGCGGCTCGTCTCTCGAATCGAACTCGACGGCTTCCGCCAGCTTCGCCAGCCCGAAGTCGAGAACCTTTATCGATCCGTTGTCGGTGACCATGATGTTCGCCGGCTTGAGATCGCGATGAAAAATTCCCGCCGCGTGAGCGGCCGCAAGGGCGTCCGCAATCTGGATGGCAAACTTCAGGCACTCATCGACGCTGAGTCTGCCTCGCGCGATGGTGCCAGCCAGCGACGTGCCCGGGACGTACTCCATCGCGATGAAGTCGACGCCCTGATCCTGTCCGACGTCGTAGATGGTGATGATGTTGGGATGATTCAAGGCGGAAGCGGCGCGCGCTTCGTGGACGAATCGCTTTCGGGCCTCGCCGCTGACCGGTCCATCGTGCCGGAGCAGCTTCACGGCGACAGGCCGGCCCAGACGCGTGTCTACGGCGCGGTAGACGACGCCCATGCCGCCTTCCCCTATGGCACCCAGGATCTCGTAGTGAGAGAGCGTCTTCGTGAGCATCGCGTCACGGACAGCGCAAGCCGTGATGTTTATTTCGCTAGCGACTCGATTTCAGCCTTCATTTTCTCTCGGCGTGCGATGAGCGCGTCGATTTCATTCTTGCTTAGCCATGGCGCCAGCGCCGTGTCGATCCGGCTGCGTGTCAGGTCAGCCATTCTGTTCCAAAGCGTTCGATCGATCCGGGTCATCCTCCGCGGAAGATCAGTACTCGTCGAGAACGCTCGCGAATGATCGATCAGAATCAGATCCCACGACGGGTCGCGGAGCATGTTTTCGGGGCTCCTGTCGCGGTACCCCATCAGGTTGTCGAACATCGTCATCCGCACAACCTGAGTTTCCCATCGGTTCCGAATCGATTCGTCTAAAGCAGGGTTGCCCTTTAAGTCGACGACGTTCTCGACCCACACCTGGGCGGCACCGGTCTTGTCGTCGAGACGCCGTTCGACGGACGGAGGCACCATATCGAGTTTCAGCAGCTTGTCGGTTTCGTACGCGGCGATCTCCGCTTTGTAACTCTCGTGGAAACCGCGGTAGACGCCGGGCGGCCCCGGCTTCCAGACCATGAACGTGATCGGTCCGCCTGGTCTCAGGCTGCAGCGTGCCGGGTAGCCCACGCCGAACGCTTCCATGTTGACGCACTCGGCAGTCCTCAGATATTCCTCAATCTCCTGATACCGGCCGACCCAAACCCTCGCATCAATCGGTGCGGCGGCCGGTCGGTACGTGTCCCAGGAGAGTTGGAAGCAATAGCAGAATTGCTGCGCTCCTTGCCGGTCGGATCATCCACGCCTCCCTGTGCCAATATAGGCACGAGGGACGCCCGCTGTCTTCGCCGAATCCTCATGAAACTCTAATTTGTCGAAAGCTCCCATGCGCATTGTGTTTGGAGAGTGCGAATTGGACGACGGCCGGCGCGTGCTTCTTCGCGGTGGGAACGCTATCCCACTTTCCCCCAAGGGCTTCGAGTTGTTGGCGCTTCTCTTGGATCGACGGCCTGAAGCCATCGCGAAGAAGGATTTGATCGAGCGACTCTGGCCGAAGACGTTCGTCTCAGATGCCAGCCTGCACAATCTCGTCGCGGAGATCCGTGCCGCGCTGGATGATTCGCCGCAGACGGCGCGATTCATCCGGACCGTGCCGCGTTTCGGCTATGCCTTTCACGGCGACGCACGCCTCGCCCCTGACGCCGCCCCTACGCTGGCGCGACCTGGCGCGCGGCTCATATCGAATGCGCACGAATGGCTGCTCTCAGAGGGATCAAACCTGGTCGGCCGCGATCGCGACTGCGCGGTCCGCATTGATTCCGGTACGCTGTCGCGTCATCACGCCCGCATTACCGTGAGTCGTGGAGAGGCCACGATCGAGGACCTCGGAAGCAAGAACGGCACACGGGTCAACAAGGCGGATGTGAAAGACCCGTTGTCGCTGAAGGACGGTGACAAAATCCAGGTCGGAGCCGTGACGGTGACGTATCGAATTCTGGAGCCGCTCCCGTCCACGCTCACACGCGCCACCTGATCGAGGATCACGGCGTTCGATCGAGATGCGCTCGCGCGCGTGCCGGCAGGAGGGCCAGCGTGAGCAGCGTGAGCAGTGTTCGCATACGGGCGCTCAGCGTATCGCGTTTGACCGCCGGAGTGAGACAGGGAAAATCGCTGCGCATCGCGCACAAACGACTACAATCCTGCTACCGCGGGAACAGGCGTTCCTTCGTGGAGGACCGCCATCGTCATCCGAGTGAAGGAGAGAGCGAATGCGGTTTCTGATCATCGGCGCGCTGGTGTCTCTGTCGGCAGGGTCGGTTGTGCAGGCGCAGACGACGAATCCTCTGGTGACTGCCCCCATCACCAAGTTCATCGACGCGTTCAACAAGGGGGACATGGCGACGGCCGCGGCTACGCATGCCGCTCAGGCGGACCTCGTGATCATTGACGAAGTGTCACCGTTCCGGTGGCAGGGCGCCGACGCCTTCAAGGCATGGGCCGCAGATCTGATGGCGGATGGGAAGAAGCAGGGCATCACCGATCAAAAGGTGACGCTGAGTCCGGCGACGCGACTGGAGTCCAACGGCACCGACGCATACGTGGTAGTACCAGCGGTTTACTCGTTCAAGAAGGGGGGCGTTGCCATGCGCGAAAGTGCGCACATGACATTCGTCCTGAAGAACGACGCTGCCGGCTGGCTGATCCACGGCTGGGCGTGGACGGGACCGAAGGCTCCAACCGCCGCGCAGGGCGCGGCGAAAAAGTAAGCCTGACGCCCACGCTATCGGTCAGCCGGAAGGTCCGAGGCGGCGGGCGCACCCAGGAGCAATCGATTCTTCGGGGTGATTTCGGCGGGGATGGTCTGGGTCCAGATGCGATAGCCGTGTTGCGTCAGGCGCACGGCCCGCATGACGTCGATGGCGGCGGGCCCGTCCATCCAACCCGAGAGTCCGCGCGCGTCGGTGGTCTTGAGATCGTGGCAGCACGGCAGGACGGCGACCCGGGCCTGCGCGGCCACCGCCCGATCGAGCACGCGATCCGTCAGCGCGCCGCACGCGTGACTCGAGACGACGACGTCGGTCGCGACGATCTCGAGATCGTCCAGCGCGCTGGCGCGGAATGAAATGCGTCCGGAGAGTCTCGGCCATGCCTGCACGAGAATGGCGTGCAGCTTTCCGCTCGAGGGCGGCAGCACCTTGTCGACGACGAGGGCGGATGGCGACGAATCGTCGAGCAGCAGCATGACGTGGGCGAGCAGGCCGTGCCCGCCGCCGAGGTCGATGACGCGGCCTCCGCGGAACAGGCGACGCACCCGTCGCGCCATCTCCCACGTTTCGTACAACTCTTTGCGCGGCAGACACGCCGCATGGCAGGCGGCGCGCGCCACGCGGTGAAACAGCGTATCGTCGGGGAACCGACCGACGTCATGCGCGGTCAGCCGGTTGCGCGAAGATGCCGAAAACCGAGCCATACCGGCATGGTAGCAGGCGGTCAGCGCGATGGCCGCAGGGGTGACCTCAGACGAGCGAAGTGGCGTACTCCTCGTACGTGCCCTTGAAATCGCGAATTGAGCCGTGGTCCACGTGCCACACCCGCGTGCCGACCTCCTCCATGAGGTCCTGATCGTGGGTGACCAGCACCACCGTCCCCTCGAAACGCTGCAACGCCACGTTGAGCGCGTTGATCGCCTCGAGATCCAGATGGTTGGTCGGTTCGTCGAGCACGAGCAGATTGGGCTTCTGCAGCATGATCCTGCAGAAGAGCAGACGGGCGGTTTCGCCGCCCGACAGCGCGTCGGTCGGCTTCAGTCCGTCCTCGCCGCTGAACAGCATCTGCCCGAGCAGCCCGTGGATGTCCTGCCTGGCCGCGTCCGGATCGAAGCGATGGAGCCACTCGACGGCCGTCAGCCCTTTTTCGATCGCTCCAGTGTGATCCTGGGGGAAGTAGCCAACCGAGACTTCGTGGCCCCAGCGGACGGTACCGTGGTCGATGTCGGCGGGCGACCTGGTCGCGCCGGGGGCATCGGCGAGCAGCGCCTTGAGCAGCGTCGTCTTACCCTGTCCGTTTCGACCGACCACCACAATCTTCTCGCCGCGGTTGACGATGGCGCCGAAGCCGGAGACGATTTTGGCGCCCCCGTGTGCTTTCGCAACGCCGGCACACTCGAGCGCGACGCGGCCTGACGGCCGGTTCATCGCGAACTTGATGTACGGCCGTTGAATGTTCGAACGGGCCAGCTCCGTCGTCTGCAGCCGCTCGACTTCTTTCTTGCGCGACATCACCTGACTCGCGCGTGTGCCAGCCGAGAAACGCGCGATGAAGTCGTTCAGCTGCGCGATCTTCTTGGCGCGCTGTTCGTTGTCCGCCTCCACCCGCGCCCGGATCTGTGTCTTGGCGATCACCATGTCGTCGTAGCCGCCGGTATACGTGATGATCGTCTGGTAGTCGATGTCGGCGATGTGGGTGCAGATCCCGTTGAGGAAATGCCGATCGTGCGAGATCACGATGAGCGTCCCTTCGTAACGGACGAGGTACCCACGCAGCCATTGGATCGAGTCGAGGTCGAGATGGTTGGTCGGCTCGTCGAGCAGCAGCGCCTCCGGCCGGCCGAACAGCGCCTGCGCCAGCAGTACTCTGACCTTCTGGCCGCCCTGCAGCTCCGCCATCGTCCGATCGTGCAGGTCGTCGAGGATGTCGAGACCTTGCAGGAGGATCGCCGCGTCGCTTTCCGCCGTGTAGCCGTCCTCCTCGCCGACAATCGCCTCGAGCTCGCCGAGGCGCATCCCCTCGTCGTGGCTGATCGACGCCTTGGCATACAGCTGCTCGCGCTCTTCGAGCGCCGTCCACAGCCGGCCGTTGCCCATCATCACCGTGTCAAGGACGCGAAACCGGTCAAAGGCAAACTGATCCTGCCGCAGGACGCCGAGTTTGGCCGGGCGCGTCACAGTGCCCTTCTGAGGTGGCAGCTCGCCGGTCAGCAGTTTCAAGAACGTGGACTTGCCCGCGCCGTTGGGTCCAGTCAAGCCATACCGCCGGCCCGACGAGAACGTCGTCGTCACATCGTCGAACAGCACCTTCGACCCGTAGCGCATCGAAACGTTGTGAGTAGAGATCATTTGAGTGGAGGTCTGCCTGGCGAACGGGAATCGAGTGGGTGCAAACCTCTGATTCTACCACAGCTGCCTGAAGCCGACGCACCGGCCGGCCAAGTGCCATTGCGCCGGAACGTCACGCGGCTGAAGCGGATCGGTGAGAGACGTCGGGCGCGACGCGCCAGACGCGAGCGCCTCGGACGCTGATCGCAACCATCTGAAGCATCCCGACGACGGCTCGAGCTCGGCTCAGGACGGCTCCAGGCGCGGATGCCGGTGACTGGCGACTCTATTCCGTCGATTTGACGCGGCTGCGGGAACTACCTAGACTTCTAGGTAATGCTCCCTCGCCGGAAGAAACCGGATGCGCTCCAAGGCACGCTCGACCTGCTCGTGCTCAAGACCTTGAGCCGTGGGCCCCGCCACGGCTACGGCATCGCCGTCGAGATTGCGATCATCTCCGACGACATGCTGCGCGTGGAGGAGGGCTCGCTCTATCCCGCCCTCCATCGCATGGAACATCTCCATTGGATCAGCGCCGAATGGCAGACGACGGAAAGCAACCGCCGGGCGCGGATCTACAAGCTGACGCGCGCGGGTGAGACACGGCTCGCGGAAGAGCAGCAGAAATGGACCAGGCTTACGAAGGGTGTCGCCAAGGTCCTGCGCTACACCTAGGAGATCCCATGGGCTGGATCCGTCGCCTTCGCAATTCGTGGTCGAACTCGGGCAGCTCGTTCGACGAAGAAGCGCGTTTCCACCTCGATCAGCGGACCGAGGAGTTTATCCGGGCCGGTATGAGCGCGGATCAGGCGCGGCGCGCCGCGCTGACCCGCTTCGGCAGCGTCGCACGCGCCTCCGATCGGACCGCGGACGCCGATCTATTTCGTTGGCTCGACGACTTCCGGCGCGACGTTGGGTATGGCCTGCGGCTGCTGCGACGCAGCCGCGGATTCGCGCTGCTCGCGATCCTGTGCCTCACGCTCGGCATCGGCGCGAGTGCCGCCGTCTTCAGCTGGATCGAAGGCATTCTGCTGCGGCCGTATCCGCTCGTCCTCGCCCAGAATCGCCTGTTCGCCGTTGCTGGCACGGACCGCGGCGGGTCGGGCGACACATCGGTGTCGTGGCCGGACTGGCTCGATCTGGAGCGCGGCAGCACACTGGTCGACGCGTTCATCGCCGAAAAGATAACCGGCACCACCCTGAACATCGGCGATCGGGCCGAGCGCGCGCCGGGCAGCGTCGTCTCAGCGAACTACTTCGAAGCGCTCGGCGTCCATCCGATCCTCGGCCGCGCGTTCGTACCGGGCGAAGATACCGGCCGCAACGCGCACCCGGTGACGGTCGTCAGCTATCAGGTGTGGCAGGAGCGCTTTCACGGCGATCCGGCGATCATCGGCAGGACCCAGATGCTCAACGGGCTGCCGCACACAATCGTGGGCGTCGCGCCCGAGGGGTTCTACGGCACCTTCGTCGGCTACGCATTTCAATTCTGGGTGCCGGCATCGATGCAGCCGCAGTTCCACCGCGGCGTCTACAAACTCGAGGATCGCGGCGCGCGATGGATCGAAGGGTTCGTCCGGCTCAAGCCCGGCGTGACGGTCGCGCAGGCGCAGGCCGAGCTGTCGGCAGTCATGGCGCGCCTCGAGACGGCGCATCCGGAGACCAACCGCGGCCGCGGGATCAAGCTGTTCCCGCTGTGGCTCACGCCGTTCAACGGCGCCGCGGTGATGCTCCCTGCGCTCGGCGTTGCGCTCGTGGTGGTGCTGGCCGTGCTGCTCATCGCGTGCGCAAACGTTGGCAATCTGCTGCTCGTTCGCGCGTTCGCGCGGCGGCAGGAGATGACGATCCGGTTGTCGATCGGCGCCGGACGCGCGCGACTGGTCAAGCAGCTGCTGACCGAGGGGGTAATCCTCTCGGTGATTTCCGGCCTCGGCGCCGTTGTGATCGCCACGTGGCTCCGCGACGCGCTTGCCATTCTGATGCCGCCACGCAACGGCATCGTGCTGCGGTTCGCGGGTGAGCTCGATTGGCGCGTCCTGGCGATCAGCGCCTGCGTGTGCCTCGGGTCGACACTCCTGTTCGGACTCGTTCCCGCGCTCGTGAGCAGCGACATCGATCTGGCTGACGCGCTCCGATCGCAGGCCGGCTCGGTCGTTGGTTCGCGCCGTGGCGCCTGGATGCGGTCCACACTCGTCGTGGTCCAGGTTGCGCTCAGCGTTCTGCTGCTCGTCGGCGCCGGTCTCTTGATCAAGAGCGTTCAGCGGATGCGCACCGCGAGCCCGGGATTCGCGACCGATAACGTGTTGACGACCGCGATCGATACGTTCTCCGCCGGTTACGATGCGCAGCGGGCGCGGCTCTTCCAGGATGAGCTGATCGGTCGCGTTCGAGCGCTCGGAGGCGTGCGGTCGGCCGCATTCTCGGCGACGACCCCGTTCAGTTACGCCAGCGTGGCGACGGCACCGATCGCCGTCGACGGCTACGATCCGCCGCGCGATCAGCAGCCGACCGCGGATTACAACACCGTCAGCGCTGACTACTTCACGACGCTCGGCATTCCCATCGTTTCGGGTCGCGCCTTCACAGATACAGACGATGAGCGTGCGCCGCGCGCCGCAATCGTAGACCAGACGATGGCCGAACGGTTCTGGCGCGGCCGGAGTCCGGTCGGAAGCCGCGTTCAGGTGGAGGGACAGTGGCTGCGGGTCGTGGGCGTCGTACGGCCGATCAAGACCCAGAGCCTCATGGATCCACCGCGACCGTACTTCTATGTGCCGCTGCGGCAGAACTCCTCGGCCGTCGTCGCGCTGCACATCCGCACCGCGCTCGGCCCCTCGGCGATCGCGTCGTCGCTGGTGCACGAAATCCACTCGCTCGACCCGAATGTTGCGCCGGGCGAAATCATCACGATGCGCGAGCAGGTCGATCGCACCACGTCGACGCAACAGGTTGCGCTGACGATGCTGACCGTGTTCGCTGTGCTGGCGCTCCTTCTGGCTACGATTGGACTCTACGGCGTAATGGCCGCGACCGTTGCGCAGAGCACGCGGCAGCTGGCCCTGCGCATGGCGCTCGGCGCCAAGGCGTCGGACCTGCTGCGGCTGGTCCTCGGCACTGGGTTAACGGTCACGGTCATCGGCGTGATTGCCGGAGCGGCATGCGCCTTCGAGACGACCCGGCTGATGGGGTATCTGCTGTATCAAGTCAGCCCGCGCGATCCCGCCGTCTTCGCGGCAGCGCTCGTTGTCGTCACGGTGTCCGCTGCGGCGGCGTGCGTCATTCCGGCGTGGCGCGCGACGCGGACCGATCCCGTGCAGGCGCTGCGCGGCTGAGGCGAACGAACAACTCAGGGCCGATTCCCTGGCGGATCACGGCTGGCGGATCGTCTTCGCAGGCGCTCGTTCGTATCGACCCTAGTAAATCGGCAGAGGGGCAGGGAGTAACAAGGTCGTGGTGAATCCCGGCGCGGGCGGGGTCATCCAGCGACGAGCGCGCCCGCGACCGAACGATTGGGCCTTGCCTGTTGCCGCAAGCGAGTCGAGCGCCCGCTGGACGGTACGCTGGCTGGCTCCAAGCGCGAGCGCCAGGGCCGAGCTCGACCACGACTCGCCGTCCGCGAGGAAGGCGAGCACCGCCGCATGCTCCCCGGCAACCTCGGTGGGGCGCGCCAGCACGACCACCTCGCGTGCTCGACGCGGCACCAGCGCAAACCCTCGCTTCGTTGCGCTCACGCCGGCCAGCGGCCGAAGCATCCGGCGAAGCCGTCCGACTTCGACCCGCAATCGCGCGCGATGCGATTCATCGGCGAGCTTGGCTCCGAAGGCCCGGGCAAGGAGCATGTCCCTCGGCACGTCTCCGGGCCACGCCTCGCCCAGCGCGAGTCCGAGCGCGAACAACACCGGACGCCTGGCCAGGGAAACCACCGTGCGTGCGTCACGCACGACATGACGGCACGCATCCACCACGAGCGCGTTCGATGCCAGCAACGCTTCGACATCCTCGAGCCGGAGGAGTCGCTCCTCGCCATTCGCCATCAGGCGGGCCGCGGGCGTGTCGAGGATGAGGGATGCGTTCTCGACCTCCGCCGCCAGCGCAGGGATACGGGCGTCGCGCGCGGCGTGCTTGGCCCGGTCCAGCGCAGCGCGCGCCACCTTCGTCCGAAGGCGTCGCATCGCGATCCCCGCGACCACCAGCTCGTGGGCGGTCCTCGATGCGGGCGGGAACGGCGCGGGGTCGAGCTCGGCGAGCCTGCGTTCCGCCTCGTCGAGGCGCCCGATTAGCAGGAGGCGCCGGACCTCGAGATGCCGTGCGTGCGCGGCGTTCATCCGGTCGCCGTGCTCTTCGAGCGTCGCCCGCGCCGCGTCCAGAGCCTTCGCCGGCCAGCCGAGGTCACGCGAGACGAGCGCTATCTCGGCCTCGGCGACAACACACCTTGCGCGGGCCACCGCCTCCCTCGGACCGAAGGCGCGCGCAGCGTTGCGCAAGAGAGCCTTCGCTCGAACGAAATCGCCGAGCTGCGCCATCGCGATGCCTCGAAGCGCGAGCGCAGGCGGGTCGTCACGTAGCGCGACCCGCTTCAATGCGCCGAGAGCATCGCCCGCCGCGAGGGCCTGCGCCGCGGCCGTGATCAGCGAGTCCATTTCTCACCGGGAGACTTCGTTCCCCGGACCCCCTTACACGCTCTGCTCCGTCGCAGCGCAGTGGCTTCACCCAATCCCGTCACACTTGTCACTCCCACCGTTTCGATACCCGGCGCTAAATCTATCTCATGACCAGCAACCACCCGGTCGTCCCGACCAGGGAACGACCCAGTTCAGCATCGACCGACGCAGCGGTTCGCAAAGGAGCCGTCATGGCATCCACCACATCCAGAACGATGATCGCTGCCCTCCAGATCTCGCTGGATGGCTTCATGCAGGGCCCACACGGAGAGAAGGACTGGGTCGATTCGTGGGCCGACGCGATTCAGCTGATCCCTGACGTCGACACGTTCGTCCTCGGCGGGCACATGTACCCGGGCTACGGGGAGTACCTGGGAATCGATCTACGCCAATCCCGATCGTGTCCCGCCATTTCAAGAGCGAATCCCCTCGAAGGGTGAAGTCGAGTACGCACGATTGGCTGTCAGGACACCCCACATCGTTTTGTCCTCGACGCTGGAGCGCGTCTCGTGGCCGGCAGCAAGAATCATCAGAGACGTTGCGGAGCTGCGAACCCTCAAGAATCAGCCGGGGAAGAATGTGTATGTGGTCGGCGGGGCGACCCTCGTCGCAAGCCTTCTGAACGAGGACCTCATAGATGAGCTCCGGCTGATTGTTCACCCCGTAGTCCTGGGCAAAGGCCAGGGGCTCTTCAGCGGCGTCACCAAGCGGCTGTCGCTCAATCTCGTCCAGGCGACATCGACCGACTCCGGCACCGTGATCCTGACTTACAGAATCTGACGAACATCCGAAGGAGAGAAGAGCGATGACGAAGCACACGACCGGAACACGTCAGGAGTGGCTTGCAGCACGGCTCGAGCTGCTCGAGGCGGAGAAGGAGCTCACGCGGCGCAGCGACGAGCTGGCCCGGCAGCGGCAGGAGCTGCCGTGGGTTCGGATCGATAAGGACTATCGATTCGAGACCGACGAGGGGAGTGGCTCGCTGGCGAACCTCTTCCGAGGTCGCTCGCAGCTCCTCATCTACCACTTCATGTTCGGGCCCGACTACACGGCAGGCTGTCCGTCCTGCTCGGCGATCGCTGATGGGTTCAACGGCGTCGCCGTCCACCTGGCCAACCACGACGTTACGCTGTCGGCAGTGTCGCGGGCACCTCTCGCGAAACTGCAGGCCTACAAGCGGCGGATGGGATGGACGTTTCCGTGGGCGTCTTCGCACGGCAGCGACTTCAATCCCGACTTCAGCGTCCGGTTCACCGAACAGCAACAGCGCGAGGGGACCATCGAATACAACTACCGGCGCGAGAAGCCGTCGCCCGTGGGCCCGCCGGTCCGGGTTGCTGCCGCCGCGGGGCCGGTTGACGAGATGGCAGCCATGACCGGAACCGACGCGGCCACGTACACGCGCGAGCGGCCGGGCATGAGCGCGTTCGTGCTCGAGGACGGCGTCGTGTACCACACCTATTCCGCCTATGCGCGCGGACTCGACGGCCTCTGGGGCATGTACCAGTGGCTCGACCGCGCCCCGAGGGGACGCAACGAAACAGGTGTCTGGTGGCGCCGACACGACGAGTACACGGGCTGAGCGACATCGTGGTTGTCGCTGCGCTGCTCTTCACCGCCAGTGCGGCGATCACGATCGTCCGGTGCACATCGATGTCGGCGATGGGCGGGATGCCGATGCCCGGTGGCTGGCAGATGTCGATGGCGTGGATGCGCATGCCCGGACAGACGTGGCTCGGCGCCGCGGCGTCGTTCCTCGGCATGTGGATCGTGATGATGGTGGCGATGATGCTGCCGTCTCTGGTCCCGATGCTGCGGCGCTACCGCCAAGCCGTTGGCACGGCAGCCGGTCGGCTGACCGCGATCGTTGGCGTCGGCTATTTCCTCGTGTGGACGATGTTCGGATTGGTGGCTTTTCCGCTGGGCGTCGCGCTGGCGGCGATCGAGATGCAGCAGCCGGCGTTCGCGCACGCCGTGCCGATCGCTGGCGGTGTGATCGTCCTGATCGCCGGCGCGTTCCAGTTCACCGCGTGGAAGGCGCATCACCTGGCCTGCTGCCGGTCCGACGCCGCCCGCGGTCGTACGCTGCCGGCGGACCTCGGGACGGCGTGGCGACACGGCTTGCGCCTCGGCCTCCACTGCAGCTGCTGCTGTGCGGGCCTGACGGCCATCCTCCTGGTCAGCGGGGTCATGGACCTGCGCGCGATGGCAGTCGTGACGGCGGCCATCACCGTCGAACGTCTCGCGCCGGCCGGAGAGCGCGTCGCGCGAGCCATCGGGGCGGTCGTCGTCGGAGGAGGGTTCTTTCTGATCGCGCGAGCGGCGGGGCTCGGATGATGGGATGACTCGAGCTCTCTCCTCAACCGCGGGGCAAGCAGAGGCTGCTTCCCAGGCGGTCGAGGAGCGAGAGGTGCACGAGGTTGACTACTTGATCGCCACGATCACGAAGTCCGCCGGCTTGCCGCTGGTGTTCTTCGATTCGTGGGGGACGCCGCGGCCGATGAACTGTGCGTCGCCGCGAGCCCAGGATGTCTTCGCCGGCTTACCGTCGATCGCCAATGACAGCTGCACCGTGTCGAGGGCAATGACGATCTGGTCGTAGTCGTGCTTCGAACCGGCCGGTTCCTGGAACGTCGGATCGGCCGTCGTCCGGTAGGCGACGGCGCGCGGACTCTCGACCAGGATTTTCATCTGCATGTTGGGGCGGGAAGTGGGAAGCGTCGCCGTTCCCGGCGCGGCGGACTTGAATTCGACCAGCAGCCCGTCGACGCGTCCGGGGCCGAGGTTCGTGACCGTGTGGGTGCCCGCCGGCGCGTAGGAGGCCGCTTCGCTGGCCATGTCCTGGTCCTGCGATTTCCCGTCCGGGGTCGTGAACCGGACCTTGGCCGCGGAGAGCGGAATCACGATGGTGTCCGGATGCTGATGCACGTTGCTCTTCGCCCCGGCGGCATAGTCGATTCTCAAGACGCGCACGCTCGGATTTTCGAACACGACCTTGTAATGCCCCGGGTCCGTCTTGACCGCGTCTTGTGCGAGTGCGGCTCCGGACCAAAGAAGGACGAGCGACACCGCCGACAACGCCTGGCGTGCATTCATGGAGACTCCTTGGAGATGATGGGTGGACCCTGCGAGCGGGCGCGGCATTATGCGCGACTTCGAGTGGGGCGTCAAACCCGAGGACCGTTCATCTCTTCGGCCCCTGGCGGCCCGCACCCTCGGAGTGCCCGAGGTGCGCGCACTCGATCTGCTGCTCTGGTGTGATGGGGGTCGGCGTTTCACCGGCAGGCACGGAATTGCACCGCATCGTCTCTTCGAATCCTGGTGCTGAGAAAATGAAGGTCAGGGCGATCGGTTCGGTGCCGATGTTCTTCCCGCTGATCCACGTATTGGCCGGGATGAACACGAGTCCGCCGGCGTGGAGATCGCGCTCCTCTTCACCGAGCGACACGTGGGCCGTTCCACTCTGAATCAGCAGGATTTCATCCTGAACCAAGTGTCTGTGCTTCGGTAATGTCGCGCCAGGCGCCAGCATCTCCGTCCCCGCCACGAGATGCTGCGAGCCATTGTTCTTGGGGCTCACCTTCAGCAGGAACTGGGAGGACGCGGGGACACTGCTGTCCGTGTGAATGCGGCGGGTCCGCAACTCGCCTTCGTTCTGTTCCAGGAGAAGAGGCCGAACGTTCACGTCCGCGGTCCGGGCTGTTGCGGGTTGACTCGTCTGGTACGACCCCGTGGCGAGCCCGCCAGCCATCAGAGTCATCGCTGCAACTACTGTCGAAATCGTTGTCGACGTCACGGATTACCTCCGGAGACGGATGCTTCGGCCGCTCGGTGCGCTCGTTCGAGCGTCGTGTGGGACGGATGTTGTGGCCGGCGGGTCGCGCTGTCAATCCTGATACTCTTTTCTCCAGGATCGTGAGACTCGCACTATGTTGACGCGACCCGCCTCGCGTGAGAAACGCGCAATTCCATTCAAGTCCCAACCCGTACTTTCAGCCCGCCGATGCCAGGACCGGCGCCCCGATCGACGTCAGCGACGTAGCAGGCATCGCCTTCGCGCCGCACGATCAGACCTCGGGGCGCCTGGCGATCACCAGGTTCGTCGTGGTCAAGTAGCGTCAGCCATCAGGAAGAGGCCTTGGCGCGACGGTCAACATCCGGCTGCGAATCTCGTCCCTGCCCAACGACAATTGCCGGGAGACAGCACCCGGTCCTCTTCCCTAACCGGTTCGAGTCCCGCTTCACGGTCTCGACTTGCACGAGCGCGCGCGTTACGGCCTCTCGAATGATGCCGACGAGCGGATCGCGAGTCTCGGCCAGCCGGTAGTGCATCCACAGCCCGTCCCGCCGTGCCGCCACCAACCCGGCGCGCCGCAGGTATGCCAGATGCCGCGACGCCTTCGGCTGGGAGATCTTGAGGCTCTCGTGGATGTCGCAGACGCAGACTTCTCCGGTCAGCAACAGCCCCAGAATCCGGAGGCGGGTCGCGTCACCCAGCGCTTGAAACAGACGTTCCATCGACTGAATCGACGTGCTCATAGATGCGTGTTGACAACTTTAATGCCGGTCCCGATACTTTATATACGTTAACACGAATATTGATTCAGGCGTGGCGAGGTTGTCATGAGCGGGGACATCAAGGATACGGTTCGAACGAGATACGGCGAGGCGCCGCTGCGGGCCAGACGCGTCATCTTCGCGTGTGTGCACAACGCCGGGCGATCGCAGATGGCCGCGGCCTTTTTCTCCCAGCTGGCGGACCCCAAGCAGGCGGAAGCAGTTTCAGCGGGAACGACACCTGGCGATCGTGTGCATCCCGAAGTCGTCACCGTGATGGGCGAGCTCGGGATCGATCTCAGCGCGAAGCACCCTCAACGGCTGACGGACGCTCTGAGCCGGAATGCCTCACTCCTCGTCACCATGGGCTGCGGCGAGGCGTGTCCGTACGTCCCCGGCGTGGAGCGAGAGGACTGGCCGTTGCCCGATCCCGAGGGCCGCCCTCTTGCCGACGTGCGCCGGATCCGCGATGACGTTCGCGACCGCGTCGTTGCACTGATCGCGTCTCACGGTTGGGGACTGCGATCGTCGACGGCCTGACGCCGGGCCTGCGGGCTTGACCCTGGAACGATTCCAGGGTTTACCGTAGCGCCAGGAGCGTCTTTCAAATGATGATCTCGACGATGGCCCTGATGTTGGTCATGGTTCGCGAGCCTTCTCTGCTCGAGCAGACCCCCCAGTCACCGCACGACCGGGCAGCGATGGTGATGGGCTTCGACCAGAACCTGACGGTTCACCACTTCTATCTGTATGAGGACGGCGGCGCGATTGATATCGCCGTCAAGGATGGCAGCGATGTAAGGGATCGGGACGCCATTCGCTCGCATCTTCCACACCTCGCCCTGATGTTCGGTGCGGGTGACTTTGACGCACCGATGCTCGTCCACGACTCCAGAGATGTGCCCGGCACGGCGACGCTGGCCAGGTTGAAGAGCCAGATCGCCTATACCTACGTCGAGACGCCGACAGGAGGGCGCGTGAACATCGTGACCGGGGATAAAGCCGCGCTGAGGGCCGTCCATGAGTTCCTGGCGTACCAGATCCGTGAACACCACACCGGCGACAGCGCCGAAGTACGGCCCCGCCATTGACTCAGGCGTGGATCGGCCCGCGTGCGCTGGCCACAGCGACTGGCGTCAGCACCGACACGCTTCGGCACTACGAGCGGCTCGGATTGCTGACCGGCACCACGCGCACGAATGCGGGCTATCGACGCTATCCGCCATCGGCCGTCGAACGGGTCCGCCTCATTCAACGCGCGCTGGTCGTCGGATTCCCGCTCAAGGAACTGGCGTCGGTTCTCAGCCAGCGGGACCGAGGGGTCGCGCCCTGCCAACGTGTGCGCGCCTTGGTCGGTGAGCGCCTGAACGCTCTCGAGCGGCAGCTTCACGAGCTGGCCACGATTCGCGACGAAATGCAAATCCTGCTGCGCGAATGGGATCAGCGGCTGGCTCACACCCCTGTCGGCCAGCGTGCGCGCTTGCTGGATCTGCTGGCCGGCCATCCACGACTCGATGTCGGACTGCGGAGTTCACCGGCGCCGCGGGTGAAGCGCGCCCGGTAGCAACCGTGCGCCTCGCGGAGATCATGTTCAGCCGGAGACCGATGCGCGCGCGCGGCCAGGCGCCGGCCGGTCGCGCTCGAGCTCGCGCAGCAGGGACTGCACTCCGACCAGCCGCCGATTCAGAATCTGCTTGGCAATCTGCAACAGGTCCTTCAGCAACGGATCGGTCACCGCATAGCGCGTCGCCGCCCCGCTCTTCCTGGAGACGACGATCCCGCTCGCTCGCAGCCGCGCCAGCTGCTGCGAGACGATGGGCTGATCGATGCCGAGGGTTCGTTGCAAGTCCTGCACGCTGCACTCTGGAGTCGAGACCAGGACCTCGAGCAGCCGAATCCGAATCGGATGGGCGAGTGCGCGGAAGAACTCCGCCTTGAGCGTCTGAAGCTGTCGCGATGGGGTCTTCATCGGTTCACCGTTACGCCGCCGGTCGGGTCGGCTCGCCCTGATCCGAACCATGGAGCACTCGAGCGCGATCGAGCGCCTCCGTCACGTTACCGCAGATATTGGCGTCTCCAATATGGCGATGGAAATCGGCGCGCGCGATCAGGCTCGCCGGTTGATGGCGGGCGCCGCACAACACCAGGTAGCGGCCCGACGTCCGTAAGGCCTGTGCGAGCTCCTCGAAGGCGCGCAGGCCGGTAGCATCGAGCGCCGTCATGTTGCGGAGCCGCAGAATGACGATGGGCGGAAGCGTCGCAACGTGCTCCAGGAGCGGACGCAGCTTGTCGGTCGCACCGAAGAGAAACGGCCCATGAATGCGGACGATTCTCACGTAGCCCGGAATCGTGTGCCCCTGGAGGATGTGGACGTGCCCTTCCCTGATGTAGTCGTCGGTGACCGTGGTCACCGTGGTAGTGTCCGCGACGCGCTTGATGAACAACAGGGCAGCGCATACCATGCCGACGCCGACCGCCTGCGTCAGGTCGGCGAACACCGTGAGCGCGAACGTGACGATCCAGACCATGACATCCGTCTTGGTGAGCCGGAGCAGCTCCGGAATCTCCTTCCAGTCGCCCATGTTGTAGGCGACGACCATCAGGATGGCGGCCAGCACCGCCAGCGGCACGTAGCGCGCCAGCGGAGCCGCCAGCAGCAGAATCATCGCGAGGGTGAGCGCATGCACGACGCCGGCAACCGGCGTTTGCGCACCCGATCGGATGTTGGTCGCGGTCCGGGCGATGGCGCCGGTCGCGGGCAGCCCGCCAAAAAGTGGCGACGCGATGTTGGCGATGCCCTGGGCGATCAGTTCCATGTTCGAGTCGTGCCGGTCGCCGCTCATCCGGTCGGCGACCATGGCCGACATCAGGGACTCGATCGCGCCCAGCATTGCCACCGTCATGGCCGGCACGATCAGGCCGCCGAGCAACGCGAGGTGGACTCTGGGCACGTGAATCGTCGGCAGCCCCGCCGGAATACCTCCGAATCTGGTGCCGATCGTTTCGACCGGCAAGCCGAACGCGGCCACCACGATGGTCCCGACGCACAGAGCGACGATCGCTCCAGGGATGCGCCTCGACACACGACTGGCGACGAGGATGATCGCGAGCGCCCCCGCCGAAAGGGCGGTAGCGGCCGGCGACCACGTCCAGAAGCGGGAGGCCAGGAGTTGCACTCGGGGAATGAAGGCACTCGGGACCCGATCGACGGTCAGCCCGAACAGATCCCGAACCTGCGTGCTCGCGATCAGCACGGCGATCCCGTTGGTGAACCCGACAACGACCGGGCGCGGGATGAATCGCACGGCCGATCCCATCCCGGTAGCACCGAGGACCACGAGGATGACGCCCGCCATCAGCGTGCAGACGAACAGGCCTTCGACGCCGTGCGCCGCGACGATCCCCGCGACGATGACGACGAACGCGCCGGTCGGGCCCCCGATCTGAAGGCGCGAGCCGCCGAGCAGAGAAATGAGGCCGCCGGCGACGACCGCGGTATAGATGCCGGCCTGCGGCGGCAGGCCGGAGGCGATGGCAAAGGCCAACGCCAGCGGCAACGCGACGAGGCCGACGGTGACTCCGGCCGTCACGTCAGCGATCGCCTTCCCGCGGTCGTACTCCTGCAGCGCGGCGAGCAGCTTCGGCCGCGCCCGGCTCCGGTTCAGCGCTTGCTGCACATTATCATTATAGCAATATTGTTATACTAGCAATGAAGCGACGCACTGATGGCCGACACACGGCGCCCTGAGGGACCGTCCGCTACGGTGTCATGCCCCCACCACCGTCATCGCGCTCTCCCGTCCGACCGGATCGATCACGACATACCGCAACGTGAGCGGCAAGGGGCGGAGCGCGTCGGGCCCCGCAGCGCCGACCCAGTCCAGAGCCGATCCGTCGAGCTCGACGTCGGGGCCTGACGACACGATCGACGCGTCGCCCCATTGCTCCCAGATGCGAAGCCGATACGGACCGATGGCCTTCGGCGCCGCCGCGGGCGTCGCCGGCGCGGTCAGGCTGGCGGCCGACGTGCCGGCATTGGCGACCACCGACGCCGCTGCTCCTTCGAGCGCCGGCACGGGCAGTGGCGGCAGGTAGAGCGCCGACGCCGGCGCCGACACCGCGCTGAACGCGCGCGAGTTGTCGGCGGTCTGCGACGCCAGCACTGGCGCAACCCCACCCGCTGGCGGCAATTCGACGATGCCGCGCGCCAGCCGGCGCTCGGGCGGCATCCGGACCTCGGCCCAGTAGCTGTAGCGGATGTACTCGCCGAGCGGCGTCGGATGGGCGATCTCGGCGATCAACGTGACGGCGGCGCCGTCGCGAACGACAGCGAGCGGGCCGCGAGCGATCTCGCGCGCGTAGACGGGGTCGTTGACCGGGCCCGAGGCGCGGCGCAGCCGGAACTCCGGCGCCACGGCTCCTGGCGCCGGCGGCACCGCAAACAAGCCCGGCTCCGAGACCTTCAGCTCCACCAGATCGAGGCCGACGCCTTCGATCGCGACGGTCGCGATCCGGGTGGCGGGATCGACCGTGACATGTACGCGCGGCGGTGGCGGCGTGCGATCGGAGGGCACCGCGACCGGGACCACGCCGCACTTGTCGAATTCCGCCTCGCGCCCTTGTAGGCTGAGCGGAACCACGCGGAGAAACTGCACCGTCGTCAGCGCGCGCGGCAGGTGTTCGTTCAAGCTGACGAGGCCGCCGACCGGCTCGAGTGGCGGTTCGGTCAGCAGACGGAATCGCTCGCGTGCGCCCAGCGTATGCGCGCGATCGCGCTGCCCGCCCTCGACGGCCACTTCGGCGCGTGACGCGCCGGCGATCGCGAGGCCCTTTTCGTCGGCCAGGTACACGCGATAGCGCGTGCCGGCGGCTCCAGGCCACACCAGCTTCAGCTCGACGTCGGGCGCCGGCCCGGGTCGACTCGTCCAGAACAAGCCGAGGCCGGTCGGGATGACCAACGGCCGCCGTCGATCGGCGTAGGCCACAGCGACGGTCGTCACTGGTGAGCGCCCACCGGCGGTGTCGACGAAGGCCGCGGTCACCGTGCCACGCCGTGTCTCGCCGACGATCAGTGCCGGCAGATTGATCCGCGTGTTCACGGTCTGGCTGGTGCCGGCAGGAATTGGCGCGAGCGCGACGGCTGGTTGGGGGGCGCCGTCGAACGTCATCTCGAGCGACGCGATGTCGAGCGACCCTGCTGCCAGCGCCGCAACCGATGGCACCACGACCGACACGTCGATGTGACCAGGTGAGGCCGGCGGACCCCCAACACCGTCGGGACCGTCGAGCACGACCTGCGCCTGTGGTGCGGGTGAGGGCGGCGCCGGCCGCGCCGGTGTCGGAACGACGAACTGCGCCGGTCCGCCAAAGCGGCCGAAGAGATCAGCGAGCGCGGCACGATAGGTCGATGCCGCGCCGCCGTCTGCTGGAATGGGCGCGTCGGAGATCAGGCCGCGCCGCATGAAGCTCGAGAGCGCCGGCTTCCACGCGACAACCTTCGGCTTGGCCTGCGACCGGCCCATCAGCATTGCCAGCGCCCGTCGCGTCGGGTTGGCTGGCGCCGGCAACTCTGCCGTCTGATGACGCGTCGTCCACACACCGTCTTCGAGGCGGCCGAGGGCGACGAGCGCGCCGAGCGGGGGCAGCGGAAACAGGAACTCTTGGCGGAAGGTCTCTGACGGCCGGCCTCCGCCATCGAGCCATTGCGAGCTGCCGAAGATCGGTGCCGGCAGCGAGGGCGGGTCGGGTGGGGGGACCAGACCGGCCACCGTGATCAGGGCGCGCACCTCCAACCGGGCCAGTCGCTTGAAGACCGCGGCTCCCGCGGCGTTGGCATACCGCGCGGCAAGTGCATCGATGATCTCCCGGGCGCCGTGGCGTTCCACCAGCAGCGTTTCCACTTTGTCCGCCAGGGGCGACGAGGTACCCAGCGCCGCCGGGATGAACCGTCCGTCGGGCGCGCGAGTGGCTGTCGAGAACGCGAACAGCCCGGCAGTCACATAAGCCAGCGGCATGCTGCCGTCGCTGCGCTCGTCGAGCGCGCCGACCAGGCCGAGGAATCGGCCCAGGCCGGGATCCATCGCGTGCACCAGCAGCGTGTCGGCGATGCCGATGTCGACGAACTGCTGCCGCTTCGTCAGCGTCGCTGCCGCGTGACTCTTGCGCCGCTGCGTGCGCGGCCACTTGGTGATGTCGCCGACCATCGTCTCGCACTGTTTGACGAGATCGGTGGCGTGGATCCCTACCCGGGCCAGGTCGTCGTCTTTCGTCAGCGGATCGAACGGGCCATCCGGCCGATCGGGCCGCTGCAGTCGCGCGGCCGCGCCACGCGCGACCTGATCGTTGGCCGGCCCGACGCCGAGGCCTTTGCCGTACCACGGACGCGTGCCGTCGATAGGCAGGCTGAGCATTGCATCGGGAGCGCGGCCGAGCATCGGTTCGACCACGCGTTGAAGATCGACACGCCATGTCCGCAGCAGGGTGATCCGGCCGCGGCCTTCAATCCGGACGCGCTCGACGCGCGGGCCTCCAACGATGAACGGCGCGCGGCTGCGAGTGGAGAGCAGGCGGCTACCAACGCGGTCGATGAGCGAGATGGACCCCTGGAAACTGCCGTCGCTCACCAGCTCCACGGCGATGTCGCGCTCGTCACTCTGGGTGGTGGGCGGCGCGATGTCGCCGATCAGTATGCCGCCGGCCGCGTCGAGCGCCGGCCCCTCGACCACTTTGCCGAACGCGTCGCGCCACAGCACCTGGATGTCGGCGAGAAACGGCGTGATGCGGAACACCTCGAACGGCGCGATCGGGAAACCAAGCGCCGGCGCTGGCATCAGCCGCAGGTGCCCGCCATCGGGCAGGTCGGCGTCGCCGCGCGCGGCGACGGCCACGCTCGAGAACAGGTCGGGCGGTGCATACAGACCCATGGCTACGCCTCCTCCGCAAAGCTGGGCGCCAGCGGCAGCTGCAGCGATCCGCTCAACGTCGTCTTGGTTGCCTCGTCCACGAGCTCGAGGGCGATGGTCGGGAACATGCGTTTGGGTGGTTGAAAGAGCCGGCGCTGCATCCAGGCGCGCGGCGTGAACGGAACGGTGCAGAGCCACAGCAGGCGCGAGCGGGTCCGGTCGCTGCGGCGGATGTCGAAGATGCCGGCCGGAAGCGGGGGCATGGTGAGTCGCAACGCGCTGAGGTGCACTCGACCCGGACGGTCGATCGGTTCGGGCGATTCAGCCAACAGGCCGGCGCAGAGCCAATGCGGTCCCGCTCCCTCGTCTTTCCGAAGCCACAGCAGGCTGATTCGCGGATCCTTGACCGCCGGCCATCCGTCGAGCCCGATCGCATCGAGTGCGGCCTCGAAGTCAGCGTCTGATCCTTCGATGACCGCGGCGCCCGGCGCCGGCAACTTCGCCAGTTCGATGTCGCCCGACGCCGGTGATGGGCTGGCGGTGAAGCCGATGCCGGCAAGCATGCCAGCCGGATTGCGCCACCGGGAGGTCCGGAATGTGACCCCTTCGAGGCGACCGTCAACGACGTCGGGGTCTTTCGCCTTGGCGAGCGCGTAGACCTCATACCAGGCTTCCGCGGTGAGCGGCGACAACGCGGTGAGCGTGCCTCCGGGCTTCGGCATCGCGCACGGCGCGGTCACGGCGATGTCCATCCGCCGTGCGTCGATCCCGGTGAGCAGTTCGGGCTTCTCGAGCGCCACCCATTTCGGCACGAGCTCGATGGCATCGCCTTGAGGGCCGGGGATGTCCACGCGCCGCAGGTCAAGCGACAGCGTGTAGCCGTAGGCGTCGGCAAGCGACGGGACGTGCGCGGCGGAGAAATGGACATTGAGCGGATCGTCGCAGAAGCGCGCGGTCTCGGTCTGCGCCGGCGTATAGCCGAGAAGGAAACGCGTCAGCATCTCAGGGTGGAAAAAGTCCTGACGTCTGTGAATGGCGCTGACGTGTGCGATTTCGCCGTACTTCGGTAACGTTGCCGACGGACCGCCCACGGCGATCTTCGGCTTGGGGACGGTTTTGAAAAAGAAGTCCCTCGAGGTGGATGGCGGGTTGTCGGGGTCCGCGCCCTTCGGCAGGTAGGTCGCCTGGCCGGTCAAGTGCTGCACCTCTTGCTTCGAGCCGTCGTCTGCCTGCTTGTAGATCCAGCCTTCCCACGTCATGTCGACGTGAAGCCGGTAGACCTTCCCGGGATCGAGCACGGCGTGGACACCGTCACCGTCTTTGTCGGCGGCCTGCTGCGGCTGCTTGGCTGCTGCCGCGGCCTGTCGTCCAGCCGCGGCGGACGCCGCTGCGTTGCGCGCGGCGGCGGCGGCCTGCGCGGTCCTGGTGATGCCGCCGAGGCCAAGCAGCGCGAGGCGGCGTCCGGCGATCCAGCTCACCTCCACCGACGCGACAAAGCCGCCGCTGGTGGGCGCGAGCCGGAAAATGGTGCGATCCGCGGTCAGCGGTTTCCGGTCGGTGATGTCCCAGGTGACGCCGCGATCGTCAACCACCGACAGCGGCACGCTGCCGGGCGGAATCTCGCCGTCGAGAATCAACCACAATCGTCCGCCGGTGACTGGCTCCTGTGGTGTGATGAGCGCCGACTGGATGGTCTGCACTCGTTTCAGGCTGGGCGGCGGCCCCGGCGGTCCACCGACGACGCCGAGATCCAGCGACCCCGCAAACGTCCGCTCCAGCGCCAGAGGCGGCGTGAACACTTCGAGCGTTGCCGGCCTGAAGTCGTAGGGCGGTGGAATCAGCGCCGCCGTGTTGATACCAAGCGGCAGATCCGGCAGCACGGAAACATGTTGCGTCACCGTCGCGGTGAAGCGACTCACGCGCTTGTCCGGGGCCATCGGATCGGCCGGCATCATGAACGAGGCATTCGCCTGCAGCGCCGCATCGAACCCGACGGCCCAGCCAATTACGGGAGGCTCCTCGTGTTGACACGCGGTCGCGGCGTTCTCGAGCGGGTCGTCGGGCAGGCCGGCGCCGCCATCGGCGAGCCGGCCGAGGAACAGGTCGCCGACATATGTGCCAAGGACGAGGTCGCCGGCCTGCGGCCGCTTGCCGAGATCACCGTCGCGCCCGGCCTGCCAGGCGGCGGTCATCGACTTGGTCACAAGGGTTCCCGCGCCGTGCAAGTCGTTGGTCACGTCGTAGAGCCCGAGGCTGGTCAGCGTCCACTCGTAGCGCAGCATGTCGCTGCCGATCACCTCCGCCGCGACACCGGTCGGATAGCCGTCGATCCCCTTGTACTGCTCGACCGCGCCGTTTTTCGCGACGTAGCCCGGCGCCAGCTGTGGCGAGACGGCAAATGCCAGGTGCAGCAGCGCGTCGGGCCAGACCGCGTGCGCCGACTGCACATCCTGGGTCATCACGCCGATGCGCCGGAACTGATCGTCGACGAGAAAGCCGAGACTCCCGACAATCTCGCTGTTCTGCACGTCGTCGAGCGGGTGCACATCCGGCAGCGGCAGCGTGACATCCGGCTCGCTGTTGATCGACATCTCCACGCAGCCTTCGATCTCGGTGAAGAAAAGATCGATGTGGCCGCACAGTTGCGCGTGGATGTAGGGATCGTGATTCTCCACGGCCAGCAGGCTGATGCTGGCGTCCACGCCCACTGAAAATGGACCGAGATTGAGCGAACCGCCTGCGGTCCCGAAGCCGGCGAGTGTCAGAGGATGAGTGGCGATCAGGATGTCGGCGCTGGCGTGGATCTCCGCCCAGGCAATTGGTTTGACGCCGATCACGTACTCGAACCCGAAGCCGAACGCGATGACCAGTCCGTCGGTGACGGTGACCGGTCCGCCGCGTGGCCACTTCGTAATGCCGCGGCCGCGGAACATCACGTACGCGTCCGCTTCCGTGCCGACGATGTCCGGCAGTATCTCGGCGCGCATGGGGCCAAGCACTCGTCCATCAGGCGGCGTCAGACCGCTGTCGTAGCCGTCGGCCCCGAGATAGATGTACCAGTTGTCGGACTCACCTTTGCTGGTGGGGAAGTGCGCACCGAGCGGCACGACCACTTTGAGCAGGACGGGAACGATCAACTGGCCCTTGAGGCCGATGGTGACGCCGTCGGCCGGATCGATGACCACCACGCCCAGGAACACGAGGCCCGGATCGCCGCCGTCCGGCGGACGATCGGTGACACCCATGCGCGGGCCGAGCACGTTGCCCCAGATGGAGCCGCGGACCGCGATGTCGGGTACGGTGACGAACAACCCGACGCGACTCGAGAACGAGAATCCGAGATCGGGCACCGTGCCGAACACCGCCTGCGCGCCGACGGTGATGTTGTCGGCGCTGAACTCGAAGGCGTGAACCGGATCGGACGAGTCCCAGCGCAGCTGATAGCCGATCGGATCGGTCTCGGCCGGGCCGGGCGGCTTGGGATGGGCGTTGAGGCCGAAGGCGCCCGAGATGCCGTAGATACCCAGGCCGGTGTTGGCGATCGGGATCGGCCCTGGGAAATCGACGCCCATCTGGACGAAGAGCCAGAAGCTGTGCTCCTTCTCCTGATAGAGCACGACGGCGTCGATGGCCAGGTTGAGCGGCACCAGCTTCACATCGAGCGCGGCAGTGAATCCGCCCTCGTCGAGCAGTTCGAGCCCGCCTTTGCCTTCGATGACGCCGGCGACGGTGAGGCTGGCGTCCAAGCCGCGCAGCGACGCGCTGACGCTGCCGTTGTCCTCGAGCGTCGCGCGGATCGTCGCGCCGGAGACCTGGACGGGACCGAGGTTCAGCTTGAAGCGCAGATCCACTTCCAGCCACGTGGACCCTCGGCCGGACCGGGTGCCGAGGATGTCGAACAGCGACGCCGGGCTGTTGACGAGCCACGAACCTGGATCTTCAATCTCCATGTCGGCGCGGCTGAAATCCAGCTCCACGGTCTGAACACCGCTGGCCGCTGGGTTCGACAAATTGATGCGCAGGCCGACGTTGCGATTGCGCACGCGCATCGGCTGCGCGTCCTGCATCTGCACCGACAGCACGCCGACGTTGATCGGGCGAACGACGACATCCACCGAGTAGTCGATCAACAACTTCACCTGGTCGCCGACAGGTAAGCCGTGACCTGTACTCGACAACTCGACCTTGTGAATCGTCAGCTTTCCCTTGTCCTTGAGGCAGCTGCTCAACCCCACCGCCGCCGCCAGCAGCGCATGCAACACGACGCCGCCGGTGTCGGCCCCCTCAGGGTCTTTGTCGGCGACGATCGCGGTCGCCAAGGCTGCGGCCGTCGTCAATACCTTGGCCGCCGTGCCGCCCTCCGGCACTTTCACCGAGAGCACGCCGTCCTCACCCTGTGACTCGACGGCGAGGGTGATCTTGGTTTCCGGATCGGCCACGCTGCGGGCAAAGCGCAGTCGGGCGATGACCGGCTTGCCGGCGAGGATGTTGAAGCCGCCCCCAGGCGAGTCCTGGTGCATCCCGTCGAGGGGCAGCTCCATCGCCGCTTCGACCAGCGTCGGGATGAAGTCCTGCAGTCCGGTCGCTGCGGGATCGCGGCATTCGATCGTCACCTCGATCCCGGGCCGCGAGTCCTTCGGCGGTACGTGAGTGGAGATGACGACGTCGATGCCTTCTCCGGGCGCGGTGCCGACCTCGACGTAGGCGTCGACCGCGTGACCGCCGAGAAACGGCGTCCCGCTCGGCAGGTAGAAGCGCGCGTGCCGCACGGCCAGCCCACGCCAGGTCGGATCGTCCGCCTTGGTGACGACGGGTGTGCCATTGATGAGCGTGCGTCCGGCCGGTGCGGCATCGCTCGCATCGTCGATGACAAACCCGCCGGGCTTGCCATCCGATCCGACGAATTCCAGACCGAAGCCGCTGCTGCCGATCAGGACCGTCGGCGGCACCATCTGCACTTCGACGATCCCGGCGGGCTCACCAACAGTGGGTGAGAAGCGCAGCGTCGCGGCCTGGCCGGCCTTGCCTTCGATGAGGAGTGCGATCGCGAGACCGCTGATGCTGACGTCGCCGGGTGTCGGCACCAAGCGCTCTTCGTCGTTCGACGACTCGTACTTCGCCGCCGTGAAGACGACACCCGCGGTGCCGGCGGCAAAGTCGAAGACCTTTTTCAGCGGCGGCGCCGAGTTCAGCACGACCCAGCAGCGGAACGATTGTGCGACCGGATCGATCCGCAGGTCGTATTCGTACGGCTCGAGTGGCGGCGTGGCATTGAGGACGAAGAAGCCGATCGACTTGTTGGCGATGACATTGACGTGGCCGGTAGGTTCGTTCGGCGTGCCGGGGGGCGGGTTCTCAACCAGCTCGAGGGCCGCGAGCAGCTCGTCGATCGTTGGCGGCAGCGTGATGACTTTGAGAAGACCACGATTGTCGATGAGCGTCCTGATGGTGACTGCCATGGAGCGTCGATGATAGGCGTATTACCTCTGTCGTTGGTCACAATCGACGACCGTACGCGAATTTTCATCGAGAGGTTGAGTTTGAAGCTCGAGCACAAGCGACGGTGCATTTGTGGTTGCTCACGAAGACACGAGTTCGCGGCCCGACGCGTCTCCAGCGGGTTGGGACGAATCCAGTACAATTCGCCACCAGCATGAAGGTTCGCTACCTGCCGATCGCAATTGCCGCTGTCGTCGTTCTCCAGGATCCCGCCTCTGAAGGCAGACGATGGTGGGGTCACATCGAGTTTCTGGCTTCCGACGCGCTCGAAGGACGCAATGTCGGGAGCGCCGGGTTCGAGACGGCCGCCACCTATGTCGAGGGACAGTTCAGGGATATCGGATTGAAGCCCGGCGGCATCTCAGGGTACCGGCAGCCCGTGAAATTCGAATCGCGCGTCCTGGTTCCGGAGCAATCCCGGCTCGCGCTCGCGCGCAATGGCGAAGAGGAGCCACTGACGCTGCGTGAGGACGCATCGCTCAGCGCGCGCGGCGAGCTGGATGGCTCGATCGAAGCGCCGATGGTGTTCATCGGTTACGGTTTGTCGATTCCCGAGGCGAAATGGGACGAGCTCGCCGGGCTGGACCTGCGCGGCACAATCGCCGTCTACGTCAACACCCCCGGGCCGGTGGACGTTTCGGACAACGTCAAGTCGCACGCCAGTTCCGCCGGGGAGCGATGGGCGGTGTTGAAGAAGGCGGGCGCGATCGGGGTCGCCACGTTCCCCAACCCGCGTCCGCCCGCAGGGACGACCACGGATGTCGCACCGGCCGGAGCAGTTTCGGCGCGGGACGCTGCACCAATTCCTCAACCGACCGTCGTTCTCGCCGATCGGGACCTCCAGGAGCAGGCGGGTCAGATCGTGTCCATCACGATGACCCGCCGAGGCGCCGGCAAGTTCCTCGCTGGCAGCGGGCACACGATCGACGAGCTGGATCAGCTGATCGCTGACCAGAAGCCTCTGCCGCGGTTCCCGCTCGTGGGAAGACTACGCGTTCACGCCGCCGTGAAACGCGAGTCGATCGATTCGGCGAACATCATCGGCATCTACGAAGGGTCGGATCCGCGGCTGAAGACCGAGTACGTCGTCATGTCGGCGCACCTCGATCACGTCGGCATCGGTCGCCCCGTCAACGGCGACAGCATCTACAATGGCGCCATGGACGACGCCTCGGGTGTGGCGTCGGCGATCGAGATCGCGAGGCGACTGAAAGAGACCGGCGCGACAACGAAGCGGTCCATCCTCTTCGTGGCCCAGACCGGGGAAGAGAAGGGGTTGCTCGGGTCGAAGTACTTCGCGGCACACCCGACCGTTCCGTTCGGCGCGATTGTGGCCGACATCAACCTCGACATGTTCCTTCCGCTCTATCCGCTGAAGGTCATCGAAGTCCAGGGATTGACGGAATCATCGCTGGGCGAGACCGTGCGCGCGGCTGCCAAAGAGGTCGGCGTGGACGTTCAGACCGATCGGGAACCGGAGCAGAACCGGTTCATTCGCAGCGATCAATACAGCTTCATCCGGCGTGGTATTCCATCGCTGGCGTTCAAGTTCGGCTATGAGTTCGGTTCCGCGGAAGAGAAGATTCGCCGCGACTGGGTCCGCGACGTGTACCACCAGCCGAACGATGACCTGAAGCAGCCGGTCGACCTCGAGGCTGCCGCCACCTTCAATCGCGTGATCCTGGGTCTCCTCGAGCGAGTCGGCAACGACCCGTTGCGACCGAGATGGAACGACACGAGCTTCTTCAAGCGGTTCGCGAAATCCGGGAACTAGCGCAAGCCACGAGCGGCTTTGCGAGCGCTCACACTACCGGAGCACCTCCGCCAGGTTCTGATACGACACGCGTGCCGCGGCGAGAGAATCTCCCCAGGCGGCGGCGTTGTCCTGCTCGATGACAAAATGCTTCAGGCCGGCGAGTGAGGCGTTGGCGAACGCCGGCTTGAAATCGATATGTCCGGTGCCAACGGGCACGATGGCCATGCTGCTGACGCGGGCGTTGGGCCCGAGCGATGGACTCACGGTCTTCAGCCCGAACACATCCTTCACGTGCCACAGCTCGAAGCGGCCCGGGTGCGACTTGAACAGGCCGACCGGATCCACGCCGGCCATGTACGCCCAGCCGAGGTCCAGTTGCATGGTGACGAGCGCCGGATCGGTTTCTGCGAGCAGCACGTCGTAGGTGGTTCGCGGACTGTCGGCCAGCTTCTCGAACTCGCCTGTGTGGTTGTGCACGAACACCTTCATGCCGTACTTCTGCGCCATCTTGCCGTCAGCGTTGAGCTGTGCCGCCCGCCGCTTGACCGATTCGAGCGTTACGGCCGGTTGATACGGCCCGAATGCTTCGGTTTCCTTGAACGAGTTTCGGACCAGGCCCGTGCCGGCGTCGAAGTAGGCGCCCGGCGGAAGCGTCGCCGGCCGGCGGGGATCGGGAGGCGGCGCACCACCCGAGGGCACCGGCGCAATCTCGGTGTACTTGAGTCCCATCACCTGAAATCCCTCGAGCTGCCGCTCGAGTTCCGCGCCGGTGCCGCGGGCCGGCGCATGCGTGCTCGGCATCGTGAGCTTCAGCCGATCGAGCATCGCCCGATAGTCTTTGGGCAACATGTTGTTGTAGCTCGTTGGCTCGACCTCGGTGTAGCCCATCGCGGCGACCTTGGCCAGCGTGCCTTCGTAATCGGTCATCAGCTGATCGCGGACGGTGTACAGCTCGAGGCCGATGCGCGAACGCCACGGGGAGGCGGAAGCCGTCGCCTGAGAACCGGCAAGCCGTTGGGTATAACCCGCGACGAGAACGGCGGCGCCGCCCAGAGCGGCTTCCTGTAAGAACTGCCTGCGAGTGCGCACGGGTCGAACCTCCATTCGGCGATTCCAGCGACACCATCTCGCTGTTCGCGTGTGGATTGACGACGTAGATCATGTTGGTCTTCGTATTGATTGCGATCTGCTGCGGCCACAACCCGACCGCGATCGTCGCCAGCCGACGGTTGGTCGCACCGTCGAGCGGCAAGCGCGAAGACGATCAGGGAGCGTTGCATTGAAGGGTCGTGATTGGGCCGACGCAATGTACTATCGTCGCCTACCCGAATGAAGAGAATAGTCCTCTCGATCGGATACCTGGTGGCGTGGCTCCTGGCCACCCCGTGCGTACTCGCGCAGCAAGCTCCGGCGGCCATTCGACCCAGAGTGCTGGCGTTCTTCACCGTGGCCGGCGAGCTCGACCACTATCTGTTCGCGCAGCAGGCGATGCGGGCCTTCGCGGCCAAAGCCGACGAGCGCGGCTATTCGTTTACGGCGACGAGCGACTGGGATGCCTTGAACGAGACCAATCTCCGCGACGTGCGGGTGGTGATCTGGCTCAACGACATGCCCCACACGCCGCCGCAGCGTGAGGCCTTCGAACACTACATGACCGGCGGCGGCGCGTGGCTCGGCTTCCACATTTCCGGGTTCGGGAACAGCGCGTGGCCCTGGTTCACCGGATTTCTCGGCGGCAGCCGGTTCACCGCGAGCAACTGGCCGGCTCTCCCGGCGCGCGTCAACGTGGATGACGTCAAGCACCCGATCGTGGAGGGTGTGCCGCCGACCTTCGTCGCACCCACGAACGAGTGGTACTCGTGGACGCCGAGCCCTCGCGTGAACCCGGACGTGAAGGTACTGTTGACCCTGGACGCGTCGAATTTTCCGCTCGGCGTAAAGAACACGCTAAACGGCGGCGACATCCCGGTCGGCTGGATCAATTCCAGGTACCGGATGGTGTACCTGAACTACGGGCACGGCGACAAGATCTACTCGACCTCGATCCTGCCGACGATCATCGACAACAGCCTGCGCTGGCTGCTCGACACCGCGAAGTAAACAGAAACGCCCGGGTGAAAGGCGATTCGCGATCCGTCATGTCCCTCCTTTCGCCTGGACGCCCGGCGGACAGTCTACGAGCGAGCTGACATGCCGTCGGCGGCGCTAGCGTGGCAGCGCTTCGTGGCCGCTACGTCCCTCGGGCGAGCAGCACACCCATCTCCTTCAGAAACTCCGTCGGGTGCATGAACACCGCGAAGTGGCCCCCGGTGATGGTCACGAATGCCTTCCGCGGCGCGTCGAGCCTGTCGACGAAGGTCTTGGCCAGGCTCGTCGGCGTCGTGAAGTCCTCGTATCCCTGGATGACGAAGACCGGCAGGGTGAATCGACCCGTGAGCGTGTCCGCCGGCAGGGCTTTGGATTCCGGCACCAGGCGGCCGGCGCTCAGCCCCTGCCCGTCGAACCAGTCGTTCACGTCGCGCATCGTGTAGCCGGGGGCGCTCAGCGCGAACCCAAGCATGCTGGCGATGAAGGCGTCGGCCCCTTCGAACAGGTTCGACCATCGGCGCTGCACCTGGTAGCCGCGGCCGTCCGAGTACGGCGGCGGGCCGACTGCTTCGAGCTCGCGAACGGCGCGGACATCATCGGCGGCACGCGCTTTCGCGAGCAGCGCCTCGAACGCCACCTGGTATCCGCGCGAAGGATCGCCGACCTGCCCGGTCCCGACGAACGCCTGAAACAGGTCCGGCCTCGCCTTGGCCATCAGCACGCCGAGCACGGAGCCCCAGGAATGTCCGACGAGAATGATCTTGTCCTTCTGCAACGAGGCGCGAAGCGTTTCGGCCAGCTCGACACCGTCCCGCACCAATCGATCGATCGTCAGGGTTTCGACCGACGCACGGCCATTGCGGCCCAGCGTCCGTGCGGATCCGCGCTGGTCCCATTGCACGACGGTGTAGGCCTTCAGCCACGGGTCGGAACCCGGCATATCCCCACGGATTCGTCGCGTCGCCGGGGCCGCCATGCAGGAGGAGCACGACGGGGTTGCCGCGATCCTCCCCACGAATCGTGACCCATTGCTCGATGCCGCCGATTTTCAGGTACTTCGCCTCGTCGATGGCAGTCGGAGTCGAGATGGCATAGTCCGCACTCTTCCGCGTGCGGCTGAAATCCATCGCCGCGCCGAACTTGCGCAGGTCGTCGTCATTCGAGGTCTGGCGATCCTGTGCGCGTACTGGTCTCGATAGTGCGAGCGTACCAAGCGCCATGAGCGTCTCACGCCGGTTGAGCATGCTGATCCCCCAGTCGTCGCGCTGTATGAGACGGTCACGGACCACCGACCGTTTGCATCGCGGTCGTCGCCGTCGCGTGTCGGGCGAGACCGTTTCATATAATGACGCGTTGTCTTCGGCCGAACTACAACTCTCAATCGTGGCCGTACGCCTCGAGCGCATGAGCGACCCGGCGACGTTCCTGGTTCGCCTGCGCCGCGAGGTGGAGGCGCTGAGGATCGCGAGCGAAATCATTGCCGTCCCGCCCGATCCGAGGGGCTTCGGCCACGAGCTGCGCGCCGGGCTCCGACAGGCGCACGCGCCGTACGTCATCACGGTCGACCCTGATTTCGACGGGCCGATGACGTTCCTTGCCGATCTCTGGGCGCGTCGTCACGACGCTGAGGTAATCGTCGCCTCGCGCTACGTCGACGGCAGCCATGCCGACATGCCGTTCGCGCGCCGCGTCGGCAGCCGCGTGCTGAACGCCGTCTTTGGCCGCGGCCTCAGCCTCGGCGTCCACGATGGATCCAGCGCCATCCGCCTCTACCGCACGGATGTCGTCAACGCGCTGTCGCTCGAGGCGACCGACTACGACATCCTCCAGGAGGTGCTCGTGCGCGCCTACGCAGCCGGATGGCGCGTGCTGGAGATTCCGCTGCGCTACGCGCCGAACGCCGCGGTGGCGTCGAAGGCGCACGCGACGCTCGCGTCAGCATATCTGCGGACGTTCTGGGAGCTCTGGAAGCTGCGCAACTCGATTGCGGCGGCTGATTACGACTACCGCGCGCACGACAGCCCGATTCCACTGCAGCGGTACTGGCAGCGACAGCGCTACCGACACATCGTCGGGCTGATCGACGGGCAGGGCGCGGTGCTCGACGTCGGGTGCGGGTCGAGCCACATCATCGGCGCGCTGCCGAACGGCAGCGTCGCGCTCGACGTGCTGATCAACAAGCTGCGGTTTGCGCGGCGGTTCCGCACGCCTCGCGTTCGCGCCTCCGGCTTCGCGCTGCCGTTCGCCGCGGCGTCGTTCCCCTGCGTGCTCTGCTCGCAGGTGATCGAGCATGTGCCGACGGTTCCGTCGATGATCGACGAGCTGTGCCGCGTGCTCAAGCCGGGCGGCCGGCTGGTGCTGGGGACGCCGGATTACGATCGGTGGGAATGGGTGTGGATCGAGAAGGCGTATGGCCTGGCCGCGCCGGGCGGCTACGCCGACGAGCACATCTCGCACTACACCCGGAAGGGGCTGCTCGAGGAGTTCGCACGACGCGGCTACACGCACGAGGCGACGCGCTACATCCTTCGCGGGGAGCTGATTCTGGCGTTTCGGAAGCCCGCGTGATGAGCAAGGATCGCCCGGTCGCCGCGCTGATCGCGGCCTGCAGCGCCGCGCTGCTCGCCCCGCTCCTGCGTCCGCTCCTGATCGGCCGGGTCTTCGTCTACAACGATCTGTCGTGGTTCCACCTGCCGATGCGCTACCTCTTCCAGCAGGCGCTGCGGTCGGGCGACAGCGTCCTGTGGACTCCGGCGATTTTTGCCGGCTTCTATCTTCATGGCGAAGGGCAAATCGGCCTGTTCCATCCTTTCCACCAATTGCTCTATCGGGCGCTCCCGCTCGGGCCGGCGCTCAACCTCGAGCTGATCGCCAACTACGTGGCGGCATTCGCGGGGATGGTCTTTTTCCTGAGGCGCCTCCGCTTCAGCCATGCCGCTGCGCTCTTCGGGGCGATGCTATTCGCGTTCGGCGGCTTCAACCTGCTGCACTTCCATCACGTCAACATGATCGCGGTCGTCGCGCACATGCCGTGGTTGCTCGCCACCACCGACGTCCTGATAGTGGAGGAGCGCCCACGTGCGCGAACGCTGGCCTTCGCGGGAATGGCAATCATCCTCGGATCCGAATTCCTTCTGGGATTTCCACAGGGTGTTCTGTGGAACGCGGTGACCCTTGCGCCGTTCGGGGTCTTCCGCGGCTGGGAAACCAGGCGATGGTCGCGACTCCTTCCGTGCGCTGGCGCTGTGGTCGTGGGGACGTTGCTGGGCGGAATCCAGCTGCTGCCGTCAGCCGACGCCGTGGCGCATTCCGTGCGGGTGGCCGTGTCGAGCGATTTCGCGCTGAGCTACTCGCTGCACCCGATGAACCTGTTCCAGCTGTGGTCCCCGTACTTCTTCGAGCACGGCGCCTACAGCGTGCGCGAGTCGATGCGGTTCCACGAGTTCGGCATCTACTCGGGCGCGATCCTCCAGATTGCGCTCATCTGGGTCTGGATCAGACGTCGCGCTCTGCCCGAACGGCGGCGGCTCATTGCTGCCGTCACGGTTTTCGCCGCAGTCACGCTGATCCTTGCGCTTGGCCGCTACGGCGGCGTGGCCGTCGTGCTCTCGCATCTCCCGGTGCTCCAGGCCCTTCGCGCTCCGGTCCGCTATATCGTCCTGGTGCAATTCGCGTTCGCGATCCTGGCGGCGATCACGTTCGACGACCTGCTGGACATCGCTGACGGAGGTCGCGCGGTGCCTGAAAGTCGATCGCCGCTCCTGTGGATCCCGGCGGCGCTCGGCGTCGTGACGACCCTGGCGCTGAATGCGCGGCTGCTCCCGTACGGACGGCACACGTTCGCGAGCGCGTCCACTGCGGCCGCAGGCGTCGGCATCGTCACGGCCGTCACGCTGCTGGTCTACCTGGCGTCGCGGCGGATGAGATGGGCGATCGCCGCGTTGGTTATCGTCACGGCGGTGGATCTCGGAGCGTGGGGGATTCTCTTCATCTATCTCGAACCGGCGCGGACGCTCACGTCGCTGACGCAGGGGGTGACGCCGGCGCCGCCGGATCCGGCCGATTCCTACGCCGCCGCCGCAGCGAGCGGGCGCTATCGCGACGATATCCCGGTGATGCGCGGATACCGGCTCACATCCGGCTACGTCGCGCTCTTTCCCGCCACCGTGCATCCGCTCGACAGCGAGATCTCGCTGCGGCTGTCCGGGACCCGATGGCTGCTGACGCCCGACGGCGTCAGGTATCCGGTTGCGGGCGGCGTGCCGCGGGCGCGGCTCGTCGGCGAGAAGGATGGCACGGCGACAACGGGAAGCGCGCGCGTCACGGTCGATCGTCCTGGACACCTCGTCGTCGAGGTCAATTCTCCCGACCACCTGATTCTCGCGCTCACCGAACGCTTCCATGACGGCTGGTCGGCGACGATCGACGGCAACCCCCTGCCGATGGTGCGCGTCGAGGGCGACTTCCTCGGTTGTGTCGTGGACGCTGGCGCGCACCACGTGGACCTTCGGTTCATGCCGCGCAGCTTCGTGTACGGATCGATCGTGTCCGCGATTGGCGCCGCGCTGGTCGCGGTCCTGCTCATCGTACGGCTGAGATGAGTTGACGTTGCGAATGCTACACTGCGGCTTTGGCACAGCGTGAGTTCGATGCGGCACGGCGCGATCGCCACATCCTGACCGTTCTGATCGTCGCACTCCTCGGTACGGCGATCGGTTTTCGCCTGCTGTACCTCTCCTCCATTCCCGGGATCAGCGGCGACGAGGGATGGTGGGGTGTCCAGGCGACCGCCTGGCTCTCCGCCCGGCCGTATGAAACGCACACGACCAGCGGGAATCCGACCGACCTGTTCCTGCTGATTCCGATCGGGCTCGTACATACGGTGGTGGCCCCGTCGTTTCTCGCGCTGCGCACCGTTCCCGCGCTTGCCAACGTCCTGGCGCTCCCAATCGGCTTCTGGCTCGTGCGCCGCGTCTACGGCGAGACCACGGCGTGGATTCAGACCGTGGCGCTGGCAGTGATGCCGACGGCCATCGCGCATGGGCGCATCTGTCAGGATCCCTCGCAGACCGTGCTCTGGACGAGCCTCGCGATCTACCTCTCGATGCTCGGCTTCAGGAATCGCCGGCGGGCCTGGGTTTATGGCGTCGCCGTGCTCCTGCTCTTTCCGGTCGTCCTCTGGACGCACCCGACGAACGTCTTCATCGCACCGTTCCTGTTGATCCCGCTCGTCACAGCGGTCTGGCCGCTTCTGCCGGCGGCGCGGACGGGAAAGGCGATGCTGATTGTTTCGGCCGCCCTCCTCGTGGTCATCGGCCTGTTCGTCCTCCGGGTCGCGCTCGAGCACGTCGCCGGAGCGAACGAGTACGTGCAGAAACCATGGCTGTCTGTGGCGGCGGCGCGGCTGCTCGACGGCCGGCAGTGGTTCGAGTTCGCGGCGAACAACGCGCGGCTGTTCAACGGGGTCACGATCTATCACTACTTCTCCGGCGCGCGGCCGGCGACAATGCCGTACGATGCCGGCTTTGTGCTCGTCGCCGTGGCGGCGCTCGGCGGATTTGCGGTCACGTCCGCGGCCAGGCGCGATCCACTGGATTACGCGCTGATCCTGGCGTGCGCGGGGACGTGGATCGGCTTCTACGCGTTCGCAGGTCCCGAGGCGCTGCGCCCTCACTTCGAGCGATGGGGCTTGTGCCTCATCGTGCCAGGCACGCTGGTTCTGGCGCGCGGTCTGACCAGCTGGATCGCCTCGGTGCCCAGAATCCGGTGGCTGACGATCGGGGCGGCTGCCGTCATTGCATCGAGCCTGCTGGCGTCCTTCTATATCAACTATTTTCGAGAGTTCAGAACCAGCGGAGGCCGATCGCATCTGACCTACGTCACCGCACCCGTCGAGCCGAAGCAGCAGGCCTTCGACCATGTCCTGGCGAGCGCGGTGGATTCGGCGCCGGTCACGATCGTCGCGCAACAGTGGTGGCTTCGGCTCCCGATGACGTATCTCGCCACGAAACATCCGAATGTCTCGGTCACGATGGAGCTCGCGTCGGAGAGTCAACCGGCCTTTCAGGATGCGCTGCGCGCCGGGCGATTGTTCCTCGTCGAGTTCGTGGGAACCCCCGAGCTGTCGGCCGACATCGCGTGGTTGCGCGCGCGGGGTCTGCGCTCCACCAGCACTATCGTTCGCGACGCCGGCGGCCGCGATCTCCTGCAGATCCTGCAGGTCGCGGCGCCGCGTTAATGTGAGCCCCACCTTGGCACCGTTCGACCGTCCCCGCGAGCTGGAAGGATCCGGGTTGGTCCGTTGGGCGCCTGTCGCGGCGTTGGCCGTCACACTGCTGCTCGCGTGGGGGAATTTCCTCTTTACTGCAAGGTGGGCAGCGCTCGCTGGCGCGCTCAACGGTGGGCGCCGGCCGTGGTACGCGGCGGCGCTGATTGCCACGACCGTGCTCACGGTCACGACGCGCCGGCAGGTGGGAACGCCGGTGCGGATCGGACGGGTCGCGTCGGGGATCGTGCTGGCGTCTGGCGCGGCAGTCCTCGTGGGGGCGCTGTTCTCGCGGCTGCCGATCTCGACGTGGACGCAGATCCCGTTCAAGGACGACTACACGCCGCTCTACCAGTCCGCGGTCAATGGCGTCCGCCTCCTCCAGCGCGGCAGCGTCGTCGGCTGGAACTGGTGGATGCTCGGCGGGTATCCGACCTCGACCGACATCGCCCAGAGCTTCGGCGCGCTGGCGTTCATCCCGATGGTGATCTTCGGCGAGCGGGTCGGCTACCACGTGCTCCACGCGGTCGTGTTCCTCGCGCTTCCGTTGTTCATCTGGTGGGACATCCGGCAGGACGATCGCGAGGAGGCACTCGTCGCCGCCGGCTTCGCGTGTCTCTTCACGGCGGGCTACTTCGTGACCATCGGCACCAGCGGCGACACGAACTCGTTGATTGGCGTGTTCTGCACCGGCCTCGCGATGCTCGGTAGCCGCGCCGCGCGCCTGGGACGGCGATGGGGAGGCCCGGTGCTCATGCTCGGCCTCACGCTGGCGCTCTATTCGCACGTGGCGTTCTGCGTGTACGCCGGCATCTATCTGCTGCTCGAGGCGGCATACTACCGCGACGCGAAGGCCGTCCTGCGGCTGGCCGCGGCGGGGCTGCTTGCCGTCATCATCTCGCTTCCCGTTCACTGGGAGTCGCTGCGATATCCGGCCTACGTCAGCTTCAACAACACCGTCTACAACCCCGGAGCGCCAATCGACTGGTCGCTGTTCTTTCGGACGCTGTACTACAACGTCGAGATTCTGGCGTTCCCTCACCGATGGTTCAACGACTACCGCAGCCTGGCGAACGTCTGGCTGCCGGCGCTCATCGTCATGGCGCTCGCCCCCGGCCGTTCGCGCGCCGGCTTCTATGCCTGCGCGGTCGTCCTCACGCAGGGGCTGCTCCGCCTGAACACGTCGGAGGTGGGTGCGATGTTCGATCGCATCCAGCACATGCTTCCGCTCATCGCCGGTCCCGCGCTCGCCGGGTTCGTGGCGCGTTTCGCCGGCACGCGCAGGCTGGCGGTCGCGCTGGTCGCGCTGATCGGCCTGTACGTTGCGACGTCGTTCATGCCGGTGCGTCACGTGCCCGATGTACGCGCGTTCGATCCGCCACTGATCGATCGGATTGCCGCGGCCGACGGCAACTTGATCCTCGTCGAGATCAGCCCACACCGCGACATGGACAGCGATCCTGTGCGGCGCAGCGCCACCACGCCGTTTGACGTCCACTTCGAGGGGCTTCTGCCAGGGGTCGCCGGGCAGCGCTTCTACAGCCAGATGTGGGACGGCTGGATCTGGAACGTGTTTCGCGGCCAGGTCGTCGGCGCCGGCACGTTTGCCGGACGCGCGATCGAGCAGACGCCGCCCGAGACGTTCGTCGCCGAAATGCGCCGTTGGGGCGTCAAGCATCTCTTTGTCTGGACCGACGCGACGCGGCAGTATCTCGCGCGCAGCGGATGGTTTGTCGAGCGCTGGCGGAACGGACTGTGGTCGGATTTCGAGTTTCCTGGCGTCGACACGCGTGAGGTCCTCACGACGACCGGCAGCGGACACCTGAGGTCGCTCGATTTCCTCGGCGGCGATGTTGCCCTCACGGGCGTCACCGCGGGCTCGGCCGTGGTCGTGCGCGCCAACTATTACCCGGCCTGGCGCGCTGACGCGGGCGGACGCGACGTTCCGCTCTATTCGGTTGACGGCCAGATCGCATTCCACGCCCCTGACGCCGGGTCCTACGTCGTGCGCCTGGAGTATCCGCGCTATCGGTGGCTGTCGCTCCTCGCGGTGACGATGGCCCTGGCGGGATTCTGGATTATGGCCCGCTGGTAGCTCGGTCGAGAGGCGTGACGACCGCACCAGAGTGTCGTCGCGCTCATATAATCAAGAGCGTCACGGTTTCCAGGAGCACGAAGTGAGCGAGCAGGAAGAAGATTTCGCGGCGATGTTCGAAGCGTCCGTCAAGGCCCGCCGATTCGATCGTGGCCAGACCATCGAGGGCACCATCGTCGCGTTTGGCGCGGAGGTGGCCTTCGTCAACGTCGGCGGCAAGAGCGAGGCGCAAATCGATCTCGCGGAGCTGAAGGACGCCGACGGCCGACGTCGACGTCACGATCGGCGACCGAATTCAGGCGATGGTCGTCTCGACCAGCGGCGGTATCGTGCTGTCGCGCAAGGGCGTGCGGAATGCCGCGACGCAACGCGAGCTCGAAGACGCGTTCCAGGCCGGACTTGCCGTGGAAGGCAAGGTCGAGAAGGTCGTCAAGGGCGGCTACGAGGTGCGCATTGCCCGCGAGCGCGCGTTCTGCCCGTTCTCGCAGATCGACATCGTCCGCACCGCCGACCCCGCGGTCCACGAAGGGAAGCTCTACACCTTCCGCATCATCGAGTACAAGGATGGCGGAAAGACCATCGTGGTTTCCCGCCGCAAGGCTCTCGAGGAGGAACAGCGCGTCAGCGCCGCGGCCATCCGCAAATCGATCGTGCCCGGCGCGGTGCTCTCCGGCCGGGTCGCTTCCGTGCTCGACTTTGGCGCCTTTGTCGATCTTGGCGGCGGCATCCAGGGCCTCCTCCACGTCTCCGAGATGAGTTGGTCGCGCGCCGCCACACCCCACGCTATCGTCGCGCCCGGCGACCAGATCACCGTGAAGGTCCTGCGCGTGGACGAGGGCACGGAGAAGATCTCGCTCGGGCTGAAGCAGCTCCTGGACGATCCCTGGAGCACGGTCGGCAGCACCTACGAGGTGGGTCAGGTGCGGACCGGTCGCGTTACGCGCGTCGCGGACTTTGGCGCCTTCGTCGAGCTGGAGACGGGCATCGAAGCGTTGGCGCACGCTTCGACGTTTGCGCCAACCGGTCGCCGGGACGATTGGGCGAAATCAGTTCCGGTCGACACGACCGCGGCATTCGAGATCCTGAGCATCGACACCGCGCAGAAGCGCATCGGCGTTGCGCTGGTGGAAGAAGGTTCGTCGCGGGCCGCTGGAGTCACGTCGCCGGAGGGCGCAATCGTTGCCGGTGCAATCGTGACCGGCAAGGTGGAGCGTCACGAGAAGTTCGGCGTGTTCGTGTTCCTCTCGCCGGGGCGTACTGGCCTGATACCGTTCGCCGAAACGGGCCTGGATCGCGACACGGACCTGGCCAAAGCGTTTCCGATTGGCAGCGAGGTCGAGGTCGTGGTGCTCGAGGTCGATCGCGTCGACCCGTCGCATTCGCCTGAGCAGGAAAGCGGTGGCGCAGCAGCGCGAGCAGGCTGAACTGCGCGAGTACGCCGCGCGGTCCGATGCCGCGCCCGCGGCGTCATTGGGATCGCTTGCCGACAAGCTGCGGGGGGCGCTCAAGGGGCATTGATTCGGTCGACGAAACCCGAAGACTCGATGGGATAGCTGTCCACGGGTGCGCTGACTCTCGACGGCTGCCAGCGGCGTCGAGTGCCCGGCCCAGAATGGCTAACGCGGCTCGCTTGACTGACGGACGGATTGCGGCGAAACCCAACAGCGAAAGTAGAGACTTCACGGAAACACCAATCCGACATTGGCCAGATGGCGTGGGCCATGCGCCACGTAAAATCAGCCGATGCCCTCCTTCGGCCGCTCCATGCTCGATCACTGGCTCCTGGACCCCGCCTGCACGTATCTGAATCACGGAACGGTCGGGGCGACGCCTCGACGCGTGCTCGCGAAGCAGCAGGCGTTGCGCGACGAGATGGAGCGTCAACCGTCACGGTTCATGCTGCGCGAGCTCGCCGGTGAACACCCGATGCCGTGGCGCCGGGTGTCGCGCATCCGCGAGGCGAGCGATCAGGTCGCCGCTTTCGTCGGCTCCGATCCCGACGATCTCGTCTTCGTGCCCAACGTCACGACCGGCATCAATGCGGTGCTGGGGTCGATTGAACTGTCGGCCGGCGACGAACTCCTCATCACCGATCTCGCCTACGGTGCCGTCACTTTGGCCGCGCGCGCCGTGTGCGATCGCAGCGGCGCCGCCCTGCGCACGATTCGAATCGAGTACCCGGTGCGCGACGCGGGTGACGTCGTCGACGCGATCGCGGCGGCCCTCACCCCGCGCACGAAACTCGTGGTCGTCGACCATGTCACCGCACAGACGGCGCTGGTACTGCCGGTGGCTGACATCGCCGCCGAATGCCACGCCCGAGCGGTGCCCGTGCTGGTGGACGGCGCGCATGCCCCTGGCTCACGTGGCGTCGACATTCCATCCCTGGGGGTGGACTGGTACGCGGCGAACCTGCACAAGTGGGCGCACGCACCTCGCGGCTGCGGCATCCTCTGGGCGGCGCCCGAGCGGCAGTCGCTGCTCCACGCTCCAGTCGTGTCCTGGGGCCGTAACCGCGGGTTCCGACGCGAGTTCGAGCACACCGCCACCTCTGACCCGACGAGTTTTCTGGCGGCACCCGAGGGAATCGCCCTGCTGGGCGAGTGGGGCTTCGACGCGTGCGTTGCGTATATGCACGCACTCGCTTGGGACGCGGCACACCTACTGAGCGCGCGCTGGGGAACGGCGTTCGAGATCCCGCGCGACATGGTCGGAGCGATGGTGACGGTCCCATTACCACCGGGTGCCGGGACGTCGGACGCAGATGCCACGGGCCTGCGGCTCGCGCTCCTCCTCGAGGACCACATCGAGCTGCAGCTCCACGCCTGGCGCGGCCGTCTCTGGGCCAGAGTATCGGCGCAGGTTTATAACGATCGCTCCGACATCGAACGACTGGCGAGTGCCGTCGCGCGCAAGGTCATATCCCTCGGTTCGTGATGCTCAGCGCCTCTTGCGCGTTGTGCCCTGCGATGTCCGCGGCAGTTCATCGAGCAACCCGCGCAACGCGGCCACCTGCTGCCTGATGCCGTTTGCGGCGGGATGCTGGACGTCGGTCGTGAAGGCCGGATCATCAACGAGCAGCGCCAGCGTTGCGATCGGCTTCCGCAGGTCCTGCAGCTGCCTGACCATCCGCTCGTGCGCGAGAGATTGTTCCCGGGCCGTCTGCAGCATCTGCTGTCGCTCGTTGAACTCGATGGCGAGCTGGAGGATCAGGTAGCGGTGGCCCCGGACGGCGACGGCGGTTGCCTTGACCGGCAGCTCGGTGCCGGATCGATCGACGATGATGAACGGCTCGCTGTCGGCACGCCCCTCAGTCGGGCCGGACCACAGCGCCTCGGCTTCCTTGAGAAACGTATCCAGCACCGGGAACGCGTCCTGCAACGAGACCGGGTCTTCGCCAACCGCGTGTCGAAACGCGCCGAGAAACCAATTCGGGATGTACGAATCCCTGGCTTTCAGGAACCCGCCGCCAGGCAGCTGCTCCAGCACAATCAGATCGAGCGCCCTCGAGAGATCGCTCAGCGCGGATTCGGCCACGTCTCAGTCCCCGCTCACGTCAGGCTACGACCATGTCGTGCGCCAGCTTGAGGAACACGTCTTCGACACCCGCGCCGGTTTTCGCGCTCGTGCGGATGATCGTCCATCCTTCTTCCGCCAGCTCCACGAGTGCGGCGGCATCCACTTCCCACTGCGCCTCGAGGTCGGCTTTGTTCAACACCAGGATGAACGGAACGTTGCCAACGATCCCGGCGGCCGTCTTCTGGAGTGAGCGCACGACGCTGAGCGTCTGCAGCCGCGTTCCATCGGCCACGAGCAGGTAGCCGGAGGCGCCGCGCAAGTAGGACGTGCGAACGGTCTGGAACTCGTCCTGGCCATAGATGTCCCAGAGCAGGAGCTTGACCTCGTCTCCATCCACCGGCACCACCCGTTTGTCCACTTTGACGCCGACGGTGGTCAGGTACTTGTCGGCAAAGATGCTGTTGACAAAGCGCGAGACGAGGCTGGTTTTTCCGACGGCGGAGGCCCCGAGCATGCAGATCTTCCTCTGCGTCATCGGTCGTGAACGCCGCTCGATGCAACCGGGAGCACGCGAAACGACACCCGACGGTTGCGCTGCTTGTCGTCCTCGGTCGTGCCGGCACTCACCGGTTCGCTGATGCCGAGCCCGGTGGCGCGGAGATCGATCGATCGAAAGCCGGCCGCCGACAGGACGTCGAGGACGCGGGTCGCACGGCGGCTGCTCAGCGGGTCGTTGGACGCGACCGGGCCATCGGAATCGGCATGCCCCCGGATCTCGATCGCGACGCGCTGTCCTTGCAGCTGCGCCAGCCCGTCGAGCGTTCGCAGCAGCTCGCGATCCGTCGTGAGGCGTCGCTCGCCATCGGCGACCAGCGTCGTCGAGCCCTTCTCGAACAGCAGCGCAGTTGATTCGAGCGCGCTGGCGATCTGACGTGCGCTCGCGGCGATCATGTCATTGGCATCGTAGCGGCTCACACCAGGCAAGGCGGGCGCGATTCGCGCGCTCTCGAGGATCCATTCGGCGGGCGCGCTTCCTGACGCGGTCAGGACTCCATTGCTGTACTGCAGCGTCGTGGTGGACGGCGGTCGCAGGAGCTGGCGCGCGCGTGTCAGCACGAACGACGGATCGAGCGCCTGATAGAGCTGCCAGCTCCCGACGACGGCGTTTGCGTTCAGCCGGTACGCTGGCAACAGCGACGCCGGATCGCGGGCAAGCGGATCGCGGAGTCCGCGGACCAGATACCGGCCGCCCTGGCGCTCACCGTCGACGACGACGATGCCAGGCTCGGCGCGCAGTGCGTTCAGATAACCGTTCCACCGGGCCCGCCCCTGCAAGGTGAAGTACAGCCAGGCCGCCAGCACGGCGACACCGATCCCGACCATCGCCCACAACATCCGCGACGACCGTCGGGTTCCCTGCGTGTACTGCGACTGCAGGCAGTCCTCGAGGGTTGGCCGGAGGTTCTCGAACGGGCGGGAATCCCCGTCGAAGGTTCGGAGCGCGTCCCCGTAGAACGCATGCACCCGCTCGATTGCTTCCTGCAGTGCGGTGCGCAGTTCGCGCGGCGGCGTGCCGCGGATCACCGCGGCGAGGATGGCGTAGGGTCCCTGCTCAATCCAGACGGACAGATCGCCGACGCGAAGCGCCTCCAGCCCCTCATCCTCGGAGACGCGGAACGAATCGTGTGAGAAGTCCCGGATCGCCGTGAGCATGCCCGAGATCATGTCGGCATCTTCCGCCGCCCTGGGATCCGACGTCACGTGCTGCACCAACAATCCCGACCGGCGATCGATCAGCAGAATCTGCTCGACCCGGTAGACGAGGGTGTTGAGCAGCACCACTTCCGCGAAGGACTTGCCGGTGGTGAGCGCGGTGATGCGCCATCTGATCGCACGCCACGACACGCTGTGCTCGACGGTGCGATTCAACGACTCGAGCATGGCGCTCAGGCTCGCGGCAATCGCCTTGCGGACCGCCGGGCCGATGACCGGGAAGAGCGCGTCGGCCAGCGGATGCGGGTTGTTCCGCACCGATGCGGTGATCGCCTCTTCGATCGTCGGCGCCAGCGCGCGGGTCAGATGCGGGTCGTGCTTCCGCAGCAGCACCGCCTCGGGCAGTACCTCGCTGACATCGCGCGCCTGTCTCCCCGGGTCGTCCAGACGCGCCTGCAGCGCGCGGAGCTGCCGCTGCTCCGGACCGATGATCAGCGTTCGCAGCTCGGCGAGCTCTCCCGCCGGCTCGGCCTCGCTCGCGCCGTCGGGCGGACGCGCGGCGGCGGCTCTAGACACCCGACGGGTCCTCCGGCGTTGGCAGGCGGAACTGATCGTTCAGACGCATCGCCATTTCGGTGAACAGGGCGGCGAGCCCGGCCCGGTCCGCCTTGTCGCTGCGCAGCTCCTGCGATTCGCGCGTCAGCCGGCTGATGATCTCGTCAGCTTGGGCCCGCAGTTCGTCGATGAGCCGCTGTTCCTGTTCGTGAAGCTGCTGACGCGCTTCTCGAAGACCTCGGGCGATCTGGTCGTCGAGCTGCGTGGTCTTCCGCTCGACGGTCTGCGCCGTCTCGCCGATCTCCCGCGAGAGATCCCGGGTTGCGGTCGTGCGGTTCTCCTGTTCGCCTTTGAGTCGATCGCTCAGCGAATCGACTTCGCGCTGGACAACCGCTTCGATGGCAGACAGGCGCTTCCTGACCTCGTCGCGCAAATCGCTGGTCTCCTTGGCGATTCGCTCCTCGAGGCGCGCGAACTTCCGTTCGTAGTCGCGCATCTGGACGCCGAACAGCAGATCGCGGACTTTCTCCAGGCTCGCTGCGCTCTCCGGTTCGGCGCCGCGAGCCGGCCCACCGGAGGTCTGTGGATCGATCGTAGTCGTCACGGCTGTTCCCCTCGTGTTGGCCGTCGGGCTCGAACGGCGGACCCCGTGGTCCCGGCGGGAATGGTGCTGAACGCACGTGCACGACCACCGTGGTGTGGAAGTGGCCGCGAAGGACGTGCGCCGGTCAGCATGGTCGACCCTCTCAGGGATCTGGTCACATGGAGAGTCGAAACACTAGCACAAAAGGCATGGCCCGAACGAAATCCCGACGCATCCGCAGATCCCCCGTAAATACGCCAAAAACGGAGGTTCCGGGTGGTGGTAGGCTGCTTTGTAGACTGCGAAGCCAGGGCTGGCAGGGCACACTTCACGAGGAGAAACGCCGATGGCATCCGAGAACGATATCGTGACCGGTCATCAGGTGGTCTCGCACGAGGACTGGTTGGCGGCGCGTCGCGAGCTGCTCGAGAAAGAGAAGGCTTTCACCCGGCAATGCGACGACATGAGCCGGTTGCAGCGCAGCCTGCCGTGGGAAAAGGTCACCAAGGAGTACAGCTTCGAGGGCGCGAGCGGCAGGGAGACGCTGAGCGATCTCTTCGCCGATTGCAGTCAGCTCATCGTCTATCACTTCATGTTCCACCCGGATGACAAGGCGGGGTGTCCGCATTGCTCGCTGCGGGCGGACGGCTTTGCCGGCATCGGCGCGCATCTGAACCACCGCGACGTCACGATGGTCGTCGTCTCCAGGGCGCCGTATCCGAGGCTGGCGGAATATCAGAAGCGCATGGGTTGGCGCTTCAAATGGGTCTCGTCGGACAGCTCCGACTTCAACTTCGACTACCAGGCGTCATTCACCCCGCAGGAGATGGCCTCCAAGCGGGCGTTCTACAACTTCACAATGCGCGATCCGCTGGCGCCCGAGCGGGAAGGGCACAGCATTTTCTATAAGGAGCGGAACGGCGACTTGTTTCACACCTACTCCTGCTACGACCGCGGCAACGACAAGCTCAATCTGCACTACCACTATCTCGATCTGGTACCCAAGGGGCGGGATGAAGGAGGGCGCGGCCCCTGGTGGGTGCGCCGGCACGACGAGTACGCCTGATGCTGCGTCGGCAGGGCTTAGGTCTCTTTTTTGTTAGCGACCTGGAACGAGACGTGCAGTGGTAGCGCCGCGGCACGGGTTGTTTGCAACAGGAGAGAATCGATGTTCCCAATCGGTGACGACAACAGCGGCGAGCGAACGTTTCCGATCGTCACGTACTGCCTGATCGCGTTGAATGTCCTGTTCTTTCTCGTCGAGCTGGGCGGTGGCGACGCCTTCGTCAAACAGTGGGCGTTCGTGCCGAGTCGTTTCCTGGCCAATCCGGCCGCCGATTTCCCAACGCTGTTCACCTCGATGTTCATGCACGGCGGCTGGCTGCATCTCGGTGGGAATATGCTTTACCTGTGGATCTTCGGTGACAACGTCGAAGACCGTTTCGGGCACGGGGTGTTCACCGTCTTCTACTTTGTGTGCGGGCTCGCCGCGACCTTTGCGCAGTTGATGGTCAACGCCGGATCGCACGTGCCGAATCTTGGCGCATCCGGGGCGATTGCCGGCGTCCTTGGCTCCTACATCCTGCTGTTTCCCCAGGGCCGGGTCAGAGTGCTGCAGGCGCAACAGGTCGTCCAGATGCCGGCGCTCCTGGTCATCGGATTCTGGATCGTGCTGCAGCTGTTCAGCGGCATCGGGTCCATTACCAACGCCGCCGATACGGGTGGCGTCGCCTACATGGCCCACGTTGGCGGATTCCTCGCCGGGTGTGTTCTGACTGTGGCGCTGCGCGGCCGACGCGCGGCAACGGTCTAGGCCGCCCGGGTTCGAGCGCCCAGACCCAGTTTCTCGACCCTCGATGTCGAGACAGTCGATTCGGCTCCGACTAAGCAGAGAACGCCCATTTGGGTAGCATCTGATGGAGGAGCCTCATGACTGTCCCCATGCCCACGACAGAGTACCGCGCGAGGCGGCCCCGGCAATCGGGGCGCAGCATTCTCGCCGTCTTCGTCGGATTCCTCGTCGTCGTCGTGCTCTCGCTCGGGACCGACGAGGTGTTGCACCTCCTGAAAATCTACCCGCCGTGGGGCGAGCCAATGCCGCAGACCGGCCTGAACCTGCTGGCGCTGACTTACCGTGCGGTCTTCACCATCTTCGGCGGTTATCTGACGGCCTTGCTGGCGCCGCATTCGCCGATGCGGCACGTCGCGATCGGCGCCGGCATCGGGCTGGTCCTCGGCATCACCGGTGTGATCGCCGCTATGGCGATCGGTGGGCTGGGGCCGATCTGGTACCCGATCGCCGTGGCCGTCACCGGCCCTCCGTGCAACGTGCTGGGAGGAGCTCTCTACGTGAGGCAGCGGCGGACGAACGGCTGATGCCGTGACGAGTTGCGGCGCTCGTTGCTGGCGGTGAATGGTCATCCGTGACGCAGCGCCACGAGCGGGTCGACGGCCGCCGCGCGGCGCGCGGGGATGTAGCTGGCCGCCGCCGCCACCGCCAGCATCAACACGGGCATTCCCACGAAGGTCGCGGCATCGAACGGCGCGACGCCAAAGAGCAGGTCGGGGCTCGTCGGCGCGATCAGCATGTTCTGCAGAATCCTGGATACCGCCGCGGCCGCCAGAAGGCCGAACGTCACACCAACGAGCGCGGGTCCTGTACCTTGTCGCACCACGAGGCGCTGCACGTCGCCGGCCGTCGCGCCGATGGCCATCCGGATGCCGATTTCGCGCGTCCGCTGGCTCATGACGTACGACGTGACGCCGTAGACGCCGACGACCGCCAGGATCACCGCCAGGCACGCCAGCGTCGCCGCGAACGTGGCAAGCAACCGTGGGGTCAGTCGTTGGACCCGCATCATCGGGCCATCGCGAAGATTGATGACGCGTAAAGTCGGCAGCCGCTTTCGACTCACCGCTGCGACTGCGTCGCGTGCCGCGGCCAGCACAGCGGAGGCATTGCGATCACTGCGGATAATCAGGTTGTAGGTCGTATCCGACCGAGTCGGCAAGTAGACGTAGGCCGGATCGATCCTGGACAGATTCGCGCTCCGTACGTCCTTTGCAATGCCGACCACTTCGAATGTCGTCAGCTCGCCGTTGAAATGTTGATCGAGCTTCAGGTTCCTGCCGAGCGGGTCGGCGTCGGCCCACAAACGCCGGGCCGCGGACTCACTCACGACCGCGACCGGCGCACCGGTGCGTGCCTCGGCGGCCGTGAACGTGCGGCCCCATCGAATGTCGATGCCGGTGGCGCGAAAGAAGTTGGCCGAGACGGTGTTAGCGAGGGTTCGCATGGACGGCCGCTTCGCCGGGTCGAGAACGTTCTCGGCCATGACGGGAGGGGACCACGTCCCTCCGAACGGGAACCGATCGAGCAGGGCCACTTCCTGAACCTCCGTCGCCAGGCTGAGACGATCGACGAGCCGCTTCTGGACGAGGGCGCCCTCAGCCTGATCGCTGCCGACGTCCAGGAACACCATGAAGAGCCGGTCGGTGTCGAAGCCGGTGTCGACGCCTTGCGACGAGGCGAGACCTCTGAGGAGCAGCCCGGCGCACACGAGCAACACCGTCGAGACCGCCATCTGCGCCACGATCAGCCACGCCCGCAGACGGGAAGCACCCGGGCGTCCGCTGATCGTGAATCCCTGCTCCGTGAGACATCGGCCGATACCCGGACTCGAGCTTCTGACCGCCGGAAGGAGGCCGAAGAGCACGCTCGCGCCAAGGGACACCGCGAGCCCGAAGACCAGAATCCGGCCGTCCACCGCTGTCGATGTAACGAACGGGCGATCAGTCACGAACATCGCGCGCAGCATGCCGTCGACAAGGGTCCAGAGTCCGCCGCCCGCCCATACTGAAAGCACGATGCCCGCGATTCCGCCCAAAGTCCCGAGTAAGACGCTCTCCGTGAGCAGCTGACGGATGATTCGACCACGTGATGCGCCGATCGCGAGACGGACGGCCATTTCCTGCTGACGCGAGGCCGCACGAGCCAGAAGCATGTTCGCCAGGTTCGCGCACGCGACGAGGAGAACCAGCGAGACGACCGCCATGACCAGTGCGACCATCGCTCGGAAACGCAGGTCATCGGTCCCACCGAAGTAGACGGCCGGTTGCAGGGTGAGCGCGACGGTCCGGTCGTGAGGCTGGTGAGTTTCCGGCGTTTCGGCCAGCTGCGATGCGAGCAATTGGAGCTCGGCGCGCGCCTGCGCGGAAGAGCCGTCGGGGCCAAGACGCGCAAGCAGCTGAAGCCGGTGAATGGCGGGGCGGTGCAGCCAGGCGGCAGGACTGAGCTGTGCTTGCATCATCAGCGGCGCCCAGAAGTCAGGGGCCTGCGGTGGGTTTCCCGTACCGATGAACGACGAGGGCGCCACCCCGATGATGGTGAACGAGGTGTCGTTCAGCGTCATCGCGGTACCGACGACGCCAGGGTCAGAATGAAAGTGGCGGTGCCAGAACCCATTCGCCAGAACAACGACCGGACGAGCGCTTTCGTCGGCAAGAAACGTTCGGCCTTCAACCGCGTTCACACCGAGGACCTTGAAGTAGTCGCCCGACACCACCTGCCCCTGAAGGACTTCTCCCTCGGAGCCCCCGGCGACGACACTTTCGGGCCAGCCGACCGCGATCAGGCTGGAAAGCTGCTTGGTGTGGGCGCGATAGTAGGCGTACTCCTCGAACGAGAACGCGTACTGGACGTCGCCGCGCGCCCCGCTGTCGAACCATCGTTCGATTCGCAGGAGATTACCGGCGTCGGCCACGGGCAGCGGCCTGAACGCGACCGCATTCACGATCGTAAAGGCCGTCGAGTTCACACCGATCCCGATTCCGAGGGTCAGGACGGCAACCACGGTGAATCCGGGATTCCTGGCAAGAACCCGAAACGCGTAACGCACGTCCCGCCACAGCGTATCGAGCGCGGGCAAGCCGCGCCCCTCGCTCCGGTTCTCTTTGAGCTGGGTGATGCCACCGAGCCTGACGCGCGCAGCGCGAAGCGCCTGATCGGGCAGCATGCCGCGGCGAAGGTTTTCCTCCGCCAGCATCGCCAGGTGTGCCTGAAGCTCGGCGTCGAAATCCTGGTCGAGCGCATCCCGACGACGCCAGTCGCGGAGCCGCGAAACGAGCGCAGTCAACCATCGGACCACGAGATCCGCGCTTCCTTTCAGCCTCCAGGACTGAGGCCGTCACGCTGGCCTCTCATCTGGCCATGCCATATGAGGCTACGGGTACACCTATTGGATGTCAATAGGAAGGTTCAAGGAGCCGACGAAGAAAGGGAAGTAGACTATCCGCTCTTGCCATGCGACCAACTATGAGTTCGTACCTCTCACGCCGGCCAGCCGTATGTTATGTGGCGGTCGGACTGCTGTTGCTGTTGACGCCTGGCCTCGCCGGCCAGGGGGGGCCCGCGATGCCGCCGGAGGGCGAACGTCAGCTCGCGCGCGAGATCTACAAGGAGATGGTCGAGATCAAGTCCGGCTACACGACCGGGCGCGACGACGCCGGTCGCGGAAGCCGCCGCGCGCCGGCTCAAGGCCGCTGGTTTCCCCGACGCCGACATCTTCGTCGGCGGCGCGATTCCGACCAAGGCCAACCTCGTCGTGCGGTATCGCGGCACCGGGCGCAATCGGCCGCTGCTGCTGCTCGCGCACATCGACGTCGTCGAAGCGAAGCGCGAAGACTGGACCATGGATCCGTTCACGCTCACCGAGAAGGACGGCTACTTCTACGGACGCGGCGTCGGCGACGACAAGGCGCAGGCGGCGGTGTGGATCGCCAACCTGATTCGCTACAAGCGCGAAGGGTTCAAGCCGGACCGCGACATCATCGTCGCGCTCACGGCCGACGAAGAGGGCGGCGGGCCCGTACAACGGCGTCGAGTGGCTGCTCAAGAACAAGACGCGACTTGATCGACGCGGAGTATTGCCTGAACGAAGGCGGCTGGGGCGAGTCGGTCGCCGGCAAGCGGATCTCGAACGACGTGCAGGTGAGCGAGAAGTACGTCATCAACTACCGGCTCGAGGTGCGCAACAAGGGCGGCCACAGCTCGCTGCCGGTGCGCCGACAACGCGATCTATCACCTGGCCGGCGCGCTCGACCGGCTGTCGAAGTTCGCGTTTCCGCTCAAGACCAACGAGGTCACCCAGGCGTACTTTCGAGCGATGTCGAAGATCGAGAAGATCCGGCGATGCGGCGCGGACCTGGCCAAGGTCGCCGATCGGCGACCCCGCCGCCATGGAGCGCGTCGCAAGGGCAACCACCGCGTGGAACGCGACGCTGCGCACGACGTGCGTCGCGACGCAGCTCGAGGGCGGACACGCGAAGAACGCGCTGCCGCAGCTCGCGGCGGCGAACGTGAACTGCCGCGTGCTGCCCGAAGACAAGCCGGAGTACGTCACCGCCACTCTGCAGAAAGTGTTCGCCGACGACCAGGTCAAGCATCACGATCGCCGGCAGACGTATCGATCGGACCGCCGTCGCCGATGCGCGACGATCTGATGGGCGCGATCAGCACGCTCACGAACACGCTCTGGCCCGGCGTCCCGACCGTGCCGATGATGGTGATGGGCGCGACCGACGGCTTGTACCTGCGCGCCGCCGGCATTCCGACCTACGGCGTCCAGGGGTTCTTCTACGATCGCGACGACATCCGCTTCCACGGACGCGACGAGCGCCTGAAGGTGCAGTCGTTCTACGAGGGGCAGACGTTCCTCTACGAGCTCGTCAAGCGTCTTACGTCGAAGCCGTAGCAAAGAGCCAGCGGGCCAACCAGCGGACGGTCCGCGGTAAAATAGGGGTTCCCGGCACTGTCGCTCCTCATGGCCTTCGTTGGTTTTCATCCTGTCGTTCGTCAATGGTTCACGACCGAAGTCGGCGAGCCGACCTCCGCGCAGCTGCGCGGCTGGGATTCGATCGCCGCCGGCCGCCACACGCTCATCGCCGCCCCCACGGGCTCGGGCAAGACGCTGGCGGCATTCCTCACCGCCATCAACGCGCTCTTCGAAGAGAGTCGGACGGCGCCGCTGCCGGATGAGGTCCGTGTTGTCTACGTGTCGCCGCTGAAGGCCCTCAGCGCGGACATTCACAGGAATCTCGCAGAGCCGCGCGCCGGTATTCGTCGCCTGGCAGAACACGCCGGGCTCGGTGCACCAAGGATTACCGCCGCCGTGCGGACCGGCGATACGACGCAATCGGAACGGGCGGCGATGTTGCGGAGGCCGCCGCACATTCTGGTGACGACCCCGGAATCGCTGTATCTGTTGCTGACTTCAGATCGCAGCCGGCAGATGCTCCGTAGCGTCCGCACGGTGATCGTCGACGAGATCCACGCCGTCATCGGCTCCCGCCGCGGCGCACATCTCGCGTTGACCCTCGAGCGGCTCGCCGCTGTTGCCGAGCGTCCCCTCCAGCGCATCGGCCTCTCGGCGACCCAGACGCCCATCGAGGAGGTCGCCAGATTTCTTACCGCCGGCGATTCCGCGGCGTGCACCATCGTTGATGTCGGCCACAGGCGCCGGATGGACCTCGGCGTGGAGCTGCCGCGCTCCACGCTGGATGCCGTGATGTCACATGAGGTCTGGGAGGAATACTACGACCGCTTGACGTCGTTGGTCATGGCTCACCGGACGACGCTGATTTTCGTGAACACCCGGCGGATGGCCGAGCGGCTCGCGCGGCACCTCAGCGATCGTCTCGGCGACGAGGCGGTCACGGCGCATCACGGCAGTCTGTCAAAGGACAAGCGGCTCGACGCGGAAACGCGGTTGAAATCGGGACAGCTCAAGGCGCTCGTCGCCACGGCTTCGCTCGAGCTGGGCATCGACATCGGCCACGTCGATCTGGTCTGCCAGATCGGATCGCCGCATCGGATCGCCACGCTGCTCCAGCGCGTGGGACGCTCCGGCCACACGATTGCCGGGACCCCAAAGGGCCTGCTGTTCCCCGTGTCGCGCGACGATCTCGTGGAATGCGCGGCGCTCCTGCGCTCGATCCGATCCGGTCTGCTCGACGCCATCGTCTTGCATGACGCGCCGCTCGACGTGCTGGCGCAGCAGATCGTCGCCGAGTCGGCTTGCCGCGAGTATTCGGAAGACGAACTGTTTGCCCTGGTCACGCGGGCGTGGCCATATCGGGGCCTCGACCGCAGGTCATTCGACAGCGTGCTGAGCATGACGGCGGACGGTTTTTCCACGCGTCGCGGCCGCCGTGCGGCCCTCGTCCATCGAGACGAAGTCAACGCGACCGTTCGCGGACGCCGTGGCGCCAGGCTCCTGGCCCAGACGTCGGGAGGCGCCATCCCCGAGATCGCCGACTATCGCGTCGTCCTCGATCCGGAAGATACGTTCATCGGCACGCTCAATGAGGACTTCGCGATCGAGAGCACCGCGGGCGACGTCTTTCAGCTGGGCAACGCGTCCTGGCGCGTCCTGCAGGTCGCGGGCGGGGACGTCCGCGTTGCCGATGCGAAGGGCGCCCCCCCGACGCTCCCGTTCTGGCTGGGCGAGGCGCCGGCCCGCAGCGACGAGCTCTCGCACGCGGTGAGCGACCTGCGGGTCGAGGTCGATCGACGGCTCGACGATCGGAACCCGCAGAAGGCAGTCGACTGGATGGTGGCGGAGGCAGGGCTCGCGAGGGACGCCGCCGATCAGGCCGTGTCGTATCTCGCTGAGGGTCGCCGTGCCCTCGGCGTCATTCCGTCGCAGCAGACGCTCGTGCTCGAGCGGTTCTTCGATGAGTCCGGCGGCATGCAGCTCGTGCTGCACGCGCCGTTCGGAAGCCGCATCAACAAAGCCTGGGGGCTCGCCCTGCGCAAGCGCTTCTGCCGCCAGTTCAACTTCGAATTGCAGGCGGCAGCGACCGAAGACGCGCTGATGCTTTCGTTGGGGCCCCAGCACTCGTTTCCGCTCTCGGACGTCTTCCGCTACCTGCACCCCGAGACGACGCGAGACGTGCTCGTGCAGGCGTTTCTGGACGCACCGGTGTTCAAGACGCGGTGGCGATGGAACACGACCCTGTCGCTCGCGGTGCCGCGCGCGCGAGGCGGGCGCAAGGTCGCACCCCAGATCCAGCGGATGCTGGCGGACGACCTGATGGCGGCCGTGTTCCCCGATGCGGCCGCATGCCTTGAGAACATTCCCGGAGATCGGCAGATTCCCGATCACCCGCTCGTCTCCCAGACCGTGCGCGACTGTCTCGAGGAGGCGATGGACTTCGAAGGGCTGCGCACCGTCCTGGGCCGAATCCATCGGGGCGAGCTGAGCCTCGTTGCGCGCGACACGCCGGAGCCGTCCCTCTTCGCGCATGAAATCCTCAACGCGAAGCCGTACGCCTTTCTCGACGATGCGCCTCTCGAGGAACGGCGGAGCCACGCGGTGCAATCAAGGCGCGCGACCGAGCCTACGTCGGCGGGCGATCTGGGCACCCTCGACGCGGACGCGATTGCGCGGGTGCGCGAGGAGGAAAGTCCGGATCCCCGGGACGCCGACGAGCTGCACGACGCGATGCTGACTGCGGGGTTCTTGACCGTCGGCGAGCTGGAAGGGATACGGCCGGAGCTCCTCTCGCAGCTGGGCGCGGCGCGGCGGGCGGGCAGCGTCGCGGTCGGCACAGCGGCGTCAGATTCGCGCCGACTAATCGTCGCCGTCGAGCGCCTGCCGGAACTACGCGCCGTCCATGCGGACCTCATCGTCCCGCCCTCGCTTCACCCGCCGGCATCCCGGCTCGCGAAATCATGGACGCGCGCCGATGCGATTGCCGAAGTTCTGAGGAGCCGTGTCTCGCTGACAGGGCCCGTCACGGCGGTGGCGTTGGCCGATTCGTTTGGTATTTCATCCGCGGATGCGGATGCCGCGCTCCTGCTGCTCGAAGCGGATGGGGTCGTGTTGCGCGGCCGTTTCACGCCAGGCGAGACGGCGCTCGAATGGTGCGACCGGACCCTGCTCGCCCGCATCCATCGCTACACGCTGCACCGGCTTCGTGCCGAGATCGAGCCGGTCAGCCCGGCCGATTTCATGCGGTTCCTCTTCCGCTGGCAGCACGTCGAGACATCGTCGCGGCTGACTGGGCTCGATGGCCTGAGGGAGGTCGTCGCCTCGCTCGACGGCTACGAGCTCGCGGCGGGTGCGTGGGAACGTGCCGTGTTGCCGGCGCGGCTCGATCCGTACGATCCGTCGATGCTCGACATGATCTGCCTCGCGGGTGAAGCCGGATGGGGGCGTCTCTCGCCGGGGCAGGTTCCCGGGAGCCCGGTTCCCAGTTTGATACCGGCGACGCCGATCGCGCTCTTCCTGCGCGAGCATGCCGCGGCGTGGCGGGCGCTGCGGACCACCGAGGCGGAGTCGGCGCTCGGCGAGGCGGCGGGAAACGTTCTGTCTGCGCTCCGCTCGGGCGGTGCCTCGTTCTTCCGCGATCTCGCCACCGCCTGTCGCCTCGACGCCGATCAGCTGCGGCATGCGATCGGGGGGCTGGTCGCCTGCGGGCTCGCCACGTCCGATGGATTCTCGGGTCTGCGGGCGCTCGTGTGGGCGGCGCGTGGACGCCCTGCACAGCACGATCGTCGCAGCAACTTCGCTGGCCGCTGGACGGCGGTGGGGGCACACGGCGAGGGTGTCACACGCGAAGAGGCGGTTGAGCTCCAGGCGTGGACGCTTGCTTCGCCGTTACGGCATCGTCTTCCGACGGCTGCTCAGCCGCGAGACGAACGCGGCGACGTGGCGCGAGCTCGCGCGTGTCTACCGGCGGCTCGAGGCACGGGGCGAGATCCGCAGCGGCCGGTTCGTAACGGGCATGTCGGGGGAGCAGTTCGCGCTGCCCGATGCCGTGGGCCGGCTGCGGGAGATTCGGCGCATTTCTGCCGACGGCGGTCTGGTCGCGATCAGCGCTGCCGATCCGTTGAACCTCACTGGAATTGTCACATCAGGGGACCGCATCCGGACCGCGGGCCGCAATCGGATCGTGTATCGCGACGGCGCGCCGCTCGCCGTCGTCGAAGGCGGCGCCATGCGGGCGCTGGCGCCAATTCCCGCGGACATCGCTGCCGACGTGTCGCGCGCGCTCAAAGCGCGGCGTGTGCCGGCGCTCGCCGTCCACTAGGCTCCAGCGAGGAGCGACGGCTGGCGTTGTCCGTGAAGCGTCGCCTGCTCGAAGGCGTGCGCCATCTGCAGGAGGCTCCACTCATCGCGATGGCGCCCGACGATCTGCAGGCCGACGGGCAGTCCGCTGGCGGTGAATCCTGCCGGGACCGAGATCGCCGGATTGGACATCATCGTCACGTACCAACAGGCGCGCATCCAGTCGATGTAGCTGCTCATCGAGTGTCCCGCAATCTCGGTCGGGTAGGGCGTCTTGATGTCGAACGGCACCACCTGGGTCACCGGCAGGATGAAGTACTCGTAGCGCTCGAAGAACTGGCGGCTTTGATCGTACATGAGGGCCTGCCGCGCCAGCGCCCGGCCCACGTTCGCACCATTCAACCTCTCCGCCTGCGCGACTTCGAACTTGATCGTGTCCTTCACCCACTCGGGTCGCTCCTGGACGAGCGGGGCGTAGCGCGGGTAATTTGCGACGAACCGCAGCACCGGGAACGCCTCCGCAACGCCGGTGAAGTCCGGCTCGGCCTCCTCCACCACGCAGCCGAGATCCTCGAACACCTTGCGATTGGCGTCCACCGCCATGCGTATCTCCGGCTCGAAGGGAACGCCACCGAGGTCGCGCCACCAGGCCACACGCACGCCCTTGAAGTCCCTGCCCAGCGATCCGCCATAGCGTGCGCCCGCGTCCGGAAGCGAGAGCGGGTTGCGCGAAACGGGGCCGACGAGCGCGCTCAGAAACAAGGCGACATCGGCAACCGTTCGAGCGATCGGTCCGGAGACCGACACCGGAGACCACGAGGTTGACTCGTCCGGTGAACGCCCGGGTGAAGGCCGCAGCCCGACCACATTGCAGAAGGCGGGCGGGTTGCGAAGCGAGCCACCGGCATCGCTGCCGTCAGCAATCGGCAACATCCGGCAGGCGACCGCTGTCGCCGCGCCACCACTGCTCCCGCCGCACGTCCGGCCGACGTCATAGGGATTGTGCGTCGCGCCGAACACCGGATTGAACGTCTGCGATCCGGCGCCGAATTCCGGGGTGTTCGTTTTCCCCAGCATGATCGCGCCCGCATCGCGGATCCTGGTCACGATGAGCGCGTCGTGCGTCGGCACGTTGTCGCGGTAGAACGGTGATCCGTATGTGGTTCGAATACCCGCCGTCTCCACGAGGTCCTTGTGGGCGACCGGCAGGCCGTGCAGCACGCCCGAGGGGCCGCCGTGCGCGATCGCTTCGTCAGCCTTGGCCGCGTTGGCCATGGCCCGCTCCGCCACGAGCGTCACGATGGCGTTGACCTTCGGGTTGACGCGCTCGATCTGCGCAAGGTGCGCGGTCATGACCTCGCGCGCCGACACTTCCTTCTTGCGGAGCCGTGCGGCCAGATCGACCGCCGTCATCCCACACAACTCTGGCGTTGCACTATCCGACCTCGGAGCTTCGGAGGCCGACAGGTTTGCGCCCAACACCTGGTGTACAGCCGCGCCGAGAGCCCCAGCGCCAATCGACGCGCTGAAGCTCCGGCGGCTGATCGACGCGCTCTGAGGCGCGCTGTCCGCATCAATCGACGGTGGGCGATCGGGATCGGTCGACATGAATCACTCCTGGATTTCACCCGGCACGTCCGGCGCTGTTTGCCGCAAACGAGCTCGGATGATAGCGTCGCGTGAGGCGCCTGACGGCGCGATCGTTACACAGAAGTCCTCGCAGAGCGGCCGCGAGCGGACCTACGTCGAGCACTACTGGAACGACTTCGCGGCCGATAAGACGCATTCAATTCCCGAAGTCCAGCGCCAGGCGTATACCGCAGCCTATGCCCGGCCGGGCCGGATGCGGGCCGGATGGGCCTATTTCATCGCCTTTCCGCAAACGGCCAAGGATTTTGCTGAGCTCGCGAAGGAAAAGTTGACCATTCGAACACGGGACACTGGCTGATGGAAGAGAATCCCCGGGAGACCGTTGCCGCACTCGTGCGCTTCCTGGGGTCCGGAGCGAAAGGCCAGTGACCTGCACGTAGTTAAACCATACGAGCAACCACCACGGCCCACGAAACAGCGTATACTGCGTATCTCTGCTTTTCTGAGCTCTGCGGCATCTCACGCCCTAGCCCTCACCAAAGCGTTGCCTTGTGAGGGTCAAATGTCAGTCGCGTCGTCTCTCCAGCGGGCGCCGGACGTCCGATCGAGGATTCAGTCAGGGTGCAGCTACCAACCGGTCGGGCTAGCGGTCGACGGGTACGGGGACGCCACAGCCGGCCGAGCCAGCGAATTCGACCTGGCCGTCCGGCGCGAACTCCGTCCCGCGTTGATCGCAGGGGCGTTCATTGCGGTCCTGGCCACCATCCTGTTCCGCCTCTTCGGAGGTGGATTGTGATCCAGCGTCCCTCGAGCATGGGCACTTTTCAATTCGTCGTGCTCGCGACTTTGCGAGCGGCGCAGCTGATGCGCGGCTGCACGCCGCGCGTGCTCGGCGATCACAAGGCAACCATCATTGCGCAGTCCGAGGTTGCGCAGGGCAAAGTCACCCAGAGCGCGATGGTCTCGCTCGGCGCCGGCGAACACAGACGCTGGGCCATCGACGACGCCGCGAAGGTCGTTCAACCGACGTGAGACGCGACATGCTTAGCCGAGATGCCGCTGGCGAGACTGCTGGAGCCACCACGCCGTCAGGCCAGCCCCGTGTACATCTGATCAACCCCAGCGACACGGTGTTCGGCGTCGCGGTCATTACCCCGCGCTGGCTGTACGTGTTGGCCGCCGCGACCGGGTCGCGATGGGGAGACCCTCACCTCGTTGACGAAACGCTGGACCAGGTCGATCCCGCCGATATTTCTCCCGGGGACGTCGTCGGTATCGGCATCCACACCGGCAATGCGTTGCGCGGCTACGCGATCGGCCGTATGGCGCGTGAGCGCGGTGCGTGGGTCGTGTTCGGCGGCATCCATGCGACGCTGTTCCCGGATGAAGCTCGGGAACAGGGAGCCGCTCACGCCGTCGTTCGCGGTGACGGCGACGTCGTCTGGCAGAAGGTCGTCGAGGACTGTTTCGCTGGCCACCCGTCGGCGCTGGCCTACGAAGGCGGCCGCATCGGCGGCGACCGCTTCGAATCGGCGAGATGGGATCTGCTCCCCAAGGGACGCTACATGTGGGCCTCGGTGCAGACCGTGCGCGGCTGTCCGAAGCACTGCTCGTTCTGCTCGGTCTGGCGCACGGACGGTCAGGAACCGCGGCAGCGCGGCGTGGACCGCGTGGTACGCGAGATCGTGGAATTGCGGCGTCTCGGATTCCGGTTCATCGCCCTGGCCGACGACAATTTCTATCCGGTGACCTTCGAGGATCTGGCGCAGGCGCGCCGCCGCGTCGATCCGTCCCGACTGCATCAGCTGCAGGCGCTGCGCGAGGAGCGCCTGGAGTTGATGGCGCAGCTGGCCAAGCTGCCTGACGATCTCGTGTTCTACACCCAGATCACCATGGAGGCCGCGGAAGATCCGGAGTTCCTCCAGGCGATGCGGCGAGGGCACATCCGCGGCGCATTGGTCGGCGTCGAGTCCGTTACCGCGGCCGGCCTGAAGGACGTCTACAAGGGCTTCAATCTTTCGGGTGAATCGCTGGTTGCGCGGCTGCGCGCCTTCCGCGAGCACGACATCCACGTTCTGGGATCGTTCATCTTCGGGTTGCCCAGCGACGATCAACAGACGTTCGACGCGACGGTCGCGTTGGCGAAAAAAGCGAACCTGACGTTTGCGCAGTTCGTGCTGTTGACACCGTTCCCGGGAACGGTGGACTTCGAGAAGTGGGCCGCCGCCGACGCCAATCGCACCAGGGAGGTCGCCGGCGTTCCGATCACGCGCCACTGGCTCATTCCCCAGCATCAGCGGCCGAAGCTCTATACGGCTCACCCGACGATGTCGCTGGAAGAAATCCGGGTCGGCACGCAGCGCGCGTGGGATCAGTTCTACAGCTGGGGAAATATCTGGGGACGATCCAGCGTCGTCGAGTCGGTCAAGGCCCGGGTGGCGTTCGTGCTGGTCTCCAAACTGTATCGCCAGATGTACGCGAACACCGGGATCGCGACCGACAGCGCACGAGTGGCGCGGTCGACACGTTGGGCCAAGTGGCTCGGGCTCGCGGCGCGGCGGCTGTTTCTGACCAAGCCGATGCCGCAGCTGCAGGTTCCCGAGCCGTCGACGGCGACACAGCAGTCGTTCGTGTAGTCTCGACGAACGAGTCCATCGTCCCAGGCATTGCTCCGTATGGAGTTTCGTCTGCGCCGGCACGAGCACGGGCAGACTCTCCCCTGCGACAGCACGAACCCCTCGCACGGTTTCCCGTTGCACAGCATCTGAATCGATAGATGCCAGGCGCTTCCGAGCGGTCTGATAGATTGCGGTAGTAGCTCGAGGAGTGCCCCGCATGACATCGCCAGCTCTCGTTGATTCTGTCCTCCACGCGATCGGCCGCACGCCACTCGTGCGCCTCGGCCGGATCGTGCCGCCCGACTCGGCTTCGATCGTCGTCAAGCTGGAGTATTTCAATCCGACGGGGTCGTACAAGGACCGCATGGCACTAGCCATGATCGAAGGGGCCGAGGCGCGGGGCGCCCTCAGGCCGGGCATGCGCGTCGTCGAGTTCACTGGCGGCAGCACGGGCTCGTCGCTGGCCATGGTCTGCGCGATGAAGGGCTACGAGTTCCACCCGTTGTCGTCCGACGCGTTTTCATCGGAGAAGCTCGATACCATGCGTGCGTTCGGTGCCGACCTCGAGCTGGTGCCGAGTGATGGTGGCAAGGTGACGCCCGCGCTGTTCGATCGCTTCCGGGCCCGCATCGCCGAACTGACGAAGGATCCCGACACGTTCTGGACCGACCAGTTCAACAACCGCGACGCGCTCGACGGCTACGCCAGGATCGGTCGCGAGCTGGTCGAGCAGATCGGCAGCGTGGATGGGTTCGTCGGTGCCGTGGGCACGGCAGGCATGCTCGTCGGTGTGTCACGCGCACTCAAGGAGTCGGGAAGTACCGCGCGCATCATCGCCCTCGAGCCGTCGACATCGCCGTTTCTCACCACCGGGAAGGGCGGTCCTCATCGCGTGGAGGGAACGGCGGCAGGGATGTGGCCGCCGCACCTGGTACCTGGCTCCTATGACGAGGCACGCGCGATCGATGAAGAGGAAGGGCGTGCCATGGCTCGCCGGGTAGCGAGCGAGGAAGGCATCTTTGCCGGCACGTCGAGCGGCCTCAACCTGGTCGGCGCGCTGAATCTGGCGCGTGAGCTCGGGCCAGGAAAGGTCGTTGCCACGGTGGCGTGCGACACCGGATTGAAATACCTGGCCGGCGACCTCTACAAGTAGACCTCGGGCGCGCCCTCACTCTCAGGGCAGGAAGTACACCGGGTTCGGTAGCTTGAAGGTCTTCTCGGCGTAGCCGCCGAGAAGGTCGCTCTCCTGATCGCCCATGTTCAGGACGATCGTGTAACCCGACTCGGCGATCTTCCGTCGCTCCGGCGTCTTGAAGTCGGCGGCGCTCTTGAACGTCGCGCCGGGCGCCTGCAGGATCACACCGGTCGGTTTGTATCCCTCCTGCCGCAGATTGCGTTCGGTTGCCTCACGGAGCTCCGCCGGCCGACCCGTGATGAAGAAGACGGCGACACCCATCGCGTCGGCGCGCGTGGCGAGCTCCAGAGTCGGCCGAAGCGCCTTGGACGTGGCCAGGGCCTGCCAGGCGCGGATGCCGCAGGGGCCCCGCTCGGCATCGCACCCGCCCGTGGTGATCCGTGCCCAACCGTTCAGGCGATAGGCCGGCCAGTTTGAGAGCGACGTCTCGTCGATGTCGAGGACGATGGCGGGCTTGGTGACGAGGGGCGCCCGCTTCTCGAGGTAGGCGCGGGCGCGCGCGACGACAGCGGCGAACTCCGTCTCGTACTGGCCCGAGGTGATGTAGCGCTCGATCCGTGCCTGCGTGTCGTAGAGGGTGGGTACGCCGCGAGCGGCACCGCACCCGGACACGAAGCACGCGAACGCGAGCGAAATCGCGAGCATGCCCGGACGACCGAAACGATCCCGCTCCTGATGTCGCATGCTTGTCGTCCTCTTAGCGTCGCAGGCCGCCTCCGCCCAGGCCCTCACGGCTGCTTCCTTGCCGCCGCGGTTGCTGACGCGGGACTGTCGCCAGGGGAATGCCAACCACCGACATCGGCTGCCAGTCGGTCCGCTTCGGCGGGCCCCCACGTTCCGGGCTCGTATTCGTGGACCGGTGTGACGTTGTCGAGGACGGGTTCTACGATTGCCCAGGCGGCTTCGACGACGTCTTCGCGGACGAAGAGCGTCGCGTCACCGTGCATGGCATCCATGAGCAGCCGCTCGTAGGCATCCACTTCATCGCTTTGTGGTTGCTCGACCACCGAGAGCTCTACGGGCATCGAGGTCATCGCGAGCCCGGGCTTCTTGATGAGCGCTCCGAGATTGAGCGACAGCTCGGGACCGAGCCGGAATCGAACGTAGTTGCTGCCGGGCATGATATGGCCGAGCGGCGGCTGCCTCAGGTGGACGACGACTTCGGTCGCGGTCATGGCGAGTGACTTGCCGGCCCGGATCAAGAACGGCACATCGGCCCAGCGCCATGATTCGATCTCCAGCCTGAGGGCGGCGAAGGTTTCCACCTGGGAACCAGCGGCCACGCCAGGCTCGTCCCGATAGCCGCGGAACTGGCCGCGCACGATGTCGGCCGGATCGATCGGAGGAATGGTCCGAAAAATCTTGACCTGCTCGTCGCGCAAAGACTCCGGATACATGTCCGTTGGCGGTTCAATCGCCAGCAGTGCCACGACCTGCAGCAGATGGTTCTGCACCACGTCCCGGATCGCTCCAGTCTCGTCGTAGAACTTGCCACGTCCGCTGACACCAAAGTTTTCCGCCATGGTGATCTGGACGCACTCGACGTAGTTGCGATTCCAGATCGGCTCGAGGAACGTATTGGCAAACCTGAAGAAAAGCAGATTCTCGACAGCGTCCTTACCCAGATAGTGATCGATGCGGTAGACACAGGATTCGGGAAAGACCGTGTGCAGCGTCTGATTCAGCGCGCGCGCCGTCTCGAGGTTGTGGCCGAACGGTTTCTCGACGATGACCCGCGCGTTGTCAGCACAACCCGAGCGTCCGAGAGCCTCGACGACTGTCGGGAACAGGCTGGGCGGGATGGCCAGGTAGTGCGCCGGGCGTGCCGCCCCGCCCAGCGCTTTCCGCAGCTGCGTGAAGGTCGCCGGATCGTTGTAGTCGCCGTCGATGTACTGCAGCAACTCGACGAGCCTGCCGAAGGCCGCCTTGTCGACCCCGCCGCCGTGCTCCGTGAGGCTGGCGCTGGCGCGCGCGCGCAGCTGGTCGATCGTCCAACCAGCTTTGGCCACGCCGATGACCGGCACATCGAGCGTGCCGCGGCGGATCATGCACTGGAGCGCCGGGAAGATCTTCTTGTACGCAAGATCTCCGGTGGCGCCGAAGAAGACAAGTGCGTCGGATGCGTCTGATTGCCTGGTGCTCAAGTGACTGCGTCCCCGTTCGGGCTGACGATGTGTACGGCCAGGTAATGGTAGTCCGAGGCCGGATGGACAGCGAGCCGGGGATACTCTCCCGACTTGTCGAGGTGGCTGGGACGAAGACAACGCGCCTGGCCCGAGATTCCCTGACTGAAGTTTCCGCCCGGCTTGGATCGACCGCCCGCTCCTCTTGACAACCTAAATGAGCAGCGGTATCGTGCCCTTTATCTTGGTGCCCTAAAGGAGAAGCGTGTGGTGGAAAAGCTGGACGTCCCGCAAGGCACGCTCGACCTGATGATTCTGACCATCCTGGTTCGCGAGCCGCTGCACGGCTACGGCATCTCGCAACGGCTGTCCGCGCTCAGCCACGACAACTTTCAGGTCAATCCCGGTTCGCTCTTTCCCTCGCTCTATCGGCTGGAGCAGGATGGCAAGCTGAAAGCGGAGTGGCGAGCCGACGGAGAACAAGCGAAACGCCAAGTACTACCGGTTGACGCCTGCCGGGCGGAGACAGCTCGACGAGCATCGTCGACGGTGGGACCGAATCGCGTTCGCGATCACGAGCGTGCTGGAGGGCGCATGACACTCCTTCACCGGCTTGCCTCGATTTTCGGCTGGCTGTTCCATCGTCAACGGGCCGAGCAGGGTCTCGACGAGGAGATGCAGGCCTACGTCGAGATCTCCGCGCAGGAGAGAATGCGACAGGGCATACCCGCCGATGAGGCGCGTCGCCTCGCCGTGCTGGAGCTCGGTGGTATCGAGCAAGCCAAGGAGCGTGTCCGCACCTATCGCCACGGCGCCTGGCTCGACGAGATCGGGCGGGACGTGCGCTACGCCTTCCGCATGTTCGCGCGCACGCCCGGCTTCACCGCGACTGTCGTGCTCACGCTCGCGCTCGGGATCGGCGCCAACACCGCCATCTTCAGCCTGATCGACGCGTTGATGCTGCGGCAGCTGCCGGTGCGGGACCCGCAGGCGCTCGCGCTGATTTCAATGAGGTCCGCCAACTCGACGTCACCACCGTCCGAAAGCTTCTCCTACGCCATCGTCCGCGCGCTCGCCGGTCAACGCGAGATCTTCAGTGGCGTCGCCGGGTTCACGGCCTTCGCCTTCGACGTGGACGCGAATGGATCCGTCGGTCGGGTGCCCGGCGCGATGGTCACCGGCGGCTTCTACGACACGCTCGGCCTCAGTCCGGTCGCTGGTCGTCTGCTCACGGCAGAAGATGACGAGGCTGGCGCGGCGCTGGTCACCGTTCTCAGCTACGGTTACTGGCAACGCCAGTTCGCCGGAAATCCCGACGTCATCGGCCAGTCGATCCGGATCAACGGGCTGCCGGTCACGGTGGTCGGGGTCAATCCGCGGATGTTTGTTGGAGCCACCGTGGGATCGGTTGCTGACGTGACGATGGCGGTTGCCGCGCTGCCTCGCGTGTCGCCGAGCGCGGCGCCACTCCTCGGTCCCGGCAACTTCTGGTTGCGCGTGCTGGCGCGGCCCCGCGAAGGCGTGTCGAAGGCGCAGGCGACGGCATACCTGAGTCCGTCGTGGCCTCACATGGCCGATCGGGTGCTCGCGCCGCACTGGTCCGTCTCGCAACGCAAGGCGCTGGCGGAGTCTGATCTTCGAGTTGAGTCCCGGCGGAACCGGCTGGACGTTCCTCCGAGAAATGTACCGGGCGCCGCTCTTCGTGCTGATGGCGGCCGTCGGGCTCGTGCTGCTGATCGCCTGCGCCAATGTCGCCAGCCTGCTGCTGGCGCGCGCGGCGTCGCGGCAACGCGAGATCGCGGTTCGCCTGGCAATGGGCGCCGGCCGCGCACGGATCGTGCGGCAGCTCCTGATCGAGAGCATCCTGCTCTCCCTGATCGGCGCGGTCGTCGGCGTCGGCCTGGCGTGGACGTCGGGCCGGTTTCTCGTCGCGATGTTCTCCACCGGGCCGGTCGAAGTCACCTTCGACCTGACGCCGAACTGGCAGGTGCTCGGCTTTACCAGCGCGATCGCGATCGCAACCGGCATCCTGTTCGGGCTGGCGCCCGCGGTCCAGACGACAGTGCAGGGACGATCGCTGGCCGCGCTGGGCGACGGCAGGGTGGGCGGTCCCCGATCGCGCCTGTTGCCGGCGCTGGTCAGCGCGCAGGTGGCACTGTCCCTGGTCCTCCTCGCCGGTGCCGGGCTCTTCGTTCGCACGCTGCACAATCTTCACAAGCTCGACCCGGGGTTCAACTCGCAAGGGGTCCTCCTCGTCGATCTCGAAGGCCGGCGGCCGTCCGCGTCTCCTCCGGCGCAGCTGCTCGACGATTTACGCCGTCTGCCGAACGTCCTGTCCGCGTCTCTCTCGACCGACACGCCTCTGAACGGGTGGGTCTGGAGCGAGCCCGCGGTTCCGGCCGGTCAACCCATTCCCGACCGGGACAACGCCCATTTCATCGGCGCCGGTCCCGACTTCTTCGCGACGATGCAGATCCGTGTGCTCGCCGGCCGCACATTCACGGAGGGCGATTCGGCGGAGGCTCCGACCGTGGCGATGGTCAACGAGGCCTACGCGCAACGACACTTTCCGAATCAGAACGTGCTCGGTCAGCACCTGGCTGCCAAGGTGGATGGCGAACGACGCGATCTGGAGATTGTCGGACTGGTCAGGAACACCAACCTGGCCGGCCTGCGATCGGCACCGCCGCCTACTGTCTATATGGCGTACGCCCAGCTGCACGGAGATTCGCGAGCGACGCTGGCGGTGCGGGCAACCGGCTCGCTCGGTCAGGTGTCCTCCGCGATCCAGCAGGCGCTGCAGTCGAGGCTGGCGGGCGCGCCGATTGAGGTCCGCCCTCTGTCGCGGCAGGTGGAGGCAACGATCGTCCAGGAGCGGATCGTGGCCACGCTCGCCAGCGGATTTGGACTCCTCGCCCTGACGCTGGCGTGCATCGGATTGTACGGACTGCTGGCCTACAGCGTTGCGCAGCGCACCAAGGAGATCGGCATTCGCATGGCCCTCGGCGCTCCCGGTCCTCGCGTCGTCACCCTGGTGCTCGGCAACGGCACACGGCTGGTCCTGATCGGCATGGCGATCGGATTGCCGGCCGCATTTGCGGCCGCTCTGTCGGTGAGGTCGATGCTGTTTGGTCTCGTGCCGGCCGATCCCATGGCGCTCGGCGGAGCGGTCGCGCTGTTGGCGATCGCGGCGCAACTCGCCGCTTACCTGCCGGCCCGCCGTGCGTCACGCGTCGATCCGATGGTTGCCCTGCGCCACGAGTGAGCCGCCGCTGGCAGGGATGAATGGCGCGCCGGACCCAGGATTGATGACGAGCGAGGAACACCAGACCGACCGCTGACGTCATTTCCTGAGATGACGACCATCGCTCGTGAGATTCGGCACGCGCTCCGGCTGATCCGGCGGAACAGGGGCTTCGCGCTGGCGGTCCTGCTGTCCACCGCCCTGGGCGTCGGCGCCACGGCGTCGATCTTCAGCCTTATCGATGCCTTCCTGCTGCGTCCGCTGCCGGTTCCTGCCACCGGCCGGGTCGTCCGTCTCACGTCGGTCACCCAGAGCAGCCCGGTCGGCCGTTTCTCCTACCGGGAAATCGACGAGATCGGGCAGCAGGCCCGATCGTTCGAAGGCCTCGCCACGGCGAAAAACGCGCTCTTCGGCCTCTCGCAGGGGCCGGATGCCCAGCCCCGCGTCACCCTTGGCGTCCTCGTCAACGGGACGTTCTTCTCAGCCCTCGGCGTCCGGCCAGCCCTCGGACGCGCTCTCACTCCCGCCGACGACCAGGCGCCCGGCCGCAGCCCGGTGACCGTCATCAGCTACGGGATGTGGCAGCGTGATTTCGGGGGGCGATCCGATGTCATCGGTCGTTCCGTCCGCCTGAACGCCATCGAATTCACCATCGTCGGCGTGGCACCCGAGTGGTTCACCGGCGTCCATCCGTTCTTCCAACCGGCGCTATACGTGCCGCGCATGATGATCCGCGAAGCGACCGGGTCGAACGTCGACGTGCTCACCGATCGAACGGCGCGATCGGTCGACGTGTTCGCGCGGCTGACGCCGGGCGTCACGATCGAACAGGCCCGCGACGAGATGCGCCGGCTGGCGGCAGCGATGGAGCAGGACAATCCAGCCGCCAACAAGGGCCGCGGTGCGATGGTGTTCTCGCAGGTGGGCTATCGGATCGCCGAAGCGCCCGACAACTTTACTCTCTCGTGGCTGTTCTTCGCGGTTGCCGCGCTGGTATTGTCGATCGCGTGCATCAATGTGGCGAACCTGTTGCTGTCCACCGCGCCGTCGCGCGTGCGGGAGACCGCCGTCCGCCTCGCCATGGGCGCCAGTCGCACGCGGCTGCTGCGACAGTTCCTGATCGAAAGCGCCGTGCTGTCGATTGGCGGGGCCATCCTCGGGCTCGGCATTGCCACGGCGTGCGCCCGGTTCATCCGATCGATTGAGATCGCCAGCGATCTGCCGCTCACGCTCGACGCACGCGTCGATCTGCGGGTCGTCCTCTTCGCGCTGGCAGTCGGGCTCACCTCCGGCGTGCTCGCAGGCCTGCTGCCCGCAATCCGCGCGACCCGCGCCGAGCTCAATGCAGTGCTGAAGGCTACGGAGCTGCGCTTCGCGAGATCTCGCGGCTGGACGCGGCAGGCGCTGGTCGTCGCCCAGGTCGCGGTGGCGCTGGTGATGATGGTCCTCTCGGGGTTGTTTCTCGAGAGCATCCGCGTCGCCCGCGACAGCGATCCAGGCTTCCGTGTCGACCATGTGCTGACGATGGGGTTCGATCCGAGAATCGCGCGCTACGATCTCGACGCGACCCGCCGTTTCTATCGCCAGCTGCTGACGCGCGTCCGCGCACTGCCGGGAGTTCGTACGGCCGGGCTCGGACAACACATTCCCCTCGGCGTGTCGAGCAGCACGACAGACATCACCATCCCCGGCTACGACCTGGGGCCGAACCAGCAGACGCTCTCGATCGGCAGCTCGATCGTGGGGGATCACTACTTCGAGGCGCTCGGCATTCCGATGCTGCGCGGCCGCGCGTTCACCGATCGGGACGTTCAGAACGCACCGGCAGTGGCGATCATCAACGACGCGATGGCGAAGAAGTATTGGCCGAACCGAGACGCGCTCGGTGCGATGGTCGTCATCCAGGAGCAACCCGCGGTGACGGCGCAGGTGGTCGGCATTGCGCGCGTCGCCAAGACGCGTGACATCGGCGAGACGCCGCAGCCCTTTCTCTACCTGCCGTTCGAGCAGAGCCGTCAGACCGGCATGACGCTGTTCGTGCAGACGGAGGCGGATCCCGCCGGGCTGAACAGCGTCGTCCGCGGCGAAGTCCGTGCGCTCGATGCGAATCAGCCGATCTACGACGTACGGACGCTGGCGTCAGTCTTCCAGCAGCAGGCCTTGTGGGGCGTGCGCCTGGTGGCGGAGGTGATTGCGGCGGTCGGCGTGGTCGGCCTCGCGCTCAGCGTGCTCGGCCTCTACGCGGTGATCGCCTACTCGGTCAGCCAGCGCACGCGCGAGATCGGCATCCGCATGGCCGTCGGCGCGAGCGAACGCCGCGTGCTGGGCATGGTGCTTCGCCAGGGGCTGACGCTGGCCGCGGTCGGCGTCGCGATCGGGCTGCTCGCCACCCTGGGCTTGAGCAGCGTCCTCGGCGATCTGCTGAACGGCGTGAACCCGCGCGATCCGGCGGCCTACGCCTCGGCCACTGCCGTCTTGTTCGTCGTCACATTGCTGGCGACCTACATCCCGGCGCGCCGGGCCTCGCAGGTCGATCCGCAGTCGGCGCTGCGGGCCGAATAGGGCCGCGGAATACGCGGAAACAGGCCGCGGAATACGCGGAATACGCGGAAACATTAGGCGGCATCAGGGCCGCGGAACACGCGGAACACGCGGAAAAAACACCAGGTCACATTCGGCCGCGGAACACGCGGAACCACCAGGCGGCATCAGGGCCGCGGAAATACGCAGGGCACGCGGAACACCGGGCCACATTCGGCCGCGGAATATGCGGAGCACACGGAAACACCAGGCGGCATCAAGGCCGCGGAAGACGCGGAGTACGCGGAAACATTAGGCGGCATCAGGGCTGGGGAACCACGCGGAAACACCAGGCGGCATCAAGGCCGCGGAAGACGCGGAGTACGCCTGACTGAACCTACCGTCCGCGTGTTCCGCGTATTCCGCGGCCCGCGGTCAGGGCCGCTGCTCACGGGCCGCTGATCACGCGGAGTACGCGGAGGGTAGGGCCGCTGATCACGCGAAATGCGCGGAGGACAGGGCCGCTGATTACGAGGAACACGGTTCGGAGTCACTCCGCCCTGAGCGCCAGCATCGGATCGAGCTGTGCCGCCCGGCGCGCAGGCACATAGCTGGCGACGAGGGCGACCAGCCCGAGCATCACGACGATCGTGCCGAACGTCAGTGGATCCGACGGTGCGATGCCGAAGAGCAGGCCACGCATGAACCGCGTGAGGACGAGCGCACCCGCGACGCCGGCCGCGACGCCGGCGGCCGCCACGCTCAACCCGTGACCGACCACCATCCGTACGATCGCCCCCGGCGTGGCGCCGAGGGCCAGACGGATGCCGACCTCGCGCCGGCTCTGGCCGACGAGATAGGCGATGACGCCGTAGGTGCCGATCGCCGCGAGGCCGGCGGCGCACACCGCGAACACGGTCAGCAGCAGCGTCGCGAATCGGCGTCGCGCCAGCGATTCGTCGACACGCCGCGACATCGTGCGCAGGTTGTAGATCGGCAGATCGCGATCGAGGGCGCGAATCGTGTCGCGAACCGGGCCGGCGAGGACGGCTGGATCAGCGCTGCTGCGCACGACCACGTTCATCGCCCGCGTGCTCAGCTGGCTGTGCGGAGAGTAGATGGCCATGCGAGGCTCCGAGTCGAGCGCGTCCTGCTTGACCCGGCCGACGATGCCCACGACGATGAGCCATGGTGAGTTCGGAGTGGCGTCCATCCCGCCGGTGCGGATGCGCTTGCCGATGGCGTCCTCGTTCGGCCAGATCTGACGCGCCATGTGCTCATCGACCACAACCACCCGTTGCGTTAGAGGTGTGTCCTGCTCCCCGAAGAGGCGGCCGCGAAGGAGTGGGATCTCCATCGTCCGGAAATAGTCGCCACCGACGATTCGCTGATCGACGTTGATGAAGGTCTCGCCTGGCGGCGGCGTGCGGCCGTCAACGGTGATCGGTCCCCACGCCATCATCTGGCTGAGCGGCAGCGACGAAACACCGCCAGCCCCCGTGACACCGGGAAGTTGGCCGAGCCGTTCCCAGAGCTGGCGATAGGTCTGGAAGGTCGCCGCGCCATCGGCGTACTTACGACCGGTCATCGTCAATTCGAGCGTGAGGACGTTCGAGGCGTTGAACCCTGGCGGCACGCGCTGGATCGCGATGAAGCTGCGAATCAGAAGACCGGCGCCGATCAGGAGCATGACCGAGAGCGCAAGCTCAGAGCTGACCAGCAGGCGGCGCAGGTTCTGGCCTCGTCCCCAGACCGCACCACTGCCGGTGGATCCCCGGCCGACGTTCTTCAGGGCGTGGAGGTCGAGACGGCTGGCCCGCAGCGCTGGCAGCAGACCGAAGAGAAGCCCCGACAGGACCGACAGGCCGAGCGCGAAGAGCAGGACCTGCCCGTCGATGCCGATCTCGTGCAGTCGCGGGACATTCCTGGCGCCCAGCACGCGGATGCCGGCCAGCCCCACGAACGATAAGCCAAAACCGAGCGCGCCGCCGGCGAGCGCAAGCAGCAGGCTCTCGGTGAGGAACTGACCGACGATCCGGAGACGACTCGCACCGAGGGCGGCGCGGACGGCGATTTCGCTCTGCCGCGACAGCGCGCGCGAGAGCAGCAGGTTCGCGACATTCGCGCACGCGATCAGCAGCACGAAGCCGACCGCGCCGATCAGGACGAACAGCGAACGTCGCACGTCGCCGACGACCTGGTCCCGCAGCGGGACGATGCTGAAGGTCAAGCCGCCGTTGGGCGGATAGATGTCTGGATGCTCGCGACGGAGTCGTGCCGTAATCGCATCGGCTTCCGCCTGCGCTTGCGCGATGGCGACGCCGGGCTTCAGCCTGCCGATGATGTTGTAGTCTTCGCGATTGCGAAGCTCGGCGGCGTTGGCCGCGAGGGGCAGCGGCAGCAGGATCTCCGCTTCTTCGGCCCCGCCCAGTGTCGGCATGACCTCGCGGGGCAGGGAGAACGAGGCGGGGAGCACGCCGATGATCTCGAACGGCTGACCGTTGAGCATGATCGACCGGCCGATGACCCGCGGATCGCCTCCATATCGTCGCATCCACGTCGCGTAGTGCAGCACCGCCGTGCCGGTTCGGCCCGGTCGATCGTCGGCGGCGTCGAAGAGGCGGCCGTGCGCCGCGCGAGCGCCGAGCAGCGGCAGCAGGTTCGAGGAGACGCGAATCGTGCCGATCCGCTCCGGCTCGCCGTCACCGGTCAGGTTGTAGTTGCTCCCGATCGCTATCGCAAGCTCGTCGAAGCCGTGGTGATTGCGCTTGAGATCGAGGTACTGCGCCGTCGAGAACCAGTCTTCCGAAATGCCAAGTCCGGGTGACCGATTCCACAGGATGACCAGGCGGTCGGGGTCCGCGTAGGGCAGCGACTTGAGCAGCAGCGCGCTCGCGACGCTGAAGATGGCGGTGTTGGCCGCGACGCCGATCGCCAGCGACAGAACCGCGGCGAGCGTGAACCCTGGCGTCCTCAGGAACGCGCGGCACGCATATCGGATCTCACGCGCGAGAGGGGGCATCGAGGACGTCTCCAGCGTCGCGGGAGGATAGCCGACGAGTCCACGCCTTGTCACGTTTCAGTCGGCCGTTCTCGCGCGTCGCGTGGTCCGAGATATCCTTGTGGGCATGGAACAGCGGCTTCTCGGGCAATCCGGGCTGAGCGTCTCGGCCTTCAGCTTCGGCACCATGACGATCGGCGGACGCGAGCGTTTCGCCAAGATGGGCAACCTCGGCGTCGGCGATACCTCACGCATCCTCGACATCCTGCGTGACGCCGGCGTCACGACCCTCGACACGGCAGACGCCTACTCGTTCGGCGGCGCCGAAGAAATTCTCGGGCAGGCACTGAAAGGCCGGCGCGACGAGTTCGTCCTGGTGACCAAGGCGTTCGTGCGGATGGGAAATGCGCCGCACGACACCGGGCTTTCACGCAAGCACCTGATCGCGGCGTGCGAGGCGAGCCTGCGCCGCCTCCAGACCGACTACCTGGATCTCTATCTCTGCCACCAGCCGGACATGTTCGTGCCGATCGAGGAAACCCTGCGCGCCTACGAGGACCTCGTGACCGCCGGCAAGGTCCGCTATATCGGCTGCTCCAATCATTCGGCGTGGCAGGTCATGAAAGCGATTGCGGCGTCGGAGCGGATCGGAGCGCCGCGCTACATCACCCAGCAGGTCAACTACTCGCTGGTGTCGCGCGACGTCGAGCACGAGATTGTTCCGCTCGCGCTGGATCAGGGGGTCGGGCTGATGGCGTGGAGCCCGTTACACGCCGGCCTGTTGACCGGCAAGTTCAGGCGCGACACACCGCGACCGACCGTCGCGCGGCTGAACGAGCTCGACGTGCCGGGCACGGTCGATTTCGATCGGCTCTATCGGATCGTCGACGTGATGGACGCGATTGCCAAGGATCGGCGTGTGTCGATCCCCCAGGTCGCGCTCAACTGGGTCGTGCACAAGCCTGGCGTCGACACGGTCGTGCTCGGCGCGCGCGACGAGGCGCAGCTCCGCGACATTCTCGGCGCGGCCGAGTGGCGCCTCACATCCGAAGAGTCGGCCCGGCTGGACGAGGTCAGCGCCCTGCCCGAGCCCTACCCGCTGTGGCACCAGCACAAGTTCGGCATCGAGCGGAATCCTCGACTTCCAGCCCAGCGCGCCTAGCGTTCTCCGCGGCCGCGACGGCCCACTCATCAAACGCTTCGCGCCAACCCTGAAGAGGTGGCGACGCTCGCTCGCGGCCTGCTGGCCAGTGCCTTGTCGTCAGGGACCACCGCGGCGGCGCTGGGGTGGACGGCGGCGTCATCAATGAGTGCTTCCAGCCCGCTTGGTAGCGTATTGATACACAGAAAGTATATATTGAACAACAGATAATATTTATCGTATAACGATAAAGAAAGGTAACTAGCCAGGAGACAGTCATGGCACTCATGCGAAGAAACCCAATCGCGTCTTTTCTCGCCGCTCTGGTGAACGTCTTCTGGTACGTCGCAGTCGCCCTGCTGGCGCTGTCGGTCTGCCTCCTCCTGGTATCTCCGCGGATTGGCACGCGCGGCTTGAAGGTGGATCTCACGATTCCCGTCTCGCTGAGGATGGATGCCACGGCGCAGAAGGTCACGTCACGCTCTTCCGATGCGACCGACGTCCGGCTCCAGGACGTCCGAGGATCGCTGCGGTTCGTGCCACTCAGTCGAGGCTTCGTCGCGGCAACCGCGCTCGTGCTGACCGTTGTGCTCGCGCTCGTGCTGTGGGTTCTCGCCCAGCTCAGGGCGGTGTTCCGGACGCTGCGCGATGGTCAACCCTTCGTAGCGGTCAACGCGATCCGCATACGGCGCATTGGCTGGGCGGTGATCGTGTGGGAGGTGTTTCGATCGGCGCTGGTGCTCGTCGAGAACTACTATGCGACGCAGCATTTTTCCGCCGACGGGTTGATGTTCGACACACGTCCCGACTTCAATGCCTTCGCGGTGATCTGCGGTCTGATCATCCTGGTCATCGCCGAGGTGTTCCTGGCGGGCACCCGGCTCGCCGAAGAGCAGTCCTTGACCGTCTGAGGCAGCGAGATGGCCATACGCGTCAAGCTCGACTACCTGCTGGTCGATCGTCGCCTCACGCTGACCGATCTCGCGGATCGCATCGGCATCACGATCGCGAACTTGTCCATCCTCAAGACCAACAAGGCGCGCGCCATCCGCTTTTCCACGCTCGAAGCGCTTTGCCGGGAGCTGGAGTGTCAGCCTGGCGAGCTGCTGGAATGGACGCCCGATCCGCCCGACGACGGCGAGCCGACGACCCCGGCACCGTCCGGCGAGAGCGCTCCGTGATCAGTACCGAATCGTGAAGCCGCCCCCAGCCTTCACCATGCGTTCTCTCCGAACGGCTCGAGGCTCAAAGAACGATTCTAGGGTGGGAACGTTTTCGACGAGAATGGCGGTCACGATGGACCGGCACGGCGACTACGGATATGACGCGCCTTACGCTCTCCTGATGTTTGCCGCACTCGCCGTCGCCTGCGCCATCGGCGCCATCGTGGCGTGGGCGAGCGGGAACAGCCATCCTGCCGCGATCCTGGCGTTCTACGGCGCGTTCTTTCTCTTCAACGCGCTCAGCTTCTACTACACGACCAGAAAGGGCAAGTTCGAGGTCTGGCAGGGAATCCTCGACGACCTTCAGCTGCGTGGTGACGAGCGCGTGCTCGACATGGGTTGCGGCCGCGGCGCTGTGCTGACCGCCGTTGCTCGTCGGTTGAAGACCGGTCGCGTCACCGGCGTCGATTTGTGGAGCACTGCCGATCAGTCCGGCAACGCTCGCGACGTGACGCTGCGCAATGCGTCGGTCGAAGGTGTGCGCGATCGAATCGAGATCGAGACCGGGGATATGCGGGCGATGCCATTCCAGGACGCCAGCTTCGATCTCGTCGTCTCGAGCCTGGCCATCCACAACATCCACCCGAACGCCGATCGCGTGAAGGCGATCGCCGAAGCCTGGCGGGTCCTGAAGCCGGGCGGACGTCTGGCGATTGCCGACATTCGCGCCACCGCGCGCTATGCGGCGACGCTCGAGTCGCTCGGCGCGAGCGCGGTCAAGCGCCGCGGCCTCGGGTGGCGCTTCTGGTACGGTAACCCGTTCGCCTCGACAACGCTGGTGACCGCATCGAAACAAGCGCGCGGCTGACTCCCGGTCCCCACGCGCTCAGGCGACGAGCGATCGCTTCGAGTGACTCTGCTGCGCTGGTGTCCCCATCGCCCAGATGTGCATCACCGCATAGCTTCGCCATGGACGCCACTTGAGTGAGAGTTCCTCGGCCTGTCTGGCGGTGACGCCCCCCAGGTTGTTCCTGACCACGATGTCTTCTTTCGGAAACGCATCGGGCCAGCGCAGCGCCCGCATGGCGATGTAGTGTGCCGTCCACTGGCCGATGCCGGGCAGCTCCGCGAGACACCGAATCGACTCGTCGGGGTTGTGGTGCGCGCCACTATCAAGCGAGAGCGCGCCATTTCGCTGGGCCCTGGCCAGGGCGATGATGCTCCGCGCGCGAGCCGCGATGATGCCGAGCATGGCAACCTCGTCGACGCTCGCCGCCGCGATGCGGGCGGGCAGCGGCGTCAACCGGTTCAGTTCGGCGAACGGCGTCACCAGCGGCTCGCCAAATGCCTCGACGAAGCGACAGGCGACCGTCCGCGCCGCCTTGACCGTGACCTGCTGACCGAGGATCGCCCGCAGGCCCATCTCGAATCCGTTGAAGGCTCCGGGCACGCGCCTTCCTGGATTGGCCCGCACCGCCCGCGCGAGACGCTGGTCCCGAGCCAGGTGACGCGCGATCAGGTCCGGCCGGGCATCCAGGTCGAACAGCGCGCGCACGCGGCTCAACACCGCCGGCAGCGCCGGCGTCAGGCCGTGGGTGAACTCCAGCATCAGCGCATGTTTCTTCAGCGACTGCGTGACCCTGATCCAGCCCCTGACGTCTCCCAGCGCGACGGTCCGGGCATACGCTTCGTCGGTCACCCACTCGACGCCCTCGAGCGCGCGGGTTCGAAGAAACGCCAGCACACCCCTCCAGTCGTAAGGAGGTCGATACGAGAGCTGCAGAGTCAGGGTCGTGCTCTCGCCGATCGCGCCGACTCCTTCGGTCGCCTTCTTGCGCAACCGGGTAGGCGCCATGCGATAGCGACTGATGAAGGCGTCGTTGAACCGGCGCAGGCTGGAGAAGCCGCTGGCAAAAGCGACCTCGGTGACCGGCAGCGTCGTCTCGGTGAGCAACTGTTTCGCCAGCAGGAGCCGTCGTGTCAACAGCAGCTGGATCGGCGGCACGCCGAGCTCCTTCTGGACGATCCGCCGGATCTGTCGAGAGCTCAGCTCGAACTGCTCGGCGATCGCCTCGAGCCCGGCCTTCTCGTCGTATGAGCCCTCTTCGAGGCGCTGAACGATCAGATGCGCGATGCGCTGGGAATCGTCGATCGGCGCGCTGCCGGGGGCGAGCTCGGGCCGACATCGCAGGCACGGCCGGAAGCCAGCCTGCTCGCACTCCTGCGCACTGTTGAAGAAGCGGCAGTTGGCCGCCTTCGGCGCATTCGCCGGGCAGATCGGCCGGCAGTAGATACGCGTCGAGGTCACGGCAACGAAGAACACACCGTCGAAACGGGGATCCCGCGCCGCGAGCGCCTTGTAGAGTTGTCGAGTGTCTCGGTCCATGGCCCTAGCTTACCGACCGGAGCGTAGCTTGACTAGCCGTTTTCGGACAGCAAGACGATCCGAGGTCGATGTCCGAAAACGGCGAGCGAGGCGCCAGGCGATTTCGTATCGTGAGGCGCAGGCAAGGAGCGTGTTATGACACCAAGTCGCGAAAGCTCGAAGCGGTACGTCTACAAATGGGTGAGTTCTCCGGTCGGTCGATTGAAACTGGTGGGAAGCGACGATGGTCTTGCTGCCATCCTGTGGGAGAACGATCGGCCCAGTCGGGTGCGGTTGACCGTCGACGGAGAGGACAGCCGGCATCCGGTGCTCGTCGAGGCCGCGCACCAGCTCGAGCAGTACTTTGCCGGCCAGCGCCGGGCGTTTGCGCTCAAACTGGATTTTGCCGGCACGACATTTCAGCGGCGGGTGTGGAACGCGTTACTGACCATTCCGTTCGGTCAGACGCGATCCTACGGTCAGCTCGCGCGACAGATTGGAAATCCAACCGCGATGCGCGCCGTCGGCGCCGCCAACGGCAGGAATCCGATCTCCATCGTGACGCCGTGCCACCGCGTGATCGGGTCGACCGGCAAGTTGACGGGATTTGCCGGCGGGCTCGACGTCAAAGCCTACCTGTTGGCGTTGGAGGGTGCGCCGACCGTTACCGGACACTGACGGGGAGCCAACGGAGCGGACGGAGCGAACGGATTCCAGTAACGAAGCAACGAGGAGGGACGGATGCGACTCGCCAGATCTCCTCGAGCCGTCTTTTTCACGTGAGCGCCAGGTAGTCGTGGACGAACCGCACCGCCATCGATCCCTCGCCGACGGCTGAGGCGACGCGATTCATCGCCCCGGCTCGGATGTCACCGGCGGCAAAGACGCCGGGCACGCTGGTCTCGAGCGCCATCGGTTCGCGGCGCTCTTTCCAGATCTTGGGCGATCGGGCGTCGGCCGCGAGATCCCTGCCGGTGATGACGAAACCCTTCGTGTCGCGCAACACGCTCGGCGGCAGCCAGTCGCTGCGCGGCCGGGTGCCGATGAATATGAACACCGCGTCGATCGTTTCCGTTTCGGACGCAGTCCCCGTCGATCTTGAACACGACGCCTTCGACGTGCCCGTTGCCCTCGACGCGCTCGATCTCGGTGCGCGTCCTGAGCCGGATGTTGGGTGTCTTTGCGATCTGGTCGATCAGGTATTGCGACATGGTGGCACGCAGGTCCTCGCGCCTGATCACGATCTGGACCTCCTTGGCGTATCGGGCGAGGTGCATCGCCGCCTGTCCGGCCGAGTTTCCTCCGCCAACAACGAGCACGCGGCGATCGGCGAACGCCGGCGCCTCGGTTGTCGCCGCGCCGTAGTAGATGCCGGCTCCAGTGAGCGCCGTCACGCCAGGTGCGGGATGTTCGCGGTACTCCATGCCGGTGGCGGCCAGCAGCGTGCGCGTCACGATCTCGCGGCCGTCGCTGAGCGTGAGGTGCTTGTACCCTGCGTCGATCGAGACGCCGGTGACTTCGAGGGGCACGAGGAACTCCGCGCCAAGCCGCTGCGCCTGCGTCACCGCGCGTCGCGTCAACTCGTTGCCGCTGACGCCGGTGGGAAAGCCGAGATAGTTCTCGATCCTCGAGCTGCTGCCCGCCTGGCCACCGGGCGCATAGCGATCGAGCAACAGCGTGCGCAGTCCCTCGGATGCGCCGTAGACCGCCGCTCCCAGGCCCGACGGGCCGGCTCCTGCAATCACCAGGTCATAGAGATCGAAGGCGGCCGACAGCGATCGGCCGAGGCGTTCGGCCACCTGTCGCCGCTCGGGGTTGCGCAGCGTCGATCCGTCTTCGAAGAACAGCGCCGGCAGCTCGTCGGCGCTGACACCGGCCGCGTCGAGCAGGCTTTGCGTGTCGGGGCTGCGTGCGACGTCGAGCCAGTGGTACGGAATGAGATTGCCGGCAAGAAAGCTCTTGATCTCGTGCGACCTCGGTGACCACTGATGGCCGACGACCCTCAGCCCTTTGGCCTCCGGGAGATACTCCGCCTGCCAGGCATCGAGCAGATCGTCGATCACCGGGAACAGGCATTCCTCCGGCGGATCCCAGGGTTTCGACAGGTAGTGATCCAGGTGCGCCACGTTGATGGCTTTGACCGCGGCGTCGATGTCCGAATACGCCGTCAGCAGCACGCGACGCGCCAGCGGATACACGTCGCGCGATTGCGCCAGCACATCGGTGCCGTGCATCCCCGGCATCCGCTGATCGCTGATCACGATGGCGAGCGAGTCGCCGCGCGCCTTCAGCTCACGAATCGTGCTCAGCGCCTCCTCACCGGACGCCGCGCTGATGACGGTATAGGACTGCCGATAGCGCGTCCGCAGATCGCGCCGCACCGCCGCGAGCACCTGGGCGTCGTCGTCCACGACGAGCAGGGCGGGCTTGTTCATCGCGCGCTCCCGGCTTTCTCCGTGTCGACGGGAAGGGAAACGCGGAACTCCGTTCGTCCAGGAGCGGACTCGACCTCGATCTCGGCGTCGTTGTGTCTGACCAGTCGGTGAACGATGTCGAGTCCGAGGCCGGTGCCCTTGCCGACCGACTTGGTCGTGAAGAACGGCTCGAAGATCCGTTCGCGGAGATCGGCCGGAATGCCAGGCCCGTTGTCGACGACGCGGACGACGACGAACTGGCGATCGCGAGCGGCGGTCACGTCAACGCGCCCGGAGTCGGGCACCGCATCGAGCGCGTTGTCGATCAGATTGGCCCAGACCTGATTCAGCTCGCCGGCGAAGCCTCGTGCCGGCGGCAGGTCCGGTTCCACCGTGACGGTGATCGCGACCGATTTCCCACGCGCCTTCGCGTTGAGTACTGCGACGGTGTTGCCCAGGCTCGACTTCAGGTCCACGGCCTCGGCCACCGTGGCCTGGTCCATGTGGGTGAATCCTTTGATCGCGGCGACCAGCCCGGAGATCCGCCGCGCCGCTTCCTGGATTTCGGAGGCGATGCCACGGACCGAGGAGACCGCCGCGACGGACCGGAGCGCCGGATCGAGTGGCGGGCCACTGACCGCGAGCGCGATTCGGTCGAGGGCCTTGAGGTTGACCGCGGTGTCGGCCAGCGGTCCGGCAATGTCCGGGTCGACACCGTGTGCGCTGAGCCAGTCGGCGATGTCGTCCTCGCGCTCGGCCCGCTGAAGCGGAGTGAGCACGTCGGGCGCACGAGCGGCAAGACACGCGCCACGTACGGCATCGATGGCGGCGAGCTGCGCGTCGGTCAATTGCGACGCGCCCAGGGCCCGCGTCGCTTGCTCGGCGTCGTCCAGTCGTGCCTCGAGCAGCGCCGCGCCCCGCTCGATCGCCGCCACCGGATTGTTCAGCTCATGGGCGAGACCAGCTGAGAGCTTGCCCAGCGAAACCATCTTCTCGTCCTGTAAGCCGGTCGACGTGAAATGCCGGCTGCGATCGACCATCGTGTGGACGAGGATCGTCGTGATCTCGTGACACTCGGCGATCATCGCGGTCAGGTCCTCGCGTGGGACGGCGAACACCTCCGAGGGTTCCTGCGCGACCGAATCGGCAGGCGGACTGACCAGGCGCGAGTAGGGCAGCATCCCGGTGATGTCTCCATCCCGCCACTCCATCAGCTTGTGTCGCCCGGCGCCCCGGTCGACGAAGAGGGCAATGCGGCCGCTCAGGACCACGAAGAGAGCAACAACCGGCGCACCTTTGGTGCTCAGGACCTCGCCGGCATCGAGATGTCGCAGCGTTCCGTGAGCGGCCAGCCATTCGAGCTCGCGGCGAGGCGCTCCGCCAATAGTCCTGTGTCCGGCGAGTCGATCGACGAGATCTGTGGCGGTCACCTGAGTGCTCCTGATCGATGAGAGCGCAAGAGTAGGATGTTACCTCATGGCGGAGTCCAGCAGTGGCGCGGCACACTCACGTCGGCGGCCGAAGATGTACTATCCCGGCATGCATCACGGTCGCCTGCATCAGAAGCTGATTGCGTTTGCCGCCGCTTCCGCGATCGTGTGGTCCGCCTGGCCGCTCGCGGCCGACACCTACCCGCGACAACCAGGTATCGATGCCCGTCACTACACCGTTCGCCTGACGCTGCTGACCGGGGACTCGAACGAGATTCAGGCCGAGGTCGCCGTCACCCTGCGAGTCGCCGCTGCGGGAACCCGTGAGGCGATCCTGGACCTGACCTCGGCCACGCCGGATGGCAAGGGGATGCACGTGACCGGCGTGACTGCCGGCGGCGCCGCGGTGCCGTTCGAGCACCGCGACAATCGGTTGCACCTGCCGATACCGCCTCAAACGACGGCCGGGCAGGACGTGACCTTTACCATCAGCTACCACGGCGTGCCCGACCGTGGACTGCTGATTGTCAACACCATCCACGGCGACCGGTCGGCATTCAGCGAGAACTGGTTCAACCGCGCCCGACACTGGCTGCCGATGATCGATCATCCCGCCGACAAGGCAACGGGGGAGTTCCTGGTCACGACGAAGGCCGAGTACCAGGTCGTGTCGAACGGGGTGCTCGTCGAGACGGTGGACCTGCCGGGCGGTCTCCGTCGGACGCACTGGAAACAGGAAGAGCCGATCTCATCGTGGCTGTACTCGCTTGGCGTCGCGCATTTCATCGTTCGTCAGGGAGACGTGGTGCGTGGAGTGCCGCTCTCGTTCTGGGCTTTTCCCGAGGACGCCGAGAATGGCCTGCCGGCGCTCGCCACGGACGCGCGCGAATCGTTCGAGTTCTTTTCGGATCGCATCGGTCCCTTCGCCTACGGCAAACTGGCCCATGTGGAAGCGGCAGGCGTGGGCGGAGGCATGGAACACGTCAGCAACATCTTCTATGGCGAGAAGGGTGTGGCGGCCGGAAGGCTGCCGGTGGTGCACGAGACCGCGCATCAATGGTTCGGTGATGCGGTCACCGAGAGCGACTGGAACGACGTATGGCTCAGCGAGGGTTTCGCGACGTACTTCGCGCTGCTCTACGCCGAATACCACTCCGGCCGTGATGCGTTCGTCGAGGGCCTGCGCCGCAGCCGCGAGAACGTCGTTCGGCTCGAGAAGTCATTGCCCAACACACCGGTGGTGCACGTCAACTTCAACGAAGCGTCAACCGAGCCGAACAATCGGCTGGTCTACGAGAAGGGCGCGTGGACGCTGCACATGCTGCGCGACCAGGTCGGCACGGACACCTTCTGGCGCGGCATCAGGCTCTACTACCAGCGCTACATGAACGGCCTGGCGTCCACGGCGGATCTGCGCCGCGCGATGGAGGAGGTGTCGGGCCAGGACCTGCGGTGGTTCTTCGATCAGTGGCTGACCCGGAGCGGCGTTCCACAGGTCTCGGGCAGCTGGCGCTACGACGCCGCGGCCAAGCAGGTCGTAGTAACGGTCAACCAGACACAGTCCGGCGAGCCGTTCCGATTTCCGCTCGGCATCGGCGTCTCGCAGACGCCGGACTCTCCGGCCGTGATCCGGCAGGCCCCGGTGACCGGCCGCGAGTCGACGGTCACGATTCCTTCCGCGACCGAACCAGCGTCGGTCGTGCTCGATCCGGGCGTATGGCTGCTGGCCGAGTTCGGATCTTTCTCGAAGGGCAGTTAGCACCAGCTGCGCCATGCGGCCGGCTGGAAACACCATGCGCCGAGCAGTTTAGCGACCCACAATATCTGAACGCTTCGTTCGTCTACATCAGTAGGTGAAGGACGCAGCGAGCCTGGAGCGGATGTCGCGCGAACAGGACCAGCTGATCTCCGACGTGGTCGCGCGGGAGCAGTCTCGGCTGCGCCACTTCATTCGCCGTCGCGTGCCCGACCCACGCGATGCCGAAGACATTCTGCAGGACGTCTTCTCCGAGCTGGTCGAAGCCAACCGCCTGCTGATGCCGATCGAGCACGTGACCGGCTGGCTGTTCCGTGTGGCGCGCAATCGCATCACCGATCTCTTCCGCAAGAAGAAGCCGGAACGCTCCACGGAGGCGGTGGTGGCAGGTGACGACGACGAGCTGGTGCAGCTGGAGGATCTGCTGCCGTCGCCCGAGGCCGGGCCGGACGCACTGTACGCGCGCAGCCTGCTCCTCGACGAGCTCGAGCTGGCGATCGACGAGTTGCCGGCGGAACAGCGCGAAGTGTTCGTGGCGCACGAGATCGACGGACGGAGCTTCAAGGCCATGGCGGCCGAGACCGGCGTGAGCGTCAATACGTTGCTCTCGCGAAAGCGTTACGCCGTCCAGCATCTGCGCGCGCGGTTGCAGCGGATTCACGACGAGTTCACGAATCGATGAGGAGCCGGAGATGAGGACAATCAGACGGAAATGGTTCTTCCTGGCGCCGCTGGCGATCCTCGGGATTCTGCTGTTCATGGCGATCGGTGGCCAGGTCGTTCGGCTGCTGTGGAACTGGCTGATGCCGGCGCTCTTCGGCCTCCACGAGGTCACTTTCTGGCAGGCGCTCGGCCTTCTGGCTCTCTGCCGGATTCTCTTCGGCGGCTTCGGGCGCCACGGCGGTCGTCGCTCTGGTGTTCGACGTCGCATGGAAGAGCGTTGGGAGCAGATGACGCCGGAAGAGCGTGAGCGCTTCCGCCAGGGCATGAGGGGACGCCTCGGGTTCGGTCCGCCGCCAAGCGAGAGCAAGGGATAGGCGGCTGCTATGCTGAATCGGTGCCCGAACTTCCCGAAGTCGAGTCCGTTCGCCGCAGTCTCGATCCGGTACTGAGAGACGCACGAATCGTCGACGTCCTGCTGCGGCGGCCGGACCTTCGCTCGCCCTTTCCGCGGCGCTTCCGGGCGCGGCTGATCGCCCAGACCGTCCTGGCGGTCATGCGCCGGGCCAAATATCTGCTCGTGACGTTGTCGTCGGGGGACACGCTCGTCATGCACCTGGGCATGTCGGGATCGTTCCACGTCGACCAGTCCGTCAGCGGTGCAAATCCAACCGGGCGAGCACGGCGCAGCGACTTCGATCGACACGACCACGTCGTGTTCTTCACCTCGTCGGGCGCCATCATCACCTTCAACGATCCGCGTCGGTTTGGCTCCATGGATCTGCTGACGGCGACGCAGCTCGCGAGGCATCCGGTGCTCGGCCGGCTCGGGCCCGAGCCGCTGTCGCCGGAGTTCGATGCCGCCGCTCTGGCGAGAGCCTGCAAAGGGAAGAAGACGCCGCTGAAGGTCGCGTTGCTCGATCAGCGCGTGGTCGCCGGCCTGGGCAACATCTACGCGAGCGAAGCCCTGCACCTGGCGGGTCTGTCTCCGCAGCGCAGGGCTTCCTCGCTTGCCACGCCGAGCGGTGCGCCGCGCCCGGAGGCGTCTCGCCTGACCGCCGCCATCAAGCGGGTGTTGACCCGCGCGATCGAGCGGACCTCAGACACTCGCTATCGATCGTCGAGGTTCCGGGTCTACGACCGCGAGGGCCTGCCGTGTCTCCGGGCGGGCTGTGGCGGCACGATCAAACGCCGCACGCAGGCCGGCCGCTCGACGTTCTACTGCCCGGTCTGCCAGCGATAGGGTCATCGACTCCCCGCGAATGCTCTTGACAGTTTACTGTGTAACACATAGTGTGTGTCGTATACTGTGTTTGGCATCGGGTACAGCGATGGGCGACGAAACGTTTGAAAACCTCCGTCTCGAGCTTCGGCGCGGCTGCCTGGTTCTGGCGGTGCTGGTCGCCCTGCGCTCCGAGCAATATGGCTACACCCTGCGCAAGGAGCTCGCCGCACATGGCATGGCCATCGACGAAGGCACGCTCTACCCATTGCTCCGTCGTCTCGAAAGCCAGGGGCTGCTGTCGAGCGAGTGGCGTGAGGAAGAGAAGCGGAACAAGCGGTACTACCGCCTGTCAGCCGATGGTAGCCAGGTGCTGGAGCAGTTGCTCACCGAGTGGCAGGTCATCGATGGATCGCTGCGCGCAGTGTTGAAGGAGCAAGGTCATGGACCTCGTCGATCGCTACTTGCAGGCAGTTAGCTTCTGGCTTCCGAAGCGGGAGCGGAACGACATCATCACCGAGCTGTCGGAGGACATTCACTCTGAAATCGACGAGCGCGCACGAGTGTTGGGTCATCCGCTGGCCGAAGAAGAAGTCGCCACGCTGCTGAAGAAGCACGGGTCGCCGGTGTCGGTTGCCACACGATACCTGCCGCAGCAGGTTCTGATCGGGCCGGCACTCTTCCCGGTCTACAAGTTCGTCCTCAAAGTCGTCGCCCTCAACTTCCTCGTCCCGACCGCGGCGATTACCATCGCGTTGATCGCTTCGAACCTCAGCCCGGAAGCGGGCACTCGGGCCTGGGCATCGGTACTCGAGCGGACCTCGTCAACGATGTGGGGGACGGCGTTCTTCGCCTTCAGCCTGGTGACGCTCATCTTCGCCATCCTCGAGCGCGTGCAGATGAAATCGCCGCTGCTCGAGCAGTGGAATCCGCACCGGCTTCCAGCGGTGCGAAATCCCAATCAGATTCCGCGCTTGCAGTCGTCGATCGAGCTCGCCGCCAACGTCGCCGGCATCATGTGGCTCGCCGTCAACCTGTCGCCGGAGGTCATGAATCGCCCGGGTCTGCGAGTCGTTCTGGCGCCGATGTGGACGACGCTGGCGTGGGGGTTTCTTGCGGTGATGCTCGGCAACATCGCGATGGCCGCCATCAGCCTGCTCCGGCCCTACTGGACCGTCCAGCGAGCCGCCCTTCGGCTCCTGCTCGACGCGGCCTCGTCACTGTTCTTCTGTCTGCTGCTCGATTCCCACATCGTCAGCAGCATCGGGCTGGCAAACGTCACGCCCGAGCGGGGCGTCGAGCTGACCACGACGATCAACATGTGGCTGGCGAGAGCATTCCCGTACGCGGTGGCGGTCGGCGCCGTGATCGCGGTGTTCAACTGCTATCGGGTCATCCGGCTTGGCACGACCCGGCAGGCGTCGATGCGGCACGCGGCGGCGATGTGGCTGCTGGCGCTTGCCGCCGGCGACGTAGTCCTGCGCCTGGCGTCCTGAGAACCGGCGCGCCATAGCCTATTGCCGCCTGTACACGCCCACTACTGTGGTGGGCGTGCCCGATCCGTCCGTCGACGTCGTCGTGATCGTCATCAGGCGGCCGTCTTCCGAGACCACTCGCCGGCTGGTGGCCACGACGATCAGTCCTTTCGTGTACGACGCGATGACCGTGCGCGAATTTGGACGCTTGAGCGAGACCGGCAACATCATGCCGTGCGTCCCGACGACGAGGGCCTGAATGCCGTCGTAGGCGGCGGTGTATTCCGAACGCACGGTATTCCCGTTGGCATACGTCGTGTCCGAGCGGTAGCGGATGCCGTGGTCCGCCGCATCCATTTCGACGACCATGGCGGTCGGGCACGAGCCCGGAGGGTACTGCGAGGCCGCCACGTCGAGGACCCACCTGCCGAGGAACGGGTCGCTCGCCGCGCTCGCGCCTGACACCATGATCGCCATCGCTACGATCCACGTCATCGTTCGATCTCCCGTTGGCTTACAGTGACCTCAAGAAGTTGAGGATCGCCTGCTTGTCGGTTTCCGACAGAAAGTTGAAGCGCTCGATCACGGCATTGGCTTCGGACGGTCCGTAGGAGAAGGAGTGTGCGATCCTTCGACGGATTGTCGCCGCCATCGGAGAAGCGTCGCGAGAAATGATCCTGAATCGCCACGCCGAGATCACTCGTCCGTCCGTCGTGGAGGAAGAACAGGCGCTGCCCGAGCCCCCAGAGCGGGGTCGTGCGGAATTCGTCCGGCCCGGCATTGCCCTGGACGATGTTATCCGCGAGCGTTGCGCCCATGCGATGCAGCAGCAGGTCGGAAAAGAGATTGACCGTCTGCCCGCGCAGCGCCACCGAATGCGGTCCAATTTCTTCCCGCTCGTCGCGTGGGTGCGCCGTCCCGGGGGTCTGAAATGACGGTGTGTGGCACAGCGCGCATCCCACCTGGCCGAACAACTCTCTCCCGTGCTCGGCGCTGGCGGTGAGTGGAACGGGCTGCGGCGCGTCCACGAAGCGCATGAACTCGGCAAACATGATCCACCCAGGCATGATCTTCAGCGGATCGTTGTAGAGCGTGTCCTCACTGCGGGGGATATCGAACGGCTCGTAGACCACATTGCAGGTGGAGTCCTCGCTTCGACCCATCGGGAAGATGTCGTTGCTGATGCCCATCTCCACGTTGTACGCCTCTCCTGCGAAGATGGTGATGGAGCCGTTCTGAGCCTTCCATCCGAAGCGGCTGATGGTGCCGTTGTTCGGGACGAGGTTCGGATGGCCGCTGATGCCGAGGGCGCGCTTGGCCTCCCGATTTGCGTTCATGTTGGCGAGAATCGCCGAGTCCTGGATGCTTTCAATCAGGCCCAGGCCGAACAACTGCAACGGAATCCGGAACGCGATGTTCCGTTCACGCTCGGCCTTGTCGAAGTCGGGTTGCTCGAGCGTGCAGCCCGGCGTGTCCGACCGGCCCTGGAGAGTGAACAGGCTGTGCACCCCGCCGTCGCGCGTCCCGTCCGGGTGGTACTTGAATCGCACCTCGCGAAACGGCCCGTCCGGCGCCTCGAACGATGGGACTGTATTCGTTCCTCCGAGGCGATGAGCGATCAGATCGGCGGGACTGTGAGCCGGCGTGCTCCCTCCGATTGTCGGCTGGGAGTGGCAGATGAAGCACTGGTCCGCGTTGAACACCGGGCTCATGCCGGCCGAATTCACCAGCGACGTCGGTGAGAGGGGATTGCTCGGATCGGGATCGATGGGCTTAACATTCGGCGGCTGCTGGGGGCACGTATCGCACGAGCCTTCGAGCTCTGACACCCGGAGCAGGCTCTCGTTGAACAGCGCGGCCTCGTTGCCGTTCAGTCCGTCGACGGCTTTGGGGATTACGGACGCCGGATTCGGCCGGGGCCCGGGATCCTTCGCCCGAAACTGGGTCCGACTCTGAGCGACGACCACCGTTGCCAGAAATCCAATCATCGCCACGACCACGATGGCGTTCGGTCCCGGACCGGCAAACCGGCATTTCGCCGACCCGCCCGCGACGGTCCCGGCCATCGCCGCGCTGAACTGTCTTCATTGGAACCCCCTCGTCTGGCCCGCTCGCGCTCAACGCGCGCGTCGAGCGTCACGCACGGCAATCTGCGGCCCGGCCGGCGAGGTGTCAACGGAACTGAGTCCGAACTCCATCTGACCAGCTAATCGATTGATGCGTTGCGGGTTACTGTGCCCATGCTGAACTGCCAGCGTGTGCTAAAATCCGTCACCGAGTTGGTCCCGGGCGTTCGGGATGGATCATCCCTCTTCAAAGAACGGCATCGTCAGGTTCGGTTTGTTCGAAGCCGATTTCGACCGTCGGCTGCTGGTAAAGAATGGCCTCCGCGTCAAGCTGCAGGACCAGCCCTTCGCGCTACTCGGCCTCCTGCTCGAGCATCCCGGCGACATCGTGGGTCGGGATGAGATCCGGCAGACGCTCTGGCCGGCCGACACGTTCGTCGAGTTCGATGCCGGCCTGAACACCGCGATCAAGAAACTCCGCGCCGCCCTGGGCGACACGGCCGACAACCCGCGCTTCATCGAGACGGTTCCCCGTCGCGGCTACCGGTTTCTGGCGCCTGTGGTCCGGGTCGCGCCCGCTTCAACCGCGAGCGACGCAACGGCGGGGACAGTCACTGCTGCTGCGCGCGAACCCAAGCAGGATATCGAGCCCCCTGCCGTCGCTGCCGTGGTCCCGACTCGACGGGAGCGGCATCCGTGGCGTTGGGTCCTGGCCACAACAGCCGTCGCAGTCGTGGCAGGCCTTGTCACGGCGCGGCTGCTGCGCAGTGCGCCTCCGCGCACGCTATCGTCGAAAGGCACCGTAGTCCTCGCAGACTTCGCGAACACGACGGGGGAGCCGATCTTCAACGACACCCTGAAACAGGCGTTGATCGTCGAGCTTCAGCAATCCCCGGTTCTCTCGATGCTCTCCGATCGAAGAGTGGCAGCGACCGAGCGCCTCATGAACAGGCCGCCAGGCGAACCGCTCACGCCGCCGCTCGCGCAGGAAGTCTGCCAGCGCACCGGCAGCAACGCGGTGATCGCCGGTTCGATTTCCAGCCTGGGCTCGAAATACCTGGTCGGTCTGAGCGCGACTGACTGCTCCAGCGGCGATGCGATCGCGAACGAGCAGGCATCGGCGCCCAGTAAAGAGGATGTCGTGCCCGCGCTCGGCAAGGCCGCCACCTAGATCCGTGAACGGCTGGGTGAATCGCTGGCGTCCGTGCAGAAGCATGACGTCGCGCTGGAACAGTCCACGACGTCTTCGCTCGAGGCCCTGCAGGCCTACACCGCTGCACTCAAGACGTGGGATCAGAAGGGCGACGAGGCGTCGGTTCCGTTCTTCCGTCGGGCGGTGGAACTGGATCCCAAGTTCGCGATGGCGTACGCGGCCCTTGGCACGATCTACCACAACCTGAAGGAAGACGACCAGGCCAACGTCAACATCGGAAAAGCGTATGCACTCCGGGACCGCGTGACGGAATACGAGCGGTTCTCCATTGAATCCCGGTATTACCGCTACGTGACCGGTGAATTCGACAGAGCCGCAGACGTGTACGAGATGGCCGACCGGTCTTTCCCCGGCACCGCGTCAACGCACACGAATCTCGGGGCCCTCCACGGTTCGCTGGGGCACCCCGAGAAAGCTGTCGAGGAGTTTCGTGAAGCGCTCCGGCTCGATCCGACTCGCGGCGCCTCCCACGGAAATCTCGCCCTCGGCTTGATTACGTTGAACCGCTTCGACGAGGCCGAGCGTACGGTGGCGGCGGCCGCGGAACGCAACCTGCACAGCGAGGCCCTGCTGGAGGCTGCTTACGGCCTCGCCTTTCTTCGCGGCGACGCGGTCGCCATGCAGAGGCTCATCGAGCAGGCCAGCGACTCGGGAGACACCGAGAGTCTGTTCCTCGACTTGCAGGCGATGAGTGAAGCCTACATCGGCCACCTGCGCAACTCGCGGGAGCTCACCCGCCGAGCCGCAGCAACCGCCCTTCACGCCGGAGACAAAGAGCTGGCCGCGAGCATCCTGGACCAGGCCGCGCTGCGCGAAGCCGATCTTGGCACCCGGATGTGGGCACGACGGGACGTTGCCGAAGCCACGAGCCTCGCCTCGTCACGCGACGCTCAGATCGTTGCGTGCCTGGCCCTGGCGCGCGCCGGGGAGACGGCCAGGTCGCAAGCGATGGTCACTACCTTTAAGCAGAAATATCCGGCCGACACCCTGATGCAAGGCTACTGGCTGCCTTCCATCAACGCGGCTCGTCGAGCTCGAGCGAGCGCATCCCACCGCAGCGTTGCGAGCGCTGGATCCCGCCAGCGCGTACAAACTGGCGGCCCCCGCGCCCTTCGAGATGGGGCCACTGTATCCAGTGTTCCTGCGCGGGGAGTCTTATCTCATGAATCATGAGGCGCAGAGCGCGATCGGTGAGTTCCAGAAAATCGTGGACCACCGGGGACTCGTGCTGAACTGCCACACCGGCGCGCTGGCCGTCCTCGGTCTCGCCCGCTCGTACGCGATGCTCGGCGACAAGGCCAGAGCTCGAACGTCCTACCAGTCGTTCCTGCGCTTGTGGAAGGACGCCGATCCCGATACTCCTCTCCTCAAACGAGCAAAGGCCGAATCCGCGAAGCTGTCGTAGTTGACTGATCGGCCGTGGCCATCCGATCGAGCCGTCGCGGGTACAATGGAAGTTTTCCCATGACGTCACCTGCCCGCGCGACGGGATTGGACCCTGCACCGCAGACAGCGCCCGTGGTTGAGCAGCACGGCACGGCCGTCTCAATCCTGGCGGCGGTCAGCGTCTCCCATCTCCTCAACGATACGGTTCAGTCGCTGCTTCCGGCGATCTATCCACTGCTCAAGGCATCGTTCGCCCTGACTTTCTCGCAGATCGGCTTCATGACGCTTGCCCTGATGCTGACGGCATCGCTGCTGCAGCCGGTGGTGGGATTCCTGACCGATCGACGGCCGGCACCGTACGCGCTGGTCGTCGGCATGGTCTTTTCACTGATTGGCCTGCTGCTGCTGTCGGTGGCCTGGACCTACCCGTTGCTGCTGCTGGCGGCCGCGCTCGTTGGCGTGGGCTCGTCGGTCTTCCATCCCGAATCATCGCGCGTGGCGCGCATGGCCTCGGGCGGACGGCACGGTCTCGCGCAGTCGGTCTTTCAGGTCGGCGGCAATGCCGGTTCGTCGCTGGGCCCGGTGCTCGCCGCCTTTCTCATCGCTCCGTACGGACAGTCGAGCCTCGTGTGGTGCTCGCTCGTCGCCGTGGCCGGCATCGTCTTGACCGTTCGAATCGGCCGTTGGTACAGCGCGCATCCGTCACAGGCCCGCAACCTGGCGGCGCGCCGGGCTGTCTCTCAGGCAATGCCCGTCTCGGGGCGACGGGTCGCGTGGTCGATTGCGATCCTCGCGGCGCTCATCTTCTCGAAGTACTTCTACCTGGCGAGCCTGACCACCTACTTCACGTTTTATCTGATCACGAAGTTCCACGTGTCGGTGCAGAGCGCGCAGCTGTATCTATTCATCTTCCTCGCGGCGGTCGCCGCGGGCACGATTCTGGGTGGCCCGATCGGCGATCGGATCGGGCGCAAGCCGGTCATCTGGGGATCGATCTTTGGCGTGCTGCCGTTCACGCTGCTGTTGCCGCACGCCAACCTGTTCTGGACGGCCGTGCTGGCCGTCGTGATCGGCCTCATCCTCGCGTCGGCGTTCTCGGCCATCGTTGTCTACGCGCAAGAGCTCGTACCAGGACGCGTTGGCCTGATTTCGGGATTGTTCTTCGGCTTTGCGTTCGGCATGGGCGGCGTGGGTGCGGCCGCGCTCGGCCAGCTTGCCGATCGCGTCGGTATCGAAACCGTCTACGGTATCTGCGCGTTCCTGCCGGCAATCGGATTGCTCGCTGCCTTCCTGCCCAATCTCGACAGCGCACCATCCCGCGTCCGCTGAGCCGTACGCTCGACTCTCGCTCCCCGGAAGGCGGCGGCTGTACCGTTCAGCACAGTCAGATCGGCCTAACCAACATAGAGTCGTTCCTGGAGTGTGGTGTGTCATGCCGTTCCATTACCGAGCACTCGCGTCGCTCTGGGTCATCATCTTTGGCTTATCGACGTTGTCCGGATCAGGAACCATCGTTGGTCCGGATGTCGCGTTGCTGGTACTCGGCGGCATCGTGACACCAGCGGTCCTGCTCACCGCCGCAACCTGGTGGCACGGTTCGTCGGCGCTCAAGCGGGACGCACGGCTCGCTGTGGCCGATGCGCGAGATCTGATGCGCATGGACAGCGACAAAGGATAGGGCTCAGAGCCCAAGTCGCCGCGCGAGTCGGCGTTTGGCCACGTCGACGAGCGCGAGATACGTGATCGTCGCCGGAATCAGAAACGCGAAGTAGGAGGCCGGGAGCGTCGTGAAGCCGAGGAGCGACGCGATCGGCGTCAAGGGCAGGATGATTCCGACGGCGACAATCAGAAGCGTCGTCAGCGTCAGCGATCGGCTGGGCCGACTGCGGAATGGATTGCCCATCGTTCTGATCACGAAGAGCACGAGCGTTTGAGTTGCCAGCGACTCGACGAACCAGCCGGTGTGGAACAGCCGCTCGGTCGCGTGAAAGTACGCCAGCAATATGTAGAAGGTGAGAAAGTCGAAGATCGAGCTGATCGGCCCGATGAACAGCATGAAGTCGCGGATGACCCGCATGTCCCAGCGCTGCGGCCGCCGCAGATAGGCATCGTCGACGTTGTCGCTGGGGATGGTGACCTGGGCCAGGTCATACAGGAAGTTGTTCAAGAGGATCTGCGTCGGCAGCATCGGCAGGAACGGCAGGAACACGGCGGCCGCCGCCATGCTGAACATGTTGCCGAAATTCGAGCTCGTCCCCATCAGCAGGTACTTCATCATGTTGCCGGAGGCCCGTCGGCCTTCGAGAATCCCCCGATGCAAGACGCGCAGGCTGGCCTGTCCGAGGATGACATCCGCGGCGTCGCGTGCGACATCGGCGGCCGTCATCACCGAAATGCCGACGTCCGCGGTGTGCAGAGATGGGGCGTCGTTGATGCCGTCGCCCATGAATCCGACGACGTGGCCCCGGCGCTTGAGGGCCAGGATGATCCGGTTCTTTTGAGCCGGCGAGACACGCGTGAACACCGACGCCTGCTCCGCGAGGTGACCAAGCGCCGGGTCGTCGATGCGTTCGATCTCCTCCCCCGTGACGATCTGCAGGTCGGCCAGTCCGATGCTCTGGCACACGTGCCGTGCCACGAGCTCGTTATCGCCGGTGAGGATCTTGACGGTGATGCCGTCTCGCTTGAGTTCGGCGAGGACTTCCACGACGTCCGGCAGGACCGGGTCGGCGAAGCTGACGAAGCCGGCCAGCACGAGATCGACCTCGTCGTCTCGAGCGTAGGCCTCTCGGGATGGGAGCCAGCGGTACGCGACCGCCAGCACGCGCAGACCCTCCGCGCTCAGGCGTTCATGGGCGGTTGTGGAGGCCCGGCGCGTTGTCGCATCGAACGGGACGACCTGGCCACCGACTTCGAATGCTGTGGACAGCGCGACGATCGGGGCGGCTGCACCCTTCGTGATGAGGAGCCGACGACCGCCGCCATCTGGCGCCTCGACGACCACTGACAGACGGCGCCGCTCGAAATCGAACGGGATTTCGTCGACCTTTCGATAGTCTCCGACGCCCAGGTCGGGCTGCTCGAGAATCGCGACGTCGAGCGGGCTCCGGATTCCGGTCTCGAACCGGCTGTTGACCGCGGCGAGGCTCAGCGGGCGAGGCGAGTGCGCGCCGACCGGATCCACGGCTCGGTCGAACCGCATGACGCCGGCAGTGATGGTTCCGGTCTTGTCACTGCACAGAATGTCGATGCTGCCGAAATTCTGAATGGCGGGCAGATGTTTCACGATCACCTGGTCCCGCGCCATGCGCAGCGCGCCCTGAGTCAGGGTGACCGAGCTGATCATCGGGAGGAACTCAGGCGTGAGGCCCACGCCCAGTGCCACCGCGAAGAGCAGTGACTCGAACGCGTCGTGTTTGAGTGCGATTCCCACCAACAGGATGAAGAGGACGAGCACCACGGTGGTCCTCAGGATCAGCAGACTGAATCGTCTCAGCCCATGTTCGAACTCCGTCTCCGGTGCACGCGTGCGCAGCCGCTGGGCGATGTCGCCGAACATCGTCTTGGGTCCGGTTGCGATGGCGAGCGCCGTTCCAGTACCACTGACCACCGAGGTGCCGAGGAACACCAGGTGCGGCGCATCGGGACCCGGCGCGTCGCCAGGGTCGGCAGCGGCGACTTTATCGACGGGCAGGGACTCACCGGTCAGCATCGATTGCTGAACGGAGAGGTCTTTTGACTGGAGCAGGCGTGCGTCAGCGGGTACCAGATCACCGGCCGAGAGCCTGAAGACGTCGCCCGGCACGACCGTTCGCGATGACGTTTCGAGCCACGCCCCATCGCGGAGCAGCGTGGCCGTCGGGTTCACGGAAGCGCGAAGGCGATCTGCGGCTTGTTGAGACCGGTAGGATTGCCAGAAGTTGATCGCGACGCCCAGCACTACCATCGTCACGATGATCAGCGCGTCGACGCGCTGCCCCAGAGACGCGGAGATCAGGCTCGCGACGAGCAGGATGATGACGAGGGGATTTGCGAACAGCTGGACGAGCTGAATGAGTCCCGACAACCGCCGGACCGGAACGGCCTCATTCGGCCCGTATACCGCGAGGCGCCGCGCGGCCTCGCCACTGGTGAGTCCCGATTCAGCGCTCGACATCGGCCATCAAGACCGGATCGTCGCAGGTCGACGGCATATATTGGCGGCGCTCCAGGTGTGCAAAATGACACAGTCAGCTGTTGGTCGATGGCGTACCCTTTGACGTTCGTCACTGCAAGAGTCGCACCCGGAAGGCGGGGCAGGGGGAAGCCCGATGAACAGCGCCATGAACCAGAACACCTCCTGGCTGAGTCGGTATCAGACAGAGTGGTCGAGCCTCCTCGCACATCGTCACAATGTGCTCATCGAGGGGCCGGCCGTCAAGGCACGAGCTGTGCTACGCCTGCTCCGGCCGCACATCACCGAACCCGTTGCCTGGAAGAAGCCGGACTCGCCGCTCGAACTCCCAAACGGCGAGCTCGGTGCGATCGTCCTGGAAGATGCATCGACTCTGAGTGTTGAGGATCAGACCCATTTGGTCTCACGTCTTCAGAGCACCAGGTCGCGCCTGCAAATCATCTCCACGACCGAGGAGTCACTGTTTGCGCTGGTCGAGCGCGGCCGCTTCGATCCCGGGCTGTACCTATCGGCTGAACGTCGTATTGCTGTTGATCGATGCCCAGTCTGACCCGCACGGATCCGCCGCTGAAGCTGCTGCATCGGAACACATGACAGGCCCCAAGCATGACCACGTCGACGGTTGCGTCTGAACCCTGGGCGGTTGCTGTCGGACATGATGCCGCACTCAAGGCGAATGATGCAGAGGTGATCGGGCGCCCGCTTCGTCGAATCAGGGGACTTCTGATCGATGCGGCGCTCCTGCTCGCGCTCGTGTGCGTCCTTCCGCTGACGGTCCTCGTCGTTGGCTCACCGCTGGCGCTTCTGCTGCGGCTGCTGCTCGAGCTCGTGAAGAAGTTGTAGCCGGCGGCTCACTCGTTCTGGTGCGCTTCGCTGCGATAGCTGTGGAGCCATTGCGGGCTGACGCTGCCAAGGTCGTCACCGCGCAGCAGGCGGCGTTGGTACGCCCAGATCGTGGCTGCAGCCACTGCTCCAGACAGCCAGAGAAGCAGCGTCATGACCGACCGGTCGTGGGCAGTGGAATCTCTCGCGCCAGGGCCATCCTCCGGACGTGCCGAATCATCTGGGCCGGCCCCCGTTCGCCGAACCGCCGATTGTGGACATATCCTGCAGCCGTAATCGCCGGACCGGCCCATCCCTCCACCTGGGTCGTGGGCTTTTGATGGGTCACGTTCACATGCAGATGCGTGTCGCCGGCGAGCTCGAAAAACACAATCTGGCACTCATGACCGGGTCGGCTGTCCTGGTGAAACTGTCTAATGGCGGCCTCCACGAGGCGCACATCCGCCGTCCAGAAACCTGTGACCAGCCTGTGCTTCGTTGTAAACGCCATGAAACCTCCTGATCACAGAAGTCCAACGATCATCGTCGGGCATTCTGAATGCTCTCAGAGATCGTTTGAGCGGGGTTGCGCCACAGCCGCTGCAGGATCACGATGGACGCCAGGGCGATGGCGCCCAGGACTGCCCAGCCTGAGAACCTGACCTGGGCGGCAAGGCCTACCCCGACGAGGACGAGCACCAACACGACGGCGATGATTTCCTTGGCGTACCTGAATCTCATCGAACGAGTGTACGAGCATCCGCCCTTCGAGGGTGTGCAAGAGTGAACAGCGGCGCTTCAGGCCCGGGCGAGCGACCGTGGGGCGGGCGAGGCGTCTTGCTGCCGAAATGTGGCGGAATCAGTCGGATCAGTCGCGCAGGATGACAGTCAGCAGCGAGTTGTTGATCTTCAAACCGCCGTTGTAGTCGATGAACCCGAGCTTCCGAAACTTGTTCATGAAGAAGTTGACACGCGAGCGCGTGGTTCCGATCATTTCGGCCAGGACTTCCTGAGAGACTTTCGGCAGGGTTCGGTGCGACACTTCCTGTTCGCCGTATCGCGCGAGCAGCAGGAGGGTGCGAGCGAGGCGCTTTTCGCTCGAATTGAACAGCTGGTCGATCAGGTCCTCTTCGATGCGGATATTTCTCGTCAGCATGTGAGTCAGAAAGCGATCGGCGAAGGTCGGCTGAGCGTGCAGCTGCCGCACCATCTCCTGCTTCTCGACGGACAGGACGGTGCTGTTCATGATCGCCGTGGCGGTGGCCATTCGCTGCCCCTGGCCCGCCAGACAGCCCTCCCCGAAGAAATGACCGACGTCGAGCAGGGCCACGACGGCCTCTTTCCCGGCATGTGACACGACCGACAGCCGGATAGCGCCGCTCTCGAGGTAGAGGACGGTCGAGGCCGGATCGCCCTGCGCGAAGACCGTTGTTGCCGCCTCGTACTCGACGCGCTGCGTACGCACGCCCGTCCAATCGGGCACCGCGGGCGCCTTGCGACCTGGTTTGCGCCTGGGCATAGGCAGTGACCATTGTCCCACGCCGGCGCGATATGATCACCTTTTTGCTGTGACCGACAAGTTCAACGACACCTCGCCCAGAGGACGGCTCAGAGCGCTGTACGAATGGCTCTCGGGCGCCACCTCTCCTCTGCCATCGTCGCCGCCGCCTGGTTCGAGTGGCAACGTGCTGCCGACGCGAGTCGGTCATTACCTGATCGACCGCAAGCTCGGCGAAGGCGGCATGGGCGTCGTCTACGCCGCGCGGGACGAGCGCCTGGAGCGCACCGTCGCGCTGAAGATGATGCTGGCGCTCGGCAGCGACGACACGGCGCGAAAGCGGTTCTGGCGCGAGGCGCGCGCCGCGGCCAGCGTCAACCACCCGAACGTCTGCCAGATCTACGAGATCGGCGAGGACGCGGGCGAGCTGTTCATCGCCATGGAGCTGCTCGAAGGGGAGGCGCTGGCCGAGCGGCTCCGCCGGGGGCCGATGAGCGCCGCGCAGGTCGTTCCGCTCGGCCTCGGCATGCTGGCCGCGCTGTCGGCGCTGCACGCGCGCGGTATCGTCCACCGCGACCTCAAGCCGTCGAACGTGTTCCTCACGCCGCACGGCGTCAAGCTGCTCGACTTCGGGCTGGCGCGGCCGGAGGTCGAAGCCTCGCTGAGCACGGAGACCGGCCTCACCCGCGCCGGCGTCCTGATCGGCACGCCGCGCTACATGGCGCCCGAACAGGTCGTGGGCGAGCCGGTCGACGCGCGCAGCGATCTCTTCGCCGCCGGCGCGATCCTGTTCGAGATGCTGGCCGGCCGCCCGGCGTTCGGCGGCCGCACGGCGGTCGAGGTCCTGCACGCGACGCGCTACGAGCAGCCGCCGGCGCTGACCGGATCGCCGGCCGTCGCCGCAGTCGATCGCGTGATCCGCCGCGCGCTGGCCAAGCGACCGGCCGATCGGCCCGCGTCGGCCGACGCGATGGCCGAGGAGCTGCAGCGCCGTGCGCGGTGTTGACAGCAACGACGGCCGGGCGCTGGCGCACACGCTGACCCGCGTGGTCGTGCTGCCGTTCCGCGTGCTGCGTCCGGATCCGGAAACCGACTTTCTCGCCTTCAGCCTGCCCGACGCGATCACGACGTCGCTGTCGGCAACCGGGTCGCTGATCGTGCGATCGAGCGCGGTCGCCGCGCGCTTCGCCGCGACGCGCCGGACCTCAAGGCGCTGGCCGCCGACGCCGACGTCGATCGCGTGGTGATGGGCACGCTGCTGCGCTCCGGCGATCAGCTGCGCGCGACGGCGCAGCTCGTCGAGGCCCCGGGCGGCACGCTGCTTACGTCGCACACCGTCCAGTCGTCGCTGGGCGATCTGTTCCGCCTGCAGGACGACATCGCCCGCCGCGTCGTCGAGGCGCTGTCGCTGCCGCTGAGCGGGACGCCGTCGCCGGCGCCGGACGCGCCGCACGATCCGCGCGCCTACGAGCTGTACCTGCGGGCGAACGAGCTGGCGCGCACCTACGACGGCCTTGCCGTCGCCCGCGACCTCTATCAGCAGTGCCTGGAGCTCGATCCGCGCTTCGCCCCCGCGTGGGCCCGCCTCGGACGCTGCCACCGCGTCATCGGCAAGTACATCGAGGTCGCACCGGACAGCGAGACGCGCGCCGAGGAGGCGTTTCGCCGCGCGCTCGCGCTCAACCCGCGGCTGTCGATCGCGCACAAGTTCTACGCGAACCTCGAGGCCGACATCGGCCAGCCGCAGCGCGGCCTCGTTCGCCTGCTCGGCGAAGCCAAGCGACACGGCAACGATCCGGAGCTCTTCGCCGGTCTCGTGCACGCCTGCCGCTACTGTGGCCTGTACGACCAGTCGATTGCCGCGCACGCCGAGGCGCGGCGCCTCGATCCGAACGTGCCGACCAGCCTCGAGCAGACCCTGCTGATGACCGGCGACGTCGACCGGCTGGTCGCGAATCAACCACCTGCGGTGATCGCCGGGGCGGACGATGGCATTCGAGTGATTGGATTGGGATTGGCAGGCCGCCGTGACGAAGCCAAGCTGCTGCTGCAGAGCATGCGCCGGACGCAGCGAATTCCTCTTTTCGAGATGTGGATGGATTACCTGACTGCCTGGCTCGATCGAGAGATGCCCGACATGGTCAGCCGATCCGCCTCGCGCGACGGTCTGAAGATCCAGGACGATCCCGAGGCGATGTTCCAGGAGGGCTGGCTGTTCTGCGATCTGGGGGAGCACGAGCGGGGGCTGGTGATGTTGCAGCGCGCCATTACCAAGGGGTACTTCGTCGCGCCAACGCTCGCGCGCGCTCCTCAATTCGACGTCCTACGCGGGCGCCGCGATTTCATCGCCCTGATGGCGGAAGCAGAAGCCAACCGTTCCCGTGCCCTCGACGCGTTCCGGCAAAGTGGAGGCGAGCAGCTTCTCGGCGCGTGACCACGATGAAAACGCTGGCACGAGGGCAGGACCAGGCCGAAGTCCTTCAGCGCCTCCGTCGCCTCTCGCCTGACAGCGAGCGGCTGTGGGGACGGATGTCGGTCCACCAGATGGTGTGTCACCTCAGCGACGCTTGTCGCATGGCGATGGGACAGACCGAGGTGGCAACCAGCACCGGCCTGGTTCGGCGCACGTTCACCAAGTGGGTTGCGCTCTACGCGCCGGTGAAGTGGCCGCCGGGCATACCGACCGTTCCGGAGATCGATCAGGAGCAGGCCGGCTCGACACCCGCCGACTTTGTTGCTGACCTCACCGAGCTCGAAGGCCTGATCCACCGCCTTGCCGCGAATCACGCCTGGCCTCCCCATCCATACTTCGGCCGGATGTCGGAGTCGGCGTGGCTCCGCTGGGGCTACCTCCACCTGGATCACCACCTCAGGCAGTTCAGGGTGTAGCGTGTCGCGCAGGTCGATTGGAAGAACGCTGCTGCTGATGATCGGCCTCGGGCTTGTGCTCGGCTGGGTGTCGGTGTTTCTCATTCCGGTCGCTGCGAGACTTGGCGTCTCCGAGCACCTCGCTCAGAGGCTTCCCTTCGCCGGCCTCATCCTCGGGCTGGCGTGGGGACTGCTCACGCACGCCTCTCGAAATGCCACCGGGCTGCTGTCGTATCTGGCCGGGACCGTCGTCCTTGGCGCGGTCTTCTGGTGCATCGGTCTGCTGGTCGGCGGGTTGCTGGTGATGTTCGACGTGACTCCCCGGCTCGCCGACCAGATTCCTATCGCCGGCTTTTGCATAGGTACAGCGCTCGGAGTCGTGGTGGCGTTCGCTCCGGTCGCCGACTGGTTGTCCCAATGGAGAGGTCGTCACCCTGGTTGACGAGTGGCGTCCCGGCATCAAGCCTGAGGCTGCGGAGGTGAACCGTGTCGAGCGAACGGGAAAAGATGCTGGCGGGCGAAATGTACGACGCGCTCGACGCGGAACTGGTCGGCGCGCGCGACCGTGCCCGCGACCTCTGCCAGGCCCTGAACGCGACCCGCGAGGGCGAGCAGGACGCCAGACGTCGTATCCTGCGCGAGCTCTTTGGCCACGGTGGCGACACGGTGTGGATGCAACCACCGTTCTTCTGCGACTACGGCTCGAACATCGAGCTCGGCGAGCGCGTGTTCTTCAATTTCAACTGCATCGTGCTCGACGTCTGTCCGGTACGGATTGGCAGCTTTACGTTGTTCGGTCCAGCAGTGCAGATCTACACGCCATTGCACCCTCTCGACGCCGCGTCGCGGCGTCATCATGAGTTCGGCAAGCCTGTGGAGATCGGGTCCGACGTCTGGGTCGGGGGGGGCGCCATCATCCTTCCCGGCGTCCGCATCGGCTCGCGTGCGGTCATTGGCGCCGGCAGCGTGGTCACCCGCGACATCCCCGAGGGCGTGTTTGCCGCCGGAAACCCCTGTCGTGTCGTGCGCGAGCTCGAAGCGTGAATTGCGGCCGGGAGCGAAGTCGCGATCGCCATCTCCTATAATTTACGGTCATGACCCTGCGACGTCGACTGCTGGCGATCGGTGTGGCGCTCCTCGCGTCGTCTGCGCCACACCGCACCGCCCTCGCGCAGCGATCGCACGAGCGGGCGGTTTCCGATCTGTCAACCGCCAAGCCTGGCCGCGATCCGGCCCAAGCGATTGACGCCGATTACACCCGTCGGATCCTCGAAGACACGACCGAGAAGTTCTTCCTGTCGCCGCTGGTCGACTATCTGCCGGCATCCAAGACGGTGCCGACACCGAAGGCCGTCCTCGGCGACATCGCCGGCGCGAAGGGCAACCTGCCGGTACTCGAAGCAGGTCTACGAGTACATGCGGCTCCTGGCCAAGTCCGCGCCCTCGCGCGTGAAGGTCTTCACCATCGGCACGACCGAAGAAGGGCGCGACATGATCGCCGTCGCGGTCGCGTCGGAAGAGATCATCGCGCGGCTCGACGAGAACAAGGCGCGCCTGGCCAAGCTGGCCGACCCGCGGACGATCGGGATGGACGACGGGCAGGCGGCCAGGATCGTGCCGGAGACGATTCCCGTCTACTACATCACCGGGACGATTCATTCGCCGGAAGCGGGCGCGCCGACCGCGCTGATGGAGATGGCCTACCGGCTGGTCGTCGACGACAGCGCCTACATCCAGAACATCCGCGACAACGTCCTGACCCTGATTACGCCGATCGTCGAAGTCGACGGCCGCGATCGGATGGTCGATCTCTACAACTGGTCGAAGAAGTATCCTCAGCGCCAGGCTCCGCCGCTCCTCTATTGGGGCAAGTACGTGGCCCACGACAACAACCGCGATGCGATCGGCGTGACCTTGAAGCTGACCGAGAACGTGCTCAACACGGTGGTCGGCTGGCACGTGACCGTTCTGCACGATCTGCACGAGTCAGCGCCGTACCTCTACGACAACACGGTGCTGGCCGGGGCCTACAACGCCTGGATTGACCCGCTGCTCACCAACGAATGGCACATGCTCGGGTGGAACAACGTCCAGGAGATGACGCGCATGGGGATGCCCGGCGTCTATGCCGTCGGGACATGGGACAACTGGTCGCCTGGCTATCTGTTCTTTCTGGCCGCGACCCACAACGGCATCTGCCGTCTCTACGAAACATTCGGCAACGGCGGCAGCGCCGATACGAGGGAGCGAGTCCTGACGCCGGATCAGACGTCGCGCACGTGGTATCGACAGAATCCGCCGCTCCCCCGCGTGATGTGGTCGCTGCGCAACAACAACAACTACATCCAGACCGGCTTACTGGTGTCGCTGAGTTACGTGGCCAACAACCGCCGGCAGCTGATCGAGAACTTCTACGAGAAGAGCAAGCGTTCCATTCTCAAGGCGCGCACCGAGGGACCCGCAGCGTGGATCCTGGGCGCTGACGAGCCGAGCCTCGGGCGCCAGGCCGACCTGCTCGGCATCCTGCAGAAGCAGCATGTCGAAATCTCGCGCGCGACGGCGGCGTTCCGCGTCAACGTGACCAGAGGGGAGCCGCGCGACTTTCCGGCGGGCAGTTACCTGATTCGAATGGACCAGCCGTATTCCAGGGCGGCCGACGCCATCCTCGACTATCAGGTACCTGGAGCCCTGCGGAAACGGTGACGCCCTACGACGACACCGGCTGGACGCTGCCCGAAGGCTTCGGCGTGCAGGCGTTTCGCGCGTCGGACAGCACCGTGCTCGACGTGCCGGTCGAGAAGGTGACCGGCGTCATCCGTGCGCCCGGCGGAATCGTCGGGACGGGATCGCTCTTCGCCATCAACAACACCGCAGACAATCAGCTCGCGACGCTGCGGTATCGCCTCAAGGACGCCGACATGCAAGCGACCGAAGAGCCGTTCGAGGCGGGCGGGCGTCACTTCAATCGCGGGACCTTCATCCTGCGCGACGTCGCGGCGGCCACGCTCGACCCGATCGCAACAGATCTCGGGCTGAAGACCTACGGCCTGGCATCGATGCCGACGGTCAAGATCCACGCGGTGCGCGCCGCGCGCGTGGCCATCCTCCACACCTGGAGCAGTACGCAGACGGAGGGCTGGTGGCGGATCGCGTTCGATCAGCTGAAGATTCCGTACGACTACATCAGCCCGCAGGACATCGCCGGGACGCCGGATCTCAGAGCGCGCTGGGATGTGCTCATCTTCCCGCCCAGCGGCGGCACCGCGCTGTCCGTGATCGAGGGAATGCCGATGTGGGGACACGATCCCGTTCCGTGGAAAGTCTCACCGGATACGCCAAATCTCGGAACGCTCGCGCAGACCGACGACATCCGTCCAGGAATGACCTGGCAGGGGCTGATCACGCTGCAGAACTTCGTGCGCCAGGGAGGCGTGTTCCTGGCGGCGACGACCTCGACGGAGCTGCCGCTGACCTACGGGATGACGCACGGTGTGTCGGCGAATCCAATTCCCGCCAGTACCACTGTCAAGAATTCGCTGCTGCGGACGCGTCTGTCGGATTCGACGAGCCCGTTGGCCTACGGCGTCGCCGACAACCTCGCCGTGTTCAGCAACGACGGTCAGAGCTTCAGCGTGACCTTTGCCGAGGGCGGCCGGGGACGAAGCGCCGGCGCCGGCCGTGGCGCGCCGCCGGTTCGGACGACCGGAACCGGGCGCGCCGACGATCAGGAAGTCATTCAGGGCCGGCCGGTGTATCAGCCCACGCTCCCCGCCGAAGGCGCCGATCAGGATCAGGGGCGCGGCAACGCGCCGCCCATGCCTGCCGATCTGCGTCCCCGCACTATCCTGCGCTTCGCCTCGCAGCCACAGCTGCTCGTCTCAGGGTTGCTGAGCGGCGGCGCCGACATCGCGGACCGCGCCAATCTCGTCCAGGTCCCGATGGAGAAGGGTCAGGTGCTGCTCTTTTCGTTCAACCCGATGTATCGCGGCGAGACAGCAGGGAGCTACGCGTTCGTCCTCAACGCCATCCTTCACTTCGACAGCCTGAACGTGGGTCGGCCGACGGCAAAGTGACGTCAGTCGGCGCGAAGGGCCGTGACCGGATCGACTCGGAGGGCTCGCAGCGCCGGCACTACGCAGGCGATAGCTGCGACGGCCAGCGTCATGACGACGATGGTTCCGAGCGTGGCGGGATCGGTGACCTGCACGTGATAGAGCAGGCGTGTCAGCAGCTGGCTGCTCAGCACCGCCGCCGTCAACCCCACGCCAAGCCCGATCAGGACCAGGCGCAGTCCTTCGCCGATCACCAGACGCATCACGCCTCCGCCCGACGCGCCGAGCGCCAGGCGAACACCCAGTTCGCGCGTGCGCTGCTCGACCGCATGGGCCATGACGCCATAGAGGCCGATGGCGGCGAGCAGCGCTGCGACGACGCCAAAACCGCCGAGCAGCAGCGTATTCAGTCGCCGCTGTGCCGTCATCTCCGCCACGATCGCGTCGAGAGGTTGGATGGCCTGTACCGCCAGGGTCGGATCGAGCGAGCGCACCAGCGATCGCAGATCGGCGGCCGCGTTGAGGGGGTCTCGAGTCGTGCGCAGGACGAGCGTCATCGCCGTGTCGGGCGCCTGTGCGAGCGGCAGATAGGTTTCGGGACGGACCGCGGCGTCGAATCCGGTCCGGCGCATGTCGGCGACGATCCCGACAATCGTCCTCCAAGGCCCCGGCGACGCGAGCGACCCGTACTTGATGCGACGACCGAGCGGAGTCTCCCGCGGCCAGAACTGGCGCGCCATCGTGTCGTTGATGACCACCACAGCCGGCGAAGTGCTGGTGTCGGCGTCCGTGACGAAGCGCCCGGCCAGCACGCGAATGCCCATGACCTTTACGTAATCCGGCGTCACGCTGTCCACCGGCACCTCGACCGCTTCTAAAGAGGTGAAGTCCGGCCGTCCCTCGATACTGAAATTGGTGGAGTTCGGTGTTTCGGTGAGAAAGATTGTGCCGATGGCTGCGGCCCCCTGGATGTTCGGCAGCCGCCCGGCACGCTCGGTGAATTCCCGGAAGAAGCTCGAGACCACTTCCGGCCGTTCGTAGCGGGCGCCCGGGAGCGACACGCGCGCGGTCAGGACATGGTCTGTTCGAAACCCGAGGTCTACGCGCTGGACCACGAGATAGCTCCGGACCATCAAGCCGCCGGCCACGAGAAGGACGACGGCGATCGCGACTTCGATGACGACCAAGGCGCGGCGGGCGAGGGCGCCGGCACCGGTGGCACCGCGGCCGCCCTCTTTGAGCGCGAGTCCCGGATCGGTGCGCGCCGCCTGCAGCGCCGGGATGAGCCCGAACGCGATGCCGGTGCCGAGGGCGATGGCAGCGGTGAACAGGAGCACGCGCCCGTCGATCACGATCGCCTGAAGTCTGGGGAGATCAGCGGGCGCGGCGGCGAGCAGCGCGCGCAGGCCGAGCCATCCGATCAGCGCTCCGGCCGCGCCGCCGAGCGTCGCGATCAGCAGGCTTTCGGTGAGCAGTTGCCGCACCAGGCGACCGCGCCCCGCGCCGATCGCGGCGCGCAGCGCCATCTCGCGCTGGCGGGCGGCACCGCGCGCGACCAGCAGGTTCGCCACATTGGTGCAGGCAATCAGGAGCACACAGGCGACGGCGCCCAGCAGGATGAGAATTGCCGGACGCACCTGTCCGACCAGGTGTTCCCGGTAGTCTTCGACGTAGACGCCATAGCCTTTCTGGCCTGGAGCGGCAGTCAGGATGGCGGCATTCACCCGGGTGAGATCCTGTTGTGCCTGCGGGACGGTGACGTCCGCCTTCCGGCGACCGACGATCTGCAGCCATAACGAACCACGGGAGCCGCGCAGTTCTGGCCCGGCCTGAGCGGGGACCCACAGGTCGGAATTGGCCGAGGGAAACGCGAATCCTTCGGGCATGATGCCGATGATCCGCCGGGCGTTGCGGTTGAGCATGATCGAGCGTCCAACCGCGTCCTCGCTGCCGCCGAACCGCTGGCGCCAGAAGCGATGCGAGATCACGACGACATCGGTTGCGCCTGCCAGATCTTCCTCGCGCGAATACGTGCGTCCCCGCTCCGGTCCGACGCCGAGCACGTCGAACAGATTGGCGGTGCTGAAGACGCCAGGGATCCGCTCGGGATCGCCGTCGCCGGTCAGCGTCCAGGCCGCAGTATTGAACGCGGCGAGCCCGTCGAAGAGCGTCGAGCGGTCGCGATAGTCCACGTAGTTGGGGTAGGAGTGCCAGTCCTCACGTATGCTGATTCGCGCGTTGTCGTTCCAGACCATCGTCAGGCGATCGGGGTGCGGGTAGGGCGGCGGCTGCAGGAGGACGCCGCTGGCAACGCTGAAGATCGCCGTGTTGGCGCCGATGCCGAGAGCCAGCGTCACGAGCGCGACAGCCGTGAACCCCGGCTGCGCGATCAGGCGCCGCACGGCGTGGCGGAGATCCTGGAGCATCGCTTCGACGAGGCCGCCGCCGCGCACGTCGTATCCGGCGTCCTGGAGCCTGGCCCGGCTGCCGACCCGGCGCCGCGCTTCGCGGCGGGCGGCCGATGGCGACCGTCCTTCGCGTTCGAGACGTTCGGCCAGACGGTCTTCGTGAAACTGGAGCTCCTCGCGGATCTCGTCGGCGACCACGTCCCGACCGACGAGCGCGCGAATCCGATCCTTCAGCACGCGGAACATGCTCACGAGGCCTCCTTCAGGCTAGCAGGCCGCTGAAACCCGGCCGACAATCCCAAGCCCCAACTCCCGACCCACACGCTGAGAAACCTGACGCGATTTTGCGGCGCATTGGGTGTTGGGACTTGGAGGTCACGCTCCTAGGCTTCCATGACCCGCGCCACGGCGCCGGTGAGGCGCTGCCAGCTGTCGGACTCCGCCTCGAGCTGACGCCGTCCGGCGGCGGTGAGGCGGTAGAAACGCGCCCGGTGATTGTTCTCTGACATGCCCCACGAGGAGGTGATCCAGCCTCGTTGCTCCATCCGATAGAGCGCCGGGTAGAGCGAGCCTTCCTCGACCTGCAGCACGTCCTGCGAGACGCTCTGGAGAAAGACGGCGATGGCGTACCCGTGCGAGGCGCCGCGCTGGAGGCTCTTGAGGACGAGCATGTCGAGCGTCCCGTGCAACTGGTCGGAGTTGGTGCGGCGGCTGACCATTAGACGTTCTAAGTATCGACGCTATCATGGCTGCCGAGGTGGCGCAAGGTGCGCGGAGGTGGGGCGTACGTGCTAGCGGCCTCCTCGTTCCGGTCTGAGCGCGAGGTCGACCTCTCGTCCCAGGCGGGCCAGCAGCGGCGGGAGCGCGTCGATATCTCCCAGCGCCGTGTGGAAGTTCACAACGCAGGCTCGCAGCAGGAACTTGCCATCGACGAGCGCATTCGAGAGGAACGCCCCGCCGTTTCTCTCGAGCGCCGCCAGCAGCGCCTGATTCAGCTCGTTCAGATACGCCTCGACCTTTGCCGATCCGCGTTGCGATCGCAGATCCGGCGGCACGTACCTGAACGTCGTGATGCTCAGGCTCTGCGTCACCGCTTCGAACTCCGGATGCTCCATCACCAGATCGCGCAGGTGCCTGGCCAGCAGGATGTCGTCGCCGATCATCTTGAGATAGCCGGCGCGGCCCACCTGGCGCAGCGCCAGCCAGACTTTCAGCGCCCGGAACGCCCGCGAGTTCTGCGGACCGCAATCGAAATAATTGAGGACCTCCGCGTCGAAGTGGTAGTAGGCCGGGTGATACGAGAATGCACCGTGCAGCGTCGCGGCGTTGCGAACGAGCACACAACCGGCCTCGAGCGGCGCGTACAGCCACTTGTGGGGATCGACCGCGACGGAATCGGCACCGCTCAGCACACGCAGATCGGCGGGCGTTCCGGGCACTGGCGCGGCCAGGGCACCGTAGGCGCCGTCCACGTGAAACCACAGGTCCTGGGCACGACAGACGTCAGCGATCTCCCGGAGTGGATCGATCGCGCCCGTGCTCACCGACCCCGCGGTGCCGACGACCAGGAAGGGTTGATGTCCGGCCTGACGATCGTCCGCGATTTGCCGCTGCAGGGCAGCAGGGTCCATCCGTTGATCGCGATCGGTGGTGATCCAGCGAATCGCATCGGTGCCGAGTCCGGAGAGATCGGCGGCTTTCTGGATCCACGTATGGGTCTCCGTCGACGCATAGAGCAGCAGTCGTGGCCTGCCCCCCGACAGCCCCGTCTTGCGCACGTCCCACGGAGCCTTCGCCGCACGGGCGGCGATGATGCAGACGAAGTTGGCCATATTGCCGCCGCTGACGAGCAGCCCGCCGCAGGTGGCGGGAAATCCGATCAGCTCGGCAATCCAGCGGATCGTCTGCCGTTCGACCTCGGTCGCCATCGGCGCGAGTCGCCAGGCTCCCACGTTCTGGTTGAGCGCGGCCGCCAGGAAATCGCCGAACATCCCAATCGGCGCAGGGCTCGACGTGATGTAGCCGAAAAAGCGCGGGTGGCCATTGAACATCGAGTGATCGAACAGCACGTCGGTCGCCTCGGTCAGCAACCGGTCGGCAGCGACGCCTTCGGACGGCAGCTCGTGCTCCATTCCCAGTGCCTGCCGAACAATTTCCGGCGACTGGTGGGAACCGGTCTGCGCCTCCGGCAGCGTCGCCAGCCGTTCGGCAATCTGATCGACCAGGCGGTGGCCAATCTCCCGAAATTCATCCGCCGACATCGCCAGCGGAGCCTCACGCTTTTTCAGCGCCTCGAGCTCGGGCCCCATCGTCATGAAGGTTCCTCGACGAGGAATCTATCAAGATCCTCCGACGGCTGCGTCACCGGTTCGGGTCATTCGCCGTCCAGTCCGGGTGGCCCGGACGGACCATAGTCCTCAGTCTCGTCCTTCGTCACTGGTCCTTCGTCCACCGTCCTCTCGACGCAGCGTCAGACGGGCGACGAGCAGGTTGGCAGGCTGCGCGAAATGGGAATGGAGATGCAGTGCCGGCCATCGGGACCAACGGTCAAGGTCGCCATGCTCGCCGATCCGGACGGTAACTCCATCGCGCCGGCTCGAGCTCTGGTTCCGAGTACAGCGCGCTAGGCACCGACGAGTTTGCTTCAGTTGGTGCGGTTCTCACACCATGAGAGACAGGCGCTTGACGTTGCCCGTGAGAGTATCCGGGCCGATCGAGAGGAACAGGTCGCCGCCGCTGACCGACAAGGTGAAGGCCACGCGCCGCTCGAGACGCGCCACGACCCCGCTGACCAACGCTCGATCAATAGCATAGAGCTCCAGCGCGTCGACGTTATGGATCCTCTTGCCCGCCAACTGCTTCAGGAACTGTGTCGGGTCCTTGTGCGTGTACACCGCGACGCGTCCCGCCAGCTTCGACGCCTTGTGCAGCCGGTCGGCATCAGGGGTGCCGATGTCGATCCAGGTTGTGATCGCACCGGTCAGATCGCGAACGGCGATGGTCGGCTCCTCCGGGCTCGAGATCCCGCGTGAGAACTCGATGCCCTCAGCGAATTCCAGTAGATACGCGATCAGCCGCGCGACAAAGTATTCCTCGGACTCGGAAGGATGCCGCGCCAGCCGAAGCGCCAAAGATTCGTAGACATGGCGATCCGTGTCGGCGAGCTCGATGTCGAAGTTGTGAATAGTTGCGGTGAGCGCCATGTAACGTGGTCTACACGATAGACGGCACGGACCCCACCTGACAACCGGAGGTGCGACCTTGATGCCGCGCCGCGACTCGCGCATGATGACGCCATGAGTCCGAAGCACAACGCCCGCCTCGTCTACTCCACGGACACGGCCGGCAAGTGTCCGGTGTGCGGCTGGCCGCAGCGGAACTGCCAATGCAGCGAGCAGCGCGTGGCCAACGCCCCGGTTCCGACACGCATCGTGGCGAAACTGAGAATTGAGAAGAAGGGGCGCGGAGGCAAGACGGTAACAGTGGTCGACGGCCTGCCGAAGAACAGCGAATTTCTCAAGGAGCTGAGCCAGGAGCTGAAGCGCTCCTGCGGCACCGGCGGGACGGTGGTCGATGGCGGCGTCGAGCTGCAGGGCGAGTTGCGCGATCGGCTGCGTGATGTCCTGGTGAAGCGGGGCTACATCGTCAAGGGCTGACTGCG
>CAVYTI010000011.1:0-644629 GCA_963771415.1 uncultured Acidobacteriota bacterium | reverse complement strand
GATGAGAAAGCGATCGACGGCGAAGTCATCAAGGACCCGGAAGCGTTTCGCCGGGACCTCGGGGCGACCGGATGCGGCGCGGACATTTTCACTTTCTCCCAGCGTATCCCCGATACAATCGAGAGACATCTTACCCGTTCGAGATGGACAACCAGCGGTCGTCAGAGTCACCACATATGAGGACTGGGTTAACAAGCGCATTGGTACGGACGTGAAGCAGAACGTCAAGAAGTCGGCGAAGCGGGGGGTTGTGGTCCGCGTCGCGCCGTTCGATGACCGGTTCGTGCAGGGTATCGTTGACATCTACAACGAATCTCCGGTCCGGCAGGGTCGGGCCTTCTGGCATTATGGCAAGGACTTTGCGACCATCAAGAATGAGACCGCTCATTGCCTGGAGAAGAGCGAATTCATTGGCGCGTATTGCGGCGAGGAGATACACGGTTTCGTCAAGCTGCTGCGGATTGGCGTGGCGAACGACCTCGTGCTGATTGTTTCAAAGCAAAGCCATTTCGACAAGAAACCCACGAACGCACTCATCGCGAAGGCTGTGGAGGTGTGTGCTCAGAAGGGCGTGCCGTATCTCACTTACGCAAAGTTCGCTTACGGTAACAAAGCTACCAGCTCTTTAGTGGAGTTCAAGCGACGACATGGTTTCGAGCGAGTGAATTACCCGCAATACGTCCCGTTAACACTGAAAGGACGCATCGCCGTGCGCCTCAAGCTCTATCGGGAGCTAAAGGATGTGCTTCCGGAAAAGGTCCTCCATGTTCTTGGGAATATGCGCGCTGGACTCTACAGAAACTTTGCGACTCTGCGACGGAAGCCGAAGATGGGAGGCGCTCAGCCGGCTGGTGAGCGACCGGTCAACGACCCGCAAGAGGAATGAGTGCGGTTTGAGCATACGGTGAGCGGTTCGACGTTTCTGACGTATCCGGAGAGGTGGCTGAGTAGCCTCAGGCGGCGCTTTCATAAAGGAGAGGTATACGGGCGACCGTATCGGAGGTTCAAATCCTACCCCTCTCCGCCAGTTCCGCGGCGCTCGTAGGACATTCCAGATGGTTTCTTGAATTCGAACCAAACGAGAGACTCCGTACCATGAGGCGTGAGTGCAGCACGAGCCTTAGGAAGTGATGTTCGGCCGGTTCCCACCGGTTATCAAGCGAATCGCATAGCCAGTAAAACGAAGTCTCATCGTCCCGAACAGTTACAGCAGCTCCGCATAGAGCAGTCCGTCTTCAGGTACAGCCTATTTGTGTGTTATGCCAGGAATCACTGGAATCATACGTAAGCGCTCGTACAACGCGATCGACAAAGACCTCGACTCGATGGTCAGGGCGCTCTGCCATGCTCCTCAATCAAGAAGGGGCACGTACAAGTGGACGAATGGGCCGGACTTCGGTCGGGATGGACATGCCACCCCGATTCGTACGCAGACTGCATGCCGTTGGTGAGCCAGAATAGAGATGTTGTCATCATATTTCCAGGGAGAGCACTATCCGTCGCGCGACCAACTGAGTCGCCTGCGACAGGCAGGAATCGAAGGAGGATCAAGAGACGCCAAGTATCTGATGGCTTTGTACAAAATGTATGGGAAGGAGTTCTATGCCGAACTGAACGGATGGTTCTCCGGTGTGGTGGTCGACCGGCGACAGAACAGCGTCACGCTATTCAACGACAGGTATTCGGTAGGGAGAGTCTATTATCACGAAACGGATGAGGAGTTTGTGTTTTCGTCCGAGGCGAAGTCATTACTTCGCATAAGACCGGGGCTCAGAAAGTAACGTCAAGCGGCGCTTGCCGAGCGACTCGGATACGGTACCGTCATTGGCAATCGGTCCTTGTTTCAGGGCATCCAGCTCTTGCCGCACGCGGCTGCGTGGTCTTTCAGGGACGGTGCAGCGTTGGAGAGGCGGCCGTACCTTCGACTTCCGAGAGTGGGAGGCGCAACCGGAACTAAGCGCAGCGGAATTCTATAGTCGTTGGGCCCAAACTGTGACGGACGTGTTTCCTCTTTATGCCAGGGAGGGGCCGAGGGTAGCTCTCTCGTTGACGGCGGGTCTGGATACGCGGCTAATCATGGCGGCTCTTCACGAACGCAACAGAGAACACCCTGCCTACACCTTCGGTGGTGCGTGGGGCGAGCTTTACGATGTGAGCACGGCTCGAAAGGCAGCTTATATCTACAATCAGCAGTTTCATGCAATACGAATCAACGACACATTCCTGAAGGGATTCGGAGACTATGCCGCTCGTGCCGTCCAGATCTCCGACGGCTGCCATGACGCATTTGGCGCTCATGATGTGTTTTTTAATGAGATTGCTGGGACGTCGCTCCCATCCGTCTGACAGGAAAATTTGGTAGTGAGATCGTTCGCATTCGCAGACTCAGTGGGTCAGGCCCGCTATAAGCCTGAGGCTGCTCAGCAACGAACTCCAGTCGCTCGTCGATCGTCAACCGGCGTTTCTGGCGACCAATGCCGACGGGCATCATTTGACACGAGTCGTGACCGAGGAGATTTCTTGGCACGAGTATGGGCGAGTCGTCGTAGAGCAAGCCTACCTAACCATGCGTACGCCCTATATGGACAACGCGCTTGTGAAGCTCATGTATCAGGCGCCAAAGGGTAGTCGTGCAGCGGGGGACCTGCAGGAGGCTTACGTAAAGGACTTTGCTCCAGAATTCGGTAAGTTCGTCACAAATCTCGGTCGGTTTGTTAGCCCAAACCCCGTCGTGACGAAGCTGGCCTATTATCCTTTTTTGGGCGCTTTTCAAAATTGAATACATGTACCTCATCGCGACTCCGCATTGGATGACTCGTCTGGATAGCCTATTCGCCGCCATGCATCCTGAAAGGCTATTCAGTGGTAGAAGTGGGAGAGATACAGGATATGGATCAAAACGCATTTTGCTGATTTCATTCAGCAGACGCTTCTGAACCCGCAGGCCGAGTCCGCCCGGACATTTCGACTATCCGACGGTGAGCCAAATGGTTCGGCAACATGTAGCTGGTACACATAATCATCTGGTCGAAATTAACAAGGCCTTGTCTGTTCAGCTGATCTACAGCACGCTGCTGAGGGCGTAGAAAGCTGTGTTAGCTCTGCAGCCGAGTTGGGGAGGGCCGCGACATGCCGCAAGGGGCGCCGCAGAGGGGTGTGCTGGTGTGGCAAGGCGGCCGCATTCGTGACACTCGTCGTGAGCACATCGCCTCTGCGTTCGGTTCACCGAGACGGTCAGGCCATGGATTCGCCGGTTTCGGTTTCGTCGGTTCACCGCATCGCTCTTCTGACTGGCGGCAGCGACAAACCTTATGCCGTGGGTCTCACAGCGGCGCTCGCGGCACAAGGCGTGCGCATCGACTTTATCGGCAGCAACGAATTGGATTGCGTCGAGGTGAAGACAACTGAGGGTGTCGTGTTTTTGAATCTTCGTGGAGACCAGTCTGAAGATGCTCCCGCAGGCCGGAAGGCGATTCGTGTTCTGAATTACTATCGCCGTCTCATTACATTCGCTGCTCGTGCACGGCCACGAATCCTCCATATCCTCTGGAACAACCGTTTCGAGGTATTCGACCGGACAGCCTTGATGCTGTATTACCGCTTGCTTGGGAAGCGGGTAGTGCTCACCGCCCACAACGTCAACGTCGCAAAACGGGATCGGAGAGACGGGTGGGTGAACCGCCTTACGCTACGAATTCAGTATCATCTGTGCAACCACCTCTTCGTGCACACAGATCGCATGAAGCAGGAGCTCGTCGCAGACTTCGGCGTGGACGAGGCAAAAGTTACCGTCATCCCTTTTGGCATCAACAACACAATTCCGACCAGGAATCTGACGCCGGAGAACGCGAAACGGGCGCTCGGGGTTGAATCGGGTGAGAAGACGCTCCTGTTCTTTGGCCAGATTGCCCCATACAAGGGGCTCAAAGTACTTTATTTCAGCGCTAGCGATTCTCGCCGGGATCCGATACGCGAATTCGGCTCATCATTGCCGGAAAAGTCAAGGCGGGGTACACAGGTATCAGTACGAGATTCAGCGGGCGATCACGTCGGGCGGGCTTCGAGAACACGTGGTCGAGCGGATTCAGTTCATACCTGACGAAGAAGTAGAACGGTCCTTCAAAGCAGCGGACGCGGTGGGGATCCCGTACACGGATATTTTCCAAAGTGGTGTGCCATTCCTTGCATACGCCTTCGGAGTCCCAGTGATTGCCACGGATGTAGGCTCACTGCGAGATGATGTCATCCAAGGCGAGACCGGTGTTCTTTGTCAGCCGAGGGACCCCGGCGCACTGGCCGGGGCGATTGGGGCGTATTCTTTCAGAGTTAATCTGTCCCGCGAACTAGAGAAGCGCCGGGACGGCATACGCAGGTTCGCGAATGCGAGACGCACTCCTGGGCCGTCGTTGGAGAAGCCACAAAGGCGGTGTACACGAAGCTGCTGAACCCGCGATGAAGAGGACATGCGGTTCGTCTGATCGGGCCACTGCGTTCTAAAGATGGAGAGAAGATGAAGCCTTAGGTGTCGATCCTCGTTCCGGCTTACAACCTGGAGCGCTGGATCGCCGATTCGCTTGAATCAGCGATAGGTACAATAACTACCGCGAGTAACCTCAGCACTTATGAGGCGGTCGCATGGAGCAGCGATCCGATGTTTGCGAGCGTTGTGTCGCTGCCGTCCGGTTTCACTGGCCGATATCGGCCTGGACTCGCACCAGATCGCAACGGATTGTCCCTTCAGCCTGGTTCACCGGTTATTGACCAGGGTGTTGTTATCGCCGGGTACGGCGGTAGCGTCAACAGCGTAACGAGGCCATCGGGGGCTGCCTGAGGACGTCGGTGCCCACGAGACCCGTGGATCGATTCTACCGCCCACGGCACCTACAAACCTTCGCATCGTCCGTTAGCTTCGCAAAGGCGGCTCATCCCCCTGTACCAAGCCAGTGATTTTAATCGGATCGCTGGCGATTCTACCTCTCAGTTTCGCGACGAATGATTTGACGGTCCCGGTGTGCCTGCCTTGAAAGTAAAGGAACCACGAACGTGGACGGAGTGGTTCGTCTACCGCAAGGAATGTATTTAGATCACGTGGATATTCCGGCTTGCGCTGGCCACTTGTTTCGTGATTCTGGCGTGGTCGACAAGCGGCATTTGGGTTCCCGCGATAGGACATGGTCTCGTGTGCAGGGAGGAGACTGGGCGAGCCGATGCGCTTTTGGTCGAGAACTTTGACGCCGACTACCTGCTCTTTGAACGAGCAGAGGAACTCCACCGTGCGGGCCGCGCCGGCAGAGTGCTCGTGACGACCTTCACAGCCGCCGATGGTTCCTGAATTGAGAGTCCATGACGGCGTCGCTGGACTGATGGCTCAAATCGCTCGACTGGAGAAAGTAGAGGTTGTTCCGGTTCGCGAAATGGAGCCCATTTCACTAAACGCTGCCAAACAGATTGCCGCCTTTCTGATAACCAGGAACATCAAGTCAGTGGCGGTCGTGACGTCAGGGTTTCGCAGCGCTCGATCCCTTCTCGTTTATCAAGCGGTGCTGGCTCCAACTGATATCAGAGTGTCGTGTGTACCTGTGTTCGGACAAACGACGCCTGAGTCTTGGGCGAAGTCGTGGCACGGCATCCAGAATGTGACCGAACAGTTCTTCAAGCTGCAGTATACCGCTTTTATGTTCTTCCAGTTAACAATTGGCGCCGACCGCGCAGTTAACGCGGGGAAAGGACATTCACGGCGAAACGACGGCGATGGTCGACGACTTGATCGGCCGCAGCCTCCGAGGAGTTGTATTGAACCTTTCGAATGTCGGGATGATCTGTGCGTCGGGGGCTGCGCTGCAGCTGCCGGAGGACGTGGGCCCTCGGCCCGGCGCTCTTCGCCCCGTTGATGGCGTTGACTGCGGAGGCGATGCCTCATCGGCGGTCGCCAGACCTCCATTCGGGAGAGCCCCGTGCTAAAGGACCGACAACCCGCTGATGCCTCTCGGCGCGTTCAGCGAAGATCAAACTCGACTACACTTGTTATCCTCAACATCAAACAGCAGGAATGTATTTATGAACCACAACACGGAGACTGCCACGAGTTCGGACGCGTTCTTCAGGGAGTTCACGTCCCAGGACGCCATTCTGAAGTATACGAAGGCGACCGCGGGTTATGGTTATCTGCTTGACCATGATTACAAGGCGATCTATCTGGAGGCTCTCAGTGCGGTGCCCCCAGAGACAAAGCGAGGTGGTATCAGGATCTTGGAGTTCGGCTGCGGGGGTGGAATGAATCTCGTGCATCTGATGTCGGTCTTCGAGCGGGGCGCGGTCGGTGTCGAGACCGCCGTCGGTACCGATTTTTCCCCTGTGCTCATCGAGGCGGCGAGGCGTGAGGCAAAGAACTATCTCAATCGAGGTACAGCCAGAAAATCAGTTTCCACGTCGCGAAGAATGAAACTCTCGTTGAAGATCTGGTGGCCTCCATGGCTGTAGAAAAGGAGGCGCTCAAGAATTCCTTCCACTTCATTCTCGGAGTCAACACGATCCGGTATTGCCATCGAGCTAAGAAGCAGGTGGAGTGCGCGCGAGATGTCTTTGACATGCTCGCTCCAGGCGGCGTGTGCGTGGTCATCGACATGAACGATAGATTTCCACTTTTCCGTAGTGCCCTGAAGAGCCGCTTCGGCGGCCGGAGCGAGGCGCTCGAAGAGTGTTATATTCCTTCGCTGTCGGAATACACCGACCCGTTTGAAAGCGTGGGCTTTGAGGTTCTGAATAGGGAGCATTTCTGTTGGATTCCGCATTCGGCCGGCGAACCGCTGTCCCGCGTGTTGGCGGTGTTGACGCCGGTGCTGAATACCGTTGCTTGATCCCGAGCGATGAGATCACTTGTCGTCGCGAGAAAACCCATCAGCCAGGGCAGGCAGTAAAGCAATGGCACGTGTCGACCTGTCTGAGCTGGGCCGGCCATTATCTGAAACGGCGATAGTGTTGTCGGATTCAGAGCCGTCCGCGCGAGACGCGCAGATTGTCAGGCTGCTGGATTTCTTTGGAATTCCATCGCGTCGGCTGCAGCTGCCGGACTGGACGACCGAAGACGACCGGTCGGACGATGCATAGAGAGTCAAACTATTCTGCTCATCAGATGTCTTTGCTCAGTTGCTCGGCCACTCTGAAAACCAGCCAGACGGGATCCGCCTGTGCCGCGGCCGAGTGCACTCTATTTTCGTCTATGGTGGACAGGAGGTAGAGGCTCTACAGGCTGTGGTTCGGCGAGTAACGGCCGATCAGGCAGCGAGGATCCTCGACTGCCATCCGCCTGTGATGGAGTGGGCTCTGTCAAACGTCTCGCCGGAGTTCTGCGGTCCGATGAGCGGCTTACGAGTTCCTGGCGCCAAAGTATACAGAAGAGCAGAGTTCGTTGGTGCGGCTGCCGAAAAAATCATTTCAGGGAATGGCTCGGCGGCGTTCTTCAGAGGCGATTGTTACGGCATACCTGTGTTTGTGTGCGTATCTTCCAAGATCGTTGACCTAGACGAGCCCGTTCGAACAGGAAACTTTGACATTCGTGATCACTTTATTTCCGCCGTTCCGATAGTGCTGTATTCGAAATGGGCCTTCACCGACGTATGTTGGAAGTCACCGAAGGCTGGCGCCTGTGTTGTTATTGACGATCCGTTGCTCAGTCGTCGGTATGGCTTCCTGACCTTCAGCGATCTACTCGACGTCATGAGGCGTCATGGCTTTTCTACCAACATCGCATTCATACCGTGGAATTGGCGACAAAGTACCCTGGAAGGTCGTTCGCTTTGTTCGCGGAGAACAAACAGAGTTATTCGCTGTCAATACACGGTTGCGATCACACGGCGAGCGAGTTAGGGACGCGTGATCACGATCTGCTGGCATCGAAGGTCCGGCTGGCGAGCGAGCGCATGTCACGACACCAAACAAGGACCGGAATTCAGCATGATCCGTGATGGTCTTTCCTCAGGGAGTGTTTTCAGATGCCGCGATGGCCGTGCTGAAGTCTGCCGACTTCATCGGGACGGTCAATATTGAAGTGACCAGCGCTGATGGTGAACCACCGATAATCAGGACATCAGACGTGTGGGACGTCGCCATCATGAATTATCACCACTTCCCCCTATTTACACGGCGATATCCGTCACAGGGTGTTGCGAACTTTGCGTTTGATATCCTCCTGGGGAAGCCCTGTCTCATCGTGATACACCACGACTACTGTCGCAATCGGTCCCAGCATCTTTCAGAATTCGTTGAACAGCTGAATGCCTTGAATTGCCCGCTTTCCTGGACCAATCTGGGAAATGTTGTCCGCGGCGCCTGGCGGCCGAGAGCTATCACCAGATGTGGTAGAAATTGAAATGTACCCGTCCGAATCGATCCTCGCCAACTACTTCGAACAACGAAGGCGTTTCGTTGTCAAGAAACGTGAATGTGAGCCTTCTGCCGTCAAAGACGTATCCGTCGACTCCGACAGACTGCGTGGCAGTGTGAGGCAGGCGAACTCCGTCTTGTGCTCGACTTGAATCCGGGTCAGGTTGCAAAGGTCCATATCGGTTGGAGAGAGCCCGTTCCAGGCACCCGGTCATGTCCACGAAGCCTTCGCTACAAAATCAAGACACTCCTGCGGCGGGTGGCATCCGAGGCTCGCGACAACTATTGGGCTCGAGTCTCGACCTCTTCTCTGTAGCGTTTGTTTACCCGGTTGTCGGAAGAGACGAAGGTCTTCCCAATCGAAGACTTTGCCGTAGTTCCAGTGCCGTGAGATGGCATGAAAATCTCCAACTATCACGGCCGCAACGACTTCCAGTCATTGGACGACAGAAGTTCGGTCGGAGTGCCGTTTGCGTGTAACCGATTTACCCGGCGTCTGCTGCGAGCCGCCATCGCTCCGGAATTCCGGCTGATCCAGCACGTGCAGGGATGCGATTCCCTGAAACGTGTAGGCGCCGCGAGTTCCCCACAACTCTTGTATCGGCGACGAGACGCCGGTCACGCCGCCCGGACTGCTGTCCGGTCTGGCGTGCTTGGATGGCTTCATCGCCACGCAGGCGGATCGTTGTCGATGGCGAAGACCCGAGTGGTCGACGTCCGTCGGTTCGACTTAAGGTGGGCGCGGCGACGCGGCTAAGCTGATGCACGCTACCGGTATCTCCAGATCGACGGTATCAGGAGGCTGGTTCGCAGAGCGAGAAAGGGGCTGGCGTCTCGACGGGTCTTGGCTCGCGCGAGGTGGTTTCCCGATTCAAATGGTTTCCCGACTCAACAGGTTTTTGCGCTATGAACGTCCTCATCGTAAAGCTCAACGCAACCGGCGACGTGGTTCGGACGACGACTTTGCTGCACCGCCTGCAGGGACACGTGACCTGGATCACGGCGGTAATGAATACGGCGCTACTCGAGGGTATCGTGCCTCCGGTTCGCTGTTTGCCGTGGACCAATCGCGAAGTGGCGCGCGATCGCGCTTACGACCTCGTCATCAATCTGGAAGACGAGCAAGAGGTCGCCGAATTTCTCGCCAGCGTCGAGGCGCGGCGATTGTTCGGCGCCCACCTGGACCCGAACGGCGGAATCACTTACACCGCCGACTCGCGCGGCTGGTTCGACTTGAGTCTCGTCAGCAAGTACGGCCGCGATCGGGCGGACAAGCTCAAGCTCGCGAATCGACGGACCTACCAGCACCTCGTCTTCGATGCCCTGGGGATGCAATTCGCCGACGAGACCTATCGGATCGCGGCGCCGGCCCCGACCGATCTTGCTGGCGATGTCGCGATCGCACCGGTAGCTGGGCCGGTTTGGCCGATGAAGGGCTGGGCCTACTACGATGATCTCCAGCGACGGTTGGAAGCGGATGGTTTGACGGTCAACATCCTGGCCCGGCGGCCATCCTTGCTTGAACATCTAGGTGACGTCGCGAATCATCGCTGCCTGGTCAGTGGCGACAGCCTGCCGATGCATTTCGCGCTTGCGACGCAGGTGCCGTGTGTCACCTTGTTCAACTGCACAAGTCCCTGGGAAATCCACGATTACGGCCTTCAAATCAAAATCGTTTCTCCGTTGCTCGAGCGGTTCTTTTATCAGCGGGGTTTTGTCGAGGAGGCCACGACGGCGATAACGCTGGACGAAGTCTACGCGGCGACGCTCCGCCAGTTGAACGGCCGGCAAGCGGTTCGGGACCTGAACTCCGCCGTCTAGCGCGGTAAGGTGCGAGTGTTGAAAAGGATCGAGGGCGGTTTCTCGTGTGAATGGGCAGGTCGAAAACACTGATGCTTGAACGGACCCAGCTGGAACAGGTGAAGCCATCCCCGGTCGCGACAGATGTGGCAGTGGGCCGAGAAGAGCATTTGTTCGCTCCTGGTCCGAACAACGTCACTCTGCTCACGGGCGGAGGGGACCGACCGTACGCGTTCGATATGGCTCAGGCATTGAGCGGTGCGGGACTGCCGTTCGACTTCATCGGCAGCGACGATTTGGAGAGCCCGGAGCTGCAGGCAAACCCCCTCGTTCGCTTTCTCAACCTTCGCGGCGATCAGCGCCCAGACGCGCCGCCGGCGGCCAAGGTCCGCCGCGTCGCCGCCTACTACGTGCCGACTGCTTCGCTACGCGGCCGGAACGACGCCGCCGATCTTTCACATTCTCTGGAACAACAAGATCGAGGTCCTGGATAGAACGCTGCTGCAGCTCTTCTATCGATTGAAGCGGCGCCGGGTAGTGTTGACGGTTCACAACGTGAACCGCGAGGCGAGAGATGGCACGGACACTTTTCTCAATCGCCTCACGTTGAGAATCCAGTACAGGCTCTGTCCGATCATCTCTTTGTCCACACCGAGGAGATGAAGCGGGAACTTCAGGACGATTTCGGCGTTCCTGGCTCGCGAATCAGTGTGATTCCCTTCGGGATCAACAACTCTGTCCCCGACACGGCATCTGACGCCAGAGAGCAGGCTCGCGCGCGTCTCGGTCTGCCGGTGTCGGCCAAAGTCGTGTTGTTTTTCGGAAACATCGCGCCCTACAAGGGAGTCGAGTATCTGGTCGGCGCCTTTGCCCGGGTCATGGCCACGATTCCCGACTGCATCCTGGTCATTGCCGGTCGGCCCAAAGGGTCCGAATCCTATTGGGCGGATATCGAGCAGCGGATTGTGGCGGAGGGCATGGATTCGCGCATCATCCGACGAATCGAGTACGTGCCTGACGAAGACACCGAGGTCTACTTCAAGGCCGCCGATGTCTTAGCCTTGCCGTCTGTGGTCGTGTTTCAGAGCGGTGTCCTGTTCCTGGCTTTAACTTCGGACTTCCGGCAATCGCCACCGATATTGCTTCGTTGAAACAGGACGTGATCGAAGGCGTCACTGGTCTCGTCTGCGCTCCCAAAGATGAGGCTGCGCTCGCCTCGGCCATCGAGCGCTTCTTTTCGAGCGAGCTGTATCGGAATCGGGATCGCGCGCGCGAGGAGATCCGAAGAATCGGCCACGAGCAGCACTCGTGGGCCAAAGTGACCGAGATCACCACCGGCGTCTACGCGTCTTGTCGAGCAACGGCTATCGGCCCGGTCCCCACTCAGCGTAAATAGACCGATGGAACCCTTGGTCTCCATTCTGATTCCGGCTTACAACGCTGAACGATCCATCGTTCAGACGATCGAGTCTGCGCTGGCGCAGACCTGGGCTACGCAAGGAGATCATCATTGTCGACGACGGGTCGACGGACGCGACCCTCGCGGCCGCGCAGACAATCGCGTCGCCGTCTCTCAAAGTCATCAGCCAGCAGAACGCGGGATCCGCGGCTGCTCGAAACAAGGCCTATTCCCTGAGCCAGGGAGACTATATCCAATGGCTGGATGCGGACGACCTGCTGTCGGCGAACAAGGTCGCGAAGCAGGTCGAGGCGTTGCGCAACGCGAGCTCTGCGCACGCTGGCGTCGGCCGGCTGGGCGTATTTCAGGAACCGACCGTCGACAGCGCGGTTCGTCCCTACACCATTGTGGGAGAGCCTGCCTCCGGTCGAGTGGATGGTCCGCAAGTGGGAGAACAACAACCACATGCAGACGGCCACGTGGCTGGTCAGTCGCGAGTTGACCGAAGCCGCCGGCCCATGGGACGCGCGGCTGCTGGTCGATGATGACGGAGAGTACTTCTCCCGGGTGATCATGCGCAGCGACCACATCACGTTCGTGCCCGACGCTCGCGTCTACTATCGAATCTCGAGCACCGCCAGGGTCAGCTACATCGGCGCCTCCAACCGCAAGATGGAGGCGCAGATGTTTGGCAATGGAGACGCAGATTGGATATCTGCGCTCGCTCGAGGACAGCCCGAGAGTCCGTCAGGCGTGCATCACCTACCTCGAAACCTGGCTGATTCACTTCTATCCGAACCGGCCAGACCTCGTGGCGCGCGTGCCAGCAGCTGGCGGCCGCGCTCGGCGGGGAAGTCCGGCTGCCGCAGTTGTCCTGGAAATACGATTGGATTCGGCGAGTATTCGGATGGCCCGCGGCCAAACGCGCTCAAATCCAGTACAACGAGCTCAAGGCAGCGCTGGTCGGCACCTGGGACAGCCTGCTCTCCAGAATTTTCGAACGGGATATCGACCCCTCCCGCATCTGAAAGGTCTCAACACAGGCAGGCCACATGAAGGCTTGCGCCCGCCCTCATACCATCGGTCCTTCCACACACACTTTCCAGATTACCCACGCGAGGTGGCGAGGCTGCAGGGGCTTGCCGAGGCGAAGCACCGCCCAGGAAGCCCACTCCGGCATGGGGAAAAGCGTCGCTCGCTGAATCGATTTTAGGCCTGGCGGAATCGACGGCCGAGCAGCGCGATTGCCCCCAGGCCGAGAAGCGACAACGTACCCGGTTCGGGAACGCGATTCAACGACGTGAGCGCGCCACCAGCGAACGAATCGACGTCTCCGTGAGCGTTCGAAAAGCTCAGCGTGAACTGGAAATCGAACGGGCTGTTCGAGTGGTCTGGCGGGGAGAAGCTCAGGCCGTTCAGGCCGCCAGGCGACGTGTAGACGAAGAGGTTCAGGGCCATCGGGGCAAGATTGTCTTGCGCCGGACCGCTGAGCGCAGCGCGAATGATCCAGTAGTCGGAGCCGGGCGTGTCCGAGCCATCGCTGCCAAATTCGGGCCTGTCGAGCACGTGTAGCGACGCGAGGCCTTGGAAACTGTAGGCGCCGTAAGTGCCCCACAATTGTTGGATTGGCGACGAGAGAACGCCGGTGACGCCGCCTGGATTGCTGTCGACGCTCCACGCCGCACCGTCGTCCAGCACGAAGCCGCCAGTCAGCTGCGCGTCGCCGCTGCCGCTGAACGTGTAACTGATCGGCCCCGCGGCCGCAGGAGTCGAGAAGCCAGAGCAGGATGGGGAGCCAGAGCAATGACCGGAGGCGCATGAGTTACTCCAGGGTTCTCATCGTGCAGCGGCGCTGCCGACGGCGCTGAGGAGGCGCGAGGTGGAAAGGTCGGGAAGTCTCTCGACGAGGTGCAGGGCGCCGCCGCCTCGTCGCACGGTCTCGCTCTCGATGCAGTCGGCGCCGTACTCAGAGCCATTGACGTGCACGTCGGGCTTGATATCGCTCAGGAACGCAATGGGATCGGCCTCGTCGAAAATGTGCACGTAGTCGACCATGCGAAGGGCGAGCAACATCTCCGCTCGCTGCGCCTCGGGAATGACCGGGCGGCTTGGACCCTTGTATCGCCTGACGGAGGCATCGCTGTTCAGGCCGACCACCAGGACGTCCCCCTGTCGCTTGGCTTCGTTGAGGATGTACAGGTGCCCGCTGTGCAGGAGGTCGAACGATCCGTTGATCGTGACGATCCGTTGACCCTTGGCGCGCAGGCTCGAGGCCAGAGAGGCGAGGAGCTTTCGCGGTACGAGGCGCTGAGTTTCGCTCTCGCGCAAGACTTCTTCGCCGGACACGGTCGCGGTTCCAAACTTGCCGACCGCGACACTGGCCGCCCGGTTGGCCAGATCCAGCGCGGTCGAGTGATCGGAACCAGCGGCGAGAGCCAGCGCCAGCGCGGCGACTACCGTATCTCCCGCGCCGCTGACGTCGAACACTTCCTTGGCGAGCGTGGGAAGGGCGAAGCGCTCCTGGCCATCGCGGCCGCAGAACGACATGCCGCCAGGCCCGAGGGTGAGCACGACGTTCGTCTTGAGGCCGGTCGCGAGGGCGGTGGCCACCGCCTCGATTTCCGGGGCGGACGCTTCGGCGTCGGCCCATCCGAGCAGTCCACGCGACTCCCGCCAGTTCGGGGTCAGATAGTCGCACCCCACGTAACAGTCGCGATGCTGAGGCCGAGGATCGACGACGACCTTGCGCCCGGCTTCGTGGGCCATCGCGATGATCGAGCGCGCCAGGTCAACCGAGAGGAAGCCCTTGGCGTAGTCGGAGATCACGACGATATCGCACTCGGCGATGGCCACTTCGGCAAGTGCGCGAATGCGATCGCACGTCTCCGCCGATGGTGGTCTCACCTCTTCGTAGTCGAGGCGAACGATCTGCTGCTGCTGCCCAACCACGCGGGTCTTGCGGAGCGTCGGTGTTCCACCGCTCACGCCGCGCAGGTCTACGCCTGCCTCGGCCGCGCAACGCCGCAGCGTCGCTCCTCCCTCATCGTCGCCAATCAGCGCAATGAGGATTGCCTGGCCGCCCAGGGACACGATGTTGGCAGCCGTATTGGCCGCGCCGCCAAGGACCTGACGGGTGCTGGTGACATGAAGCACCGGTACCGGCGCTTCCGGCGAGAGCCTGCCGCAGTTACCTAGGAGATATTCGTCCAGGATGGCGTCGCCTAGGACCAGGACGCGCTGGTTGCGACATTCCGAGAGAACGGTGCTCAGTCGATCCAGTAACTGGCTGGGAGTCATCGGTCACCGCCGTAGTGGCAAAGGGCGCTCCAACCCGGCTGACAAGTCTTCTCGACCGAGTTAGATAAACCTTTGTGTCGCATGAGGTTACGGGCCAGAGACTCGGCTCGTTGTTGGATGGCAGCAAAAAGGTCGATTGGGAGGCGACTTTATTCTCCGGACCCACGTGCGAAGTCGCTTTTCTCCGGTGGAAGTCGTCTCGCCGACGCGCCTGCCCGTGCGACATCGATCGCGGGGCAGGCGCGTGGCTCAACTCGAATGGCGGCTAGACGCTGACGCTGCCGGCCAGACCAACGCCGACCGCCTGCTGACGGCTCGTGAAGGCCCGCACGAGATCCGCGATATGCGAGATCTGCGCGTCGGTCAACTCGGCGAACATCGGCAACGACAGGATCTCGCCCGAGGCCTTGGTGGCTTCCGGGAAGTCCTGCGGGCCGTGGTTCATGTAGCGATACGCCAGCAGGTTGGGCAGCGCAATCGGATAATGGATGCCCACGGAGACCTTGTTCTCTTCGAGGTACTTCCGGAGCTCGTCCCGCAGCGCCGCCGCGACACGAACGATGTACAGGTGGTAGACAGGCGTCACGTCGGCGAGTTCGGTCGGCGTGACCACGGCAGTGTTCTTCAGCAGTTCGTTATAGCGCCGAGCGTGCTGGCGTCGGAGCTCGTTCCACTTCGGCAGGTGCTTGAGCTTCACCGAAAGGACTGCCGCCTGCAGGCCGTCGAGCCGGCTGTTCACGCCCTCGATCTCGTGGTTGTACTTGTCGATGCGGCCGTGGTTGGCGAACATCCGCGCCTTCGACGCCAGAGCGCTGTCGTTGGTGACGATGGCGCCGGCATCGCCGTACGCGCCCAGGTTCTTGCCCGGGTAAAAGCTGAAGCAGGCGACGTCGCCCATCGACCCGACGACACGGCCCTTGTAGAGTGCGCCGTGTGCCTGCGCGGCATCCTCGATCACGAACAGCTTGTGCTTGCGGGCCAGGGCGAGGATTGGATCCATGTCCGCCGGCTGACCGTAGAGGTGCACCGCGATCACCGCACGGGTGCGGCTGGTGATGTGCTTTTCAATTTCCGAGACCTTGACGTTGTAGGTCTGCGGATCGACGTCGGCGAACACGACGCGGGCGCCGGTCTGTGTCACTGCCTCGGATGAGGCGATGAAGCTGTTGGCCGGAACGATGACTTCGTCCCCGGCCTTGAGGCCGAGGGCCTTCATCGCGATGAAGAGCGCATCGGTGCCGTTGGCCACACCAACGCAATGTTTGGCCTGGCAGTAGGCGGCGAACGCCGCCTCGAACGATTCGACGGCCGGCCCGCCGATGAACGCACTCTTCGAGACGACGGCCTGAATGGCTTCGTCAATTTCCTGCTTGATGTCGGAGTACTGGCGCTGCAAATCCAGGAACGGAATACTCATGATGACCTTCCATAAGGGAGCTGACTAATCGTCTTGATGATGCGAGCCGGGTTGCCGATAACAACTGCATTCTCCGGGACGTCGTTCGCCACCACGGCGCCGGCTCCGACCAGCGCGTTGGCGCCGATGACGATACCCGGAAGGATCGTGGCGTTGGCGCCAATCTTTGCGCCGCGGCAGATCCGGGGTCCGCGAAGCGAATCCTTCACGCCCGGCGACACCGGGTACTTCGCGTTGGTGAGGACCACGTGCGGGCCCAGCCAGCAGTCGTCCTCGAGGACGGAGAACTCGGGAACGAAGACCTGCGTGTGGATCCGCACGTTGTCGCCGATGGTCACGTGATGCTCGATGACCGAGAGCGTGCCGACGCTCACGTTGTCGCCGATCTCGTTGGACTCGCGAATATTCACCTTGTTACCGGTCGAAAAGTTCTTGCCGATACGGTTGCCGGCGTAGATGACCGTATGCGACCGGATCCAGGCGCCTGGACCGATCGCGGTCGGCGCCCCGCCAGCCTGCTGGTCCCGCGCCGGCACGCCGATCACGCAGAAATCCTCCACGACGGCGCCTTCACCGAGCGCGACGCCGTCGTGAATGCGATACGTCGGCAACGGCTTACCGGAGTCCGAGGGACACGCTGAACGCTTCTTCCTCGGCCTCGAACTGGTTCACCGTGACCACCGACCCGGCTTTCGCCTGGGACTGGTAGATCATCTGAATCGCCCGCACGACGCGGTGACCGTCCGTCCAGCCAGGAACCCGCTGAACCGAGTCGTTGGCGCGGACGGTGGCAATCACGTCCTCGATGACCTTGTCGTGATTCGAAGCCGATCCGGAATACGCCGGTACTGATTCGGCTTGTCGGTGAACTCCACGTTCTCCGGAAGCGGATGGTCCTGCACGTCCCAGAAATCGATCGTGTTGAGATACTGCCCGCCAATCTTGATGGTGCCCTTCTCGCCGATGATCGTGATGCTGCCCTCGTAGTTCTTGCGATGGGTGCAGGTCGTGTAGGTCATGCTGCCGAGGACGCCCGACTGGAATTGCATGATCGCTGAACCGCAATCCTCGATCTCGATGTCGTGGTTCTTGGTATCGCCGACCGAGTTCACCGACTTGACGTCGCCGAAGAAGTGAATCAACAGATCGACGAAGTGACTGCACTGCGTGAACAGCGCGCCACCCTCCTGGAGCCTTGATGCCGCGCCAGTCGGACAGATCGTAGTAACTCTGCGGGCGGTTCCAGAATACCGAGCAGTGCACCATGAACACGCGACCAAGCTTGCCGCTCCGCAGGGCTTCGTAGGTCAATCGAATGGGAACGTTGTGGCGGTTCTGCCAGACCACCATCAAGTGGAGGCCCTTGGACGCGGCCGCCCGCTTCATGCGCAGGGCATCGCCGACCGTCAGCGCCATTGGCTTCTCGACCAGGACATGCTTGTCGGCGTCGATCGCCTGGATGGTCTGTCGAGTGTGCAGCGCGTGCGGGGTGCAGATGCTGATGACGTCGGTGTCGGCGGTCGCCAGCAGCTCGTCGTAGTCGGTGAACGCCGGCACGCCGTACAGAGCGGCGTACTTGTCAGCGACGCGCGGATCGATGTCGCACACCGCCGTAATCTGCGCGCTGGGGTTCTCCGACATGAAGTGGAGATGACGAGATCCGATGTTGCCGCAGCCGACAACGGCCATCTTCACTCGATCCGACTCGATCAACCTCATAACTCTCCTTCTCGACGGCGCGTAGCCTGACACTCGATCTTGCTGGTTCGAAGGCAGTCGCGCTTCACCCACCGTGGGTGACGCTCCGAATGAGCCCGGTGCGACGGCAGTCCCCGTTTCAGCAAAGATCCCGCCTGTGTTGGCAGAGGTGGAAGCAGCAACGTAAGTTATTGTTATGTAAGCACTTAATGTCTAACATTGAAATGATCTCCGAGGTGACGAATCTGAGAAGTCCCGCGAGACGCAGACTTAGTGGACGGATTGCGCAGACCTTTGTCTGAACAACCGGGTTTAACGCTTGTCAGCGGGCTCGATGTCGGCGGGAAAGGCGGCGCCGGCGCCGAGAGGGGCGGGAGCAGGCTGACCAGCGGGAGCATAGTCGTAAATCTTCAGAAGACTGGACTTGTGGGTTTCCCAGTGGTATTCCGCCAGGAAAGTACCCGCGGCGCGCACCCGCCGGAACCGTTCGTCCGAATCCCGCGCCGCCATCAGTGCGTCCGCCAGCGACTGGACATCGCCAGGATCGAAGAAGAACAGCATCTGCTCGGTGAAGTAGTGCTGAATGGCGTCGAGTCTCGGCGCAATCACCGGAATGCCCTGTGAGAGGCACTCCATCAACTTCACCGACAGCATCAACTCCGTCGCCGGATTCCGCTCGAGCGGGACGATGCCAAGATCCATGTCGCGGATGATGGGTATCAACTGGTCGAGTTTCTTGCGCCCGTAGAACGTCACGCGATTCGAGACCCCGAGCTCTCCGGCGAGGTCGCGCAATGAGTCCAGGGCGTCGCCGTCGCCGACGATGTGCAGCTCGATTTCCGGAGCCGACTGACTGACCAGGGCCAGGGCTCGAATGCCGAGGTCGACCGTCAACCGTCCCGACAGCGTGCCGTGATAGATGATCTTCAACCGATCGGACTGTGGCCGAACCACCGGCAGCACCGGCCGAAAGCGCGCCGGGTCGGGGACGTTCATCGACACCACAGTCTTGCGCGCGGCGCGCGGCTGTCTGCGGATCACGGCGTTGCGCTGGACCTCGTTCACACAGATGAGGTGATCCGCAAACGCGCAGCACACCCGTTCTTCCAGGGTCAGGAGCGGTACGAAGACGCGCTTGCGCATGCCCGTGAAGCTCGACGCGAATGTCTCAGGCATCGTGTCGTGCAGGTCGAGCACCACCTTCTTCCCCTGCAGCATCGGGACGAGCCCGGAGAAGACCAGAAAGTTCGGCATGTTGTGCACGTGGACGACGTCGACCTTGCCCGCCGCCGCACGCCGGCTGACGTGCCAGAAGGCATGCAGGGCGAACTGCACGTACGACAGGATGTACTTGAGGGCGTTACCGCCCCTATACTTCGCCACGTTCAGCTGCTGGATCGTGACGCCGTCGAGCGAGTACTGGCGCGGGTCGGCCTGGTCCTTCAGCGCCAGCACGTGAATCTCGTACCGTCCAGTCGCGGCCAGCGTTTCGGCTTCTCGCCTGACCCTCGCATCGGTGTCGTAGAGGGTGTAGACGATCATGCAGACCCGCGTGACCGTCGAGCCCGCCTCCGTCGCGTTGGCTAATCGAAGTCGACGGTGATGGGGTAGTCATGGCTGGTCAACGGGACTTCTATCGATCGTGGCTTCACCGGCGCGTCGCTGCGCGGCGTTCCCGTAGTCGGGAGGGAAACTCTGAGGCAGTGCGGCGGCATTGCCGCCGCGCTGCTGTCCGATCCTGGCGCGATCCGGATTACGGCGCGCCTCGAGTCGATTGCCACCTCCTGGAAGGTGTACCAGCGGCGCCGCTCGTACCAGGCCACCGCCTGGCGCGCTTGCGCAAACCAGGGAGTCGAGCGCTCCAGTTCCGCCAGCAGTGCCTGGTAGAACTCGTCCCAGTTCCTCTCGGGCGCCAAGCTCCGGTCGTGCCAGTTCACGGTGAGCACGCCGCCGAGCCGGACACAGTCAGCAATGATGGCCCGGCACCGGCGCAGCGCCTCGTCCTCGCTGAGGTGCATGCGATCGGGAAAGAACAGCGCCGTGTCCTGGATATTCAACGGGAGTTCCAACAGCGTGGTGGCGCCACGCGGGCGAAACACCTGCGTCGTCCCATTGCGATAGCCAACGGTCTGATTGAAGCCGAGCGTCGAGTCGTAGACGTATCCCGCTTCTTCGAGCGTGCATGGGCTGGTCTCGGCAAAGTAGAGCCAGTGCATGCGAATCCCGTACTGCTGCCGGCCCGTGATTCCCTGGAGCACGCGGCGTTCGTTCTGGCCCTGTTCGCGATCGCACCAGGCGTCGATGCCGTGAACGGCGACCTCTCGTCTCTGCTCCTCGAGCTTCTGCAAGGCCTGCGAGTATTCGGCCACGTCATAGGGAGCGGCCCGATATCGTCCCCGGGCTCCTTCCGAGTGGCGTCCCCGCCGACCGCGGAAGGGAATGAAAAAGTAGGTCGACGGATGCTTGCCTTCAATCGTCGAATACCTCGGCATCGGATCCCAGAAGTCTGGAGCAAGCCCGAGGTGAACAGCCGGGACGCTGATCAGCGCAGCGAAGTTCTTTCGAATCCGGCTCCATCGTCGCGGCCGATCGAGCAGCGAGCGAAACACGCGATACACGAACCCGAAGAACGTGTGATCGAGCCGATGATCGCAGATGCTGATGAAATCGATGTCGTGCGTCAGGCAGACGACGAAGGGATGACCGTAGGGGTAGGGAGCGATCTCCACGACCGGAACGCCATGTGCCAGCAGCGCGGTTCGGAGGAGCTCGATGTGGAGGTCAAGGCTCGGACTTCCAGCGTGCTCCGGCGACTGGCCGATCGAGAGCAGGTAGTTGACCTCCTCGAAGAGATCGTACCCAATCCGCACAACCGTGATTCCGTTCTGCTGCGCCGTCACGGCCACCGGGCTCCCGTCCTCGGCCCGCAAGAAGATGTCGGCGCCCTGTGCTTCGAGACCCGCGACCGGGGTATGAATCGGAAGTCTGCGATCCTCGAATGACAGGTGTGTTCCCGACGGCAAGGTCGTGCGTTTGATTCCCAGATGCTCGTCGATCGGGTGTGACTGAGATCCGGCGCAGATGACGAGCCTGGCAGTGGTAGGCATCGCCGCCACCTGAGCGCTCACCACAATCGCGGAGAACGCCTGATCGGCGTCGCTCGCGAAGCCCCAGGGCGTTTTGAAGAGCTCGAAGAATTCCCGGGCGACTCCCGAAAGCGGAGGCGTGGTGAGGACGCCGATCCGGAGCGGGGAGGGGGTTGCCATCAGCGAGGCCAGTTCGTCCCGTCCGGAGGCTCGCACGCCGAGGCCGATCCCCGTGCCCCCCGCAAGATCGGATTGCTGATAGACCAAAGTGCACCCCGAGTGGCGCGGAGATCTGCGGCCCGCCGCACCAGGTCACGGATGACCGGCACGGCGGGCAGCGAGACTAGATCCGGATCAGTTGCCCACGATCCTTGAGCGAGACGTCGGCAGCTTCGAGCAGGCGGACGACTCGCAAACCTGCCGCGCCGTCGTTCGACGGCGCCTTGTCGTCGCGGACGCAGTCGATGAAGTAGCCGAGCTCCACCTTCAGGGCTTCGGCCTGCTCGACCTTCGGTGACCAGACATCGCCGGAGCGATAGCTGACCAGAGGTCGTACACGCTCTGGCCATTCGTGATCTGGACGCCCTTGTCGTAGACCTTGATCTTCTCGTCGGCTTCCAGATCGTTCCATACCAGCATCTTGTCCTTGCCGCCGATCAGGGTCGTGCGCACTTTCACGGGCGACAGCCAGTTGACGTTGATGTGGGCGATGATGTTACCTGGGAAGTAGATCGTGATGAAGGCCATGTCGGCGTGGCCGTTGAGGTGGCTGCTGCCCGTCGCCACGACCGCTTCCGGTTTCTCGGCGATCACGTAGTCCATGATCGAGAGATCGTGGGGAGCAAGATCCCACACAACGCTCACGTCGTGCTGGAACAGGCCGAGATTCACCCGCGTCGAGTCGAAATAGTATAGCTGCCCGAGCGCGCCGGTATCGACCAGCTCACGAATCTTCTTCACCGGACCACCAAAGAGGAAGGTGTGGTCCACCATGATCTTGAGATTCTTTCGCTCGGCGAGCTCGATGAGCTCCTCCGCCTGACGTGACGTCGAAGTAAACGGCTTTTCGACGAACACGTGCTTGCCGTTCTCGAGCGCCGCTTTGGCGAGCTCGAAGTGCGTCCAGACCGGCGTGATGACCGCGACGGCATCGATGTCAGGCGAGGTCAGCACCTCGGAGAGCTCGGTGGTCAGCGACACGCCTGGATAGGCGCGCTGCGCCCGCTGGAGTGCCGCAGGGCTGCGATCGCAAATGGCCGCGAGCTCACAGTTGTCGAGACCGTGGATGTTGCGCGCGATATTCGGTCCCCAATAGCCGTAACCGATGACACCAACTCGGACCGTCGCGGAGGGGGATTGCAGCGGTCGCCGGCTGCCCCGCTCGTCGATCGGCGCGGTGGGTGAATTGAGGACTGGGCTGTTCTGGCTGATCATTCGGCACTCCCTGAAAGTCTTGGCTACCGCAGCACCGGATCGGAGACAGGCGACGCCCTGTCACTGAACGAGTTCGGATACTTCGGACGCGACCAACGACCGGCCGGCGCACCCGTCTATCGAGCAAGGTTGGCACCGGCGAGTTCCAGGGGGACGGGATCTTCCTAAGATGCTCAGGAGCAGAGACTTAAAATCATTCGCCGGCTCGCGGCGGCGATGGTCGGCAATCCGATATCCTTTAGCGGGCTGACTTTTGGTTGTGTTCGGCGGGACATTTTGCGCCTCGCCTCCGGACATCGAGCGGGAGACGGGGTTTTTGAGCCGCAATGCGGGGTCGCCCGCGGGCACGCATTGTGCGAATCCAGCCGCTTGCCCTCGTTGTGAGGCCGGCAATTTTGTGAAGGGACAGGCACAAGTGGGGTCAAGACTCTCGGAGCCTGCAACGCAGGTCGACGCCATTAACAAGATCTGGGCCGAGCATCTCGCGGTCGCGCAGGCGCTGCCGCGGCTGGCCGGCGACGTGTCGACCGCCGTCGACATGATCGTGGAGGCCCTCACGAACGACGGGCAGCTCCTGCTCGCCGGCAACGGGGGCTCGGCGGCCGACGCCCAACACATCGCCGCCGAGTTGACCGGCCGATTCCTCCGCGAGCGCCGCGCCTTGCGCGCGATCGCGCTCAACACCAATGCCTCGTGTATCACCGCGATCGCCAACGACTATGGCTACGACCAGGTGTTTGCGCGGGAGCTCTCGGCGCACGCCCGACCGGGAGACGTGCTCCTGGCGATCTCTACGAGCGGCAACAGCAGCAGCATCCTGCGCGCGATTGAGGCCGCCCGGCAGCGTGACGTTCGGGTCATTGGTCTCACCGGCGAATCCGGCGGTCAGATGCGGACGCTCTGCGACCTCTGTCTGTGCGCGCCATCGAATCGCACCGCTCGCATTCAGGAAATGCACATCACGATCGGCCACACGATCTGCGAGCTGGTCGAAGAGCGCCTCTGCTGAAGCAAGGCGGCCTCGGCTCAACGCCGAAATTGCCTGACGACGGCCGGTGACGAGGCCCCCTTGGCGAACATCTTCGGTTCGCCGCTGCCATCCGCCGGGACTACCTTGATGCTCATCCACGGTGTGGGATCGGTGACCGCGTAGAGAATGCGTTCGTTGTCGAGCCACTCGACTTGATCGTCGACGCTGCGCGTCTCAGGCAAGGTGGTTTCCTTCAGCGTCGCCAGATCGAGCACGGTCAGACGCCAATCCCCGCGTGAGACAGCTTTCTTGAAAGCCACCCGCTTTCCGTCCGGCGACAGCGAGGGGCACTCGACGCCTCTGTAGACGATGTTGATCGTCTTGGCGCTGATATCACCGCGCACCAGGTAGTCGCCTCCCCGCATACGCAGCGTCGCATAGAAGAAGTTGCTGTCGTGCTCGAAGGTGACGCCCCAGAAGTTGAAGTCGGGCGACTTGACGGCATTTCCGTCCTGCAGCACGGTGAACTCCTCGAGGTTGGCCACGGTCGCGCGCTGCTTCAGATCGATCAGCAGGGTAGCGGTCGACAGCTGCGTATCGGCGTAGGAGTGGCCGGTCACGAAGACGGTGAATGCCGCGTAGCGCTCGTCGGGCGAGATACGGGCGCGAGACGGAATCCCATCGGCGCGAGCGTCGAACAGTGGTCGAAAGTTCGCGTCGACCAGCGTGGCGATGGTGTGCGCACTGAAGAACTTGATCTCGCGACTCAGGCAGATGCCGACGTGGCGGGCAAAATAGATCCGTTCGCAGTGCAGCGTCGTCTGCTGGCGATCGTCGAGTGAATCGATGGCCGCGAATTCCACCGTGCCAAGCTCCGGTGAGTCGCGCACGTTCACGGCGATCACGTAGGTCTCTGCCTGCGTGCCTACCTTTGGCGCAGCGTGGCCTCGAGGCTCGGGGGTGGCCGGCGCCACGGTTCGCGGAGGGCTGCCGCGAGGAGCCGCCTCATCCCGTCCAGACGGTGGCGGAGAGGCCGAAGGCGCGGACGCCGGAGCGGAGACGGCGCAACAGACGGAGGAAGAACCGGCGCCGCGGCCGTCGAGACGCTTGCCGGTTGCTGGTGGCGTCGAGCCGAGAAAAGTGTGTAGCCGACGGCCACTCCGACACAGACCAGCGTGACCAGAACGAAGATGCGGACGTTGCGGGTCGAGGGCGGCATCGGTCTGTTCAGGTCGTGGCCGCTCGAAGCACGGTGCGACGAGCGAGCCACACTGCCACGACGAGTCCGGCGAGAAAGACCGTCAGCGCCCCTTGTGCGCCATACCAGCCCCAGAGCATTCCGTAAAGGGCTGACGCCAGCAGCCGGGCCAGCCCGGTCCCCGTGGTCAACAACGCCAACCCGGTGGCCCGGAGATCCGGTGGCAACATGCGGCTCGCCAGCGCCATGAGGACGCCATCGGTCGCGGCATAGTAGGAGCCGAGCACGAACAGCGCCACAACAGCGATCGCCATGCTCACGTGCGGCAGGAGCAGCAGACCGTAGACGCCGATGAGCAGCCCGTAGCCGAGGAGGAACATCGACTCGTGCCCGATCCGATCGGCCAGGCGTCCGGCCGGAATCGCCAGAATCATGAACGCCAGGGCAGTCGCCACATAGAGCAGTGGGAACACGCCGTTGTGAATCCGCAGCCGCTCCTGCAGCACGAGGTACAACAGACTGTCGCTGACCGTCACGAGCGCCAGCACGCTGCCCACGACAATCAGGGTGCGGAAGTTCGGCTGGTAGAGCAGGGCGCCCATGCGACGCAGGGTCACGGCGGGCGGCGTCGCCGGCGTTGCCGCCGTCTCATGGTTTTCCGAGTCGACCACCACGTCCTTGGGATTGTCGACAAACAGCACGATCACCGCGAGGCCGATCAGCGCGACGCACAGACTGACGACGAAGATGGCGTCGTAGCCCTGATGGGCAACGCTCAAGATCACCACAGCCAGCAGCGGCCCAAGCATCGCCCCCGCGGTGTCCATGGCGCGGTGCACGCCGAACGCCGTGGCCAGCTGTTCCGGCGCACTGCTCGCGGCGATCATCGCGTCGCGGGGAGCAGTCCTGATGCCTTTGCCGATGCGGTCGAGCGCGATCGAGCCGGAGATCGCTCCCCAGCTGCCGCCGGCGGCGAGCAGGCCCAGCCGGCAGAGTGCCGACAAGCCGTAGCCGACGACGGCGACCTCTTTGGGGCGGCGCCAGCGATCGGCAATCATGCCGCTGATCACTTTAACGAGCACGGCGGCGCCTTGATAGATGCCGTCGGTAAGCCCGACCTGAAACGGCGACAGCCGCAGCGTTACCAGCAGATAAATCGGTAACGTCGTCGCCACCATTTCCGAGGAGATGTCCGCGAACAGGCTGGTGGTGCCGAGCAGAAAGACCGTGCTCCCGACCCGCATCCAGTTGAGGCGCGAGCCGGGAAGCTTGAGTTTTTTCTTGAAGAGCGCGGCCGAGGTCTCGGCTTGATACACTCGGCGTCTCTCCTCGAGGCTCATGGATGGTCGAGGTCGCGTAATCCAAGTGCATTGTATCGCGAGGCGAGACCAGGGTTTTCTGTACCCCGTGCACCCAGTCGTAGCGTAGATCGGCGCGCGCGAAAACGTATTCGACTCCGGTGGTCCAGGGGCAAGAACGTGTCTTGGAACGAATTGCTATTCTGATGCTGTGCGTGCTCTGCGCCACTCGAGTAAATAGCTTTCAATCCTCCTTCTTCCTTCTTCGACCTGTGGTCTGGCGATCCGCGCCGCCGATCGCGCTGGACCAGCAAGCATGCAGGCGGAGCTCTACTCCCGGCCAGAGCACCTGACCCTGTGTAATTTCTGCTACGTCTCCGGCGTTCCCGCTAACGCCTCATCGCAAATTCTCTTGTTGAGGCGTGCGACCTCGTGCACCGGACTCTGAACCTGCGACGCCCGATATTCCCAGGACAAACGACTCGGCACGGGTCGAGCGGGGCGCGCGAACGCTAATGCGCCCGCGCGCCACCTAAGTCTCGGCACGATTCCTGCTGCGCGTGCGAGCAAAGCACCATACCCACCGAGCGGTCTCTACGGCGAGAGTTGTCAGGACGAGAGCCAAGGTCGTCGTTTTTTTTCCAAGGTCCGAAGGGTCCACGCGAGGGCAGAGTAGCTCGCTGGCACTGGTAACGCTTTCGCGTCGGCGCGCTAACGTATTTGACGTACACATTACAAGTCCGGCTTCGTCGTTGATATGGAGCGGGCCGATAGCGCGCGGCGGGCACAACACTCAAGCATCCACTTGCTCGGCGACACGCAAAGAGAATTGATCAACGCTAACGGAGGTTAGTCCTTGAAGAAGCTTGACTCGCGCTTGGCCCCACTGGTGTTCTTGATAGGCACATTCTTTAGCGTAGTGGCCTATTCTCAAGGGTCTGCCCCGCCTCCGCTTCCCCAGGGCAATACAGGAATTGCGGCGTCCTATCCGAACGATACTGGCATCTCTGCAAATCCAAACGTCCTGTTTGCCGATGGATTCGAGAGCTACACGACACCGACGCACTGACGGGCTCTGGCAATTACAGTAATTATTACGCGCAACAGGATTTTGCTATCGATACCTCGACATTTTTTGGTGGAGCAAAATCCTTGCGGATCAGGATGCCGGCGAGCAGCAACGAGATTTCTAACGGTCTCGTCCGAAACATCTCGCCGTCAGTTTTTTTTTTTTTTTTTTTTTTTTTTTTTTTTTTTTTTTTTTTTTTCAAATCTTCAGAGACTCGATGTTCATGCGCGTCTACACGCGCTTTCAGCCCAACTATGCGGGAATCAATTCCGCGCACAACGGATTGCGCATCACCGGACTATACAAAGGTCCTGGCATTAGGCCCGATGGTCTAGGTATTACCAACGGTTTCGATGTTAATATTGAAAACTCAACACAACAGGGAGAGGGTGAGCCGGGATATACCCATGCCTATGTGTATCAGCCAGAAAATACAGACGTCTATGGAGAAAACTGGTATACGGATGGGCAGGTCACGAACGGCTCGTTCAATTTTGGACCGTCTTTTGTGGCGAGGCCGAAGGTCAACCCGACCAGAGGCGTATGGATCTGTTATGAGATGCTCGTGCAGATGAATACTCCGGGCGTCAGGGATGGGCGCGTCGCGGCGTGGCAGGACGGAGTCCTTATCGGAGACTGGCAGAACATACGTTTCAGGGACGTCACCACAGTCAAGATCGACCAAATAGAGCTTGACAATGGCGGACAGGGATCAACTCAACAAAATGACAAGTGGTACGATAATCTAGTTATTGCGGCATCGTACATCGGCCCGATGGTCACTACCGGATCTGGGCCAACCCCGCCAGCTCCGCCAACCAATGTTCGAATCATCCGATGATTCTTGACAGGCATGTGCAGCGCCTGACGGCGAGGGGATCGTTTCGTTCTCGGAGGCCGTCCAGGCCGCGCAGACGGCCTCCCAGCTCCGACTGCACTGACTACGGCCTTACTGCCGATGAAGCGATTGAGAACGTTCGCTGTTGCCCGTTGGATGGTGACATCGACGGTGTTGACGCTGCCTTCGGGGTAGAAGCTGTCAAGGCCCCAGCCCCAACCATGGTAACCGGGTCGCGAGACCCACGCGCCACTCGACGCTTGATAGATCGACGAGCTCTGGTGCTCCGGTCCGTTCGAACCCGTATACGGCGAATTGGACAGCAAGACGTATGTCCCGGTTACTGCCGCCGGCGCGCCGTCGCCGGTAACGACGCGATCGGCTTCGCACCAGTCAATCCCCGGCGCGGTGTCGCCATTGTTGAAGCCTGTCCCGGCATACAGCCAGTTGTCGCTGTTGGCCACAACGAATATGGCCGTACCGCTGTTGGGGCCGTCGGTGAACTCGACGCCGACGAACTTGCTGCTCTGGGCCGTTGACCCGGGATCGGGGCCATTCAATTGGCGTCGTCGACCAGCTCACTGAGCTGTTACGGAATGCTTCACTACGCCCCCCACAACATCGGCGACCAGAGCCTGTCTCTCGTGTTGGTCGCCGAGCTACCTGACGAACACGTCAGCTCAATCAGCCAAAGAGCCTTGAGATTCTCGGAGAATCGTCCCATTCACGACCGGACTGTAGGCACATCGATAGTCTGCTGACCGAATCCGTGTCGTCAGTCGCCAAGCCGAGGGACTTCCCCTGCAACAGAGATTAAAGTCATCTAGCAGGCAGCCTTCAGCGGGGGCAGACGGCAGGCTTACCGGAGCCTCCTTCGGTAAGTACCTAAAAAGACGCTATTTAGCACGGGACTCCTCTCCAATCCCGACTTGCTGAGTCCGGAGAGCCATTTGCGATTGAACTCCGGTGGACAACGCAAGCGGCGTCGCCGCCGGCGGTTGGCTCAGCGTCGGCAACTTGATGGAGGATCCGGACACGTGACGATGGTGGGACTAGTGGGTTTCGCACACAAGAAGCTGAGTGTCGGCGACTGGGTCGAGGTCCGCAGCAAGGAAGAAATCCTGAGGACGTTGGACAGCAACGGCCAACTCGATGGGATGACCTTCATGCCGGAGATGTTCCGGTATTGCGGATCGAAGTTCAAAGTCTACAAGCGTGCGCACAAGACCTGCGACTACGTGACCCCGTACCCTTATCGAACGCGTCGCCTCGACGGCACCGTGCACCTCGAAACACGATGTGACGGCGCGGCCCATGATGGATGTCAGGCCGGATGCCTCCTGTATTGGAAAGAGGCGTGGCTGAAGCCAACCACGCCCGACGCGCCGACGTCGGGCCTGACCGTCAAAGGACTGTCGACGACTCCGCGTCCGGAGCGCACAGGTGGCTGCACCGAGGAAGTCGTCTGGAAGCGAACCAAGGTCGCAGGTGCCGCCGGCGGTGCACCTCAATATGCGTGTCAGGCGACCGAAGTGCCGTCCGCCACCACGCCGCTTCACTGGTGGGACGTCCGGCAATATGTCGAGGATTACTGGTCTGGCAATGTCAGCGTCAGACAGGTTGCTCGCGCGCTGGTCTATTCCGGGTACTACAACCTCAGTCAGGCCGGAATCGGTCTCGGCGCCGGCCGATGCGGTGGCTGCACGAAAAGAGTCGCTGGGTCTGGCGGGGTTCGCGTGGCCGAGAACACCCGGCCTCCTGCCCGGAAGGCAGCCACACTCCGGCAGCATCGCTGAACCTGCAGCCGGGCGAATGGGTGAGGGTCAAGCCGCACGAGGAGATTCTCAAGACAGTCACCGCAGTCAACCTTAATCGCGGAATGTATCTGGGACGCCGAACTGGTGCCCTATTGCGGCGGAACGTTTCGCGTTCTCAAGCGCGTGACCAAAATCATCGACGAGCGGACGGGGAAGATGCTGGACATGAAGACGGCATGCATCATCCTGGATTCGGTGACTTGCCAGGCGAGGTACAGCCCATGCCGGATGTTGTGTCCTCGGGAGATGTACCCCTACTGGCGGGAAATCTGGCTCGAGCGGGTTGAAGGACCTCAGGGTCCGTCCGGCAGCGCGGCGGAGCGATGACCACGACCGTAGCGCACGATTATCAAGGCAGATGCGTTTCATCGAGACGATCGTTGTTGGCGCATGGGTCATCGAGGCGAGTCCGCACCAGGACGAGCGCGGCCGATTCATGCGGGTTTGGTGCGCCCGTGAGTTCCAAGCGGCTGGACTGGACTTCGTGCCGGTGCAGGCGAACATGGGCCTCAGCCGCGCTAAAGGCACGACCCGAGGGATGCACTTTCAGGACGCTCAGGCCCCCGAAGCGAAGCTGGTTCGCTGCACCCGCGGATCCATCTTCGACGTGGTGCTCGACCTTCGGCCTGAGTCGCCCTCATACGGTCAGTGGTATCGGCACCGAGTTGAGCGCCGAGAGCGGCCGGATGTTGTACGTCGCCCGAGCGGTGTGCGCATGGCTACCAGACGCTTGAAGACGACACCGAGATGTACTATACCTGGCTTCCGGTTTTTTCACGCCGGCGGCGGTGCACGGCGCCGCGGCTCGACGATCCGGCGTTTGGCATCCGCTGGCCCCTGACGCCGACCGCGGTGTCCGACCAGGACCGCAACTGGCCGTTGATGAAGCCGTAGTCCGCGAATTGGTCGAGGAGGCAGGAAGTGAATCGGGCAAAACGCGCCGCTCGTGACCGTACTGACGCCCGTCTACAACGGGGCGGACTACCTGGCCGAATGCATCGAGAGCGTTCTGAATCAGACGTATCAGAACTACGAGTACATCATCGTCAACAACCGCAGCACCGATCGGACGCTGGAGATCGCGCGGCAGTATTCGACGAAGGACGCGCGGATCCGGGTTCACGACAACGAGGACTTCGTCCCGGTCATCGCCAATCACAACATCGCGTTCAACCTCATGTCGCCAGGTTGCACGATACGCCAAGGTGGTCTCCGGCGACGACTACCTGTTTCCGGATTGCCTCGAGCAGATGGTGCAGTTCGCGGATGCCCATCCTTCGGTCGGCATCGTCGGCGCCTATCAGCTCAGTGGCAAGCATCGTCAAGTGGCAGGGCTTTCAGTATCCGACAGACTGTGTTCCCGGGGCGCGAGATCGGCCGCCGCTGCATCATGCGACGACAGGTGTTCATCGACGGTGAGCCGGTGCTGGGGCTCGGGACTCCGACGTCGCTTATGTATCGCGCAGATCTCGTGCGGGAGACGAAGGAGTTCTATCCAAATCCGTCACCGCACTCGGATACGAGCGCATGCTTGAGCAGCCTTCGCCACTCGGATTTCGGCTTCATCTATCAGGTCCTGTCGTATGAACGGACACACGGCGAGACTCAGAGCTCGGCGTCGAAACAGATGAACCGCTATTCGTCGGCGTTTCTCGACGATCTCCTAGCAATACGGGTCCTACTATCTGAGCCCGGACGAATTGCAGCGAGAGCTCGATGAAACCTTGAAGGCATACCGCCGGTTCCTGGCGAAGAACTATCTGGCGGCTCGAAAGACAAGGCCTTCTGGGACTACCACAGGGTCGACTCAAAGAGCTTGGCTACCCGCTGAGCCGTTTCGATCTGCTGAAGACTGCGATGGGTGCGGTTGTGCCCTTTGGACTCAAGACCGTCCTGTCGCGATTGGCGCCTTCGGAGACCCGCACGACGTAACAAGACGGATGGTCTCAGTCGAGAGGTGGCGGACGGGGATTCTCACTGGCCGCTCGAACCAACCGTCAGTGGGTTCAGTTGCTCCGCTGTCGATCCGCGCCCGGTCGACCGAGGTCGTTCTCGCCAGGCGCCTCGACACGCGCTGCGCGCAAAACCGAGCGCCGTAGGCAAACCGCGCCAGTGGACCGAACGACTGCGCTGAAGACGGCCCCACGAAGTAGAGGCCTGGCAGCGACGACTCGAAATTCGCCGACAACGAGGGCGCCCGTTCGATCCGGCGAAGTCGTGCACGCGTCTCAGGGCCAGAGAAGGTGAGGCGCCCGAGATCGACCCGGTAGAAGACCTTCATGCGGCAGACTAAACGCGCCTGGTGGAGCACCAGATGTCAGCAAATCGCCCCCCAAGTATCCCGGATGCTCCGGAGAGCACGACTCGCAGACCGCCAGTCTCCGAGTCTAGGGCGACTGCCCCTAGATCGGCTCGGTCGAGGGCCCACCCCCAGACTTGAAATCAGCTTGTGGAGACAAAAGTCAGCTAAACGAAGGATTAAGTAGGGGAAGTCTTCCTGCCGTCGCCAGCCACCGGCATTCTGGTCGACGGCAAGAGGTCCCTTCATGTAGGACTTGACCGGGATCTCGGCCGATTGTGGGCAATTCTCGTCAGGATACGCCCCCGGCAGCCGAATTGCTAAACAGGCCATCAGCATGGCTGCCGCTTCAGCGGGACCAGCCCATGGATCTTCAAGGGATTGAACTGCCACAGATGCGTCCGCCTGGTAGGGCGGCCGCCTATGCCGGAATCCGGCCGAATGGTCGGTCAGAGCTGGAGCGTTCAGGATGAAAGTCGTGCTCTTTTGCGGTGGTCTGGGCATGCGCATCCGCGAGGCTGGTGAGAACGTCCCAAGCCGATGGTGACCATCGGCTATCGGCCGATCCTCTGGCACGTGATGAAGTACTACGCGCACTTCGGGCACAAGGACTTCGTCCTGTGCCTCGGCTACCGCGGCGATGTGATCAAGGACTACTTCCTCAACTACAGCGAGTGCGCTCTCGAACGACTTCGTCCTGTCAGAAGGCGGGAAGAAGCTCGATCTGATGGGCAGCGACATTCACGACTGGAAGATCACGTTCGTCGAAACCGGCCTGCACGTCGAACATCGGCCAGCGGCTGAAGGCGGTTGAGCACATCGTCGGCGACGAAGAGGAGTTCCTCGCCAACTACAGCGACGGCTCTGACCAATCTGCCGCTGCCGCGAGCAGCTCGAACATTTCCGGCAGCACGACGCGGTCGCCAGCTTCGTCGAGCGTCAAGCCGAATCTCAGCTACCACGTCGTCTCGCTCGAGCCGGACGGCCTGGTGACGGCGATCGAGGACATCAGCAGAACGCCGGTCCGGATCAACGGCGGCTTCTTCGTGTTCCGCAACGAGAATCTTCAACTACATCCGCGAGGGCGAGGAGCTGGTGCTGCGAGCCGTTCCAACGACTGATCGAGGCGCGGCAACTGCGCGCCTACCAATACGATGGCTTCTGGATGTCGATGGACACCTTCAAGGATCGCCAGCAGCTCGAGGAGATCCACGCACGCGGCAATGCGCCCTGGCAGGTGTGGAACCAGGCGAACGCGAAGCCGGTCTACGCGGGGGCAGTCGCGTAACGAGTCCCGCGGTCATTGCCGCCGCGCCGGTGAAGCCGTCCGAATCGCCATGACTCGAACGACCGACCCGCGGGGCACGCCTCTATTCTGGATATGCGGCCGGGAAGGCCTGGGGTGCACGTGTCATCGCGCTCCCGCTCTCCAGGACTGTCAACTTGAAATGGTGGGGTTTCGCGGACCGTCGTGAGGATTCTGTCGCTGAGTCATTGGGAGCTATGAGCTGGTGAGGAGCAACGCATGAGTGTCGATACCGCTCTTCAGCAGCGCGAGGCTGCTGGTCAGCCGATTCGCGTCGGAATGGTTGGCGCCGGCGCAACCGGACGCGCCATCGCGCTGCAGCTGGGAACGCCGGTGCCGGGAATTCGGCTCGTCGCGATCGCCAACCGCACACCGGAGCACGCGTGAGCGGGCGCTTCGGGAAGGCGGCTTCGCAGACTGGGTGTCGCGTCAGCTCCGCGCGAGAGGCGGAAGACAGCGATCGCTCGCGGAGTGCCCGTCCTGACCGACGACCCGTCGGTGCTGACGCGCTGCGACGCCATTGATGTCATCGTGGAAGTGACGGGCACGGTCGAGGCCGGCGCCGGCGTCGTGCTCGATGCGTTCGACCATGGCAAGCATGTCGTCCTCGTGAATGCCGAATTGGATTCGCTGCTCGGCCCGATCCTGAAGGTCAAGGCCGATCGAAGCCGGCGTCGTTCTCACGCACACGGATGGCGACGAACCCGGCGTCGCGATGACCCTGCTGCGCTATCTGCGGACCCTGGGTCTTCGCCCCGTCGCCGCCGGCAACATCAAAGGCATGGTCGACTACTACCGCAACCCGGACACCCAGCAGGCATTTGCCGAGAAGAACGACCAGGACGTCAGGAAGGTCACCTCCTTTGCCGACTGCGACCAAGCTGTCGATGGAAACGACGGTCCTCGCCAATGCGACGGGTTCCGAGTCGGCCGCCGCGGCATGTACGGCCCGGCCTGCGGCTACGTGCGGGAGGTGGCGAACTCTGCTGCCGGCCGACCAGATGCTGGAGACCGGCCTCGTCGACTATGCGCTCGGGCGCGGCGCCCCACACGGGCGCCTTTGTCATCGTTCACGAAGATTCGCCGCTGAAAAAGGCCCAACTGGCCTACTACAAGCTTGGCGACGGCCCGTTCTACGTCTTCTACACGCCGTTTCATCTGCCTCACCTCCAGATCGCCTCGACGATTGGCCGCGCCGTCGTCCATCGCGATGCGACCGTTGCCCCGATCGGCGGCCCGGTCTGCGAAGTCGTCACGCGTCGCCAAGCGCGATCTGAAAGCGGGCGAACGCCTCGACGGCATCGGCGGATTCTGCGCCTACGGCCTGATCGACAACGCGGCGCTCGGCTCGCGCGATGCGAGCGCTGCCGATCGGCCTTTCCGAAGGCTGCGTGCTGCGCCGGGATGTCGCGAAGGACGAGGTGGTCTCGTTCGACGATGTCGACGCGTCCGGCCGGAGGCCTGGTCGAGAACGCTCTGGCGCGAACAGAATGAACGCTATGGCCGTCGGCCCGACAGGTGCGGACGTCGCAGATCGACGCAGGCATCTGCGGCCGGCTGCCCGATGACAGGATTCGTGCCGGATGAACCATGCTGAATCACTCGTTCTGGAAGGGCCGCCGGGTCTTCCTCACCGGGCATACCGGCTTCAAGGGAAGCTGGCTGTCGCTGTGGCTGAATGCGCTCGGCGCCGATGTCACCGGCTATGCGCTCGAGCCGCCGACCGAGCCGAACCTGTTCGAGCAGGCACAAGTCGTCGGACGCTGCGTCCACTCGATCCGCGGCGACATTCGTGATTTCTCACGCCTCAAGACTGCGATCGCCGAGTGCCGTCCCGAGGTCGTCATCCACATGGCGGCGCAGTCGGTCGTGCGCCGCGGCTACGAAGATCCGATCGAGACCTACTCGTCGAATGTCATGGGAACGGTCCATCTGCTTGGAAGCCGTGCGGCAGCTGGGGCGGCCATGCGTCGTGGTCAATGTCACCAGCGACAAGTGCTACGAGAATCGCGAGTGGGTCTGGGGCTATCGCGAGAACGAGCCGATGGGCGGCCGCGATCCGTATTCGAACTCGAAGGGCTGCGCCGAACTCGTCACCACGCGTATCGCGAGTCATTCTTTCCGCCGCATGCGCTCGATCGAGCACGGCGTCGCGCTGGCCAGCGCCCGCGCCGGCAATGCGATCGGCGGCGGCGACTGGACCAGCAATCAACTCATTCCCGATCTCATGCGGGCCTTTCTCGCGCGGCCAGCCCTGCCTGATCCGGAATCCCGTCGGCCTTCCGACCATGGCAGTTCGTGCTCGAGCCGCTGCGCGGATATCTCATGCTTGCCGAGCGGCTCGCGGAAGACGGTCCGCGCTTCGCCTCGGGATGGAACTTCGGGCCGGCCGATGCCGATGCGAAGCCGGTGTCCTGGATCGCGGACAAGCTGGTGCGGTCGTGGGGAGAACGGCGCCGCCTGGAATCTGGATGCGGCAGCGCATCCGCGAAGAAGCGCATTCCTCAAGCTGGACGCTTCGAAGGCAGAAGCGCTATCTGAACTGGCAGTCCGGTGCTGCCGCTGCAGCAGGCGCTCGACTGGATTGTCGAGTGGTATCGTGCGTTCCAAGCCGGAGCGGATCTTCGACGCCTTACACTCGAAGCAGATTCGAGCGATACGAAGCACTCTGACGCAGATCACGTCGGACGGTACTCGACTGTCGACGCGCGATCGCGACGGATCTGGCAGCTACTGTCAGAGCACTCAACAGCCCTAGTCGAAGACGCAGAGAAGATTCGTTCAATGTCAATGCCGAACATCGTTGTCTTGGGAACTGGAATGGCCGGGTTCGGTGCGGCTCACCGCCTGCACGCCGAGGGCATCACGCCGGTGATGTACGACAAGAACTGCGTACTACGGCGGCCACACGACGTCGTTCCGCTACGAAAGCGGCTTTCTCTTCGACGTCGGCCCGCACATTTCCTTCACCAAGGATACCCGCATCCAGGAGCTGTTCGCCGACAGCGTCGATCAGCAGTACGAGACCATCCAGATCAATCTGAACAACTACTGGCGGGGCTACTGGCCGCAGCACCCGGTGCAGCTCCACCTCCATGGGCTGCCGGAAGACATCATCGTCAAGGTCATCACCGACTTCGTCGAGGAGCGCAACGCCCCGGAGCGGCCGGTCAACAACTATGCCGACTGGCTGCTCGCCAGCTTCGGCAAGACATTCGCCGAGCTCTTTCCCATGCAGTACACGCGGAAGTACCACCTGACGACGGCCGAGAACATGAGCACCGACTGGCTCGGGCCGCGCATCTATCGCCCCAGCCTCGAAGAGGTGCTGCGCGGCGCGCTGTCGGCGTCGGCGCCCGACAGTCCACTACATCACGCATTTCCGCTATCCCAGCGAGGGCGGATTCGTCTCGTATCTGAAGAAGTTCGTGCCGATGGGAAACATCAAGCTCAATCATCGAGCTGGTCGCCGTCGATCCGCGTCAGCGGCGAGCTCACGTTCTCCAACGGCGTCGTGACCGCAGTACGACGCGCTGGTCTCGTCGGTGCCGCTGCCGGATCTGATTCGCGATGATCGATGGCGCGCCGCCGGACGTGTTGGAGCGCGTCGCAGCGTCTGGCCTGCTCGACCTGCGTTCTGGTGAACATCGGCGTCAACCGCGAGGACCTCTCCAACGCGCACATGACCTACTTCTACGACGAGGACATCTGCTTCACGCGCCTTGGCTTCCCGCACATGCTCTCGGCGCAGAACGCGCCCGCCAGGGACCGGAAGCATTCAGGCGGAAGTCTACTTCTCGGAGAAGTACAAGCCGTTCACCGGCACACCGGAGGACTGGATCGAGCCGGTCATCCGCGATCTCCGCCGCTGCGGCATGCTTCGCGAAGACGACCAGATCCTGTGCACGCAAGGCGATGTTGCTGCAAGTATGCCAACATCATCTTCGACCTCGAGCGCGCGGACGCGCTCAAGACCGTTCACGGCTATCTCGACGATATCGGCATCGCGTACTGCGGGCGCTACGGCGACTGGGGCTACATGTGGACGGACGAGAGCTTCAAGAGCGGAGAACGCGCGGCCGAGCGGGCCCTGCTGATCCGTCATGTCGTCAAATCGAGCTGTCGATCTTGAGCCGAATAAAATAGCGACCGCCTATGATCCAACTGAACCTGGATGAGAAGACGCATGGAGCCGTCTGACGGTTCTCTGCCTCGGCGCCCATTCCGATGACATCGAAATCGGCTGTGGCGGCACGATCCTCCGGCTGATCGAAGAGTATCCCGGATGCCGATTCCACTGGGTCGTCTTCAGCGCCGCTGGCGTGCGCAAAGGCGAGGCGCAGCGCGCAGCCGAATCCGTTCGCCGGCGCCACAGCTTCGCGAACCCCATTCTGAAGAGACTTTCCCGATGGCTTCATGCCCTACGTCGGCGCGGAGGTGAAGGCAACCTTCGAAGAGCTGAAGCAGACGCTCTCGCCGGATCTGATCTTCACTCACAGCCGGCGACGATGCGCATCAGGACCATCGCCTGCTATCGGATCTGACCTGGAACACGTTCCGCAACCATTTGATTCTCGAGTACGAAATTCCGAAATACGACGGCGACATGGGTCAGCCCAGCCGTCTTTGTGCCGCTCGACGCGAAAGTGAGCCAGAAAAAGGTTCGAGTCATCTCATGGATGCCTTCGAGTCTCAGCGCATCAAAACGACTGGTTTGAGGAACGCACGTTTCTTTCGCTCATGCGGCTGCGCGGCATGGAATGCAATTCCCCCAGTGGCTACGCAGAGGCTTTTTACTGCCGCAAGCTGGTGGTGTGACATGTCACCCCGAGCCCAGGTGCACCGCTCGTGAGTAGCCTCCGCGATCGAACGATTCGTGGCGGCATCGCCAGGCTCGGTGCCCAAGCCGCCAATTTCCTGCTTCGAATCGGCTCGCTGGTCGTTTTGGCGCGCCTTCTCCGACCGGACGAATTCGGCCTCGTCGGCATGGTCACCGCCTTCACCGGCGTGCTGAACCTGTTTCGCGATTTCGGCCTGTCATCAGCCGCTATTCAGAGGGGGAGCGTCACACCGGCGCAGAGCTCGACGCTGTTCTGGATCAACATGCTCGTCGGCCTGGTGCTTGGATTGTTGACCGTCGCCATGGCACCCGCGATGGCCGCCTTCTACCACGAGCCACGGCTCGTGGCGGTGACGGCCGTCATCGCCACCGCGTTCGTCTTCAACGCCGCCGGCGTTCAGCACAACGCTTTGCTGCAGCGCGAGCTGAGATTCACCGCGCTGGCCGCAATCAACACCGTCAGCCTGGTTCTGTCCACGGCGGTTGGCATCGGGAGTGCCGCAGCAGGTTTCGGCTACTGGTCGCTCGTGTTGATGACCGTCGCCCTGCCACTGCTCAACACGGTCGGCTGCTGGCTAGCGGCCCCGTGGATTCCCGGTCGACCTCAACGACAGATCGGGATCAGATCGATGATGAGTTTCGGTGGGATTGTCACCCTCAACGGGCTGGTTTACTACCTTTCGTGCAATGCCGACAAGGTTCTTCTCGGACGTGTGTGGGGAGTTGGGGCGCTGGGCGTGTACGGGCGAGGATACCAACTGATCAGTATCCCAACCGACAACTTGAACTACACCGTCGGCGAGGTTGCGTTTTCTGCACTCTCGCGGCTCCAGGATGATCCCAGCCGTCTGAAAAGCTACTTTTTGAAGGGCTATTCGCTGATTCTCGCCGCAACCCTTCCTCTGACTCTTGCTTGCGCCATTTTTGCGGATGACGTCGTCGCGGTTCTGCTCGGATCCAAATGGACTGCAGTGGCGCCGATTTTTCGGGCCCTGGCGCCCACGATTCTGGTCTTCGCGATCGTCAACCCGCTCGGCTGGTTCCTCACGTCGCTCGGCTTGGTCAGGCGCGGCCTGAACATGGCGTTGACTATTGCCCCCTTCATGATCGTGGCGTACCTCATTGGCTTGCGATCCGGACCTCTTGGAGTTGCTGTTGCTTACTCCACGGTCATGCTCTTGTGGGTCTGGCCAGCCGTTGCCTGGGCCGTCCACGGCACCGTCGTATCAACGCTTGACGTGTTTCGGGCCGTCAGCCGACCGCTGGTGTCGAGTATTGTGGCCGGACTCATTGCGTTTGCGGTCCAGTCGACCCTCGGTCACATTCCTGCGCTTCCACGATTGATTCTCGAGTGCACGGTACTGTTGGTCGTATTTGCCGGCATGCTGTTGTTCGTCATGGGCCAGAAGACACTCTACCTGGGGCTCCTTCGAAGTTCGACGCCAGAGCCCGTCCCCGTTCCGACTGGAACCAGGGCAAGCGAAGCGCTCTGAGCACCTGACAATCTGAAAACCAGAGGCTGTCCGTCGACTCTGTCGATGTTCGTGACGCGTACGCTCGTGAGCCTTGCGACTGACAGGGATTCAGGATCGAGCGCGGTCAGGTACCTGCAGGCCAGCGGCGACGGGACCGGCGATATTCGTCGGCTCGAGTTGATGGGAAGCAATGAACCGGGCGGCCCTGGCGTGTGCCGATAGCGCCGCCAAGCGACAGCGAGCGGAAAACAAGCCGTTGCTCAGGGCATGCAGAATCAGCCGGACATGTGTCACCCAGTCGACCCGGTGCAGATTTTCTTCCCGCGAGGGTGTAGTGCAGGACGTCGCTCGACAACGTATGCGCGGCAATCAACTTGACGATATATGCCGGTGCCACGCGCGATGCGGCGATCAAATGGGTCACGCGCAATGCCGGGAAGATGCCGAAGCCGAGACCCCCTGACACCGCGATCCACGAAAAGACGTTGTCGTCGCCGGTAAAGAGCTCTTTGCCGCGCCTTCCCAGGACAGCGGCGATGTGGGTGTCGAGGCTCTCGAGAAACTGTTGATACGATTTCGCCAGCCCGCGCCTCACGCACAATCCCGCGCCCCACGGAATCACCTCGGTGTCCTTGATGTTGTTGCTCCACAGGTTTGACGACACCGACCGGAGCGCAAGCATGCCCAGGTGAATCTTGATCGCGTCCGATGGCTCGATCTCGAAGGCGGGGTCCAGCACCCCGGCGCCAAAAACGCCAAGGTGCGGGTTCTTGCGATGAAGGGTCCAGGCTTCTTCCAGGTAGTCAGGCGCGATGACGTTGTCGTCGTCGACGAAGACCAGCAGATCGCCGGTCGCCTCGCTGATACCTCGTGAGCGCGCGTGCGTGAGACCGATGGTGTCTTCGCGCAGATGCCGCGCCCGCCCGTGCCATGAGACGTCCCACGAGTCCGCCAGCCGCTCGCGACTTCCGTTGTCGACCATGAGGAGTTCCCAATAGGACCTGGGAAGCGTCTGCGACCGTAGACCGTCCAACACCCGGCGCAGGTAGTCCGGATTGGGATTGTGCGTGCAGATGATTACGGAAATATCCCCCATGTTTAGTTCGCTCTGACCCGTCCTGACGATCCTCCAGTATCCGGATTTGTCGACCCGTACCGACACCTGCAGCACGTCCGCGATCGCTTTGGTTTTTGACATGCAAGAGTCGAGCAGATGTCGATCCAGAGGAGCCCCGGGCGGCGACCTCGGGCAGGGGTGGGAAGCGCAAAAACAGGCGCAAATTGCCGTGTTTTTCGCAGAATTTATCGGGGTCCCGGGTGCGCCTGCGGCGGACGAAATTGTCACGTGCTGGATCGAGGCGAAGATGCTGCACACTCAGCAATTTCGCCACAGTCCAGCCATCGGTTCGTCGAAATGTTTTCACATGTTGAGGAGGCCGATCAGCGGACCCGGTCAAGCAGAAACCCTCCGATGGCCCGGGAAAAGGCGATCGGGTGACGGGTTAATTGTCTGGTAACGTAAGTGATCTTATCCTTGAGAAGCGCGAGCTGCAGCGTCGATAACACCGTACCCGTCGGCGGTGACTTCACCGGATGATAGAGCGTATTTCCTCTCGAGGGCACGGCCAGGATCTCGGGTCGAAAGCGCATCGACCCGAAATGCATCAACTCTCCGTCTCTCCAGCCGAAGCTCGTGTAATACCGGTTTTCGCAACCGCGATTGACGTACCGTCCCTTCCCTCCGATATCCAGGAGCGAGAGGCCGTGCGCCTTGAGCAGTGAGGGTACGAGACACTCGAAGTGACCGACCCACCCTTCTCGTGCCTTGGCGTCAAGGAGCTCGAGTGATCGGCGGCTGACGCGTTGAATGGGGCAGAAGGCACGGACCAGTTCGATCGGGCGATCGCCAGATGGGGCTTCGACTGTGTGCCACCAGAACCAATCGGGCTCGTCGCTGCGATCGCGTAAATGAGTCGCGACGAAATCGGCCGGCTCGGGCGGCGAACGCGCTGAAGAACTGTTGCCAGTGTCCGGCGAACTCGACGTTGTACTCGATCACCCAGTAGTGTTGAAACTGCGGGTAGCGTTTGGCGAACTCCAAGAGCGTCAGGTGACAATTGCCGGGAACCAATGTGGTGCCGAGGATCCTGGGGTAGCGCTGTCGAATGGTGGGAAAGTGAAAGCGTACGACCTCGATGTCGAGGGGGGGCGGTGCCTGTCCGTCGACGTCACAGTAGACGAAGAGCGTTCCAGAATCCGCGGTCTGGTCTTTCAGCTGCTTCAAATGGCGCAGAGCTGTGCGATCGAACACGTGAGTGAAGAAGAGGATCGCGACGGAACTCTCGTCGTGCCGACCGGAGGTCATGGCGGATGGAGGACCGCTCGAAGGTACCAGCGACCAACTCATCGTGTCAACGATGGTGCGGCTCCTGACTTCGTGCTCCGTCCTTGTCATACGTGACACCACGCGCAGCGGGAAACCTCACGGCGCGTACGACGCGGGCGGCGCGATGGCGCTTCGCCGGCGCCCTGGTTGGCGCTGGATCCCAGTTGGTCGCCGGCGTCGTCCTGGCGCGACTGCTGTCTCCGGCGGATTTCGGTGTCATGGCGCTGGCGTTCGTCGTCCTCGGGCTCGTTCGGCCGATGGGGGACTTCGGCATCGGCAACGCGCTCGTGCAGCGGGCCAATCTCACCGACCGACACATCCGGACTGCGGTCACCGCGGCGACGCTTCTGGGGATTGTCACGGCGGCGGCGATTGCCCTCGCCGCGCCGCTGGGAACACTCGTCATGCGAGATCCAAAAGTGGCGCCGGTCCTGCGGCTCCTGTCCCTCGGTTTCGCGATGCAAGGCGTCTCGGTCGTCGCAGGCGCGTTGCTTCGCCGACAGCTCGACTTTCGAAAACAGTTCTTCATCGACACCGGCAGTTATCTGATCGGTTATGCGGCCGTGTCGATTGTCCTGGCGGTGATGGGATTCGGCGTCTGGAGCCTGGTCTGGGGAGGGCTGGCGCAGGTTGTTCTCTCGACAGTCGCCCTGGTCGCGACCGTGGATCACCCGATGCGACCGCTGCTGGCGCGCAAGGAGCTGAGCGAGCTCCTGCAATTCGGCATCGGCGCCACGGGGGTCAGCTGGGTCAACTACATCGCTTTGAACGGCGACAATTTCATCGTCGGACGCCTGATGGGCGCGGCGAGCCTTGGGCTCTACAGTCGCGCGTATACGCTGATGAACATCCCGTACACCTACGCCGCCAACGTGATGTCGGCCGTGCTCTTTCCGGCGTTCGCCGAAGTACAAGGCGAACCGGGACGACTCGGTCAGGCCTACCTGCTCACCACCCAGCTCACCGCGTTGATTGCCGCACCGGCGATGTGCACGCTGGCCATCGCCGCGCCCAATCTGGTCCCGGCACTCTATGGGTCACGCTGGGTCGGCGTCGTTGTGCCGCTGCAGATTCTCTGTGCCGCGGGCTATTTTCGAGCGCTCTATCATCTTGGCGGAATCGTGGCGCACAGCGTCGGTCGGGTCTACAGCGACCTGCGGAACCAGGTTGTGTACGCCACCCTCGTCGTCGGTGGCGCCATCATCGGCGCACGTTCTGGACTGGCCGGGGTCTCGATTGGCGTGGCGGTCGCGATTCTCTTCATGTTCGTTGCCAGCAGCCAGCTCGCCCTGCGCGCAACCGGCACGCGGTGGAGCCTGTATCTGCGCTCGCAAACGACCGCATTGTTGACGGCGGCGATTGTGTCTGCAGCGGCGCTCGGCACTCGGCTGTTGTTCGAGCTCACCGCAGCGCCCAATATCGTTGTGGCAACCGCGGTGCTGACCGCCGCCGCGGTGCCGTGGACGATCAGCATGGTGTGGCAGTTCGGTCAGCCGGACTTCGAGGGGCTGCGCGCCGAGTTGCCAGGCTGGGCCGTGCGATTGGTTCAGGGGTTTCGATCCCTCGTCGGTCGGACAGCTTCGTGAGGGCAGCGTGAGTTGGCGCGGCCGGTGGGATCGGTCGTTTTCGTTACTGGACGATTGAGGCCATGGCGTGGCTCTCGATGCGGCCGCGGTTTGTCATTCCCATAGCGCTGGCTCTCATCACGATCGTGGCGGTGGTGGCCCGGGAGCCGTTACTGAGAACAGCGGGGGCAGCGCTCGTTGCCAGCGACCCGCTCGTGCCCGCCGATATCATCGTCCTAACGATTGATGCGGGTGGGGGAGGCGCGCTCGAGGCCGCGGATCTTGTGCGCCGCGGCGTTTCGATGCGCGTCGCGATGTTTGCCGAACCGCCAGATGCCGTCGAAAAGGAATTCGTCCGCCGTGGGGTTTCGTACGAAGGCAAGGCCGCTGTATTGGTCCGTCTCTTGACCGCGCTCGGAGTCGCCCACATCGAGCTGATTCCGACGCCGGCAGTCGGCACTGAAGCCGAGGGCCTTCTCCTACCTGAGTGGTGCGACCAGCATCACTTCCGTTCGGTCGTCGTGGTGACTACACCCGATCACTCTCGTCGTGTTCGGCGAGTGCTGCGACGGACGATGGAGGGGAGAATGACGCGAGTGAGCGTTACGCCGACGCGCTATTCGGACTTCGAGGCGAGCAGCTGGTGGCGAACGCGCGACGGGGCGCGCGTGGGAATTGTCGAGCTCGAGAAACTATTGCTCGATGTAGCGCGCCACCCACTCCGCTGATCGGTTTATCCGCCGAGCGAGCCGAGGACACTCTTGGCGTCCGCCGCACCGCTGAAGTCCGGCTTCAAGGTGAGCGCGCGCGTCAGCGCTTGCCGCGCCTGCATCGCCGTTCCCAGCCTTGGCGTAGGCCAGGCCGAGATGGTAGTGGAACATCGGATTGTTCGGCTCTTTGTCGACGCTCAGCTTCAGCGGCGGGATCGCCAGGGTGGGCAGGTTCTTCTTGTAGTAGATGAAGCCGAGCGTATCGTTGACTTCGGCCGACTCGTTCAAACCCTGTTTGGCGGTCTGGGCGAGCTGCAACGCGAGGTCGAGATTGCCGCCGTTCTCGACGTACAACCACGCGAGGTTGTTCGCGGCGACGGGTGCCTGGCGGTCAATCTGCATGACCTTTTCGAACTTTGCCTGCGCCTCCGCTTTCTTGCCTTGTGACTCGAGGATCATTCCCGACAGCGTGAGCGCGGCCACCGGCTTGGGTTGGCGCGCGGCCAGGGCGTCGAACTCCGCCAGCGCTTCGTTCAGCCGACCCTGCTTCGCATAGAGCTGGCCAAGGGCACCGTAGGCCGCGAGATAGGACGGATCAGCGGCGAGCGCGCGGCGCAGGAGTCCCTCCGAGGTCTTGGCATCGCCGGTCGTGGCGTAGGTTCGCGCTGCGAGCATCAGCGCCGCCGGCTTCGGATCGGCGGCGGATGTGAGCGAGTCGACGCGGCTGCGGGCATCCTCGACCTTGTGGGCCGCCAGATCGACGGCCACCAGGCCGGCGACCGCCTCCAGCGAGGTCGGCTGGAGCTGCAGCGCCAGTTCGAACTCGCGACGTGCGTCGACTGCCTGATTGCGACGGGCCGCCAACATTCCGAGCTGCACGTGAACCGGCGCCGACTTGGGATAGCGCGTCTTGAGCACGTTGAGGTCTTGCTCGGCGCGATCGAGATCGCCGCGCATGATCAGGCCCTGGACAAGAATCAGTCGAGCGTCCGCGTTCTGCGGCTGCGCCTTCAGCGCTTCCTCCGCGAACGAGACCGAACTGTCCGTGCGGCCCGATGCCAGCTGCAGCCGGGCGAGATCGAGCTTCGCGTCGCTGGCCAGCGGATTGAGTCGAATGACTTCCTGATACGCGGCGATGGCTGCATCGGTCTGCTTGCGCGCCGTCTGCACCCGTCCGAGGAGGTAGTAGCGCGGGCACCCCTTCCCGATGCTTGTCGACCGCGTCGGTGGCGAGCTTGAGCGCATCATCCAGCTTGCCGTCGGAGAGGAGGAAGGAGCCCTTGAGCACCTGCGCCTGGAGATTGGAGGGTTCGGCGCGCAGCACGCTATCGAGACGATTGTACGCAGGCGTCGGTGTGGCCATCCCTCCGATCCAGCACCGCCAGACGGCGCGTTGGCGATCGTGGATGAAGCGGCCACGTTGGCGAGCGGCTCGAGCACCTTTCTCGCCTCCGCCTCGCGCTTTTGCACGACGTAATAATCGGCCAGGGCCAACGCTGCCTGCGTGCTCTTCGTCAGATCGAGCACTCGACGAAGATGCGATTCTGCAAGGTCGCGTTGGTTGGTGACGACATAGAACGATGCTGCCGCCCTGTGCGTGAGCGGGTTGTCGGGCTCGACCGCGAGGGCCTGAGTGAGTTCCTGCTCCGCGCCAGGCAGCTGCCCGGTCGTCCAGAAAAAGTTCGCCAGCGCCAGATGCGTGGTCGCCGACTTCGGCGCCAGTTCGACCGCTCGCCGAAAGGCCTTTTCCGCCTCGTCCCGCTTGCCGCGACTCAGCTCGATTTGCCCGAGGTTGGTGTAGGTGGCGCTGCGCTCGGGATTCAGCGTGATCGCCTCTTCGAGTTGCGCGACCGCGCCATCCAGATCCTTCAAGCCCGCGAGCGCGTTCGCCAATAGAATCTGCGCCTCGACGTTCTTGTGATCCTTGTCGAGCACCTTCGTCGCGCGCACTTTCGCGTCGTCGAAGCGGCGGGCCAGGAGCAGAAGATTGCCGGCCTTGATCTGGACGTCGGCGTCGGGCATCACGTCGGCGGCCCGAACGTATTCCTGGACGGCGTTCCCGCCGTCCCCTTGACGCAAGTACGCTTCGGCCAGCTTGACTCGGACGTCGCCCGCCCGTGGCTCCTTGTCGAGCGCGTTACGGTACTCGACGATCGCCTCAGCGATCTTGCCCTTTGCCATGTAGTTGTCGCCGCTCTTGGCGTACTTCAGCATGGCGGCATGCGGGTCTCGGTTGCAGCCGGCTACAACCGTTCCCACGAACAAGGTGAGGACGCAGAGCGTGCGAGTCGTGACTCTCTTCATGAAGGTCGCCTGGATCTGAGACTGCGCTCCCGAGGGGAGGCGCTGATTTCCACAGGCGGATTGGAGCAAAGAGCTCTCCGAGGAGCTGCTCCACGAGGAAAGGCTGGTAAGACGCTTACCCGCAATGACTTATGGCAACAGTGATCGTGCGTGCAGGCTAACCTGGCATTGAAGTCTGCCTCTTGACCGACATTTGTCTGCCCTTGAAGGCCAAAATGTCGCTCCATCGGCACACTTCATGACGACAGACCCGTTCGGGTACAACAGAAAGCGTCGCCTGGGAAACGCCGGGCGACGCTCGCTGTCGAGGCTCTGTGCGTCTAGCGACGGCGTCGAACAGTGCGGAATGCGGCGGCGGCGGCTCCTCCCAGGAGCAACAACAGACCTGTCGCAGGCTCGGGGACCTGCTGGACTGGATTCGCCGCCAGAGCCACTGTCGGCACCGCGAGGACCATGATGGCCAGCGTGAGCACGATGGGTGTTTTCATAGATGGTCCCCCGCCTAGTTCGCCGAACTGATGGTGCGCCTGCGCTGCGACAACCCGACGAGGAAGAGCCCTCCGAGACCCAGCAACGCGAACGTCGTAGGCTCTGGAGTCGTGATTTGATCCTGTCCACCTCGCGGACCGACAGCGTCCAGCCAGGTGGCGACCGACGTGTAGGACCGGTGATTCGGCGCGCTTGCTGAGAAGAGGCCGTTCAGATAGTGTTGGCCTGGCCGTAAATCAGTGACGCTTCGGCCGCGCCCGTGTAGGCCGCGTTGGAGGTGACCAGGGAAAAGTTTCCGGTGTTCAGATTGTGATCGTTGTCGTAGAGCGATTCCCAGATGGCGACCTGCAAGGCCGCCGCTTGCACGCCGGTGCCCACTGCCGATGCATACGTGTTGAGCAGCCACGCCGCCTTGGCCCCGCCGTCGACTGCCATCGTTGTCATCAAGGGATCGTTCGTCGTGCTGACGTTGACCGTCTGTGGATCGGCGAGCTCGTTCAGGACGTCGACGCAGTAGGTCACGACGGAAGGATCGAATCCGCTAGGAACCGGATCGCTCCAATTCCACATGATCTGTCCGGCGTAGTAGCTGCCGGAGACCAGACCGTTGATCGTCACGATGTCGTGAAGCCCCATTCCGGTGTACTGCAGTTCGGATGCGGAGGCCTTCGAGGGCGCCAGCAAGGGACACATGAACAGAACCACCAGCCAGAGTTTCCGCAAAGTGACCTCCGATTTTCAATCTCAGTGAGAGCCGAGGCGCATCCAGGACGCCCGCAGCTGTCGGGTAATGTCTTCGCGTTTGAGCAAATCTCAAGCCGGCCGACGGCGTTGCGAAATCCTGTGAATTCCGACGCTGATTCCGAAAGAAGTATTTCGCAACGAAGACTTCGAACATGGGCACGTGTGACTTGCCCATGCCCGCGTTACGCGCCTCGAACGACGTGGTACGGCCGCGCGACTCCGTTGGGAGCGGCCGTTTCAAAGAAATCGGTTGGCGTCGTGGTCGGCTCCGTCGCGGCATGCGTGTGCTGAAACACCTGCGCTCCGGTGGTCTCAATCCGCATCGTGTACGCGATTGGGAGCTGATCCAGCAACGCGCCGACGGCCTTCAACAATGCCGGTGCAAACAAGTTCTCGTCTTCTGCAGTCAGGGACGAGATGAAACGAATCTCCATAACGTCTGGATCTCCCGGATAACGCGCGCAGTTATCTGTCGCGTGCGTTGTGGATGACCATTGTGCAATCGCTATTCCCGAGACTTGGCATGAAACATCAGGCAAAAGCACACAATTCCGATGGTTGGGCTCGGTCTTCGCGCCAAAGTTCTGCCTTTACGCGAACTTCCGAGGTCCTAAAGCCGAGCTCGCCAGAAGTCCTTCAGAACCCCTGAGAAATTTGGACCCGTCCTCGCCGCGCCGTGGCACATGCCGTGCTAAAACCAGCTGAACCGGAGAAGCTGACAAATTTGGTCCGGTCATGAACTTAGAGGCGATAGCGCGCCGTGGAGGGTGTGATTCCATCACTCAGGAGGGTTGGCCGTGTGTCTCGTCGAGCTTGACGAGTGGGCCAGGGTGTCGGCCCAGGTGGCGACGGCCCCCACGGTTGCGGCTGGAGCGCGCATCTTGTGCCGCGCGCTGGCGCTCACGCTCGGTCGACCCATCGCACTGCTGTCGCGCGACGCGGAGGGATGGCATTTCGAAGCGGAGGGTTTTCCCGACGGTCACTCTGAACCGACGTTGACGCTCCCATCGCTCCCCGAGCCCCTCGCCGATCCCGACGGCATCCGGGATTCGACCGGCCAGGCGTGGACCGGCGTGGCCGTCGGTGAACTGAGCGGGCGGCAATGGATGTTGATGCTTCCCGGCGCCGCGGATCACTGGAGCAATCTTGCAGGGATTGGAACAGTTCATCCAGAACGTCAGCGGGAGCCTGAGCGCATGGCTGAGCGAGACGAGGAAGCGTATCTGAGCCGTTTCAATCGGCGGCTCTACGCTTTTTCGCGGCGGCTGGCCCGCGACAGCGACAGCGCAGCGCGCGCACCAGCTCGTACTCCGCACGCTCGCCGCACAGGTCGGCGCGCGGACCGGTTCCCTGTCCGTCTATCTTCCAGCCGAGGACGCCCTCGCCATTTCCGCCACCCTCGGCTACCCCCGCTCGATCGTCGAGCACATTCGCATCGCGCCGGGCGAAGGCATCATCGGTCGGGTGTTCGTGTCCGGGCGTCCGCTCCTCGGTCGATCGTCGGGGGACAGCGAACGTGCGCGTCGGCTGCGGTATCGCACCGACTCGTACATGGTTCTGCCGATCGTCGCCGGCGATCGCGCGTCTCGCGGTCGTGACCCTCACCGATCGCGACGACGGGCGCGAATTCGACGCCAGAGACTTTCGCGCGGCGCGGATTCTTGCGGCCAACGCCGCGCTGGCCTTCACCAGAGAACGCTTGACCGAGAACGTGACGGAGTTGACGCGAATCGCGACGGTCGACGCAGTGACCGGCCTCTTCAACCGACGCTACTTCGAGGATCGGCTCGAAGCCGAAGTGCAGCGCGCTCGGCGGCAGCAGCAGGACCTCGCGCTGCTGATGATCGACATCGATGACTTCAAGCGCATCAACGATACGTGGGGTCATCTCGAAGGAGACCGGGCGCTGCGCGATGTCGCCGACCTGCTGCGCGGCGGCGTGAGAATCTTCGACGTCTGTGCGCGTTTCGGCGGCGAGGAGTTCGTCATCATCATGCCCGGCGCCACCGCTCAGGTCGCCATGCACGTGGCCGAACGAATCAGACGTCAGGTCGAACAGCACGCCGCCCGCGATCCGCTGCCGATTACGGTGAGCGTCGGGGTCGGGATGCTCGACGCCGACGCCACGACCGATGAATTGATCTCGGCCGCCGATCGCGCGCTGATTGCCGCCAAGACCGCGGGGAAGAACCTGGTGTGGATTGCCGGTCAGGGAAGTCGCGATGCGCCAGATGCCGTAGTGCGTTCCACCGACGGAGCCGCATGCGGCGACATCGCCGTTGGTGAGGACGATCGCGTCCCGAACCGCCCGCACGTCGTCGAACAAGCGAAATCCCTCGCGCAGCGTCCATCCCATCTCGTGACGGGTGAGCACCCGCACGTCTCCCTGCGCGCCAGTGATGTAGAGGTCTTGCGGGCGCTTGACGTCGACGATCTGCATCGCCACTGGAGTGGACGCAGAATCCAGCCGGTGCTCGACCGACGGCGGTTCGCCGAGCTTGCTCACGGCATAGCCGCCGTCCGGAAGCTGCGTCAGCAGCCACGGCGTTCCGCCGTCGACGGCCCACGCGAGCGCGATTGGTCTTCGACCCTGAATGTTCGCGAACGGAGAGCCGGCCGCGTCCCCCGGCGCCGGTGACCCGGCGTCCGTCACGCGAACAAGGAATCGAACGTCCCTGGTCGAATCCGGCGTGTCTTGACCAGCCGACGCAAGTAAACCCACATAGAGATACCCGTCAGGAGCGAACCCAACGGAGGTCCGTGCCGGGATCGAATCGAGCGGCAACTGCAGGAGTACGGCGCGCTCGCCGAGGACCCCCCCGATTTCGCGGTATCGCGACAGGCGCAGCGCTCCGACACTGGCGCTGATTTCGACCAGATACATCAAGTGGTTTTCCGCGAACTTCGGATGAGGCGCTATGCCGCTGAGCATCCACGCCGGATCGTCGGTCTTCCACGCCAGCGTTCCAGCGGTTCCGGAGTGTGCGTCCACCGTGCGAATCGTGCCGTCATCGCCCCACATCGCCACTTCCTGCGGCGTAAGCAGGGTCACGCCGCATTCACCGGTTCTGCGTCCGGGACTCGGCGACGGGGGCCTCATCGGCGATGACGAGGTCCCGGCAACCTGGCCGGCGGAGGGGGAGACACCCGTAACGTTGACGTTGAGCGCGACGGCGCGAGGGCTCTCGATCGTCTGTCCGTTGACCAGAATCCATGAGACGGCTTCGAGCGTGTGGCGACCGGGTGTCAGGGGCGGCAAGGGCGAGTCACAGTCGAAGAGGCCTGCGCCGGACGCACGACACACAGCCGCGGCGAGCTCAACGCGGTTGTTATCGACGTAGACGGCGAAGTGATAAGTGGTGATGTCGTCGGCCGCCTGATTCCAGCCGAACCGTTCCCGACCCGAGATCTGGACGACGTCGCCGGGGGCCGGGCTAGGGGTTGCAGGAGGCGAGCTCGACCCACCGCACGCGGCGAATGCGAGCGCGCCGACGACGAATTGCACGACGAGCCAACCGGAATGCCTTGCCACTGAAAGAAGCCTCGCACACTTCGCGATGCGGTCGCCAGCGACATTCCCGTACGGAATCAGCCCCGCGGCGTTGATCGTCCGGCTCTGATCAACGCCCGAATTGCGCGCGCGAGCGAAGGCGGATGATGCCTGAATCTTCGTCCCGCTCCCACTCGACTGCCAGATCGCACTCGACGACCTGCGCGTTCCCAGCATGCTGCCAAGAATGCGCTCCGCGACGACTGGCTCGAACCGCGCGCAGCATACCGGTCGCCGCGACCTCCGTCGATGCGGTCGACGATTGACCAGAATGTAGTCGAAGAGATCGAAGCCGGTGTGGGTCCTGATGACGCGCAGGTGATCGTCGAGCGTGTAGTCATCGGTCTCGCCGGGTTCCGTCATCAGGTTCGCCACGTAGATGCGAACCGCATTGACACCGTAGATCGTGGCGGCGACACCTTCGACGAGCAGATTCGGCAGCACGCTCGTATAGAGGCTGCCCGGGCCCACGACGATGCCATCGGCATTGACCAGCGCGCGCATGCACATGCGGCAGCGGGCGCGGGCTCGGCTCGAGGAACAGCCGTCGAATCGGCCGACTCTTCGCCAACGATCGCGGTTTCTCCCGCTGAGCCTTCCGGCCGGATTCGAGTTCGGCCAGCAGCCGAACGTTCTGGCTCGGTCGTCGGCATGACGCGGCCGCGCGACCCGATCATCGCGCCGAGCTTGATCGATGGCTTGGAAAAGTCTCCCGTACTTGCGCGAGCGCGGTCAGCAGAAGATTGCCGACCGCATGACCATCCTGGCCGGACTCGTCGTCGAATCGATGCTGCAGGAGCGGCGTGAAGGGCGAATCGCGCTGCGCCAGCGCCACGAGGCAGTTGCGCACATCACCGGGAGGCAGCACGCCGAACTGTTTGCGCAGGCGGCCCGAGCTGCCACCCTCGTCTGTCACGGTGACGATGCCGGTCAGAGATTCGGCGACCGTCTCGCCGAAATCGGCGGCCATGCCGGCGAGTCCCTCGAGCACCGCCGGCAAGCCGGTGCCTCCGCCGAGTGCCACTATACGCGGACTGAGCGGACCGACCTTCGGCTCCTCGTGCAGCCGACGGGGCACATGCGCAGTCGCGCGAACCGACTCGGATGCAGTAACGGGATACGCCATCCGCGGCCGCCCGCAACGCAACGGTTGTGCCACGCGTCATGATTGGATTTTGGCGCACGGGCGCGTGCAGGTGAGAAAGGGCCGACTCAGACCATGTACAAGTCTTCCGTAAGGGGCGATGAAGTCTCCCTGTCAATTGTATTCGTCGATGTCAGCAATAGTGTGCAGGGTGTGCGGTTTTGGCTCACCAGATTTTTAGGTCGGTTGACAGGCCTCCCCCTCAACGGTATAAAGTCGCCCTTTCCCCGAACTTAGCAGACTAAAGTCTATGGAAGTCACCAAGCTCGTCGGCTCGAGTCCGGCTATCCAAGCTCTTCAAGAAGAGATCTACTACGCGTCGCGCTGCGATGCGAAGGTCTTGATCACCGGGGAGAGCGGAGCCGGCAAAGAGATCGTCGCCCGCTTGATTCACGAGGGCAGCCCGCGCCGCCGCGCGCAGCTCATCACGGTCAACTGTGCCGCGCTCACCGAGACCCTGCTCGAGACCGAGTTGTTCGGTCACGTGCGTGGCAGCTTCACTGGCGCGTATCGCGATCGCTCGGGGGTCTTCGAGCTCGCGAATCGCGGCACGGTGTTCATGGACGAAATCGGGGAGACGACCCCGCGCATGCAGGGGCTGCTGCTCCGGTTCATGGAGACGGGGGAAATTCAGCGCGTCGGATCCGACCAGGTGCAGACGCGCGTCGACGTGCGGGTCATCGCCGCCACCAATCGGGTGCTGGTCGAGAGCGTCGCCGCGAAGTCGTTCCGCGAAGATCTCTATTACCGCCTGAACGTCATCCATCTCCAGGTGCCGCCGCTGCGCGAGCGCCGCGATGACATTCCGGTGCTGCTGCGCCACTTCCTCGAGCTGTTCTCGCGTCAATATCAGACGGCGACGCCCGTGATCTCCAAGGAGGCGCTGGAGATCCTGGTTGAGCACCCCTGGCCCGGCAACGTGCGCGAGCTGAAGAACGTCGTCGAACGGCTGGTGATTCGGAGCTCGGGCGGGGAAATTCGCCGCGAGGATCTGCCGCTCGACGTGGTGCGCGTCGCGGCGCCGGCGGCGGCGCCGGTCGGCCGCAATTCGCCGCGACCGGTCGCCGACGTGCTGTTCGATCAGATCGTCAAGGAAGGGCAGTCGTTCTGGTCGGCGGTCTACGCGCCGTTCATCTCACGCGACCTGACGCGGGACGATTTGCGCGGGCTGGTCAAGAAAGGACTGGAACGGACGGCGGGGAACTACAAGGTGCTCGTCGAGCTGTTCAACATGCCGCCCGACGACTACAAGCGTTTTCTTGGATTCCTCCGCAAGTACCATTGCCACATGCCGTTTCAGCAGTTCCGGTCGGCGGCCGGCAGCCGAGGGCCGGCCAGCGATGCTGAACCCGGACCTCCCCGCCGCGTCGCGGCATCCGCGTAGCTGCCACGGAGCCTCCGGGCCTAGTTGCCCGGCACGCGGCGGAGGATTTCGAGCAGCTGACTGCTAGTGACGGGCTTGACCAGATAGATGGCGCCGATGTGCTCGGCGTCGCTTCGCAAGACCGGGTCGTCGAATCCCGAAAAGACAATCAGGCGGATATCGGGGTGTGCGTCGCGCGCCATGACCGCCAGCTGCAGCCCGTTGAAGGCGCCCAGCCGCACGTCGGTGATGAGCGCATCGAAGGCGGTCGTCCGCAAGGCCCGGCGCGCGTCCTCGAAGCTGCCGTGCGCCAGGACATCCTCGCCGGCGTCGCGGAGCGCCCGCTCCAGCGCCTCCAGCAGAGACGGATCGTCGTCCACGATCAGGATTTTTTGTCGGGCCTGGCTGTCGCTCATCTCTCGTCGCGATTCGTGAAGATCTTGCGGGTCCGAATGCATCTTATACCTTCTTTGTCGTAAAGACGTCCACCATCGATGCTCCTGCTGACCACGCCCCGTTTCGACGAGCACACGACGCCGCCGGGCCATCCCGAGCGTCCCGAGCGCGCCCACGTCTTCGATGCGGTCGCGGCCCGCTGGCGGGAACAAGGTGCCCAGCGTGAGCGCGCCTCGATCGGCCACGCGCGACGAGCTCGTGCGTGTGCACGCGGCCGAGTACCCTGGACGCCCTCATGGAGACTCGCGGTCGTGCCGTCGCGCTCGACGCGGATACGTTCACGTCCCCCGAGTCGGTTGACATTGCGCTCCTGGCTGCCGGCGCCGCAGTGCAAGCTGCGCACCATGCGCTGACATCACGTGAACCGGCCGTCGCCCTCGATCCGCCCACCGGGTCATCATGCCGAATGCCATCAGGCGATGGGCTTCTGTCTGCTGAACAACGTGGCGGTCGCCGCCGCGTCGGCCGTCGCTCAAGGCGTCGCGCGGGTAGCGATCGTCGATATCGACGTCCACCACGGCAACGGGACGCAGTGGATGTTCTTCGACGATCCGCGCGTCCTTTACATTTCCTCACACCAGTTCCCGTTTTATCCCGGCACCGGCGCGGCGACGGAGGTCGGCCGCGGGTCGGGCGACGGCTACACGGTGAACTTCCCGCTCGAGGCCGGGCGCCACCGATGCCGACTACGACGAGATTTACGCCGCAGTCGGTCGCGTGCTGGATGCGTTCGCTCCGCAGCTGCTGCTTGATCTCGGCGGGGTTCGATGCGCATCGCGACGATCCGCTGGCGTCGATGCGGCTGACCACCGACGGCTACGCCAACGTGATCGGCCATCTCAAGCGCGCCGCCGATCGCCATTGTCCGCTCGCCGTCGTGACCGAAGGTGGCTACGACCTCGAGGCGCTCGGCGCGTGTCTCGACCGCTCGCTTGCGGTGCTCAGCGGCGATCAGCCGCAGCCCGTGAATCCGGACGCGGCCCGCCGCGCCGAGCGCACGCTCGCCGCCAGCGCGCGCGGCCCACACGCGATGCTGGCGCGGTATAATTTAAGGATCGTGCCCGAGTACAAGCCGCAAACTATCGAGAAGAAGTGGCAGGAGCGCTGGCGCACGTCGCGCGCCTTCGAAGTCACCGAAGATCCCGAGACCCCGAAGTTCTACTGTCTCGAGATGTTCGCCTATCCCTCCGGGCACGCCCACGTCGGCCACGTTCGCAACTACATGATCGGCGACGTCGTTGCGCGCATGAAGCGCATGCGCGGCTTCAACGTGCTGCATCCATTCGGCTGGGACGCCTTCGGCCTGCCGGCGGAAAACGCCGCGATCAAGAACGGCACGCACCCCGAGACCTGGACGCTCGAGAACATCGCCCACATGAAGGGGCAGCTGCAGCGTCTCGGGATCAGCTATGCGTGGGAGCGCGAGATCGCGACCTGTCTGCCGGATTACTACAAGTGGAACCAGTGGCTGTTCCTCAAGATGCTGGAGCGCGATCTCGCGTATCGAAAGCGATCCAGCGTCAACTGGTGCCCGAGCTGTCAGACCGTTCTCGCCAACGAGCAGGTGATCGACGGCGCCTGCTGGCGTTGCGGAACGAAGGTCGAAACCCGCGAGCTGGAACAGTGGTTCTTTCGCATCACCCACTACTCCGACGAATTGCTCGACGGGATGGAGGAGCTCGAGCGCTGGCCCGAGAAGGTCCTCACCATGCAGCGCAACTGGGTGGGGCGGTCGGAAGGGGCGCGCGTCAGCTTTCCAATCGTGGCCGGCTGACTCGCGGTCCGCGACCTCCGGCCAGACGTCGGACGATCGAAGTGTTCACCACGCGGATCGACACCATCTTCGGCGCGAATTTCATCGTCCTCGCGCCGGAGCACGCGCTCGCGCAGCGCTTCGCGGAGGAGTCCGCCGACCCGGCGGCGTTTCGCGCCAAGGTCGCGCGATTCACCGGGCAGGACCGGTCGGCTCGCCTGACGGGAGAAGTCGAGAAAGAAGGGTTCGACACCGGGCGGCGCGCGGTCAACCCGTTTACCGGCCGCGAGATTCCGATCTGGATTGGCAATTTCGTGCTGGCCGACTACGGCTCGGGCGCGGTGATGGGCGTTCCCGGTCACGACGAGCGCGACTTCGAATTCGCGCAGGAAGTACGGCCTGCCGGTGACGGTCGTCGTCCGTGCCAAGGACGGCGCGGCGGCCGATCCAGACGAGCTGACGGCGCCGGTGTCGAACGACGGCGTGCTGGTGAACTCCGGCCCGTTCGACGGCCTGGCGTCGGACGAAGCCCGACGCACGATCACCGATGAAGCACGACGTCGGCGGCATTGGTGACGCGACCACACAGTATCGATTGAAGGATTGGGGTATTTCGCGTCAGCGCTATTGGGGTACTCCGATTCCGGTGATCTACTGCGAGACCTGCGAAATGGTGCCCGTCGCCTACGACGACCTGCCGGTCGTGCTGCCGAAAACCGCCGAATTCAGCGGGCGGGGCGATTCGCCGCTCGCGCACATTCCGGAGTTCGTGAACACCACGTGTCCGAATTGCGGCGGCGCCGCGCGGCGCGAAACCGACACCATGGACACGTTCGTCGACTCGTCCTGGTACTTCTTCAGGTTCTGCGATCCTCGGAACCCGGATCTGCCGTTCGATCCCGAGCGGGTCGGCTACTGGGGGCCGGTCGACTTCTACAGCGGCGGCGTCGAGCACGCCATCCTGCATCTGATCTACTCGCGCTTCTTCACGCGGGTGTTTCGCGATCTGGGGATGACCAGCCTGAACGAGCCCTTCGCCCGCCTGCTGACGCAGGGGATGGTGCTCAAGTCCGGCCAGGTGATGTCGAAGTCGAAGGGCAACGTGGTTGATCCCGACGACATGATCGAGAAGTTCGGCGCCGACGCGCTGCGCCTGTATGTGATGTTCGTGGCGCCGCCGGAGAAGGAAATCGAGTGGACGGACGCGGGCCTGGAGGGAAGCTTCCGCTTCCTGGCGCGGGTGTGGCGGCTGGTCGATCAACTGTGCGACACGGTCGGGGGCGAAGGCATTCCGTCCCCGGCGGAGCTCGAGCTCGACGACTCCGAGCGGGCGCTCCGGCGAAAGACTCACGAGACGATCAAGCGCGTCACCGGCGATCTCGATCCGCGCGTCCATCTGAACACCGCCATTTCCGCGATGATGGAACTGGTCAACGAGCTCTACGTGTTCTGCAGTCGGACCGAGTGCGCGGCGATGGTCGACGATGGGCCGCGCGCCGGGTCGGTTGGGACGGCGGTGAGTCCTGGAACGATTGCGGTGCTCAAGGAGGCGGTCGAGGCGCTGGTGCGGATGTTGTCTCCGTTCGCGCCGCACATGGCGGAGGAACTCTGGGAGCAGCTCGGCCACGCCGACGGGCTCGCGCGCCGCGCGCTGGCCGGAGTACGATGAAACGGTCGCCAGGGCCGAGCAGATCGTCGTACCCGTCCAGGTGAACGGCAAACTGCGCGCGCGCCTGACGGTGGCGGCGGACATCAGCGAAGCGGACCTGCAGGCGCTGGCGCTCGCCGATCCGCACGTGGCCAGTTACCTCGAGGGGCGTCAGGTCAAGAAAGTCATGGTGGCGCGCGGCCGCCTGGTCAGCATTGTGGTCTCATGACGTTGCGATCTTCGTCGGCGCTCGATAATCGGTCCGGGCCGCACTGGCGCCTCGGTGTGATGCTCGTCCTCGGTGTGGTCCTGCAGAGTGCCTGCGGTTACTCGCTGGCCGGGCGCGGATCGTTTCTGCCGCTCTACATCAAGACGATCGGCGTGCCCCAATTCACCAACCTGACGTCGATTCCCGACGTCGATCGACGCGTGACCGAGCGCGTGCGCAGCGAGCTGATCGGTCGCGGCAAGTGGGTCGTCAAGCCGGACGCCACGGACGTCGACGGCTTGATCACCGGTGACATCGTGGCCATCTCGCTGGCGCCGGCCGCGTTCAACGCGCAGCAGCAGGCGACGCGCTACGCGCTGACGCTGACCGCGCGGGTCGAGTTCAAGGACGTGAAGGCCAACAAGGTGCTCTGGTCCAATCCGTCGATGCAGTATCGCGAAGAGTTCGACGTCACCACGGTCAGCCCGGGCCTCGACGCGACCGCCTTCTTCGGCCAGGATGTCAACGCGCTCGAGCGCATGGCGACCGAGTTCGCCCGCGCGGTCGTGAGCGCGATTCTCGAAGCCTTCTGATGCCGTCGGCCACCCCCACCGCCGTGCGCGCGGCCGTCGCGCGCCGTGCCCTGGATCCCGTCTATCTGATCGTCGGCGACGACGAGACCGAGATGCTGCGGCTGGCGGCTGACATCACGGCAGTCGTCGAGGACGAGCTCCGCGCCTTCAACGTCGAGCGGTTGTACGCGGGCGACAAGGGCGTCACCGCGGCGGCGATCGTCGAGTCCTGCCGACTGCTCCCGATGATGAGCGACCGCCGGGTCGTGGTCGTGCTTCGCGGCGAGCGCCTGCTCAAGCCGAAGCGACGGGGCCGCGGGGCCGAGGAAGCTGGAGGCGACGAGGGAGGGGAGCCGCGCGGGCGATCTCGGATCTGCTCGACGAGTACCTGAAACAGCCCGACCCGTCGACGACGCTCGTGCTCGTCGCAGCCGATGTCGATCGATCGCGGCGCATCGGCAAGACGCTCTACAAGAGTGCGACGGTGGTGGAATGCTGGGGCCTCAAGCAGGGCCGCGACGCGCGGACTCTCGACCTGCGTCAGGTGAGCCGCGTCGCCGAGCAGCTCGTTCGACAGGCGGCAGGCTGACGCCGGTCAGGAGATCGAGCCGGCCGCCTCCCGATTGATCGCCGAGCGCGCCGGCGCCGACATCGCTCGACTCCGCGGCGATGTCAATCGGCTGCTGCTCTACGCCGCCGGCAAGGCGAAGATTACGATCGCCGACGTGCAGGAGGTCGTCAGCGCCGCGTCCTCGCACGACGACTGGGCGGTGACCAATGCCATTCAGCAGGGCAACGCGCCGGAAGCGTTGCGCGCAGCTCGGGCTGGCGCTCGAGGGGGGCGCGGTGTCGTACATGATCCTCGGCCAGCTCGCCTGGTTCGTGCGGGAGCGGCTCAACGATCCGCGAAGGATTCCGGGAGCGATCGACGCCCTGTTTCGCACGGACGTCGATCTCAAGAGCTCGGGAGGGGATCCGCGAGTTCTACTCGAAAGGCTCGTCGTGGAGCTGTGCGGGCACAGCCGGACGAGACGCCCGGCCTAGGCCGCCGGGGACGTACGCTTGACGACCCGCTTCGCCAGGCGCGATTTATAGCGCGCCGCAGCGTTCCGGTGGATGACGCCCTTGCCGGCCATCTTGTCCACGAGCGAGATCGTCCCGCGCAACGCGTCCTTGACCTTCGCGGGATCGCCCGAGTCGATCGCGCTGCGAATGTCGCGGAGCGCGCCGCGCAGACGGCTGCGCAATTCGCGATTGTGTTCACGCCGGACGAGATTCTGGCGATGGGCTTTCAGTGCTGAAGCGTGGCTGGCCATGAGTAAGCTGTCTGCTGCTCAGTAATTTAGCGTAGATACAGGCGTGATCGCCTGACATCAAACTCCTGATTTTATCACGCCACCCTCAATCCTGTCCCTTCAATCGCCGGAGGGCCCGGCGCTCCCGCCGATCGGGCGCCCCGGCCGAGGCCGGCCTCACGAAGGGTGCGGCCAGCCTCGCGAGCCGGCGCAGCTCCGCCTCTTCGGGGGTGGGCTGGGGCGTGACGTCCAGGTAGAGCGCCCGCGCCTGTTCTTTCGGCAGGTGCGTCTCGGCGAGGCCTTTGACAATGACGTGCTGCCGGCGTCCGAACCGCCTCGTGATGTCGATTTCATCGTCGGGCTTGATTTCGCGATGCGGCTTCGCGGCCTGACCGTTGACGTCGACCTTACCGCCCTTGCACGCTTTCTGCGCCTCGGAGCGCGTCTTGAACAGGCAGGCCACGTCGAGCCAGATGTCGAGACGAACGGACATCAGCCACCAATCCTAGCGCACGCCGCGCCAGGATGGTGCGGCAGTGCACGTCCCTGTCCCTTGAGGGGATCGACGTCCCTGTCGAGCGAATAGCTGATCGTCGGCACCGCCTCGGGCGGGATGCGGAGACCGCGGAGCGTCGCGAGGCCGCGGAACGACGCGGCCCGCTCGGTCCGGGGTCAGGTTTGTCTGAGCGCTGACATCGGCTCGAGTTGCGCCGCCCGACGAGCGGGAATCCACGTCGCGGCCATCGCGACGCACCCGAAGAACAGCGTGACGGCCGCGTAGGTGAGCGGATCGTACGGCGTGACGCCGCGGAGGAAGCTACCCGCGAGCCCACTGCCAAGCCAGGCGAGCACAAGGCCCGCGACTACGCCCGCCACGACCGGACCAATACCGTCCCGAATCACCATCGTACGGATCCGCGAGCGGTCGGCGCCAAGCGCGATCCTGATGCCGATTTCACGCGTTCGCAACGCGGCGACGTAGGAGGCGACGCCATAAATGCCGATGGCGGCCAGGACAACCGCGAGCGAGCTGAACACGCCGAAGAGCGTGCCGCCCATCTGCTGCGGCATGATGAGCTGCCGCACGCGCCAGGCAAACGTGGTGACGTTGTAGACCGGCGCGTCGGGGTCCAGGCTTCTGAGCACGTCCCGCAGCGGTCCGAGCAGCGCGGTCTCGTCGCCGCTCGTCCGGACGAACAGGTGCACCGGATCCAGCGGTCCGCCCGCGCTTTCCTGCGCGAACGGCAGGTAGATGTACGGGATGGGCTCCTCGTCGAGCTCCTGGATCTTGGCGTCTTCGACGACACCGACGATCTGAATCCAGGTCTCGTCGACGCGGATACGACCGTTCAGCGGGTCGCGGTCGCTCCAGTACCTGCGTACGGCAGCCGTGTTCACGATGCCGACGAGCGGAGACGAGGCCGAATCGCTCGTTGAAAACGTCCGGCCTTTGAGCACGCGCGTGCCGGCGGTCTGAAAGTACTCCGGGCCAACGGCAGACGTGTAGAGGTAGACCTCCTCCTGCGGCTGCGGCCGGTAGCCATCTACGGTGGCGTCGAACATTCGCGAGCCGTTGATCGGCACGAGGGTCGACCACGCCACCGACGTGACGCCAGGCAGATGTCGGACCTTGCCGAGCGCCTCGTCATAGAAGACCTTCGCGCGTGCAGGTGAATAACGGGCGGCCCCGAGATTCACCGCTGCCGTCGCCACCCGGGCGACGTTGAAGCCGAGCGGTACGCGCAGGACGTTGACGAGGCTCCTCAGGAAAAGCCCGGTTCCGATCAGGAGCACGAGGCTCAGCGCGACCTGCGTCGCGACGAGAGTGGCACGCAGGCTGCTTCTTGCGCTGGTTGCGCGCGATTCTTCGCGCAGCGATCGAAGCACGTCGGTCCGCGAGGCGCGCCAGGCGGGCGCCATCCCAAACAGCACGCCAGTGCCGAGCGCAATCAGCGCCGTGAACCCGAGGACGGTCCAGCTCAGGCCCAGATCGAGCCCTTCAATCTCGATCCCCCCGGGCAGCTGAAACCGCTCCAGGATTCGCAGGCCCGCGGCGGCCACCGCCAGTCCGGCCGTGCCCCCGAGTACCGAGAGCAGCAGGCTCTCGACCAGGAGCTGACGCGCGATGCTCCCGCGGCCGGCTCCAATGGCCATCCGGATCCCGATCTCTTTCCGTCGCGCCGCGGCCCGTGACAACAACAGCGTCGCCAGGTTCGAGCAGCCGATCAGCAGCGTCAGCGCCACGACCATCGCGAGCAGGCCGACGAACCGGTACACGCTCGTGTCGTGTCGGCCGAGCGCTCGGAGTGGCGTCAGCTCGATTGTGTCCCGCGGTCTCCCCGGCTCGGGCGGATGAAACTGACGATAGGTCGCGTCCAGCACCGCGCTTGCCGTCTGCGGCGAGACGCCCGGTTTGAGGCGCGCGGTCACGCTGAGCCACACCATCGTTCTGATGTCGAGCATCTCGGGCCGGGCAAAGAAGCCGGTCTGGACCCGCGGCGCAGCCGTGACCGGAATGAAGATCTGGGCGCGCTCCAAGACGCTGGTGCCGCGAAATCCATCGGCGGCCACGCCGACAATCGTCACGGGAACGGCGTTGATGCGAATCGTCGTCCCGATCGCCTTCGGATCGCCTCCCAGGCGGTTCCGCCACCAGCGATAACCGATCACCGCGACCGTCGGACCGTTGCGTTGATCGTCGATCGAGGTCAGCACTCGGCCGAGCGCGGGTGCCACACCGAGCACGCTGAAATAGTTCCCGGAGACGAAGGCGGCTTCGACGAGCTCCGCGGTTCCACCGACCACCGCGTTGACGCGCGTACCGGTGCTGGCGATCACTCCGTCGAAATGGTCATGATGTTCGGCATACGCCAGGTAGTCCGGGTAGGCGCTCGACCAGTTGACGGAGTAAAGCGCCTTGGGATCCGCGACCCTGATCGGCCGCAGCAACGCCGCATCGGCGAGGCTGAAGATCGCCGTGTTGGCGCCAATGCCCAGTGCCAGCGTCAGGGCCGCGGCAATCGTGAAGCCCGGGCTCCGCCACAGCAGCCGCACGGCGTAACGGACGTCACGCGTCAGACCTCGCATGGACTCTCCTCGCTTCGGTGTGGGGTTTCCCGATCGGACGACGCGCAGCCACTCGTGCGGCAGGCTTCGCGCGGTATCGACGAGCAGTCGGCGCGCTCCGCGCCACGCGCCGTGAGAGAGGGTCAGCCGCGCGCACTGGACCATCTCGTCACCATGCTGGCGCCGCAGCGCGGCAGGGTAGAGCCACAGTACGCCGATGTAGGCGCGAGTGAGCAGGCTGGAGATCATCGGGCTCGAATCCGCTTGGCGCGCGCGACGCTCACCAGCGATGACATCCGCGCCGTTTCAGCCTCTATCACCGCCAATCCAAGGCGACTGGCCCGGTAATAGCGGCGCCGCTCATCGTCGAGTGCAGGGTCCGGCCGTTCGTCCGCCTCCTCCACCAGGCCGGCGGCGAGCATCCGTTTGATGGTGCCGTAGAGAGTGCCGGGTCCCATCTGCATGGCGCCGTCCGTGAGTCGCTCGACCTCCTGCATGATGGCGTAGCCGTGGCGATCGCCGTCGGCAAGCGCCAGCAGGATGTGGGCGATGGCTGGCGTCAGTGGCAGGAACTCGGCGACGGACCGGGCATGTCGGGTCATATATCTGTTACGGATATAGTATTGAAGTGGCGGTGCAAGTCAAGCGACGTTGGATATCGGCCGAACGCCCGTCGATGTCGAAGCTGAAAAGTGGATGGATTGGAGTCCGGCGGAGAGGGAGGGAGCGCTCTAGCGGTCCGTGCCTTTGACGACCACGCCGCCGGAGGCGGGCTTGTTCGTGTAGTGGACGACCTCGCGGCCGTCGACGATTTCGACCGTCTTGAACACGCGGGTTACCGGCCGCGTCGCGCTGGTGCCCGAAGCGGCCCGGATCTTTGCGACGTAGTCGCGGGTTTCGCGGTAGGGCGGAACGCTGCGGCCGAATTTTTCGACAGCGCCGGGACCCGCATTGTAGGCCGCCAGTGCCAGCGATTCGTCGTGGTCGTAGCGAACCAGCAGGCTCTTGAGATACGCGACCCCGGCGCGGATGTTCTCCATCGGGTTGAAGGCGTCGAGCACGCCGTACTCGGCCGCGGTCTGCGGCATCAGCTGCATCAGCCCCATCGCGCCCTTCGGCGAGACCGCTCGCGGGTTGAAACCGGACTCGGCCTGGATCACGGCCCGTACGAAGTCGGGATTGAGCGCGTTCTTCGAGGCGTGGTCCGCGATCGCATCGTCGTACCGCGTGACCCTGGCGATCGCCTTCGTGGTTCTGTATCCGTCCGCCTTACCCACGAATGACGTCGCCGCCGCGGACGTCGGCCGCGCGGTTGCCACCGCGTACGTTTTGGCGCTGGGATCCTTGGGTTTGTCCGAGAGGACCAGGTTGCCGGCCGCGTCGCGCCAGGCATAGATCTGCGCATAGGCGACGGTGGGCGCCATGGCCAGAAGGCAGACGATCAGCAGCAATCGGCGGATCAATGGAGTCGGGTCCGGGTCCGACCGGACGCGACCCCCAGAGGCAAGTCGCCTGCCGCTTACGGGTCAATCACTTACGGGGATCAGGCGGTAAAAGTGATCAAATCCTGCACGTACCGATCACGGAACTGATCGCAGGAAAAAGGGGACCGCCGCCTCTTTCTGGTCAGAAAAAGGTGGGTTGTCCCTTGTTCCCGGTCAAGACAGCAGCGCTTCGACGACGGCGGGGACGCGCTCGACGAGCGCGTCGATCTTCGACGGGTCCTTGCCGCCGGCTTCGGCAAAGTCCGGACGGCCGCCGCCACCGCCGCCGACAATCGGCGCGATCTCCTTCACGATGCGGCCCGCCTGGATCCGCGTCGTCAGATCCTTGGTCACCGACACGACGAGCGCGACCTTGCCGTCGGTCTCCGACGCGATGACGACGATGCCGCTGCCCAGACGATCGCGCAGCGAGTCGGACAGCCCGCGGAGCGCACCCTTCTCGAGCCCGGTGACATGGCGCGCGACGACTTTCACGCCCTTCACATCTTTCGCGTCATCCTCCTGACCCTTCGATCGGCCTCCGCCCAGCGCCGCCTTCATCTGGAGCTGCTCGACGTCGCGCGACAGCCGCTTGACCTCGCTCTGCAGACGGTGCACCGTCTCGACACTCTGATCTGCGGTGGTACCCAACGCGCCGAGTAGCCTGTCGACCGTGGCCCGGCGTTCCTGTTGCATCTGGACCGCGCCGCCGCCCGTAACCGCTTCGATGCGTCGCACCCCCGCGGCCACACCCCCTTCCTGCGTGATGATGAAGGGGCCGATATCGCCCGTCGCGTGGACGTGCGTTCCGCCGCACAACTCCATGCTGAAGCCCGGAATCGACACGACGCGGACGCGATCGCCGTATTTCTCGCCGAACAGGGCCATCGCGCCGGCGGCAATCGCGTCGTCGGTCGATTGGACTTCCGTGTGCACCGGCGTGTTGCGATATACCTGCTCGTTGACGATCCGCTCGATCTGGTCGAGCTGTTCGCGCGTGACCGGCGAGAAGTGCACGAAGTCGAATCGCAGCCGATCGGGCGCCACGAGCGAACCCGCCTGCTTGACGTGCGGTCCGAGGATCTGGCGCAGCGCCGCGTGCAGCAGGTGGGTCGCGGTGTGATTGCGCCGCGTGGCGTCACGCAGCTGCGCATCAACATCTGCCGTCACGACGTCGCCCGGGTGAAACGCACCGGAGGTGACGACGACGTGATGTGCGCGGGGGAGACCGGCGCGAATGCGCGCCAGGCCGGCGACATTGGCCGCTGCGCCCGACGTCTCGTTCACCAGGCGACCGTGATCGGAGACCTGACCGCCGGCTTCGAGGTAGAACGGCGTCCGTTCCAACGCGACATAGCCGGACTCTCCCTGGCCCAGGCTCTCGATCGGTTGTCGTTGCTCGTTCCAGACCGCGACGATTGGCGTCTCCGCGATGCGGGTCGCCGTGTACCCTTCGAAGTTGTCCCCGACCTGGAGCACCCCTTCGTCGCCGAGGACGAACTCGTGCCCTTTCTTCATCTCGAACGCACTGCCGGCGCGCGCGCGATCGCGCTGCGCTTCCATCGCGCGATCGTAGGCCGCCCTATCGATCGTCAGCCCCCGCTGACCGGCGAGGTCCTCCACGAAGTCCATCGGAACGCCGAGCGAGTCGTAGAGACGGAAGACCTCATCGCCCGGGACGATCTTCGAGCCTGCGGCAGCCCGATCGAGGACTTCTTCGAGTTTGGGAAGGCCGGCGGTCAGGACCGCGTCGAACCGCTCTTCCTCATTGCGCACGACCTGAGCGATCGCGGCGCGGTTGCTACGCAGCTCAGGGTACGCATCTCCCATTTCCGCGACGACGACGTCGACCAGCGCGTGAAGAAATGGCTCGATGATGCCCAGTTTCTTGCCGTGGCGCATGGCGCGGCGCATGATTTTGCGCAGCACGTAGCCGCGCCATTCGTTCGACGGCACGACGCCGTCGGCGATGAGGAAGGTCATGGCGCGGAGATGATCGGCGATCACCCGCATCGACACGTCCGACGGGCCGGAGAGCGTCGCCTGGTATCGAGTCTTGGCGCGCGCGCCAATCGCCTCGAGGATCGGCACGAACAGGTCAGTATCGTAGTTGGACAGCTTGCCCTGAATCACCGCGGCGATGCGCTCGAGACCCATGCCGGTGTCGATCGACGGCGCCGGTAGTGGCTGCAGTGTACCGTCGGGCTGCCGGTCGAATTCCATGAACACATTGTTCCAGACCTCGACGAACCGATCGCAGCTGCAATCGAGCCCGCGGCACGGGCGGCCGGTCTGTTCTTCTTCGCACGGGATGTCGTTGCCGCGAAAGTAGTGGATCTCGGAGCAGCGCCCGCACGGGCCCGTGTCACCCATCTGCCAGAAGTTTTCGGCCAGGCCCAGCTCGGTCACGCGGCTGGCCGGAACGAAGCGCTGCCAGATCGCCAACGCGTCCTCGTCGCGCGGGATGCCGGCCTCGCCTTTGAAAATTGTCGGAAAGAGCCGCTCCGCCGGCAGCTGCCAGACTGTCGTCAGCAGTTCCCAGGCAAAGGGGATCGCGTCGGCCTTGAAGTAGTCGCCGAACGAAAAATTCCCGAGCATCTCGAAGAAAGTGTGATGGCGCAGTGACGGCCCGACGTTGTCGAGATCGTTGTGCTTTCCGCTCACCCGCATGCACTTCTGCGACGTCGTCGCCCGGCGGTAGGCGCGGCGCTCCCGGCCGAGAAACAGGTCCTTGAACTGGTTCATCCCGGCGTTGGTGAACAACAGCGTCGGGTCGTCCGCAGGTACCAGCGGCGAGCTGGCCACGACCGCGTGGCCGTGCTTTTCGAAATAGTCCAGGAAAGAGCGGCGAATCTCCCGCGAGGTCATCCGATCATTCTAGCGGATCGGCCCCCTTCCGATAGGCGCGCAACACCATCGTGACGACGGACGGCGTGAAGCCCTGGCGAACGAGGAACTGGAATACGCGGGCATATTCGGGCCCGGACGTCACCTTCTTGCCGCGCAGCTTCTTCTCGAGCGCCTTTCTGATCAGCGATCGTTCGTCGAGGTCGCCGAAGGCATCGCCCACCGCCGACGCGATCACGTCGCGGGAGATGCCCATTGCCTGCAGCTCCCGCTGAATACGCAGGCGGCCGCGGCCTTTGACCTTCAGTGCGGTCGCCACATAGGCGCCGGCGACCCGGGCATCGTTGAGCAGGCCATTCTCGAGCAGTCGCGCGATGGCCTCTTCGACCTGCTCCCGATCGTGGTCGCGATCGAGCAGCCGGGCGCGCACCTGAGCCACCGACAGCTCGCGCCGGCCGAGCAGGAGAAGACCGTCAGAATAGGCGGTTCGGCTGGGTGTTTTCGAATCGTCCACCGCGGCTCCGGCAGGGCGGGGTCAGGAGCCGAACCGGATGATGTCGGGGCTGGCCTGAACGGTCTCGACGCGCAGGGTCTCAGCGCTGGTGGAGATACCCTGGACCTTGAGCTTGAACTCGTCCACGTTCGACGCCCAGCGCAGCGCCTCGTCGAGCGTGATCAGACCCTGCTGGTAGAGGCCGAAGATCGACTGATCGAATGTCTGCATGCCGTATTGCGACGTGCCTGCCGCGATCGCCCCGTGAATCATCGACGTCTTGTCCTTGTCGACGATGCAGTCGCGAATGAAGGCGGTGGACACCATGACCTCGACGGCCGGGGCGCGGCCGAGGCCGTCGGCGCGGGGAATCAGGCGTTGCGCGATCGCCGCCTTCAGGATGCTGGCGAGTTGAAGGCGAACCTGCCGCTGCTGGTGCGGCGGGAAGACCGCGATGATCCGGTTGATGGTCTCGGTCGCGTCGAGCGTGTGCAGGGTCGACAGCACCAGGTGACCGGTCTCCGCGCCGAGGAGCGCCGTTTCAATCGTTTCGTGGTCCCGCATCTCACCGACGAGAATCACATCCGGATCCTGCCGCAGCGCGCTGCGCAGTGCCTGCCCGAACGAGTGGGTGTCGATCGCGACCTCGCGCTGGTTCACCAGCGACAGGTGATCGCGGTGGAGGTACTCGATCGGATCTTCGACCGTGACGATGTGACTCGAGCGCGTCGCATTGATGTAGTCGATCATCGCCGCGAGCGTGGTGGTCTTGCCGCTGCCGGTGGTGCCGGTCACCAGGATCAGGCCGCGTTCTTCCTGGGCGATCCGTTTGAGGACGGGAGGCAACGCCAGCTCGTCGATCGACTTGATCCGGTAGGGAATCACGCGCAGCACCATGCCCACGGTGCCGCGCTGTTGGAAGACGTTCGACCGGAATCGTCCGAGCCCCGGCACGCTGTAGGCGAGGTCGACCTCCTGCGCCTGCCGGAACTTCTCGAGGTGTTCCGGCGTGAAGATGCTGGATGCCATCGCCTCGGTGTCGGCTCGATCGAGGCGCTTTTCCTCGGACGCCACCACCAACGTGCCGTTGACCCGCATCATCGGGTAGCTGCCTACCTTGAGATGCACGTCCGAGGCGCCGCTGGCGACGGCGATTTTGAGGAAATCGTTGATGTGCATGGGCCCGGCGTCGGCGCTACTTCTTGGCGCTCGCGGCTGGTTGCACCGCCGCGGCCGCCAGATGCGGCTCGCCCGGGTAGACGTATTCCAGCCAGCCGTGGCGATCGGGCACGGCGGCTGTGACGACGTCGAAGAACGCCTGCTGAATCGCTTCGGTGATCGGCCCGCGGCGCCCGTTGCCGATCGAAATCTTGTCGACGCTGCGGATCGGGGTGATCTCAACTGCGGTGCCCACGAAAAACGCTTCGTCGGCGATGTAGACCATCTCGCGCGGCAGCATGTCCTCGCGCACTTCGAATCCCAGATCGCGGGCGAGCGTGATCACCGAGGAGCGGGTGATGCCCGGCAGGATCGACGCCGTGAGCGGCGGCGTGTAGATCACGTTCTCGCGCACCAGGAACAGATTCTGACCGCTGCCTTCGCTGATGTACCCGGCCGTATCGAGCGCGATTCCTTCGCTGTAGCCCTCGACGACCGCTTCCATCTTGATCAGTTGCGAGTTTGCGTAGTTGGCTGACGATTTTGCCAGCGTCGGGAAGGTGTTGGCCGCCGCCCGGGACCACGAGGCCACCCGGACGTCGACGCCGTCGGTCAGCGCTTCCTGCCCGAGATAGGCGCCCCACTCCCAGGTCAGGATCGCGATGTCGACCGGGCACGGGAACGGGTTGACCCCAAGGGTGTGGTAGCCGCGATAAACCAGCGGACGGATGTAGCAGGCCTTGAACTCATTGGCGCGGATCGTATCGAGGATGGCGTCGTGCACCTGCTCATACGAGAGCGAAGGCTCCATCCGGTAGATCTTCGCGGAATCGAACAGCCGCCGCAGATGCGCGTCGAGCCGGAAACACGCAGATCCCTGGGACGTGTTGTAGCAGCGGGCGCCTTCGAACACGCCGCTGCCATAGTGAATCACGTGCGACGCGATATGTATCGTGGCGTCCGCCCAGGGGACGAGCGTGCCGTTCATCCAAATCTTACCTGTGCCGGGAAAGGACATCTCCTGCTCCTTCACGCGCGAATCATCGGCGCGGCGTCCTCGTGCAGAAATCGTACCCGCTCGACGCGATCGTAACACACCGGTCTGACGAGGGAAGGGCCATCCAGGATTGGATGGTCGGCGGATCGGGGGCCTTTTACTGGGTCTCTCCGCAGAACGGACAGCGATCGGTACGGGCATGAAGCGGCTTGCGGCATTGCCAGCAGAACCGAGCCGCCGGCGCTTCGCGCGCCCGCAGACGGGTTTGAATGCTCTGGCCATCGTCGCGATTGTTCTTGCCCGAGCCGGTTCGCACGGCTGACGCCGGCGGCGTGCGCGTTCCCTGCCTCGCCGCCAGCACATCGTCGAGCAGGTCCGAGGCGCGCTGGTAACGATCGCTCAGCCCGGGCGCCATCGCCTTCATCACGATGTCGTTGATCGACTTTGGAATGGCGGAGTTCTTCAGTCGCGGCGGCGAGACCAGCTCGCCGGACATCAGCTTCTCGATGTCGGCCGGTGCCGGAGCGTCGTAGGGGAGGATGCCGGTCAGCATCTGGTACATGGTGACGCCGAGCGAATAGAGATCGGAGGCGAAGACCGCTTTTCCGTAGAACTGTTCCGGCGCCATGTAGGGTGGGCTGCCGATTACGGTCGTGCCGTGCGCCGCAATCTCGAGAAATCGCGAGGTGCCGAAATCCGCCACCTTCAACATGTCGTTCTCGGTGACCAGTACGTTGGCCGGACGCAGATCGCGGTGGATGACCCCCTGCTTGTGCGCGTGATCGACGGCGTTGCAGATCTGACAGGTGAAGTCGAGCACGCGGTTCAGGTCGAGTGCGCCGCGCGCCGCGATGATGTTCTCCAGCGTTTCACCCGCCACATATTCCATGACGATGAAGAAGACGCTGTCCTGCTTCTCCGCGGTCGTGATAGCGACGATGTTGGGGTGACTCACCGAGGCGAGGAGCCGGGGTTCACGCAGGAGCTCGCCGAAGTCGAGACCCTGACGATGCGGGAACCTTGATCGCGACCTTCTTGTCGATCCAGGTGTCCTGGGCGAGGTACACGGTACCGAACCCGCCGCTGCCGAGCGGGCCGATGATCTTGTACTTCCCGAGATTCTGCCCTCTGAACAGCAATGTGTGATGCTGAGAGTTCGCGCGGATCGCGACGAGTATAGCGTAGAAGGGAAGCGCCGCCGGCGGAGTACGGCGACTAGTAGGTGTAGAAGCCGCGGCCGCTCTTGCGGCCCAGATAGCCCGCCGCCACCATGCGACGCAGCAGCGGACAGGGACGGTACTTCGGATCGCCGAGTCCCTCGTGGAGCACGTTGAGGATGGCGAGACACACGTCCAGGCCGATGAAGTCGGCCAGCGTCAGCGGTCCCATCGGGTGGTTCATGCCCAGTTTCATGACGCTGTCGATCGCCTCGGCGGTTCCGACCCCTTCCATCAGCGTGTAGATCGCCTCGTTGATCATCGGCATCAGGATGCGATTGGCGATGAAGCCGGGATAGTCGGCCGCTTCGACGCCGGTTTTCCCCAGCCGCATGCAGAGCTCGGTCGCAATCATCATCGACTCGGCCGACGTCGCCTGGCCGCGGATCAGCTCGACGAGCTTCATGAGCGGCACCGGGTTCATGAAGTGCATGCCGAGCACCTTGTCGGGACGCTTGGTGGCGGCGCCGATCACCGTAATCGAGATCGACGAGGTGTTCGACGCCAGCACGACCCCGGGCTTCGTGATCGCATCGAGCTTGCGGAACACCTCGACCTTGACGTCCACGGCCTCCGCGACGGCCTCGACCACGAAGTCGACTTCCGCCAGCGGCTCGAGGCTGCCGGTCGTCGAGACGCGGGTGATGGCGACGTCGCGATCGCCGGCGGTCAACGTACCTTTTTCGACGAGTTTCGCCAGGCTCTTCTCGATGTTCGCGCGCGCGCGATCGAGCGCCGGTCCGGCGCTGTCGCACAGCCGCACGTCCAGGCCCGACTGCGCGAACACCTGCGCAATCCCGCTGCCCATGGTTCCCGCCCCGACGACGCCGATCCGCTGGATGGTCATCTGCTGTACCTAGAGCCGTTCGATCGCGAGGGCGACGCCGTTACCGCCGCCGAGACACAACGACGCGATACCGCGGGAGAGGTTGCGCCGCTTCAGCGCGTAGAGCAGCGTGGTCAGGACGCGCGCGCCGCTGGCACCGATCGGATGGCCCAGTGCGACCGCACCGCCATTGACGTTGACCTTCTCGGGCGCGATGCCGAGCTCGCGAAGCACCGCCACCATCTGGACCGAGAACGCTTCGTTGATCTCGAAGAGATCGACCTCGTTCGAGCTGCCATCCGACTCTTCTGCGCCACTCGCCTGACGGCCTCGACGGGCGTCATGAGGACGAGCTTCGGGGGCAGGCCGCTCGTCGCCTGCCCGACGATCCGCGCCAGCGGCGTCACGCCGAGCGCGCGCGCCTTCTCCGACGACATCACGACCACGGCCGCCGCGCCGTCGTTCACGCCGGGCGCGTTACCGGCGGTGACGGTGCCGTCCTTCTTGAAGGCCGGCTTCAGGCCCGCCAGCGCCTTGCGGAGTCGTGTCCTCGCGAATCGCCTCGTCTCGATCGAACAGGATCGGGGCCCCTTTCTTCTGCGGGATTTCGACCGGAACGACCTCGTCCTTGAACCAACCCTCGCGGGTGGCGTGCGCCGCCTTACGGTGACTGTCGGCGGCGTACTGATCCTGCTCCGCGCGCGCGACTTTGTAGGTCTCGGCCACGTGTTCGCCGGACATCCCCATGTGGCATTGTTCGAAGGCGCACCAGAGCCCGTCCAGGATCATCGAATCGACAATCGTGCCGTTCCCCATGCGAAGCCCTTCGCGCACACGCGGCAGCAGGTACGGCGTGCCGCTCATCGACTCCATGCCGCCGGCGACGGCGATCTCGATATCGCCGGTCGCGATTCCCTGCGCCGCCAGCATGACGGCCTTCAATCCGGAGCCGCAGACCTTGTTGATCGTCATCGCGGCGACGTGATCGGGCAGCCCGCCGTTGAGCGCCGCCTGTCGGGCAGGATTCTGCCCCTCGCCGGCGGCGACGACGTTGCCCATGATGCACTCGTCGACGGCCGCCGGATCGATACCGGCCCGACGGACGGCTTCGCGGACGACGATGGCGCCGAGTTGCGGGGCGGTGAACTCCTTCAGCGAGCCGAGGAACTTGCCGGTTGGCGTGCGGACGGCGGAAACGATGACTGAATCGCGCATAAGAAATTGACCTGGCAGTCGGCGCCCACGATCGATCGACATCGGCCGCCCCGCGTCCGACCGGGTATTCGGTGGCCGAGGCGTGATCCGCGCGATCGGTCCGATCCGCGGCCGTCAGCGCCCGAGTTGTATGGTGACGTTCATGTCGCGGAGCGGCTCCGACCCCAGGAAGAGCCGCACCCGCTCGAGGATCAGCTCACGTGCGCGCTCCACCTCATGTGCCCAGCGGGGGTCGCGCGCCCTGACCTCGAGGATACCCTGCCGCAGCTCGGCGGTGGTCGCCTTGGCGACCGCCGGTCCGACGGCGACATTCCAGGCGAAGGTCGTCCTTTCTTTGGACGCCGGCTGCCGCCGAATGTGTTCCGCAAGCGCGCCGAACGCAAACTTCTGCACGGGGAGCACAACCCTCGATAGTATCATTCGCCGCGCCGTCACCTGTTGTTCTGAGATGGACCAGCCGATCATCCTTGCTTCTGCCTCGCCTCGCCGCGCGGAGCTGCTCGCCAGCGCAGGATTTACGTTCTCCGTGCGAGCTGCCGAGGTGGACGAGAGCCCGATCCCCGGTGAGCAGCCGGAGCCGTATGTGCTGCGCGTTGCCCTGGCAAAGGCGCGCGCGGTCGTCGACAACGCGCAGAAGACGGCCAGTATCGTGCTCGCCGCCGACACCACGGTGGTTGCCAGCGGCGAGATGTTCGGCAAGCCTCGCGACACGGATGACGCGGCACGCATGCTGCATTCCTTGTCGGGTACCGTTCACGAGGTTTTGACGGGTGTTGTCGTGGTCGCCGGCGATCACGAAGAGCAGCAGATCGTGCGGACGCGCGTCCGCTTTCTCCCGCTCAGCTCGGAGGAGATCGCCTGGTACCTCCGGAGCGGCGAGCCGTTGGGAAAGGCCGGCGCCTATGGCATTCAGGGGCGCGCCGCGCGGTTCATCGACTGGATTGACGGCTCCTGGTCCAACGTCGTCGGGCTCCCCGTCGCCACCGTGTATCAGATGCTCAAAAACGCCGCGGCGTAGGGTATTCTTGGGTGGGCTTTCCAGCCCGCAACTCCTTATGTCCTCGAAACCTATCAAGATCGGCGCAACGCTCGTGATCCTGGGGCTCGCCTTCGCGGGCCTGATGTACTCGTCGCTCAGCGAAGGGACCGAGTACTACAAGCATGTCGATGAGGTGATGTCGGATCCGGGAGCATGGCACGGCAAGCGCCTGCAGCTCCACGGCTTCGTCGTCGATCATTCGATCTTGCGGAAGCCCGACACGCTCGATTACCGCTTCCAGGTCCAGAACAACGGCAAGGTCGTCCCCGTGCGCTACTCGGGAGTGGTGCCGGACACCTTCAAGGGCGGGGCCGAAGTGGTGCTCAAGGGGCGTCTGGACAACGGCGGCTTCACCGTCGACGCCAACGGCGTGATGGCGAAGTGTCCATCGAAGTACCGAGGCCAAGCCAACACCCGCGACGTCGGGAGGCTAGGAACAATATGGGCAGCCTGGGCTCCTTCATTCTGCTCGCTTCCTTCGTCGCCGCCAGCTACGCGATTGCGGCGAGTGTCGCCGGCGCGCGCCGCCGCTCCCAGCGGCTCGTCGACAGTGGCGTCGGCGCCTTCTATCTCGTTGCAGCGCTGATGACGGTCGCTTCGGCGATCATCGTGCACGCCTTCGTCACCGGGAACTTCACGATCAAATACGTCCAGCATTACTCGGATTCGGCGCAGCCGCTTGCCTACAAGTTCGCGTCGTACTGGGGCGGCCTCGACGGTTCGATCATGTTCTGGGTGTTCCTGCTGGCGGTGTTCGGATCGATCGCCGTGGCCCGCAACCGCGAGCGGCACCGCGAGTTGATTCCGTGGGTGGTTGCGGTGATCTCCGCGACGGAGATGTTCTTCATCTTCATCATGGTGGTCCATAACAACCCGTTCGAGACGTTCCTCGGACAGGTGCCGACGGACGGCCGCGGCCTCAATCCGCTGCTGCAGAACTTCTACATGGCGATCCATCCGCCATCGCTCTACACGGGCTTCGTCGCGATGACCATTCCGTACGCGTTCGGGATCGCGGCGCTGGTCACCGGACATCTGGACGACTCGTGGCTCCGGGCGGTACGCCGCTGGACGATGATCGGCTGGCTGTTCCTGTCCTTCGGGTTGACGCTCGGCATGCTGTGGGCCTACGAAGAGCTCGGCTGGGGCGGTTTCTGGGGCTGGGATCCGGTCGAGAACGCCGGGCTGCTGCCCTGGTTTACCGCGACCGCGTTCCTGCATTCGGTGATGGTGCAGGAACGGCGGGGGATGCTTCGCGTCTGGAACGTGACGCTCGTCATCGTCACGTTCTTCCTGACGATCTTCGGCACGTTCATGACGCGATCCGGCGTCGTGCAGTCGGTGCACGCCTTCGGCGAGGACCGCGAGCTGGCGATGCTCTTCACGGGATTCATGGTCACGATCCTGGTGTGCAGCTTCGGCCTGGTGATTTACCGCCTGCCGATGCTGCGCGCGCGTCACGAGCTGGATTCGTGGGTCTCGCGTGAAGCGGCGTTTCTCGCGAACAACTGGATTCTGCTGTTCTCGGCCTTCTTCGTCCTGTTCGCCACGATGTTCCCGACGCTGAGCGAGGCCATCGTCGGCGAGCGCCTGACCGTTGGTCCGCCGTTCTTCAACAAGTGGATGCTGCCGATTGGGCTGGTGCTGCTCCTGCTGACCGGGACCGCGCCGCTGCTCGCCTGGCGCAAGGCTTCGATCGCCAACGTCGCCCGGCAGTTTGCCTGGCCGGTTGCCGCGATGCTGGTCACCGGCACAGCGGTGTACGCCGCTCGGTATCAGCGTCTGGGAGTCGGTCGCGTGCTTCGCGCTCTGCGCGTTTGTGGCCGGGACGATCGCTCAGGAGTTCGTTGTGGGCGCTCAGGTGCGGAAGGGGGCAACCGGCACCGACATCTTCACGGCGCTGGTCGGGCTCGTGGCGCGTTCGCATCGCCGCTACGGCGGCTACATCGTGCACCTCGGGATCGTGCTGATGTTCCTGGGCTTCGCAGGGCAGGGTTTCAAACAGGGAGAAGAAGCGCTGCTCCGACCAGGTCAGCAGACGACGGTCGGAAGGTTCACGATCCGGCACGACGCCCTGACCGTCACGAGCGATGGACAGAAGCAGATGATCACGGGCGCGGTCAGTGTCTTCGAGAAAGGCAAACTGGTCGGCACGATGGCGCCGGCGAAGTGGTTCTTCAACAAGCACGAGCAGGAGCCCACGACCGAAGTGGCGATCCGCCGGGCGCCGGCGCAGGACCTCTACGTCGTGCTCGCCGGCTACGACGTCGCCACTCAGTCCGCCACCTATGCGGTGACGATCAATCCGCTGGTCGACTGGATCTGGTTTGGTTTCGCCGTGCTGGCGCTTGGCACCGGCATCGCGTTGCTGCCGGAGCGGGCCTTCGCGTTCGCGGCCGCCCAGGTGCCAGCCGGTGCGGTCACGACCGGGCTGATGATCCTGCTGCTCCTCTTACCGCTTCCCGTCAGGGCGCAGGCCAACGGCGACGCGACGCCCGCACCGAAGACGGCGCTGCGCAAACAGCTGGAAAAAGATCTGATGTGCACCTGCGGCGCCTGCCGGGCACCGATGAACGACTGTCAGATGCGGCCGGCCTGTCACGGTTATCGCCAGCAGTCCGAAAAGATCGAGGGCTACCTGGCGCAGGGCATGGACCGCGACCAGGTGCTCGCCGCCTTCGTGAAGGACTTCGGCGGCGAAGACGTGCTGACGTCTCCGATCGACAAGGGCTTCAATCGACTGGCGTGGTTCCTGCCGTACGCGGTCGGCGCAACCGGCGCGTTCGCCATCGGTCTCGTGGCCATGCGGTGGTCGCGCCGGGACCCGGCGCACGACCAGGCCCGTGCGGCCCACGTTCAACACCCGGAGAATCCGGTTCTCGAGACCAGACTCGACGATGAGCTCCGCGACCTCGATTGAAGACGCGCGGCGCGCGAAGGCGGGCAGCGACAACGCGCCGGCGGGCACCTTCAACACCTGGCACCTCTTCGTTCTGATGTCGCTGCTGGCGGCCAGCGTCGCCGTGCTCGTCGCCCGACAGAATTCTCCCGAAAACCTGGTGCTGATCAGCCTGACGATCGGTGCGGCCGGCGCCGCCGGTTTCGCCTTGTATCGCATGCTGGCGCCCTTCGCCACTGCCGATTCGGCTCAGGCTACTCAGTCGTTGAGCGATCGGCTTCGCGCCGATCTGGAGCGAGAGAAATTTCTGGCGCTGCGATCGATCAAGGAACTCGAGTTCGATCGGGCGATGGGGAAGGTGTCGGCACAGGATTTCGACGAGATGTCCTCGCGCCTGAGAGCCCGCGCGATGAGCCTCCTCGAGCGACTCGATGAGAACCGGTCGATTCACCGCGAGGCGATCGAACGCGAGCTGCAGGCGCGCCTTGCCGCAGGTCGTCGAGCCGAGCAGCCGGGAGCGCCTGAGGTCGTCGCGGCACCAGCAGGTCTGATCTGCGCGTGCGGTACGACCAACGACGTCGACGCCCGGTTCTGCAAGAGCTGCGGCTCCAGGCTCGACTCCGTGGAGCAGCAGCGGTGAAGTCTCTCGCGGTCGTTCTCCTGGTCCTCGCCTTTCCGATCGCCCTCTCCGCGCAGCAGATGCCGGATCCCAAGCAGATCTCCGGCCTGCCGCTGCCGGTGGCCGATGTGCCTGCCGGCACGGTGACCGTCCGGGTCATTCGCGGGCAGCTGACCAACGTGCTCCCGGGTCAGACCGTCGAGCTGACCGGCGCTGGCCAGCCGAAGACGGCCACCACCGACGATGCTGGACGTGCGCAGTTTTCTGGGCTGACGCCAGGCACCCGCATCAAAGCCTCCGTCGTCGTGAACGGCGAGCGGATCGAATCGCGTGAATTCGAGCTGCCCGCCGCGACCGGAGTCCGGTTGCTGCTCGTGGCCACCGATCCCGACACCGAGAAAAGGGCGCAACAGGATCGACAGCTGGCGCAGCAGGCGCCGGTGAACGGCGTTGTCGTCCTCGGAGAACAGAGCCGGATGGTCATCGAGCCGGGCGACGAGGCCCTCAACGTCTTCAACATCCTTCAGATCGTCAACACGGCGCGAACGCCTGTGCGGACCGCCGCACCGCTGGTGTTCGACCTGCCTGAAGGGGCGACAGGCGCCGGCGTTCTCGAAGGGTCGGCACCCAACGCGGTCGTGGCGGGCGGGCACCTCACCGTGAACGGTCCATTTCCGCCGGGCAACACCACGGTGCAATTCGCCTACTCACTCGGATTCGGCAGCGGGACGATGACAATCCGCCAGAGGATGCCGGTGTCGCTGATGCAAGTCAGCCTCATCGTTCAGAAGATCGGTGCCCTGCAGATGACCTCTCCGCAAATCGCCCGGCAGCGCGACATGTCGGCGGAAGGGCAGAACTATATCGTCGCTCAGGGGCCGGCGGTGGCTGCCGGCGACGAGCTGGCGATCACGCTCACCGGGCTGCCGCATCATCCGGTATGGCCGCGCAACCTGTCGCTGGCGCTTGCGTCAATCGTGCTGGTGGCCGGCGTTTGGGGAGCAGCGCGACGGCGGCCGGAGCAGGCCGTCCGACAGAACACTCTGCGCGCGCGGCGCGAGCATCTGTTCGGAGACCTCGCGGCCCTGGAAGAGCAGCGACGCGGAGGTCGAATCGACGAAGGCAAGTACGCGGCGCGGCACACGCGTCTGGTGACGGCGCTCGAAGGCGTCTACGCGGAGCTCGATCAGGAGGCCGCCCGATGAATCTGGCGGCGGACTGAGCGCCACGGTGGATTTCACGACGCTGACGCTCGACGAGATCACGCGGACGTTCGGTCGTCGCCGCGTGCTCAACCGCGTGTCGTTGAGCGTGACGGCGGGCCAGCTCGTGGCGCTGCTCGGGCCCAACGGGGCGGGGAAGTCGACGCTGCTGTCGATCGCGGCGACGCTGCTGCTGCCGTCGAGCGGCAGGATCCTCTATGGATCGCAGGACAGTCATCGCCGGAGCGCCACACTACGGGGCCGCATCGGCCTGCTCGGGCACGACCTCTACATCTACCCGGAGCTGTCGTCGGCGGAGAATCTCCGATTCTTCGCGCGGCTGTACGACCTGCCCGATGTCGAGCAGCGGGTGACGGACGCGCTCGTCCGCGCCGGCCTGCAGGGCAGACGGGACGACGCCGTGTCGGCTTTTTCGCGCGGCATGCGACAACGGCTGGCGCTCGAGCGTGCCCTGTTGCACGAGCCGCGGCTGGTCCTGCTCGACGAGCCATTCACCGGCCTCGACGATCGCGCGAGCCAGGCGCTGAAGGAGCGGCTCGCCGGCCTTCGCCGTGCCGGCGCCATCGTGTTGATCGCTACGCACGACCTCGAACATGTCGAGGACATCATCGACCGCGCCGTCGTCCTCCGCGATGGCCGGCTCGTGGAAGTGTCGGCCGGAGATGCGCCCCTGCGCGAGCGCTACCGCGCGGCGATCGCCGGATGAGATTCATCCGGACTGTATGGCTCGTGACGCGCAAGGACCTCCTGATCGAGGTTCGCAGCAAGGAGATTCTGTTCACGACGCTGTTCTTTGCGCTGGCCTGCGTCCTGGTGTTCGCCTTCGGGTTCGTGCGGGAGGGTCGTCCGGTTCCGGACGTGGCGGCGGGGATTCTGTGGATCGCGATCGCGTTCTCGGGCACGCTGGCGTTGGGACGCGCATTCGAACGCGAGCGCCAGAGCGAGACCCTTCGCGCGCTGATGATGGCCCCGGTGGAACGCCCGGCGCTGTACCTCGGAAAGCTCGCCGGGGTGCTGATCCTGCTCCTGGCGGTCGAGGCGGTCACGGTTCCGCTGGTCAGCCTGCTGTTCCAGGCCGCGCTGTTCGATCATCCGGCGCTGATGCTTGGGCTGCTGATCACGGGAACGATCGGGTTTTCGGCCGTCGGCACGCTCTTCGCCGCCATGCTCGTGCGGGCGCGAAGTCGTGACGTGCTGCTGCCGGTGCTGCTCTATCCGATCACCATCCCGGTGATCATCGCCGGCGTGCGCGGGACCGCCGCCTTGCTGCAACCCGAAGCGGACGAGCCGATGGCACGCGCCTGGCTGGCGATGCTGACCTTCTTCGACGTGGTCTTCGTCACGCTGGCGCTGTGGACCTTCGAGCAGGTCATGACCGAATGACGCAACCATGAAAACGTTCTATCTGCCTCTGGCTGTGCTCGTGACGGCGATGTTCGTGTGGGCTCCGTTCATGATCGTCGGCGCTCCCTACGAATCGACGATGGGGCTGGTGCAGAAGATCTTCTACTTCCATGCTCCGATCGGGATGGTGATGTTCACCTCGGCCTTCGTGTGTGGTGTCGCCAGCGCCATCTATCTGTTCACGCGGCGCCGCTCGGCGGATCACTTCGCCCTGTCCAGCGCCGAGCTGACGGTCGTGCTCGGGATCATCGTGCTGCTGACCGGGCCGATGTGGGCACGCAAGTCGTGGGGTGTGTGGTGGCAGTGGGACGCGCGGCTGACCTCGACGCTGGTCATGTGGCTGATCTTCACGGCCTACCTCCTGCTCCGGCGTTACGGCGGGCCCGGCTCGGATCGACTGGCCGCGGGCGTGGCGATTTTCGGCATGGCGAACGTGCCCTTCGTCTATTGGTCGGTCAACGTCTGGCGCACCGTTCATCCGAAGACGACGGTCGTTCCGACTTTGCAGGCCGGAATGCGAGGGCCGTTCTGGTTCTGCTTCCTCGCGTTTCTGTTGTTGTACGTGCTCGTGCTTCGCGCCCGCGCCGGGCTCGAACAGCAGCGCGCGTCGCTCGAGACCCTCTACCTGGCCGCTGAAGACGGAGTCGATCATGATTGAACGCGTTCGTCCGACCCGTTCGTGGGCGAGTCTCCCGCTCGCGGTCCTGCTCGCAAGCGTGGTGAGCCTTCCGACGCTGCTGGCGCGGCCGCAAGCGCCGGCGACGGCCGCGGCCGACCCGGCGGCCAGACCCTCTCAGACGCCGCAGCCCCCGACCGCCGCGCAGGAGGGATTCGTGCCGGTCGAGAATCTTCCGCAGCAGGAATCGATCCCTGCGCCCCGGCTGGTGGCGGCCGCTTACGCCTGCGTCTGGATCGTCCTGATGTCCTACCTGTATTCGATCTGGCGCCGGTTGGGAACGGTGCAGCGTGAGCTGGAGACAGTCAGCCGGCGCTTGCCGGATGCCTCTCGACGATCATGAACTTCGCCAACATGACGGCGGCGCACTTCATTTTCATTCCCGCCGTGCTCCTCATCGGAATCGTCATCGGCTGGGTGCTCGGCGGGCGCGCGGCGCAGGACGCGTTTGCCGCCGAGATGAAGCGCCGCGAGGAGCGGGCCCGCAAACGGCCGCCGAACGGATAACGATGACGGATGACAGATGGCGGATGACGGATTGCGGGCGGTCAGCGCCCGAGGGCTAGCCGATTGGCCAGGCTGGCGGGCAGGCCGGCGGCGAGGATTCGACGCTGCGCCTTGTCGACAGGATAGACGACGCGCCGCAGCCTGATCTCTCGAGCGCTGTTGTCCAGGATGCCGTAGGCCGCGCGCGCGTCGCCGTCCCGCGGCTGACCGACCGAGCCCGGATTCACCAGGTACTGCGCCCCGTCTTCGAGCGCCAGGATCGTCTCCGGGCCGCTCGGCGCGGCTCCCTCGAACGATTTGTCCTTGACCCAGAACATGACTGGCAGGTGCGTGTGGCCGAAGAAACAGAGCGGCCGCGACGCGGTTTCCATGCCTCGCAGCGCGTCGTTGCCGTCGAAGATGTAATAGTCCTCGTCGAAGGGGGCCCCGTGGCAGATCTCGACCATGTCATCGATCTGCACGGGTCCCATCGGCAGCTCGCGCAGGTAAGTGCGGTTGCCGGGCGTCAGGAACTGACCGGTCCAGGCCGCCGCGAGCCGCGCCACCTGGTTGAATTGACTGCCGTCGTCGAGCCCGCATGCGGCCTTGTCGTGATTGCCCCGGATCACCGTGAGCGGATCGAGGCTGCGGACCTTGTCGATCACCAGGTTCGGTTCAGCCCCGTAGCCGACGAGATCGCCGAGCACGATGACGCGGTCCCAATCCCCATCGGCGTCGGCGAGGACCGCCTCGAAGGCGTCAATGTTGCCGTGCATATCTGAGAGTAGGAGGTAGCGCACGGTCATCCAATCCGGAGGTGTTCGAGAACCTGCTCGACGACCGCTGCTGCCGGTGCGGCGCCTGCCTCGATTCGCAGGTGCGCGTGAGCGTAGGCGATCTGGCGCACAGCATACAACCGCTCCATCTGCGTGCGGTCGGCGGCAAGCGGGCGCCGCCCGTCCGCTGGCAGCCGATCGACGAGTGTGGTGAGCGGAACGTCGAGCCAGACTGACAGCCCGTCGAGGTTGATGGCGGCGCGGTTGTCGGGATCCATGAATGTCCCTCCTCCCGTGGCGATCACCGCATGTCGGATCGGCAGCAGCAGGCGCAGAATCTCGCGTTCGACGGCGCGGAAATGAGCCTCGCCGTGCCTGCCGAAGATGTCGGCGACGGTCATCCGCTCCCGCGCTTCGATCAGCTCGTCGACGTCTTCGGCGCGCCAGCCGAGCCGCTCTCCCAGCTCACGTGCGACGGTCGTCTTCCCCGCGGCCATGAAGCCCACGAGATAGATCTTATCGATCGTCACCGGCTTGGGAGAGCCGCTGCAGTTCGGTGAAAAATCCCGGATACGAGACGGCAACGGCATCGGCGCCCCGAATCGACACCGGTGCGGCGGCGGCGGTGCCGGCAATCGCGAACGCCATCGCCAGCCGATGATCCCCGGCGGCGTCGACGACGCCGCCGTCGAGGCCGCCGCCATGGATCGTGAAGCCATCGTCGTACTCGTCGACGCGAAGCCCGAGCGCGCGAAAGCCGCGAGCCAGCATCGCGATGCGGTCGCTCTCCTTGACGCGGAGCTCGCCCGCGCCGCGTACGGTCATCTGGCCGCCTGGCGTCATTGCGGCGAGCGCCGCCAGCGCCGGAATCTCGTCGATGACTGCTGGCACCCTCGCCGGTTCGACCTGAAACGGACGGAGGCTGCTGCCGCGAAGGCGAATCGTCCCGATCGGCTCGCCGCTCTGGCCGGCCGATCCCGCCGCTGTCTCGACCTCCAGATCGACTCCCGCCTCGCGGAGCACGTCGAGCAGCGCGCTGCGCGTCGGGTTGAGCCCGACACCCTCGATGTCGACGGCCGACCCAGGATGACCCGCCGCCAACACCAGCCAGAAGATGGCGGACGAGATGTCGCCCGGAATGGGCAGATCCACCGCGTGCAGGCGGCGGCCGCCTTCGATGGCGACGGAGCGGCCGTCCCGCTCCACGTGGAGGCCGAACGCCTCGAAGGCTCGCTCCGTATGATCTCGCGTCGGCGCCGGCTCGACGACCTCGGTCCGGCCGGCCGCGTGCAGGCCGGCAAGCAGGACGGCGCTCTTGACCTGCGCGCTCGGCACCTCCGGTGCGTAGCGGATTGGCGTGAGATCGGTGCCGTCGATGGTCAGGGGCGGGTGCCCGTCGACGGCGGCGATCGTCGCGCCCATTTTTGTCAGTGGCTCGATGATGCGACGCATCGGGCGCCGGGAGAGCGAGGCGTCGCCGGAGATGACCGTGCGAAAGGGGTGGGCGGCGGCAAGCCCCGACAGCAGCCGCATCGACGTCCCGGAATTGGCGGCGTCCAGCGGGGCGGCGGGGGCGCGCAGTCCGCGCAGGCCCAGACCGTCGATCTCCACGTCCAGGCCGTGCGGGCCGGACGAGCGCCTCACGGACACCCCGTAGGCCTCGAGACAGGCCAGCGTCGCGGCGCAGTCGGCTCCGGGCGCGTAGCCATGCAACCGCGAGGGGCCGTCGGCAATCGCGGCGAGCATGGCGTACCGGTGCGAAATCGACTTGTCGCCGGGCACGCGCACACGGCCAACTATTCGAGAGACACGGGTTACAACGGCGGGCCCGGCGGTGGACGGCATGGAAATCCGACTATAGCATCGGGCGGCCGATGCGTACGGCTGCAGCGCGTCCGCCGCGGCGCGGTTTTGCGCCCGGTCGTCCGCTCCAGCCTCTTGAAGGGATTAGCGGTAGTATGTTATTCACACGCGTGCGTTGCACACCTTCGGCTCGGAACCCCTCTACGGCATGATGACGCGCGGCGGCCTCGTCCGGCTGCAGATCCCGAGCCTTTTCGACATGCTCGATCTCGTCCAGGTGCTGAGCGATCGCATGGGCCAGATGGCCTCCATGGACGAGGACTCGGTGCATTGGATCGGCGTCGCGGTCCGCGAGTGTGTCATCAACGCCATCAAGCACGGCAACCGCGAACAGCCGGCCAAATTCGTGACCGTGGAGTTCGCGTTCACTCCCAACGAGGCGCCCACCCAGCTGGTCGTTCGCGTGCTGGATCAGGGCGAAGGCTTCGATCCCGACGCCATCGCCAACCCGCTCGACCCCGAGAACATCCTGAAATCGAGCGGCCGCGGCATCTTCTTCATGCGCAGCTTCATGGACGACGTGCGGCTCGAGCGCGCACCTGAGGGCGGCATGGAAGTCCGGATGGTCAAGAACCTGGCAAGCAGTGGCTGAGGGTCTTCCTCCAGTCTTTCTCGCGACCGCCATCGAAGTCGTGATGAAGGCCGGCGCCATGCAGATCGCCGGCGCGGGCGACCTCCACATCGAAAAGAAAGGCACCATCGATCTCGTCACCGAGATCGACAAGCAGGTCGAGCAGATGTTTCGCTCGTTGATCGGCGAGCGCTTTCCCGATCACGCAATCCTTGCCGAGGAGTTCGGCGGGCAGGGGGACCGTGACCGGTCCTCGGGCTACTGCTGGGTCTTCGATCCCGTAGACGGCACGACCAATTACGCACACGGTCTGCCGATTTTCTGCTCGGCCTGCTCGCTCGAGATCGACGGGCAGCCCGTGGTTGCGGCGGTCTACGATCCGAGCCGGAAAGAGCTGTTCACCGCCGAGCGCGGACAGGGCGCATGGCTCAACGGCGCGCCGATGCGCGTCTCGACCGCGACGTCGTTGATCGACGCGCTGCTGTGCACCGGATTTCCTTACAGCGTGCAGGAGGACCCCGACGAGTTGGTCGCCTTGTTCGGCGAGTTCCTCAGGCGCGCACGCGCCGTCCGTCGTCTGGGATCGGCCGCGATCGATTTGTGTTACGTCGCGGCCGGACGCCTCGATGGCTTCTGGGAGCAGAAGCTCCAGCCCTGGGACGTGTCCGCCGGGGCGCTGCTCGTGGCGGAAGCGGGCGGATCGGTGACCAATCTGTCGGGCGGCCGTTTCGACTCGCGGCTCGGTGAGGCCGTGGCCACCAACGGGCGAATCCACGCCGCAATGGTCGAGACGATCCAAGGCTTCAAGGCCGGTCTGCGTTCACGAAACTGGACGAAATGACCCCTGTGTAAGACAACCTGAGACTCGGATCAGGTGGATCTGCTAGGCAACCCTCCGCGAAAGCTGGCATTTTTCATGCTCCGGCCCCTGACGTGCCGCCCGTCAGCTGCGGCCGGCACTCGTGGATCGGCCGCAGCCGTCAGCGCTGAGCACTCGTTTCCGTGAGGAGTCCGCTGATGACGAAGAGAGACACGTTCGCTTCCGCCCGTCTGGCGATCATGTTTTCCGCGTTACTGACCGTATTGATCCCGGCCGTCGCCACCGCGCAAATCACACAGGTTCACTCCGGGCCATCCGACGCCAAACAGACGCTCAACTTCAGTTTCGGATATTTCGCGCTGAAGGGGCTCGACTCGCGCGTCGAGGACGATGTACTGCTCAACGAGCTGCAGAACGGCAACCCGCTGCTTTTTGAGGTGAAGGACTTCAACTCCTTCACGTTCGGCGGCGAGTATCTGATCGGGTTCGCGCGCAACTTCGAGGCCGGTGTCGGCGTTGGCTACTATCAGCGCACGGTGCCGAGCGTGTATGCCAACGTTACCCATGCCGATCAATCGGAGATCGCGCAGGACTTGAAGATGCGCACGATCCCCGTATCGTTCACCGCGCGTTTCCTGCCGCTCGGTCGCGGCAGCGTCGAGCCCTACATCGGCGGCGGGCTGGTCGCGATCAACTGGCGCTACAGCGAGGTCGGCGAGTTCGTCGACGTCGACGGCACCATCTTCCCGGCGCGCTATATCGCCGACGGGACCGCCGCCGGCCCGACGATTCTTGGTGGCGTACGCGGTCTGGCCGGCAACTTCGTCCTCGGCGGCGAGGTGCGCTGGCAAAAGGCCGAAGCGAAGGGCCTGCTCGACGCCGGATTCCTCGGCGATCGGCTGGATCTCGGCGGCTGGACGACGAACTTCACTTTCGGTTTCCGCTTCTGACGGCCGGCGCGTCGAAGGCGGGCGAGGGCGCGTCGGGAAGTCTTTGATATAGCGCCACGCCTCCGCCTTCGGCGACGCGGGCATACCCTTCAAAGAACCGCACATCGAGCCTGCCCTGTCGATACAACTCGTCGCCACCTTCGGCCCGCTCTTCAACCACGATCCACTCGACATACGGGCGCGGACGGCGCACCGCGTATTTCCAGATCTCGCCGTTGCCCTCGTGCAGGAAATCGCCGATCAAGAAACCCGACTGCGACAGGTCGTGCATGTAGTGGCCGAGCGATCCCATGCTCATCATGATCGGCTGTCGATCCCAGTGGGCGACCAGATAGGCGGTCACGGCACGACGCGCGACCGCATTGCGTGCGTCGCGCTGTGATTCCCGGATCACGCCGGCGGTGGCGTCAAACGGATTGGCCTGCCAGGCGGCAAGGGCGACGATAACGATCCCCGCGGCAAGGCGCGCTCGCCGTGGCAGCAGGCTCACACCGAGGCCGGTGATGACGGCGCACGCGGCGATCAGTGGCACGTCGTAGCGGAGCCGAACTGGATGGCCTTGCAGATACGCGTACCACGGCAGCAGGGCCGCGGCGGCCAGGGCCAAAGCGACGATCAGCCGGACCCGGCCACGCGAACGACTGAACTCCCAGATGGTGAGGCCGGCCGCCGCGCAGGCTGCCCACGGCAACACCGATCCGCTGAGTTGCAGGAGGCCGGCCCAGACCTGTTGCCACGCCATCCAGGGATGACCCAATGCCGGGTTCTCGGCGACGAAAAACCCGCTCGAGACGAACCAGGCGCCCACCGTGATCTTGCTGTTGACCAGAAACGCGGCGATCGCCCACGCCGGCCACAGCGCGAGCCCGCGAACGGCGCGCACGGCGTCGAGCATCCGCCACCCGCGCCGGAGGAGCACGACCCCGGCGAGACCGATCGCGGCAGCCGTGATCGGCCAGGCTTCGTAGCGCGTCAGGCACGCGGCCACCAGCGCCCAGCCTGGCGCCGTGGTCGTCGGCGCCGGCGCTCCACCGCGCAGCGCGGGAGCGGTCGCATCGACTGCGCCCGCCGGTTCGAGGTCGCCGGCCCACCGCGCGACGAGCGCGACGGCGAGGAAAGTGGTGCCAAACAGCAGCGGCTCACTCATCGGCGTGCTCTGCAGGTACAGCACGTCGGGATTGAGCATCAGCAACGCGGCGGCGACAGTCCCGCCAACCCAGTCAGCCGTCGTCCGCTGGACGAAGCGTGCGATCGACCAGGTGGCGAGCGCCATCGACGCGATCGAGATGGCGACGCCGGAATACCCGGTCCGATACAGCCAGTCGATCTGCACCGGCAGCACATCGAGCAGATGGGGGAGGGGGAGCCAGACCGCGCCGACCTGCTGCCAGCCGGGGGTCAGGCTGTCAAGGACGCGACGGGCGACAACGAGGTGCGCGCGCGCGTCCCAGTGAGCGAGCGTCAGACCGAGGCGATGGTAATGAATGGCCGCCCCGAGTCCGACGAGCACCGTGGCGGCCGAGATCAGCAGCGGGACAGGCAGCAGCGCGCGCGCCGGTCGTACGGAGACGGTTTGAGTCAGGGGTTCTAGTCTACACTCGTGGGAATGACGCGTTTCGTCGAGTGGATCAAAGGGTTCGCGCTGGTGTGGGGAGGCCCCGGGCTGTTTCTCATCGGCTTTCTCGATTCATCCTTTCTGTCTTTTCCGGAAGTCAACGATCTGCTCATCGTGTGGATGGTGGCGCAGCACAAGGAGCGTCTCCTCTACTACACGTTCATGGCGACCGCCGGGTCGGTCGCCGGGTGCGTCGTGTTGTATCTGATCGCCCGCAAGGGCGGCGAGGCCTTTCTGCGCCGTCGTTTTCACGAACGTCACGTCGACCGCGGCCTGAAGCTGTTTCAGAAATACGGCCTGTTCGTGGTCATCGTCCCGGCGCTGTTGCCGCCGCCGGCGCCATTCAAGATCTTCGTGCTCCTGGCCGGCGTCGCCGCGATCCCGCTCTGGCAGTTCATTACCGCCATCACGGTGGCGCGAATCATCCGATACGGCGGCGAGGGTCTGCTCGCGGTCCTCTACGGCGATCGCGCGAACGCGTTTCTCCGCGATCACGCTCGCGAGGCAGGCCTCTGGCTCTCGGGAATCGCGCTCGTCATCGGCCTCATCTGGTTCGTCGTCAGGCAGCGGCGGGAGCAATCGGCGAGCGGCGCGTAGATCGTTGTAGCGAATCGACTTGGTATAATGGCCACGGGCCTCGGGCCGCCACCACACTGGGCCCGGGTCGATCGTCGAACGGCCGCGAGGACGGCCGCGCCGCACGCTGGTTTCCAGAAATCTGATGAACCCCGACATTTCGGTCGTCGTGCCGATGCGGAACGAAGCTCCGAACGTCGAGGAGCTGTGTGCCGAACTGGTGTCCACGCTCGCAGCCAGCGGTCGATCGTTCGAGATCATCGCCGTCGACGATGGCAGCACCGACGAGACGTTCGAGCTGCTCGCCAGGGCCCAGGCGCGGGAGTCCCACCTGCGCGTCATCCGCTTCCGCCGCAATTTCGGCCAGACAGCCGCCTTCGCCGCAGGGTTTGCCCACGCCCGCGGCCGTTACATCGTCACCATCGACGGCGACGGCCAGAACGATCCCCGCGACATCTCCGGGATGATCGAGATGTCCGAGGCCGGGGCGTTCGACATCGTCTGCGGGTGGCGCAAGGACCGCAAGGATCCGTTTCTCAACCGGCGCCTGCCGTCGATGATCGCCAATCGCCTCATTTCGCTGACGACCGGCATCAAGCTCAATGACTACGGCTGCTCGCTGAAGGTGTTTCGGGCCGAGGTCGTCAAGCCAATCAAGCTGTACGGCGAGATGCACAGGTTCCTGCCCGCCATCGCCAGCGAGTTCGGCGTCACTATCGGACAGAAGGTCGTGAACCATCGTCCGCGGCGCCATGGGAAATCGAAGTACGGCATCTCGCGGACCGTGCGCGTCGTCCTCGATCTGCTGACCGTCAAGTTCCTGATCAGCTATTCGACCAGGCCCCTGCAGATGTTCGGCGGGGTCGGGTTCGCCATGGGGACCCTGGGAACCGTCATCTGCGCATGGCTCGCCTACCTGCGATTGTTTGGCAACGAGTCGATCGGCAATCGACCTCTGCTGCTTCTCGGGATTCTGATGATCCTTGGCGGCGTCCAGCTCGTGACCACCGGGCTGCTCGCCGAGATGCTGTCGCGGACGTACCACGAGTCGCAGGACAAACCGACCTACGTGATTCGCGAGATTCGCGAATCGGAGCCAGTCCGACCGAACGAGCTGCTGCGCGCCTGAGTATGAAAAAAGGGACAACCCCTTTTTACAGGCGCTCCTTCGGGATCAGCGCTACCGAACAGACGGGCTCGGCGGGCGCGCTCGTGAGCTCCGCACCCCTCCGGCCACTTTCCACGCGAAAGACCCGGTAGTTGAGTCGTCGAAGCTCGCCAAGGAAATCTGCCGGCGAGCGGCCCGACACACGTTCGAGCTGCTCGCGATGCAATTCGGAGAGAAAGACGGGTCGGTCCCTGGCGATGAGCCCGGCGGCCCCTTCGAGAACCAGCAGTTCCGCCCCCTCGACATCCATCTTGATGAATGCCACAGGTCGCGGCAGCGTCAACGTATCGATCGCGACGACCCGCACCGTCCTGGTCGCGTGCCCCTGAGGCGGCATCTGGCCCGTGACGAGGAAGGCACCGCCGGAATTCAACGTCTCGGTCGCGAACGTCAGCTGCGCCGTTCCGGTCGTCCGGGAGGCTGCGGCGCGCTCGAGGCGGAGGCGATCGGTGAAGTGGTTTTCGCGAATCGAGCGATCGAGGAGCTCGGCATTTTCGTCGAACGGCTCGAACGCGGTGACCGTCCCCGTCGGGCCAACGAGCGCCGCGAGCCGAACGGCGAAGAAACCGATGTGGGCGCCGACGTCGAGGACGTGATCGCCGGGCCGCACCACGCTGCGCGCGAATTCCAGCTCGGACTGCTCGAACTGATCCCGCAGAATCGGGAGCCCGATGGCGTGGTCCGAGAGATCCACGAACATCCGGACGCCGTCCTCGAACTCCTTGATGACCAGCGTCCGGGCGTTGGTCTGCGCGAAATCCGGGTTCTTGTCCTGGTATTCACGCGACGTGACGATATCGGCGCGGAGCTGTTGTGTCGACTGATAACCCTTCAGCTTCGGGGTGATGACGGCTTCGCTTTCGGGGTCGCGATCCAGCAGGATTCGATACGCCCAGACGATATGATCGCGGGTGAGCCCTTCGCCCATTCGTGTGCGCCTCCGGAGGGTCGGATCATAGCAGCGGGAGGTCCCGCCAACCGTCGATCGACAGGGAACACGTATTGCCCGGACGTCGGGCGCATGTTATTCTCTTTGTTACCCCAGCAAATCACTGCGAAAGTCCCGGGTTCCGCAAGAAATCAAGCGCCCCCTATACGTTTCATTGGCATGAACCGATATGAGGCGGAAGAGGTGTGTCGACGCACCTTTTTCAACCCAGGTGAAGACCATGCGTAAGTCCCTTCTTCCGTTGCTGGTTCTGGCTGCTGGTCTCGGCGCAGCGTGCGAGGCTTCGAAGAGCTCCAATCCGCTGAGCCCGTCAGTGGCCGGCCCTATCGCCGGGGTCAACATCACGGCTCCACAGCCGGTCTCCCCGGCTTCGAACAGCGAGATCGCGATCACCGATCAGCCTGTCACCCTGACGGTTCGCAATGCGACCACGAACGGAGTGCGGCCGCTGTCGTACGTGTTCGAGGTGGCGTCCGACGCGCAGTTCGTGCAAAAGGTTTATAGCCGGGCTTCCGTGCCCGCCGGGGACGGCCAGACGAGCAATCGTCTGAGCGACGTGCTCGCGGCAGCCGGCACGTACTACTGGCGCGCGCGCGCCGAGGACGGCGCGAATACGGGCAATTTTACGAATTCGGTGGCCTTTGTCATCTACGTGCCGGTCGTCATCCAGGCCCCGACGCCGGTGCAGCCGATCGCCGGCGCGCTCGTGTCGAGCATCAGGCCGACCTTCATCGTCCAGAACGCGGCCCGCACCGGTCCGGCCGGCGCCATCGTTTACGAGCTCTACATTGCCGCGGACGCCAGCTTCACGCAGCCGGTCTACGCCGGGCAATTTTCGGAAGGGCAAGGGCAGACGTCGATGACCATCGAGAAGGACCTGCCCGCGGATACGACGCTGTTCTGGCGGGTTCGCGCCGTGGACCCGAAGAACCAGGGGGCCTGGTCCCAGATTCTGGCGTTCCGCACGCCGGCCGGCGGCGGATCGCCGTCGCCAACGCCGACCCCGACGCCCAACCCGGGCCCGGCCCAGGCATCGGACATGGTTAACCTGTCGGGGGCGGTGCTCCACAATTCGCCGACCGACCTGGCCAACTGGCCGATCACGACCGCGCTGCAGACGGTGGATATCCGGCCGCAGGGCGTGCTCGTCGAATTCTCGAAGAAGGATGGTCCCGGTCGGTGGCCCGACGTCAGGCCGCCCGGATGGTCCGGGACGCTGGAGTACACGCTCGGGATGTGCCTGAACATCGGTGGCCAGTGGCACTGCTCGGCCACCATCGAGTACTGGCATGGCCTCGCCTACGGTGGCGGACCGCCCGGAGAATTCGCCAAGAACTGGTTCTACGATCCAATCCGATGGGGTCCCATGAGTGGCCACCAGCCGGCCGTCGGAGAGACGATCGGGTTCTTCGTTTGTGCTGGCGACTGTCGCAACAATCTGCGGGGCGATCTCTCGCCGGCGCGCGAGCGCTCGAACGTGGTGCTCGTACGGATGCCTGACGGCAACGGAGCGACCTACCGCTTCTGAGGACCGGGTGCCGGACGCCCGAGCACGAACGCCGCTGCGCACGTCAGCCAGAAGACGAGCAGCGGAATCAGGCTCGCGTGTCCGGTCAGGCCGAGCAGCAGGCCGATGTTCCAGGCCTCCCGTGGCACGCCGTCGCGTGCCAGTTGGCTCATCGGACCCGGTGGCGGTCGGAGGTCGAGCACCGACTGCCACGAGATGGGATAGTCCCCGGAACGAAACATCGGCCAGAGCAAGTCACGCATCGGTCGCTGATAGTCCGCGGGCGGCTGCGGCGTCGTGCTGACCGCGATCAGCGATTCTCCCGCTCCGACCAGCGCGAGGGCCAGCAGCAGCACCCGCAGCCAGCCACGTCCACGATCCCACAACGGGGGAATGCCCAGGCACAGGAACGGCAGCGCCGGACCCAGGTGTCGCGAGCCGTACGACCAGCCCCCGGACCAATACGCATACCCCGCCGTGAGCAGGAAGTAGTAGATGGCAACGCTTGCGCCGATCGCGGCAGTGGGCCGCGACGCGCGATCGCGCAGGAGCAGCCAATAACCCGCCGGTGCCAGCGCCAGGACCGGCGCCAGTGGCAGCAGGCCGCGATACTCGCCAAACAGCAGCTCTCGCGCGACCGACCACTTCGGCCAGTTGACGCCGAAGATGCCCGTCCGCATCGCCTCGTAGCCTTCTTCGCTGGTGTAGCCGATGTGAAACGGCGCACCGAAGGCCGACCAGTTGTAGATGATGAGCGCCGCGGCCGCGCCCGCGAGTCCGAGGCCCATCGACAATGTATTCGCGACCACCGACGTGCGATCGCGCTGCCAGCAGCGGAACAGGGCGAAGAGCAGGATGATACCGCCAGGAATGATCGCGGGGTATTCAGTCACCACCGCCCACCCGGCCGACAGGCCCGTCACGATCCCGACCGTCGTTCGTGAGCGCGGTCCGGCTTCGGCGACCAGCAGCGCCCCGAGGAGGGCCGCGATGAGACAGCCACCGGCCAGGGCATGACCGTAGAGGATCGTTGCGTAGGGCCACAACGGGGTTGCCAGACCGCAGACGAGGCAACCGATCGCCGCCGCCGTCTCGCCGGCGCCGAGGAGCATCGAGATCCAGAAGACACACACGGCGGCGATGGCCGCCGGCAACGCGGCCGCCGCCAGGGTGGCGACGTACGACAGCGCAACGATGACCGGCTTGCTCTCGACGTCCGCGCCGGTCGCGCGCATGGCGAGCCTGGCCATCGCCACTGGCGGAACCGCGGTCAGGCTCGCGCCGGGCGCCTTGTCGGTGTAGTAGTGCCGTCCGACGTGGGCCTTGTCGCCGGTGTTCTCGTGATAGCGATCGATCCGTACGGTCTGATGCTCGACGATCGCGCGGACCAGATCGAATCGCGTGTTGGGATTCCAGCCGCCGCCTTCGTAGAAGTAGGCGTACGAGCCGAAGATCAGTACTCCCAGCACGAGCGCGCCGAGCCGACTGGAAGGCCTATCGACCCGGGCGAGTGGCATGCGCGGCATTATTTCGAGGTTGCGCGAGCGGCGTCAACCGCGCCGGTCGATCGGGGCGCGCGAATTCGTGCGCTATAGTCAGCCTTCAGCATGCGTGTGAGCAACGGCGCCGGGCGCCAGCCCGTGCGAGCGATCGCAGGAGCCGCAACCGGTCTGGCACTCTGGGTCGTGCTCGCGTTTCAACTGATCCCTCTGCCGGGACCCTTCGCGTTTTACGCCACGGCCTGCGCCCTGATCTTCGGCTGCGGCGCGTTGCCACTGCTGGCGATCGGCGCGGAGCTTCCGGCATCAGAGCGAACGGCACTGGCGTTTGCCCTCGGGCTCACGGTCGCGCCGGCCCTGATCTGCGCCTCCAGCGTGGCCCACTGTGCCTTTCTGTTTCCGCCGCTCGCGTTCGCCGCGACCGGCGTGGCGGCGGCACTGTGGCGCCGCAAGGCCACTCCGTCGCCGCCGAGCCATGACGCTCGATGGTACGTGATCCTTCCGGCCATTGTGTTCGCGCTGACCGCCTGGGTCTCGGCCGGTCGGATGAGCGTCGGCGACGGTGGGCTCTCGATCTACGGCGACTACGACACGTTGGACCTGACCTACTACGCGGCGATCTCGACGCAGCTGGGTCACACGGCCGTCATTCCACCCGCGTCGCCGTTCTACGCCGGTCACCGGATCATCTACTCCTATTTCCCGCTGGCGCTCCTGTCGGCCATCCACAGCGTGAGCGGCGTGCCGACGCTTCATGCCTTTCTCTGGTACGGCTGGCCGCTGTTCACCAGCGTTGCCGTCGGGACGGTCTTTGCGCTCTGCCGCCGTCTCGGGTCGGCACCCTTCGCCGCGACCGCATCCCTGCTGGTCTTCACCGGCTCGGGCCTCTCGTACGTGCTGGCGTGGTGGCACCCGAGGATGGTGGAGTCGGACCCGCTCATCTGGGCGAGCGTCTTCATGGCGCCGTCTGCAGAGTGGCTGTTCTTCAACCCGTGGGCGCCGACGCTCAGCGTGGTCAGCCTGGCCCTCTATGGGGTGAGTCGCCTCGATGAACGCGACGCGCTGGGGTGGGGTCTGATCGCAAGCATCTGCTGCGGATCCCTGTTCATGTTCAAGAGCTTTGCGTTCGGCATCGTCATGCCGGCGCTCGCGATGGCCGCACTGCTCGCGCTGCTGCGACGCGATCCGATGTGGATCCGGTTGTGCGGGGTGGCGCTCGGCGGCGTGCTCTACGCCGCGCCCTGGCTCCTGGCGGTTTTGCCGTATAACCGGTTGGAAAACCGCGGCGCGCTCGTCGCGATCCAATACCTGAGCCTCGTCCGGCGCGTGCTGGTCAAGACCCAGGCAACTGACGCCCTCGAGCGCGGGGTGCATGCAATTGTCGGTGCCGATCCGAACTATCGCGTGCTTCTCACCGTCGCCTCGATCCTGTTTCTGATCGGAGGGCTCGGCGCGCGGTGTCTTGGTGTCTGGCCCGTCCTGCAGGCAGCCATTGCCCGCCGCTCGATGCGCCGATGGACCATCCTCGCCTGGATCGTCATCCTGGGTATTGCGGCACCATTCGTCGTCTCGATTGCGCCGTTTCCCAATTCGATCCAGACCTACGAGTTCGGCCTCTTCGCGCTATGGCCGTTCACGGCGCTGATTGTGTGGCCGGAAGGTGCCGCCGTCACCGGACGCCGTCTCCTCGCGACGGCGCTCCTCGTGGCGTGCGCCATTCCGGCTACCGCGCACTACGCGTGGGCAACCCATATGGCGTCGAGCGGACCGGCTCTGACGGGCCTCAGCAGCGCCGACTTCCGGATTGTCAGGAATCTGCGCACGACCGATCCGAGCAGGACGATGATCCTGCACGACGCGCCACTGTATCCATCCCTCTACGGTGTCGAATCGGAGCGTCGCGTGGTTCTGGCGTGGTCGTCGTACGTCTCGGGCGACGAAAACCCGGAGGTCGATGCGTTGTCGGCCGAGATCGCTGCCTTCTTCGGATCACCGACGACGGCCGGGTCGCAGAGCACGAGTCTGCTGAAACGCTACGGCGTCACGCATGTCATCGTGCGCGCCGCCGCCGATCGGGTGCATCCGGCCGTGCTGTCGCAGTTGAAGCTCGTTACGGGCACACCGGAGGTGCAGCTCTACGAAGTGCCGAGCGCGCTTCGACAGTGACGGGCTCAGCGTGTCTCGAGGCGTTGATACAGCTCCGCGTCTGTTTCCGGATAGCCTTCGATGATGACGTGACCCAGCGCCGATGCTCCGTCGGGGCGTTGCGGGACGATCACAATCGTGTCGAATCCCTGGTCGACGGCGCGGGCCGGGACATCCAGGGTGAACCTCGCCAGCCCGGGCTTGCGCAGATCTTCGGGTACGGCTCCGAGGTCAACCGAACTGAGCACAGCGTTGTCCTGCACAAAGCTCACCTTGTAGCTGTAAGCCGGATCGACGGAAAGATCGAGGTACCGTCGCCCTGGTCGATCGGCGCAGCCGACAGCCAACAACCGACGCACGGTCCGATTGCCAGGAGCGTCCGTCGGGGTGCCGTCGGCCTTGACGGATGCCAGTTGCTCGATCGCCGCGATCTCTCCGTTGTAGTGATAGAACCGCTCATTGATCAGATTGTCATAGGCTCCCAGGTTGAGGCTGACGATGTTCCGCAGGCGTTCGATCGTCAGCAGCCGTTTCGAGCGGGTGACGAATCGAATGCGCTCGTAGTATTCGGCGAGCGTTCGATCGCTCAAGCGATTGGTGCCCGACACCAAGCTGTCCCGGTAGCCGGCCGGAACCATGCGCTCAAAGTGACCGACCCGCCACTTCTCGTTCCAGATCGATGGGAGTCGCGCCAACAGCGGATCTGCAAGCGCGCAGACGTCCAGCACGTGCACGTAAGGTCCCTGCAGGCCGGCCAGGCCCAGTCCTCCGCAGACGACCGCCACAGATGGCGCCTGGCCGGGATCGACGGCTCGGGGCCAGTCCGGTTCGAGAAAGCGGGCCCGGTCCGAGCCACTCAGCGACAGTCTGGCGAAGAAGTAGCCGCGCTCGTCGGCGATCCCGGAGTCAGCCACCTCCTGGTTGGTGAAGTCGCTGTTACTGAGGACTGACAGCTGCGAGCTCCCGATCGTTATGGCTCCCAGGACGGCGGTGCTGGCGATCCACTCCCACTGCGTCGCGATCACCATCCGCGAGAGGACGCACACGCTGGCGACGAAGGGCAGCGTCATGAACCGGCCCGACATGAAATCGCCGCCGATCGACACCACATACAGGAGCTCGAGCGCGATGCCGGCAACCAGCGCCCGGGCGAGGACACCAGCCCGCAGCGCGAACACACCGGTCAACCCGATGGTCGCCAGCGTGATCGGGTCGCGGTCGATCGAGTCGATGAGATAGACGAGACCCTGCCGCCACAGCTCGGTCGACTCGATGCCGGTCGCCAGCTTTGCGTAGGCGGTGTTCGGGAAGGGAAAGCCGTAGTACACGATCGAAAACAGAGTCCAGCCAATCGCCGGCGTCAGTCCGATTGCGGCGGCGGCGACGATCCGCGAGGGCCGTCGAACCTGGTAACAGGCGAGAGCGGTCAGCGGCAGAATCACCAGCACGTTGTCGGGTCGGGTCAAGTAGAGCAGCGATGTCAGCGTCCACAGCCCGGCGAGCCAGGTGAGGCGGCCAAGCCGATCATCGAGGTAGAGACCGACCGCCAGCAGAAGCAGGAGGTTGGAAAGCGGATTCTCGAGGCCGGACGTCGAGTAGTCGACGAAGGCGCGCGAAAACACCAGCAGGCCGGCCGACAGGCACGCCTGGAACGGTGTGGCCGCCCCGCGAACGACCAGGGTGAAGACCAGAAGCGACGTGGCGATCGACAGGAGAAATGCCGCGTAGTAAATGTTCCCCACGATCAGGTAGGCCGCCGTCAGCAGGAACAGCCAGAGTGGATGCGTGTAGGTCTGCACCCGCTCAGCGATGTTGAAGGTCAGCCCGAACCCGTGCGTGAAGTTCAGGATCGTTCGAAACGAGATCTGCGCGTCGTCGCCGAGCCACGCGGTGCGGATGAGGACCACGGCGAAGAGCAGAGTCAGAATTGTTGTGACACGGACGGGCAATGATGATTTCATCGGGCTCTGCAGGGTACCGATGGTGAGGATATACCAGCATGATGGTGCGTGACAGCCGACGCGCATGAGTAATCCTCCGCGCGCGCTCGTCCCGACACGCGCGCTGTCGCTGAGGCGGCTCGTGCGTTTCGTCGTTCTGACGGTTGGGGTGACGTCGGTGACGGTCCTCGTTTTGGCCGGCGTGACCTGGATAAACCCTGTGGCCGGCGGCTTGAAAGGGGAATACTTCTACGTTCCGGGTGGCACCGCGCCGGCCCGTACCCTCAGCAGCCGGCTCCCGTCGACCGACGATTTGCAATCGGCGTGGCGAGTGGCTCCGGATCACTTCACGGCGCTGTGGAGTGGATCGCTGGTCGTGCTCAGGGACGGTTCGTACTCCGTGACGCTGGCCTGCAGCGAGCCATGCAGCGTCTACCTCGATGGACGACAGCTGAGCAGCGTGGCCGCCGCCGCGGACTCTCCCGTCGCGAACGCGTCGGTTCGGCTCGACCGGGGAGCGCATGCCCTGCACGTTCGCTACGCCCACGACAACCAGCCGATGCGGTTCGAGATTCGGTGGGGGCAGACCGGCCGGCGTCTGGAGCCGCTGGCATCGTGGGCGCTGTTCGATCACCGTGCCGGCGACTGGGAGATCGTCGCCAGTGTTTCGCTGGCCTTCGCCCTCGTCGCCGCGCAGTGGCTGTGGGCGGGCACGCTGGCCGGCAGCATGGTCATGGGTCTGCTGGTTATCGGCGTGGCGGTTCGTCGCTGGCTCGAGAGGGAAGGGCAGTGGTCGTGGCTGAAATGGATCCTGCTCGGATCGCTGGCGCTGAATGCCACCGCGATCTGGTGGGGTTTGCCGGCGATCTGGGTGCCCGGATGAACTGACGCCGGGAACCGTCATCGACGCGCTGTCGCAGCATTTTTCGCACGGCTGGTACGATCGCTGGCCCCCCTTCCACTATTACGTGCTCACCGTGGTGATGGGGCCGATGATCATCCTGGATGCGCTCGGCCGCATCGACATGTTTTCGGGAGCCTGGCCGATGACGCTCACGCTGACCACCCGGCTCGTGAGCCTCGCGGCATCGGTGGGAATGGTGATCGCGGTGAGCGTGACCGGGACGCGGGTCTTCGGCCGGCGGGCCGGGCTCTTCGCCGCAGCGATCTTCGCCTTGACGACGCCGTTCGTGTATTACTCGAAGACGGCCAATCTCGACGTGCCTTACGTCTTCTGGTTCTCGCTGTCATTGATCCCTTACATTCGCATCGCCGACGGCGGCCGGGCCCGCGACTTCATGCTGTTCGGCTGTTTCGCGACGCTCGCGATCTGCACGAAGGACCAGGCCTATGCGCTGTATGTCGTACCGGCGCTCGTCATTGCCGTCTGCGTCATGCGCGACGCCAAGGCGCGCGGACGAGCGGCCTGGCGCGGCCTCGTCGAGGCCAGGGTCCTGGCCGGCGTGTGCGTCGCGGTCCTCGTCTTCGCGCTTTGTCACAATCTGCTGTTCAACTTTGGCGGGTTCGTCACCCACGTGCGCTACATTGCCGGACCGGGCAATGAGAACTACCGTGCCTTTCCCCCGAACGCTTCCGGACGACTGGCGCTTCTCTGGCTGACAGGCCACCTGGTCAAAATCTCCTGGGGCTGGCCCTTGACGATCGTCACGCTGGCCGGGGTCGTGCTCGCGCTTCGCGATGCGCGGCAACGGATGATGACAATCGTGCTGCTCGCGCCCGTCGTGTCCTACTACCTGGCATTCATCAACGTGATTCTCTACAACTACGATCGCTTCGTGATTCCGGTCTGTCTGATTCTCGCCATCTTCGGCGGCCTGTGTCTCGATGCGTTGCTGCGCTCGATGCCTCGAGCGCCCCGTTGGAGTGCGGCGCTGATTGCCGCCGTGTTCGCCTACAGCCTGCTCTATTCCGCAACGGTCGACGCCATGATGCTGCGCGACTCGCGACGCGTGGCTGAACGGTGGATGAAAGCGCACATGACGAAGGGGGAGCTCGTCGGCGTCAGCGGTCCGTCGGAGCTGCTTCCGCGGCTCGATTGCGGGTGCGCGGACATCGGAACCCTGACACAGCTGCGCGGATCGCGGCCGCCGTACTATGTGCTCAGCGCCGACTACGCGCGGGCCGTGCCACTGCACTCGGAGTGGGGAGCCCTCATCGAAGCACTTCAACAGGAAACAGCGGGCTATCGGCTGATTACGACGTTTCGCGGCTCGTCACCCTGGCCGTGGTTGCCCGACGCGCACCCCGATCTCGTCGGTCCCCGCCCGGTACCGCCCAACGACGGCCGGGACATCGATCCTTTCGACATCGCCAGGACGGGCGTCTTCAGCATCCTGCGCGATGTCGATCCAACCATCCAGGTCTTCGGGCGGGCCGCCCCCTGAATCTGGTGCCCGCGTCGTGACCGCGGCCGCTTTCCCAGGCCGATAGGACGACAAGATACTGTTCTGCTATGATCTAGGGACATCGGGCAACGGGCCTCAAGCAATCGCCAAGAGCCACGGCGACTCGATGACAGCGGTTGAATGTGGTATCCCGTTTCTTCCCTTACACTCTAGCTGCGTCCGTCATCTGGCTGTCTAGCCTGGCCGCCGGGTGCGGCGGACCTACCCGTCCGAATCCTCCAATCGCCGACCTCAAGGTCGCGTGTCCGGCCAACGTTCATGTCGAGGACGTCGTCGGGCCGTCGCAGTCCGTGCACTATCCCGACGCGACCGCCACCGGTGGTACGCCGCCGATTAAGACGACCTGCTCGCCGGCGTCGGATACCTCGTTCGTGGTCGGGACGACGCCGGTGACCTGCGACGCGACGGATGGTACCCGGAACGCAAGCTGCACGTTTTCCGTCACGCTCGACCCCGTGCCGGTGCTCAAGGCGACGAAGTTCCTGGCCTTCGGCGACAGCATTACGGCGGGCGAAAATGGTGAGGATGACCTGTCGTCCATCAACACTCGGCCGACGATCATCGACGTGCCGAACTCGTATCCGACACAGCTCGCCGCCATGCTGGTGGCCCGCTACAAGTCGCAGTCGCCCACTGTCGCCAATGCCGGGAACCCGAGGGAAACGGCATACGACGGCGCGGATCGAATCGACGGCGTGATCGATCGAGTCCACCCCGAGGTGCTGCTCCTGCTCGAAGGGGTCAACGATCTGACCGGCAACCTGTCGAAGGATATGGACCGCATCCGAACCGGTCTGTCGCGCGATCTCCGGTCGGTCAGGGATCACCTGATGGTCGGAACGTTCATGTCGACGCTGATTCCAGAGAACCCGGCCGGCTACCGGGCGCATAATACCGACGAAATTGAGCCGATCAACGCGATGATCCGCGATCTGGCGGCGTCGCAGAACGCCGTGCTGGTGGATAGCTACGCCGCGTTCAGCGGGCATCTGGAATACCTGGATGGTGACGGATTGCATCCGACCGCGATGGGAAACCAGATCATCGCCGAGGCGTTCTTCGAGGCGATTCAGGCGCATCTCGAGGCCCCGTCTTCGCAGGCCCTGACGAACTTGACGAGCCTGACGAGCCCCGGCCGTCACGTGCTCGGCCCGCAAGCACCCCCCGTGGCGCGATCGTCGGCGGTAAGGTCGCCGGCCGGCCCCGCGAGCCGGCCGACGATCAAAAGGGCGGGCCGCTAAGGCGCTGCCCGGCCGCTGTTCTCCGCTTATCGCCTCGTCGTCGTGTGGTTGATCCTGACGAAGAAGGCGCCGGAATTGTCGTTCAGGTTGTCGTCGTTGACGCCGAGCATCAACCGGCCGTCGGCCGGCATCGTGATGCCGCTGCTGTTCGACCCGATGGGGAAGGGCGCGCTGTTGCCGACGCGTCCAACCAATCCGCCGACACCCATAGCAGGTACCGGAAACGCCGGGCTGTTGCCGCCGGCACCGTCGGGACCCGAGGTCATCGAGCCGCCGTCGCCGAACTTGATCTGACCGCGGGTCTGGAAGCGCACGACGTCGCCGCGACGCACCGCCACGCCGGTGTCGGTCCACCGCATGTTTGCCTGAACGGTGATCTCACCCGACTGGGCGCCGCCGGAGAAGCCCGGGCTGGGGCGGGTCGAGCGACCGCCGCCGGTGTAGTTGAACGTGTTCCGGGCGCTCTCCACGTTGAGATAAATCCGCGCGACCGAGGTAATGGGCAGGTCCTGGACGTTGCCGCCGGGTTCGCGCCACTTCACCGTGGTCCCTGCGATCATGTTGACGAACCGACCTTCCCGGGTCGTCCCGTCGCGCATCGCCATCAGATGGCCAGGTCCGTTCGGCAGCGCGGCGAGCTCGTCGTTCGAGGGTGTGCCACCGATGAAGTCGATGACCGCGACCTGCTCCTGCCGGAACGTCTGTTCCTTGCCGTCCGAGGTCCCGATGTTGAGATATCCGCCGATCAGGTTCTCGCGCGATTCCGTGTGGTACACGACGTTACCGCTGATGCGTTCGCCGCTGGTCAGGATGAAGGTCGCGCGCTCCACTGCCAGCACGCTCCAGCTGCACGCCACCAGTGCGATAGCGGTCAGCAACATTCGACGGGCCATAACTCTCCTCCTTGGCATCAATCGGCGGCGCCTCGCCTGCAACTCTTCCCGATGCCTGAGCAAAAGCACTGCCAGGCACTACCTCGGCCGCGTGAACTGCACAAACGAAGGCGCGCGTGTCTTCCTCGCGCCGTCGTCTACCCCTTGCGGAGAAAGATCATCACCGACGTAAAGATCGTGTCGTCGATGGCAACGAGCATGTGGGGTGTTCGAACCGGTTGTGCCGCAAATCGACCGGCTGGGCCCGATACCGATGCCACACATTGGTATCGATCGGTGACACGAGCGTCATGCCGGGCAGATCGATCAGCCTCCGAATCTCGTCCGGCTCGAAGATGTCGCCGTCCGAGGCTGGTGGGCCCGCCACGCGCCACTCGGTCGCCACCGCCAGCACTCCACTTGGGAGCAGCACGCGCGCCATTTCTTCCATCGCCTGACGCCGCACCGGTCCATCCGCCGAAGTGCTCGATCGAGGAAAGCGAATCTACAGCGTTGAACATCCGGTTGGCGAAGGCGAGCGATCGCCCGTCCATGCGCAGGAATCTGAGATGCTGCCGGCGGTACTGGAATGGCGCGAATTCCTCGGGATGCGCACGGATGGACCGCAACGTTCGCGTGATGGCCACAATGGAGCGGCTGCCGCGTCCGCTCGAGAGAGGAACCGAAACACTCTCGCCGACGAGCGACGAGGCCGTGCCGCGGCGTGATGACAACTGAGAGGCCGCAGCATATCATGCCGGCATGCACGCCTCGGAGGGTGGGGAGAGCAAGTCGATCGACAGGCGTGAACGGCTCATCGTGCTGGCGATCGGATTCTTCCTGGTCCCGGCGCTGACTTATCCCACCATCACGCTGCTTCGGACCGCCGGACGTCTGGATTCCGGCGACGGGCGCTTCAGCATCTGGAACGTCGCGTGGGTGGCGCACTCGCTCGTCGACAACCCGCGCGAGCTTTTCAACGCCAACATTTTCTTCCCGCATCCGCATACCCTGACCTACTCCGAGATGAATCTTGTGGCGGGGGTGTTCGCCGCCCCGATGTACGCCCTCACGCACAATCCGCTGGCCGCACACAATACGTCGGTTCTGATCGCGCTGCTGTTCTCGTTCTTCGCGATGTGGGCGCTGGTGCGGCGCTTGACTGGTTCGCCCCGCGCCAGCGTGGTCGCCGCCGTCGCCTATACCTTCAGCCCGTATACCTCGTCGCACACCGCCGAGATTCAGCTCCTGATGTTGTTCGGCTTTCCGCTGGTCATGCTGGCGTTTCACAACCTCCAGCAGCGCCCGAGCGTCGGCGCGGGAGCGTGGCTCGGTGGGGCCCTCGCGGTGACGGCGCTGGCCTGCGGATATTACGGGGTTTTCTCGGCAGGGCTCGTGGTGATCTCGTCGCTCTGGTTTGCCTCGCGCCGTGTCGAGTACTGGGTCGCGCTCGGGGTGGGTGTGGTCGTGGCGGTGCTGCTCGTCCTGCCGGTGCTGGGTCCTTACCTTCACTACCGCTCGCTCGACGGCGTGGCCCGGATCGTCCGTATCGACGACCTGCGCCTGTTCTCGGCGAACTGGCGCTCCTATCTCGCGTCGAGCACGGATCTCGGCATCCTGTGGACCGTGCCGCTGTCCAGAACCGGTCCGTTGCAGGAAGTCCTCTTCCCTGGCATCTCGGTGGTCCTCTTCACCGGTGTTGCCCTGTGGATTGCGCGGCGCGACAACCAAGCGCGCTGGCTGGTGCTCGGCTATTGCCTGATGGCGGCCCTCGCGGTCTGGGGATCGTTTGGTCCGTCGGGCGGTCTCTACGTGCTCGTTGCCAAGATACTCCCGGGAGGGATGTCGTTTCTTCGCGCGCCCTCGCGCCTCGGGGCGGTTGTCGTCTTCACGCTCTCGGTCGTGACCGGCGTGGCCTACGCGCGGGTTGGCGGCGACCGAAAATGGTTTGCCGCGGTCGTGCTCGCGTTCCTGATCTTCGAGCTGCGGGTGGCCTGGCCGCTGCAGCGGGTGACAACGCTCCCGCGCGCCTACTACATGCTCGCTTTGCTGCCGCGCGGCGGCGTCGTCGAGTTTCCGTTTCCCTATAAATCCACCGACTTCCACAACCATACGCGGGCGATGATGCGCTCGATGTGGAACTGGCAGCCGCTGGTCAACGGTTACAGCGATCACATTCCGGACGACTTCTACCAGATAGCGCTGCCGATCAATCGCTTCCCCGATCCCGAGTCGTTCGCGATCATGAAGACCCACGACGTCCGCTACGTCCTGGTCCGGGTCAACGACTATGCTGGCACGTACCGGGACCCCCTCCTCGCGCGGTTTCTGCCGTACGACAAGAACCTGCGGCTGCTGACCGACGATGGCGACGTGCGGCTCTACGAGATCGTGAAATGGCCCGGGGCGTCCCCGCTCGACGCCGAGAACGTTCGGTCGAGGTGACCCCGCCGGGGCCCCCGAGAGGCAGAAAATTTCGCGTTTTAGCCCAAGATTTCGTTGCCCGACCGCGTTAAGCGGGGTATCATATCGGCTCCGATTCCTGACGCGTCTGCGGGCATCTTTCGAACCTCCCAGCTTCGATGCGCCCCGTGGGTGCTGGTTCCTCGATTGATTCAGTGCGTTTGAAATTGCCAGGCCCAGGCCCGGTTCAGGTGCTTCTACGTGACCGGGGCCCGAGGTAAGTGGGAGGACGAGTGATGAAGTGGTCGTACCCGGCCGTGATCTGCGCGGCCGTTGTTTTGGGGGCGTCGCCTGCCTTCGCACAGACGTCAGGTGCGCAGCCGGCACCGGCGCCCGACGCGAGCCCGAGCGTAATTTCGTGGTACGGCGGTGTCTCGACCGGGATCGCCATTGCGCACCGTGTCGGGGGGGAAATCAGTGGAGAGGTCGGCACGCGGGTGTGGAAGAATCTCGACGCGAGCCTCGAGGTCGGATGGTTCTCCGATGCAGCCAATGGCGAGCGGGCGGGCCGCGCGAGTCCCCTGGTCGACTACCTCTCGCAGACGACGGGGCAGCCGGCCAGCGCCAAGGTCACGCTGCCCTCGCTCTACGGGATCGTCAACGGCCGCTGGGTGTTCGAAGGGCAGCACAAGTATCGTCCGTACGCGCTGCTGGGCTTCGGCGTGGCGCGAAGTTCGCCCCACACCAAGTTCACCGTGGGAGGATTCTGACGTCTCCGACTCACTCAATCAGTTCGGCGTCACGCTCGGCTCCGACCTCGACGGACACTCCAGCCACCCCGCGTTGAATTTCGGAGTCGGCGTCCTCGTGCCGTACGGAAACTGGTATGGAGAGGCGGGCTATCGATTGACCACCATCTTCACGGATGTGGGTGCGTCTCCGGTGAATCGGATCAACTTCGGCGTCGGTCGACGCTTTTAGGACAAGTTGGGGGAAAAACGCGTGAAGAAACTGGTTCTCAGCTCCATGTTCGCGGCATGTGGCGCGACAGCGTTGCTGCTGCCCGCCGCGTGCGGCAAAACGCCCACGGCGCCCGCCGTGAGCTTTTCAGCGCCCTTGCCAACGCAAGCCAACGGAGCCAGCTACGGCTTCGGCTTGCAGCCCATCACGCTGACGCTCACCAACGCAGCGCGTACCGGCCAGTCTGTCGTCACTTACACCGTTGAAGTGGCCACTGACTCCGGCTTCGGATCCAAGGTGTTCACCAAGGACGGCGTGCCCGAAGGCGCCAATGGGAAGACGAACGTCGAGCTCGGCAGCCTGGCCGGGGGGCAGACGTATTACTGGCATTCGATGGCGGTGATCGACGGGGTCGTCGGCGCCCAGTCACCGACGCAGACCTTCAGCGTCCGTCCGCAGATCTTCACCGGCGTGCCGACGATTGCCTCGCCGAACGCCAACGACAACGTCTTCGGATCGCGTCCGTCGTTCACGGTCAACAACGTCGGCCACACGTCGGCGGCCGGGACCGTGTTCTACGAGTTCCAGGTCGCGAGCTCGGCGGCGTTCACGACGATTCTCGCCAGCGGTTCCTCCCAGGAGACGCCGGGACGCACGTCGTGGTCGCCGGGCAACGATCTGCCGGAAGGCAATCTGTTCTGGCGCGCCCGGGCGACGGATCCGTCGAACTCGGAAGCCACCGCCTACACGTCGAGCTCGGGCACGACGTTCAACCTCAAACCGTTCGATCTCAGCCTCGCGACGATCCTGAACAATCCGCCCGACCTCGCGAGCTGGGCCGTCACGACATCGATCACCAAGCTCGAGATCAGGCCGCGAGGAGTTCACATCGACTTCTCGAAGAAGGATGGACCGGACCGCTGGCGCGACGTGATCCCGCCTGGATTCTCCGGCGCGATCCAGTACACCATGGGCATGGTGCTCAACATCGGGGGTCGATGGTACGCATCGGCGGCGATCGAGATGTGGTACGGCCTGGATGAGGGCGGTGGCCCCCCCGGGGAATTCGCCCTCAACTGGTTCTACGATCCCAGACGCTGGGCGCCGATGACGGGTCATCAACCGGCTGTCGGCGAGACGGTTGGTTTCTTCGTGGTCGCTGGCGACGTTCGCGGCCATCTCGACGTCTCGCAGTGCTGCACTTACGTCAAGGAGCGATCCAACGTGGTGTTCGTGCCGATGCCTGACGGCAACGGAGCCAGTTTCTCGTTCCTGCGCTAATGACACCCGCCGGGCACGACGAGGCGCGCCGGATGCGGCGCGTCCTCGTCGGCTGCCTGGTCGGTCTGACGGTCTTCGTCGTCCACTGCCGGGGCACCCTCACGTGCTTCGACTCGATGTGGAGCGTGCCGACCGCGATCAGCATCTGGGATCACGGCGACGCCAACCTCGACGAATATCGCGCCGCGCTCGAAGCCAGACAGTACGTCTTCACCGAGGCGCATCGGCGTCACGTCTACACCCAGTTTCCGATCGGCACGTCGCTCCTCATTGCGCCGACGATCCCCGTGTTGCGGTCGCTCGCGTCGATCGCGCTTTCGAACAACCCGGCCCGGCTCTCGAAACTCGAGGCGCTCCAGGACACGTCCCGCTGCAACCCGATCCCCGGTGAGCCGATCGTGCGGCTGCATTCGCTCACCGAGCTGGTCCTGGCGTCGGTAATCGTGTCGCTCACGACCATCGTCATTTTCACGATTGCCACGATTGAAGGACTGGGGCTCGCCGGCGCCGTCGTCGTGGCCGGGATATTTGCCTTCGGTACGTCGGCGTGGTCGATGGCAAGCCGCTCGCTCTGGCAGCACGGGCCATCGATGCTGATGCTGTCGCTGGCTCTGCTCACACAGATTACCGGAAGGGCGCTGCCGCTGGGCGGCGCATTGCTCGGATTCTCCTACGTGATCAGACCAACCAACGCGATTCCAGTGACGATGGCGACGCTGTGGGCGCTGATTACCAGGGGCCGGCGCGCGATCGGATTTTGCGCGGGGGTCGCTGTCGTCCTCGGCACGTTTTTCATGGTCAACGAGCAGGTCTATCGGGCCTGGCTGCCGCCGTACTATCAGGCGGCGCGGCTGGGCAGCCCGACGTTCTGGGTCGCGCTCGCCGGCGACGTCATCAGTCCAGGACGGGGACTCTTCGTCTTCTCGCCGGTTCTCGCGTTCGCGCTGTTTGGTATCGCGTTGAAGCGGCGCGCGGGGCGCCTGGGATGGCTCGACGCCTCGCTCATCGCCTCCATCCTGCTCCACTGGATTGCCATCGCGGCCTTTCCGCACTGGTGGGCCGGCTATTCGTACGGGCCGCGCTTTTTCGCCGACATGCTGCCGTACTTCGTCTATTTCGTGATACCAGTCGTCCGCTGGCTGGGCGAGACCTCAGGCGCGCGAGCCCGCGCGGTGGCGACGGCGTTCGCGCTAGCGACCGCGTTCAGCGTGTTCGTACACGCTGAGGGGGCGCTGACGTTCCGTTCGATCATGTGGAACCACCTGCCGCGCTCGGTGGACAGCTATCCCGAGCGGCTCTGGGACTGGCGCGATCCCCAGTTCCTTGCGGGCGTTCTGCGCGAAGGCCCGTAACGCGTCCGCACTTCACGCGAACGGCTACTAACGACATCGGCCCGTCATCGAACGAGCCTCAGTCACGGCGGCGGGCGACGACGAAGAGATTCGTTCGGAGCTGCAGCGGCCAGCGATCGGGGTTGGCGATCCGCAGAAGCAGGGGACCCGCCGGACCGAGGTAGCGCCGCAGCTTTTCCTGAAAGAAGGCGTTCACGACCGCCACGTCGGCAAAGCTCGACGTGAAGCCGTGACGATCGAGGCGACGTTCCAGCTGGCGAAGGCTGTGCAGCGCGCAGTGATCCTTCCTCCACGCCGTGAAACTGCGCCAGCGGATCGTTTCGAAAACGCTGTTGGTCCACTTGTTGGGCGTCTGAAACGCCAGGCAGCCGCCGGGGGCAAGCACTCGATGGATTTCAGCCAGGTGCGTGTCGGAATCGGCGATGTGCTCGAAGACGTCGAAGCTGACCACGAGATCGAACGTCGAATCGTGAAAGCCGAGCGCCGTGCCGGACATCCGCGCGAGTGGCACGCCGGGGTGGAGATTGCGCGCTTCGCGCGCGAGCGTCGCGTCTGGCTCGACGCCGACGGCGCGGATTTTCTGGCGGCGCAGCCGGTCGAGCATTCCACCCCGTCCGCTCCCGATCTCGAGCACGCGACCGACCCGGTCGAGCACGCCGGTCTGATCCAGGAAGCGCAGGTTCGCTTCGAGGTTGCCGAAATGCGTGCCTTCGTAAGAATCGTAGACGGTTTTGATTGCCACGATATCAGGGCGCAGGGCGGCGAAGGCTCGAGCGGACGCCCTGCAGGAGCAGGATCAGGCTGACCGCCTCGCCGATCACGGTCGCCAGGGCGGCGCCGTCACGCGCCGCTGCGGGAATCAGGAACAGATTGGCGCCGACGTTGACGAGAACGCCGATGGCGGTCGTGCGCAGCAGAACGCGCTCCGCGTTGATTGAAATGGCGACGGCGTGCAGAATCCAGATCGGACACACCACTAACAGACCGACGCTGAGGATCCGTAAGGCCCGAGCCGCCGGCACGAACTGTTCGCCAAACAGAATTCGCAGCCCCCAGCTGGCGCACACGATGCTCAGCGCGGCCATCGCAATCGCAATGCCGAGGCTGACGAGGACGCCCTGACGCGCCAGGCCGAAGTGCCGGACACGATCGCGAACGAACTCGGTGGACAGGCGCGGGGTCAGGACCGAGGAGAGAACCGCCGGCGCGTAGGTGAGCCCCTCGTAGATGCGGTACGCCGCGTTGTAGAGTCCGGTCTCGACGTCGGTCGAGAGAATGCCGAGCATGACCGTGTCGATGTAGGAATACAGGTTGAGGACGATCAGGAACGCACCGAGCGGGACCGCGCGGCGCTGGAGCTCCTTCCAGATCGTGAAGTCGAACGACGGCCGGAGCTCGCCGACGTGCACTCGAGCGATAGCGAACGCGGCGACAAGTGCGACGACCCGCGCGGCCACGAACGTCCACGCCAGAGCCAGCAGCGATCCGCCCGCGACGAGCACGATTGCCGAGGCGGCAAAGAGCACCAGTCGATCGAGAATGACGATCGCGCTGTCGCGCCCGAAGAGCTCGAGCCCCTGGAGGACGCCGCGGATGGTCAGGAGATAGCTGCGCATGACCGCCGACACCGCCAGCAGGACGCACGCCGTCCTGAACTCCGGGTCGGGGCGGAGCCAGCGCGCCAGGAGCGCAAGGACGATCACCATCGCCACGGCCGGCGCTCCCTTCAGGGCGAGGGCATTGCGGAAGAGAGACGGAGCGCTCTGGCGCTCCCGGGCGACCGCGCGCACGGTCACCTGGTGAAGGCCGAAGTCCATCAACGCTTCACCGATGGTGGCCAGCGCCAGCGCCAGCGAGAAGCGGCCGTAGGCTTCGCGGCCGAGCCAGCGTCCCGCCAGAACCAGAACGCCGAGAAGCAACACCGCGCTGCCCGACGAGGTTGCCGCAAAAAAGATGTTGCGGCTCAAGCCCCGCAATCCGCTCGGGGGAGTCGTGGTCATGCCGACGCCGCCAGCGTGTCGATCAAGGCGCCGAACTGGCCGAGGACCACGCGTTCGTCGAAGCGTTCGGCAGTGGCGCGCGCGGCCACGCCGAGACGCGCACGGAGTGACGAATCGGACGACAGGTGATCGACAGCCGCACTGATCGCGGCGGGATCCTGCGGCGCTACGAGGAGGCCGTTCTCGTTGTCTACGAGATAGTCCTTGAGACCGCCGACCGCTGACGCGACCACCGGGAGGCCGGTCGCCATCGCTTCGACTGCGGATATGCCGAATGATTCCCAGTGAGACGGGACAACGGCCAGATCGGCGGCCCGATAGAGCGGCGCCGTATCGTTCGAGGGTCCGAAGAGCATCACGCGTCCCGCCAGCGATGGCGTAGCGGCGACGGCCCGCGCCTGAGGCCCTTCATCCCATGGATGCCCAGGCATATCGGGCCCAACTACCACCAGCAGTGTCTTCGCGCTGACGCGCTCCCACGCGTGAAGCAGATCCATCACACCCTTCTCGCGACTCAGGCGTCCGACGAAAATGGCAATGATCGAGTCTGCCGGCCAGCCGTTCCGCTCTCGAACGCTCGACCGTTCGGCGGCGGTCGCCGGCCTGAAACGCTGCGTGTCGACGGTGTTCGGCAGGTAATGCACCCGTGTCGCCGGTACTCCTTCGGCAAGCGCTTCTTTTTCGATCGTCCGAGAAATACACGCAAAGGCGTCGGCCGCACGATACGCACGGCGCAGTGGCCATGACAGGGCGCGCGCGACCGCGCTCTCCGGCCGGAGCCCGACGCGTTTCAACATCGGCGCCCAGTTCGTGCAGGACAACACGCCTTCGGTCTGCGCCTGGATGATCACCGGACGATTCAGGATCCTGCCGGCCAGGATGGCAGCCAGCCCGATGCCACGATAGTCGATCACGCAGATGACGTCGTAGTCGGCTCGACGGCGAAAGAGCGCTGCCATCGCAAACGGGATGATCGTCCATTTCCCAAGCCCGCGTCGCTCCGTGGCGCGCCCGACGCGCTGCACAGGGACTCCGTCAACAGTCTCGGCGGACGGCAGAGCGGCGTCGGTTCGTTTGGTGATGACGAAGACGTCGTGTCCACGCTGCTCGAGGAAGATGGCCAGCCGGCGCGCCGCCATCTCCGCACCGCCGACGATCGGATGATAGAAGGTGGTGAGCAGCGCCACGCGCGCGCGGCCCGTCACGATTGCACCAGGGGCCGGATGATGCGCCAGTAGCCCCGCAGCCAGCCGTCGTACGCTCGCTTCAGGAACGACCCGCCGCCGACCAGATCCGCGCGGACGATGAGCGGATCGTCGCGGAGGAGGCTGGCGTCGCCGCGCGTCCGGTATCGGCGAACTGCGGCTCTGTCGGACGGCAACGCCGGCGCGAGCCGACAGAGTCCGACCACTGCGCGCAGCCAGCTTCCCAGATGTCCGCGCAGCGTGAGCACGCCGATTTGCAGAAGCTCGTGCACCGCAAACGCCGGCAGCAGGAGAACGATCGTCCTGACCTGATAGTTGCGCAGGATGAAGTGCCAGCGGTTGCGAATCTGATACATGAACAGCCACGTCGTTCGTGGCCGGCTGTGATGGAGGACGTGCGCGCTACCGACCTCGACGATTCTGAATCCGGCGATGCGAAGCCGGTGCATGAAATCACCGTCTTCCTTCCCCATGAAATACCGCTCGTCAAACAACCCTACGCGCTCGGACGCCGCACGATTCACGAGCATGGCGTTTCCGGACGCTGCCCCGACGTCCTCGTCCGCCTCGCCGCGCTCCGCGAGCGGGCGATCCTTCCACGTGTTCACCGCTTCACAGATGAAGTGCAGGCCGCCGCCGGCATACTGAATGAGGTCGGGCGACGCCGCGTGAAGCACGAGCGGCGCGGCCAGCGCGACCGACGGTTCGTCCATCGCCGGGCGCAAACGGCTGATGGTGGCGCTGGTGACAAGCACGTCCGCGTCCATCACCAGGACGTAGGGATGGGTGCTGCGACGGATGGCCTCGTTGCGGCCGGGATTCGGTCCGGCGTTCGTCGTCAGCGGGTGGAGGGTGATGTCGGGATGCTCGCGAGCCAGCCACTCGCGCGTATCGTCGTTGCTGGCGATGTCGATCACCGATATGGATCGCGGGTCGCACCCGGTCGCAAGAATCGCCTCGATCGTCCCGGGCAAAGAGGCCCGGCTGTTGTGCGCCACGATCGCGATGCCGACGTCGGGGGGGAATCGCTGCGGTGCCGTCATCGCGCGGCCAGGAAGTACCGGCGTCCCCGCCCCGGCAGCGCCTCGATGTAGCGATTGCTCAGGCGCTTCAGCGCGTACGGATGATCGCCCGCTCCGACCGCGAAGCGCCCGCGGAAACGGTTGGCAAAGGCGGTCCGGTAGCCGCATTGCTCGAGACGGGCCCAGGTGGCTTCCCCGGCCACTCCCCACGGCAGGCAGATATGCTCCACCGTATGTCCGGGCAGCGCACCCTCGAGAAGCTCCCGAGCGCCGAGCAGTTCGGCCTCGATCGCCGCGTCGCGTGACGGGATCGTCTCAGCGGCGCCGCGCACCGGTCCAACAACCTTCAGCAGCTCGTTGCGCCAGCCCGGGCGCTCGAAGAAGCGCGGGCCGCCGTGTGCCGCCACATGCTGCTCGGCACGACGCTGAAGGTCCGGGTCCGGGCAGAAACGGAGCGCATCGGACATCCGCGACCGTCGAACGTAGAGCGGCGCTCCTAACGCTCCGGGATCGAGGAACCGCGCCGTTCCGTTGCCGTCGAGACGTGGGCGATCGAGCGACGACTCGCGCGTGAACGCCGGCGTCACGAAGTCGCTGATGACCGGCGCCGCGAACATCATGCTGTGCGACAACGTATGCGACTGCACATCGACGACTCCCCGGCCGTAGAGCTGCTTCAGCTCTGGCCACGTGACCAGCGGGTCGGCCGCCCGGTCCATCGCCGCAGGCTCCCGCAGGCCGTCTTCGATGGTGGGCCGCACGTCGCCGGCGTCGCGGATCCTCGCGGGAATCGCGTAGGTGACGCACTGCATCGAGTACTTTCGCAGCAGCGGACCGGCCACTGTCCACAGGCTCGACCACGCGTCGTCAAAGGCCAGCACCACCGACCGAGGTGGCGGGGCGACACCGTCCCGCACGAGACGAGCGATCGCCGTCGAGGTGACGGTGCGATAGCCGTTTTCCGACAGGTAGGCGAGCTTCGGTTCGAGGAACTCCGCCGTGACCTCGTGAAAGTGAAACACCGGCAGGAGCCTGCCGACGGCGCCGCCAAACACGAACCCGGGATAGCGGCCGGCGAGCAGGTCGAGCGCGCCACGGACGCGCCCTCCACGTTCGCCGAATGGGACGCGGGTCGCGGAGCCGAACATGTCAGGATGCTCTAGTGAACCGCCTTGAGGAACGCGACGGGCTGACGGTCCGAGGTTCGCGTTGCGGCGGTCGTGAAAGGTTGTGGATGTTTGAACAGACAGCCACGTAGCATATCACTCCAAGACAGGGCGGTTACCGCTCGCTGCTGGCATAAAATGCTGCCGTGCCGCACCTGAAAACGACCGGCCTGCGGCGCGCATCATCTCCTGGCATGCCGTGCGACCCCGCCGATTTCGAATGAAGGCTACCGCGCTCGCCGCGCTTGCCGTTGTCGCAATTCTCATCACGATTCCGATCGACGTGCCGAAGAGGTTCGCCATCAAGGGAGACGAGTCGACCTATGTCACGATGGCGCTCAGCCTCGCCTACGACGGCGATTTGAAGTTCCGCGCCGAGGACCTCGAGCGCTTCGAACGGATTTACGGAATCGGGCCCGAGGGGATTTTCCTCAAGCAAGGGTATCGGCTGCAGATGGTGTGGTCGGCAGGCTGGCCGCCGGTTCGCATCGAGAAGACCCGACGCCCGGCCCGTCAGGGCCTCGATTTCGGGAAGCCCTTCGTCTACTCGCTGGCCGCCGCGCCGTTCGTCCGCGTCGCTGGCGTGCGCGGACTCCTGATCTTCAATCTGCTGCTGGCGGTCGCGGTGCTCTGGATGGCGGTGACGTTCGCGTCACGCAGGATGCACAAGCCCGCGGCCATCGTGCTCAGTGTCGCCTTTCTGGCGGCGTCGATTGCCGGACTCTACACCGTCTGGCTGACGTCGGAATTTTTCAATTTCGCCGTGGTCTTCGCCGGATTCTTCTTCTGGCTGTTCAAGGAAGTTGCCGAGCCGGCCGAGCAGGCATCGCCCCGATGGCTGTACGGATGGAAGGCGGATCTGCTCGCCGCGTTCCTCTTCGGCATCGCGACGTTCTCCAAACCGCCGAACGCGCTGCTGGTCGTGCCACTCGTGCTGACGCTGGCGGCGAGACGGCAATGGCGAGTCGGCCTCTCGGTGTGCGTGGCCTTCATCATTGCCGGCGCCGGCGCGTTCGTGGTCAACGGGATGGTCGCCGGCGAGATGAACTACCAGGGAGGCGACCGTCGCACGTTCTACGGCCGTTTCCCCTACGGCGATCCTGCCATCACGTTCGATCAACTCGGCCAGGCGATGGTTACGGAGGACACCGATGCGGAGTCGTTGTTCGCGCCGCACGTGATGTTTCCCCTGCTCGAGCACAACGTCCTCTACTTCGTCGTCGGCCGGCATGCCGGACTGGTTCCGTACTTCTTTCCCGGAGTGGTCATCCTCGGAGCCTGGTTGCTGCAACCAGGTCGCTGGCGGCGGTGGCAGATCTTCAGTGTCCTGACACTGGGCGCGTCGGTGTTCGTGATGCTGGTCCTGATCCCGTACTCATGGAACGGCGGCGGCGGTCCACCGGGGAATCGATACTTCCTCTCGTTGTATCCGACGCTCTTTTTCCTCCTTCCACCCATCCGTCGTGAGTGGTCCCTGGCGCTTGCCGCATGTCTGGGGCTGCTCGTCGTGGGTCCGCTGTCGTTGCATCCGCTCGCCGCCTCCCGCGAGCCGTGGCACATCGCCGAGCACGGCATCGTCCGGGTACTTCCGGTCGAGCTGACGATGGTGGACGACCTGCCGGTCCGACTCGGTCCGCGGGCCAGGATTCCGTTCGGTGCGAACCGATCGACGTTGATCTACCTGCTCGATGAGAACACCTTCTCGCCCGAAGGGCCGGGATTCTGGGTAGCGGGCGGGGCCCGGACGGACATCATCGTGCGCACGGAAACCGCCCTCGAACGAGCGAAGTTTCTCGTGCGCTCCAGCGTTCCCAACCATGTCTCGTTGAAGATGGGGTCGGGCCGGGTGTCGCTGGATCTGCGACCTCAGGAGACGGTCACGATCATGCTCGACGTCGGTCCCGGGATCGTCTACACCCACGACAGCCGCGCCTATGTGCTGACCATGACGACCGAGCACGGGTTCGTGCCGAGTGAGGTCGAGCCTCGCTCGAGCGACCATCGATTCCTTGGAGTGTTCGTCGAGCCGGACTTCACCCAGCAGTCGGTGCGCGTGTCAGCGACGCCGCGTCATCTGCACGACGGCACCTGATGTCGAGAAGAGCATGATCAAGGCGGCACTGACGAAGGAGACCGCCAGCGCGGACTCGAGAGGAAGGCCCAGGCGCGTAAAGTAGAACCCGAACGTCGCTTCGCGCACGCCGAGGCCGTTGATCGAGACCGGCAGCATCTGGACGATGAAGCTGACCGGCACGATGATCGCCAGCTGAACCAGCGAGATGTGGATGTTCATGCTGTGCGCGATCGCGGCGTAGAAACCGACCAGCAGGGCCTGCACGCCGATCGCCCCGATGAAGCACAGCACCAGAGCCGCGGGTCGGGCGCGGAAGCGCTCGAGCGCCGCGGTCAAGCGCTGCAGTCGCGCGTCGACCCATTCGGCGTGCAGCGCTCGAAGCGGGCGCAACAGGAACGCCACGAAGTCCGGCCGCAGGACGGCCGGGGCACAGGCGGCGGTTCCGAGGCCGAATCCACCCCACAACGCCGTCGCGCCAATCGGACCGGGCAGCGGCCGGGCCACGGCGCTAGCTCCGATCGCGGCCACGAGCACGAGGCCGAGCAGGCCGAGTCCACGATCGATCAGGACGACGGTGGCGGCCAGCGTGCGCGAGCCCGCCGCGGCGGCGGTATCCGCAATGCGGATGACGTCCCCACCGATATTGCTGGGCAGGAAATTGTTGTAGAACGTGGCGACCAGGAACGACTGGACCAGGGCGACGTAACGCGCCGCGATGTGCTGGGCGTGCAGCAGCACACCCCATCGCCAGGCGCTGACGAGCACCATGCCGAAGTAGAGACCGAGGGCGAACAGCAACCACGCTGGCGACGCCTGTCGCGCGTAGCTCCACAGCCGCGTGAGATCAATGCGGGAGAAAAGCAGCCACAGGAGGCCGGTGCTTACGACGATCTTGACGAGAAGCCGCCACAGGGAACTGCGCGGCCGGGGCGTCTCTTCAGTGCTCAAAGTATTAGGTGCCAGGCGGCCTCAGCGAACTATTGAGTATAGCATGCGGCCAGCCCAGTTCTGGGTTGCGCCGTGAGGCGCATACCGTTGACCATCAGTAGTTTACATTGACCTGCCGCCGGCGCGTCCGTACAATTGCGGGGTCCCACGGCATGCACATTCTGATGATCGCGCCTGAGCCGTTCTTCGAACCGCGAGGAACGCCGTTCAGCGAATTCCACCGCATCCGGGCGCTCACTGATCTCGGCCACACCGTCGATCTCGTGACCTATCCCTTTGGCCAGGACGTCAGCCTCGACGGGCTTCGGGTCATCCGCTGCGCGCGTCCGCCATTTGTCCGTCGAATCGGCATCGGACCGTCGCTGGCCAAGGTGCCCCTCGACTTTCTGCTGATGTGCACCGTCATTCGCTGCGCGTTCCGCGGTCGTTACGATGCCGTGCACTCGCACGAAGAAGCGGGCGTGATCGGCGTGCTGCTGGCCTGGGTGCTCGGCGTTCCACACCTCTACGACATGCACTCGAGCCTGCCGCAGCAGCTGACGAACTTCGCCTATTCCCGCGGCCGGGTGCTGACCACGGTGTTTGCGTGGATGGAACGATTCGTGGTTCGACACTCGCGCGTGATCGTGGTGATCTGTCCGGAATTGCAGCAGACGGTGCGTGGCATCGATGCGCAGGCGCAGTCCGTCCTCATCGAAAACGCGCCGGGATCGACCGACGTCGACTCCGACGAGACACCAGATCGCCTGCGCGGCCAGCTCGGTCTCGCCAACGGTCAACCGGTGGTGCTCTACACCGGTACGTTCGAGGCCTATCAAGGGCTCGATCTGCTGACGGAGTCCTTCAGGCTCGTCCACGCTCAGTGTCCTTCGGCGCGGCTCGTGCTCGCCGGCGGGCAGCCGGAGCAGATCGTCGCGGCGCGCGAGATGGCAGGCCGCACCGGCATTGCCGATGCGGTCATCTTCGCCGGCCAACGCAAGGCGGCCGAGATCCCCGTGTTCCTGCGGATGGCCGATGTCCTCGTTTCGCCGCGAAGCACGGGCACCAACACGCCTTTGAAGATCTATCAGTACTTGCGGAGCGGTCGGCCGATCGTCGCGACGCGCCTCGTCACCCACACGCAGGTGCTGAATGACGAGGTGGCGGTGTTGACGCCGGCGACGCCGGAAGGCTTTGCCGAGGGCATTCTGCGCGTGCTGGCGGACAAGGAGTCGGCGTCGGAGATCGCCGCACGAGCGCAACACCTCGCGGAGACCAAATACAGCTACGACGCCTATCTGGCGCGGACGCGAGAGGCGTGCGAGCTGCTGTTCGGAGCATCCGCCGCGGCCGAAGCCGGAGGCGTCGCGTGAGCGAGGCGCGACCTGTCAACGACAGGCGGGCGCACTACAGCTACACCCATTACGCCGACGAGGCCGTCGCCGAGGGGTTCGACGCGCTGCGCTTCAGCGGTCCGATTGGCGAGTGGCTCGCCCGAACGCAGGAGGAGGTGCTCACAACCTTCCTCACGCCAGGGCCGGGAGTGTCGATTCTGGATGTCGGTACCGGGACCGGCCGCGCCGCGATCGGGCTGGCGCGCCATGGGGCGGTGGTGACCGCGGTGGATGCGTCGAACGAAATGCTCGCGGTCGGGCGGCGTCGCGCCGCAGAGGCAGGCGTCTCGGTGACCTTCGATTGCGGTGACGCCCACGCGCTCACATTTCCCGATCGCAGCTTCGACGCGGCGGTGTCGCTTCGCGTGCTCATGCACACGCCTGGGTGGGAGGACTGCCTCCGAGAGTTGTGCCGCGTGAGCCGCGCGCGCGTCGTAGTCGACTATCCGTCGGCAAGGAGCGCGGCGGCGATTCAAGCGGCCGGCCGGCGCCTGGCAGCGAGCCTCGGGCGTCCGGTGGAGTCGTACCGGGTCTTTTCTCCATCGCGCATCGAGGCCACGCTCGCCCGCGAAGGATTCGTGGTGACGGCGGTCCACCGGCAATTCGTCCTGCCGATCGCGCTTCACAAGGCGATGGGGTCGCTGCGCTTCACTCAGAGCATCGAAACCACCATGGAACGGATCGGATTGAATCGGCTGTTGGGATCGCCGATCACCATCGTGGCCCAGCGGTGCGCGTCCTAGTCACGGGCGCTACCGGGTACACCGGGTCGCGCCTCGCGTGCCACCTTGCGGCTCGCGGCCATCAGGTGCGAGCGACGGTCCGCGATCGCGCCCGCGCGACGGCGACACTCGGCACCGCCGGAATCGACCTCGTCGTCGCGGATCTGCGCCATCCCGAGTCGCTGCGAGCGGCAGCCGAGGGGATCGACGTCATTTACAACATCGCCGCCTTGTACCGCGAGGCCGGGCTTCCGGCACAGGAATACCGGCAGGTGAACGCCGAGGCGGTAGGAACCCTGGCGAACGTTGGCGCAGACGCCGGCGTACGTCGTCTCGTGCACTGCAGCACGGTCGGCGTCCACGGCGATGTCGAGCATCCGCCGGCCGACGAGGACGCCCCGTTCAGGCCCGGTGACAACTACCAGCGAACGAAGCTCGAGGGTGAAGCGATCGGCCGCGACGTGGCGGCGCGCCGGCACGTCGAGCTCGTGATCGCCCGGCCGACCGGCATCTACGGACCCGGCGATCGCCGCCTGTTGAAGCTGTTTCGCGGCGTCGCCCGACGGCGGTTCGTGGTGCTCGGGACGGGCCACATCTCGTATCATCTGACCTATATCGACGACCTGCTGGAAGGCTTCCGACTCTGCGGTGAAACGCCAACGGCTGCGGGACGCACCTACATTCTCGGAGGGCCGGAGGCTCCCGAGTTGAACACGCTGGTGCGCATCATCGCCGAGGAGGCCGGCGTGCCGCCGCCACGCCTGCGCCTGCCGGTCGGGCCGGTCTGGCTCGCGGGCGCGGCGTGCGAGGCGCTCTGTCGTCCCTTCGGCATCGAACCGCCGCTGCATCGACGCCGCGTCGACTTCTTCACGAAAAACCGCTCGTTTGATACCACGCGCGCGCGACGTGAGCTGGGATTCTCGCCGCAGGTCGGGGTGCGCGAGGGCGTGCGGCGAACGTTGGCCTGGTACCGGGAACACGGATGGCTGTAGAAGGACAGATTCGCGCCGCGCAGGACGAGCTGTTCGACGCGCGCCGGTCAGCGGCGGACAAGTACGCCCGGCTGATCGTCGGCCGGCCCGGGATCGGCCCGTTGCTCCGCCACGAGCTCGTCGTGATGCTGTCGCAATCCGTGCCCGGAGCGGCCGGGCTGTTCCTGCGGCGGACGTTCTATCCGCTGCTGCTCGGCGCGTGCGGCCGCAACGTGGTCTTCGGCCAGAACGTCGTGCTGCGACACCCGCACAAGATCAGGATCGGCGACGACGTAGTGGTGGACGACAACTGCCTGCTGGACGCGAAAGGGGAGGGGAACCAGGGCATCACGCTGGGCCGAGGCGTCTTCATCGGCCGCAACACGATCCTCTCGTGCAGCAACGGCGACATCGAGATCGCCGATGAGGTCAACATCGGGTTCAACTGCGAAGTGTTTTCCGCCAGTCGCGTCACCATCGGGGCGGGCACGCTCCTGGCCGCCTACGCCTACCTGATCGGCGGCGATCATGAGCTCTCTGACCCGTCGCTGCCCATTCGCGATCAGAAGCGCAGTTCGGCCGGCGTACAGGTGGGGAGCGGCGCCTGGATTGGATCCGGCGCTCGCGTCCTCGACGGCGTGAGTATCGGCGATGGCGCAGTCATAGGTGCCAATGCGGTCGTGCGTGAAGCTGTGGGCGCCGGCATCGTCGCCGCCGGCGTGCCCGCCCGTCCAATCTCGACCCGCGTGGCGCCTGCGGCGCCATGACGCGACGAATTGGCGTCATCACCTCGAGCCCGCCGATGGTGGAAGGCGGGCACATGGTGATCGCCCGGGCCCTCACCCGGGCGCTCTGCGCCGAGGGCTATGACGCCCACATCATCGTCACCCCGCAGAACCGGTTCGGTCGGCAGGCCTCGGCGTATCTGGCCACCTGGCTCACCGATGTGGAGTCGAGCGACGGACGTCCTGTCGACCAGGTGATCAGCCTGCGGTATCCAAGCTACGCGGTCCGGCATTCCCGACACGTCTGCTGGCTGAACCACACGATGCGCGAGTACTACGACCTGTGGGATCGATTCAGCGCGACGCTGACGCCGCGAGCCCGCGTCAAGGAACAGGTGCGGCGGCGCATGATCCACGCCGCCGACCATTACCTGCTGGCCCGCAACGTGACCAGGCTGTTCGTCCAGTCACGCACGATTCAGGAAAGGCTGTCGATGTGGCCCGGCCTGCGGTCGACCGTGCTCTATCCGCCGGCGCCCGATCGCGTCTACCGATGCGATGGCTACCAGGACTTCATCCTGTTCGTGTCGAGATTGACGGCGCTGAAACGGGCCGATCTGCTGATTCGTGCGCTGGCGACTGCCGAGGGGCAAGGCATCAAGGTGGTCGTGGCCGGAGATGGTGAAGAGCGCCCGGCGCTCGAAGCGCTGGCGAAAGAGCTGCGGGTTGACGACCGCGTCCGCTTCGCCGGCCGCGTCAGCGACGAAGGAGTGCTGGACCTCCTGGCCCGATGCCGGGCGGTGTGTTTTCCCCCATTTCAGGAAGACTACGGCTTCGTGACCGTGGAAGCGTTTGCCTCCCGCAAGGCCGTGGTCACCTGTCGTGATTCTGGCGGGCCGGCCGAGCTGGTGACCGACGGAGTCGCGGGCTTTGTCACCGACCCGTCACCCGATGCGGTCGCCAGATCGTTGCGCGTGCTCGCCGACGATAGACAGGCGGCCGAGCGGATGGGGGAGGCAGCCTTTGTGGCGGGTGCAAACCTGACGTGGTCGAATGTCGCCAGGGAGCTGGTCATAGAATAGGAGAACCGGGCCGCTGCATCGACCCGACGATTGCCCCATGCCTTACGCGTCTGATCTCGAAGCTCGCATCGCCAAGAAGGTTACGAAAGCGATCACCGACTACGGCCTGATCGAGGATGGCGATCGCATCATGGTCGGCCTCTCGGGAGGAAAGGACAGCTGGGCCCTCCTGCAGATTCTCGACGTCCTCCAGCGCCGCGCGCCCATCGACTTCTCCCTCGTCGCGGTCAACATCGATTCGGGATACGAGGGCTACCAGCACGACAAGATCGTCGAGACCTGCGCCGCGCGGGGCTGGGAGTGCCACATCGAGCACACCCGGATCGGCGAGACGATCGAGGATGTGCTCGAGGCGAGCGCCACACCATGTTCGCTGTGCGCCCGGCTCCGACGGGGTGCCCTCTATCGACTGGCCACACAGGTCGGCGCGACCAAGATCGCGCTCGGCCACCACGCCGACGATTTCATCGAGACGCTGCTGCTGAATCTCTTTTTTGCCGGAACGCTCAAGGCCATGCCGGCGCGCCTCGTGTCCGACAACGGCCAGCACGTCGTGATCCGTCCTCTCGTCAACGTCCTCGAATCCGAGGCTCGCGCCTATGCCAAGGCGTCGGCGCTCCCGATCATCGGCTGCTGCTGTCCGGCCTGTGGCGATCTCAGCCTTCAGCGCCAGCGCATCAAGCGCCTGATTGCGGAGCTCGAAGTCGAGCATCCTGATATCAAGAGCTCGATGCTCCGATCGATAGGAAACGTCGCCAGCCGGCACCTGCTCGACCGACGGCTCAATCCGCTTCCCGAGCTTCGGGAAGCGGTCGGACGCGTGCTCCCCCTCACGCCGGTCTCGGGCCCGTGATCGGCGAACGTCCTTCCGGCAATTACCAGGGTAGTCCAGCCGCTTGGCCCGTCAGCGTGCAACAGCCGCGGGTGATGACGCTCGCGCCATCGAGATAGCATGCGAGCAGTGGTGCAGCGGGTGAGTCGCGCCGCCGTCGACGTCGAGGGTCGGCGCACGGGAGAGATCGCGGCCGGCTTGATGGTGCTCCTTGGCGTCGCTGCCGGGGACGGCCCCGCAGATGTTCATTATCTTGCCGGTAAGATTCGCGACCTGCGGATTTTTGCCGACGCGAACAGCAAGATGAACCGTGACGTCAAGGAAGCTGGCGGCGCCATTCTTCTCGTCTCCCAATTCACGCTGCTCGGAGACGCGCGGAAAGGCCGGCGCCCGTCGTTCGATGCCGCCGCTGCGCCCGCGGTCGCACGAGCGCTCTACGACGATGTGGCGCGCGAACTGCGAGAGGCTGGCTTGAGGGTCGAGACCGGTGAGTTCCAAGCGTCGATGGCCATCGAGCTCGTGAACGAGGGGCCAGTGACGATCCTGCTGGACAGCAGGCGAACCTTTTGACGAGGTGATCACGTGCGAACCCGAACGATCCTGCTTGCCGCGCTGCTCGGCGCAGGCCTGGCCACTCCGGCATCGGCCCAACAACGTCCGCTGGTCACCGAGGATCCGGAAACCGTCGGATCGGGACTGGTGCTCATCGAAGGTGGCTTCGACTACGCGGACGACGTCCTCTATCCGGTCTCCGGGCTCGAAGGTGATCTCATCAGGGTGCCGACGCTTGGCGTCAGCTTCGGCCTGAGCTCGATCGCCGAGCTGCAGATTGACGGTGGTCTGTTCAATCATCTGAGCATCAGCTCGCGCCATCCGGCGCCGCTCTCCGGCATGCTCACGGTGACCGGCGATTCGACTCACGACGTCGAGGACCTGGTGATCGGCACCAAGGTCAAGATTCTCGCGGAAGCACCTGGCCGACCGTCGTTCGGCCTGCGCTTCGCGACGCGCCTGCCCAATGCCAGCAATGAGAGCGGGCTGGGGCTCGATACGACCGACTTCTACTGGACCGGCCTGATCGGGAAAACGACGCGATCGGTCAGGATCGTCGGCAACATCGGCCTGGGAATCCTCGGCGATCCGACACGCGGCGATCGGCAGAACGATGTCCTGCTGTACGGCCTGTCTCTGGCGCGAGCCGTGAAGCAAGGCGTCGAGATCGTGGGCGAGATCAACGGTCGCGCCAACACCCGCGGCGGTGAGCCGCCGCCAGGTACCGACAGCCGGGCGACGGTCCGGATCGGTGGCCGCATCACGACCGGGACGGTCCGGCTCGACGGCGCGCTGCTCTTCGGGATGACGTCGCGGGATCCGAAGTTCGGGGTCACCGTCGGGGCAACGTGGGTGTTCCGGGGATTCAACGTTCCGTAGGGGCGCCATGTCCGCGCCCGCTCACATCAGCGATAGATTTATGCTCATGCGCCAGTCATTGTTCTGTCGTTTTCTGGTCGCGCTGCTCACCGCGCTCTGTCTCTCCGGCGTGGCGTCCGCGCAACGCGGTGCTGCCCCGGCCGGGATTCCTCCGACGACTTCCATCGAGCCGCTGAAGTTCAGATACATGGGACCGGCACCCGATGGACGGATTGCCTCGGTTGCCGGCGTGCCGGGCGATCCGAGCACCTACTACCTTGGTTCAGCGTCGGGCGGACTCTGGAAATCGATCGACGGTGGCAACACCTACACGCCGATCCTCGACGACCAGCCGGTCGCGGCCATCGGCAGTATCGCCGTCGCGGACTCCGATCCGAAGATCGTCTGGGTCGGCACAGGCGAGCCCTGGGTGATTCGCTACTCGGACGTGATCGGCGACGGCGTCTATCGATCCGCCGATGCCGGGGCGACGTGGAAGAACATGGGGCTGCCGCAGACCGGTCGGATCGCGCGCGTCCTTATCCACCCGACGGATCCGAATACCGTCTACGTGTGCGCCGAGGGCCGGCTGACGGGGCCGCAGGAGGAGCGCGGGGTCTTCAAGACCTCCGATGGCGGCGGGACCTGGCAGCGCATCCTGTTCGTCGATCAGAAAACCGGCTGTTCAGGCCTGGCCCTGGATTCGAACGATCCCAATACGCTCCTGGCCGGAACCTGGCAGGTCGAACAGCACACATGGGCGCAACTGAGCGGTGGGCCGGGCAGCGGCGTCTACATCACTCATGACGGCGGCGCGAAGTGGACCAAGGTCACCAGCGGCATGCCGAAGGCTCCAGTAGGGAAGATCGACGTTGCGATTGCCGCCTCGAACCCGAAACGCATGTATGCCCTGATTCAGACCGCGGATCAGGGTTCGCTGTGGCGCTCCGACGACGCCGGCCTCAACTGGAGTGTGGTGAGCTGGGATCGCTCGCTCATCGGTCGCGCCGGCTATTACATCCGTCTCGCGGTCAACCCGCAGAATCCCGATGATGTCTTCATCTCGAGCAGCAGCTTTCACCGTTCCCAGGATGGTGGCAAGACATTCAGCGGCAACGGCGGCGGCCCGTTCGCCTTCACCCAGGGGCAGGCCAGCTGCGGCGACTGTCACGACATCTGGATCGATCCCAAGGATCCCGTCCGCTACGTCCTGACCGACGACGCCGGCGCAAACATCAACACCAGACAGGGAACCATCCGCGTGTCGTTGCCCAACGGCCAGATGTACCACGTCCACGTCGACAATCGGGTGCCGTACTGGATTTACAGCAACCGCCAGGACGATGGCACGATGCGCGGGCCGTCGACACGATCGGAACAGACGGCCAACGGTCGCTTGCCCGACGGGAGTTTCATGCCGACCCCGCCGCTTCGCGCGGGTCGCGGCGGCCGGGGGCGCGGCGCGGCTGCGCCGGGTGGGGCAGCAGCAGGCACACAAGGCGAACGAGCGGCGCCGCCACAGACACCGCAGCCGGCGCCGGATCTCGGTGCCAGCGCCGTTCGAGCCAACACCGGTCCCGCCTGGGAGCCGAACATCGGCGGGTGCGAGTCGGGATTTACCATTCCCGATCCGACCGACGCCAACATCGTCTACGCCTCGTGCTACGGGAACAAGGTGACCAGGTGGGACGCGCGCACCGGCACTGCGCGTTCGATCGAGCCGTGGCTCGTGTCGCTCGATTCGCCGCCCAACGAAGCACGGTATCGCTGCCACTGGACGGCGCCGCTGGCAATCGATCCGTTCGATCACAACACGCTGCTCTACGGCTGTCAGTTGATCCTGAAGACAACCAACGGCGGGCAGTCGTGGGCCGAGGCCAGCCCCGATCTCTCGACCAAGGATCCAACCCGGATCGTCTCGAACGGCGGCATCGTCGGTGACAACCTCGGCCAATACAGCGGCGAAGTCATCTGGGACATCGAGTACTCGAAGATTCAGAAGGGCCTGATCTGGGTCGGCACCAACGACGGAAAGCTCTGGCTGACCAGGGATGGCGGCGGTAACTGGACCGACCTCTCGGCGAACTTCAAGGACGTGCCTCCATGGGGCACCTTCGTTCAGATTTCACCGTCGGCATTCGATCCGGGCACGGCGTATGTCGGCCTCGATTTCCATCTGATGGACGATCGCCGGCCGTACGTCTACAAGACAACAGACTTTGGAAAGTCCTGGACCAAGGTGACCGGCAACATTCCCAGCGGCCATCCCCTCGACTACATCCTGTCGCTGGCCGAGAACCCGAACAGGAAGGCGATGCTCTTCGCCGGCACCGGTCGCGCGTTCTACTACTCGCTGGATGATGGAACGACCTGGACGCAGATAAAGGACGGACTCCCGCCTGCTCCGGTCAGCTGGATTTCAATGGAGCCGCGGTTCCACGACGTCGTCGTCTCGACCTACGGGCGCGGCCTCTACATTCTCCCCAACATCACATTGCTCGAGCAGTCGGGGCAGGCCGTACCGGCGGTGACGGCGACGAAGGTCTTCGCACCGGCGGCGATCGTCCGCCAGGCGCGGGAAGCCTTTCAGCAGACCGGCCGTCCGCATTTCACGATCGCGCTGGCGTCGGCACCGACAGCCCCAATCAGGATGGAGGTCCTCGACGGCAATCAGAAGGTGATCAGAACGTCCCAGTGGACCGGCCATCAGGGCCTCAACGGGATCAACTGGGACCTGCACTATGACGGTCCGACGCTCGTCGCCCTCAAGACCACGCCGCCCGAGAATCCTCACATCTGGGAAGAGCCACGCTTCCAGAACACCGACGTCCGACGGATCACGCACTGGGGCATCACCCCGGAAACGGGTATCCCGCTCGCGGCACCCGGGAAATATCAGGCGCGGTTCACCGTCGACGGCCAGCAGTATACGCAGCCGTTCGAGGTTATGAAGGATCCGGCGATCGCCTCTACTATCGAGGACCTATTAACATCCACGGCGATGCAGGTCAGGATTCGCGACGACATCACCGACACGTCGGTGATGGTCAATCGAATGGAGATCTGGCGCAAGCAGATCGAGGACCAGCTGAAGGCGAATGCCGGCAAGGCGGTAATCACCAAACCGCTGACAGATCTGAACAGCACGATACTCGATGTCGAGCTGAAGCTCGTGTCGCGATCGGAGATGCTGGGCGACGACAAGTACTTTCCGGAGGCCTACAAGGTCTACATGAACCTGATCTGGTTGAGCGGCGGTGTTGGCCAGGGCGCGAGCGACGAGGCGGGCAGCGTGGACTACAAGCCGACCGATACGCAAGTCGAGGCATTGCGGACGATCGAAGCCAACCTTGCCGCTGCCAAGGCCGGGTTCGAGAAGGTGCTGTCGACCGAGCTCCCGGCCTTCAACAAGCGGATGGCCGGTAAGGTACCGCCGATCGGGGATCCGGGAGCCGAGACTCGTTGACCATTGGTCGGTAGGACACCGTAAGCCACGCTACCAGCGGTAGAACTCGTCGACGGCGGCGATTTCCTGTGCCCGCCGCTCGGGTGTCCACCCGAGCTCTTCGCCGGCGATCGTCGCCGCGGCTTCGACAATCGCCGCGCCGGGATGCCCCATCGATCCAATCTGGGTGCGTCGGAGGACGATGTCGGGAAGGGTGCAGGCCATTTCCTGACGAATCGTGTGGATGACCTCCGCGCCCACGTGCGGTTGGCCGCCGACCAGCGGCATGCGCCAGTCGGTGCGCTCGGCCATCAATCTGATGATCTGAGCGCAACGGTCGCCGTAGACTCCGGTCAGGTGCCGAATGATTGGGGGCGCAATCTCGAGTCCGACCGCGCGTGCGGTTTCGATCGACAGCGCCTCGTGGTCGGCGATGCCCGCTCCTGGAAGGATCCGTTCGTCGGTATGGGATGACGGCACCTTTCTGCCCAGCAGCCTGGCCGCCTGTGAGACGACGCGCGCCGCGACGCTCCGCGCGGTCGTGTACTTGATGCCGACCACGGTCATCGCACCCGGCGCGCCGTCGGCGGCGTGGTCGAGAATCTGCGGCGCGCTCATCAAGTCGGGCAGCCCGCCGCGACCGCGCTCCGCCGGCACGAGACCGCGGTGCACGAGGGTGATTTGATCCGGCGCGAGGTGAAGGGCCGGGAACGCGGCGTTCGCGCTGGCGACGAACGCTTCGACTTCGGCTCGAGTCACGTCGCCGGTGCCTGACTCGCGAAAATGATCGGTCTGGCCGGTACCGATGAGAGCGCGTCCCCGCCACGGCACCAGCGTCAGCATCCGTCCGTCGAGGCCAGGCGCCGCCAAGGCAATGTCATTGGCGGGACGTGAGGTCACCACGTTCATCGCGCGCAGCAGCAGGATGTCGCGGCGCACGCCAAACCCGTGCATGACGTCGTTCACCCGCGACCCGGCGGCGTTGATCGTCAGCCGGGCGCGGACATCGAACTCCGATCCGGTGAGCTCGTCGCGGACTCGCATGCCGGCGATCGATCCGCTGGCGCGAAGCGGCTCGAGCGCGCGCGCGTGGTTGACCAGGCGAGCCCCGCCCCCGTCCGCGGCTTCCGCAAACGCGACGATGAGCCGTTCGGCCTGGACCATCTGGTAGTCGTACCACATCGCGCCGCCGGTCAGGCGCTCCGGACGAATGCCGGGGAACAGCTTCAGCGTCGCGGCGCGCGATTCCAGCCGCGGCTGCGGAAGCCGCAGCTCCGGTTCGACGCTGTCGTTGCGATGCCGCCCGAGCCACTTGTCGATCTGGAAGGCCGCTCGCAGCGTGACGCGATTCTTCAGCCACGATCGGTAGGTGCCGACGATGAAGGGGAGTGTGCGGAGCAGGCGCGGCGCCATGCGTGCCATCGCCCGTCGTTCTCGAATCGATTCCCTCGCCCGATCGATCCGGCCGGTCTGCAGCGACCGCAGGCCGCCGTGCACCGTCTTCTGGTGGTTGAAGGACGCGCCGGCGCCGAAGTCGTCCGCTTCGACGAGGGCCACCGATAGTCCTCGCGACGCGGCGTCGGCGGCGATGGTCAGGCCGTAGATGCCGCCGCCGACCACGAGAATGTCGTGAACGCTGTCGGTGACCGCGGCCGGATCCCTCTCACGCATCGCAAGTATTCTATAGTTAGCAGGCACCCGGCTCCCATCCACGCATGGCCTCCGACAATTCCGCCGTCCGCGACTACTGGAATCACCACATCCACGATCTCGAGATCACCCGGCATCCGGTCGGCAGCCCGGGCTTTTTCGCAGATCTCGATCAGTACCATTTCGAGAAGCTGCACCACCTGCCCCGGCTGGTCGATTTCGACGGCTTCCGCGGCCGGCGGGTGCTGGAGGTGGGCTGCGGCGCCGGGACTGACCTTGTCCGGTTTGCAAAGGGTGGCGCCGAAGTCACCGGGATCGACCTTTCGTCATCGGCGATCGCCCTGGCGCGCGAGAACTTCCGTCAACACGGGCTGACCGCCGACTTGCGCGAAGCGGACGGCGAACAGTTGCCGTTTCCCGACGGCTCGTTCGACTTCGTCTACGCGCACGGCGTGATGCAATACACCGGCGGCGATCGCGCGCTGGTGCACGAGTGCCATCGCGTGCTGAAGGACGGCGGGACCGCGGTGTTCCAGGTCTACAACCGGGTTTCCTGGCTGAACGCACTCTCAAAGGTCATGAAGGTTCCCCTCGAGCACGAGGATGCCCCTGTCCTGCGCAAGTACAGCGCCCGCGAGTTCCGCGACGCGCTCGGGGAGTTTCGCGACGTGCGGCTGGTCGAGGAGCGGTTCCCCGTGAAGTCGCGCCTCCACGGCGGATGGAAGGGCACCCTGTTCAATACCTTCTTCGTCGGGACCTTCAACGCGCTGCCCCGGCCGTGGGTACGGCGCTTCGGCTGGCACCTGCTGGCGTTCTGCCGCAAATGAAGTTCGTCAAGGCCCACGCGCTCGGAAACGATTTCCTGCTGCTCGACGCCGCCGACGTGCCGAACGTGCCGGATCGACCAGCGCTCACGCGATCGCTCTGCGAGCGTCGCCGCGGGATTGGCGCCGACGGCGCGATCTTCTACAGCGCCCGCACCGACGGTGCAGTGATGCAGCTCCTCAACGCTGACGGCAGCCGATCGGAAGTCTCCGGCAACGGTGTGCGGTGCCTCGCCGCGGCGCTGGCCGGACGGAATCATGCACCGGTCGGTTCGTCATTGACCATTCACACCGATGCCGGCCCAAAGGTGCTCCGGCTCGCCGGAATCGACGGATCGCGCTTTACCTTTCGCGCCGCGATGGGCCTTCCCGAGGGCGTCGAGAAACGCCGGCTCGATGTCGACGGGGCGCAGGTGGAGGCGGTCTGCCTTCGCGTCGGCAACCCGCAGTGCGTGGTCCTCGGCGAGGTCAGCGAAGCCCGCCTGCATGGCGTGGCCGCACGGCTGGCGGTCCACCCGGCTTTTCCCGAAGGGACGAACGTCGAATTGGCGACAGTGGACGATCCCGGTCGCGTCCGGATCCTGATCTGGGAGCGTGGCGTGGGTCCAACTGAAGCGTCCGGCACGGGCGCCTGCGCCGCGGCCGTTGCCGCGATCGCGTTCGCCGGTGCCTCACGCGACGTGCAGGTAGCGTCTCCCGGCGGCACGCAGCGCGTGGAGTGGCTCGACGACGGGCTCTACCTCACCGGCTGGGCCGAGGTCATCGCCGAGGGCCACTGGCGGCTCTAGAGTCGCTCGTCTGAGTCCCCTGGTCCTTAGCCCCGGGTGCGGTGTCCAGCGTCCCGAGTGGGTGCGCCGCAGACTGAGGACGCGCGACCAAGGACCGAGGACTGAGACTACTTCTTTCTGTGTCCCTGTCGCTGCACTTCCGCGGCGGTCTCGCGCGTTGCGGCATCGAGCTTCTCTCGAATGCCGGTCAAAGCGTCGGCGGCCTGCTGGTAGTCGCCGGCCGCGAAGGCTGTGCTCGCTTTTTGCAGAACCTGTTTCCCGTCCGCCAGCGCCGCCCGGTTGTCTTTCAGATCGCGTGACGCCACACGGGCCGCGTCGGCGGCCTTGAGCCGCGCTTCGAGTTGCTGGACACGGGCGGTGATGTCGCTAATCCTGGCTTCGGCGGCGCTGCGCGCCTGTGCCTTGCCGTCGGCGGCCTGGCGGGCGGATTCCTTGGCACGCTCGCGCGCGTCGAGCGCATAGCCCAGCGCCTGGCGGAAGTCGCGCTGATCGACCGCATCGTGCGCTTTCTGCAACGCCGAGGTGGCGGCGTTGTACTCATCGACGGCGTACTTGTCGGCGCCGGCGGCGCGCGCGGTATCGATCGCGCCCTGCGCCTGGTCGATCTCTTTTTGCGGGGGTTCGGAGCAGCCTGCGGCGAAGAGCAGCAGGAGTGCGATCACCGACAGGCGACGCATTGCGATGGAAGTATAACAGGTATGATGTAGATGAAATCGGTCGCTCCGCACGATCGGCCGCGTGAAAAGCTCGAACGTGTCGGTGCCGGCGGTCTTGGCGACAACGAACTGCTCGCCATCGTCCTCGGGCACGGCGCGCCGCGTGCCGGCGCGCTCGAACTCGCCAATGCGGTGCTGGCCTCGGCGGGCGGACTGCATGGGCTCGCCAGGGCGTCGATGGACGACCTCCGGCAGATCTCCGGGATCGGCGCGGCGCGCGCCGCGCAACTGATCGCGGCGATCGAAGCCGGCCGCCGCACGCTGGTGCGCGGTCGCCGCGATCGTCCACAGATCGTCAACCCGCGGGATGCCGCGGAGCTGCTGATTCCACAATTCGGCAACCGTCCGGTCGAACATTTCGGCGTCGTCCTGCTCGACACCAAACATCGCGTGCTGCGCTCGACGGTGTTGTCGGTCGGGACGCTCGATGCGAGCATCGTGCACCCTCGCGAGGTGTTCCGGGAGGCAGCCAGGGGCGGCGCAGCGTCGATCGTCCTGTTCCACAATCATCCCTCCGGCGATCCGGCGCCGAGCGAGGATGACGTGATCTTGACGAGCCGGCTGGTACGGGCGGGAGAGCTGATGGGGATCGAGGTGCTCGATCACGTGATCCTCGCCGAGACACGGTTCTGCAGCCTTCGCGAAGCGGGGAAGCTGCGGACCGGCGTGGGGGAGTGAGTCGCACGAATGCTGTATCTCGATTGTTTTTCTGGAGCCGCCGGGGACATGGTCCTCGGCGCGCTGATCGATCTCGGGTTGCCGCTCGACGCCTTGAAGGGTGCGCTCGGAGGCCTGGCGATCGACTACGGCGACGTTGTCGCCGACAAGGTCCTTCGCGCCGGGATTTCTGCAACCAAGTTCCGACTGATCGAACACGAATCGACCGGTCGTGCTTCGACGTCAAACGGCACGGCGGACGACTCCCCTGACGACCCGCAGCACGCGCATCACCACGGCCATCATCACCTGCAGCAGATCGTCCGGGCCATCCGCCACTCGGCTTTGTCCGCGGAAGGACAGGATCGCGCGGTCAGCCTGTTCGAACGCCTGGCGCAAGCCGAATCCGCCATCCATAACACGCCGATTGATCGCGTGCACCTGCATGAGGTGGGCGCGATCGACTCGATCATCGACATCGTCGGCGCGGTCTACGGATTCGAATGGTTTGGCATCGACGACATCGTCGCCTCGCCACTCAATGTCGGCGGCGGAACGGTACGCTGCGCCCACGGCGTATTTCCGGTGCCTGCGCCGGCCACGGTCCGGCTGCTGTCCGGCGTGCCGATCTACGGCAACGGGACGACCGAGCTCGTGACGCCAACGGGAGCGCTGCTCATCACCGGATATGCGCGGCAGTTCGGACCGCTGCCGGCGATGTCGGTCTCGCAGGTGGGCTACGGCGCCGGCGATCGCGACACCCAGGACGTCCCCAACGTGCTGCGTATCCTGCGGGGTGAGCGAACGGACGCGTCGGCGGACGAGCGGATCGTCAAGCTCGAATGCGAGATCGACGACATGAACCCGCAGCTGTTCGGACCGCTGATGGACGGCCTGCGGGCGGCCGGCGCGCTCGACGTGTTCTATACGTCCGTCCAGATGAAGAAGAGCCGACCCGGAACGCTCGTCACGGTGATCGCACGGCCGGATCGGCGATCCGACCTGACCGACGTCCTCTTCCGTACCTCGACGACGATTGGCGTGCGCTACGAAGAGATGTCCAGGGCCTGCCTCGACCGCGCCGTAGAGTCGATCGATACGCCCTACGGGCCAGTGCGCTTCAAGATCGCGCGGCGCGACGGCGAAGAGCTGAACGCCGCCCCGGAGTTCGACGACTGCGCTCGAATAGCCAGCGAACGGGGGCTGCCGATCAAAGTGGTCCAGGCCGTCGCCATCAAGGCTCGCCTCGACCGCGTGCGATAGAATCGATCGGATGTCCCGCTTCTACATGACGACGGCGATCGACTATGTGAACAGCCGTCCGCACCTGGGAACCGCCTACGAGAAGATCACCGCGGACGTCATCGCCCGCTACCAGCGGCTGCGGGGTGCCGACACGTGGTTCGTCATGGGCAACGACGAGCATTCCCAGAACGTCTATCGCCGTGCCCGCGAGGCCGGCCTCGATCCGCTCGCCTACTGCGATCGGATGGAGCAGGAATTCAGGTCGGTGTGGGACACGCTCGACGTCTCCTACGACGACTTCATCCGGACGACGCAGGCGCGGCATCGGGTGGCGGTGCAGGAGCTGATCCGGCGGATTGCCGCCGCTGGCGACGTTTACGAAGGGACCTACGAAGGCTGGTACTGCACCGGCTGCGAGTCGTTCAAACAGGAGAAAGATCTCGTCGACGGCAAATGTCCGCTGCACAGCACCGTCGAGTGGATTACCGAGAAGAACCACTTCTTCAGGCTGTCGGCGTATCGCGACCGCCTGCTCGCGCACTTCGCGGCGCACCCGGAATTTCTCGAGCCGGACGTGCGGCGCAACGAGATCCTGCGCCTGCTCGAGGCCGGCCTCGAGGACATTTCAATCAGCCGCGCCGGCCAGGCATGGGGCATCCCGCTGCCGGACGACCCGGAGAGCGTCGTCTATGTGTGGTTCGACGCGCTCATCAACTATGCCTCTGCGGTCGGGTTCGGTGCCGACGCGGAGCGGTTCGAGCGCTGGTGGCCGGCCGACCTCCACGTGATCGGGAAGGACATCACCAGGTTCCACACCGTGATCTGGCCGGCGATGCTGATGAGCGCCGGCGTTGCGCTGCCGCGCCGGGTGTTCGGCCACGGCTTCATGAGCGTCGACGGACAGCGCATGAGCAAGACGCTCGGCAACGTGATCGACCCGGCGGACGCGGCCGACCGGCTGGGCGTCGACCCGCTGCGATTGTTCCTGGTCAAGGAAGTGACCTACGGCGGCGACGGCGATTTCTCGTGGCAGCGGCTGCAGGAGCGCTACAACGCCGATCTCGCCAACAATCTCGGGAACCTGGTGAGCCGCGTTGCGGCGATGGCCGACAAGTATCGTCGCGGTATGCTGAAATCGGTTGCGGCGCCGGGGCGGCTTGCCGGTGTGGCTTCGCAAGCGCTGGCGGACTATCGGCAGCACATGGATGCCCTGGCCCTCGAGAAGGGCACAGCCGACGCCTTCCGGATCATCGACGCTGCCAACGAGTACATCGCGGAGACACAGCCGTGGGCGCTCGAGCGCGACGAGCGCCAGGCCGATCGTCTCAGCCAGGTCCTCTACGACGTTGCCGAGGCGGTGCGCGTCGCCGCGATCCTGCTGCTGCCGGTGATTCCCCGATCGGCCTCGGAGATTCTCCGCCGAGTCGGTGAAGCGACATCGGCCACGGGCCTCAGGCTCGAGGCCGCGGCGTGGCGGAACGAAGGCGAACGGACGATTGTGAAAGGTGACGCGCTCTGGCCGCGGGCCGAGAACGTCAAGGCTGAGAGCGTCAATATCGTGGACGGTCCCGCAACTGCGGAACTGAAGACGATAGGGACCCGGAAAGACAGGAGACCACGAGTGGACGAGACGAAGACGACACCGCCAGCCGCGACCGCGCCGCCGCCGGCCGCCCCGCAGACGGCGCGCGGCGACGGATCCGAGACGCCGGCCGGATCACCATCGACGACTTCATGAAGGTCGACTTGCGCGTGGCCAAGGTCCTCGCGGCCGAGAAGGTGCCCAACTCGCGCAAGCTGATGAAGCTGCAGATCGACGTCGGGACGGAACAACGAACGCTGGTTGCCGGCATCGCCGAAGCCTACGAGCCCGAACAGCTCGTGGGCCGGACCGTTGGCGTGGTGTTCAACCTGAAGCCGGCCAAGCTGATGGGCATCGAGTCGAACGGCATGATCCTGGCCGCCAGCCCTGATGGCGGCAAGCCCACGCTCGTCGCCTTCGACGGCGAGGTTCCTCCGGGCTCGCGTATCCGGTGATTGATTCTCATTGTCACCTCGCCGACGAGGCGTTCGCCGGCGATCTCGACGCGGTGATTGAGCGGGCCCGACAGGCCGGCGTGACGACTGCGTTGTGCGTGCTGGCGGCGGGAGACGAGGAGGAAGCCACTCGCGCGACGCGGGTGCGGGAATCCTGGGCTGGCGTCAGGTTCGCTGCCGGCGTGCACCCGCACAACGCGGCCGCGTTCGCCGGCCGGCCCGCCGACGCGGCGAGCGTCAGCCGATCGCACGGGCGTCGCTTCGACGCGCGCGCGGTCGGCGAAATCGGTCTCGACTACCACTACGATTTCTCCCCGCCGGCGGTCCAGCGTGAGGTGTTCGAGGCGCAGGTCGCGCTCGCCCTCGAGCTCGATCGCCCGGTCATCATCCATACGCGTGAAGCCACCGACGATACCTTCAGCGTGCTTCAGAATGCCGGAGACGTCCGGGGCGTCTTCCACTGCTTTACCGGCGACAGCGCCATGGCGCGGCGCGCGCTGGACGCGGGTTCTATCTGTCGTTTGCCGGAATTGTGACGTTTCCCAAGGCCACGATCGTGCGGGAGGCCGCGCGGCTGGTACCAGGCGATCGCCTGCTCGTCGAAACCGACAGCCCATACCTTGCGCCGGTCCCGTTTCGCGGCAAGCGGAACGAGCCGGCCCACGTCGGTCGCGTGCTCGAACAGCTCGCCGAGCTTCGCGGCGACACCCGCGACGGCGCTCGCGGCGCAGACGCGTGACAACTTCGACCGGCTCTTTGCCCTCGGCAGCGAGGCCAACTCGCGACTTGGCAACGGCTTAGCGCGTTGACACCCATGCGGACAGTCCAGTATTGTGAATCCGACAACCTGACGTCATCCCTTTGAGCGACACCGCCCAGAACTCTCCCGTGACCGCGGATCTGGCACTGATTTTCGAGCCGATCCGCGAAGATCTCGACCGCGTCGAGCAGGAATTCGTCCGCCACATCCAGTCGCGCGTGGCGCTGATTCCCGAAATGGGGCGCTACATCCAGAAGAGCGGCGGCAAGCGCGTCCGGCCGGCCGTCCTGCTGATGGCAGCCCGGCTCTGCGGTTATGCCGGCGATGGCGCCGTCCTCTACGCGTCCGTCGTGGAGTTCATCCATACCGCCACGCTGGTCCACGACGACATCATCGATGGCGCCGACCTGCGCCGTGGACGGCTGGCCGTTCACTCGCGATGGGGCAACGACATCACGGTCCTCCTCGGCGACTACCTCTACATCAAGTCGATGGCGATGGCGTTGACGCAGGATTCGCTGGAGATCATCCGGCTGCTCTGCGACGTCACGCTGCGGATGATCGAAGGGGAGTTGTATCAGCTGACCAAGACCGGCGACGTCGACATCACCGAAGACGAGCATTTCGAGATCATCCGCCGCAAGACGGCGTATCTCTTCGGCGGCTGCGCGCAGATCGGCGGCATGCTCGGCAGTGCCACGACGGAGCAGCAGCAGGCGCTGCGTGAATTCGGGTTCAACCTGGGCGTGGCGTTTCAGCTCGTGGACGATCTGCTCGACTACACCGCCGAGGAGACCTCACTCGGCAAGCCAGTGGGCGGGGACCTGCGGGAAGGCAAGGTGACGCTGCCGATCATCCTGCTGCTCCAGCGCGGCGGGGCTGCCGCCGATCGTCTGATCCGCAGCGTCGTCCAGGATCGTGCGGTGACGACCGACCAGTGGCGCGAGATCGTCCGTCTGCTCCGGGAGCATCGGGCGCCGCAGCTCGCCTACGCCAAGGCCATGGAATATGCCTCCCGGGCCAAGTCAGCGCTCGACGTGTTCGAGCCCAGTCGCGAACGCGACGCGCTGTGGCTCTGACCGACTACGTCCTGTCACGCGACAGGTGAGGCGATAACGTCTCTCTCCTTTCCTCCGCTCGCTGTCACGATCGTCGAAGGCGACATCACCGAGCAACGGGTCGACGCCGTCGTCAATGCGGCCAACGACGCATTCTGGATGGGCAGCGGCGTCGCCGGCGCGATCAAGCGTCGCGGTGGCGCGCAGATCGAGCGGGACGCGATGGCGCAGGGCCCGGTCGATCCGGGTGAGTCCGTCCTCACTGCCGCCGGCGCGTTGCCGGCCCGCTTCGTCATCCACGCTGCGGTCATGGGGCAGGACCTCCATACCAACGCCCGCCTGATTCGCCTCGCGACCGAAAGCGCGTTGCGGCTGGCGGCGGATCACGCGCTGGTGTCGATCGCGTTGCCCGCGCTCGGCACCGGCGTCGGCGGCTTTCCGTTGGGCGAGTGTGCGACGGTGATGCTCGAAGCCGTGCGCGCCCACGCAGCCGAGGGACCGACGTCGCTCAAGGATGTGCGGTTCGTTCTTTACGGCCGCGAGGCGCACGACGCCTTTGTCGCGAAAGCCGCCGAGGGTGGCGACCTCTAATACACTGGATTCGATGGATCCCCTCGAGCGCATCGCTCAGCTTCGCAGCCAGATCCGACATCACGAAGAGCGTTACTACCTCCAGAACGAACCCGAGATCTCCGACGAAGCCTTCGATCGGCTGCTGCACGAGCTCGAGCGCCTCGAGGCGGAGCATCCCGATCTCGGTCACCGCCGACTCGCCGACGCAACGCGTTGCCGGCCGGCCGATCGAGGGCTTCGAGACGGTGGCGCACCTCGCCCCGATGCTCAGCCTCGACAACGCCTACGACGAGGCCGACCTGCAGGCTTTCGACGAACGAGTCCGCCGCGGCGCCGGCCTGGGAGATGGGCCCGTCGCCTACGTCGCCGAGCTGAAAATCGACGGCCTGAGCATTGCCTTGACCTACGAAGGCGGACGCCTGGTGCGTGGGGCCACGCGCGGCGACGGCGCGCACGGCGAAGACGTGACCGCCAACGTCCGCACGATTCGTGCGATTCCACTCTCGCTGCGAGGCAGCCCTCCGGATCGACTCGAGGTACGCGGCGAAATCTATCTCCCGCGGGTGTCGTTCGAGCGGATGAACCGGGAACGAGAGGACGCCGGCGAGCCGCTGTTCGCCAACCCACGCAACGCGGCAGCGGGGACGATGAGAAACCTCGATCCGGCGCTGGTGTCGCGTCGTCGTCTCTCGGCGTTTACCTATCAGCTCGTAGCGGCCGATCAGGCGAGCCTGCCGCCGACGCATGGCGACATGCTCGGCGCCATGCGGATGTGGGGCCTGCCGGTCGAATCGCACTGGCGTCGTTGCGACCACATCGGCGAGGTGATCGCGTTCTGCCGTGAATGGGCCGACGGCCGGCGCGCCATGGAGTTCGACACCGACGGCGTCGTCGTCAAGGTCGATGATGTGGCGATGCGGGCTCGGCTGGGTACGACCGCGAAGTTTCCACGGTGGGCCACGGCGTTCAAGTTTCCGGCGCAGCAGGCCCACACGAAACTCCTGAAGATCGCGGTCAATGTCGGACGGACCGGCGCCAACACGCCGTATGCCGTGCTCGAGCCCGTCTTCCTTGCCGGATCGACCATCTCGATGGCGACTCTCCACAACGCCGAGGACATCGCTCGCAAGGACCTTCGCGAAGGGGATACGGTCGTCATCGAGAAGGGTGGTGACGTCATCCCGAAGATTGTCGCGCCGGTGCTGGCCCAGCGACCGGCCGACGCGCAGCCCTGGGTGATGCCGACCGCGTGTGTGGAGTGCGGCAGCCTGCTGACCCGCGACGAGGATGAGGTCGTCTGGCGATGCGAGAACACCTCGTGTCCGGCCCGTCTGCGCCGAAGCCTCGAGCATTTCGCTTCACGGACGGCGATGAACATCGAAGGGCTCGGCGCCTCGCTCGTCGATCAGCTCATCGAGCAGGGCCTGGTTCATGATTTCGCCGACCTGTATTCGTTGACCGCGGATCAGCTCGAGCAGCTGGTCGTCATGCCCAAGGAACCTCGGTCGGAGCGGGCGGTCGCGCGCCGTCTTGGCAAGGTCGGCCGCAACGTCGTCGAGCAGATCGCGCGGAGCCGGGAGAACGAGCTGGCGCGCCTGATCTACGGGCTTGGCATCCGCCATATCGGTGAGAAGGCGGCCGCCACGATCGCGCGGCACCTCAGGACCATGCAGGCGATTTTCGAGGCGCCGCTCGAGCGCCTCGAGGCCGTTCCCGACGTCGGGCCGGTCGTGGCCGCCTCGGTCCGGGCGTTTGCCGACGAGCCGCACAACCGTGCGCTGATCGAGAAGCTGGCACGAGCGGGCGTCAACATGGAGAGCCGGCTGCCGGAGGTGCGGGCGGCACAAGAAGGGCCGCTCGCCGGCATGGCCTTCGTCCTGACCGGGACCCTGTCCACGATGACCCGCGAAGCGGCGGAATCGGCGATCGAGGAGCGCGGCGGCAAGGTCTCCGGGTCGATCAGCCGCAAGACCAGCTATCTGGTGGTCGGCGCCGACGCCGGCAGCAAACTGGAGAAGGCCCGACAGCTGGGCGTCCAGCAGCTCACCGAGGACGAATTTCGACAACTTATAATGAACGTGACCAGTTCCGAGCTGCCAGCATCCAGCTGAGTGGCCGGACTGGAGCCGATAACTGGCAACCGATCATGCGCCGCTTCACGCTCCTGACCGTCGCTCCTCTCGTCAGTCGTCGCGTTCCTCGTCGGCGTCATCGTTGCGGGGGGCGTCGGCCAATCGCCGGTGGTGCTCGAGCGCGCCGCGAGCTGGCGCCGCGACCGCTCGGCGTGCGACCGGCCGGGGCCGCCGTCGTTGGCGCGGTCAACTTTGCCGACGTCGCTGAGCGGATCAACGCCGCGGTCGTCAACATCGACGCCGCCTCGCGCGGCGGTCGCGAACCGCGCCACCATCGGGGCCTCGACGAGCCGAGCGACGCCCCGCGCGACTACGACGTGCCCCACCAGGGCTCCGGCAGCGGCTTCATCATCGATCGTGACGGCTTCGTCCTGACCAACTATCACGTCATCGAGGACGCCGATCGGATCACGGTGACCCTGACTGACGGCCGGACGCTGCGGGCGGAGGTCGTCGGGGTCGACCCGGCGATCGACGTGGCGCTCGTACGCCTCATCGGGGCCGCCGGCCTGCCCGAGGCGCCGCTCGGGAATTCCGATGCGCTGCGTGTCGGCGAGTGGGTCTGCGCGATCGGCAATCCACTCGGCTACGTCCATTCGGTGACGGTCGGGGTGGTCAGTTTCATCGGGCGCAAGCTGTTCGACGCCAGCCTCGACGACTATATTCAGACCGACGCCGCGATCAACTTCGGCAACAGCGGTGGCCCGCTGATCAACGCGCGCGGCGAGGTGATTGGGATCAACTCCGCGATCAGCTCGCGCGCCAGCAACATCGGGTTCGCCGTCCCGATCAACCAGGCGGTCGCGATTCTGCCGCAGCTCAAGGCTCGCGGCAAGGTGTCGCGCGGGTTCCTCGGCGTGGTGCTGACCGATGTCACGCCCGACCTGCAGCGATCGCTCAAGCTCCCGGTCTCGCGCGGCGCGCTGGTGCAGGACGTGAACGACGCGTCCCCGGCACAGCGCGCGGGGGTGCGCACCTACGACATCATCCTGTCCGTCGATGGCCGCGAGGTCTGGACCAACGACGAGCTCATTCGCGACATCTCCGGGCGGCAGCCTGGCAGCGTCGCCCGCCTCGACTTCCTGCGCGACGGTCATCGCCAGTCGGCATCGGTGAAGCTGACCGAGCGTCCGCTGCCCGATCGGGGCGACAGCCAGTCGGGCACAGCGCCGTCAGAACACCAGTCGCTATCGCCGACACCTGACGATTCGCCGCTCGGGCTGACCGTGCGTGAGTTCGACGCGGCGTTCGCGCGCCGGCTGGAGATTCCGGCGTCGGTCCAGGGCGTCGTGGTCGCCCGCGTCGAGCCCGCCCGCGCCTCGTTCGTCCCGTCGATCCGGCGCGGCTTCATCATCACGGAAATCAACCGCCAGCCGGTGCGGTCCGTCGCCGACTTCCAGCGAATGGTGTCGGCGGCGCGATCCGGCGAGGCACTGGCTTTCTATGGCTACGATCCGGCGCTCGGACAGCGTGCGTTCGTGATCGTCACGGTGGACGAAACGCGATGAGTGCAAGGATTCTGGTCGTCGACGATGAGGCGGAGATCCGGCGGTCGGTTCGGATGATCCTCGAATACGAGGGATACGACGTGCTCGAGGCGTCGAGCGGGCCCGAGGGGCTGGCCATGATCGAGCGTGACGCGCCCGATCTCGTCTTCCTCGACATCAAGATGCCGGGGCTCGATGGTCTTGAGGCGCTGCAGCGGATCCGTCAGTCGAACGAATCGCTGCCAGTGGTCATCATTTCGGGGCACGGGACGGTCAGCACGGCAGTCGAGGCGACGAAGCTGGGCGCGTTCGACTTCATCGAGAAGCCGCTGGCGAGCGAGCGTGTGCTCGTGACCATTCGCAACGCGCTCGACCAGACGCGGCTGCAGAGCGAGAACAAGACGCTGAAGCGGGCCGTCGAGGCGCGCCATCAGATGGTCGGGGAGAGCACCGCGCTGCGACAGATCTGGGACGCGATCAAGCGCGCCGCCCCGACCAACGCCACCGTCCTGCTCCTGGGCGAGAGCGGCGCCGGCAAGGAGCTGGTCGCGCGGTCGATTCATCGCAACAGCCTGCGCAGCCGCGAGCGCTTCGTGCAGGTGAATTGCGCGGCGATTCCCGAAGAGCTGATCGAGTCCGAGCTCTTCGGCCACGAAAAAGGGTCGTTCACCGGTGCCACCGAGAAGCAGATCGGCAAGTTCGAGCAGGCGGACCGCGGCACGATCTTCCTCGACGAAGTCGGCGACATGAGCGCCAAGACGCAGGCCAAGGTCCTGCGCGTGCTGCAGGAGGGCGAGGTCGAGCGGCTCGGCTCCGCCCGCACCATCAAGGTGGACGTGCGGGTCATCGCGGCGACCAACAAAGACCTCGAGCAGGAGATCGAGAAAGGGACCTTCCGCGAGGATTTGTATTTCCGCCTCAGCGTCATCCCGATTCGAGTCCCGCCGCTGCGTGATCGCCGCGACGACATCCCGACGCTGGTCCGGCATTTCGTCGACCTCTTCAGCCGGGAGAACAATCGCAAGTCGCAGCGGTTTACGCCGGCGGCGCTCGATCATCTGCAGAAGGCGCGCTGGAAGGGCAACGTCCGCGAGCTGCGTAATACGGTCGAGCGACTCCTGATCATGACGCCTGGCGACGTCATCGATATCGACGACGTGCGGGATGCCGTTCGCGCCGATGTCCGGGCGCCGGCGTCAGCCGAGCCGAACGACCGCGATCGCCCGGGTACCCTCCGGGAGTTCAAGGAGTCGGCCGAGCGGGCGTTCCTGGTCGAGAAGTTGCGTGAGAACGCCTGGAACATCTCGAAGACGGCGGAGGTGATCGGCACGCCGCGCAGCAATCTCTACAAGAAACTCGAGCAGTATGCGATCTCCCAGGAAAATGACGGCTAGGCGTGATTGAACGCGCGCGGTCGAACGTGAGACGATGGGGGACCGCCGTAGAAACCCAAACGATCGCCGTGGACTTGCCTGGTCGGCGTCAGCTGGACGGGCGGTTCAGGGAGGAAAGTCCGAACTCCGCAGGGCAGTGCGCCGGGTAACGCCCGGTCGGGGCAACTCGAAGGACAGTGGCACAGAAAACATACCGCCCGCCTTCGCGCCCGAAGGGCGCGAAGGCGAGTAAGGGTGAAAAGGTGCGGTAAGAGCGCACCGCATCCGTGGCAACATGGATGGCAGGCAAAACCCCGCACGGAGCAAGGCCAAATAGGGAGGCATCGGGCGCGCGTTCGCGTCCGAGCGGACGGCCCGTCCGCCGTCTCCGGGTAGGCTGCTGGATCCCGTCAGTGATGACGGGGCTAGAGGAATGGTCGTTATCCCGAGCAGCGTTTCCGTCTCGCGCGCAAGCGTGTGACGGAGACAAACAAGGGGGACAGAATTCGGCTTACGGGTTTCTACGGCGGCCTTTTCGGGCTTCTATCTCATCCGCTGCCTTTTGACGGTTGGGCTTGCACGCGCTATCGTGGAGGTGTGCAGGCTCGACGGCTTCTACTCGGCTCCCTGCTCGGCCTCCTTTTCGCCATCACTCCTGCGACGGCTGAAGGCCACCATCGTCATTTTGGCGCCGACCGGCTGATTCGTGCGGTGACGCTGACCCGCGAAGGCGCGGGCAGTCTCATTTCTGTCACATTCGTCGGACGCGCGCACCCGCGCGTCCTGAGGTCGGCCGAGCCGATCGCGGCGGTCGCCCTCGCCGACATCGATCACGACGGCGATGTGGATATCGTCGCCGCGTCGGCGGCCAAAGGCCTGCGACTGTGGCGCAACACCGGCCGCGGCCATTTCGTGCTCGCGAGCGTCCCCTGGGGACGTACTACGAGCAAGCGGCCGACGGGTATCCGCGAAGTCAAGCGGGTGGTCGATCAGCCGCCGGCTTCGGACGATCGCCCCGACGCCACCATGCCTCGCGCCCCCTTTGCGGGTACACCGCGAGGCGTTACTCCCGTGTTCAGGTCGCCGGTCAGGCTTCCTGCCGCCGTCCAACGTACCACTCGCTCCGGTCGCGCTCCGCCGCTCTCCAGCCACTCACGCTCCTTATAACGTCCACTGCCCCCGTGGTCGCGTGGTCTGGTGTTTGGTTTCGTGCCGGAGGGTATTCATGCGTGTCCTGTTGGTGGATCTGCCCGCCAGAGACGGCGTGGTCTCGAAAGACACAGTCGTGGGCGGCTATGGTTCGCGGCTGCTGCCGTTTTCCCGCGTGACGCGGGTGATCAGTGTGCTCAAGCAACGGATGCACGACGTTCCAAGCGTGCACCTCGCCTATCTCTCCGGGATCCTCGCGCAGTACGGCCACGACGTGGTGTGGTCGCGCGGGGAAATGATCGAATCGGATGTCGCCATCGTCCTCAGCTCGCTCGTGGATTACAAGAACGAGACGTCGTGGGCCGACCAGATGCGGGCCCGCGGTACTCGGGTAGGGTTCATCGGCCTGACGGCGTCGAAGCTGCCGGAGCTGTTTCGGTCGCACGCGGATTTCCTGGTACTCGGGGAGCCCGAAACCGCGATTCAGCGCCTGGCCCGCGGCGAGCGGCTCGACGGCGACTGCGTCAGCGCCGAGATTTCCGACCTCGACGCGCTGCCGTTCCCGCGCTGGGATTTCGCTTCCGATCGACCGGGACGGTGGGGGCTGCCGTTCGCGGCGCGTCCGTTCGGCGGCGGCATTCCGCTGCTGGCCAGCCGCGGCTGCCCGGAGTTCTGCACCTATTGCCCGCACCGGATTCTCGCCGGGCATCGATCGCGCTCGGTCAAGAACATCGCCGACGAGCTCGAAGCGCTCTGCGATCAGTTCAGCCGTCCGTACGTCATCTTTCGCGATCCGCTCTTCACCAACGATCGGGAGCGGGCGATGGCGTTGGCCGACGAGATTCGTGCCCGCAACCTCGACTTTCGCTTCGAGTGCGAGACCCGGCTCGATCGCCTCGACCCCGGGCTGCTCGCCACGCTGCGCGCCGTCGGGCTTCGCGCGATCAGCTTCGGCGTCGAATCCGTTTCACTTGACATCCTCAAGCGTGTCGGACGGCGGCCCACGCCGGAAACCCACCAGCGCTCGGTCATCGACTGGTGCCGTCAGAACGGGGTGGTGACTGCCGCCTTCTACGTTCTCGGATTCCTGCAGGACGACTGGAGCTCGATTGCGGCGACGATCGACTACTCCATCGACCTCGGGTCGACGGTGGCGCAATTCAAGCTGTTGACGCCGTACCCGGCGACCCCGCTGTGGAAGCAGCTGGCGCCGCGCGTCTTCGAGACCGACTGGGAGCGGTTCGACGGTTTCACCCCCACCTTCGACCATCCAAACCTGAAGCCGGCAGAGCTCAAGTTCCTGCTCGGCGCGGCCTACAACCGCTTCTACCTGCGGCCGTCGTTCGTGACCGACTGGGCGCGGATCCGGGCGAAGCCGGTGCGGTCGTTCATTCGCCGGATGGACGCGCGCGTCGCGCTGCACCACACCCGCGACGAGCTGGCGGAGATGTCGAGGGCGGTGACGTGCTGACGGCGATCTGCCGGTACGGGCCGCGCGTGCTGCCCGATACCGGCGCGATCGTCCGCGGCTGCCGCGAGCGGGGCGAGCTGATTCAGGGGCCAGCCATCCGCCCGTTCGAGCAGGCGTTCGCCTCCAGGCTCGGCGTCGCCGACGCGGTCACGGCGTCGTACGGTCGCGTGGCGTTCTTTTACCTGCTCAAGGCGCTCGGTCTGCCAGAGGGTGGGGAAGTCATCCTTCCCGCGCTGACCTTCTGGGTCGTCCCCGAGATGGTGAGGGTCGCCGGGCTGACGCCAGTTTTTGCCGACGTCGATCCGCGGACGTTCAACCTCGATTCCGCGGCGTTCGAGCGCGCGATCACCGCTCGAACGGTCGCGGTGGTGCCGACCCATCTCTACGGGCTACCGTGTCAGATGGACGCCATCATGTCGATCGCCGAGCGCCGCGGGCTTCGCGTGATCGAGGACTGCGCGCACGCGCTGGGCGCCCGATTCAAGGGACGGCAGGCGGGAACGTTCGGCGACGCGGCCTTCTTCAGCTTTCAGACGCTGAAGCCCCTCAATACCTATGGCGGCGGTATCGCGGTGGCGCGCGATCCGCACGTCCTCGAGCGCGTCCGCGCGCAGGCCGACGCCGAACCCTGGCCCAACGAAGAGCGGGTCAACAACCGGCTCAAGCTCGGCTCTGCGCAACGAATCTTCAGCAGCCCCGGCGTGTTCACGCTGACCGCATTCCCGGCGCTGCTGGCCGCGTCGTTGTACAGAGCGCGGCCCGATGTGTATCTCTGGGAGAAGATCCGACCACTGTCGCCAATGCCCGAGAGCTATCGCGAGCGCTACACGAACGTGCAGGCGGCGCTCGGGTTGGCCGGGCTCGACGAACTCGAGAATTGGACGAGGGACACTCGGGCGCACGCCAGGATCATGGATGCAGCGTTGTCGGGGCTGCCAGGCGTTCAGATCCCCTTCGTACCCGACGAGGCCGAGCACGTCTACTACCAGTACCTGTATCTACGCTCCGGACCGCGACTCGCTGGTCCGCCGCGCGCTCCGCCGTGGCGTGGACGTCGAAACGCTGCACGTCGACGTCTGTGCTTCACTGCCGCTGTTCGGCGACCACCCCGCCACCCCCAACGCCGAAGCTGCAGCGCAGGTCGTCCAGCTTCCCGTATATGCCTCCCTGAGCGACCGCAACGCGAAACGCGTAGCGAAGAAGGTGCGCAAACTCCTAGGACCGACCGGTCAGGGCCGGAAGATTTCCGCCGCCACGACTGATCCCCACCGAGCTACGCGTTAAGCGAGGGCCGAGGCCCGACGGCCCAAGGACTGTTAGAATCGTCCTATATGGGCCACTTCCTCGTGACCGGCGGCGGCGGATTCATTGGATCCCATCTTTCCGAAGAGCTGGTCCGGCGCGGCCATCGCGTGCGCGTCGCCGACAACTTCAGTTCCGGCAAGCGTGAGAACCTCCAGCATCTGCCCGAAGTCGAGATCGTGGAGGGGGACATCGCCGATCTGGCGTTTGCCAGGCGTGCAGTCGAGGGCTGCCAGATCGTCCTGCACCAGGCCGCCATCCCCTCGGTGCCACGATCCGTCAAGGATCCGGTGACCTCCAACCGGGCCAACATCGACGGCACGTTGAACGTCCTGATCGCCGCCCGCGACGCGGGCGTCACGCGACTCGTCTTCGCCGGCTCGTCATCGGCCTATGGCGACACGCCGACGCTGCCCAAGCACGAAGAGATGCCGACGCGGCCGCTGTCTCCCTACGCGCTCCAGAAAGTAGTGGGGGAGCAGTACCTGCAGATGTTCACGCGCCTCTACGGCCTGGAAACGGTGACGATCAGATACTTCAACGTCTTTGGTCCGCGCCAGGACCCCTCATCCCCCTACTCGGGTGTAATCTCGGTGTTCGCGACTTCGCTGCTCAACAACCGCTCGCCGTTGATTTTCGGCGACGGTGAGCAGACGCGCGACTTCACCTACGTCACTAACGTCGTCGACGGCGTGCTTCGTGCCGCGGAGGCGCCGGGCGTGAGCGGCGAGATCATCAACGTCGCGACCGGCGGCCGGGTCTCGTTGAAGCAGTTGTTCACCGCCATGCGGGAGGTGATTGGCGCCTCGGTCGAGCCGACGTTCACCGACGCCCGCACCGGCGACGTGCGCGACTCGCAGGCGGACATCGCCAAGGCGCGCCGGTTGCTCGGCTACGTGCCGCTCGTCACGTTCCAGGAGGGACTGCGCCGGACGGTCGAATGGTATCGCTCCGAGCCGGCGCCGACGACCGCCTAGGGAGCAACCGCGTGATCGGACCAAGCCGGAGGCTGCTGTTTGGCGGGCTGGCGCTGAGCGTCCTGCTGCTGCCGATGCGCGCGTCCAGCGCCGCGCCCGCCACCGATCGCCTCTGGTTCTGCCCCGGGCCAGGCACGCTCGACTACCTGCGACTCTTCGAAAACCCTGGCGACTGGCCGCATGCCAGACAGGTCATGTCGGTCTTCAAGTTCTATCAACAGCACACCCGGATGCCGCCCGATCCCATCGTCGGGCCGAATAGCTACGACGCCTTCGTGCGCGCCGGGGCCTTCAGCACCCTGAACCGGTGGGGAAAGAAGATCGCCGTCGAAGTGGCGGCGATCAAGGACTACTACTGCACACCGGACCCGAGCGGCATGAATGCCGCCATTGCCGCCAGCGTCGATTCGATCCGGGCGATCGAGGCGGCCGGCGGCACCGTGACTTATCTGTCGATGGACGATCCGTTTGCCGGTGGTCTTGCGCCCGTCTGCGGCGGCCCGGCGATCGAGCCGTCGGCCGATCGCGTCGCCACGTTCGTGCGCGGGGTCCGGACGGCGGTGCCCAACGTCCAGATCGGATGGATCGAGGCCTACCCGTTGTCGAGCGCGGACGCCATCGAGTCGATGATGTCCATGCTTGCCGCACGCAACACGCTGCCGGCCTTCCTGCACATGGATGTCGACATGCCCTTTCTGATTCGCAAGAATCAGACGGCGGATTTCGTCCGCGACATGAAGCGGCTCAGCTCCGCCGCCGCCGCCCGTCAGATGCCCTTCGGCATCATCGTCTGGGGCGACAACGGCGATGCGGACGCGCTGTATGCGGCCGATGCCGGCCATATCGTGGACTCGATCGCGACGACGTTTCCCAGCTGGGATCTGGTGCCGGATCACGTGATCGTCCAGAGCTGGGCCGCATCGCGCGACGGCCTTCGCATCACGCCCACCAACCTGCCCGAAGACGCTCCGTACACGCACACCAACCTCCTGTGGAGCGTCTTTCGACGGCTGCACGGGCAGAACGGCCAGACGTCGGGCACGGCGGTCGGCCGTCGGTGAGGCGCCAGGGTACGGCACGCTACGTCCGCCCCTTTACGTTGCTGACGATTTTTCTCGTGTCGTGGGGGCTGACGACCCATGGCAAGTACTCCGCGACCGGCGACGAGCCGCATTACCTGATGATTGCGCAGAGCCTGCGCGCCGACGGAGATCTGAATCTCGCGAACAACTACGCGCAGCATGATGGCGTGCTGTTTGGTGCCGCCGGGCTCGAGCCCGAAACTCACGCCCGGCCGGGCAGAGGTGGGATTCTCCGGCCGGTGCACGACATCGGCCTGGCGGTCGCGCTGTTGCCGGCATATGGCCTCGCGACAGTCTTTGAGTTCGTGCCGCCGGAGCATGTGCTTCAGAGATTCCGGATGACGCGCGGGCTCTTCGCCTACTCACTCCTCTCGCTTGTGATCATTGGCATCGTCGCTGCCGCTGCTGGCGCCACCATGAGCGCGCTCGAGTCTTCCGGACTTGCGCGATCGTCTGCGGCCCTCGTCGTCCTCGTGGCCTGGCTCGCCCCGCCGGTGCTCTCGAATTCCTTTTTGATCTTTCCCGAGCCGTTCGCTTTGCTCGTCACCGCCTGGGCGATGCTCGAATGGACTACGGCGAGCCGACCATGGGGTCGTCGCGACCAGGCGTTTGTCGCGGCCTTGGGCCTGCTCGTCTGGGTCCACCGGAAGTTCGCGCCGTTCGTCCTCGCGATTCTGGTCGTCATCTGGTGGCGCCGCTTCCGACTGGGGACAGCGCCGACTGGCGGATCGAGGGTCGCGGTGGCCTTGCTCTTCGCGTTGCCCCAGGTCGCGTTGGTGATCTGGACACTGTATTACTGGGGAAACGTTGCCGGTCCGATGGCGCTCGACGGATTGCCGTTCACGAGCGACCGCCTGATCTCAGGACTCCCCGGATTGCTGGTCGACCGTGAGAACGGATTGATCTGGTGGGCACCCGTGTACGCGTTGGTGCCCCTGGGTTGGTGGCTGCACGGCAGGGATCTGGACGCGTGGGCATTGCCGATAGCGGCGCTCATCATCCCGGCTGTCGCGCATCAATGGTGGGCGGGCTTTTCGCCAGCGGGCCGATTTATTGTTCCGTTGGTGCCGATCCTCTGCTTTGCCGGCGCCGGGCTGCTGAAGGCGAGGCCCGCCAGCGTGGCCGCGGCGGTACTGCTCGTGCCTCAGTTACTGATCTCGGCGTATGCCTGGCAGCATCCGAGGTTCCTGTGGCCGCAGGGCGATGGGGAAAACCGCGTGCTGACGGCGCTCGCGGGAGGTCTGGGCGGCGCGCAGAGCTGGATTCCCTCGTTCCGGACGGCTGCCGCGCCGCCCTGGAGTTCGGCCCTTCTGATCCTGACGGCCGTGCTGGTCGTCAATCTGCTCCTCGCCATCGCTTGCAGAAAGCCCTCGAGAGGGTGATCCAGTTTCGCGTTTCCTCGTGTCCTTTACTGGAGGTTTCACGTGGTTCGTTCTGGTCGAGTGGGTCTGACCGCCGGAATCGTCCTCGCGGCGGTCTCATGGGTGGGATCCCACGCCGAGCCCTATTCCCCTGAGCTGTTCAAGGAATTGCGCTGGCGCACGATCGGTCCGTTTCGCGGCGGGCGTACGAAGGCCGCCACCGGAGTGCCCTCACAACCGAACGTGTTCTTCATCGCCGCCGTGAACGGAGGCGTGTGGAAGTCCGCCGACTACGGCACCACGTGGAAACCGATTTTCGACGACCAGCCGACCGGCTCGATTGGCGCGATTGCGATCGCGCCGTCCAGCCCGAGCATCATCTATGTCGGTTCCGGCGAGGGCCTGCAGCGTCCGGATCTCTCGACTGGCGACGGCGTCTACAGGTCCACCGACGGCGGCCAGACCTGGGCTCACCTCGGCCTACGGGACGGTCAACAGATCCCGCAGATCATCGTCGATCCGGCAAACCCCGAGCGGTTGTTCGTCGCGGTACTTGGGCACCCGTACGGTCCAAACGAAGAGCGCGGCATCTTCCGTTCGCTCGACGGTGGTCGCACGTTCCAGAAGGTCCTCTACAAGGACGAGAACACGGGCGGTATCGATCTGGCGTTCGACCCATCGAACGCCAATCATGTCTATGCCGTGCTCTGGGAAGCGCGACAGGGACCCTGGGAGAACGGCGCGTTTCGCGGACCCGGAAGCGGTCTGTTCGAGTCGACCGATGGCGGCGACACCTGGAAGCCACTGACGAAAGGGTTGCCGACTTTCGAAGAGGGTCTGGGCCGGATCGGCATCACCATCGCACCCAGCGACCCGCAGCGCATGTACGCTGCCGTCGAATCGGGCGAGACCGGCGGCCTCTTCCGCTCGGACGACGCCGGTCAGAGTTGGGTCAAGATCACCGACGATCCGCGCGTCGTAACGCGGGGCGACGATTTTGCGGAAGTGAAGGTGGATCCAAAGAACGCCGACACCGTCTACACCGCGAGTATCGTGTCGTGGAAATCTGTGGACGGGGGCAAGACCTTTCGCGCTCTTCGCGGCGCGCCTGGCGGCGACGACTACCATCGCATCTGGATCAACCCCAACAACCCGGACATCATCTTGATTGCGTCCGATCAGGGCGCCACCATCACGGTGAACGGCGGGGCGAGCTGGAGCTCGTGGTACAACCAGCCGACCGCGCAGTTCTATCACGTCAGCACCGACAATGCTTTCCCGTATCGCGTCTGCGGTGGACAGCAGGAAAGCGGCTCGGCGTGCGTCCAGAGTCGCGGTGACGAGGGCCGCGTCACGTTCCGCGAGTGGCACCCGGTCGGAGTCGAGGAGTACGGCTACGTCGCTCCCGATCCGTTGAATCCCGACATCGTGTATGGCGGGAAGGTCTCCCGCTACAACCGTCGGACCGCTGAGGTTGTACAGGTCGGGCCGCGCGTCGGGCGCGGCGGCGGCGACTATCGCGCCGTCCGCACGCAACCCGTCCTGTTCTCGCCGATCGATCCGCACACGCTCTACTTCGCGTCGAACACGCTGTGGAAGACGACCACCGGCGGCAATGGGTGGACCCGGATCAGCCCGGATCTGACGAGGAAGACCTGGGAGGTCCCGCAGAACGTCGGTAAGTATCGCGGGACGCCTGCGGCGCAACCGTCACAACGTGGTGTCATCTACACTGTGGCTCCGTCACCGCTCGACATCAATCGCATCTGGGTGGGAACCGACGACGGGTTAGTCCATGTGACGGTCAATGCCGGCACCACATGGAAGGATGTCACCCCGCCAGACCTCGTGCCGTGGGCCAAGGTGTCGATGCTCGAGGCCTCTCACTTCGATCCGCTTGCCGCTTATGCGGCGATCAACACCATTCGGCTCGACGACCTCCGCCCCCACATCTACCGCACCCACGACGGCGGACGCACCTGGACAGCGATCACCGCCGGATTGCCCGATGGCGCAACGATCAATACGATCAAAGAAGATCCCAAACGCAAGGGACTGTTGTTCGCAGGGAGCGAAACTCAGGTCTACGTGTCGTTCGACGAGGGTAATCAATGGCAGTCGCTGCGCCAGAACATGCCGGCGACCTCGATTCGCGATTTGGTCATCAAGGATGACGATCTCGTCGTCGGAACACACGGCCGCGGCTTCTGGATTCTCGACGACATCACGCCGCTGCGGCAGCTTCAGGCCGAGACACTGAACACGGCGGTGGTCTTGTTCAAGCCGCAGAAGGCGCTTCGATTCGAGTGGAACCGCAACACAGATACGCCGTTGCCGCCTGATGAGCCCGCCGGTCAGAACCCCCCTGACGGCGCGATCGTGGATTACTACCTCAAGGAAAACGCGACCGGTGTGACCACGCTCGAGATTGTCGACGCCGCCGGCGCGCTGGTGCGTCGCTACGCCAGCGACGATCAGCCGGTCGAACTGAGAGACGAGGATGAGGTGCCGGCGTATTGGATGCGCCCCTCGCAGATTCTCTCCGGACAGGCGGGACTCCATCGATTCGTGTGGGACTTGCACTACCCGCCGCCGCCAGGACTGCCGCGCGGCTATCCAATCGCGGCGACGCCGCACGACACAGCGTCGGAACCGAAAGGACCGTGGGTGCCCCCCGGAACCTACACCGTTCGGCTCACGGCGGGCGGCAAGACTCTGACGCAGCCGTTGATCGTGACCATGGATCCGCGCGTCAAGAGCGGCACCGTTGCCTTGCAGCAGCAGTTTGCGCTGTCGAAACGGCTGTTCGACGCGATCGTGACGATCCAGGAAATCATCCCTCGCGTGAACGACGCTCGCGATCGCGCGAAGGCCGCCGGCAACTCCGCCCTTGCGGAAGAGCTCGCAGGCCTCGCGGGATCGGGCGGCGGGCGGGGAAGGGGCCGAGGGGCGGGTGCCGGCGCAGCCTCGCTGACCGCTCTCTCGGCGCAGCTATCCGGTCTCTACTCGCTGTCGCAGGAGGGGAGCGGCCCGGCGCCGATTCAGACGACACGAGCCGCAGAGGAAGCGTTAACGCACTACCAGGCGTTGATCGCGCAGGCCAGGAAGACGGTGCAGGGGACCGGGCGCTAGAGCTCGATTGTCAGCCGCGTCACCGACGCCGGCGGAAAGCGGAACGTCAGGCCGCCGTCTGTTGTGGCTGGGGCGGGCGCGGTTCGAGGACGAACGGTGTCCGGGGCGTCGAACGTATTGTGGGCGTGGATGTCGCTGGCCGCGAGCGTGGTGGCCGCAACGCTCACAGGGCGTCCGCCGCGGACCTGGATTTCGGTCTCCCGCGCATCGGTCACATGAGGATTGACCACGGTGAGGGTCAGCGTCCGACTCTTGAGCGAGGCGGAGCCGCCCAGACCCCAGAACGATCCTTTTCCATTGGCCCGATCGTAGACCACCCGCGGAGCCGCGCAGATCGATCGCACGGCTCGCCCGCCGACGTGCGCGCCGTACATCTCGAAGACGTGGAATGTCGGTGTGGCGAGAAAGCGATCGCCGTGGACGAGGAAGAGCGACTGCAGGCAGTTCACGAGCTGCGCCACGTTCGCCATCGCGACCTTGTCCGCGTGCCGTTGAAAGATGTCGAGCGTCAGCCCTGCCAGCAACGCATCGCGGATGCTCGACTGCTGGCCGAACAAATGCGACGGGTCCACCGCCGTGCCGGGCGGTGCCATGCGCCCCACTCGTCCACGACGAGCTTCACGCGGTGACGACGATCGATTTCCTCCATGATCTTCCAGTGATCGGAGATCAACGTGTCCATGTGATCGGCTTCGTTGAGGAGCTCGTACCATTCGTCGGTCGTGAAGTTGATGGCGTCACCCTTGCCGGCGTTCCAGTCCGTTGTCGCGCCGCGGCTGACGTTCCACGAATAGTGATGTAAAGCCAGGCCCCAGACGCCACCCAGCGCCCCTTCACCTTTTTCGGTGAGCGTGCTCAGAAAGCGGCGGGTCCACGACAGGTCGCCGCTGTTGGGACCGGACGCGATCAGCGCCAGATCGACACCATACCGGGGAATCCACGCCGTGAAGCGACGGAACTCGGTGGCGTATTCCTCCGGCGTAAAGTTGCCACCGCATCCCCAGGACTCGTTGCCGACTCCCCAGAATCGCACGTTGAAAGGATCGCGATCTCCGCCGCCGGCTCTCAGGTCTGCCAGCGTCGTACTGCCGGCGGGGCTGTTGCAGAACTCCACCCACTGGTAGAAATCGCGTGCCGGCAGGCCGCGGAGATTGGCGGCAAGGTAGGGTTCGCCGCCCGCCTGGCGGCAGAACCGGATGAAATCGTTCGTGCCGAACTGGTTAGGCTCGTACTTGGCCGGGCCATCCGGCAGCGAGGCCATGTCGTTCGCCCAGAAATTCGTGCGACGCGGGCGAGCCGATCGCGGCCCGACGCCGTCGCGCCAGTCGTAACTGTCGGCGAAACAACCACCGGGCCAGCGGATCGGGCCGGCCGGTAAGCGGCGCATGCTTTCGACGAGCGCGCGTCGTATGCCACGCGTATTGGCAATACTGGAATCTTCACCCACCCAGATGCCGTCGTAGACGACGCCACCGAGGTGTTCGACGAAGTGGCCGTAGAGGTTTGCGGAAACGGGCGCGATAGGCTCGTCGAGCAGAATTTCGATGTGGGCGTCGGCAGCGCGGCTCGTTCGCGGAAACAGCGCCAGTCCGGTTCCGGCTGCGGCAAGTCGAAGAAAGTCGCGTCGCTTCATATGAGTCGCGACATTCTACGGCAGTCCGATGTCCTACACGACTTCTTCTCCGAGCAGTCGCTCGAGCGTGTCAGGGTGGGCCGGTTTGGTAAGAAAGTGATCGAATCCCGCTTCGCGCGCGCGCCGGCGGTCGTCCTCCTGTCCCCAGCCGGTCAAGGCGATGAGGCGCATCGACCGTCCATGTCGCTCTCTGATCTGCTGTGCGACCTCGTAGCCGTTCATGTCGGGAAGGCTGATGTCGAGCAGGAGTACGTTCGGCCGGTGTCGGTCGGCGGCGTCGAGCGCCGAGCGACCGTTGTGCGCCACGTACGCGTCATGGCCCATCAAGCCGAGCAGCATGCGCAACATCTCGGCTGAATCCGCATCGTCGTCAACCACGAGCACCCGCAGCAAGGTACGACGATCATACCGCGGTGACGCAACTGTAGATCACCGTGGAATCGTCGCGACGGCCGCCCGTCAACTGCAGTGTGCATAATCGACACAACCCACGGCCCGTCGTGGGGGTGGTCGAGGCCCCGTTCCAGCAACTGCCGCCAGCGGTGCACCTTGAGCGGGCGCCGCATGTTTCGACAATTCGGTCCTTTGCTTGCTTGAATGGCGGCAAACCGAATTCATCGATCGAGGCGATTCGTTTTTCAGGCGCGATCGACGATGGTAAGCCCGAGAGCAGTCTATCGGGCAACTCTACGCTTGTGGACTCAGTTCCCTGAGTGGGAAGCATGTTCTCTGTGGCGGAGACGTCAGTGACGGGAGTCGGTCACGTCGTCGGTGTCGATTGCCGATCAATTGAGGAGGGACGAATGAAGCGCTGGCCATGTCGTTCTGTCGCTGCTCTGTGTCGTCGGCTTCGGGAGCGCTCGTGGCGCTGCCCAGGAGCCGGCGGGTTCGCCCGCGGAAATCATGCACATCGACGGGGCAAGAAACCCCGAGTTGATTCCGCAGTGGAGCGCCTGGGGCTTTGCGTTTCGGGTCTTTGCCGGCGGTTTCCGCCAGCTTCCCTCGTCCATGATCCCGCACGTTACCAGCGCTGAGCACGCGCTGATCCTGAAGGAGTCCGACAGCGTTCAGAAAATCGACGCAGCCTGCCTCGAGCGTCATCGCAAGATTCTCGCCGCCAGGGCCGGAAAAACGCTCGAAGAGCTCGACAAGGAGGTTCGCGAGCTGAACCTCGATTGCCGCGGGGAAACGCTGCACGCCCGCGATCGGCTGCTGGCCACGATCTCGCCGGAGGCCCAGGCAGCGCTGACCGCCTACGTCGAATCGACGAAGGCCGGTACTACGTTCTCGATTGCCAGGAAGGATCTCCCCAGGTTTCGGGAACCCGAATAACCCCACGTTCGGTACGAGGTGACGTATGAAGCGAATAGTTACCATCCTGGGATGGGTGTGTCTGACGGCGGCGCAGGCGTCGGTCGGGTTCGCCGACAGCAACAGTGCCAACTTTCCGGGGTGCGGTACGGTGACGAACCGGAATTCGAGCCAGCAGTTCGGGCCGTTCAACTGGCTCGAATACATCGTCGAGACACAAGGGTCGGTCGACTTCTGCGGGCAATATGTTGTCACCGCAGCTGCGGACGTGTCGGGCGTCCCAAATTCCGCGTTGACGGCCGAAGGTATTCTCTACGCGGTCGCGCGCCGTCAGGTACCGGTGCCGTCCTACGGGCGATATCAGACCAACGGACATCACTTCGCGTCAACGATCGTGCCCTTCCTCGTTCTCCATACCGGCGAGACGGTCAGCTATGCCGACGTTCTTCCGCAGCGGGGACAGTCCCGACAGGACCAATGCATCAGCATGGGTGGCACATGGACAGGCGTCTCCTGCATCCTGCCAAATTGTCCGATCATCGTCGACACGGCGAACGACGGTTACCACCTGACGAGCGTCGAGGACGGCGTGCGATTCGATCTCGATGCCGACGGGACTCCGGAGCTGGTCGCCTGGACGCGACCCGGATCGGACGACGCATTTCTGGCACTGGACAGGAATGGCAACGGCCGGATTGACGACGGGACGGAGTTGTTCGGCAACCATACCCCTGTCTACGCCGGTTCGGATATCACCGCGGCAAACGGGTTCGAGGTCCTGAAGTTTCTCGATTCGCCAGCCACCGGCGCCACACGTGTCCCCGATGGCCGTCTCGACCTCCACGACTCGATCTTTTCGAGGCTGCTGTTATGGCGCGATCTGAATCACAACGGTGTGTCGGAGCCTGACGAACTGACCAGAGCCATCGACGAGGGGATCGTCGCGATCAGCACGGACTACCGCATCGGCAGAAGGACCGACCGATTCGGCAACGAGTTCCGCCAGGTCGGCCGGATTCTGTGGTCGGATGGGGAAGCCGCGAAGGTCTTCGACGTCTGGCTGCGGGCACGCAACTGACGGTTCCGCTCACGTGACCGCACGGAGAGACCGGTCTCCGTGCGGTTCCCTACCAGCCCTTCCCACCCTGCCCGATCATCATCGCCGTCGCAATCGCATCCGTCGAGGCGGAGAGAAAGCGGACCACCGCCTTGTCTCGAAGCGCGGAAAGGCGGCGCCGATTTTTCCAGATCCAGATCCGCCGTCACCGTCGGTTTCCGTTTATGGTGTGCTCCCTCGCGCTCCGCACGATGCTGACGAACGAGTGCGAAGTAAGCCGTATGCATTCGCGCGGTTGCGCGGTCGGCCCTGCCGCCCGACGCGCGGCCCACGCTTTGCCCCTGCATCGATCGGCCCCGGTCGACGTTCCAGTAATCAAGGTGCCCGACCTCTCACCTTGTGCGTGAAGCGCACCGACGGGGCCCCCAATCACCTTTCTCGATGTGGAGGAGAGACATGCGTCTACTGACATTGATCGTTGCGCTTCTGGCCATCGGTGTCCTTCCGGCGGCTGCGCAAAAGGCCCCGGCAAAGGCCGCCGCAGTGACGTCGGCGTCGCCGGTGAATCTCAACACCGCGACGCAGAGCCAGCTCGAGGCGTTGCCCGGGATCGGCGCCAAGGCGGCGGAGAGAATTCTGGAGTACCGCCAGAAGAACGGCGGCTTCAAGAAGATCGAAGATTTGATGAACGTCAAAGGCGTCGGCGAGAAGAGCTTTCTGAAATTGAAGCCGCTGATCACGGTCGGGACAGACAAGCCGCAGCATTCGGGAACGGATCGCTAGGCGTGTTGCACGGGTTCATCCGATGCTGTTGTGAACGTGACCGTCCGCTCAGGCGGGCGGTCACCCGTCCTGGCGGCTTCACGCTCCTCGAGTTGCTGCTGGCGCTGGCGGTGGGCGGCACGCTCGCGAGCATGGCGATTCCCGTCGCGCTTCGCGCGCTGGACGACTACCGGGCGCGGGCGGCGGCCACATACCTCGCGCACCGGCTCGCGCAGGCTCGAATCGAGGCGATCAAGCGGTCCTGTTTCGTCGGGGTTCGCTTCGCGCCAGACGCTGCCGACTACGCCTTCGCGACGGTCGCAGACGGTAACGATAACGGGCTGCGCACGTCCGACATTACTGGCGGCGTGGACTTCATACTGACTTCGTCGGAGCGGCTGTGCTGGCACTTCTCCGACGTGACATGCGGCATCCTCCCTGGCGTGCCGGACGCTGACGGCGCACCCTCCGGCGGACCCGACGGCGTCAGGGTCGGCGCCTCGCGGATCGTGTCGATGAACCCGAACGGCTCCGCGACCTCCGGAACGATCTACCTGCACGGTCGATACGCCACGCAGTACGCGGTCCGCATCCTTGGCGCGACCGGGCGTGTCCGTATCCTGAAATACCTGGAGGGTGCGAGGCGATGGATCGACCAGTAGATGATCGGCGACGGGAGGTGCGCGCGGCAGGGCCTCTCGTGCGGCGCATTTCGGCACTCGTCCGGCCCGGCCAGTGGGTGCTCGTGCTCGATCTCAGCCCGACCGGCGCACTGGTCGCCGCGCTTCGGCCGCTGCGGCCCGGTGCGGTCGTTCACGTGCATCTGGCCTCCGACGGCGCAAAGGCGACGCTTCGCGCGGCGGTCGTGCGGTGCCTCGTCGCGGCGATGGATGCGGAGCGCATGGTGTATCACGCGGCGTTGCGCTTCGAGGAAACGTCGGAATGGGTGAGGGAACGGCAAGCACGCCTTGGGTCGGATTTTCTCGAAGAATCGGCATCCGACGATCGCGGGTTCGAGAACGAGATACCCGGCGTCGAGCCTCCCGCCGCTCTCGACGGTGAGAGCGATGCGAAATGGTTCGAGATTTCACCGGAGATGTGATGGCACCCGAATTGTGTGTGGCTGCGACGTCGTCGCGAAGGAGCAGTCGTGATCCCAGGTACACACAGGTACCGGCAGTACGGCAGTTTGAGCGAATCGCCGAACGGCGCAAGAGCGTCGCCTCACTCGCCGCGCTCATCGGGCTGTCGCTCGCCGGCGCGCGCACGCCGCGATATCTTCGCGATCGCTTCGAGAAGGAACTGCGCAGCCTGCTGAACGCGCGCAGCGTGGATCTGCGGGATGGCATTGCCTCCACGCGTTCCGCCGAAGGGTTCGTCTCTGTGCCGATTACGCTCGGAGACTTGACGCTCGGCGCCATCGACATCACGCGCGACGCCGACGCGACGTTCGACGAATGGGATCGGCAGACGCTGGACTGTGCCCGTCACCTGGCGACGTTGGTACTCGTCATCGAGCGCGCAGTGCGCGGGGGCCTGTTCGGCGGCTTGCGCGGTCAGCCGGACGGTGCTGCGCCAATCATTGGTTCGAGCGCCGGCATTCGTGCCGTCCGCGAGCGCATCGAGCGGGTTGCGGCGACCGACTTCGCCGTGCTTATAGAAGGGGAGACCGGCTGCGGAAAGGAACTCGTGGCCCGCCAGATTCACGACCTGAGCCCGCGACGCCACGGTCCTTTCGTGGCCCTCAACTGTGCGGCGATCGTCGAGACCCTGTTGGAGTCCGAGCTGTTTGGCATCGAAGAACGAATCGCTACCGGCGTGCGCGCCCGCCGAGGCAAGTTCGAACACGCCCACGACGGCACGTTGTTCCTCGATGAGGTCGCGGACCTGTCTCCGGCCGCGCAGGCCAAGCTGCTGCGCGCGATCCAGGAGATGTCGATCGAGCGCGTCGGCGGGACGGCGTCGCGCCGCGTCGACGTCCGCGTCGTCGCGGCGACGAATCAGCGTCTGGCGGACCTGGTGGCGCAGGGCAGGTTTCGCCTCGATCTGTTCTACCGGCTCAATTCCGTCGAAATTGCCGTTCCGCCGCTGCGCGACCGTCCGGAGGACATCCTCGAGCTCGCCGAATACTTTCTCGAGCGGCATCGGACCGTTCGGCGCCTCCGGCTCTCCCAGTCCGCCTCGGACGCCTTGATGGCGTACGCCTGGCCCGGCAACGTGCGCGAGCTCCAGCGCGTCGTGGAACGGGCCATTACGCTCGCCGACTCCGACCAGCTTCGGCTGCTCGACCTGCCGCCGCCTCTGCTCACGCGCTACGCCGAGAACCTCGTGCCGTCCTTCCGCCGGCAGGACTCGATGCGCGCGTGGGGCAGCCGCTACGCCCGGCTCGTGCTGGAGCGGTGCGAGAACAACAAGCGTCGCGCCTGTCGCGAGCTCGGCATCTCATACCATACGCTGCAGGGATACATTCGCTTCAGGCCCGAGAAGCGGGAGAGTCGCCCGTCAGTAATTGGCAGCGTTCCAGCCGACCAATCCTCCACGACCACGCTGGCTTGCGTGGACGCGACCGCTGGCGACCAAACTTGATGGCAGGCGTCGCTGTGGTCCCCAAGCTCATGTATCGTGGTATGTTTTACGGCCGTAGCGCAGAACCTGACGCTTTGCTCCAACAGAAAGGACAACGCCGTGGGACAACGAGGGCCACGGGCCGGATCGCGTGCCGAAGTGAGACGCCTCAGCATGTTGATGGTCGTCGGACTCGCGCTGGTCGCTGTCGCGTGTGCCGGTCCGTTGAATCCTTCAGGGAATGATACGGCCAAGCTGCACATCGGCGTCGACGGCGCCACCTGCGGAGCCCGTGGAACGTCCTTGTCCTTCAATGTGTTCATCGACGGGAAAGACGTGGGAATCACGACCCCGGGGTCGGACGGGATTACGGAAGATGTCGGCATTGGGTCGCATGCGGTGTCGGCGAGGCTGGTGCAGGATCCGACCTACACATTGGCGCCGCAGATTGTTGACGTGCCCGCCGCGGGGTTCTCGTTTACGCTTTCCTGTATTTAGAACAGGCGCTGATGGGCCGGTACGACGAAGCGTGATCGTTTCGCCCCGCCGCTTCGGGTCTTCCCCTCAGGCGCCGGTGCGTCCATCGACTTGGTTTCTCACGTTCGCCAGCGATGGAGCCGGGGTCGCGGATCACGCTGGCCCTTCGAGGAAATCGCAGCCTCGCTTGATTAGCGAACCGAGAACGGCACGACCATGTCATGGAAGATCGTTGGTCACCTCATCATCCTGATTGTCGTTCTTGTGGTACTCAGCGCCCTGGCCATATGGCTTGGGGTTGGGCCGGTCGTCCACTCATAGTGGTTCAGCGATGACGACAAGAACCACAACCGAGGCGCCTTGACCCCTGCCCGAGCCGCATAGTACCTTCCATGGGATACGCGCTCGCCGGCGCGCGCAGCACACGCCGGCTCCCCAGTCAGATCCCATGACGCAGCCTGGCTCGGCGACCCTCAAGAAAACTCCGCTTCACGCCCGTCATCGCGCCCTTGGCGGCCGGATGGTCGAGTTCGGCGGCTGGGAAATGCCGGTGGAATACTCCGGCATCGGCGACGAGCACATGGCCGTGCGCACGAGGGCGGGGCTGTTCGACGTCAGCCACATGGGGGAGATCGAGGTGGCGGGCGCCGACGCGTTGGCCGCGGTGCAGCGGATTACGTCCAACGACGCCAGCCGCCTGGCCATCGGGCAGGCGCAATATTCCGCGCTGACCACGCCAGAAGGGACCTTTGTGGACGACGTCCTGACCTATCGCCTGGCGGACGCGCATTTCATGCTGGTCGTCAACGCGTCGAACATCATGAAGGACTTCCATTGGATCGTCGAACACGTCAAGGGTGTCGGCGACGCGGTGGCCGTCAACACGAGCTCCCGCTATGCGCTGATCGCTCTGCAGGGACCGATCGCGCGGGAAGTGCTGCAGCAGCTGACCGGCGTCGATCTCGCGGCCATGAAATACTACTGGTTCGCGACCGGCGAAGTCGCCGCCGTGAAGGCGACGATCTCGCGCACCGGCTACACCGGCGAAGACGGCTTCGAGATTTTTGTTGCCCCGGCCTTCGCCGAGCGTGTGTGGGACGCCGTGCTGCAGGCCGGTCGCGACGCGGGCGTGGTCGCCGCCGGTCTCGGCGCCCGGGACACGCTCGCGCCTCGAGGCGGCGATGCGGCTTTACGGCAATGACATGGACGAAACGACCACGGTGCTGGAGGCCGACCTCGGCTGGATCGTGGGCTGGAAGAAGGACGCTTTCATCGGCGCCGACGTCCTCCGCCAGCAGAAGACCGACGGCGTTCCGCGACGGCTGATCGGGTTCGAGATGCTCGAGCGTGCCATCGGTCGTCATGGCTACGATGTGTTTCTCGATGGCGGTCCGGGCCGGCGTCGTGACCAGCGGAACGCAGACGCCCTTCTTGAAGAAGGCGATCGGCATGGCCTATCTACCGGCCGACCGCACGCAGCCGGGAACGGAATTCGAAGTTGACGTACGCGGCCGACGGGCGAGAGCTCAGGTCGTGCCGATGCCTTTCTACAAGCGATCGAAGTAGCGTCGGTCGTCTCTGCGAGGAGCCGGCGCTGCAGGGGGAGCGGAGATGTATCCACCTGAGCTCAAATACACGAAAGACCACGAATGGGTACGCCTCGGCGGATCGAATGGCGACGCGCGAGTCGGCATCACCGATTACGCGCAGAAGCAGCTCGGCGACGTCGTCTACCTCGAGCTGCCGCCCGTCGGCCGGGCGCTGAAAAAAGGCGAGGTGTTCGGCACGATCGAGTCAGTCAAGGCCGTCTCCGAGCTCTATAGCCCGATCAGTGGCGAAGTGACAGAGATCAATTCAGGTCTCGTCCAGAATCCCGAGGCGGTCAACAAGGATCCGCACGGGTCGTGGATGATCGCGGTCCGCACCAGCGGCGGACGAGGCGGGCGATCTTCTCGATGCGACGCAATATGCCGAACTAACGAAGTAATGACCCACGAATTCAACGACAGTTTCCAATCCCGCCACATCGGTCCAGACCCCGGTGAACGCGACGACATGCTCCGGGTGCTGGCTGCACCGTCGCTCGACGCACTGATTGATCAGACGATTCCCTCTGGCATCCGCATGCGCGGTCGGCTCGACCTGCCGGCGGCGGAGAGCGAGGCGCAGTACCTGCGCCGCCTGCGCCGCGTCGCGGCAGGGAATCGCGTCGCCCGATCGTACATCGGCATGGGCTACTACGACTGCATCACTCCGGCGGTGATTCAGCGCAACGTGTTCGAGAATCCCGGCTGGTACACGCCCTATACGCCGTATCAGGCGGAAATCGCCCAGGGCCGCCTGGAGTCGCTGCTGAATTTTCAGACGATGGTGCGCGATTTGACGGGGATGGACATCGCCACCGCGTCGCTGCTCGACGAGGGCACGGCCGCCGGCGAGGCGATGGCGATGTTCCATCGCGTGAACCTGAAGAAGGCGCCGGCAGGTCAACCGAGCGTGTTCCTCGTCTCGGATCGCGTCTTTCCGCAGACGATCGACGTGCTGCAGCGGCCGCGCCGAGCCGCTCGATATCGCGCTCGAAATTCGGCGATGCCGCGTCGATACCTCTGGACCGTGCGTTCGGCATGCTCGTTCAGTATCCCGGACGATCGCGGCGAAGTCCGCGATCTCCGGCCGATCATCGAGCGAGCGCATGCCGCCGGTGTGCTGGTGGCGGTCGCAACCGACCTCCTGTCGCTGACGCTGCTGATTCCACCCGGCGAAATGGGCGCCGATGCGGTCGTCGGGAACTCGCAGCGCTTCGGTGTGCCGCTCGGATACGGTGGACCCGCACGCCGCGTTCATCGCGACGCGCGAAACATTCGTCCGCCAGGCGCCAGGACGCATCATCGGCGTGTCGGTGGATGCGCGCGGCCAACGCGCCTATCGCATGGCGCTCCAGACCCGCGAGCAGCACATCCGTCGCGAGAAGGCGACGTCGAACATCTGCACGGCGCAGGCGCTGCTCGCGAACATTGCGGCGATGTATGCCGTCTATCACGGACCCGACGGCCTGCGACGAGATCGCGATCGCGTGTGCACCGGCTCGCGCAGTCCCTCGATCGAGCCCTCGCCGGCCAGGCCTTCGTCAGACGAACGCGGGCTACTTCGATACGCTTCGGATCGAAGGTGCGGACGTCGGCCGGTTCAGCCAGGCAGCCGAGACGGCCGGGATCAACTTCCGCTACAGCGAGTGACGGCGCCATCGGGATCTCAATCGACGAAACGACATCGCAGCGAGGACGTGGCTGACATCGCGGCCGTGTTCGGCGCGTCATCGCGCGCTGGCGCCTCATCGACGCACGTTCGCCGCTGCCACGGGACTCGAGCGCACCAGCGCGTATCTCGCGCATCCGGTCTTCAACACCCACCACTCGGAAACGGAGATGATGCGCTACATCCGGCGGCTGGAACGCAAGGATGTCGGCCTGGACACCTCGATGATTCCGCTCGGCTCCTGCACGATGAAGCTCAATGCCGCCGCAGAGATGCTGCCCGTGAGCTGGCCCGAGTTCAGCCGGATGCATCCGTTCGCGCCCGCTACGCAGACCGACGGGTATGCGGAGGTGATCGCGTGAGCTGGAAGCCGCACTGTGCACGATCACGGGTCTCCAGGCGGTGTCGCTGCAGCCGAACTCAGGAGCGCAGGGTGAATTCGCCGGCCTGATGACGATCCGGGCCTATCACCGCGATCGGGGGAGCCGCAACGGAGGGTGGTGCTGATTCCGTCGTCCGCGCACGGGACGAATCCGGCGAGCGCGACGATGGCTGGTCTACGGGTTGTCGTCGTGGCCTGCGACAGCCAGGGCTACATTCAGCTCGACGATCTTCGCGCCAAAGCGGCGCAGCATCGCGAGACGCTGGCCGCGCTGATGGTGACCTATCCGTCCACCTACGGGGTGTTCGAGGAGGACATCCGCGAGATCTGCGAGATCGTGCACGCAGCACGGCGGTCAGGTGTACATGGACGGCGCCAACATGAACGCGCAGGTCGGGCTGACGAGCCCGGCGGCAATCGGCGCGGATGTCTGCCATCTCAACCTGCACAAGACGTTTGCGATTCCGCATGGCGGCGGCGGTCCTGGCATGGGTCCGATCGCCGTGGCAGCCCATCTTGCGCCCTTCCTGCCAGGACATCCCGTGGTGAAGGTCGGTGGCGACCGGGCGATACCGGCGGTCGCCGCGGCGCCCGTGGGGCAGCGCGAGCATCCTGCTGATTTCCTACGGCTACATGAAGATGCTTGGGGCCGAGGGGATGACCGACGCGACACGCTACGCGATTCTCAACGCCAACTACGTCAAGGCGCGGCTCCAGAGTCACTACGACGTGCTGTTCGCCAACCACAACGGGCGCGTCGCGCACGAGATGATCTTCGACCTGCGGCCGTTCAAGCATGGCTCGGGGCCGTCCATCGACGAGCAGGACGTCGCCAAGCGGCTCATGGACTATGGCTTCCATGCGCCGACGGTGTCGTTTCCCGGTACCTGGCACCATGATGATCGAGCCCACTGAGAGCGAATCCAAGGCGGAGCTCGATCGTTTCTGCGAGGCGCTGATCGCGATTCGCACAGGAGATCCAGGCGGTGATCGACGGCCACGCGCATCCGACCGACAACGTGCTGAAAAACGCGCCGCATGCCGCCGAGGCGGTCACCGCGAGCGACTGGAGCCATCCCTACTCGCGGGAAGCAGGCGGCCTATCCGCTGCCCTTCGTGCGGCTCAACAAGATCTGGCCGGCGGTCTCCCGCATCGACAATCCCTACGGCGATCGAAATCTGATCTGCGCGTGTCCTCCGATGGAAGAGTACGTGGAGGAAGGCACGGTCTCACCGGTATAGGTCGGGCTCCGCAGCCGAGCAGGGACTCGACCGGTCGCGTTCGTCCATCAGCGGGACGACACCGCTGCGCGCGGTCAACTCCTGCGCTTTCCGACGATATCCGCTCAACAGCTTTTGCGTCACCGGTCCCGGGACGCCGGCGCCGATGACCCGGTCGTCGATCCTGACAACGGGGCTCAGCTCGCGGGTGGTGCTGGTGATGAACGCTTCGTCGGCGTGCTCCGAGATCGGCAGGGAACAGCGTGTCGTCGCGGACCTCAATTCCGGCAGCGCGGCCGACCTCGAAGAGAAATGCGCGGGTGATGCCTTCGAGCAGCCCGGCCTGCGACTTTGGCGTCAGCGCAACGCCGTCGCGCACCAGGAAGAAGTTCGATTGTGAGCACTCCGACAGCTCGCCGCGATAGTTGCACATCAGCGCCTCTTCGCCGCCACGGCGATTGGCCGCCTGCATCGCGAGCGCGTTGTTGAGGAGATTGTTCGACTTGATGATCGGGTTGACCGATCCAGGATGATTGCGCAGCACGTCGACGAGCGAGATCGTGGATGCCCTCGCGCGTCACCCGCTCGGGCACTTCGTCGAGAGGCTTGACGATGATGACGAGCGTGGGTTTGGGTGTCGCCTTGATGTCGTAGGTGAGCTCACCAACGCCGCGAGTCAGCAGCACCCGGATGTACGCCTCATCGAAGCTCGCCGGCCGCCTCCGTCGTGTCGCCGATCCATCCGAGCAACGCCGCGTCGTCAAACGGCACATCCAGGGAGAGATGATGCGCCGATTGCCGCAGGCGGCGTACGTGACGATCGTAGAGAAATGGCTGGCGATTGTAGGTGCGCAGCGTCTCGTAGACACCTTCGCCGTAGACGAATCCGTGATCGTAGACCGGGACGACCGCATGCTCGGCATCCGCAATCTGTCCGTTGACAAAAACCGCCCCGCGCATATTGCAAGGAGTCTAACATACGCATATTGTTGGCTGAATGAGGACCATCGCGTCGGCGAATCCAACTGTCTCGCGCCGCGCATGGCTGAACGCGAAACCCTGAACCAGACCCCGAACCGCCGAACCCTGAACCAGACCCCGAACCGCCGAACCCCGAACCCCGAACCGGAATCGAAGGGTTAACATGCGCGTCCTGAACACGCAGCAGATGCGTGAAGCCGATCGTCAGACCATCGACGACATCGGCATTCCCTCCGTCGTGCTGATGGAGAACGCCGGCCGCCAGGCGGTCGCGGCGATGGAGGCGGCGTTCGACGATCTCGGCCTCGAGCAAGGTCGGCGTCCTCTGCGGCCGCGGCAACAACGGCGGCGATGGTTTCGTCATCGCGCGAACCCTTGCCCAGCGCGGCATCGAAGCGATGACGTTTCTGCTCGGCAGCGTCGCGGAGGTCAAGGGTGAGGCACGAACCAATCTCGAAGTCCTCGGACGGATCGGCCTGACCGTCATCGAGATTGCCAACGCCCAGGAATGGGAACTGCACTTCACCGAGGTGTCCGAGTGCGACCTCATCGTTGATGCCATCGTCGGCACAGGGTTCCATGGCCCGCTGACCGGGTTGCTGGAAACGGTCGTCGCCGACGTCAACGGCCTCGGCGTGCCGGTGGTGGCGATTGATCTGCCGACGGGCGTCTCCGCCGACTCGCACGAGCTCGATGGCAAGGCGATCGAGGCCTCGATGACCGTCACCCTTGCCGCGCCGAAGCTGCCGCTCGTCTTTCCTCCCGCTGACGCCTATGCCGGCGATCTGGTGATTGCCGACATCGGCATCCCGGCCTCGGTGATCGACGAGCTCGATGGTCCCTATCTCGAGATCGCTGACGCGGGAGCGGATGCGGGAGCTTGGCGCCGGCGCGGGCCGCCGACTCACACAAGGGGGACTTCGGTCGCGTACTGGTCGTCGGCGGGTCAGTCGGGCGAACCGGCGCCGCCCATCTGTCGGCGCTCGGCGCCCTGCGCTCCGGTGCCGGCCTGGTCACGGTGGCGACGCCGAAATCCGCGGCGTCAATCGTTGCCGCCATGGCGCCGGAGTACATGACGCTTCCTCTCGAGGAAACCGCCGCCGGGACGATCGATTTCACCGCCGTGGATCGGGTGCTGGATTTTCAGGCCGACGTGATCGCGATCGGGCCCGGGCTCGGCCAGGATCCGTCGACGTCGGCTTTCGTTCACGCCATCGTTGAGCGTGCGGGTGTGCCGCTGGTGATCGATGCCGATGCGCTCAACGCTTTCGTCGGCGACGCGGATCGGCTCATCGGCCGCGACGGCGTCGACGTGATCATCACGCCACACCCCGGGGAGATGGCGCGGCTCCTCGGCGTCTCCATCGAGCAGGTGCAGTCCGATCGCCTCGAGCACGCGAGAGACTTCGCCGCCGCGCATCGCGTCCACGTCATCCTCAAGGGCCATCGGACCGTGATCGCCGGGCCGGAGGGGCGGTCGTTCGTGAACCTGACCGGCAACGCCGGGATGGCGACCGGTGGGACCGGCGACCTGCTGACCGGCATGATCGCGGCATGGTTCGGCCAGATTCTCGACCCTGAAGGGGCCTGCAAGCTCGCGGTCTACCTGCACGGAGCGGCTGGCGACCTCGCCGAAGCAGACGAGGGAGAGAACGCGCTCATTGCGTCCGACATCTCGACGCGTCTGGGCGACGCGCTGCTGGAGCTGACGGCAAGGCGCCGGGTCAAACGCGAGTCTCAGTCGTGACGGAATCCGGTCGGCAGAGCCCGGCCCGCCGGGAAGTAATCACCGCGTCGGAAGAGGAGACGATCGCGTCGGGCGAGAGCCTTGGCCGCAGCCTGCACGCCGGCGACGTCGTCCTGCTCTTCGGGGATCTCGGGGCGGGGAAGACTGCGTTCGTGCGAGGCCTGGCCCAGGGGGTCGGTGCAAACCCCGAGGACGTGTCCAGCCCGACCTTCACGCTCGTGCAGGAGTACGCGGGCACGAGTGTGACGCTTTATCACGTCGATCTCTATCGACTCGATCCGGGCGAGATCGACGACCTCGGCCTCGAAGATCTGATTTCTGCCGATGGCATTGTCGCGATCGAATGGGCCGAGCGCTGGCGCGGTCGGCCCGACGATGCGATCGAGGTGAGACTGGAAGACGTGGGCGACGAGCAGCGACGCATGACGGTCGTCGGCGCCTAGAGGCCAGACCTTCCGACTGGTGCCGCTCCGCCGCTATTCGACCCGGTAGTTGGGCGCCTCTTTGGTGATCACCACGTCGTGCACGTGCCCTTCCCGCAGGCCGGCCGGGCTGACGCGGATTAGCTTCGCGTCGCGCTGCAATGTGGGAATGTCGGCGCAGCCGGTGTAGCCCATGCCCGCGCGCAGGCCGCCGATCAGTTGATGAATCATGGCCGCGACGCTGCCCTTGTGCGCGACGCGCCCTTCGATGCCTTCCGGCACCAGTTTCTCGCCCGCCTCGGGGTTGCGCTCCAGGTCGAACTCATCCTGGAAGTAGCGGTCCCTGCTGCCGCGGCGCATGGCGCCGAGCGAGCCCATGCCGCGATACTCCTTGAAGCTCCTGCCCTGGTAGAGAATCATCTCGCCCGGGCTCTCATCCGTGCCGGCAAACAGGCTGCCGATCATCACGGCGCTCGCGCCCACCGCCATGGCCTTGGTGATGTCGCCGGAGTAGCGAATTCCTCCGTCGGCGATGACTGGTACCTTGTGGGGAGCGGCGGCCCGTGCGCATTCCGCGACGGCGGTGATCATCGGAACGCCGATTCCCGCGACCACGCGGGTGGTGCAGATCGAGCCGGCGCCGATGCCGACCTTGACCGCGTCGACCCCGAGATCGATCAACGCCTCTGTCGCTTCACCAGTGGCTACATTGCCGGCGATGACGTCCACATTCGGAAATTGGCGGCGGACCCGGCGGACCATGTCGAGCACACCCTGCGAGTGGCCGTGAGCCGTATCGACCACGAGGACGTCGACATTGGCGGCGACGAGCGCCTCAGCCCGCTCCAGGGTCTCGCGTCCAACGCCGACGGCGGCTCCGCACCGGAGGCGTCCCAGCGAGTCCTTGCACGCGATCGGATATTTGGCGGCCTTCTGAATGTCCTTGACCGTGATCAACCCCTTCAGCATGAACCGGTCGTCCACCACCAGGAGCTTTTCCACCTTGTGACGGTGCAGGAATTCTCGCGCCTGCGGCAGCGTGGTGCCAACGGGAACGGTGAAGAGCGGCTCACGGGTCATGATCTCCGAGATCGGGTCGATCGAGGTTCGACTCGAAGCGCAGGTCGCGATTGGTGAGGATGCCGACGAGCCGTCCCTCCTTGCTGCCGTCCTGGGTAATCGGCACGCCCGAGATGCGGTACTTCTTCATCAGTTCGAGCGCTTCGTAGATGCGGTTGGCCGGTGAGAGCGTGATCGGATTCACGATCATCCCGCTCTCGGAGCGCTTGACCCGATCGACCTCGGACGCCTGCTCCTCGATGCGCAGGTTCTTGTGGATCACCCCGAGGCCGCCCTGTTGGGCCATGGCGATGGCCAGCTTCGATTCGGTGACCGTATCCATCGCCGCGCTGGCGATCGGCACGTTGAGCCGGATGTGACGGGTGAACGCCGAGGTCACGTCGACCTGGGAGGGCAGCACCGTGGAATGCCGTGGCACGAGCAGGACGTCGTCGAACGTCAGCGCGGTGGCCAGGCCGACGGAGATCTGGTCAACGTTGAGAATATCCGTACGTGTTTCCATTCAGCTCCTCAAAAACACAAAAGGGCAGCCGGTGTTCAGCTGCCCAGTCTGTCTCGCCACAGCGACCCATGTCCGTTCACGCACCATGGCATTTTTTGTATTTCTTGCCGCTGCCGCAAGGACAGGGATCGTTGCGGCCAACCTTCGGCTCTTCCCGCTTGACGGTCCGGACGGCGTCGTCGCCACCGGTGCGCTCCGGCCGCGGCGGCTCGGCAACGGCCGTCGCTCCACCCCCGCCGCGAATGGCGCCGAAGGGTGAGCTGGCCTCGGTCGCCGGACCGCTCAACGTTATTGGCGGGGGCCGGCGCGGGGCAGGGCGGCGGACCGCCGGTACGCCCGGTCCTTCTTCGCCGATGATCGGCATCAGGCGCCACAGATAACGGACGATCTCCTCGTCGATGCGATCCTTCATCGCCGTGAAGAGCGCGAAGCTCTCCTTCTTGTATTCGACGAGCGGATCGCGCTGGCCGTAGCCGCGCAGCCCGATTCCTTCCTTCAGGTGGTCGAGGCTGTAGAGGTGATCCTTCCACTGCGCGTCGACGATCTGCAGCATGATGTCGCGCTCGACGCGATGCAGGATCGCCGGATCGCCGATCAACGTTTCTTTCTTCTCGTACTTCTCGAGCGCCAGCTTCCAGACGGCGTCGGTCATTTGCTCCGGCGTCATCCCGGTGAAGTCCAGCGAATCCGCTTCGGCGGCGTCGAACCCGAAGATCTCGGTTACGGCGCCGGTCAGCGCCTCGAGATCCCACTCTTCGGGATCCGTTTCCTGGTTGGCGTAGTTCTCGACCGTGCTGTCGGCCATCTCCTCGGCCAGGGTCATCAGATACCCGCGCGTGTCGACCTCTTCGTTTTCGGTGATCCTGATCTTGCCTTCGAGCAGCTCGCGCCGGAGCCCGTAGATGCTCTCGCGCTGCTTGTTCATCACGTCGTCGTACTCGAGCAGGTGTTTGCGGGTCGAGAAGTTGTTGCTCTCGACCTGCCGCTGGGCACGCTCGATGGCCTTGGTGACCATCCCGTGCTCGATCGGCACGCCTTCCTCCATGCCGAGACGCTGCATCAGACCCGAGATGCGATCGGATCCGAAGATCCGCATCAGATCGTCCTGCAGCGACAGATAGAAGCGGGATGAGCCGGGGTCGCCCTGACGGCCGGCACGGCCTCTCAGCTGATTGTCGATTCGGCGCGCTTCATGGCGCTCGGTGGCGATGATGTGCAGCCCGGTGACGCCGACGACCTGATCGTGCTCGGCATCGGTCTGCTGCTTGTAGGCCTGAAAGATCCGCTCGTAGTCGTTCCGCGGCACGCGGTAGAAGTTGTCCAGGTGAAAGAAGTAGACGAAGTCGGCGTCGTCGACGAACTTCTCCTGCCCCTTGGGCAGCTTCTCGGCGATCTCGTCGGCGAGCGTCTGCTGCCGGGCCATGAACTCCGGGTTGCCGCCGAGGAGAATGTCGGTGCCGCGGCCGGCCATGTTGGTGGCGATCGTAACGGTGGCTTTGCGGCCGGCCTGCGCGACGATCTCGGCTTCCTGCGCGTGGTACTTGGCGTTCAGCACGACGTGCTTGATCCCGCGCAGCTTGAGCAGCTTCGAGAGCCGCTCCGACTTCTCGATCGAGACGGTGCCGACGAGCACAGGCCGTCCCTGCGCCTGTTTCTCGATGATGTCGTTGACGATGGCGTCGTACTTCTCTTTTTCGGTGCGATAGACGGTATCGGGCTCCTCGATGCGTTTCAGCTGGCGATTGGTCGGAATCACCATGACGTCGAGGTTGTAGATCTTCGCGAACTCTTCGGCCTCGGTGTCCGCCGTGCCGGTCATGCCGGACAGCTTGGCGTACTTGCGGAAGTAGTTCTGGAACGTGACCGTCGCCAGCGTCTGGTTCTCGCGCTCGATCTTGACCTCGGGATGGGTGGTGTTGTGTTCCTTGGCCTCGACCGCCTGATGGAGCCCATCACTCCACCGCCGTCCGGGCATCAGCCGGCCGGTGAACTCGTCGACGATCACCACGCCGCCGTCCTTCACCATGTACTCGACGTCGATCGTGAACAGCGTGTGGGCGCGCAGTGCCTGATTGATGTGGTGGAGGAGCGGCATGTTCTGCGGATCGTAGAGACCCGCGCTGCCAGGCACGAGCCGATGCCCGAGCAGCTTCTCGGACTTGGCCATCCCGCTTTCCGTCAGGTTCACCGTCTTGTGCTTTTCGTCGACGATGTAGTCGCCCGTCTTCTCCAGTTCCTCGCGCTCCTCGGCCTTGACATCACCCCGGGTGACCGCCCCTTTGGACAGGCGCGGAATAATCCGATCGACCTCGTAATAGAGATCGGTCGATTCCTCGGCCGGACCTGAGATGATGAGCGGCGTCCTCGCCTCGTCGATCAGGATGCTGTCGACCTCGTCGACGATGGCGAAGTGGTGACCGCGCTGCACATAGTGCGCGAGGTCGTACTTCATGTTGTCGCGGAGATAGTCGAACCCGAACTCGTTGTTCGTACCGTAGGTGATGTCGCACGCGTAGGCGACCTGGCGCTCGGCGTCGTTGAGATCGTGCTGGATCACGCCGACCGTCATGCCGAGGAACCGATAGATCCGCCCCATCCATTCGGAGTCGCGTCGGGCGAGGTAGTCGTTCACGGTGACGACATGGACCCCTTTGCCGGCGAGGGCGTTCAGATAGGCCGGCAGCGTGGCCACCAGCGTCTTGCCTTCGCCGGTCTTCATCTCGGCGATCTTGCCGCGATGGAGGACCATCCCGCCGATCAACTGGACGTCGAAATGGCGCATGTTCAGCGTGCGGCGGCCGGCTTCGCGGACCACGGCGAACGCGTCGGGCAGCAAGTCGTCGAGCGACTCGCCCTTCTCCAGGCGCTCACGGAATTCAGGAGTCTTGGCGCGCAGCTGTTCGTCCGAGAGCTGCTGGACGGCCGCCTCCCTGGCGTTGATCGTGACCACGATCGGCGCAAGGCGCTTCAGCTCACGCTCGTTTTGCGTGCCGATGACTTTCGCGAGGAGTTTGTCGATGACCATGCAGGCGAACTACGGTCCGGGTATCAAATGATTGTACGGGACCCGCCCGCAGCGGTCAACCAGCCAACGGTCTTGAATCCAGCACTTTGCCGCCGCATCGCCAGAAAGCCTCGGCCCCGGCCATGGCTGGACTATTGCTGAAGCCGCCAATCAGGAACGTCGGACGCGTCTGCGGGCCGCTGTTCTCGGCATTTCCTTGCCCGGAAAGGGAGAACGAGGTGGCGACATGAGGAAGGTAGTTGGAGTCGGGTTCGTCGTGGCCCTGATGGCCGCAGCGTCGCCCGCGCGCGCGGAGCCGGTGGCAGCCGCGAAGTTCTCCGGAACGGGCGTGTGTCGGGAGCTCGATCGCCTCGACGTCCTGTCCGCCGCGAACGACTCGGCGCAATCCGCGGCATCATTCACCTGGCACGACGACAGGCAGTTCCGTCTGGGCGATGATGAGGACAACAAGGGGTTCTCGTCGTCTCTGCCGGCCGGATGGACGACGTCGAAATGGAGCCGCGGTCAATCTGCGATGCTGGCCGATCGTGACTGGAACGCCGGCCTGCATCTCGGATGGTTCATCGGCCGGCACCACGCCGGCGACAACCACGTCGATGCCAGGCAGCTGGCGAGATTCCTGACCCAGATGCGCGAGCGCTTCAAGGATCATCGATCGACAGGACAGCCGGCCGAACCGCACCTGGCGGCCACGCCGGAGCCCGCATCTCTGGTGCTCCTTCGATCGGGAGCTCTCGGGTTGCTCGGCCTGAGGCGGAAGCAAGAAGCGTAGGGCCCAACGAACGGGCGTTGCCGGCTACCTGGCGAGCAGTGTCAGGGGATTGGTGAGACGCCCGTTCATCCACACCTCGTAGTGCAGATGCGCACCGGTCGACCGGCCGGTCGACCCGACGAAGCCAATCAGATCGCCGCGTTTCACCTGCTGCCCGTCGGAGACGACGATGCGCGAGAGGTGGCCGTATTTGGTGATGATGCCGTATCCGTGGTCGAGCGTCACCATGTTGCCGTAGGCGCCGTTCATGCCGGCAGTTGCCACGCGAGCGTCTCCGGTGGCGAGCACAGGCTGACCGTAGTCGGCGGAGATGTCGAGCCCCGGATGGAAGTCACGACCGCTGCTGAACGGATCCTTGCGCGTGCCGAAGCTGGAGGAGAGCCATCCGGCGACCGGCCAGATCGAGGGGGTCGCCATCGCCAGCGCATGGCGTCGTTCGACGCTGTCGCGGACCGATTCGAGCCGGGTGTTGATGACGCCGAGCAGATCGCTCAGGACGCCGAGCACGGTGTCCGGCGGACCGAGCGCGCTCGAGAGCACCGGCGAGAGTCCGATGCTCGCCGATCCGCCCATCGCCCGCGATCGCACGATCGCAGGAAGGCGTTCCATCGCACGGCTCGCGGCCGGATCGACCGCCGCATGGTCTCCCAACTGATTCACCGCGGTCTGCAGCGAGGCAACCTGCTCCGCGAGTTGACCGGTTGCCTCTCGATAGCTGGCGTTCTCCACCTGCAGCGCGGCATTCGAAGCCTGCAACTGCTCGATGGTGTCGCGCGCGCTCCAGCGGGCGCCCAGGCCAATCAGAATCGGAAGAGAATAGAGCGCGGTGACCGCGGCCAGCACGGGCCACAGCCCCACAGTAAAACGACGGATTGCGCCGTTCCGGCGGTCCGCAATGACTAAGGAATATCGCCTGCCCAGCATCTGTCTCGGATTGTCGGCCAAAAAGAAACGGAACTGTAACACAGGGACGCACGTCAGGCCAAACAAATATGGTCGGGCTGGCCGGCTGGTCGGCCGATTGCAGCGCGAGCGATAGCCCCTGCGAAACAGCCGGTGAATGGGCAACGGCTGTCCTATCGGCGGAACCGGATCGGGAAATGAAGGTAACGATTCTCCTTGGTGCAGTCGCGTTGCTCGCTCTGCTGGCGTTCGCGGCCGCTCCCGTCGCGCTGGCCTCCGCCGCGACGATAGGCGGCGCTCACGTCTCGCGCGCAGAAGAGCTCGTCTGGATGTTGGTGTCTGGAGCCACGCTCCTGGGAGTCGCACGCGCCGTTCGGCGCTTTGTGCCGTAAAGAGTTGCTGTGCTGCCGGCCTGCTCGCAGCCGAGGCCGGTGTCGAGGGAGGAGCACCCTGCAGTTGGCTGCAGACGACAGTTGGATTGGAGGTGCTATGAGAGCACTCGGGGTAGCACTGGCGTTCGGGTGTGTGGTGGCGCTGACAGCGTCCGCCGCACGCGCGGAGCCAATTTCAGTGGGCGTGAGTTCCGCCAGCAGCGGGTTTCACGCCGACGACACGACGTTCACGACGGGCCCGCTGACCATCGATCTGGGCACGATTACGCTGAACGGCGGGGCGAGTGGGTTCATTTCGATCGACGGGCTTCAGCGGAACCGGGATTACACGCTCACGTTTGACGTGATCGACCCGTCTGGCCGCCCGTGGACCGAGTTGACGGCGGAAGTTCTCGATCCGCTGTCGGACGGCCTGAACGCCGGGGATCCAGCGCTCGCAATGCAGCCCTCGTACGTGCCGGCGGGTTTCTCGACGTCGACAACGCACGACGGGCTCAGCTTCGCTCAGAGCCACGGTCTGCAGCGAAGCGCCGCGTTCGCCGGAGGCGGATCGGCGACGCTGTTCGCAGACGAGGATACGAACTCGCGAGACCTGCTGCGGTTCAGCGGCTTCTCGGGGGGCGTCGCGCACGTCACCTTCGGGCTGCGTGACTACTGGGGCGGGCGCAATTTCCTCCTGCGGCTCAGCGTCAACGGTCGGGATCTGACCAAGAATCCCGAGCCCGCGTCGCTCGTGTTGCTCGGAACAGGGCTGCTGGGCTTGGTCGGTTATCGGCGCCGTCGCACGCTATAAACCCATCCATGACGAAGCGATCGATCATCGCCTCGGCATTCGTTTGCGCAGCTATTGTTGGGGTGTACCTCCCTGTGTTCTCGTCGCTCGTTCGCCAATGGGCGAGCGACGAGAACTATTCGCACGGCTTCATTATTCTGCCGTTTGCGCTGTTCTTTACCTGGCAGAAGAGGCAGGCGCTGGCCGCTGAGCCAGTCAGGCCTGGGGCAGCCGGGTTCCTCCTCGTGCTCGTCAGCCTCGCCATTTTTCTCGCCGGGCTCCTCGGCGCAGAGCTCTTCCTCACACGAATCTCGTTCATCGGCGTGGTGGCTGGATCGATCTGGTCGCTGTTCGGCCTCAAACAGCTGCGGCTGCTCGCCTTTCCGATTCTCCTGTTGTTCCTGATGGTTCCCCTGCCCGCCATCGTCTTCAACCAGATCGCGTTTCCCCTGCAGTTGCTCGCGTCGAGGGTGGGGGAGACGGTGCTCATGGTTGCAGGCGTGCCCGTTGTTCGGGAAGGGAACGTCCTCGAGCTGGCGTCCACGAAGCTCGAGGTCGCGCAAGCCTGCAGCGGGATTCGCTCGCTCGTGTCGCTGCTGACGCTGGGCGTCCTGCTCGGCAAGCTGACCGAGCCGAGGACCAGCATCCGGGTGCTCCTCGCGGTACTGACGATCCCCGTGGCTATCGCGGCCAACGCCGCGCGAGTGGCTGGAACGGGCCTCGCCGCGAACTGGATCGGGCCCGAGGCGGCCGAAGGCTTTTTTCACACGTTCTCCGGCTGGCTGGTTTTCGTGGCCGCGTTCAGTCTGCTCCTGCTGGCGCAACGCGTGCTGACGCGACTGACGGCACCGCCGTTCACCTCGGGTCCGGCCGCGCCGGTGGAGGCGTGATGCTGATTCGCGCCGGAGCTCTCGCCGTGATGATCGTCGCCGTCGGCGTGTACGGCGCCGGCGTTGCCGGAAGCGAGCGACCGGTTGTGCGCGAGACGCTCGCGGCGCTGCCGGCGCAGGTTGGCGCCTGGCGGGCAGCCGGTGACATGCCACTCGACGACGAGTCGCTGGGCATCCTCGGTGTCGACGACTACATCGACCGCGTGTACGAGCGCACCGCCTCGGCGCCGGTCAGCTTGTACATTGGTTACTACGGCAGCCAGCGCCAGGGTGACACCATTCACTCGCCGCAGAATTGTCTGCCCGGCGCCGGTTGGCAGGCCATCGACAGCGGTAGGGCACCGCTGGATTTCAGTGGCGCTCATGTGAGCGTCAACCGCTACATGATCCAGAAGGGCATCGACCGGCAGGTCGTGCTGTATTGGTATCAAGGCCGCGGCCGCGTGATCGCCAATGAGTACGCCAACAAGCTGTGGCTCATGGTCGATGCTGCCCGGTTGCATCGGACCAACGGCTCACTCGTGCGCATTGTCGTTCCTGTCAGAGCCGCGACCGGGGGCAGCGTCGGCGCCGATGACGCCGCTCTCGATTTCGCCCGCTCCCTCTACCCCCACCTTTCCGCCTTTTTGCCATGAAGCGATCTCTTTTCTGTGTCGTTGCGGCGATGGTTGCGATCGCTGCCTGCAGTCGTGACCCCAAGATTCAGGCTGAGCGATTTGTCGCGGCCGGCGATTCCTATGTCGGGCAACACAAATACAAGGAAGCCATCCTCGAGTATCGCAATGCCATCACGGCGCAGCCCTCGCACGCGGACGTTCACTACAAGCTGGCGCGGGCGTACATGGAGACCGGAGACGCCGTCAAAGCCTATGGCTCGTTTTCGCAGGCCGCCGACCTGGATCCGTCCAACGTCGACGCGCAACTGCAATCGGGCGAGCTGTTGCTGATGGCTGGCCAGTACGACGAGGCCCGGGCGCGCGCCGAGCTGGCGCTGAAAGCCGATGCGAAGAGCGCCAGAGCCCACATCCTGTTTGGCAACGCACTCTCCGGCCTCAACGACACGACCCGCGCGATCAAGCAGATGGAGCAGGCGATCACGCTCGACCCGGAGTACGCGCCGGCCTACGCCGCCCTCGGCGCCGTGCAGCTCGCGGGCGGACGGGCCGAGAAGGCCCGCGAATCGTTCGAGCGTGCGGTGCAGCTCGATCCCAAGTCCGTCGGCCCGCGGCTGGCGCTGGCGAATTACAACTGGGCCGTCGGCGACCATCCGGCAGCTGAACGCGAGCTCAAGGCGGCGCTCGAAGCCGATCCCGCCAACACGCTGGCTCATCGCGCGATGGCGCTGTTCTACCTGAGCGATCGCCGTGCCCCCGAGGCGGAGCCGCACTTCAAGATGCTCGCCTCCGACTCTCCGGAGGGCGCGTTGGCGCTCGCGGACTTCTACACCGGGCTCGGCCGACGGGACGAGGCACTGGCCGTCCTCAAGGGCATCAGCGACAAGAAGGCGCAGCGCGAGGCGCGGTTGCGCATCGCGACCATCCAATACGAGAGCGGCAAGACCAAGGAGGCGCTGAGTACCGCCGATGCGCTGATTGCAGAGAAACCCCGCAATCCCGACGCCCACATCCTGAAGGCTCGTCTCCTGCTTGCCGGCCAGGGCGATCTGGACGAAGCGGCTCGACAGGCGCTGGCGGCGGTGCAGGCGGACACCGGGTCGACGGCGGCGCAGTACACGACCGGGCTGGTGGCGCTCGCTCGCAAGGACTACGACGGCGCCGAACGGGCCTTTACCGAAACGGCGAAGCTGAACCCACGCGCCGCCGCGCCGCAGCTCCAGCTCGCGCGTCTGCGCCTCGCCCGCGGGGATTCGGCAGGTGCGCTCAGCGCCGCCGAGCAGGCCGCCGAAGCACGGCCCGACGACATCGAAGCGGCCGTCCTCATGACCAGGAGCCTGCGGGCGCAGGGCCAGCTCGATCGGGCACGGACGGAGCTGAACGCGCGACTGAAGACCGTGCCCGATGATTCGCGGCTGTTGACCGAGCTGGGTTGGGTCGAGCTCGCGTCCCACCACCTCGACGAGGCTCGCCGCGACTTCGACCGCGCGTTGAGCGCCGCGCCTGGCTATGAGGATGCGCGGCTCGGATCGGTTGCCAGCGACGTGGCGGCGCGCGACATGGCGAAAGCCCGCTCGCGAGTCGATGGCTGGCTGACGCAACAGCCGCAGGACATCAGTGCCCAGATGCTGGGCGCGCGGCTGGATCTGCTCGAGCACAAACCGGCCGACGCCGAACGGCGGCTGCTCGCCATCGTGCAGGCGCAACCGTCGCGTCTCGACGCCTACGAGCTGCTCGGTGAGCTGTACCTGAAGCAGGGACAGGTTGATTCAGCCTTGGCGAAATACCGCGTGATGGCGACTCACGCGCCGGATGCCTCCGGACCCCCGACGATGATCGGGATGATTCTCGAGCGGAAGGGGGATCGCGACGGGGCCCAGCGCACCTATCGGGAGATCCTGGAAAAGCATCCGCGTGCTGCGGTCGCCGCGAACAATCTGGCGTGGATGCTTGCCGAAGACGGGAAATACGACGAGGCGCTCAAGCTGGCCACCGTTGCCACCGAGGAGCTTCGCGACCGTCCCGAGCCGCAGGATACGCTCGGGTGGATCTACCTGCAGAAGAATCTTCCGGTGCATGCGCTGCCGGCCTTCCAGCGTGCGCTGGATCTGGCACCGTCGAACGATCTCTACAAGAAACATCTGCAGGAGGCCCAGGCGCGTTCCGCCAAGCCGATGGGCGATTGAGCCGGGACGCTCGACGCGATCACGCTCCTCGAAAGTGCAGCGCCTCGGCGAGGTGTTCCGTCGCCACGCGATCCGCACCGTCCAGATCGGCAATCGTCCGCGCGACGCGCAGAACTCGATCGAAGGCGCGTGCGGTCAACCCCAGCTTGTCGGCCGCCTGACGCAGCAGCCGCTGCCCACCCTCGTCGAGTGCGCACACCCGGCGAATCTGGCGCGGCGCCAGCCGTGCGTTGAGTGAGGCATCAGAATCTCCGGCCCTCTGGCGCTGACGACAGCGCGCCGCCTCGACGCGCGTACGAATCGCGGCGCTTGACTCGCCCTCGGTCGTGGACGTCAATTCCTCTGGCGGCAGCGCCACGACATCGACCGTGAGGTCCAGCCGGTCCCGAAGCGGTCCCGAGAGCCGACCGGCATAGCGATCCACCTGACCTGGCAAACATCGGCACTGTCGCCGCGGATCGCCGAGATAACCGCATGGGCACGGATTCATGGCGCCAATCAGCACGAAGCGGGCAGGGAAGACTGCGGTTCGCTGCGCCCGCGCGATTCGGACGAGCCCGTCTTCGAGCGGCTGGCGGAGAACTTCGAGCGCCCGGCGACTGAATTCCGGCATCTCGTCGAGAAACAGGACCCCGTGGTGCGCCAGGCTGATCTCGCCGGGGCGCGGGCTCGAGCCTCCGCCGGCGAGCGCGACATCCGACACCGTGTGGTGCGGCGCGCGAAAGGGCCGTGAGCGCAGCAGCCCCGTCCCCGGAGCGAGCAACCCGGCAACGGAGTGAATGGCGGTGACGTCGAGCGCCTCGTCGAACGTCAGCGGCGGCAGAATGCCCGCCACGCGCCTCGCCATCATCGTCTTGCCCGATCCCGGTGAGCCGGCGAGCAGCACGTTGTGACCACCCGCAGCGGCGATCTCGAGCGCCCGCCGGCCAGCGGTCTGGCCGCGCACGTCGGCGAAGTCCTCCAGTCCGGGAGGCCAGAGGTCGACGGGCACCTCGGGAGGATGAGGGATCGGCTTCGGGTCGTTGAGCGCCTCGACCGCTTCGGTGAGCGATTGCACCGGGTAGAAGTCGAGGCCGCTCACCACGGCCGCTTCGCTCGTGTTGGCTGCCGGCAGCAAGCAGCCCACGGAAGCGCCGGCGACGCGCGGCCGCGGCGATCGGCAGCACCCCGCGTGCGGCCTGAATGCCGCCGTCGAGCGACAGCTCACCCAGGACCAGCACGTCGTCCACGTCGCGACGACGCACGTCTCCGGTGGCTGCCAGGATGCCTATCGCGATCGGCAGATCGAACGAGGAGCCGGCCTTGCGGACATCGGCCGGCGCGAGGTTGACGGTGATTCGACGCAGCGGGAACTCGAACCCGGAGTTCCGGATGGCGCTCCGGATCCGGTCGCGGCTCTCCCGCACGCTCGGATCCGGTAAGCCGACCATCGTGAACGCGGGGAGGCCGAACGAGACGTCGACCTCGACGTTTACCTGGGCGGCTTCGATGCCAAAGACCGCAGCGGAGCGGACGCACGCCAGCACGAGCCGGAGCGTTGCAAGGTTGCGCACCGAACGCCGGGCGTCGGTTTCCCAGTGAAATCCGGAGGAGTCACGCCGTGAGTTCTGTAGGCAGCGCAGAGGTTGCCACGATCACGGCCGATCGAGCGTGCAGATTCGTCGATGGGCGGCCGTACGGCCGCCCATCGATCAGCGGGCGGCGCTGGCGAGGATCCGAAGTTTGGAGCCAGCGGCGATGGTGTTGCCGTGCAGGCGGTTCCAGCTCTTGATCTTGGCGACCGTCGTATCGAACAGCTCGGCGATGGACGACAGCGTGTCGCCGCGCTTGACGCGATAGATCTGGGCTAGTTGCGTCGACCGCGCGCCTTCCGGTGCCTCCGCGGAGGAGGCAAGCGACCGCGAGGCAACCGCCTTGGGCGCCGCGCGCTCGGCGCGCGCCGCCACCATCGTCGTCGGCGCCCTCGGAATGATCAGTTCCTGACCGGCATGGATGGCGGCCTTCACTTTGAGATTGTTCGCTTCGGCGAGCTCCGACCGCGAGACGCCGAACTTTCTCGAGACGTTGAGCAGCGTCTCTCCGCGCTTGACCGTGTACCACTTCAAGGTGGTGAAGTCGGCCGGCGCCGCTTCGGCGAGGCGTGCGTTCAGGCGGTCGGCGCTCCCCACCGGCACCTTGACCTCGTAGTCGGGATACTTCACCGGCGTTGTCCACCGACGAAGCTCGGGGTTGAGGGCCTGAATCTCGTCCACCGTGGTGCCGGCCCATTCGGCGACGCGCCGCAGGTCAACCGCTCGGGGAATCGCGACCTTGTCGTAGGCGATCGGTTCGGCGTCGGTGACCTCGAAGCCGTACTGCACGGGATTGCGGGCGATAATCATCGCCGCAAGAATCATCGGAACGTATTCACGCGTTTCCCGCGGCAGGTACTTCGGTCCGGCGGCGGCCAGCGACCAGAAATCGGTCCGTCCGGATCGTTTCATGGCGCGCTGCACCCGGCCCGGCCCACCGTTGTAGGCCGCGAGCACCAGGTTCCAGTCGCCGTCGAACATCCGGCTGAGTGTCTTCAGATACTGCGCTGCGGCGAGCGTCGCCTTCTCCGGATCGGATCGCTCGTCGATGAACCAGTTCGTCGTCAGCCCATGCTCCTGCGCCGTCGCCTTCATGAACTGCCAGGGCCCCTTGGCGCTGGCCTTGGACAGGGCGTTGGTCTTGAACGAGCTTTCGATGATGGGGATGTACGCGAGATCGAGAGGAAGGCCTTCGGCGCGAAACACGCTCTGAATCATCGGCAGATAGCGCGCGCCGCGCTGCAGGCTCTCCTGAATGTAGTCGCGCAGCCTGGTCTGAAAGACCTCGACGTACGAGAGCACCTTCGGCTCTTGCGGAATCGGAATGTCGTGGGCGTTCAGTTCGAGGTCGGCGGCCACCGCCGCTTTGGTGGCGGCGTCTGCCGGCGGCGCCGGAAACATCGTCGCGTTCTTCAGCAGCTCGTCGATCGGCGCGGCCTCGTAGTTCTTCTCGGTGAACCCGTCGCCCTGCGCCAGGGCCGTGACTTCGAACGCGTTGATGCGATCGACGAGGCGGTCGAAATGTTCCCGCAATCTCGGATCCGTGCGGGCGCCGTAGGGGGAGTCGAGCAGAACCTGCACGGCCTGGTCGAAGGCCAGCCGGGCGCGATCCAGGTGCCCGGCGTTCAACTCCCGCTCGCCGACGTCGAAGTGGCGCTGCGACGTCTCAATCAGGGTGGTGACGGGGTCTGCGGCGGCCTGGGGAGGCGCTGGACTGTCGGGGGTCGAAGATGACGGCGTTCGCTGGGAGGAGGGCGCGGGCGGCTTCGTCTGCGGCTTGGGGTTTCCGCCGCAGGCGGCGGTCACACCGAGCGCGGCCACAACCGCGGACGACAGCCAGGTTCGCGTCATGCTGGGTGCTCCTCGCGGAAAATCATGACATCCACGACGCGGGCGTCGTGCAAGTCAGGTGCCCCGTTCAGGTCCCCCGACCGCACTTCGCCGCGCTCTGCCTGCGGGCGATTGAGGATCGGAGGCGTCCTAAGGTAAAGCCGGCTCCGTGGAATCCACGAAATGTTCCGAAAACCGGCCCGTCTTGCACACCGCGAGGCGGTGTCGAACTCGTAACGCGCTGGGGCGGTCAGCATAGCATCGCCCAAATGGACCGGTCAACCCTGGAAGTGGGTTCGTAACAGAAAGCGGTGCGAATTCAGCGGGTTACAGAGCTCAGCGCCAGCTCGCCTGAACGAAGAGCCGATGCTGTTCGCCGAGGTCGCGAGCCGCCGGTGTCACGATTGAGCGCTCGCCGATTACAATTTTGCGACCCTGGCGGATTGCCTGCCGGACGTCTTCTTCACATACAAAGTCGGTGGGCTTTTCGACACTCGGGCTCGGTGCTGCAGGCTCCGGACGGCGGTCGGTGGTCGCCGGTTCGGAGGCGGGGGTGGCCGGTGCGGAGGCGGGGGTGGCCGGTGCGGAGGCGGGGGTGGCCGGTGCGGCTGCGGCCCGGTAGCCGCGCGACGTCAGAAACTCGTCGATCTTTCGCGCCATCAGGTCGGCCGAGATCCCGGCAGGCGGCGGGGGAGTCGCAGGTCGCTGCGGCAGCTTGGGGGGCGAGTCTCTTGCCTGGGTCGCAAGCGGTCGGACAATCGCCGGCGTGACCTCGTACGCCAATCGCTTGATGTTCAAGAGGTGGCGAGGGGAAATATTGTCCGACGTGATGTTCCCGCCGTAGCCTCCGCACCCCAGGGTCATCGCCGGATCGAGACCGGTCGTCAGGCCTATGGAGCCGTGGGTGGTCGGCGTGTTGACCACGATGCGGTAGGCCGGCTTTTTCAGCCCGAACTCCAGGATCACCCCGTCGTCTCGTGAGTGGATCGACATGGTGTGCCCCATGCCGCCGTATCGAAGAATCTGCTTGCAGCGCTCGCAGCCCTCCCGCCAGTCCGACACAACATAGAAGGAGAGGACGGGACACAGCTTTTCGATCGACAGCGGGTAGTCGCGGCCGACCCCCTTGAGCTCCGCGATCAGGACCCGCGTTCCGGCCGGCACCGAGATGCCGGCCTGCTGCGCGATCACGGTCGCAGGCCGTCCGACCAACGCCGGGTTGGGCAGCCGTTGCGGGCTGACGAGGACCTTGGCGACCCCGTCCATCTCGGCCGCTGACATGAAGTAGCCACCGTTCTTGACGAATTCACGTTTGACCTCGTCGACGATCGGCGCGTCGACGACCACGGAATTCTCGGACGAGCACAGCAACCCGTTGTCGAAGGTCTTGCCGGTGACGATGTCCCGAATGGCCTTCGGCACGTCGGCGGTCCGCTCGACGAAGGCCGGCGCGTTGCCAGGGCCTACGCCATACGCCGGCTTCCCGGCACTGTACGCCGCCCGGACCAATCCCATCCCCCCGGTCGCCAGGATCACCGCGACCTCGCGCGCCTTCATCAGCTCCTGCGTCCCCTCGAGCGTCACCGTGGTCATGCAGTTGATCGCTCCGTCGGGGGCGCCGGCCGCGCGCGCGGCCTCGTTCATGATTTCCGCGACGCGCGTGATGCAGCGGACCGCCGCGGGGTGTGGGCTGATCACGATCGGGCAGCGCGCCTTCAACGCGATCAGGATCTTGTAGATGGCGGTGGACGTCGGGTTGGTCGACGGGACGATCGCGGCGACGACGCCGAAAGGCTCGGCGATCTCGATGACCTTGCGATCGTCGAGTCGCCGGATGACCCCGACGGTCTTCATCGGCCGGATGAACTTGTAGACCTTCTCAGAGGCGAACAGGTTCTTCTGAACCTTGTCCGCGACGACTCCGTAGCCGGTTTCCTCGGTGGCGAGACGTGCGAGGGCCTCGGCGTGCGGAGTGACCGCCGCCGCCATCGCGTCGACGATGGCGTCGATCTGTTCCTGCGTGCTTTCGCCGAGGGCGGGGGCCGCCGCCTTGGCGCGCCGCGCGAGGGATCGCGCTTCGGCAATGGAGCCGAGGTCGCGATCGGGCGGAACCTGGGGCTGCGCCATCTTCCGGATGCAGGGCCGAATGCGCTAGGACGCTTTCGGGGCCTTCGGCAGGATCTTTTCGACCTCGTTGTGCGGGCGGGGAATGACGTGCACCGAGATCAGCTCGCCGACACGACGCGCCGCGGCCGCTCCCGCGTCCGTGGCCGCTTTGACCGCCCCGACGTCACCCCTGACGAGGACCGTCACGTAACCGGCGCCGATGTATTCCTTGCCCACCAACACTACATTCGCAGCCTTCACCATCGCATCGGCTGCCTCGATGGAGCCGATGAGGCCACGAGTCTCGATCATGCCCAACGCTTCCAACTAGAGCTCCCTTCGGGCCGCGGAGTTCGCCGATCGCACAGACAGTCCATACTGGCGGCGGATCACGCAGACAGTCCGATACTGGCCGCGACCCGCGGCAGCGAGGCTAACATATTGCTGTAGCTGCCACAACTGCGTTACGATCCCGTCGGTCGAACGTTCAGCTTCTGTGTTCATTTCACGCGTTCCTATGCGAATCTCGGTCAGGCTGCCGCTCGTAGCGGCGGCGTTGGTAATGGTTGTCGCGGCCGGCTGCCGACCCAAAGACAAGGACGAGCCGGCGGTGGCCACGCCGTCGCTCACGTTGAGCAAGGAGCGCGTGCCGATTGGCAGCGCGGTCACGCTGACCTATAAGTTCCAGGTCGCACCGACGGCGTCCTTCGACAAGAACTACTACGTCTTCGTTCATGTCCTCGACGCTGAAGGGGCGCAGATGTGGAACGACGATCACCTGCCCCCGGTGTCGACCAGCCAGTGGAAGCCTGGTCAGACGGTCGAGTACAAGCGCACGATTTTCGTACCCAACTACCCCTATATCGGGGAAGCGTCGATCAGGCTCGGGCTCTACGATGCCCCGAGCGGGAACCGTCTGCCCATGAACGCGCCGGACGTGTCACGGCGTGAGGTACCTCGTCACCAAGTTTCAGATACTGCCGTCGTCCGAGAACATCTTCCTGGTCACGAAGGACGGGTGGCACCCCACCGAAGTCGACACCAAGAACCCGTCGAGCGAATGGCAGTGGACGAAGAAGACGGCCACCCTGTCGTTCCGCAATCCCAAGAAGGACAGTTCGTTCTACCTGGAATACGACGGGCGGCCGGACCTCTTCAACCCGCCGCAGAAGGTCAGTATCAGGATTGGGGATCAGACCGTCGGCGAGTTCACTGCCGACGCCAAGAGCCCGGTCATCAAGGTGATACCCATCACCGCCTCCCAGCTCGGTGCGGCCGACATGGTGGACCTGACACTGGATGTGGACCGGACCTTCGCGCCCGGTGCGGGCGATCCGCGAGACCTGGGAATTCGGGTCTACCACAGCTACCTCGACCCTAAGTAACCAGCGCCGACATCTCCCCTCCCGCCGACGAGCCGTTACAGCTCCACCCGCTCTTCGGCCGCTAGGACCCATAGCATCCACGTCCGACGGCGGGTGGCTGGAAAAGCTCGACTGTAGCGTTTCTGGACACCCGGCCCAACCGGATGCTACGATCGGTCGTCCCAATGCTGATGCGACAAATGGTTAGGCTCGCCGCGGGAACCTGTCTGCTCGTGGCGCTGGGTGTCAGTTCCGCCTCTGCAGAGATCGTCTTTCTCAGTTCAGGGAGGACCTTGTCGATCAAGGACCATCGCCTCGACGGCGACGCCGTCATCTTATTAATGAGGACGGGCGGCGAGGTCCGTTGCGATAAGAGCCTCATTGAGAAAATAGTTCCCGACGAGGTCGAGCATCCCGACCCGGTCCAGGAGGAACAGTCTCCGGCGCTGGATCAGACGCCTGAGGACAAGGCGTCTTTGCTGGATTCCACGCCATACGGCGAGATCATCTCCGCCATGTCCGAGGCCCACGGGGTCGATCCGCTGCTCGTCCGCGCGCTGATCCAGGTCGAGTCCAAGTACAACCCCCGTGCCCGGTCGTCGCGCGGCGCGATGGGGCTGATGCAGCTGATGCCACAGACGGTTCGCGAGTACAACCTTCGGAATCCCTACGATCCAAAGTCGAATATCGAGGCCGGCATCAAGCGGCTGAAGTCGCTGATCGACAAATGGGGTGTCGAGCTCGCGCTGGCGGCCTACAACGCCGGTGAAGGGGCCGTCACGCGGTTCAACGGCGTCCCCCCCTATCGCGAGACTCGCAGTTACGTTTCCCGGATTCTGGCGATCGCGGGCCTTCAGTAGGCCGCGGCACCAGACTTCGTCGGCAGTTTCCGGTCCAGGACCAGCCAGCTCCCCACCGTTGCGGTCTAAGTTGTGTTGAGGCTCGTCGCGCGTCCACGCGGCGGACTGCTATAATCCAGCGGAGCGACTTCCCATAATGTCAGCTACTGCAAGATGTTGCGCTGAAAGCCTGGAGCGCGGCGCCTAGGCGATGGAGTATCGCTGCCGGCTCGGCACACCGGGCGGAGACATCATCGAAGGCATTTACGTCGCCGACAGCGAGGCGCGGCTCCGGCGGGAGTTCGAGGAAAAGGGTCTGCTGGTCCTCGGGATTCAGCAGGCCGGCCGACGCGCGCTGGCCGGCGTGAGTCTGCCTCGACGCCGTCGTGTGCCCAGCCGGGAATTCCTGGTGTTCAATCAGGAGCTCGCGACGCTGCTCAAGGCGGGCATGCCGCTCGTGCAGTCGCTCGACATTCTCCGGCGTCGCGTCTCGAATCCCATGTTCAAGGGAATTCTCGACGATGTGCATGAGCGGGTGCGGGCGGGGAGCGCGCTGTCGGAAGCCTTTGAAGCTCATGGGCAGGTCTTTCCGGGCGTTTACACCGCGTCGCTGCTCGCGGGAGAGAAGTCCGGCAACCTCGAGTCGGTGCTGCGGCGGTATGTCGCCTATGTGAAGGTCGTCTCCGGGGTCCGGCGCAAGACCGTTTCCGCGCTCGTCTACCCGGCGATCCTCCTCCTGCTCTCGATCGTCGTGGTCACCATCATCGTGGTGCGCGTCGTTCCGGAGTTCGGGGCGTTCTACAACCAGTTCGGTCACGAACTGCCGTGGTCGACGCGTTTCATCGTCGGCGTCTCGGCGTTCGTGACGCGTTACTTCGAGATCATCGTGGGCGCCATCGCGGCGATTGCGGCGGGGACGTGGTGGTGGGTCAAGCAGCCCGGCCAGCGCCGCCGGCTCGATCGTCTGATCTTGAAGACGCCGGCGCTCGGTTCGATCGCGCAGAAATTTTCGACGTCGCAGGCGGCGCGCACGCTGGCGACCCTCCTCGGTGGCGGCATCCCGCTGGTGAACTCGTTGGAAGTGTCGGCGCGGTCGCTCGGCAATCAGTACATGGCGGGCGAGCTGCAGAGCGCGGCGCAACAGGTTCGCGAGGGGCGGTCGCTGGCGACGTCGATGGAAGAGAGCGGGGCGTTCCCGGACGTCTCGATCAAGATGGTCGAAGTAGGGGAGTCCACCGGCGCGCTGCAGGACATGCTCAACAGCCTCGCGGATTTCTACGACGAAGAGATCGAGACGAATCTCGGACGCTTCGTCACGCTGGTCGAGCCCATCCTGCTGGTGATCATGGGCATCGTGATCGCCGGGCTGCTGCTCGCGCTCTATCTGCCGCTCTTCAACCTGTCGTCCGCGCTGCGATGAGGGTCGTCAGAGGTCACCAATGGACGTAAAGATTCCCGCACCCGATTCGGTGCCTCCCCCGGAGCTCTACGCCGACGGCGTGGCGCCGCAGCAGACGGCCGCGGAGCAGGCCGCCGAAATCGCGCAGGCGCGGCGGCTGGCGGACCGGTATCGACTGCCGTTCCTCGATCTGGCCCACTTCAGCATCGACCACGACCTCTTCCGCGCCATCCCGGCCGAGCTGATGTTGCGGTATGGGTTCGTACCGTATCGTCGCGAAGGACAAGCGCTGGTAATCGTCGTTTCGGATCCCACCGATCTGCCGATGATCGACGAGCTGGCGGTGATGCTCGCGACGCCGATCCGGGTGATGGTCGGGGCCCCTTCCGCGATCCAGGCGATCCTGAAGAAGAGCGAGAGCTCGACCCGTGTCCTCGAGGAGGCCACCGAGAGCTTCCAGCTGCAGATTCTGCGGGAGGACGATACCGGCGAGGACCAGCTCACGGTCGAGAAGCTGACCACCGATGCCAGCCCGGTCATCCGCCTCGTCGATACGACGATCTACACGGCGATTCAGCGGCGCGCCAGCGACATCCACATCGAGACCCAGGACGACGCGGTCTACGTGAAATACCGAATCGACGGCGTCCTCCAGCCGGCGATGCGCCCGATCGACAAGCGGTTCCACAGCACGATCATCTCCCGCGTCAAGGTCATGGCGGAGCTGGACATCGCCGAGAAGCGGATCCCGCAGGACGGTCGGTTCAAGCTCCGACTGCCGGGAAAAACCATCGACTTCCGTGTCTCGATCATGCCCAGCGTCCACGGCGAGGACGCGGTCATCCGTATTCTCGACAAGGAATCGATCAGCGAGCAGTTCCACGAGCTGCGTCTCGACATCCTGGGCTTCCCCGAGCAGGAGCTCAAGCGCTTCCGCAAGTACATCGCCGAGCCCTATGGGATGGTGCTGGTCACCGGCCCGACCGGCAGTGGCAAGACCACGACGCTGTACGCGGCGCTCTCCGAGATCAAGACGATCGAAGACAAGATCGTGACGATTGAGGATCCCGTCGAGTATCAGCTGCGCGGCATCACCCAGATTCCGATCAACGAGAAGAAGGGATTGACGTTTGCCCGCGGTCTGCGTTCGATCTTGCGTCACGATCCCGACAAGATCATGGTCGGTGAGATTCGCGACAACGAGACCGCGCAGATTGCGATCAATTCCGCGCTGACCGGACACCTCGTCTTCACCACCGTTCACGCCAACAACGTCGTCGATGTGCTGGGCCGCTTTCTCAACATGGGCGTCGAGCCGTATCAATTCGTCTCTGCGCTCAACTGCGTGCTCGCGCAGCGTCTGGTCCGAAACATCTGCGTCCACTGCAAGCGGCCGGCAACGGTGACCAGAGAGCAGCTGCTGGAATCGGCGCTCGATCCGCAGTGGGCCTCGGGCGGACGCTTCTTCGAAGGCGCGGGCTGCATCGAGTGCGCCGGCACCGGCTACAAGGGGCGCACGGCCATATGCGAGCTCCTGGATTTGACCGATAACATCCGCGAGATCATCCTGGCCAGGAAACCGACGTCCGAGGTGAAGAAGGCGGCGCGGGAGGAAGGCATGCGATCGCTGCGCGAGTCGGCGGTCGAGCGGGTGCTCGCGGGGGTGACGACGCTGCGGGAAATCAACAAGGTGACATTCGTCGAATGAGCCTCCTTCCGTCGTTTCTCACCAGCCCCCCGCCCGCCGTTGGCGTCGAGATGGCTCCCGACCGTGTGGCCGCGGTTGCCGTCGGACGTCAGGGGGCAACCCACACCGTCGTCGGCTATGCCGTCGAGGCGTTGCCCAAGGGGGCGCTCACGCCGGCGCTGAATGCGACCAACATCCACGACGAAGCGGCCGTCGTTGCAGCGCTCCGGTCGGCGCTCGAGAAGCTTGGCTCGCGCCAGCGGCGGGTCGCAGTAGTGATTCCGGATTCGGCGGCCAAGGTGTCGCTGCTGCGCTTCGAGAAAGTGCCGGCCTATTCGGACCTCGATCAGCTGATTCGCTGGCAGATGCGCAAGGCCGCCCCGTTCAAGCCGGAAGAGGCGGAAATCTCCTGGGTGCCGGCGGCGCCGATGCCCGAGGGGGGCCGTGAGTTCCTCGTGACGCTGGCGCGTCGCGATGTCATCGAGAGCTACCAGCGTGTGTGCGAGGCGGCGGGGGTGTCGGCTGGCATCGTGGATCTGGCCTCCCTCAATCTGATCAACGCCGTCCTTGCCGGGACCGACACGGTGTCTGGGGACCTGCTCGTCGTGCACGTCACCACCGACTACGCCACGCTCGCCATCGTCCGCAACAGCGACCTGATTTTCTTCCGGACGCGACAGCTCGAGAGCTACAACGATCTGGCGGACCTGGTCCATCAGACCGCGATGTACCACGAGGATCGGCTCGGCGGCGGGCAGTTCGCCCGCGTGCTGCTGTCGGGCGCCGCGACGCGCGGCGCCGACACCGGCGAGCTGGCGCGGCGCGGCCTCGAGGAGCGGCTTGGCGTGCGCGTGGAAGCGCTCGACTTCCGGCGCGCGGCCCCCATGGTCGATCGCATTTCCGCCGGCGCCGAGCTGCTCGACGCGCTGGCGCCGGCCGTCGGAGTCGTCCTTCGGGAGCGGGTCGCCTAGTGCTTCGCACCAATCTCTCGACCCGTCCCTTCTACAACGAGCGCGCCGTGCACGTGCTGCTCGGCATCCTTGCCGCCATCGTGGTTCTGGTCACGGCGATGCAGGTCGGTCGGATCATTTCGTTGTCGCGGTTCAAGACCGAATTGACCACAGCGATCAATCGCGACCGTGACGAGATCGATCGCCGCACGAAGGAGGCCGCCGATATCCGTCGCGGCATGAATCCGCAGGAGCTGGCGGTGGTGACCGCCGCGGCGAAGGAAGCCAACGGCCTGATCGAGCAGCGCACGTTCTCGTGGACCGAGCTCTTCAACCGTCTCGAGGCGACGCTGCCCGAGAACGTGATGCTGACCGCCGTCCGGCCGGAGTTCAAGGACGGCGCGACCCACGTCAACATGGACATCCAGGGGCGGCGCGCCGAAGACAACGACACCTTCTTCGAGAAGCTCGAGGCGACGGGCGTGTTTCGTGACGTGTCGTGGAGCGCGGAGACGGTGACCGAGGACGGGCTGCATCACATGACGATGACGGCGATTTATGTGCCCGAGCGTCAGAGCGTGCGCCCGGCGTCCACGAGCGCGCCGAAAGGAAAGGCGCGATGACGCTGCTGCGCCGCGTCCTCGCCGAGAAGCGCCAGATCATCGTCCTCCTGGCGGTCGGCGCTGTTGGCAACGTGCTGCTGTTCGCGCTGCTGGTATTCCCGCTCGGCCGTCAGGTGGCGAGCGCCGAGCAGAACGCGCAGATCCAGCGTGAGGCGCTCCGCCGTGCGCGCCAGGACGCCGCGATGGCACGCGCGACGATCCAGGGCAAGCAGCAGGCTGATATCGCGCTCGGCAAGTTCTACCACGACGTTCTTCCGGCCAACGCCAGCTCCGCGAGAGGCATCACCTACCGGCGGCTCTCACAACTCGCCAATGAGTCGAACCTGCGTCTGGATCGCGGCACCAACGTCGTGAAGCAGGAAAAGGGCAGCAGCCTCGAGAAGGTGACGACGACCTACTTTCTCAGTGGCGACTATCGTGCCGTGCGCCACTTCATCTACGCGCTCGAGACGGCACCGGAGTTCATGGTCCTGGAGAACGTCGCGCTCAGCGCGCCCGAGGAGCGCGAGCGCGGCCTGACGGTGAAACTCGACGTCGCGACGTATTTCCGGACCGACAATGCCGGCTGATCAGCCGCCGCGCTCCGGTCCGCGTCCGTGGCTGATCGTGGGGCTGGGGGTCGCGCTGGTCGCCCTCATCGCTTATCAGCTCTGGCCCTCGGCCACGCCGAGCTCTGGACCGTCTAACCCAACGAGGGCCGCGCGTTCGAGTCAGGCAGGAGAGCCAGGCGATCCGGCGTCGCTCGAGGTCCGACTCGGGACGCTGGAGCAGCCCCCGCCCGAGCCGAACGAGGCCGGGCGGAATCCGTTTCGATTTCAGCCGAAGGCGCCGCCGCCCGAGTCTCGTGAGTTCGCCAGGCCGACACCCGCGCCGCTTCCCCAGGTGATGGAGCCGCCTCAGCCGGTCGGACCGCCCCCGATCGCACTGAAGTTCTTCGGCATCGTCGATGGCCGACCGGGCAAGATCGCGGCGCTGTCGGACGGGCGGGATGTGTTCTACGGCCGCGAAGGGGAGATAATTGACGGCCGCTATCGGATCGTGAGGATCGGTGTGGAGTCGATCGTCATGGAATACACCAACGGTACCGGCCGGCGGACGATTCCCCTTCGGGGCCAGTGAACGGATGTCAGGGCCGCATCACGACACCTCGCGGAGAGCTGATAGCTGACTTATGACACGTAGACTCGTAGGCCTTCTGTTCTTGACCGCGCTCGCCACCGGCTGCGCTTCCGGAAACGCCTTCCGCCACGGCCAGGAGGCGACCCGGATCTCGGATTGGGATGCGGCGGTGACCTACTTCACCAAGGCCGTGCAGGCTGATCCCGACAATGTCGAGTACAAGATTCACCTGCAGCGCGCGCAGGAAGAAGCGTCGCGGGCGCACATCGAGAAGGCGCAGGATCTCGAGAAGAAGGATCAGCTCGATGGCGCGCTCGCGGAGTACAAGCGGGCGTTGAATTTCGATGCGACCAATCGCACCGCCATCGCCAAGGCAGCCGAGCTCGAGAAGACGATCCGCGATCGCGTCGAAGCCGCGCGCCCCAAGCCGCGGATCCTCGAGCTGCAGCAGCAGGCGCAGCGCCTGAACGCACCGCCGCTGCTCAACCCGGCGTCGCGTGAGCCGCTGCGGGTCAATTTCAACAACTCGAGCCTGCGCGACATTCTCAACTTCATCGGCGCCACCACCGGCATCAACATTACCTACGACCAGCAGTTCGTCGACAAGCCGTTCACGGTCAGCCTCGACGGGGTCACGATCGAAGAAGCGCTGCAGCAGGTGCTGTCGGCGAACCAGTACTACTACAAGGTGGTCAATCCACGGACGATCATCATCATCCCGGATCAGCCCGCCAAGCACACCCAGTACGACGAGCTCGTCGTCCGGGTGTTCTACATCTCGCACGCCGACGCGACCGAGCTGGCCCAGATTGTCAACACCATCATGCGCATTCCGCAGCTGCCGCTGCCGCCAATGGTGATGCCGAACAAGACCGCCAACACGATCACCGTCCGTGCCACCGCCCCGGTCGTCGACGTCATCGATCGGATCATCCGCGCCAACGACAAACCGCGGGCCGAGGTCGTCCTCGACGTCGAGATTCTCGAGGTCGATCGCGAGCGCATCAAACGCTACGGAATCAATCTCAGTCAGTACAACCTGAACATTCTGTTCTCGCCGGAAGTGGCGCCGCCCAATACCGGCGGTGGAACCGTCACCGCGCCGCCGCCGTTCAACCTGAACACGATCAGCCAGGGCGTCAGCACCGCCGACTTCTATCTCGGCGTGCCGACCGCGGTCGTCAATTTCCTCGAAAGCGACAGCCACAGCCGGACGCTGGCCAAGCCGCAGCTTCGCGGCACCGAGGGGCAGAAGATGACCCTCAACCTCGGTCAGCAGGTGCCGGTCATTTCCACCGTCTTCGGCGCCGCCGCGGCCGGCGGCTTCGCCACCATCCCGCAGTCGTCCTACAACTACAAGGACGTCGGCGTGAACATGGACATCACGCCGCGGGTGACCTATGAGGGCGAGGTCATCCTCGACATGGCGCTCGAAAACAACTCGCTCGGCCAGAATATCGACGTCGCCGGACAGAGCATTCCGTCGTTCAACTCGCGCAGAGTCTCGACCCATCTCCGGCTTCGCGAGGGGGAATCGAATCTCCTCGCTGGATTGATCGGCGAGGACGAGCGCCGGAATATTCAGGGTTTTCCCGGCTTGATCCACGTTCCGGGTTTCAAACAGATTCTCTCGGGGAACGACATCGATCTGAAGAACACCGACATCGTCATGCTGATCACGCCGCACGTGGTTCGCACGCACGAGCTGACCTCAACGGACCTGGGCTCCATCTACATCGGCACACAGCAGAACGTCGGCCTCGGCGGACCGCCACCGCTCATCGCGCCGCAGGGTGAGGCGGCCGGCGTTGGCGGTGCCCCCGCTCCCACGCCGAGCGTTGCCAATCAGCCGCCGAACTTTCCTCCGGGAGGGGTCGCGAGCCCTGGCGGCGTTCCACCAACGAACCTGCCGGCGCCGCCCGGCACGTCGCCGGTGCCGGGCATGGTGAGCCCGGTCGCGACGTTGCCAGCGCCGGGGTTGCCTCCACCGCCCGTGACACCCGAAGCAGGCGCCGCTCCGCCCGCCGTGAACCCGAATCCGAACCTACCGGCGACGACGCCGACCACCACGGAGCAGCCGCCGACGGCTCCGTCACCAAACGTGCCGAATCCAGTGCAGACGAGCCCCGCCGGTCAGCCGCCGACCGCGTCGCCGCTCACCCCGGCGCAGATCATCGTGTCGCCACCGGGGACGACGTTTCAGGTGGCTGGTGGTCCGTACACGATGCCGGTCTCGATCAACAACGCGGCCCGGGTCTCCGTGGTTACCTTGACGATTACCTACAACCCGGCAGTGCTGCGCGTACGCACGGTGCAGGACGGCACGTTCATGCGGCAGGGCGGGGTGATCGCCTCGTTCACGCCTCGCATCGACGCTGTGTCGGGGCGGGTCGATATCGCGGTGACGCGGGCCGAGTGATCAGACCGGAGCGTCCGGAGCGGGATTGCTGGCGGCACTGATCTTCGACGCGGTCGGGCCGGGTGGATCGATGATCGCGGTCAGCGGAGTGGCGAGCACCCCGGAAGGGGCGCCGCTGCAGTTGACCTTCAGTCCGGTGACGGTCACCGTCCGATAGCGAGCGATCCATGTCGCGTCTTCACCTGTCCGAACGCGGGTTCACCTTCGTCGAGCTGCTCGTCGTCGCGACGATCATGTTGATCCTCGCCTCGGCGGTGATGCCGCTGGCGCGCGTGACGGTGCAGCGCCAGCGCGAGGTCGAACTGCATCGGGCATTGCGTGAGATGCGAACCGCGATCGACAAGTTCAAGGACGCCGCCGACGCCGGGATGATCGCGCCGAGCGACATTCAGGCCGGCAGCGAGAACTATCCGCCCAAGCTCGAGACTCTCGTCGAGGGCGTGACCCTCAACAACGATCAGACGGGGAAGAAGCTCAAGTTCCTGCGGCGAATTCCGATCGATCCGATGACCAATTCGACCGAATGGGGCCTGCGCTCCTACACCGATCGGCCCGAGTCGACGTCATGGGGTGGCAGCAACGTCTACGACGTTTACACCAAGTCGGACGGCAAGGGGCTGGATGGCACGAAGTACAAGGACTGGTAGCCGGCAACGTGCAATCGTGAGTGAACGCTGATGAAGATCAACACCAACGGCGGGACGACGGTCCGCGAACGAGGGTTCACCCTCGTGGAGCTGCTCGTTGTGATTTCGCTGATTTCGATTCTGGCCGCGATGGGCCTGGTTCAATACAAGAACTCCATCACTCGCACGGAGGAGTCGGTACTCAAGACCGATCTCTTCCGCGTCCGCGACGCGATCGACCAGTACTATGCCGACAAGGGGAAGTACCCGGCGTCGCTCGATGCGCTGGTCAGCGACGGATACATGCGGAAGATTCCGGAAGATCCCTTCACCCACTCGGCCGACTCGTGGCAGACCATACCGGCCGAAGCCGACCCCAACAACCCGAGCAGCGAGCCAGGCATCTACAACCTGAAAAGCGGCGCGCAAGGCACGGGTCTGGATGGGACGAACTATTCGGACTGGTAGGGGGTCGTTCGTCTCACGTCCTTCGTCCCTGGTCCTTCGTCCTCAGTCCTGGGTCGCCAGTCCTTGGTTTCGAGTTTCCGTTCAGGTCTGAGTCCGTTCGTCCGGAAGTCCGGCACCTCGCCGACTCAGGACGAGGGATCTGACTGTCACGGCTTCACGACCACCGCCGTCTGGCCGTCGCCGCTGGGGCCGGCGGCCTGGAGGACGCGGACAGTGATGATCTTGGTGCCGGTCGCCGTGTAGGTGACGGTGAGCTGGTTGCCGGTCGTTTCCGCGGTCGGTGGCACCGCGTTCGCGCCCAGGTTCCACTGATAACTCAGGATCGTGGATGTCGCGCCCGATGCGGTCGCGGTCAGGATGACGGTCTCGCCGACGCTCGGGTTGTTGTTGGAGACGGCGATGGTCACGGCTGGTGGCTGCGCCGGCAGGATCGTCAGGGACGTACCTACCTGTTCGGTGAACCCGCTGGCGTCGAGCGCGGTGGCGCTCACCGAGAAGGTCCCCGACGTCGTGTAGGTGTGCTGCACCGTTGTCGAACCGCTGATCGCGCCCAGCGACTGCTGCGAACCGTCGCCGAAGTCCATCGTGACGTTGCGAATGTTCGACGTGGCGGCGACGCCCACGGTGAACGACGCTGGCACGCCAGCCGCGATTGCCGTTGTCGGCGCGGCGAGGGTGATCCCGGTGCGCGGATTAAGGTTGACGGCAACCGTGGCCGTCTTTCCGGCGACGTTTGCCGTAACCGTGGCCTTTTGAGAGGTCGTGAGCAGCGAAGTGGCCGTGCCGAAGTCGTCGGTCGTGGCTGTGGTCGGCGAGAGCGATCCGGCATCCGCGGTGAACGTGACCGCCACACCCGGCACGCCGGCGCCGGATACGTTTTCGACGCGCGCGGAGATTGTCGACGTGCCGCCACTCGCACCGAGCGTTTGCGGACTGGCGGAGAGCAGCACGTGATCGACCGCCGCGCTGCCAACCTTGATCTGCAGGTTGCTGGAGGCGCCGCCCGAAAAGGCCGTCACCGTCGCCGTTCCGCTCGTGCTGGCCGTAATCAGCTTGACCGTCACCTGACCGTTGTGGGTTCTTGCTTCCTGAGGCTCAATTCGCCCGATCGTCGTCGTAAAGGTGATCACCGTACCGTTCTGCACTGGTGTTCCGGCGCCGGCGGTGGTCGTCGTGGTTGCCGCGCCTGTTCCCGTACCCGAAGATGCCTGTCCGTTTTCGATCGCGGTTGCGACGATGTCCATCGAGCTGTTCAACTGGGCGGCATCGCTCGTGGCAAAAAGGTTGATTACCGTGCCGGTCGGCGCCAGCAGCGGAACCTTGTCGCAGCTCACCACGCCGAGCGGAATCGCGATCGCCAGAAGTACCGCTGCGGCAAGGACGAGGGCATCGTCTCGACGGAAATGTGCTAGCATGACAGACGCTAAGGATAATACTCTCATGGGTTTACGGGGTCAAGCGCGATTGGTGCGTCTCGACGAGAACGGCTACGCCATGGCGGCGCTGCTCGTGATGGTGGCCGTGCTCACCGTGCTGATGTCCGTGGCCATGCCGGTGTGGCGTCACGAAACCCAGCGCGAGAAGGAAGAGGAGCTGGTTTTCCGCGGCCTGCAGTACGTTCGCGCGATTCGACTGTATCAGGCCAAGAACCAGAACCTGCCGCCGAGCATCGATGCCCTGGTCCAAGGTCACTTTCTTCGAAAAAAGTACAAGGACCCCATCACCAACGATGACTTCGTGCCGTTGAGCGCGGCCACTGGCGCGGCCGGACAGATTGGCCAGCCCGGGCAGCCCGGCGGTCAGTCGGGGCGCGGCGGGCCATCGCCGCAGCGGGGGCAATCCGCTCCTTCCCAGAATCCCTCGGCGGCTCCGTCGCCCTTCAGCGGGCAGGGCAGCGTGGCTGGAGGAATTCTCGGCGTGGCCAGCAAGAGCAAGGCGGAATCGATTCGTATCTACCAGGGCCGGACGCACTATAACGAATGGCAGTTCGTATTCGTCAGCGCTCAGCCCGGCGGCGGGCCAGGCGGTCGAGGCCAGCCCGGTGGCCCGGGTGGTCGCGGCCAGCCGGGCGGTCCGGGAGGGCCCGGACGCGGAGAAGGCGGGCGCGGCCGCGGGCAGGGTCCCGGCAGAGGAGTCGGACCCGGACCGGGCCGAGGGCCCGGAGGCACGCAGCCGACGATCATTCGACAACCGGGCCAGCACTGAGTCGGTCACTTTGGTTAGGACGCCACAGGGTGTCTCGCTGGCCGGCTCAAGCCGACCGAAGCGATTCCACGACCGCGTCATGAACCTGCCGGCGCACGGCCTGCAGCGCGTTGTTGTCGCGCGTGGGGTGCACACGGTTGGTCAGCAACACGATGTAAAGATCCTGATCCGGATCGATCCACAAGGACGTTCCAGTGAAGCCGGTGTGCCCGATCGCGCGCGTGGACAATCGTGTCCCGCATGACGACGTCGTGAGCATCGTGTCCCACCCCAGCGCGCGTGAGCTGCGGGGTACGGCGGTACGTGTGGCGAACAGCTGGATGGTGTCTGGTTGCGCGACCCGCTTTTCGCCAGCCAATCCATCCAGCATCGCCCGCGCGAAACCGCCGACTGCGGACGCCGACCCAAACAGGCCCGCGTGTCCCGCGGCGGCGCCAAGCGCCCACGCGTTTTCATCGTGTACTTCCCCCTGCAGCAGCCGACCGCGCCAGAGATCGAGTTCAGTGGGCGCGGTCCTGGTTCGCCACTCCCGTGGGGGATGGAACCCGAGTTCCCGTTCGTCCGACGCGATCTGACCCCACAGATTCGCGAACTGATCGCCGAGCGGCTGTTGGCCCACGTCCTCGACGATGAATCCCAGCAGGATGAACCCGAGATCGCTGTAGAGGGATTGCGACCGCGGTGAGTATTCGAGCGGCAGGGACGAGATGCTCCGCTCGAACTCCGCCCGACCGTGATGATCGCGGAAGAACGGCAGGTACGCGGTCAGGCCCGAGGCGTGCGCGAGAAGGTCGCGAATGGTCACCGTCTCACGATCGGCGCCGCGCCACGCAGACAGAAAATGGCCGACCCGATCGTCGAGCGACAGCACAGCCGCGTCGACGGCCCGCATCGTCAGCGTCGTTGTCGCGATGACCTTGGTCAGCGACGCCAGATCGAAGATGGTCTCGCCGGTGGTGGGGGAGGCGTCGGCTTCGAACGTGAGTCGGCCGAATGGCTGCCGCCACAGCACGCGGTCGCGGCGCCCGACTTCGATGACGGCGGCCGGGAACGCGTGGACGGCGATCGCGGATTGCAGCAGCCGGGCGGGCCTGGAAAAATCGAGCGGGCGTGGGAGCAGGGTCACCGCCTCCGTGGTGTGCCCGTCTATCTCGACCAGGCTCCGCGGCTGACGACGTCGAGATAGTCGGATGGGGTTTGCTTCGACGTGGTCAAGCTGTCGTAGGAGAAGAGGACGAAGCCGGCAGTGCCGAGACGGCGGGCGGCCTGGATGTTCTCGATCGTCTGTTCCGGTCGCAAGCGATAGGCGCCGATGCCAGCCCAGACGGCGTTGCCGCCGGCGATGTCGCGGGCGGCGGCGATCTGCTCAGCGAATCGATCCGCCTCCTGGGTGTAGGCCATCGGGCACACCGCGTCGATGATCCGCTGTTCCAGCCAGGTGCGCCAGTCCTGCAGGCGCTGGTCGAAGGCTTCCTGCGCATCGGGCGCCGCGGCGACGGTGAAGAGCGCGTCCGGCCGAGCGGTCTTCACGGCCGTTCGCAGTCGCATCAACATCGACGAGAGCTCGCTTCGCCTGAACGTTTTCCATTCGTTGGGAAATCGATCCGGATAGGCAAAGAGATCCACGACGTCCTGCTCGTCGAGCTCGTGTCGCAACGCCGGCGAAATCCTCGTCCGCATGTCGGCGCGGAACGCGGCAATCGCGAACCGGCTGTAATCGAACTGATCGCTGGGGTAGCGGACATAGTCGAGATGGATGCCGTCAACGGGATAGCGCCTGGCGATGTCCGCCACGACTGCCTGGTTGTGCGCGGCGGCCTCAGGCTGCAGCGGCGAGACATAGAGGCCCTCGACCCTGTCCGGAAGCGCGCGGACCCAGCGCGCCACTTTCCCGACGTAGCCGGGACTCGCGGGGTCGGTGGCCCGCAGCTCCTGCGCGATCTCGCGAGGAACCATGAGCCACTCCGGATGACGGTAGATCAAATGGTCGCGCGCGGCCGGCAGCTCGGCGGCGCTCGAGACGAGATTGACGTTGATCCAGGCGTGGACGCGGAGACCGGCCTGATGGGCGTCGGCGATCACGGTCTGGAGCGGGTCGAACGCGGCCGGCTGACGTACCAGCTCCGCGGCGCGCGGCTCGAGATCGCTCGTGTAGTACGCGTCGCCGCGTCCTCTCACCTGGACCAGCAGGGTGTTGAAGCCGTGGTCGCTGGCGGTCTTGACCAGCGCGTGAATGCTGGCGGGCGTCGAAAGCGACGTGCGCAGCACCCACAGCGCGCGCACTTCTGACCTCGGCTCCGCGGAGATTGCCGGCGACTGCGCCACCGCCACCCACACTCCGCCTATCGCTGCCAGCGCCGCCGTCGCGCGCCGGAGCCAGATGAAGCCTCCGCCAATTCTCATATGATGCGCTGAATGTAGCAGTTGCGGAAACTGAGTGTCAACGAGATCCGGCACTCAGGTTTGACTTTGCCGCGCGCGCGGCACTATCGTGCGATTCGTTTTTGGTGAGCGATGACAGGGACGCGCGACTGATGTACGTGCTCGGTATCGACGCGGGCGGCACGAAGACTGTGTGTCAGCTCGCCAACGATCGGGGTGATGTTCTGGCCGAGGCGCGCCGCGGGGGCGCCAACCTGCAGGCCGCCGGTGAGCTCGAAGTCGAGAAGGTGCTCCACGAGGTCATGCAGGAAGCGATCGGCGATCTCGACATCGTGCCGTCGGCGATCTGTCTCGGCATCGCCGGCGTCGATCGGGTCGAAGACGGGCGTGTCGTCACCGGCATCATGAAGCGGATCGGCTTCAAGGCCCGGGTGCTCGTGGTCAACGACGCGCTGGTCGCGCTGGAGGCCGGCGCCCCCGACCAACCCGGCGTCGTCGTCATTGCCGGGACCGGGTCGATCGCCTACGGCCGGAATGCTCGCAACCAGGCCGCACGCTCCGGCGGCTGGGGCTACGTCCTGGGCGACGAGGGCAGCGGCTACTGGATCGGGCGCGCCGCCCTGCGCGCCGTGTTGCGCGAGGCCGATCGCCGCGGACCGCGCACGCTCCTCACGTCGCTGCTGCTGCAGTACTTCGAGGTCGCGCGCACGCAGGATCTGATCCACGAGGTCTATCACGGCACCTTGCGACCGGCCGCGATTGCGGCGCTGGCGCAGTGCGTCCATACGGCGTTCAGGGAAGGGGATTCGGTCGCGATCGGCATCCTTCGCGGCTCGGCCGATGAGCTCGAATCGTCGGCGCTGTCGGTCGCCCGACGCCTCGATCTCGTCGGCGAGTCTTTCCCCTTCGTGCTCGCGGGCGGGATGTTCAAGGCGGTTCCCTGGCTGCACGACGAGCTCGATCGCCGGCTGCCGCTGGCCTCACCCGCGAGCCGGACGCTTCGTCTGGATGTCGAACCAGCCATCGGCGCAGTCCGGCTGGCCCTGGCCGACGCGCGCGGTGTCTCGCACATCCCGGAGTACAGAGTCGATTGACTGTGACCCAGGCCGGAGCGCCGGTGACCACGTTTCGCATTCGAGCCTTCGCGGGCGAGCGGGCGCTGGCCAAAACGCTGGCGGCGGCCGTTGCCGATGCGCTGCGCCGCAATCCGCGGCTCGTGATCGGATTGCCGACCGGACGGACGCCCATCAAGCTATACCGCGAGCTGGTCGCGTTGCATGGGCGGGGACAGGCGGATTTCGCCGAAGCGACGACCTTCAACCTCGACGAATTCGCCGGTCTGCCCGCCTCGCACCCGGGCAGCTACCGGACGTTCATGGACAAACATCTCTTTTCGCACGTGAACATCGATCCTGCCCGGATCAATTTCCTGAACGGCGGGGCCGACGATCTCGAGGTCGAGTGCCAGCGTTACGAGCGGGCGATTCTGTCAGCCGGAGGGATCGACCTGCAGCTGCTCGGCATCGGCACCAACGGCCATATCGGCTTCAACGAGCCGGCGTCGGCGCTGGTGGCGCGCACGCACAAGGTCGTGCTCAAGGCCGAGACCCGGCGCAGCAACGCGGCCCTGTTCGACGCAGACGTCGAGCGCGTGCCGCGCGAAGCCCTCTCGATGGGCATGGCGACGATCCTTCATTCCCGACGCATTGTCCTGATCGCAACGGGGAAGTCGAAGGCGCCGGCGATCCACCGGCTGGTGACCGGGCCAATCACGCCGAAGCTGCCGGCCTCGTTTCTCGAGCTCCACGACACCGTCGAGCTGTGGCTCGACGAGGCAGCGGCGGCGAAGGTTCCCGAAGAGGTCGTGATCAGTCGAGAGCCGGAAGGGGCTAGGGGGACTTGAGCAGCTCTCTCAAGCGCGGCTCGATGTCTTCGCCGATCGCGGTCCGCACCGAGTCGTCCGCCTTGCGGAGTCGCTTGATCGCCTGAACGCGCGACAATCCGGTCTTCTGCATCACGATCGCCGCCTTGACGTTCCAGGCGGCCCGCTTGAGCACCTCGTCGGCGGTCTCGTAGTCGATGCCGGTGACGACGCCGAGGATGCGGCGGGCGCGGTCCTTCAGCTTTTCCGAGCCGGTCTTCACGTCGACCATCAGATTGCCGTAGGTCTTGCCGACCTTGATCATCGCGACGGTCGTCAGCATGTTCAGGACCATCTTGGTCGCCGTCCCGGCCTTCAGTCGCGTCGATCCCGCGATGATCTCCGGGCCGACCGCCGGGGCGATGATGAGATCGACGAAATTCTGCAGCTCCGAGCCGGGCCAGCAGGTGACGAAGATGATCTTCACGCCAGCCTTGCGTCCGCGCGTCAGCGCGCCCCGGACGAATGGCGTGATCCCGCTGGCCGACACGCCGATGACCACGTCGCGATTGGTCAGGCGCAGTCGGGCGACGCTGCGGCCGCCCTCTTCGTAGTTGTCTTCGACTCCTTCTTTGGCCTGGAACACCGCCGCTTGTCCGCCGGCCATGATCGCCTGCACGAGACGGGGAGAGGTGCCGAAGGTCGGGGGCATCTCGGCCGCCTCGACGACCCCGAGGCGGCCGCTGGTTCCCGCCCCGACGAAGATGATGCGGCCGCCCTTGCGCAGGGCGTGCGCGATGATCTCGATGCCGTGCGCGATGCGCTCTTTTTCCTTGTGAACCGCCGCAACGACCTTGCGGTCCTCGTTCACCACCATATCGATGATGTCGCGGACCGCGGTCTTGTCGATTGCGAGACTGGCGGGGTTGATTTGCTCCGTCGGGAGCGACTGCCACTTCGAATGGGTTGACATGGAGACGTGGGGGCCGCCAGAGCGCCTGTGCCTCCGGCCAACCGCCTACGTTACTCACGCGCCCGGTCCCTGTCAACGATCCGGTGACGCACCATCGCTGGGGCCGGACGAGGCGCGGGCAGTCCGCCACGGACGAACCGGGTGGTCGCTCGAGCGGTTGATGGGTCATGACGCCCGAGCGGGAGGCCGGGATGACGGCGGGGACGCACGATCGACCGGCCGCGAAACCTCCGTAGTACACTGCGATCCAGATGGCCGAACGGAGCATGCACGTCGCCGGGCGCACGCCCGACTCGCCGGTAGCGATCGACGGGGTCGCCGAGATGGCGGCGAGGCTGGAGCGCGAGCTCGGGAAGGCGATTGTCGGCCAGGGTCGCGTCTTGCGCGAAATCCTGATTGCGTTTCTCGCTGGCGGCCACTGCCTGCTCCGCGGCGTGCCGGGCCTGGCGAAGACGCTGATCATCAAGAAGCTGGCGGAAGCCGTCCACCTGAAGTTCAATCGCATTCAGTTCACGCCCGACCTGATGCCATCGGACATCCTCGGGGCCGAGGTGATCGAGGAGGATCGATCGTCGGGCAAACGGGTGATTCGGTTCATCCGCGGACCGATTTTCGCCAACATCCTGCTCGCCGACGAGATCAACCGCACTCCGCCCAAGACGCAGGCGGCGCTGCTCGAGGCGATGCAGGAATATCAGGTCACCGTCGGCGGCGTTCGTTACGATCTCGACCGTCCGTTGTTCGTGCTGGCCACACAGAATCCGATTGAGCAGGAGGGTACCTATCCGTTGCCCGAAGCGCAGCTCGATCGCTTCATGTTCAACGTGGTCATCGAATACCCGACGGCGGAGGAAGAGCGACGCATCCTCTCGATGACGACCGGAACGGAAGAGGCGCGGATCGAGCCGGTCGCGCATGGCGAAGAGATCGAACGGCTGCACACCGTCGTTCGCGACGTGCCGGCTGCCGACAACGTCATCGACTACGCGGCGCGGCTCGTTCGCGCGACGAGGCCGACCGACGAGGGGGCCCCCGAGTTCGTGCGGAAATGGGTGCGGTGGGGCGCCGGTCCGCGCGCCGGACAGGCGCTGCTGCTGGGTGCCAAGGCGCGCGCGCTCCTCGACGGCCGTACCGTCGTCGCCTTCGAGGACATCGAGGCGATCGCGTCACCGGTGCTCCGCCATCGCGTGCTGGTGAACTTCCAGGCCGAGGCCGACGCGATCGATTCGGACGAGATTGTTCGCCGACTGCTCGACGTCGCGCACCGCTGATGCTCGATCCCGCCGTCCTTGCCACGCTCGCCGACCTCGAGCTGGTCTCTCGTGTCGTGGTCGACGGCACGGTGTCCGGCGCGCACCGCAGCCCGTTCCACGGCTACAGCGCCGAGTTCAGTCAGTACCGTCACTATCGTCCGGGCGACGATCTCAAGTACGTCGACTGGAAGCTGTTCGCGCGAACGGACCGCCTGCACACGAAGCAGTTCCGCGAGACCACGAACCTGCACTGTCAGATTGCGATCGATACCAGCCGATCGATGGCGTACGCGGCGGAGAACGGCGTCAGCAAGCTGCACTACGCGCGCATGATTGCGGCGTCGCTGGCGCAGCTGTTGTTCCGCCAGGGGGACGCCGTCGGCGTCGTCGCCTACGCCGATCGCATTCGTGACTATCTGCCGAGCCGCGGCGGTCAACTGCACCTGCGAGCGCTGCTGCTCGCGCTGGCCCGCACTGAGCCCGATGGCGAGACCCGTGCCGCGGCGGCGCTCGGCCGGGCCGTGGACATGATGCGCCGGCGAGGGCTGATCGTCGTCATCTCCGACCTCTACGACGAGGACGAAGAGGTCGAACGGGTCCTGCAGCGGGCGGCGCACGCCGGGCACGAGGTGGTGGTCTTTCATCTCCTCACGCGCGACGAGATCGCGCTGCCGTTCAACGGTGACGTGGAGCTGGCCGATCTCGAGACCGGCCGGACGGTCGTCGCCAACCGAAACGCCGGCGGGCGCGCCTACCGGGAGGCCGTATCGGAGTTTCTCGAGCGCTGGCGTGGCCGGTGCGGCATGTACGGCATCGACTACATGCGCGTCCTCACTGATACGCCGCTCGACGATGTCCTTCGCAGCTACCTTCGTCGTCGGACCGGACGACTGGTGGGCTGATGATCTGGCTCGTTCCCGCCGCGCTGGCCGGGTTCGTTCTCGTCGCCGGACCGCTCGCGCTGCATCTACTGACCAGGCATCAGGCACGGCGGCTGCCATTCCCGACCATCCGCTTCGTCCAGCCGTCCAACACCGCTGCGGTGCGATTGCAGCGTCCTACGGACGTGTGGTTGATGCTGTTGCGGATCGCGGCGGTCGCGTGCGCGGTGGCGGCTGCGGCGCAACCGCTCGTTTTGTCACGGTGGCGGGTGTCGACGTGGAACGCGAGGGTCGCGCGCGTCGTGGTCGTCGATACGAGCCCGAGCATGCAGCAGCCGGACGCGAGGGCGCGGATTCCGTCGGCTCTCGCCGCAGAGATTGCGCGGGCGGAACAGGTCAGCGCGTATCAGTTCGCGCAAATCGACACCGAGGATCTCAACGACGGCCTGTCGCGTGCCGTCCGGATGCTGGCGACATCGCCACCTGCTCGGAGGGAGATCGTCCTGGTCTCCGATTTTCATCAGGGAACCGTCAGCAGTCGATCGCTTGGCGAGGCGCCGCCAGACATCGGACTGCGCTTCGTTCGCGCCGGAGACCTTCCCGACACCAGAGAATGGACCGGTCCGGCGCTCTCCGGCTGGCGCCACGCACGCTGGCAGCCGAACGTGGCCATCGATTCGGCCTCGACTCGCGTCAGGTGGCAGTCAACCGGTGCGTCACCGGCCTCGTCGCCAATCACGATCGCGACGGCGGAGGGTGAGCAAGCCGACGGCCGTGCCGCGCTCGCTGCCGCGGCGACGATCGGCCGGCCGGAATCGGATGGGGATGGACGCACCGTCGTGCAGTTCGCTGGTGCGGCCGCGCCCGCCGGGTTCGATCGGGCGCACGAGATCAGGAGCCCGCGCAACGCCAGCATCCTGCTGTCGCTTCGGGCGAACCCTGCGCTCGACCAGGCCGCGCGGAGCGAAGAAGTGACCTCGGCGGTAGCGGCCGACGCGCCCTGGCTCGCCGTGACCAGGGATCCGTCCGGCAGAGCTCTCGTCGCGGCGGCGGAGAGCGATGAGCGACTTCTCATCCGGACGTCGGCGCACGCGCGGTCGGTCTTCGCTCCCGCCCTCATTCGCGCGCTGATGCTGGCGAGTGGCGGCCAACAGGCCGTCGATCGAGAAGTGATTCGGACGACAGACGCCGAGCTCGCGCGCTGGTCCCGGCAGCCGGACAGCGTGACCGGCGATGCGTGGCTGCGCTCGGACCAAAGCGACGCCCGCTGGTTGTGGGCGGCCTCTCTGGTCGTCCTGGTGGTCGAATGGTGGATTCGCGGACGGGTCCGCAGTCGCGGGCGCGAAGAGGTCAATGCGGAAGCCGCCTGATTGGCCGCCCGCGCTCTCAGCGGATACCGCCTCGGGATCCTCGGCGGTCGATCCGGGTACGACCGCCCTCGAACGGTTGCTCGATGCGGTCCTCCTGCGCGCGCGTCGCCACGACCGCCTCCGCGCGGCGGCCTGGGCGCTCGCGGCCGCGGCGCTGGCGATCGCCGCGGCGCGATTTGCCGGAGTTGGCCAGACGGCCGCCCTCGTCATGGGACTGGTCGCTGGCGCCCTCGCCTCGGCTGCCGATGCTTCCCGAGCCGGTGGGCGGAACCGCCACACCGCGGCTGCTCTCGTCGAAGCTGTCCAGCCGGCGTTGCGAAACCTCATCATCACCGCGGAGGAGCTGCTCAGCGGAACCCGGCCTGTTGCCGCCTATATGAGACGTCGCGTGCTCGCCGAGGCGAGCAGCCAGGCGGTGGCGATCGATCCGCGACGCGTCGTGCCGCTGTCGGCAGTATCGGTGTCATCGATTCTCGCCCTGGCGGCGTTTGGTGCCGCCTTCCTGGTGCATCACCCGGCCGCCTCCAATCGGCCGTCGGCGAATGAGGCCAGCACGCCCGAAAGCGCACGACCCGTGATCGGTGACCTCCTCGTCGAGGTAGGTCCTCCTGCCTACACCGGCCGATCGATCGCGCGACTGCGAAATCCGGCGTCGATTGATGCGATTGCAGGCAGTCACCTTCATGTGTCGGTTGCACCGATGGAGGTCGAGGCCACGGCGCGTGTGCGGATGAACGGCGTCGATCTCGCCGTTCGGCGCGAGGGGAACTCCAGAGTGGCCGACGCCGAGCTGACCGAGAGCGGGTACCTCGCGGTGGACGGCGCCGGTCTGGAGCGTCGCCTCGTTCCACTATCCGTCGTGCCCGATCGCGTGCCCGACGTGCGGATCGTCGCTCCAGCTCGGGACATGCGAATGGAGTCGGCGGCGGGCGCGATCGACATCGAGGCAACCGCCCAGGACGATCTCGGCCTGGCGTCGATGGAAATCCGCTACACGCGGATCTCGGGGACCGGAGAGCAATTCGAATTTCACGAAGGAACCCTCGTCGCCGTCGTCGAGCGGCGCAGTGATACCGACTGGCGGGCGAGGACCCGCTTGTCGCTGTCGACAATGAAGCTCGAGCCCGGTGACGCGCTCGTCTACCGGGCGATTGCCAGGGACAGGCGTCCGGACGAGATCGGTCTCGGGACGTCGGATACGTACTTCGTCGAGATCGCCGGACCGGGTGACGTTGCCCTCGCGGGCTTCGACATGCCACCCGATCGCGAGCGCTACGTGCTCAGCCAGCAGATGATCGTCCTGAAGATCGAACGGCTGCTCGCGCGCGAAAAGTCGATGACGAGACCGGCCGTGCAGGAGGCGGCCGGCGCGATCGCGGCGGAACAGCGCGCGGTTCGCGCCAACTTTCTCTTTCTGCTCGGCGGGGGAGTGGAGGACGAAGAGCAGGAGGCCGAATCGTCCACCGATATTCTCGAAGGGCGGTTCGAGAACCAGGCCCGACAGGAGATTCTGGCGGCCACGCGGCTCATGACGCACGCCGAACAGGCTCTTAGCGCCGCCGCCACTGCCGCTGCCCTTCCCCCGGCTCGAGAGGCTGCACAAGCGCTGCAACGCGCATTCGGTCACAGCCGCTATCTGCTGCGAGCGCTTCCGTCGAGGGCCCGGATCGATCCGGCCCGACGGCTGACCGGCGATCGCGCAGCGGCCCTCGACTGGCGTCGCGGGCTGGCGATGACCGATGCCGATCCGGCGACCGTAGCGGCGCGGCGCGCGCTCGCCGACCTCGTGCGTCTCTCCTCACAGTTGCAGACGACGGCTCGCGCGGGCGAGGCGGGACACGGCGCGGCCATAACTGCCCTCAGTGAGGAGTTGGGCACGCTGGCCGAACGACTTCTCCGTATCGAGCCGTCGGCCGCCGATCTCCTGCAATCGTCGAAACAGATCGTGAGCGCGCGCGACGCGGTGGCGAGAGGAGACGTCACCGCGGCGAGATCCGGGCTCGACGCCGCGGCCGCATCGGTCGTCCGGCGCGCCCAGCGGGGGCGACTCACGGCGAGGCCGCCACTCCCGGATCTGGACAGGCTCGCCGGCGCGCTGGTGGTCGAGGAGGGCAGGCGATGATCGTCCTGCGCTGGATCGCGGTGGCCATCGCAATCGCAGCAATCTGGGATCCGGCCGTTGCGACCTCACACCGCGAACGGCCACCGGTCGACCTCGTCAGCCCGTCTGACACCGCAGTCAGCGGTGATCACACCCGGGTCGCCGCGCAGCTCCAACGGGATCTTGCCGCACTGGGTTTTCGGGTGAATACCGGGCAGTTGCCGGTCGCGCAAGTCGCGATCGCAGACGCACCGCCGGATCGCGTATCGCGCGGCCTCCCGCTCTTTGCCGTCACAACCGATGCTCGAGCGCCATCGGTGCGCATTGCACGTGTCTCGACGAGCACCGATCGCGCACCCGGACAATCGGCGCAACTTCAAGTCCTCGTCGACGGCGTTGGCGTCGTGGGTGAAACAGTCGAGGTCCGAGTGGAAGACGGCGGCGTGCCCGTAGCCAGCGAGCGCCACCAATGGCGGCGGGCCACTGAATCATGGAGCACGACGCTCGACTATCTGCCGGTGGCAACCGCGAGGAGCGTCCGCGTTCGCGCCATTCGTGTCGGCCTCGAGCCTGGCGGGGAAAGCGTCCAGGACGTCAGGCTGCCGGCCGAGCGGCCACCGTTCCGCATTCTCGCCTACGGCACGACGGTCTCGTGGCCCGCGACGTTCGTGCGGCGCTCGCTCGAGGGGCAAGCCGCGTTCGCCCTGTCCGTGATCGATCGGGCGTCGCCCACGACCGCGACGCGCGCTGGCGCACCGCCACGCAGCTTGACGTCAGTCGATCTCACTCCCTACGACGTGGTGATCGTCGGCTCCCCGGAGGATCTGCCGCCGCCCGACGTCGAGACGCTGCGGCGGTTCGTCGACGAGCGTGGCGGCGTGATCGCGCTCATTCCGTCGAGAAAATCGACGGGGGGATATACCGCGCTTCTGGGTGGCCCGACGATCGAAGCCAGGGCGCTGGAACAGCCCACGACCCTTGTGGTTCCCCACGGCCCGGCCATCCAGGCCTCCGAGATGCTAGTGGTGCGTCTGTCCTCGACTGGAGCGCGTGCGCTGGCGAGAGTTGGTCCGGAGAACGAGGCGGTCGTGTTTGTCCTGCGGCGTGGCGCCGGCGGCATCATCTTTTCGGGAGCCCTCGACGCGTGGCGGTATCGGGCGACGGAGCAGGAGTCGTTTGCGCGGTTCTGGCGAAGCACGCTGATCGAGGCGGCACAGGCCGTTCCACCTCGACTGAAACTCGAGGTCAGTCCCGGCGTCGCCCGGCCCGGTGAGCGCATCAGGATCCGCGCGATCGTCGGCCCCGACGAACTCGCCCCGGACCCCAGCGGGGGAGTAGCGCTGTCGGTTGCGGCGAGGGTGATCGGACCGCAGCGGCACGTTGACGAGGTCGCTCGGCTCTGGCCGACGGCGGAGCCAGGGACGTTCGCGGGAGAGTGGACGGCCAACGCATCGGGAGACTATCTCGTCGCCGTGTCGAGCGGTTCACGGCGTGCCGACGCGGTCCTCGTGGTGGACGATCGAATCGCCAGCCCGGCGCCGTTCGATCCCCAGGGTCTGAGGATCGCCGCGGTCGCCTCTGGCGGCGTCGCGCGGCCGCCCGATCGCATCGGCGATCTCGTCGCGGCGATCGCCTCGAGATTTCCCGCGCAGCAGATCCCTGTGACGACCCATCCCATGCGTTCCCCGTGGTGGTGTGTTCCATTTGCGATGGCGTTGTGCCTCGAGTGGATCTGGAGACGGATGCATGGCGAACGGTGAAGCCACCATCGACACCTATCTCGCCTACCTGCGCGATGTACGTCGTCTCTCGGGAAATACGATCGAGAGCTACGGCCGCGATCTCGCCGCGCTCGCGGCTTTTGCCGAGCGGGCGGGACAGCTCTGTCGACGCGCTGAGCCGGCGCGATCTCGAGGCCTTTGCGAGGCAGTTGATGTCGACCGGGCTCTCACCGCGATCGGTGGCCCGCACGATTGCCTGCATCCGTGGCTACTATCGATTCCTGCTGCTCGAGAAACGGATCGCCACCGACCCGGCCGAGGATCTGTCCGCGCCTCGCGCCTGGCCCGCGCTCCCGAAATATCTCGACCTCGAGGACGTCGATCGTCTGTTGAGCGCACCCGACCCGACGATCCCGCGAGGGCTCCGCGACAAGGCGCTGATCGAGCTGCTCTATGCAACCGGCCTCCGGGTCAGTGAGCTCCTGTCCCTTCGTCCCGGAGACCTCAACCTGGACGCCATGTACCTGACCTGCATCGGCAAGGGAGACAAACAGCGCATCGTCCCCCTGGGTCATGCGGCCGCCGACTGGATTCAGCGATATACGCGCGAGGCGCGTCCGGCGCTGCTCAAGCACCGCAAGTCCCCGTGGTTGTTCGTCAATGCGAAGGCCGGCGGGCGGCTGTCGCGGGTGGGCTTCTGGAAGCTGCTGAAGGAGTACGGCATCAAGGCGGGGGTCACGCGCGAGCTGAGCCCGCACGTTCTGCGACATTCGTTCGCGACGCACCTTCTCGAACGCGGCGCCGACCTGCGGGCGATCCAGATGATGCTGGGGCACGCCGACCTGTCGACCACGCAGATCTACACGCACGTGCTCGAGGCGCGCCTGCGGGCCGTTTACGATAAGTTCCACCCGCGCCGCTGAGACGGCCCATCAACTGGACAATGGATGAGCGTCCGGCAGCCGACGATATGCTACAGTTAAGAGATCTACTGCACGCCAGCAGTCTGAACGAAGGAGCTCGACTGGACCATGAGCCGTAACGGTCGTTACTTGTTTACCTCGGAGTCGGTGACCGAAGGGCATCCCGACAAGATCGCCGACCAGATTTCCGATTCCATTCTCGACGCGATTCTCGCCCAGGATCCTGTCGGCCGCGTGGCCTGCGAGACGCTGGTCACTACCGGCCTGGCAATCGTCGCCGGCGAAATCACGACGAGCTGCTACGTCGATTTTCCGAAGATCGTCCGCGACACCATCAAGGAGGTCGGATACACCCGCGCCAAGTTCGGTTTCGACTCGGAGACGTGCGCCGTGCTCTCGTCGATTCACGAGCAGTCGCCCGACATCGCCCAGGGTGTCGACCCGGGCGGCGCCGGCGACCAGGGCCTGATGTTCGGGTATGCCTGCACCGAGACTCCCGAGCTGATGCCGATGCCGATCATGCTCGCGCACAAGCTGGTCAAAGGCTTGTCCTGCGCGCGGCGTGACGGCGTGCTCGACTACCTCCGGCCCGATGGCAAATCGCAGGTCTCGATCGAATACGACAACGGCAAGCCCGTTCGGGTCGACACCGTCGTCGTCTCCACTCAGCACAGTTCCGACGGTCGACAACCAGACGCTGCGCGAGGACATCACGGACAAGATCGTGAATCGCGTGATTCCGGCCGACATGATGGACGCGAAGACGCGCATCCTCATCAACCCGACCGGTCGATTCGTCGTCGGCGGACCGCACGGCGACGCCGGCGTGACCGGCCGCAAGATCATCGTCGACACCTACGGCGGCGCGGCCCCGCACGGCGGCGGCGCGTTCTCGGGCAAGGATCCCACGAAGGTGGATCGCTCGGCCTGCTACATGGCGCGCTACGTCGCCAAGAACGTGGTCGCGTCGGGCTTGGCCGAGCGCTGCATGGTGCAACTCGCCTACGCGATCGGCGTGGCCGAGCCGGTGTCGGTCTTCATCGACACGTTCGGCACCGGGCAGATTTCCGACGACCGCATCGGCGAGCTGGTGCGTGCGCATTTCAAGCTGACGCCGCGCGGCATCATCGAATCGCTCGACCTGCGCCGGCCGATTTACCGCAAGACCGCGGCGTTCGGGCACTTCGGCCGCACCGAGCCGGAGTTCACGTGGGAGCGCACCGACAAGGCGGCGGCTCTCAGCGCCGACGCTGGCCGCTGATGGAGTGACACGTCTGTCGAGATCGCTGGTCGCGCTGACCGCGGCCGGCGCTCTCCTGAGCCTTCTGTTCGTCTTCGTCGTCCCGGCCGCGCCGATCAGGCTCGACGATCGCGCGTGGTCGGCTCTCTCCCGCCGCACCGTCTCCGGTGCCTATCACGTTCACAGCTCACGCTCCGATGGGGCAGGCGACAAGCCGGCTATTGCACAGGCTGCCGCGAGGGCCGGCCTTCGCTTCCTGATTCTGTCCGACCACGGTGATGCGACACGACCGCCTGACCCGCCGGTTTATCTGGACGGCGTGTTGTGCCTCGACGCCGTGGAAATCAGTACGGACGATGGCCACTATGTCGCGCTCGATATGCCGCGCTCCCCGTACCCGCTTGGTGGCACCGGGGCATCGGTCGTGGAGGACGTCGCCAGGCTGGGAGGCTTTGGCGTCGCGGCGCACCCGGACTCGCAGAAGCCGGCTTTGCGCTGGTCGGATCCCGACGCGCCAATCAATGGCATCGAGTGGCTAAACAGCGACAGCCAATGGCGCGACAGCGCGCGCGGGCGGCTGTGGCGAGCGGGGATCTCCTATTTCTTTCGGCCCGGCCCGGCGCTGGCGTCGTTGTTCAGTCGACCGTCAACGCTCGATCGGTGGGACCGCCTCACCGCCGTCCGTCCGGTGGTCGCTCTCGCAGGCCTGGATGCGCACGGCGGCATCGGGCGCCGCGCCGAAGATGGCCTGAACTCGAACATCCCAGGCGTTCCGAACTATCTCGCGAGCTTCACGACCTTCAGCCTTCGCGTCGAGTTGGACCGTTCGTGGTCGGGTGATGCCGCCACCGATGCGCGGGTGCTTCTCGGTGCCATCCGCGTCGGCCGCGTCTACACCGAGATCGATGCCGTCGCGACCAACGGCGTGCTCGATTTCCATGCCGAGACAGATCGTGGACCGACGATCCCGATGGGAGGTCAAGGGCGGCCTGGCACGTCGGTGAGCTTCGTTGCGCGGGTCCTCGCGCCAGAATCCGCGCAGGTCGTGCTCCTTCGCAACGGTCGTCCGCTGAAGACAACAACAGGGGAGTTGCGTGAGACGGTTGCCGCCGCAGAGGGGGCGTTCCGCGTCGAAGTTCGCGTCGCCCGCGCGCCAGGAGATCCGCCAGTGCCGTGGATCGTGAGCAATCCAATCTACTTTCTTCCGCCCCGAGCCGACGCCCAGAACCCGCCGTTGGGAGGGGATATCGCGCCCCTGGCCCTCAACGACTGGCGAATTGAAAAGGACCCGGCGTCGGGTGCGATCCTCCGCACAGGCGGTGGGGAAGTCGAACTCGCGTATTCGCTTGCCCCCGGAAGCCGAAGAAGTCAGTACGCCGGCGGTCGCCGCCGACATTCCCTCCGGACCGCTCAAAGGCATCCGAGCCCAGCTGTCCGCCGACCGGCCAGGGCGCCTCTCGATTCAGCTTCGCGACGCCGCCGGGAACCGATGGGGACGGTCCGAATACCTCGATCCCGGCGGCCGACTGATTTCCCTATCCCTCCAGAGTTTTCGCGCGATCGCCGATGCGCCATCAATCGCGAACGCTGCGATCAAATCTCTTCTCGTCGTGGTCGACCTCACCAACGCCACCCCTGGCCGAAGCGGGACGGTCAAAATTTCGTCCGCCCAGCTCATCCGTTAACAAACTCCCAACTTCCAATTCCCAAGTTTCTCCGGGACTCCCAGCCCTGGCCGCGGTCGTGCGCTAGAGCACTAGTGACATAGACAACTAGAGCACTAGTTCTGTAGAGTAGTGGTGTGTTCATCGAGCTTCGGAAAGACGACTCGCGGCCTGTCTACAGGCAGATTGCCGATGAAGTCTGCAGGGCTATTTCGGTGGGCGTTCTGAAGCCCGGGGACTCGCTGCCGGCGACCCGCCAACTGGCTTCAGAGATGAAGCTCAATCCGAATACGGTTCAGCACGCCTATCGTGTCCTGATGGCGGAAGGGGTCATCGAGATGCGGCGCGGTCTTGGGGCGTTCGTCGCCGCCGTTCCGCGCGAGGGACGTCAACGACCCGAGACGGTCGCCCGGCAGATCGCCGAGCGGGCGCTGCGAGAAGCCTTCCGTCACGGCATTCTCGCCAGCGACCTCGTCAAGGCGCTCGAGGACATCGCGCCGCGGCGACGACCCGAGTAGATCAGGTGCGGGCCGTCAGCAGGAGATAGGCGGCGCTGCCGGCGGCGATCACGTTCGGCGCCCAGCCGGCCAGGACGGGACTCAGGAGACCCGCTTTTCCGATCGCGGCGAACGCGCTCGACAGCGTCCAGTACGACAGCGCGAGGACGATGCCGATGCCGATGCCGTAGAGCGTGCCGCGCTTGCCCGTCGTCATCCCGAACGGGATGGCGAGCAGCGTCATGACGACGGTCACGAAGGGGAAGGCGAGCTTCTTCTGGAGGTCGACGCTGAGCGGCACGATGTTGAAGCCGCTGGCCGACAGCTCGTCGATGTGCTCCTTGAGTTGCGGGACCGTCATCAGCTCGGCGATCGGCTGCTCGGTCTCGAAGTAGTCCGGCGTTTCGAGCGCGAGCGGCCGCTGATCGAACGCCTCCCACCGCGACTTCGGGGTGCCGAATTCCTGGCGCCAGCCCTTGACTCCCTGCCAGGCGGTCCGGTTCCAGACCGCCCGGGTGACGAACGTCTGGCTCGCCAGGTTCCATCCGACGTCGGCCGGTTGATAGATGACCAGCTGGTCGAGCGCCTGCTTCTGAGGATCGAAATAGCTGTAGTGGTAGACCGCCCCGTCGTGGCCGACGAGCCACCGGCGGCTCATCGCGCTGAACGTTCGGGGTGGACGGCCGCGGATCGTCGAGTCCAGCGCGTCGGCACGGCGATTCGCCAGCGCCATGACCCGCTGCTCGAGACCAAACAGCACGCCGGCCCAGATGAGCGACAGGACGATCAACGGCATCGCCAGACGATAGATGCTGATGCCGCAGGCCTTGATTACGGAGAGCTCGCTCGTCCGACTGAGCACGCCAAACGTCACCAGGACGCTCAGCAGCGCCGCAATCGGGATGACGTAGTAGATGAACTGCGGCGTCATCAGCGCCAGCAGCTGCATCAGCATGCCGGTGGTCGCCTGTCCTTTGAACAGTTTCTCCGATCGGTCGATGAACGTCGCGATGTAGAAGATGCCGAGGAGCGCCGCGAACGAGATCGCCGCGGTCTTCAGGTAGAGGCGGCTGACGTAGCGATCGAGGATGTTGGGGGAGAGCCAGGTCAGTCGCGGAATGCGAACAACAAGCAGGACCCCCTTTCGGGTCTGTGGCCTGCGCGGGGTGGTCGCCGGTCCGACGCCGGGATGGCCGTTGGGCACGGCGGCCGTCGACGCCTCGGTGTGACGCGAGCTCCACCAGGTCTTCACGAACGTCGTCGCGCGATCCAGCCACCCGAATGGACGCCGACCCTCGGCCCAGCGAGCTCGCCAGATCAGCGCAACGATGCCGATCGGCAACAGGATCAGATTCGGTACCCACCTCGAGACGTGCGCCTCCAGGTAATGCCCCTTGGTCAACGCCTCGCACAGGTAGAGCAGGATGTAGTAACCGAAGATCACGACGATCCCGATGACGAAGCCGGCGAGCTTGCCCTCGCGGGCCACGCTCAAGCCCAGCGCCAGGCCGATGACCGCAAAGACCAGGCAGGCCACCGGAAAGGAGAATTTCTGCTGGATCGCCATCACCTCCTGGTGCGGCGAGAGCCCGGCCTTTCGCCGCTCGGCGGCCTGCCGCATCAGCTCGGGAATCGACAGCTCGTTGATCCCGCGCTGAATCTCCATGCGGGGAAAGACGGTCTGGGGGTCGAGGCTGACAATGAGGTCCCGTGGAAAGCGATATGTCTCGATCTGGCGGCCGTCCGGTCCGCTGTTCGAATAGCGGTTTCCGTTGTTCAGAACCAGATCGACGGTCTGCTTAGCCCGGTCGAGGATCAGGCGGCCGCCTCGCGCCAGGTACAAGGTCGTCCGCCCGGGATCGTGGGTATCGGCCACGAGGACGTCCCGCCAGCCGCCGCCATTGGGCGGGACGTCGCGGGCGTAGAGCACCCAGCCGGGAAAGTCTTCGAAGAACACCTGCGGCCGGACGTCATTTTCGACCCGCTTGGAGACCACGTCGTAGGTGATCTCGCGAAAGGTCTGATTGGCGTCGGGGATTCCCCAGATCATTACGTAGAGGTGGACCAGGACGCACGCGCCGGTGAGCGCCAGGACGGGACGGAGCAGCCGGTAGGGGCTGACGCCGCAGGCCAGGAGTGCGACCGCCTCGCGATCCCCGGATAGCCGGCCGAGTCCGATCAGCAGCCCGACTAGGAGCGCCATCGGGATCGTCAACCCGAGGGCCTGCGGGATCAGGGTCAGGACGATACGACCGGCCACGGTCCAGGAGACCCCCTTGGACACCAGGGACTCCAGTTGCTCCATGACCGGGGGGATTTCCAGGATGAACGTGAAGATCAGCAGCGACAGGAACATCGGCGGCAGAATTTCACGAATCACGTAGCGGTCGAGCGTTTTCAGCATCGGAGGGCGCTAGTTCGGAGGATACCAGAATCGGGGATTTGGCCGGCGAGAGGGTTCGCAGGTTTTCCACAGCCCGGGTTTCCTGGGGATTTTCCTTGGTTCTGATAATAAGCGTTATGTTAACTAAATGGCATTACTGAGGTTCGAGGTTCGGGGTTCGGTTCGGCCCATCCGAACCCTGCCCAGTCCAGCGAATCGATTGATAGCCTCGCTCATGAATGGAGTCGATGCTTCCCGCGGGTGGTTGAATTCGGTATAAGAGGAGCCGCGGACATTCGCTCCTCCGCGCTACTTCAGACCAGAACCCAAGAACCCTGAGCAAAGAACCAGACCCCGAACCTCGAACCCCGAACCAGCTCGGTTCAGATTTCAGCCTTCAGCTCGTCGATGGTGTTCAGGAGGCCCTCGATGACCTCATGGCGGTCAAACGCGGGACGGCCGGCGTTGTGGCTTGGCGGTCTCTTTCCGGACGGATTCCCGGGTGGCGTGGCCGTCGCGGACGATTCACTCGACGAAGGCAACCATTTTCTGCGGGTCGCCTTGTCTTAACCACCTCTAAGAGCAACGACTTGGAGGAAATGTCGGCCGGCCGACACAGATTCTTGACCTCTTTGGGGACGTAATTGAGCGACAGGGACTCGGTAATCGAGGTCCGCGACTTCCCTAGTCGCCTGGCATAAGCGCTTCGGACTCTTCGAATGGCGTCAGGTGCTTCCGCTGGATGTTCTCGATCAGCGCGATCTCGATGATCGCGTTGTCGCGGTTGGTGGATGGCGCGTTGAGTTGCCTGGGTGGTCTGGTTTGCCCGAGTGGCTGGCGATTAGCTTCGAGTAGCTCCGAGTAGAGCCTCAGACCATGGACCCTGGAACCAGACCCGAACCTCGAACCCGAGCCGGTTCATGAGCATTTCAGGCGTTGATCGTTGACTGTTCGTCGGCCTTGATTCAGCAGTTCAATTTCCTGCTTTGAGCTCGTCGATGATGTTCTGCAGGGCCTCGATGACCTCGTTGCGGTCAACGCGGGACTTGGTGAAGCGCAGCTGCAGCTTGAACGCCTTGGTGGGGGCCTTATAGCTGAAGACGTAGGCCTTGGGACGGCCAGCTTTGGGCTTGGCGGTCTCTTTCCGGACGGATTCCCGGGTGGCGCCGCCGTCGCGGGCGATTCGCTCGACGAGGGCGACCATTTTCTGCGGGTCACCTTGTCTAACTACCTCTAAAAGCAATGACTTGGAGGAAATGTCGGCCAGCCGACACAGATTCTTGACCTCTTCGGGGATGTTATTGAGCGACAGGGACTCGGTAATCGAGGTCCGCGACTTCCCTAGTCGCCTGGCCATGTCCTCGTGCGTATACCCGCAGCGCTGACCGAGCGCCATGAGCGCTTCGGATTCTTCGAATGGCGTCAGGTCCTTCCGCTGGATGTTCTCGATCAGCGCGATCTCGATGATCTCGTTGTCGTCCACCTCGCGAATGACGATGGGGATCTCACGCAAGCCGACCTGGACCGCGGCCTGGTAGCGACGCTCGCCGGCGACGATCTGGAACCGCCGCCCGCGCTGGCGGGTGATGATGGGCTCGATGATCCCTTTCTCCGCAATCGAGGCCATCAACTCCGACAAGTCGCCCATCACCTGGCGCGGCTGGTTGGGATTGGGGTCGATTTCGTCGATCGGAACGAGGCGTCCGACCGGAGAGCCGGCCGAACTGGCCAGCGCCTCGACGTAGTGCTCGTCGTGGCGCATCCGTACGGTCGTCGGCAATCCTCGTTTAGGCACGGTCCATGACCTCCTCGCACAACCGGTAGTACTCGGCGGCGCCGGTCGACTCCGGCGCGAAGGTGAAAATCGATTCCTTGTAGGCGGGACTTTCCTCCAGCCGGACGCTCTTCGTGATCACGGTGTTGAACACCTTGCTGCCGAAGACCTTGTCGATCTGCGCCCGAATGTCCCGCGCCAGCGCCGTCCGCTTGTCGTGCATCGTGATGACAACCCCGAGGATCCGCAGATTGGGGTTCGCCCGCGCGCGGACCTTCTCGATCGTCTCGAGCAAGTCGTCGGTTCCCTCGAGCGCGAAGTACGACGACTGGATCGGAATCAGGAGGTGCGTCGCAGCAACGAGGGCGTTGACCGTTAACAGCCCAAGCGTCGGCGGACAGTCGATGACGACGTTGGGATACTTCTCGAGCACGGGCTCGAGTCGATCCTTGAGCCGGAAGTGCGCGTCGAGCTCCCCGACCAGCTTCGATTCGAGCTTGGCCAGGGCAATCCGCGACGGCGCCACCCACAGATTCGGCTGCTGCGTCGACGCCACGATGACATCGTCGAAGGTGCAGTCTTTCTCCGCAATCGCGTCGTAGACGCTCCGCGTCACCTGGGCGACGTCGAGGTACGACATCGTGCTGTTGGCCTGCGGGTCGAGATCGACGAGAAGCGTCGGACGGCCTCGCAGCGACAGTGCGGCCGCAAGGTTGATGGCGGTCGTGGTCTTGCCCACGCCACCTTTTTGGTTGGCAATCGCGACGATCATCGGTGGGAGGAACTTACGGCGCTGGGCGCCCCCGGATGGGGGCCATTCTACGGATCCGCGAGGAAAGGTGTCAAGGAAAAGGCGACCTACTACATCTTGTATTTGCCCATATCGTCGGGGTCGAGGCTCTCGAGCCACTTCTGAAGCCGCTCGGTATCCCCTTTTTCGGGGGCCAGATCGACCGTCTTGGCGTTGTCGATGACTGTTTCCTCGACGAAGATCGGCGCCCGTGCCCGCAGCGCCAGGGCGATCGCGTCGCTGGGGCGCGCGTCGATCGCCATCACGTCCTCGTTCACCCGGAGGTAGATGAGCGCGTAGAACGTGTTCTCCTTCAGGTCCGACACCACGATCTTGTCGATGCGTCCGCGGAGATCGTGGATGACGTTGCGCAGCAGATCGTGGGTCATCGGTCGCGGCGTGGTGACGTTCTCAATCTGCAACGCGATCGCGTTGGCCTCGAACACGCCCACCCAGATCGGAAGCACGCGCTGCCCGTCCTTGTCGCGAAGGATGATGATCGGCGTGTTGGTGATCGGATCCACCATCAGCCCCTTGATTGTCATTTCGATTTGCATCTGCGATCCTTCGCAACCCGGTTCCGGGCTTTTCCGACTGCCCTAAACGTATGGTCGGTCCGCGACGCCGTCAAGCACGGCTTCCCCGCGCAGGCTGTTCGGGTTCGCGGTGTTGATGCGAACCGGAACGATCTTCCCGACCCAGTCTGCCGGCCCCGGCAGGTTGACCACTGTGTTGCCGCTCGTGCGCCCCGAGAGCTCCCACTCCCGCCGCCGACTCCGCGAGTCGACGAGCACGGGCTCGATGCGGCCGATGGCCTCGGTGAACAGCTGCCCCTGCACGCCCTTCTGCAGCTCCTGCAGCGCGACGATGCGCTGCGTCTTGCGGTCTTCGCTGATCTCGTCGGGCATCCGCTTCAACGCAAGCGTGTTCGGGCGAGGCGAATACTTGAACGAAAACATGCTGTGATACCGGACCTGCTCGGTCAGCGAGAGCGTCTGCTCGAAATCGGCCTCCTCTTCTCCAGGAAAGCCAACGATCATATCGGTCGACAGCGCGATATCCGGCATGGCGGTTCGCAGATTGGCGACGAGCGCCAGGTAATCTTCCCTGCTGTGCCGCCGGCGCATCGCTCGGAGCACGCGCGTCGAGCCGCTCTGCACCGGCAGGTGCAGGTGGCGGCATACCTTGGGCAGCGTCCGCATCGCTTCGATCATTCGGGTCGTCACGTAGCGCGGATGCGGGCTGGCGAACCGGATTCGGTGGAGACCGTCAACGTCGTTGACGCGGGCCAGGAGCTCGGCGAAATCGCATCCCGGCATCCTCGGGCGCCTGATACCGATTGACGATCTGTCCGAGCAGCTGCACTTCGACGGCGCCGCTCTCCACCGCCGATCGGACGTCCGCCACGATGTCGTCTGCCGGCCGCATGCGTTCGTGGCCCCGCGTATAGGGGACGACGCAGAAGGCACAGAATTCGTTGCAGCCCTCGATGATGGTGACGTAGGCCTTCAGCGGATCGGTGCGTCTGGCAATCCCCAACGGGAACGACACATCGTCATACGGATTGAGGTCGATCCGAGGACCGAGATCCGAGGAGCGAGGGCCGGCGCTGGCATCTTCCGATTCTCGACCCTCGGTCCTCGGATCGCCGGCCTCACTCCTCGGCCGTCGACGAGCTTCCGCGACCAGCATCGGCAGGCGCTTGAGGCTTTGCGTCCCGACCAGCACGTCGATGACATGCCCGTTCGAACGCTCGAGCAAGTCGCTGCCTTCCTGCTGCGCAACGCAGCCGGCGACCGCAACGAGCGGTCGCGACCCGCGTTCCTCCTCCATGACGCGGAGCTCGCCAAGTCGCGTGTAGAGCTTCTCCTCCGCCTTCTCGCGCACGCTGCAGGTGTTGATGACCACGAGATCGGCGTCACCGTCGTCATCGGTGCGCTCGTATCCCGCTTGCTCCAGCAGGCCTGCCATCCGCTCGGAGTCGTGGTGGTTCATCTGGCAGCCGAACGTTTCAATCAGGTACCGTCGCGCCATCGTCGTGCCTGTCAGCCTCCAGAGAATCTTGGTCGGAATTCGGCTCGTTTCCGCAGCGAATTGAGTGTCGCTCTGAGGCAATCGCTCACCGGCTGCGCAGCGCTGCCTTCGCTTTCGCCTTTCGGTTTTTCTTTGCCTTTCGCCGCCCTCTGAGCCGCCGCAGCGCGCCGGCTCTCCAGCATCTCACGGGCGCTCGCCGTCACCGAGGCCGATACGTCGGCCCCTCCTATCATGCGCGCGATCTCACCTACTCGATCGGCTCCGGTGACCTCGAGGACTTCGGTGGTTGTCCTGCCGCGGCTGACGCGCTTTTCGATCCTGAACTGAGCGCCCGCGTAGGCCGCGATCTGCGGCAGGTGCGTTATGCACAGAACCTGGACGTGCCGACCAAGTTTCTGCAATCGGGCCCCGACCGCGTCGGCCACTGCCCCGCCGATGCCGGCGTCCACCTCGTCGAAGATGAGCGTCTTGCCTGGAGCGTCGGTGGTCGCCAGGGTCTTCAGGGCGAGCATGATTCGCGAGAGCTCGCCGCCCGACGCGATCCGCGCCAGTGGCCTCAGCTCTTCCCCGGGGTTCGGCGAAATGTAGAACTCCGCCTCGTCGATCCCGCGGTCCGACCACCGCGACTCCTGCGACCCCTCGTCAGCGAACCGGACCTCGCAACGCGTCGATGGCATGGCCAGCTCGCCCAGCGCCCCGACCAGGACGTCCGCGAAGGTCCGCGCGGCGGCTCGCCGGCGCGCGGACAGACCTTGCGCGACGCGCAGGTAGTCGGCTCGCGCCGCCGCCAGCGCCACATCGAGCGCCGCGGCCCGCTCCGTCGAGTGCTCCAGGCCGCTCAGCTCCGATCGAAGCGCGTCGCGCGCGGCCAGGACCTCGTCCAGGGTGGGTCCGTGCTTCTTCTTCAAGCGCTCGAGTTGCGCGAGTCGATCTTCCGCCTCCTGGAGGCTGGCTGGAGACGCATCGATGTCTGCCGAGTAGGACCTGAGAAAGAACGCGAGATCCTCGAGCGAGGACTTCACCGCCTCCCGCCCGTCGAGGTACGGGTCGAAGCGCGGATCGAGGGCCGCCAGCTCGGTGACCTTTTTCCAGACCACGCCGAGTGAGGAAAGAGCGGCGTCGTCGCCGTCGTACAGCGTCGTGTAGGCCTCGCCGCAGAGACGCTGCAGGCGATCGGCGTTGGCCAGGACCTGGCGTCTGGTGGTCAGCTCGGCGTCCTCGCCCGCCGTCGGATTCACGCGGTCGATCTCCGCCAGCTGAAAGGCGAGAAAGTCGGTCCGCGAAGCCTTCTGCTGCTCCGCCTGCGCCAGTCGCTGCCGCTCATCGCGGAGGTCCTGCCATTTTGCGAATGCCGTCCGCCACCGATCGCGCGATCCGGTGTCAACGAGGCAAAAGCGTCGAGGAGATCAAGATGCGCGGCGGGGTCGAGCAGCACCTGGTGTTCGTGCTGGCCGTGCAGATCGACGAGCCAGCCCACGAGATCGCGCAACGCCGTCGTCGTGGTCAGGGCGCCATCGACGAACGCCCGACTTCTGCCTTGCGCGGAAATTTCCCGGCGGACGATGGTCTCAGTTCCGTCCGGCTTTTCGAACACCGCCTGAACGGTCGCGAGATCCTCGCCGGTGCGGACCAGATCGGCCGAGGCGCGGCCGCCGATTAGAAGGCCAACCGCTCCGACGACGATAGATTTGCCCGCGCCGGTCTCGCCAGTGAGCGCCGTCAGCCCGTGAGCGAACTCGAGCTCGAGACGGTCGATGACGGCGAGGTGGCTGATGCTGAGAAAGCGGAGCATGGAGGCACGCGCGAGGGACCCTGCGGACGGCCGGACGGTCTCTACGCGGAAGTACAATCCTATCAGATGTTTGACAGTCTATGAGGTGCATGCTACGCTTCGCGAGTCTGCGCTGTCCCAGCGGCGTATACAGGAGGACTGTTTGCGCACGTGTGGTTTTTTCGCCCTCGCGCTTCAAGCGCAGGGGGCGCAGCCGGAGCCTGGGCCCGGCGGGATAGATTTCGTTCAGCTCCTGGCGCACGCCAACTGGCTGACGAAGGGCGTTCTTCTCATCCTGCTTCTCTTCTCCGCCGTTTCCTGGAGCATCATTCTTTACAAGACCTGGCAGTATCGCCGCGCCGAGCGCAACACCGTCACGTTCCTGCAGGTGTTTCGCAAGAGCACGAAGTTCTCCGAAGTACAGGCGATCTGTTCCAATGTGCCGGCCAGCCCGCTCGTCGGCATCTTCCAATCCGGCTACGCAGAGCTGAATCTGCAGCTGCGACAGAACCGGCCCGACGGCGAAGCACGACCGCCAGCCGCTGCGCCGCGTCCTACTCTGAGGAGCCTCGACGCCGTCGACCGCGCGCTGCTCCGGGCGACGACGATGGAGGTGGGCAAGCTCGAACGCCGCGTGCCATTCCTGGCAACGACCGCGAGCATCACGCCGTTCATCGGATTGTTCGGTACGGTGTGGGGCATCATGGGCGCATTCCAGAACATCGGCACGCAGGGGTCGACGAGCTTGAACGTCGTCGCTCCGGGCATTGCCGAAGCGCTGGTGGCAACGGCGGCGGGACTCTTCGCGGCGGTGCCGGCGGTCTACTTCTACAATCACTTCACCAACCGCGTGAAGGAGTTCGCTGCCGGGATGGACGATTTTTCGCTCGAGTTCCTGAACATCTCGGAGCGGAACTTCACCTAGGAACGCCGGGCGACTCGCCGCTCGATTGGACAACGAATGCCGAAGGTTCAGCAGACCGGTGGTGGCGGCGGGCGACGTGGACGCGGCGTCCGCGTGTCCACCTCATTGGCCGAGATCAACGTCGTGCCCCTGGTGGACGTCATGCTCGTCCTGCTCATCATCTTCATGGTGACGGCACCGATGATGACCCAGGGTCTGGCGGTCAACCTCCCGCAGGCGCGCCGCGCCCAACCGGTCACCGCGCAGCCGATCTACGTCACGATTCCCGCGACCTTCTCGCGCGAGCGCATCGTCCAGATCAATAACGACGATGTGCGGGTGGACATCCTGCAGGAGCGCATGAAGCAGGCGATGCTGGAGCGCAGCGACCATTCGGTGTTCGTCCGGGCCGACGGCGCGGTGTCGTATCAGGATCTGGTGTTCGTGATGGACAAGCTCAAGGAAGGCGGCGTCGAGCACGTCGGCCTCGCCACGAGGCCGGCGCAACGCTGATGGACGCGGTTACGCAGGTCCTGATCGATCGGTCGCGCGAGGCTGAGAACCTCAGCCGCATGGTCCTGGTGTCGCTGATTGCGCATGCGGTGGCGATCGGGCTCGTGGTCCTGCTGCCCGCCGGCTGGGGATCGGCGGTTCACGACGATCGAATGGTGATGAACATTTCACTCGGCGGAGCACCCGGACCCCGTCAAGGCACGAATCCGATCTCGGCGAGGCCGATTCAGCAGGCGACCCCCGACGTGGCCAGGCCGAAGGTCGATACCCCGCCTGCGCTTCCGAAGCCGGAGATGATCGAGCCGATCAAGTCGGCGAAGCCGCAGCCCACGGCCGCGGCGAAACCGGAACCCAAGAAACAAGAGCCGCAGCTGCACGGACGTACGCCCACGACCGGACCTGAAGTGAAGGCCGGGACCGCGCGCATCGAGACGCGCGGCCAGGCGGTTCCGTTCGGTGGGCTCGCCACCGGCGGCGGCGGCGCTGGTGCCGCCTACACGGACTTCAAGGATTTCTGCTGCCCCGAATACCTGACGACGATGGTCCAGCTGGTGCAGCGCAACTGGCAGCAGAATCAGGGCGTCGACGGAACCGTGATGGTGAAATTCACCATCGCGCGTGACGGCCTCATCCAGGACGTCGTCGTCGAGGAGCAAAGCACGCCGTTCCTCAACCTGGCCGCGCAGCGCGCGGTGACCCAGACCCGGCAGCTGCCGCCGCTGCCGGCGGCGTTCACGAACGATCACCTCACCGTCCATCTCGTGTTTCAATTCAAACGATGACCCTTCAGCCACTCTCGCTCACGTTCGCCGCAGGCTGCCTGGTGGTGGCATCGGCGACAATTGGTCAGCAACAGCCGCCGCCTCAACCCAAGCCGCAGCAGCCCTCTGAGGTGACCGTTCCTATCGTCGGAGAGGGTGGCCTGCCACCCAAGCTGGCCATCGCCGGCTTCCTGGCGCTCAGCAACGATGGCGAGACGACCGCGGCGGCGAAAACGATCGGTGAGGTGCTGTTCGATGATCTGAAGTTCGAACGAGAGTTCTACATCATCGAGAAGGATGCCGCCGGCACCGTGCCGCCGCCGACCTCGATCGATCAGCTGCCGCTCGATCGCTGGCGCGAGCTCAACGCCAACGGCGTCGTTGTCGGCAGCGTGCGCAAGACGGCCACCGGAGTCACGGTCCAGCTCCATGTCGTGGACGTCGCCTCGGGGCGAACCTCGCTGGCCAAGGAATACAGCGGCTCGATTGCCAATCCGCGGCTCTACGCGCATACCATCGCCGACGAGATTCACAAGCAGCTGCGCGGGTTGAACGGCGTGGCCCGGACGAAGCTGACGTTCTCGTCCGATCGCGACGGCGAGCGCATGAAGGGGCCGGTCGGCGATCGGGAAATCAAAGAGGTCTACATCTCTGATTACGACGGCGCCAATCCGCTGCGTGTGACGGTCACCAAGTCACTCAACATCACGCCGGCCTGGGCGCCCGACGGCCAGTCGATCGCCTACACCACCTATCGGCGCGGATATCAGGACATCTTCGTGTCGTTCATTCACCAGGGGCGATTCGACGTTCCCGCCGACGGCAACCCGTCGAAACAGAATTACCTTCCCGCCTGGTCGCCCGACGGCAGCAAGATCGCGTTCACGACCAACCGCGACGGCAATCCCGAAATCTACGTGATGAACCGTGACGGCAGCGGCCTGCGGCGGATGACCAACAACCCGATGATCGACGTCACGCCGACCTGGTCGCCGACCGGCAACCAACTGGCGTGGGTGTCGGACCGGAGCGGCAGTCCGCAGATTTACATCATGAACGCCGACGGCACCGGGCAGCAGAAGATCACCAATGAGTCGTTCTGCGATCGTCCGACCTGGTCTCCGGATCCGTTCAACGAGATTGCCTACGCCTCGCGCTCGGGCGCCGGCTTCGACATCCGGTTGTACAGCTTCGCCAATCACGACAGCACGCGCGTCACCGACGGCATCGGCAGCAACGAGAGCCCGGCGTTCGCCCCCAACGGCCGCCACATCGCGTTCACCTCGACGCGGAACGGCAAGCAGCAGATTTTCACGATCGCGCGGGACGGCAACGATCTCAAACAGATCACCCGCGAAGGGAACAACGGATATCCGAACTGGTCGCGCTGACCCTTGGGCGCGACCGCGTGGCGCCGCCAGCGGGAGGCTGGAAGCAGAGATGAGAGACAAACGTTACGCCTTGTTGTGTGCACTGGTGGTGGCGATGGTCGTGGCCGGCGCCTGCGGAGGGAAGAAGCCGCCCGTCGCCCGGCCCTTGCCGCCGGCGCCCCCGCCCTCGTCGACCACCAATCGTCCGCCGGCTCCGCCGGAGCCCGTACCGGAAACGGCGCCGATCCCGCCGGAGCCGACGATCAGCGAGGGGGACTCCCTCGCCGGCAAGGACCTCGACGTCATCAACAAGAACTCGCCGTTCCAGCCGGTCTTCTACCCGCTCGACAGTTCCGAGGTGGACCAGGCAGGTCAGCAGGCGCTCAACGCCAACGCCGAGATTCTGCGCAAGTACCCGTCGTGGGTGATTACCATCGAAGGTCATTGCGACGAGCGCGGGACCGCGGAGTACAATCTCGCTCTCGGCGAGCGACGTGCGCTGGCCGCCAAGACCTACCTCGTCTCGCTCGGCATTCCGACGGAGCGGCTCCGTACCGTCAGCTACGGCAAGGAGTTCCCCTTCGATCCGGGACACGACGAGGCCGCGTGGTCGAAGAACCGGCGCGCCCACTTCGTGGTCACGAGCAAGTAGGCCGCCGACGCGGATTCGCGGAGCGTTTGAAACCGGGGCCGCTGACGACGCGGATTTCGCGGAACGTTGGAGACCGGGCCCGGATGAGGTCGAATTGAGGGTTCAGGAGCACCGATGAGATCCACACGCATCATCGTCCTTGCCGTCACTGCCATCGTGCTCGCCGTGGCGCCCGCACGGGCGGCGGCCAACAAGGAACATCAGCAGCTGATGGCGGAGATTCGGATGCTTCAGGAGCAGCAGCAGCAGCTGCAGCAGCTGCTCGGCAATCTGTCGGACGCGCTCAAGGGCGTGTCGACGAAGATTGACGACCAGACGGCTGTCATGCGCAAGGCGATGGCCGACCAGGCGTTGTCGGTCAACGGCATCGGCGAGAACGTGCGCGTGCTGCGCGAGAAGGTGGACGACACCAACGTGCGGGTCTCATCGGTGTCGCAGGATATCGAGGCACTGCGACAGGCGATCTCGTCGCAACCGGCCGCGCAGCCGATCGGCCAGGGCGCGCCCGGCACCGACGCCCCGGGTGCCGTCCCCTCGACGGGAGTCCCGTCGGTGAACCCGACCAACCAGAATCCGGTTCCGGCCGGGGTCTCACCGCAGAAAATGTGGGATCAGGTGTTCGACGACTACACTGCCGGTCGTTTCGATCTGGCGGTGCTCGGATTCCAGAGCTACATCCAGGCCTACCCCAAGACGGTCAAGGCCGCCGAGGCGCAACTGTATGTCGGCCACTCGCTCTACGCGCAAAGCAAGTGGAAGGCGGCACAGGATGAATTCCAGAAAGTCATTACCGACTACCCGCAGTCCCCTTCCGTACCGACCGCCTATTACAAGCTCGGACAGACGTTCGAGCGGATGAACCAGCTGGATCAGGCAAGGAAGGCCTACGAGACCGCGGTCAAGAGCTTTCCCGAGGCGAACGACACGCAGCTCGCGCGGCAGGCGCTCGAGCGATTGAATCGCAAGTAGGGCCGGGGCGGAACGCGGAAATAACGCGCACGCGGAGGCGCGGAGGCGCGGAACACGCGGATTACACAAAGACAACAGGGCCGCGGACTACGCTGAACACGCCGGTAACCCTCTTAGCTTGTTACGTAATCCGCGTACTCTGCGTACTCCGCGGCCCTAGAACGGAATGTCGTCGTCGGTCAGCTCGCTGATCGGCTCACCCATTGGCTCGGGATGCTCTGCCCCGCCGGCGCCGGCGCCGGCACTGGCGCGACCCTGCCCGCCGCCACGGCCCGCGCCCATCCCACCGCCGCCGCCACCACCAAGGAGTACGACGCGATCGCTGCGGATCTCCGTCGTGTAGCGCTTGTTGCCGTCCTTGTCGTCCCACTGGCGCGTCTGCAGACGACCTTCGATGTAGATCTGTTTGCCCTTCACGAGATATTCGGAGAGCGATTCGGCCGACTTGCCCCAGAGGATGACCCGATGCCACTCGGTCTTTTCCTGGCGCTGGCCCGCCTTGTCGTTCCACACCTCGGTCGTGGCCAGGTTCAGTGTGGCCACCGGCGCTCCACCGGGTGTGTAGCGCAGCTCGGCGTCGCGTCCGAGGTTGCCGACCAGAATCACTTTGTTCACGCTGCCCATGCCTGACGTCCTTTCAAGAGAGCCGCCATTCTGACGGCCTCCTGTTTCCCGGTCAATTCGAAGTTTTCGTCCGTTCGAGGCGGCAATCCCTGCGCTGTCGCCCGGCCGGACGGTGTGAGCTTTCTGCGTGCTTGCCGTGGCAGCCTCACCGGTCAGGAGGTTCGGCCGTAGCGGTCTTCCAGTCGGACGACGTCGTGCAGCTCGGGCGTCGATACTTCGAAGATGTCGCAATCGGAGATCGCCGTCATCCGGTGGATGACGCCGGGCGTGATGTGCACGGCTTCGCCGGGCGCCATTTCCCGCGTCGTCAGGTGGTTCTTGTCGCCGATCTCGAACTTCAGTCGACCGGACCACAGGAAGATCGTTTCGTCCTTCTGATTGTGGTACTGGAGGCTCAGGGCGTGACCGGCGTTGACGTGGATCAGCTTGCCGACATAGCGGTCGGTCTTGGCCCAGTGCAGTTCGTAGCCCCACGGTTTCTCGACTTTATCCACTTTCTCCACGGTCACTCCTTGTTGATCCTCCCCTGTCCACGGTCATTCTTTCGAGCTCGAGACGTAGGTCGTCCTGGTGGACGACATGAATTCGGCAACAGTCCGCTCCACATCGTCCGCCGTCGCCGCCTGTAGCGCACGGCTGGCCAGGCGGGCCGTCTCGGCGGTGTTGAGGCTGCGGAGGACCTGTTTGGCCATCGGGATGGCGGCCGGCGCCATGCTGAACTCTCGCAAGCCGAGCCCGGTGAGCAGCGGCAGCAGCGTGGAATCGGCGGCCATCTCGCCGCAGACGGACACCGGCAGCTGCCGCCGCCGCGCGCCCCGGACGATGTGTCGGAGCATGCGCAGGATCGCGGGGTGCAGCGGCGCGTACATGCCCGACACGCGATCGTCGGTCCGATCGACGGCGAGACAGTATTGAATGAGATCGTTGGTGCCGACGCTGAAAAAGTCCGCCTCGACGGCGAGCAGATCCACGGTCAACGCTGCCGACGGCACTTCGATCATCACGCCCACCGGCACCGGCGGCACATCGAGGCCACGAGCCTGCAGCGTGTCCCGGGCCAGCGCGACCGCGGCGCGCGCCGAACGCAACTCCTCGACGCCGGTGACGAACGGAAACATGATCCGGAGCGGCCCATGCGAGGCGGCGCGCAACAGCGCGCGCAACTGTGCCTGAAAGATCTCGTCGAACGACAGGCTCAGGCGCAGGCCACGCAAGCCAAGCGGCGCGCGAACAGGCTCTGAGGACGCGCCGAGGCCGAGCTGCGCTTCGGTCACGTCGAAGGTCCGGACCGTGACGCGGCGTCCGCCCATCGCCTCCAGCAGCTTCACATAAACGGCATACTGTGCGTCTTCGTCGAGACCGGTCCGGCTCGCCCCGGCCAGGAGGAACTCCGAGCGGTAGAGACCGATTCCTTCGGCCCCGCGCTCGCGCGCGCGTTCGGCCTCCTCGGGGAGCTCGACGTTGGCCTCGATCCGCACGACGGTGCCGTCCTGCATGACCGACGGCAGGCCGCTGAATTCCGCCATCGACAGCTCGTAGGCTCGACGCTTCTTGGATCGGGCTTCCAGCTCGCCGAGCAGTTCTTCCGACGGTTCGACCATGACGTCGCCGCTGCTGCCATCGACGGCCAGCAGCGCGCCCGGCGAAATCAGCCGGCTCGCATGGCGGAGACCGGCGACCGCGGGAACGTGCAGCGAGCGGGCGAGAATGGCGGTGTGATAGGTCCAGCTGCCGGCGTCGGTCACCAACGCCGCCAGCCGCTGCCAATCGAGCTGCGCAATCAACGACGGGCTGAGCTCGTCGGCCACGAGCACGAGCGGTCCGTCGATGTGGCGAAACAGGTCGGCCGGGTCTTTCTCCTTGCGCAGGTTCATGCACAGCCGCCCGACCACGTCGTCGACGTCACCCTTGCGCTCTCGCAGATAGGGATCGTCGCCGCGATCGAACAGCGCCGACACCTCGTCGAGCGCGCGATCGAGCGCGGACTCCGCGTTGAGCCGCTCGGCGCGAATGATCGCCGCGGCGCGCTCGACCAGCATCGGGTCGTCGAGCATCAGAATCTGCGCGTCGAACAGGTAGGCATGGTCGGCGCCAGCGGCGGTCGCAATGCGGGATTTGATGTGTTCGAGCTGCACGCGCGATTGCGTGCGGGCGGCATCAAGCCGTTCGAGCTCGAGGGGAATACGCCGCTCGGGGATCCGGAAACGGAGGTCGCCCGAGCCGCGCGTCACTACCAGGGCGCGCCCGACGCCGATGCCGGGCGACACGCCAAGTCCGTTCAGACGCATGAGACCTCGTCGAACCCGCGTTCCACCAGCGCGCAGAGCGCGGCGATGGCCTCGGCCTCGTCAGGGCCGTCCGCGGAAATCGTGATTGAGCTGCCGCGTGCGGCGGCGAGCAGCAGCAGCCCCATGATGCTCTTGCCGTCCATCTCCCGGCCTGCACGACTCACGCGAACGCGAGAGGCAAACCGCCCGGCGGTGTGGACGAACTTTGCCGCGGCGCGCGCGTGCAGCCCGAGGTCGTTGACGATCGGTGCGCTGCAGCTGATCACGTCGCCCGGCCCTACCCTTTCTCTCCCCGAATCAAGTCGGAGGCCACCCAGATGGCGCCGCGTCCGTGCTCGCGCATCTCGCGCGCCAGGCCCAGGAGGTCGGCACCCTGCGGCGGCCGTGCCAGCTTGATCAGCATCGCCAGATTGACGCCGGTAATCACCTCGACCTTGTCTTTGTCGAGAAACGTAATCGCAAGATTGGCGGGAGTCCCACCGAACATGTCGGTCAGGAGCAGCACGCCGGTCGTTTCGTCAATCGTGCCATCAGGATTCTGCCGGATGCGCGCGATGGCGTGTTCGATCTCCTCACGTGCCTGCTCGACCCCATCATGCCACCCAATTGACACGGCGGCGAACTGCGGCAGATCGCCGACGATCATTTCGGCCGAATTCAGGAGCTCCGCGGCCAGCTGACCGTGCGTGATGACGACGACGCCTATGCGCATAGGTGGATACCGGCCTCTCGAGACTCAATCGATCGCGATGTCGCGATGACGCACGCGCAGCTGCACTCCGTGCAGGCCGGCCAGTCCCTTTTTCAGCGCCTCGGCAATCGCCACCGAACGATGCCGGCCGCCCGTACACCCGATGCCAACCGTGAGATAAGTCTTTCCTTCGACCACGTACTGCGGGATCAGGAAGCGCAACAGGTTGAGCGTGTGGTCCAGGAACTCATGCGTGGCTTCGGACTTGTCGAGAAACGCACGCACTTCGCGATCGCGGCCGGTGTGAGCGCGAAGCTGCGGCACGAAATGCGGGTTGGGCAGGAACCGCACGTCGAAGAGCAGATCCGAGTCCACCGGAATCCCGTGCTTGAAACCGAAGCTCAGGATCGTCACGACGAGCTGCGATCCGGGCGCGCTGCCGGTCTCGACGCCACGGAACGCATGGCGAAGCTCGTGCACGGTCAGCGCCGACGTATCGACGACATGATCGGCCAGCCGGCGCAACGGCCGCATGCGCTTGCGCTCTTCACGGATGCCTTCGATCGCCGATCGATCCGGCGCCAGCGGATGCGGCCGTCTCGTCTCGCTGAAGCGGCGGACGAGCGCTTCATCCCCGGCGTCGAGAAAAATCAGCACCGGGTTCAGGTTGGGCATGCGTTTCAGCGTCCGGAAGACCCGCGGAAGCTCATCGAGCATCCTGCCCTCGCGGACGTCGACGACGACCGCCGCGCGCGTGATTTCGCTGCGGGCGCGCAACGTCAGCTCCGCCAGCGTCGGTAACAGCGCCACCGGCAGGTTGTCCACGCAGAAGTAGCCGAGGTCCTCGAGCGCCCGGATCGCCTGCGACTTGCCCGAGCCCGACAGGCCGGTGAGCACGACGAAACGCGACGATACCGCGGTGCGCGCCGCACGTCGGGCGGCGTGACGCTTCTCGAGCATCAGAAGTCCTCGCCGAAATCGATGTCCGCGCTGTCGCGTACCTGACCGAGCTGCTCGTCGAGCCGCTCGATGAGGCGGCGTGCCGCGTGGTGCCCACCGGCGCGCAGCAACTGATTGCGGGCCGCTACCTCGACCAGAATCGCCAGATTGCGTCCCGGCGCGACCGGCATCCGAATGGTCGGTACGCGTACGCCAAGCGTCTCGTAGTGAGCCTCGTCGAGCCCGAGCCGGTCGTACTCCCTGGACGGATCCCACCGTTCCAGCTGGACGACGAGCTCTACCCGCTTGGAGCGCCGCGTCGAGGCGACGCCGAACAGATCCTGCACGTTGATCAGTCCCAGGCCCCTGATCTCCATGTGATGCCGGGTCAGCTCCGGGCAGTTGCCGATCAAAAATGATTCCGCCCGACACCGCAGCTCCACCGCATCGTCGGCGACCAGGCGGTGGCCGCGGACGACGAGGTCGAGCGCGCATTCGCTCTTGCCGATGCCGCTTTCCCCGACGATCAGGACGCCGAGGCCGAGAATGTCCATCAGCACGCCATGGACGACGCCGCGTGGCGCCAGATAGCCGTCGAGCACGGCGGACAGCCGGGCCATCGCCAGCGGCGTCGCCGCCCGCGTGCGCATCAGCGGGACGTTGGCACGGTCCGCTTCGATCGCCACTTCGGGCGGCGGCAGGACGTCGTCGGTAATCACGAGGCACGGCAGCGCATGGCCGAAAACCCGCTGCAGGACGCCGCCGCGATCGGGCTCGGCGAGCGATTCCAGAAAGCGCACCTCGCTCTCGCCGAAGACCAGGACGCGGCCGTCGCGCAGGAATTGATCGAATCCGGCGAGCGCCAGACCGGTCTTCTGCGGATGCGGATTGGTGATGCGGCGGTCGATGCCGCTGGCGCCGGCGAGCAGCTCGAGGTCGATGGCGCGGGATTCCACCAGGTCGCGCAGGACGGTCGCCACGCTCACGCCCGGGGGAGAGGCGATCATCAGTCGGGCTCGATGAGGCCCAGGTTGCCGTCCTTTCGACGATACAGAATGCTGACCGCATCCGTATCGGCGTTGCGGAATACCACGAAGGTCTCGCTTCCGCCGTCGACGCGCAGGGCGGCGTCCTCTATCGACATCGGCTTGACCGCGGCGCGCGCTGTCTTGACCACGCGCCGGACCCGGGCGCCTTCTACCGGCGGCAATTCGACGGTGCGCGCCCCTCGCTGCCGCTTTCGCATGGCCCACTTGGACTTCAGCGTCTGCGCCTGCTGCTCGATTTTCTGCGCCGCCTGGCGCAGTGACAGCGGCCACGAGGCACCCTGTCCGATGCCTCTGAGCCGGTGATCGCCACGCGCGTGGATGACGATCTCGGCCTCGTGGCGGTATTTTTCCTTGGTCAGGACGACGCTGGCGGAGATGGCGCTGTCGTTGAGCAGGCGTTCGAGCTTGGCCAGACGCCGATCGATGAGTTGCCGCAGCGGAGGGGTGACCTCGACGTGCCGGCCGGTGATGTCGAGTCGCATGTGATCAGTTGCGAGTTACCAGTTGCCCGCGTCCCGATGACCAGCAGGCGGCGTCTCAACTTGAATACACCACCAACTTCAGTAGAGCACCTTGCGCTGGTTCGACGTGGGGATCTTCAGTTCTTCGCGATACTTGGCGATCGTGCGCCGCGCCAGCATCAGCCCTTCCTTCTGCAGGATGCTGACAATCTTGGAATCGCTGAGCGGCTTGCGCGGGTCTTCGTTCTCGATGATCTTCCGGATTCGCTGCTTGATGGTGACCGAGGAGACGCTGTCGCCGTACGAGCTGCTGATGCCGCTGTGGAAGAAGAACTTCAGCTCGAACACGCCCTGCGGCGTGTGCATGTACTTGTTGTTCACCACGCGGCTGACGGTCGATTCGTGCATGCCGATGTCGTTCGCCACGTCACGCAGCACCAGCGGCCGGAGGTACTCGATGCCGTGGTCGAGGAACTCGCGCTGGAAGTTGATGATGCTGTTGGCGACTTTCTGAATCGTCTTCTGCCGCTGGTCCACCGACTTGATCAGCCACAGCGCCGAGCGGAACTTGTCCTTGACGTAGTTGCGCGTCTCGTTGCCCTCTTCGCTGCCCGGCGCGTTCTTGTCCAGCAGCCGGCGGTAGGTCGGGCTGATGCGCAGCTGCGGCAGGCCGTCTTCATTCAACACGGCGACGTACTGGTCCTCGACCTTGACCACGTAGACGTCGGGAATGACGTATTGGGACTGCTGCGGGTTGTAGCGGGTGCCGGGCTTGGGATCGAGATTCCGGATGATCTCGATGTGCTCCTTGAGATCGTCGATGGTCATCGCCAGCCGGCGCGCAATCTCCGGGACCTGGTGATTCTGCAGGAGCCGCAGGTGCTCGGTGACGATCTTTTCCGTCGGCGTCCCTTCCAGGCCGAGCTGCCGGATCTGGAGCCAGAGGCACTCCTGGAGGTCTCTGGCGGCGACGCCGATCGGATCGAAGGTCTGGACGTGCTGCAGGGCGCGTTCGACATCCCCGACCGGCCACTCCCCCATCGCGGCGATCTCTTCGACCGACGCGACCAGATATCCGTCGTCGTCGAGATTGCCGATGATGGCGCTGCCGATTTCCCGCAGCTTCTCGTCCTCGGTCTGGAGCGAGAGCTGCCACATCAGGTGATCCGAGAGCGACGTGCCCGTCGAGAGCGTGTTCTCGATCGGCGGCAGTTCCTTGACCTCGGCCGGCGTGCGCGATCGGTAGTTGTCCTCGAGGTAGTCGCCGAAGAAGTACTCGTAGTCGGCGTCGTCCCACGCGTCCGATTTTTCGGTCGTCGCCTGTTCCGGGGGCTTCTCGTTCTGCGTCTGTTCGGCCGGCTGCAATTCTTCGGTCGGGACTTCCTCGAGGAGCGGGTTTTCGACCATCTCCTGATTGAGGAGATCCGCGAGTTCCAGCGTCGACATGGGCAGCAGCTTGATGGCCTGCTGGAGCGACGGCGTCAGGATGAGCTTCTGAACGAGCTTGGTGTGCAGCTTCTGCTGGATGGCCATGGAGTCGCGTCAGTCGGTCCTGTTCATCTTAGTCCAATCGGAAGTCGGCGCCGAGGTAAATCCGCTTGACGTCCTCGTCCGCGGCCAGCCGGTCGGGCGTGCCGCTCTTGAAGATCACCCCATCGTGCACGATGTACGCGCGGTCCGTGATCTTGAGCGTTTCACGAACGTTGTGATCGGTAATCAGGACCCCGATGCCCCGGGACTTCAGGTGGAAGATGATCTTCTGGATGTCGGTGACGGCGATGGGATCGATGCCGGCGAACGGCTCGTCGAGCAGCATGAACTTGGGCGAGATGACGAGCGCCCGCGTGATTTCGACCCGGCGGCGTTCGCCGCCCGAGAGGGTGTAGGCCGGGGCCTTGGCCAGCGGCGTCAGGCCGAGCTCAGAGAGCAGTTCACGCAAGCGAGTGCGTCGCGCCGCGGCGTTGAGGTCGAGCGTTTCGAGAATGGCGAGGATGTTCTGCTCGACCGTCAGCCCGCGGAAGATGGACGCTTCCTGGGGCAGGTAGCCGATGCCCTTGCGCGCCCGGATATACATCGGGTCGTCGGTGACGTCGTTGCCGTCGAGGAGGACCCGACCCGTTTCCGGGGCGGTGAGTCCGACGACCATCGAGAACGTCGTCGTCTTGCCGGCGCCGTTGGGGCCAAGCAGACCGATGACTTCGCCCGACGCGATCTCGAGGCTTACACCGCGAACGACCGTTCGGCCGCCATACGACTTCGTCAGGTCGTGCGTCCGCAGCGTGGCCATTCAGCGTTGACCCGCCGTGCCGCACGCGATCGTTTCGGTTTTCGTCCCTGCGGACACTCCGTTGCCGGTCGCGCTGATGGTATCGACCGACTTGTGGAATGTCAAAGTCGTACCGACCGTCAGCTTGCAGTCCGGGGGCGTGTCGTCGAACACCTTCACCGGCTTGCCGACCATCGTGTATTCGTCCTTGGCCGCGATATAGGTGAGGTGATCGCCGTAGGCGCGGCGATTCTGCTCGCGGGACACGACTCCGCCGTCGGCTTCCGCGCGCTCGAGCTCGCCGCCGTTGTCCGACAGGAAGAGCTCGATCCGGTCGGCCGTCAAATCGCCGTCCGGCCCGTTCATGTGGGCCTTCGTGGTGTACGTGGCCTTGTGCTTGTCGTCCTCGTAGACCAGTTCCTCGGCCACCGTCGTCGTTGGCGGTGTCTTGGTGGTCTTGTCGGTCGCCGCCGGTTTCTTGGTTTGATCCTTGGGATCGGCCGGTTGCGTCAATGTCATCACCGTGCGGACGGCCGTCGTCGCGTGCAGGTTGCCCGTCTTGTCGTCGAGCACGATCTTGTCCGCCTGCACGACCGTTTCGGTCTGCCACAGGCGAGCGCTGCCGGTATAGGTCGCCCGTGAATTGGAACCGTCGTAGTCGAGTCGATTCGCCGTGACGTTCACCGGTTCATTCTGCTTGAGGATGGCCGGCATGTGGACGGATTGGCTGTCCGACGTCGCCGGGAGCGGCGCGACCGGCGCGGGGGCCTCCCGCGCGCCTTTCGCCGGAGGCTTTGCGGGCGCGGAGGCCGGCGCCGGCGCCGGCCGATTCTGCGATATCACGACACTCTTGACCTTGGTGTCGGCGGCCAGCGACTGACTGCCCAGCGTCATCAGGATATGCACCGCATCCACCGTAAGGCGTCCGTTGGCGACATGTGGGCCTCGTCCTGGATCGGTCGTCGATGGTGACAGCTCGAGGTGGTCCTGGCTGACAGCGTAGATCGCCGTGGGCGCGTCGGCGCTCGTATCTGCACCATCGGTGAAGTGGACGTTGCCATGGAAGTCGGCGCGCTCGACGTCACCGAACCCGGGTTTGGTCTGCACGTCGAGCCGCTGCGAGCGTGCCGTCCTCTCGATCGCGGCGACATCCTTCTTCGCCGGACGCGATTCGTGGAAGTCGACGTTGCCGGTGAACCCGGCGTTCTGCAACCCGGCTCCTTCGGCACCGGTGGCGGTCAGTGCCGCGGCGCGAATGCGGCGGGCCGGCGTATCGCCGTCCGCCGGCAAGTCGACCTGCACGGCGTCGACCGCATTCAGCCCGGTGACCGTCGTGCCGTCGGATCCCATCGCGATATCGATCGTGCGTCCGGCGATCCGGCGCCCCGCGGCGCCGGACACTCCCGGGAGTTGCAGGACCGAGTTCTCCATCAACCTGGCGGTCTTCAGGGTGCGTCCATCTTCGGCGTAGAACACGTCGATGTTGTCCGCGCTCATCGACTGCGCCGCGTTCGCGCTCTGCCCGGTTGCGGTGATGTGCGAGTGACCGCGCAGCTCCATCCGCTGGACCAGTTTGTCATCCTCGCTCAGCCACAGCGTCACCTCGTCGGCGTCGGTGATCCGACCCTCGCCTTCGAGGTGGGCGTTGGTCGAGAACTTCACGTAGTGCTGCTCTTTTGCCATGATGGCCGACTTCGCGGTGACGTGAACGATGCCGGCGCCCTTCTCGTCGGCGGTCGTATCGACCTGCGCCTGGTCGAGTACCGACAGGACCTCGTGACCGAAATCGTAGACCGCGCCGTTGCCGGTGCCGGTCATGCGCCCCTTGGTGAATTTGATCGGACCGGGAACGCGAACGGTGTTTTCCGGCTTGTCGTACGTTCCCTCGGCGCCGGTCAGGGTCACACCATCGCTGGTCGACAGAGTGACGCCGCCCTGGAAGACGGCGTGGGTCAGGCCCTGGTCAGGAGGATTGAACAGCGTCGCTTCCTGCGATTTGATCCGGACAGTCTTGCCGTCTTTGTCCAGGAACGAAACGTCCACGCCGCCTCCGAGCTTCGAGCGCCCGTCCGGGTAAGTGAGCTGGCTGCCGAATTTGAGCGAGAACGTGACCTTGCCGTGCTCGGTTCGTTCGTAGACACCGCCCTGTGTGTTTTCGATGCTGGCTGACCTGTCGATGCGGTTGGGAGCCGGGACGGTCTGGATGCGCCTGCGCCCGTTGCGAAGGGACACGCCGACAACCACGGCGAAAATCACCACAAAGAGGGCTATCCCCAGCCGCAGTCGCTTGCGCCACATCTCAGGCTCTGGTCCCTGGTCCCTCGTCCCTGGTCACTGGTCCCCAGTCTTCATTCCTCAGTCGATCCTCGATCCTCGGTCCTCGACCCTCCGTCCTCGACTCTCGATCCTCGCGCCGTCAGGCTGCCGGCGACGGACTTGATCACGGCCCGGGACTCGGAACCCAGGACTCCGGACTCAGGACCAAGGACCAAGGACTGAAGACTAGGGACCAGGGACGAAGGACGAAAGAGTAATGACTATTTTAGTCGCTCAAGCTCTTCACATCGGCGACCGAGAGCTCGAGGTAGGTCTCGCCCTGGAACTGATTCTGTTCGAGGGAGAAGGCGAGGTTGACGCCGCCGCGGTGTTCGTTGAGAAAGGCCGCGCGTTCGGCCGCGCGCCAGGCGATGGCTCGAAAGCTCCGACCGTCCTGGCGGAAGGTCATCTTCAGGTGCTTGTCCTTCAGGGGACGGGGGCCGTCCACAATCTCGACGGGCATCGCGTGGAAGACCGGGCGTGGATTGGCCAGGCCGAATGGGGCGAGCGCGTCGAGACCGCTGACTAAATCCTGCGTGATGTGCCTCAGATTCAACGCGCCGTCGATGCGCAGTCGCGGTCGCAGCTGATCGGGCTCCAGCACTTCGTCCGCGTGCGCATTGATGCGGGCCCGGAACTCCCCCACCCTGGCGGCCTCCATGGTGAGACCGGCCGCCTGGCGATGGCCGCCGAATCGCAGGAACAGGTCTGCGCACCGCTCCAGCGCGTCGAGCATGTCGAAGTCGGGGATGCTTCGGCACGACCCGTGCGCCACGTCGCCTTCGATTGAGAGGACGATCGCCGGTTTGTGGTACGCGTCGACGAGCTTGGACGCCGCGATCCCGATGACGCCGCGATGCCAGCCGTCGCCGCCGACGACGAGCACGTTGTGCGCTCCGATCGATGGGTCGGTTTCGATCGCGGTCTTCGCCTCGGCGACGAGCTCCGCTTCCTCCTGCTGTCGGCGGAGGTTCTCGTCGTTGAGTTGTTGGGCCAGCCCACGCGCTTCGTCGACCGCCCCCTCGTCGGTGGCCAGCAGCAGACGCGTGGCGATGTCCGGCGTGCTCATCCGCCCCGCCGCGTTGACGCGCGGCGCGAGCATGAACGCTACCTGATAGCTGTCGATCGTCTTGCCGCTCAGACCCGACGCTTCGAGCAGCGATCGCAGGCCGACCGTATGACGGCTCGTGCTGAGGCTCGCCAGCCCCAGTTTGGCAATCACGCGATTCTCTCCGACGAGCGGCACCACGTCGGCGAGCGTGCCGATGGCGGCAATTTTCACGAAGGCCGGCAGCCAGCGAGACCGATCGGCGCGCGAGCAGAGGGCCTGCACCACCTTCAACGCGACGCCGACGCCGGCGAGGTTCTTGTCGGGATAGCTGCAGTCGTGACGTTTGGGGTTGATCACCGCGAGCGCTGGTGGCAGCGTCCCCTCCGGCTCGTGGTGATCGGTGATGATGAGATCGACGCCCAGCTCGCGCGCGCGGCGCGCCGCGTCGCTGGCGCGGATTCCGCAATCCACCGACACGATCAGGCGGACCCCTTCGGCGTGCAGGCGCTCGATGGCCGCGGCCTGCAGGCCGTAGCCGTCGCGCAGGCGCTCGGGAATGAAATGGACGACGCTGCCGCCCAGCATCTCCAGGGCGCGTCGAAGAATGACCGTCGAGGTGATGCCATCGACGTCGTAGTCGCCGTGAATCGCGATCTGCTCCTTGCGGGCCACTGCCTGCTCGATTCGTTCGACCGCCTTGTGCAGGTCCGTGAGGAGGAAGGGATCGTGGAGGTGATCGAGCGACGGCGTCAGGAACCGCGCCGCCACCTCGGGCGCGCTCAGACCACGGAGGCAGAGCAGCCGCGCGACGGTGGGATGGAGATTCAGCGCCGCGGCAAGCTCGGTCGTCTGCGCTTCGCTGCACGGCAGATGCTGCCAGAGGAGCGATTTCATAGCTCAGACGTCGGCCTCGGGCCCGGATGTATCGACGAACGCCCCGCCCTCGTCGCCCATTCCGCGGAACTTCTGGTAGCGGCGATCGAGGCGGTCCTGTACCGAAAGAGCCTGGACGTCGCTCAGCGCGTGCGAGAGCGCCTGATCGACGAGCGCGGTCGCCGTGTCGTAATCGTTGTGAGCGCCTCCGGTCGGCTCCGGGATGATGGCGTCGACGAGTCGGAGCGCGATCAGGTCAGGGGCCGTGATCTTGAGCGCAGCCGCCGCCTCGACCTTCCGGTTGGCGTCCCGCCACAGGATTGCCGCGCATCCTTCAGGCGGAATGACGCTATAGACGGCGAACTCCTGCATCAGGACGCGATCGCCGATCGCGATGCCGAGCGCGCCGCCGCTCCCACCCTCGCCGCAGACGATGACGATGATCGGGACCTCGATCATCATCATTTCCCGCAGGTTCAGCGCAATGGCTTCCGCGACGCCGCGCTCCTCCGACTCCATGCCCGGATAGGCCGCCGGCGTATCGATGAAGACGACGACGGGTCGGCCGAACTTCTGGGCGACCTGCAGCACCCGGAGCGCCTTGCGGTAGCCCTCGGGCCGGGCATAGCCGAAGTTCCGGAAGATTTTCTGCTTGGTGTCACGCCCTTTCTGGTGACCGAGGACGGCGATCGGCTGCCCCTTGTAGAGTGCGGTTCCGGCGACGATGGCGTGATCGTCGGCGAAGCGACGGTCGCCGTGCAGCTCGTCGAACGCGGTGAACAACCGTTCGACGTAGTCGAGCGTGTTCGGACGATTCGGATGCCGTGCCACCAGGACGCGCTGCCAGGGCGTCAGGCTGGCGTAAATCTCTCCACGAATCGAATCGGCGCGGCGGCGCAGGCTCTCGATCGATCGCTCGCGTTCGGGCGTCGACGGCAGCATGCTGAGTGCCTCGATCTCCTTCAGCAGCACGCCGATCGGCTCCTCGAATTCCAGGAGTTCAGGCATGGGCCCTCAGCTGGCAGGACGTCATCGCAGAATCACCGATCCCGAGCCGCAGATCTGCTCGACCTCTTCGACCAGTCGCTCGGAAGGACGAACGCGCTGCGCCACATCGGCATGAACCCGCAACGGCCGGGGCTGGCCCCTGACGTCGAGCTCGAGCGACACCTTCCGATCGCCGCGATGGCGCGAGAACAGCTCGGCGAGTGCTTCGAAGGTCGGTCGGCCGTGCGGCGGCATCGACAGATGAATGGCGACTTCGCGCGCCGTCCGCTCGCGGAGGGCGGCGATGGCGAGGAGCTCGGTCGCGACCAGGCGGGCGGATTCCTCGTCCTTCTCGAACTTTCCCCGGACCAGCACCATGGCGTCCGCCACGATCAATGCGGCATGCTTGGCGAAGGTCTCCGGGAACACCACGACCTCGATGCCGCCGGCGATGTCGTCGAGGACGAACACCGCCATGCGGTCACCCTTCTTGGTTTTCAACGGGCGCAGGCCGCTGACGATGCCGCCGACCCACACGTCGGCCATCGATCCGGTGAGATCCGCGACCCGTTGGGCGCCGAACGCTTTCAAGTCGCCACTGAAGCGCTCGAGCGGATGCCCGCTCATGTAGAGGCCGAGCGCCTCCTTCTCGAAGGCGAGCTGCTGCGCCTCGGTCCAGGGGGAAACCTCCGGCAACGGAATCGCGCCGGGCTCCTCGCCATCCTGCGGTAGGTCGAAGAACGAAACCCGGCCATCTTCGCGGTTTCGCTGCTGACGGCCGCCGTGCTCAATCGCCTTGTCGACCGCGACGAACAGCCGCGCCCGGCGGTGTGCAAAGGGACCGTCGGCGAGCGAGTCGAACGCACCCGCCTTGACCAGGCTCTCGAGCGGCCGCTTGTTGACGAGTCGCTGATCGACGTGTTCGCAGAGGGTGAACAGCGAGTCGATTCGGCCCCGTTCCTGTCGCACTGCCAGCATGGACTCGATCGCGCCCTCGCCGACGTTCTTCACTGCGCATAGTCCGAAGCGGACGCCGTCCGGCTCGACCGTGAACGCCAGCTGGCTCGAGTTGATGTCGGGCGGGAGAATCGGAATCTGCAGGTCGCGGCATTCTCCGAGATACATCGCCAGCTTGTCGGTGTTGGCCGCTTCGATGGTCAGCAGCGCTGCCATGAAATGCCGCGGAAAGTTGGCCTTCAGGTACGCCGTCTGATACGCCAGCAGCGCGTAGGTGGTCGAGTGCGACTTGTTGAAGCCGTAGCCGGCGAAGAACTCCATCAGATCGAAGATCTTCTTGGCCTTCTTCTCGTTGACCCCCTTGGCCAGCGCCCCCTGCATGAACGCCTCGCGCTGTTTGGCCATGACCTTGGGATCTTTCTTGCCCATGGCCTTTCGCAGCACGTCAGACTGCCCCATCGAGAACCCGGCCAGGACCGCGGCGATGCGCATGACCTGTTCCTGATAGGCGATGACCCCGTAGGTGTCCGACAGGATCGGCGCCAGCGCGGGCAACTCGTACTTCACTTCGGTCTTGCCCTGTTTGCGCGCGATGAAGTCGTCGACCATGCCGCTCTTGAGCGGCCCGGGACGGTACAGCGCGTTGAGCGCGATCAGGTCGTCGAGGCGCTCCGGCCGGGCCTTGCGCAACAGCTCGCGCATGCCCGAGCTCTCGAACTGGAACACGCCGTAGGTCTGGCCGTCGGCGAACAGTTTGTAGGTCTTCTCGTCGTCGAGCGGCACAGCGTCGATGTCGACGTCGATCCCCTCGGTGCGCTTGATTTCCTCCAGCGCATCGCGAATCAGGGTCAGCGTGCTCAGGCCGAGAAAGTCCATCTTGAGGAGGCCGACACGCTCGACCTCCTTCATCGCCCACTGCGTGACGATTTCGTCTTTCTGACTCTTGTAGAGCGGGACGAATTCCGTCAGCGGGCGTGGGGCGATGACGACCCCGGCGGCATGGACCGACGCGTGGCGCGTCATACCCTCGAGACGGCGGGCGACGGCGAGCAGCTCCTTCACCCGCTCGTCCTTCTGCTCCATCTCCTTCAGCGCCGGACTCTCGGCGAGCGCCTTCTCGAGCGTCATGTCGAGCGCAGGCGGCACCGCCTTGGCCACCCGGTCCGCGTCCGCATACGGGATGTCCATGACGCGGGCCACGTCGCGAACCACCGCGCGCGCCTTCATCGTGCCGAAGGTGATGATCTGGGCGACGTTTTCACGCCCGTATTTCTGGGTCACGTACTCGATCACTTCGCCGCGCCGCCGCTCGCAGAAATCGATGTCGATGTCCGGCAGCGAGACCCGTTCGGGATTGAGGAACCGCTCGAAGATCAGGTCGTACTCGATCGGGTCGACATCGGTGATCCGTAGGCAATAGGCGACGAAGCTGCCGGCGGCCGAGCCGCGGCCGGGGCCGACCGGAATCCCCTGCTCTCGCGCGTAGCGGATGAAGTCCCAGACGATGAGGAAGTACCCCGGGTACTTCATCGCCTTGATCATGTCGATCTCGTAGGACAGCCGCCGCTCGTACTCGTCGATCGTGTGCGCGAGCGCGCCGCGGGCGGCGAGGTCTCTCAGGCGCACCAGCCGCTGCTCGAAGCCCTGACGGACGATGTGCTCGAAATAGTCATCGAGGGTGAAGCCGGCAGGCACGTCGAAGTTCGGCAGGTGATTGACCGTGCCGGACAGATCGACGCGGCAGCGGTCGGCAATCCTGGCGGTATTGGCCAGCGCCTCCGGGAACTCGCCGAAGATCGCCGACATCTCCTCGGCGGTCTTCAGATAGAACTGATCGCCGTGATAGCGCAGTCGCTCGACATCGTTCACCGTCTTGCCGGTGCCGATGCAGAGCAGGATGTCGTGCGGCTTGAAGTCGGAATTCTGCAGATAGTGGACGTCGTTGGTCACGACGAGCGGCAGCCCGAGGGACTTCGCGATCGGCTGGAGGCCGACGTTGACGACCTTCTGCTCGTCGATCCCCTGAAACTGCATCTCGAGGAAGAAGTTGCCGGCGCCGAAGATGTCCCGGTAGGTGGCCGCCGCCAGCAGCGCTTTCTGCTGCTGCTCGGTGCGGATTCCCGTCGCGACCTCTCCCTTGAGACAGCTGCTCAAGCCGATCAGCCCGGCTGAATGGCGGGCCAGCAGATCCTTGTCGATCCGCGGCTTGTAGTAGAACCCCTCGGTATAGCCGGAGGACACCAGCTTGATGAGGTTGTGGTACCCCTCCAGCGTCTCCGCCAACAGGACGAGGTGGTTCGCGGTCTCACCAGGTGTGCCGCTCTTCACGCGCCGGTCGCCGGGCGCCACGTAGACCTCGCAGCCGAGGATCGGATTGATCCCGCGCTTGCGCGCCTGGTCGTGGAAGATGACCGATGAGAACATGTTGCCGTGCTCGGTGATCGCCATCGCTGGCATGCCCAGCTGCACGGCTCGATCGAGGAGCTCCTCGATCCGGCAGGCTCCGTCGAGGAGCGAGAACTCGGAGTGCAGGTGCAGGTGGACGAACTGGTCTATTCCCATTCGATCGTTGACGGCGGCTTCGAGCTGATGTCATAGACGACGCGGTTGATGCCCTTCACCTCGTTGACGATGCGCGAGGAGATCGAGGCGAGCAGCTCGTGCGGCAGTCGCGCCCAGTCGGCGGTCATGCCGTCCTTGCTCTCCACCGCGCGGATTGCCACCGTGTACTCGTAGGTGCGTGCATCCCCCATCACACCCACGCTCTGCACCGGCAGCAGCACGGCAAACGACTGCCACAACCGACGATAGAAGCCGGCCCGCTTCACTTCGTCGGCGACGATCGCATCGGCGCGGCGCACCAGATTGAGCCGCGACTCGGTGACGTCGCCCAGGATGCGCACGGCCAGCCCCGGACCTGGAAACGGTTGGCGCCAGACGAACTCATCGTCCAGCCCGAGTTCCTTGCCCACCCCGCGCACTTCGTCCTTGAACAGCTGGCGCAGCGGCTCGACCAGCTTGAAGCGCATCCGCTCGGGCAGGCCACCGACGTTGTGATGGCTCTTGATCACGTGCGAGGGCCCGATCACCGACACGCTCTCGATCACATCCGGGTACAGCGTCCCCTGCGCCAGGAAGGCGAACGTTCCCAGCGTAGCGGCTTCCGACTCGAAGACATCGATGAACGTGGCGCCGATGATCTTGCGCTTCTTTTCCGGATCAGTCACGCCCCCTAAACGATCGAGGAACAGTCGCGAGGCGTTGGTAAACACCAACGGCAGGTTCAGGCGCTCGAATCGCGACTTGATCTGTTGCGCCTCGTCGAGGCGCATCACCCCGTTGTCCACGAAAATGCAGGTGAGCTTGTCGCCGATGGCCCGGTGAATGAGCAGCGCCGCGACGGTCGAGTCCACACCGCCGCTCAGGCCGCAGACGACGCGCTCGTCCCCAACCTGGGCGCGGATTTTCTCGACCGTTTCTTGCACGAAGGACGCCATGGTCCAATCGCCCGTGCAGCCGCAGACATCGAACGCAAAGCTGCGGAGAATCTCCGTGCCGCGCTCGGTATGTGCCACTTCGGGATGGAACAGCAGCGCGTAGAATCTGCGATCCTCATCGGCCATGGCAGCGACCGGTGCGTTCGCGCTCGTCGCTGTGACCGCGAAACCGGCCGGCGCCGCGGTCACAAAATCTCCGTGGCTTGCCCAGACACGCAGCTCCGACGGCATGCTCGACAGCAGCGGTGCATTTTGCACGATGCGGATCGTGGCGTGACCGAACTCCCGATGCGGTGCCGGCGCAACCTGGCCACCGAGCGCATCGGTCATCAGCTGCATGCCGTAGCAGATGCCGAGTACCGGGTACATCGGCGTCGAAGATTGCCGGATCGCAGCGCGGCGCGGTTGGTTCCGAGACGCTGCGCGGTCCGCCAGACAAGATGATGCCTGCCGGATGCCGCTGCGCAATCTCGGCGAGCGGCGTGTTGTGCGGCAGGATTTCAGAAAAGACCGACAGCTCGCGCAGGCGGCGGGCGATCAGCTGGGTGAACTGCGACCCGAAGTCCAGAACGATGAGAGTTTGATGGTTCACTGGAGACCGAAGGTGACGGGCTGCACGCTATTATAGGGTGTGCGGGCGGTTCAGACCACTATATCTTGTAGCCGATCGGTACTGTTGTGCGTGTTGTTCCTGGCTCTCAGCCGCCTGGCGTTCGCGCAGAGCGTGCAGACCGAGCGGCCGAGCCTGCCGCTCGCGTTGCGCTGGACGATTGACGTCGGCGCGCCGCCGGTGGCCGGAGCCCTTCCGGTGAGCGACGATCAGTTCGTCTATATCGCGCTTCGCACCGGGCAGATCGCCGCCTACGACCTCTCCGACGGCAAGGAGCGCTGGCGCAAGCCGATCAAGGTCGCGCATCCGCTCGCGACCGATTCGAAACTGCTGTTTGCCGCCACTGACGACACGATTGTCGCGCTGCGGGCCGCCGACGGCGCGCTCGTCTGGAAAGAGCAGGCGGCCGTAACCGCCCCGCTGCTGGCGCGCGACGGCTGGCTCGCGGCCATGGTCGACGGCAACGCGATAGCGTTTCGTGCCGCCGACGGCACGCATCTCTGGCAAACAGACATCGGCATGACGACGGTTCGTCCGGCCGCCACCGCCGATCGTCTCTTCGCCGCGCTCGACGACGGCCGTATGGTCGCCCTCGATCTGAAGACTGGCGAGCAGATATGGGAGAAGGGGCTCGGTGGCGCGGCGGAAACGCCTCTCGTCGCTGGCGCCCGTGTCTACGCCGGCGCGTCCGATCATTTCCTCTACTGCCTCGACGCGGCCACCGGCGAACAACGATGGGCCCACCGGTTGGGCGGAGCGCCCCGTGGCGGCGCGGCCGCGAACGGCACCCGTGTGTTCCTTGTCACTCTCGACAACCTGATCACCGCGTTCGACCTGAAAAACGGGGCGCAGCGCTGGCAGCAACCTTTGAAACATCGCCCGTCGACCGGTACGGTCGCGCTCGGCCGGATGGTCATTGTGGTATCGGCCGCATCGCCGGAGATCTGGGCCTGGTCTGCGCTGTCCGGCAAGTCAGCTGGTGCGATCACGATGCCGGCCGAGCCTGCTGTTCCACCGGCGTTCGTCGATCGCGGCAAGGAAGGGGCGCTCGTTTTTGTCGTGACCGGTGGGTTGGCGAATCAATGGCAGCTGACGTTGCTGGCAACCGCCGGCGATCCTCCCCTGGTTCCGCTCACCGAGCTGCCTGGCCAGGCGCTGGAATCGAAGCGCTGACCGCCTCGAGCTCTTCCCTCATCGTTCGCGCGAGCCGGACCACACCTTCCTCGATTCGTGCCTCGGTGGGCGCCGAGAACGACAGGCGCATGGTATTGCCGCCCTCGCCGTTCACGAAGAAGGCTTCGCCGGCTACGTAGATGACGCCGTTCTCGACCGCTCGCGGGATCATGCGATCCGCGTCGAGCTGACGCGGCAACGTCAGCCAGAGGAAGAAGCCGCCCTTCGGCTCCGGCCACGTGACGGTCCCTTTCAGCTCTCTGGCGAGCGTGCGGGTCATGACATCGCGCTTGTGCCGATAGTGCTGCCGGAGTTTCGGCAGTTGCCGCGCGAGCAGCCCCGATCGACAGGCTTCGTGGACGACGCGCTGGTCGAGGGACCCGGTCATGAGATCCTCCGACTGCTTGGCCATCTCCAGCTTCACGGCGACCGCTGCTGGCGCGGCGATCCAGGCCACTCGGTAGCCGGGTGCCAGCGTCTTCGAAAAGCTGCTCAAGTAGATCACGCGTCCATCGTGGTCGTCCGCCTTAATCGAACGGACCTCTGACTCGGTGGCGGCGTCCTCGAAGTAGAGCTCGTGATAGGGGTCGTCCTCGATGATCAGGACATCACGCCTTGACGCCCACTCCAGCAGCCGGCGGCGCTTGTCCAGCCCGATCAGCAGTCCGGTTGGATTCTGAAAGTTGGGGACGACGTAAAGCGCCTTGACCGCCCGGCCTTCCTGCGTCAGCCGCTGATGAATCGAGTCGAGCGCGTCGAGGTCGACGCCGTCAGCCTCTTGCGGAACGCCGACCATCTGCGCCCGCACGTTACGGAAGGCGGTGATGGCGCCCGTGTAGGTCGGCAGTTCCACGAGCACGATATCCCCCGGATCGAAGAGGACACGAGCGACGAGGTCGAGACCCTGCTGCGAGCCGGTGGTGACGAGAAGGTCCTCGAGCGTTACGTGGATCCGGCGACCCGTCATGATGGCGGCGATTTCTTCGAGCAAGGGCCGGAAACCGCGGGTCGGTCCGTACTGCAGTACGCCCGGGTCGCGGCTGTTCAACAGGCCGTCGACGATTTCGCGGAATTCGTCCCAGGCGAAGGTGTCGGGCGCGGGGTAACCGGGAGCGAAGGAGATGACTTCGCGTCGCGCGGCGATCATCGTCCCCATCCGGCGGATGGCGGACTCTTTCATCTGGGCGGCGGCGCTGGAAAAGAATCGTTCGTAAGTGTTCATGCAGAGAGTTGACCGGTCACGTCACGCAGCGGTCCGGCCGGTTCGGCGGCGCGTTGATACCAGCGGTAATGAGACAGATAGGCACCCAGCGCTGCCAGCGCCACGTACTCGAAGACGATGCCGCGGACGAGCCACGCCGCGAACTGCAATGGCAGGACCGCGAGCCCCACGAGCGGAACGAACGCAATCAGGCCAAGACCGGCGGTGGCCACGATCGAGGCCACCGTGGCCGCGATCACCGTCAGCAGGACTACACCGAAGACGCCGGCCACCTCGCGCAGATGGCCCCAGACGAAGCGTGCCGCCAGACGCACGCCGGTGCTCACGCTGACGTCTTCGATGGCGACGACCATCTGCGTCATCAGGTAGAAGAAATTGATCAGCGTGATCCAGACGATCAGAGCGCTCGACGCCAGGGCGGCGGCGGCGGTCCAGATGAGCAGAACCGCCGAATTGGCAGCCAGCTCGTAGCCGCGGAAGACGAACGCCAGGTAGGCGACGGCGGTCAAGCCGTACACGAGCAAAAGCCCGATTCCGATCCCCACGTAGCGTCGCCAGAGACGGCCGCAACCGGCCAGGAACGGCTCGATCGCAAAGACCGACGCACGGCGCAGCGCCTGGAGATGCAGAGGCGGCTTCTCGATCGGTCCGGCGATGCGTTCGGACTCCGCGAGGAGTGCGACGGTACCCCCCTTCACGACGAAGGTCACGGCGGATCCGCCGAGCAGCACGAGCACCGAAGAGGCGACGAACGCGGCCAGCGCCGCAGGGCTGGTCATCAGCGCGGTGATGATGGCGGTGACGATTTCACGGACATCGCCACGCAGCAGGTCGGTGAGGCTGGTGTCGAGCAGGAGCACGACCAGAAACGCGCCGCCGACGATCGGCACCGCGAGGAGGAGCTTCAAGCTCGACTCGGCGACGAAACTGATGATGGCCAGCTGCCAGTTGGCCGCCGCCAGGAGGGCACCGCGCTTCAGCGCGGTCTTGAGCCCCGGAGTATGGGTCATCGATAGAACAAGAGGACGGCGTTTCGTCGTGCGGAAGACCAATTCAGTATAGCACCCGGTCCTGCCGCGACTTGTGGCCTTCCGACCGCAACGGTATCCTGCGATCAGGTGGTTCTCACTCGCCCGAGGCAGTTCACCCATATCAGGCGCGTCAGCGCCGTTCGTCTCGTTGCGGCGGGGCTGACCGCCGCGCTGTTGACGGCTGCTCTCGGCATGGCCCTCGAATGGTGGCGATTCGGGGCGAACGAGGCCGGTGCGGCCTCGCGGATCGAGCGGCAGGTCCGGGACATCTTCTCGTCGATGACCAGCCGCGTGCAGGCGGTGGCGCACGACGTCGCCTCCGATCCGGGCGTGCCCCCAGGCATGGTGCCCAATGCCGAAGACCGGCTGCGCGCGCTGTTCGACGCCGCCTCCCGCGCTCGCGATCGATCGCCGGGCGATCCGCATCTGCTCGCCGTCACGATCTACGACTCCGCCGGCGTCGTGCGAGCCTGGGCGGGCCGGCCATCCGATCTCGCCCCAGAACGGACGAAGGGAACCGCAGCGCTGTTCGTGACCCCGTCGCCCCTCGGGCTGCGGCTCGTCTACGTCCAGCCCATTCTCGACGCCGCCGGCAACAGCCGTCTCGGATCGGTCGCCGTCGAGCACGTGATCACTCCGGGCCCCGCGACGCCGGAGATCAATCCGCTCACGCGCAACTACACGATGCCGACGACGCTCGGCCCGGTAGGGCTGCGCTTGCGATTCGAAGGCGCCGGCGAGCGGACCACCCCCGACGCGTTCACCATTACAGCGCCCGACGGCGCACCGCTCGTCGAAGCGTCTGTCGCGCCGGCGGACCTGGCGGCGTCGCGCCAGCGCTGGCGGCGTGGCCTCATTGCCGTCGTTCTCGCGGAGCTGGGACTGACGCTGCTCCTGACGATTGGGCCCCTGCTCGATCGACGCGCGATCGCCGCCTCGTCCCTCCGCGAGCTGCGCTTCACGCTGGCGATTGCGGCGGTGATCGCCGCGTCGGGAGGCCTGGGCTGGCTGGCCTTGAGGATCGCGCAAGGTGGGGCGCTGCAATGGCCGCTCGCGCTCCTCCTGAGCGGCGCGGTCGTCGTCGGGCTGGTCGCGATCGCGGTCCCCGGCGCGGTACGACTTCGCATTGCCATCCGCGCGAACCGGCGCTGGGCGTCACACGACCGCGCGGCGTTCGCGTTCACACAACTCGGCTGGGGCCTCGTCCTCGGGATCCTGCTCACCGCGTTCGAGCGCCTGCTCGGCACGGCGCTCGAGCCGGCCGACGTCGACCTCCGGCACTTTTCTCTGCATCCCTGGAGTGGCCCGCGACTGGCGGTCCTGTTCGGCATCCTGTTGTGGCATGCGGCCGTGTTGTGGGCCGGAACCCTCGGTTGCGTGATGGCCGCAGCGCGCTGGCGCACCGGCCGCCGGCTGACGACCTGGAACTTCGTCTCCGCTTGTTTGTGGGTGGCTCCGACGATCGTGCTCGCCGTGTTGGCCGCCAGCCGGGGATTGGCGACGCCCGCCTCTGCCATCGTCCTCGCGGCGTTAGCCTGCGCGGGTGCCGCGCTGATCGCCCCCTCGCTCACGGTCTGGTACCGGCAGACGACGGTCGCGTCGCGGATGCTCGCGTTGTTCATGGCATTTCTGCTGCCGGCGCTGCTGATCTATCCGTCGGTGCATTTCTTCGCGGAGCGGTCGACGCGTCATCTCATCGAAACCCAGTTCGCTGTCGAGGCGATGAGGCATCCTCAGGATCTCAACGACCGGCTCCAGGACGCGTTGCGTGAGATCGACGCCATGCCACTGCTGGCGCAGTTCGTCACGGAGGCGTCGATCGCCGCGGCTTCCCCACCCGACCACAATCGCACCGTCTCCGCCAGCACCGACAGCGCCTTTGCGATCTGGCGACAGACAGTCCTGGCCCGCGCCCGGCTCACCAGCGACGTCGAGCTTTACAACAGCGAGGGAGCGCTGGTCAGCCGCTTCGCCTTGAATTTTCCCGAGTACACCAGCGCGCCGCAGAAGCCGCCGTCAGCGAAGGCCTGCCGCTGGGACGTGTTTGGAGAAGCACAACCCTTTGGCTCGCAGGAGCGGAACATGCTTCATGCCGAACGGAAGGTCTGCGAGAATGGCTCGCCCGTCGGCGCGATCGTCGTGCACATCGTCTTCGACTACCGGACGTTGCCCTTCCTCACGTCGCAGTCGGCGTACATCGAAGTGTTCCGGCAGCCCGGCGCGGGAATCGAGGGAACGCCTGCCGGCGATGTGGACTTCACGGTGTACGGCTGGGGCCTGACCGCGATTTACACGTCGGCACAGTCGGCGTGGCCGCTCGACCAGGCGACGTTCACCCGGGTCTACGGGACGCGCGAGCCGTTCTGGACCGTCCTGCGCAAGAACGACTCCAACTACAACGTCTATTTCGCCAACGACCGGCTGTTTATCTACGCCCTGGGCTATGCCCGCCCCGACCTGTTCGATCACTTCGTCCGCCTCGCCGAGCTCACGACGCTCGCGGCCGTCGGCTACGTGCTCATTCTGATCGGCGCCGCGCTCTTCTCGCTGGTCGCCCGTCAGCGGCCGCAGACCGGGCGGGCGCTCCTCCGTGAGATTCGCGCCAGCTTCTATCGCAAGCTCTTTCTGGCGTTCGTGCTGGCGTCGATCGTGCCGGTCCTGACACTGGCGCTGGTCATCCGCGCCTACTTCGCCGGACTGCTGCTCGACGACATCCGCGGCGAGGCCTCTCGTACTGCCGCGGTCGCCGAGCGCGTCATCGAGGAGTCCGACGCCATGCTGCGCCGCGGGGCGCAGGGCCTGACGCCGTACGACGACGATGTCATGGTGTGGATCAGCCAGCTGATCGACCAGGACGTCAACATCTTCTACGGCCCGGATCTGGTGGCGACGAGCGAGCGCGATCTGTTCGCCTCGGGGCTCCTGCCGACGAGGACCTCGGACGACGTCTATCGCGCCATCGCCCTCGAGCGGCTGCCCAACTACGTCAGCGAAGACACGATCGGCGGCGTTCCCTACATGCTGGCGGCGACCCCGGTCCGGAGCGGCGGTCGCGATGCCATCCTGACGGTGCCGCTGGCATTTCGTCAGCAGGAGGTCGAGCGCGAGATCGACGACCTCGATCGGGGTCTGCATCTTGCCGCGCTGTTCTTCATCATGCTGGGTGCGGGCATCGGCCTGTCGATGGCCGAGCGCATCGCCGATCCGGTGCGCCGGCTGACACGCGCGACCGGCCGGATCGCACGAGGCGACTTCGATGCCCGCATTGCCGTGCGGTCGTCGGACGAGCTGCGCCGGCTCGTTGACGCGTTCAACGGCATGGCGGCAGAGCTCAAGGCGCAACGCGGTCAGCTGGAGCGGACGCATCGTCTCGAAGCGTGGGCGGAGATGGCGCGACAGGTGGCCCACGAGATCAAGAATCCGCTCACGCCAATTCAGTTGTCGGCCGAGCACCTGCGCCGTGTCCACACCGACCGCGGCGAACCGATGAGCCCCGTGCTCGAAGGTTGCGTCGACACGATCCTCGGACAGGTCCGGCTGCTTCGCCAGATCGCCTCGGAGTTCTCCAGCTTCGCCTCGTCACCGACCGCTCGCCTCGCACCTGTCGATCCGATCCAGCTCGTACGCGACGTCGTCGACCCCTATCGGTCGGGGCTGGGCGATCGCATTGCCATCGACAACGAGATCGATCCGGGCCTGCCGGCGGTCATGGTCGATCGCACGCTCGTGGCGCGGGCGCTCGCCAACATCGTCGAGAACGCGCTGCACGCGATGCCCGGTCGCGGACAGCTGCGGCTGACCTCTTCCGTGAACGACGGCTACGTGACGATTCGGGTCGCCGACACCGGTGTGGGAATGGATGCGGAAGCGCTGGAGCGAGTCTTCGAGCCGTATTTCTCCACCAAGACCACCGGCACCGGGCTGGGCCTGCCGATCGCGCGGCGGAACATCGAGTTGAGCGGCGGGACGATCGAGGTGACGAGCGAGAAAGGACGCGGTACGGCGGTCAGCGTTATCCTGCCGGTGGCGTCGTAACCGGTCGTCGACGCAGTCGAGCATAGGCGAGCATCGCCAGCGCCGCGACGATGTACGAATAGGACAGCACGACCAGCGCCACGCGCGGGTGCGATGCGATTACTCCGAGCGCGACGGCGCCGAGGAACAGGATCGATGGAGAGCGCCGCCAGCCGATATCGATCGCCTTGACGCTGCGAAAGCGAATCGTGCTCACCATCAGGAATGCCGGCACCAGCACCATCGCCAGCGCGAACGCGGCCGCGCGTGGATCCTGCAGCCCCCAGGGATATAGATAGACAGTCGACGCGATGACCGCCGCAGCCGCCGGGCTCGGCATGCCGGCGAAGTATCGCTTGTCGGTGTGCGTCGAGGTCTGAATGTTGAAGCGCGCCAGCCGCATGGCGGCGGCGGTCACATAGATGAAGCCGGCCGCCCACCCGAGACGCCCGAGCGGCCATAATCCCCAGCTGAAGGCCAGGATCGCGGGCGCCAGGCCGAACGAGACGACGTCGGCGAGAGAGTCGAGCTCGACGCCGAACGCCGACGTCGAGCGGGTGAGCCGGGCAAAGAAGCCGTCGAGCGTGTCGAGGACCATCGCCACGCCGATCAGCACGGCGGCGGTGTCGAAATCGCCGCGCATCGAGTAGACGAGACAGGCGTAGCCGCAGAAGAGATTGCCGACCGTGAACATCGCCGGCACGACGTAGACGCCGCGCTTGAAGCGCTGCGGGCGATCTTCGCGACGTCGCCGCAGCGTCTCAAGCACCGTCGTGCCTGCGTCGCCTGGCGATCACCGTTTCTCCACCGACCGCCTGCTGCCCGACCGACGTCGTCAGCTCGAAGGTCGGCGGCAAGAACACGTCCATGCGAGACCCGAACTTCATCAAGCCGATGCGCTCGCCGCGCGCCAGCTCCTGGCCTTCGCGGACGCGACAGACGATACGCCTCGCCAGCACGCCGACGATCTGGCGGACCACGATCGTCTCGCCACCCCGCTCGATCCAGATTTCATTCAACTCGTTCTCCGCCGCCTCTGCGCGGTAGGCCGGGAGGAACCGGCCGGGCCGGTACTGAATCCGGGTGACGCGTCCCTCGGCCGGTGTGCGGTTGATGTGGACGTCGAGCGGGGAGAGAAAGATCGTGACCTGCTTCCATTCGCCCGGCGGTGCCCACCGCGCGTCGGCCGGGCCGGCCGCCATGATGCGCCCGTCTGCCGGAGCCACGAACACCCCTTCGTCCTGCGGAACCTGTCGCTCGGGATCGCGAAAGAAGTAGGTGAGAAAGGCTCCGACGGCCGCAAAGGAGGCGGCCCACCCGTACCGTCGCGCGACGACCAGCGCTGCTGCCGGAACGAGCGCACCGGCGATGAAGGGAAACCCCGCTTTGTCAATGTTCATGAACGAAAGGAGCGCAAAAAAGAGAGGCCGGTAGGGCTTGGTGACACTACCACCCTATCCGACCTGACAGACTCTGCCGACGGCGTCGAGGTGACTTACGCGCGGGCGAACCCGGCGCCACCGCGGTGCTGGCGCAGCATGCTCTCCATCTGATCCTTCAACTGGAGCTTCTTCTTCTTGAGGGTGACTTCTTCGAGCTGTTCCGGTTCCGAGAGATATGGGCGGGTGGCCAGATTGTGGATGCGTTCGTCCAGATCGTGATGCAGGGTAGCGAGTTGGCGGAACTCGTCGTTGCTCTGCAGCAACTGTTGCTTCAGCTCTTCGAACTCCGTCTGCATTTCCGCCTCCTAGATGAAGAACCTTAGGCGAGGGCATTCATAAGCGCACGCTACCATAGGCGCCCGGGTGCCTTCAAGATGAAGCGTCGAGCCCCTCGCGCCACAGGATCAGGGCATCCTCCTCGGGATTGTTGTAGTAGCGATGACGGGTGGCGGTGACCTGGAATCCGAGCCGTTCGTAGAGCCCCAGTGCCGCCTGGTTGGAGGCCCGCACTTCGAGCGTGGCCCGGCGGACACCGCGCGCCACTGCCTCCACGAAGACATGCCGCATCAGGCTGGTGGCCAGGCCGCGCCGGCGTTCGACTGGCGCCACGGCGAGCGTGTTGATGTGCAGCTCGTCGAAAAGCATCCAGCAGACGCAGAATGCCCCCAACCTCCCATCGTCGAGCCGCAGCGCGTAGATGAACGTTACATCCGAATTGCGCAGCTCCCACTCGAGCGTTTCACGGGACCAGGGGTTGGTGAAGGACTCGAGCTCGAGCGCGATCACATCGTCGAGCGGCGAATGCTCGTCCAGACGCTCGATACGCACGACTCAGCTCCGCGCCGCCCGATCGCGGGCCAGTTCGGCGTCGGGGCGGCGCACGTAAAGCGGCACGAGGGCGTGGGGACGCACGGCGCGCGAGGGATCCGCCGCGGCGATTTCCGCGATGGCCGCCGCCAGCGGCGGCGCGTCGCTGGCGATCACCGCGCGGTCGCCCAGGCGCTGGCCAATCTCGGCGCGATAGCGCACGGCGCCGTCGCCGACGAATCCGACGTGTTCCAGTGGGGCGAGATCGGCGGCCCAGAGGTCGAGAGTCGCCAGCGGCGGGAGTGAGGAGGGCTGGTGCACGAGGCGTCCAGCAGCGTACAACGCGGCGAAGACTTCGCCGCGCCGCGCGTCGATCCAGGCGGCCGCTGGCTGCGCGCCGGCGCGGTGCGGCCATACGAGTGCCTCGAATGTCGAGACCGGTACGACCATCTTGCCGTTCGCGAGCGCCAGCCCCTGGATCGCGGCGATGCCGACGCGAAGCCCGGTGAACGATCCCGGGCCGATGGCGACGGCAAACAGATCGACGTCCTGGATGGTGACGGCGTGTTGCTCGAGAACGGCAATCAGTTCCGCCGGCAGCAGCTCGCCATGCGTGCGCGATCGGTCGCCGCTGCGCACACCGGCGACGCCCCCGTCCCGCAGCAACGCCGTGCTGCCGCCCGGCGACGAACTGTCCAGCGCCAGAATCACCATGCGATCGTCATATGAAGCTCGTCAATCTCCAGCCCTCGATCTGCAATGTTATACTCGCGATCATCCCGCCGATGTCCTCCCCCTCTGTCTCCGGCGCGTCTACCGCGACGCCGGCCATGCGACAGTACTTCGATGCCAAGCGGCAGTACCGCGATGCGCTCGTGTTCTTTCGCATGGGGGATTTCTACGAGATGTTCTTCGAGGACGCGTTGACCGCGGCGCGCGCGCTTGAGTTGACGTTGACATCGCGGTCGAAGGACGCCAGCGGCACCGCCATCCCGATGTGCGGCGTGCCATTTCATGCCGCCGATGGCTACATCGCGCGGTTGGTGCGCAAGGGATTCCGGGTCGCTGTGGTCGAGCAGGTCGAAGACCCGAAGAAGGCCAAGGGCCTCGTCCGGCGCGAGGTCGTGCGCGTCGTTTCCCCCGGGACCCTCACCGACGCGGGCTATCTCGAGGCGCGGGAACCTGCGTTCCTGATGGCGATCGCCGTGGCCGGTGCCGAGCGGATCGGGGTCGCACTGCTGGATATCTCGACTGGCGAGTTCACGGCGGGCGAATACGCGGGAGCCGACGGACGCACCGCTCTCGTTCGCGAGCTGTCGATCCTCCGCCCGCGCGAAATCGTCACCGCCCTCGGGAACACCGCGGCTGGCGCGTGGGTGGCGGCAGCGCAGCTCGACGCGCGCATGACGCCGGTCGAGGCCTGGACGTTCGATCCGGATACGGCGAGCAGGACGCTGCTGGCTCAGCTGCGCGCGCAGTCATTGCAGGGTTTCGGCCTCGAGGGGCACGAGGCGGCGGTGACTGCCGCCGGCGCGCTCGTCCAGTATCTCCACGACACGCAGAAAGCCGAGCTCGCGCACGTGCGGGACATCAGCTTCCGCAGCGGAGCGGACTGCCTGCTGATCGATGCCGTGACCTTGAAGAATCTCGAGGTCCTCGAAGCGGCCGACGGCACGCGGACCGGATCCCTGCTGCACGAGCTCGATCGCACCGTCACCCCGATGGGCGGCAGGCTGCTGCGGGGGTGGCTGCTCCGCCCGCTCGTCGCGCTCGAGCGGATTCACGATCGTCTCGATGCGGTCGAGGATTTCGCCTTTCGGGGTACATCGCGGACCAAGCTGCGCGACGCGTTGAAGCACGTCCACGACATCGAGCGTCTCGTCGGCCGCGCCGCCCTGGGGATCGCTGGTCCCCGCGATCTCGTCTCGCTGCGACAGTCGATTGCCGCGATCCCGCGTGTCCGGCTCGTGCTCGAGGACGTTCAGGCGCCGCTCGTCCGCAGCCTGATCGCCGAGCTCGACGACCTCGCCGACATTCGCGATGCGCTCGACCGCGCCCTCGTCGACGAGCCGCCGGCGGTCGCCCGCGACGGCGGGCTCGTCCGCGATGGGATCGATCCCGAGCTGGATGAACTGCGCGGTATCAGTCGCTCGGGCAAGCAGCACATCGCGCAGATGGAGGAGGCCGAGCGGAGCCGGACTGGCATCTCATCGCTGAAGATTCGCTACAACCGCGTCTTCGGCTACTACATAGAGGTGTCGAAGTCGAACCTGGCGAACGTGCCGGACGACTACCACCGTAAGCAGACGATCGCCGGCGGCGAGCGGTTCATCACGCCGGCCCTCAAGGGTTACGAGGAGAAGGTGCTCGGCGCCGACGAGCGCATCGTCGAGCGCGAGATTGAACTGTTCGAGGCGCTTCGCTCGCGCGTGGCAGCGGAGGCACCTCGGATTCAGGACACGGCTCGAGGTCTGGCCACGCTCGACGTGCTCGCCTCGCTCGCCGAGACCGCCGCGGTCTGCAACTACACGAAACCGCTCATGCATGCCGGTGACGAGCTCGTCGCTACCGACGCGCGGCACCCCGTCGTCGAACGGCGCGTACCGGAGGCGTTCGTCCCCAACGACATCACGCTCGATGCCGCCGAGCAGCAGGTCATCATCCTGACCGGGCCCAACATGGGCGGCAAATCGACCTACCTTCGACAGTGCGCGCTGCTCTGCCTGATGGCGCAAGCGGGCTCGTTCGTGCCCGCCCGCAGCGCCAAGCTGCCGATCGTCGATCGGCTCTTCGCGCGCGTCGGCGCCTCGGACAACATCACCCGCGGTCAGTCCACCTTCATGGTGGAGATGCAGGAGACGGCGAACATCCTGCACGCGGCGACGTCGCACAGCCTCGTGATCCTCGACGAGATCGGCCGTGGGACCGCGACCTTCGACGGGCTCAGCCTGGCATGGGCGGTTGCCGAGTACCTGGCGACCAACCCCGCCGCCCGTCCGAAGACGATCTTTGCCACCCACTATCACGAGCTGACGGACCTGGCCGACGCGTTGCCCAACGTCGTGAATTTTCACGTCGTGGTGCGGGAGTGGAATGACGACCTCGTGCTGCTGCACAAGGTCGTCCAGGGTCGCGCCGATCGCAGCTACGGCATCCAGGTCGCGCGGCTCGCAGGCCTGCCGCCGCTCGTCGTCTCGCGGGCCCGTGAGATCCTGATCGGCCTCGAGCGCGACGAACTCTCGCGCGGCGGACGTCCATCTCTGAGCGGCAATGCCACTGCCCGCCAACAGCAGCTCGGTCTCTTTCAGGCGCCCGCGCCTGCCGACGATGGTCTGCGACGACGGCTGCGTGGCCTCGACGTGAATCAGCTGACCCCGCTTCAGGCGCTATCGCTGCTCGCCGAGCTCAAGGACGAAGCGGGCGAGGACTAGTTCTTGTCAGCCAACCCCGATTGTGCCGATGTCTAGCAGCCTGTCCTCGCGTCATCTCTCGCCGATCGCCGACTTCCGATTCCGCAAAGATGTGTATCGTACGGCCGGCGCGACCGCGCATTGAACGCGGCGTCCGACTTCTGATCCTCGTCCCGGCCCTGCTCCTGGCCGCAGTTCAGCTCCAGGCGGCGACGCGGTACGACTGGCGGCTGCGCTTCCGCACGCTTCACACCGCGCACTTCGACATCCATGCGCATCAGGGTCTCGAGGCACTCGCGCGACACCTCGCCGAAATCGTCGAGGACGTTCGCGCCTCGCTGCAGCCGACGCTGGGGCTGCCGCGCGGGCGCGTACAAGTGATTCTCGTCGATCAGACCGATCTGTCGAATGGCTGGGCAAACCCGTTTCCCTTCGACACGATCGAGATCGCCGCGCTGTCGCCGACCGCCGACACGCTGATTGGCAATGCGGACGACTGGCTTCGTGTTGCTTTCAGCCACGAGTACACCCACATCCTCCACCTCGATCGATCGCGGGGCCTGATGAACGGGGTTCGTCGCGTTGTTGGTCGCGCGCCATTCGTCTTTCCCAACCTGTTCCTGCCGGTCTGGCAGATCGAAGGAATCGCCACGTTCGAGGAAAGCCAGGTGACGCACCAGGGCCGGGTGCCGACGGGGGACTTTCGGGTCATCGTCGACGAAGCGGCGCGGCGCGCTCGATTCGAGCCGCAGGATCGCGCAGCGGGTGGACTGATCGCCTGGCCCTCCGGCCTGGCGGCGTATGCCTACGGCGCGTACTTCCATCAGTATCTCGCCGACCGGTATGGCGCCGATCGCCTGACCGCCCTCGCCGACGCGACCGCCGGTCGCGTACCGTTTTTCGGCGCACCCGCGTTCAAGAACGTGTTCGGACGATCCGTCGGTCAACTGTGGAACGACTTTCGTGACTCACGATCAGAGCCGTCAGCGACGCCGAGCCAGACCGATCGCGCGGCTCGCCGATTGACGCATCACGGCTTCAGCGTGTTCGCACCCCGCTTCGGCGGCGACGGCGTCGTCTACTATGGCCTGGCCGACGCCGACCGGTATCCATCGCTGCAGGCGCTGACGCCGGATGGCGGCACGCGCACGCTGGCGACGCGGGTCGAGGGGGACCGCACGACCGTGCACGATCGCTGGATCGTGTTCGATCAGGTCGAGCGGGTGCGCTCGACGGCCCTCTACTCCGATTTGTACGCGGTGGCGATCGACGGCGGAAAGCCGCGCCGGTTGACGCACGCGGCACGGGCGAGCGATCCGGATTTCTCGCCCGACGGCCGTCAGATCGTCTGCACCGTTCAACGGAATGGCCATCGCGCTCTGGCGCTCATGGATTTCCGGCCAGACAGTCGCACGGCGCCATCGGTGCTGCTCGACGAACCGGATACCGACTTCAGCGGTCCGCGATGGTCCCCCGACGGCCGACTGGTCGCGGTGGAGCGGCGGCGACGGCGTGGCGTGTACGAGCTGGTCATCGTTGACGCGGCGACAAAACAGGTCCGCCCGGTGGTCGCCCGCGCCGGCGTTCGCGTGGTGAACCCTTCCTGGACCGCGGACGGTCGGTCGATTCTCTTCGCCGCGAATGTGGGTGACGAGCCCTTCAATATTTATGCGGTATCGGTCGGCGAGCGGTCGGTCAGACGCGTGACGGACTCCGTTCGGGGCGCGAGCGCCCCGGAAGTCTCCCCCGACGGCCGGTCCTTGCTTTACGTTGGTTACACCGTCGACGGATATGACCTGTTCACCATTCCGTTCGATCCGGCGACCTGGCGGCAGGCATCGTGGCCGACGGATGCCGTCCACGTCACGACTGCCGAGGCGACCGACGCGTCATTGCAGGCGTACAGGCCGTGGCGATCGCTGCGGCCGACGTACTGGTCCCCCGTGGTGGCGACCGACGCCGGTGAGCTGCTCATTGGCGCCGGTACGGCGATGAGCGACGTGCTCGGGCGTCATGCCTACGCAATCGACGCAGCGTGGAACGCGGCGCGGGCGAGGCCCGATTGGCACGCGTCGTACGCCTACGATCGCTGGTGGCCGACGCTCTTCGCTTCCTACTCGGACGACACCGACCCGATATCTCACGGCGACAGCCGCGCCCGCGAGCTGCTCACCGGCGCGCTGTTGCCGATCCGCCGACTTCGCTGGACCGAGACGGTGCTGGCGGCGTTCGATTTCGAGGCGGACTCTCTCGAGTGCGCCGCCGGATGTTCGGGCCCCCCGCATCGACAGCTGGGGTCGTTACGCACCGGTTGGATTCACGACAGCCGCCGCCAATTCGGCTATTCGATCAGCGCCGAGGAAGGCGTCCAGCTCGAGGCCGCCGTCGAATCAACCCGCACCGCGCTGGGTGCCGATAGCAACGCCACCGCCGGAGTGTTCGACGTGCGCGGCTTTCAGCGGCTCGTCGGTCACACTGTCCTGGCCGGTCGCGCGGCATTGGCTGCGGCCTGGGGCCCTCTCGAAGGACGACGCCTGTTCTCTGCCGCCGGCCCCGGCCCGTCGGTCGCGGCGTTCGACTTCGGGCGCGACGCGATCGGTCTGCTCCGCGGTGTCGCGGCCGACGACGTGGTCGGGTCGCGGGCCGCGGTGCTGAATGCCGACCTGCGATTCCCGCTGTCCTACCCACAGCGCGGTCCGGGATCGTGGCCGATTTTCCTGCAGTCGCTGCACGCCGCCGTCTTCGTCGATGCGGCGCAAGCCTGGGATCGCGCGGTCCGGCTGACGGATTTCCGGACGTCGGCCGGCATCGAGCTCTCCGCCGACACCGTCCTCGGACACTACCTTCCGCTCACCTTTGCGGGCGGCCTCGCCTGGACCCACGATCCGATCGACGGCCACTCGTCCGCCGCTGTTTTCGGACGCGTGGGTCGCGCCTTTTGACGCGGTCGGCTCTCCTTCCCGGCATGCGACGAGCAACGTCCGACGCCGAGCATCGCTGACGCGATTCGTCGCGGTGTGTCGATCGGACCTTTCGGATCTTCTGGTTCGTGGCACAATATCGGCGGCATGAAGACGAAATCGCGTTTTCTCCGCGCTCCGGTCGAGCCGTTCACGATTCAGCCGGATCTTCCCGCTGACGAAGTGCTCTCGCGGATGGAACGCATTTCGTTTCAGGGGCGCAATCTGGCCACCGCACGGCGCATCTGGGAGAAAATGCTCGGCGCCGACTGCACCATCTTCTTCGGCATGGCCGGCGCACTCAGCGCCGGCGGGCTGCGGATGGTCGTCGCCCATCTCATCGCCGAGCGCTACATCGACTGCCTCGTCTCGACCGGCGCCAATCTGTATCACGACCTGCACGAAACCCGCGGCCGTCGCCACTACATCGGGTCACCGATGGAAGACGATGCAGCGCTGCAGGCCGAGCATATCGATCGGGTCTACGACACCTATGCCAGCGAGGACGAGTTCGTCGACAACGACGAGTGGATCGCGGCCTTTGCGGCGACGCTGGAATCGCGCTCGTACACCTCGCGCGAGCTGCTCTACAAGCTCGGCGAGTATCTGTGGAAGGAGACCAAGCGCGAGGGGATCCTGACCGCCGCCTACCGCGCATCGGTGCCGATCTTCTGCCCGGCGATCGCCGATTCCTCCATCGGCATGGGACTCTCGCAGGCCAGGCACCGCGACGCCGCCAGCGCTCACGTGGACGTCATCGGCGACATCATCGAGTCGGCCAACCTCGTCATTCGGCACCCGCGGACCGCGTCGGTCGTCCTCGGCGGCGGGACCCCCAAGAATTTCATCAACCAAGCCACCGTGCAGGCGGAGTTCTACGACGATCGCGTCGGCGGGCACCGCTACGCGCTGCAGATCGTGACCGATGTGCCCCATTTCGGCGGCGCTTCCGGCTCCAGCCTCGAGGAAGCGAGGAGTTGGGGAAAGCTGGCGACCGATGCCGAACAGGTCACCGTCCACGCCGACGCGACGCTCGCCCTGCCGCTCCTGGTGAGCGCGCTGGCCAGCAGCGCGCGTGAGACCCTCGCCGGCAGGAAGCCGCTGCGCTTCGACCTGTCCGGTCCGGTCATGGGAGTCAACGGTCGACCTTTTCCCAAGATGGCGTTCGAGGCTCGCACGTAATGTCGTTTCCGTTTCAGTACGATCACCTCGAGCCGCTGGCCTTCGGCGGCTCGTTGCCGGTTCGCCGCTCGTTCGACGATTCCCGCGTTGTCATTCTGCCGGTGCCGGTCGACCGCACGACGTCCTACGTCGGCGGCACCCGCAACGGTCCGCACGAAATCCTGGAAGCCTCCTCGCACATGGAGCTGTGGGACGAAGAAGTGCAGGCCGACGTGCACCCGATCGGGATCTTCACCCTTCCCGAAATGGAACTGCCGTTCGGCGAGATGGAGCCGCTCATCGAGGAAGTCGAGCGGGTGGCCTACGAAGTCATCGGCCGGGACAAGTTTCTGGCAACGCTTGGCGGCGAGCATTCAATCACGCCGCCGCTCGTGTCGGCCACGGCGAGAAAGTACCCGAACCTCTCGGTCCTGCAGATCGACGCCCACAGCGATCTCCGGGAAAGCTACATGGGCACGCGCCACAATCACGCCTGTGCCATGCGCCGGACCCTCGAATACGCAGCGCTGACCCAGGTCGGGATCCGGAGCGTCTCGGCGGAAGAAGCCGAGGTGATGCCGAAGCTGAAGACGACGGTGTTCTACGACGTCTCGATGCGTGACGATCCCTCCTGGATCGACCGCGTGGTCGCCTCACTTGGTCCCGACGTCTACGTCAGCATCGACGTGGACGGCCTCGACCCGGCGATCATGCCGGCCACGGGCACCCCGGAGCCGGGCGGCCTGTCGTGGGCGGAAATCACCAGACTGCTCAAGGCTACCGCCAGGGAACGGCGCATCGTCGCCTGCGATATCGTCGAATTGAGCCCCATCCCCGGCATGGTCGCGCCCACGTTTCTGTGCGCGAAGCTGCTCTACAAGCTCCTGACCTACTGCTTCGTCGGCGATCCCCGCACGCGCCACCTGGCTCGCTGAATTCGAGAACGCGCCGATCCGGGCCCCTTGTGGGCCGATTCAAGCCTTGACGGCGCCTGTATACGAGGTATACTACGGCGCCATGGCGTCCGCAGCTGATCTCTTGGCGCAAGCCAGTGAGGCCCTGCAAAAGGGACACGGCGCCGATGCGGCCACCTTCCTCGTCCGCGCTCTCAAGCTGCCCGGTCTCAGCCGGGATGAATTGCTCCAACTCCACGCCGGGCTGGCCGAGGCCTGGCTCCTGCAGGACGACATCCGCCAAGCCACCGAAGCGCTCGGGCATCCACCAGAAGAGCGCGAGCGGCTCCATCCTGCGAGGCTCTCGGAGCTGTGGCGTCTGCACGGCAAGCTGGCGATCGCCCAGGGAGAGCCGTCGCGAGGCATTGCCTTCCTGGCGCGCGCGCTCAAGCAGGCCGAGCGCGCCCACGATTCCCGGGCGATCGGCCTGGCGCACTATGAGCTGGGGTTGTGCTACCGGCAGGTCGGCGACACCGGGATCGTCCGCGATCACATCGCCCAGGCCGCATCGGCCCTTCACGCCGCCGGAGACCTGAGGCACCTCGCGACTCGTCCATTCGCTGTCGGGGGTGACCCTCGCCCAGGACGGTCGCCTCGACGAAGCGATGGGGGCGCTGCGGCATGCCGAGCGTCTCGCCCTGATGGTCCACGCCGGCGACGTGCGTCGCCATCGTCTGCGGCAACCAGGCGAACGTGGCGATGATGCAACACCGCCACGATCAGGCGATGTCGCTCGCCGAGCGCAGCGTCGAGCTGCAGGAGGAGGCCGGCACGCCGCACGGGTTGGGCATCGCGCTGGCGTCGTTCGGCCAGATCTGCGTGCGGCTCGGGAACCTGACGCGCGCCGAGGAGGCCCTCAACCGGGCGCTGGACGTGCGCAGCCCGATGCAGTTCATGCGCGAGACGACGGGCGCGGTCTTCGACACCCTTGCGCAGATTCACTTGATTCGAGGCAACGACGAGGAAGCCAGTCGCTGCCTGCAGCGCTCGCGCGAAGCCTACGGCGAGTACGGCGCGCAGACCAGCCGCTGGTATCAGTGGTCCGTCCGTGTCCTCGAGGCGCGAGTCGCGCTCCGGCGTGGCGATGCCGCCACCGCGTTGGAGATCGCCAACGAAATTGCCCGGGCCCAGGACGTTCCTGCCGGCTATGCGACGCAGGCGGATCTCGTCGCCGTCGAGGCGCTCCTCGTCTCCCGCAGGCAGAACGAGGCCGAGGACCTGTTGGGGACGCTGGCATCCAGGCTGGAGTCCTCCGGGGTCAGCGGCATCTGGGGAGAGTTCCTGCGACTGCGCGGACGGGTCCACGGCCAAGCCGGGACGCCTCACCGAGGCGTACCACGATTTCGGCCAGAGCGTCAGCGTGTTCGATCTGCTCGGCGAGCGGTATCAGGCCGGGCTGAGTTATCTGGAGCTCGGGAAGCTTGCCGGTGCGGCGGGCGCGCGGTCGCGCGCGACCCGGTATCTGACCGATGCGATTACGGTGTTCGAGTCACTGCAGGCCAACCCCGACCTGGCCGAGACGCGGGCCGCCCTCGCGAGCGTGCCGGCCTCAGCCACGGGGGGGTTCGTCGGCGTGCAGATGGACGGCGACGACGCGCTGGTGCGACGGATTGTGGATGCCTCTGTGACGCCGGCGCTGCTGGCGAAGGAGGGCACCACCGCGTTGCTCGAGGCGTGCGACGCCGCAGGCCGCCGTCATCTTCACCCAGCGGGCCGCTGGCGATCTTGCGGTGGTGTCGTTCGCCGGCTGTGACCTCGATACGGCGCGCGCGCTCGCCGGCGCGGCCAGCCGCCTGATTGCCGGGGCGACGACCCCGTTGATCATCGCCGAGCCGATCGGTCGCGACGGCAACTCGCCCCGCTTCGCCTCGGTGGCGGGCCAACGGCCGTTCCCGCAGCCGATCCTGCAGCGTTTTCGCACAATCTGCGCGGTCCTTCGCGCAAGGCTTCGAGCTCTGCTCCGCGCGCGACCGGCCGCTGGAACCGGCGGCAGGCACCATCGAGCGACAGTTGGAGCCGCTGATCCCTGGTTTCGTCTGCGCCAGCGCGGCGATGCAGCGCGTGACCGATCAGATTCAGCGGCTGCAGGGCAACGACCTCAACGTGTTGATCACCGGCGAAAGCGGCACTGGAAAAGACCTCGTCGCGCGCGCGATTCACGCCGGGTCGCCACGCCGGTCGGCGATGTTCCTGCCGTACAACTGCACGAGTGCGACAAGGGAACTGGCGGACAGTCAGCTGTTCGGGCACCGTCGCGGCAGCTTCACGGGCGCGGTGGCCGACCAGCCCGGCGTGTTGCGCACGGCGGTGGGGGGCACGCTGTTCCTCGACGAGGTCGGCGACCTGCCGATCGACGTCCAGCCGAAGCTGCTGCGGTTTCTCGAGCAGGGGGAAGTGCTGCCGGTCGGAGAGACGCGTCCCACGCGCGTAGACGTCCGGGTCGTGGCTGCGACCAACGCCGATCTCGAGCAGCGCGTCACCGACGGGATATTCCGCGAGGACCTGTTCTACCGCTTGAGCGTCATCCGGATCCACGTCCCGCCGCTCCGGGACCGGCGTGAGGAGATCCCGCATCTCAGCACGTTTTTCCTCCGCGAGGCGAGTGAGCGCCTGGGTAAGCCGGGTGTTCGATTGAGCCCCGACACGCTGGACCTCTTCGACGCGTTCAGCTGGCCCGGCAACGTCCGCCAGCTCCGAAACGAAGTCCAGCGCGCCGTCGCCATGGCCGGTGGGAGCGTGATCACTCCCGACTTGCTGTCACCGGTTTTTGGCGGCCCCGGCATGTCGTCGGATGGTGGTCGCAGTCGCGCCCGCAACGTGACGCTGTCCGAAGCAGTCGATCGACTCGAACGCGAGATGATCGAGTCGGCGCTCGGGCGCGCCGCCGGCAACGTCTCTCAAACGGCCCGATCGCTGGGCCTCACCCGCCGCGGCCTGTACCTGAAAATGGATCGCCTGGGCATCACATCCGGCGCGCGCGTCGGTGCGTGAACTTCGGACCTGATTACCTGGTATACGGCGAAACAGCCGATTGGATACGAAGTATCCTTCATCCGCTTCCGATACACCTGTAGAATTTGCGAGGCAAGTCTCTATTAATCAGCTATTTGACTGACGCGAGTCCGATCATGACAGAAATCGGATCGTTCCTTGTAATGTCATCCGGCATTCGGAGGGAGCCAACATGGAACAGCGTCTGCGTTTGGTGCAGGGTGGGTACTCGCGATCCGAGAAACGCACCGCCGAGCGGCGCAACCTCGCCGTCCCTGGACAGATTGTCTGGAAGGATGGTCGTGGCGCGACGCGACTGGCGTCGGTGGTGACGCGGGACGTCAGCGAGCATGGCGTATCGGTCGAATGCCTCAATGGCGCCGCCATTCCCTTGTATCGCCTGGTTTACTTCCAGGTGGATCGCGACGCCCGACATCGCGCCGATCTGCCGGAATCGCTGCGAAAACCGAACGTTCTCTCCGCAGTCTTCCGCGTCGGCCCGTACAGTCAGATGACCGGCTCCCCTTCCGAATATGCGCTGCGTCTCCTCGTCGAACCCGTTCGTCGGGCCGAAGAGGCCGAGGTCGAGTCCACCACCTGGGTGGCCGGCGACAAGACCCGCACTGCCTGACTGCTGTTCTTCCGGGGACTCCGACGCATGGCGGAGTCCCCCATTTCTCTCCGGCCTCCGCACACCTTTGCTGGATACCTACTACCCAAACTGGCGCTGGCGGCACGTTCGAACGGCTGGTCACTCGTTCCCCTCGCCCGGTCCCAAACTCCATCCGCGGTCGGCCGCCCCGGGCTTACAATCAGTCGCTCATTTGCAAACGAGGTTTCCATGATTGACCGACGGGGATTCGTGCAGTCGATGATCGCGCTCGGCGCCGTCGCGGGCCTGCGGCCTGTGACCGCAGTCTTCGGCGCCATGGCCGACCAGGACCTGAAGGACCTCGCCGACGCGGCGCTCGCGACCGCACGGAAGGCGGGCGCCAGCTACGCCGACATCCGAATCAACCGCTATCGCAACCAGTTCATCTTCACGCGCGACCGCGAGGTCCAGAACATCGTGAACACCGAAGACTACGGCTTCGGCGTTCGCGTGCTGCTCGACGGCACGTGGGGCTTCTCGAGCAGCAGCACGGTCAGCAAGGACGAAATCGCCAAGGTCGCCAAACAAGCGCTGGACATCGCCCGGGCGAACAAGGCGGTGAACTCCGATCCCGTGCAGCTGGCGCCAGTCGAATCCTTCGCGTCGGCCACGTGGGATACGCCGGTCAAGAAGAATCCGTTCGACCTTCCCTTGCAGCCGAAGATCGATTTGCTTCTGCAGATAAACGATCAGGCGCTGAAGGTCACCGGGGCGAGCTACGTGTCGGCGTTCATGCTCTTCGTCAACGAGAAGAAGTTCTTCGCCTCCACCGACGGCTCCTACATCGATCAGTCGCTGATTCGGTCGTGGCCGACCTTCAGCGTGACGTCGGTCGATCGGTCGACCAACCGTTTCTATCAGCGCAATGCGCTGACCGCCCCCATGGGTGTGGGATACGAGTACGTCGAGAGCTATCCCCTCGTCGAGGAAGCCCGAGTCGCCGCCGAGGAAGCGGTCGCGATGCACAAGGCCAAGCCGGCGCCGGCGGGCCAGAAGACGCTCATCCTGCACCCGACGAACCTGTGGCTGACGATCCACGAGTCGGTCGGCCATCCCACCGAGCTCGATCGCGCGCTGGGATACGAAGCCAACTTTGCCGGCACCAGCTTCCTCACCACCGACAAGCTGGGCAAGTTCCAATTCGGGTCGAAGCTGGTCAACATCGTCGGCGACAAGACGCAGGAGAAGGCCATGGCCACCTGCGGCTACGACGACGACGGCGTCAAGACGACGCGCTTTCCGATCATCAAGGACGGCATGTTCGTCGACTACCAGACGACGCGCGAGCAGGCGCACCTGATCGGGCAGACGGCTTCGCACGGCTGCAGCTACGCCGACAACTGGTCGTCCATCCCCTTCCAGCGGATGCCGAACGTCTCGCTGCAGCCGGCCGAGAAGGAAGTCTCGGAGCAGGACATCATCGGCGCGACCGACGATGGCATCTTCATCAAGGGTGATTCGAGCTACAGCATCGACCACCAGCGCTACAACTTCCAGTTCAGCGGCCAGACCTTCTGGGAAGTCAAGAACGGGAAGATTACAACGCAGCTTCGCGATCTCGCCTATCAGTCGAACACCCCGGAGTTCTGGAAATCGCTCGACATGCTCGGCGGGCCCGCGACCTACCTGCTGGGTGGCGCGTTCAGCGACGGCAAGGGTCAGCCGGTACAGAGCAACTCGGTCAGCCACGGCTGTCCGGTCGCGCGGTTTTCGAAGGTGAACATCCTGAACACGAGTCGATAAACCGGCGAGGGTGCACGGTCCCCTCTCCATTTGCCCACACGAAAGCGACGCTCATGATTTGGACACGGGAACAGTCGAAGGCGTTGACCGATCGGGCGCTGTCCTTCAGCAAGGCCGAGGAGACGCAGGTCATTCTCAGCGGCGGCGATCAGGCCAACGTGAGATTCGCGCGCAACAGCGTGACGACTGCCGGCGCGTCATCCGGCTACAGCCTGGCGGTGACGGCGTCGTTCGGCAAGAAGAGCGGCACGGTCACGGCATCGGAGTTCGGCGACGCCAGCCTGGAAAAGGCCATGCGCAGCGCGGAAGAGATTGCCCGTCTCTCTCCCGACAATCCGGAGGCGATGCCGGTCCTGGCCTCGCAGACCTATACGCCGGTCCAGGCGTATTTCGAGGACGCGGCGACGGCGAGCCCGGAGTGGCGCGCCGGCTCCGTTCGAACCGCGATCGACTTGAGCAAGCAGAAAGACGTGGTCTCGGCGGGATTCGTCCAGACATCGGGGCAGATGCTGGCGGTCGCGACGTCGAAGGGACTGTTTGCCTACGACAAGTACAGCGCCGCCGACTACAACCTCACGGCGCGCACGCCGGACGGAACCGGATCCGGCTGGGCCTCCCGCTCCTACAGCGAGCTGCGGCTGCTGGATCCGACCAAGCTCGCGACCGCGGCCATCGACAAGGCCGCGCGATCGCGCAATCCCGTCGCCGTCGAGCCGGGAAAATACACCGTGGTCATGGAGCCGGCGGCGCTCGCCGATGTCCTCGTCTCGCTGGCCTTTGCCGCGGACGCGCGTCAGGCCGACGAGGGGCGCAGCTTCTTCTCGAAGAAGGGCGGCGGCACCCGCATTGGTGAACAGATCGTCGGTGAAAAGGTCCGACTCTATTCCGATCCCGCGTATTCCATCGCCCCGGCGGTCTCGTTCGACTCGCAGGGCCTGCCGCTGAAGAAGACCGTCTGGGTCGAAGGCGGGGTGCTCAAGAACCTGTCGTACTCGAGATTCTGGGCGCAGAAGCAGGGCAAGGAAGCGACCGCTCAACCGGGCAATCTGATCATGGACGGCGGCAACGCGACGATGGACGACCTGGTGAAGGGAGTCGAGCGCGGAATCTACGTGACGCGGTTCTGGTATATCCGATCGCTCGATCCGCAGACGCTCCTGCTCACCGGATTGACGCGGGATGGTCTCTTCCTGATCGAGAAGGGGACCATTACGCGAGCGATCAAGAACATGCGGTGGAACGACAGTCCGATCTTCGCCCTGAACAACCTCGACGCCATGACGCCGCCCGAACGCGTCGTCAGCGGCGAAGGCGCCGGCGGCTCGGGATTCGCGGTGGTCTGCCCGGCGGCCCGTATCCGCGAGTTTACTTTCTCGAGCGGATCCGACGCGGTCTAGGCGGTCTTCTTCAGCGCGAGAATCTTTTCCTTCGCTTCGCTGGCGTAGAGCGACTGCGGGAACTCGTCCACGACGCGGGTGAACGCGCGCGTCGCCTCGTCGCGCTTGCCGGCCTGCGTGCACGCTCGTCCGAGCTGCATCAGCACGCCGTCGAGCGGCAGCTGCGAGCTGCTGTCGGTCGAGAGCTCCTTGAAGGTGGCGACCGCGGCGTCGTTCTTTCCCTGCGCCAGCTGCACGTTGCCGAGGCCCAGACGCGCCGTGCGCCCGTAGATGCTGCCCGAACCCGCCCTGGTGACGACTTCCTGATATCGCTGCTCCGCTTCCGGGTAGCGACCGAGCTCGGCGAGCACGCCGGCGGCGCGATACCGAGCGGTGAGGCCGGCGTCAGTGCTCGGATAGGCGTCGGCTGCTTCAATCAGCCGAGGCAGGGCGGCATCGAGTCGCTCACGCTCCGTGCGGAAGGTGCCGGGCTGCTGGACGGGGGCCGGGCTTCCCGGCGCCGGCGGTGCCGGCGCCACGACCGGCGCCTCGGCGACGGCGAGCGCGGTGGCGAGCAGATTCGTCGCTCTGGAATTCCGCGTCGCGCGCCAGCCAAAAAATCCTGCGGCGATGGCGATGACGGCGACAACCGCAACGACGATCGTGGTCACCTCGCTCCGGCGTTCGCCGAGCGCGACCCGCGCCCTGGCCACCGATTCCGCAAACTCGTTTTCTTTCAGCTTGTGCCGTTCAATGCTCTTCACGCGTGACCTTACCTCGTTGACGATCCATCAGCGGCCGGCCGCCAGCCGGCCTGTGTCTTCCGGGCCTTGCCATCGCGGGATCGCTCGCGACGAAATTAGCGTTTGTGGCGCGCCCGGCAGGTCTCGAACCTGCGACCCCCGGTTTAGGAAACCGGTGCTCTATCCTGCTGAGCTACGGGCGCGCAAGCCTGCTCTAGGGATTTGTGCGACTTGCGATCGGTGGAAGGTCGCTCAAACCCTCGGTTGTCCCCTCCGCCCCGCCACTGGTCGTTTTTCGTACCCGATATTATACCGGTCGAGCGCGCGCCGGCCCCGGCGCCGGTGGTCCACGATCGCGAGGTCAGCGAGCCGCTGACGCAGCCAGCTCCCGCCTGGATTCGTTGAGTTTTGCCCTCGACTCGTCGATCAGGATGCGCGAACGCGGCAGCACCTCGCGCTGAATCTGACGCAGCTGCGCGCGAATCTCGTCGATCAATAGGTGAGTGTGGAGCAGCTGCTCCGCGATCAACATCTCCGTCTCCGCGCCTTGGAAGAGGGCGGCGGCGGAGTGCCGTCGGGCTCAAAGAAGACCGCTTCACCCTATCACACCGGTTTTCCGCGGTGTCCCCTAGTACTGCAGCACGGCCCTGACGTTCTCGCCCGTGAGGCGCTCCCGGCCCTTGAGGTCGAGCAGCTCGATCAGGAATTGGATCCCCACGACGTCCGCTCCGAGCTGTCGGACCAGATCGACGGTTGCTCGGGCCGTACCGCCGGTCGCGAGCAGGTCGTCGACGATGAGAACCTTCTGGCCGCGGGCTATCGCGTCGCGGTGCATCTCGAGGCTGTCGCTGCCGTATTCGAGGTGGTACGAGGCGCGAATGGTCTCTGCCGGAAGCTTTCCCAGCTTACGCACCGGCACGAAGCCGGCGCCGATCCGGTCGGCGACCGCCGCACCGAGAATGAAACCACGACTTTCGATGCCAACGACCAGGGTGATGCCGAGACCCTGATACGGCTGTGCCATGCTGTCGATCGCCAGCTTGAAGCCCTGCGGATCCTTGAGCAGCGTGGTGACATCGTAGAAAAGAATGCCGGCCTTGGGGAAATCCGGAACGGCCCGGATATGCGTCTTGAGTGTGTCCATACAGTTCTTGAGTGAGCCTATCTGATCGAGAAGCCGATAGCGCGGCCGCTCGGCGCGATCTCCTCGACCGCGACGTGATCCACGCGTGCATGCGCCGGCCCCCGGCGCAGAGATGCCTCGACGCGATCGACCGCGTCGGCGTCCCCTTCGAGCTGGGCCTCGACCTCGCCATTCGGCCGATTGCGAATCCAGCCGTGCACGCCCTCCGCCAGGGCCGCTGCCTCCGCGAAGAAGCGGAAGCCAACACCCTGCACACGTCCCGAGATCAGGTAGCGGCGGGCGACGAGCATGAAACCCCAGATTATAGCCCACAACTCTGCTAAATGTTTGTCTTCAATGGTTTAGAGCAACACCCATCCGTCCTCTCTACCCAAAATCTAACGAGTCCAAACCGAGGGCTACTCACGGTCCGGCTCTCATCGACCAGCCATGGCGAAATTCGTCCGTGCACCCGTACGCTCCACTTGGTCCCAGGCCGAACCATCAGTTTTTGCCTGAGTGAAGCATGCGCAAGACTCACATCCTTCGCTAACAGGATCGATGTAAAGTGCATCCCACGCAACCCCACCGACCAACGTTCACGTTTAATTGGAAGAAATGGAGTCGGAGAAGGCTCCATTGAATGAGAGGTGGCTGAAGGAAAGATCCGTTACGCTTGCGTCGGCTTGATCTGCGCCTCGCAGCGGCCTCCGACGATCCCTTGGAGACGAAGGAACAGGAACGTTTCTACGATCGGCCGATCTCCGTGTGCGACCAGCACTCGACCACTGCATCCGGCGGCCGGCTGACGCGGCGCTTGCGCGCTTCCGGCACGCCGTCGGTATAGAGGAGCTCACACAACTGGGTCACGAGCCTTCGCTCGATCGTCGATCTCAGATTACTTGACCAGCATGATCGCCTGAGCAAAAGCGCCGGTAGCAGGCCCGCCGCGGCCGGAGATGCGGCCGGTGATTGGCGTAATCCGGCCAATCACTTCGCCGCCGCCGTTGATGTCCTCGACGAAGAACCCAAGGTAATTGACGACTTCCAACTCCGGCTGGCTCTTCCCGGTGTGCTGGCCTTCCGTGTATCTGGAGGGGTTGTAGAGTGGCACGATCCGAATACGCGGGCTCACGGGAAAAGCACTGCCCTTCACGCAGTTGCAGATGGTGTTCCAGTGGGCGTTCGGATCCAGGGCAATCAGGTCTGTCGTTCCCTGTTGGGTCGGCCCGACCATATTTCCATTTTCCGGCGACATCAGATCGCCGATCGTGACGAGGTTCGGGTTGCACGTGGCAATGTTCTGCCGGTAATCGCTGCCGCCCACGCTGCCCGGCAGATCCCAGGCGTTGTACATGCTGGGCGCGATCTTGTTCTGGTTGTTGTTCTTCAACACCAGTTCCAGCCCCCTGTCGGCATCCGGGTTGTAGCCGGTCGCGCCCGGCGTGCCTGGCGGGACATACACGTCCGGATTAGTCAGTGGCGCACCAGCATTTTGATTGTTCCCCTGGCTCGCATACATGTCGAACGTGCTGGTGGGCGCCCAGGCGCACGGCGACGTCGCGCACTGGTTTTCAATCCATTTGTCGGGAATCGTGAACGGCAGAACGCAGTTTTCGGCGTCAGCGGGGGCGGCGGTCGCCGTTGCCGTGGCTGAAATGTCCACCGTGTTGATGCCGAAGATTTGGGCTATCAGCGTCGGTACCGGGTTTCCTCGCGCCGTGGAGCGATACACCGTGACCTGCACCTGATCCGAGCGGCCGGTCGCAGGATTCGGCGGGAAGGTCACATCATCGGCAGTCACCGACACCTGCCCTCCCGCGACCTGATTCGCGTGGGCCGTGTTGATCGCGCCGGTCACTGCGGGACCCGTGGCGGAATGGTTCGTGAAATCGTTGAATGCCAGAGCCGTAGCGCCGGCGAGCGCCCCGGCATCGGCAGCCGTCTGCGCCTGCGTCCGCGCGGTCATCAGCATGCCGACATCAATTGCCAGCATGGTGGCCGACATCACCGCCATGAAGCCAAATCCGACCGTGACCAGTGAGAAGCCACGCTCATCGTGTCGAACCCGTCGTAGGCGCTCGATCATGGAGGTCTCTTGTCCTTTTGCGTCGCGAGTGTCTGCAAGGAGGACGGTGCGTGCCATGGCTACTGTGCCTCGTTGCGCATCTGCGCTGTCGATGTGAGCGTGATTGGCGCCCCCAACGATGGGCCGCCGCCCATCACCAGATTCGCCACGGGGTTGAGCACCATGAATGAAAACGGGTAACTGACCGTGACGGTCGATGCCGACGCGGTCGCGGCACCGATCGACATCGCCGCGTTCAGTTGAACGCCGACGGTCGCGCTGTTGGGATTCCCGAGCTGGCCGCTTCGGAGGTACGCGACCACCCGCGACTGCACATCGGCAGCCGTGGCATTCGGGAGAATCGCGACCCGCGCTCCCTCGCGCGCGGCATTCGTGATCACCTGAGACGTCTGGTACGCGCGGCCGAACTCGAACACGCTGATCGACACGAGCAGGACGAGCGGCAACGTCAACGCCGTTTCGAGTAGCGCCTGGCCGCGCTCAGCGAGGAGCCGTGAACGGCGTCCGCCTCCGCCTCTACCCGATGATGTTCGAGCGTCCGAAACCACATTTTGCAGCAACATCTTGGTTCTCCTGGGGCCTGCGTCCTTCGTTGCGCCGCACGGCCAGCGGCGGCACATGCGTCACTCTCGCAACGGATGTGCCGGCCGCCGCCGACACCTGTAAGAGATTGATCTCTATAGCCTTACTGGCGAAAAACACGTCAGGCAGGCTGTGTGAAGTCCAACCCAAGTGTTCCAAATGGCAGCACCCAAAATTGCAGTTCTACGGGTACCCACTAATTTCAAGCCAGATTCCCTTCAGTTCTATGAAGTTCTAGAGATTTCTAAAATGAGACATCCTGGACGTTTTTGAGACACAGCCTCATGTCTCACCAGGCGCACGTGTTACTTCTCGGGCAAAGGCGCGTACTCGAGAACCGCGGCCGCCAGATGCGCGGCCGCCTTGAGCAGCTTGAGGTCCGACGCGGCCGGAGGATTGTCCGCATGGAACGTGGCCTGAAGAACCGGGGAGCCTGTTCCTCCGGGGACGTCGAAACAGATGGACTCGTCATTCGAAACGAGCGGCGACTGGCGAATCTGAATAGCGCGGACGGGCAGCAGGTTCCGAAGCTCCTCCTCGAAACGCCCGAGCGATGCGGACGGGGAGCGTCGCTCGACATCGGCCAGTGCCCGCGCGAGCACGTCCGCCAGCGCCGCGGGCGTCGTGTGTGAGTCCGAGGCGCCGGTCAGGTAATCCAGCAGATTCAGATCGCGCTTGAACTGCGCCGCGACGCGGTACTTCACACCGAGGCCGTCGACCGTTGCGATGTCGCTCCTCAGGACGCGCGCCGGGATACTGATGTCGGTGTTGTGCCCGACAAACTGCAGATCGAGTGTGCTGCCCAGGGTCATGCGCGATGTCGTTTCGACCAGGACGCCGCGCTGCGAGAGATCTACGAGCTCCAACTCGGTTCCCGAGGAGAGCCTCGCCGACCAGAGCCTCGGTAGGTCCTGTCGCCGACGCCGCGTTTCACGACGGCGATCACGCGCGTTCCCTCGACCGAGTTGGGTCGTCGGCGGCCTCAGCGTCCGTCCGATCGCCTCGACATCTGCGGGTACCGCCTTCACGAGCCGCATCTCGGGCTTGCCTGACGCGATCGAGAGTTCCGGCGCAGTGTCGAGTGCCGCGCGGAGTTCCTGGTCGTTGGCCAGACGCGCGTGCGTCTGGGCTTGCTCAATGTAGTCCTCGATCTGACGAATGAAGGTGTCGGCATCGCACGCGGGCCTGACCTGCGACGGTCGCCGCGCGCGGAGACCGAACATTGGCGACCTGCTGGGTCGAGCCGCTTCCTGCGAATCGATGAAATGCGGGGTAATGATCACCTGCACATGGGCCGCCGCCGGCAGCGACTTCAAATGCTCGGTCAGCGCGGCCTCGTCAGAAGGAGGCAGAAACGACGATGTGAGCACGACGTCGGGTAGCTGTCGCCCGATGCAGCGCATGGCTCCCTCTGTCGAAGCGACCACTTCGACGTGGCCATCGACGTGTGCCCCGAGCAGCTCCCGAAGATTCCGGGACCGCATGGGGTCCGGCTCGATGGCCAGGATCCGACCCTTCAAGACCTTTTTCGACGTCGCAACTAAAATTGTGTTCATAGGTGTGCGGCTGTTGTCCTGACCTTAGCCCAGCAATTCATGGGCCGGCAGCCTGCCTCTGCCAGGAAAGGTTGCCTTTAGAGCCCCAGTTAGTCGATTTCGGTCGAAAAGTATCCAGAGCCGTGACATTCGGTCGTCGGAGTGCCGAAGCTTGACACTCCGGCCGGCGCAAATAGTCACCTGGCGGGTGGACTCTTGGCGCCGACGAGGCATCGACCTAAATACCGGCTGGCCTCCAACGGCCTGAAGCCGCGCGACCAGGGCTGCGCCGAAGGCTTCTGCACGGACGACTCTGATGGGGAACGGCCTGGCCTTCTCCTTCGAGAAGGTTTTGCGCTATACGCGCAAGACTCGAGAACCTATCTTGATTTACGTCATCTAACAACTCGCTACCAACTCCGAGATCTCAACGCGTCACAGCGCGTCCCGTTTCCGCCTCGGAGCCTGAGAAACGTTCAACGAACTGACTCGCTCTGCGACGGGGTCATCCGTGCTGCGAGAAAACCCCGGATTATACAATGGGCCGCATGCCGCACATTCATTCGAGCAGCTACGGCGAGTCGCGCCTGCGAATCCTGCGCGTCCTCCGCCACGGCGATCGTCACGATCCCAAGGACCTGACGATCGCGCTGCGCTTCGAGGGGGATTTCGCCGACGCGTTCCGGCACGGCGCCGCCGCCGGGCTCCCCCCGGGGGAGGCGGTGAAGAATCTGGTGCACCGGGTCGCCGCCGAGCAGGACCACGCGGAAATCGAGCGGCTCGGCCTGGCGATCTGCGATCGCATCATGGAGCGTCATCCGACCATCGGCCTGACGCGAGTCGAGCTGACCGAGGGCTACTGGGCCCGCCTCGAGCCTGGTGGCAAATCACAGGGCCAGGCGTTCACTCCCGGCGGCACCGAACGCCGTACCGCCTCCATCACCAGCAACGGCAGCCAGGTGGCGGTATCGTCGGGGATCGACAATCTGGTGCTCCTCCGCACCGCCGGCCTCGGTGCCGCGGCCAAGGCAGGCGTCCACGACGATGGCCACACCGACGGCGTCCAGCCACTATTGATTGCCGCCCTGACCGCCCGGTGGTCCTACTCCTCGGGCGACATCGCCTTCCTGCCGTACCGCCAGGGCGTGCGCGGCGCCGTCATCGAAACATTCGCCTGGCATGCGAGTCGCTCCGTGCAGCACACGCTCTACGCCATCGCCGAGGTCATCCTGGCGACCTACCAGGAGATTTCGGTCGTCAGCTTGACGCTGCAGGAGCGGCCCTACCGACCGGTCGATCTCCTGGACATGGAGCACAACGATCTCTTCATCGCGCGCGACGAGCCGGTCGGGATGGTCGAGGTCACGGTCGAGCGATCGTAGGCAGCTTTTTCCCCGCAAGCGCTTTGTTGAAGGCCGTGAGGTCGCTCTGCAGGAGGGCATCGAGGCGCGTCAACTGCCGATCGAGCTGTGCCGAGAGGTCCTTGAACACCGCATACGACTGGTCGGTCGGTTTCGAATCCCCGTTGTCGACAATGCCTTGCAGCGCCGCCAGCTTGTTGTTCAATTTGATCGGGAAGTTCAGCGGATCCTGGCTGCTGCGATTGCGATACTGATAGATCTCCCCCTCGACGTCCGTCAGCCGCGCCGCCAGCGCCGCCCCGTCGCGCGTCAGCTGGGCGTCCTTCTTCTTCGCGAGCCGATCGGCGATCTGCTCCTTCACGCCGCGAATCCGCGTGACCGCCTCGTTCGCCGCCGACACACGATCGCTGATCTGCTTGGCGAGACCGAACTGCTCCTGCAGGTCCGCGTCCGAGGCGCGGCCGAGAGGATTGCGGACGATGGCAAATGGAACGCTCTTCGTTTGCGATCCGACCGTCAACCGCGCCTGATACGACCCCGGCGGCGCCGCCGGACCGCGGGTGCTTCCGGCCCAGAAAATCAGTCCCTTGAAGTCTCGCGCATCGGGATAGCGCATGTCCCAGACGAACCGATTGACTCCCTTCTTGGTGCTGACCTTTGGTGGTGGCGGACGCTGCGAGTCGTCGTCGCTGGGCGGCGCCTCGGGCTCGGCGCCGGTCTTGGGCTCTTCGGGCACACCCTTGAACGTCCGGATCGATTGGCCGTGCGCGTCGAGGATCTCGATCGACACCGCGTCGGCGGGCTGGGTCAGGAAATAGTCGATCGCGACGCCCCGCGACACCGATCGCATCGCGTCCGCCGGCGTGAAGAGCACGACCGGCTGATCCGCCGTGGCCGCGACAACCTCGCGGAGCATGCTGATGTTGTCGAGGACATAGAACCCACGACCGTGCGTGGCAATGATCAAATCGTCGTTCTTGACGGTGATGCCGTGCACAGGCGTGACCGGCAGATCGAGGCTGAAGGGCTGCCAGTCCGCGGCCTCGTCGAACGACACATAGATCCCGGTTTCGGTGCCAAGCCAGACCAGCCCTTTCCGCTTCGGATCCTCCTTGATCGTTCGCGCGAAATCGTCGGGCCGAACGCCGGCGACCACCTTGGTCCACGACTTCCCGAAATCATGCGTGCGATACACGTACGGCGAGCGATCGGCCTGCTGATACCGGTTCGCGGCCACATAGGCGGTCGCCGGATCGTGCGGCGACGCCTCGATGAAGCTGACGCGGGCGAACGCCGGCAGGTCCGTCGGCGTCACGTTGGTCCAGTTCTGCCCGCCATCGCGAGTGACCTGCACGAGCCCATCGTCCGAGCCCGACCAGATCACTTTGCCATCGACCGACGAAGGCGCCAGGGCAAAGACGGTGGCGTAGGTCTCGACGCCGGTCTGATCGAGGGTAATCGGGCCGCCCGAGTCCCCCATCGTCGCCGCATCGTGGCGGGTGAGGTCCGGGCTGATACGTTGCCAGCTCTGACCCTCGTTCGTCGACTTCCAGACGTGCTGTGACGTGGCGTAGAGAGTATGGGGATCGGTGGGAGCGATGACGATCGGATAGGTCCACTGAAACCGCTCGGTCATGTCGCCCGAGTTGTGTCCCATTGGATTGTCGGGCCACACATTGATCGCCCGCGTCTCCCCGGTTCGCCGATTCAGTCGCGTCAGGAGCCCACCGTAGCTTCCCGCGTAGTAGACGTCGACATCGAGCGGATCGGGGGCGATGTATCCGCTCTCCCCGCCACCGACGTCGTAGAGGTCGTCACCGGTGCCATTACTCGGGACACACACCGTCGTGTTGTCCTGCTGCGCGCCGCATACGTGATACGGCACGTGCCCGGTCGTGAACACGTTGTACAGCTGTGCGGTCGGAAAGCGCTGACTGGTCCACGTCTCACCACCGTTCACCGACACGTTGGCGCCGCCATCATTGGCGTTGATCAGCCGCTTGGGATCGTTCGAGGCAATCCACACATCGTGGTTGTCGCCATGCGGAACACGGATGCTCTTGATGGTCTTGGCGGCATCGGTAGACCGGTAGACGCCGGTGTTGACGACGTAGAGCGTGTCCTTTACCTGCGGGTCGGCGTAGATGCGGGTGTAGTAGAAGGCCCGCTGCCGGAGACGCCGATCCTCGTTCGCCAACCTCCAGCTCGCGCCCGCATCGTCGGAAACGAACAGTCCGCCGGCCTTGGCTTCGACGATGGCGTAGATCCGGTTCGAGTCGGCGCCGGAGACCGAGATGCCGATCTTTCCGAGCGGCGCTGTTGGAAGGCCGTGGCCGGTGAGCTCCGTCCAGTGAGCGCCGCCGTCCACGCTCTTGAACAGGCCGCTGCCCGCCCCGCCGCTGGACAATGAGTGAGGTGTTCGGAAGACTTCCCACAGCGCCGCGTAGAGCACGTCAGGATTTTTCGGATCGAGCGCCAGATCGACAGCGCCTGTCTTGTCGTTGCGGAACAGCACCCGATCCCAGGACTTGCCGCCGTCCTTGGATTTGAAGACACCGCGTTCGGGATTCGGTCCGTACGGATCGCCGAGCGCCGCGACGAACACGACGTCGGGGTTCGTCGGGTGGACGCGGACACGAGCGACCGTCTGCGTTCGTTCGAGACCGACGTGCGTCCACGTTTTTCCGCCGTCGGTGGATTTGTAGACGCCATCCCCCTGGATGATGTTGCCTCGCAGCTCGGTTTCCCCCATTCCGACGTAAACGATGTCGGCGTTCGAGGGAGCGACCGCGACCGCTCCGACCGAAGACGTCTTGAAGAACTTGTCGGAGACAGCGCGCCACGTCTGGCCGCCGTCGGTAGTTTTCCACAGGCCGCCGCCGGTGGCGCCGAAGTAGTACTCGAGCGGGCGGCTGTCAGACCCGGCCACCGCCTGCGAGCGGCCGCCGCGATTGGGGCCAATCGATCGCCAGTGCAAACCCGAGAACAGCGTGGGATCGATTTGGGGAGCGGGTGTCTGTGGCCTGCCGGGCGTGGCCAACGCCAGAATCGCGAGCAGGGCCCAGATCGGTCGAGCAGAACAACACCATGCCACGTGGGTATCACTCCTCAGCTTGGGACGATCGTGAATCGTAATGTGATGTGCCCAAGCACAGCAAGCCGTCGAGCGGCAGGCCGAGGGTCTCTGTGAGTAGCCGGCTGCTCACATGACGTCGCCGGGGCTCGCATGGCAGAGAAAACGGTGCGATTTCGGACGGCACACCCTGTGCTCTGTATGAGGGCAGGAGGAACAGATGTTGTTCACGATTGCGGTGATTCTGCTCGTGCTGTGGCTGCTCGGGCTGGTGAGCGGCTATACGCTAGGGAACTTCATTTACGTCCTGCTGGTGATCGCCCTCGTGCTCTTCGTGGTTGGGCTGGTCAGCGGACGACGAACGGTCTAGCGGAAGCAGAGTGCCGGTTCAGGCGTTTCGCCTGACCGGCTAACTTTTTGGCCGGTGGCCAAGGGGTTGGCTGACGGAGGCTGGTCGAGAAAAAGCTGACTTCGTGAATTCGCCAGAGAATTCGTGAGTGCGAATCTCCGCGGTTCAGGTACGGGGGTTGCTCTATTCATGAACGCGTTCTCAGATTCGATCTGAGTGCGTTCTTCCGCGCCGGTGGCGGAGAGTAGACAGCAGGCGCCAAGCGTGGCGTTCTGGCCACCTCCGGGCCGGAACAGCTCCCCCAGCTCGCAGCGCTGGGTTGGCGACACCTCCGGACCTGCTGTCTACTGGCCGCCACCGAATCCTTTCCTGTCACGCGCTCGCGGCATTTCGTGGCTCGACTTTCACGATCTCTTCCTGCGTGCGCTCTACTTCTATCGAACAATCCTTCAGCAGGGCGACGAGCGCGCCGATCGCAGCGAGAACCGGTGCCAGGACTGCCCCGACCACTCCGGCGGTCAAGGGGAACTCCGCAACCGTGCGTGAGCCCTGTTTCACCACCACCCGGCGCACGTTGCCCTCATGAATGAGCTGCTTGAGTCGTTCGAGCGCCGTCGCCCCTTCCGCCTTTATCGATTCCCACACGGTCTTGTCAGTCATCGAACCTCTCCTCACTGAAGGCAAAGCCTTATCTCAACTGACGAAGGAGATAGCCCGGACGTTCCACGCTGGCGTACTCGACTGGGAACGGCCGACTGGGTAACCTGCCCACCATGAAATCACGGAATCCCTGACGTGTCACGAACCCTCAGGTTCCTGGTGCTGCTCGCAGGTACGGCCGTGCTGATCTGGCTCATTCGCCGGACCGGCGTCTCGACGATCCGTGAGTTGCTCGGCCGGGTCGGAGCGGCGTTCATAGTCGTAGCCGTCCTCTACGCCGGCCACGTGGTCTGCCGGGCCAGGGCCCTCTTCGTCTGCCTGAGCGATCGGGACAGCTCGTTCTGGGACATCCTCCGCGTCCGCCTCACCGGCGAAGCCATCGAGATGCTCACCTTCAGCGGCCCGATCCTGGCTGAACCGGCAAAGGGATTTCTGCTGAAACGGCGTGGGCTCGAAACGAGTATCGCCTTCGGATCGATTGCGACCGAGTACCTTCTCTACTCGTTTGTCTCTGCCGTGATGGCCGTCACAGCGCTGTCTCTTCTGCTCGCCGAGAATCGTCTCCCGCCCGTTCTGCACCGGCCGGCGATTGCGCTGATCACCGGAATGAGCCTGTTCATCGCCGGATGCGTGGCCGCGGCGATCACCGGCGTCGGGCTGATCGTGCCGGCGATCCACATCGGCAGGTTGCTGATCGGCCAGCGGCGCGCGGCCGCGCTTCTTGGCGTCGTCGAACCGATCGAGCGTGTCATGGTCGGGTTCCTTCACCGGCGACCGGCGCGACTGGCGGCCGTCATCGGGATCGAGGCCGTCGGTCAGGCGCTGCTGGCGAGCGAAATCTGGTTGGTCATGAGCGTGTTGGGCGTGCCCCGATCGTTTGCGACCGCGCTCCTCGCCGAAGGGGCGGCGAAATTCATCGGCACGGTGTTCGCGTTTGTGCCCGGACAGATTGGCGCGTCCGAGGCGTCCTATATCCTGATTTTTCGCGCGCTCGGATTACCCGACGCGATTGGGCTCACCGTGGCGCTCGTGCGACGCCTGAGGGCATTGCTCGTCGCCGCCGTCAGCCTTGGGGTGGTCGCGATGACGAGCGATCGACGCCGCTAGCCACGCCGAACAGCCCGCGGCACGAACCGCGGCTTGTGCGCCATGGTACGGCGATAGTCGGGGTGTTTGCCGAGGACTGATTCTTCGACCGCCAGCCGCCTGGCGAGCACCCAGACATGCGCGAGGGAACCGAAGAGCGCCGTGAGCCATGCGGTGTGGATCAGGGGAAGCGCCGCGAGCTCGACGAATACGGCGGCGTAGTTGGGATGTCGCACGAAACGGAACGGACCGTTGCTGACGACGCCGAGGCCAGCCGAGTCCATGACCCTGACATTCCAATGCGTGCCGAGGGTGAGGATGACCCACCAGCGCACCACGTTCGCGAGCACGAACAGTGTTCCCGCCGCGAGCGCCAACACGAGGATGAACGGACGATGGAGGAGCACGACCTCCAGCGCCGCCCCGAGCAGAATGCTCGTGTGCAGCGCCACCATCCAGACGAAATCCGGATCGTCGGCGGTCTGCACGCCGCGGCTCCGCAGCGCGCCCTGCCGGCGACGTGAGATCACGAGCTCGACGCCGCGGAGGAGCGCCACCGCAATCAGGAGGCCGATGAACGCCGCTGCGCTCACTGCCATTCGAGCAGGAGGAACTCGGCGCTGAACCCTGGCCCGAATGCCGCCGCGATGCCGTATTGACCCGGCTGCGCCGTTTTCGTCGTCAGACACGCGTGGAGAATGAACAGGATGGTCGCGCTTGAGAGATTGCCGTACTGGTCGAGCACGTCCCAGGAGAGCTGCGTATCGCAGCGACAGAGCCCGAGCTCCTCCTGCATGTACGAGAGAAGCTTCTGCCCTCCTGGATGAAGGAGGAACGTCGCGACGTCGGCCCGGCTCAGCCCGCTGCGGGCGAGGAAGCCGTCGGCGAGCTGCCTGATACGATCGCGAACCAGTTGCGGCACGTCCTTCGACAGCACGATGTGGAATCCGCTCTCGCGCAGATCGAACCCCATGGCGTCGAGCGAGTCGGGGAAGGTGTAGGTATCGGCGTCGATGATGCGCGGTCCGGCGGCGTCCCGGCCGGTGACGAGCGCTGCGGCCGCGCCGTCGCCGAAGAGCACGCACGAGATCAGGTTGGCCTGCGACAGATCGCCACGCTGGAACGTCAGGGTCGCCAGTTCGACCGCCACGATCAGCGCGGTCTTTCCAGGAAAAGCCCGGACGAATTCCCAGGCGCGGGTGAGCGCCACCGCACCGGCCGCGCATCCCAGCTCGGTGATCGGGAGGCGCCGGACGTTCGAACGGAATCCCATCAGGTTGATCAGGTGCGCGTCCAGCGACGGAATCATGAAGCCGGTGCACGACACGGTGATGATCATGTCGACGTCGGCGGGGGTCATCGCCGCGGCCGCCAGACATCGCTCGGCTGCCTGGCGGCCGAGACGGACGGCGTGCTCCTGATATTCGAGACTGGTCTGTTGGAGCGGACGAGGCTCGACGAAGTATTCGACCGGGAAGATGGAATGCCGCTGCGAGACCTGCGCGTTGTCGATCACCGTCATCATCGCGTCGAGGCGGCGTCCGTCGAGATCGAACACCTTCCGCATGTAGGTCTTGACGCTTTCGCGGGTCAGCAGGTGCTCCGGCACCGCCGTCGCGGTGGCCGCAATGGTGGCGGCCGGGCCGTGATCGTGAGGGCGCGGCGATAGTTCGGGCATGAACATCGACTCCCGCAATGCCGGGTGAATCCTGAGCCCGAGCAGTGGCCAGCAAGAGGCGTTCCCCTGCGAAGGTCGCCGCGCGCGCCGGAACGACGGTGCGATGTTACGTCAGGTTGAATCTTGTTTCGCAATCGGAAAGCCTTGCCTGGCCGGAGACCAGCCAGGACGGCGGCAAAGGAACGTCGATCCGCTGATGGGTCAGCCGAGGTCGACGGCCATCAGGTTGCGCCGATCGCGGATGTACAGTCGAGTCCCGACGAGGACCGGCGGCGTCCATGACAGGTTGGTGAGGAGCGACGCGCGGGCCGTGATCGTGAACCCCTCGCGCGACGGGTGCGCGATCATCAGGTTGCCGTCCTGGTCGAGGGTAATGAGCTTGCGGTCGGCCCAGACGAAGGTGGCTTTCTCGATGCTTCGCTGCTGCCAGAGGATCTTGCCGCTGCGGGCCTCCACCGCGCTCAGAATCGCCTGGCTGCCCTTGCCCCCGCTCGAGAAGTAGATGGCATCTTCTACGCGCATGGCATTGCCGTGATGAAGACGAAGGCGGTTCGAGGACCACAGCTCGACGGCTTTCGTCTGCCGACCGTCTTTCTGCAGCTCAATCATCTTCGACCCGGCGCCATACTCCGCCGAGACGAACAACAGGTTGTCCGGACCCCAGACCGGCGTCGCCACCGCGATCGAGTAGTCCGCCTTGAACGGCACCTGCCACTGCAGGTCGCCGTTCAACGGATTCACCCCGATCACCGCACCGTCGAGGAGCGCGACCAGCTGATCGAGTCCGCCGACGTTGATGAGAATTGGCGACGAGTAGACGTTGCCGAAATCGTTCTTGCTCCACGCGACGGATCCGTCGCCTTGTTTGAAGGCCATCAGCGCCTTGCCCGGTCCACCGACCGGGACGATGACCAGGTCGCGATAGGCAATCGGGCTGGAGGCGTAGCCGTACATCAGCCTCGAACCGTGATGGCTTGCCCACAGCTCCTGCACCCACAGCGGCTTCCCGGTTTTCTTCTCGAGGCACTGCAGACGGCCGGCCACGCCGGTCGTGAACAGTCGATCGCCGACGACGAGCGGGGTCGAGTACGGTCCGTTTCCCATCTCGGGGGCGTCGCTCTGAAACGGCATCGGGTTGCTGCGTTCCCACAACGTCTTGCCGGTCTCGGTCTCCGCGGCGATGACGACCTCCTCGCGCGGCTTGCCGTACGCGGTGTACAAGATCGCCGCTTTCCACTGCGGGCGACGTGTATCCTTCCCCCAGCGGCCTTTTCCAGATCACTCGCGGCCCACTCGTCGGCCAGGTGTCTTTCAGGCCAGTCGCCTCGGTCTGGAAATTCCGATGCGGTCCGCCCCACTGCGTCCAGGGAATGCCGGCCGGCGGCGCGGCTTCAAGGTGGATGCGAAGATCGCGGACGAGGGCGGGGGCGGCCAAGGTGAGCGTCAGGAACGTGCGTCGGTCCATGTCGGTTCCTTTCGACGAGCAGGACGCGGAAGAACCGCTCTTTTTTACAACAGTCGTGCCCGCTGGAGATCGCCTCGATCCGATTGATGCCCGACGACTTAGACACCGTGACCTGGCAAATGGTCTGTCCGGATCTGGCAAGCGATGTGCGAAGGCGGACGGCAGGAAACCCGGGAACGCGGCCCTGCTTCCGTGCATCCAATCAGCGAGGAGTCATCCGTGAGCCCCAGCCGCAACGCGTCCACCGCCGCCGACCTCGACCTGGCCACGGCAACAGCCCGCGGCGATCACGGCGCCTTCGAGACGCTGATGCGGCGATATAACGGACGGCTGTTCCGGATTGCGCGGGCGATTCTGAAGGACGACTCCGAAGCCGAGGACGCGCTGCAGGACGCCTACATCCGTGCCTATCGCCACATTGGCGACTACCGCGCCGATGCCCAGCTCGGCACGTGGCTGACGCGTATCACGATCAACCAGGCGTTGATGCGACTGCGCAAACAGAAGCGCGACCGCGTGGTCGTTCCCTTCGACAGCGATCAGACGGCCGGCGGCGACGATGAGGTCGCTGACCGCATATCGGAATCGCCGTCCAGCGCCACGCTCCGCGGCGAGATTCGCCAGATTCTCGAGCGCCGAATCGACGAGCTGCCCGTCGCCTTCCGTACGGTGTTCGTGATGCGAGAGGTCGAGGACATGACGGTGCAGGAGACCGCCGACTGTCTGGCGCTGCCGCCCGCCACCGTGCGTACTCGGCTGTTCCGTGCCAGGACGATGTTACGTGAAGCCCTGGAGCGCGACCTCGATTCCGTCACGGTCGACATCTTCGGGTTCGCCGGCGAACGCTGCGACCGAATCGTCGATCGGGTGCTCAGCCGCGTCGCGACCGAGACACCGAACGGTCCACAGCCCGCCTAGCCCATCCTGTCGGGAACGCCCGGGACCCCGGGCACATCCAATTACACAACGACGCCGTAGAGAGGGTGTTGTTGCAGAGATGCAAAGTCCATTAACCCCACAGCCCGAGAGGGAGGAGTGTCCATGAAACGTACTACCATGCTCGTCGCAGGGTCGCTGCTGCTGGCCGCCGCGTCTGCATTCGCACAGGGCGTCAACGATGCGCAGATCGCTTCCATTGTGGTCACCGCGAACCAGGTCGACATCGACGCAGCAAAGGTCGCCAAGTCCACCTCGTCGAACGCCGAAGTGAAGAAGTTTGCCGACCTGATGGTCACCGATCACACCGGCGTGAACAAGTCGGCGGTGGCGTTGGTGACCAAGCTGAACGTGACGCCGGAAGACAATCCGACCAGCCAGAGCTTGAAGTCCGGCGGCGAGCAGAACGTCAGCAACCTGAAGACGCTGAAGGGCGCCGCGTTCGACAAGGCGTACATCGACCACGAGGTTGCCTATCACCAGCAGGTGCTCGACGCCGTCGACAAGACGCTGATTCCGAGCGCGCAGAACGCCGAGTTGAAGGCGCTGCTGGTGAAGGTGCGGCCTGCCTTCGTCGCTCATCTCGAGCACGCGAAAATGCTGCAGGCGTCGCTCGGCAAGAGCTAGGCAGATGGTGAAGCCTTCGGTCATTCCCCGGTCGTTCGTCGCGGCGGCGGTGCTGGTCCTCCTGTCGATCGTGGGAGCCGGCACCGTCGCTCCTTTACGCGAACCGACGACACACACCGTCGTGATCGAGGGCAGTCACTTCGAACCCGAGGTCCTCGCGGTGCGTGCCGGAGACAAGGTCACGTGGGTGAACAAGGATCCGTTTCCACACACGGCGACCTCCGCGAACAACTTCGACTCGACGGCAATTCAGCCCGAGCAGTCCTGGACGTTCACGACAAAGACCCAGGGTGAGTTCGCCTATCTCTGCTCCTTCCATCCCACTACGATGAAGGCCACGCTGCGCGTGGAGTAGCGACGCTGTCGCACGACTCCCCCACCACGGCGCCCGAGGCATGCCGCGAGGGCAAAGACGACGGCTCTGCTGATCGAGCATCACGACTACATCTGTCGCTAGGGGCAGGACATGCCTTCGACCAGAAACTGGCGATGGCCGGCCCGAGCGCCCAGTTAACGATCACCCGAATCAACTGTTGACAATTCCGCTAAGAGGCTTACTTTAGAAGAGGCGACTGAGTTCTGCCGCCCGTCGCTGGTCAACCTCCGATCGAGCTTCAGTTTCTCGAGAGCGATCCGGACGCTCGGACGCATCTCACCAGGAGGTCTCAACGTGGCTCACATGGGGCATCCGCCCACTCAGATTCTCGACCGGATCTGCGGAGAGTTTCTCGAAATGCCAGGATTGCGTTTAACGCAGGGTCAGGCCAAGCGTCTGTGGGGGCTCGACGACCGCACCTGCACGGATGTACTCAAGGCTCTGCAAAAGGAGGGATTCCTTCAGCAGCTTGACGACGGCACCTTCGGCCGCTCGTCCGATGGCCCAGCAAAGCGTCAGGCCTGACGCCACATCGTGCTGGGCCGCGCCGGTGTGAGCCGAAACCGGTTCGCTACTTTGCGGCGTGCTGTGCCGCCAGCGGACGGTCCGCCGTCACCCCTTTGCCCTCCGTGACTGTGTAGGCGTGCCCGGCTCGAAGCGCGCCGATCTTCTGGGGCGGACCGCCGGGCCATTCGATCGTCAGCTCGTCGAGGCCATCGCGGTCTCCGACGCCGAACGTCAGCGGTAGCTCGGACTGGGACAGGTAGCTCGATCCCGTCCGGACCAGCCGCGACTGCCACGTTGATCCGATGCGCGCGCGCACCCGCGCGCCGATCCCATCACGATTGGATTTCGTCCCCTGTACCGTGATCCGGACGCTGCGGTTCGAGGACGCCAGATCGTTCCGATAGAGGTGGGGCCGACCCGCCGTTGGTCGTGATGACCACGTCGAGATCGCCGTCGAGATCGAAATCCCCGAATGCCGCGCCGCGCGCCACTTTCGGGGTCGCGAAGTCGTTGCCGATCTCCCGCGCGATGTCGACGAATCGTCCGCCGCCCTGGTTGTGGAAGAGATGCGGCGGCTCGGCATAGTGCACGCGGCCGATGCCGGACACGCTGTCGTCGATGTGGCCGTTGACGACGAGCAGGTCGAGCAGGCCGTCGAGATCCGCGTCGAAGAAGAAGCAGCCGAAGCCCAGCGTCAACCGGCTCGACCGTCCAATCTCGGACGCCGGTGCCCTGTCGGCGTAGACCCCCTTGCCGACCGGCATGTAGAGTCCCAGCATCTCGCCGGAGAAGTTCGTCACCGCCACCGACGTGACGCCGCTGTTATCCAGGTCGGCCGCGTCGGTCCCCATGCCGGCTCGTGCCCGTCCGTCGTCGGAGAACGCCAGGCCCGCCTGGACGCCAACCTCTGCGAACGTGCCGTTGTGCTGGTTGCGATAGAGCTTGTTCGGCTGGGTGTCGTTGGCGACGAACAGATCCGGCCAGCCGTCCATGTCGTAATCGAGCATCGTGACGCCGAGCGCCTTCGACGTCGGGTCGAAGAGACCGGCCGCCGCGGTCACGTCCTCGAATGTTCCATTGCGGCGGTTGCGGAACAGCCAGGTTGTCGTGCCCGGATACGCTTCGGGAGTGCAGTAGGACTTGTTCTTTCCGTCCGCACTGCAGAAGACATCGGTCTCAGGCGTCCATTTCACGTAGTTGCAGATCAGGAGGTCCAGGTAGCCGTCGCGGTCGTAGTCGAACCACAGCGCGGACGTGCTGAACCCGGTCCGTCCGCCCAGTCCAGCCTGTTCGGTGACGTCGACGAACTTGCCGCCGCCGACATTCCTGAAGAGGCGATTCTGCCCGACGGCGGTGATGATCAGATCCTCGCGTCCGTCGTTGTCGAAGTCCGCCGCCGCCGCGCCCATGCCGTACACCGGCACCGCGAGACCCGAGCCGGTGGTGATGTCTTCGAACGCGCCGCCCCCCTTGTTCCGATACAGCCGCGCGGTGGCGGCTGTTTGTCGGGCCTGTCCGGGCCATGCCGTGCCGTTCAGCAGCAACAGATCTTCGAAGCCGTCGCCATCGGCATCGAACACGACAACGCCGGATCCCAGCGTTTCGGGGAGGTATTTTCGGCCGAACGCTCCAGTGAAGTGCTCGAAGGCCAGACCGGCGGAGGCGGTGACGTCGATCAGCCGCAGACCTGCGGCGGCCCGCGTGCCGATAGCGGGCGGCTGCGTGCCCAGCATGAGCCAGCTGGCCATCGCCACGATCGCTGGCGTGAGTCGGATCACTGCGGGTCCACCAGCCCCTTCTTGACCGCGATGAGCACGAGTTCGGCGGCCTTGTGCACGTCGAGCGTCGCCATGAGATTGCTGCGATGGACGGCGACGGTATTCACGCTGACGCCGAGAAGTCCGGCAATCTCCTTGTTGGATTGCCCGAGCGCGACCAGCCGAAGGACCTGAATCTCGCGGGCACTGAGCTGGGCGAACGGATCGTTGTCGGATGGAGCATCGCCCTCGCCGCGCTGCGACTTGACGGCCGCGATCTCGGCGCTCAGAAACTGACCGCCGTCGGCAACGGTCCGAACCGCCCGAATCAGGTCGGTCTCGAGCGCGCTCTTCAGGATGTAGCCGCGCACGCCGGCCTCGAGCGCGTTGCGCACGTACTGCTCGTCGGCGTGCATGCTCAGCATGAGGATTCGCCGCTTCGGCTCCTTGCGCAGAATTTCGATGGCGGCGTGCAGACCGTTGATCTCCGGCATGGCCATGTCCATGACCACGATATCGGGGTTGAGCTGCTGATCGAGCTTGATCGCCTCCGCTCCCCCGCTCGCCTCGCCCACCACCTCGATGTCGAACTCGTCTTCCAGGATTCGGCGGAAGCCCTGGCGGACCAGCGAATGATCGTCGGCGAGCAGCACCCGGATACGACGCGATGTCATGCGACCTCGTTGCGCGCCGGGGCCGCCGGCGCAGTCCACGCAGGAACGCGTACTTGCACGCGCACGCCTCCCTGCTCCCGCTCGCGGAGCCACAGCTCTCCGCCGATGAGTTCCGCGCGCTCCCGCATGCTGACCAGGCCGAGCCCGCGATCGGTCCGGCCGAGGACCTCGTCAACCGGCATGCCCTTCCCGTGATCCTCGATCTCGAGGTTCAGGCATTCCTGATCGGTGGTCAGCCTGACCCACGCTTCGGTCGATCCGGAGTGCCGCCCGATGTTGCTGAGCGCCTCCTGGGCGATGCGATAGACATGGATGGCGCGACCGTCCCGAATGGCCTGCACCTCGCCGGCGACCGAGAGCGTCGTGCGGATGCCGGTCTGGCGCTGGAACTGATCGACGCAGACCTGGAGGGCGCGCTCCAGCCCGAAGTCGTCCAGCAATCCCGGGTGCAGCCACTGCGACCGCGTCCGGATCCGATCGAGCGCCTGTTGGGCGATGGTGCGGACACCGTCGAGCTCGGCGGCGAGCGGGCTCGACGGCGGCGTCTGCCGCCGCGCCCGTCCGAGCAGCGTGCCGATGGCGGTCACGATCTGGCCGAAGTCGTCGTGCAGTTCCCGCGAGATCGAGCGCTGCACGTCTTCCTGTACGCGCAGCGTTCGCCATGACAGCGTGCGCAGCTGGGCGCTGACGTCGGCGACTTCGTCGAAGGCGCGGCGGTTGGAGGAGACGAACCAGGCGCCGACCAGGGCGGTGACGAGCAGCAGTCCGCCGACCAGCAGCAGGATCTCGCGGCCGACGCGATCGTAGATGTCGCGGTTGGCGTGGGCGGCCTCTTCCTGCACCTGGTTGTTGAGGACCAGGAACTGCGAAATCATCCCGTCGATCGCCCGATGTTGCGCGACGAGCGGGCCTCGGATCATCAGCCGGGCGGCGGGCTCGTCGGTTCGGCTGAGGGTGAACATCCGATCGACGTCCGTCCAGAACGCGTCGATCGACTGCAGCAGCCGCGCTTGTTGCGCCGGTTGTCGTGCCGCCGGCGCCAGCGTCTGCTCGACCGAGGTCGCCTCGGAGAGATCGCGGCGCAGCCGGTCGAACGCCGGACGCCAGCCCTGGAGCGGATATGGTTCGACCCCTTCCGCCATGTCGCGCATCAAGACCCCGACCGAGCCCAGATCGTTCTGAATGCGCAACAGCTGGAGCGAGCCCTTCCGGTTCCGCTCGCTGATCGCCGTCTGCTCGTCACGCAGCTTGCGCACCTGCACGAAGGTGTAGGTGCCGACCGCCGCGATCACCGCCAGCGCCAGGCACACACCCACGGCCAGCATCCGCGAAGGTGCGCGCCGAGGCTCGGGTGGTCTCACCGGAGAGGATTTCAAGGTTGGTTGTTCAGGGTAGCGTACCGCCGACGTCGGGGAAATGGAAGCCGCCGGGCGATCGGGACGGTTACTTGTCCGGCTGGCGGCCGGATGCGGCCGCCCGCCAGTTCGCTTCGAGACGGGTCTTGAGCGCTTTCAGCTCGGTAATCGTGCCGTCACGCTGGCGGCCGGCGACGATGGCGCGGGTGAGCCCCCCGAAGAGACCGCCGAGCGCGTCGGCCCGCGAACGATTCACGTAGACGAGGTCGATCGCCGGAGACTCCGGCGACCCTGCCGGCAGGAGCAGCGTTAGGCCGAGCGACGCGTCGAGGTAGTGATTGCTGAGGAGACCCTTGGTCGCGATCAGCACCGCCCCGGCGTGTGGTCGGTGGATCACCACGTGGGTCAGGCTCACGACCGGCTTCATGCCAAACGTCTCCTTGGACCAATAAAGAAAGTTCTCGGCGTCCGGCGGCCGGTTCTTCGGATAGTCGGCAAGATACTGGAAGAAGCCGGGCGCGAACGCACGATCGCACGCGACGTTGGTCAGCAGCCCGCGAAATTCGGCGCCGGCGTCGACCGGCTTCCGCCTGTCGCTGATCGGCCCGATCGCGGCGTCGCCGCGCTCGAGGTAGGCGGTCGCACTTTCAACCAGCAGCTTCCGGGCCAGCAGTGTCGCCTGCTCGCGCCAGTCGCTCGCCGACCAGTTCACCGTCGTCCGAAACCGCTCGATGGCGTCGGCGGGCAGTTTCAGCGAGCAGTTGCCGACACGGCACCGTCGCAGCGCGTCGAGATCGGTCGGATCGAACGTCAGCGTGCCGACATCGCCCAGATTCGGCGGACTGCTGAAGCGGCCGATCTGCAGGACCATGTCGCTTCGCTTGAACGCCACGATGTCGCGGAAGCGCGTGACGAAGAAGTCGACGGGCACGTAGATCCGAACCGCGCCGGCCACGGCCGTCTCGCGATGTTCGGGAGAGCCGAGCGATCTGGCAGTGACCGTGCCGCCGGCGACACGCGACATGTCGGCGTCGGTGAAGCCCGCACAGGACCGCCACAGCTCCTGCTTTGCGTCATGAGACGGCGGCGCTGACGCCTGGGCCATCGCCATGCCCAGTGAGACGACAGCGCACGGCGCCGCCCGCAGGCCGCGGAGTACGCGGACCACGCGGGACGACACCTTGCAGGCCGCGGAGTACGCGGACCACGCGGGACGACACCGGGCCGCGGACTACGCGGAACACGCGGAACGACATCGGGCCGCGGACTCCTCGGAACACGCGGAACGACGTCGGGCCGCTGAACACGCGGAACACGCGGAACGACATCGTCAGACGCCCGGAACGTTGCTCGCGCAACGCTCCGGCCTACGCACAGCTCGCACTGACAGCCTCCACGCGACGAAAAGCCAGGCCGGGGATGCGCTGCCATCTTCTCGTACATTTCGCCGATTGCCGCCATCGGTTCGGCGTACCGATGAGGAGGGCGCACGGACGGGCTGTGCAGCTCTAGAGCGACTTCAGATATTCGATCAGGTCCTGTTTCTCCTGGGTTGTCAGCCGAAGCCCGAAGAACGTGTCGTAGTGTTCGATGAGGTCACGCAGCGTGGCGAAACGCCCGTCGTGATAGAAGCCGCCCTTCGTGTGCGTCCACAAACCCTTTAACGGCGACGTGCGATAGCGGCGGTCGGGTGAGCGGTCGGCCTGAAAACTATCGATGCCAATTTCCGCCGGCGCGTGGCTGTTCCATCCTGGTTCGGTGAACAGCGGCGGGACATGACACGTAGCGCACTGTCCGCGGTCGTTGAAAACGTCCTGTCCCCGCCTGGCGGCGGCATGGTCGAAGCTGATCGGCGGCGGCTTCGGCGCAGGCAGCGAGAGCTGGTAGAACTGCAATGCCGGCAGCTTCGACGAGATCAGATCGACGGAGTGTCGCACGTTCGAGAAGCCGGCTCTGGCCGCGACCGGAAACTGGATCGGATCGTCGAGCCGCGGATCGAAGAAGTTCCCCTGGCCGTGCATTTCGAGGTTCGCGACGAACGCGTTCCAGTGAGTCACGCTGCCCCAGCCCGTCCAGGTATGGAGGTTCACGCCGGCCAGGCCGAAGGCGGGAGGCAGCAGGGTTGCGGCCGATCGGCCGTCGGGCTGAAACGCCTTGCCGTCGAGCGCGAGCGCCGCATCGAATTTGCCTGGTCCCCAACTGTTCAACACTGCACGGACGGTCGCTTGATCGACGCCCAGCAGATCCGCGAATGGCTGCACCGTTGGAGCGAACGCCACGATCGCGCCGACGTTCAGGTCGCGGTTCGCCCAGCCGTCCAGCCGCTTACCGATTCCGGGTGCGAGCTGATTGTCGACCGTTGAATGACACAGCGCGCACTGGATGCCGACCGATGTCAGCTTCCCTCTGTCGAAGAAGCCGGTGACGCCGACGACGGCGTTGAGGCCGAGAAGGGCGACGGTGATGGCCGGGTCGTCGAGGTTGACTGCGCCGCGCTTCAGCCCGACCACGAGGGTTGGTGGCAGCCGCTCCACATCGACCTTCAAGCCGAGCCCGAGCGCCGAGCGCGGGCTCAGACCGGGGCCGACGCCGCCGAGCCGCTGACCGGCGATGGCCTCGTGCAGACGAAGGCCGCCTCCCCAGAAAGCCTCGTCGCCAAACGTATCAAATCGAAAGGTATGCCGACCTTCCTCGATCAGACGCAGCGTGTGTTGCGCCGTCGGATCGTCAGCGTCATGGGGCTGACGGGCGGCGCCGTTGTCGCCAGCACGACGGTCCATGGTTGCGGGGATCTCGCTCTGAGAGGGGTTGGCCAGCGCGACCGGGTGCGCGGCAATCAGAGCCTCAGCTCTTGCAGCCCCCGGTGGGGATTTTCTAGACGTCGAAAACGGCAAGCCGAGCATCGCAGCACAGCTGCAGAGCGTCAGCACGGCGAATATTCGCATCGCTCCTCCGAGATGGCAGCCGGGTGCCGGACTCCCGTGCTGGGTCTCTTATAGAGAGGGAATCAGCGAGGAAAAGTGACAGCGGGAACGTTTCGAGGTCGGGACGACTCAATTGATCGGGAGGTGTGATGGAAGGAGGCGGACCGGACCGGAAGGATGTGCCGGCGAACCTGACCGACGAACAAATAGTCGAGCGCGTCCTCGGCGGCGACGACCAGAGCTTCGCGATCCTGATGCAGCGCTACAACCAACGCCTGTATCGTGCCGCGAGGAGCATTCTGCGCGACGACAGCCTGGCCGAAGACGTGATTCAACAGGCGTATATCAACGCCTATTTCCATCTCGGCCAGTATGCGGGCCGGGCCCGCTTCTCGACGTGGCTCACGCGAATCGCGATCAACGAGGCACTCGCCCGTGTCCGTTCCGAGACCTCGGACAGGACGAGTGCCCTGAACATCGAGCAGGCCGCCGAGGGCGTGCACTCCAACACGCCCGACCCCGAACGTCAGGCGCTTGGCAGCGAGTTGATCGGCTTGGTCGAGGCAGCGATCGACGGTCTGCCCCAGCCGTACCGGATGGTCTTCGTGTTGCGCGAGGTCGAAGGGCTGAGCACGAGCCAGGCCGCAGACCACCTGGATGTCGGGATCGACGTCGTCAAGACACGCCTCCTTCGCGCCCGTCGGCTGCTCCGCTCTGCGCTTGGCTCGCACGTGCGCCCGAGCGCCGCTACCGCATTCCAGTTCCGAGCCTCCCGATGCGTTCGACTCCGGACGCAGGTGCTCGAGCGAATCGCGCGTCGAGCGGCGCGTTCAGCGTCCCTGTAAGGCCCGTCCTTCCGTTAAGATCCGGTCGAAAAGAATTTTTCCCGGGCGGCGTGTCGATTTGGCGGTCGGTCGAACGACGTCCAAGTGGAAGGGAAAAACGAACTGAGGCTTCGGCCCAGATTTTCAGAGGGAGCTGGATCATGCGATTTCTGTGTGTCTATCGACCGAGCCGTCCGGAGGGAACACCGCCGACGCGGGAGCACGTGGCCGAGATGGGAAAACTCATTGAAGAGATGGTATCTGCCGGGGTGCTCCTCGCCACCGAGGGATGTCAGCCCAGCGCCAAGGGCGCTCGGATTCGGCAGGCCGACGGCAAGGTGACGGTGACCGACGGCCCGTTCACCGAGACCAAGGAATTGATCGCCGGATTCGCGCTCATTCAGGTCAAGTCGAAGGCGGAAGCCATCGAGTGGACCAAACGCTTCCTCCGGGTTGCCGGCGACGGCGAAAGCGAGATCCGTCAGATCTTCGAGCCGACCGATTTCTCGCCCGAAGTGTTCTCGCCAGAAGAGGCGGCCCGCGAGCAGGCGTGGCGGGAAGAGCTGCAGAAGAAGGCTGCGACTCATTAGTCCCTGGTCTCCCTCGTCCCTGGTCTCTAGTCCCGGGTTCTCCGTCGCTGGTCCCTGGTCTGCGCCGATGTGGCCAGCGGACTCGGGACCCAGGACTAAGGACGAGGGACGCGGGACTGTGATGTGATCGGTAGTCGATGGCGGCTACCGATACACACCGCGCGATCGACGCGGTCTGGCGGATCGAAGCGCCTCGGCTCATCGCCGGCCTGGCCCGCATTGTCCGGGACGTCGGCGTGGCCGAGGATCTTGCACACGATGCGCTGGTGGCGGCGTTGGAGCAATGGCCCGAGTCCGGCGTGCCGAGAAACCCGGGCGCCTGGCTGATGGCGACCGCCAAGCATCGGGCGATCGACTATTTTCGTCGCACCAAGTTGCTCGCGCGCAAGCACGAAGTGCTCGGGCGTGAGCTCGATGCCGAGCAGGCCACCGTGCCGGACTTCACCGCAGGACTCGATGACGATGTGGGCGACGACCTGCTGCGGCTGGTGTTCACGGCCTGCCATCCGGTTCTGTCCACCGAGGCTCGCGTCGCGCTCACCCTTCGCCTCCTCGGCGGACTGACCACCATCGAGATTGCTCGCGCGTTCCTCGTCTCGGAGCCGACGATTGCGCAGCGCATCGTGAGGGCCAAGCGCACGCTGGCGAAGGAGCGCGTGCCCTTCGAGGTGCCGCGCGGCGCCGAGCTGGCGCCACGGCTCTCGTCGGTGCTCGAAGTCGTCTACCTGGTGTTCAACGAGGGCTACACCGCGACCGCGGGCGACGACTGGATGCGTCCGGCACTCTGTGAGGACGCGTTGCGGCTCGGTCGGATCCTCGCGACGCTCGTGCCGGACGAAGCCGAAGTGCACGGGCTCGTGGCGTTGATGGAGATTCAGGCCTCACGATCGCGCGCCCGTCTCGGTCCGGGCGGCGAGCCCATCCTGCTGCTGGACCAGAATCGTGCGCTCTGGGATCACCTGCTGATCTCCCGCGGGCTGACAGCCCTGGCCCGCGCCGAGTCGCTCGCGGTGTCGGCGGGTCCCTACACGCTTCAGGCGGCGATCGCCGCCTGTCACGCGCGTGCCCGTACGGCCGACGAGACCAACTGGACCCGCATCGCCTCGCTCTATCAGCTCCTCGCCTCCACCCACCCATCTCCCGTCGTCGAACTGAATCGAGCTGTGGCCGTCGCGATGGCGTTTGGTCCACAGGCGGGTCTCGATCTGGTCGATCAACTGACCGACTCGCCGCAGCTTCGCGACTATCACCTCTTGCCGAGCGTTCGCGGCGACCTGCTCGCCAAACTGGGTCGGCTCGAAGAGGCCCGTGTGGAGTTCGAGCGGGCGGCCAGCCTGACTGCCAACGTCCGCGAACGAGAGCTCCTGCTCGACCGCGCGCGGACGTGTCGGCCCTCCTGATCCGCCGTCGCCTGCGGTTTGGCCGTTTCGCACCGGCATCGATCGTGACGGACGGCGACCTATAATCAGCACCGAATCACCATGGCTCCAGAGCCTCGTCCGATCGATGCGCAGGGCCACGCCGAGCGGCGCCTCACCGCGGAGCACGTCGCCGCCCGCGCCCTCGTCGAGTCCGCCACGTTTGGCGAGGCCGCGCCGAGGATCCTCGAGGCCATTTGCGACGCGCTGGACTGGCAGTACGGCGCGCTCTGGCGCATCGATCGAGAAGCCGATCTCCTTCGGTGCGTGGACACCTGGTGCTCGCCCGTCGTGGAGTTTCCCGAGTTCGATGCGGTCAGCCGGCGGATCACCTTCCGCCGCGGCGAAGGCCTGCCCGGCCGCGTCTGGGGCCTGGCTCAGCCGGCCTGGATTCCCGACGTCGTCCACGACACGAATTTCCCGAGACAATCGATCGCCGCGCGCGAAGGGCTGCACGGAGCGTTCGGGTTTCCGATACTGCTCCGCGGTCAGGTGCAGAGCGTCATGGAGTTCTTCAGCCGCGACATCCGGGCGCCGGATGAGAACCTCCTGTCGATGCTCACCAGCGTCGGCAACCAGATCGGGCTGTTCATCGATCGGCGCCGCGCCCAGGAGGAGCTCGATCGATTCTTCACGCTGTCGCTCGACATGCTCTGCATCGCCGGCTTCGACGGATATTTCAAGCGAATCAATCCGGCGTGGGAACGCATTCTCGGCTACACCGAGGAGGAGCTGCTCTCGCGTCCTTACATGGATCTGGTTCACCCGGACGATCGTGACCTCACGCTCGAGCAGGCGAGCCGGCTGACCGGCGGACAGAACATCGCTTCGTTCGAGAACCGCTACCTCCACAAGGACGGGACCGTGCGCTGGCTGATGTGGACGTCAGCGCCGTTCCGACAGCACCAGATCGTCTATGCCGCCGCGCGCGACATCACCGAGCGGAAAGCCGCCGAAGAGACGATGGCGAGCTACGCCCGCGATCTCGAAACGAGCCAGCACGCGCTCGAAGATCAGGCCGCGCGCCTCGCCCAGCTCGTCAAAGAGCTCGAGGTCTCGAAATGGCGCGCCGAGGAAGCGACCGAGGCCAAGAGCGCGTTTCTCGCCAACATGACCCACGAGATCCGCACGCCGCTCAACGCGATCCTCGGCATGACAACCCTCGCGCTGCAGACGAAGCTGTCGGCCGAACAGCAGGACTACCTCGATACGGTGAAGTCGTCGGCGCAATCGCTGCTGGCGATCGTGAACGACATTCTCGATTTCTCGAAGATTGAGGCGCGCCGACTCGACCTCGAGCACACCGAGTTCGACCTGCGTGAGGCCGTCGAGGACGCGGCGAAGCTGCTGGCGCTCCGTGCCAGCGAAAAGGGACTCGAGCTTGCCTGCCATGTCTCGGCCGACGCGCCGGAGACGGTGCTCGGCGACGCCGGGCGGCTGCGCCAGGTGCTCTTGAACGTGCTCGGCAACGCCGTGAAGTTCACGGAGTCCGGCGAGGTACGTTCTGCGCGTCGACGTCGAGACCGTCAGCGGGTCGCGAGCGACGCTGCGCTTCGCGGTAAGCGACACCGGTATCGGGATCGCCGCCGACAAGCAGTTGCAGATCTTTCAGGCCTTCACCCAAGCCGACAGCTCGACGACGCGGCGATTTGGAGGCACCGGCCTGGGCCTGGCGATTGCGCTGCGGCTGGTGGAGTTGATGGGCGGTCGCTTGTGGGTCGAGAGCGAGCTGGGCCGCGGCAGCACCTTCTCTTTCACCGCGCATTTCGATCTGCCGCAGGCCGCCAGTCGCACGGCCGATCTCGAGCGGCCGAAGGCCCTGGAAGGTCTCCGCGTGCTGGTCGTCGATGACAACGCCACCAGCCGTCGCATCCTCGAAGAGATGCTCGGCAGCTGGCATATGCGGCCGATCAGCGTCGCCGACGCGGCCAGCGCCACGGCCGCCGCTCAAAAACGCCGGGCACACCGGCGAGCGCTTCAACGTGGTGCTGCTGGACGGCCAGATGCCTGGCGTCGACGGCTTTGCGCTGGCGCGCCGCATTCGGGCGGACCGGCGACTCTCGCGTCTGCCGATTGTCATGTTGACCTCGGTTGGCCACGCGGAACAGTTGAGCGGTCGCCGTCGAGTCGACTTCGACGCGCTCCTGACCAAGCCGGTGAGGCATTCGGATCTGCTCGACACGCTCGCGACGCTGTTCAGCGTATCGGTGCGTCACGCGCCGCCCAGAGCCGTGGCCAAGGCACCAGGATCCAAGGCGCAGCGGCCGCTCAGGGTACTGGTCGCGGAGGACAACGCCGTCAATCGCACGCTGGTGACCAAGCTTCTCCAGAAGCGCGGCCACGAGGTCAAGGCGGTGTCGGACGGACGCGCCGCGTGCGACGCGGCCGCGTCCCGGAGACCAGTTCGACGTCCTGCTGATGGACCTGCAGATGCCGGAGATGAGCGGGCTCGAAGCGACCGAGGCGATCCGTCAGCGTGAGCGCGAGCGCGGCGGTCACCTGCCGATCGTTGCCCTCACCGCCCATGCCATGCAGGTCGATCGCGACCGGTGTCTCGCGGCTGGCATGGACGGATATCTGTCGAAACCGATCGACGTGGACGAGCTCATCGCGACGGTCGAACGTTTTGGTGGCGAGGAGGTCACTTCCACCGTCGCGCCAGTCAGCATCCCGGAGGGGAGCCTGTTCGATGAACAGGCCGCGCTGGCCTATACCGGCGGAGACCGGAAGCTGCTCGGGCAAGTCGTCCGGATGTTTCGCGCCGACACACCGGCGGCGTTGCATCGTGTCGAGAGGGCGATCCGACGCAATGACGGCGATGGCTTGCGGGAGGCCGCGCACGGGTTGAAGGGGGCGATCGCGACCGTCGGCTCGGCTGCCGGGCGCGAGGCAGCTGCGGACCTCGAGCGGCTCGTTCTACCGGACCAGCAGGCGGCAGCGCACCAGAGTCTGGCGCGACTGCAAATCCTGGTTCAACGCCTCGATGCCGAATTCGTGGGTGCCGGCCTGGTGCGGCCGAACACGCCGAGCCGCAGGAAGCAACGCAAGTCAGGCCCGCGTAAATCGAAACGTTCGGAGACGTCTCGTCCCTCACCGCGGTCGTCCCGGAGTCGGTCATGAAGAAGATTCTCGTCGTCGACGACGATCAGGCCACTCGTCATCTGCTGCGGAAGGTGCTCACGAGCGCCGGCTTTGCGGCGACCGCGGCGAAGGATGGCGTCGAGGCGCTCAAGCGTACTGCGGACGCGGCGGGTCGACCTCCTGTTGCTCGACGTCTGGATGCCGCGGATGAACGGTCTGGACCTGCTGGCCAAGTTGAAGCCGGGCAAGGCGCGGCCGCGCGTCATCGTGATGACCTCCGACGAGGCCCCGGAAACGCTGCTGAAGGCAGTTCGCGAGCAGGCCTTCAGGTACGTCCACAAGCCGGTCGACTCGATGACGCTGCTGCAGACCGTCCGCGCGGCGCTGGCGGCGCCCGATCTGCCGCCGGTCGAAGTGATCTCTGCACGGGCCGAATGGGTCGAACTCGTGGTGCCCTGCACGCGAGAGGCGGCCGAACACATCCAGACGGTGATGGCGCAACTCGACACCGACCTCGCGCCGGAGCTCCGCGAATCGATCGGCTACGCGTTCAGGGAGCTTCTCCTCAACGCGGTGGAATGGGGCGGGCGTCTGGATCCGAAGCGAAAGGTGCGCATCGCGTGCCTCCGCTCCGATCGGATGCTGATGTATCGGATTGCCGACCCCGGACCGGGGTTCAAGATCGAGGAGCTGCCGCACGCCGCGATCGGCCATCCGTCGGACGATCCGATCGCGCACATGCAGATTCGCGAGGACAAAGGCATTCGCCCCGGCGGCTTCGGCCTGATGATGGTGCGCGCCAGCGTCGACGAGCTGATCTACAACGAACGCCGGAACGAGGTCGTCTTCGTGAAGTACCTCGACCCGCGGCCGTCGCGCGGACCTACTAGTCTGAGCGCAGCGCGCGGATCACGTCGATCCGCGACGCGCGTGCCGCCGGCATGAGCGAGGCCAGGATCGCCGCGGCAATCAGCACGAGCGCGGCGCCGCCGATTGGCAGCACTCCGGGAATTCGCAATTCCTGCAGATAGCTGCCGGCAAAGCGCACCAGCGCAAAGCCGGCGATGGCGCCGGCCACGGTTCCGGCGCCCGCAATGACCGCGCCTTCACGCAGCACCCTCGTCAGCAGATGGCGGGGGGCGGAGCCGATCGCCAGACGGATGCCGAACTCGCGGGTCCGCGCACTGACCGAGAACGCCAGGACGCCGGCCACCCCCACGACCGCAATCATCAGGGCGACGCCGGCGAATCCGCCGAAGACCAGCGCGTTCAACCGATCCGGTGCGAGCACTTCGGCGCGGACGTCCTCCAGCGTCGCGGCACGCTCTACCGGCTGATCGGCGGACAGATCGCGGATGATGCGGGTGATCGGCGGAACCAGCGCATACGGATTGGTCTTGGTGTGAACGAACAGCCGGCCGCCACCGATCTCCTGCTCGAACGGCTGATACACGCTCAGCGCAGGCCCTGGCACCACGTTCTCGTCGTCCACATCCGCGGCGATGCCGACGATACGGCGTGGGCCGGTGCCGACGTCGATGAACTTCATGACCGGATCGGTCCACATCATGTGGCGATTGAGCGCTTCGCGGTTGGGAAACATCCGCTGCGCAACGCTCTGGCTGATGATGACGACGGGCTCGGTGTCGCGGCGATCGGCGTCGGAAAAATCCCGGCCAGCGATGATCGGCACGCCCAGCGCGGCAAAGAATCCTGGTGAGATGGTTCGGAACCGTGCCCGCGGATCCTCTTCACCATCCGCCCGGGCGTAGCCGTCGACCGAGAACTGAAAGCCCGGCCCGAAGCCTCCGGCATCGCGCCAGGGCACGATGGTGCCGACCGCCACGCGCTCCACGCCCGGCAGCTCGCTAATGCGGCGCATCGCTTCCTTATAGAAGTCGATCACCTGCGCCGGCGTGCGTCCGTAGGACATCACCGGGACGTGGATCGCCAACACATTGCGCAGATCGAATCCGGTGCGCGCGGTCTGCAGCGAGAGCAGCGTGGTCAAGAGCATCCCGGCCCCGGCGAGCAGCACGAACGACGCGGCGATCTGCGTCACCGCGAATACGCGAAGGCGCCGGTTGGTTCCGGAAGTGATCCGCAGGCTGCCGCTCGAGAGCCCGAGACCTTGTGAGGCCCCCTGCGACGGGAGCCGGGGCACGTAGGCGAGGAGAACGGCGGCGACGATCGCCAGTCCGACGCCGACCCACAACACGCTGGCATCGACCGTCAGGTCCAGCGCGCGCACGGAGAAGCGCGAGGCGTAGCGCGCCAGGACCGCGACCGCCGGCCAGGCGATCGCCACACCCAGAATGGCGCCGGTCCCGCACAGCAGAAGGCTCTCGGCGAGCAGCGTCCGTCGCAGCGCGGCGTTGCTGGCACCCAGGGCGGCGCGGATCGCCAACTCCCCTTCGCGGCGCACCGACCGCGCCAGAATGAGGTTGGCGACGTTCGAGCAGGCGATCACGAACACCAGCGCCGAGGCCGCGAGCAGCACGAGCAGCACCGTTCTGGCCCGCGACGTGATCTGGTCGCGCAGGCGAACCGCTTCGATGCGGAAGTCCGCCTTCGCCGAATACGCCTCGGGATGCTGCTGGACAATCGAGGCGTGCACCGTGCGCAGCTCGGCTCGAGCCGCTTCCAGATCGGATCCGGGGGCCAGTCGGCCGAACAGTTCGGTCATTCGGTGCACTCGTCCCGGTCACCATCGTCGCCGACAGATGATGCGGGCTGGTCACGACGTTGGCGATGATTTCGGTTTCCGACGGATACGGCACCGAAGGTTCCAGGACACCCACGATGGTCGCGGTGCGGGTTCCCAACCGCACCGTCCTGCCGATCACCGACGCGTCGCTCTTCAGCGAGGTCGTCCAGAAGCGGTACGTCAGCACCGCCACACCGGGCGCCTGCGGCCCGTCGTCCGCAGGGCCGATCAGGCGGCCGACCACCGGGTGAAGCCCCATCACGTCGAAGTACGGATCCGCCGACCACGCCCGCGCGGACGACGCGCGGCTCACCCAGCCCGACCATGGTGAAGTCGATCGTCGAGAAGTCGCCGAAGGCGCTCAGGGTCTTGATCCGACCCCGCAAATCCTGGATCTCCGGGACGGAGAAGGCGGCGTTCTCCACGCCGGCGCCCTTCGCGGTCTGCCGGATATAGATCAGGCTGATCTTCGTCGCGATTGACCAGCGGCCGCAGGAGCACGCCTCGGACGACGCTGAAGATGGCAGCGTTGGCGCCGATGCCCAGCGCCAGCGTGATGATGACGGTGATTGCCAGGCCCTTCACTCGGGCGAGGGAGCGCAGCGCGAAGCGAAAATCAGTCAGCAGGGTCATGATCGTCCTATTACGCGTCCACGTGAGAGTTGAGAGTTGACCAGGTCTAGGTTCGTCGCCGGCGTCGGCGGCCCGGCTTTATTTCGAGGCGCCGCAAGTATTCGTCGAGGCGGTTGAGGCTTTCCTCCCAGAAACGGCTGTAGTGCGCGATCCATTCCGCCACATCCTTGAGCGGCGCCGGCTCGAGGCGGCAGGGCCGCCACTGAGCGTCGCGGCTGCGCGCGACCAATCCGGCCCGCTCGAGCACCTTGAGATGCTTCGAGACGGCCGGCATGCTCATGTCGAACGGCTCGGCCAGCTCGGTCACAGAGGCGGCGCCGGAGGCCAGCCGCGACAGGATGGCGCGCCGCGTGGGATCGGCGAGGGCCGAGAAGGTGGTGCTGAGGGGATCGGAGGTGACCTGCATATTGAACCGGAGCGTTAATTATCCTGATGGTTAAATACATCGCAACGCGATCGGATGTCAAGGAACGCCGCGTTCGCACACCCCGTTCCTGTGGACGATTTGATTGATTCCCATATATCGCGCCCGGTGAGTGGTCGCCTCGCCTTCGCGACGGGAAATGATCGCGCCGACGGGCTCGTACCCGCGTCGCGCCATTGCCGCGTTCGCAGCAACCGGATAGGCTGCACGACGACGTGGATCTCGTCGCCGATCTCACCGTCGTGCTGGTGTCGGCGCTGGCCGGCGCGTACCTGGCCCAGCGATTCCGTCAGCCGCTCATTGTCGGCTACATCCTCGCCGGCGTCGCCGTCGGTCCGTTCACGGGGGGTGTCACTGTCGCGAACGTCGAGAACCTCGAGCAGTTGTCGGAGCTTGGTGTCGTGCTGCTGCTCTTCTCGCTCGGGCTCGAGGTGTCGTTCCGCGAGCTGCGTCCGGTGCGTACGGTGGCGCTGGCGGGCGGCGCGCTTCAGATCGTACTGACTATTGGTCTCGGGTTCGGGCTTGCTCGTGCCGTCGGTTGGTCATCCGTGCCGGCCGCGTGGTTCGGATCGCTGGTCGCGATGTCGAGCACGATGGTGGCACTGAAGACGATTCAGGCGCAGGGGCGGCTGGGGACCCTGTCGAGCCGGGTCATGCTCGGGATTCTGGTGCTGCAGGACCTGGCCATCGTGCCCTTGACGATTATGTTGCCGGAGCTGAGCAACCCGCAGAGCGGTTTCCTGCCGGTCGTGAGTGCGGGCCTCCGCGCGGCTGTCCTGCTGGTGGTCATCGTGCTGGTCTCGACGCGACTGGTGCCGCGCGCGATGGCGTTCGTGGCCCGCTGGAACTCGCGCGAGCTGTTTCTGCTCTCGACCATTGCCATCGCCGTGGGTGTGGCGTTCGCCACCCGCGCGTTCGGGCTGTCGCTGGCGCTTGGCGCATTCGTCGCCGGGCTCGTCATCAACGAGTCCGAGTACGCGCACCAGGCGCTGAGCGACGTCATCCCGCTGCGTGACATCTTCGGCATGCTCTTCTTCGTGTCGGTTGGCATGCTGCTCGATCCGCGATCGGCCTGGAGCCATCTCGGCATCCTGGCGCTGGTCGTCGTCGTCGTCATCGTGGGCAAGGCGCTGATTCTCGCGGTTGTGGTCCGCCTTTTCGGCTACCGCAACGTGGTCCCGCTGGCCACCGGCCTGACCCTCTTTCAAGTCGGCGAATTTGCTTTCGTGCTGGCGCGGCTGGGGCACTCGAGTGGAGCTATCGACGACGGGCTGTATACGATCGCGCTGAGCACCACAATCGTCACGATGGTGCTGACCCCGGCGATCTCCGGTCTGACGCCTGCCCTCTACGGGTGGTTCCGGCGCAAGGGGTCGTCCGAGCCGCTGCAGTCGATCAACATTCCGGAGGGCGGCCTGGCCGACCATGTGGTGATCGCCGGCGGCGGACGTGTCGGGCGCAGCATCGCCGACGCGCTCGCGCACCTCGGTCTGCCCTGCGTCATGATCGAGCTCGACGATCGCCGCGTCCAACAGGCGCGCGCCGCCGGGCTTCCAGTGATCTATGGAGATGCGAGCCAGAGTGTCGTGCTGGAGGCAGCCGCCGTCCAACGCGCGAGGGCCGTGCTGGTGACCGTCCCCGCCCTACCCGACACTCGCGCGATCGTCGCGACCGTCAGACATCTTCGCCAGGACATCCCGATCATCGCGCAAGCCGCAGGCAGTGACGCCGTCCGCGCGCTCTACGCGCTCGGTATCCAGGAGGTCGCGTCGCCGGAGTACGAAGCGGCGATCGAGATGACGCGACAGGCGCTCAGCTACTTCAACGTGCCGGCGCACGAGATTCTGCAGGTTGCGCAGCGCAATTCGTCGCCAGCGCTACGGCCTGTCGGGCGGGAGCCGACACCGGCCTCGCGCTGATCTCCGAGATCAGCGACGTGGCCCGTCTGCTCGACTTCACATGGGTCGGCATCCCGGCAGGCAGCCGCCCTGAGCGGACCCACCATCGGCGAAGGGCGACTGCGCTCAACACTGGGCGTCTCCATTGTGGGCATCATTCGCGACGGGGTGCTTTCGGCGAACCCTGACAGCGATGCCACGCTGGAGAGCGGGGATCTGGTCGCCGTCCTCGGCACGCGCGATCAGATCGCCCGATTCGAGACGACGGCGCGGAGCGGGACGTAGCGCCGGCGCCGAATCCATCCGCCCTGCCGACAACGATGGGCAAGACGTCAGGTCGCTCTCACGATAGGCGACGGCGTCTTGAAGTACGCGAGCACGAACAACACTCCAAGGACGAAATCTGGTGCCGCGGCCAGCGCCTGGCCGGCCTGGATCCGTTGCTGCGCATAGAGCGCGACGAGCGCTCCGACGTAACCGAACTTCTCCAGCATCGCCGGCAGCATCATCGGGCGGAAGCGGATCGGGTCGCGCCCGATCACGAGGAAGGCAAACTGCCAGGCCAGCGCAACCGTGAGGAACCCGTAGTAGAAATCCGCGTGGGTGATTGGCGGCGGAAACCGCCGGCCGATCAGATCGAACGCGAAGAACAACGGGGTCAGCAGCAGAATTCCCCAGACGCCGGCTCCCAGGAACACCACCCTGCCAAATCGCACCGAACCCTCCAGTACAGAGTATTGCCAGGGAGCGGACATGAAAGCCATCCGCATTCCCAGACCGAACCCTGCAGATATTGTCTGCGAAGACGCGCGCCAGGTCCGGACGACGTCCTGATTCGCGTCCGCGCGCCGCCGCCGTCACAAGGAGACGCCAGATCGTGAGCAACACAATGTGACGCGCTCGTTACCTGTGTGAAGCCCCTCGGTTACGTTGCCCATCTAGCATCCGTGCCCGGAGGGGTAAAGATGCGCACACTCAGCACGGGGCTCGAACGGACCATTGTCGTCGCGACAGCGATGATCGCTGTCGGATTCACCAGTGCTCACGTCTGGACGCGGTCGAATCGTGAGGATCAGGTCGAAAGCCTGCGCCGCGCGATCGAAGGGGGCCGCGCCAAGAACGTCATCATGTTCCTCGGCGACGGGATGGGCGATTCAGAAATCACGATCGCCCGCAATTATCAAGTCGGCGCCAACGGTCGCCTGTGGATGGACTCGCTGCCCCTGACCGGCGAGTACACAACGTATGCGCTGCAGGAAGGGGATCCCTCGCTCATCTGATGACGATCAACTACGGAACGCGTGCGCATGGCACGTCGCAGGATCACACCGGATCGGAAGTGCGGCTGGCCGCTCAGGGACCGCAGGCGGCGAACGTGCTGGGCGTCACGAACCAGACGGATCTGTTCCACACTGTGGCACGCGCGCTGGGTCTGGAGTAGGGACTGTCTGGGGAGAGTCCGTCCTGTCGGAAAACGGCAGGACGGACGTCCGTGAGAGCGAGCTAGATGGCGGTTCGACGAGGACCCGACTTACGGGCGCGCACCACGAGGGCCGCCAGCCCGGTGCCCATCAGGAGCAGAGAAGCCGGCTCCGGCGTGGACACGACGTTGATCCCCTTCACCGAGAAGTCGTTCAGCCCGCCACCGCCGCCACCGTAGCCGAAGGCTATGCTGGAGACGAGCGACGGCGCGAACGACACCGACAGAAGGCCGTTCGTACTCTGCGTATTCGAGTCGGGTGCGACGAACTGTGTCCACTGACCGCCGTTGATGCTGTAGTACCCGACCTCGCTGTACTTCAGCAGCCCCAGCAGACTCTCAGTGAACAGATTGGAAACCGTGAAGCCCGAGATCGTCGTCGCTGTCGGCATCGTCACCGACAGAATCTCGACGCTGTTGATCTCGTCACCGGTCCCCAGCAATTCGTCGACGAGGCTGCTATCGACACCGAAGCCGAGCCCGCTGGTCCAGGACAGATCGGAACCTTTGGGAGCGGTCGCGGTGACCGTGATGCCCCCAACAGACACCGACTGCTTCGCCCCGTTGGGCGCCCAGGCCGCGCTGCCGAAATCGATGAAGCCAGCTTCCGCCGACTGTGTTACGACGAACGACCCCCCCACCACGAGACTACCGATCAGGATCCGACGAGCGAGATGCATCATGGGTTGGGAGCTCCGTGCAAACATGCGACTAGCCGCACCCGCCTTTGCAATCCGACCACCTTTTTTGCTCCTGACGATGTCGATCTCCGCAAACTATTGATTACAAGGCTGTAACTGTCTTGTATCGGACCCAGTATCTGCTGCGCCGGACCCGAAAAAGCCTCCGTCGCGAAGACAAAAGGCTCGTCCGATTCGACCCCGTCGCGCCCCGCGTGCGTGCCGCCCGGCGCGCCCTCGCTGCGGCTCGCCGTCGGCGAGACTTACGACTTCCCGGCGATCTGCGCCCGCAGTCTCTCTTCCTGGGCTCGCAACTCGGGCGTGAATTCCTTCCCGAAGTCGTCGGCCTCGAAGAACGGCCGAATCTCGACCTCGGCTCCGCCATCGAACGGCGCACGTTTCAGCCACTCGACCGCTTCGTCCATCGATTTGACCTGCCAAATCCAGAAGCCGGCGATCAGCTCCTTGGTTTCGGCGAACGGTCCATCGATCACCGTCCGGTTCTGACCCGAGAAGCGAACCCGCTTGCCCTTCGAGCTCGGATGGAGGCCGTCGCCGGCGAGCATCATGCCAGCCTTGACCAGCTCCTCGTTGTACTGCCCCATCGCCGCGAGCAGCTGTTGGCTCGGCATCTGACCAGCTTCGGACTCTTTGCTCGCCTTGACGATCACGAGAACACGCATTGACCACTCCTTGTTTTGGAGGGACCTCGAAAGAACCCTCTTCCTTATCTAGTCGTCGAACGAGCCCCCGCGAGATCGACAAGTGCCGGTGCGCTCGCCACGTTACCTCAGGCACACAGGCCAAACCCGGCCCTGATGGGGACCGGCAGCCGACGGTTGCGGCTGCCGGTACGTGGAAAGTTGCTGTTCTGTTTCCGGGTGACGAGCTGATCTTTACTCCGACTTCCGACGCGACCTACCGACGGGCAGGACGCCTGGCGACCGCCGATGGCGATCCACCGCGTCCGGTCCTTGCGGATGTCTCGTCGTCGTCCTCCTCTTCGCTGTCCGGATGCGCTGCGTCGGCGGCCTGCTGATTGATGCCGCCCTCGGCAAGACCGGTCAGCTTCTTGTCGGCGGCTTTCTCCTCGTTGAGAGTCTGCTCGAGCAATCTGGCCGCATCCTTGTGCCCCATTCCGCGCGCCCAGGCGACGAGCGTCCCGTAGGCGGCCATCTCGTAGTGCTCGGCGCGCTGACCTGCAGCAATCAGACACGCGTCCATCGTCGCTTCATCGAAGTCTTCTTCCATGACCGACTTGCCTTCTTCGATGATCCCGGCGATGCCGTCACAGTGCTTGCCCTTCACTTTCTCGTCGAGGCTCTCGAAGACCTGCTCCAGCCGTTCGACGTGTCCGCGGGTCTCCTCGAGGTGCGCCTCGAACGCCGAGCGCAAATCCGGAGACGCGGCCGCCTTGGCCAGCTTGGGAAGAGCCTTGGTCAGCTGTTTCTCCGCGTCGTACGCGTCGCGCAGCTCATCGAGAAATGCATCGTGCAGGGTTCCGTTATCAGCCATAGTTATCTCCTTCTTCCTTCGTCCGTTAGTGTGAGCGGTGGTGATTGCGTTGCAGAGATCGCCCGAGCGGTTCATTCGCTCGCTCGTGCATTGACTAGTTGACGTCGCACGCGGATATGAAAAGCACGCCGCGTACCATCGGTAACAGCACAGCACGCCAATCAACCTTGGTACGTCACGTATCGGCGGTAAGAAAGTGTCCGGCTCGCCGCCGCTCGAACGTCGTAGAGCAAAAGCGAGGTACCGATGTCCGACGTCACGACGCTGATCGCGGGTCTGGCCTGTGGGGAATCTCCTCGCTGGCACGAGAATCGTCTCTGGCTCTCGAATTGGGGTGCGGAAGAGATCGTCGCCGTCGAGGTGGGCGGACGGCGGGAATCCATGGTCCACGTCCCGTTCTTCCCTTTCAGCTTCGACTGGTTACCGGATGGCCGGATGTTGCTTACGTCGGGCCGTGACGGGCTGGTCCGTCGAGCGGACGGACCGGACGAGCTGACCATCCACGCTGATCTGAGTGATCTCTCCAGCGGCTGGAACGAGATCGTGGTGGACAGTCGGGGAAACGCCTACATCAACGGCGGTGGCTTCGATGTGCTGGCAGGCGCCGCGTTTGCCCCTGGGATCATCGCCCTGGTCGGCCTCGACGGATCAGTCCGCCGGGTCGCTGACGGCCTCGCGTTTCCGAACGGGATGGTCGTGACGAGGGACAATTCGACGTTGGTCGTCGCCGAATCCTACGGCAAGCGTCTCTCCGCGTATGACATCGAGGCTGACGGATCGCTGCGCAACCGGCGGGTCTGGGCGGATCTCGTCGATGGGGTCCCGGACGGAATCTGCCTGGACGCGGAGGATGCCATCTGGTACGCGGACGTGCCGAATCAGCGGTGCGTCCGAGTCCGCGAGGGCGGAGAGGTCACCCGGACCGTCGAACTGGGCCGCGGCTGTTTCGCGTGCATGCTCGGTGGTCCCCAACGGCGGACCCTCTACATGCTGACGGCGGAATGGCGTGGGATGGCGAAGATCGGCGAGATGTTCGCGGAGAGGACCGGGCAGGTCGCAACCGTTGCAGTCGACGTCGAAGGGGCCGGGCGACCGTAACGACGCGCGGCGCGCCTACCGCCGTCGAGCCGGGATCAGCGCCGCGATCCCGTCGAGGATCCGCTCGAGTCCGAACGTGAACTCCTCGTCGGGATCGTCGGTCGCGTGCGATCCGTCGAAAACTCCAGAGTCGAGCAGGGTGACGATTGCAGGAAACCGCCCGCGATCAACCACGCGCGACAGCACATTCCCGTAGGTCGAGAACGCCTCTTCCGGAGATGCGCCCGCTTTTCCCGCCGCCATCAGCAGGTCGGATTCCAGTAACGCCTCGTTGCGAACGAACCCGTTGACCAGCAGCAGCGTCGACAGCTTCTGCCCTTCGGTCAGGCCGGTGTGGGCAAGACACCCGAGCCCGCGATCGAACCACGTTACCTGATGCGGCAGGATCGGCGGGCCGCTCAAGGGCACGCGCACGATCCACGGGTGACGCCTCAGGACGGTGAGATGTGCCCGCGCCCATCGGGCCAGCCCGCGCCGCCAGCCCTCCCCCGCCGACGCAGCCGCCGGCGGCGATTCGAAGGCCGCGTCCACCATCAACGCCAACAGCTCGTCTTTAGCCCGGACGTAACGGTAGAGCGACATCGTGGCGACGTTCAGGCGATCGGCGACGCGACTCATCGCCACGGCCGCCAGCCCTTCCGACGCGGCGAGCGCGACGGCGGCGTCGACGATGCGGCCGAGGCTGAGCGCGGGACGCGGCCCCTTGTCCGATCGCCCGCGCAGGCCCCAGGCGAGTTGCACGGTTCGCGACAGCTCAGGCTCGGCGCGGCGACGCGATCGCTTGACGCGTGTGGTCATATGCGTATACGGTACGCTATATTGCGTGCGACGTACGCAGTGAGTCGTCCGCCGCACAACCGGAGATCCATCGGATGCCTGATCCTTCCGCCAGTGCCGCCTCCAGGCGTGACCGCCGCCAGATGTCGATCCAGCCCGTCGAGTCGCGCTGGCATCGCGTGCGGACGCCGCTCCTCGCCGTCGTCGCGCTCGCGTTCGTCGCCTTCTCGCTCCCGCCCTATCTCACGTTCGATCCGGCGCGGTCGCGGATTCCCCCGCCACCCGGACTGCCGGTCTATTATCCGCTGCTCGTTGCGCACGTCACCTTCGCGTCGGTCGCGATGCTGACGGCGTGCCCGCAGGTGTGGCCGTTCTTTCGCCGCCGCTACCCGTCCGCCCACCGCGTCATCGGACGCTTGTATGTCTTTGCTGGTGTGTTGCCGGCCGCGGCAGCGGGCTTTGCCATCGGCGCCGTCAGCCCATTCGGTCCGGTGCTCAGAGCGAGCGACGTGCTGCTGGCGACGCTGTGGATGGGATGCACGACAGCCGGATTCCTGGCGGGTCGCCGCCGCCAGTTCGTGACGCATCGTCGCTGGATGATTCGCAGCGTCACCCTGACGCTGTCCATCATCACCAATCGGATCTGGGCCGTCATCTTCACCATCGTCCTGGCACCGCAGTTGTCGACGACCTTCGGAGGCAGTGAGGCGCTGATGGTACAGGCGATTGCCGGGCTCTCCGGCTGGCTCGGATGGGTTCTTCCTCTTCTGGCCGCTGAATGGTGGCTCGTCGAAGGTGCCGGAAAGTCGGTAAAGCTCGAGGCGGCGACGGCGAGAGCGTGACCTCTTCGGATGACGGAGCGCGAAAGGCGGCTGGCGGAGGCCGGCGTCAGCGACGCCGGCGGATGGTTCGTGCGCAGAGGCCGGCGAGTCCGGTTCCGAGCAGGAGCAGGGACGAGGGCTCGGGCACGCGGGTCCTGTCGCGCGGCGAAATTGTGTAGGTCTCCATCGCGCCTATCGTGAAGTCGGTCCGGCAGTTCACGGACGTGTTGCAATCGGTCAAGTCGGTCGAGAACAGCGAAGCGATGATCGGAACAGCGCTGCTGCCGCCATAGCTGAAGGCGCGGGTGCGCTCCGACTGCCCTCAATTCACGCGGAGCGCGTCGATTGGGGCCATGCGCATGCCTCGGCGGGCGGGGATATAGGCGGCGACGGCGGCGATAACGAGGAGGGCCAGCGGAGCGTCGCAGCGAGCGACGCGTCGTCCGACCGCGCTCCAGTTAGTGAAGACGTGCATGAGACAGCGTTCGGCGAAGAGTGTAAGACCTGCACAGGTACCTGTTCGGCCCGATCCGGGCCAGATCGTTCATTCTGGCCATATTTGCCTGCAATTTGGCTGGTACAGGCGTTGCCATGAGCCGGCGAGAGGTGACGCGATGCGTATAAGTCGGATTCTCTCTGGCGTCGCGCTGGCGGTGTCTTTGACCTGCACGTCGGTTTACGCCCACGGCCGAGCGGCCGGGCCGCCTCAACACGGGCAAACGCCGAAAACCACGGGCAAGCCCACCACCACGGGGAAGCCTACGACTGGTGTGACATCTCACCGGACATCGACAACCTCCGCACCGAAATCGACTACACATTCCACATCAACAACGTCCGGGCGGACATCGACGTCCCACTCTCACGGCACGACAACGTCGACACACCTGAACCCGATCGCGGCCAAGATCGCCTCGAAGCCACAGCTCAATTCCAGGATCACCGCGATGCTGCCAAAAGGCATGACGCTCAATCAGGCGTCGAGGGGCTTCAAGAATCAGGGGCAGTTCATCGCCGCGCTGCACGTCTCACACAATCTGGGATGCGACTGTTTCAAGCAGCTGCGGTTCGACATGACGCAGAAGCACATGAGCCTCGGTCAGTCGATTCAGGACGTGAAGAAGACGGCCAACGCACCCGTCGAAGTACATCGAGCCGAGACCGAAGCCAACGACGATCTCAAGCGCACGACAACCACCGTCACGTCGACGTCAACCGCCGCTAGCAGGAAGAAGCCGGCGTCGGGCGACCGCGAGTAAGCAATGGCCCCGTCACGGCGTCTGTGGCTGGTGATGGCGAGTGCCACCCTCGTGGTCGCGCTCGCCGTTCCCGTCCACGCACAGGGCAAGAGCAACGGCAAGGGGAACGCGCACAAGGGGTCGCCTCCAAGCAGCAGCCCCCTGCCCAATCCGGTCATCGGTCCCGCAACGAGCGGGTCACCGCTTGCCTGGCTGGATGACGCCAGCCTCCTCTCGCCGGGATCGACGTCGCTGACGATTGGGATTGCTCGGTGGTCCGGCACCGATCTGAGCGAGGTCAATTTCCCGATCGTCGACGCGGCCGTGGGCGTGACGCCGCGGTTTCAGATCGGCGCCAGCGTGCCGTTCATCGTCGGCAGCGCCGATGGCACGGGGCCCGTGGGCGGCGTGGGCACCTCGTATTTCAGCGGCAAGATCGCGCTGCCGACCGGTGGTTCCAGTTTGAAGCTGGCGATCTCGCCGGTACTCGAAATCCTGGGCGCTGGCGCCGCTCAGACGCTGGCACCGGATAGTAGTCGGGTACAAGTCGGCCTGCCTGTGAGCGCGGAGCTGGGCCAGGGTCAGGCGCGCGTGTTCGCTTCAACCGGCTTCTTCTCACGGGGTGTCTGGTTCGCCGGAGGTGGCGTGAGCGTTCAGGCGACGCCGAAGGTCGGGACGTCGGTGTCGTTCACCCGCTCCTGGAGCGGCGACAACACCACCGGTGTGTCGCGCAGCCGGGCGGAACTCTCTGGCGGCGCGGCGTACGCCGTCAAGCCGTGGATTGCCGTGTATGGCGCGCTCGGCCGGACGATCGGCACGACGGACGACAATGGCGCCGGCACGACGATCAGTGGCGGCGTGAGTTTCCTGCTCGATACGCGCGTCACCAAGTGATGGTCCTGCCTTATGACTGCGCCTACCTAAATGTCAGGTCATCGCCTCAGGCCGACAAGCCATAGACGGCGTGCTGGAAAGTTGTTAACGCGGAACCGCTTGTGATTCGGCCGGTTGCGGCAGCAGGTGGTCCGCCGCGCTCGGCCGGCGCTCTCACCGACACAGGCTGCCGAGCCGTTCGAACACATCGCTCGCAGGCGGGGGTTGGCGCTTGTGGGCGGCGACAAGCTGATCGAGGAACGGTCCGGACCATTTTCCCCCGGTGTCCGGAACCGTGGCGTAGGCGGCGTCCGCCTGCGCATCCTCCAGCGTGGTCAGCGTGAAGCCCTGCGCGTGAAGGATGTCGAGCAGCCTCGGGAGCATGACCGTTTCGAAGGCACCGATGTGCAGGAGCATCACGTGGGGAATGTCGTGTCCGAAGAGGGCGCCCGCCGTGTCCCGCCCGCGGACGAGGCTCTCCGCCGCGCGCTCCCGGTAGCTCTGCTCGAGCCAGGCGAGCCCGTCGCGATCGTTGCGCGCCATGCACCGCGCGTACGGATCGTTATAGGCGTAGTCGTCGAAGCTGAGCGTGACCTGGGCGACACGGTAACCTCGCCGCGCGAGCATGTCCCTGACGGCCCGGTACTTCTCAGGCGTGTCCCCCTCATTGAGGTACGGATACCGAAACCAGTGCCAGTCCCGATCCCCCATGTAGGTGCGCAGCGTCGGCTCGTTCGCCACGATGTCGCGCTCGAAGTCCTCGGCCGTGTTCGCGTTGAGGTCCATGTGCGAGAACGTGTGGTTCCCGAGCGGGAACCCCGCCTCGCGCCAGAGCCGCAGGACCTCGCCGTCGGCCGGACGGGTCTCGAGCTGTTTCGCGTTGATGAACCCGTACACGGGCGGCGCCTGGCGCGTCTTCAGCGTCTCGATGATGCGCTTGGCGACGTCGACACGGCTCACGCCGGGTGGCAGCGGCCCGTGATCGGGGAGATCGTCGAACGTGAGCGCAACGCGTGGCGCGCGGGTCTCTCCGGCCAGCTGCGATCCGAACGCGAGCGCAACCGCGGACAGTACGCAGACGCCACAGGCCAGCGTCCGGATGACCCTCAGATTGACCGACATCCGTGCCCTCCTCGCTCGTCGACGTCAGAGGAAGCCCTGGATCGGCGCGCGACGCGATTATTTCGTAGTTCTCAGGATTCGGGTAGCGGGTGGCGCGGGTTTGTTCGGACTAACGAACCGTCGCGGCATACTTGCGAAGGCTCTAGGCTCAGCCCGCGACCGGTACCCGGATTGCGGAAGGCGGATAATAAGGGGCTCGCCGGGTTTGAAGGGCAACCATTCGGCGACCCTCACCGTCTGAGTCTGAAATCAGGGCATGCCGATGACGTCTGTTCTCGCCGATCTTCGCCACGCGGCCCGAGTCCACGCCAGGAACCCGAGCGCCACGGCGATCGCCGTCTTCACGCTCGCGCTCGCCATCGGTGCGACGACCGCCATCTTCAGCGTCGTCTACGGCGTGCTCATGCGTCCGTTGCCCTATCCGGAATCCGACCGGCTGATGGCCATCTGGGAGGTGAACCACCGGGGCACCTACTCCCGGCTGGCCGACCCCAATTTCGATGACTTTCGCGATCGCAACCGCACGTTCACCGCGATGGCGAAGTACACCGCCTACATTACGCCGGTCGTCGGCGCCGCTGAACCGATACGCACGACCGTTGCGACGGTGACGAAGGATTTTTTCAAAGTCCTGAGGGTTCAGCCCTCGGTGGGCCGCAGTCTCACCGCCGAGGACGCCGGGATTGGCGCGCCACCGGTCGCGATCGTCAGCCACCGTTATTGGGTGCAGTCGATGGGATCGGCGGCGGACCTCTCGAACGTCCATCTGCGCGTCGAAGATCGCATCTACACGGTCGTCGGTGTCATGCCCGCCGGGTTCCAGTTTCCTCAGGATGCGGACCTGTGGCGGCCGGCGGAGCTCAACGCGGAGAACACCAGCCGCACATCGCACAACTATTACGGCATCGGCAGGCTTCGAGACGAGGTGAGCGTCTCCGGGGCGGCGGCCGACATCAGTGGCCTGGCGAAGGACATCGTGCGTACCTCCCCCGAGCAGGGGGACTACCTGATGACAGACGCGGCAGTGGTATCGCTGCAGACCTCGCTGACGCGTCGCGTCGGCTCGACGCTATATGTTCTGCTCGGCGCGGTGTTCTTCCTCTTGCTCGTCGCCTGCGCCAACGTCACGAATCTCCTCCTGGCGCAAGCCGCCGCGCGCCAGCGCGAGTTGGCCATTCGTCATGCGCTCGGCGCCGGACGTGGCCGGCTCGTTCGTCAGTTCGTTGTCGAGGCGCTCCTGCTCCTCCTGGTCAGCTGCCTCGCGGGACTGCTGATCGCGTGGCTCGGCACCAGCGCGCTCCTCTCACTGGCTCCCCCGGATCTGCCGCGGCTCGAGGACGTTTCGATGAACGGGCCTGTCATGATGTTTGCGATGGGACTCTCGGCGATGGTCGCCGTCGCCCTCGGCCTGCTGACCGCAGCGCGTGCCGCGCGGCGGGACCCGCGAGAGGGGCTCGTTGATGGCGGACGTGGTCAGACCGGCGCCGCCAGTCAGCGCGTGGGTCGGATTGTCATGGCCGCGCAGATGGCGATTACCGTCGTCCTGCTCATCGGCGCCGGCCTGCTGGGCCGAAGCCTGCTGCGCGTGCTCTCGGTGAACCCTGGATTCCGGACGGACGGGATCGTCACGATGGACCTGACGCTGCCCGAGTCGGAGGATCCGACAAGCAAGACGCGGTTGCTTCCCCTCTACGCCGCGATCTTCGAGCGCCTTCATGCGATCCCTGGCGTCGAGCAGGTGGCCGCCGCCAATGCGGTACCGCTCGACGGCGGTCTGCCGGACGGCATGTTCATGGTGCTGGCGCCGCAGGACGTTCCCAAGAGCCAGCAGGAGCTGGCGGGGCGCTTCCAGCGGAAGGACGCGCTTGGCACCGCGGACTACTGCGCCGTGTCGCCGGCGTATTTTCAGGCGCTCGGGATACCGCTCCTTCGCGGACGGCTGTTCGACACTCGCGATCAGGCGAACGCGCCGCACGTCGCGGTGATCAGCGAGTCGCTGGCCCGGTCCCGGTGGAGCGGCGGCGATCCGATCGGCGCGACGATCGAATTCGGCAATATGGACGGCGACCTTCGGCCGCTCACGATCGTGGGGATCGTCGGGGACACGAGGGAGTACGGCCTCGAGCAGCCGGCGCGTCCCACGATGTACGTCAATCTCATGCAGCGGCCCAGGTTCTCGACGACCGTTGTCATGCGATCGGCCGCTGATCCGCAGGCCGTGATTTCCGCGGCCCGCCGTATCCTGAACGACATGGCGCCGGATGCGCCGCCTCGGTTCCGCACGTTCGAGCAGATCTATTCGGCGTCACTCGGCGCGCGGCATTTCAACCTGACGCTGGTCGCGGCATTTGCGGGAACCGCGCTCGTTCTTGCGGTCGCGGGGATCTACGGCGTGATGTCCTACACCGTGGCGCAGCGTCGCCGCGAAATTGGCGTGCGGGTTGCGCTGGGGGCGAGCCGTGGTCAGGTGTTCCGGACCATCGTGGGACAGGGACTCATCACCACGGGCATCGGCGTTACCCTTGGCGTCATCGCGGCTCTCGGCCTGACCCGAACGCTCGAGAACCTGCTCTTCGGGGTCACGCCGACCGATCCCGTGACCTTCGCGAGCGTGATCGCGGTCTTGATCGCCGTCGCGATGCTGGCCTGCTACCTTCCAGCCCTCCGCGCGACCGACGTCGATCCCATTGAGGCGCTCCGGCAGGAGTAATCGCGCCCTACTCGTAGCGCAGCGCCTGTGTTGGCGCAATCCTGCATGCTCTTCGCGCGGGCACGTAGGCCGCCAATGTGGTCACCAGGACCACCGGCGGCACTACGATGAGATACGCCACAACGTCGACTCCACCCGCATAGAAGATCGTGGAATTCATGAGCCGCTCGATAGCGAAGCCCAACGCGAGCCCGATCGCTGTGCCCGTCGCGACCAACTTCAAGCCCTTGCCCATCACCAGGCGCAGCACGTCCGCTTTCGCCGCGCCAAGGGCCATGCGAATGCCGATCTCGCGGGTTCGGCGGCTCACGTTGTACGCCACCAGGCCGTACAAACCGGCGATGGCCAGCGCGAGACCCACGACGCCCATGGTCCCGACAAACTTGATCGCAACTCCCGGCCCTTCGACGACGTGATATCGGTACAAATCGTCGTACGTCCGTGTCTCCAACATCGGCAGGTTCGGATTGAGCGTCCGGACCACGTCCTTCACCGATTGGACCAATTGCAGCGGATCGCCGTTCGACCGCAACAGCAGGACCATGCGCGCGACCGGATGCTGAGCCAGCGGCATGAACACGAAATCGGTCGGCCTTTCGGTGGTCTCTCGATATTTGATGGTCTGCGCGACGCCGACAATCTCGACCAGCGCGCCGGCGCGGTTGTCGAGCCGGATGTGCTGCCCCACGGCATCGGCGCCCGGCCAATAGTGTTTCGCGAACTGCTCGTTCACGACGACGACAGGTGACGCATCCAGGGTGTCGGAGGCGCGTAAGCCGCGGCCGCGCACAATCCGTATCCCCATCGTCTCGAAGAACCCCTCATCGACGGTATCTACCAGCGACGTGAAGTTCTCGCGATCGCGCGGCATCCTGAACCCATCCGGTACGAAGGAGACGCGGTCGAAGTTGTCCAGTCCAAGCGGCGGGTGCTCGGCGAGGGCCGCGCTCTCCACTCCGGGCGCGACGCGGGCACGTTCGACCAGCAGTTTGTAGAACTGCCGCGTCTGGGCCGCGTTGTACTGAACCAGACGCGGATCGAACCGCACCATCAGCCGATGATCCATGCCGAATCCGGTTCCCCCCACCACGCTGTGCTGGAAACTCCTCGCCAGCAGGAACGCGGCCGTGAGCAGCATCAGGGACATGGACACCTGCGCCACCACCAGCACGTTCCGGCCCCACAGGCGTGTGCGTCCAGGCGCGTCAACGTCGGCCGACTTGAGCCCGTTCACCACGTCCACGTGCGTGCTCTGCAGTGCCGGCGCCAGGCCGCACAGCATCGCGCTCACGATGGACAGCGCCAGGCTTGCGAGCAGCACGCGCGCGTCCATCCGGAACGGGACCGTGATCGGCAACTCGGTGGGAAGGCTCAAGGTGGTCATGACCCTGATGACGCCGTATCCGAGAGCGACGCCGCCCAATCCACCGAGCAACGCGAGAATCAGGCTTTCTGTCAAGAGCAGCCGGGTGAGCCGGAAACGCCCGGCGCCCAGCGCCAGCCGTACAGCGATTTCGCGCGTGCGCGTGCGGCCACGGCTCAAGAGAAGTCCCGCCACGTTGGTGCACGCCACCAACAGCACCGCCAGCGCCAGGATCGAGACGATCAGGCCGAATTTCCAATTGCGGTCATCATCTCGCGTCCGCATTTCAAATGGGGTGTGCACCGCCGCACCGCGGTCGCGATTGATCTGTGGATACTCGCGTTCGAAGTTTTGCGCGAGCACGGCGAGCTCACTGCTCGCCTGCTGCAGCGTCGTGCCCGGTTTCAGGCGTGCTTTCACGCTCAACTCACGATCGTCCCGATCGTCGAAAAAACTCTTCTGCGGGTTCGACAAAAACAGCCGGGCCATGGCCAGCGGCATGTAGAAATCGGGCCCACCGAATATGGCCAGCCCGGGAAACGTCTCCGGTGCGACGCCAATCACCGTGAACTCCGTGCCGTTCAGACGAATCCTCCTGCCAACGACGGAAGGGTCGCTGGCGAATTCGTGCTTCCAGAAGTCCGGTCCGAGCACGACCACGGCGTCGCGACCGGGCACCGTGTCTTCGTCCTCGCGAAAAACACGCCCGAGCTGCGGCTCCACGCCGAGTACCTGGAAGTAGTTGCCCGACACCAGCAAGCCGGCCTTGATCCGCGGCGTGGCTCCGGGTTCGGCGCTGAAGCCGACCGCCCACGCCGTCGCGCGGTTTGCAATCACGCCCTCGTAGCTTTTCGTCCTGCCGCGGATATCCAGGTATTCGCGATACGAGAACAACTCGTAGCTGTTGTCGCGTGACGTGCTCACTAGCGTGACCACGCCGTTCGGATGCGGAACGGGGTACGGCCTGAAGATCAGCGCATCGACCATACTGAACGGCCCCGAGGTCATGCCGATGCCCAGCGCGAGAGTCATCACCACGAGCGCGGTCAGTCCGGACGCGCGGCGCAGGCTCCGGATCGCGTAACGCACATCGTCGACGAAATCGGTCAGCCAATGGATGCGCCGCGTGTCGCGCATCTCCTCTTTCCGCTGTTCCAGTCCGCCCATCGCGCGCATCGCCGCGTAGCGTGCCTCCTTGGCCGACAGGCCATTCGCGATGCCTTCCTCGATCTTGTGCTCCATGTGGAACTGCAGCTCTTCATCGAGCTCCTGCTCCACACGGCGGCCGCGGAGAATGGACCTCAGTCGCAGCGGGATCGTGAACCGCCAGCGTTCCAGCGCCATGGACTTCTAAGCCTCAGAGAGCCGGATAACGTCCGAGATGGCAGACGACAGGCGCTTCCAGTTCGCCGCTTCCCATTCGAGCTGCTTCCTGCCCAGGCGGGTGAGCGAATAGAACTTCGCGCGCCGGTTGTTCTCGGTTTGCTTCCACTCGGCGGTGATCCAGCCTTCCTGCTCCAGCTTATGCAAGGCGGGATACAGGGACCCTTCGCTGACCTGCAGCACATCTCGAGAGATGGATCTGAGGCGGAGGCTGATGGCCCACCCGTGCAGAGGCTCCAGCGCCAGAATTTTCAGGAGGAGCAGGTCCAGCGTGCCCTGAACGAGGTCGTTCGGTTTGCTCATCTCGGTTTCCTAGGGGAGAGCATACAGGGACTTCTCTCGGTAAGCAAGGGGACGCATTGATTGGCCCACCGTCCGGGGAGGTCCGTTCCTCGGACGTACGGGTGTCTCAGTGGCGCGGCAGGGGCAAACCGATGTGCCCGTACACGGCGTGCAGGACTCCGAGAGGCATGAACATGTCGAACAGCAGCTTCAGGTTGAGGACGATGATGATGACGGCGGTCGTCCAACCCAGGACCTTGATCCAGCCCGGATTGACGAATTCGCCCATCTTGGCCTTCTCGCCCGTAAACCGCATCAGCGGCCAGACGGCGAAGCCCAGCTGCATCGACAACACGACCTGGCTCGCGATGAGCAGCTCCGTGGTCCTGCTCTCGCCGAAGTAGCCGATCACGCAGATGGCGGGAACGATCGCCAGTGCGCGCGTGATGACGCGGCGCAGCCAGGGGCGCAGGCGGATGTTGAGGAACCCTTCCATGATTATCTGGCCGGCCAGCGTGCCCGTGAGCGTTGAGTTCTGCCCCGACGCCAGCAAGGCAATGATGAAGACGGCGCTGGCCACGGACACGCCGAGCAAGGGGGTCAACAGCGTGTACGCCTCCTGGATCTCGGCGACGTGCTGATGCCCCGACCAGTGAAACGCGGCGGCGGCGAGCACGAGGATGGCCGCGTTGATGAACAGGGCAAACATAAGCGCCACGCTCGAGTCGATCGTGCCGAACCGAATCGCCTCGCGCTTCCCTTCCGGCGTCTGATCGTACTTGCGCGTCTGAACGATGGACGAATGCAGGTACAGGTTGTGAGGCATCACGGTTGCGCCGATGATGCCGATGCTGACGTAGAGCATCGCCTGGTTCTTGAGTATTTCAGACCTGGGGATGAAGCCGGAGAGAATACCCGCGACATCCGGTCTGGACCACACGAGTTCAGCCGCGAAGCAGACGCCGATCGTGGCGATGAGCGTGACCACCAGCGATTCGATGTAGCGGAAGCCCTTGCTCTGCAGATAGAGCACCGCGAAGACGTCGGCCGCGGTGATGAGGCAGCCATACACGAGCGGAATGCCGAACAGCAACTGCAGCGCGATTGCGGAACCGACAACCTCCGCCAGATCGCAGGCAGCGATTTGGATTTCGCAGAGAACCCACAGAAACCAGACCGTCCGCGTCGAATAGTGGTCGCGGCACGCCTGCGCCAGGTCTCGGCCGGTGGCGATGCCGAGCTTCACGCAGAGATGCTGAAGCAGGATCGCCATCAGGTTGGACACCATGATGACCGACAGGAGGGTGTAGCCGAACTGCGCGCCGCCGGCCAGGTCGGTCGCCCAGTTGCCGGGGTCCATGTAGCCGACCGCCACGAGGAAGCCCGGACCGGCGAAGGCCATCATCTTGCGCCAGGGCGACGCGCGCGCCGGGACAGGGACGGTGCGATGGACTTCTGGCAGCGAGGCCTCGCCCGCGGCTTTCCGCCAGGCGAGGCCGTGGGGGATCTCGATGCTCGAGGCACCCTCGGCGTGATTCATGACGTGACGGGCTCCGGGCCGAATGCGTGTAGCGCCAGCATAGAAATGTATCCTATGCTACATTCTGGCCCGGCCGATGTCAATCCGCGCTACCCGCCGTTGCTAGCCCGCCACGCGTCGACCCTTATTTGACGAGCGTGCCGCCTGCGTCTCCAGCCCCGCCGCTGTAGCTCCACGAGCCGCCATTGTCGTCGAACACGAGCTGCAGGCTGGCACCATTGGGTCGCGCGAAGACGCCCTTCGCATCCTGAAACACTACTTCCGCGGTCAGCGGCCCGAAAGTGATCCGCCCTTCGCTGATTCGCACGTCAAAGTGATCAGGAAGGATGACCTGGCCGTACCAATGTGCGTTCGTTGTGGTTGCGTGATACGTCAGAACACCTGGCGGCGCCGGCGCCGGCACGGGCGGCGCAGGGGGATCGGGCGCAGGGACTGGTGCCGGAGTGGGCACAGGTTCCGGCGCTGGTGGCGGATTTGGCGACGCAACAGTTGCGACCTCAGGCGCGGAAACGGAGTCAGGCTTAGTGGGCGACCCACCACATCCTGCGATGACGCTTAAGATGACGACAAGCCACAGACCACGCATGAGCTCCTCCTCTCGTCTACGGACTGACGGACACCACAATCCCGAGTATCGCGATGCCCTCTCCTTTAAGGTCTTGCTCACGAAGTACTTTGTTTTCAAGTGCTTCGGCGAGATGACCTGACGAGTCACTGGGAAGAGTTGTGCAACCAGGATGCCGCCGCTATCTCTGCGGTTGAAATTGATGAGCTATCCGGGAACCTAATTGATCAGCTGGCCGGGCCTCGAGGAAACAAAACAGATGAGCGTCCAATGTCTCGGGGGTCGACGATGGCGCCGCGCTTGAGCGACGATCAACACGTCGTATGCCCCGATCGGCTGGTTGGCGACTTCCAGTTCGGCGCGCGCACGCCCTGCCTTCTGGGCATCTTCCTCATCGAACCGGATCCATTCTTGCGGGCCTAGGCGCGAACAGCTCCAAGGTTCAGACCGCATCGACGGACGCCCGGACGCGGGGTACTCGATTCGCTCTGCCACGGCCGTTGAACAACCCCTCCCATAGATGGCGACGCCATGAACTCGTGGACGGCTGCGATCTGGCTGTTTTGTGAAATGAACTCGAAGGCCGTCGGATTGATCGTCCGACGGCGCTGTCGCGACGCGCGCAGCGCGGCCGCGCTACCCCACTCGACTCGTCTATCAGGGTCGTCACTACCCAATCCGTCGCATTGAAGCGCGGTGTCCCTCCGAAAAGATTGGCGCATGCACCTCTCGGCGCTTGACTGACGGCGTCAGCATGGGAAGATCAGACGGCCTGATCGTTCCCGAAACCCGTACCGAAGGAGTCTTATGACAACCGCAGACACCGTGCGCGATCAAGAGCAGACGCCCCCCGCGTCCACGCCCAGGTCCTCGTCCGACGAGCGGCGCGCGACCGCGTGGATCGGGCAAGGGGTCGTCATCGAAGGCAAGATCACGAGCGCACAGGATCTCAGGATTGACGGCAAAGTGGACGGCGAGATCAAGGTCGGCGACCACGGGCTGATCATCGGCGCCGGCGCGGCGATCACGGCGAACCTCGTCGGTCGATCGATCGTGATCAGCGGCACGGTGAACGGAAGCGTCACCGCCACGGAGAGGATCGACCTGCACCCGACCGGTTCCGTGTCGGGTGATATCCGCTCGCCGCGCCTGGTGGTTGCCGAGGGGGCCGTCATCACAGGCAAGGTCGACGTCGGCAGCAACCGTCGACCAAAAGCGCCGGGCGACTGAGGAGCGTGCCCGGCGGCACATCAGCCGGATTTTTTCCCGCCTCACCGCTCGGCAAGCGCCGGCGTATCGCGCCTGAGCTTCATGGTGTTCTCGGCGGGACGAGGCCGTTCATGCGCAGGTACTCGACCACCTGCCCGTAGTGATTGGATGAATGCGACACGGCAACAACGATCAGCCCGATGCGTGTCTCGGCTTCCGAACCGAACACGCCCTTGATCGGCGCGAAGGCGTTCGTGTCGTCGACGGTTGACGTAGCTCTTTTCAAGTACGCGAACGACTCCTCGAGATATTTGAGAACTTCCGCCTTGGTCTTCACGGCGTCAGGCCCGCGTTCGTCCGACATATCCGCGGTGATCGGCTCTCCGAGGATGCTGGCCGCCACGAGGTCGTTGACGGCCGCAGCATGTTTGATCTGCTTGGCAAATGTTCGAACTCCGCGAAACTCGCCGGCAGTCGGTACCGAACTCGTACTTGTCCTCAGGCATCTCGCGCGCGACGCCTGTGAGCTGCTTCTCGATGCCCGAGATCATGTGCTGGATCGTCTCCGTTGCAGTGCGAGGCGGCGACGAAGTCGTCGATTGGGCTCGAACGGCTGAGGCCGTAGCCAGCCCCAGCAAAAGACCGAAGGTAAGGATTCTGGCAGTCACGGTTGCTCCATTCCAGGCGTCCGCCCCATATCGGCTTCGGTTCTGACAGCTGATCCAGACTCGTACAATAGGCCGATAGTCGCGCAACGTGACACGTCTCCTCTGTCACGAAATCGCCGGTGACGCCTAGAGTAGAGGACGAGACCGGCACTCTCCGCTGCGAACCTCGCTGAAGATGGACGGACAACAACGACAGAGAGTGCATCACGCGATCGTGCGCCTTGCGGAGGGCGACCGCGATGCGTTCGCATGTCTGTTCGAGGAGTTGTGGCCCGAGCTCCTGGCTTTTACCAGACGCGCGATGCCGGGCAGCCCTGACGCAGAGGACCTGGCCCAACAGGCGCTCTTGAAAGTGTTCTCCCGGATCTCCGAGTTCGATACGGCTCGGGATGGAGTGGCGTGGGTATTTGGCATCGCTGCATTCGAGGTCAGAACACAGCGCCGACGCCAGCACAGGCGACGCGAAGTCGGCGAAATGCCACAGGATCTGTCGGCCAAGGGCCGGTCGCCCGAAGAGACAACCGTGGCGGATGATCTGGATCGCGCCCTGACGGTGGCGCTTGGTGAGCTGTCGGCCTCCGATCGCGCGAGTCTGCAACCGGATGAACAGCAGGCGCAGGGCCCGACGGAACGTAAACGTCGTCAGCGCGCGTTGGATCGTTTACGGGCCATCTGGAGCAGACTCTATGCGTGACCTGACGACCCTGCGCCGAAAGGCGATGCGGTCCTATGAGCTGGGCCGACTCCGATTCGCCGCGAGGGTTGGACTGGTCGTTCTGCCATTGACCGCAATGGCGGTCTGGGAAACGCGCGCACTCCTCACGTGCACGCTCGCTGGCGTGTCGCTGCTCGCGCTGACGATCGCGCTGCGATGGAGGCATCGCTCCGGCGTCGAAGCCGCGTCTTCAGGATTGACAACCGGTGTGATTCCGACGCTTGCTGCGCTGGCTCTGTGCCGGTTTGCTCCATGGTGTCCACCTGGTGTCGCGTTTGGCCTTTGTGCCACCGCCGGATTAGCATCCGGTGCGCTGGTCGGCCGGGCGGCCATTCAGCGTGCCACGGCGCCGTGGCAGCATTGGGCCGCCGTCGCGCTCGTCGCGACGCTGACAGCCACGCTGGGATGCATCGGCCTTGGGCTCGGAAGCGTTATTGGTGCCGGTTTTGCGATCGCGCTCGGCATGGCGGCGGCGACCGCGCTCTCTCATCCATCGGCGGCCTGAGTACCTAGCGCGGGGCATACATGATCACCGTTACGCCGACGATGCAGATCGCGGCTCCGGCCACGTCAAATCGATCGGGAGGGATGCGATCGACGGCCCAGCCCCAGGCGACGGACAGCACGACGAACACGCCGCCGTAGGCCGCGTAGACGCGGCCAAAGTGTGCTGTCTGATACGTCGGCACGATGCCGTACAGCACAAGCAACGCGGCACCCGCCAAGCCGAGCGCGAGAGGCGCTCCGTCTCGCCACCAGCGCCACATGAAATAGCCGCCCGCTATTTCACAGCACCCCGCGACGATGAACAACACGATTGATCCGATCACCAGCTCCACCTCCCGTTCCGCGGACTACTATAGGGCCGCCAGCGACGCCGACCGACGTGCCGAGGGACCGGACGACTGGTCAGGTGCACTCGAGCCGCTGACCATCAGAAAGGGATGGTATGCAGTTTCCACACGTTGTGATCGCACGCCTGTACGAACACATCGAGCCGATCGACCGCGGCAATAGATACGAAAATCCGCTCCAGGCCACCCTCGATGAAACCAGCGCAGGACAGGTCACCGGTGGCGGGTCGCAGCTGAGCGAGCTCGGGGGCATCGATCACGCCGATATCGAGATAGAACTGGCCAATCTCGACGGGGCGTTGCGAATCGTTACCGAGGCGCTCGAGAAGTCGGGGGCGCCCCAGGGTTCTGAGTTGATTGATGCGAAAGACGCTCGAGTGCTGCGGGAGTTTGGCACGCACGAGTGTCTGGCGATCTATCTCGATGGAATCAGCCTGCCCGATGAGGTGTATGCGAACCTCGATTTCGATGCTGTGGTCAGCGAGATAGGAGCGGCTGCAGGGCCCGATAGTTACCACGGCGTCTGGCAAGGGAACGAAGAAACCGGGCTCTTCTTTTTTGGCGCACACGCCGATGACATGTTCGCTCGCGTCGAGCCCGTCCTCCGCAGGCTTCCGATCGGACAGAATGCGAGGGTCGTCATTCGTCACGGCAGGCAGAGTCAGAATCCGCGCGAAGTGCGGGTGCCGGGCCACTAGCCCAGCCCCGAGGCATGTCGTGCCGAGGGTTCAAAGAATGATGGGACTCGGCGCGGCTCCAGTCACGGGGCAAGTCGTCGTGCGAGCTCCGACAGCGCGGGATCTCTCCACTCGTCGCGCGGCTCAGCCGCGGCCCGCGCGAACGTCCACAGCCGGACGCGGTCGGAATCCACTTCGAGAAGGTCCGCGAAGCGCTGGACCAACCCGCCTGGGTCGGATGTCAGCCGGCTCGTGCAGTTCAACAGGTGCTGAGTCGCGTCATACGCGGGATCGCCGACGAACGGCTTCGGATCGATGAGGAGCCAGGGTTCGCGTTCGGCGCGCAGCACGTTTCCCGCGTGCACGTCGGTGCCGAGCAGTACGTCACGAGACGAAGGCGCGGACAGCTCGGTGAGCAGGCGCATGCCGTCACGAACCAGGCGCGCATCGGGCCACTCATCGACGTGCACGCCTGCCTCGTGAGCCCAGCTCTCGATGAGAGCCGATAGCCGACGGAACGGATGCGGGGCGGCAGGCCGTCGCCACAATCGACGAAGGATTCCGGCGACGATCGGATCCTGCTCGTCCTCCGGCAACGCGCGCAGCGGCGTTCCGGGGAGGCACCGTTCGAGCAGCATGGCACCGCGATCCGCAGCGGCCTCGAGCAGGCGCACGGCTGAATCGCCATTCCAGAAGCGCAAGCCGTCGATTTCGTGCGCGCCTTCGAAGTGCGGCATGCCGATTTTCAGGATCGCGACCGTACCGTCGCCGCGCATGACAGGAGCGACCCACGCGCAACTGACTTGGTCGCTATCGAACGGCATGCCCACGTGAAGCGACCAGCGCCGTTCCAGGTCGTCCACAAGCGCGGGCAGACCTGCCAGCCACGCCAGCCGCTCGGGCGATCGGGCGCAGGTCTGGGCGAGACGCTGAGGGATGATGACGGCCATGGCCTTTGTCGCTCGCCTCTGATGTTACCCTTCGCGGCACACGTGACCGGGCACCCTCCTGCCTGGTGAACTAAGATGCGCCGGGAGAGATTCGATGCCGTATACGCGCCGCGCATTCCTCGAAGCCGCAGGAGCCATTGCCGCAGCGGCGGGTCTCGGTCCCTCGGTCGATCTTCTCGCGCAGTCGCCGGCCGGATCCCATGCCTCGGGTGCGCCGGGTGTGGAGCTCACCGTCGACGCCGACGGTCTGCCCGACTATTCCCGCGATCTCGAGCGGTACCTCGTCCGTCTCGCGAACGATGCGCGCGCACGCCGCCAGCGAATCGTCAGCGCGATCTCCACCCGGCAGCAGGTCCTCGACCGCCAGCGCTCGATCGTCGAGGAGCTCTGGAAGATGCTTGGAGGCCCGCTCGAGCGGACTCCTCTGAACGCGCGGGTGACGGGCATCCTCGAGCGGCCCGGCTATCGAATCGAGAAGCTGACGTTCGAGAGCCGGCCGCGTCTCTATGTGACGGCGAATCTCTACGTGCCCGCGCGAACGGGACGCCGCCCCGCGATTCTGGGGCCCCTGGGGCATTCGGTGAACGGCAAAGCGTGGCCCAGCTACCAGAAGCTCTTTACAAATCTGGCGCGCAAGGGCTACGTCGTCCTCGCGTACGACCCGTTCGGGCAGGGTGAACGCATCGAGTACCCGGGAAGCCGGCCCGGCCAGTCTGCCATCGCCGGCGGCGGAACCGGCGAACATGAGTTCGCCGGACGTCGTCTGATCCTGCTCGGCGCGAACTTCGGTCTCTTCCGCGCGTGGGACGGCATCCGCGGGATCGACTACCTGCTGACGCGCGCGGAGGTCGATCCCGAGCGGATCGGCTGTTGCGGCCAGTCCGGCGGCGCGACCATGACGCAGTTTCTCGCGGCGCTCGACAGCCGCATCCGGGTCGCTGTCGTCTCCCAGGGCAACACCGAGAACCTCGCGCAGGCGGACGTCGAGCCGCCGGGATCGGCGGACGATGCGGAGCAGAACATCGTGCCCGGCCTGGCGCGCGGGATCGATCGGGCGGATCTTCTGTATGCTTTCGCGCCGAAGCCGCTACTCGTCACGATCACGCTCCACGACGCGGGGCACACCTATTCTCCGGAATACGTCACTGGTTCGATAGATCTCATCGACGAATACAAGCGCGCCTACGGACTCCTTGGCGCCGGCGACCGTGTGTCGCTGCAAGCCACGACCGTGTCGCACGGATACGTCTACGAGATGCGCCGGGCTACCTACGGATGGTTCAACCGCTGGTTGGAGATGAACGACGCGGACGACAGCGAGACGTCGCAGGCCGTGGAGCCGGACGCGACGCTGTTCGTAACACCGACCGGTTTCGTCACGACATCATTTGGCGGCGAAACGGCGCTCTCGCTGACGCGACAGCTCGCCGAAACGGTCCAGACGCCTTCGTCGCTCCCGGCGGACGAGGTGCGCGCTCGCGTTCGTCGCGTGCTCGGCATCGCGGAGGGTCACGGCGCACCGCTCGCGGCGCGCGTGCTCGCGAGGATCGCGAAGCCGGGATATCGGGCGGAACAGTTCGAGCTCACGAGCGATCGGGAGATTCGTACGCCGGGCTGGCTGCTGACGCCTGACAACGCCGGGCCGTCCACCCGGACGGTGTTGTATGTCGGCGAAGCCGCGGCGTGGAGCGCGATCGCCGAGGACGCGTTTGCCGAACGGCTGTGCGCCAAGGGCGGATGCCGTGTGGCCGTCATCGACGTCCGCGGGCGCGGCGACTGCGCGATTGCGTATCCGCCGCGCGGACGCTTCTATTTCTCGGATGATCGGATCACCGACGAGGCCTACCTGACGTGGTTCACCCTGATACTGGGCACGCCGCTCCTCGGCGGTCAGGTCTACGACACGATGCGCGCGTTGGAGTACCTTCTGTCTCGTCCGGACGTCGGACCAACCGTGTCGCTCGTTGGCGACGGCGCCCACGGAGTGATCGCGCTGTACGCCGCCGCCCTCGACACGCACATCGGCGGCGTCGCGTTGCGCCAGACGGTCACGGACTACCGGTCACTTGCCGTCGCCGAGCGCTACACGCAGCCATTCGGCATCTACGCCTACGGCATTCTGCGGGAATTCGATTTGCCGGACGTGGCGCGCGCGGCGGGTCCGCATCCGGTGCTGTTGCTCAATCCCGTCACCTCGCGCGGCGAGCCGGCCGACGAAGCCGCGAGGGAGTTGTATCGCAGCGTTCCGAACGCGACCGTGCGGACGTTGGAATCCGGCGAGGATCCGGTGCAGGTTCTTGCGGCGTGGGCGGGACGTTAAAGGCGACCGCGAGCCGATGATCGCTCACACTGAAGACGACGCCGGAGGGCCAAGCCCCATTCTGTCGAGGAGGGTCTTGAATCGTGAATCCTCGCGCACGGGATCGAATTCAACGGCGGCGGTAATCAGAATCAGCGAACCGTCGCGCTCCTCGAAGGCGCGATTCAGCCAGTGGAAGACGCTGTCGAGATCGGACAGGCCAAGGTGGACCAGTGCAAACCATACCGGGGAGACGTAGCCGTCCGCGGCGCGCGCTGACAATTCCTGGAGATGCTCGTTGGCGCGGTCGCGATTCCCCGAACGGCCGTAGGCGTAGCCGAGTACGCCGACGTGATTGACGGATCTGCCGCTCAGCTCGATCGCTCTGTTGAATGCCTCGATGGCACGGGTGTATTGACCGCGTTGTGTGCAGGCGTCCCCCAGCGCATAGTGCCCAAATGCAAAGGACGGTTCGAGTTCGATCACCCTCTCGAACTGCGCAATCGCGCGATCGAGATCGTGACGGAAACGGTGGACGTAGCCAATCTGCGTCTTGACTTGAAGATCGAGAGGATCGAGCCGTTCGGCCTCTTCCAGCTCGACCAGGGCCAAATCGTGACGCGTCTCGAGCAGCGCGAGCCGCCAGGCGTTCCAGAGATGCGCGGAGGCTGAACCTGGACCGAGCTGGAGCGCTCGCGTGAGCGCCTGCTCCGTGCGGCTGCGATCCCAGTCATGGTTCATGGCGATCAAGCCGTGCACCTTGTGCGCATGCGCGAGGTTCGGGTCGAGCGCCAGCGCCCTTTCGACCGCCCATCGTGCGTGCGGCACCGTCTCGCGCGCCGGCAGAACGCCCAGACTCGAGTAGAACCAGATGTGAGCCTCAGCCAGGGCGGCATAGGCAGGCGCGAAGTCGGCGTCCGCGGCAATAGCTTCATGGAAGTCGACGATAGCCTGCCGCACCGTCGCGTCGGTCCACTTGTTCAGGGCATACATCCCTTTGAGATACGCGTCGTGCGCGGGAACGTTGAGCGACGGGCTCGTCGGCGGAGTGTCACGGCGGATCCGGAACTCGTCCAGGATGCCTGCGGCGATGTCGTCCTGAATGGCGAAGACGTCCGAGAGCTGACGGTCGAAACGCTTCGACCATATCTGGTAGCCGTCGTCGGCGTTCACGAGCTGCGCGGTGATCCGCACGCGATCGCCTGCCTTGCGTACGCTGCCTTCGAGAACCGTTCTTACTCGTAACCTCCTGCCGATCTCGGTGACCTCGAGATGTTTAGCCTGAAAGGCGAAAGCCGACGTCCGCGAGATCACCTGCATTCCGGGAACGCGAGTCAACGCGTTGATGATTTCCTCCGCAATCCCGTGGCAAAAGTATTCCTGGTCCTTGCCCGGACTCATATCGACGAACGGCAGGACGGCGATCGAGGACGAAAGGCCACGCTCGGTGGACGTCGCCGGAGGGTTCACGGACGGAGCAATCGACTCCTCCACGGCTCGCAGATCCCGCAGGAACTCGCCCGCCGCGCGATAGCGTCGATCCGGGTCTTTCTCGAGGGCCTTGTCGATGATGACCTCGAGCGATTGCGGCAGTGTGGGCTTCAAGGTGAGCAGCGGAGGTTGCGGCCGGTTCAGGAGATGATCGAAGACGGCCGCAGCCGTATCGCCTTGAAACGGGGCTGTCCCGGTCGCCATTTCGAACAGCACGACTCCCAGGGCAAACAGATCCGTCCGCGCATCCAGGGCCCTCCCGAGGGCTTGTTCGGGCGACATGTAGCCTGCTGTTCCGACAGCACTTCCGCCGCTGCTCTCTTCTTCTGTCGTCGTTGGGCGCTCCCCCCGGGCCGAGATCGGCTCGAGGAACTTCGCCACACCGAAGTCGAGAATCTTGACGCGCTCGTTGTCGGTAATCATCACGTTGCCCGGCTTCAAGTCCCGGTGCACGATTCCGGCGGCGTGAGCACACGCCAGCCCGTCAGCCATCTGAGCGGCGAAGGAGATCGTCTTCGCGAGTGGAAGCCCGGCACCGTCAGTCAGGAGCTGACGCAAACTGCGGCCCTCAACGAGTTCCATCGTGATGAACACAAGATCGCCGGCTTCCTCCACCGAGTAGAGGTGAACGATGTTGGGGTGATTCAGGGCCGCCGCCGCTCTGGCCTCGCGCAGGAACCGTGCTCGACTGGCGCGCGTTCCGGCGACGTCCGGACGGGGAAACTTGAGTGCGACGCGCCGATTGAGTCTCGTATCCTCGGCGACGTACACCTCTCCCATGCCGCCGCTTCCCAGCTCGTGGAGCACCCGATAATGACCAAGTCGACTGCCGATCAATGGCACAGGCTAAGCAGGTTAACCTGCGACGACCACCGGCGGAAATGCGGACTGGCCGCAGCGGCAGCGCGCGGCGCCAGGTGTGCCCTTGTGCCAGACGCGCGTTCGGCATGAGGGGCACGACCAGAGCGCGTCGAGCGTCTCTATGCGTTCGAGCGCCGCCGTGACCTCGGCCGCTCCTGAGCGCCCGCGGCTGGCATGGGCGGCGACGTTCAACGTCGCGCCGACGTCCGCTTCCAGGTGCTTGAAGATGGGCTCGACCGTCTGCAGCTGGGACTTGGCGTGCTCCTTGAGGGCACGGCGAAGACCGACGAACAGCTCACCGATTTCGCGCCGGTCGTTGGCCTGGCCGCGGCGGAACGGGAGTGGAGCCCATAGGGCCTCGCAGACCTCCTGCAGCAACTCCTCGAGCGCGCGGCGCCCTTTGGTCGCGGCGCCCTGAACGTCGCCGCTTTGCAGCCGCTCGCGGGCAGCCGCGAGCGTGCCGCTTGTTTCGTATTTCGTCGTGCGCGGTCCCGAGGCGTGGCTCCACGATGTGAACTCGATCTTTCGCCAGGAGGGTGCGCGGCGGCTCAAGTGTTCGAAAAACTGCTGGTCGTGCGTCAGGACGATCAGCTGCCATTCGCCGAACCCGTCGGCGAGCAGCTCGGCAAGCCGTCCGCGATGCTCGACGTCGAAGCTGTTGATCACGTCGTCGAGGATCAGGAATCCGAGCTTCTCGTTGAAGCTCCCCGCCATGGCCAGAAACAGCGCGATCGCGAGCGAGTTCAAGTGTGATTCGCTCAGCACACCGTGCGGTGGACGCTGCCGTGAGCCGAAGAAATTGATGGCGAGCTCGACGCCCTTGGCTGTCCACGGCTCGATGCTCACCGCATCGAGATCCTCGTCGGGATGGAGTGCCGAGTAGATCTTCGCCACACGGCCGCTGATTTGTCGCAGGAGATTGCCCAGGTCCTCCTTCTGCTTCTGCTGATACGCATCGAACACGGTCTCAGCCAGCGCCAGCGCCCGTTGCGCGCGGGCATTCTTTTTCTCCGCCTGCTGCCAGGCCCTGATCTGCTGGCACAGCGCCGCCAGCATCACCAGCTGACTGTCGCGCGTGCCGGGTTCGGCTGGTGAGAGCTGTCGCGCGAGCGTGGCAGCCGCCTTGTCCCAGCGACGCACGTCGGCAAGATGGCTCGTGATCGCGTCGATGTCGACGGGTGCCAGCGCATTGACCTGGTCTTGTATCCTCGTGTCCGGCAGCGCCGGAACAGGCGGGATCTCGAGCTCCATCCTCCTGGCGCGATCGTAAATTGCCTGACGCACGTCGAGCGCACTCTCGAGACCTTCCCCCTGCTCGAGACTTGGATCGCGACACTGCTCCAGATCGCGGGCCGCCTCCATCACCTCGACGAGCGCGCTCTCGATCCTTCGCGCCAGCACTTTCGCGTCGACCTTCTGTCCGCAGAGGGGGCAGCGTCCCGCTTCGATCGATTGTGCCTCGAGGAGTCGTTTCGCTTCACGCACCAGCGATGCACGCGGCAGCAGGCGCGCCCGCTCCGATGACACCAGCGCATTCCACGCCGCGAACACGTCCTTATCGAAGTCCGGGGTGCCGAGCGCGTTGATTTCCGTCAGGAGGCTCTCGCGATCAGACGAAGCGGAAACGCTGGCACTGGCACCGACGGCTGCCGCGATCCACGAAGGCTCGATGACCTGGTCTAGCGATTGGGGTGATTTGACCCTCAGCATCCCGCAGATTTGCTGGAGATTGGCGAGGACGGCTGCCTCGGTCACCGTGTCGGCGTCTGCTGCCAGGGCACGGCGGTAGACCCGGACTTCTTCGTCCGCAGCTTTCGATGTCTTGCGCAAGTCGTTTCGGGCTCGTTGCAGGTCTTCTCTCAGGCTCTCGATCGCGTCCAAGCCGAGGATCTCGACCAGCGACTTCCACTTCTCCGTTTTTGTCTTGTTGATGAAGTCCGCGAGAGTACGTCCACGAAGGAGGAACGTCTCTCGCCGGAGCGCACCGAACATGTCAGGCGTGCGCTCGTCGGGGAACACGACCTTGCCCCCGAGCGTGCCGCTGGTCAGCACCTCCACCGACGTGACGCCCTCGTCATCCCCGCCAACATAGCGCACCGCGTGCTGGCGTCCTTCGTGCGACAACAGCTCGATCTCGCCTGTGAAGTACCACTCGAGCGCGTCGGCAATCGTGCTCTTTCCCGTGCCATTGTCGCCATAAACGACGGTGCTTTCGCCGTTGCCGAAATCAACCGTCATCTCGCTCGGGATGCCCCGGAACGCGTGCATCACGAGACGCTGGAGCTTCTCATTCACCGGCCACATCCTCGAAGAGCTGACGGATTGCCGCGGACCGGTCGACGTCGGCCTTCTTCAGCACCCCGGCAAAACGCTCCGCCAGATCGGGCGGGAGCTCATCCAGCGTTTCCAGCAGCGTCAGAAGGAACTCCTCGGCGCTTGGACGGTGCATATGAATGCTCCTTTAACTCAGCATGATACTGAACCTTGGCCCGCCGTATTCGTAAGTATCGTCATGCGGCTGAACCAAGTCTTGCGGAGCCTCGCGCGGATGCCGGGGTTCACCAGCGTGGCGGTCCTGACCCTCGCCATCGGCATCGGCGCCAACGCAGCGATTTTCAGCGTCATCGAAGGCGTGCTGCTCAAGCCGCTGCCCTACGCCCGCTCCGCCGAGCTGGTCACGATTGATCACGCTGCGCCGGGCGTAAAGATCGAGCACGCCGGTGCCGCGCCCTTTCTCTACTTCACGTATCGCGAGGACGGCCGGGTCTTCCAGGACGTCGGGATGTGGAACGTCGGAACGATGAGCGTGACGGGACTCGCGCAGCCCGAGGAAGTACCGACGCTGTTCGTCACCGACGCCATCCTGCCCATGCTCGGCGCGCAGCCGATGCTCGGCCGGCTGATCTCGAAGACCGACGACGCGCCCGGCGGTCCTGAGACGGTCATGTTGTCGGCCGGCTACTGGCGCTCGAAATTCGGCGGCGACCCATCCGCCGTCGGCCGCACGCTGATGCTCGACAGCCGCCCCCACCAAATCATCGGCGTACTTCCCGACTCGTTCCGCTTCCTCGACCGGAAGATCTCTCTTCTCATCCCCTTCCGCATCGATCGCAGCAAGGTGTTCTTGGGTCAGTTCAGCTACAGCGGCATGGCGCGGTTGAAGCCGGGGACATCATTGGATCAGGCGAACGCCGATGCGGCCCGCATGATCCCGATCTCGTTGCGCCGGTTTCCGCCATTCCCGGGCGGCAACGTGCAGATCTTCGAAGAGGCGCGCATCACGCCCGTGATCCGCTCGTTGAAGGACGAGCTGGTCGGCGACGTCGAGAAGACGCTATGGGTGTTGATGGCGACCATCGGGATGGTCCTGCTGATCGCCTGCGCCAACGTGGCCAACCTGCTTCTCGTGCGGGCCGACGGGCGGCAGCAGGAGCTGGCGATTCGCGCCGCGCTTGGCGCGGGCACCGGGCGTCTCGCGCGCGAGCTGCTGTTCGAGAGTGTTGTCCTCGGCTTGCTCGGCGGCGTGGTGGGTATCGGTCTCGCGTTCGGCGCCCTGCGGCTGCTGGTCGCGCTGGCCCCGGGCAACCTCCCGCGGATGGACGACATCGCCATCGATCTGCCCGTGCTCGCGTTCACGCTCGTGCTGTCCGTGGTCTCCGGACTGCTCTTCGGCGCGATCCCGATTCTCAAGTACGCGACCGCGCACCTCGCTACGATGCTCCGCGGTGGCGGACGAACGGCCAGCGCGAGCCGCGAGCGGCATCGTACGCGCAACGTGCTCGTCGTGGCGCAGATCGCGCTGGCGCTCGTGCTCCTCGTCGGGTCCGGTCTCATGATTCGGACGTTCCAGGCGCTGCGCGATGTCCATCCCGGCTTCACGCGGGCCAGCGAAGTACAGACGCTGCGACTCTCCATTCCGGATTCGCAGGTAAAGGATGAAGTGGCCGTCGTCCACATGGAGCAGGCGATCCTCGACAAGGTCGCGGCCGTACCTGGAGTCAACTCTGTCGCGCTCGCGTCTACGGTCACGATGACCGGCGACGGCTGGCACGACCCGTTGTATGCGCAGGACAAGGTGTACAAAGAATCGCAGCTCCCGCCGCTCCGCCTGTTCAAGTTCGTGTCGCCAGGCTTCATGAAGACGATGGGGGGTATGTTGATCGCGGGCCGCGATTTCACGTGGACCGACGCCTACGAACAGCGGCCGGTGGCCATGGTCAGCGAAAGCCTCGCGAGAGAGCTGTGGAACGAACCTGCCGCCGCGTTGGGCAAGCACGTCCGTCCCTATCAGAACGGCGCGTGGCGTGAAGTCGTCGGTGTGCTCAGCGACATGCGCGACGACGGCCTGAACAAGAAGGCGGCGACGGCAGTGTACTGGCCGCTGCTGACGAAGCCCTTCACCGAGACACCCGAGGCGCGGCCGCAGCTCGCGCGAGGCGTGACGGTCGTAATTCGCAGCACGCGGACGGGCGTCAACGGGTTCGTCAACGAACTCAGCCAAGCAGTGTGGGCAGTCAATCCCAACCTGCCGGTGAGCGGTGTTCGAACCCTGCAGGAAATCTACAACGCGTCGATGGCGCGGACGTCGTTCACGCTGGTCATGCTCGGCATCGCCGGCGGCATGGCGCTTCTGCTCGGTGTGGGTGGTCTGTACGGCGTAATTTCGTATTCCGTCTCGCAACGATCGCGCGAGATCGGGATCCGGATCGCGCTCGGCGCGCAGGCGCGTGCGGTGACCCGGATGTTCGTCACTCACGGCCTGGCGCTGGCCGGCGTCGGCGTCGCGCTCGGTCTTGCCGTGGCGCTTTCGATCATGCGGCTGATGTCGTCGCTGCTCTTTGACGTAAGCCCGCTCGATCCCCTGACCTACGTGCTGGTGGCGGCCGCGCTCATTGCCGCGACCCTGGTGGCCAGCTACGTCCCCGCCCTGCGCGCGACGACGGTGGATCCGATCGACGCGCTGCGGGCGGAGTAGGCGGCAACCGCGTCAAGCGGCGCGTCTTCGCCGAACGGTTACAACCGCCACCTCGTGCAGACCTGTTCCACTGGCCCGCAGTGCTTTTCATGAGGTCGGCAACAGCGCGGCGATCATCGCGTCTGCGATGAACCGTCCGTACCGTTCGACTGACCAGCTGCGGCGCAGGACCAGCAGTTCGTAGAGCTCGGGCGAGCTGTACGTCCACAGGACGTCGGTCGCGGCATCGAGCGTCATGCCTTTTCCGCAGGTGTCCGCCGTTCAGCAGCGTCCGCGCGTTGTGGGTCATGCGCGTCAGCCTGGCCGCATCCATCTCCTCCTGCAATCTCGCCAATTCCGGATCGCTCGCCGCCGCCTCGCGCACCAGCAGCAGCACGGGCGCCACTCTCGGCGCCACCTCCATCGCCAGGACGCCCCAGTCTCCGAATGATCGTCGCGCGGGTCGTTCTCGCTCGCCTGCATTCGGTCGGATCGGCGTTCGGCGTGCACGGGCCCTTCGCCGGCGAGCGCCTTGTCCCGGATCGCGCGCACGAGTCGCGATCTTGTTGCCGAAGACCTTGTATACCGTCTCTTCCGACACGCCGCGCCTCCTCGGCAATCCTCTCGATCGTGGTCGCCGCGAATCCCTCGCGCACAAAGAGCCGGCTCGCCGCCTCGATGACCGCGGCACGTCGCCGTTGCGCGGCTTCCTGGCGTCGCGCCGAGTCGTATCGCCGTCGTGCGCTTGACTTTCGCGGCCATGGAGCAGAGTATACATTTAATTACAGTTAGACTGTATCCATTATGGAGAATATTCATGACGCACGACGAAACGATCGACGTCGCCGCCGACCGTATTCGCGCGGCTCGAGCGCGCCGACGAACGCACACGATGTGAATGCGCTGGTGGCCTGCTTCGCGCCGGACTACCGGAATGACACGCCGGCTCACCCTGAGCGCAGCTTCACCGGCCGCGAGCAGGTCCGCCGGAATTGGGAGCAGATCTTCGCCGCCATCCCGGACATCACCGCGAAGGTGCTGCGCTCGGCGGTCAACGGCGACGAGGTCTGGAGCGAGTGGGAACACCGGGGCACGCGGCGGGACGGATCGGCGCATGTGATGCGCGGTGTCGTTATTTTCGGCGTCGGCAACGGCCTGCTGACGTGGGCGCGCTTCTACCTCGAGCCGGTTCAGGAGGGCGGCGGGAACGTCGATGCCGCGGTTCGCCGGCAGGTCGCTGCCGCAGGCCCGCCACCGCCTTCGCATCGCTCAACGGAGCGGCGAGTGATCCTCGTCGCCGGCGGAAGCGGCCGCCTGGGCACCCTGATCGTGCGGCGACTGGAGGCGCGAGGTCTGGCCGTTCGCGTGCTCACGCGCGATCGGAAGCGCGACCGCTCACCTCGAAGGCAGCCGGGTCGAAGTCGTCGAAGGCGACGTGCGCGATCGAGCGCAGCCTAGGGCGGCGATGGTGGGCGTGCAGCACCGTCGTGTCGGCGATTCACGGGTTCGGCGACATCGGCAATGTGTCGCCGGCTTCGGTCGATCGCGACGGCAATCGCCATCTCATCGACGCGGCGGCGGCGGCGAATGCCGCCGTCGTGCTGATGTCCATCGTCGGCGCGTCGGCGGAGCATCCGATCGAGCTCTTTCGGATGAAGCACGCTGGCCGAGGAATACCTTCGAGCGAGCGGCGCGCCGTGGACGATCGTGCGCGCGACCGCCTTTGCCGAGTTCTGGCTCGATCTGCTCGACCAGACCGCAGGCGCCTCGGGCCGGCCTGTCATATTCGGTCGGGGCATCAACCCGATCAATTTCGTGTCGGTCTCCGATGTCGCGGCACTCGTCGAGCGAGCGGTTGTCGATCCGTCAGCGCGTGGCGCGACGCTTGAAATCGGCGGCCCGCAGAATCTGTCGTTCAACGCGCTTGCGGCAGGGCTGCAGCGCGCGTCGGGACGCACGGCGGCGCCCCGGCATGTGCCTCGCGCGATGCTGCGCCTGCTTGCCGCCGTGCTCCGACCCTTCCAGCCGAATCGTGCCCGTCAGATTCGTGCGGCGATCGCGATGGACACGCATCGATCTGACCTTTGCGCCGACCGATCTCCATCGCAGGTTCCCTGAGCTTCCGGTGACGTCGCTGGCCGACATCCTCGCGCGACGGTAGACGCCGGCATCGGCGGCTATTGCGAAGCGGCGCCCCGGGACGTCTGGGCTAATATCCCCAGCATGGCCCCAGATAATCCCCAGGTGCGAGTGCCGCCGCCGCTGTTTTATGCCCTGGCGGTGCTCGGAGGGTTCCTGCTGAATCACCAATGGCCGATGCCTATCGGAGACGGGAGGTGGGTCGAAGGACTCGCCGTCGTCCTCATCGTCGCGTCTGTCGTCTTGTCCGCGAGCGGCATCGGGATGTTCCGTCGGTCCAGGACGAGCATGGTCCCCGTACGGCCCGCCACGGCGCTGGTCGTTTCTGGCCCGTATCGGTTCACACGCAATCCCATGTATCTCGGCTTGGCCGTCTTCACCGGCGCGGTGGCGCTCTTGATGGATACGTGGTGGCCCGTGCTGCTGCTCTTGCCAGTGTTGTTCACGATTCAGCGGTTCGTGATCGCGCGCGAAGAAGAGTATCTGGAGCGTCGATTCGGCGCGGAATATCTCGCCTACAGCCGACGGGTGCGGCGCTGGGTGTGATCGGAGCGGACTTCTAAGGATCGCTCGATCGCGATCACGTCGGTGACCGGGTGTGGCTCGTGAGCTTTATGCAGTACCGACTTAGGTTATTTTGACGACGAGGCTATCCGGGTCGAACCAATCGAGAATCCGTTCGGCTCGAGCAGTACGACTTAGGTTATTTTGACGACGAGGCTATCCGGGTCGAACCGATCGAGAATCCGTTCGGCTCGAAAATGTTACCTATGTCCCCAGAATCAATGCGGATTTCCAATCGTATCGATCGAGAATCCGTTCGGCTCGAAAGTGTTACCTATGTCCCCAGAATCAATTGTCACCCATGTGTCCGGAATGGACCTAGGAACTCAGACTTAATTGTCACCCATGTGTCCGGAATGGACCTAGGAAAAGTGGTCGGGGCGAGTGGATTCGAACCACCGGCCCCTCGGTCCCGAACCGAGTGCTCTACCAGGCTGAGCCACGCCCCGACAGGCGAAAAATAGTGAGGAAGCCCGCGACGGTCGGGAACCGCCACGCGAACGCCATTGTACCTCAGATCCAGCCGCGCGCGCGGTAGTACAGCAGGCCCCCGTATTCGTGGACGATGGCGCCCAGCTTGGCCAGCCGATTCGAGGGGCCGTCCCCCCCGATCCGCCACATCATCGTCGGCTCGCAGGAGACGGTCATCCCCTCGTGCACGAAGGCCGCGCGGGTCCGGCGCATGTGCGTGGCGTCGGTGACGAGGACGAGACGCTTCCAGCCGCGGGCCTTCGCCATGGCCGCCATGTTGACGGCGCTGTCGTGCGTGTCGTTCGATCGATTCTCGAACGTGATCGCGGCGGGCGGTACGCCGAGCTCTTGCAGAAACTTGCCCGAGGCCGTCAGCGAATCGCCGGCGTCATCGCCCATGGGAGTGCTGCCCGTGATCACGACCGTTCGGGCCACGCCGTCGCGATACAGACGTCCGGCGGCGATCGCGCGGCGCAGCCCTGGTTCGTTCAACTCACCACTGACCCTGGCCCACGCGGCGAGCACCACGATCGCGTCGCCCGAGCTCGCGTCTGGCCTGACGAAGAGCGGCGCGGCGATCCAATCGGTGATCGGCGTGTAGAACACGACCAAGAGAAAAATGCCCACGACTGCGGCGCCGCGGCTGACGGCGCGTCCGAGCGTCCTGAAACCGATGCGAGTCACCCGAGAATTATCCCTTCGCCGCGTCCGCGTGTTACCGTTAGATAGAGGCACCATCATGAAAGTCCTTCAACGGTCGGCCTGGCTTGTCGTAACGGTTGCCGTGCTCGCAGGGTTCTCCGGCCCCGCGGGGAGCAAGTTTCCCGATCCCGTTCAAGACATCAAAGTGGCCACGCCGGGCACCGAACAGACCGCGGTCCTTGCCGGCGGCTGCTTCTGGGGTGTTGAGGCGGTCTTTGAGCGCCTGCAAGGCGTCTCGGACGTCGTCTCCGGATTCGCCGGCGGCAGCAAGGCCACCGCACATTACGAGGTGGTCAGCAGCGGCACCACCGGTCACGCCGAATCGGTGAAGATCACCTACGATCCGGCGAAGATTTCCTACGGCCAGTTGCTGAAGATCTTTTTCGCGGTTGCCCACGATCCAACCGAGCTGAACCGCCAGGGGCCGGACGAAGGCACCCAGTATCGTTCGTCAATCTTCTTCGTGACACCCGAACAGAAGGCAGTCGCCGAAGCCTACATCCGCCAGCTGGACGAGGCCAAGCTGTTCAAGCACGCGATCGTCACCAAGGTGGTCCCGCTCGACGGCTTCTACCCCGCCGAGGCCTACCATCAGAATTTTCTCGATCGCAATCCCACCTACCCGTACATCGTCTACAACGATTTGCCGAAGCTGGCGCACTTGAAGAAAGATTTTCCCGAGATGGTGAAGCCGGGCAAGTAGCCTCCGCGGACGGAACGCTACCGGCGTCCGGCCGAGGCCTCGAAGTCGAGCGGCAGCTTTTCCAGCTGCTTGAACGCGGCGTGATCGGTCAGATCGGGCTGCAACGGCGTGACCGAGACGTAGCCGTCGCGCACGGCCTGATAGTCCGACCGGTCGTGCGGCTCCCAGTCGTTCTGCCCTTCCTCGATCCAGTAGTAGGCGCGTCCCCGCGGATCGCATCGCTCGTCGACGATCGTCACGTGATTGCGCTTCGCCTGTACGGTGACGCGGAATCCCTTCGGGATCCCCGGCGGTACGTTCAGATTGAGGAAGGTCCGCGACGGCAGACGGTGGCGCAGCAGGAGCGACGCCATGGAGACCGCGGCGGCGGCCGACGGGCCGAAATCGTACGTGCCGAGCGTCCGCTCGAGCGACACGGCCACGCTCGGAATGCCGAGGAGCGCCCCCTCCATCGCGCCGGCGACGGTGCCGGAGTACGTGATGTCGTCGCCCAGGTTGAACCCCTTGTTGATGCCCGAGACGATGACATCGGGCATGGCGTCGAACAGTTTCGTGACCGCGATGTTGACGCAGTCGGTCGGGGTACCGTCCACTTCATAGCGTCCCTCGCCGACCTGCTCGAGGCGCAGCGGCCTTCGCAGCGTCAGCGCATGACCGATCGCGCTGGCTTCGACGTTCGGGGCGACGATGACGACGTCGCCGAGGGCGCGGAGGGCGTCGGCCAGGACCTGCAGGCCGGTCGAGTGCACACCATCATCATTGGTGACGAGAATGTTTGGCATCGGAAGAGATGAAAGTATAGCAGCGCCCTTCGCGCTTCCGTAAATGTCGAGTTCACGGCTCAGGCCGCCATCGGGAAGCGGATTCTCGATCACCACCTTACGATTCGCAGGCTACGATGGGAGCGCCCATGACGCAGCCTTTCGACGCGGTGCTGCTCGTTGCCTTCGGTGGACCGCAGGCGCCGGCCGACGTGCGGCCGTTTCTTGCCAACGTCTTGCGCGGGCGTCGCGTGACGCCCGAGCGTATCGAGGAAGTCGCGCACCACTACGACCGGTTCGGCGGCGTGTCGCCGTTGACCGAGCTCACGCTGCGTCAGGCCAGCGAGCTCGAGGCACGGCTGCGCGCCCGCGGCGTCGCGCTCCCCGTTCATGTCGGCATGCGCAACTGGCATCCGTTCCTGGCCGACACGCTGACGAAGATGTCGAGCCGGCGCATCCGGCGGGTCGTTGGCGTGCTGGCGGCGGCGCAGCGCAGCTACTCGGGATGCCTGCAGTACAAGGAAAACGTGCGCGATGCGCGCGCCACGCTGCGCGGCAACTCCGGCAGCGATGTGGATGTGACGTATGTCGCCGACTGGCACGAACATCCCGGGTTCATCGACGCCAATGCGGATCACGTGAGAGCGGCACTGATGGAACTGCCGGAGGATGTTCGTCGCGACGCCCGCGTCGTGTTCACCGCTCACAGCATCCCGACCTCGATGGCGGCCCGCTACCCCTACGAGGAGCAGCTTCGATCGGCGGCGCGGCTGGTCGCGGCGGCTGTCGACCGGCGCGACTGGGCGCTCGTCTTCCAGAGCCGGAGCGGGCGTCCCGAGGATCCCTGGCTCGAGCCGGACGTGACGGACTATCTGAGGCGCGAACACGCAACGGGATTGCGCGCGGCCGTCCTCTCACCAATCGGATTCCTCTGCGATCACATCGAGGTGTTGTACGACCTCGACATCGAGGCGGCCGAGGTCTGCCGGAAGATCGGCTTGCCGATGGCGCGAGCGGCTGCCGTGAACGTCCATCCCCGCTTCATCGACGCCCTCGCGGACGCCGTGCTGGACGTCTGCGACCGCTATCGAACCGGTCGACCACTGCCTCTCGGCATGCCAGATTTTTCTTCAGGCCGAAACTGAGCCGTTTTCGTCCAAAATAGGTCATGCTCCGACGCTTCCTTTCCGTGTGCGCTGTGGCCTTGTTGACTGCCCCGCCCGCTCAAGCCGGGCAGGTGCAGATCCGGCAGCAGATTCAGGTGGCTCCCCCGCAGCCCGGCGACATGCCGATGATGGTTCCCGGCCGGCAGGCCAAGACCGGGACCGGCCGGATCCGCGGGCGCATCCTGTCGAGCGAGACCGGCGGGCCGGTCCGTCGCGCCCAGGTACGGATCAGCGGACCCGACATCGGGTCGAAAGCCGCGATGACCGACGCCGAAGGTCGCTACGAGTTCCGCGACCTGCCGGCCGGCCGCTTCAATCTCAGCGTGACGAAGTCCGGGTTCGTCTCGATGCAGTACGGGCAGAAGCGGCCGTTCGAGCCTGGACGCCCGATCGAGCTCGCCGAGGCGCAGCTGCTCGAGAAGGCGGACGTCAGCCTGCCGCGCGGCAGCGTCCTGTCCGGGCGCGTGCTCGACGAGTTCGGCGAGCCGGTGGCCGACGCGAGCGTCGAGGCGATGCGCCTGCAGTTCCTCAACGGCCGGCGTCGCCTGATGAACGCCGGACGCAACGCGCAGACGAACGATCTTGGACAATTCCGCCTGTACGGTCTCCCGCCTGGCGAGTACTACGTCAGCGCCACGCTGAGGTCGTTCGACTTCATGGGCGACATGATGAATGGACCTGGCGGGCCCGTTGGATCGAATCCCGGTTCGGGCTACGCTCCGACCTACTATCCCGGCACGCCCAGTGCCGGCGACGCGCAGCGCGTGACGGTCGCGGTCGGGCAGGAGCTCGGCAGCGTCGACATCGCGCTTGCCCCAGTGAAGCTCTCGAAAATCACCGGCGTGGCGATGGGCTCGGACGGGAAGCCGATGGCCGGCGCGATGGTCATGCTGATGCCGGCCATGCGCGACGTGATGATGTTCATGCCCGGCGGTACGACGCGCACGTCTCGCGACGGACAGTTCACGCTGTCCAACGTCGTCCCGGGCGAATACTCGTTGCAGGTCCGCTCCACGGGCGCGATGTTTACCGACGTCGGCGGCGGGGCGATGGTTTTTGCGATGTCGGCCGATGGGCCCGGGCCGCCGCCACCAGCGCCCCCCAACCAGGAGCCGGAATTCGCAACGGTCGGCGTCACCGTCGGCGGCGACGACATCACCGGCCTCGTGGTGGCCGCCACGCATGGCGCGCATGCGACCGGTCGGCTGGTCTTCGACGGCGGGACGAAGCCGGAAGGGCTCGCCAGCGTGCGCATCGGCGCCGCATCGGTCGACCCGGACGGCCTGCCGATGCCCGGCTTCGGCAATGCCGCGGTGAAGGAGAACGGCACCTTCGAGATGACCGGCCTGATGGGCACCCGGGTCCTCCGAGTGAACGCGCCGCCGAAGGGCTGGTTCCTCAAGGGCGTGCGCTTCAACGGCGCCGACGTGACCGACACCGGCATCGAGTTCAAGCCGGGTGAAGAGGTCGAGGGGATCGAGATCGAGCTGACGCAGAAGACGACGGCCCTCTCCGGCACGGTGTCCGACGCGCACGGCGAAGCGGTGAAGGACTGCACCGTTGTCGTCTTTGCCGACGACCCGCAGAAATGGCCGTTGCCGATGAACCGCTGGACCGCATCGGCGCGTCCCGATCAGGACGGCCGCTTCAAGTTCAACAATCTTCCGTCGGGCGGCTACTACGCCATCGCGGTCGATTACGTGGCCGCCGGCGACTGGAACGATCCGGAGTGGCTGGAGCGGGCCCGCGCGCACGCGACCCGTTTCACGCTGAGCGAAGGAGCCGGCAAAGCGCTGGAGCTCAAGCTCGCCTCCGGCGGGTAACCCTTCTCGGGACGTCGACGGTCGGTGGCGAGCTAGTGCCCGCTGCTTCCCTGTCCCTCACGCAACAACTCCGCCGCGTCGTCGTCGCTCGTATCGGCGGGGCCCTGCCGGCGTGCGTAGGCGTACGAGATCAGGAAGATGGCGACGATCAGCCCGAACGACCACCACTTGCTGATCTCGAAGTCGATCCACTCGTGGGCGCGCAGGAATTCGAGCAGCAGCTTGAGGCCGACCCACGCGATGATGACGAAGGCGCCGTCCACCAGCGCCGGGTAGCGGCGCACCAGCGTCAGCAGCCGCCCGATCACCAGGCGCATCGCGACGATCCCGAGCACGCCGCCGCTGATGACCACCCAGGTCTTCGGCGACATCGCCACCGCGACGAGAATTGAATCCACGGCGAAGACGATGTCGGTGAGCTCCACCTTGACCACCGTGGCCCAGAACGCCGAGAGGCCCAGCCACGGCCGTGCCGGTTTGATCTGTCGTCGCTCCCCTTCCGCGTGCGCCGCAAAGAAGTGCTGGAACGCGAGATACAGCAGGTACAGCGCGCCAAGCAGCTTGACGACCGTGACCTGGATCAGGTTCACCGCGAGGATTACGGCGGCGATGCGAAAGGCGAACGCGCCGATGATGCCGTAGCGGAGCGCCTTCCGCTGGTCGGCTCGAGGCAGCCCGAGGACGAGCATCGCCAGGACGAGCGCGTTATCGGCGCTGAGCAGCCCTTCGAGAACGACGAGAAGACCTATCGTCAGGAAGTCGTGGAGTTGGACGTCCATGCAGGCGAGCCATCTCGTACTCTATCGCACATCATCACGCCACCGCCGACGCGGGCCACCCAGGTGTCGAGGCAGTCCGTCCCGTGGGTTGACACGCCGCGTATCAATGCCTATATTTGATACGACGCAACGAGGAGCGTGCCCCCTTGCCTCTCGACCACGATCTCTATTTCATCAGCATGGCGGCGCGGCTGCTGGACATGCACCCGCAGACGCTGAGGAAGTACGAGCGGTTGGGTTTGGTCCAACCGACCCGTCGCCTGGGCAGTACCCGGCTGTACTCGCGAGATGAGCTGGATCGGTTGAGGTTGATCAAACATCTGGTTGACGATGTTGGGGTGAATCTTGCTGGCGTCCAGCGATTGCTGTCGATTGCCGAGGCGGTGCAGCGCATTCGCCCGCTGATGAACGGCGAGCCGCGCTCCCGCGATGCTCGACGCCGGCTGGTCCAGGAGCTCGAGCGCATCGAAGCGATGGTGGGTCTCTAGCCGGCCGCGATGGCCGAGTGAAACCGATGGAATTCAAGGACTATTACGCGACGCTCGGCGTCGCCAAGAGCGCCTCGGACAAAGAGATCAAGCAGGCCTTCCGCAAGCTGGCGCGCAAGCACCATCCCGACGTCAACCCGGGCGACAAAGCGGCGGAGGCGAAGTTCAAGGAGATTAACGAGGCCTACGAGGTCCTCGCCGATCCCGACAAGCGGCGAAAGTACGACGAGCTGGGGGCCAACTGGCGGCAGTACGAACAGGCGCAGCAGCAGGGGCAAGGGTGGCCCGGCGGCGCGCCCGCAGGTGGCTTCGGCGGATTCGGCGGGGCCGACCCCGGCGGCGGCGCCTGGACGATCAACATGGGCGGTCCAGGCGGCTACCGCAACATGACCGAAGACGAGATGCGCGAGATGTTCGGAACGGAGGACCCGTTCTCGGATTTCTTCCGGACCTTCTTCGGCGGCGCCGGCGGCTCGACCGACCCGCGCACGCGCGGCGGGCGCCAGGCGAGAACGCAGCGCGGCCGCGACCTCGAGCAGGAGGTCGAGCTGACGCTCGAGGAGGCCTATCACGGCGCGACCCGGCGGATCGGCATCGCGCAGGGCGGCCAGACGCGGAACGTCGACGTGCGCATTCCCGCCGGCGTCAAAGAAGGATCGCGGGTACGAGCGGCGGGCGAGGGAGAATCGGGCGCCAACGGTGGCGCCGCCGGCGACCTGTTCCTTCGCGTGGCGATTCGTCCGCACGCGGTGTTCGAGCGACGCGGGGACGATCTCCATACCAAGGTCGCGGTCCCGCTCACGACGGCCGTCCTTGGCGGCGAGGCGCAAGTGCCGACCGTCGCCAGTTCCGTGCGGCTGAAAGTACCGGAGACCACGCAGTCGGGGCAGGTCTTTCGTTTGAAGGGTCACGGGATGCCGATCGTCGGGAAGCCCGGCAGTCACGGGGATCTTTACGCCACGATCGACGTCCAGCTGCCCCGCTCACTGACCAAGGATCAACGACAGCACTACGAGGCCCTCCGTAAGGCGGAAGCCAGCAGCTAGACGGGTGTTGGCTCCGAGTTGGCCCACAGACGATCATGAACATCAACAAGTACACCGAGAAGGCGCAGGAAGCGGTCATCGCGGCGCAGCAGTTCGCCGATCGCGAAGGACATCCGGAGGTCGCGCCGGAGCATCTGCTGTTGACGCTCGTCGAACAGCAGGGCGGCATCGTTCCGGAGATTCTCCGAAAACTGAACGTCGATCCGGCGGGCGTGGCGAAGGCCCTGCGCTCCGAGCTGGGACGCAGCCCGAGCGCGCACGGCGGGTCGCAGCCGTCGCTGTCGGTCCGGCTGCGTCAAGTGACGGATGCGGCCGAGGCTGAGGCCTCCCGGCTGAAGGACGAGTACGTCAGCACGGAGCACCTGTTCCTGGCAATTGCCGGCGAAGGTGGCCGCGCGGTCGCCGCCCGCATTCTCGCGCAGCAAGGCGCGACGAAGGACGCGATTCTCCAGGCGATGACGGCGGTGCGCGGCTCGCAGCGGGTGACCTCCCAGAATCCCGAGAGCACCTATCAGGCGCTGGAACGATACGGACGCGACCTGACCGAGCTGGCCAAAAAGGGCAAGCTCGATCCGGTCATCGGTCGGGACGAGGAGATCCGGCGTGTGATCCAGGTCCTGTCGCGGCGCACCAAGAACAATCCGGTGCTGATCGGCGACCCCGGCGTCGGCAAGACCGCCGTGGTCGAGGGGCTGGCGCAGCGGATCATGCGCCAGGACGTGCCCGAAGGCTTGAAGAACAAGAAGATCGTCGCGCTCGACATGGGCGCGCTCGTCGCCGGGGCAAAGTATCGGGGGGAATTCGAGGAGCGCCTCAAGGCGGTCCTCAAGGAAGTCGCCGACGCGCAGGGCCAGGTGGTTCTCTTCATCGACGAGCTGCACACCGTGGTCGGGGCGGGAGCCGCCGAGGGCGCGATGGACGCCGCCAACATGCTCAAGCCGATGCTCGCGCGCGGCGAGCTGCACACCATCGGCGCGACCACGCTCGACGAGTATCGCAAGCACATCGAAAAGGACGCCGCGCTGGAGCGCCGCTTCCAGCCGGTCCTGATCAGCGAGCCGACCGTCGAGGACACGATCAGCATCCTGCGAGGGCTGCGCGAGCGCTACGAGATTCATCACGGCGTGAAGATCAAGGACGCCGCACTCGTCGCGGCCGCCGTCCTCTCCAACCGCTACATCACCGATCGGTTCCTGCCCGACAAGGCGATCGACCTGGTCGACGAGGCGGCGTCACGCCTCCGCATGGAGATCGACTCGATGCCGGCCGAGCTCGACGAGGTGCAGCGTCGGATCATGCAGCTCGAGATCGAGCGCGAAGCCCTGCGCAAGGAGAAGGACAAGGCCTCGAAAGAGCGCCTGCAGAAGCTCGAGAAGGAGCTCGCCGACCTGAAGGAAGAGAAAAACCGCCTGTCGGCGCACTGGCAGCAGGAGAAGGAGACCATCCAGAGCTCGCGCACGCTCAAGGAGGAGCTCGAGCAGGTGCGCCTCGAAATCGAGCGCGCCCAGCGCAGCGGCGACTACGCGAGGGCTTCCGAGCTGCAGTACGGCCGCCTGCCCGAGGTCGAGCGCAAGATCAAGGAGCAGGAAGCCCGACTGGCCGAAGTGCAGAAGGGCCATCGCATGCTCAAGGAGGAAGTGGACGAGGAGGACATCGCCGACGTGGTGAGCCGTTGGACCCACATTCCCGTCAGCCGCCTGATGGAAGGGGAAATCCAGAAACTGCTGCGAATGGAGGATCGCCTCCACAATCGCGTCGTCGGCCAGGAGGAAGCCATCGTGGCCGTCGCGAACGCCATGCGACGGGCCCGGGCCGGCCTCCAGGATCCCAACCGGCCGCTGGGCAGCTTCATCTTCCTGGGCCCGACGGGTGTCGGCAAGACAGAGCTTGCCCGCGCCCTCGCCGAGTTCCTGTTCGACGACGAGCAGGCGATGATCCGGATTGACATGTCGGAGTACCAGGAGAAGCACACGGTCTCGCGGCTGATCGGCGCTCCTCCGGGATACGTCGGCTACGAGGAAGCCGGACAACTCACCGAAGCAGTCCGCCGGCGGCCTTATTCCGTCGGTACTCTTTGATGAAATCGAAAAGGCGCATCCCGAGGTCCTCAACGTCATGCTCCAGCTGCTCGACGACGGGCGGCTGACGGATGGCAAGGGCCGCACCGTCGATTTCAAGAACACCGTGATCATCATGACGTCCAACGTCGGCAGCCATTTCATCGCCGAAGCCGCCATGAAGACGGCGGCGCTCGCCAAGGAAGTGGCCATCGACGAGGGCATCCGTCGTGAGGTGATGGATGCGCTCCGCCAGCACTTCCGGCCGGAATTCCTCAACCGCGTCGACGAGATCATCATCTTCCAGCCGCTGACGCGGGATCAGATGCGCTCGATCATCGACATCCAGCTGCGTGGCTTGATGAAGCGCCTCGAGGAGCGCAAAATCCGGATCGAGCTCAGCGACCGGGCGAAGGATCTGCTCATCGAAGAGGGATACGATCCGACGTACGGCGCGCGGCCGCTCAAGCGGACGCTGCAGCGGCGGGTGCTCGACCCCCTTGCCATGCGAGTGCTCCAGGGGGACTTCCGCGAGGGGGACGTGGTCCGGGTGGACGCCTCGGGCGGTCAATTACAGTTCAGCCGCATCGAGGCTGCGGTCCCGGCCTAAAATGACAATGATCCATGGCAGAGACTCCTCGTCCGTCGTCGAATCGTAACCGCCGCCTCAATGAGCGGCGCACCCCTTCGCGTCCGCCGGGCGGCGCGGTGTGGTACGTGCTCGGAGTCCTGCTCCTGCTGGCCCTCGCCCAGGCGTTTTTCTCGCAGCTCCAGAGTGGAGAGACGATCCCCTACAGCGACTTCAAGTCGATGGTCCGAGACAATCGCGTCCAGGAAGTGACGCTCTCGGACGACCGCATCCGGGGCGTGCTCAAGGCGGCCGGCGGCGAAAAGCCGAAGCCGTTCAGCGCGGTCCGGGTTATCGACGACAAGCTGCCCGAAGAGCTGGAGCAGCACGGCGTGAAGTACGCCGGCGAGGTCTCGAGCCGCTGGATTTCCGACGTCATCGGCTGGATCATTCCGCTGATCTTCATCGTCGCTCTCTGGACGTTCTTCTTCCGGCGGATGGGTGGGGCCGAAGGGGGTGTCATGTCGTTCGCGCGCAGCCGCGCGAAAATTTACGCCGACGACGATGTCAAGGTGAGCTTCGGCGATGTCGCCGGCGTGGACGAGGCCGAGGAAGAGCTCAAGGAAATTGTCGAGTTCCTCAAGACCCCCAAGAAATACACCAGCATCGGCGGCAAGATCCCGAAAGGTGTGCTGCTGGTCGGCCCTCCCGGTACGGGCAAAACACTCCTCGCGCGGGCGGTCGCGGGTGAAGCGAAGGTGCCGTTCTTCAGCCTCAGCGGGTCGGAGTTCGTGGAGATGTTCGTCGGCGTCGGCGCCGCGCGCGTCCGCGATCTCTTCAATCAGGCCGAAGCCAAGGCGCCGTGCATTGTCTTCATCGACGAGCTCGACGCGCTCGGCAAGGTCCGTATCCAGACGCCGATGGGCAGCCACGAGGAGCGCGAGCAGACGCTCAACCAGCTGCTGGCGGAGATGGACGGCTTCGATGGCCGCAAGGGCATCATCATCATGGGCGCCACCAACCGCCCGGAAGTGCTCGATCCGGCCCTGCTCCGTCCCGGTCGCTTCGATCGTCAGGTGCTCGTCGACAAGCCGGACGTGCGCGGTCGTGAAGACATCCTGCGGATTCACGTCAAGACAGTGACGATCGGGGACAACGTCGACCTCAAGGTCGTGGCCGCTCGGACCGCCGGCTTTGCCGGCGCCGATCTCGCCAACCTCGTGAACGAGGCCGCTCTCCTCGCGGCGCGGAAGGACAAGCCGGCGGTCACGATGAAGGATTTCGACGACGCGATCGATCGCATCATCGCGGGCCTCGAGAAGAAGCGCGTGATGAGCGACAAGGAGCGCCGCATCGTCGCCTATCACGAGGCGGGGCACGCCATCGTCGCGACAATCCTGCCCGGCCTCGATCCGGTGCACAAGATCTCGATCGTCGCGCGGGGATTCGGCGCGCTCGGATTCACCATGCAGCTGCCGCTCGAGGATCGATATCTGATGACCCGGACCGATCTGCTCGGTCAGCTGGCGGTACTGCTCGGCGGGCGCTCCGCCGAAGAAATTGCGTTCGGAGAGATTTCAACCGGCGCCCAGAACGACCTGCAGCGCGCTACCGACATCGCGCGCGCCATGGTGACCGAGTTCGGCATGAGCGAGACGCTCGGTGCGGTCAACTACAACGGCCACAAGCGGTCGGCCTTCCTTGACGCCGGCTTCGTGCAGGAGCGCGGCGCCTACGCGGAGGAGACCGCGCAGAAGATCGACGCCGAAGTTAAGCGGATTCTGACTGAGGCGCACGAGTCGGCACGCCAGGTGCTGCGCGAACGCCAGCCCATGCTCGACGAGCTGTCCGCACGGCTGCTCGACCGCGAGGTGATCGAAGGAGACGAACTGCGGGCCTTGCTCGGCGCGGTTCCCCCCAAGGATTCGGACGCAACGGTTCCAGTACCGGTACCTGACGAAGGCATCCGCACCGGTCCGCAGTAGTATTCAGGCCGGGCATCGTTCAGGTCACACCGGAACGACCTGTACGGCGGCGTCCTTCACCTCCTCGAGGAACCGATTCAGCGTCGATCCCTTCAGCAGGACTTCGAACCGCGTTCGCGCCGTCTGCCCGAAGATGACGTGGGTGATCCCCTCGCGCTGGGCGAAGGCGACGAGCCCGTCGGCCGGGCGGTCGGCCTTGACCCGGACGACGGTGGCGCCCAGCGTTTCCGCGAGCTCGATATTCCTGGCGAGCTGGTCGCGGTCGGCTGTGTGGATCCGCTGCACGGCTTCCCGCGGCGTCTCGACGTAAACCGCATACCATCGCGCCCCGAGCCGCCCCGCGATCCGGGCGCCCGTTCGGACGACTCGCGGTGCGGTCGCGCTCGAGCTCATGCAGACCATCACCCGCTCGGGAATCAGGCCAGGCTCGAGCCCTTCCCTCTGGCGGTAAGAGGCCGCCTTCTCACCCACTTCGTCCGCGACGGCCCGCAGGGCGAGCTCCCGCAGCGTGGACAGGTTGCCCTCGCGAAAGAAGTTCGTCAACGCCGGCTCGATTTTCTCCGGCTTGTAGACCTTGCCCTGTTTCAGTCGCGAGCGCAGCTCGTCAACCGTGACGTCCACGTTGATGACTTCATCCGCGCGATCGAGGAACGTGTCCGGCACCGTTTCGCGAACGCGCACGCCCGTCACTCGGCTGACGATGTCGTTCAGCGTTTCGAGATGCTGAATGTTGACCGCGGTCGTGACGCTGATGCCGGCGTCGAGCAGCTCCAGCACATCCTGATAACGCTTCTCGTGCTTGCTGCCCGGGACGTTTGAATGCGCCAGCTCGTCGACGAGGGCGAGTTGCGGGCGCCGCGCAAGCACGGCGTCCACGTCCATCTCCTCGAGGACTGCGCCCTTATAGGCCACCTGGCGCCGCGGAATGATTTCGAGGTTGCCAATCTGGGCGTCGGTGTCGGCTCGGCCGTAGGTTTCGACGAGCGCGATGACGACGTCAACGCCGCGTGCTTTCAAGGCGCGGGCGTCTTCGAGCATGGTGTACGTCTTCCCCACACCGGGTGCGGCGCCGATATAGACGCGCAGGCGGACCCGGTCGTCCGTCTTCAACCGCTCCAGCAGCTGGTCGCCTGACGGACGACGCCGATCGCTCACGACGTCATCGTACACAGCGGCGGTAGCGTCGAGCTCGTACTTACGATCTTTTTATGCCTCCGCCCCGAGCGTGCGAGGCCTGACTCCTCGGCGAGTCGCGGGTCAATGTGCTGCTGCTGAACCTGCCCCTCGACGATCGATGGCCACGCCAGAGGCTTGGCTATGAGTCGGCGAATCGATAGCCGACCCATGGTTCGGTCAGGACGTAGCTCGGCCGCGCCGGATCGCGTTCGAGCTTTCGGCGCAGCGACGCCACGAGCACTCGCAGGTGCTCGGGTTGATCCACCGCGTTTGGTCCCCAGATCGCCTTGAGGATCGCGCGATGGGTCAGCACGCGGCCGGGATGCTGGGCGAGGAAGATCAGCAGCTCGAGCTCCTTCGGTGTCAGCCGGACGTCCTCGCCGTCTCTGGTCACCCGGCGGCGATCGATGTCGATCGCGATATCGCCTCGAATAATCTGGCCGGAGGGAGAGGTTCCTGCCTCGCTCCGCCGTAAGGCCGCGCGCACGCGTGCGAGCAGTTCGCCGGCGCCGAAGGGCTTGGTGACGTAGTCGTCGGCCCCCGCATCGAGCGCCGCGACCTTGTCCTGTTCGGCCCCTCTCGCCGACAGCACAAGGATCGGCAGCGACCGTCCCTCCCTGATTCGTCGGCAGACCTCGACGCCGTCGAGATCCGGCAGGCCGAGGTCGAGAATGACCAGCTGCGGCAGCTGGCGATCGATGGCTTCGAGCGCCGCGTGGGCTGTGGTGGCGGTCGCGACCTCGTAGCCGCGGCCACGCAGCAACGGCGTCATGGTCGCCAGGATGCTGGGCTCATCGTCGACGATGAGGATGCGCTCGGCCATGGATCAACGAACCGTCGCCTGATGCCGGGTGTGAGCCGGGACGGCAATCGCGAACACCGCGCCGTGCGGCGCGAGGTTCTCGGCCCAGACCCGGCCACCTTCGGCAGCGAGCAGGCCGCGCGCGATGGCGAGGCCCATTCCGGTTCCGGAGATCGTCTGGCGCACGGCCTCACCACGATAGAACGGTTCGAAGAGCTGCGCCATCTCGAGGGGCTGGAGGCCAGGACCGGCGTCCCGGACCTCCACGCGCAGGCCCTCGGTGTCGATCCAGCCCCGGACTTCGATCGAGCCGTCGCTCGAGTACCGGGCAGCGTTCTCCAGCAGGTGGGCGATGGCCGAGGCGGTCAAACGCGGATCGATCTCGACCGCGATTTCGTCGTCAGCTTCTACCCGGAGGCCCCGTCCAGCCAATGCGGCCGCGGCGTGGGCACACGCCGCTTCGACGACCTCCGCAGCGGTGGTCCACTTCTGCTGGACCTGGAGCGCGCCGGCATCGATGCGTGCCATGTCGATGATCTCGTCGAACAGCCGCGTCAGCCGCTCGAGTTGCGCCGATGCCACGCTTGCCTGTTCCCGGCGCTGATCCTCTGCCAGCGTGGGATTCTCGATGTTGGCCATCGCCGTTCGGATGGCGGTCAGCGGGGTGCGCAGGTCATGACTCAACGATGCGAGCAACGCCGACGACAGCTCGGCGCGCTGTCGCGTCAGCTCGGAGGCGCGCCGATCCTCGAGAAACTGGGAACGCTCCATCGCGATCGCCACGATCCCCGCCACGGCGTCACTCGTTCCGGGCTCGAGCTCGCGACCGCCCGTCGCCAGGACACCGATGGCGCGCGTCCCGATTCGGATCGGGGCAAGCGTGACCGCGCCGGCTGTCGTGGTCACCTGCCGATGGCCGCCGTAGGCCCGTGTCCTCGCGTCGAACTCGATGACGCCGATGGCACTCGCCAGCAGGTTATCCAGATCACGATGGTCCAGCTCTGGCGCTGACGCGCCGCCCTGATGGACGGCCCACCCGCCAGAATCCGGTCTGCAGATAGCGACGACGTCGAGGTCGAATCGTCGGGCAACGTGCCGCGCGATCGCCGCAAGTGCGCCGTCGCGCTCGGTCGTCAGAAGGATGTCCCGTGTGAGATCGAACAGGCGCGTCAGCTCACGGCGCCGTTCCATCGCTTCGAGCGTCCGGTGGCGAGCCGAGGTCGAGAGCTGGCTCGCGACGAGGCTCACGACGAGGAACGCAAACAGCGCGACCCAGTTGGACGGATCGGCCAGCGTCAGCGCCCCGACCGGTGGAAGAAAGAAGTAGTTGAGGCCCAGAACCGCGACTACGGACGTCACCACGGCCGTCCACAACGAGGCGACGGCGGCCACGAACAGGACGACCAGAAGATAGGCCAGCGCGATCGTCGTTGGATTGACCGCCGTCACGGCGCGCAGGAGCAGCGTGATGGACGCCAGCGCCACGAGGCTGGCGAAGCCGTAGAGAAGCTGCCTGCGCACGCCTAGATCCTAGCGCGTCGTGCCGCCGGCGACTTTACGGCTTTTTTATGCGAAAGCCGGTACGATTAAGTCCTGGCCTAAGCGCTGCCACGGCGGCGCGCGGGGGAACCACGGTCGCCAATGATGGCGGCGGGGGCGCATCCGGACCGGTGCATCGCCTGTTCGGACGAGGACTTCCAACCTCGAGCCCGTCAGCTAACCTCGCCGGCAGATTGGAAGTTTCGTCGTGCCCGAACGCGGCGCCTATACGTCGGTCAAGCGGCTGCTGCTTGGCCGCCCCATTCCGACTACCCTCGCGCATCACGAGCGGCTGTCCCGGGTCACAGGGCTGGCGGTGCTCTCGTCCGACGCACTGTCGTCGGTCGCCTACGCGACGGAGGAAATCCTGCGGGTTCTGGTCGTCGGCGGGCTCGGCGCGCTCACGTTTGCCACGCCAATCGGCCTCCTCATCGCCACTCTCCTGGCGCTCGTCGCTTTCTCATACCGCCAGACGATTCAGGCGTATCCGAGCGGAGGTGGCGCCTACATCGTGTCGAAGGACAACCTCGGCGAGTTGCCGGCGCTTACCGCCGCCGCCGCCCTCCTCATCGACTACACCCTCACAGTTGCGGTCAGCATCGCGGCGGGTGTCGCGGCGCTGACGTCCGCCTTCCCTGCGATGCACGTGAGCCGGGTTGAGCTGTCGCTGGTGTTTCTCGCCGCCTTGTCAGTCGGCAATCTTCGCGGCATTCGCGAATCGGGGCGCATCTTCGCCATCCCGACCTACTTCTTCATCGCCATGATTCTGGTGCTGATCTCAGCCGGGGCCTGGCGATACGTGACGGGAACGATCGTGCCGGTCGAGCCCACGAACGCTTTGCCGGTGGGCGGCGTGACATTGGGCCTGTTCGCCCTGCTGACCGCGTTCTCGAACGGCTGCACGGCGATGACGGGCGTGGAGGCGGTGTCGAACGGCGTGCCGGCCTTCCGGCCGCCAGAAGCCAGAAACGCGGTACAGACGCTGATCGCGATGGCGGTTCTGGCCATCACGATGTTCGTCGGGATCACCGTCCTCGCTCATCTCTATCACGTAGTGCCGTCAGAGACCGAGACCGTCGTGTCGCAGATCGCGCGCGGCAGCTTCGGCGGTCGTGGAGCGCTTTACTTCGCGGTTCAGCTCGCGACGATGCTGATCCTCGTGCTGGCGGCCAACACGGCCTACTCGGATTTCCCGCGGCTCGCGTCGATCATCTCGCGTGACGGCTACCTGCCGCGCCAGTTCGCCAACCAGGGCGACCGCCTCGCGTTTTCCAACGGCATCCTCGTGCTCAGCGGCGCGGCCGGGTTGCTGCTCGTCGTCTTCAAGGGAGACACGCACGCGTTGATCCCGCTCTACATGATCGGCGTCTTCATCTCGTTCACGCTGTCGCAGACTGGAATGGTCGTGCACTGGAGGCGCCTGCGCGGGACGGGCTGGCGGGCCAGCGCGTTCGTCAACGGCCTGGGAGCGGTCGCGACGGCCGTGGTGCTCGTCATCGTCGCAACGACCAAAGCGCTCGAGGGCGCGTGGATCATCTTTCTGCTCATCCCGATCCTCGTGCTGCTCTTTCGGGAGACGCGTGTGCACTATCGACACGTGGCGTCGCAGCTGTCTCTGCGCGGCTGGTGCGGTGAGGCGCGACAGCACAGCACGGTCCTGGTGCCGATCGGCGGCGTCCATCGCGCAGTGCTCCAGGCGGTCGCCTATGCCAGGAGCCTGTCGGAAGATGTGCGGGCCTTGTTCGTGGACACCGATCCTGTGGCGACCGGCATCGTCCGGGAAGACTGGAAGAAGTGGGGGAACGGCGTGCCTCTCGTGGTGCTCGACAGTCCGTACCGGTCGTTGATGGATCCGCTGATGGACTATGTGGACTGCCTGCAGCGCGAGCATCCTGACGACTACCTGACGATCGTGCTGCCGGAGTTCATTCCGGCGCGGTGGTGGCAGCACCTTCTGCACAATCAGCGGGCGCTGCTGATCAAGGGCGCTCTGCTCTTCCGCCCCCGCGTCGTCGTCACCAGCGTCCCGTTCCATCTGAACCGGTAAGAAAGGCGACAACCACCTTTTTCTCGGAAAAGGCGGTTGTCCGCTTTTCCAGGCATGATAATCGCAAGGTAGGCCCTGATCATGTCCTGGTTCGAAGTCTCACGCGGACGGCTGGCGTATGGCGGGCGGATCGATCGCGCGCCGTTTGACGCCTGGATCGCTACCCCCGAGGGGGCCAATACGCTCGACGCGGCTGCCTCGCGCCTGCACTTCAAGCTGTTCGGCCGACAGCGCGCCGCTCGACGCGAGATGTGGAATTTACTCAGCCGCGCCGCGAGCACCGAGCCTCTTCGAGCGTCGCTCCACGCGGCAGCCGACGAATACACGCGCTCGATCTGCGAGCTGCCTTATGCCGCCGGACTTCCCCGCACGCAGGTCGGCAACCGCCGGGTCGTCGTCGTCCCCCGCGTGATGATTGCCGGACGCGCCCGCACAGCGGTGACGCCGATGGTCGGCAAATCCTTCAGCCTGTCGCAGATTGACGATGCGCTGCTCGCCTTCTTCCTGGACGAGGTCATCGTCCAGCTCGATCACGCCGTACAACGCGCCCGTCCGACGCCCTCGCGCCCCCTCCGTGCGTCGGACGAGTGGGCCTGCGTCGGGATCGATACCCGGTACGTCTGGGTCGATCCCTATTGGTCCGGGCCGGGCTGGCTCGGTCACGTCTTCCTCTATGAGTGGGCCTCGACGCGGATATCCCGCCGCGAACGCAAAGCGCTCGATCGGGCGCTAGGCGACCTCCAGATGGCTGTCGGCGGCCTCTCGCGGCAGCGACGCCATGAGCTCGTCCGCAACGCCGTTTAGTCACCAGTCCCCAGTTCCTCGTCCCTGGTCTCTCGTCCACGTCTTTGGTCCGGAGTCGCAGGGCCATCACCAGGACTCACGTCAGAACCGAGGACCGGGGACCGACCTGAAAATCGGCTAAGATTTTGGCCTCGGAACTCATACCGTTTCCGCGAACTCGAGGCAATCAATGACACGACCTGTTTCTCATCTGGCGCTGACGCTGGCGCTGGGTCTGGTAGCGGCGCCGGCGCTGGCTCAGTCGCCAGCACCATCGGCGGCGAACCCTTACGTCCGCGACCCGAAGCAGCCGGTCGACGAGGCGTATACCAAGAAGATCAAGGAATACACGACCGCCCCGTATTTCACCTCGCCGCTGGTCGACTATCTGCCCGCATCGAAGTCCGTGCCGACGCCGATGGCGGTGTTGAAAGACGTCGCCGGCGCCCCGGGCGTGCTGCCCTATTCGACCGAGGTGTACCAGTACATGCGGATGGTCGAGAAGGCCACCCCGCGGGTGAAGGTCTTCTCGATCGGCAAGACCGAAGAAGGGCGCGAGATGATCGCGGTCGCCGTCTCGTCCGAGGCGAACCTGGCCAAGCTCGACGCCAACCGCGCCAATCTGGCCAAGCTGGCCGACCCGCGGACGATCAAGTTGGACGATGCGGAAGCGGACCGGCTGGTGGCGGGAACCATCCCGATCTACTACATCACCGGGACCATTCACTCTCCTGAAACCGGCGCGCCGACCGCGCTGATGGAGCTGGTCTACCGCCTCGCCGTGGACGACAGCCCGTATATCCAGAAGATTCGCAGCCGGGTGATTACGCTGGTCACGCCGATCGTCGAGGTCGACGGGCGCGATCGCCATGTCGACGTCTACCGCTGGCACCTGGCCAACCCCGGAAAGAACTGGCCCAACACGCTCTATTGGGGCAAGTACGTTGCGCACGACAACAACCGCGACGCGATGGGGATGACGCTCGCGCTGACGAGAAACGTGCTCAACACCTACGTCGACTGGCGCGCGCTGGTGCTGCACGATCTGCATGAATCGGTGCCGTACCTCTACGACAACACCGTCGGCGACGGGCCGTACAACGCGTGGATCGACCCGATTCTCGCCAGCGAATGGCAGATGATCGGCTGGAACAACGTCAACGAGATGACCAAGTTCGGCATGCCCGGCGTGTTCACGCACGGCACGTTCGATACGTGGTCGCCTGGGTATCTGATGTTCATCGCTGCGATGCACAACGGCATCAGCCGGCTGTACGAGACCTTCGGGAACGGCGGCGCCGACACGGTCGAGCGGACGCTGCGCCCGTCGGAGACGTCGCGCACCTGGTATCGCCAGAATCCTCCACTGCCCAAGACCAAGTGGTCGCAGCGCAACAACAACAACTACGAGGAGACCGGGCTTCTCGTCTCCTTGAATCAGTTCGCGGACAACGGCTCGTACTTCCTGAAGAACTTCTACCTGAAGAGCAAGCGTTCCGTCCTCAAGCCGAAGACCGAAGGGCCGGCGGCCTACGTGTTCCCGAGCGACGATCCGCGACTCGGTCCGCAGGCCGAGCTGCTGCGAGTGCTCCAGCTGCAGCGAGTGGAGGTGTCGCGCGCGACGCAGGCCTTCACCGTCATGGTTCCCGGAAAGGCCAAGCCAAACAAGCAGCTCACGAACGACGAGACAGCGAGCGGTCGAAGCGGACCAGCCAGCGCAGCCGACCAGAGTGGCCAGCAGGATCGGCAGGCAGCGGAAAGCAATCAGCGCAAGACCGCACCTGTCCTCGAAAGCCGCACCTTCCCGGCCGGCTCCTACATCGTCCGCATGGACCAGCCGTACAGCCGCGTCGCCGACGCGCTGCTCGACTACCAATACTGGGCGCCCGACGATCCGCAGCGACAGCCCTACGACGACACCGCGTGGACGTTCCCCGAACTCTATAACGTCAAGGCGACGCGGGTGAGCGACGTTGCGGTGCTCGAGGCGCCGATGGAAGCGGTCAAGGGCGAGGTCAAGGTCGGCGGAGGCGTGACCGGTACCGGGACCGTCTACGTCATCAATCACAACGCCGATCCGGCGCTGGCTACCCTGCGCTATCAGCTCAAGGACGCCAAGATCGACGTCGCCGAAGACGGTTTCGAGGCGGGCGGCCACAAGTTCAATCGCGGATCGTTCGTGATCCACGATGTCGCGGCGGCGGATCTCGGCAAGGCTGCGGCGGATCTCGGGCTGAACGTCACCGCGCTCGCGGCTGCGCCGACAGTCAAGACCCATCCGGCGCGTGCGCCACGCATCGCGCTGATGCACACCTGGATCAGCACGCAGGACGAAGGCTGGTGGCGGCAGACGCTCGACCTGCGCCACATTCCGTACACCTACATCAACACGCAGACCGCGGCCAAGGAAGCCGATCTCAAGTCGAAGTACGACGTGATCCTGTTCCCGCCGATCGGTCGCGCCAGCGCTCAGATCGTGATCAACGGCGCACCGATGTACGGCAACCCGATCCCGTGGAAGACGACCGAGCTCACGCCCAACATCGGCAAGGAGGATTCGACCGATGACATCCGGCCCGGTCTCGGGTGGGAAGGCCTGATGCACCTGCAGCAGTTCGTGCGTGATGGCGGCCTTCTGATCACGGTGGATGACAGCGCGGAGTTCGCCTCGCAGTTCGGCATGACGCCCGGCGTCTCGACGAGCCAGTCGCAGCGCCTGAAAGTGGTCGGCTCGATCCTGCGCTCCAAGCTGGTCGACGGCACCAGCCCCATCGCCTACGGCTACGGCGACGATCTGTCGATCTACGCCGACAATCCCCCGCTCTTCGGGGTCAGCGCGCTCGTCGGCGGCCGCGCCGCGCGGCGCAACACCGAAACCGGGACGCAACGCGCGACCGGTCGTGGCACGGCGGACGACCCCGACGTGGCGCAGGGCTTCACTATCGCGGAGGCGGCGCCGGAGGATCCGAAGGTCGAGGCCTGGCAGTACGCGCCGATTCAGGACGAACAACGGCGCAATGCCACGAACATCATCCCGCCGGCGGAACGGCCACGCGTCGTCCTGCGCTACGGCGATGCCAAGGACCTGCTCGTGTCGGGCCTGCTCGACGGCGGGTCGGATCTGGCGCAGCGTCCCATGGTGATCGACGTGCCGGTGGCAAAGGGCCATGTCGTGCTGTTCTCGAATAATCCCATCTGGCGCGGGGAGACGCAGGGCAGCTACTTTCTGGTCTTCAACGCGATCCTGAATTACGACAACCTGGACGCTGGGCGGAAGCTGGACGAGAAGTAAATTCCAAGGTGTAGTCATTTGTTGGTGGTCCCGGCCGGCCGTTTGCGGCTGGCCGGCGTCTCTATTGCCGGATCGACGTCAGGCCGATCCGCGGTGTCAAAGTAACGTGGGCCTCGTGCGCACGCTCGTCTGGGTCATCCTTTGCCTCGCCCCGTTGAGTCAACAGCAGGCTCCACGGGATACTCCTCTCCCCGCTGATGGAACGGCCATCGTCCGCGGACGTGTGACGGCCGGCGATACCGGCGCGCCGATCGCCCTGGCGTTCGTCATCCTGAGTTCGGACGAAGAGCGCCAATCTTCCCTGAAGTCGGTGCTGCTCGACGGCGTGGATGTCACGGACACGCCGACCGAGTTTCGCGACCGGGATTCCGGGCACCTCAAAGTCGTGATGACCGAGCGCGGCGCGACGGTCGAGGGAAGCGTCACCGACGATCGCGGCCACGTGGTCAGCGACTGCATGGTGGTGCTGTTCTCCGCGAACCACGCGGACTGGACGCCATACTCGTCGAGAAGCGATCAACAACCGCTCGGCCGGAACTCACGGTTCCGATTCGCCGGCGTGCGCGCCGGCAGCTATCTGGTGACGGCCGTTCCCTACGAGCGCGTCGACGGAGTCAATCTCACCAGCCCGACAACGCTGGAATCGTTTGTCAACGACGCGACCGAAGTGGTGGTGAGCGAGGACCAGCATGTGCAGGTCAATCTGAAGCTGATTGTGGTAGCGCGAGGGCCGGACAACCCGGCGAGAACCGACGGTCTCATGGGCTCCTCCGCTCACGAGCACACACCCCGTCGCCTCGGGCGTGCCGATTGATGCTAGGGTGCGGGCGGTCTTGGGGTCTCGGACGGCTTGGGCAGGCTCTCGGTCGCGATCCCCAGATACGGGGCGATCTCACGCAACTTCGCTTGCACGAGGCGGATGTTGCGAGGGCCCATGCGGAGCAGGTGCTTCTGGGCTGCCGACAACGTTTCCAGCCGCGCGTCTTCGTAGGTGTACGTGACCGCGGTGCGCCGGACGGCAAGGGGTCCTTCGACGACGGGGACCTGCAGCAACTCGCTGAAAGCTCGCTTCATGGCCTCGTCAAAGTCAGCCTGTGGATACCCGAGATCGCGATACGCATCCTGAATCCGCGGTTTGAGCGTGGCGTAGAGGTGCGCCGATCCGCGCGCGTCCAGCGCGGCAATCGCGTCTGCATACGCGTCGTACCGTCGGTAACTGGCTGACGTGATCACCGCGGAGCCCGAGTCCGCAGATGCCGCGAACGGCGCGCTCAGCGGGATCGCTCGAAGGTGCATTGTCGGAGTATGACCATCGCCGATGTTCACCACGACAACGGCGAAGTTGCGAATGAGCTTGTCGGTGGTCAACCACGCGGCGATTTTCGGGTGGGACGACAGTTTGGCAACGAGCTCGCGTACGAGCGGATCCGTCTCGTCGATCGGCGGCAGCGGGATATTGTCGCCCGGCTCGCGCTGAATGCCGGTTGGTGACGCGGCGGCGCGAGGTGGCGGTTGCTGCTGGACAGCCGCGACCGGTGCGGGTTGCACGCGCGCCCGCCACGCGAGGTAGCCGCCGATGGCGAAGACGAGCATCAGCACGCCGATCACGACGACCTTCAGACGTTGCCGGTTGGGCTCGGGCATCGACGGCCCAGAGTTGTAGTTGAGCTGGAGATCGTCGAGATCCGCCATCGATCCAGTCTACCGCGGCAAGGGAACCACCACGAACGATTGCGCGCTGCCGACCTGCGCGAACGCCTCGCCGGTCACCGTCCCGATGGTTGCCTTGTAACGCCCGGCAAGGACCAGCGGCCCGACCCGGCCCCGGCCGAAGAACCCACCAGGCTGGTCGGTTGGCGCGCCGCCGGACCGACCACCATTGGCTGCAGGCGGCGGCGCGTCGGTCCGCAGGTCCCAGGCCACGCGGTGGACACCTGGCGTGGAAACCAGCTCGATACGTCGCAGTTGCTTTCCGGTGTCATCGGCGATGTTGAGAACCAGCTTTGATCCGGCGGCGGGAGGCTGCGCCAGGCTGTAGGTGAACAGTGCGCCGTATGGCGGGTTCGGAGTCGCCACGTCGCCCCAGGCCGCTTCGACTTGATTCAGCTCGTTGTAGAGATAGGCGTCGCGGAGTGGGAAGAGATGGGCCTGCTCGGCGAGCGCTTGCGACGTGAGGTCTCGCAACGCGGAATAGTCGTCGAGGATGTAGACACCGCGCCCGAACGTTCCGACGACCAGGTCGCCCTCCCGTTTGTGAAGGGCAAGATCGCGCGCCTGAATAGTCGGGATCCCGCCAAGGAGCTGCACCCAATGTTGTCCGCCGTCAACCGTGACGTAGACGCCGAATTCCAGGCCAACGAACAGCAGGTTGGCGTCCACGTAGTCCTGCGCGATGCTCCAGGCGCCCGACCGGGCAGGCAGATCCCCGGCAATGGACGTCCACGTTCGTCCTCGATCGCCGCTCCGCATGACGTAGGGTTTGTAGTCGCCCCGCTGCCAGTTGTTGAAGGTCGCGAACACCGTGTCGGCGTCGCGCGGCGACGGCTGAACATCGGTGACGTAGCTGTATTCGGGCAACCCGGCCAACCGTTCCATCTTGCGCCAGTTCTTGCCGCCGTCCTCCGTCACATTGACCAGCCCGTCGTCAGTCCCCGCGTAGATCAGGCCTTGGACGAGCGGCGATTCGTCGAGCGCGGTAATCGTGCTGAGCCGCGTCGTGGCCTGATTGAAGGCGACTGAATCAGGCGGCCACACCTTGCCCATAATCGGAATCTTCGCGGCCTCGAGGCTTCGCGTCAGGTCGGGACTGATGGGCGCCCAGGTGTTGCCGCGGTCGTCGCTGCGGTAGACGCGATCGCCGCCGAAGTAGAGCGTGCGCGCGGCGTGAGGGCTGATGATGAACGGAGCGTCCCAATGCCAGCGACCGAGCGTCTGGCCGCGGCCTGCTGGCGGCCCGGCCTGTCCGTCGCTTCGACCAGCGGGCGGAGAATCGCCACGCCCGGTCTCTCCTCGCTGGGCTTCTCCGCCCGGCTCTTCTCGGCTGCCGGCATCGACGAGATTCGCGGCTCGCGGACGGATGTTCAGGCTCTGTCCGGTTCTCAGATCGAGCCGGCTGAGACTGCCCTCCTGCGCCTGGGCGTAGACGATGTCGAAGTCCTCGGGATCGACCCGGCCCTGAAATCCGTCGCCGCCGCCGACGTTGTACCAGTCGCTGGTGCGAATGCCGGCGCGGTTCAGCGTTCGTGACGGGCCGCAGACCGACCCGTTGTCCTGCGATCCGCCGCACACGTGATAGAACGGCCGGGCGTTGTCGGTCGATACGCGATAGAACTGCGACAGCGGCAGGTTGGTGAAGTGCCGCCACGTCTTCATGTCGTCATAAGTCTCGTAGAGGCCGCCGTCGTTTCCGACCAGCATGTGACGGTGGTCGCTCGGATCCCAGAGGACCTCGTGGTAGTCCACGTGAACCCCTGGCATCGGCACGACACGCCACGTGAAGCCGCCGTCCTCGCTGCGCCACAGGTTCGTCTGCGGCGAGTAGATGACATCGGGGTTCTTCGGATCCACGAAGATTTCGTTGTAGTAGCCGGGGTCGCCGCCGCGATACCAGTCCGCGCCGCTCGCCGGTGCCGCCGGCGTGCTGCCGCGTTGCGCCTGATCGCCCGCCTCCTCCGGATCCTCCGTCTCGCGCGCCTCGGCTGCTCCGGTAAACGCCCCGCGTCCGCCCGTCTGCTTGCCGATGCGCTTCCACGTGGATCCGGCATCGTCGGATCGGAAGAATCCGCCCTCCCCTTTCTGGGCGGTCACCAGCGCGTAGACGGTGTTGGAGTTCTTCGGGCTCAACCCGAGGCCGATGCGGCCCAGTTCGACTGTCGGCAAGCCTCCCGAAAGTCTGGTCCAGCTCTTTCCGCCATTGGTCGTCTTGTAGAGCCCGCTGTCAGGGCCGCCGCCAATCAGCTGCCCGACGGCACGCCGACGCTGCAGGACAGCCACGTAGAGCACGTCCGGTTTGCGCGGATCGAGCACCATGTCGGTCGCGCCGGACTCAGGGCTGACGGCCAGGATCGCTTTCCATGTCGCCCCGCCATCGGTCGTCTTGAACAGCCCGCGATCACCCCCCGACGACCACAACGGCCCGATTGCGGTGACGTAGACGGTGTTGGAGTTGCGGGGATCGATGACGATGTTCTGAATGTGCTCGGAGTTCTCCAGACCCATCCGCGCCCACGTCTTGCCCGCGTCGGTCGACTTGTAGACACCATCGCCGTATCCGACGCTGCGCTGGTTGTTGTTCTCTCCCGTTCCCAGCCAGACGACGCTCGAGTTCTTCGGATCGACGACCACGCAGCCGAGCGAGTACGAGCCATAGCCGTCGAAAATCGGCGTGAACGTGTTGCCCCGGTTTTCGGTCTTCCACAAGCCGCCGGACGCCGACGCCACGTACCAGACATTCGGATTGGCGGGATCGATGTCGACATCCGACACGCGTCCGGTCGTCAGGTTGGGACCGACACCGCGGAATTCGAATCCCCGCAAGGCGGATGCGGTCAGCCGATCGTCATTGGTCTGGGAAAAAGGCATCGCGGCGCAGAGCGCAACCGCCAGAGCGAGACCGAACGTCCGTGTCATGTCGCCAATTGTGGCATCGGGCCAACGACGTCCGCAAATGCGGGTCTGCGTGGCGTAGTGGGCAACTCGGTGATTGGGCTGGAGGAAATGTCCGCATACCTTGCGTCGCAGCGGTGAACGCGACAGGATTACGGGATGGAGTATCGGGCGCTTGGCCGCACGGGCATGTCGGTCTCGACGATCAGCTTTGGCGCGTGGGCGATTGGCGGATCCTGGGGAACGGTCGACGATGAGGAGTCGATGCGGACCCTGCACGCGGCCCTCGACACGGGTGTCAATTTCATCGATACCGCCGACGTCTACGGCGACGGCCGAAGCGAGCGCCTGGTCGGCCGGCTCTGTGCCGAACGGCCGGGCGATCAGTTCTACGTCGCGACGAAGGCGGGCCGGCGATTGCCGGTGCAGTCGCCCGAGGGCTACACACGCGAGAACATCCACGAATGGGTGGACCGCAGCCTTCTTAACCTGGATGTCGAAGCCATCGACCTGCTCCAGCTGCACTGCCCACCGACTCCGGTGTTCGCCGACGCGAGCGTGTATCACGTCCTCGACGGGCTGGTTCAGGCCGGCAAGATCCGGCATTACGGCGTCAGCGTCGAGCGCATCGACGAGGCCCTGGAAGCCGTCAAGCATCCCGGCGTCGAGACGGTCCAGATCATTTTCAACATGTTCCGGCCACGGCCCGCCGAGGTGTTCTTTCCCGAGGCGCTGCGGCGGAATGTCGGCGTCCTCGCCCGCGTGCCGCTGGCGAGCGGCTTGCTGACGGGCAAGCTCAACGCCCAATCCACCTTCGAGTCCGACGACCATCGCCGGTTCAATCGTGATGGCGAAGCCTTCGACAAGGGTGAGACGTTCTCGGGAGTTCCCTACGAGATCGGCCTGCAGGCGGTCGACCAGTTGCGCACCTTTGTGCCGGCCGGGCAGACGCTGGCACAGACCGCTCTGCGATGGACGCTGATGTTCGACGCCGTCACCTGCGCGATCCCCGGAGCGCGCACGCCCGAGCAGGCCCGGGCGAACGCGGCTGCGGCCACCCTCCCTCCGCTCGACCGGCGCACAATGGACGCGGTGCGTCAGGTCTACGACGACCGCATTCGAGCGCACGTGCATCAGTCGTGGTAGACCGCCGTATCGGCCGAATTGCTGTACGATGATCCGTGATGCTGTCGATCGCCCTGACAGCCCTCCTCTCGCTCTTCGCTGCGGCGCAGCCCGCTGATCCTCCGGCGCCGGGCATGGTGTTCGGCCGCGTGGTCGACGCCACGACCGGCCAACCGATCGCCGGCGCCATCGTCACGCTCTTCGGCAGCGCTTCCGTTCCGATCGCAGACGCGACAGGTCGTACCTCCGGCGCGCCACACCTGATGACCAATGCGGCCGGGCAGTTCGTCGCACGAGGTCTGCGCCCCGGCACCCTGTTCCTCACGGCGACGAAGGGCGGATACATCAACGGCACGAACGCTCAGCGTCGTCCGAACGGCAGCAGTCAGCCGATCCAGGTAGCCGCCGGCCAGCGCGTCACCGACGTCGAAGTGCGCATGTGGCGGCAGTCCGCCGTCGTCGGTACCGTCGTCGACGAGGTTGGCGAGCCGATCGTCGGCGCGCGCGTGCAGGCGTTCGCGCGCGAGTTCATCGGTGGCCGACCGCGCTTCGTTGCCGGCACGACGGGTGTGACCGACGATCGCGGGATCTACCGTCTGGCGGGGCTCGCGCCGGGCGAGTTCAAGATTTGCGTCAATTCGAGCCAGGTCTCGGTTCCAACCGGTTTCGTCGACTCACTCCTTCAGGGATCGGCTGACGCCCGACGGATTGGCCTTGCGCACGACATGGAGACGATCGGCGCGGCGATCGCGCCAGCCGGCACGCAGTTCGCCCTTCGATCAGAGTCGCGGACGATCTCGCTGCGATCCGGCACCGCCACACCGATTCCGCGCGACGATGGGTCGTTTCTCGTCTATCCGACCACTTTTTATCCAGTCGCCCAGACCTCGTCGCAAGCGTCCACGGTCTCGGTCAGAGCCGGTGAAGAAAAAGCCGGCGTCGATATCCAGATGCTGCCGGTCCGCGCGGTCAAAGTGGCGGGCAACATCGTGACGCCGGGAGGGCTGGCGAGCAACGTGCCGATCCGCTTGATCGCCGAAGGGGATGAAGATCTGCAGCCGGACTTCGAGGCGGCGGCCACCATCAGCGACCTGGACGGCGGGTTCATGTTCCCGGCCGTCGCTCCCGGCCGCTACCTCCTGCGAATCGTGCGGATTCCCCGGTTGCCGGTGGTGGACGAGGACTCCAACGCGGTCACCAGGCTCAACGCCGGCTCGGTGTCGATTGTCACGACCGCTGCGCCAGAACCGGGACGACCGATACCCCCTCCGATTCCGGCCGATTCGACGCTCTATACCGAGATTCCGCTGAGCGTGGGCGATACCGAGCTGACCAATCTGACTATCGCCTTGCGTGTCGGCGCACGAGTCAGCGGACGCGTTGAGTTCGACGGATCCGGTGAGCGGCCCGACGCCATCGCGATTGCCAACATGCGTGTCACGCTGGAGCCGGCCGACGGCTCCAAGCTGCCCGACGACATTGGCCAGGTAACCGGTCGCGTCAATCAAGACGGTCGCTTCACGACCTACGGCGTCCCGCCAGGCAATTACCTCGTTCGCGTCGGCGGTCTCCCCGATTGGTTTTTCAAGGGTGCGTTGTCTGGCGGGCGCGACGTCGCCGACTCCCCTCTGCAACTGGGTACTGATGATGTGACGGGCGTCGTCGCGACCCTGACCGACAAGCCGTCGCTGGTCGCGGGGATGGTCCGGAGCAGCAACGCCCCGGACAGCGACGCTATCGTTCTCGCGTTCCCAGTGGACAACGACGTCTGGGCGACGCAGGGATCATCACCGCGGCGGCTTCGCAGTACGCGCGCAACCGCCACCGGGGCCTACACCCTGCCCGTCCTGCCGCCTGGCGACTACTATCTCGTGGCCGTGAAGGAGATGTTCGGCGGCGACTGGCGAGACCCAGCGCTGCTCGAGCGCCTGGCGAGATCGGCCGTTCAGGTACATCTCGACGACGGCGAGCGAAAGACCCTGGACTTGCGAACGGTACCAGAGCGCTGATTTCCACGCCATGTTGCCGCCTGCCATCCTCGTCGTTTGTGCCGCATGTCTCCAGGTGCCTGCTGCCGCTCCGCCGCGCGACGCGCCACCTGTCACGCGCGCATCGGCAACGGTGACCGGCACCGTGGTTGCCGACGATCTCGACGCGCGACCCGTTCGTCGCGCGCGCGTGATGCTGACCGGCGAGACAACCGACGGTCGCACCACCGTGTCTGACGAACGAGGACGGTTTACGTTTGCCGATCTTCCCCCAGGTCGATTCAACGTCTCCGTGTCGAAGGAAGGGTGGGTGACGACGGCCTATGGCGCGAAGCGACCGCTGCGGCCCGGCACCGCGGTTCTCCTTTCGCCCGGCCAGCGAGTCGATCTGCAAATCCGCCTGGTGCGAGGGGCTGTGATCACCGGCGTCCTGCTGGACAACACCGGGCAGCCGGCGGTGGGCACGACCGTCCGTGCCATGCGCTACGCCATGCAGAACGGCGAGCGCCGGCTGGTGCCCGGTCGATCCTCTGCGGCAACCGACGACAAGGGAGAGTATCGAATCTATGGCCTCGCGCCCGGCGACTACGTTGTCGGCGCCTCGTGGCGGCCGGCATTTCTGGGAACGCAGAGCAGCGAGCTCCAGCTGACGACCGAGATCGATGTTCGGGATGCGCGCGCGGATGGCCGCCGCGTTCCCCCGCCGCCTCAGACGATTGCGCTCGCGTCCACCTTCTATCCCGGCACGGCCGTGCCGGCACAAGCGGCCGTCCTGTCGATTCGCAGCGGCGAAGAGCGGAGCGGCGTCGATTTCACGCTGCAGCTGGTGGGCACGGCCCGTGTCGACGGAACAATCGTGCTGCCGGGCGTCGGGACATTGCCCCCCGGCATCGGTGTCAGCCTGATGGCAACCGGACAGCCTATTTTTCCCGGAATTCCATTTGACGGCTTTCGTCGTACGGCTCTTGCTCCCGACGGCACCTTCTCGTTCTCCGACATCTCGCCCGGGCGCTATACGCTCCTCGCGCGTGCCCTTCTTCCCGCCGACGTCGTCAGTACGGTCACGACCGCAGGTCCGCAGATCTATTGGGCCTCCACGGAGCTCTCGGTCGACGGCGACAATCTCTCGGGCCTCCTGCTGACGCTGACGCCCGGCCTGACCGTGAAAGGTCGTGTTCGCTTCGAAGGCACGCTGCCACCCCCGAGCGATCTCGGAACCATCCGGGTCATGCTTCAGGCGGTTCAGAACGGCGACGCCGTTTCGTCGACGCCGAGCGCGGCCAAGGTGGACGCCGCCGGACAGTTCGTCCTGACCGGCATCACCCCTGGCCGGTATCGGCTCGTCGCCTCCCTTCCAGGCAGCGGCAAGGCTGGCGGCTGGAACGTGAAGAGCGCCCTCATCGATGGCGGTGACGCGCTCGACGCGCCGATCGACATTCAGCCCTATCAGACTCAGGCGACGGCGGAGATCGCGTTCTCGGACCACGTCGCGCAGCTCTCCGGCCATCTCCAGCACGCCCTCGGCGGCGCGGCGCCGGAGTACTCGAATCGTGGTCTTTCCCACCGATCAGGCGTTGTGGACGCCACACTCCCGTCGGATTCAAAGCGTGCGTCCGGCCGTCGACGGCGGCTTTGCGTTCGTCAACCTGCCGCCGGGCGAATATCGACTCGTGGCGGTGGACGACATCGAGCCCGGGCAATGGGACGATCCGTCGATTCTGCAGCAGCTGGTGCCGTCCTCGATGACCCTGAGCATTGCCGACGGACAGGCCAAGGTCCAGGACGTCAAAGTCGGAGGCGGGTGAACGGCAGGCTGAAAAAAAACGCCGGATCTTACGGCTGGTGCGACAGCTCGATCACGTCGCGATAACTCTGAACCCGACCCCCCTGGTAGGCCGCCAGCAGATCGAGCACGGGATTGAGCAGCGTCTGCGACCGCGGCCCCGAGCCGACCGGCGGATATGGGGCCGGCTGGAACTGATAGCCGCGGAACCCGAGGTTGTTGAAGAACGAGCGGATGAACGTGCTGTGCTCGTCAACCGGCAGCGTGCCGACGTTCGTATAGAAGCGCTGCCATTCGTCTCCCCGAAACAGGTACTGCTCGACGTTCGAGGTGTAGAAGGCGGTGACCGTCCCTTTGCGGGCCTTGACGTAGGTTCCCACCGCGCGCAGGGCTTTGGGGCCCGCGAAGTCCCCGACGACCGGCACGATCAGATTCCGCATTTCCAGATCGCGAAGGGCCTGGTAGTTCTCCTCCGAGGCCAGGTAGCTCCTCGGTACGCCCTGGGCATCCGTCTCGGTCATCAGATCGCGATAGCTGGGGAACGGCAGCCATCCCGGTCCACGACCGAACGAATAGCGGATGTCGGGACCCGCCCCGAAGAACGATCGATACACATAGTCGATCGACCGCAGGTCGTCGGCCGAGAGCCAGAAGCGATGCTGGCGGGTCAGCCGTTTTGTCACGTCCTGCAGATTTCTCTCGCAGGTCGCGGCGTCGGGCGGCACGTTTTCGAAGGCCGCGAACAGCGCCCGGGCCGTCGATCCCACCGGCAGATCGGCCGGTTTCGCCCGCGAAAAAAGGCGGGACAGGAAGTCCGCCCGCGTCGGGGACATCTCGATCAGCGCCTTGTACATGAGGTGCAGCAGCATGTTCTGGCGCCTGACGTCGACGATGAACGCGATGCGCGGACGGAGGGCGACCAGATAGGTGAAGTTCTGGTCGGGTCCCACGCCGATGTAGACGCTGGCCGGCGTCGCGTGCTGCTGGAGCGCCGGAATGACGTGCTGGAATGTGGTTTCGTTGGAAACCAGATTGTCCGAGCGGAAGTAGCCGCCCGGTTCGGAGAAGTCGTTGACCAGCGCCCAGAACGCGGCATCGTCGAGCCGATCGGGCAGAACCTGACCGCTCGTGCGCGGGGTCGGAGTCCCGCAGAGCAGCGCCCACGCCGCCACGAGCGTGAGGACTCCATAGCGCAGTGACCGTCGGTCGATCATCACGTCCGGTTCCATAGTAACGCGAAGTGATGGACGACGCGCAGGAGACAACCGAGGCACACAGAGCGGGTCGTCTGCCAGATGTTATGCTGCGCACGATATGAAAGCGTTCAGCATGCTCTGCGCCGCGCTGCTCCTGACGACAGCGGCGTTCGTCCGGGAGGTTGACCAGCCAGTGATCAAAGTACCGGACAAGATCGCAGCGGCAGCGGTGCCCTTCCGACTCGACGAAGTCCGGCTCCTCAACGGGCCGTTCAAGGACGCGATGATTCGCGATCAGCAGTACCTGTTGAGCCTCGACGTCGATCGGCTGCTGCACAACTTCAGGGTCACGGCCGGCCTGCGATCGACCGCCACGCCGCTCGGCGGCTGGGAAGCGCCAGACGTTGAGCTGCGCGGGCACTCGGTCGGCCATTACCTCTCGGCCGTTTCCCTCATGTACGCGAGCACCGGCGACGCTCGCTTCAAGTCGCGGGCCGATACGGTGGTCACCGAGCTGGCGAAGGTGCAGGCGGCCGAGGCGACGAAGTTCCATCCCGGCTATCTCTCGGCGTTTCCCGAAGAGCTCTTCGACCGGGTGGATGCGCGGCAGCGCGTCTGGGCGCCTTACTACACGATTCACAAAATCATGGCCGGCCTGCTGGACGCCTACGTCCTGACCGCGAACGCGCGGGCGCTCGAAGTCCTGACCAAGCAGGCCGACTGGGTCGCGTTCAGGGTCGGCCGCTTGACCGACGAGCAGCAGCAGCGCGCCCTCGACACGGAGTTCGGCGGCATGAACGAGGTCCTCGCCAACCTGTTCGCGGTCACCGGGCAGACGCGTTATCTGGACACGGCCAGGCGCTTCGAGCACCGCAGGATTCTCGATCCCCTCGCGCAGGGAATCGATCCGCTGGACAACGTGCACGCCAACACCCAGATTCCCAAGATCATCGGCGTCGCCCGCGAATATGAGCTGACCGGCGACCGCCGCTATCGCGACATCGCGCTGTTCTTCTGGGATCGCGTCGTGCACCACCGGTCGTTCGTCACCGGCGGGAACAGCGACGGCGAATCCTTCTTCCCGGAACAGGAGACCTCGCATCACCTCGGTGCTGAAGGCCCGGAGACCTGCAATACCTACAACATGCTGAAGCTCACGCGCCATGTCTTCGCGTGGGCGCCGAGCGCCGAGGCGATGGATTTCTACGAACGGGCGCTGGTCAACCACATTCTGTCATCTCAGGATCCGAAGACCGGGATGGTCTCGTACTATTGCCCGCTCAAGCCTGGCGGGTTCAAGACCTTCTCGACGCCGACCGATTCGTTCTGGTGCTGCGTCGGCACCGGAATGGAGAATCACGCCAAGTACAACGACTCGATCTACTTTCACGACGAGGCGTCGCTGTATGTGAACCTGTTCATCCCTTCCGAGGTGACGTGGACAGCGAAGCAGGCGAAGATCCGACAGCTGACAAGCTTTCCGGAGACCGACACGACGTCGCTGACGCTGAGCGTTGGATCGCCGGTGCGCTTCGCGGTGCGGCTGCGTCATCCAGGCTGGGCCCGATCGGGGATGACCATAGCCGTGAACGGCCAGCCGGCGGGCTCGTCGTCGAATCCTGGCAGTTATGTTGCCGTCGATCGGGAATGGAAATCGGGCGACACGATCACGGTGAAGATGCCCATGGCGCTCCACCTGGAGTCGCTGCCGGACGATCCGCACATCCAGGCGCTCATGTACGGGCCGGTCGTGCTCGCCGGCGACCTGGGAACCGCGGGGCTCGATAGCGTCAAGCGATACGGCCCGAGCGCACCGGCGATTGGTCGGGTTCCGTCCATCCCGGTGCCGGCATTCGTGACCGCGAGCGCCGACCAGGTGATCCCGCACGTTCAACCGGTCGCGGGCAAGCCACTCACGTTTGCGACCAAAGGCCTCGGGCAGCCAGGCGACGTCACGCTGATCCCGCTCTACAAGACGTTCGATCCGCGCTACACCGTGTATTGGTCAATCTATACGCCGGGCGAATGGGAGAAACACAAGGCCGACCTGGCGGCCGGTCTCGCGCGTCGCAAGGATGTCGCGCGCCGCACAATCGATACGGTGGACGTGTCGAGCGACGACAGCGAACGGCTCCACAAGTACGCCGGAGCCGGGGGGGAGGAAGGCTTCGTTGAGGAGCGCCGCTGGCGGGATGCGGGCGCGAGCGGATTTGTGAGCTACGAGCTCCAGGTTCATCCCGATGCGCCCGTCGTGCTCGTGTGCACGTTCCGCGGAAGCGAGGGACAGCGACGCGCGTTCGACGTCCTCGTCGAAGGCACCGCGATCGGGTCGGACACCCTGGAGTATCATCCGGCCGAGCTCCTCGACCGCGAATATCAAGTGCCCGAGACGCTGACTCGTGGCAAGACGAAGATCACGGTCAGGCTGCAGGCGAAGACCGGCGCAAGGACCGGGGGCGTCGTCGAAATGCGCACGATCCAGCCGTCGCGCTAGAGCACGCTTACAGGCGCAGTGACACGGGACGGCCGGTGAAGTGAATCTCGCGGGTCGCACTCGCGCCGGACACTTCGACGCGCAGAGCCAATGCGTTGCTGGCGATCCGCGATCCATCCGCCAGTCGAAGACTGAGACGCCTGGTGCGATCCTCCCAACGGACGTCCACTCCCGTCCACTGCCCTGACTTGTAGCCGAAGCTCCGCCCGTCGTCTTCGAAGAGACGGGCGCCGCCGTCCGCTCCGGGATAGACGTGAAGAGTGAGTGGAGCCTCGACCGGCTCGTCGACGTACTGGCGGACGGGTCCCATCGGAACCACGCTACCTGCCCGGACGTAGAGCGGCGTGGTCTCGAGATCGACGGGCCGGACGATCTCCACCCCACCGGCGACGACCTCGTTCGTCCAGAAATCGAACCACTGTCCGCGGGGCAGATAGACGCGCCGGGCGGTCGCTCCCTTTTCCACGACCGGCGCGACCAGGAGATCGCGGCCCCAGAAGTATTGATCGCCGCAGGCGACGGCTTTGGGATCGTCGGGCGCGTGGAGCCAGAGCGCGCGGATGATCGGTAGACCGGAAAGCGCGGTCTCGCGGACGGCGGAATACAGATATGGCATCAGGCGCGAGCGCAGCTCGAGGTATTTGCGGCAGATCGGCTCCACCCGTGCGTTGTGCAGCTCCGATTCCGGGGGATTTCCGGCGTCGCCGTAGCTCGACGTCTCGTTCGGGCCGAGCTCGCCCGTGTTCCACCCCCACGGCAATCGCAGGTGCCAGGTGCGCCCGTGTGCGCGAAACAAGGGGCAGAAGGCGCCGAACTGGAACCAGCGCACGTACAGCTCGCCCGTGAATTCCGGTGTGGGCACGAAGCCGCCGATGTCGGTCCCCCAATACGGAATTCCGCTGAGGCCCGTATTGATCCCGATCGGCACGTGGGTCCGCAGCGTTTCCCACGTGGAATAGACATCGCCGGACCAGAGGAAAGCGCCGTAACGGGCCATGCCGGCGTAGCCATTGCGGTGCAGAGCATAGGGGCGTTCGTTCGGCCGCCACACTTGCGAGCCTTCCCAATACATGCGAATCCGGTTCAGCCGCGACGGCGCGTCGAGGCCATCTCCCTGATCCGGCCACCAGCCGTCGATACCGAGATCGAACACGCCCTTGTGATGCGGCCAGTAGCAGCCGACCGATCGTTCGTCCGGCCAGGTGCCATCCGGCGCGCGTCCACTGGGCTCGGGCCGCACGCAGGTGTCGCGAACGGTTCCGCTGAGGTGCTTGCCCTCGATCACCGTGTGGAGGACCACCTTGTAGTGCAGGTCGTGCAGCTCCTCAATCGCGCGCCCGGGATCCGGAAAATTCGCCGGATTCCACGTGAATTCGCCGTTGTGCGTGTTCCATCCCGACGGCGTGAAGTCGGTGCCGAGATAGATCAGCGCGTCGCACGGCAGCTTCTTCTCACGCATCGTTCGCGCCACCGACAGGATCTCGTCGGGGCCTGCGAGGGTCCGATGCGATTGCTGGTAGCCGAACGACCATCGTGGCGGCATTTCGGGCAGGCCGGTGACGCGCGCGAACTCCCGCATGATGACGGCGGGATCTTTCGAGACGACGAGGAACAGGTCGAGCGGGGTGGCGGTTGTAGGCGTCAGTCGTCCGATCGGCCCCGTGAGATCGAAGGTGCCGAGCGGGCTATGAATGAAGAGCCCCCACCCCGACGTGCCGATCAACCACTGGATCGGGACCCGACCGCCGTGCGTCCGCAGCTGGTAGCCGCCCTGCCCGTTCCTCATCGCATCCTGAAAGCCACGCCGATCGAACTGGTGTCCGCCTTCGCCGAATCCCAGGAGCGGCGCGTCGCCGGTCGCGAATTCGAGCACGCCGCTCGCGGAGTCGATACGCAGATCCTGAACGACGGTGTGGGACGCGTCGTGCAGCCGTACGCGGATTGGAGTGGTTTCGATTGAAACCGACAGGTCTCCCAGACGGACGTCAGTGGTATTCGACAGGCGCCTGGCGTCGAGTGGGACAACGGCGCCGTCATGGTTCAGATCTTCGCTACTTCGGGTGGGAATCAGGGAGACGCGAAGGACGTGTGCGCCGATCGAGGAGACGACGAGATCGACCGGCTGCCCGGCGAGGTTGGGTGGAGCCTGCTGCCAGCCCAGCGGACCCCGGAAGAGGATCGCGGCTCCGGCGAGCCCCAGGTCCTGGAGCGCCTCCCTGCGGGTCATCTCCCGGCCCGCGTTGCCGGCGGAGGAGCGATTCACTTCGCGCTGAACGTGAACACCGTTTTCGAATCGTAGGTCTGCCCGGGTTTCAACGTCGTCGTGGGAAACGACGGATGGTTGGGCGAGTCCGGATAATGCTGTGTCTCGAGGCACAGGCCGCTCCGCAATCCGTATTTGTGCCCGCCCTTCCCGACGATCGTGCCGTCGAGGAAGTTGCCCGAATAGAACTGCAGGCCCGGCTCGGTGGTCTGGATGTCCATCGACCGACCGCTCTTCGGATCGGTGAGCCGTGCCGCCGGGTGGAGGCCGGCGCCACCGTTCAGAACCCAGTTGTGATCGTAGCCCTTGCCATTCTTGAGCTGCGGGTCGTTCTGGTCGATGCGCGCACCAATCGCGGTGGCGGTGCGGAAATCGAACGGCGTTCCGCTCACCGGCGCGAGCACTCCTGTTGGGATCAAGGTGTCGTCGACCGGCGTGTAGCGATCGGCGTGAATGACCAGCTCGTGGCCGAGGATGTCGCCGGAGCCCTCACCCGCCAGGTTGAAATAGCTGTGCTGCGTCAGGTTGACCGGTGTGGCTTTGTCGGTGGTCGCGTGATACTCGACGACCAGCTCGTTGCGTGCGGTCAACGTGTAGGTCACTCGAGCCTGCAGCGTGCCCGGGTATCCTTCTTCACCGTCCGGGCTCGTTCGGGTGAAGATCACCGAGGCGCTGTCGGCGTTGGAGCGGCTCTCGCCTTTCCACAACACCTTGTCGAAGCCCTTGTTGCCGCCGTGAAGATGATTCGGCGCGTTGTTGGTCGCGAGCGTGTAGGTCTTCCCGTCGAGCGTGAAGTGTCCCTTGGCGATCCGGTTGCCGTAGCGGCCGATGAGGGCGCCGAAAAACGGCGGTGGCGGATCGGAGAGATAGCCTTGCGCCAGATCGAACCCGAGCACGACGTCGGCCGCATGCCCCGCCCGATCTGGCACTTTGAGCGACATGATGATGCCGCCGTAGGTCAGCGCCGTCAGTTCCAGGCCGCGCCCGTTCGACAGCGTGAACATCTCGATGGGCTTGCCGTCGAGCGAGGCACGGGTCTCGGCATGTGTCACGGTTGGCCCTTTCGCGGTGGCCGGCGCCTGTTGCGCGCCGAGGTTCGTCAGGGCAATCAGAATCACGGCGCTACACGGTCCGGCAAGTCTCATCGTACGCTCCCGCGGAATGTGTGGGGCATTGTAAGCGATTACCATCCGGAGGGCCGATCACGTAAGATGCCGACCGCGCATGGCGGCCCTCGAGTTTCAGCACGTCTCCAAATCGTTTGGTGCCGTCCACGCGCTCCGCGACGTGTCCTTCGCCGTCGCGACCGGTTCGGCGCACGCCATCGTCGGCGAGAACGGCGCCGGCAAGTCGACCCTCCTCAAAGTGCTCGCCGGCATTCTGCAACCCGACCAGGGCGCCATCCGCTGGGACGGGGTGCCGCTGCGGCTCGGCAGCCCTCGCGAAGCGGTCGAGCACGGGATCGGGATGGTCTACCAGGAGATGCTGTCGTTCCCGAACCTCTCGGTGACCGCGAACATTTTCGCCGGCCGCGAGATTACCCGTATCGGCCGGCTGCGCCATGCAGCGATGCGCGAGCGGACCCAGGCACTGCTGGCGCGGTTGCACCTGCCGGTCTCCCCCGACGCGCCAGTCGAGTCGCTGCCGGCCGCCTACCGGCAGTTGCTGCAGGTCGCCCGGGCGCTGGCGTTCGATTGCCGAGTCCTCGTGCTCGACGAGCCGACGACATCCCTGACCGACGCCGAGACGGATCACCTGTTCAGCGTCCTGGATGAGGCCAAGAGTCGGGGGGTGACGCTGCTCTACGTGTCGCACCGGATGCCTGAAGTATTCAGACTGTGCGACCGCATTACCGTGCTGCGCGACGGCGCGCATGTGGGTACCTTCGAGCGGGCCGAGGCCACCGCCGACGGGATTGTGCGCGCGATGGTCGGGCGCGATTTGCCTCCTCGCGCCGAGCATGCGACCGCAGCCTCAGGCGTGCCGATCCTGCGGTTGTCAGGTCTGACCCGACTCCCTGCTGTCCGCGGCATCAGCCTGACGGTGGCGGCTGGAGAGATCGTGGGGCTCTTCGGTCTCGTCGGCTCGGGTCGATCCGAGCTGCTCGAGACCATCTTCGGCATCCATCCGGCCGACAGCGGTGAGATCCGGGTGCAGGATCGGGTCGAGCGCCCGAGGTCGCCGCGAGCCGCTGCGCGCGCCGGGATTGCGCTGGTTCCAGAGGAGCGACAACAGCAAGGCCTTTTCTTCAACCTGACCGTTCGCCACAATCTCGTGCTGCCGCAGGCGGCACGGCGCGGCGATCTAATCGTACGCGTCCGACGCGAGCGGCGGGAGGCGGAGGCGATCCTGACCACCTGGCGGATCAAGGCGCGGGACATCGACGCCAGCCCCGACAGCCTGAGCGGCGGCAACCAGCAGAAGATCGTCGTCGCCAAGTGGCTCGGTACGTCACCCAGGGCCCTTCTCCTCGACGAACCCACCAAGGGAGTCGATGTGGGCGCCAAGTTCGAGATTCACGAGATCATCCGACGTGAAGCGGCAGCCGGCGCCGGCATTCTCGTCGCCTCGAGCGATCTGCCGGAGCTGCTCGCGATCGCCCATCGCATTCTCGTCATGCGCGAGGGACAGATCCGCGGGGAGATCGCGGGGGCCGATGCAACTGAAGAAGCGGTCATGCGGCTCGCGACGCACGAGGTCGCCTCGTGAGAAAGCTCTGGCAAGTCCGCGAGCTCAGCACCGTCGTCATCCTGGTGCTCGAAATCGCATTCTTCACCTGGTGGCTGTGGCCCGACGGCAATCGACCGCATCCGTTCCTCAACGCGGGCAACGGCCTGCTGATCCTGAAGTACTCGTCGATCTACGGCATCGCCGCGATTGGCGCCGCCATCGTGATCATCTCCGGTGGCATCGATCTGGCGCCGGGAGCCGTGATGGCGCTGGCCGGCGTGATCTCCGCCGACCTGTTCGTGATGAAAGGGTGGGCGCTCGGTCCGGCGATGACCACTGGAGTGCTGGTCGGCCTTGCCGCCGGTCTGCTCAGCGCGGCGCTGATTGTGATCGTGCGGCTGCCGCCGTTCATCGCGACGCTGGGCGTCATGGGCATCACCAGAGGACTGGCGTTCATCATCACCGAGGGGCAATACTTCGACGTCTCGAGCCGTCTGCTGGGAGGATGGCGTCCGTTCGGCCTGCCGGCGGACTGGGCGGCGCCGCTCGTGCTCCTGGTCCTCGCCCTCGTCTTCCAGGTCCTGATGACCGCGTTCCAGTGGGGCCGTGCCGTGTTTTCGATTGGCGGCAATGAGACGGCCGCCTTGTTCTCGGGCATCGCCGTCGGGCGCGTCAAGACGTCGGTCTACGCGTTGTCGGGAGTCCTCGCGGGCGTCTCCGGCGTGGTCCTCGTGCTCGTCCAGGGTCAGGGAAAGGCGGATCTGGCCACCGGCTACGAGCTCGACATCATCGCTTCTGCCGTCGTGGGCGGCGCCAGCCTCGCGGGCGGCCGTGGCTCGGTCGTCGGCGCGGTCCTGGGGACGTTGATCTTCGGCGTGCTCCGCAACGCCCTGCCCCAGATCCAGGGGGCGACATTTTACGATCGCTTGATCGTCGGCCTCGTGGTAATCGTGATCGTCGTGATGGATCAGTTGCTGGGCCGCGGCTCCCGCGCCACGCGCTGAGCGGGCGGAGCCGGACCACGCAAGGGAGTGTCGCTTTGCTCGAATGAACAATTGAAGATGCCACGAGGATTCATACCTGCCACGCGCCTGATGACAAACGCCACAGCCGACAAGATGAGGTCACTGATGCCCACCGCGGTCCGCTCGATCACCAAGCTCGCCATTGTCATCGCCATCGCTGCCGTCGTTGCGACCGCGTGCGGATCGAAGACGCCGGCCGGCGAGACGAAACAGCGTCTGCGGTTCGCGGTCGTGCCGAAGACGCTCGACATCCCCGTCTTCAACTACGCGAAGATCGGTGCCGAACGAAAGGCCAAGGAGCTCGGCGACGTCGACATCCTGTGGAACGCCCCCACCAGCGCCGACCAGCTGAAGCAGAAAGAAATCCTCGAGTCCTACATTACGCAGCGCGTCGACGGCCTGGCGATCTCGGCGCTCAACGGCGATTTCCTGACCGACACCATCAACCGCGCGGTCGACGCGGGTATTCCGGTGGTGATGTGGGACTCCGACGCGCCGAAGTCGAAGCGCGTGGCGTTCTACGGTGTCGACGATCTCGCGTCGGGCAGAATTCTCGGTGAGCAGGCGGTCAAGCTGCTCAATGGTCACGGCAAGGTCGCGATCATCACCAGCGTCGGCGCGACCAACCTCCAGCGGCGTCTCGATGGAGCGCGCGAAGTCCTGAGCAGGGCCCCGGGAATCGAAATCGTCGAGGTCTACGACATCAAGGAAGACTCGGTGCGATGCGCCGAGCTCATTGCCACCGGCACCAACCGCTATCCGGATCTGGCGGCGTGGCTGTCGGTAGGCGGCTGGCCGGTCTTCACTCGCAATGCGACGGTCCCGATCGATCCGGCGAAGACCAAGATGATCTCGTTCGACACCGTCCAGCCCGCCCTCGATCTGCTCCGCGAAGGCAAGGTCCAGGTGCTGCTGGGACAGAAGTATTTCGGCTGGGGAAGCGAGCCGGTCCAGATTCTCTACGACATCAAGCACGGCAAGCCGCCCGCGTCCGCGATCATCGACTCGGGGGTGGATGTGGTCACCAAGGACAATCTGTCGCAATACGAGCAGGCGTGGAAAAAGATGGAGAGCGGCGGCTGAATCAGTCAGACGATTCCGCAATCAAGCGATCGAACGTATCGTTGGGCAGGTCCGCGAGCGACGTGACCGGGACGTCGGCGGCGAGCGCTGCGTTGGTACTGACGCCGACGCTGCGCATCCCGGCCCGACGCGCGGCCTCGACGCCCGCCGCGGCGTCCTCGACCACGACGGACCGCCCAGGGCTGGCGTCGAGCCGTCGGGCAGCCGTCAGAAAGACCTCAGGATCCGGCTTGCCGTGGACGACGTCTTCGGATGACACGATGGCGTCGAAGTAGCGCGTGAGGTGGAGCGCGCGCAACATCACGTCGACGTTCAGACGCGGCGCCGAGGAGGCGATGGCCTGGCGCCATCCGTGCTCGTGCAGACGGGCGAGCCACTCGGCGGCGCCGGGCAACGGCGTCAACCCGTGCACCTCCGCCAGCCGTCGATATTCGAGCTCCTTGGCGTCGGCGATTCGGGCGATTCTCTCGGCGGACGCGTCCGCGCCGAGCCAGACCCGCAGGATGCGATCGTTCCGCTGCCCAAAGCTGGACTTGAATTGATCGTAGGTCACCGCCACCCCGTCGGATTCCAGCGCGTGGACCCAGGACTGCCAGTGAAACGCCTCGGAGTCCACCAGCGTTCCGTCGAGATCCCACAGGACCGCGCGGTTCATTTCTGCCCGTAATACGCCGAGGGGCCGTGCTTGCGCCGGTGGTGACGATCGATCAGGCAGGCCTCGGGTGCAGCGGCGTCGTGCGCGAGAAGTTCCGTGCGCCACGCCAGCCTGGCGACGAACTCCAGCGCCTCCGCATACCCGATGGCCTGAAAGGGATCCGCTCCCCAGGTGAAGGGCCCGTGGTTGGCGACGAGCACGGCCGGTACGTCGAGCTCGGAGAGGCCGAAATGGCGGAACGCCTCGACGATCACGGCGCCCGTGTGGCGCTCGTAGTCTCGTTCGACCTCGTCCTCGCGCAGGCAGCGCGTGACCGGCACTTCTCCCCTGAAGTAGTCGGCGTGGGTCGTGCCCAGGCATCGTATCGGCGTGCGGGCTTGGGCAAAGACCGTCGCAAACTCCGAATGGGTGTGAACGATGCCGCCGCAGCCGAACGCCCGGTAGAGCTCGAGGTGCGTCGGCGTGTCGGAGGACGGCCGCAGCGTTCCCTCCAGCACGCCCCCGGTCTCGAGCGAGACGGCCACCATGTGCTCGGGGGTCAGCAGATCGTAGGCGACGCCGCTTGGCTTGATCACGACCACGCCAAGATCGCGGTCCACGGCCGACACATTGCCAAACGTGCCCATGACCAGCCCGCTCTCGGCGAGCGCGCGGTTGGCGCGATACACGGTCTCTCGCAGCGCTGGGGCAATCATTGGGACCCCATGGAACTCGAGGCGCGCTGCTTGATGTCCAGCAACCGCTTCATGATCGACCCCAGGTCGGGACGGGCGCCCGGAACGCCGCCGAAGACATCGTGCAGCTCGCGGTAGATGCCGTACAGCTCGTCGTAGACGCGCACCGCGTTCGGGCGGCGGATCGTAACGGATGGGTTTCAGTCGGGTCATCCGCTCCTGCGCCTCGTCCCAGCGCGTGTACCGGCCCGCGGTGACCGCGGCTGCGATCGCGGCTCCCAGCGCCGGCGTCTGCGCCGATCCCGCGATCAGCATCGGCTGGCCGATGACGTCGGCGTAGATCTGCATGAACAGCTCGTTCTTCTCCGCGATGCCCCCGCAGCACACCACGCGATCGATCCCGACGCCGTATTCCTGCAGCCGCTCGATGATCGCGCGGGCGCCATACGCCGTCGCCTCGATCAGCGCCCGATAGATCTCGGTTCGTGTGGTGTGAAGCGTCTGTCCGAGAATCAGCCCGGTGAGCCGCGTGTCGACAAGAATCGTCCGGTTGCCGTTGTTCCAGTCGAGCGCGACGAGCCCCGACTCCCCCGGCGCGAGGCGCGCCGCTTCGCTCGAAAGCTGCGCGTGCAGAGCCGCCTGTCCCTGGCACACTCCCTCGACCCACCACTTCAGGATGTCACCAACCGCGGACTGCCCCGCCTCGATGCCGAAATAGTCCGGCAGGATCGAGCCGTTGACGATGCCGCAGATGCCGGGGACGTCGGCGATCTTGTCCGCCGCCGGCGCCACCGCGCAGTCGCACGTCGAGGTACCGATGATCTTCACCAGCGTCCCTGTCCTGACGCCCGACCCGATCGCCCCGTAGTGCGCGTCGAATCCGCCCATCGCGATGTCGATCCCGGCGCGAAGCCCGAGGTCGTGCGCCCATTCCTCCGACAGGTGGCCAGCCGGATGACCGGGCGGCCAGGCCTTGTCATACAACCGGTCGCGCAGGTCCGCCAGTTTGGGATCGAGACGCGCCAGAAACGCCTTTGCCGGAAGACCTCCCCAAGCGTCGGAGTACAGAGCTTTGTGCCCGGCGGCGCAGACGCAGCGGACGATGCGCCTGGAGTCGTTGACGCCGGAGAGCACGGCGGGAACGAAGTCCGCGAGCTCGACCCAGCTGACCGCCGCATCGAATACGTCCGGCGCGACGCGCAGACAATGCCAGATCTTCGACCACCACCACTCGGACGAATAGATGCCGCCGATCGGGGCCAGCAGCTCCGGCGCGTGCGCCGCCGCGGTCGACGTGATGGCGGCGGCCTCCTCCGCTGACGTGTGGTCCTTCCACAGCCAGGCATGGGCGGCCAGGTTGGGCGCGTATCGCGGATCGCCGGCCAACGGGCGGGCGTGCGCGTCCACCGGCAGCGGGGTCGACCCGGTCGTGTCCACGCCGATGCCGACGACGGATAGTCGTGCAAACGCCGGATCGCGTTCAGCGTCCGCGAGTGCGCCGGTGATGGACTGGCGTAGACCGAGGACGTAGTCGGCAGGGTTCTGCCGTGCCAGATGCGGCTGTTTCGGATCCAGCAGCACACCCTGGTCGCCGCTCGGATAGTCGAACACCGACGTGCCGAGCTCGCGGCCATCGCGACAGTCGACGACCAGCGCGCGAACCGAGTTGGTCCCGAAGTCCACGCCGATGGTGAAGGCGCGATCGGTCATGCGACGAGCATGGGAGAGACGACGCCCGGCACGCCGGGCCCGGCGCCGCGTGCGGCAAGCGCGATCTGCTCCGCCGTGAAACAAGCCATCAAGACCCTCCGAGTCGTGAATCGTAGCATGCGGCCTGCCTCCGCCGTGGCGCCGGGCCGCGCGAAAACATCAGCTGGCGTCAGGGCGTCTTCAAAGTCATGATCGTGAGCGAGTGCGCCGGAAATGTGTAGCGAAGGCCGCCCTGCCCAGCGACGTTCACCGAGGTCGTCGTCGGCCTCACCTTCATGTCGTCCCCAAACGTGTGGGTGGCCTTGAGGTCGGCGTTGTTCATCTGCCAGATCGCGGCATCCGGCAACAGCCCGCCCGACGTGCTCTCAATCGATGCCGCAATCGCCTTGTCCTTGCTGCGGTTGAGCACGTTGACGAAGACGCGCTTGCCCGCGGTGTCGTAGGTGGCCGACACGTCCAGATATTTCAGCTCCTCGGGCCGATTCGCGACCTTGTAGGTCGGTGACGCGACCCAGACGTCGAGCGCCGTATTCCCGCGCTGCCGCCCGAATTCGACGATCGGGAAATAGATCGGCTGCAGGAACAGCCCCTTGTCGTTGGTCATGATCGGGGCGATCACGTTGACCATCTGCGCCAGGTTCGCCATCTTGACGATGTCGGCGTGGCGGAAAAAGCTGTTGAAGAACATGCCCATCGCCAGCGCGTCCTCGAAGTTGTAGATCTCTTCCAGCTTCTGATCGTTGAAGGCGCGGTACCACACGTTCCACTCGTCGTAGGCGATGTAGATCGGTCGCGCCGTGGGCTCGGTGCGCACCTCCCTGATCAGCGCCTGGGTCGTGTCGATGTAGCGCTCGACGTCGAGCTGCGAAGCCCCGAGAAAGCGCTCGAAGTCGTTCTCGCGGTTGCGGACATAGGTGTGCAGCGCGATGTAGTCGATCTGGTTCTTCAGCGTCTGCAGGACGGTTCGATTCCAGCCGACCCAGTCCGCGGTGGGGTTGTAGTTGCTCGAGCCGCTGGCGACCAGCTTGATCGAGCGATCGATGCCGCGCATTGCCTTGGCGGCCTCGAGCGCGAACGTCGCGTACTCGGTCGCGTTCTTGTGTCCGAGCTGCCAGGGGCCGTCGATCTCGTTGCCCAGTCCCCAGTACTTGACGGTGTAAGGCTGGTCGCGTCCATTCTTGCGGCGCAGATCCGCCCAGTAGGTGTGATTGGCGCTGTTGGTGTATTCGACCCAGTCGCGCGCGTCACCGATGGTGCCGAGACCAAGATTCACGCAGATGTACGGTTCGGTCTTGATCGCCTCGGCGTAGCGCAGGAATTCGTCGGTGCCGAACCGGTTGGTCTCGACGTCGTTCCAGGCCAGCTCGGGCCGGGCCGGACGCTGGTCCTTCGGACCGATGCCGTCCTTCCAGTTGTAGCCCGAGGCGAAGTTGCCCCCCGGCCAGCGCAGGATCGACACGCCAAGACCCTTCACCGCTTCCATGACATCTTTTCGGAAGCCGAATTGATCCGACAGCGGGCTCTTCTCGTCGTAGATGCCGCCGTAGATCATGCGGCCGAGATGTTCGGCGAAGTTCCCGAACAACAGGGGATCGACGGTGCCAACGGTTCGATCGACGTCGATCTTGATGCGCGCCTGCGGCGCGGCGGTGGAAGATGGCGCCTGGCGTGCGGCCAGCGAAGCGGCCAGCGCGACGAGTGCCACGGCGACGAGTAAGCGTCGGAGCATTGAGGCAGCCTCCATCCTTCATTACCTCGAGCGGCAGCCGGGCAGCCGAAAGGCGCCAATCCGGCTCGAATAGGTCGCGGCGTTCTTCTTGATGTAGTCGCCGGTATACCAGAACGTGCAGTCGTCTTCGGGATCGAGCGCCGTGGTGGCGTAATCTTCCCACCGGATCGTGCTGGCCTGCGCATCCTCCCCCTCAACCAGCACGGTCTCCCCGAGCGTCAGCTGACCCTTGGGATCATGCTCCATGCGCGCGGCAAAGCGCTGTCCGACGAAATGCGGCGTGCCGCCAAACGAGTAGCCGACGCCGATATTTCCGTTGCGGTCCATGGCGATGCTGCCCATCCAGCGGTAGAGCCCATCGGGAGCGAACGTTCCCTGCTGGTAGAGGATCGGAGTGCGTTGGCGATCGAGCCGCAGCTCGTACCAGCGCACGCCGCCTCCGCCGGTGCTGGTCGCCACTGAATGCGTCGCGACGATCGACTCGTGGCCGTGGACGCGCCGGTAGACGAGCCGTTGCATGATCTTGTCCCCCTGCGCATCCAGTCGACGATCGGTCCCCGGCTGCGGCACGCAGTTGGTGAGCTGCCCGTTGCAGAGATATCGATAAGGAGCCACGTCGATCTTCACCGGCCCGCTCAATGTCGTGCGCGCCGGTTCTTTCCAGTCGATGTGGAGCGACCACGAGTAGAGCCCGTTGTCTTCGAACACCTGCTTGAGCTGCGTGCCTCCGGCGGCGACGATGATATTCGGAGCGCCCGCTGGCGGCAGCGCCTTGCCGTCGATGTCGGCGCTGTTGAGGAAATTGACGCCGTCGATGATCACGCACTGCTCCGTCGCCGGCCGTCCCTTCAACATGCTGTCGCGATCGGCGACGCAGACGTGTTTCTGGATGACCTCGTCGCCAGTGCTGGTTGGTGTGTAGTAGCCGTCCGACCAGATCGCCGGCCGCGGGTAGTCCGGGAAGAGCGGACGATCGAACACGTAGCGGTAGTACGAGCCGAGCGGATCCGACGTCGTGCTGACGGCATAGCACATTGCGTACGTGCCCGTCGGTGGTGGCGTCGGCGCCTGACCTCTCTGACCCCGCCCGGCCGGCGGCGCGGGCTGAACCGGATTGGGCGGCGGCGCCGCAGCCGGACCCGGCGTCGAGGCTTGGCCGTTTGCCGCAGGTTGACCGGGGGAGGCGGGCGCCGGTGACGTCCGTTCGTCGGGCACGCGGTACTCTCCTGGCGCGATCCGGCCGAAGATCGGCATCACGATCAGCCATCGATTCGCCAGCTGATCGTAGCGGACCACCGCGTCGCCGTTGTTGCGCCCGGCGCACGGGCCGCCGAGCCGGGTGAAGATCTCATTGGTCGCCACCGGGCCATACAAGACCTGGCCGGTTCGTTCGAACCGCTTTCCCTTTTTTGAAAAGACCGCCAGCCTGGTGTTGACGATCTGGACGACGTGGTCGGGTCCGACGGCCAGGCTGCTGTCCGATGGATTCCGCCCGGCGTAGGTGCCCTGCGGTCCTTCGAACCCGACACCAAGGCCGTCGAAGCTCTCGACCATGGCGGCCGCCGGACGCGCGCCGGGTTCGGTCTGCTCGACGGCGGCGGCGGCCGTCCGAATCGATGTCGACAAGCCATCGTCGGCGCGCACCGAAGGTGCCGGAGCGTTCTGAGTGGCCATGACGGTGGCCAGCGCGGCGATCAGGAAGGTGTCAACGCGCGTCGGCACGAACCATCCGCAATCCGAAGACGGCCGCGATGTCGTTGCCGTTCGTCGCCACGAATCGAATCGTGGTCCTGTTCTTACCGCGAAGAATTTCCGTCGGAATCGGGTATTCGAGATCGATGAAGCGCGAGATGCTGCTGCGGTCGAACGCCTGTTGCGCGATTCGCTGGCCGTCCGCCAGGATCTCGAACGATCGGGGACGCCGACTGTCGGTGTGGTAGGTCACGACCAGCACCATCGGCCTGGATTCCTCGACTGGGACGTCGTAGGAAAACCAGCTGCGGCCGCTGCGGCCCTGACGTCCGTTGACCCGGGCGACCGTCGTGTTCTCACCCTGCTGATTGAAATCGCGATCCGGCTGCATGTCGCCGGGTTGCACGAACGCCACGGTCGAAGCCTCGAGGCGATGGACTCGTTCGCGGTCGGCTGCGATCTCCGCCGACCGGGCGTCCCACTCTGCCGGGGTGAAGAGGTCCCAGTAGGCGGAATAGACCCTGTGCTGGACGCGATAGAACGGCGCCAGCGTGACATCGCGATCGCGGCCGACGCCCGCGGTTCGAAAAGCTCCCGACTCACCCGGCACCGGCTTGAGCCACTCGTCAACCGGCCGGTTCGCCGTAACCAGGACCGGCACGTCGACGGGTGGCGGCATCTCCGACTCCCGAGTACGCGGCGGCTCGGGGCCCAGATCGCCGGCGAGGACGAGCGGGCCCCACATGATCGCCGTCCGTCGTGGATTGTCGGGGGTTGGCTCCAGGTGCAGTGCTTTGGGGAGGACGAGGGCGATCGCATCACCAGTGTTCCACGTCCGCGTGACCTCGACGTAGGAGCCAGGCGCCGGCAGCGACGAAACCTCGCGATCGTTCACCTTGACGGCGAAGCCTGGACCCGCCCACAGCGGTCGCCGGAGCGCGATCGTCAGCGTCTTTGGTGCCTTGACCGTCATCGTCAACCTGGCCTCTTCGGTCTCAGGGAATCCCGTGCGCATCTCGAGCCTGACGCCGGCATCCTGCCATTCGACAGTTGACGGCGCGTACAGGTTCACCCAGAGGCGATCGCCCGACTCGTAGTAGAGGCCGTAGCCGTGGAGCGCGTGGCTCTCCATGCCGGTGCCGACGCAGCAGGTGAAGCTGCGGAACATGTCCTGGTACTCGCGCCGCACGCCCTGGCCAACTGGCACCATGTAACACATGTTGCCAGCCTGATCGATCGATCCGAGGATGTGGTTGAACAGCGCGCGTTCGTGGAACTCGGCGTATTCCGGGTCCGGACGCAGCGAGAACAGCCGCCGCGTCATCTTCAGCATGTTGTAGACGTTGCAGCTTTCCGACGTGCGGCCGTCGGCGATGTTCCCCAACACGTCAGGCTCGCGGAAATATTCGTCCTTCCCGTGGCCGCCGGTGGCGAAGCTGTGATGGTGGGCGACGCGATCCCAGAAGTAGCCGGCGGCAAACCCGTCGCCGACATCACTGGTGTCGATGAAGCGTGCGAGGGATCCGAGGAGCTTGGGAATCGTCGTGTTGCCGTGGATGCCGTCAAGCGGGTCTTCGTGACGTTTCAGCGGATCGAGCACGGCGCGATGCTCGAAACGATACGAGAGCGCCAGCCACCGCGGGTCCCCTGTATCGGCGTACAGATCGGCAAGGACCTCGTTCATGCCGCCGAACTCGGTGTTCAGCATGCGCTGCGTCTGCTCGTCGTTCAGCTTCGAGAGAATGCCTTCCGCCCAGGCCGCGTACTTGATCTCGATGTCGAGCGCCGTCCGATTCCCGGTGTATCGATACGCGTCCCGCAGGCCGGCATAGGTCTTGTGGAGCACGTACCAGGGAGACCACAGGCCATTGAGGTCGAAACTGGTAGATCGGATGTTCCCGTTCGCAAGGTCGGCGAAGGCTTCCCTCCCGTTGGCCAGGGCGCCGAGGTAGCCGTCGCCCTGCTTGTCCTGAACCGCTTTCAGCTCGTTGACGAGGTACGTCGCCCGCTCGCGGAAGCGAACGTCTGCCGTAGCGGCCCACATCAGGCTGACGGCGGATAGATAGTGCCCGGCGATATGTCCGGTGAGATTGCGTTTGTCACCATCCCAACCGCCATACGCCTCGGCCTTGGGCTGCAGGCCGGCGCGCTCGCGATAGTGCGCCAGCATGCGATCGGGTTCGAGCTTGAGCAGATAGTCCGCGTCCAGATCCTGGGCGCGCTTCAAGGGACCGCCGGTCAGGCGCACGGCGGATAGCGGCAGCGGCCGCGCGCTGACGGCAATCCTGGGAACGATAGGATGAAGCGCTGGCGGCGCCGAACCCGCTGTCAGCAGCATCCCCAGAATCACCACGGTCAGGCGTGTGCGTCGTTGCATCGGGCGGCAAACAAGGCGCGACTCGAAGCCCCGGGGCTCGGTGACCGGCGCGCGGCCTCAATCCTCCCTGTCTGGCAGAAGGCTGTCAAGCGCGCCACTCACTGCGCGTGACGAATCAGGCGGCGTGGAGTTGATGAAGGAGTGGATCCGGTACGGCGAAGCCTTCGATGGCCCCGCCGTACCTGGACGTGCGAAGAGATGCGGTCTACTGGATGCTGACGTTGTCGAACGTCGCGGTCGTGCTTGCGGTGGTGATGTGGCTGGTTACGGCCAGCCCGACGAACACCGACCCTTGCATCGAGATGGTGGTCGTGCCGACGGGCACCCACGTCGAGCCATCGCTCGACTCATACGCCGTGAAGGTGTCGCCGCTTCGCACCAGCTTCAACCACCGTGGCGGACCCGAGGTACTGCCCGCGGTACTCACGCTGGTGCCGTTGGTGGCTTCACGACGCTGGAAGGCGACGCCTTTGCCCGCCGACACCAGGATCGTTGCGTGCTTCGATCCGGCGTCGAGGGTTTCGCGGATCATCAGGCCCCCCTTCGACCACGCGTTGGCGAACGTGATGCTGGGGACGCGGGCGATCACGGTGGCGTCTCCCTGAAGCGGCGTGTATGCATAGTGGAACGCATCCGCTGTCCCCCAGATGTCGGCGCCTCGCGCGGTGATGGTAAACGTCGGCGCGGCATAGGTGGCGTTGCCGGGGGCGTTCACGGCCCCGATGTCAGCATGATCCCACCCGGCCGGCAGCGATGGCACTTGACCGGCCGGTGTCACCGTCACGTTGTCGAAGGTCGCCGTCGCGTTGGTGCCGGTGACGTGACTCGACACCGCGAGGCCGACGAGGACCGACGCGGGCATCGAGAAGGTATCGCTAGCGATTTGCGTCCATGACGCGCCGTTGGCCGATTCGAAGGCCGTGATGGTGTTGCCAGCACGCGTCAGCTTCACCCAGCGAGGTGCTGTTGACGTGCTGCCGGGCGTGCTGGTGCTGATGCCTCCGTCGGACACTCGTCGCTGAAACGCCAACCCCTTGCTGCTCGAGGCCAGCATGAAGGCCTGGGCCGAACCGGCGCTGAGCGAGCCACGGATCATGACGCCCGCCTTGGTCCACGGGGCGATGTTCTGAATCGACGCGACGCGCGCGACGATGGTGCCGTCGCCGCTCAGCGGTTGATAGACGTAGTTGAAGGCGTCGGCCGTTCCCCAGACATCGGCGCCGGCTCCCATGACAGTGAATGTCGGCGCGGTGTAGCTGGCGCCGCCGGGGGTACCGACCGCTCCGACGTCGGAGTCGGACCAGGGGGCCGGCAGCGCGCCGCCGCCACCGCCCGAGCCCGCGGTTGTGAAGCTCCAGACCGGTCCAGCGCTGGTGACGAACGCCATCGTCTTGGACACGACCTTCCAGTAGTACGTCGTGCCTGGCTGCAGCGACGTCACCGTGTACTTGCGGTAGTCGGTGGACGTTTGGCTGGGACCGAGCTGCTGGTTCGAGGCGAGCAGCGGCGGAGTGGGCGTCGTCCCGAAATAGATGTCGTAGATCTGTCCCCAGAGGCCGCCGTTCCACTGCAGCACCACGCCGGTTGTCGGCTGGGCAGTCCCGCCGTTCGCCGGCGAATTGTAGACGGGCTGACCGGGCGGGAGCGGCACGAACGCCTTCGTCTCGGCATTCCCCGTGCTGTTGTTCCACTTGCGCTCGAACTGTGCTTGCAGCCACTGAAACACGAACGGCCGCGTCGTGAAGTAGTTGTGCTCTCGTTGGGAGCTGGTCGACGGCGAGGTCCAGTTCGACGAGCCGATGATCGAGGTGGCCTGGCCGTACAGGATGACCGCCTTTTCGTGGTCGATACCTTGGTGCGCGTCCAGCTTCACTTGCACGCCGGCGTGGTACATGATGTCCACGTTGTAGGCGTCCCACAGGCGATCGGGATTGCGGTATTCCTCTTCATCCGTGATTAGCCGAACCGGTACGCCGCGGTTTACGGCGGCGAGCATCGCGTTGGTGTGCGAAACGTCGGTGATGCGGAACATCATCACGTCGATCTTCTGCATCTCTTTGTTGTAGAGGGCGACCGCACGGTTGCGATAGCTGTCGTCCGGCGGAAAGTTCAGCTCGGGGTCGATCGGATACGTGGGGTAATTGCGGACCAACGGTGCGCTGATGTTGGCGAAGTCCGTGAACTCGGTGCTGCTGGTCCAGAGATCATCGAACTTCCTCATGAAGCTGTTGACCAGCGACTGAGTGTTCGTGTAGAAGATGACCTCGTCGGTGTAGTTCACGTACGGCGTCGACGGCACGAACTCGAACGGCGCGAAGTTGGCCCCCGCAAACTCGAGCTGCCCCTGGCCCGCGAAGAGCATCATTTTCCAGTGGAGGATGCCACTCCCGGTCCGGTTGCGCATGGGCAGCCCCGCAGCCTTCAGCTTGTCTACAATCGGCTGACACTGCACGTGCTCAGTCACGCACCGTGGATCCATGAGGATCCTCACCGGCACCCCCGCGTTGAACCGGTTGATCAAGGCGGTCGCGTAGCGGTCGTCGTCCATCAACCAGAATCCAGCGTCGATGCCGACCGTCTCCTGATTGATGTATTTCAGGAGGTCCGCCCGGCAGTCCTGGAAGGAGGGATCGCACAGCCGTTCCTGCGGCCCCAGGACTTGGGCGTGAGCAGGGCGGGCGTAACCCATCAGGGCCACGAACACCGCTATCGTGAGAACTCCTGTTGTCTTGAATCGGACCGCAAGTCCAGCCAAACTTCACCTCGTCAAAATGTCGGAGCCTATACGCGCGCGAACATCGCCGCCGAGAGGCGCTCCTCGCAAGCTGGGGGCTCGACCGTGGCAGTGCCAACCCGATGCCAGCGCAATTCGCTTGTTTGGCAGCCCCCAAAGCTCGACGGCGGGACAACATGGGTAAAACTTTGGACGAAATCCCCCGTCGAGGCACCTGGTTTCGGAGAAGCAGGAACAGCAGGCATAATCGACCGACACGGCGGCGCTCAGGACAGGAGGATCAAGCGATGAGCTTTTCCAAGGTGGACGTATTGGCGGTCCTCCTCATCGGGACGACCGTTGCGCTGGCGGCCTCGGCCCGCTCTCCCGTCTTACCTGGCATGCAACCGACCCAGCCGGCGCATGACTACCCGGTTCAGCCGATCCCGTTTACCGCCGTGCATCTGTCGGACGTGTTCTGGGCCCCTCGCATCGAGACCAACCGCAAGGTGACGATTCCGGCGGCGTTCCAACAATGCGAGCTATCCGGCCGCGTCAACAATTTCGAACGGGCCGCCCAGGCGCTTCGCGGTGAAGCTCACGACATGAAAGCGCCGGGATACCCCTTCGACGACACCGACCTCTACAAAGTGATCGAGGGAGCGTCGTACGTGCTCGGCGTCCAGAAAGATCCCGCGCTGGACGCCTACGTGGACTCGATGATCGCCAAGATCGCCGCCGCGCAGGAACCTGACGGCTACATCTACACGACGCGAACGATCGATCCCAAGAACCCGCACCAGTGGGCCGGCGCCCAACGCTGGGTCAACGAGCGCAACGACAGCCACGAGCTCTACGACCTCGGTCACTTGTTCGAGGCGGCCGTCGCTCACTATCAGGCCACCGGCAAGCGAACATTGCTCGATGTCGCGATTCGAGCGGCCGACCTGCTGACGAAGACGTTCGGCCCGGGCAAGCGCACCATCTGGCCCGGCCACCAGATCACGGAGATGGCGCTCGTGAAGCTGTACCGGGCGACCGGCAACGAGCAGTACCTCGCGCTCGCGAAGTTCATGCTCGACGAGCGGGGACCGGACAAAGTTCCTGGTGGCGAGACCGTGAACCCGAGAGGGCTGGACTACAACCAGGCGCAACTCAAAGTGATCGATCAAACCGAGCCCGTCGGTCACGCCGTCCGCGCGATGTACATGTATGCGGGAATGGCGGATGTTGCGGCGCTGGAAGACGACAGCAAGATGCGCGCCGCGGGGGACGCCATCTGGAACAGCCTCGTTCAGAACAAATTATACCTCACTGGTGGCATCGGTGCAGCCGGTGGACACGAGGGATTCGGAGCGCCCTACGATCTGCCGAACATGACGGCGTACAACGAGACGTGCGCCTCGGTGGGCATGGACTTCTGGAACCAGCGGCTGTTCCTGCTGCATGGCGACGGGCAATACGTGGACGTCATGGAGCGCACGCTCTACAACGGGTTGATCTCCGGTGTCTCGCTCAAAGGTGACACGTTCTTCTACCCCAACCCCCTCGAATCGAACGGTCAGCACGTACGTCAGGCGTGGTTCGGGGTCGCCTGTTGTCCGGGCAATATCACCCGCTTCATGGCGTCGGTGCCTGGCTACGTCTACGCGCATCGCGGCGATACGCTCTTCGTCAACCTTTTTGCCGGCGGCACCGCCGACATCGATCTGGCGGGCGGCCCGCTCAAGATCTCGCAGGACACGCGGTATCCATGGGACGGCGCGGTCCGAGTCACCCTGGCGCCCGATCGGCCGCGTTCGTTCGCCGTCAACGTTCGCATTCCAGGGTGGGCTCGCGAGCAGCCGGTACCGGGCGATCTGTACAAGTTTGCCGATGCGCCGGCGCCGCGGCCGACGCTCAGCGTCAACGGCGAGGCGGTCCCGCTGACGCTGAGCGATGGCTATGTGTCCATCCGACGGACCTGGAAGGCCGGCGATGTCATCGCGCTCGACCTGCCGATGCCCGTGCGCCGCGTCGTGGCCAACGACCACGTCGAAGCCGACCGGAATCGCGTCGCCCTGCAGCGCGGGCCGATCGTCTACGCGGCGGAGTGGCCCGACAATCCGGACGGCAAGGTGCGCAACATCGTGCTGCCGGACGCCAGCGGCCTCACCGCCGCGTTCCAACCAGATCTCCTCAACGGCGTCGAAGTCGTGACCGGTCGCGCCATCGGGTTCAAGTTCGGCGAGCATGGAAACGTGTTGAAGACCGAACAGCCGTTCAAGGCCATCCCCTACGCGACGTGGGCGAACCGCGGGCGCGGCCAGATGGCGGTCTGGCTCGCCCGCACCGAGGCCGCGGCCAGGCCGACGCCGTATCCAACGCTGGCCACCACCAGCACGCTGGCCAATTCGCCGAGCCGGCAAATCATCGCGAACATCGCCGACGGCGAGGATCCGACCTCGTCAGACGATCCGGCCTCGTACTTCGACTGGTGGCCGACCTCGGGCTGCGCGGCTGGCGCCGCTCCGGCCGGTCCTCCACCCCCGTCGCCCTGCAGCCACGGCGAGTGGATTGAGATGACGTTCCGTCAGCCGGCAACCGTCTCCGAAGCGCAGGTCTACTGGTTCGACGACACCGGCCATGGCAGCGTGCGGGTGCCGAAGTCGTGGCGACTGCTCTACAAGAAGGGCTCGGAGTGGACCCCGGTCGAGCATCCCACCGAGTACGGCGTGCTCAAGGACCGCTACAATCTCGTCCACTTCGCGGCGGTGAAAACGACTGCCCTGCGGCTCGAGGTGATCATGCAGCCCCAGGTATCGGCCGGCGTCCAGGAATGGAAAGTCAAATGACCCGAAGAGCGTGGTATCGTCGAAGTGCGCCTGCTGGTGGAGGATTCATGACGTCTCGTCGACTTGGCGCCGCTCTTCTGGCGATTGCCGCCGTGGCGCCGCTTGCCGCGCAGCAGGAGGAACGCCCGAAGGTCCCGAAGGATTCCGTTGAGGTCACGGTCACCGGCTGTATCAAGGGGCGGGTCCTTTCGGCCTCCAACGTCCGGCAGACCGACACCCAGAGCGGACCGCCGATCCGTCAGAGCTCGTTCCGGCTCTCCGGCAAGAAAGACCAGATGAACGACGTGAAGAAGAACGACGGTCAGCGCGTCGAGATCACGGGTCTGATCAAGAAATCAGCGCTGACCGAGGCCGGCATGAAGTTCAAGGGCGGCAGGGTCGTGGTCGGTGGCGGGTCGATGACGGCCGGTAATACCGGGCGGCCGCCGGATCCCGCCGAGAACGTCGTGGTGATGGACGTCGAGGCTCTCCAGGCGCTCGGCGGAAGCTGCGGCAGCTAGGAGTCGAGCGGGCCAGGTTGTTGGACAGAGCGCGTTGCCGTGGCGGTCCTCCGCGCTCTGCGCTCGCAATGGCCTTCCCTACATTTCGTCCCGCACGTCCACTCGCGTCGCCATCAGCCTGTTCTTATCGCCGAGAGTCCCCAGGCAGATCACCCGCCGGCCCTCCTTCACCTCGTCGAGCGACGCGGCCTTGTTGCGGAAGGTGAACTGGGTCTTGTCGTCGTAGACCACCTGTCTCGTGTCTTGCTTACCCCTCAGTCGGACGACGATGGTTTTCGTTCCCTTATCGACGGACTGGATCGTGCCATCGATGCGGCTCTCCTTGGCGGTACTGCCTTTGTCCTGTGTGTCCAGGGCAACCACCCGTGGCGTCGAGAACAGCATCATCATGAAGCCCGCCAAGAATGGAGCGGCGATTGACAGACGGCGTCTCATTTGAACACTCCTTGCCCTGACTCGAGTCAGGGGGAACCGAGTCACGAAGCCTGGAGTCACCCCCGGTGGGCGAGCTCAACCGTCAGGGACCTTACCACAGCCGAGGCGGATTATCCCTTCTGCATCGAGGAGAGGAAGTCGGCGTTCGCCTTCGTCTTCCCCATCTTGTCGAGGAGCAGTTCCATCGCTTCCACGGCGGAGAGGGGGGCAAGCACCTTTCTCAACACCCAGACGCGATTGAGATCTTCGCGCGCGAGGAGCAGCTCTTCCTTGCGGGTGCCGCTCTTCTGCATGTCGATCGACGGGAAGACGCGCTTGTCGGTCAGCTTCCGGTCGAGATGGATTTCCATGTTGCCCGTGCCCTTGAACTCCTCGAAGATCACGTCGTCCATCCGCGACCCCGTGTCGATGAGCGCCGTCGCCATGATCGTCAGTGAGCCGCCCTCCTCGATATTCCGCGCGGCGCCGAAGAAGCGCTTCGGCTTCTGGAGCGCGTTCGAGTCGAGCCCGCCCGAGAGCACTTTGCCTGAGGGAGGAATGACCGAGTTGTAGGCGCGCGCCAGACGCGTAATCGAGTCGAGCAGGATCAGCACGTCCTTGCGATGCTCGACCAGGCGCTTGGCCTTCTCGATCACCATTTCGGCGACCTGGACGTGGCGCTGCGCCGGTTCGTCGAAGGTCGAGGAAATCACTTCCCCTTGCACCGAGCGCTGCATGTCGGTGACTTCTTCCGGCCGCTCGTCGATCAGCAGGACGATCAGGTAGACCTCGGGGTGATTCTTCGCCACCGACTGGGCGATATTCTGCAGCAGCATCGTCTTGCCGGTGCGGGGCGGGGCGACGATCAGGCCGCGCTGCCCCTTGCCGATCGGCGTCATCAGATCCATGACCCGCGCGGACAGATTCTCACTGGTGGTCTCGAGCACCATCCGCTCCTGCGGGTAGAGCGGCGTCAGGTTCTCGAAGAACAGCTTGTCGCGGGCCTGTTCAGGGGCCTCGAAGTTCACCGCCTCGACCTTGATCAGCGCGAAGTAGCGCTCCCCTTCCTTCGGCGGCCGTATCTGGCCCGACACGGTGTCGCCGGTCTGCAGGTCGAATTTGCGGATCTGGGACGGGGACACGTAGATGTCATCCGGGCCGGGCAGGTAGTTGTAGTCCGGCGCGCGCAGGAACCCGAATCCGTCGGGCAGGACTTCGAGCACGCCTTCCGAGAAGATGAAGCCGCTCTGCTCGGTCTGGGCCTTGAGGATCTGGAAGATCAGCTCCTGCTTGCGCATGCCGGTCGCGCCGGCCACGTTCAGGTCCTTCGCGATCTGGGTGAGCTGCTGGATGCTCTTGTCTTTGAGATCCGTGATGTTCAGGCCGCGTCGGCCGCTGTCGGAACGAGCGGACGCCTGTGGGGCGGCTTCTGGTGTGGGCTGAGACTCGGGTTGAGGCTCCGGCACGACCGCCGGCTCGGCGGACGCCTGGCGCCCTGAATTGCGCTTGTTATTGGGCATGTGAAAACTGCTGGCGATGAAGGTTGTTACAGTCTCGTATGATTTCCGATTGATGCTGATGTGAAACGCCGACCGGCGGCGTAATCGAGGTGCGCCCTGGCTGGGGACCTCTGCTCGTGGAGGAAGTTTGGTTCGCTCCGGAGTATAGGACTCGGCACGGTGGCTGTCAAATCTGACGGCCGCCCGTCAGGCTCCGGCCTTGTCGGACGGAACAGGGTGGACGCTCCTGGCCGCCGGTGAGTCCCGGCCAGGTCGTCACACCGACCGCGTCAGTCGGCCGCGGTGACCGTGACGTTGAGATCGCGCAGCAATCCGTCGCGCAAATCGTAGATCCAGCCGTGCACGGCCAGTGTCGACTGGCGCCGCCAGGCGTCGCGCACGGCGGCGACATGGGTGACGGCGTTGACCTGGGCCGCGACGTTCAATTCACACAGTCTCCGCGCGCGTTGAGCCTGATCCGTGATGCGATCGAGTTCGGGTGCATGCGTGGCGTTGACGGCGCGCACGTGTTGCAGCCATCGTTCGATGGGACCGTGCAGTGTGCCGCCCATGCTGGCCTCGATTCCTCCGCATCCGTAGTGGCCGCACACGATGACATGTTTGACGGCCAACACTTCCACCGCGTACTGGAGCACGGCGGTGCCGTTGGCGTCGTCGGGCGCGACGACGTTGGCGACATTGCGGTGGACGAACAGCTCCCCCGGAGCCAGGCCAACGATCTCGTTGGCGGGGACGCGGCTGTCGGCGCAGCCGATCCAGAGATAGTCCGGCGCCTGAAGACCGCAGAGCCGCTCGAAAAAGCCGGGATCGCGTTCGGTCTGCCGGGCTGCCCAGGCGCGGTTCCTGTCCAGCAGGTCCGCCAGCGTCGGTGCGCCTGCGTCTGTTCGACTCATGAAATCACCTGACCTCGACTCCTTCAGTAGGCACCGGGCGACTCCCCGATCGCGAAGATGCTGCACGCCATGATGGGCTTCAACCCGAGCGCCTCTGCCCTCGCGACCACAACAGGGTCGTCCGCCCCAGGATTCAGCCACACCTCGGGAATTCCCTTCTGCGCGACTTCTTCGATCACCCGCAAGCCGGCGTCCGCCGGCACGTAGATCGTCGCCACGTCGATCGGGCCCGGCACGTCGAGGACCGACGCGTAGGCACGATACCCCTCGACCTCGGCTTCATGGGGATTGATCGGGATGACCGTGAATCCCTGATGCGCGTAGGCGCGGAGCGCTTTGTTGCCGAACTTCCGGTGGTTCGACGACGCGCCGATGACCGCGACCGTTTTCATATGGCGATTCTACGATTTCCTGGTGCCGACTGGAGGGCGTGCCGATGCGGGGCGGGAGCCCGGTTGAGCGATCACCCCCGGGTCAGCGCCGGACGCGTGGCTTTCGCTGGCGGTTGCGGAGCGCGCGAAGCTCTCCCAGCAGCAGGTTCATGTGGGCGCGCTCTTCGTCGGCGAATTCGAGGAAGATCTTCTTGCCTTCCGAGTCCTCGAATCGTTCGCCATAGCGCTTGAAGAACCGATGCGACCCGCGCTCGCAGGCGATTCCGATCTGCAGCGCTTCGTCGGCGTTGACCCCCCGCCGTAGTTGCAACGCCCCCTCCGCGAAGAGCCCGTGGGCCGCTCCCTTGAAGAACAGGAACGTCGGCAAGCCTTCGAGGTGGGCATCGCAGTTGATGAGCTCGCGATAGCGATCCTCCAGCGTGGACAGGTGCTCCCGCTCTTCGGCGGCGAGGCTTTCGAAGATCCGCTTACCGGCGGCATCCCGGGTCAGCCGGGCCGCACGCGTATAGAAATCGAGGCCGCTCTTCTCGGTGTTGATGGCCACGCGCAGCGCGTCGCGGGCGAACAGCCGCTTGGTCAAGGTGCCATCGATGGCCGGCGTCTTGCGGCCGGTGCGGCACTCCTCGCACGTGCCGAAAATCTGGACCACCGAATGCGCCGGCGTGAAATTCCGGACGGAGGCCACTTCCTCGAGCGACGCGTCGACGTCGGAACTGACGAACTCGGACGAACGATGACAGGTGCTGCAGACGAGATGAAAGTGGCGGGGCCGTCCATGCGAGGCTTCGTAGCGCAAGCGGCCCTCGCCAAAGTCCACTCGGCGCGCCACGCTATCGTTGACCATGCGCTGCAGCGTGCGGTAGACCGTGGCGCGGCCGATGCCGGGAAATCGGATCCTGACGGCGTCGAACAGCTCGTCAGCGCTGACGTGTCCCGTCTGCGTCTGCAAGACCTCGAGAATCTGGTCGTGTCGGGTCGAGTGGCGGCGTCGCACGGCCGCCGCGGCAGACGCGGCGTCTGGCTTGGTCATGGTCGGACCGGCAAGCGTATCACTCTCGGGATGACGCCCGGCCAGCGGCGCGGTGGACTCGCTGCGCGCGGGGACCTATATTCAATAGGTGCCGACATTTGCCGATGTGCTCGCGATCCGCACGGCGGAGGCCGCGCCGGAACTGGTCGAGACGATCGGCCCGGGGCGGCTCCGCTGTTACGCCTGCGGCCACGAGTGCCCGATCCCCGACCGGCGCGTTCGGCGTCTGCAAGGTGCGATTCAATCGCGACGGCCGGTTACGGGTGCCATGGGGATACGTCGGCGGCGTGCAGTGCGACCCGATCGAAAAGAAGCCGTTCTTCCACGCACGTCCCGGAGCGCTCGCCTACAGCTTCGGCATGCTGGGATGCGATCTGCACTGCTCGTATTGCCAGAACTGGGTGACGTCGCAGGCGCTGCGCGACCCGGGCGCCGTCAGTGCTCCGACCGACGCTGCCCCGGCGGCGCTGGTCAACGAAGCGTCGCGGCTCGACGCCAGGGTCATGGTCTCGACCTACAACGAGCCGTTGATCACCAGCGAATGGGCGGTCGCCATCTTCAAGGCCGCACGGGCCGCAGGTCTGATGACGGCCTATGTCTCGAACGGAAACGGTACGCCGCGCGTCCTCGAGTACATCCGCCCGTGGATCGATCTCTACAAGGTCGATCTCAAGAGCTTCGACGATCGCCACTACCGCCAGCTTGGCGGACGCCTCGCGCCGATCCTCGAGACCATCCGCGCCCTGCACGCCATGGAGATCTGGCTGGAGCTCGTGACGCTGTTGATTCCTGGTTTCAACGACTCGGACGACGAGCTGAAACGCCTGACCGCGTTCGTGGCCTCGGTCTCACCGGACATCCCGTGGCACGTGACCGCGTTCCACAAAGACTATCGGATGCACGATCCCGCCAACACGACGCCGGAGATGCTCCTGCGCGCGGTCGACATCGCGCGCGCGGCCGGACTGCGTTATGTCTACGCCGGCAATCTTCCGGGTCAGGTGGGCGATCTCGAGGACACCCGCTGCCACAATTGTTCGGCCACGCTCATCGAGCGCTCCGGCTATTACATTCAGTCCTATCGACTGACCGCCGACGGCAGCTGTCCCGCCTGCGGCACCACGATTCCCGGTCGTTGGGCGAAGGGCTTCGACGGGCAGATCGCGTCGATGCCGTTTCTGCCCGGGACGCGGCGGCTGCGGGTCTTGTAGTTCTAATACGTCTCCACCTGCTTACCCTGGAGCCACTTGTCCATCCAGCCGACGATGTGCTGCAGGCGCTCGACGCGATGCCACGGCTCGCCCGATCGGGAGAGCTCGTGATTCTCGCGCGGGAACCTGACCATCACGGTCGGAATCTTCCGGTACTTCAGCGCGCGGAACATCATCTCGCCACCATCGGCCGGCGGCGTCCGATAGTCCTGATCGCCGAGCACGAGCATCAGCGGCGTGGTGACGTTGGCGATGTGCGTGATCGGTGAACGGGCGGCAAAGTCCTGCGGATCCTCCCAGGGCGCCTTACGGAACCAGGTTGGCTGGAACTGGGTGAAGTCGGCGGTGAACCAGAAGCCGTACCAGTCGGCGATGTCGCGCTGCGACACCGCGGCCTTGAACCTCTGTGTTTGGGTGATCGTCCAGTTAGTCAGCAGGCCGCCGCCGCTGCCGCCGGTCACGCCGAGGCGTGCCGGATCGACATAGCCTCGTTTGACCACCTCGTCTACGCCGGCCATCAGATCCTTGTAGTCGTCGCCGGGATAGTGGTACTGGATGATGTTGCCGAAGTCCTGCCCGTACGACGTGCTGCCGCGTGGGTTGGTGAACAGCACGACGTAGCCCTTCGCCGCCATCCACATGAACTCGTGCGTGTAGGTGTTGCCGTACGCCGAGTGCGGGCCGCCGTGAATCTCGAGGATCATCGGATACTTCCGCGATGGATCGAAGTCCGGTGGCTTGAGAATCCAGCCCTGGATCTTGCGGCCGTCGAAGCTGGTGTACCAAATTTCTTCCGGCTGGCTTTGACCGATGTCAGCGAAGAGCGGGTCGTTGACGTGCGTGATCTGCGCCGGCGCGCCGCCGGCCGACGACAGCACCGAGATGTCGCCGATGTTGGTCTGGGTCGAAATCGTGGCGGCCAGCCGCGAGCCATCGGCACTGGCGGTGTAGGCGACGATGTCCTCCGCCGTCGTGGTGATGGATTCCATGGCGCCGGAGGCCAGCGACACCCGCTTGAGGTTCGAGCTGCCCTTCTCCGCGGTCACCACGATCACCGTCGATCCGTCCTTCGACCAGACGATCGGTTTGGGTTGATCGCCGCGCGGCGACGACTGGTCGCCGCCGATGCCGCCGCTGACGTCGAAGTCGTACGACGCGGTCAGATTACGCGGCGCGCTGCCCGGAGTCGCGTCAACGACCCAGAGATCGGGCTGGCTGTAGGAGCGGACCGGGTCACCTCGCAGGGTACCGACGAACGCGATCCGCTTGCCGTTCGGCGAGGCCGACGGGGCGCCGATCGTTCCGTCGATGCTCGCGACCTTCACGATGTCGCCGCCGGCGGCGGGGACACGGTAGAGATCCGAGTCGCTCGGCTCGTAGTACGACTCCGGGCGGCGATCGGACGTGAAGTAGATCACGCTGCCGTCGGGCGCCCACTCCGCGCCCCGCTCGTCGAACTCGCCGGTGGTCAGCTGGCGCGGGGTCGGGCGATCGCCGTTCTCGGCCATCGCGACCACCCAGAGATGAGCGTGCCGGTCCGCATCGACGTAGGTCGGGTTCCCGTTCGACCGGTACACCGCCCGCGACACCACCTTGACGTCCGACTTGTGTTCGGGCTTCGCGTCGGGCTCGGGCTTCTTGAGATCCTCCGCGGCCGTGGTGCTGCTGAACGCGATGCTCTTGCCGTCCGGCGCCCAGACCGGGCTACCGGCGCCCTTGGGCAGATCAGTCAACACCCGCGCCTCGCCGCCGTCCGTCCGCAGCAGGAACAGCTGCGGCGGTTGCGTCTGGCCGTCCTTGTCCACGGCTCGCGTGAAGACGAGCCAGCGGCCGTCAGGCGACCAGCGGGGCGAAGAGTCGCGAGTGCCCGACGTCAGCGGTCGCGGCGGCTGACCGCCACTCGACGGCAGGGTGTAGATCGCCGACTCGTAGCGGTTGTCCTTTTCGTTGGCGACGACGCGGACGAAGGCGACCGTGCTGCCATCCGGTGAGATCTCGGGATCCGCTATCCAGGTGAACTTGAAGAGATCCATCTCGGTGATCGGCCGCTTGGCGGCCGCGCGGGGATGGCCGGAGGCGAGGGCCAGGATCGCCAGACCCGCGATCGTGCCGACGCGAAACGATGCCTTCATGCCTGTCTCCTTACTGCTCTGGAAAAATCTTCCCCGGATTGAGGATGCCGTGCGGATCGAAGCTGTGCTTCACCCGTTTCATCAACGCGATCTCATCGTCGGACAGCTCGATCGACAGGAACTTCGCCTTGGCGAAGCCGATGCCGTGTTCTCCGCTGATCGAGCCCTCGAGCGCGACCACGCCTTCGAAAAGTCGCCGCTCCGCTTCGTGCGCCCGTCGGATCTCGTCGTCATTTCCGGGCGTCACCATGATGTTGACGTGAATGTTGCCGTCGCCGGCGTGCCCGAAGCACGGGATTCGCAGTCCGAATTCCCGTTTGAGGCCATCGACCAGATCGAAGAGCTGTGGGATTCGGCCCTTGGGTACGACGACGTCGTGGTTGTACTTGAGTGGGGTGATCGTTCGGAGCGAGTACCAGAGCTCGCGGCGGACACGCCAGAGCTCTTCGCGCGACGCCTCGTCGGCGGAGCGAAGCACTTCGGTGGCGCCCGCCTCCCGGCAGGCCCGCTCGACGCGAACTGCTTCCTCGGTGACGGCCTCGGCGAGGCCATCGACCTCGAGCAGCAGGAGCGCGCCGGTACCTTCCGGTGCCAGCGATCGCACCTTCAAGTAGGAAGCGACAGCCTCCAGCGAATCGCCGTCGATCAATTCGACGGCCGCCGGCACGACACGGGCACGGATGACATTGGTCACTGCCTGTACGGCGTCGCTCACCGTCCGGAACGTTGCTCGCAAGGTGGACTGCACCGGGGGCTTCGGGATGAGCCGCAGGATGATGCGGGTAATGATCGCGAGCGTGCCTTCGGAGCCGACGAGCAGATGCGTCAGATCGTAGCCGACGACATTCTTGACGACCTTGCCGCCCGTCTCGACGATCTCTCCGGTGGGCAGAACGGCCTGCAGGCCGAGCACGTACTGTTTCGTCGTTCCGTACTTGAATGCCCGTGGTCCGCCGGCGCACTCCGCGACGTTGCCGCCGATCACGGACTGCTTCAGCGACGCGGGATCGGGCGGATAGAACAGCCCGACCCGCTCCACCGCTGCCTGGAGAGTGGCTGTCACGACGTTGGGCTCGACCACGGCGACGAGGTTGTCTTCGTCGATTTCGAGAATGCGGTTCATCCGCTCGAGCGAGATCACGACTCCGCCCCGCACCGGCACGGCGCCGCCGGTGTACCCCGTGCCAGCGCCCCGCGGAACGATCGGCACGCGCGCGTCCGCGCACAGCCGGACGATCGCGGCGACCTGCGCAGCGTTCTCCGGCAGCACGCTCGCATCGGGCGGATGTCCGCGCTTCAAGGCATCGGCGCCGTAGAGCTCGCGCGATTCGACGCTGGTCCGGACGAACTCCGGACCCACGACCAATTCCAACGCCGCGATAAAGGATGGCGGGAGACCGGCCACGTGCCGCTTACGCCGTCTGCGAAACCCCGCGTCCTTTCGCTGCGACGGTCGAGAGGAATTCGAGAATCCGGTTGGTGCCGCGCTCGAGCTCGTGCATCGAGGTGGCGTACGACAGGCGGAAGGAGCCGGGCGCGTCGAACGCTTCGCCCGGTGTCACCGCCACGCGCGCCTCGTTGAGCAGCGCCGTCGCCAGATCAGCCGTAGTCCGAATGCCGTCGGGAGAGAGGAATTCGGTCACGTCGGGGAACAGGTAGAACGCGCCGGCCGGTTTGACCAGGCGAATGCGTGGGTCGACCGACAGCCACTCGGCAAGGCGATCGCGGCGGCGGCGATACTCGTCCAGCATCTCGGTGACGCAGGTCTGCGAGCCGCGCAGCGCCGCCTCGGTCGCCTTCTGGCTGATCGAGCTGGCGTTCGACGTCGAATGACTCTGGATGGCGTTGCAGGCAGCGATCACCGCGGCGGGGCCGATCGTCCAGCCGCAGCGCCAGCCGGTCATGGCGTAGGTCTTCGAGGCGGACCCGCAGAGGACCGCTCGATCGCGGAGGTGCGTGGCCAGGACGCCGGTGATGTTGTGCGCGACGCGGTCGTAAATCAGCTTCTCGTAACAGAGATCGAGCAGGACCCAGATGCCGCGACGCGACGCTTCCTGCGCGATTACTGTCAGATCCTCTTCCGAGATCAAGGCACCCGTCGGATTCGCCGGCGAGTTGATGATGATGCCGCGCGTCCTCGGTGTGATCGCCGACAGGAACGTATCGGCGTGCAGGCTGAAGCCGTCCTCCGCGTGCGAACGGACAATGACCGGCGTCGCGTCGGCGAGCTTGATCTGCTCGACGAGCGTCGGCCAGCCGGGCGCGTGCGTGATCACTTCGTCGCCGCGGTCGAAAATCGCGAGGATGGCGTTGAACAGCGCCTGCTTGCCGCCCGCCGAGACGATCACTTCGGCCGGGGTGTAGTCGATGCCGTAGTCCGCCTTGTAGCGTTCGACGATGGCGCGCTTGAGATCGTCGGTGCCCGAGTTGGTCGTGTACTTGGTGAAATGCGCCTCGATGGCCTTGTGGGCGGCCGCCTCGATATGCGGCGGGGTCGGAAAGTCCGGCTCCCCTGCCCCGAAATCGACCACGTCGATGCCCTGCGCCTTCAGGCGCATGGCATCCGCGGCCACCTTCATCGTGGGAGAGACGGCGATCCGGGTCGTGCGTGCAGCGAGTGACATGTCAGGCCCTCAAGGTTTCGCGCGCGAGCTTCTTGTCCCGCAACCGGCTCTCGACCACCGACGGAACCAACCCGGTGACCGAGCCGCCCAGCGCGACGACTTCCTTCACCAGGCGCGAACTCACGTAAGTATACGGCTCGGCGGGCATCATGAAGACCGTCTCGACCTCGGGGTTGAGCCGGCGATTCATGAGCGCCATCTGAAGTTCGTACTCGAAATCCGACACCGCGCGCAGTCCGCGCACGATGACGCTCGCGTGCTTGCGTCGAGCGTACTCGACGAGGAGGCCGTCGAAGGTGTCCACTTCGACGTTGGTATAGGAGGCGAAGACCGTCCGCGCGATGTCCACCCGCTCCGGCACCGTGAACAGCGGCGACTTCTCCAGGTTCAACAGCACCGCCACCACGATCCGATCGAACAGCCGCGAGCCACGCTGGATGATGTCCACGTGACCGTTGGTCAACGGATCGAACGAGCCAGGATAGATTGCGATGATCTCGCCGCTCATGAGATCCCACGGTCCATGGTCATTCTCCCCGCCCGTAGAACGCAAGGGCGCTGTCGCCCGCCACCACGCGCCGACGCAGGGTCAACCCGGCGTGCGCTTCCGGCGCGACGTAGCGTTTCGCGTATTCGATGACGAGTCGGCCGCCCGGTACGACAAGCCGCACGGCGGCATCGAGGGCCCGCTCCACCGCCTGCTCGGCATAGGGCGGATCGAGCAGGACGATCTCGAAGCTCCCGTCCAGACGCCGTGCCGCGTCGGCAAAGTCCGCGCGGATAATAGCATAGCGGTTTCGGTCGAGGCCCGTCAGGGGCGCGAGATTATCGGCAATGAGGCGCACGGCGCGGGAATCGGACTCCACGAAGGTCACGTGCGCGGCTCCCCGGCTCAGGGCCTCGATCCCCAGTGCTCCCGTTCCGGCGAAGCCGTCGATCACCCGCGCCTCGCTGATGGCCGGTCCGAGAATATTGAAGAGCGTCTCACGCAGCCGGTCGGACGTCGGCCGCAGACCGTCCCAGGTCGGGGCCTTCAGCTGACGTCCTTTGAACTCGCCGGCAATCACTCGCATCCCCAATCCCTTATCCCTGATCCTGAATCCCTGGTCGGGGATCGTGGATCCCCGATCCTGAATCTCTGATCCTGATCGAGCCGCGGTGGGACGATAACACCGGCGCGTTGATTCGGGATGCGCGATCAAGGATTCGGGATCCCGGATAAGGGATTCAGGATCAATGATCAGGGATTGGGGATTGGCGATGGCCGATCACCCGATCCCGACCAACCCGAATCGACGCTCCCATGTCGTGTTGACCAGCGAGGCCAGCGCGGCCGCCTGCTCCGGATCGTCGAGCGCCGCGACCACCTCCCGTCGTGCCTCTTCCATCAATTGATGATCGCGCAGAAGGTCCCCCACCCGCAGTGTCGGCAGGCCGGATTGGCGGGTGCCGAAGAAGTCGCCAGGGCCGCGCAACGCCAGGTCACGTTCGGCGATTTCGAAACCATCGGTCGTCTCGGTCAAGGCCTTGAGCCGATCGCGCCCCTGTTCCGACAGCGGTGACTGGTACAGAAGGATGCAGTAGGACTTGTGCTCGCTGCGCCCGACGCGGCCCCGCAATTGATGGAGCTGCGACAGTCCGAAGCGCTCGGCATGCTCCACCACCATCACCGTAGCGTTGGCCACATCCACCCCCACTTCAACGACCGTTGTCGACACGAGGATGTGAAACTCCCCTCGCACGAACGCGCCCATCACGCGATCCTTGGCGTCCTGTGTCATCCGGCCGTGCAGCAGCGCGACGCGGTACTCCGGGAAGACGTCCTGCGACAGATGGTCGGCCATTTCGGTAGCGGCCTTCAGATCCACCTTCTCCGATTCCTCGACCAATGGATAAATGATGTAGGCCTGACGTCCCTCGTCGAGTTGCGTTCTCAGGAACGCGTAGATCTCGTCGCGGCGCGACTCCGGCCTCGCCGTCGTCGAGATGGGTTTCCGACCTGGGGGCATCTCGCGAATGACCGAGACGTCGAGGTCGCCGTAAGTCGTCAGCGCGAGCGTTCGCGGGATTGGCGTGGCGGTCATGACCAGGACATCGGGATGCAGCCCTTTGGCGCGCAGCGTCGCCCGCTGCAGGACGCCGAAGCGATGCTGCTCGTCGATGACCGCCAGGCCGAGCTCACGGAACGCCACGTCCTCCTGCACCAGCGCGTGCGTGCCGATCGCCATCTGCAATGAGCCGCCGGCAAGTTCCGCCAGCAGCTCGCGTCGTTTGCGGGCGGGGGTCGAGCCGGTGAGGAGCGTGATCCGGAACCGCGATCGCTCGAGGAGCCGGCGGATGTTGAAGAAGTGCTGCTCGGCCAGAATCTCCGTCGGTGCCATGAACGCGACCTGCAGGCCGTTCTCCATCGCCACCAGCGAGGCCATCAGCGCCACGATGGTCTTGCCGGCGCCGACGTCCCCCTGCAACAGCCGGTTCATCGGCTGCGGGCGCTGCATGTCGGTCACGATCTCCCGAATCGCCGTCTTCTGATCTCCGGTGAGCCTGAATGGCAGCACGCGCCGGACGGCCTCACGCGTGTCGTCGGTGACGACGACCGGGCGCGGCTTGCGCTCGGTGTCCTGCCGTCGCCGCCGCAGCACGATGCCAAGCTGAAAGAGGAAAAACTCTTCGAAGATCAGCCGGCGGTGTGCCGGTGAACGAAACGCGTTGAGCTGATCGATCGAGGTGTCGGCCGGTGGAAAGTGGACGTCCTGCAACGCCTGCCGTCGATCGATCAGGCCCTGCCGCTGGCGTACGGCGAGGGGCAACGGGTCGGGCAGCGTCGGGGGAAGCTGTTCGAGGGCGTGATGGACGAGCGTCCGTTGGACCTTGGCCGTGAGCTGTCCGGTCTTCTCGTAAATCGGGACGATGCGGCCGGTGTGCAGGCCCGCTTCCTCGGCCCCGTCCGCCGGAGCACCGGCGCCCGGCGCTCCAGGGTCGGAGGCGTCCTCACCGCGCACGATCTCATACTGCGGGTTCTGCATCTGCAACCCGTGCGAGGTCAGCTCGAGCTTGCCGAAGAGGATGACCCGCTGATGCGGATGAAAGATGTCCTTCAGGAACGGCTGGTTGAACCAGATCGCGCGCAGGCTGCCGCTCGCGTCGCGGACGAGCATTTCGAAGATGCGGAAGCGGGGACGCCGCGTCGGGCGGATGCCGCTGCTGAGGACCTCGCCGGCGACCGAGGCGGCAACACCCGGGCGCAGCGAGGCGATCGTCTGAAAGTGCCCGCGATCCTCGTAACGCGTGGGAAACCGGTAAAGCAGGTCCTCGACGGTGCTCAGCCCGACGTGCTGGAGATCGGCCGCTCGCCGCGGTCCGACCCCCTTCAGATATTGCAGCGCGCTGCCCAGTGCGTCCATGTCAATGCCGTCGATCACTGTCTCCCAACAGCGGAACAGCGGTCAATCGATCCTGGAGCTCTCGAGGGGGCGGTTACTGAACAACGGTCGTGATGCCTGACGCGACGCGGATTTCCCGGATGCGTGCGGGGAGCGTGAACGGGTCGTCCAGGTTGATCCCCGCCGGGTTCTCGGGCGTCTTGGAATAGTAGCTGAGGAGCTCCTGGAGGAATGTCTTGGGGATCGGGACGCCGGAAATCTGCGCGGAGTCGAGCTGGAAGCGTCCGACCCCGTTCTCGGTCGTGAGCACGCCCGACGCGGTCAAGGGCAGCATGCCACTGAGGTAGTTCATCGGGTCGGTCCAGCTGCGCTTCTTCTGCTTGCGCACGGCGTCGAGGTCAACGAGCGCCTTGCCGCTGACGTGCCCTTCGCCGAGCGCGTTGAGCGTCGGATCGACGATGCCGACGGGAATCTGGCTGCCGGCGCCGTACTTCAGATACGAGTTGACCTCGGTGTCGGTGAGCTGCGTCGATCGCGGCGTCGCCTTACCGGGCGGCGTCTGGGCGTACTGGGTGATGGCCGCGAGCTTGGCCTGGAAGCGGGTGGAATCCTGTTGGCTGAGACGTCCCTGCGCGACGAGCGCGACGCCGGTGCACAGCGCGACGCCGGTGCACAGCGCGACGCTGGCGACGGCGGCGATGCGAAGACGGGCGGTCGGACTGTGACAGAACGGCATGGGTGCCCGCAGCAGGCGGCGACAGACGCGGCGAGCACTATTTTAGCGTGACTCGGTCGCGCCGCGGCCCCGTCGGGCCGGGTTGCGGGCGTTCTGTCGCGCGCGGATGAGCAGGTCGAGCTTGCGGCGTTCCATCTGTTCTTCGAACAGCCGGAAGCGAGCCTGCTGCCGGACGGTGAGGATCTCGTCGATGCCGTCGACCGCCTTTCGCAATTCCTGCAGGGTCCGTTCGTCTTCCGCCTTCAACGCGCTCAGCCGCTCGCGGATGGCGGCCTCGTCGCCGGTGCCAGCCTGCGGGTTCGTGAGGCGGCGCAGATCCTGGACGATGAGATTGCGCGCCTGTTGATGGCGGCGCCGCGTTTCCTGCAGCGTCTTGAGGCGGCCGACGAAGCGCACGTATTGATCGTCGCTGAGTTGCAACGCCTCCTGCGCCTGGACGAGCGCGTAGGCGTCGTAGAGCCGCTGGATCTCGCCGGCGGAGATCTCCGGCTGGTCGGCATCCGGGGCGCTCGGCTGTGCCGATGGCGCCGGCTGCGACTGACGCTGCGCCGCTCGCGCCGGCAGCGCCACGGTGATACCGATCAGGATCGCACCGATGATGGGGAGCGCTTTCATGGCCACTCTGGTCACGCACCCGGCCGCTTGAGCTCGTCCTGCAGCAGGTGGCCGAGGGCGTCGCGTTCGGCAGGCGTCAAATCGAGGACCGCCTTGTCGACCGCGCTCGGCCGTACGGTCAATCCCGCCTCGTGCGCGTCATCGAGCTCCATGTGAGAGGCGGCCGCACCCAGCAGCGCCCAGGCGGCGTCGGTCGGCGCGACGTCCACCGGCGCGTCCTGTCCAAGCGGCGTCGAGGCCACGCTCTCCGGGGGTGGCGGCGCCTCCGGCGCCACGGGACGAGGCAACTCGCGGAGAGTGACGACCGTCACCAGCACGATCGCCGCCGCCCACGCGAGCGCGGCGATCGGCCGGCGCCAACGCGACTCATGCGGAACCGGCTCGGTTGCAATCGCCTCGCGCACGCGGGCCGACAGATGGGTCCAGAACAGCGGCGAGGGCTCGGGCACGTCGACCGCCGTCGCCGCTTGGAGGGCGGCGCGAACGTCGGAAGCCTGGGCGCGACACCGCTCGCAACGCTCCAGATGAGACGAACGATCGGCGCCGAGTCGTCCCTCGGCAACATCGATGAAGTCGCTATCCGACAGGTGCGTCATGACGAGCTCAACAACTTCTTCAGGTTTTTCAACGCGTGGAAAAAATTCGCTTTGACCGCGCCGACCGAGCTGCCCAGGATGCCCGCAATCTGCTCGTGCGGCAGATCGTGATATACGCGCAACACCAGCGTCGCGCGCTGCTTCCGCGGCAGCTGCGAGATTGCGGCGCGGACTTCCGCCGCACGCTCCCCACGGATCAACGTGTCGGCCGGGCTCTCGACATGGCTCGACAGCTGGTGATCGTCGGTCAACGGCTCGAGCCGCGCCTTCGCGGCTCCCACCTTATTGAGGCAGACGTTCACGCCGATTCTATACAGCCAGGTCGCCAGCGACGACTGCTGTTTGAATTTGGCGAGCCCGCGATAAGCGCGCACGAACACGTCCTGCGCGAGATCGCTGGCGTCCTCGTGGTTGCCGACGAAGCGGTAGCACAACAGGTAAACCTGCCGGCGATGCCGCTCGACGATGACATCGAAGGCGTCCCGGTCGCCGGCGACGCAGGCCGCCACCAGCGTTTCGTCCGGCGCGTCGGCGAGCGGACGGCTGGATGGCTGAGCGGCGGAGCCGGCAACGGTCACCTTCCACTCAGGTCGCACGTGGGACGTCCATACGCGGGTCAGCATGCCTCAGACGGTTAGACCGGATCGGGGTGGCGAAGGTTACACCGAAGGTGCCGTTGACTTTCGCTTTTCCTTTGCGTATAGTGCGCGCATGCTGCCACTGACCAAGCGCCAGCGGGAAATCCTCGATTACCTCAACGATTTCATCCAACAGCACGGCTACGCTCCGAGCCTGGAGGAAATCGGCCGTCGATTCGGTCTCTCTTCGCTCGCAACGGTCCACAAGCATCTCACCAATCTGCAGGACAAAGGGTTCATCAAGCGCGCCTGGAACCGCAGTCGGTCGGTCGAACTGGTGCCGTCCCGGCTGGGCGGGCGGGCGATCGAGCTGCCGCTGCTGGGGTATGTGGCGGCGGGCCTGCCGATCGAAGCGGTGGTGGGCAGCGAGACGATCGCCGTGCCGGAGGATCTCGTCGGCAAGCGCGAGACCTACGTCCTCCGCGTCAAGGGGGACTCGATGATCGACGAGCAGATTCGCGATGGCGACTACGTGATTGTCGAGGATCGGCGCACGGCGGACAACGGCGAGATGGTCATCGCGCTGCTGAACGGATCGGATGTCACGCTCAAGAAGCTCTATCGTGAGCAAGGGCATATCCGCCTGCAGCCGGCCAACCCGGCGATGCAGCCGATTCTCGTGGAGCCGGACCAGGTGCAGATCCAGGGTGTGGTGATCGGCGTCATGCGGCGGTACTGAGCCCGTGGCGCGCTCGACGATACCGGGGCCGCGATCGACGATACTGAAGCATGGACGAACGCAAGCAAATCAACTTCACGATCGTGCCCGACGACAGCGGCGACTCGCCGCGGACCTACGCGAACTTCTGCGCCATCTCGCATACGCCGTTCGACTTCACCCTGTCGTTCTGCGAAGTGCAGCCGCTGTCGCAGAAGGACATTGAAGCGGCGGAATCGGATCACACGGTCAAGGCGCCGGTACGCGCCAAAATCGTCCTGCCTCTTCAGGTCGTGCCGAACCTGATTGCGGCCCTGCAGGAGCATCTCCGGGTCTATTCGGAGTCGACCGGCACGACCTGGAACAAAGGCCCCATCCACTGATTCCCGATGGCCATGATTGCGCACCTCGATCTCGACTCGTTCTTCGTCGCGGTCGAGCGCGTGCGTAATCCCGATCTCTCCGCGCGTCCGGTGGTCATCGGTGGGCGGCCGGGCGGCAATGGGCTGGTCGCCGCCGCCTCCCGCGAGGCCAGGCGCGCCGGCATCCGGCCGGGCACTTCGCTGGTGCAGGCAGCCGTGCTCTGCCCCGGCGCCGTCTTTCTCGACGGATCCTTCGACACCTATCTCGCGGCCTCGCTTCAGGTGGACGAGGTCCTGCGCCGCGTGAGCGCCGAGATCGAGTGGACCTCGATCGACGAGGCGTTCGTCGGCCTGTCGCGCATCCAGACGCCTCGACAGGCGGTGCAGAGTCTCGACGAGATGCTCGACCAGCTGCGGGGGCTCGGCCTCGACGCAGCGTTCGGCCTGGGCCACTCGAAGACGGTGGCTCGCATCGCCTCCCGTCTGGCCCGCCCGCGCGGTGTGGTCCACATCCTGGACGGGTACGAGGCCCGATTCCTCTCCCCGCTCAAGATCGAGATGCTGCCCGATCTCGACCTCCCCGTCGCCCGTCGGCTTCGCGCGCGCGGGATCAAGCGGCTGGGACAGCTGGCGAATTTGACGGAGTCGCAGCTGATCTCGCTCACCGGTCGCGCCGGCCGCGACCTGTTGCGTCAGGCCGTCGGTCGAGACTCCGTCTCGGTGCGCCACGCCGCGTTGCCGGTCCGACCGATCGAGGAGCAGCCGCTCGTGCCGCCAACCGCCGACCGTGTCGCAATCGCCGACGCGCTGGCGGTCTGCGTCGCCAGGCTCGGTCGGACGCTTCGCGTGCGCGGCGTCTTCGCGCGCTCGATCACCGCGCGCGTGCGCTACGCCGACGACCGCACCGACTCCCGGACCGTTCACCTGGCCGAGCCGTCAGCGCTCACCGAAGTGCTCCAGTCTGCCGCCGCCGACCTCGTCGAACGAATCGATCGTCCGGGTCATCTGGTTCGCGCCGTCGGCTGCTCCGCTTCGGGTCTGCTCGACAGCGCCGGTGCGCCTGCGCTCTTCCCGTTGTCTCGATAAACGCCTGCGATTTCGGCTCGGTGCGGATAAGATCGCTTCGTGCCTGGCAAGCCCGCAAAGCTCCCCAAGCCTGCAAAGACTGCGGGCGACACGCGCGCCATCATGCGTCGTCTCGAAACGCAGCACCCCAACGCGGATACCGAGCTGCACTATCGGAATCCGTATGAGCTCCTGGTGGCTACGATTCTTTCGGCGCAGTGTACCGACGAGCGCGTGAATCAGGTGACGCCCGCGCTCTTCCTTCGCTATCCGGACGCGAAGGCGCTCGCCCGGGCGACCACCAGCGAGCTCGAGCCGCAGATCCAATCCACCGGGTTCTTCCGCGCCAAGTCGAAGTCGCTGATTGGCATGGCCCAGGAAGTGGTCGAGCAGCACGGCGGTGAGATACCGGCGACGATGGAGGCGCTCACCGCGCTGCCGGGCGTGGGGCGCAAGACCGCCAACGTCGTGCTCGGCCATGCGCTCGGTGTGCCGGGGCTGCCGGTCGATCGTCACGTGCTGCGCGTGGCCAATCGGATCGGGATCGCGCGGTCGGACGACCCGGTCGTGGTCGAGCAGCAGCTGGGCGCGGCGCTCCCGCCCGCGGACTGGACGCGTGCGTCCGACACGCTGATTCTTCACGGTCGGCGAATCTGCAAGCCGCGTCCGTTGTGCGACCGCTGCGTCGTGCGCGACGCCTGCGAGCACTATCGCCGCGTCGTGGTTCCGTCGCTGCGGCTGACGCGGCGATCGGATCGTCCATCGTCGTCAGCGCGGAAACAGAAGAAGACGCCGGGACGGCGGAAGAAATGACTCGCGAACGCTTCACCCAGCTCGTCGAAGAGGCGGTCCGCGAGATTCCACGGCGTTTCCGCAACGCGATGAGCAACGTCGCGGTCGTAGTCGAGGACGAACCGTCGCCGCAGCTGCTCGAGGAGATGGAAGTCGAGCCCGGCGACACGTTGTACGGCCTCTATCACGGCACGCCCTTGACCGAGCGCGGCTGGGGCTACGGCAACGCGCTCCCCGATCGCATCTCGATCTATCAGCGTCCGATCGAGGAGTCGTGCGACGACGACGAGGCGATTCGCGACTGCGTCACGGAGACGGTCATTCACGAGTTCGGCCACTACTTCGGGATGACCGAAGATCAGATAGAAGAGATCGAGGAGAAGTTCTGGCGCGGCGAGTCGATCGAACAGGCCTAGACGGCCGCACCGCACGCCGCGGGTCCGGCCGAGGGCATCCGAAGGGTGGCCACTCGAGCGACCGTGGCGATCGGGGCCGTCCGAGAAAACGTTTCGGACAGCACTTTCTCGAGGCCGCGTGGGCAGACAAGGTCCTGGGCGCCATCCAACCGGCGGCGAGCGACCGGTTCCTCGAGATTGGTCCGGGACCCGGCGCGCTGACTGTAAGGCTCGCTCCTCGAGTCGGCCATCTCACCGCGATTGAAATCGATCGCGAACTGGGGGCACGACTGCAGCATGCGGGGTTGCCCAACACCAGCATCCTCGTCGGCGACATTCTCGAGCAGGATCTCTCCGACCTCACCGGACACGGAGCGGTTCGCGTCGCCGGCAATCTGCCCTACAACATCGCGTCTCCAATCCTGTTTGCGCTTCTCGACGGCGTGCGTGCAGGGCTGCCGATTCTCGACGCGACGCTCATGCTCCAGGTCGAGATGGCCGATCGACTCGTTGCGGCGGTCGGGACGCACGAGTACGGGGTCCTGACGATCCTCACGGCCCTTCGTGCCGACGTGACGCCGCTCCTGGCGCTTCCCCCCGGCGCCTTCCGGCCGATGCCCAGAGTGCGCTCGGCGCTGGTGCGCCTGACCTTCAGATCGCCGGCCGTCTCGCTGGCCGATGAGGCGGTGTTCGAGCGATTGGTGCGAGGCATCTTCACCCAGCGGCGCAAAATGCTGAGCAACGCCCTTCGCCCGCTCGCCGAGGCCAGTGGCGCCGATTCAGTCCGGCTGCTGTCGGCGGCCGCGATCGATCCGCACCGGCGACCAGAGACGCTGCAACTCGCAGAACTTGCGCGGCTTGCGGATGTTCTCTCTGTGGCGGATGGGCGAGCTATGTTATAGTTGCGGCGATTTTCAAGTCCCTGGTGCGCCGTCCCAGCGGTGCTTCGGGTGGAGATGCAGATCCGCGGCGCCCGCCGCGCGCAGCGATGACGGTCCGCCAGGACCGAGACGTCGCGAGCAGGTCTCCTTCGACTGAAAAAACTTCAACGCTGGGATTCTCGATTGAACAACGGCTCGGAGTCTCCGGGCACGCCCGCGCCGCCTCTCGAGCTGATTGCGCTCGGCGGCCTCGGCGAGTTCGGCATGAACATGATGGTGGTCGCCTGCGGGGATACCGCCATCCTGATCGATGCGGGTGTCATGTTCCCGGAGCCTGAGCTCCTGGGCGTCGATCTGATTATTCCGGATCTGCGTCAGCTCCAGCAGTATCCGATCCGGGCGATGGTCCTGACGCATGGGCACGAGGACCACATTGGCGCGGTTCCCCACGTGCTGCCGGTCATCGAGGGGCCGGTGTACGGGACGGCGCTGACGCTGGCGCTCGTCGAATCGAAGCTGACCGGCGAGCAGAGCGACGCGCGGGCGCGGTTGACGCGAATCGTTCCGCGCGAGCGGGTGAGCGTGGGGAGCTTCACGATCGAGTTCCTGCGCGTGACCCACAGCATCCCGGATTGTGTCGCTGTCGCCATCACGACGCCGGCCGGGGTAGTGCTGCACACGGGCGATTTCAAGATCGACCAGACGCCGCTGGATGGCGAGCACGTCGATTTTCAGCGGCTGGCGGAGCTCGGGTCGGCCGGCGTGCTGGTGCTGCTGAGCGACAGCACGAACGTCGATCGCCGCGGCTACACAGGTTCGGAACGGGATGTCATCGATGCGTTCGAGGAGATCTTCACCAGCGCGCAGGGGCGGATTGTCGTCGCGACCTTTGCCTCGAGCCTGCACAGAGTTCAGCTGCTGCTGGACCTTGCGTCCCAGTTCGACCGCAAAGTCGCCTTCGTCGGCCGGGGCATCGTCGAGAACTCGCAGATTGCTGAGCGGCTCGGATACCTGCGCATCCCGCCGGGCATACAGATCCGCGACAGCGACGTCCGCAGCTACCCGTCGCAGGACGTGGTCTGCATCTGCACCGGCTCTCAGGGGGAGCCTCAGGCGGCACTCCCCCGGATCGCGATCGACGACCATCGGCACGTCAAGCTCGAGCCTGACGACGTGGTGGTTTTCTCGGCGCGGGAGATTCCCGGCAACGAAAAGGCGATCGGGCGGGTGATGAACCATGTGGCCCGACGCGGGGCCGAGGTCATCTATGAAGGGATCAAGCACGTTCATGTTTCCGGGCATGGCAGCGAGGAAGAGCTGAAACTGATGCTGTCCCTGGTCAGACCGCGCTTCTTCGTGCCGATACACGGGGAGTACCGCCAGCTCGCCCGGCATGCCGCCATTGCCCGGGTGGTCTCCCCCCGGTCCAAGGGGGTGCTCGCCGAGAACGGGGACCTGGTTCGGGTTGACGCCGACGGGGCGAGGGTCGTGGAAAAGCGGCCGGCAGGCCGGATTCTGATCGACGGGACCCGGAGCGGCGAGGTCGGCGACGAGGTGCTCCGGGATCGGCGCCACCTGGCGGGGGATGGGCTGGTTGTCCCGGTCGTGGTTATTGGCCGCCAGTCCGGGGCCGTGGAAGAGACCCCCGACGTCATCACCCGGGGCTTCGTGGTGGACAGCAGGACAGAGGCGCTCTTGAAAGAGATCCCGACACTGGTGGAGGCCGCCATCGAGGGGGCCAGCATTGAGGAAAGGACGGATCCGGGCCTGATGAAGGAGAGAATCCGAGTCGATCTCCAGAGGTTCTTTCGAAAGCGTTCGGGGCTGCGCCCCCTGGTCCTGCCGGTCGTGATGGAGATCTGACGGTGGCATCGAGCACCATTTCCCGTCGGATCAGTGAATTCGCCGGCGTGGCGCTGTTCGGCTGCGCGCTGTTGTGGGTGATCTCGCTTGCCAGCTACAGCGCGTCGGACCCGGTCTGGTTCTTCAACACCGGATCGGAGCTCGCCCCGGCCAACTTCGCCGGCCGGATAGGGGCGTTCCTGGCGGAGCTGTCCTATCAGCTGCTCGGATACGCGGCCTACGTCATTCCGCTGGTTCTCGTAGTCATCGGCTGGCACTACTTCTGGTGCCGCACCCTCGACGCCGTCTACACCAAGCTGGCGGGGGCTGCGCTGCTCTTCGGCTGCATGTCGTCCTTTCTGTCGCTGGCCTTCGGCACCGTGGAACTCAGCGGCAAGGAGTTCCGGGCGGGCGGCCTGGTCGGCGAGCGGCTTGCGGCGCTCTTGTCCGAGTACCTGAATCGAACCGGCTCGATCGTGCTCATCCTGACCCTGCTGTTCCTGGCGATCATCCTCTCGACGCAGTTTTCGTTCGGCCGTCTGTTCTCGGCAGTCTTCCAGATGGTGAGGGATCGGGCGGCGGTGTTCGCCGCGTCGCTGCGCGAGCGGCGCGAAGAGCGGCGGCGCGAGAAGCAGCGACAGGAAGTGCTCAAGAAGCACCTCTCGAAGCAGCCGAAGGACGGCCGGGACGCGGCGGATTCGCGAGAGGCTAGAGAACCCGGCGATCTCAAGGATGCCCGCCCCCGCCCGACCGTTACTCCATCTCCGGCGCTCGAGGGCGCAGCGACGGCCCGGGGCGCGGCAGCAGACGATCGTCAGGCCGAGCCGCGCAAGCCGTCGAAGACCGCTGCCATGGTCAGTGCTGCGGCGGCGGCGTTGCGGGTGGCGGCGAGCAAGCCGACCCCGGCTCCTCCGATCAAGCGCCCGCCACCCACCCCCGTCGAGGCCTCGTTGCCGCTGTCCGAACCCGACAAAGTGCCGGCCGAGCGGCGCAAAGGAACGTTCACGCTGCCACCCAACGCATTGCTCGACGCGCCGCGGGCGGAGCGGAAGATTGACGAGCGAGAGCTCATGGACGGCGCGCGCCTGCTCGAAGACAAGTGTCGCGAGTTCTCCGTCGAGGGGACCGTGGTCCAGATCCATCCAGGTCCCGTCGTCACGACCTACGAGTTCAAGCCCGACGCTGGCGTGAAGTACAGCAAGATCACCGGCCTGGCCGACGACCTGTGCCTGGCCATGCAGGCCGAATCCGTCCTGATCGATCGCATCCCGGGAAAATCGACGGTCGGCATCCAGATTCCCAACCCGAATCGGGAGCAGATCTCCCTGCGCGAGCTGCTCGAGTCGGAAGCGTATAAACGCTCGACGTCGAAGCTGACCCTGGCGCTGGGGAAGACCATTCACGGCGAGCCGTTTCTCAGCGATCTGGCGATGATGCCGCATCTGCTCATCGCCGGATCGACCGGCACGGGCAAGTCGGTGAGCGTCAACGCGATGCTGACGAGCATTCTGTTCCGCGCGACGCCGGAAGACGTTCGCTTCATCATGATCGATCCCAAGCGCCTCGAGCTCGGGATGTACGAGGACATCCCGCATCTCCTGACGCCGGTGGTCGTGGACCCCAAGCTCGCCGCCAACGCGATGCGGTGGGCCGTCCGCGAGATGGAAGATCGCTACAAGACGCTCGCCGCGGTCGGCGTCCGGAACATCGACCAGTACAACCGCAACATCCGCGCGATGCAGGCCGAGAAGAAAGGCGCGCCGCTCATCGACGACAACGGCAACGAGGTCAAGACGCTGCCCCAAATTGTCGTTCTCATAGACGAGCTCGCCGACCTGATGATGGTGGCGGGCAACGAGGTCGAGGAATCGATTGCCAGGCTCGCGCAAATGGCTCGCGCCGTGGGTATCCATTTGATCCTGGCCACGCAGCGGCCCAGCGTCGACGTCATCACGGGCCTGATCAAGGCGAACCTGCCGGCGCGGATTTCCTTCCGAGTGTCGTCGAAGATCGATTCGCGGACGATTCTCGACGGCAACGGCGCCGAGCAGCTGCTCGGCAAGGGCGACATGCTGTATCTCCCGCCCGCCTCGTCGCGCTTCGTGCGCCTGCACGGTCCATACATCTCCGAGCAGGAGAGCGCCCGGCTCGCCAGCTTCCTGCGCAAGCAGGGCAAGCCGGTCTACAACACGACGATCACGGACGAGGAAAAGGGCGGTCCGGAGGCCATTGAGTTCGAGCGCGACGAGTTGTACGAGGAAGCGTCCCGCATTGTCGTCTCGAGCGGCCAGGCGTCGATCTCGTACCTCCAGCGTCGCCTCAGAATCGGCTTCAGCCGCGCGGCCCGGCTCGTGGACATGATGGAAGCGGATGGCCTCGTCTCGGCCGCCGCCGGCGGCAAGCCGCGAGAGGTGCTGGTCAAGAAGGACTACTTCGACGAAGTGGATGCACAAATTCGATAGGCGTCACTTATGAGACAGCGATTCTTGTCCGTGCTCGCTCTGGCCCTCCTGGTGGCGGCGGCGCGTCCGGCGCAGGCAGCCGATGCGGCGCGCACGCTCTACACTCGCGCGCTCGACCAGGAACGAACGGTCCGCGATCAGGCAAATGACGCGACCGCAGCCGACATCCGTCGCGTGGTCCGGGCCTACGAGCAGATCGTTCGCCGCTACCCGACCAGCGGCTACAGCGACAACGCGCTCTGGCAGGCAGCCAACCTGGCGATTCTGGCCGCCGACCGCTTCGGCGAGAACGTCGATCGCCGCACCGCCGAACGTCTGCTCAAGGCGCTGACCACCGGCTATCCGAGCAGCAGCCTGGTTCGGCAGGCGCGGCAGACGCTGCAGGATCTCGACCACGAGCCGGCGACGGCGACGGTGGCTGAGGCAGACGCTACTCCCCCATCCGCGCCGCCGGATCCTCCACCACCAACCGCGATCCTGGCGAGGGCGGCGGTTTCAACGCCCGTCAAGCCAGTCGCGTCGGGTGGCGAACCGTACCTGAGCGAGATTCATCGGACGACGCTGCCCGACGGCGTGCGGATCACCCTCGACCTCGGGTCGGAGGTGGCGTATCACCAGGAAGAAGTCGGACAGCCCCGTCGCGTCTTCTTCGATCTGAAGAATGTCCGATCGGCCACTGGTCTCCAGGACGCGACGTTGAAATACGAGGACGACGTCGTGAAGGAGATCCGGCTGGGGAGACATCCGCAGAACACGGTGCGGGTCGTGCTCAACCTGGAAGGGGTCGCGAGCTATTCGGTGTACTCGCTCTACAACCCATACCGTCTCGTGGTCGATGCGATCCGCGCTGCCGGCGTCAAGCCAGCCGCGGCGGCCGTGCCGATGGTCGCATCGCTGCCGGCGCCGCTGCCGGCCCGCAACGAGGGGCCAACAGCCAAGCCCGACGGCAAGACCCCGTCCATGGTCTCCACGTCCGGGCCTGGTTCGAGCGCCTCAGCCGCCGCCGTGACACCGCCACACGCGCGCGACAGCGAGGCCACGGAAGCGGCACCGGCCCCGATCCTTCCCGTCCGCCGCGCCGCCCCATCGACGGTCACGCCGCCCGCCGCGCCGGCGGCCAACTCGAACGGCAAGTTTTCGATGTCCCGCCAGCTCGGTCTCAGCGTCTCGAGGATCGTGATCGACGCCGGGCACGGCGGCCACGATCCCGGAGCGCAAGGCAGTGGCCTCAACGAAGCGGAGCTGACGCTCGACGTAGCGCTGCGCCTCCAGAAGCTGCTCGAGAAGCAGGGCGTCGAGGTGGTGATGACGCGGGATACCGATGTCTTCATCCCGCTGCAGGAGCGGACGGCCATCGCCAACCGCGAAAACGCGGACCTGTTCCTGTCCATCCACGCCAACGCCAGCCGGAATCCGGAAGCCCGCGGCGTCGAAACCTACTTCCTGAACTTCGCCAACAACCGCGAGGCTGAAGCCGTCGCCGCGCGCGAGAACGCCGGGTCGGGCCAGACGATGCACAACCTGCCCGACATCGTGAAGGCCATCGCGCTCAACAACAAGCTCAATGAGTCGCGCGACCTCGCCGAGAGCGTGCAGCGCTCGATGGTCCAGCGCCTCGGCACCCGGAGCAAGCAGTTGCGCGACCTCGGGGTCAAGCAGGCTCCGTTCGTGGTGCTCATTGGCGCCGGCATGCCCAGCGTGCTGGCCGAGATCTCGTTCATCACCCATAAGCAGGAGGGCGCGCTCCTCAAATCGGCCGCCTACCGCCAGCAGATTGCCCAGGCGCTGCTCGACGGCGTGCTCGGCTATCAGCAGAGCCTGAAGAAGATGAACGCCGTTGCCGGAAAGAGGGCGACTTTCTGAGGCGGACTCCCCTTCGAGAAAAATGGGAGTGCTAAAATGATCGTGTGACTCTTCTCCAGGGCGTCTCGCAGCCCATCGTCGTCCGGGTCGTCGAACAGCCCGTGCACGACACGTCAATCGCCGACGTCATCATCGGCGCCGTCGGGCTGACCGGTCTGCTGCTGATCACCGCGGTGGTGCTGGGCGCCCTGTTGGGGGGAGTTCTGATCGGTGTGAACCTTCTGCGGGCGCGCTACAAGCTCGGATCTGTCTCGGACTCCGACGCGCTGCACATCACCTGACGCGTCGCTGCCCCTGCCCTTCGTTCAGTCCTTTTTCCTCCACTCGTCCGCACCCAGCGCCAGCTCCGCGAGCGTACGCACGGCGACGCCGGTGGCTCCCTTCGGCTGATACGGCTTCGCCTCATCCGACCACGCCGTTCCGGCGATGTCGAGATGGGCCCAGGGCAATCCGCCGGCGAATTCACGGAGGAACATGGCCGCGGTGCAGGCACCGGCCGGGCGCCCGCCGGAATTGACGATGTCGGCGATCTCGCTCCGCAGCTGTTCGGCGTACTCGTCGTAGAGCGGCAGTGGCCAGCAGCGGTCGCCGGCGCGCTGGCTCGTAGATCGAACCGCGGTCACCCACTCGTCGGGCTGGCCGAACAGCCCCGACGCGACCTTCCCCAGCGCCACCATGCAGGCGCCGGTCAGTGTGGCGACGTCGACGAGGTGCGTCGCCCCCATCTCGCGCGCGTACCAGAGGCCGTCTCCCAGAATCAGGCGTCCTTCGGCATCGGTATTGATGACCTCGACCGTCGTGCCGCTCGCGCCCGTCAACACGTCCCCTGGCTTCAGCGCCCGGCCTCCCGGCATGTTCTCGGTCATCGGCACCACGCCTACCACGCGGATGGGCGCGCCGAGCAGTGCGATGGCGCGCATGGCGCAAACGACGGCGGCGCCGCCGGCCATGTCGTCCTTCATCCGCTCCATGCCGTCGGCCGGCTTGATCGAGATGCCGCCCGTATCGAACGTGATGCCCTTGCCGACCAGCCCGAGGACCGGCGACCGCGGTGCCTGGGGCGGCTCGTGCTTCATCACGATCACACGAGGCGGTTCGACGCTGCCGCGTGCGACCCCCAGGAGTAGACCCATGCCGAGACGCTCGATCGCCTTTTCGTCGAGCACTTCCACCTGCAGCCCGGCGTCCCGGGCAATCTGCGCGGCGCGGTCGGCGAAGACGCGCGGCGTCAGCACGTTCGACGGCTCGTTGCTGAGCGCCCGGGCCAGGTTGCAGGAGTCGCCGAGAATCCGGCCACGCTCGACCGCCTGCTCGAGCGCTGCGGCGGCTGCCGGTCCGTTCGCGGCCGCGACGACCATTTCGTCGGGCGCAGGCCCCAGGCGCTCGCCGGTCTTGTACTGATCGCTGCTGAAGGTCGCCAGCGTGAAGCCTTCGGCGACGGCCTGGGCGATGACCGGAGTCGCGTGCCCACCGAGCAGGAGGAACGCCAGGCGCGGAATCCGCCGTTGGCGTGCGAAGGTCCCGGCGGCGGTCGCGAGCTTGCGGAATCGCTCGGAGTCGGCCTCGCCCGGACGGCCGCCGCCGACGAACGCGACGCGATGTGCCCGCCAGCCGTCCGCCGCCGAGCAACGGGGTCATGAAGAACTCATACGGGCGCGGGCCGAGCTCGCCCGATTCCGAGGCGCGACGCAACTCGCCTGAGGTGGCGGCGTCGAGCTCGGGAATCGCGTCGGCCGCGGACTGCCCCTCGAAGAGCGGCACGACGAGCAACTCCGTCTCGATCCGTGGGGGAGCTTCCAGCGTGAGCCTGATTGCTGAGGGCGAAGTGACCGTCCGGGACATGTTCCTAAATTATAGTCTGCTAGAATGGAGAAACGCTCCCGGAGGTCTCCATGAAAGTCATCACTCTCCTGCTGGCGCTTGCGTTTGTTCCAGGTGCGGCGGACAAGGGGAAACCTACGATCTCCGTCAAGGCCTCTCCAGCAGTCGCGTTCTCGCCGGCGCGGGTCAAGGTGACCGCCGACATCAATGGCGGCCCGAACGACTACGAGGACTTCTACTGTGCCTCGGTCGAGTGGGTCTGGGGCGATGGCACGTTGTCGAACGAGTCGTCCGATTGCGAGCCGTACGAGGCGGGCAAGAGCGAGATCAAGCGACACTTCACCGCCGACCGGGTGTTCAACCTATCCGGCGATTTCCGCGTCGAGTTCCGGCTCAAGAAGAAAGACAAAACGATCGCGGTCGGGACAACGATGGTGAAGATCCGTCCGGGCGCGGGCGAGATCGGTGGTTAGGGCTTCAGCCCGGTCTTGAGCTCCCGCCCTGTGACATCGCGCGTGCGCGATTCCGCCGACACACTCTGCAGATAGTCGTTCACCTGCAGGACAGCGTGGAACAACAGGCGCCCCATCGATCCCAGCGTCACTGACCCCTCGTCGTCGCCAAAGACCGCGTCAGCCGCCTTCGTGCTTTCGCGCTCGGCAATCGTGCCGAGCGTCGCCTGCGTCCGAACGTAGTAGCGGGCAGTGTCCGACAGCACGTCGCCTCTGCCGAGGTCGAGGCGCAGCGCCAGCGGCTCCTGCCACGCGGGCTGGCGACTTACCTCGCCGTACTGATCCGCAACCCTCACGAGGCGCGTGACCGGATCGAGAATGATCCGGAACACCGTGACGATTGCTGGCTGCGGCTGCTTGTCCCACACCGGGCGGTGCTGCCACAGCTCGATTTGCAGGCGGAGGTGGATGGCGCCGCGCTGCTCGAGGAGCGCCTGGAACTTTTCCGGAAACATGTCACGGATCTCGATCGAGGCACGGAGATGGCCGGCGACGACGCGCAGCTCGATGATGTGGGCTTCGAGCGCGAGCAGCGGTCTGGACACGCCCAGGACGAGGGCGAGGACCAAGGCGATCGGTCGGAGATGCGATCGCATCTCAGAAGGTCGGTCCGAGCCTGATGAGGATCTGGCGTGACTGCGGAATGTCGTTGGCCCTGAAGCCGAATTCGACGCGAATCGACGAGACGCTCAGGCCAACGCCGAGGCCGTTCAGCCAGTCGCTGGTCGACCCGTTGAGCGGCCCGGAAATCCTGCCTGAATCGAAGAAGCCGAACACCGCCAGCATGTCCCCGTTCCGGCGGCCGCCACGAAGAAGCCGGAGGCGGTACTCGCCGTTGAACAGCGACATTCCGGTGCCGCTGGCCTCCTTGAACGCGTAGCCGTGAATCGTCCCGATGCCTCCCAGCGCGAACTGCCGTTCGAGCGGCAAGTCTCCATCCGACAGGCCGAAGAGCGCGCGCGACGAGAACAGTTGGCGATTCGAGAAGGCCAGGTAACCGCGCAGATCGAAGACATGGCGCTGGTAGCGTGCGTCGCCGCCGACACCGTATCCGGCGAGCTCCGAGGTCCACTCGAGCCGCAGCCCCGGCTCCTGCCGGAGGCCGAATCCGAACGGGCTGTCACGCAGGTGGCGCGCATACGTCCGACTCTGGCCCACGCCGGTCATGGGCCGGGTGTCGAACGTGTAACCGATGATCCAGGCGTTGACGTGTTGATCGACGACCGGCGGATTGGGCCGGAACTCCTGGTCGTCCCTGAAGAAGCTGAAGTCCGTAGCGTTGGCGAGCGGTTCGTGACGATCCCAACGCGCGGTCAGGCTGAGCTCGTTGTTCGCTCCCGCCTGCAGGACGGTGAACAGCTGCGCGCCACGGCGGCGATAGTAGTCACGGAACGTGTTCTTGAAGCCCAGCGAGACCAGCGATTGTTCGTTGGTCGACAGGCGCCACTGGTCGTCCGTCGCGGTGATGTCATGCACTTCGGCGCCAAAGTAGAGGCGCGGCCCGCCGAACAGCGGTCGCTCGATGCCGAGCGAATAGCCTGGATTGTCCCTGCCGAACTTATAGGAGGCGTAGCCGTCGATGATGGTGTGGTTGAACTTGCCGTGATCGAAGATCGTCGTCGTGAACCCGAGCGCGGGGGCGATGCCGTCGACGGGGGAAAACAGGTCCTCTCGATCGTCGGCTCCGGTCGTGATTGAGGTACGGGCCAGTCGCCAGCGCAGCGGCACGATCAGCGTGTTGCGGCCCGCCCGATGGTCGAGGATCACATCGTCCGGCGTCGAGGTTTGCGCCTGGCCAGGCTGCCCGACGCGCGGCCTGCCCACCTGTATCGCGCCTCCCGTCGGCGCCAGCACGTTGGTCACCGCCTGACCCACCGCACGCTTGTTGTAGATGTCGCCCGGCTTGATCGCGAAGCGATCGCGGAATCGCTCTGCTTGATGCTCGTCGAGGCCCTGCAGCTCGATGTCGTCGATCCGACCTTCCGCGACCCTCAGCGTCAGCACGCCTCGATCGAATGTCGCGGTGACGCGAGCTTCCGTATACCCGTCGCGGGCGTAGTGATCCTGTAGAGAGCCCGCCACGACGTCGGGGGCGTCGCTGAACGCGGTTCCCTCCCGCAGCCCGAGCAGCCAGAGGACGTCGTCCCGCGAGTAGACCGTGGCCCCCTCGAGCTCGAGGCGTTGCAGGAGTTGCGACTCGGCTGGCGGTTGGGAGGGTTGCGGTGGCTGAGCGGCCTGGGCTGGCTCGGCGGCCTCCGCCGATCGTGCCAGGCAGATCGCTCCAAGCACGAGCGCGACCCGCACGGCGTGGAGGCACACCCGGAGCATCACGGCACTGGGACGAGATCGATGGCCACGAAGTTCCCGCCTGTCCACGCAAACGCGCCGACGGTCGGTTCACTCGCGGCAAGAGAGACGATCACGTAGACGAGCGACCGATCGTTGACCTCCGCGGCGTCGATCGGGGACGGTGTCGAAGGGCCGCGAGGATGGGAGTGGTAGGCGGCCACGATCGAGCGACCGCTCGATCGCGCCAGCCGGATGGCCTCGAAGTGATCCGCCGGATCGACGCGGAACCGCGTCGGGCTGCGCAGCAGGTTGTGCGCCGGGAACGACGCGTCGATCAGATCGGCCGTCGCGAGCAGCAGCCCGCAACATTCTTCGGGAGCCGTCTTCCGCGCGTGATCGACGATGGCGTCGTGCACGGCCGACCTGATCCTGAGGCGGGTACGCGCGATTTCCGGGCGCGGCATCGGGCTATCGCGCAAGCTCGGGGCGGTTCCTGAACTGCTCCAGGGCTTCCGGGTTGGCCAGGGCCTCTCTGTTGCGAACCTCGCGTCCGTGGACGACGTCGCGAACCGCGAGCTCGACGATCTTGCCGCTCTTCGTGCGCGGAATATCCGTGACCTGCGCGATGATCGCCGGAACGTGACGCGGCGTCGTATTGTCACGGACCTGACGACGGATCCTGTCGATCAACGCGGCGTCGAGGACGAGGCCGTCCTGGAGCCTGACGAAGAGCACGATGCGCTCGTCGTTGTCCCAGTGCTGAGCGATGACGAGGCTCTCGAGAACCTCCGGAAGCTGCTCGACCTGGCGGTAGATCTCCGCCGTTCCAATCCGGACCCCGCCCGGGTTCAGCACGGCATCCGATCGTCCGTAGATGATCATCCCGTCGTGCGGCGTTTCCTCGACGTAGTCGCCGTGCGTCCAGACATCGGGAAAGCGCTCGAAGTACGCGGCGTGGTACTTGCGGCCGTCGGGATCGTTCCAGAATGCCACCGGCATCGACGGAAATGGCCTGGTGCAGACCAGCTCCCCTTTTTCATTCCTGACCCGTCGCCCGGTTTCGTCGAAGACCGCCACACTCATGCCGAGGCAGACGGCCTGAAGCTCACCCCTGAAGACGGGAGCCGTCGGGTTTCCGCCGGCAAAACAGCTGGCGATGTCGGTGCCTCCGGACATCGATGCCAGGTGAACGTCTTCCTTGATCTCGCGGTAGACGAAGTCGAAGCTCTCCGGAACGAGCGGCGAACCGGTGGACGTGATCGTCCGCACGGTATCGAGACGGTGAGTCGCGCGCGGTCGCAGGCCGGCTTTGGCGACGGCGTCGATGTACTTGGCGGAGGTGCCAAAGAGAGTCAGGCCGGATCGATCGGCGAGGTCGAACAGGGCGTTCCCGTCAGGATGAAAGGGAGACCCGTCGTAGAGAACGATCGTCGCGTTCGACGCCAGCACCGTGACCAGCCAGTTCCACATCATCCATCCCGTCGTCGTGAAATAGAAGACGCGGTCGCCTGGGCGTATGTCGCAGTGAAGCTGATGCTCCTTCAGATGCTGAATGAGCGTGCCTCCGGCGCCGTGGACGATGCATTTGGGGACACCGGTGGTGCCTGACGAATACAGGATGTAGAGCGGATGATTGAACGGCAGCGGTTCCATCTGCAGTGGTGCGCCGCGATGCGGGGAGACGAACGCATCCCAGGTGGTGGATCGACCCACCTGGTGCGAAGGCGTGCCGGCATACGGCACCAGCACGGTCCGCTCGACGCTGGGCAGTTGTTCGATCACCGCAGAGAGTCGTGAGAGGGAATCGAACCTCTTGCCGCCGTAGAAGTAGCCGTCCGCAGCAATCACCACACGCGGCGCGATTTGTCCGAATCGATCGACCACGCCTTGAACGCCGAAGTCCGGCGAGCAGGAGGACCAGACGGCACCGACGGCGGCTGCACCGAGCGCGGCGACGATCGCCTCGGGGATATTGGGGAGATAGCCGCCAACGCGGTCGCCGGGTCGAATCCCGAGCGCCCGCAGCGCGGCCGCGACGGCGGCCACTTCGGTGCGAAGCTCGTCGAACGACCAGGTTCTATCTTCGGCGCGTTCGTTGCTGAAGATGATCGCGGGTCCAGAACCAGAGGCACGCAGAAGGTTGTCGGCGAAGTTCAGCCTGGCGTCAGGAAAGAAATGCGCGCCCGGTCGCATGTGGCTGGGACCGTCCGCAACGCGCCCGCCACGGGTCGCCGCCCGCACCCCGCAGAAATCCCAGATGGCCGTCCAGAACGACGACGGTTGCGTAACCGACCATTCGTGGAGCGCGCGGTAGTCGGTTGCGGCGATTCCGCCATGAGCCTCGAGCCAGTCTGTGAAACGGGTCAGGTTCGCGCTGGCGACGCGCGCGGGCGAAGGAATCCAGAGGGGATTGTCCATCCGCTGTTGATTATAGGGTTGGCTCCGTCTCGGCTTCAGGCATCAGGCGGCGCGTCGTAGAGCTCCTGCTTGAAGACCTTGAAACCCCTCGCCAGATAGTTTGGCAGCGCCGCCGGATGATCCAGCGTCGACGTGTGCATCCACACACGGGTCGCGCCGGCACGCCAGGCCTCGGTCGCCGCGGCGGTGAGCAGCCCCTTTCCCAGACCACGACCCACGAACGTTGGGAGCAGTCCGAAGTACGCGATCTCGATCGCCTGGTCGGGATAACGACGCAGCTCGAAGTAGCCGGCGGTTTCGTCTCCGATCGTCAGCACCCAGAGCTGAATCGCCGGGTCGCTCAGGTACGCCTCTATTTCCTCGTCACTCCAGACCAGACGGTCAACCCATCGATACGCCCGGCCGACCTCCGTGTAGAGGTGTCGCCACAGCGCGGGAGATGGTGTCTCGACGCGGTGGACGCCGGCGCCCGACGGCAATGGCGCCGGCAGCAACTCCGACGGCTGGCGCATCTCGAGATAGGTCCGGGTAGCGGTCCGGCTCATTCGTCGCCGCGCGCGCGGAGCAGCGCGTCGCGCCAGCGGGTCGCGGAGGTGAAGACGGCGTCGATACCGTTGCCATCCGCCAGCGCGTCGCGAAGGTCGGTGAGGGTGCGAATCAACGCGTCGAGTCCCTCGCGCAGGTTGTCCTCGTTGGTCGCGGCGATGTCGCGCCAGATCTGCGCCGGGCTCGTCGCCAGCCTTGTCGTATCTACCAGGCCCGGGCCCGCCAGCTCGAGGCCGGCGTCGCCAGCCAGTCGTCCAACGACGTGCATCAGCGCGCTGGCCGTGACCTGAGGCAGATGGCTGACCGCGCCGACGAGGCGATCGTGCAGCTCTGCGGACATGATGTGTGGCACGCCCCCGACACCAATCACGAAGGCTTCGAGGCGTTCGAGAAACTCGGTGTGCGCGGCCCCGGGGGTCAGAATCCACGGATGACCGTCGAACAGGTCGGCGCGTGCCGACGACAGGCCGCCGCGCGCGGCGCCGGCCATCGGATGGCCGCCGATGAAGGATAGCGAGGCCACCTGCCGCGCCGCGGACAGCATGCGGCGCTTGGTTCCTCCGACGTCGGTGACGAGGACGTCCGGCGACACATGGCCGGCCAGACGCTCGAGCACCGAGACGTTCTGCAGGACGGGCGCGGCCAGCACGATGAGGCTGGCGCCCGAGACGACGCCGAGATCATCGCTGCCCGAGTCGGCGGTGCCGGCTCCGACCGCGGCGTTGACGACCTCGGTGCGGTCGATCGCCACGATGACGCTGCCAGGCCACCGACGCCTGGCCGCAAGCGCAATCGAGCCGCCGATCAGCCCGAACCCGACGATCGCGATACGGGCAAACGGGCCGTCGGTCGACCCGGACGGACTCCCGGCATTCACCCCTGGACGCCCCAGCCGCGTCGAGCCACCGGCTCGAGACAGATGCTGCGACCGATGGCAGGCGCAATGATCCGCAGCTCCGCCATCAGCCGGTCGAATTGCGCCGGGAACAACGACTGCGCGCCGTCACTGAGCGCATGATCCGGATCGTTATGGACCTCGATCAACAGTCCGTCCGCGCCGGCGGCGACGGCCGCCCGGGCCATCGGGGCGACCTTGTCGCGCTTGCCCGTCCCGTGGCTCGGATCGACGAGGATGGGCAGATGACTCAGCTTCCGGACCACCGGGATGGCGGAGATGTCGAGGGTGTTGCGCGTCGCGCTCTCGAACGTGCGAATGCCCCGCTCGCACAACATCACGCTCATGTTGCCGCCGGCGAGGATGTACTCCGCCGAAAGCAGCCATTCCTCGATCGTCGCCGAGATGCCGCGCTTGAGCATGATCGGCTTGCGTGATCGACCGAGCTCCCGCAGCAGGGTGAAGTTCTGCATGTTGCGGGCGCCGACCTGCAGGATGTCCGAGTAGCGCTCGATCAGATCGAGCTGGCTGATGTCCATGACTTCGGAGACCAGCTTCATGTTGTGGCGATCGGCGGCCGATTTCAGCAGGCGAAGGCCTTCTTCGCCGAGCCCCTGGAAGCTGTACGGGCTGCTGCGCGGCTTGAAGGCGCCACCGCGCAGGACCTTCGCGCCGGCACGCTTGACCGCAGCGGTCGTGGTCTCGACCTGCTCTTCGGTCTCCGCCGAACACGGCCCGGCCATGACGATCACCTCGTCGCCGCCGATCCGCACGTCGTCAACGGTGACCACAGTGTTGTCCGGCTTGAACGTGCGGCTCGCCAGCTTGTAGGGCTCGGTGATCCGCAGCACTTCCTGGACGCCGTCGAGCACCTCGAGCAGCGCGACGTCGAACTGCCGCGTGCCGCCGACCGCGCCGAGCACGGTGCGCAGCGCACCGGTCGAGCGATGCACGTCGAACCCCATTTCCACCAGCTTGGCGATGACGCGCTGCACCTGCTCGTCGCTGGCCCGCTCCTGCATTACGACAACCATAAATCTGTGTCCTCTATTCTATCGTGCCGCCCGACGGCTCCTTGAGCTGGGCTTCGTCGGCAAGCCGCTCCAGGCGCCGGGCTTCGTCAATGATTCGCTCGAACAGCCGCCGCACCGCCGGCGTGTCCAAGGGGCCCGTGTTCACGTCCCCCACGTGCGCGAGCACTTCGACCTCGCGCGCGGGTTGATAGATGTCGATCCCAAGCTCCCGCTTCAGCCGCCCGATCTCCAGCGCGCACGCCGCGCGCGCGTTCAGCAGCCGCACCAGATGCTCGTCGAGCAGGTCGATGCGACGGCGCAGATCGTCCAGGTCGCCGCTCATGCCACTCCCTTCAACCAGCGCGCGTATCCCGCGACGCGTGCCGGCAAATCGGCGGAGGCGGCGTGCTCCGCAATCACGTTGACCAGGGCGCTGCCGACGACGGCCGCGTCAGCCCAGCGGGTGACCTGTGCCACCTGGTCGGGCGTCGAGATGCCGAACCCCATCGCCAGCGGCAGCGGCGACAGCCGCCGGACGCGCTGAACGAGCGCCTCGGCATCGGCGGCCATCTGATCCCGAACCCCGGTCACGCCAAGCCGGGAGATGATGTACAGGAAGCCGCGTCCAAGTTCCGCCGACCGCTGGATACGCGCCTCGGTGGTCGTTGGACTGAGCAGAAAGATCGGGTCGATCTGCGCGTCGACCAGGCGCTGGCGGAACGGTTCCGCCTCTTCGACTGGCAGGTCGAGAACCAGCACGCCGTCCACGCCGGCGTCGGCCGCGGCGCGCACGAACGCGGCCTCGCCCATTCGCACGATCGGGTTGATATAAGTGAACAGCACGAGCGGCGATCCGATTCGCGACCGCGTCTGCGCGATCATCGCGAGGGTCCGTCGCAGCGTCGTGCCGCCGGCCAATGCCCGCTCGACCGCGCGCTGGATCACCGGGCCATCGGCCAGGGGATCGGAGAACGGCACTCCGACCTCGATAACGTCGGCACCGGCATCCGACAGCGCGACCAGGATGTCGGCCGTTCGCGCCAGGTCGGGATCTCCCGCCGTGACGTAGGCGACCAGGCCGGGCCGCCCACTCTCGCGAATCGTCGAAAACGCGGTACTGATCCGCGACATCACGCCTCAACCTTTCGCGATTGGGCGGCGCGGAGCGCGTTCTGCACGCTCATGACGTCTTTGTCGCCACGTCCCGACAGGTTGACGAGCAGCGAGCGTTCCCTTCGGCAGCGTCGGGGCCAGCGCACAAGCATGCGCGATCGCATGCGCCGACTCGAGCGCCGGGATGATGCCCTCCTCACGCGCCAACCTCTGAAAGGCGTCGAGCGCGCGCTCGTCGTCGATCCAGGTGTATTCGGCGCGCCCGGCGTCGCGGAGCCACGCGTGCTCGGGGCCGACCGCCGCGTAGTCGAGGCCGGCGGAAATGGAGTGCGTGAGTTCGACGTTGCCGTCCGCGTCCTGCAGCACGAAGCTGCGCGTGCCCTGCAGGATGCCGGCGCTGCCGCCGGCGAAGCGCGCCGCGTGCTCACCGGGGCGGATACCATGGCCGCCGGCTTCGACCCCGATCAGGCGGGTCGACGCATCGCCGACGAACGCGTCGAAGATGCCCATCGCGTTGCTGCCGCCGCCGACGCAGGCGACGATGGCGGCGGGCAGCGCGCCGAACTGCTCGAGGCACTGCGTGCGTGCCTCGCGGCCGATGACCGACTGGAATTCCCGCACCATGAGCGGATACGGATGCGGTCCGAGCACCGATCCGAGCAGGTAGTACGTGTCGGTGACGTTGGTGACCCAGTCACGCATCGCTTCGTTGATCGCGTCCTTGAGGGTGCGGCTGCCGGCGTTGACCTCGATCACCTCGGCCCCCAGCAGTCGCATCCGAAAGACATTGAGCGCCTGGCGCGCCATGTCCTCGGCGCCCATGTAGACGTGGCAGTCCAGACCGAGGAGCGCGCAGGCCGTGGCGCTGGCGACGCCGTGCTGGCCGGCCCCGGTCTCAGCGACGATCCGTCGCTTGCCCATCCGGACGGCGAGCAACGCCTGACCGAGGGCGTTGTTGATCTTGTGCGCGCCGGTGTGGGCCAGGTCCTCGCGCTTGAGGACGATGCGCGCGCCGTCGAGCGCGTTCGACAGGTGCCGCGCCTCATAGAGCGGCGTCGGCCGGCCGACGTAGTCGCGCAGCAGCTGCATCAGCTCGTGCTGAAAGCCCTCATCCCGTCGGATTCGAAAGTACGCGTCGGTCAGCTCCTCGATTGGCGCGACGAGCGTCTCCGGGACGAAGCGGCCGCCGTACGCGCCGAAATAGCCTCGCGCATCCGGGTCGCGGTGACCGAATTCCAGGGTGATGTCTGTCATAACGCGCGAAGCGCGGCGAAGAACGCCCGCAGCTTCGTCGGATCCTTTCTACCGGGCGCGGATTCCACACCCGACGACACGTCAACGGCGTACGGGCCGACGGCGCGCACCGCCGCCTCCACGGTTCCGGGGGTCAGCCCGCCGGACAGGATGATGGGCCGCAGGCGAGCAATCGAGGCCGCCACCGTCCAATCGATGGTCTGACCTGTTCCGCCGCGCCTGACGGGGTCGTGCGCGTCGAGCAGCACCGTGGCGCGTGCCGCGACGCGCGAGGCCTCCCCCTGGGCCGTGTGGTCGCGCACCGCGACCGACTTGATCAGCCGGCGATTGAGGAACGCGTAGTCGTTGGCATCTTCATGGCCGTGCAACTGAATCGTGCCGAGGCCAACAGCACTGGCGATGGCCGCCACCGACTCGAGCGACTGATCGACGAAGACCCCGACCGCCGTCACGAACGCCGGTAGCACGGCGACGATCTGTCGCCCGCGCTCCACGTCGATCGAGCGCGGGCTGCCCTTCCAGAAAATCATGCCGACCGCGGTCGCCCCCAGCGAGACCGCCAGCGCCGCGTCTTCGGGCGTAGTCACGCCGCAGACCTTGACGCGCATCATGGCCGTCCCCGCAACGCGCGGAGCGCCGCGCCTGGATCGGGCTGCGCGATGAGGCGCTCGCCGACGAGAAACGCGCTGTAGCCGGCAGCCTCCAGCCGCTGGAGACTGGCCGCATCCTTCAGGCCGCTCTCTGCCACCGCCGTCACACCCGACGGCAGGAGTTGCACGAGGCGCTCGTGGAGCTGTGGTTCGACGCCGAGGGTGCGGAGGTTCCGGCTGTTCACGCCGATGAGCGTCGCGCCCGCATCGAGCGCGCGTTGAAGCTCCACCTCGTCGTGGACTTCGACCAGGCTGGCGACCCCGGCGTCGCCGGCGTCGGCCAGTCGACGCGACAAATCCTCGTCGCTCAGTGCCCCGACGATCAGCAGAATCGCATCCGCTCCCGCGACCGCGGCCTCGAGAATCTGGTAGCGCGAGACGATGAAGTCCTTCCGCAGCAGCGGTGTGTCGACGGCGCGGCGAACCGCGCCAAGGTGATCGAGCGAGCCGTCGAAGAACGTCGGCTCGGTCAGCACCGAGATGGCGGCGGCGCCGGCGTCGGCATAAGCCCTGGCATGATCGGCTGGCCGGTAGTCTTGGCGGAGGATACCCCGGGAGGGAGAGCGCCGCTTGCACTCCGCGATCACTCGCGGCGACGGCGTGTCGCGGAGCGCCTTGAGGAAGCCGGTCCCGTTCGGAGACCTGGCGGCGGCCTGGCGCTCCAGCTCGGCTTCGCTCAGCCGGCTCTTGCGGATCTCCACAATCCGCTCCGTGCCGGCGACGATCGCGGCGAGCAGGTCGGGGGCCGTCGAGGTCATGAAACCGACCGCTCCATCCTCGAGGTCTTCACCAGCGTGTCGAGCACCGCGGCGGCACGGCCGCTGTCGATGGCCTCGCCAGCCATCGCGATGCCGTCCGGGATCGTCGCGACTCGACCGGCGATCAGCAGCGAGGCCCCGGCATTGAGCAGCACGATGTCGCGCGCCGGTCCGGGCTGGCCGTCGAGCACGGCCCGCGCGATCCGTGCATTTTCCGCGGCATCTCCGCCCTTCAGCGCCAATGGTGAAGCCTTGCCGAGACCGACGTCAGCGGGATGGAGATAGAAGGTGTTCACGGCACCACCCCGGCACTCCGACACTTTCGTGTATCCGGTGGTCGAGATTTCGTCCAGGCCATCGGCGCCGTGCACGACCCACGCGCGGACGGCCCCGAGCTGCGCCAGGGATCGCGCGACGAGCTCGGTCAGCTCCGGCCGCGCCACGCCGACGAGCTGACGGGTGGCGCCGGCGGGATTGGTCAGCGGTCCGAGCAGGTTGAAGGCCGTGCGCACGCCCAGTTCGCGACGGGTCTGGGCGACGTGCTTCATCGACGGATGGAACGTCTGCGCGAACAGGAACGCGATGCCCCCTTCGTCGAGACACCGCTCGACGGTTGCAGGCGATCCCGCGATCTCGACGCCGAGGGTCTCGAACAGATCGGCGCTGCCGCAGCGGCTCGAGGCGCTCCGGTTGCCATGTTTGGCCACCCGTACTCCAGACGCCGCCAGCACCAGTGCGGCCACGGTGGAGACGTTGAACGTGTGCGCTCCGTCTCCCCCGGTGCCGCACGTGTCGAATACCGGATCGAACGAACGACTCAGCTTCACCGCGCGCGCCCGCATCGTCCGCGCGAGCCCGACGATTTCCGCCGGACGCTCCCCTTTCATCGCGAGGCCGATCAGGAAGCCGGCCATCTGCGACGGCTGCGCCCGGCCATCCATGATGGTCTCCATCGCGTCAGCCGCCTCATCGACCGTCAGGTCGACCCGCCGCTGGAGCTTGTCGATCAGGCCGGTGAACATTCCAGCTCCAGAAAATTGCGCAGAATCTTGCGTCCCTCGCCGGTGAGGACCGACTCAGGATGGAACTGCACCCCGTGCACCGGCCACGAGCGATGACGCAGGCCCATGATGACGCCGCCGTCGGTGCGCGCCGTCACCGCGAGCGTCTCGGGTGGCGGGTCGGCGACGATCAGCGAATGATAGCGGCCGGCGACGAACGGCTGGGTGACACCGTTGAACACGCCTTGGCCGTCATGCTGGATCGATGACGTCTTGCCATGCATCAGCGAGGGCGCGCGAATCACCTCGCCGCCGAAGGCAAAGCCGATCGCCTGGTGCCCGAGGCAGACCCCGAAGATCGGCACCAGGTGTCCGAGCCGTCGAATCACGTCGACCGTGATGCCGGCATCCTCCGGACGGCCCGGCCCCGGCGAGATCACGATGCGGTTGGGATGCATGGCCTCCACGTCGCCCAGCGTGATCTCATCGTTGCGGCGCACGACCGGCGCCTGGCCCAGCTCGCCGAGGTACTGCGCGAGGTTGAACGTGAACGAATCGTAGTTGTCGATCAGCAGGAGGCTCATCACAGCTCTGTTTCGGCCATCTCGATCGCCTGCAGCAGCGCCCGCGCCTTGTCACGCGTCTCTTCGTACTCCGCTGCCGGGTTCGAGTCGGCGACGATGCCGGCGCCGGCCTGGACCCTGGCGACGCCGTTGCGAATGGTGATCGTGCGAATCGCGATGCAGAAATCCAGGTTGCCGGCGAAATCGATGTAGCCCACCGCCCCGGCGTAGAGCTCACGACGCGTCGGCTCCAGCTCCGCCAGGATCTGCATGGCGCGAATCTTCGGCGCGCCGGACACGGTTCCCGCCGGAAAGCAGGAGACGAGCGCGTCGAGGTGGTCGCGGTCGTCGGCGAGCTTGCCCTCGACCGTCGACACCAGGTGCATGACGTGAGAGTAACGCTCCAGCGCCATGTATTGGGGGACCCGCACGCTGCCGTACTCACAGACGCGCCCGAGATCGTTGCGTCCGAGGTCGACCAGCATCACGTGCTCGGCCCGTTCCTTCTCGTTCCGCTTCAGCTCCTCGGCGAGGCGCAGATCTTCCTCGGTGTTCCGGCCGCGCGGTCGCGTGCCGGCGATGGGATGCGTCTCCACACGCTGGCCCTCGACGCGGACCAGCATCTCGGGTGAGGATCCGACGATCGCCAGGCCGCCCATCCGGATGAAATACATGTAGGGCGACGGGTTGACGTGGCGGAGCGCGCGATAGACGGTGAACGGTTCGGCCCCGACCTGCGCTTCGAATCGTTGCGACAGCACCGCCTGATAGATGTCGCCGGCGCCAATCCGCTCCTTGATCGTCCGGACCCCGGCTTCGAACGTCTCCCTCGAGACGTTGGTGGCAACTGTCGGCGCATCGCGCTTCTCGGCCGGGGCCTGGGACAGCCCGCGCTCGAGTTCACGTTCGAGGAACTGAATCTTGGCGCAGGCAAACTGATAGAGCGCGGCCAGATCCTCGTCGGCGGTGACCCGGGCGTTGGCAATGATCAGGATGCGATGCTTGACGTGGTCGAACGCGAGCACGGTGTCGAACAGCATGAAGCCGGACTCGTCCTCGCTGATCGGGCTGCTCGACCAGGCCGCCTGGTCCCAGGCGCGCTTCAGCGCCGGCTCGAACCCGACCGACGCGTCGTAGCCGATGAATCCGACGGCGCCGCCGGTGAATCTCGGCAGATCCGGCACGAACGGCGCCTGGAATTCGGCCATCAGGCGCCGCAGCGTCGGCACGAACGGATCGGCGACCTCGCTGGTCACACCGGATCGATCGATCACGGTGCGCCCTTCGGGCGAGCGGAGCACCAGAAATGGATCCTTGCCGAGGAATGAATAGCGCGCGACCTGCTCACCGCCTTCCACGCTCTCGAACAGAAAGGCGTAGTCGGAGTGCTCGGCGATCTTGAGAAACGCCGAGACCGGCGTCAGCAGGTCCGCCATGATCTCCTTGACCACGGGCACGAACGTGCCGCGGCGCGCCAGCTCCACGAACTCCTCGAACGTCGTCTGCTTCATGACTCTCGCTTTCTGATGGCCTCGTCGGCGGCCCCGGCAAAAAGACCTTCGGGTGGCTGAACCCCGGTCCACAGCTCGAATTGGCGCTCGGCCTGCGAGACCAGCATCTCGAGCCCACCGATGACACGGCTGCCGGCCCGTGAGGCGGCGTGCATCAACTCGGTCGGGTTCGGCTCGTAGATCAGGTCGTAGACCAGACCCGAAGAGGCGAGGTCCTGCACCGGCATTCCCGACGCGGCCGGACCGCCGACCGGCGTGGCGTTCACGAGCACGTCCCAGGAGCCGGACTGCGGCGGCCAGGTCGCGCACGCGACCCCGATCGAGCTCGCCGCAGCTGCCGCGGCGGACGGTCGCCTCGCCGCGATCGCCACCTGTGCTCCTTCGCGCTGCAACGCGAATCCGACGGCGCGCGCGGCGCCACCGGCGCCGAGCACGGTGACGCGCAGTCCGCGGACCGACACGCGACGCGCCAGAGGCGCCAGAAATCCATCGACGTCCGTATTGGTCCCGAGCCAGCCATCGTCGGTCATCACGATGGTGTTCACGGCACCGACGGCAGCAGCCAGCGGGGTGACCTCGTGCAGCGACGGCAGGATGTCCAGCTTGAACGGCGTCGTGACGCTGGCGCCGGCGACGCCCAGCGCCGCCGCGCACCGCTGGAAGTCGGCGACGCTCGCAGCTTCGAACGGCACGTAGACGGCGTTGATACCGAGCGCCTCGAACCCGGTGTTGTGCATCGCGGCCGAGAGTGAATGCGCGATCGGACGGCCGAGGAGACCATAGATTCTGGCGTCGGCTTTGATTCGGCGGAAACGGAACTCGTAGAGCAGCCGCGCCGTTGCGATCTGACCGGGAGCGACCCCGTCCCCGGCATAGGTCCAGGGGCTGCCAAACCGAGCGGCGAGGATTCTCGAGATCACGCCGGTTGCCCCCATGCCAATCAGGACCGTATCGGGCGAACGTCGCGCCTCGAGCAGCGGCAGCAGATCGGTGAGGGTGCTGGTCGTCACCGCCAGCTTGACGATCTCTGCCCCGGCCATGCGCATCCCATCAAGGAACTCCGGGATGTTCATCGGCATGCCCGTGAAATCGTGACGCGAGATCACGATCCCTTTCCCGGCACGCGATCGGATCAGCGCGTCGAAGCCGGCGTCCCACTCGATGTCGAGGTATTCGGCGCCGAGCTCGCTGGCGCGTTCCAGGATCCTCCGCCGTTCTTCTTCGCTTCCGGCGAAGTGTCCCCCCTCGCGAACCGGCCGGCAGGTGACGATGACCGGACGGCGGCGACCACTCAGCGCGGCGGCGGGATCGGGACGGTCCATGGTGTCGAGACGAAGCTCCACCATGTCGGCCTGATCTTCGGCCGCTGTTCGTGCGGCTCGAAGCGCTTCGGCCGAAGCCCCGGTCACGGTCGCGCAAATTCGCGCTTGGTCCATAAACGAAAAAAGCCCCCTCAATCGTGTGACTGAGGGGGCTTCGAAAGCCTTGCAAGTGTGCCGTTAGTTCAGGCGCTCGCCCCCTCTGCAGACGCGTACCACCGCCAATACGACGCACCGGTCGTAAATCGGAACGCGGAGGAGGCTGCGAGGGTCACGAGACCGATAACATAGCACGTGTCATCGTGTCCGTCCATCTGGGTTGCGGCCCCTGCTGGCCTTCTCCTTGACCAGCAGCGACTTAGCCTTTATAACTGATCTCAGGATCCCCTCATGCACAGCTATTCGGCCGCCCGACTGCTCCGCTCGATCCGTCCTTTGGCGTTGGTCGCCGTCCTGAGTGGGTGCGCCTGGGCCGTCCTGCCGGCCGAGACCGCGTTGATGCCCCTGGACGAGGTGAAGGCGGGGATGACCGGCACCGGCCACACGGTGTTTCAAGGCACTGAGCTTCAGGAATTCAAGGTCCACATCCTCGGCGTCCTCCGCAACGTTCAAGGTCCGCGGCGGAGCTTGATTCTCGCGAAGCTCGAAGGTGGACCGCTCGCCGACACCGGCGTCATTGCCGGGATGAGCGGAAGCCCGGTATACGTGGACGGCCGGCTGATCGGCGCAGTGTCGTATTCCATCGGCCAGTTTGCAAAGGAGCCGATCGCCGGCATCACGCCAATTGCCGAGATGATCGAGGCGACCGCTGAGACCTCGCGTCGTGCACCGGCGGCGCAGGCCCGGGTCGATCTCCCGGTCACGGCTGAGACATTTGCCGCCGCCATTCGCCAGACCTCCGCCCGCATCGGATCGTTTGCCGAAGGCGCGGTTGATATCGGCAGCGTCGGGGTGCCGTCGTCTACTGGCGGACCGATGGCTGGAACGCTGAGGCCGATTGCCACTCCGCTCATCATGAGCGGCGTCACGGCAGCGACGCGCGATCTCGTCAGCACGATCTTCAGCGGCACAGGCTTCGCGCCGGTTCTCGCCGGATCTTCCGGCGGCGCCGACACGCCCAAGCCAAGCGGGCCGCTGCGTCCCGGCGACGCCGTCGGCGTCTCCCTTCTCGGCGGCGATGCCGAAATGGGCGCGACCGGAACGGTCACGCACGTCGACGGCTCGCGCGTCTACGCGTTCGGACACCCGTTCTTCAATTTCGGGCCGACCGCGTTCCCGATGACCCGCGCCTACATCTACACGTCGCTGCCGAGCCTGATGTCGTCCTTCAAGATCGCGTCGCTGGGCGACGTCATCGGCACGGTGCAGCAGGATCGGGCGACGGCCATCGCCGGCACGCTCGGCGCCGGCCCGCGCGTCATCCCGATCAACCTCACGCTCGAGTCCGACCGCGGGCCCCGCCGCACGTTCCACTACTCGGTGGTCGACGATCAGCTGTTCACGCCGCTTCTCACCTACGTCGCGCTGTTCAACACGCTCGGCAGCTACGAGCGACAGTTCGGAGCGGTCACCTTCACCGTGAAGGGCAAGACGGCGTTCGCGGAGCACACCGACCTGAACTACGAGGACATCTTCACCGGCGACAATCCGATCGCCGGCGCCTCCGCCTACGTCGCCGGCCCCTTGACGCTCCTGCTCGCCAACGACCTCGAGCCGGTCACGGTGAAGAGCATCGATCTCACGGTCTCGTCTGCGGAAGAGCCGCGCAGCGCGACGATCGAGCGGGTCTGGCTCGACGACGTGCGGCCGCGGGCCGGGCGGACGGTCCCGCTGAAGGTACTGACGCGCAGCTATCGCGGCACAGAAAAAATCTCGACGATTCCGATCGACATCCCCGCCAACGCGTCGGGACAATTGTCGGTGATGGTCACCGACGGCCGACAGCTCAATCAGCTCGAGCAGCGCGAGCTCCGTCGCACACTGCAGCCGCAGAGCGTGGCGCAGATGATTCGCGTGCTCAACGAAACGCGCCGTAACAACCGCATCTACGTCCGCCTCCTCACCGGCACGCCCGGCGCCGTCGTCAACGGCGAGGCGCTTCCGTCGCTGCCGCCGTCGGTGCTGGCTGTTCTCGAAGGCGACCGCAGCGGGGGCAGCTTCACACCGATCAAGAGCGCTACCCTTGGTGAGTGGGAGCTGCCGATGGATTCGGCGACCACAGGCACCCGCGTCCTCACCATCGATCTCGAGAACCGGCCGGGCCGGTAGTCCCTCGTCTCCAGTCCTTGGTCCCGGTCTCAGTCCTGGAGCTCCTGTCCGAACTCCAACGACCAAGAGGAGGGACTGAACCAGGGGACTTCGCGTCAGCGTTCGCTCCGTGTTTTCTGCTACCGTTGATCGCATGCTGATCAGATTGTCGGCCGCGCGGAGTGCGGTCGTGTGGGTGGCCGTCGGCCTGGCGTCGACGGTCCTGATGGCCGCCGCGCCGACGTTCTGGACGGTTTCGTCGCAGGCCGACTTCCTCAAGGGCGACGTCGAAGACCTCTCGATTGACAGCGACGGACGCATGTTCCTCGGGCCGAGCGCTGCCCAGGTCGCGGAAACCTCGGCGCCATTCCTGTGGACGCTGATCGCCGGCCCGAACGGCACGCTGTGGGCCGGTACCGGCAACGAGGGACAGGTCCTCCGGATTACCCGCGACGGCAAGGTCTCGACCTTTTTCGATTCGAACGAGCTCGAGGTGCACGCGCTCGCGCCGGCGCCGGGTGGCGGCCTGTATGTGGCGACCTCGCCCGACGGCCGCATCTACCAGGTCGCCGCGGACGGCAGCTCGAAGACGTTCTTCGATCCCGACGACAAGTACATCTGGGCGCTGGCGGTGGCGCCCGACGGCGCCGTCTACGCCGCCACCGGCGAAAAGGGCACGATTTATCGGGTCACTCCGGACGGCAAAGGGACTGTCTTCTACAAGACCAACACGACCAACGTGGTCAGCCTGGCGATCGACAAGGACGGCAACGTGATCGCCGGGACCGAATCGCCTGGGCGAATCTTCCGGATCGATCGACAAGGGAAAGCCTTCGTACTGCTGGACTCGCCGTTCAAGGAGATCCACACGGTCAAGGTCGCCGCCGACGGCGCGATTTACGCGACCGCCTTCAGCGGCGCACCGGGCGGTGAAGATCGTCCGGCGCCGCCCATCACGTCGACGCCGGATACGGCGCGCGCGCCGGTCCCGACGGTGTCGGCGGAAATCACGGCGGTCACGGTGGTCGATGCCGGTCCGAGCATGATGCCCTCGCAGTCCTCGAGTCGCGAGCCGCGGAGCCGCGGGACGAAGGGGGCGATCTATCGCATCGGTTCCGATGGCCTGTGGGACACGATCTGGGAAGCGACCGACGACTGGCCGTTCGATCTGCTGGTCGAAGCGGACGGCGCCCTCCTCGTCGGCACCGGCAAGGACGGCAAGCTGTTCAGAATCTCAGGCGAGCCCGCGCGGGCGACGCTGCTCGCCCGGGCCGAGGCGCGGCAGATCACGGCGCTGCTCAGAGACTCGTCGGGCCGGATCCTCGGCGCCACCAGCAACCCGGGGAAAGTCTTCGCGCTCGGCACGGAGCGGGCCGCTCGCGGGACCTACGACTCCGACGTCCGCGACGCCGGGACGGTGGCGCGCTGGGGCGCCATCCGCTGGCGCGGCACCAGCACCGCCGGTGAAATCGAGCTGTATTCCCGGTCGGGCAACACCGCGACGCCCGATGAGACGTGGAGCGCGTGGTCCAAGGCCTACACCGCCGCGCAGGGTGAGCCGATCAGCAGTCCCAACGCGCGGTACCTCCAGTGGCGAGCGGTACTGAAATCCAGCCAGCCGGCAGGGCCGGGGCCGATTCTGACGTCGGTGACCGCCGCGTACCTGCCGCGAAACCTGAGGCCTGTCGTCTCGAGCATCACCGTGCACCCGCCCGGCGCGGTCTTCCAGCGGCCCTTCTCGACTGGCGAGCTGGAAATCGCAGGCTTCGAAGACAACACGTCGGATGGCCGGCCCCAAACCCCGTCTTCCTCGGGAAGCAACGCCAGCTCCTCGACGGTGTTGGCGTCGCCGGCGCTCGGCCGCCGGATCTACCAGAAGGGGTTGCAGACGTTCGTGTGGAAGGCGGACGATGAGAACGACGACCGGCTGCAGTACGACGTGTTCTATCGCCGTGAAGGGGACACGACCTGGAAATCGCTCAAGCGGGGTCTGTGGGATTCCATTTTTGTCTGGGACACGACCTCGGTGCCCGATGGCACCTACTACGTGAAGATTGCCGCCTCGGACGCGCCGTCCAACTCGCCGGCGACTGCGCTCGTCGGGGAACTGGAGAGCGTCAGCTTCGACATCGACAACACCGCGCCGCACATCGAGGTGCACTCGGCGGTGCGCAACGGCACGAAGGCGACGATCAAGTTCGTGGTGCGCGACGAGCAGTCGGCGGTTCAGCGGGTGGAGTATTCACTCGACGCCAGCCGGTGGCGTGCGGCGTTTCCGGTGGACGGCATTGCTGATTCGCGGCTGGAGGAGTTCGAGGTCACGCTCGACGAGCTCGATTCGGCGCGCAACGTGATCATCCGGGCGACCGACGCGATGAACAACGTCGCCACCGCGGTGGCCGACATCAAGCGATAGCGTGCGCTACCCGCGCAGCTTCGCCTTGACCGTCATGTGCTCGACGAACCAGACGAGGTTCACCGCGATGGGATCGGCGCCATAGCGCGCCGGCTCGAGCCGACCGCGGGACACGGCGTCGATGAACGGCGCCACCTGGCGATGATCGTGATCGTTGCCGAGCACTTCGAGCCCGTAGATGCGCCCTTCGCGGGTGATGACGGCCGAGAACGCCAGCATCATCTCGCGGCCGGATCCTGAGCTTTCGAGCGCCGCCCGCACGAAGCCATCCTCCGGCACGCTCGGCGCCTGGATGCGATCGTCGAGGCTGAGGCTCATCGGATTCAGATCGGATCCGGACGGAGCCGCTGCCACCGCGATGATGGCGGCCAGCGAGTCGTCGCGTTCCGGCGAGGCGAATTGCAGCATCCCGAGGACGACCGCGCCGCAGACGACCGTGGCCGCCGTGGACGCCAGCCCGATCCACACCAGATGCATGTCGTCGAACATCCGCGAGAACCGCGCCGTCCACGACTCGTGCGCTTCGGCGCGCATCCGGCTGATCACGCCCGACTGCAGGCCGGTCCACTCGTCCTTCGGCGCGGGGGCCGCCGCCAGCCGAACCGCCGCCGAGACCTCCTCGAACGTTCGGAGCTCTTTCAGGCAGCCAACACAGTCGTGCAGGTGTCCCTGCATCGCGATGCGGTGATTCAGCGGCAGCTCGTCGTCGTGAAAGGCCGCCAGCGATTGGCGCACGACCGAACAGGTGAGCACGGTCATACGTCCCTCAACTGACTGCGGAGACCCTCGCGGGCTCGCGCAAGACGCGATTTGACGGTTCCGACGGCGATTCCCAGAGAAAACCCGATCTCCTCGTAGCTGAGGCCGTCGATCTCGCGGAGGAGAAGCGCTGTCTTCTGGTCGAAGGGCAGACGACTCAGGGCGACTCGAATACGCTCGGCCAGTCGCTTCTGCCCGAGCAGCCGATCCGGCGATCGCCCGTCGCCCTGGTCGGGAAAATCGCCGTGCTCCTGAATATGCTGGTCCAGCGAGACCTGTTGCGCCCGGTGCCGTCGCCGCCACCAGCGCTGACGGTTCCTGGCCTGGTTGACCACGATTCGGTAAATCCACGTCCGCAGTGTGGATTGCCCGCGGAACGTGTGAATCGTGCGAAAGACCCGGAGGAAGACCTCCTGCGAGAGATCCAGCGCCTCGTTGTGATCGTTGAGAAGGTTCAGCGCGAGCTGGTAAACCATGCGCTGATGCTCGTTTACGAGCTCGGCGCAGGCATACTCGTCTCGCGCGGCGCATCGCTGAATCAGCGACGCTTCGCGCCCCGCGACGTCGCTCCAGGTAAAGGCTCGAACCGGCTTCACCGACAGTTCCTCAGCCATGGTAGCACCCGCCGCGGCCTCTCGACCTGACCGCCTCAGGAACGCCTTATAACCCTTAGATCCCATACATCCCAGGAAGTTCCCAGTCTGGTACCATGGGACGACGTGAAGCGGTTTCTGGCCGGTTTATTGTTGCTGGTCGTCGCGGCTGCCGCGGTCTACGCCTACACCGTCACCGGCCGGGACCGGACCTACCGCGAGCTGCTCGCCCAGGGCGATGCCGCCCTGACGCAGGACAACACCTCCGGCGCCGTCGAGGCCTACAGCGGCGCCATCGCCCTCAAGCCCGACGCGATGATTGGCTATCTCAAACGGGGTGAGACCTACAGACGACGCGCCGATCCCGAGACCGCGCTCAGGGACCTTGGCCGGGCGGTGGAGCTCGATCCCTCCGCGACCCGCGCTGTCGAAGCGCTCGGCGACGTCAATCTTTCACTGAACCGCTACGCCGCCGCCGCCAACCGCTACCGGGACTACGTCACGCTGGACGACCGCGCGCCGCGCGTGCTCTACAAGCTCGCATTCGCGCAATATCACGCCGATCAGGCCGCGGGCGCGATCGAGGCCCTCAACAAGGCGGTCGCCCAGGACGATCGGTTCGCCGAAGCGTATTACCTGCTCGGCCTCTGCTTGCGCGATGTGCACCGGCTGGACGAAGCGCGCATCGCGCTCGAGCAGGCGGTGGCCATCCAACCGGCGCTCCTTGCCGCTCGCGAAGAGCTCGCGGACCTGTACGGGGCGCTGAGTCGCATGGACGATCGTTTGATGCAGCTCGAGGCGCTCTCGGCGCTCGACGCGAGCGCGTCGCGCGAGGTCAACCTCGGTCTGACCTACGCGCGCGTCGGGCAGCAGCAGCGCGCAATCCTCACGCTCAGCCGCGCCGCCGAACGCTATCCGGGTTATCGCTACACCTACGTCGCGCTGGGCCGAGTGTGGCTCGAGAACGCGCAGGGTGCCGGTGATCGGGTCGCGTTGAGCAAGGCTCTCGGTGCGCTCGAACAGGCGATGGGCAGCGAGAACAGCAGTGAGGCGATGGTACTCTTCGGCCGCGCTCTCCTGATGACTTCGAACAACGACTCGGCGGAGCGTATGTTCGAGAACGCCACCACGAAGGAACCGATCGATCCGCAGGCGTTCTACTTTCTCGCCGACGCCTCGGAGCGGCTCGGCCACTTCCAGGGCGCGCGCCAGGCGTTGCTGAATTACCAGGCGCTTCGCGGCGAGGAAGCCGACGCCCGTCGTCGTCTGACCATGGAGCTTCGGCTCGGCGACCTGTCGGTCAGGCTCGACGAGCCGGCGACGGCAGTCGGCTACTTCACCCGTGCCGCGGCGGAGCCGGCGGCAGACGCCGCCGTCCTCGCGCGACTCGCCGACGCGCAGTGGCGATCGGGCGACAAGGATGCCGCCCGCGCCACCGTGTTGCGTGCCCTCGAACGGGAGCCGGCCGATCGGGCCCTGCTGGCCATGAAGCGCCGCTACGTGAGCTGAACTGAGTTCGGTCAGTTCCGTCCCTGCCGGGATCGAGCCGATGCCGCCGGGCCATCACCGAGAAAGTCGATCCCCAGGACGCCGCTACGGATCTGCAATCCCCAGGCGCTTCATCATCTTGGCGAGCCCTTGTCGGCTCACGCCGAGTTGACCGGCAGCCGCCGCTTTGCGACCGCCTGTCCGCGCCAGCGCGGCGCGAACGAATCGTCGCTCGAACTCCAGGCGGGCTTCATCGAAGGTGGTCGTGGCGCGGGCCGCCAGGCCGGCGACGTGGGCAGGCAGCAGCGACGCGCCGACGCGACCACGACGCGGCGCATGCACCGAGAGCGCCGCGATGACGTTCTGCAGCTCCCGCACGTTGCCGGGCCAGTCGTATCGCGCGAGCGCCGAGACGAGATCGCTCGAGAGCGACGCCTGGGTCCCGACGCGGCGCGCCGCGTCGGCCCAGAACATGCCGGCGAGCCAGGGCACTTCGTCGGGGCGCTCGCGCAGCGGCGGAATGCGAATGCGAATTACGTCGAGCCTGAACCGCAGGTCGGCCCTGAATCGGCCACTGACGACTTCGCCCTGCAACGAGCGATTGGTTGCGGCCACGATGTGGACATCGACCTTGCGCGCGTGATTCTCGCCGACGCGGCGCACTTCCCCTTCCTGCAGGACGCGGAGCAGCTTCGCCTGGGCCCGAGCGGAGAGCTCGCCGACCTCGTCGAGGAAGAGGGTTCCCTGGTCGGCGTCCTCGAACAGGCCTGGCCGTTCAACGACCGCGCCGGTGAACGCGCCCCGCGCGTGGCCGAACAGCTCGGCTTCGAACAGGTCATCGGCAACGGCGGCGCAGTTGATCGCGCAGAATCGACGCGCCCGCCGCAGACTTCGCGAGTGGATCGCCCGCGCCACGATTTCCTTGCCGGAACCACTCTCCCCTTCGATCAGGACCGGGTAGGGCGCGAGCGCGGCGCGCCGGATGGCGTCGCGAATGGTTTCCGCCGCGGGCCCCGGCCCCAACAGATCGTCGGCGTGCGGTCCTGGTGGTTGCGGTGCGCTGACGCTGAAGGCGCGAAGAACCGGCCCGATGGCTGCCGCAGCGACGCGCAGGGACTCGGCGATACGGGCGGCCGCGGGCGCGGCGCCAGAGGTCCAGCGGGCGGCGATACATCCGATGGTCTGACCGCCGGCCCGTACCGGTTCGGCAGCCTCGGGCACGACGCCGTCCTGGATGCGCCCGGCGCCGCCGTCGAGCACGCATTCGGTCACTGTCGTATCGGCCGGCCACGCGCGTCCGGCGGCGGCGACCTGCCGTCTGGGTTCGGCCGATCGAATCGTGACCGAGCAGGCGTTGAGCGCCTGCAACAGGTGCTCGGCAAGGGCGCGAAGGGCGTCGGCTTCATCCGCCGCGTCGTGGACGATCTGCAGCAGCCGCTCGAGCGCGTCGATCGTCGCCGACGGCCGCTCTCCCTCGTCGACCAGCGACAACGCGCCGATCCGGCTGGCGATGCGTCGGACCTCGGTGTCGATGCCGGCGACCGCGACCCTCACCTGCGCCTGCCGCAACAACGGCAGACGGGCAGCCGCCGTCATCAATCGCGCCCGCCGGATGCTCGACATGCTCGCGCCGCACAAAGACAGACAGCGCAACGACTCCGCCGCGGTGCGCAGCGCCAGCCTGGGCGAGCGGGCGCGGCGCGCTGCCATGCGCGCCTGCTGGGAGTGCCGCTGCACGTCGCATCGATTTCGCAGGAGCGCCTGCACCTGCATCGCCGCCAGGTGCGCTTCGCACGTCGACACAGGGTCGTCGGCGCCAGCGCTGGCCAGGGCATCGGCGGCCAGGCGGCCGGCGACGGCAATCCGACCTAGGCGTCGTTCGATTTCCGACGCGAGCGCGAGCGAACGCGCGGTCTCCGGTCCCGTTGCCGCTGCCAGCGCGTCCTTGGCGGCCTCGAGATCGCCGCGGGCGGCCAGCGTTTCCGCCAGGAGACGTCGGGCCGGAGCCGTGTCCGGTTCCCGCAAGACCGTGATGGCCGTCCGCAGCGTGGCTTCCGCCTCGATGAGGCGTCCTTGATCGAGCAACGATTCTCCCGTGCCGATCAAGCTGCGCAGCGTGACGGCCGGCTCGCCCGACCACTCCCGCGCGCGTGCGAACCATTCCAGGGCCGGCAGTGGCCGTGAGCGATCGAGCTGAAGTTGAGCGAGGTCGCAGGCAGCGGCGGCGGCGGTCTCCGTCGCGCCCCGTGCCGCCAGCGAGGTCGCCGCGCGCCGCAGCAGCCGTTCGGCGCGTGCATGACGGCCTCGAGCGGCCAGCGCCCGCGCCGCTGACACGACGCGCTCGAGCCGCGCAACCCCGGCGTCGCGCTCGCCGCGACGGGCCGCGACGACAGGCGTCTGACGCGCGGTGGCGAGGTACTCTGACGCCGTCTCGTGAACCCAGAGTGCATCGCGCGTTTTTCGGAGCCCGGCAAGCGCTTCGATGAATCTGCCCGGTAACCCGTCGGCTTCCGCGGCCGCGGCGCGTAGATCCTCCAGCGTCGGGCCCGACTCCGTGTCGAGATAGACGAGGCCAATGAGACGGGCGATCGACAGGCGCTCGAGGGGCACGACACCGCGATCGCCAGGCCCCGGCGCGGCGCGGCGTTGCAGGCGCATCCAAATCTGACGTCGTGGCGGACTGGTCGTGTCCGTCAGGATCCGCGGCGGACCATCCGGGGACTCGCTCCAATCGAACAGGCAGACGTGACGGTCGCGAAACAGCTGGCCGATGGCCGGCGTCTGGGCGAGCCGCCGATCGAGCGGCACCAGCCCCGCGAGGCGCGCCAGCCGCGCCACCTGCACGACGAACGTTCGCAGCCCGGCTCCATGCGCGCCCAGGACCGTCGCGGTCGAGGTGCCCGGCGGCCCGGCGGCGTCGACGAGCACGCGGATTGTCTCGACGGCGTCACGGTCGGTCAGGTGGACACCGACCGTGCGGCACGCCGCCCCAAGCGACTCGAGCGTCGTCCGGACATGACGCTCGACGGCGTCTCGAGGGATGTCGACGCCCGACGCCTGAAGAAAGCGGCCCAGATGGAGCGCCTGGCGGCGGGTATCTCCGGATGACGCGCGCATCGGCGGCAGCGGGACGTGGGCTTCGAACCACCGATCGTGTGCGACGCCGTAGTCGATGAGCGGCACGAGCAGCGGATGTCGAAGAGCGGACAGCTGATCGCAGAGCCGGCTTCGCGCCTGCGCCGTCGCGCGATCGGGCGCCGCCTCGACCGTCAGCCGAACCAGCTCGCCGGTCGCGAGGTCGATCGGCTCCCCGCGATCGACTACGAACCGGTCGGCAAACACCTGCATGAGCACGACGGCAGTGCAAGAGCATCGCCGCTCGGCCAGTCAGGCGAAACGCCCGCGATCCGACGTCGGCAGCGCCGGGAGTGCGCAGAAACTTCGTATACAATTTCCCGCTGATGCTGCGGTTTCTCACTGCGGGCGAGTCACACGGTCGGGCGCTCGTGGTGATCCTCGAGGGCCTCCCCGCCGGACTCCCGATCGACTCCGATGCGTTGACGCGCGATCTGCGACGACGACAGGGTGGCTACGGGCGCGGCCGGCGGATGGCGATCGAGTCGGATCGTGCGGACATCCTCTCCGGCATTCGCGCCGGCGAGACGCTGGGCGGCCCGGTGGCGATGCTGATCGAAAATCGCGATTGGCCGAACTGGCAGCAGACGATGCACGTCGAGGCGACGGCGCCGCCGGATGCGACCGGGGCCCGACGGGCGCCGGTCACCCGCCCGAGGCCAGGCCATGCCGATCTGGCTGGTGGCGTGAAGTACGGCCGCGCCGATCTTCGCGACATTCTGGAACGGGCGAGCGCTCGCGAAACAGCGGCGCGGGTCGCCGCCGGCGGGTTGGCACGCCAGCTCCTGCAGCACGTCGGCCTGCGGATTACCAGTCACGTGTATCGCATCGGCAGTGTCTCCATGCCGGATCACCTGCGCGTGATGTTTGCCGGAGCCGCCGCGCTGCCCGATGACGCGCCGCTTCGCTGTGTGGACGGCGACGTCGAGCGGCAGATGATCGCTGAAATCGACCGCGCTCGAGAGGCGGGCGACACGCTCGGTGGCGCGTTCGAGGTGATCGCGACCGGCGTGCCGATCGGACTTGGCAGTTACGTGCAGTGGGATCGCAAGCTCGACGGCCGTCTCGCGCAGGCCCTGATGTCCATTCCTGCCATCAAAGCGGTCGGCATTGGCATCGGGCCGGAGGCCGCCGCATTTCCTGGATCGAAGGTGCACGACGCGATCGTCCTCGACGAGGAGGCTGGATCGCTGACCGGCCTGGCACGACCGTCCAACAACGCCGGCGGCCTCGAAGGCGGGGTGACCAACGGTCAGGATCTGCGCGTGTCCGCGTTCATGAAGCCGATCTCGACGCTGATGAAGCCGCTCCAGTCGGTGGACCTCTCGACGATGAGCCCGTCCCCCGCCGCGATCGAGCGAAGCGACGTGTGCGCCGTTCCTGCGGCAGCGGTCGTCGGCGAGGCCATGGTCGCGCTGGTGTTGGCGGACGCGTTGCTCGAGCGCTTCGGCGGCGACTCGGTCGCCGCCCTCGAGCACGCCATGACCGCCGCCGACGCCCAGGTCCGAGAGCGCTTTGCCAGGCGATGATTCGACCGATCCTCAGATACGGCGATCGCCTTCTCCATCAACCGGCGCAGGAGGTCACGGCCTTCGACGACCCGCTGCAGCGCCTGATCGACGACCTGATCGAGACGATGTACGCCGCACCCGGCATTGGCCTGGCCGCCCCGCAGGTCGGCGAGCCGCACCGCCTGTTCGTCGTCGATCTGACCGCCGGCCGGAGCAGCAAAGATCTGATCGTCATGATCAATCCGGAGTTCATCGAGCGCGACGGGACACAGCTCGAGGAGGAAGGATGTCTGAGCGCGCCGGGCTTCAATGCCACGGTCGTCAGGCCGGGGCGTGCCATCCTGCGCGGCCTCGATCGACACGGTCAGGAACAGAAGGTTGAGGCCAGCGGCCTCCTCGCCCGCGCCTTCCAGCACGAGATGGACCATCTCGACGGCATGGTCTTCATCGATAGGTTGCGCGGGATCAAACGCGATCTGATCGTCCGCCGGATCCAGAAGCTGCGCAAGACGGGCAAGTGGTAACGCCTCTACGAATCGTCTACTTCGGAACGCCGGCGTTCGCGGTACCGCCGCTCGAGGCGCTCCTCTCCTCGCCACACCAGGTCGTGGCGGTCGTCTCTCAACCCGACCGCCCGCGCGGGCGCGGGCATCATCTCCACGCCACGCCAACCCGGGAGGTTGCCGACGCGCACGGAGTCCCGGTCCTCCAGCCGACGCGGATTCGCGACGAGGCCTTTCTCGAAGCCATTCGTGATTTGAGGCCCGACCTCGGCGTCGTTGCCGCGTTCGGGCGCATTCTCCCTGACGCCCTGCTGGCGATCCCGCGGCTCGGCATGATCAACGTGCACGCCTCGCTGTTGCCTCGATATCGCGGTGCGGCCCCGGTTCAGCGCGCCGTTCTTGCCGGGGACGAGGAAACCGGCGTGACGATCATGCAAGTCGTGTCGGAGCTCGACGCCGGACCCATGCTCGCGATCGGCACGGTACCAATCCCGCCCGAGGCGACCAGCGGGGACGTCGAGGCGGCGCTCGCCGCCGCAGGGGCGCCGCTCCTGATGCAGGTGGTCGATCGCTTGTCCCACGGCGGTGTCGAGGCGGTCGCCCAGGATCCCGCCGGCGTCACCTACGCACCCAAGATCACCAAGGACGAGGGTGCTCTCGACTGGAGCGCGTCAGCAAAGATCATTCACGACAAGGTGCGAGGCCTGCAGCCCTGGCCACTCGCCTCTACGATGATGGCCGGCCGCCGCTATGTGATCCGCAAAACCGTCGTGGATTCCGAGAAGACGAATGCGGAGCCAGGCACGATCGTTCGCGCTCACGGCGATGTGCTTGCGGTTGCCGCGGGCGATGGATCGATCGTTCGGCTCCTCGAGCTCCAGCCCGAAGGGCGCCGGTCGGTCACCGCTCGTGAATTCCTGGCCGGTCATCGTCTCGTGCCGGGAGACAGGTTCGAGCGGTGATCGCGCCGGCCCGTCTGGCCGCTTACCGTACGCTGCTTGCTGTCGCCCGAGGCACGGCCGATCTCGCCGACGCGCTGGCCCGCGAGCGCACGGACATGGGCGACGACCGCGATCGCGCGCTTGCGGGAGAGATCACGGCGGGAACCCTGCGCTGGCAGGCGCGGTTCGATCACGTCATTGCCGCGTTTGCCGGTCGGCCCGTTGCGCGGCTCGATCTCGAGGTGCTCACGATTCTGCGGATGAGCGCCTTCCAGCTCTTGCACCTCGATCGCGTCCCTGCGGCGGCAGTGGTGGACGACGGCGTCGAGCTGGCGAGGAAGGCTGGCAAGAGCAGCGCCGCAGGGTTCGTCAACGCGCTGCTCAGGCGCATCTCACGCGAACGGGATCGCCTGCCTGTTCCAGCGCCGCCACCCGAACCTGTCGATCGCGACCGCGCCCTCGATTTTCTCGCCACCGCGCTGTCTCACCCTCACTGGCTGGTCGCCCGCTGGTTCGACAGATACGGTTACGAGGCGACGCTCGCCTGGGCCGAGTTCAACAACGCGCCAGCCCCGTTGACCGTCCGAGCGAACACGTTGAAGATCGGCCGCGAGGAACTCGCCCGGGATCTCCGGAGCCTCGGTGTCGAGACGGATCCAACGCCCTATGCCCGCGACGGCTTAATTGTCCGCGCTGGCAACCCGCTCCTGACGCCCATCGCCGGCGAAGGACGCTTCGCAGTTCAGGACGAAGCGTCCCAGCTCGTCGGCGCCTTTGCCGATCCGATGGAGGGCGAGGTCGTGTACGACGCCTGCGCGTCGCCGGGCGGCAAGACGGTTCAAATGGCCGCGGCCATGCGGGACCACGGCACGATCGTCGCCGCCGACGTGCGAGGCCGACGCGTCGATCTGCTCGTGCGTACGGTGCGCCAGTCGTCGGCCCAATCCGTGGTAGTCGTTCGAGCCGACGCCCGCGCGAGCCCGCCGTTCGCAGACGCCGTGTTCGATCTGGCGCTGCTCGACGCCCCCTGCTCGGGCCTGGGCACGATTCGACGCGACCCGGACATTCGATGGCGGCGTCAGCAATCCGCCCTGCCCGCGCTGGCGTCCAGTCAGAGGGAGATGCTCGAGCAGTCCGCCCGCCTGGTGAGGCCCGGAGGTCGCCTCGTCTACGCCACCTGCTCGAGCGAACCCGAGGAAAACGACGAAGTCGTCGATGCGTTCCTGTCCAGCCATCCGGAATTCGCCCTCGTCGCCCCCGACGCGTTCCTCAACGATCCGGCGCTCGCCGGGCTCCTCGACCAGCGCGGCTTCCTCAGGACGCTCCCCTTCCGCCATGGACTCGAGGCCTTCTTCGCGGCGCGTCTGGTGAAGACCGGAGATTTGCGGTAAACTACTGAATTCATGGCACTATCGACGCGCGTATGGGGCGCCGGTAAGCGGCTGCTCATTGGCGGCGCGCTGCTGTTGACCTATATCCTGTTCGCCGCCGCGTCGATGCGTCTCGCCCTCAAGACCCGTGATGTCGTCGTCCCCTCACTGGCCGGCAAGACGGTGAACGAGGCCAGCGGCCTCCTCATCGAGATGGGGCTCAACCTGAAGGTCGAAGAGAACCGGCGGATGGATGCGACCGTTCCTGCGGGACAGGTCATCAGTCAGGATCCGCAGGCGGGCGTCAAGACGCGTCGGGAGCGGAGTGTGAAGGTCTGGGTCAGCGCCGGGCCGCGGTCGAACACCGTGCCGGCGCTGCTCGGGGAATCGGAGCGTACGGCGCAGCTGCGGCTTCAGCAGGACGGATTGCAGCTGGCCTCGAGTGCCGAGATCCGCTCCGCCGACTACCCCACCGGCACCGTCGTCGCGCAGAACCCCTCGCCCAAGAGCAGCGGTGGGCGCGTGGCGCTGCTGGTGAATCGGGGCGAGCGCGCGGCCACCTACGTGATGCCTGACCTGATTGGCGTCAACGGCGATCGCGCGGCCGACCTGCTGCGAACGCGCGGCTTCCGCGTGTCGATGGTGGGCGACCACCCGTATCCCGGCGTGCCGGCCGGGATCGTGCTCCGACAGAGTCCGCAGGGCGGCTTTCAGGTCGCGCCCGGTGATCCGATTTCGCTCGAGGTGAGCCGCTGATGCAGCGTGCGGGACACTTGCAGATCGCGCCGTCGCTGCTCTCGGCCGACTTCGCCGCGCTCGGCTCCGAGGTTGCGGCGGTCGAGCGCGGCGGCGCCGACATGATCCACGTCGACGTCATGGACGGCCATTTCGTCCCGAATTTGACGATCGGGCCGCCGGTCGTGAAGGCGTTGCGCCGCGTGGCGAAGGTGCCGCTCGACGTGCACTTGATGATCGAGGAGCCGGATCGCTATATCGAGGCATTCGTGCAGGCCGGCGCGGCGAGCCTGACCGTGCACGCCGAAGCGGTCGTCCACCTGCATCGGACGATTCAGCTGATCAAGAGCCTGGGTGCGTTGGCCGGGGTGGCGCTGAACCCGGCGACGCCGATCAACGCGCTCGAGGAGATTGCCGGCGATCTGGATTACGTGCTGGTGATGACGGTCAACCCGGGGTTCGGCGGCCAGACTTTCATCCCGCGGTCGGAGTCTAAAGTGCGGATGGTCCGTGCCTTGCTGGACCGCAACGGGAGCACGGCCCCCATCGAAGTGGACGGCGGGATCGATACCACTACCGCGCCGCGTATCGTTGCCGCCGGCGCTGACATCCTCGTGGCTGGCCAGGCGATTTTCGGAAGCGCACACGCCGAACGTGCCACGCGCGATTTGCGCGCCGCGGCGATGGCCGCGGCAGCGTCCTGATGCCCTCGTCGACTTCCACGCTTCGGGTCCGGTACGCCGAAACCGATAAGATGGGGGTTGTCTACTACGCGAACTATCTCGTCTGGTTCGAGGTGGCGCGGACCGATCTGCTGCGCGCTGTCGGCTGGACCTATCGTGAGATGGAGCACGCTGGGGTGTCGTTGCCGGTAATCGAGTCGCATTGCGAGTATCACCGGCCGGCGCGGTACGATGATGAAATCGAGATCAAGACGGACGGCCGCATGCTCTCTGCCGTTCGCATGGAGTTCCGCTACCACGTGTATCGACTGGAGAATCAGGAGTTGAGCGCGTCGGGCCGGACGGTGCACGCGGCCGTCAATCGGGAAGGGCGGCCATGCCGTCTGCCGACGCGCGTCCGAGAGGTGTTCGTGTGAAGGCGCTCGTCACAGGGGTTGCCGGCTTCATCGGGTCGCACCTGGCGGCGTCGCTGCTCGACGGCGGGTGGACGGTCATTGGCGTCGACTGTTTCACCGACTACTATCCGCGGCCGATCAAGGAGGCCAACCTCGCCGAGAACGCGCATCGCGAAGGCTTCCGCTTCGCCGAGGTGCGGATTCAGGACGCGGATTGGCCGTCACTGCTCGACGGGGTGACCCACGTGTTCCACCTGGCAGCCCAGGCGGGCGTGCGAAAGAGCTGGGGCCAGTCGTTCCAGTTTTATACCCGGCACAACGTCGAGGCGACCCAGATCCTGCTCGAGGCCTGCGTCGGCCGTCAGTTGACGCGGTTCGTGCACGCGTCGAGCTCGTCGATCTACGGACAGACGCAGTCCGTGCCGATGCGGGAGGACGACCAGCCGAGGCCGATCTCTCCCTACGGCGTGACCAAGGTGTCGGCCGAACAGCTTGGCAACCTGTATCACCAGCACTACGGGGTGCCGGTCGTCGCCATGCGCTACTTCACCGTGTACGGACCGCGCCAGCGTCCGGACATGGCGTTTCACCGGTTCATCAGCGCCGTGCTCAAGGATCAGCCCATCACCGCTGTACGGGGATGGTGAGCAGACCCGCGATTTCACGTTCGTGAGCGATGCCGTCGCCGCCACGGTTGCGGCGGCCGCCAGCGGCGTGGTCGGTCGCGCCTACAACATTGGCGGCGGCTCGCGGGTGTCGATGAACCAGGTCCTACAGATGCTGGAGCGTGTCGCAGGTCACCGCCTGAAGGTGGTGCGGGAGGCGCCACAAAAGGGAGACATGCGCGACACGTACGCCGACACCACGCTGGCGCACCGTGAATTGGGTTTCGAGCCCGCGGTGGGACTCGAACAAGGTATTCAGGCGGAGTATCGATGGCTGTCTTCGTTCCCGGCGCTCGTATGAGCCTCACCACCATGAGTGGTCGGCTCGTCGGCGTCCTTGTCCTGCTGGCGATGGTGTGTGGCTGCGCGTCGAGCGCGCCGAAGAAGCCTCCCACCGGCACGCCGCAGCCGGATAAATTCCTGTTCGAGCGCGGCACCGAAGAGCTCAACAAGCGGCGCTGGCTGGTGTCCCGCGAATACTTCCGGCAGCTGGTCGACAGTTATCCCCAGAGCGAATATCGCGCTGATGCCAAGCTGGGCGTCGGCGATACCTACATCGGCGAGGGCAGCGCGGAATCGTACGTGCTGGCGATCAACGAATTCCGCGAGTTCCTGAGTTTCTATCCCACCCACAAGCGCGCCGACTACGCGCAGCTGAAGCTTGGCATGGCGCACTTCTACCAGATGCGTGCGCCCGAGCGGGATCAGACCGAGACGCGCGCGGCGATCGCGGAACTGCAGACGTTCGTCAGTCGCTTTCCAAACTCGGAACATATCGACGAAGGCCAGAAGTATCTCCGCGAGGCGAAAGACCGTCTCGGGGACTCGGAGTACCGCGTCGGCGTCTTCTACTACCGCTCGAAGTGGTATCCCGGTGCCATCGATCGGCTGAAGACGTTCCTCAAGAACGACCCGGCGTACAGCGGTCGCGACGCCGTCTACTTCTATCTCGGTGAGTCGTATATCAAGATGTCCCGACCGGCAGAGGCGCTGCCCATGTTCGAGCAGCTCGTGAAGGAATTCGAGAAGAGCGAATATCTCGAGCAGGCGCACAAGCGAATCACGGAGCTCAAAGCGGCCGCACCGGCCAAACCCACTGGAGGCTCAAAGTGAAGCGTACTCGGATGCTCCCGGTACTCGTCGCGCTCAGCGTTCCGGCGTTGACGGCCGCCCAGACGCCGGCGCCGCCCGCGCGGACGCGCCCGCAAATGGAGAATACCGCCGGCCCCGCGGAGTTGCAGCAGGCCTGCGCGCCGGCGGCGGTGCTCATCGCACCGGCGATGCCGGTCCGGGTGGCCGGTGGTTACGAGCCCGGCAGGGTGATGTTCGGCACCAACGACTCGATGGTGATCGGCGCCGGCACCAAGCAGGGGCTGCAGCCGGGCCAGGAGTACTTCGTGAGGCGGGTCGTGCACGATCAGTTCACCCCGCTGACCGCGGCCGGCGTGCTCACCAGCCTTCACACCGCCGGCTGGGTGCGGATCGTCGAGGCGACCGAGGATATGGCGATTGCCACCGTGACCCACGCGTGCGACGCGGTGCTCGCGGGAGACTACCTGGAGACGTTCACCGAGCCGGCTCCCCCGCCGGAGGCCGTGCCCGACGGACAACCGGACTACTCCCGGCCCGCCAAGCTGGTGATGGCCGACGAACGCCGGCAGAGCGGGTACCCCGGCATGCTGATGCTGATCGATCGTGGCCAGGACCAGGACGTGCGCGCCGGCCAGCGCCTCACCATCTTCCGCCAGACGATCGGCGGCCGCGGGCCGGTGCTCAACGTCGGCTACGCGACGGTGCTCAACGTCCGCCCGCAGACGTCACTGGTCCGCGTCGACAGCTCGCGCGACGCGGTGTTCGTCGGCGATCTGGTCGCCCTCCACCGCTGACCGACGGCGTGTCAGCGCAGCGCCGCCGGCTTGGGGTTGAGCAGGTGGCTGAACTTGCGGTAGTAGTCGACGCCCGACGCGATCGCGGTGACCACCGCGACCCACAACGCGATGGTGCCGAGCCCGAAGAACTGCTGCAGGTGATCCTTGCCCAGGATCAGCAGCAGGATCGCCACGACCTGGGTCACCATCTTGATCTTGCCCAGCGGCGACGCCGGGATCACGACCCCGCGCGCGTGCGCGATGCTGCGCAGCACCGTGACGGCGAATTCACGTCCGAGAATGATCGCCACCATCCACGCGGGCGCGAGATCCATCTGCACCAGTGAGACCAGCGCGGCCGTGATCAGCAGCTTGTCGGCGAGCGGATCCATCAGCTGACCGAGCGTCGTGATCTGCTGGCGCCGGCGCGCGAGGTAGCCATCCAGCACGTCGGTCAGCGACGCCAGGCCGAAGATGGCCGCGCCGACGAGCTCCTTGCGCATGCCGAGAATCAGGCGCCCCTCGAATTTGGTGAGCAACACGACGACCAGCAGAGGTACCAGGAAGATTCGGGCGATCGTGAGCGCGTTTGGCAGGTTCATCGCGGCTTGGTGGAATCTTATCAAAACGACTACAATGACGGACTGACATGAAGGCGATCCTGCTCGCCGGAGGCAAGGGGACGCGCCTCCGCCCCCTGACAGTGCACACACCCAAACCGATCGTCCCGATCCTCAACCGTCCGTTTCTCTACTACCAGATCGATCTCCTCAAGCAGGTGCCGGCGATCGACGAAGTCATCCTCAGCCTCAATTATCAGCCCCGGCGGATCGAAGAGGTCTTCGGCGAAGGCGAAGGCCTGGGCGTTCGCCTTCGCTACGTCGTCGAGCCGATGCCGCTGGGCACAGCGGGAGCGGTCCGGTATGCCGGCGACTCGCTGAAAGACTCGGTGGTGGTCTTCAACGGCGACGTGCTCACCGAGGTGGACCTCGCCGCGGTCCTGCGCCTGCACCGCGAGCGAAAGGCCAAAGCGACGATCGTGCTGACCCCGGTGGAGAATCCACGCGCCTACGGGCTGGTCGAGACCGACGCCGCCGGCAATATCCTCCGGTTTCTCGAGAAGCCCGGCGAGGACGAGATTACCTGCAACACGATCAACGCCGGCATCTACGTGCTCGAGCCCGACACGTTCGACCGCATCCCCAAGGATACCGCCTGGTCGATCGAACGCAGCTTTTTCCCGTCGCTTGATCGAGCGTGGCGAGACCTTCGTCGCCTACATCTACGACGGCTACTGGATCGACATCGGCACGCCGGCCAAGTATCAGCAGGTCCATCGCGACATCATGGACGGACGGTACTCGGCGCCGCCGTTCAAGGGGACGCCGAGCGCCTGGGTGTCGCCCGACGCGCGCGTCGACGCCGGCGTCGAGCTGCAACAACCCTGCTTCGTCGATGAAGGGGCGGTTCTGAAGGCGGGTGTCAAAATCCTTCCCTACTCGGTGATCGGTCGCCAGACGCACGTCGAGGAGGGCGCGATCATCGATGGATCGATCATCTGGCCCAACGGCTGGATCGGACCGGAGGTGGTCCTCCGCGGATCGATTCTCGGTCGAAATTGCCACGTCGGCCGCAACGCCTCCATCGAATCCCCCGTCGTGCTCGGCGACAAGACCGTCGTGACCGACTACAGCCGTCTCTAGTCTTCGACATTCCATGGCGATCAATCAGGGCATCTTCAAGGCGTACGACGTGCGCGGGCTCTACCCGCAGGAAATTGACGAGGACACGGCCAGGCTCATCGGCCGCGGTTTCGTCGCCTATCTCAAGGCCGGCCGGATCGCCGTGTCGCGCGACATGCGGTTGTCGTCTCCGTCGGTGGCCGCGGCGTTCATCGATGGCGCGAGGACGCAGGGGGCAGACGTCGTCGACTACGGCATGATGGGGACCGACATGCTGTACTTCGCTGTCGCCCGCGACGGGCATGACGGCGGCGTGCAGATCACGGCATCGCACAACCCCAAGGAATACAACGGCATCAAGATGGTGCGGCGTGAGGCGTTTCCGCTGTCGGGAGACGCGGGCATCGGTGACATCCGCGACATGATCGCCGGCGGCACGCTGCCGGAACCGGCCGGGCCCCGCGGAGCGCTGTCGCAGCGGGACGTCGTGGACGACTACATCGCGCACGTGCTCTCGTTCGTCGACACCAGCGTGATCAAGCCGTTCAACGTTGTGCTCGACGGCGGCAGCGGCATCGCCGGAATGGTCGCGCCGAAGCTCTTTGCGCACCTGCCCTGCCACGTCGACGCGTTGTGTTTCGAGGTCGACGGCACGTTCCCCAATCACGAGGCCAACCCGCTCATCGAAGAGAATCGCCGCGACATCGTCGAGCGGGTGGTGCAGACGAAGGCCGACATCGGCATCGCCTGGGATGGCGACGCCGACCGCTGCTTCTTCATCGACGGTGCCGGCGAGTTCATCGCCGGCGACTTCATCACCGCGTTGCTGGCCGAGACGTTTCTCCTCCGCCATCCTGGCGCGACCGTGCTCTATGACGTTCGGGCCAGCTATGCGGTCAAGGACATCGTGGCCAAGTACGGCGGCACGGCGCTGATGAACCGGGTCGGCCACGCCTTCTTCAAGGCGCGAATGCGCGAGGAGAACGCGATCTTCGCCGGTGAGGTGACCGGGCACTACTACTTCCGCGACAATTTCTACGCCGACAACGGCTTCATCCCGGCGCTGCTGATTCTGGAGCTGATGTCGCGTCGCGGGTTGACGCTGCGAGACCTCCTGGCGCCGCTCCGGGAGAAATACTTCATCTCGGGGGAAATCAACACCCGCGTGAGCGACATGCATCGCGTCCAGGAGAAGATCGACGGCCTGGCGGCCAAGTATCAGGATGGTCGCGTGTATTCGCTCGACGGCATTTCGTCGGAATATCCGGACTGGCACTTCAACGTGCGGGCGTCGAACACCGAGCCCATGCTCCGCCTCAATCTCGAGGCCATTACCGCCGATCTGATGGATCAGAAGCGCGACGAGGTGCTGGCGTTTATCCGATCGTGACGTCTGCCGGCCTGGCTCAGGCTCGAGAATAGGGCTGATATCCACAAGACCGGCGCGGTGGTAAAATCTAAATCGGTCGCGGGCTTAGCATAGTGGTAATGTCCTGGCTTCCCAAGCCAGTTAGACGGGTTCGATCCCCGTAGCCCGCTCCAGCCTTCGCTCATGGATGCAGGTGAAGGCTGCCCACCGTAGCCTGGGCGAAGGTGGCCGCTCGGCCTGCAAAAAGAGTTACGGCTGGCAAGCCATTTCCTCTGTCCGCACCACGTGGCGCACCTCAGCCCTTTAGTTCCCACTGTCCGCGTGTCCAAAATGTCTCCAAAGCTTCTGCGGGGCCTTCGAGGCCGGATTGTCGTCCGTCGAGCAGCCGGATCGCGTCTTCCGTCGCCGCCGGGACTCAGGTGCATGTAACGCTGCGTCGTCGTCAGGTCCGCATGGCCCGCCACGCCCCGGCTCCACTGCCGATGGTGCTCGCCGCATGAGACGGGAGCGGCAGTCGGCGTGGTCATCGGGATGTGTCTCCTTGCGGCTGGATCCACCTTCGGACGACACGATTGACAGCGCCACGCAAGAGCACATACGGCAGGATGGCGAGGACAGTAGCGGTGACCATCGCCTCAAACGGGTAGACCCATCTGAAGACGAGGACCTGGTACACGCAGTCCAGAACTACTGCCATGACGAACACCTTCAGCACTGCTTTCCACGTTTCCGTCGCGCGACGCCTCCGCGCCTCAGGCGGCCCGGTGACCAACCGCCAGAAGTGAGGCGGCCGTCCCTCTCGCGCATCCTTCAAGCCGTCGCGAGCCGACAGGATGATGGCAACGGCGGGTTGTAGAAACAAGCGGAGCGTCAAGGGGCCTGAGAGCCGGCCGATCAGATTGGTGACGAGGCGGGTCACGATGTCTTCCATGCCACGGTCCTTTCCAAAGCGCCACGCTCACGTGCCGCAGCAGGCAGCTGGCACTACGCCATCTGAGGGTGGAACATAATGCCGCCCGTCCAGGTGGCCCAAGGCAGCGACGACGGGCGCGGCGGCCGCGCGGTCCACGCACATTCGCATCACGGCGGCTCTCGGCAGGAGTGTTCGCCCCTTCCTCGCTGGACGTGTACCACGCGCTTCGCTGAGCGCGCAGGGATGATGTTGTCCCGGTATCGATATCATGGCGCGGCAGCCATCGTCCTGGCGAGGATTCTCGTCGCGCCTGTCGACCTTGCAGCCCAGCGCGTGCGCGACGAAGTCGTCGAGCTCTCGAGCGGCGATCGCGTGACCGGAGAGATCAGGGGCCTTGATCGATCGCAACTGACAGTTCGAACAATCGACCTCGGCACCGTTCAAGTGCGGTGGCAGCGGGTCGTCCGTCTGAACAGCAATCGAACGCTCGAAATAGAGCTCGTGGACGGCCGGCGTCTCCAGAGCTCGATCGCATCGCCGACGCCGGGGGCGCTGCAGGTTTCCGGCAGCGCCGGAACGGCGATCGTCGACCTCGCCTCCATCGTCGTCATTCGACCCGTGGCGCAAACTGGATTGGGGAACTCACCGGCAGGATCGACGTTGGGTTAACTTACACACGCGGCAGTCACGTCGGCCAGTCTCGGGCCAACGCGGAGGTCACCACCCGTCGCCCTGCTTTCGAGTCGACGCTGGCCTTGAACGCGGGGCTGACCAGGGTCGAGGGACAGCCGGAAAGCTCTCGATACCTGCTGGCCTACAACTACTATCGCTTCTGGACGGGGCGGGTGTTCGTCGGCGGCCTGGCCGATGCCCAGCGCAATCGGGATCTTGGGATTTGGGTCCGCGCGTCAGTCGGCGCCGGCCCAGGCTATCGCCTTATGAAAAGCCAGCGCCAGGAACTGACGGTGCTGGGCGGGCCCCTTCTTGTCCGAGAGGTGCCACTCCAGGAACCCGCAACCACGCTGGGCTTCGCACTCGCAGCGACGAACTACTCGCTGTTCTTCAACGAATACCCGAAGACGAATCTCGATGTTGCCAATCAGCTTCGGTTCGGTCTCAGCGAACTTGGTCGATTTCTTCTCGACCTCAATGCCTCGGTGCGGCGTGAACTGTGGCGGGACTTCTACATCGCCGGCAGCTTGTATAACTCGTACGACAACCGCCCGCTCGCCTCGAGCATGATCAAGAACGATGTCGGTGCGACGCTGACGGTCGGCTGGTCGTTTTAACCGGGCCAGGATCACAGCCATCGCCAGCACGATCAGTCCGGTGTCGTCGGGTACTGCCGGGGCGAGCTGCGGCTCTCCCACGACAAGGACCGCAGTATCATAGCAGCGTGGTATGAGCGACGACGCTCACCCTTCCGGTCTCAGCGGCTTGCCTGGCGCGAGCGCCGTCGGCGTCTCAGCCGACCGACGTGTACGTTTCGAGGCGCTGCTGGCGGACCTCTCAGCCCAATTCGTCAACCTTCCGGCTGTCCAAGTAGACGATGCCATCACAGTGCTCAAACTCCACTACGGACAGTTCTGGGTCTACCCTGGCACCAACTTCACGTCAGCCTTCAACCCGAATCCTTCCGGCTGGTCGCAGACCTACGTCTGGACCAGCGACGCGAACTCGAACGGCCGATGGGACCCTGGCGAGGAAGGACGATTGATCGCTGTGTCCGGGGGCAGCCCGTCCACGCGACTCGATCCGAGCATCGAGAATACCTATGTCCATCAGGCCAGCGCGTACATCGAGCGCGAGCTGGCGCCCGATGTCGGCGTCCGGACCGGCATGGTCCTGAACGCGAAGCGGCAGCCGTACGGCACGATCAACGTCAGCCGTCCGCTCGAGTGCGTACTCGGTGCCCGTCGCTACCGTCGACCCCGGTCCCGACGGGCGACTCGGGTCAGCCGATGATGGCGGCACCGTGACCGCGTACGACCTGACCGCGCCTCTTTGAACGCCTCGCCCGCGAACCTGACCACGGGCCTGCCCGACAGCAACAGCGAGTACTACACCTGGGAGATCACGGCGACGAAACGACAGGGCACAGGTTGGTCGTTGCTGGCCAGCTTCACGGAGACATGGAGTCGCGAGGCCGCCCTTGGGACGGGCAATGACTTCACGCCAAATGCCCTGATCAACGCCACGCGCAATCAGGATCGGTTCAGGACGTGGCAGGCGAAACTGAACGGCACGTGCAATCTTCGCTGGGGCTTTCTTGTCGTCCCCGTCGTTCGACATCAGTCCGGAACACCGTTCGCGCGCACCTTCGTCCAAACGCTCAACTATGGGAGCGCGACCATCAAAGCGGACCCGATCTCGGGCAATCGGACGCCTGACATCACCCTCGTCGACGTACCTACAGGAAAAACGTTTCGGATCAACGCTGTCCGTGTCATGGGATTCTTCGACGTCTACAACATGTTCAACACCAATGCGGCACAGACGCTCACAACCACCTCGGGTGGCTCGTGGCTGCGGCCGACCGCAATCACGGCGCCGCGAGTCTTCCGGATCGGTGCCCGAGTTGAGTGGTAGCCATGCTCCTGCGATCGCGCGATCGGCCGATCCGCTGGCGATCCTCTTCCTCACCGGCGACGGCGACAGTCCCCCCTCCCCTAGGGGCAGCGGTCGGTGGTCGCACCGACCGGCTATAGTGCCCGCCCGATGACCACCGCAGAAACTCCCTCACCGTGGTTGGGTGACCCGACATAGATACCGAACGGAGAAGTCCATGAACACAGCGGAACAGGCCAGGCTTGACGAGGCGCGCGAGGGCACGATCGACTGGAAGAAATGGGGTCCGTACCTCAGCGAGCGTCAGTGGGGAACAGTCCGCGAGGACTACAGCGAGAACGGTGACGCCTGGAATTTCTTCACCCACGACCAGGCCCGCTCACGCGCCTATCGCTGGGGCGAAGACGGCCTGGCCGGCATCTCCGACGACCAACAGCGCCTCTGCTTCGCGCTGGCCTTGTGGAACGGGAACGATCCGATCCTCAAGGAGCGGCTCTTCGGATTGACCAACAGCGAAGGCAACCACGGCGAGGACGTCAAGGAGTACTACTTCTACCTCGACAGCACGCCGACCCACTCGTACATGAAGTATCTCTACAAGTACCCGCATGCGGCGTTTCCCTACGCCGACCTGGTGCGAGACCAACGGCCGGCGCAACCGCGAGGAGATCGAGTATGAGCTCCTCGACACCGGCGTCTTCGAGGACGACCGCTACTTCGACGTCTTCGTGGAGTATGCCAAGGGCGGCGCCGAAGACATCCTCGTCGCGATCACGGCCGTCAACCGCGGACCCGAGGCGGCAGACCTGCATCTCCTGCCGACGCTCTGGTTCCGCAACGACTGGTCGGCCTGGATTGCCGAATCCAACCGGGCCGCCCGAGAAGCCCAACCTCCGTCAGATCGAGGCGCCGGCAGGCGTGAGCGCGGCGTCAGTGACGCACCCGATGCTCGGTGAGTTCGTCCTGTCGCTGCGAAGGCGATGTGCCGCTGCTCTTCACCGAGAACGAAACGAACCACGAGCGGCTCTTTCCGGGGCAGCAGAACGAGAGCCCGTACGTCAAGGACGGCATCAACGACTGCGTCGTCCAGGGCCGCCAGGATGCCGTGAACCCGGGCAGGCAGGGCACGAAGGTCGCGGCACACTACAAGGTCACCGTCGGCGCCGGTCAGTCCGAGGTGATTCGCCTGCGGCTCTCGCGCACGCTCTGCGAAGCAGGACAGGAACCCGTTCGGGAAGGCGTTCGACGACGTCTTCGCCGCCAGGCTACGGGAGGCCGACGACTTCTACGCGTCCGTGACGCCGCCATCCGTCAGCCGAGACGCGGCCAACGTGATGCGTCAGGCCCTTGCCGGCATGCTCTGGAGCAAGCAGTTCTTCTTCTTCGATGGGGACAACTGGCTCGACGAGCATGACTCCAACCCGCTTCATCACGGTTATCGCGACACGCCCGGAACTCGGAGTGGTACCACATGTTGAACGAGGACATCATCTCGATGCCCGACAAGTGGGAGTATCCCTGGTACGCGGCCTGGGATCTGGCGTTTCACACGCTGCCGCTGGCGATCGTCGATCCCGACTTTCGCCAAGGAGCAGATGGAACTGATGCTTCGTGGCTCGTACCTCCACCCCAACGGCCAGATGCCCGCCTACGAGTGGAACTTCAGCGACGTGAACCCGCCCGTCCATGCCTTTGCGACGCTTGTTCCTTCATCGGAGCCGAGCAGGCCCTGCGCGGCGAGGCGGACCTGGACTTCCTCGAAGTCGACCTTCAACAAGCTCCTGCTGAACTTCACCTGGTGGGTCAACCGCAAGGACCGGTTCGGCAAGAACGTCTTCGAGGGCGGTTTCCTCGGCCTGGACAACATCGGCGTCTTCGACCGCAGCGCCCCGCTGCCGACCGGCGGCCACCTCGAGCAGGCGGACGGCACGGCCTGGATGGCCCTCTTCAGCCAGAACATGCTGGAGCTCGCGATCGAGCTCGCCGTCCACGATCCGGTCTTACGAGAACATGGTCTTCAAGTTCGTCGGAGCACTTCTTCTTCATCGCCGCGGCGATGAATCGGTCCGGGCGACGACGGCATGTGGGACGAGGAGGACGGTTTCTACTACGACGTCCTGCGGCTTCCCGACGGCAGCGCCACGCGGCTCAAGGTGCGTTCGCTGGTGGGACTCCTTCCCCTGTGCGCAACCACGGTCATCGAGAAGTGGCAGCGGGAGCACATCCCGAGCGCGATGGCTTACGTGCAGGAGCGCGTGCGCCGGATGCCCCGAACTGTCGGCGACGATACACCCGACCGGCCCGGGTCACTTCGGCGTGGCCGAGCGGGGTGTGCTCGCCCTCGTCAACCCGGAGAGGCTCCGCCGGATTCTCACCAGGATGCTCGACGAGAACGAGTTCCTGGGCCCCTACGGCATTCGCTCGCTCTCGAAGTTCCACGAGCGGAACCCGTATGTCTTTCATGTCAACGGCCAGGAGTACCGGGTGGACTACCTGCCGGCCGAGTCGAACACGGGATGTTCGGCGGCAACTCCAACTGGCGGGGCCCGGTCTGGATGCCGGTGAACGCGCTCATCATCCGGGCGCTGCAGAACTTCTACCTGTACTACGGCGACAACTTCAAGATCGAATGCCCCACCGGCTCCGGCCGGCTGATGAACCTGTTCGAGGTGAGCAAGGAGATCTGCCGACCGGCTCGTCAGCATCGTTCACCCGCGATGATCAAGGCCGGCGCCCGGTCTACGGCGGCAGCGAGAAGTTCCAGACCGATCCGCATTGGCGCGACTACATCCTCTTCTACGAGTACTTCCACGGCGACAACGGCGCGGGGTTGGGCGCCAGTCACCAGACCGGGTGGACCGGACTCGTCGCCAAGCTCATCGAGCTCTACGGCGTCCTGGATCCCGAGCGCGCGCTGGAGATGGGCAAGAAGGCCGCTTTCGAAAGAACGGCCAGCTAAATTCGCGCAGGTAAGAGAATGAAAACCTGGCCCACGGCATCCGGTCCTCTTCGAGGTGAATACCTGGGCGTGGCTGAATGATCTGAGCGGCAAGCATAAAAGGCTCGTCGATCTCTGCCACGGTCCCGGAGCAGGAGTGGGATGCCATCGCCGCCCGCGGGTTCGACGCGGTCTGGTTCATGGGCGTCTGGGAACGAAGCCCGGCGGGGATTGGCATCTCCATGCGAAACGCCGGTCTCCTCCAGGACTTCAGGAGGGCCCTTGTCCGACTTCTCGCCGCAGGACAATGTCGGCTCGCCGTACTGCGTGCGCCGCTACGTCGTGGACGAACATCTCGGCGGATCGAAAGGACTCGCCGCCGCGAGGCGCCACGCTCGCGTCAACGCGGCCTGCGCCTGATCCTCGACTTCGTTCCCAACCACGTGGCGCCGGACAATCCCTGGGTCAGCGATCATCCCGAATACTTCATTCACGGGAGCGCTGACGATGCGCGCAACGATCCAGGAGTCCTTCATCGAGTCTGGTGGGAAGGTGTTCGCCTGCGGCCGGGACCCGTACTTCCCGGCGTGGCCGGATGTGCTCCAGCTCAACGCCTTTCAACCCGGGCTCCGGCAGGCGGTGATCGAGACGGTCTCGGAGATTGCCGAACAGTGCGACGGCATCCGCTGCGACATGGCCATGCTCGTGCTGAACGCCATCTTCGAGCGCACGTGGGGTGGCCGCGCAGGTTCCAGACCCGACAACGACTACTGGACGACGGTGATCCCGGCGATCAAAGGCAGGCACCCGGCGTTCAGGTTCATCGCCGAGGCGTATTGGGATCTGGAGTGGGAGCTACAGCAGCAAGGTTTCGACTTCTGCTACGACAAGAAACTCTACGACCGGATGGAGCACGGGCCCGCCGAGAGCGTGCAGCAGCATCTCCTGGCGGACCTGTCGTACCAGGAGGGCATGGTCCGGTTCATCGAGAACCATGATGAGCCCAGAGCGGCGGCGACGTTTCCCGATGGAAAGAGTCGCGCAGCGGCGGTGGTGATTCTCACGCTTCCCGGTGCCCGGCTGCTGCACGAGGGCCAGTTCGAGGGACGGCGCGTCAGGCTGCCGGTCTTCCTGGGCCGGCGGCCGGCAGAGCCGGTCGATCATGGGCTCGCAGCCTTCTACGGGCGCCTTCTGAAAGCGACCAATCGGGATGTCGTTACGGAACGGCGCGTGGCGCCTGTGCGAGTGCAGCGGGTGGCCCGACAACCAGAGTTGCCGGAACATCCTCGCCTGGTGCTGGGCCAAAGACAACGGACGCGCGCTCATCGTCGTGAACTACGGGCCCGCGCCCGCCCAGGCTCGTGTCCGGGTGCCATGGGACGAGTTGAGAGCTGCGCGGTGGCGCCTTGACGATGAGGTGACCGGTGACAGCTACGACCGGGACGGGACCGAGATGCGTGACAGCGGCCTGTATGTCGATCTGGCGCCCTGGCAGAGCCACATTTTCCACATGGGGACACCCAGCGGCCTTTAGCCGAAGAGTGGCGCTGAGCGTCGCCTCGCCGGGTCGGCGTTAGACACTCGTTGAGTCGAGCGACGAGCTGCCGAAAACGACGACCGGCAAGATCCAGCGATTCAAGCTTCGCGAGCGCGAGGTGCAGACCTGAGGAAACGGCCAGTGAACTAGCGAAGCTCAGCGAAGGCCGGAGAGGCCTGATTCGACCGCGAATCGGCGTCGCGCCGGCGACGATGCGTGATATGCTCGCATCTCGCTCCGACGTAAGCCCCTCCGCGTTTCACCAGCGCTGACCGGCCTTCCGGCACAGGCGCTGGGCCAATCCCGACGACGATCCTGTGCTGTGAGAGCGCGTTTTCTCACTACACAAGGACACTGCAATGGCAGCATTGAACGGCACGATCAAACGACTCGTCAGCGACAAGGGCTTCGGCTTCATCCTGGCCTCCGACGGCAACGAGTAACTTCTTCCACAACTCGGCCTGCAATCAGATTCGCTTTGACGATCTGCAGGAAGGCCAATCGGTGACTTTCGACCGAGGACAAGGCCCGAAGGGCCCGCGCGGCGAGAACGTTCGACTCTCCTGACCTTCGCGCGCTGGCGCACACCAGGATTCGTGACGGGGTCCTCTTCCGTTAGGGAGGACCCCGACACGGTCCTTTGACCAGATCGCAGGGACGCACGAAATCGCCTGCTACGCCGTTCGTTCACATTCCGCGACGACGCGGGTTTCCCTCTTCCGCGTCTTCCGCGTCTTCCGCGTTTTCCGCGGCCGTTTTCCGCGGCCGTCTTCCGCGTGGTCCGCGGCCTAGCGCTGCTCCCCGCCGCGGATATCGATTGGCGTCAGCCGCTCGCCAAGCCGAGGGATCACGCGCGGCTTCTCCACACCGCTAAAGAACAGGGCGATCTCGCGCTGACGACGGGTGACCAGGCCGGGCCACGGTTTGCCGTCGGCCAGGACCCATCGGTTGAACTGCCCTTCGACGCGATCCAGTTCGCGCGCGTTGATCGCGCTCAACAGCGTGGAGTGACGGAAGTTCGCGCTGCCGACGTTGAACACGAAGTCCACCAGCGCGGCGAATTGCCCGTCGGTCATTGGCATCGTGACGGCGGTCATGACGCTGTACTGCGCTCCGCCCATGTCGGCGGTGAGGATCAACTGGCCCTGGTGAGGTGTCAGCCCGGCGCGATATTGAGCCGGCTCCGAGCCGTCGCAGCGCGCTTTCTTGATCAAGTGGCCGTAGCCGATCGTGCAGAAACCGGCGGCGTCGTCGTAGAGATGAGGGACCCAGCCTTCACACTGCTTGGTCACCTCGATGCCGGCGGGAAACACGGAGCGCAGCGTCACGCCCGGCGGCACCAACTCTTGACCAGGCTGCACCAGCTCGCCGGCCGCCAGGTGATCTGCTTGTTGTCCGGTGGTTTGTTGCCCGGCCGAACATGCGGCCAGGAGTCCGGCCAGGCCAACGAGAGAGGCTCGACGGAGGTATACGCCAAAGCATTTCACGACGGATGTTCCTCGGCGCCGGCGGCCTGCCCGCTGGACGCTGTCCATTTCGTCGCGCGCCGCATCCCGGTGGTAGCGAGCGTGCGTCTTACTGCGTGACCCTGATCGCTTTCAGAATCTTCGTGGGCTCACCGCCGCGTTGCAGCGTCAACTCGATGGCGTAGTCGCCGGCGCCGAGGGGGGCCAGCGTGAGATCCGCAATGAGCCACTTCTGTCCTGTGGCTGCATCGGTGCGCTCACCGGTGGCGACCGGCACCGGCAAGGTCTTCCCAGTTCGATCGAGCAGCGCGCCGGTCCAGCCGGTGGCATCGCCCGGCAGCATCTCGAGGTGAAGGCGTTCGGTGCGGGAGAATTCGCGGCTGTTTGTGCGTTGCTGCACGTTGCCGGTCGACGGCCCCCGGCGGAACATGACGGGTTCGCCCGCCACGTCCGGCGCAGGAGCGCGCGCCGGTGCGGTGCTCGGCGCGCGCCCTTCGCGCGCAAGCAAGCCCAGCTCTTTGTCCAAGACGGCATTGGCCGCGGGCTTGCGTGTCTCGGCGATCTTCCTGGCCGCCGTGAGCTCTGCAGCGCTCGCGGCACGATAGCCGCGCCGCGCCCTGACCTCGACGCCCGGGCGCGACACGCGGACCTTGATCGTCCGGAAGCCGCCATCGAGCTTCGCATTCGTGGACGCGTACCCGAGCAGATAGTACGAGGTGAAGTCGGCGGCGAGGCGTCGCATCTGCCCTCGCAGATCGTTGCTGTCGAGGAACGCGACGCCGTCGGTGTTCGAGGCGAGCACGCGCATCGAGTCGAGCCGGGTCTGGAGCATGGCCTTGTCCGCCATCAGCGACACGCCTTCGTTGATGTCGGTCTCCATCGCCGGCAGACCGCGCGGATCGATTGGATAGAAACTCACATTCGCGCGGTTGGCCTCGCCGAGGATGTCGCGGAAGTACTTATCGTTGTCGGCCATCGCGAGCTCCTGCACGTCGCGATCACATTCCTGCCGGTCGTCGCCGTATGGATGATTAGGGTCCTTGGTGGTCAGCGTCCCCGCCGGGCCGACGCCGACCGGTGGCGGCGTGCCAGGAGTCGGGCCTATGTACTTGCCCGTGAGCGGGTCCTTCGTCAGGTGCGTGAGCTGCTCGCTCGGTCTGTACAGCAGCCAGCCCTCGGTGATCGTCAACACGGCCGTTCGCCCTTCACGGATCGACGCCATGTGCAGGATTAGATCCCGCAGGCTGTCGAGCGCCACGCGTTCGCGGCGCCGGCGGATGATCTCGCCCTTCTGCTCCCGGTTGTCGAGGCACAAGTCGTACTTGCGTTCCTGCTCGTCCAAGATGAGGGTGCCCTTGCGCCCCCAGGCCCAGTTCTCGGTCAGCCCCTGCTCGATCGCCTGGGTCTTCCGGGCGAACGTAATCTGGTCCGGGCTCATGTCCGGCGTCATCAGGCCGATGAGGTCGTCCGGTCCGAGCAGGCGCGTGAGCAGTTCCTTGATCGGGCCGTTGATGTCGTGCGCCCCCGGAATGCCGACGTTGCCGGTGTCGAGAAAAATCACGAATACGCGGCGATGCGCATCAGCCGCCAGCGCGTTCGCCTGAGTGGGCGACTGGGGTTCGACCCGCTCGTCCTGCGCGCCGCCCGTTGGAACGACGATGTGCTCGAACGTTTCGATTTTCTGCGCGACGCCGTCCTCGGTGATCTTGAAGTCCTCCGCGGTCAGATCCTCGACCGGTACCCCGTCGTGCGTCGGATAGGCATCGACCCGGACGAAATTCGTGCCGGCCTTGAACTGGGCTGGAGCCTGAGACTGCGGAGGGGGCGCTTGTTGCTGGGGGCCGGCGACGAGGAGTGCCGCCGACACGGCCAGAAAGAAGGCGACGAAGGCGCCGCGCCTGCGACGCGAACGCGAGAGGGTGGACACGGCGGACCTCCGCGGCAAGCTGGCGTCTTCAGTCTACCGTGTTTCAGGTTCCGCGCGCCCCCGCCGTCTCGTGACTCGTACGCCAAGTCACGCGACGCGCGACCACTGTCAGCGGGGCGTGAGCGACCACGGGCTGGCCGCAGCCTTGGCGGCGGATGCGGTGCAAACGCGTGGTCGCTCACGCCACGTTTCTGCGTTTGAGCGCGTCGTCATCCACGGCGCGTCCGCGGGCGGCAAAGAACGCCGCCCGCTCGCTGTCCTCGACAACTCACACACACTGCGTCAGTTGTGGCGTGGTCTATGCGCGTCAGGGCGACAGACCAACTCGCGCCGGTTCGCTCAGACAGGGGCCCTGATAGGGGCTTCCGACTCGTCAATTGAGTACGCTCTTGCGTGCCAAGAACGGCCTCACCGACACCGAACGCAGGAGAAATGCGCGATGACAAAAAAGGTCACGTCGGCCTTCACGTTCGGCTGACGGAGATCCGTGGGTGTGCAATTCAGCACAGCCACCTCTCTTGAACTGGAAAACACTAGTCGTCCGGGGTGCTGTTCCAAGGCGTTCCAGAACTGGAGTACATGTGATCTTCTCGAGCCGACCGCCGCCTATGATCCTCGTCATCTACGCCGATGGCGATGGGGACGCGTACGTGCGGTACCTGACGACCGCCGGATTCCGAGCGGCCTGTGTGTCGACGAATTCTGCCGTCGACATCGTCGACCGCACGTTGGCTGCGAGGCCCGACATGATCGTCCTTGACTATGACTGCGACGGTGAGACGGTCGACCAATTGAAGTCGGATAAGCGCACGGCCGCCATTCCCGTAATTGTTCTCGCCGACTTCCCAGGGCCCCCGGGCCGGACGGGATTCTCGCCCGGTGCGCGAACGGGCACGGATGGACCTTCGACGCTTCCACAGTGAGGCTTTCTAATGGTCTCGGACGGGACTGTACCGCCACGTCTTCTAATCGTCGACCCGCGTGACATCCTCCATCTCCAGTACGCGGCGTGCACCGTCGCGGTCGGCTTCGATGTGCAACAGGCCGACAACACCGACCAGGGGCTGGCGAAAGCCATGCTCCTCGCTCCCGACATAGTCCTGACCGACTGTTCGGCAGACACGGAGGGAGCAGGGGTTGAATTCTGCCGGCGTCTCAAGGCGCGAGTGGCGACCAGCCGGATTCCGGTGCTGGGGCTTATCGGCGCGGGCGACCGGCTGAACGCCAGAGCCGCGGTTGTGGCTGGGTGCACGGTGCTTGCGAAACCGTGCTCGCCGGAACGGCTGCTCGTCGAAATCGTGCGCGTTCTCGGTGTATGGCCCCCGGGCCCCACCGCCGCCGCAGCCTCCACCACGGTCGACCAGCTGACGCTGATGCTCGGACGGGTGCTGCGCGAGAATGCGCAGCTCATGGAGCGAAACAACAGTTTGTCGGATGCGGCGCAACTCTGGGCGAGTTGGTACGAGCGTACGCTCAAACGCGCGAACCAGGCGTCGGTCGATGGTCGCCACAGCGATTGGTCGCTGCGCCAGATGTGACAGGACCCTCCCAGGGTGGATGCGACGCTCGAGCCACCGCACCGCGGACGCCGCGGACGGCGTTGAGCGACCGCTCCAATCAAGAGGGACGCCCAGCTACCGTTGGTGTTGGGGCGGGTTGCTCAGCCTGCCACTGTTCTCTCATCCAGCCCAGGTTGCCGCCGAGTCCTTCCGATGCTTTCGCGGGAAACACTCGCCGAGAGGGTTGAAGATTCGCACGTGCCTTCTCAGCGTCGTCCTGCACGACTGACCGTCCCAGAGGGCGGTGTGCCGTTCCGAACATCTTCGGTGGCGGAAAGCCCGTACGCTGAACTCACATCGCGACGTCTCAACGTCGGGCCGGCGACGGCTGAAACGCCGTCACGCGATGTGCAAGTGTGCATCATGCCGAAGGAAAACATGGCGCGACCACCGCGGCACGACATAGAACGCGCGCGCGCGGAGGCGGAATGTCTCCGGCAGCGGGCTGAAGAAGCGCGGGAAGCAAGCGAGCGCGATCGAGAATCGCTGGAACGCATCCGGCAAGAGGAAGAGCGGACACGTCACCTTGGCGAGGCTGATCGCGTGGCAGCTGAACTCGCGCGCGGCACTGCCGAACATGGCCGCGGGGCCGCGCTTGACGCCGTGCGCGATACGACGCTGCTGCTACAGGCGACGCTCCAACAGATGAAAGTTGTGGAGGACATGCGGCGCGGCTACAGTGCGACAGCACGCAGGAAGCGCAAGCCCAGCTAGGCGCTGACGTAGGACGCCGCCGAGCCGTCGAACAGATTGACACCCGAATACACTGGGCGGGCCGCTCGCGCGCTTCGCTGGCGAGGTCTTGTGCCTGGTCAAGCCTGAGTCGGCCAGCGGCTGGTCGGTTGGAATGGCCGGAGTAGGTCTGGCGTCGAGGTGATGACAGGCGGGCCGCTGACGTTTGTTCACATTCCGCGACGGCGCACGTGTCCCGTCCGTGTACCCGCGTGGTCCGCGGCCTAGCGCTGCTCCCCGCCGCGGATATCGACTGGCGTCAGCCGCTCGCCAAGCCGAGGGATCGCTCGGTGGCTTCTCCACCCCCGTAAAGAACAGCGCGATCTCGCGCTGACGAGGGGTGACCAGGCCGGGCCACGGTTTGCCGTCGGCCAGGACCCATCGGTTGAACTGCCCTTCGACGCGATCCAGTTCGCGCGCATTGATCGCGCTCAACAGCGTGGAGTGACGGAAGTTCGCGCCGCCAACGTTGAACACGAAGTCCAGGCCAACGCGACAGGCTCGACAGAGGTATACGCCGAAGCATTTCACGACGAATGTTCCTCGGCGTCGGCGGCCTGCCAACCGGACGCCGTCCACTTCGTCGCGCGCCGCGGCACCCGCGGGCGGGCGAACGGGCTAGTTACTGCGTGACCCTGATCGCTTTCAGAATCTTCGTGGGCTCCCCGCCGCGCTGCACGGTCAACTCGATGGCGTAGTCGCCGGCGCCCAGGGGGGCGAGCGTCAGATCCGCGGTCAGCCACTTCTGGCCGGTGGCCGCGTCCGTCCGGTCGCCGGTTGCAATCGGCACCGGCAAGGTCTTCCCGGTTCGATCGAGCAGCGCTCCCGTCCACCCGGTGGCATCGCCTGGCAGCATCTCCAAATGCAGACGGTCGGTTCGCGAGAACTCACGCGCGCTGGAGCGCTGCTGGACGTTGCCGGTCAGCGGACCGCGGTGAAAAATGATCGGCTCGCCGGGTGCGGCCTCGCGCGCCTCGGCGTGCGCGGACGTCGACGCCGACGGTTGAGAGCGTCCCTCACGGGCGAGCAGGCCGAGCTCGGCGCTGAGTGCCGCCTTTTCTGGAGGCACCACCGTCGCCGCGGCCTCTCTTGCGGCAGCCAGTTCAGCGGCGCTCGCCGCCCGGTAGCCGTGGCGCGCCCGCACTTCCACACGAGGTCGCGAGACCTTCACCTTGATCGTCCGGAATCCCCCATCGAGCTTCGCGTTCGTCGAGGAGTAGCCGATCAGGTAGTACGACGTGAGATCCGCGGCCAGGCGCCGCATCTGCTTGTCGAGATCGTTGCTGTTGACCAGCGCGATCCCGTCGGTGTTCTCGGCGAGAATCCGGAGCGTGTCGATGCGCTGCTGCAGGACGGCGCGGTCGAGTGCCGGCGGCAGCGGCTGACCCGGGCCGATATCGCTATCGACCGCCGGCAGCCCGCGCGGATCGACGGGATAGAAGCTGACGTTGGCGCGATTGGCGTCCTCGAGAAGATCGCGAAAGTACCGATCGTCGTTCGTCATCGCGAGGTCCATCTGATCGCGATCGCACTGCTGGCGTCCGTTATCGTAGTCGTAGGGCTGAGGGTTGGCGGTCAGCACTCCACCAGGCCCGACACCAACCGGAGGCGGTGTTCCCGGAATCCCGTCCACGGGACGGCCCGTCACGGGATCTTTGCGGAGATCGGTCAGCTGTTTGTTCTCCCTGTAGAGCACCCAGCCCTCGGTGACGGCGACGACCGCCGTACGTCCCTCGCGGACAGCGCCCATGTGAAGAATGAGGTCGCGCAAGGACTCGAAGGCTACTTTTTCGCGGTATCGGTCAATCATCTGCTGGGCACGCGCCGACACCGGTGTGTTCTCGCCCGGTTGCGGGGGAAAGCACTGGTCGTACAGCCGTTCGCGATCGTCGAGCTTGAGGCTGTTTCGTCGTCCCCACGCCCAGTTACGCCGCAGTCCCTCCTCAATCATCTCGGTCTTGCCACCAAAGGTGATGGCGTCTGGGCTCATGTCCGGCGTCATGACGCCGACGAGGTCATCGTCTCCGAGGACGCGCGTCAGAAAATCGACCAGCGGTTTGTTGATGTCGTGCGCGCCAACAATGCCTACGCCACCCGTATCGAGAAAAATGACGAACACCCGTCGGTGTGGGTCGGCGAGGAGTTGCCTGGCCGCTGACGGGGACGATGGGTTCCTGCGCTCGCCGGATGCGGCCGGCTCGATCACGATGTGCTCGAACGTCTGGATCTTCTGCGCGACGCCGTCCTCGGTGATCCTGAAGTCGGCGGCGGTCAGATCCTCGACCGGGACGCCGTCGATGGTGGGATACGCGTCGACGCGGACGAAATTCGTTCCCGCCCGGAACTGGGGCGCAGCCTGGGACGGCGGTTGCGTCTGGGACGGGGGTGGCGACTGCGACGGCGGTGGGGTCTGTTGTTGAGGAGTGGCGACGACGAGGGTGGCCGAAACCGCACAGAAGAACCCGACGAGAGCGCCGCGCCTGCGACGCGATCGCGTGGGAGTGGACACGTCGGACCTCCGCGGCAAGCTGGCGGCCCCAGTCTACCGCAGATCCCCCGGATCCGGCTCAGCCCGCCTTGGCGGAGTCGTGGGGCGCGTCGAACCAGCCTTGCGCGCGGAGCCGCTCGCCGTAGATGCGCGCCCAATCGATCGCCATCCGCTCCTCCTGGAACAACTCGGTCAGGATGACGTCACGATCGTGCATGACGCGCACTTCGACGGGTAAACTATGCCCAAAGAGGACGCAGCGAACGTCCGCGGTGCGGCGCCGGAGACACCACAAAACACGCGCACCAGGTTGCACGCCGTAGTTGGACACCGGTACCTGCCAGGGACTATCGGGGAACGATGAAAGTTTACGACGGATCAGATGTCATCGCAAGCAAAAGACGAATGCGCGTCGCTGAACGATTCCGTGCAACGTGCGTGTGACAACTGCGCCTCTGCCCTCGTCCTGTGATGTCGCAATCGTGGGTGCGGGCGCCGCGGGCCTGATGGCGGCGGTGCACTCGCGCCGCAACCGGGCGCATCGCGTGATCGTGCTCGACGGAGCCACCAAACCGGGCGCGAAGATCCTCGTGAGCGGTGGATCGCGCTGCAACGTCACCAATACAGTCGTCACCGAGCAGGACTTCTGGGGTGGACGCTCGACGATTGTTCGAAGAATTCTCCGTGCCTACCCCGCTGGTGATGTCGTCACCTTCTTCGACACGCTCGGGGTTCGCCTGCATGAGGAAGAAGACGGCAAGCTCTTCCCCGATTCCAACCGATCCCGCGACGTGCTCGACGCGCTGCTGCGCGCCGTCGCCGACAGCGGTGCCGAGCTGTTCGGTGCGACACGGGTGACGGCGGTCCATCGTCACGGCGGCGGCTTCGTGCTCACCACCCCACAGGGCCCTCTCGCCGCGTCGGCGGTGGTGCTGGCGACCGGCGGGCTGTCGTTGCCGAAAACCGGGAGCGACGGCAGCGGATACGCGCTCGCGAAAGCGCTCGGGCACAGCATGATCGCTCCCCTGCCGGCGTTGGCGCCGTTGACGCTGGAGGAGACCGATCGATACGCCGTACATCGCGAGCTGTCCGGGGTTTCTCAGAAGGTCGAGATCGCCATCTGGGTCGCTGGCGCGTTGTCGCGTCGATTGACAGGTTCATTGCTGTGGACGCATTTTGGTGTGAGCGGACCGGTCGTGCTGAATGCCTCGCGCCATTGGGGTCGGGCCACGCTGGAGAGCGACGATGTGCGGGTCACGTTGAACTTTCATCCTGGTCGCTCATTCGAGGACGTCGAGCAGGCCTGGATTGGTCGCATCCGCGACCGTCCGACGGGATCCGTCCGCTCGGAAGTTGCGGCGGACCTTCCCCTCGCAGTGGCGGACGCTTTGCTGAGGGCCCTTTCCCTCGAGCCCGGCGCGCTTCTGGCCAACCTGTCCCGTGAGGATCGCCGGCGGTTGATCCACGGTCTGGTCGAGTGGCCGCTGCGCGTTCGCGAGACCCGCGGTTACAACTACGCTGAGGTCACGGCCGGCGGCGTCGATCTCGCCGAGATCGATCCAGCAACGATGGAATCGCGGCGCTGTGCCGGTCTCTACCTTGTCGGCGAGATCCTCGACGTGGACGGCCGGATTGGTGGATTCAACTTCCAGTGGGCATGGGCGACCGGCAAGGTCGCGGGGTCTGCCCTGTCCGACGGATCGACGCGCAGCCGCGGGGTCCGATAAGATTGACGTCATCCCAGTGAGAGCTGCCCGCGTCGCCGCATCGATGGTGTGGCTGGTGTCGATGCCTGCGACGGCGGGTCAGCGCGCCGCCCCCGCCACCCGTCTGAATCTGGTCACGATCGTGCCCGCGGCGGACCACACCTCAGTGGTCGTGCAGGCGGATGGCGAGCTTGGGCCGCCCGAGATTGGCGTCGCGAAGGCACCAGCTCGGGTCTACCTGGACTTTTCGTCCGTCCTTCCGTCTCGCCAGGGTGCGGTCTCGCCGGAGAACCCGGTGGTGCGCCGGGTTCGGGTGGCGCTGCACAGCGACAGCCCCCGGGTCACGCGCGTCGTGGTCGACCTCGTTCGAGAAGCCGCGTATCGCGTCGAACCCAGCCCTCTGGATCCGACCCGCTTCGTCATCACCTTCGCGACGTCGGCGAATCCTGCCGCGGTGGCGAAGACTGACGCCCCCCAGCCTCGCAAGCCATCGGTTGCCGGGACGCCTGACCCGCCGGACACGCGCAGCAAGCCGGCGGTTCGCGCCACGCCTGACGCCCCACCCGTCGGTGCGGCGGCGGTCATCGCCCGCCTGGAAAGGCTGCGTCCACTCCTGAAGGCCATCGACGAACGGAACGTTCAACCGGGTGTGAATCTTCAGGTCGCGGCGACGGAGCTGGACTCAATCGCGGCGGCAGCGGCGTCGATCAAGCCGTCCGGCCGGAATGCCGCGGTCAAGGATCGTCTGGTCCAGGCGTGCGGGCTGGCGCGTCAGGCCGTCAGGGCCCGCATGGAATCCGAAGCGAGCGGTAACGCCGCTCTCGGTTCGAACGCCGTGTCAGCCGCCGCGGGCGCCCTCATTCTGCTCGACAGCACGCGGGCTGCGCTCGGCCTGCCCCCGGCCTCGCCCGGGTCCTGACCGCCAGGGCGCTGCCCTCGCCAGTCCCTGGGTGGCCGAACAATCAAGGGCGCTCGGTCGGACCACGCCGGTCGCCACCTTCCGGCGTTGGCCCGGACTGGTCGCGCCGCTCCATCATCAGCTTGAGACGAATGCTGGTGGCGTACCGCTTCCACACCGGCACAACACGCTCGAGGTCGTCGAGCAGCGCGCGATAACGCTCCTCCTTGACGTCGATGTTGGGATCGGTGCGGACGCGCTGAATGAACGTGGCGATGGCCCGGGACATGTTCTCGTAGTTGGCGAGCAGCTGGAGCACTTCTTCGCGTTCGTCGTCGGTCATCGCTCCTCGGTCCTCCATTCGGCGCGCGACGCAGAGGGCACGGCGCCGGCGGCAGTCGCATTCAGCCAGGGCAGACGCGCACAGTCGAGCACGAGGCACGTCGTTGGAACGACGGCCTGTGCCTGCGCAGAATACATGGTGTAGGGTCGCAACGCCTCGTGGCCGAAGTAATCGCCGTCGATCAGCTCGGCGTCGCCGCGCCGGACCCGGCCACGCAACAGCAGGTAGAATCGCTCGGCCGGCTCGTTGACGACAAAGATCTGCTCGCCGGCGCCGAACGACTGCGGCCGCAGCTCGTCGGCGATCTCGCGAAGCCTCGCCAGCGGCATGCCCTGGAAGAACGGCAGGGTCCGGAGCTTCTGTGCCGACACGATCTCGGGTCGGCCGACCGCATCCATGCGGAATCCCGCCTGCTTGTCCCACATGTGCGCGTAGGCGCCGCCGCGGCTCAGAAGATCATCGTGGAGGCCGTGCTCCACCACCCGGCCGTTGTACATCACGAGGATGAGGTCCGCCTGCGCCACCGACGATAGCCGATGGGTGGCGAAAATAACGGTTCGAGTGCGCGCCAGCGTCGTCAGCGTCCGGCAGATGGCCGTCTCGGTCTCCGCATCCACCGCCGAGGTCGCCTCGTCGAGCAGCAGCACGGCGGGGTTGCGGACCAGCGCCCGTGCCAACGCGATCCGCTGACGCTCGCCACCTGAGAGCCGCCCGCCGCCCTCGCCGGCGTCCGTCTCGTATCCACGTGGCAGCCCGATGATCGCGTCGTGCACTTCCGCCGCCCGCGCGGCCACCTCCACCTCGTCGTCGGAAGCATCCTGGCGACCGAGGCGGATGTTCTCCCTGATGCTCGTGTTGAACAGGAAACTGTCCTGCAGGACGACGCCAACCGTCGAACGCCACGATCGCTGCCTGATGCTTCGCAGATCGACCCCGTCGACCCGGACGAGGCCGACGGTCGGGTCCTCGAGCCTGAGGAGAATCGACAGCAGGCTGCTCTTTCCCGATCCGCTGCCACCGACGATTCCGATGAATCCGCCGCAAGGGATGCGGAGGCTGACATCGTCGAGGGCGCGCCGCTCGTCGTAAACCAGCGAGACGTGCTCCATTTCGATGGAGTCCACGAATGGTGTGCTGGCGACGGCGTCCGGCTGATCGACCACGCCGACGGCGGACTGGAGGAAGGCGTCGATCCGCTGCATGGCAGCACGCGCGGGAAGCAGACTGCGGAAGAATTCCGTGAAGGTGAGCAGCGAGAGCGTGATGGAGATGTACAGCGTCTGAAACGCGGCCAGGGTGCCGACGGTGATCGAGCCGGTAAAAGCCAGCCACGCGCCGAGCACGAGGGTGAGGACCTGGAGAACCAGTATGCCGAGGATGGCGGCCTGCTCCATCAGCGCCCGGAGGTAATTCAGCCTCACGCTGCCGGCGAAGATAGCCGCGTCGCGCACCAGGAAGTCGCGCGCCGCGTGCTCCTCCAGGTTGTAGGCCTTGACGATCGCATGACCGGCGATCGCCTGCTGAATCGCCCCGACCATCTCCTCCTCGCGGCGCTTGCGAATGTAGCTGGCATCGCTGGCCCGCGGCGCCACCCGCTGCGACACCAGCAGGCACCAGGGCCACACCGCCGAGGCGACCAGGGCCAGGCGCCAATCGAGCACGAACAGGACCAGGGTACCGACGACGCAGTCGAGCCCGGGAAGGAGGCCCCAGGTGATGGCCATCGTCAGCGAATTCTCCACCGCCGGGAGATCGTTCGAGAATCGCGACATGACCTCGCCGATCCCGCCGGTCGTGAAGTAGCGGGCCGGCAGGCGTTGCAGCTGCGTGAACAGCTGGAATCGAATGTCGCTGGCGATCTGGCTCTGGAGGTGCGCGTACAACTTGCCGCGACGCAGCGACGCGGCGGTGGCGATCAGCGTGCCCGCGACCAGGACGAGGAGTATCCTGACGAGCAGGCCGCGATCGCGAGGTTGGAGGGTATCGTCGATCAGCGCGCGGAAGCTGAGAGGAACGATCCAGTAGAAGACGGTCTCGATCGCGCAGGCCGCCAGGATTACCGCGCACATGGTGCGGCGCGACCGGCAGTACCGCCAGATCCGTTCGAGCAGCTGCAGCGTCGTCAGGCTGCTGGCGTCGTCTGGCAGCGTCCCGGACGATTGGACCATCGGCGGCGTCAGTCTACGTTATTGAGTGCCGGGACGCGATGCGCGCGACCGGCCGCGGGAACGCCCGCTTGACCCGACCGACCTGTGCAGGTACAACGGATTCGACCATGTCAGTAACCGTCCGACGAGTGCTCGCCGCTTTTGCCATGCTGGGCCTGGGGGCGTCCACCGCTGCCAGCTGGGTGCACTACCATCTCATCCAGAATCCCGATTACTCGTCGTTCTGCGACGTCAATTCCACGATCAGCTGCAAACAGGCGTATCTGAGTGCTTACGGGTCGCTCGCCGGAATTCCGGTGGCGATTCTCGGTGTCCTGTTCTTTGCCCTGATCCTGTTGTTGATACAGGCCACTCCACCGCCGGACGCCAAGCGAAGCACGCAGGCAGCGCCGGCTGCGATTCTGCGTTCTCTCGACGGTCGCCTTGGGGATGGTGGTCTATCTCGCGGCTGCGTCGATCTTCATTCTGAAGGAAGTCTGTCCGCTCTGCGTCGCCACCTACGTAGCGGTCATCGGGCTGTTCACGGTGTCGGTACTCTCGCGCCCTGCCTTCCCGAATCTGATCGGCGGCGCCGTCCGGGATGTGCAGCGGCTGGGCTCGAGCAGCGCCATGACGGTGATGACGACCGCCTTCGTCATCGGCGCGATCGTTCTGGTCGTGCTCTTCCCGCAGCCGGAAGTGCGCCCGTTCGTGCCGCCACTTCAGCCGCTGCCGGCCGACCAGCGCGTTGAGCTCGAACGCTGGTTCGATCTGCAACCCAAGGTCGATCTCCCGCTGCCGCCAGAAACGGCGAAGGTCGTGATTGTCAAGTTCAACGACTACCAGTGTCCGCCGTGCCGGGGCACCTACTTCGCCTACGAGCCGATCGTCGCCAAGTACAAGGATCGGCCACAGGACGTCAAGTTCATCCTCAAGCACTTTCCTCTCAACTCGCAGTGCAATGCCGGCGTGCACAACGTGACGCATGCGGCGGCCTGCGACGCAGCCGCCGCTGCGGTCATGGCCAGCCAGCGCGGAACCTTCGACAAGCTCACGCGACTGGTTCTTCATGCACCAGAACGACCTGACACCGTCGCTCGTGCGCAGCGCGGCCGATGATGTCGGTGGGATCAAGGACTTCGACGCGCAGTATCCACAGGCGATCCAGCAGGTTCAGGCCGACGCGGCGATCGGCGTCAAGCTCGGAGTCGAATCGACGCCGACGTTCTTCATCAACGGTCGCAAGACCGGTGGGATTCCCGCGCCCGCGCTCGATGCGCTGATCGAGCTCGAGCTGCGGCGGGCGTCGCATCAGCCCTGAGCCGAGACGCTACCGCTCGTTGATCTCGATGTAGTCCAGCGCCGCCGTCTCTGCACCATCCGGCGCGCCGTCGATGGCAATCTGATCGCCTGGCCTGCAGCGCCACGCTGGTGATGACTCGGCGCGTCGACGAGGAGCCGTCCACCTTTTTCGTTGGCACGCGGTCTCCAGCGATCCACTCCGCGACGACCTGTTGACCGACTCGCACGCGGAAATGCGACGCGCCGGCGTTGGTGTCGAAATACTGCACGACGAGATCCCGCCACCCTGCCGCGCCGTTGTAAGTGAATGTCGCCGAGCACGATTGCGCGCTGCACTCGACGGCCTTTCCGCCTGAGGCCGCCTCCCATGGCGTCACGTCTTTGACCGCGTAGCCTTCCAGGCGCGCAGACTCCGCTTCGATCCGCCCTGGGTAGGTTCCGACCCGACCCCGTGAATCGGCAATGCCCGAGGCCTTGAAGAACCACATCGTGACGGCATCACGCCACACGATCGCCTGGCCGGCCTGATACGTGAGCTGATCGAGCACCGCCTGGTACCGTTCGTCGTCGATCTTGCCCTTGAGCCCCTTCCACGTCCGGACGTAGCCGGCGACCGCATCAGCACCGTCGTAATGCGAATCGTAGATGGACTGGATCACGGTCGACCCGTCGTGCAGCACGTGCGTGTACGGCACGTGGTGCATGAAGAGCAGCAGATCGTCGGGACACGTGCCGAGCGTCTCGTACAACTTCTGCACTCTCGGCGAGTATTGGCCGATGAATCCGGTGCCGGTCGCGACCGTCCGATCCATGCCCACGCCCTTGTCGTCAGCGCGGTGCCACTGGCCCCATCCATTGCGCTCGGACGCCTCGACCGCGACACCATAGTGATTGCCGACGATGTCGGTCAGGTTCTGGAGGCCGAGCGGACCGGTGTAGTTCTCGTAGGTCCGTGTTGAGCTCAGTTGCAGGCTGGAGATCGTCTGCACGACTGCTTGATCTGCGGAGAACGTCAACCTGGTCCATTCGTCGGCAATCTCACGGGCGGTGAGGTTCGGATTCCAGGCGAGGCGCCCGTATCCGTACAGGTTCGCCTGCGACAGATGATTGCCCGACCAGTTGGCGTCCAGGCCGACATTTGCGACGCCGACGTATCCGGCCGCCGAGCGATGAAACACCCGGCCCGAGACAACCGCCTTGACCGGCGTGGCTTCAGAGGTTGCGTGAAGATCGAAGTCGAGGGCTTCCTTCCACATGGGCACGAGAAAGACGAGGTGCCGGGACTGACCCATGTATTCCTGGGTAATCTGCAGCTCGATGGCCACGTTGGTGTGCTCGAGGGCGCCGAACAGCGGCGACACCGGCTCGCGGATCTGAAAGTCGATCGGCCCGTGCTTGATCTGGATGACCACGTTGTCGTCGAACTTGCCATCGAGCTCGTGGAAGTTGTCGTACGACGCCCGCGCCCGGTCGTTCTTGAGATTCTGCCAGTCCATGTGATGGTCGTAGACGAACCCGCGATAGAACATGAGGCCCTTGTGCGGCGCCAGGGCCCGCGCGACGACGTTTGCCGCGTCCGCGTGGCTGCGGCCGTATTGCGACGGCCCGACGCGTCCTTCGGAGTCCGCCTTCAGCACCACGCCGGCCATGTCGGGGACCACGCGATACAGGTCGTCCATCTTCGTCCGCCACCACGCCACCACAGTCGGGTCGAGCGGATCGTAGGTCTGCAGGCCGCCCAAGGTTTTCGGGCTGCCGAAGTCGATGGCGATGGCGATCCGCACGCCCCAAGGCCGAAGGGCGCCGGCGATCCGGACGACGTCCGGAGTCAGATCCGGCGAGAGGACGAGGGGGTTGGCGTTGACGCTGTTGATCGCAACGGCGTTGATCCCGACCGACGCGAGCAACCGGCCGTAGTCGCTGACTCGCGAGAGATCCGGTCGGGCATGGCCGTTCTCCCAGAAGATCGACCGCCCGCCATATCCACGCTCGATCGAGCCATCCAGGTTGTCCCACTGGTTGACCCAGCGAATGGGCGCATCCGGGCCCTGCTGCTCGTCGAGATCCGACAGCGGTTGGCCGAGCGCGACCTTGCGGAGCAGCGCGAAGGCTCCGTAGAGGACCGCGCGATCGGAGTCGCCGGTCACGACCAGATACTGCACGTTGCCCACCCGCACGGTCTTCAGGCGATACGCCTCGTCGCCAAGGGTGCCGTCCAGGTACAGCGCCGGCGACGCACTGCGGCAGCGTTCGCGTGTGCCCAGGACGATCGCGGATTCTTTCGGCAGCGCACTTTCCAGCCGCAGCAGTCGGCCCAGCATGCCCCGCAGGCCGCGCACCATCTCGTTGCCTGCGCCGACCACCGGCCCCTGGTCACCAAGAACCGCGACGGAGGCCGGGATGACCTCGCGGTAGCGCGTCGCCGCGGGCTCGGAGAGAGGCGCGTATCGCAACCAGGCGTCGGAGCCCGTTTCCGCCGACGCACGCGCCGGCGTCCACGACGTGACCATGGCAACGCAGACAATTGCCCACGAGACGTGCCGCACGCTGTGCATGCGCCAATTGTATGGCCTTCGACGAAGGACAACCCGCGATGGCAGGCAGCAGCCGAGGAGGGTCTCTACTTGTTGTTGAGAACGGCGACCATGACCCCGGTGCCGCCATGCGGGAGCAGCATCGGCGAGGCGTAGAAATTTCGACCGTGCCACGTGACGGTGCGGCCGATCATGACGCCCAGGGCGGCGCCCATGACGACGTCGCTCGTCCAGTGCACGTTGAGGTGCAGCCGGGACACGGCGACGTAGGTCGCGACGGCGTAGGTCGGGATCGCGGCCTTGTAGCCAAGGTGCTGCTGCAGCACCGTCGCCGCCGCGAAGGTGATCGTGGCGTGCCCGGAAGGAAACGAGAAGCCTGACTCGCGCGTGCCGTCTTCCTTGAGCGGACGCTTGCGCCGGCCAATGACCTTGGCGGCGTTCACCAGGCCCTCCGAGAGAATTGCGGCCTCGAGCTCGTCCATGCCGAGATGCTGGACCCGTTGCATGTGCTTCGCTCGTCCGACGATATAAGTCGCCAAGGCGGCGCCGAGAATGGTCGGGGTCTCGCCGATGATCTCCCCTGCCTTCCAGAACCCCGTATTCTGATCGCCGGTCGCGAGAAAGTGCTCGTGCACGTTGTCGTCGAGCGGATGAACGGCGAGGGCCGCCGCCGCGCCGCCGGCAAGCCAGAAGAGGCTGTTCCGGCGCGGCATGTGTTTGAAGTCGTCACCCAGGTTGTGGATGAGTGCCGAAGGAAAATTGCGGGTGGGTTTGGGCTCGTTGGCGATCGGCGGTTGTGGCGAATCCGTATCGAAAGCGTCCTGGGGTCCGAAGTCGATCGTCAGCTGGGGGAGCTGCGGCTCAGCGCTCTGTGCGGCGCCGATCATCGGGACGCACAGCACTATCCCGACCAGAACCGCGACCCGACATCCCATGCGATGACTCCCAGGTAGTTAAGGTCGCGATCGGCAACGCGGCCGTGAGGATGTTCGAGCGTAGAAGTTTCACGATGACAGCATGATGACGCTTGAATGACAGTGAGATGACGTTGGTATGACGAAACGGTCGTGGCCCGGTGTCGAGATGACGATCGTGTGTCGAACGTTACAGCCGTCGTGACAACGGCGCGATCACTTGATCAGGAGGGTCAGGCGCGGAAAGGCGAATTTCGACGCGATCGTATCGATGACGTTGACCTGACAGGTATACACGCCAGGAGTAAATGTGGCCGCCGGAACCTCGAGGCGGAACGTGGCGGCATGGCGCGAGGGGTCGTCCACTTTCGAGCGCTCGACCAGCGGCGTCTCGTAGACCTTGACCCTGCCCTTGTAGAACGCCAGGCTCGTTCGCAGATCCGAGCTCGCCGCGTTGTCTGCAGGGTCATAGACCTCGTAGAAGAAGAACATCTTCTGGTCACGGCCGACGACGTGGGTGACGTTGGGAACCAGTTGCTCACCGTCATGAATCAGCGGCGTCGCGCTCGCCTTTGGCGGCGCCGGCTGAATCTGGGTCCCGAATGCCACCGAGCTCATCTTGAGCGGTGCCTGCTTCAACTCCGGTACGACGACCGGAGCCTCGAACGAACCCATCAGGCCGCTGGTGTTCTCGCGAACGGCGACCTTCAGCGAGAATCGCCCGGGCGGCAGCGTTACCCCCGACTGGTAGAGGATCTGATGCGCGCCGAGTGTTCCCACCGACTCCGGCGGGAGCTGCAGCGTCTGCCGGATGCGACCGACCGGCCGGCCCTGCTCGTCGCTCACGAGGCCGAGCACGTCGAGCGCCAGCTTGTCCTTGTCCTTGTCGGCCGGGATCGGGATGGACGAACCGGGGACCACGACTGCCAGCGGCACGTAGTAGCGATCGACCGCGAGGCGGAAGTACCCGGCGCTGACCATGACCGGAAGATCGGTCGCGGACACGGCGGCAAACAATTGATCCTGCAGCTGCGTCTCACGGTCGGTCCGATTGGTGTGGGCGAAATCGCGATCCGCGTAGTAGCCGGCCCGCGCTTCCACCTTCAGCCCGGGCTTGCGAACGCGGACCTGAATCCGACGGAACCGCCCGTCTTTCGACAAGTTGGTGCTGGCATAGCCGAGCAGGTAGTACGCCGACATGTCGCGCTGCACGCGGGCGAACGCCTCGCCGAAGTCGTTGGTGTCGAGGAACGCGCGGCCTCCGGTGTCGGACGCCAGCGAGGTGAGCGTGTCCTGCGACGCACTGAGGTCGGAGTATTGCTTGGCCACGCCGGCTCCCGAGAAGAGCTGCGTCCCGCGTCCGCTCGCTTTGCTGGCGTCGCCGCCCGGGACGATTGCCTGCAGGCCTCGGGCGTCAACCGCATAGATCGAGACGTGCGACCGCACCGCCGCGTTGATCGCCGCCCGCAGTTCGACCTGATTGTCTTCGCCGCTCCTTTGGAGTCCAGCGCTGAAGTAGAGGACGGCTTTCTTCTGATCGATCGGCGCCAGCGTTTCGGCGACGGCCTTGAGGGCCCTGAGCCGGACGTCGTTGTTGAACATGTCCATCGCGGTGGCATCGTCGTTGGTCGCGGCCGCGTCGGCCGACTCGGCTTCGTCGGTCGCGACGGTACTGGCGTCCGGGGGCGGCGTGGCGGTGCCTTCCTTGGAGCTCAGGGTCGCGAGCGCTGCCGCGACCGTCGCGCGGTCGCTGGTGAAGTCGGTCAGGACATTGAGCATGGAGCTGATCGACGCGACCGAAACGAGATCGGCGGGCGACATCTTCTCGTTGACGTACTTCGTCGCTCCGTCAACGGCGCGCTGCACGTCCTCAGGCTGCATCGAGCTGACGTCGAAGAGCAGCACGATCAGCCGGCGGCCGGCGAGCTCGTCCGAGGTCATCGGTTTTGGCGCGGCTTCGGCCGGCGGCGGCGCCGTCGCGGCTCGTGAGGATTCCGCCGCGAGTCGCGACCCGACGTCGCCGAGCAGCGCCGCCGAGCGGACGGCGCCCGGGCGATCCGCTGACTTCTTCGAACGCGAAGCTGCGGATTGGCTGCGACTTGCCGTCCTCCAAGACATCGAAGTCGGCCATCGTCAGGCCGCGCACCACCGCACCGGAGGCGTCGCGAACCACCACGTCCACGGAGACGAGCGCCGTGTTGGCGCGGAAGACGGTGCGCGGCTGCTGGGAATCCTGCTGCGGCGCCGCACCCGGAAGGCCGACCACCATCAGGACCAAGACACCGAGCGCGGCAAGGAGGCGGCGGGCCATCAGAAGCGGAATCGGAAGTTGAGCTGTGTCGATCGCATCGGCCGTACGGAGAGCACTTGGCCGAACGTCGGCGAGTTGACCACGGCGTCGACGACCGCGTAGTTGACCGCGTTCAGGAGATTCGTCGCGGTGAGCTGGATCGTGAGCGTCCTGGTGGCGTGCAGGTGGATGTCGCGGGATACCTGGCCGTTCACGAGACGACTGCCCGGGCCGATGATGATGTTGCGTCCCGCCGTGCCAAACGTGCCGGCCGGAGGCACGGAGAACGCCGCGGTGTTGAAGAATTCATCGATCGTGGGATTCGCCAGCGCGATCGTTTCGCCGTTGTAGTTGGCCCGCAGCGTCCCGTTGGTTCCGCGGGCGACGTCGGAGGCATCGCCGGCGACCCGCGGCGTGAGCGGCGTTCCCGACAACCAGGCGAGCGTGGCTGATGCGCGCCAGTCGCCGAGCAGCGTTCCCCACATTCCTCCGTCATGCAGCCAGCGTTTGTTGGTGCCAAACGGGAGCTCGGCTGAGAAGTCGGCCGCGAGCTGCTGACGCCGGTCGAAGCTGGACAGGCCCCACTCGGCGGCCAGATCCTGATCGTTCTGCGCGACGACGGTTCCCCCGCCGCCGACCGTTGACGCATCGTCGCGCGATCGAGCGAGCGTGTAGGTGACGTCCCCGCCGATCCCGTGGACGAAGTGGCGTTGCAGGCGAAGGCTCATGGCGTTGAGGACCGACGCGCCGTCCGACGTCTGCCACAGGAACGGCTGCACGCCTTCGATTCGCAAGCCAGACGGGTCGCGGTTCGGCGCTCGCACGACGTCGAGGCTCGAGCCGGTTGTCCGGGTATAGCCGCCACCCACGTTCCAGTTCGGTCCCAAATCGTGCGAGAGATCGACGTTCCACGTCTGCACCCGTCCGAGGTCGTAAGTGGGATCGATGCCGAAGGTGTTCGACGTCGAGTCGGGCTCGACATTGACGAATGGCGTTTGCAACTCGAGCGGTACCGCTTGATCGCCGATGGCGGTCGCCGCTGTCGCAAACGGCGGCTGTCCGCCGAGCTGACGGGCGATCGTCGGATAGGAGCCGGAGTTGAAGCTCACGCCGTAGCCGGCCCGGAAGATCGTGCCCGGCTTTATCCGCCAGGCCATGCCCAGCCGCGGCGCAAGATTGTTGGTGTCGGTGTTGATCAGCGCGGCGGGAAACGCGCCGTGAAACGGACCGGTCTGCCCGGCCAGCACGGGTACCGCCGCCGTGAAGTCCGGGGCGACATCCAGATTCACGAGATGTCCGTCCGCTTCGACGAACGGCCAGATCAACTCGTAGCGGATGCCGAGGTTGAAGGTGAGGTTGGAGCGCATCCGCCAGTCGTCTTGAGCGAAGAGGCTCGTCTCGCGCCCGCGCAGCGTCACCGTGCCCGGACCATATTGCACCGAGGCCTGCTGCGGCAGACCGAGCAGGAAATCGGCGAAGTCGGACCCGCTGTTGCGGGCGACCGGGAGTCCACCGGACGTATAGAGGCCGGTGAAGACGAAGGCACCCGCAGCGTTCGGATCGGTGTCGCTGCTGGAGCGATCGACGCGGACATCCCCACCGATACGAATCAGGTGCTGCTTGTACGGATGCATCCACATCGACGACAGCGAGATCCGGCGATCGGTGCGGTCCAGCGGCGTCACGTCGCGAACGTTCGAGAGGCTGGAGAACGACAGTGCCGGGATGCCCCAGTCGAACGGCTCCGTCGAGACCCCCGAAATCCCCGCGTTGCCGGCGACGTCGGTGATACCGGCGTACTGATTGGTCGTTTGCGAGGTGGTCTGCGATGCGTTGAAGTTGATCGTCACCATCGATCGATTGTGGCGGATGTTGAGCGTCACCGGCGCGGTGAGACTCGACGAGCTCGAGCGTCCGCCGAGCGCCGGCAGCACGTTCAGCACGTCGTTGTCGGCGCGGCGGTATTGAAACTGCGCCGTCATCGTGACGCTCGTGCCCGTCTGGGCCTGACCAGGCCCGCGTTCTCCTGCCCGGCCGCCGCCAAATCCGCCGCCACCGCCGCGCCCGAATCCTCCCCCGCGTCCAGTCGCCGACGGGGTGAAGTTGTGAGTCAACCGGAAGCTCGCAGAATCGGTCGCGGACGCAGCCGTGCTCGCGTTGTGGAAGTTCCGGCTCGATCCCGGAAGATTCGGAAGCGGGATGTACGGCAGGAGCACGGTCGAGGCCGTGTCGATGCGATTGGCCGGTATCTGATTGCCTGGAAACGCCGCGCCGGTCACCGGGTCGATCAGCGCTGCCAACCCCGAGAAATTTCCCGCACGCATCGCGTCGCTGGGAACTGTCGCGTACTGATCGAACAGATTCGTTCCCCTGCTCCCGTTGTAGGTGAGGACGAAGCTGGTGCGGCGGGTGCCATCGTAGACGTGCGGAATCTTCAACGGACCGCCGATCGTTCCGCCAAACGACTGGTGCGTGTACGGCGTGTCGGGCGCCGGCGTGTCGCCGCGCAGCTGATACGGCTTGCTGTCGAGCGCCGACCCGCCGAACGAGTAGTTGGCCGTCGCGAAGATCCGGTTCTGCTGGACGCCACGGCCGCCGAGAAAGCCGCCGCGCCCGGCGAATCCTCCCGGACCTCCCGGGCCGCCACGGCCTCCCGCGCCGCCGCGGCCGCCGAAACCACCTGGGCCGCCGCGCCCGGCCTGATCGCCGCCGAATGCACCGCCTGCGACCTCCCCAGTCACCGGATCGACCTCGCCGCGGCCGATCGCGCCGAAGCGATCGTTCATCATGCCGCGATCGAGGCTGGCGGCGTTGCCGTTGATCGCGATGGCATCCGCCGGCGTGTCGGTCGAGAAGCCGGGCGGCAGCAGCAATCGCGTCGAGGTTTCCTGCGATTCGGTCGACGTGGTGTCGGAGGTCGCGGCGAGTGTCTGAACGTCGACGCTCTGGAAGGACGAGGAGGTCGCCGCACCGTTTGCGCCAGCTCCACGACCGCGACCGGATGCTGCGGCGGCCGAGCCATTCGCCGGGGCAGATGGTCGCGGTGATGCGGGACTTCCCGGCGTCGCGGGCGCCACGGGTTTGGAGGTCTCGAGAGGCTGACGCGGCGCAAGCGAGAGCGAGATCGGCACGCTCTGATCGCACGTCCCGCCGGTGTCGATGGTGATCGACTGCTCGACGCTCGTGAACCCGGTCAGCGCTGCGGTCAGCAAATAGGTGCCGGGTGCGAGCGACAGGGTGTAGCCGCCGTCAACGTCCGACGAGGTAACCACACCGGATCCGTCTGCTCCCTTGACGGCAATCGACACTCCCGGCAGCGGTGTCGAGCCGCTCGCCGCCCGGCCGGTGACGCGGCACCCGCCAGCAGCAGTTCGCTGTGCGCCGATGGGAACAATCGAAGCGGCGGCCATGGCTGAGGCACCAGCGATGGCGATGTAGGAGCGAAAAAGAGAGGGTCGCATGCCTGCCATACCAGGATACGCTCCGACCCTCGGCCCGGTTTAGGCTGTCACAGAAACGCCTCAGTTGATGAGCGTCGATCCCGGAATGACGAACGGATCGGGCGGCGTCTAGCGGGCGCTGCCGTGAGACTCGCGCGGAACGATCGCGAGTTGAACCTTGCGACCGCGCCGCAGCACGGCGATCTCCACCGATTGTCCGATCCGATCTTCGTCGAGCAATCGGTGCAGATCATCGATCGCGGTGATCGCGGCGCCGCCAAAGCCGACGATCACGTCCTGCTCGAGCAGCTGCGCCGCGGCCGCCGGGGTATCCGGTTCGATCGCCGTGACCAGTACGCCGGAGACGATGGCCACGCCGTTGGCGCGAGCGATCCGCGGCGCGATGGCGACATTCTGACCGGCGACACCGATGTAGCTGCGCCTCACCCGCCCGTCACGAATCAGGCGCGACGCGACGAAACGAGCGGTGTTGCTGGCGATGGCGAAGCACAGACCTTGCGCGTGCATGATGACCGCGGTGTTGACGCCGATCACCTCGCCGCGCGTGGTGATCAGCGGGCCGCCGGAATTGCCGGGATTCAACGCGGCGTCGGTCTGGATGATGTCGTCCATCAGCCGGCCCGAGCGGGCGCGCAGCGAGCGCCCGAGCGCGCTGACGATCCCGGCGGTCACGGATTGCTGAAAGGCGAGCGGGCTGCCCAGCGCGATGGCGATTTGCCCGACCCGGATGGCACGGGAATCTCCGAGGTTGGCATGCGCCGGCCGAAGCGCATCGATTCGGATGACCGCGAGGTCGGTATCCGCATCTTCGCCGACGAGGTCGGCGCGCGTGGACTGGCCGTCGTGCAGCGTTGCCGTGATGAGGCGGGCGCCGGAAATCACGTGGCTGTTGGTGAGCGCGAAGCCATCCGGCGTGAAGACGAACCCCGATCCGCTGCCCCGTCCGGCTTCGATCCGGAGTACCGCGGGGCCCACGGCGTCGACCGCGTTGACGACCGCCCGCGAATACTCATCGAGCAGCGCATCGTCGTCGAGTCGCTGAGCGGGATCCATGACCCAGTCTACGACCGGCGCCCCGAGCGAACATCACCCGTTTGGGTAGATCAGCTGGCCGGCTGGCGACGGAAGACCAGACCGACGGAGGCGGTCATGTAGTTGAGATGGACGGGACCGAACGCGACGACGTCCGCGGAGTTCATGCGATGGAGGTTGGCGTAGTAACGGAGGTCGAAGCGCACGCCGACCCGGCGCGAGAAGAATCCGACCGCGCCGCCACCGATATCGAATGCTGCGACGTTGGTATCGGTGTTGAAGACGTCTTCGGTGATCGAGGTTCGCAGCACACCGAGCCCACCCGACACGAACGGGCGCAGGCCGTATTCGGTCCAGCGCCTCGGCGTGGTCAGGACTGCGTTTCCGAACCACGCCATCGAGTGGCTGCCCGAGACCAATGCCCCTTCGCTGCCGAAGAAGCCCGGCGTGTAGACGAACACCGATTCGGCGCCGAAGATGCCCGGCCCGAACAACGTCACGATGCCGCCGATGTTCCGGTGCACCTTTCCGGTTGCGTGTTCGAGGTCGACGAGGCTGGTCTTACCGGCAAACGTCAGGCCGATGGTCGGCACGAGATGCCATTCGGCCGACACGGGACGAGGCGTGAAGGCAAGCAGCGCGCAGCAGCACGCCAGGACTCTCAGCATAGACCCGCGAGCGCGCACGTGGATCGCTTCAGGAACAGGGTCGCAAAGACCGATCGCGTGACGTCGCCGGAGGCCAGCTGGAAGGGAGCGCTCAAACGATCGCTGTTGGCCAGGAGAATGAAAGTCAGGTGGCGCGCCGGCAGCTTGATCATGAGCGCGGAGTAGGCGTTGGGCAGGAAGCCGAAGTGCCAGACGACCCGCTCGCCTCGATAGAACTGCACGAACCAGCCCAGCCCGGTCGGGAATGGGTCGCCGTCAGGATTGTTCGTCGGCGTCCAGGCTGTCGCCAGCGTATCCTGCGTCAGCAGGACCGTCGAATCGAGAGCGTTGTCGAGGAGCGCCAGATCGCGCACCGTAGAGACCAGTCCACCGGCAGCGCTGATCCCGTCCGGCGCGAGATCCCATCGCTCCGGTCTCCCCTTGCCATCCACCTTGTAGGCGACCGCCATCCGGTCCAGGGTCTGGTGATAGCGATCCAGGTCCGCCGGATCGAAGAGATCGTCCGGGACGACCGTGGAATCCTTGAGGTCGGTGCCCGGCACCGAGTCCTTCATCGCCAGCCGGTTGAGAATCCGATGGGCGACGCTCTTGCGATACGGCTGCGGCGCGCACCACTCCACCGCCGACGTCAACTGCAGGTAGCGCTCGGGACTGTACAGGAACGCGGCGCCAGGAGGGTCCGCCGAGGTATGACTCAGGATCTGGCGGAGTGTGGCATCGGGCTCCGGAAGCGAGACGCCATACTTGCTGGCCGGATCGTCCAGATACATGCGCTTCTGCTCGGCGCACTGAAGCACGAGAATCGCCGCCAGCGTCTGACTGAGATCCGCCACCAGGTACGGCGTATCGGGGGTCGCGCGCACGCGCGACGCCACGTTCTGGAAACCGAACCCGGCCTCCCAGACGACGGTGCCATCCTGCACGACCACCCCTGACATTCCCGGGATTCCGGCCTGCTCCCTCAAGGGCTCGAGATACTTTTCGAGGGGCGGAAAGGCTCCGGGAAGCTGCTGCGCGCGCCCGAGCATCGTACCGGCGGTGAGGAGGCACGCAAGAACGACGAGGCGTCGGGGCATGTGTGTGTGGTCACAGTTTAAACTGAACCGTAGCTGGGTCCAAACTGTATCCATTTCCGGGCGCCGGAAGGCCCCTCAGGGCTTCCGGCCGACGGCAACGACCGGCGCAAACCGTCCGTCCAGGGGATGCTCGAAGGTCAGGGCCGTATCGCCGTCGGCGCGAGCGTCGAGCGACACCCGGCTCCCGTCCGACTTCAGGGTCGCGGTGCCCTGAAGCTGGACACCTTTGAGCGTCAACGTCGATCCTGTGGGCTGCCCCAGCACGATGACGTTCACTGCCCCGCCCGACATCGTAAAGCGGACTGCCTCGCCGGCGCCGGTTCGCGTCTCCGCGCGCGTCCAGGGGCGCGTCCCGTAGATGGCGTCGCCATTGTCCGCTAACCAGCCACCGAACGCCGCGAGCCGCGATGCCTGTTCCGGCGGAATCCGATTGTCGTCCCCTCGTGGTCCGACGTTGAGCAGCAGGTTGCCGTTTTTCGACGTGGCATCCACGAGCTCCTCGAGCAAGGTCTCGATCGGGGCATAGTCGGCGTCGGTCTCGTTGCGGTTGTAGCCGAAGGAATTCCCCATGCCGCGGGTCATTTCCCACGGCTTCGCTTGAATGCCGGGGTAGGCGGTGTACTCAGGCGTCGTGAAGTCGCTGTGCGGGATCGCCGACGGCGTCAGCCGCTCGAGGAAATCCGGCTGGCGCGAGATCGCCTGCTTCATCATCACGTCGAAGACGAGGCGGGCCGGCTTCAACCGCAGCATCAACGTCAGTGCCGTGGTATCGCTCCACCGGTCGTTGACGAGGCCATCGGGAACGGCAGCGTAGTAGTCGGCGAACAACCGAAAGAGGCTCGGCCTGTCGGTCGGCCACGCGATGTCGTTCCAGAGGATATCGGGGTGATAGCGGGCGATCAGCTCGCGGACCTGCCGATCGGCATAGGTCGGGTAATCGCCGCCCGGGGTGGATTCGATGTAGTCGGCCAGGGTTCGCGAGATCCGTCGGCGAAACGTCCAGTCCACACCGCCCGAATAGTAGATGCCGAACCGCAGCCCTTCGCGGCGAACGGCCGCCGCCATCTCCCCCACCAGATCCCGCTCGGTGAACCAGTCCGGCTGATGCGGGTTTCGGACGGCCGTGGGCCACAGGCAGAACCCGTCGTGATACTTCGCGACCATGACGACATACTTGGCGCCGGCCTGGCGAAATGTCCTCGCCCACTCGGCGGCGTCCCAGCGCGCCAGCCGCTCGACGAACATCGGCTTGAACCCCTCATAGGGCATCGTGCCGTAGCGCGCGCGATGAAACGCCGCGGATGGGGTCGCCGGATCTTTGATCGCGTTCCAGTAGTCCTCCGCGTAAGGATGGATGAGCATCGCGCGGTCGTAGTCGGTTTTCAGAATTCCCGCGAAGGTTCCTTTAGGCGCAAAGCCCGGAATCGAGAAGAGCCCCCAGTGGATGAAGACGCCGAACCTCGCATCTGCGAACCACGGAGGAGGCTGCCGCGCATTGAGCGACGCGAGCGTTGGCTGGTATCGGGACGATGCGATCGAGCCCGGCGGGGGATCGACTGAAGTGTGAGCCAGCTCGAGACCCAGCGTCACGCCGGCGATGCCGAGGGCGAGAAGTGCGGCGGCGAGGGCTGCCCGCCGCCATGTGACGCTACTTGGCCGCAAATTCTGGAGGGATGCCAGTGATCGAACGAATCTGGATGTCGCGGTAGAAGACTTCTGCGCCTTCGGACTGCAGGATAATCTGCCCCGACGTCACCGGCGTCGGCAGATCGCCGTCGATCCGCACTGCGCCATGGAGCCGCATCACCACTGTGCCATTGACGATGTGAATGCAATCGTCGTGGAAGCACACGAGCTCGACGGTGTTCCACTCACCGGTCGGCTTCTCGTTGTCGGGTTGTTTGATGCATCGGCCAGGCGAGCCCTGGCTCTGCGAGAAGAACGTCCACTCGCCGGTCGGATCGTAATCGTAGAGTCGCGGCTGACTGCCCGCTCGTGCCTTGGCGCGAACGGCAATCGCCGACCCGACCGCGTAGAGATCGCCGACATCGTGTTCCTGAATCTGCAGCTCAACGGAGCGCGCCCAGGTGCGCCCGTCCACGCCCGGCGCCGCGTGCACGTGATAAAGGAGGCCGCTGTCGCGCGGCGTCCCCGGTTTGTCGCGCGGCGGCCACTGCTTCTCGCCCCACTTGAACTGAAACCGCAGGTGGTAGTCCTTGAACGTGCCCTTGTTGCGAAGCTCGCCGAAGACCTCGCCGGAGATGCGAATGGCCGGGCGGCCGTCGACGCTGGCGATGGTGAAGACCTTCAGCGGATCGCGGCCGGATCCGATTGGCTCGGTGTAGTTGCCATCGGCGTCCTTCGCCAGGCCCGGCACATCCGAGGTCGGCGAGGGACGTTGCATCCACGTTGTCCAGCCATCGAAGTCCTTGTCGTTCCACAGCGGTGTCCAGTCGCTCTCGGCGCGGAGCGCGGCGCCGAGCAGCAGCACGGAAACGACGACGAGCTTGCGTAGCAGCATCGGCGGCATCCTCCCCCGGCGCACATTGTAGCTGAGGCCCGTTCGACAGGTGCGTGCGTCGGCTGACTCGGTCCGCGGTGCCCTACGCGCTCGATTGAGCCGCCTCGAAGGAGTCGCGCTGCCTCTCCGGGGACAGGGGACTGAAGGGGATCTCGATGCGAACGGTCAGGCCCTTAGGCTGTCCGCTGAATACGAGCTGCGCGCGCTCGCCGTACAGGCAGTCGAGCCGGGCACGCGTGTTCGACAGACCAATTCCATTGTTCAGTGCGCCGCGCCGCGCTTCCGTTCAGACCGCTGCCGTCGTCGCCCACCTGCATCCACAGACGGTCGCCGTTGCGTCCGGCAGCGATCTGCGACGGTCCCGGCGCCGACCCGGCTGGCGATCCCATGCTTCAGCGCGTTCTCCGCAAGAGGCTGAAGAATCATCCGCGGCACCTCGGCGTCGAGGGCGTCGGGATCGATCTGTACACGCACAGTCAGCCGATCCTGGAACCGCGTGCGCTCGATGTCGAGGTACTTCTGCAGGAACTCGATCTCGTCTTTCAGCGGGATGGTGGCGGCGCCGCTTCGATCCAGCGTGATGCGGAGCAGATCGCTCAGTCGGCTGATCATCCGGTCGGCGTCCTCCGGGTCGCGGTGAAGGAGCGCCGAAATCGCGTGAAGCGTATTGAACAGGAAATGCGGATGGAGCTCGGCCTCCAGCGTCTTGAGTCGGGCCTCCATCAGTCGGGTCTCGAGCTGCGCCTCTTTCAGCTTCTCGCGCCTGAGACTGTGGTAATACGCCACCGCATGGCTGGCTCCGACGATGACCCCGTATACGGCGAAGCACCAATCGACATCAAGGAAGAACAGGCGCTGCGCGTAGAGGCTCCACGGGACCGCAGGCCATCTTGATTGCGCCGCCCCAGAGCGCGTAGCGAACGCCAATCATGGCGGCACAGCGCACGACCGCAAAGGTCAGCGCGCCGCAGACGTGCGCGACGATCGGCGCGCACCCGGCTGCCCGAGTCGAGCGGAAAACGCCGCGCGACCGCGGCAATCGCCGGGATGAGCAGCGCCGGCACGTACCAGTAGGCGATGTTGAGGACCAGGAGCTTGCCCAGGTCGGCGCCGTGCATCGCTTCGGACTCGGGATAGAGGAGCGTCAGGCGATAGGCCTGCCACCACGAGAAGAAGCTCAGAGCCGTCGCGACGCCCAGGACCCAGCGGACCGGCGGCGTCCACACTTTGCGCACGTCAACACTATCGGGGTGACCCGGACGGCCGTCAAGGAGCAAACGTTCGACACGCCTCGGCGGCAACTCGTCCCGGCCGGGAGCGGTTGGTCCCAGGCCGCTTGGGGATTGCCAGTTGGAGTGTGAGTTGGGAATTGACCCATAGTTCGGGGTGACGTGCCTATCGGATCGCCGCGCCCATGGCCGAGGCCAGAAGCACGAGAAACGCGGCGCTGAGAATCACCCTGCGGAACGCTGCGACAAAGCCCTCGTCGATAGCAAGCCTGACGGCGGTGCGCTGACCGCGATCGAGCATGGTCAGCCGATCCACGTCGATTCCAGCCAGCTTGGGCAGCTCGCGGTCGATCGCCGCCTCGGTGGTCACCGGCAGGTTCATGGAGTGGACCGCTTGCGCCACACGCGTCTCGAACGTTCGGGCCAGCACGACGCCGAAGACTGCGATAGCGAGGAGCCCGGCCACCCTGGCGACGGCATTGTTGACCCCTGATGCCGTGCCGGCGTGATGCGCGTCAACGGCGTTCATCACCGTTGTCGTCAACGGCGCAATGGTGACGGCCATGCCGAACCCGAGCACGACGATCGCGGGAAAGAACGTGGTCCAGTAGGACCCGCTGATTCCCGGGCGCGCGTACAGCGCAACACCGACGGCCGACACCACGGGTCCGAGCGTCAGGGGCAGCCGGCTGCCAACGCTGGCAACGAGTCCGCCGGACCATCGTGACAGCACGAAGACGATGATCGGGAACGGCAGGAAGGCCGCGCCGGCAGCCGCCGGGCTGTAGTGCTGCACCTGAATGAGATTCATCGGCACGAGGAACATGATGACGCCGAGGGCGGCGTAAACGAGCAGGGTAAGACCGTTCGTGAGGGCAAAGGCGCGCGAGCGGAACAGGCCGAGAGGAATCATCGGGTTGCGGACCCGGCGCTCGACGAAGACGAACCACACGAGCGACGCGACACCGATAGCGAAGGCGCCAACCACGAGTGGATGGTCGACACCGAGAGGCGGCCATTCGAGCAGGGCGAGAACGAGACCGCCGAGGCCGAGCACCGCCAGCCAGGCTCCAGTCCAGTCCACGCGCTCGGTTCTGGACGGGTCGTGGCTCTCCGCCATGAACGGCACCGACAGTGCCAGGACCACCGCCGCCAGCGGGACGTTGAGGAAGAACGCGGCACGCCAACTCAGGTGCTCGATCAACCAACCGCCGACGACCGGTCCGAGCGCGGCGGTGATTGAGCTGAATCCCGACCAGGTTCCGATCGCCCGTCCGCGATCGGCATCGTCAAACGTCGCGCTGATGATGGCCAGGCTGCCGGGGACGAGAAACGCCGCGCCGATCCCCTGGAGGGCGCGACCGGCAATCAGCACCGGTACCGACCAGGCGAGGCCGCAGAGGACCGACGCCAGTGTGAAGCACACCACGCCGCTGAGAAAGACCCGCTTGCGGCCGAACTGATCGCCCAGCGAGCCGCCGACGAGAATCAGGGCGCCAAGAAACAGCGCGTAGGATTCGATCACCCACTGAACGTCCGTGATCGTGGCATGAAGATCGGTCTGGAGCGCCGGGAGCGCAACGTTCACTACGGTCGCATCGACGAACGTCATGCTGGAGCCGAGGATCGTCGCGACCAGCGTCCATCGCTTCGAGGGCATACGGGATTATGCTGGCGTGGAGGCGGGGCGACAGTCAGTCATCGCGCCTCGGGTTGGATCTGCTGCGGCTCACTCGCCCTCGCGCGGCCGGTTGAGACCGTGCGCCAGCCGCCACCGGTGGAGCGTGTCGACGTACGCCTGCAGGTGCTCGCGATGCCGCTTGTGTGCGGCGAAGTCGCGCGGGCTGCCACGTTCCAGGGCCTGGTGCTCGCGGGTCAGCGCGCTGAAAGCGGCTCGAAGTTCCAGGAAAGCTGGATCTCCGTGTTCGGCCATGGAGGAGCGTAGCACGCAACCGCGGCCGTCACCGGGTAGATTGGCGAGGGTTCAGCTCGACGGGCGCTTCCCTGCCCGCTGAATCGACAGCAGCGGATCTTGCGCGTGATCGACCTGCAGCGTCGTATGGCCGATCTCGAAGCGTTCCTTGAGCAGCTGCTCGAGACCGCGGCGCACCGCGTGACAGTCGGCGCCGGTGGCGACGAGGACATGCGCGGTCAGGATCGGATGCCCTGGAACCAGCTCCCACACGTGCAGGTCGTGCACCTCGCGAACGTGCTCGCCGCGAGCCAGGGCAACGCCGATCTCGTTGGGATCCATTCCTTCAGGAGCGCCCTCGAGCAGGACCCGGATCGCCTTGCGCTGGAGGTGGTAGCCGGACCGCAGCATCAGAATCGCCACGGCGAGCGAGGCGATCGCATCGGCCCGGTTGAACCCGGTGAAGACGATTACGATTCCGGCGACGAACGTTCCGAGGAACGCGTACACGTCGGTCAGGATGTGCTGGAAGCTGCCTTCGATGTTGAGGCTCTGGCGGTTGGCCTTCGCCAGCACCCATGCGGCGGCGATATTCACGACCACACCGGCCGCCGCGACGATGGTGACGGCCAGGCCGGCGACCTGCGGCGGAGCAATCAGGCGCGCAATCGACTCGTAGGACACGATGACGCCGAGCACGAGCAGTACAGCGCCGTTGGCCTGCCCGCTCAACACCTCCGCCCGACGCCGGCCGTAGGTCAGCGCCTCGCTGCCAGGACGCTGGACGTAGCGGATGACGAGGATCGACAGCGCCAGGGCGCCAGCGTCCGTCAGCATGTGCGCGGCATCCGAGAGCAGCGCCAGGGAATGCGCCACGATGCCGATGACGACTTCGATTGTCATGAAGGCGACGATCAGCACGAACGCGATCGTCAGGTAGCGCCCATCCGCGTCGGCGTCGACGCCGTGCGAGTGGCCGGCACCCCCATGCCAGTGCGCCCCATGTGCATGGCTGTGTCCATGGGCATGATCGTGCTGACCCTCTGCCTGCTGGACGGGGGCGTCGTTCGATTGGTGCTCGTGCACTGATACCTCGACAAGCACCATGATCTCACGCGTTGGCTTCGCGGGGGGTATCCGTGCGAACCGGGGGTCGAGGTCCAAGCGCGGATGGCGGAGGACTGAGGTACCAATAAGGTATGACTATGGAGGTGTACTGTATGGAGCAGACACATCCTCGTCCGGATCCGTTCTGTCGCACTCGCCTTGACGCGTAAGGACCTCCAGAACTGAGGTCCCGCCCGAGGAGTGAGGAGGCCTTCATGCGACGGAGGCGTAGTCGATGTCCCGCTGGGTTGACGTAAGATGAGCCGGCCATGACCTCCCGCCCTCACACGAAGCGATCGGTTGCCCGGATTCTGCTCGCCATTCTGATCGGTACGGCTTCTGTTGCGGTCGCGCAGCGCTCGGAGCTGCCGACGGCCGCGCCCGCGACGGTCGGCTTCTCGGTCGAGCGGCTGGCCGCGCTGGACGTCGCGATGAGGAAGGTGGTGGACGAGGGAGCGCTGTCGGGCATCGTGACGATGCTCGTGCGGCACGGGAAGATTGTCTCGTCCGACGTCTACGGCTACCAGGATGTCGCGAAGAAACTGCCGATGCGGCAGAACACCATCTTCCGCATTTACTCGATGAGCAAGCCGATCACCGGCGTCGCCATGATGAAGCTGTACGAGCAGGGCAAGTGGAACCCCGACGATCCGCTCTCCCGCTACATCCCCGAGTTCGCCAACCTGCAGGTGTACGCCGGCGACGACGCGTCCGGCAAGCCCCGGCTCGAGAAGCCCGCGCATCCACCGACTGTCGGGGAGCTGATGACGCACACGGCAGGATTCACGTACGGCTTCTTCGGCAATACGCCTGTGGACAAGCTGTACCAGGCGGACAATCCGCTCGGGGCGCCGACGCTGCATGGGCTCATCGAGAAGCTCGCGGCCATTCCGTTGCTCTATCAGCCAGGGACGCGGTGGGTGTACAGCATGTCGGTGGACGTCCAGGGCTATCTGGTCGAGAAGCTCTCCGGCAAGCCGTTGCCCGAGTTCATGCGCCAGGAAATCTTCGAACCGCTCGGCATGCACGACACCGCATTCAACGTGCCGGCCGCGAAGATGGATCGTCTGGCGACGGTGTATCGCTTCGATCAGAAGGCCGGGGGACTGGTGCCAGTACCAAACGACCCCAACGTCACCACGGTTCCAGGTCTGGCGTCTGGCGGCGGCGGCCTTTATTCCACCGCGCGCGACTACTCACGGTTCGCGGAGATGCTTCTTAATGGCGGCGCGCTCGATGGCGTGCGGATTCTCGCGCCCGCGACCGTCGCGCTGATGCGCTCGAACCATCTGCCCGACTCGCTGATGGACAACCGGTTCGGCATCGGCATCCAGCGGATGCGCCCGGGCTTCGGGTTCGGCTACGACGTCGCCGTCTTCGACGATCCGCAGAAGGCGGGGAGCACGACCGGGAAAGGCACTTTTCTCTGGGATGGCGCCGCCGGCACCTGGTTCTGGGTCGACCCGGCCAACGACGTCGTGTTCATCGGCATGATTCAGCGCATGGTGGGCGATCCCGGCATGCCCAACCTCCAGCACCTCTCGCGCGCGCTGGTCGATCAGGCGCTCATCGAGCCGTAAGACCCGCGTCGAGTGAACCGTCGTCCCTCGAAGCGGATACCGCCGCCGCTGGTGATCCTGAGCGTCCCATATCGCGCTGCACGGTTCCGCACAGGGTGGCATCCTTGCCGCTGAGGTCGTGCGAGGGGCGTCGGCGCGACGGTGGCGCAGCCAGCGGCTGAGGTACAATGCGATCGCTCCCCTGCACGTCCGCGCGCACGCCGTGCCCTGCGTTCCCTGAGCCGTTGATCGATTATGGATTTCCTGCTGATCGGTCTGATCGGTCTGGTCGTCCTCGCGATCCCGTTCGTCGCGCCGTTCGTGTCGTGGGTCCGCATCTCGCGGCTGCGCGACCGAATCGACGAATTGGAGCGTGAGGTCCAGGCTCAGCGCGAGACGATCGGCAAACTGAACGCGCGGGTCTATTCGCTGGCGCCCGAACCCGCTCCGGCACCCGCCGCGGCGACGCCTGCGCCAGCGGCCGCGACGGAGCGTCCGCCCCGGCCGCGGCTGTGGTCCCGCCGCCGGCACCGGCTCCCCTACCGAAGCCGTCGTCATCTCCGCCGCCTGCGCCGGTGCCGGGCGCCGTCGAGCGTCCTGCGATGCCGGCCATGCCCGCATCCGCTCCCGTGGCGGCGCGCACGACGCAGCCTCCCTCGGTTGCAGGGCCGACGGTACCGCCGCGGCCTGAGCCGCGCGTCGAGCGTCCCGCCGCCGCGGCCCCAATCCCGCCGCGACCGCCCGTCGATCGTCCGCCGATGCCGCCTCGGAGTGAATCGGCGCCATCCGGCTTCGACTGGGAAAGCCTGATCGGGGTCAAGCTCTTCTCGGCGATCGCCGGGGTCGCGCTGCTGCTGGCCGCCGTCTTTTTCCTCCGCTACTCGGTCGACCACGGCTGGCTGCAGCCGCCGGTGCGCGTCGCGATCGGCATCATCGTGGCGATCGCGCTGCTCGCCGCGTGCGAGCTGCGCGTCGCGCGAAACTATCCGCTGACCGCGAACGCGATGGACGCGTCGGCGGTCGCGATCCTCTTTGCCACCTTCTTCGCCGCGCACGCCTTGTGGAACCTGATCCCCGGGGCCGTCGCTTTCGGGCTGCTGGCGCTGGTGACGGCGGTGGCCGTCGCGCTCTCGATACGCCGTGAGTCGTTGTTCATCGCGGTGCTCGGGCTGCTCGGCGGATTCGCCACGCCGGCGCTGCTGTCGACCGGGCAGAATCAGCCCATCCCGCTGTTTGCCTACCTGCTGCTGCTCAACATCGGCCTGGCCTGGGTAGCGTTCCGCCAGAAGTGGCCGGCACTGGGGTGGCTGACCGTTGTCTTCACCACCGTGTATCAGTGGGGATGGGTGTTCCGCTTCCTGACTGCAGGGCAGCTGTCGCTCGCGATGGGTGTGTTCCTGCTGTTTCCGCTCGTCGGCGTCTCCGCGCTGCTGGTATCTCGTCGCACGAAAGATGATTCGTTCGAGCGCAGCGCGCTCACGGCGGCAGTCCTTCCCTTGCTGTTCGCGGTCTACGTCGCAGCGGTGCCGGGCTACGGCGGCCACCCGTGGCTGCTGCTCTCGTTCCTGTTCATCCTCGACGCCGGGTTGGCGACGATCGCGATCGCCCGGCGGCAGCATCTGCTCGTCGGCGCGGCCGGCGCAGCCACGCTCGCCGTGATGGCCACGCTGCTCTGGACGTCGTACGGCGAGCCGGCGCGCTATGCGGTAATCGTCTTCACCGCGGCGTTCGTCGTACTGTTCGCGCTCGCGCCCGTGATCGCCGATCGATTCGATCGCGGGTTCGATGGCCGCGGCGCGTACGCGGTATACGCCGCGCCGCTGCTGCTGTTCGTTTTCACGGTCGTCCTGCGAATCGATCCGGCGTTCGCGGCGCCGTGGTTGCCACTGGGCGTGCTGCTGGGGTTGGTGATCGGGATCGCCTGGCGTGCGATAGTGACGGACGAAGGTGAGCTGTACTTCATCGCGGCATTCTTCGCGATTGCGGCACAGGCAAGTTGGTCGGCCACCTGGCTGGACGGCGCTCACCTGCGGACCGCGGTAGAGATCTACGCGCTGTTCGGCCTGGTCGCGCTCGGTGTGCCGCTCCTCGCCCGACGCAGCGGCCATCCGCTCGAGCCCGCGTCGGGCGGCGGCATCGTCCTCATCGCCAGCCTGCCGCTGCTGCTTTTCCTCGCCGGCGGTACGGTGGCGCCGGAAGCCATCTGGGCGCTCGCGCTGCTCCTGGCGATCCTGAACGCGGGGCTCTTCATCGAGGGGGCAGAGAGCGCGTTGCCGATCGTCTCGCTCGTCGGATCCACGCTGTCGTGGATTGTGCTCGGTGTGTGGTGGTGGGACGCCGCCGGCAGCGTCGGCGTGCTCGCCTCGCTGACCGTTCTGACGGGGATGACGTTGCTCACGCTCGGCGGCTACGCCTGGGCGCGTCGCCGCGCGACGGGCCCGACGAGCGTCCGCCGGGATCGCAGCCGGGTTCGGCAGCGGCCTCTATCTCGGCCTCGTCGGACACGCCTTCCTGCTCCTGATGGCGTTCAACCGCGACTGGTCGATCCCGCCCTGGCCGCTGTTCGGCGCGCTGGCGGTCGTCACGCTGGCGTCGAGCGTCGTCGCGCTGGCCACCGGCGTAGCGATGTTGCATCGCGCCGCTGCCATTGCCGCCGGCGTCGTGGTGACGGCGTGGATCTCCAACGCCGGGGCCGAGTGGGGTTTCGTCGCCGTCGTGGCGTCGATGACGGTCAGCACGTTCGCGTTGGCATGGCTGGTGCCCGCGTCGCGCGGCAGCCAGCTGGCGGATGCGGCGGAAACGGCCGCAGCGGTGCTCTTCGTGGCAGAAGGCGCGGCGATCGCCGCCGCCACCTGGGACCAGCCACCGTTCATCGCGCTGCTCGGCGCGCATGTCGCGACGCTATCGGCGATTCTCGCCCTGACGTGGCGGCAACGCTGGGCGTACGTCGCCAGCGGCGCCGCGACGGTCGCGTTTCTCGCCGCGCAAAACTGGGAGCTGGTGCGGCTGGTCGATCGACCGTGGCATCAACTCCTCACGCTCTCCGCGGGGATGTACGCAGTGTTTGTCGCCTACCCGATGCTCCTGGGGCGACGGGCGGGGCGCGACCGCGATCCGTACCTGGCGGCGGTCATCGCGAGCGCGATGTGCTTCTTCGGCGCCCGCGCGGCGCTCGAGGCCGGAGGCTACGGTTGGGGAATCGGCGTGGTGCCGATCGCGCTGAGCGCGGTGCTGGCCGTCCTGCTGCGGGAGCTCCTGCGCATCGAAGCGCCAGGCCAGCGCGACCTCGGGCGCCTCGTGATGATCGCCGGCGCCGCGCTCGCGTTCGTGACCGTGGCCATTCCGCTGCAGCTCCACCACCAGTGGATCACGATCGGCTGGGCGCTGGAGGGAGCGGCGCTCGCCTGGCTGTACCGGCGCATTCCCCATCGCGGGCTGCTCTACAGCGGCGTGGCGCTGATGACTGTGGTGTTCTCGCGGCTGGCGCTGAACCCCGCCGTCCTCTACTACGAGCCCCGGGGCGACCTGCGCATCTTCAACTGGTATCTGTACGCCTACGCAATCTGTGCCGCCGCGTGCTTCGCGGCCGCCTGGTGGTACGGTTCCACCGATGATCGCTTCGCCGGATCGCTTCGCGCGGCACGCCTTCTGCCGGCCGCGGGAGGCATCCTGCTGTTTCTGCTGCTGAACATCGAGATCGCTGACTACTACGCGACGGGGCCGGCGATCGCATTCAGGTTCGGCGCCGGCGTCTCGCAGGATCTGACCTACACGATCGGCTGGCTGGTGTTCGGCATGATCCTCCTCGGCGTCGGCATCTGGATGCAGAGCCATGCGGCCCGGATCGCCGCGGTGATGCTGATCGCCGTCACCACGTTCAAATGCTTTCTGTACGACCTCTCGTCGCTCGCAGGCCTCTATCGGGTCGCTTCGTTCGTCGGTCTGGCGATCTCGCTTGCGCTCGTGTCGCTCGTGCTTCAGAAGTACGTTCTGTCGCGGCAGCAAGGCACCGCGTGACACTTACCGCTTTCGTCCTGTCGTCGGCCATCGTCGCGCAGGCGTCAGACTCGACCGGCGTCCCGATCCGCGAGCGCGGCATCGAGGTCGCGTCGGCCGGCCCGCAACGGCTGGCCCCGGACGCCGCGCTGCTGGCCGGTGCCGCGCCGTTCCGGGTCATCCATCACGCCGGCCCGCCGGATTCGGCGCGGGCAATCGCGGAGGGCGGGCTCTCTGACCTGCGTCTCGTCTCGTCGCGCGATGGACGTGCGGTGCCTTACCTGCTCGTCTACCCGCCAATCGCCGACCCGCAATGGCGTCGCGCCGTTGTGCAGCCGCAGGCGGAGACCGAGAAAACGAGCGGCTTCGAGGCCGACCTGCTCTCGCCGCAGACGATCGACGCCGTTCGGCTCGACGGTCTGCCGCGGCCGTTCCTGAAGCGCGCTCGCGTCGAAGCCAGCGGAGACCGCGAGCATTGGACGATGGTGGTCGCGGAGGGGACGATGTTCGACCTGCCCGATCAGCAACTCCAGCAGACGAGCGTGTCGTTCGAGCCAGGGATATATCGCTACGTGCGCGTCACCTGGGACGACCGGAACAGTGGTCGTGTGCCGTTTCCCGCGGCGGTCTGGGCGCGGCTTGTCTCGGTGCACGCGACGCCACCGCCGGCGTTCGTGCCCGTGCAGTTCGAGAAGCGACCCAGCGAACCGCGGCGCTCGCGCTATCACCTGACGCTGCCGGGCGCACGCCTGCCGATCGTCGCCCTCCGGCTGGACGTCGGCGGCACCTACGTTTTCCGCCGCGCCGCGGTGACCGAGGCGCAGGCTGACGGCGTGGCAGGCCGAGCCCGTCACGATCGGCCGCTCCGCGCTGGTTCGCGAAGGAGCGGCCGGAGTGCTGCGCCTGCCGATTCAGCAGCCCTCTCAGCGCGAGATCGATTTGTCGATCGAAGATGAGGCCAACGCCCCACTCGACGTCCGATCGATCGTCGCGGAGCTGGCCGAGCTGCCATGGATCTACTTCGAGGCGGATGGACCGGTGACGGCCCGGTTCGGCGATACCAGCCTCGCCGCTCCGGTCTACGACCTGGAGGCCGCGCGCCCGTCGATCGACATCGACCGCGTGTCGGAGGCGCATTGGGCCGCGGCGTCCGCGGTGGCTCCCTCGCCGTCGCCCTCCCCTTTGACCGCGGCCGGTCTGCCGGTGGCCGGCGCGCCGCTCGACACCTCGACCTTCAAGTTCTCGCGCGAGATCGCCGCGGGAGACGCCGCGCTCGTCGCCGTTCCACTCGACGCTGCGGCGCTCGCGCACAGCGCGGGCCCGGAAGGGCGCTTCGCAGATCTGCGGATCGTGGACGGATCCAATCGACAAATCCCCTGGCTCATCGAGCGCGGCGCGGAGCCCCTGGTGGTGGCACTCAGGGCCGAGGGTGCGTCGCCGCGCGCCGTGGAGCTCAAGGACACGGCGGGAACGAGGCACTCGGTGTACCGGATCGCGTTGCCGTATCCGCGTTTGCCGGGAGCCTCCCTCGTGGTGCGCACGAACGCGCGCGTATTCCGTCGGAACGTGCAGCTGGGATACGAGCGGCCCGCCGATCGGCGGCATCGAGATCCGTGGTTCGAGAGTTTCGCGTCCGCGCTCTGGGAGCACGCCGATCCGGCAACCGTGCCGACCGCCTTCTCGGTGCCGCTTCAGCCATCGGACATGGCCGACGTCACCATGGTGGTTGACGAGGGGGATAACAGCGCGCTGCCGATCGCCGGGGTGGAGGTGCTGCTCCCCACCTATCGCCTTCGGTTCTTCAGGCCCGCGTCGGTCACCCCGCGCCTGCTCTACGGCGACGTCCGCGTCGCACCGCCCTCGGTACGATCTCGCGCTGCTCGCGGCGCGGGTGCTCGGCGCTGCGGCGACCGAGGCGTCGCTGGCGCCTGAGCCCGGCGTCGCCGCGCCGCCAGCCGACGGGCTCATCGCACCCCGTATGTTCTGGGCGCTGATCGCGCTCGCGGTCGTGGCGCTGCTGGCCGTTCTGACGTCGCTGGTGCGCCGATCGGGTGAGCCCGCGCCTCCGCCGAACCCTGAGTCCGATTAGCGCATCGCTGGCAGGGTGCTGCCCGTCAGTAATGCGCCAGCCGCGTGCGATTCAGCGCGGCTTCGATCAGCGTCGTCGCGTACGCGTTGTCCACGCTCGCGGGCGTCGTGAACGTCATCCCGTGACGCCAGTTCTCGGGCGCTTCGGGATGAATGCCGCTGAGCAGCACCCATCCCTCGCCATACGTACCCTGCACGATGGCGGCAGTGCCGTCGGGGTACTTTGCGATGACCACGCCCCAACCCGAGAGCTGGGGACCATCCTCCCAATAGTGCTCGAGCGTCGGCGATCCGGCGGCGGCGATCGGGACGGCCGCCTTGCGGATGCCGTGATTCTCGGCGCTGTAGAACGGAAACCTCACGCCCGACGTCAGATTGAGCCCGTTGTAGGGCGAGTCGCCAGCGAAGAACGCGCCCGCGCAGATGCCCAGGTAGTTCACGCCGCCTCGGATTGCGGTACGCATGCTCTCGCTCGTCTTCGGCGCGAGGCCGTTGCCCATGACTTCGAAGTTGCCGCCGGGCACGATCAGCAGACGATAGGCTTTTAGGTCTGCCGCGCTCATTCCGTTCAAGCGAGACGAATCGGCCGTCGCATAGGGGAAGCGCCGTTCGCGCAGGAGGCTTTCGATCGCGAGGACATCGTTCGGCGACGTGCCTGCCCCGTTGAACAGGAGCACAATCGGAGTGCCGGGCGGACGTGACGATTCACAGCCCGCCCCCACGAGCGCAAGCACCGCGACGAGCAGCGGGACGCTGCCGCATGGCGGACAGCGTCTGCCCCGGTGCGTCGTCATTCGGTCTTCAGCGTGTCGGTGGCCGGATCGAATACGACGGCGCGTCCGCGGAAGTACGACTCGTTGGCCATGTGACAGGCAATGGCCGCGTGGTGGCCGAAGACGACGTCCTGCACGACCGGCTGGCGAGACTTCACGGCCTGGAAGTACTTCCAGAGATGCGGGCGCGTGTCGTCGTACGAGTCGCCCACGTAGTTGACGCCGTCGTACAGCGGTTCTTCGCCTGGCTTCGGATCGTGCTCGGCGTGCCATGACTTCTCGTACGCGCCGCGCAGATTCTCCGGAAAGCTCCCCGCGTAGTAGCTCGGACCGAGATCGACGCCGGGCTGGCTGCCGAACGACAGGCCGTTTTCCGAGAGCTCGAGGATGCCTTGCGAGCCGTAGAAGCGGAGGACCTCCGGGCTCGCGGACCCAAGATTCAACCGGATGTAGACCGGCATGTTCTTGTACTGGTACAGCGACATGTGGACGTCCGGCATGTTGCGCCCATCGTTGAACCGGCGGATGCCTCCGAGCGCGGTGACGCGCCGCGGCGCCTCATTGAGACCCAGCGTGAACAGCATGCCGCTGATCAGATGCACCATGAGGTCGCCGGCGACGCCGGTGCCGTATTCCTTCCAGCAGCGCCAGCGCGCGAAGATGTTCGGATCGAACGCGCGCTTCGGCACGTCCCCCTGCCACGTGTCCCAGTCGAGCGTCGCGGGCGAGAGATCGGGCGGTGGCGGATACACCCACGCACCGGTCGGATCGTTGCGGCCGAGCGATCCTTCGACCAGTTGCAGGTCGCCGAGGATGCCTTTCGACACGAGGTCGCGAGCCTTGGCGCACAGGACCGAGCTGGTGCGCTGGGCGCCGATCTGCACGATGCGTCCGCTCTTCTGCGCCGCGGCCACCATCGCATGGCCGTCGGCGACGCTGTGCGACATGGGTTTCTCGCAGTAGATGTCCTTGCCGGCGCTCACGGCGTCGATCACGACCTGTTTGTGCCAGTGGTCGGGGACCGCGGCCACGATGCAGTCGATCGTCTTGTCGTTGAGGAGGTCCTGATAGCGGCGGGTCGTGCGCAGCGTCGAGCCGGCGATCTCTCGTGCGCGCGCGTGGCGTCCATCGTACAGATCGGCCGCCGCCGCGCACTCGACACCCGGCAGCGCGACGGACCGCGCGAGCAGCCCGGAGCCCTGCATCCCGACCCCAATCATGCCGAAGCGCACGCGGTCGCTGGCGGGCACCGGCTGCCTCGAATCGCCCAGTGGCTCCGCGTTGAGGCGAATGGTCCTGACCGCGAAAGCCGCGCCGACTGCGCCGGCACCCGTCTGAAGAAACTGCCGTCGGGAAGAACGGATCTCCATGGCTCCCTCCGCGAGCATCTTATAGCCACCGACGCCACGGATCACGCGTCCTTCACGTTCGCACGATGCGCACGAGTGACGTCAGGGCCTCCTGTTCGGCTTGGCGCTTGACTTGGCAGCGTCAGGCGCCTATTACGGTCTCATGAAGCCCCGCCTACCTTGCCTCTCCGCCGTCCTCGTCACCGGGCTCGCCATGTCGGCAGGTCTTCGAGGCCAGGCGCCGTCGCCATCCGGACGCGGCGGGCGCGGCAGCATGGAGCTGCCTGAGGGCCCTGGCAAGGCGCAGGTGCAGGCGTACTGCACCAGTTGCCATCAGCTTGGCAACATCGCGAGCTCCGGGGGCTACTCGCGCGAGGGATGGCAGCAGCTGATCAGCACGATGGTGGCCCTGCCGAAGGAGCAGTCGGAGGTCGTGGTCGATTACCTCGCCAAGAACTTTCCGGAGCAGCCCAAGCCCACGCCGGTGCTCCTCGAGGGAACCGCGAAGGTATCGTTCAAGGAGTGGAATCTCCCGACACTGGGCTCGCGGCCGCACGATCCGCTGGCGGCGGCGGATGGGTCCATCTGGTACACGGGCATGTTCGCGAACGTCCTCGGGCGCATCGACCCGCGAACGGGCCAGATAAAGGAATATGGGCTGAAGGCGCCACAGTCGGGTCCGCATGGATTGGTGGCCGACAAGGACGGCAAGATCTGGTTCACTGCAAACACCAAGGGGTACATCGGCAAGCTGGATCCGGCAACCGGAGACGTCACGGAATACCGGTTGCCTGAGGCTGCGCGCGATCCACACACGCCGCTGTTCGATCGCAACGGCATCTTGTGGTTCAGCGTACAGGGGGCGAACATGGTCGGGCGCCTCGATCCAAAGACCGGCGACGTCAAGGTCGTGCCGTATCCTCAGCCGCGGTCGAATCCGTACGGCGTCGTCTTCGATTCGAAGGGTGCGCCAATCATCTGCGAGTTCGGCGCGAACCGGATTTCCCGAGTCGATCCGGCGACGATGGCGATCTCGGAGTGGGTGTTGCCGAACGCCGATTCGCGCCCGCGCCGAATCGCCATCACGAGCGATGACGCCGTTTGGTACGCGGACTATTCGCGAGGTTATCTCGGCCGCCTGGACTCGAAAACAGGGACCGTGACCGAGTGGCCGTCGCCGGGCGGTCCGAAGTCACAGCCGTACGGGATCCTGGCGCTCGACGACGTCATCTGGTACAGCGAATCTGCGGTCCGTCCGAACACGCTCGTGCGGTTCGATCCAAAGACGCAGAAGTTTCAAACCTGGATCATTCCCGGCGGCGGCGGGGTCGTCCGCAACATGATGACGACCCGCGACGGCAACATCGTCATGGCCGAGAGCGGCGTGAACAAAGTTGGCCTGGTCGAAATAGCGAAGTAGATCACGGTTCGAGCGCCGGCAGACGCTGCTTGTACCTATCGATGTCCACGACGACCTCCTCAACACAGATCACCGCTGGGTCGGCCACAACTTGTCGACAGGCTTGGCGGGGTCTGCCGTTATCCGCACATCAGCGCAGTGGTGATATGTGTAGTTGCCGGGATTGTTCGCGTCATGGTCGGCCATGAACTGCACCACTTGGAGTGTGCATTTCGTGCAGGTGATATTCGGCAACTCGACGTCCGCTTCCCACGGCGTGTCGACTTTGGCGGAGTGAACCCACAACCCGTCCGCGAGCACGGGCACTTGCGGCGGATTCTGGATTTTCGCCGACACCGACTTGCGGCCCTCCGGCGTGTCGATTGTGAGCGCTTCGGGATCGCGCGGCAACTCGGTCGGCGAATTGACCGCCAACGCCACGCGGTAGTGTCCGGGATGGTAGACGGTCTCTTCTACCTTGATATGCAGTTTCTGGCCGCCAGTAGCCGTGCCCACGACAAAGCTGGGCTTGCCCCAGTCGGAGTTCGTGCCGCCGCACGGACCCGATTTCTGAGGATCGCCGCGGGCGTTTTCAATCGAGCCATGACACCGGTTCAAGCAGTCGGAAATGAGCCTGCAGCGCAGCCGGTGCTACGGCCAGCAACACGGCGACTCCCAATGAGCCTCGGAGATGTTTCATATCGTCCTCATCCTATCCGCGTGGCACGCCGAGACGTGCAGCCGTCTCATCACCCTGACAGACCCTGGTGTTCCTCGCCGTGGACGGCATCCACCGGGACGCCGACGACGGGGAGCCGGACCACGAAGGTGGCACCCTTACCGAGGCCTTCGCTGCTCACTTCGATCGTACCGCCGTGTAGTTCCACGATGTGGCGCGCGAGGGCCAGACCGAGACCAAGCCCCGAATGCCGTTTGGACATGCTCGCTTCGACTTGCCAGAATCGCTGAAACACCAGCCCGAGATGTTCCGGCGCGATACCCACGCCCGTGTCGGCCACCTGGATACGCACTTCTCCCCCGTCGAGGCGCGCACCGACGTCGATGGAGCCACCGATCGGCGTGAATTTCGCGGCGTTCAGCAGCAGGTTCCAGATGACTTGGCGGAGTCGGTCGGCGTCGCCGACGAGGTCGAGTGTGGCGGGCAGATCCAGCCGCAGCGTGATCTTCTTCGCGGCGATGGCAGACCGCGCCGTCTCAATCGCGTCGTCAACGATTGCGGGGATGGACACGGTGGAGAGCGATAGGCGCAGCTTGCCTGTCACCATCCGGGACATGTCCAGGAGATCGTTGACCAGACGCGTCAGGGACTCGGTATTTCGCAGGACCGCATCCAGGGCTTTTGCCTTGACACTCGCCGCCAGATCGGGGCGTTGAAGCATGTGTACGTACCCCATCACGGTGTTGAGGGGTGTCCGCAGCTCATGCGACAGCACGGCGAGGAATTCGTCCTTGAGGCGACCCGCCTCTTCCGAGGCCCGCTGCAAGCGCTTCTGTTCCGTGATGTCGCGGGCGATTTTCGAGGCCCCGACGATGGTGCCGTCCGCGTGTCTGACGGGGGAGACCGTCAGCGAGATGTCCAGCAGGCGTCCATCCTTGGCCCGGCGTACCGTTTCAAAATGGGCCACTGTGTCCCCCGCCCGAATGCGCGCCAGGACGACCGCTTCTTCCGAGAGCCGATCTTCAGGGATGATGAGCCGTAATCGACCTGCCGATGATTTCGGCCGCGGTGTAACCGAACATGACTTCGGCCCCGCGGTTCCATGTCTGGACGATACCGTCGAGATCCTTGCTGACGATGGCATCATCTGAAGACGCGACGATGGCCGCGAGTCGGGCATCCGCATCTTGTATGGTCATCGGAGCGATATTGTAGCCCGCGACGCTTCACGGAATCCGCATCGACGGCATCGTCGGTCTTGACGTGCTGGCCCGCACGAGCTTCAGCATTGACCATCGAACCCGGGTGGTGAGATTTGGGCCAGAGGGTCGAGAGAGCGCGGTCGCGCCGCTGGGCCTTGCCGTTTGTGACGGTGAGGATGACCATCGCTGACAGTCGAGCCGAGTTCGGTGGAGTAGAATAGGCCTTCCCCAACCGGGCCAATGCAGAACGGCTTTCGCCTCGGCGACTCCCATCACATCGATCCGTCACTCAACAGCGTGACCGGACCCGCGGGCATCAATCGTCTGGAACCCAAGGTCATGCACGTACTTGTGTGCCTCGTTGAGCACGCCGGCGAGGTCGTGCCCAAAGAACGATTGATGCAAAGTGTGTGGCCCGACACCTTCGTTGGCGACGACGTCCTGACACGCTGCATTTCAGAACTGCGTCGCGCCTTTGGTGACGATGTCAAAGAGCCGCGCTTCATTCAGACAATCCCGAAGAACGGGTATCGGTTGATCGCGGGTGTTTCCTCCCGCGGTGAACAGAACGCCCCGCCGCGACAAGAAGGTGTCAAGTCCTCCTAAGACCTTCCCTGTACGGCGGACGTTCGCCCTCACCCTGGTCGGCGCGGCATTGCTCGCAGGCGGCGTGCTCGGCGGACGGAAGATCGTGTTGACGGGTCGAGCACCTGGTGTGTCGCCTCGTCAGCCGACGCTGACGCAACTCACCGCGAACCCGCCTGATTTTCCGGTCACATCCGCGCGCGTCTCTCCAGATGGAAAATACCTCGCGTATGCCGACCCAACGGGCATTCAGGTCCGCGTCATCGTCACAGGCGAAACGCAACGGATCGCAGACACATTCGGAATGGATGTGTATGCGTGGAGCGGCGACGGGACACGGATTCGTGCGGCGGCGTGCGACACGGTGACGTGCACAGGCTGGGATCTCTCGTTGGTCGGCGGCACCCGACGCCGCTCCGGCGCTGGGTGGCCGGCAACGGACACTGTGATCTCCACGCCAGACGGATCGCGACTCCTGAGGATCGCAGGAAGCTCGCGCGACCTGTCGGTCGACCGTCTTGACGGCTCAGCGCCGCGACGCCTGGTCGAGCTCGGCCCGAATGGATCGGCGACGTGGGGCGCCGACGGCGAACGGGTGCTCTTCACCAGAGGGCCGTCGCTGACGGCGGTTGAGTCGATACCGCTTGCAGGCGGTTCCGCATCAGTGGTGTTCAACGTCCCCCAAGGACAGCGGATCGCCGATACCGGCCTGCAATTACCGGATGGACGCCTGCTGACGGTCCTGAGCGATACAGAGACCAACGCAGTCGCCGTCTGGGAGGTTCCGATCGATCGCGGCGCCGGAGTCGCACGCGGTTCGCCGAGGCGCTTGACGGAGTCGAAGATGGGCGGCTCGTACATCGGCATGTACTCCATCGGCGTGCGCTTCGGACTCCAGCTGGTGAGCGCGTCATCGGATGGTTCGCGTGTTCTCTTGAAGAGCGACACGAGTCACGGCGACATCTATGTCGTGCGATTCGACGAGCGTCAGGGGCGCCTGCTGGGCGTGCCGAGGCGGCTGACGACAGACGAGCGCGGGAGTTATCCTGGTGCCTGGACGCCAGACGGTCAGACCATTCTCTTCAATCTGGGCCAGAGCGGCTCGCAAGACATCTATAGGCAGGGGGTCAACGCGGTGTCGGCTGAGCCCCTCGTCGTCGCGCCGGGGAATCAAGTGTTGCCGCGCGTGAGCAGCGATGGTCAATGGGTGCTTTTCCAGGAACCCGTCGGGACAGAAGGGTCGCGGATCATGCGTGTGCCGCTCGCCGGTGGAAGGCCAGAACAGGTATTTGCCACTGATGGCGTTGCCTGGCCGAGATGTGCGGTCCGCGGCCGCTGTGTGCTCTTCGAGCAGGACAAGGACAGGTGGATCATTTCATCACTCGATCCAGTGCGCGGCAAAGGGGAACGGCTCTGTTCGATACCATTCAACCGGAGGGGAGAGGACCTTTCCCCGGACGGAAGCGCCGTGGCACTCGTTGCCGACGACTCTCGTGCGATGAACCGCATCCGGATTTACTCGTTGCGCGGAGAGTTGCAGAAGGATGTCGTCGTGGAGAAGGCCACAGTTCTGGGAAATCTCGACTGGAGCGCCACGGGAGCCGGCTTCTTCTCGACAAACCGGACGCCAACCGGCAGTGAGCTGCTCTTCATTCGGCTGGACGGTACATCGCAGGTGTTGTGGTCACATCAAGGAACATCGGTAACCGCGCTCCCATCTCCCGACGGTACTCACCTGGCGATCGCAGGATGGACCCGGCAGAGCAACGCCTGGCTCTTGAGGGACTTCTGACTCGCGTCTAGGAACCGCACGCGTCGACTTTAGGGTCCGCTTGCCGCTCATCGGCGCGCCGCCGGGAGTCCCTAGCGCTTCTGGTTTTCCAAATCGTTTGTCGCGTCAGTGGCGTCCTCCAGAGCCCGTTTGAGCGTATCGATTGTCTTCGGTTCGACATCGGGAGGCGGATCGGCGCTGAGTTCGTCAACCGACAATTTCAAGTCGTCAAGGTCGGTTGCGACGTCGTCAATCTTGTCCGGTTCACGAGACTTGGCCATGTCTGCTCCAGTTCTTCGGCGTCATGCGGCGACACTTGAACTCGACCCTCAGCGGCGAAGCAACGGAAGATGCCTCGAATCGCATTGGATGCAATCACTGATACGCCCGGCGAACGACGCTGACCTGCCCGTTTCGCTCGAGGACCGCCAGGGCGACATCCCTCACGTCCCGCACGTTCCCGTTCAGCCGGAGGTCTTCCAGCAGGTCGTGTTCGCTCACACGGTTGCGGGCCGCGAGTGCCTCATCGAGGCTGCCATCGCGAACGATGACGTCGCTGCGTCCCTTGATCAGCAGCCCGAACGCATGAGATCGCCGAGACCAATAGGCGAGGATTCGGTGCAACAGGACGAGAACGAACGCTCCACCCAGCGTCGGAACAAACGCCGCCGTGCCGTTGACGGCGCGCGCCAGCATCGATGCGAGAATGAATCCCAGCACGGCATCGAACGCGGTCTTCTGGGAGAGGAATCTCCGGTCTCCGCAGCGGACGATCACCAGCGCCGACACGAACACGATGACCCCGCGTAGACAGATCTGCGTGAAGGTCAATGCCTCAGCGTGGCTTCCGAGGCCAAGGACCGCGCCGATGTCGAGTGCGAGTCCTGGCATATGCACCTCTTCATTCTGCGGCTGGCGAGTCCAGGCCGATTGTGTCCGACGAAACCGGGCTTCGCGTGACATGCGTGAGCCGGTCGCGCTTGTTGATCTCGGGCCGGTTCATGTCAATCGTCGCTTACCACTTCGACGAGTCCGAATTCCGACGCGGACGGGCACAGGCCAGTGCATGGCCACCCGCGCGATTGCGTCGCCAGACCGCGGACAGGGTAACGAACCACTCGGCGAGATGAGACGGCTTCTCCTCGCGTGCTAGGCCTGCTTCTCCTTGTGCGCCCGAATACCCGCTTTCAGCAGTTTGATCGCCTTCTTGGGCCCGTTCGTCGCCGTCACCTTGAACTGCTTTCCGCGCTGTCGGTTGTACGAGATGAAAAACTCTTCAACCTGGGAGAGTAGCGTCTTGCTCACGTCGTCGATGGACGTGATGTCCTCGTGCTGATAGGAATGGACGGAGACGCCCAGGAGGCGATCGTTCCGTTCGGTCTTGCCCCGTTCGGTCTGCTTGGCGGCGATGACGCCCACGATGCGAATGTCCACCTGGCAGCCCACGTGCGCCGGCGCATCCATCAAGACCATTACATCCAGCGGATCGCCATCCTCACCCAGCGTGGACGGAACGAAGCCGAAATCGAAGGGAAACAGCATGCCTTCCGGCAGCAAACCACCGAGTTTGAACAGGCCCGTCTCCGGATCGTACGAAAATTTGTTCCGCGATCCCTTGGGCGTCTCGATGATAGCGACACATGTGGCCTTCTTGGTGTCCAGTCCATGCGACAGGGTGGTCAGATCAGGCATGGCGAAGGCTCCGTGTTCGATCAGAGTGTTTCGAGCTGCTTCGCTTCATACGAAAATCCCGGAGCTCATCGATGAACGTATCGCGCAAGGTCCGTGGCCGAGTGGGTGATCGGCGTCGGGCGCACGGCGCGCCCGACGTCGCAAGGCCTCGCGCCAATGGCCCCCCTCAGGGCGTCAGCGTGCGGCGTCCGGAAATCAGGTGCACGAGGAACAACACGATCGCGATGACGAAGAGTACGTATGCGATGTTGGTTGCCACACCAGCAACGCCAGACACCCCCAGCGCACCGGCAATCAGTGCCACCACGAGAAATACCAGAGCGTAATACAGCATGATCCCTCCTCGCTCGAGCAGCCACACTTGAGCGGTCTCTCATCCGGTAGAGCAGAAACTGTGCCGTGTCGGCTATGAGCAATCGGCGTCTCTTGAGAGGTCGAAGTTGTAGCCGGCTTCCACTCTCTCTGAGATTCGAGGTATCTGGGGACTGTACAGGGCGAGCGGGGAGCCACATTACGGCTCCCGTCGGAGGGATGGGATGTTGTCAGCAGGCCAGACCGGCGGCTGAGCGTTGTTGCGATGGTGGAAAGCAAACGGAATGCCGTCCGAAGTTCGGAACGGCGGCCCATTCGATTCAGTCGGCCCTGCTTGTGCTTGTGCTTGTGCTTGTGCTTGGGCTCGTGCGCGGGCTACCGGCTGACTGTAGTCAGCTGGGCGGTACACGTTTTTCATCTGCCTCGCCTCGTCTGCCGTTGTACCAGTTCGGACGGCCGCAGGCGGCTGTGACCAAGATGCAACAGAATGATCCGCTCAACGGGCTGGTATGGCCAAGATTTCTACAATTCATTGAAGAACACGGATCACGCTGAAGCACATGCTGGAAATGGCCAGGGCCTTTCAGCTGCACCCTGATGACATCCACGTAGAGAGCTGTGATCTCCCCGACTGAGACAGCCCGAGCTTGCGAGTCAGGCGAGGGACCGAGATTTGTGGCTTGATCCGATTAGGTGGACGGGTTTGGCTATCCGTCCAGCACTGCGGCCGGCTCGGAGAATCACGCAATCATTGGCCCTCACCCGGGCACGCGCCGCCGCGTTTTCCGAAGTCACTGCCAGATCGGAACGCCCATTACGGTGGTTCAGAACTGGCAGGCTGGTTGAAGCCCGAGCGACGTTGGGCGGCGGTTCGAGGATGAGTGAATCAGTCATCAACGCGTCTCCGCGCGCCTTCCCGCGCCCAGTGACAGCGCTGGCCCTGGAATATGTAGCCGTACCTTCGGTGCGGGCACGAACTCTTGCGGCCTGACCGAGCGTGTCCGAGTAGTAGGCTGGATCGCCTCGACGAGATTGGAGCCATTCTTAGCGGCCAATCCAGCCATCAGAGGGCCTCATCCGGCCCGGCGAGATCCTGGTCGCCGCCAGAGACTCAAGTAGCGCAGCCCGGCGGCGGACCCGATAAAATCGCGTGCGCATGCGACGAGCCACGTCGATCCTGCTGCTCGCCCTGCTCGTCCTGCCGCTCCGGGACGGGCTTCCCTTCGCGCGCGTCCGGCTGCAGTCGTGGGAGAAGCTGCGCGCCCGGCATCGCGAGGCTCCGGATTCGGGCTGGGACCGGTACTACGGGGAGTTGGGGCTGTACCTGCCGCTGCCCGGACGCGTCGGCATCGTTCAGAGCGCTCCGCCCGGGACGCCCGCGCAGCAGCGCGAGTATTACTTCCTTCAGTACGCGCTGGCGCCGCGACTAATCGTGCCAGGGACCGACGAGGAATTCGTCATCATGTGCGGTCCCGCGTCCGCCGCAGGATCGCTGCTCGACCTGTCCAGGTTCGTCGCCGTCCGGCAGTTCGACAGCGACTTCACGCTCTATCGCCGGGTGCGTTCCTGATGATGGCGAGTGTCGCGTTCGTCCTGCCGCTTTCGGCCGCCGCGGCGTTCGCGTTCCGCGGTGCGGCTTCGACGAGCGGGCGACTGCTGTTGGCGCTCGTCGCGGGCGGCGTCTTCGTCGGCGTCCTGTCGGTGCCGTGGTCGCTGCTGATCTTTGGCAACGTTCATACCGCAGCCGCGCTGATGGCGGTCGACGCGATGTCCGCACTTGCGATCGCCGCGATCGGCTTGCGCGGGCCGCGATCCGCGGAACCGCCGCGTCAGGCGGAGGCGGCATCCCAGCCGGCGATCGTGGCGTCGGCCGTCCTGCTGGCCGCCGCCGCGCTGGTCGCCCTCGTGGGCTTTGTGTCGTCGAGCGCGGTCCAGGCGCACGGCGAATGGGACGCGTGGGCGCAGTGGAATCTCCATGCGCGCTTTTTCTTCCGCGGTCTTACCGATGGCAGCTGGCGGGTGGCGTTCGACCCGATCCTGGCGTGGTCGCACGCGGATTATCCGCCGCTGCTTCCCGCGACCGTCGCGCGGCTCTGGACCTACGCCGGCCGTGAATCCGTCGTGGCGCCTATCACGATTGCCGCGCTGTTTGCCGGGTCGACGGTCCTGGCTGCAGGGGTGTCGGTGTGGCGCCGACGCGGCGCCGTTCGAGGATGTCTCGCCGCCACGGCCATTCTCGCGACGCCGTCGTTCATGCACTGGGCGCCGTCGCAATGCGCCGACATTCCGCTCGCGTTCTTCATGCTTGCGGCCTTCATTCTCTGGCAGGAGGAGCACGGCGTCCTCGCCGGTCTGGCGGCCGGCTTGGCGGCGTGGACGAAGAACGAGGGCGTGGCGTTCCTGGTCGTTTTCGTGATCATCGTGGTTTGCGCGGAGCTTTCGCGTGGTCGCCGCCAGGCCCTGCGCCGGATCGGGCCAGTCGCGGCCGGCGCCGCCGGCGTCGCGCTTGCGGTGATCACGTTCAAGCTGGTCCTCGCGCCGCCGAGCTATTTCACCGTCGGACAGACGTTCTCGCAGACGCTGATGCGGACGCTGGACCTGCGACGCGCCGAGTTCATCGCGCACGCGCTCGGACGGGAGCTCTGGACGAACGGCGCGTCGATGATCGGCGTGCTGCCGATCCTGTCCGGCTTCGCACTCGTTCGCGGCATCAGCCGGCAGGCGCCGGCGGCGAGCGCCTGGGGCGGCATCGCGGTCGCGGCGATGATCGTCGTGTATTTCCTCGCCTATCTCGCGACCCCGCTCGACGTCGCGTGGCAGGTGCAGACGTCGGTGCAGCGGCTCGTCGTCCAGCTGGTGCCGCTCGCCGCCTGGTCGGTGCTCTCCTTCGCCGCATGAAACGTCTTCTTGCCGTCGCCTGTGTCGCGCTCAGCCTTTCCGCGGCGTCGCGTGCCGCCGATCGCGTCGACACCAAGGCGGGTCCCGTGTCCGGAACCACCGAGGCCGATGGCCTGCGTGTCCACAAGGGGAGTCCCTACGCCGCGCCGCCCCGCACTGGACCGAGGGAAAGCCGGCGACCGCGTTCGGCGCGCAGTGCATGCAGTGACGCCAGTTCGCCGACAGGCCAGTGAGCATGGACGTTACCTTCAGCGTGCACCAGAAGCGAGGAAGCGGGTCGGCACGCCCCCGAGCGGCGCGGGCACGCTGTACGTCGAGTTCGAGACTCCCGAAGGTCCGGCCATGAAAAGAATCCTCGAGCCGTCTGGTGAGATTTCCAAGCCGCCAACAACGGAACGACTGCCGACATTGAGGTTCGAGCCGGCGGTCAGGTTAATTGGTTGGCCACCACCAACAAACTGCACCCACACATCGGTGGGGCCGCGGGCGTCTGACAGATACGCCACCCATTTGCCGTCGGGAGAGATCGCCGGGGCCATCCCATGCGCGGCCGGCGACGTCAAGCGGAAAGATCCAAGGGTTTTGACTGGGGAGCCGCTTCCGACCACTGGGGCGGAGCTGACGTTCTCTGACGCATCCTTCACAGAGTCAGAGGTCTTAGTGGGCTGACGCGAGTGATGGAGTCGCGTGTGGCGCGATTCACTTACGACAGGTTCAGCGGGGGCGGCGGAATCGTCAGCAGCGTCCCGCAGCGACGGCAAATGTAGAGGAGCGGGACGTTGACCGTGGCGGTGGGGGCGACATTCTGCAGGGTCATGCCGCCCCTGAGGCCACACTCCAAGCAATCCCGAACCGACGGCGGCGGACGCTGGTTGTCCACGGGTATCTTGGTCAGGTGGGGGGATCGCAAAGGTATCACACCCGATTCGAGTGATCGGATGGCCTTCCACCCCTAACGATCCACTCGGCTTGCTATGTCCGCTACTGGGCTGGGCAGGTGCAGGATCCGGCGATCGTGTGGCCTCGGGGGGTTACGCAGCGCCGTTTTCAGACCACGGCTGCGGTGCGGCGCCGGCGCTCGTTGGCAGCAGATACCACTGCCAGACCGGCGGATCCGCTGAGGATTCGCGCACGATCACGACGGAGACAGGGCGCCGGCTGCGTTCGCGTGGCCGCACCACCACCGTCACCCGCGCGTCACCCTCGTCACGCTGGACGCGCTCCAAGAGGGCGCTGAAGCCATCTCGGTCCTCCGCGAAATGGAGCAGCAGCCGATCGCGCAGACGCTTGACGCTCAGGTTCAGCAGCGTCGCGGCGGCGGGATTCGCGTCCAGGATCACGCCCTGTGCATCCGTCGTCACGCATGCGACCGGAAGCTGCTGCAAACGCTCTCGCGTTCGTTCGGCCGCTTGTCGCGCCTCCGCGCGCGCCATTTCGCCGCGACGTTCCGCGTCCACGAGGTCTCCGAGGAGGGACGTGCACGCGGCCAACGTTTCGTCCAGCACATCCGCAACCGTCGACGGATCGGCAGGACGGCGTCCTCCGAGCTTCCCGGCGCGCTCACGCAGCCGCGCGACTTCGCGCATCCACCGATCAACGATAGGACTGGTGTTCATTGCTGGCTGTGAAGCACCATCCACAGAATGCTCGCGAGGCTATTGGGGGCAGGAGCTGCTCGAGATGCACCACCGCGGTGTTCCCATCATCGTGCTGACGGCTCACACGGATGAGTGGGTCTATCGTCGCGCGCATGAATGCGGCTGCGCGGCGGTGGTGACCAAGCCCTGTTTTGGGGAGGATCTGCCATGTCCAAGAAGCGCCTGGAGTCTATTCGCCCGCCGCCCTCTCGTCGGCGCGCACCCTCCGATCCGCGACCCAAGAACCGGATCCTTGCCGCACTCCCCGCTGAAGACTTCAAACGAATCCTGCCTGACCTGACCACCATGCCGCTGACACGTCGGAACGTGTTTCAGAAACGTGGCGAGCCCATGCGCTATGTCTTCTTCCCGAACGGGGGTGTCTGCTCGGTCACGTCGATGATGACGAATGGCACCGCGGTCGAAGTCGCGACGGTCGGCGACGAAGGCATGCTCGGGATCACCGCGCTCTGGGGCGGCCGCAGCATGCCGGGTGAAACCATGTGCCAAGTGCAGGATACCAGCGTGGAACGCATGCCCCTGGACGCCTTCGTCCGCGAGATTGAACGTCGTGGGGCGTTGTACGAGAGCGTCGGTCGCTACTCCCAGGGCGCGCTTGCGCTGATGATGCAGTCCACGGCGTGCATGGCCCTCCACGACGTGCAGGCACGCTGCTGTCGGTGGTTGCTCATGACGCACGACCGTGTGCGGACCGACGAATTCCACTTGAGTCATGAATTCCTGGCGATGATGCTCGGTTCGACCCGTCCGACGGTGTCCACCGTGGCCGGGCTGCTCCAAAAGGCGGGCTTGATCCGCTACACGCACGCCAAGATCACGATCGTGGATCGAAAAGGATTGAAAGCGGCGTCCTGTGAATGCTACGCCACGATCAGAGCAGAATTCGCACGGCTGCGGCTCTGACGTACGGGATCGGACGGGTCAGCAGAAATGGCTGAACTGTCGGCCAGCCGACAGTTCGTGCTAGATTGCGGCGTAGGGTGCTTGGCGCTGACGGCACGCCCTCTTCCAGGTGCCGATGGCCAATGCCAGAGACTCTGGCCCCAACGCGCGCATGCACGCACGCACGGTGGGAGCCCTCAACGCTCCACAGGGTGCCGCGTATGACTGTCACGTCCCGCGACCGCGTCCGCGTCCTGGCTGCCCTTGAGCAGCAGGCAGAAGTGCTGGCGACCTATCAAATCGACCTGCTTGCCGAACTCGAGCGACAGATTCGCGCCGTCCACCACACGATGCGACACATCGAAAAGCTGCGAGCCGCCAAGGTGCGGGTGGGCCCCGCATTGACGAATGGTCAACGGACCGACACGCTGGAGAGCCTTGCGGACGAAATGATCGCGCTCGACTCGCAGGTTGCCACGCAGCACCAGTGCTGTGCCGATATGCTGACGCTCATCACCAAGATGCGACGGCGCACAGCGACGTTACGGAAGCAAGCGAAGTTTGGTCGGACCACCGAGCCAGATTCTTCCGAGGGTACTCCGTCTCAGTCCTCGTGACCCCGATTGTGGCCGGTCGTCGTTGGAATCGGTAGTGTCGCACTTTCAGTGAGCGCGACAGGCTCATCTTTGAGGTCCGTCCTTTCGCTCGGCGATCAACTGATCGACTTGTTGCTGGATCTGCGCGATCCGTTTCAGTTGGATGGCCAGCTGCAAGTTGAGGTCGTCGAAGTGGGTCATGATCTTGTCGAGGACATCATCCTGGTGTAGGGGCCCCTTGACGCCTTGTGATCCCTTCGCTCCTGGCGCCCACATCTTCCCGCGACGTCCAGTCGGTCCGGTGAGTCCGCGTGCCCCTTGGGGTCCGCGAGCGCCAGTCTTGCCGCGTGGTCCGATCTTGTGGCGTGGTCCCATGATGTCCCGCTCCCGATGAGGGCCAGTGTAGTGTTATGCTTAGCGGTAAGTATATGGCCAAAACACCCAAGGGGCACAACAAGCGCCCCGCCGATGTCGTGTCCAGCGCCGTCCACGTCATGAAGATCGCCACTGGCGAGATCGAAGAGCTGGGTGAGACGGACGACGGTAAGAGCAAGGCGGCTGTGGAGCTCGGCCGAAAGGGTGGCCGTGCCAGAGCCGATGCGCTCTCAGCGAAAGAGCGGCGAGCGATTGCACAACGAGCGGCGGCGATGCGCTGGTCAAAGTAGCGCCAAGTCCGGTTGAAACGGTTGCCTTGGTATCGGAGCTTTTTCGGTGTGTCGAGAGCCTCCGTGCTGCACGATCGTCGAGAGTATCGCGTCCCCGATCCTCTCGGCCTCATGAGGAGGCAAGCATCTGAACGCTCCATTCCGCACACATCGCCTGCCAAAGAACGTCCCCAGTCACTGCTAAATTGGCCCTGAGCCGGGCGATCACTGCGACCGCGCCAAGGCTTCCGTTGCAGATCATCGTCCAGTCATCGGTGCTGAGTGTCGCGGCCGCAGAGGCCTCGTCACGCGCAAGACTGCGCGTTCAATAGCCCAGAAGCCTATCGAGTTCTCGAAAGGCTCGACGCGCTTCGCGGTCGGCCGCGGCTTCGTCTCGCTCGATCTCCCGCGCGATCCGGACCTTCGCTTCGTCCCACGTTTCCCAATTCGCTCGGCGGCGCGCCCCGATCGCCTCCCGCGAATACCGGCCATGCGTCAATCTGGCTGTCCGGCTCCGCTCGAGCCCTTCAGGCGTTCGCGGCCCCGTGCTCAGACCGCCATGCAGGCGGCATCGCTTCTTGCCCGTCACCGGCCTGGACTGGCAGGGTTGCCCGCCGCGCGTTCGGGCTCGCGCTCCGCAGACTTCTGGCGCGTTTCGACCGGTTAGGCGAGGCATTGTCCGGCCTCCGGTGTGATCGTCGTTTCTGGACCCGAAAAGCGCGTGTTAGCGCCGGCCGTTTTGAGGCGCGCGCGCTGGTCGTTTGACAGCCGGCGACGTCGTTTGGCCCCAAGCACCCCGGCAACCGTCTCGAGATGCGCCGCATCGAAGATCGCAATGGCTTCGTCGGCGCTCTCTCGCTGGATCCGCACACACGGAAGGAGCAAAGCCGGCGACGCCTCGACGTGGCAAACGCCATCAGCTGTCGGCCGCCAGCCGGCGCGATGAATCCGCCGTTGGCACATGGGATCCGCGTTAGCCAGGCGCGCTCGGCGTTCCGGCGATCCGTGCGTTCGGCGGCGAGGACGAGCATGGCGCGCGGAAGGCAGAGGAGGAGCTTGTGGCAACAGTTCGTTCGTGACGGCGTCACCGATCAAGTGACCGGACTTCGGTACCTCCAGGCTCTTAGAAGGCGACCGGACGACCAACTGCTGGCCTCCCGGTAGAAGGCATTGGAAGCCCAAGTCTGGCAGCGTCATCCGCCCGCTGCGGCGAAGGTGGTCAAGAATCGGTGTTTGTGATGAGCGGCCCCGTCCACGCGTTGGGCTGATCGCTGTCCCACACCACGAGCCCGCTCCGTACATTGCGAACAATCGTCCGGCTCCATTTCCCGGACCGCGCTTGTTTGGCTCGCTCAATGGCCGGCGGCGCCGTCTCGAACCCGCCGCAGAAGAACGGTCCGTGGGCGCCTTCGTATCGAAAGACGTAGAACATGCCGACTGCCGGTGAGGAAGCTCCACGCCATAGGAAGTGATTCTTTCCAGCTGTTCGATAGTGAACAGATATCGTCTGATTCGATCCGCTATCGTTTCTCTCTGGCGATCCAAGCGGCATTTTGTCGGTGTGCCAGGCGCTCAAATAGGCCGAGGCGTTCGAGAATTCCGAAATTCGGCAGCGGCCGGAACCGGTCTCCCGCAGTTGCCCAACGAGCGCACCACAGCAGAAGGTGAGGTCAGTGTGGGGCTCGCACCAGGGGCACGGCTTGGGCCATACGAGGTCGTGTGCGCCATCGGAGCCGGAGCGATGGGCGAAGTGTATCGCGCCCGCGACGATCGACTGCACCGCGAGGTTGCGTTAAAGGTTCTGCCCGCCGAGGTCGCCAGCAACGTCGGTCGCCTCGCCCGGTTCGAGCAGGAAGCGCGCGCAGCCGCGGCGCTGAACCATCCAAACATCCTCAGCATCTACGACATCGGCAGCGACCAAGGCGTCACCTATATCGCGAGCGAGCTCGTGGTCGGGGAGACCCTTGCTGCCGTGATCAAAGCCGGACCGGTTCCGCTCCGGCGACTGCTCGATATCGCCGTGCAGGTGGCCGCGGGACTGGCCTGCGCGCACGCGTCCGGAATCGTCCATCGCGACCTCAAACCCGAGAACGTGATGGTGACGAAAGAAGGAGCGGTCAAGATTCTCGACTTCGGCCTCGCCAAACAGACGGTCTGGTCGGCGGCCGCCTCGGTGACGGGGATGGGCTACCGCACCGATGTGGGGACGATTCTCGGCACGGCCAACTACATGAGTCCGGAGCAGGCGCGCGGCCAACCCGCCGACCACCGCTCCGACCAGTTCTCGCTGGGCATCGTCCTCTACGAGATGGCTGCGGGCACGCTGCCGTTCCACAAGGCGTCCACCGCCGAAACGCTGTCGGCGATTATTGCCGACGAACCACCCCCGATCGACAATCGGACGCCGCCGCCGCTGCGGTGGACCATCGACCGCTGCCTGGCGAAAGATCCGAACGGCCGGTACGAATCGACGCACGACCTCGCGGCCGAGCTGCGCGGTTTGCGTGAGCACCTCTCCGAGGCCTCGCTCACACGCCCGCCGGCGGCCGGCCGCCCAGTCCACGCGCTCCGTCGCAGGGCTCCCTGGTATCTGGCCGCAACCGTCGTTGGAACAGCGGCCGTTGCTGGCGGGATGTTTTTCGCTGCGAGGTCACGACCGGCGGATCAGTCCGAGTACCGCTACACGCCGTTCTCCTTCGAGCCCGGAGGCCAGGGCGCTCCGGTCTGGTCTCCCGACGGACGTGCGGTGGCCTACGTCGCGCGACCGGTTCTGTTCGGTCCGGCGCAGATCTTCGTCCGCTACTTGAACGCCGCGTCGCCGCTGCAATTGACGCACGGGACGCAAGGCGCGTTTCCGGTGGCGTGGAGTCCCGATAGCGCACGGGTGCTGGTGACGGTGATGCGCGAGCCGTTCGGCATTTCCACGGTTCCCACGGCCGGTGGAGAGCCGGAGCTGTTGACGCCCTTGCCGGACGTCTGGAAGGCCGGGACAGTTCTCGATCTGCGGCCGCATCGCCATCTCTCCGGACAACAAGGTGGTCGCTACGGTGCACGCCGACGCGAGTGGCGTCGAGAGCGTGTGGATCACGTCGCTGCCCGACGGACCGACGATCCGATATGGTCCGGAGCCGTTCGCCACGCAAGGACGTGTTCAACCACCCGGTGCTGCGGTTTTCCCCGGACGGAAGACATCTGCTCCTGATGTTGAACGGCGGCCGCGGAGAAGGAGAAGAGGCGTGGCTCCTCGACTATCCAGGCGGCGGCACGGCCGGAGCCCGCCGCGTGTTTGCCGACACCCACGGTTTTGGCGGAACGCCGGAATTCTCCTGGATGCCCGACAGCCGCCACATCGTGATGTCGTACCAGCCCGACTCGGATGCGCGCGTGGGATTGTGGGTGGTCGATACGGAAACGGGCAGCCGCCGTGCCCTGACCAGCGGCACGGCGGACGCGATGGGTCCGGCCGTGTCGCCCGACGGAACGCGGCTGATCCTGACCGAAAACAGAGACGACTACGACGTCGTGTCGGTCGACCTGGCCACGGGTGCCGCCGCCAGGCTGATCGCGACCGAACGCAGCGAGCAGGAGCCATCCTGGGCGGCAGCGGTTCCGGCACTGGCCTACGTCACGGACCGGAATGGCACCGCCGAAATCTGGCTGCACGAGCCGAACACGATTGATCGCCCGCTGGTCACCGCCGCCGACTTCCCCGCCGGGACGACCGAGTGGCTGATGGCTCCGGCGCATGTCCCCTGACGGCACGCGGGTCGTTTATGTTCGCGTTGAAACCGGCTCCACCACCTGCAAGCTCTGGATGTCCGGCGTGGCGGGGGGCACTCCGATCAGGCTGACCAACGACACCCGCCTCGAGTCTGCCGGTTCGTGGTCGCATGACGGGGCGTGGTTTGTCTACGAGCGCCAAAACGGCGGACTCGATCTCATGAAGGTCAAGGCCACGGGCGGACAGTCGAGCCCCATCCTCGTGAAGGCAGACACCAAGGACGAGACTGTGCCGTCCTGGTCCCCCGACGACACCTGGTTCGTCGTCGGCGACCGATTGATTTCAGCCGACGGCCAAACCGAGAAGCGCCTGGGCACGCGTCACAGCCAGAGCTACGTGTTCTCGGCCGATGGCCGGTTCGTCTACGGCATCGAATCCAACTCGCGAGCACGATCTCCTCTTCCGGATCGATGTCGCGACCAACGCTGAAACGGTCGTGGGAGAGCTCGGGCGGGAATTCCGGCCTGCCAGCGATGTCGGCCCCGCAATCCGCTTCAGTCTGGCACCGGATGGCAAGACGTTCGTCTACAGCAGTCGTCAGACACAACCAGAATCTGTGGATGCTGCGCGGGTTTGCCGGACGGACAGGCATCCTCGCCCGTCTGGGGTTCTAGCAGCTGAGTCGCACTCATCGACACACTTCGCCTTAGGTTAGAACGGCGGGCGATACCACTAGCGCACGCCGACCGGGCTGGGGTCGGCCGGATCTTCGAAATAAACACACAGCACCGCAAGGCACCTGGGCAACATCGGGCGAGAGGATGCCTCCTCGCGCTGCATCGTCACGTCCCGCGACATCATGCATGCAGTTAACGGTTCGTCGCCGAATGGAAATCTGGACGCGTCTCGATGCGGGTGGTCTCGTAGGCGCGAGCGCAAATTCCTGCGGGATGGCTGACTGTGATCCTTTGATGGAGCGTTTGGCGCAATTCCGACATAGAGCAGTGTCAGGCCGCGATGAGCTACGCATCGGCCGTTGGCACCTGGGGAGGCACCTCGCGAAAGTACCAGGCGTAGACGCCCGGCGCTGGGCTCTTGCCTAGAAGTTCAGTTCGCGTCCACAGGCGATCTGGGCGTACGAGTGCGTCCATTACAGTCGTCGAAGGAAATTCGAATAGATAGGCTGACCTCAGTATCGGTCTCCGCCTCGTCGGACTTCACATTTTGTACCGCCGCGCGCGCGGCCGCCCAGTCTACTTGCGCGGGGCCGCGGAGTGGCCGGCAGAATGGCAGCGCGGATACGTTCTGGTTCATCGATAGAACCATTTCAGCCACTGCCGTTGCGGCGCGAAGTTCTCCAGAATCCACAGGTCCGTTCGAAAGCGAATGACGCTCGCCAGAAAACTGTTTCCGTCCGGCCCGAGCGTGAAGCGCTGACCCGGAGTCGTCTGGGTACCGAGGTAGACGCCTGGGCTCTTCACGCTGTGACGAGCCTGCACGGCTCCACTTGAGGCGTTGATGGCAAGAACCTCGAAGCCTCCGTCATCCGTCTGTTGAGCAGTGTAGATGGTTTGGCTGTTACGGGACCAGACGACACTTTCGGAGTGAACAGGTGCAAGCGCGCGCTCATGCATGCCGTCGGGGCTGATGAGTCGTAACTGACCCTTTGCCACATACGCGAGCCATGCGCCATCGGGTGACCACGCAGGAGTGCTAAAAATGCCGATCCCCGAAGGCGTCAGCATGCGCGGCGCTTCCCCAGTGCCGATACGCAGAACCGACAGTCTCAAGGCGCCATCGTTATGCAGGCAGGCCAACATTCGGCCATCTGGCGACCACTCGGGAGCCAGGTCTCCAGAGTCCTCAGCCGTGACTCTCGTTGGAGCCCCGCCATCGACCGGAGAGATCCAGATAGCGCCTGGCCTCCCCGTTCCCCACACATGGTACGCCACGCGTTGCCCGTCTGGGGAGACCGTCGGGAGCCCCATGCCCTTGTCAGCCGGAAATGCGGCGGCCCCGGCCACAACGCGGTCCCATCTTTCGGTTTGACTGTGGATACGCACCTCCGGTCGGCCACTCTTGTCCGTGACGTACACAAATTTCGAGGACCCGGCGATCCACGCGGCTGCGTATTCATCGGACGCCGAGGCGAGCAGATCTCGCACCGGCGCGCCGGTAAGGGGTATCTCTGCCAAATCGACATCGGCGCCGCCGGCTGTAAACGCCACCTTCGATCCATCTGGGGAGACGCTGGGGCTCGTTTGCGGCATCAAGCCCACCGATATTGGTCGCGTGCTGCCGGTGCGAGTGTCCGTGAACCAGAGTCCGCCTCTCAGTCCCGGGCCGGAAAACATGACCGTTACCGCATGTTGGCTGTCAGGCATCCAGGAAAACTGGGGAGGAGAGTTACGCGCGGGTGGCGTGAGAACCAGTTGTCGCGGTTGCGGTGTGCCCCCGTCGGGATAGGGCAGTACCCAAGTGGACGGCTCAAGCTTGGGGTTGATGCTTGACAGGAGAATTTGACGACCGTCGGGAGAGAACCGCACGTAGTTGGGACTGAGATGCGCGGCAATTTCAAACGGTGCTGGGGAGTACTTGCGAGGTGTCGCGTTGGGTGGCGACGAGAGCCAGACGCTCGCGGTTGCTCGTCCGCCCTCATTCGACCACCGCCACATGGCAAGTGTGCGGCCATCTGGTGACAAACTGGCACTCTTGACCTGCTCCTTTTGAATGAGTTCCGGCTCTAACCACCCCGTTTGTCGAGAGCCGTTAGTATAACTGTGCTATCGGTTCCGTGAGTCCTACCTCAGTTTGGATTCTTTGAAGAACTCATGCGGGCGCTCGGCGGCCTGCCCGTGAGCGGTGTCGTCGGAATTCGGCTGCCGACGAGCGCCACGCCGTGAGCCTGGCTCGCTGGTGGACTCGGCATCCAGCTCCGCATAGTATGCCGCTTCATACTCCGCCGGCGGCACGTAGCCAATCGGTTCGAGCAGTCGACGCGTGTTGAACCAGTCGACCCACGTCAGCGTCGCGAATTCGACGGCCTCCAGATGCGCCACGGTCCATTCAGGTGAATCACTTCGGTCTTGAACAGCCCGATGATCGATTCGGCCATTGCGTTGTCATAGGAGTCACCGCGGCTGCCCACGGACGGCGCAATGTCGGCGTCGGCGAGCCGTTCGGTGTAGCGCATCGACAGGTACTGTGTCCCGCGATCGCTGTGATGCACGAGGTCCGTCGACGGTCCGCCACGCCGATCGTAGATCGCCTGCTCGAGCGCATCGAGCACGAAGTCGGTGCGCCAGCGATGACGAGACACGCCAGCCGACAATCCGCCGCGCGAACACATCGATCACGAAGGCGACATACACGAACCCGCGCCACGTCGCCACGTAGGTGAAGTCCGCGACCCAGAGCTGATTCGGCCGCGTCGCCGTAAACTGGCGCTCCACGAGGTCGGCCGGACGGGCCGCGGCGGCGTCGGCTGCGCGTGGTGACGACCCAGGCGCGGCCACGGACGGCGCCGCGCAGCCCCATGTCGCGCATCAGCCGCTCGCACGCGTGCAGCGCGCGACGTCGACCTGCTCGCGCCGCAACTGCCGCCAGACCTTCCGTGGCGCCGTACACCTGATGGTGCTCGTCCCAGACCCGCTGAATCGTCGGCACGCAGCTCCTCGTCGCGCTGCGCGCGTGCCGATCGCGTCGTCGGGTCGTGAGCCTGCGCGCTTTCTGCCGGAAATACGTCGACGGGGCGATCGGCAGCACCGCGCAGATCGGCTCGACCCCGTACGTCTCTCGGTGCTGATCGATGAAGGCCACCATCACTTCGGTCGGCGGTCGAGCTCCGCCTGGCGAAAAACGCCGACGCCTTCCGCAGGATCTCGTTGGCGCGCTTCAGTTCGACGACTTCGCGCTCGAGCTCGCTTGAACTCGCTCGCGCTCGTCGGTCGTCAGGCCCGGACGCTGGCCGCGCATCGCGCTCCGCCTGGCGCACCCATCGGCGCAACGTCTCGGCCGTGCAGCCCAGCTTCTCGGCGATCGACCGAATCGCCGCCCATTGCGACGCATGCTCGGGCGTGTGCTCGTACACCATCCGGACGGCGCGTTCGCGTACTTCCGGGGAATACTTGCTCGGTCGTGCCATGGGGTCCATCCTTTGCTCACCGCCCGCGCGGCTCAGCGACCACACTTGTTCATCGGCCAGGTATCCAAGACGACTCGCGTCCGGCCACCAGAAAGGCCATGCTGCATTAACGGCACCATGCGTCAGCTGCACGATCGAATCCGAGTCGACGCTACGCACAAAAATCTGAGCATTGCCGTCCACGTCCTTTCCAAACGCGATGCTGCGTCCATCAGGTGACCACGCCGAATGATTCTCAAATTCAGGATCTGTGGCAAACGGCGTAAAACGATATTGGCTCGGATCCGCTGAGGGTTGTGTCAGTAGAAAGGGCAATGCCAACAACACCGTGCTGACGGCGAAGGTTCCGGCGAGCACAGCAGGCCATCGTCGATGGCCCGGTGCGTCGACGACTGAAACCACCGAACCCGTCGTCGTGCCCGAAATGGCTTCGAGCGTGAACGCGAGATCGTCGGCAGATTGGTATCGAAGCTTGGGCGACTTTTCCAGACACCGCCGAATGATTCGGTCGAGCACTGGAGGGACGCGTGCGTCGGTCAGGGGCGGAGGGTCCTCCCGCAGGATGGCCGATGTGGTGTCTGCAGCTGTGTCGCCCCGAAACGGCTGGCGCCCGGCGAGCACTTCGAAGAGGACCGTACCAAAACTGAAAATGTCGGAGCGTCCGTCGGTCGGCAGTCCGCGGACCTGTTCAGGAGACATGTAGCCGACGGTGCCGACGGCGCTGCCCACGCCCGTCAGCCTGTCTGCCAGCTCTGTCACGTCTTCCGAAGAAACGGTGCTCTGCATGAGTGCCGCGACACCGAAGTCGAGAATCTTGACTCGGCCGTCGGCCATGACGAACAGGTTTTCCGGTTTGAGGTCTCGATGAACGATCCCTTTCTCGTGCGCCGCAGCCAATCCTCGGGCGATGTCCGTCGCATGCGCGACGGCCCGCCGAGCGGGCAATGGTCCGCCATCGAGCGCTTGGCGGAGGGTTTCTCCATCGAGAAGCTCGGACACAATGAATGGCGCACCGTCGTGGACACCGACGTCAAAGATCGCGCAGATATTTGGATGGCTCAGCGCAGCGGCGGCGCGTGCCTCGCGCTCGAAACGCGCCAGGCGCTCGGGATCGGTTGACGCGCCGGTGGGGAGGGTCTTGACGGCAACGTCGCGTTCCAGACGGGTGTCGTGGGCCTTATAGACTTCGCCCATGCCGCCGGCGCCAATCAGTGAAATGACCCGATACGGCCCGAGCTGTGCACCAGGCGACAGGCTCACGCCGGAGAGATTACACGAAAACCGGGATGCCGATTGGCCGTGGAGAGAGCCGCCCCTTTTCCTCTACAGGACCTGACCCGAACTCCCGCCGGGATCTGGCGGTGACAGCGAAATGAAAGTCGGTCCCGAACACGCAAGCTGGAGTGAGCGCCCTCTTTTTCCTCTGATGGCCGCACCCCGAAACCCCGCCGAGACCGAAACCGAACGCGATGCGGTGCGTTCACGCTGTCAAGCTTTTTCTGTGCTGTTGTTCGCGTCGTCTGAGCGTCGACATTTGCTGATGGTGGTAACGGCATGGAAAAGCGAGCTGGAAGGGATCGCAGGAAGGCGGCTCAGAAAAAAAGGCGACCAGAGTTTCAGAATCGACCGCGCGAGTTGGCCGAAGCCTTATCGGGCCGCGTGTCGTCGGGCGCGCAGTCGATCCACGATGCCTTCGAGGACGATCACGGTATTGGCGTTGAGGCGTTGCAGCTCGACGATCTTGTAGTAGAGCCGCTGTGCGGAGCTGTCGTCTGGAGCGACGCGCGTCGTTGCGCGCGGCCTCGGCGGATTACTAAACACTGCGCGACTACACGGGGTTTGAGCGATCGGGCGCCGGCGGTTCACAGGATTGCGCTTGTCACGAGACCGCCAATCGCGATCACTGTGATCATCCACACAATTATTGCAAGCAAAACCACGGCGTTAAACCACCGACTGTGAAGCCATTCAGACTGCTCACCACGGCTCACCAGGAAGTCGAGTGCCATCCACATCGCACCTGCGCCGGCGACGCCGATAACCGCACCGATGACAAGACCGACAGCGTGCGCGCCAATGCGACGGTGCGCCAGGGACGCTGATTGATACGCAACGGTCGTTGATCCCGTCACCGCCATGGCCATGACGAGCTCGGTCAGAGTGGTGGCAGGACGCGGCTCAGCGAAACGGGCGCCATTCCGAACCGGCCCACTTGGGCAACTGGCAATGTCGACACGCTCGGGCCCAGGGGTTTGGTCCGGACCACCGGTGCTTCACGCCGAAATAGTAGCGCTTGCAACGGGGGCACCGCCACCGGCGCCACCACAGACTCGCCAGGAGAATCGCACCCATCCACGTCAACGCCAGAGCCAACAGGACGTTCTCAGAGCCAGACCAACGCCACAAGCGAGCACTGACGAGCACGCCGTACGGGATCCATCCCAGATACGACACCCGAAAGAGCCAGGCGAGTCGACGATAGTTCCGCTAGGCCGACGCATACGGATACCCTGAGCGATCTGAGCGGCATCACCATTAGCGATCGACTCGCCAGGTGTCATTCGCTTCCACCAGCTCGTCCTCCTGCGCGAAGCCTAACCGAACGGGGTGAGATTGGGAACGATGCCACCGAGCAGCCATAGCCGTCCTCTTCGACTCAACCCAGCAAAGCCTGGATCGCTGGGTACTTTGTATCCTTACGGGCGGAACTACCCGACACGGGGATCTGGTGCGGCGCTGTGACCTAGCGCGTAGCGCATGGCGACCGGGCTGGGTCCCCCGGCGGATCGGGCGCCGGAAAGGGCCTGCCGGATAGGCGCGGTTCGCGGATCTGGGCGAATCCGATTTTTGGTGCGTGCCCGCCCACGGCTCGAGCGCCTACACTGCGCGCAGGACGGCACGGGCCGGGAGGTCTGGACATCCTTCGGCAAGCTGGCCAACTCACGCAGGAGCAATGACGGGGACGGAAAAGTCAAATGGATCTGGGTAGGCACCGAACAGTCGATACCGAACGGTCAGAGCTCGAGGCGTGGCCGGCGATTTCAACGACTCGCACGATCACAATTAGGCGCTCAGGGATTCAACACCGCAGAGACGACAACCTCTGGTGGTCCCTATCCATATTGGCGAGAAAACCCCGCGCACGGTTCCGTTGCCGGCTGATGAGGCGGATGCGGCGTAGAACCATCGAATCATCGTGACGCGCGCCGTTCCACCTTCAGGAAAACGCCGACCGATGTTCCGTAAGCCGCACCTCGTGTGACCGCGCCCGTGGTCACGCGCGGGGCGTATTGCAGGCGATCGGCTGCGCGCGCGATTGGTATGTCAGTTGCACGCAACGCGGGCCGTCGCTCACCTTTCCAGCAGTACGGGAGGTATCTATGAAATTACTTCTGCGGGCCGTTGGCCTCGTGGTCGCCATCGGCGCGCTCGCGCCACCCGGCGCGCGGGCTGATGCGTTCTCGTTCACGACGAGCACACCCGACGGGCGCATTGGGCTCGCTTCACGGCCGGACACGGGAGGCGTCCTCGAGATCGAAGCGGCCGACGACTTCATTCTCGCGGTAGGCACGCGGCTGACCGGCGGCAGCTTCTATGGACTGCTGCCAGCAGGCGTGTCAGCATCCGACGTCGCGTCCGTGCGAGCCGAGATCTACCGCGTGTTCCCGAAAGACTCGACAGGTACCGCCGAGCGCTGCCGTGCCGACACGCGTGAACTCGCCGTCGGACGTCGCGTTCGACAGCCGTGAATCGGGCGATGGCAGCCTGAGCTATGCGACTTCCATCGTGAACCCGAACTTCACCGTCGCGAACTCCATTGTCAACGGCATCAACCCGGTGCCCCTTCAGACGACAAACGGTGAAGGCCCGGTGAGGGGTCAGGAAGCACTGATCTCCCTGGCGTTCACGACTCCGTTCAACTTGCCGCCCGATCACTACTTCTTCGTACCGCAAGTCCAGCTGACCAACGGTACGTTCCTCTGGCTGTCCGCAGCGGGACCGGCGCTCTTCACGGGGGATCTCCAGGCCTGGATTCGCAACGGCAATCTGGATCCGAACTGGCTGCGTGCGGGCACCGACATAGTCGGAGGAGGCCTAACCGCGCCGAAGTTCAACGCGAGCTTCTCTCTCCAGGGAACGGCCCCGACTCCGGAGCCGGGCACACTTGTGCTGGTCGGCAGCGCGCTCCTGGCCGGAGGCCGCCGGTTTGTGCGTCGGTCCGACGCGGCGGGACGACGCTGAACTGAACGGGTTCCGAGGGCGACAGGCTGCAGGCGTTGTCGGGCCATGGGTTCGGTGGGCCCGAGCCAGACACGCCTGCAGTCTCTAGCGTTCGCAGTAGGGGCGGGCCCACGCGCCTGCCCAGGTGCCGGTCGACTGAGCCTTGTCCGGCATCTGGAAGGACGCTGAAAGAGGCCGGTTCTCGGGTCACAGGTTCTCCGGTTCTGAGACACATGATACAGACTGACTACGGCGCAGAGTTCCAGTCACATTTTCACTGGCACTTCGAGGCCCTGGATATTCGTCACGTCTACATCCGTCCACGAACGCCGCGTCTAAACGGCAAGGTCGAACGATCGCACCGGGTCGACGACCAAGAGTTCTACCAGTTGCTCGACAAGAACGGCATCACGGACGATATTCAGTTGTTCAATCGAAAGCTTCGCCAGTGGGAGGACTATTACAATTACCATCGACCGCACGGGGCTCTCGACGGGCAGACTCCGTACGAGCGCCTCGTCGCGAAGGCGAAGCTGCGAGTGTCACCGAGGTCCTGAGACCCTACAAAGTAAAAGTGGTCGGGATGACTGGATTCGAACCAGCGACCCCCTGACCCCCAGTCAGCATTTGAGCGCTTTCCTGCAATCGGCTGCAAACGTTTGCAACGGATTAGATGTCTGCTCAACTCATTGACAACAAGCGACTTACCGCATACAATTGTCTTCAGGCGATTTCAGCCGCTGCACATGGGGTCTTGTGACTACCCTGTGACTTTTGACGGACTCCCTGATTTCGACCCGAGGCATGATGACCCCAGCCCCCCTCCCCGTCTCGACCCCGAAGAAGAAGAAAATCAACCGTCGCGTCAAGCTCCAAGACCGCACGGTAAGGGCACTCAAACCGGCTGAGAGTCCGTATTACATGTCCGACGAGCTGGTCGCCGGGCTGCAAGTCCGCGTCTCCCCGCTCGACGGATCAAAAAGCTATTCCCTGCGCTACCGCGACAAGACCGGCCGCCAAAAGCGGTACACGCTCGGACGCGGGGACGTGCTCTCCCTCGCCGATGCGCGCAAGCGTGCGAAAGATGCGCTGAAACAAGTCGCCGCCGGTCACGATCCGCACGACGAAAAGGTTGAGAACCGCGAAGCGGACACCGTCGGGAGTTTTGCGCAGGTGTACGTCGAGGAGTACACGAAGAAAAAGAAGAAGTCGTGGCGCTCTGACGACAGTTACCTACGGAATGCGATCCTGCCGCGCTGGAAGGATCGCCTCATGAAAGACATCACGAGGCGTGATGCGCAGGGGTTGATTGACGGCATCGCCAAGAGCGGCGCGATCTACGCGAACCGGATCCGGGCGCTGCTCCATGGGATGTTTGAATTCGCCCTCAAGCGCGACGTCGTGGAGGTGAACGTGATCACCGCGACGACCAAGCCGGGCGAGGAGCGGCAACGTGATCGAGTCTTGACGCCCGAGGAGATCCGCCGGTTTTGGACAGCCACCGAAACGTTGCCCCTCGAAATGCGCAGTGCCTGGCGGTTGCGCCTAGTCACGGCGCAGAGAAAAAGCGAGATCCAGAACGCGACGTGGAACGAGATCGATATGGAGTCGGGCTGGTGGACTATTCCCGCCGCGCGTAGCAAAAACGCCCTCGCGCACAGAGTGCCCCTGTCAGCGATGGCGCTCAACATCTTGCGCGCCTTGAAAGAACAACAAGACGCCCGTGTCGCAAAGCAGAAGAACCCTAAACCGCCGACGTTCATCGTCGCGGGCGCACGGGGGAAACGGCAACAGCGCGAGGCGGCGGCGATGTTCACCCTCCCGACTTCCACGGGCATGATCTGCGGCGGACGGCGGCGTCGCTGATGACCGGCAGCGGCATCAGTCGCCTCACTGTCTCCAAGATTCTCAACCACAGCGAAGTCGGCATCACGGCGGTCTACGACCGGCACAGCTACGACGGCGAGAAACGTGCGGCGCTCGATTCGTGGGGGCGCACGTTGACACAAATCATCGAGAAGAAGGACGGCGGCAACGGCGTCGCGTTCACGAGGTGATCGATCATGATGATCCGTACCTTGATCGACGATCTCGACCCTCGCAGCGAAGCGTGGACCCGCCGCGCCCTGGATGAACATGATTGACGGCATGGGCGCATGCGTGCGCTCGTGCTGCGCCTGCTGGCGCCTGCCAAGGAGACGACGGAGGAAGCCAACGGCGTGTGGACCACGACCGTCGTCCGCCAACGACGACGGAGGGATCCGACGCTCGACGATCTCGCCGCCGCCCTGCTCGACTCACCCGGCGAGCCGATTCCGCCCGTGTTGCTCGACTACCTCATCAAGACGTTTGTGCTCGCGACGCGCCCACAGAAGACGGGACGGAAGACGCGGACGCGCACGATAGCAGCGGACATCGAGCTCATCGTGTTTTATCAACTGCGTCTCCTAGTCCACCGTGACCAGCACGAGGCGGACGGGACAGCCGACACGCGCGACGTGACGCGCCGCGCCGTGCAGGACACCGCGGCCGCCTTCGACCTGAGCCCTCGGACCATCGCGAGCATCGTCAAGCCTCGACCGCTGTCCCGGGCACAGACGTAAAAAAGCAAGCCCCGGCTCGCAAGAGTTTTCCATAAACTCTTGCAAGCAATCGGGTGACAGTGCATGCCCCCGCTTGCGAGTATCGGGGCATGCATGAAGCCCTCGCCGCGCCCTGTGAAGCCTCGCGCGGCAGCAAGCGCCGCCCCTTTGACCCCTTCTCCGAGATCATCGCCCCACGCCACATCGCGCTCGTGACGAGCCTCTCGCCGACGACCGTGTGGCGCCTGAGGCGCCAGCATCGCTTTCCCGAGCCCGTCCGCTTGTCCGTTGGGCGCGTGGGCTGGCGCCGCCGCGACATTGAAAAGTGGCTCGCTGAGCGGGAGGCCGCGGCGCGATGAGCGAGGGCACGATCATCGCGTGGACCGACCGCACGTGGAACCCGTGGCGCGGCTGCGACAAACTGTCGCCCGGCTGCGCGCACTGCTACATGTTCACGGCGCAGACCCGCTACGGGCATGACCCGCGCGTGGTTGTGCGGACGACGAGGTGGGACGACCCGCCCCGCTGGGAACGCGCCGCGGCGGCGGCAAACCGGATCGAACGCGTCTTCACCTGCTCGTGGTCGGATTGGTTCCATGTCGACGCCGATCCATGGCGCGCCGAGGCGTGGCGGATCATCCGCGCCTGCCCCCATCTGCAGTTTCAGATTCTGACCAAGCGCCACGAGCGCATCGCCGATCATCTGCCCGACGACTGGGGCACAGGCTATCCGAACGTGTGGCTTGGCGTCAGCATCGAGAATGATCGCTTCGTGCATCGCGCCGACGCGCTCCGCGTCGTCTCCGCGCGCGTGCGCTTCATTTCGGCCGAACCCCTACTCGCACCGCTCCCCTCCCTCGACCTCACCGGGATCGACTGGCTGATTGTCGGTGGAGAGTCGGGGCCGCGCTATCGGCCGATGGATCTCGCCTGGGTGCGCCAGCTCCGGGCGACCGCGCAGGCGAGCGGCACAGCGTTCTTTTTCAAACAGTCCGCCGCCCCTCGCACCGAACGGGGCATCACGCTCGACGGGGTGATCGTGCGCGCGTATCCGGCGTCGGTGGTGACGCGATGAGCACCCCAGCCAGTCGCGATCTCATCGGAAGCTATTCCGACTCTAGGCTGGAGTTACCCCGCCGGGCTCCCGGACGGCCATCGACACAGGCCGACGACGACTATGCTCAGCGGCTCGTCGCGTGGTGTCGGGCGATTCGCGGGATCCATCACGGCCTCGATTTCACGCCCGGCGGCGTGCGCGGCTGGTGTTATCTCCTCGAAGCGCGCGGGCTGTCGAAGGGCGACTTCGACAGGGCCGAAGATCTGATTAGCCACTGCCGGAAGCTCGGACTGCTGCCGCTGAATATCTGTGCCGCCGACCCGTCGCGGGTGTCCGAGGGAGGCGAGCACATCGACGTCCTCGACGTCGTCACCCAAGCGACGGCGGCCATTGAGTGGGTGCAAGAGCAGTGGCAAGACTACCGGCCGATCTCGTTCTGGGAGGACCAACCGTATATTTGGAATTGCTCGTCGAGAAAGTCGATCTGAAGTCCCTTTTCGCGCCGGTGTGCAATCGCTACTGGATCCGCTACAGCAACGCGAAGGGCTGGTCTGACCTGAATCAGCGGGCGGACATGATGTGCCGCTTCGCCGCAGCTGAGCAGCGCCGTCAGCGCCCGGTGCTGCTCAATTGCGGCGACCACGATCCGAGTGGGCTGCTGATCTCCAAGACCCTCCGCAGGGGCTTGACCACGCTCGTCCACGCCGTCGAGCAGACGTACGGCGTCACGTGGGACCCGGCGACCCTAATCGTGGATCGCTTCGGCCTGAACCGCGACTTCATCGACGCGCACCACCTGACGTGGATCGACGGGCTGACGACCGGCAGCAACCAGGACCTTGCCGACCCCGCGCACCGCGACCACGACAAGGCGTACGTCGAGGAGTACATCAAGGCGCATGGCGCGCGAAAAGTCGAGGCCAACGCGCTCGTCGTCGCCGCCGAGGCTGGACGGCAACTCCTGCTCGACACCATCCACAAATACATCGCGCCGGACGCGCTCGACCGCTACGAGGCGCGGCTGCGCGAGCCTCGCGAGGCGCTGCGTGTCGAGACCCTTCGGCAGCTGCGTCACCTCGCGGAGGGGTCGCGATGATTCTCGTCGTGCGCGTGCCCAGCGAGACGCGGCGCGTCGCCTCCCGGTTGCTGCCGCCGACGGGACGCACAGTCGCCCGAGGGGCCTGGACGTTCCACGTCTACCAGACGAGCCCGGGCCAGCGCGGCGCGGAGACGTTTCGCGACCCGACCGACGGAACGCTGCTCGGCGAATATCGGTCGTTCGACACCGTGGCGCACGCGGAGCGGTGGATCGCGCAATGGGCACAGGAGGCGGCGTGGTCGGCCCGGTAATGGACACGGCAGACGCCCAACTCGTCGCGTCGGTGAAACTCGCGATGCGTCTCGTGACGCACCCCGTGCCCGTGAACAGTTGCCCGACTACCTGCGGCGCCTCGTCGTGAAGCATGGCGTCGATGACATGGTCCCCTTCAACGACGGATCCGCCCCCCTCGCGGACTTGACGGCGGACGAGCAGTATTCCGCGGATCAAGACGAACGAGAGGCTAACCCGCGCCATGCGCTCCTCCGCGTCCTGCACCCGACTGGCTATCGCGACTTGCGGGCGATTCGCGACAAAGTGGTCAAGACGATCAGCCTCCCGGCGGATGATCTCCGCGGTGTCGATGCGTTTGCCGATCACTATCGCGGCTGGAATGTCTACGTGGGCGTGGCCCCACGCCTCGATGCGGATCGCCGCGACACGACCGGGTGCGCACCCGTGCATGCGGTCTGGGCTGACATCGATTTCAAAGACTTCCCCTCTAAAGCCGACGCACGCGCACAACTCGCGGCGTTTCCGCGTCCGCCGACTATCGTCATCGCTACGGGTGGGGGATTCCAAGCGTACTGGTTGCTTGATCAGCCGCTTGCCGTCGACGCTGTCAAGCCGCTCCTCCGTCAACTCGCGACGGCGCTTGGTGCCGACCTCAGTGCCGCCGAGGTGGCGCGCGTGCTCAGACTCCCGGGGACGCTCAACCACAAATACACGCCGCCTCGTGCGGTGGTCGTCGAGACGTGGGACGCATCGAGACGGTATGGGCTCGCGGACCTGCGCGCCGTGCTCTCGACGACCGATGACGCGTCGACGGCCACATCACAGACGACCTCAAACACGACCTCGCCGCCGATCCCGCCATCGATCCGCAAAGGCGATCAGCATCGGACGCTGTACGTGAAGCCTGCCGATTACGGCGTCTGGGGTGGGAGAACGAAGAGATCGCCGATGCGTTGTGGTCGTTGCACACCCATCGGAGCGAAGGTGTCCCGGAGATGTCCGCGCACGAGCAGAAGAGTGAGCGCAAGGATATCGACGCGATTGCCAAAGACATCTGCAAGCGGTACGTGCCGGCGACGGATCCCTTTCCGCTCACCGAAGCGGGCGACGCCGAGTTTTTTGCGTCCGCTCGTGCCGACAGTCTGCGCTTCGATCACCGTCAGGCCCGCTGGTTGGTGCTCGACGACTTTTCAGGCATCTGGCAGCCGGATCGTACCGGTCACCTGACCACACTCGCGTTGGACGCCGTGCGCATGCGTCAAGCCCTCGCCCTCAAGATCACGGATTCCGACCGGAGGCAAAAGGCGCTGGCGTGGACGAGCAAGGGGGAAAGCCGATCACGTCTCACGAACCTGTTGACGCTCACGCAGGATCTCTCGCCAATTGCGGACGCAGGCGACCAGTGGGACCTGATCCCCCATCTGCTCGGCACGCCTGACGGGGTGGTTGACCTTCGGACAGGCACCCTTCGGCGCGCGCGACCGGACGAACGCATCACGCTGTGCACCAGCGCGCCGTATGACGTGTGTGCCGAGTCCGAGCTGTGGACTCGCGTGCTCGCGGAGATCTTCCCCGATGCCACCGAGCGGCGATGGCTGCAAACCGCGCTGGGTACGCAATCACGGGCAGCGTCAAACTCGATAAGTGGTTCCTACCCAATGGGGAAAAAGGGCGCAACGGGAAAAGCACCATTTTTGGCGCGGTGGCGAGCGCAGTTGGCGAGTACGCGATGGAGATCGACGCGGCGACTTTCGACACACGTCAGCAGACGCCGTACAACCTCGCGCAGCTGCCCGGCAAACGGTTGTACACTGCTCTGAAGCGGGCAACACGACGACGCTGCATCACGAACGCCTGAAGCAAGTCACCGGCGGTGACAAAGTGCGTGCAGCGGACAAATACCAACGCTCGTTTCAATTCCCGCCGTGCTGCAAGTTGTGGTTCACGTGCAATGACCGTCCAAAAGTGACCGACGAGTCCGCCGCGTTTTGGACCCGTGTGATCGTGGTGCTGTTTCAGCAGACGTTCCTCGGAAACGAAGACACGTCGATTCGCGATGCGCTGTGAGGGGCTCCGGGTTTTTCAGACCACTTTCAGAGTGAGTTCTGCGGCACAATCGGGCCAGTCGGCCAGGAGGATGTGCCGTGAAGAAGAAGCGCTTTTCCGTCGAGCAAATCACCTCGGTGTTGCAGCAGGCCGAGGGCGGGGTGCCGGTCGGCGACGTCTGCCGCCAAGTGGGGATCTCCGAGCAGACGTTCTACCGCTGGAAGAAAGTCTACGGCGGGATGCCGCCCAGCGAAGCCCGCGAGCTGAAGCAGCTGCGCGACGAAAACACCAAGCTGAAACGGCTCGTCGCCGACCTGTCGCTCGACAAGGTCATGCTCCAGGACGTCGTTCAAAAAAAGTTCTAAAACCCGTCAAGCAGCGCGAAGTGATGCGCTACTTGATGGGCCGGTACGAGGTCAGCACGCGGCGGGCGTGCGCGCGTGATCACAGCGACGCGATCGTCCGCGTACTATCAGAGCCGGAAGGATCCGCTGACGGCGCTGCGCCAGCGGATGCGCGAGTTGGCGCAGACGCGGGTGCGGTTCGGCTATCGCCGCCTGCGGGTGCTGTTGCGGCGCGAAGGCTGGGAGGTCGGCAAAGAGCGCTTCTATCGCGTCTACATCGAGGAAGGACTGGCGCTGCGGCGCAAGCGACCGTGGCGGCACGCGACGGCGGTGCACCGCGAGCAGCGACGACCGGCGACGGCTCGCAACGACATCTGGAGCATGGACTTCGTCGCCGACGAATTGGCCGATGGGCGACGGTTCCGGGCACTGACCGTGATCGACCTGTTCACGCGCGAATGCCTGGCGATCGACGTCGGCCAGGGCCTGAGCGGCCACGATGTGGCGGCCACGCTCGAGCGACTGCGGTTCGAGCGCGGTCTGCCGCAACGGATCTACTGCGACAACGGCACCGAGTTCGTCAGCGCGGCGATGGATCTGCTGGGCCTACACCAACGGGTCATCCTCGACTTCAGCCGGCGCGGCAAGCCGACCGACAACGCCGACGATCGAATCGTTCAACGGGCGGTTTCGGGAGGAGTGTTTGAACGTGCATTGGTTCGCGTCGCTCGAGGACGCGCAGCAGAAGATCGACGCGTTTCGGTGGGACTACAATGAGCATCATCCTCACCGATCTCTCAAGGGCCTGAGCCCTCGGGAATACGCACGGAGAGCGATGAAAACCGCCGCAGACTCACCCTCCTAGTACGACTTTGTCAGATATCCCGCTGATTCGCGAAGCGATCTGACGGGAAACGAGGTTAAGGGTCTTGTACTTGTCGATTGACTCCGGTACGCTGCGCCCAGTGCTCGATCGGCACGCGTGGGCGCTGTTGCGTCGCCTGACGCGCTGGCTGGATCAGTTCAAGGACTGCTTCGGTCATCGGGCGCAGCACGTGTCGCTGCGGCAATACGTCGACGGCCTGCTGAGCGACAGCGCGCGCAAGTCGATGTCGGCGATGCTCGCGCGCGTCAGCGAGCCGACTCGTATCAAGCCTTTCAGCACTTCATCACGCATGCGCCGTGGGAGGCCGAGGCGCTGTGGCGCCGCCTGCGCGCGCGTGACGCCGGAGCGCACGGGCATGCTGATCCTCGACGAAACGAGCTTTCCCAAGTCGGGCCCGCACTCGGTCGGGCGTCGCGCGGCAGTACTGCGGCGCGCTGGGCAAGGTCGCGAATTGCCAAGTCGCCGTGACCGCGGCGCTGTGGACGGGCGGCCGCGCCTGGCCGATGGGCGCCTTGCTGTATCTGCCCGAGGCGTGGACGAGCGATGCGGCGCGCCGGCCAGCGCGCGCATTCCCGCCGCGGTCCTCTTTCAGGAGAAGTGGCGGCTGGCGCTGACGCTGCTGCGCCAGACGCGCGCCGCCGGCGTCACGCTGACCGCGGTCGTCGCCGATGCCGAATACGGCGACAACAGCACGGTGCGCCGCACGCTGCATCGGCTGCGGCTGCCGTATGCGCTGGGCATCTCGCCGACGCTGACCGTCTTTCGCGGCACGCCGACGCTGCGCGTCGATCGGCGCAACCGCCGCCGCGCAATCGCGCGGCGGCTGGCCCGACCGCGACCCGGTCGGCGTCCGCGCGCTCAGCGACGCCTTGCGGCGCGCGCCTGGCGCCGCGTCCGCTGGCGCAACGGCACCAATCCGCCGTGGGCAGCCGACTTCGCCGCCCTGCGCGTCACCCCGGCGACCGACTGGCGCCAGCGGCGCCTCGCCCCAGAAATCTGGCTGCTCTGCGAGCGCGGCCTCGGGCCGACGGGTCGCCGCAGACACTACTTGGTCTCGCTGCCCGCGACCGCCTCGCTCACGCAGCTCGTGCGGTTGGCGCATCAGCGCTGGGCGATCGAACAGCACTACCAAGATCTCAAAACCGAACTCGGGCTCGATCACTTCGAAGGCCGCTCGTATCCCGGCTGGCAGCATCACATGGTCATCAGCGCGGTCGCCTACGCGTTTCTCCAGACCGAACGGATGCGCCCTCGCGCCGGTCCACGACTCACGTTTCCGCAGGTCCGCGCCTTCGTCCAGGAAATCTTTACCGGGCTGCTGTTTATCAGTCGCCCTCGATACATGCGCTGGATGAAGCAAGCCGAACAGCGGTTTCATCAACTACGGATCTGACAAAGTCGTATAGTGGACCGAAAAACGGGGACCCCTCAGCTGCGGCACGACCCCACGCATCAACGGGCCGTGTTGCGGTGGCTGGTCGACGGGGCACGGATGTTCTATCGGCAGGATGGACTGGGGACGCTGCCACCGGCGTTCGCGACCGCCACGCAGGAATTTCAACGTGAGAACGAGCGGCTGGCGGAATTCCTCGCGGAGCGCTGTGTGGACGTCAGAGACGCCAAGACGAAGGCCCCAGACCTGTGGAGAGCGTATCGCGCGTGGGTCGACACGACGAAGGTGCGCTATCCGTTGGGGTCGAAAAAATTCTATCAGTCCATAGGGAAGCGCTACGCGAAGAAGGTGCAGAACGACGGTGCCTGGTATGTGGGGATCAAGCTAAATCCACCCCCACCGCCTGTGGCGTCGGGAGCTGCCGAGGCGGAGACGTGAGGGGTGTGGGGCTTGTGGTGCTTGGGTACGTAAGTCCCTAAAAAAGAGTCTCTCGCGTGTTTTGTACTCCTAAGCCTCATATCCATAGCAAGCCTCACCGCACAGGAGGACAAGCAAGGCAAGGCTGGGGGACGGGCACATCGATACCCGATGTGGCTCGAACGGAAGACGAATTTGGGCAGTCCCCTGACAGGGAGTCAGCGGGTCTCCTGTAGATAAATCGTTGTGCACACATGAGTTTTAATGTCCACAAACGACCAACAGTCACGCGCTAGTCACACGACTGACCTGCCTGCCACATTGGAACCCGACTGGCGAGTACCTGGAGCAGACCCGGACCACAAATCCAGCTCGACCACGCCAGCGGCCCCAAGATCGCCGCAAGAGGCAGACCCCAGCCCGACCCTCGACGTCCGAGACCCGAGGCAGCCGTGGAAGTCTCCCGAGCCCGGCGCCCTGGTGCAGACTGAGTCGGTTCCGCTCCGGGTCTGCCTGCACTGCGGCACGCCCGTGCCCCTCGCCACCCTCGCGTGTGGTCGCTGCGGACGATTTCAACCAGCGCACAAAGACGCACGCAAGCGTTTGCGCCAGCGCGATATCGAGAAGCTATGCGCGGAAGTACCTCGCCAACCCAGAAGAGACGCTCCGACGACACGCGAGTGAACAACTCGCGCGTGTACTCGGCGAGTTGCAACTTGCGCGTCCCGGTAGTGTGGAGCATGCACGCCTCCTCGATGCTGTCCAGAAGATCAAAGGGACGCTTAGTGAAACATCACGCCAGCAGAGTGCCACGTCTGACAGCGACCACGTGCAGCCGCGGATCGTGCGCATCATCATCGATCCGGTGCACGAACAATTCGACGCGCTCCACCAACAGGTGCTGAAGGGTGACCCGCTGAGCGAGTACGACCAAGGACGCTACGACGCCCTGCGGGCCATCCACGACGCGCGTCAGCCGGTGGCGGTCCGAGATTGAATACCGGACGAAGTTACGGTGTGGCACTCTCCGAGGGGGGAGAGGGCGAATGCGTGGACCTGTCGTGGGAAAAGGGCGAAGTGTGATGACGACGACCGAGCTTCTTAATGCCTTGAAGGCGGCCGGCATCGTCCTGCAGACCACGGGCGACCGCCTAATGTTCGAGGCGCCGAAGGGTGCCATGACACCAGAACTCCGGGACCAGCTCGCGCGCCAGAAGCCCGAATTGCTGGCGCTGCTCGGGTCCACCTACGCGGCGGATTGACCGTCCCGCTTCCCGCGCTGCAGCTCGCGCTTGATCTGGATCCGTGGGCTCTCTATGAGCCTCGACGAACGGCAGCAATTTCAGGTAGAGCCGCTGACCGCATTGACGGATCGGGACCGCGCGGCGATCGCACGCTGGCGGTTCGACTTGGCGGTGATCGTGAGGTACGAGGCGCCTGCCTGCGCCTGAGCACGGTTTGAACTCTTTGAAAAACAATCAACCGCTCTACGGCTAACGAGGAGATTACCCCATGCACCGCGAGACGAGAGGTTGACAAAACCTGAGATCGACGGGCGTGGATGGCTGAGGCACGGCAACCCCGTCGGTGATTTCACGGCGGCTCTGCGGTGCGGGGCGAAAACGCGGCGCGGCACGCCGTGTCAGTGTCCGGCGCTGCGTGGTCGCCGGCGGTGTCGGCTGCACGGCGGATTGAGCACGGGGCCGCGAACCACTGAAGGGCTGGCACGCATCCGACAAGCGAACACGCGACACGGGCGATACTCGCGCGAACACGTGCAGCTCGCGCGGTTGATGCGGGAATTTCAAATGAACGGCACCAAGAGCGCCAAGGCGATGCGCGATCCGTCGATGCGCGCCCATTTCCTGCAGGTGGCGCTCTCAGAGACGGTCCCGCCAAGAATTCTCCAGCGGATGTGCGAGATGGTGCGCCTGGATATTGCCCGGCAGGATCAACAGCGACTCCATGGGAAGGGTTAGGTTCTTCGGGTTTCTAAACCGATCCAACCGCAAGCGGACGCGGCATAACCCCATGCACCGCGATCCGCTCCGACGATTCATGACGGCCGGAGCGCGGTCTGTTTTCGCTGGTCGAGCGTCGTCCCGACGGCGCCCGCCACAACAGGCGCTTGTCACTCCCAAACAACAACGGTGACACTGCCGACATCCGACTGGTCGTGTCCGTCCGAGCCGTCTCGAAATTGGTGTCACCAACTTGCGCCTCGAAGCCTAGTCCGTCCGAGCAAACAACGCGCGCATCCTTTACGGTTGCAGCCAAATCGACAGCTGCCTTCTGATCACCGATCGTCCTCGATATAGACACCTCCGAAGCTGATCCTCGTTGGCGAGGTAGCGTGAGCGTGTCCTGATTGGCGCCGGCGCGGGCGTACCGCTCGCGGTTAGCCTGACAAGGCGAACCGGAACGACTCGCAAGAAGCCGTGGCGTTGGTGGATTGCGATTCCCCCATCGCATGGCGGACGGGGCGACCGCGCCAACGGCCGGACTGTGTGCTCGGGATCGCGGCTACGACGCCACGGCGGTTCGGCGCGGACTGCGGGCGCCGCACATCGTGCCGTGGCTATGCGGAGCACCGCGGCCGTGGGTGGATTGGCCTAAACTAGGAATGCGCGACCTCGGCATCCCATTGAGACCTCTCATGACCGAACCACTACCACCTGAGCGCGATCTGCAGACGGCGTTCATCATCACGCCGATCGGGACCTCAGATTCGGCGGTTCGGCGCTCAATCGAGGGCCTCATACGCGCCGTCATCGTACCGGTGCTCGATGGCCTCGGCTTGAGCGTCAGCATCGCTCATGAGATCGCGGAACCGGGATCGATTACGCATCAGGTCATCTCGCATTTGCTGCAAGATAACGTCGTAGTAGCCAACCTAACGGGACTGAATCCGAACGTGATGTACGAGCTCGCAGTACGGCACGCGGCCCGTCGCCCGGTCGTAATCATGGCAGAGGGCGGCACTGTTCTGCCGTTCGACATCGCGGATGAGCGCACGGTCTTCTTTGTCAACGACATTGGCGGGTGTCGAAGAGTTGAAACCGCGACTCGCGGACGCCGTCAGCGCAGTGCTCAAGACCGATAACGTGACGAATCCGATTTATCGAGTGATTGCCGCAAGGGTAATTCGACAGGACCATGCAACTGGTGACACGGACCGCTTCATTCTGGATCGTCTTGAATCGATCGACGAGCGGTTGGTCGCATTCCATCAGGCGCAACTGCGCGATCGGGCGCCGCTCACGGCCTCTGTCTCCGGGCTGCACCATTTGCGCGTTCAGGGAGCGCCGGAGGACATCGAGCGACTGATCGTCGATGCACGAGAAGGGAGGTTGGTGGACGAGTCGCCCAGGTCCAGCGATACAGCAAGGGAAGTGCCGCCGCCAACCTCGTCGCGGACGGCGTGCTTGAGGTCTCAAGGCTTCTGGACACAGCTCGAGAGTACGGGCTCAACGCAAGCCTGCAGTTCATACACCTGAATGATCGGTCTGGCGATACGTAGGTCGCGGTCTCGATAGGAGTTGAGCGCGGACCAAAAATCATCCAACTGCCGGATCAGGCTACTCCTGTAATCTGGGTCGGCAAGGTGCGGCAGCCTTTCGCTCGTAGCGGTCAGAGTTGCGGGAATGGTTTTGCCGACACACTATCTGACACACTAACCACTGGCAGCAAGCGGAAACGGGCGGACGAATCAGGAGCGAAATCCGGCGTCGGGCCGCGCGGGCTCGATCGACTCGGCCGAAACCTGCGTCACCTCGTGATGCTGCTCGACGATTGGCAATCTCGCGGGATCGCATTTGTGACGCTCGGCGAGGGCATCGACACCAGCACGCCGGCCGGTAGGCTCGTCGCCGGCGTCCTTGCCTCGATCGCGGAGTTCGAGCGTGCGCGCATTCAGGAACGCATCATCGCGGGCCTGGCGCGGGCGCGGGCGCACGCGACGCGCATCGGCAAACCACGGCTCACCGCTCTGCCCGCGGAGGCGGCGGCGAGCCTCACCGTACGTCAAGCGGCAGCCGCATGGGGCGTCTCGAAGTCGACGGCGGCGCGACGGCTACGCGATGGACAGTACCCGGCTGCAACGCCATCATCGCCCGTGTCTGACGGAACCGTGTTCGGTTAGCCTTGGCCGAGGACCACGGCGGCCGAGAGCAAGCGCCGCCCCATTGGAGAGAGATTGTGAATCCCGACCCTCTGTGGAGACTCTTGGTGGCCGTGGGTGTCTCGCTGGCCTTCGCCGGCCTGGGAGTGTACGTGGCTGTCCGACCTGATAACTTTGTACCGCGTTCGTTTTGGAAGCAGGGCGAGATGGAGCGGACGATGAACCGCCTCGAGACGAGATTCGTCGGCGTCATCATGGCCGCCGGCTCGCTATGGGTGGTCTACGACCTTCTCTCGAGCGCCGTGAAATAACACGCGCCGGGACAACCCCCCGCAACCGCGTTCAGTATTCGTGGCGATTTTGGCCGAAATTGTCGACCTCGCGTCGAGGCAGTCGATACGGGACAACCAACCGTTTATGAACCGGCACCCGGACGCCTGCGCGTGTTTCATCACAGTATTCGGCTGCGCCGTGTCGATGGAGACGGCAAGTGGCAGGTAGTCTGACATGGAAGTGACCGGGTGGTGCTGCCATCACCTGCCGCCGGAAGAGTTCCCGAATACCCAGAACCCAATCAAGAAGATGAAACAACACAGCATTAACGCAATACAGGAATCAAGGAGAAAAACGAGCCGATTCTTAGGGTAGAGCTGCTTGAATCGCCTCCGAACGTCGGTCCCCCATCGCAAATAGGAGACTCGCTCGTTTTCGGGCAGCCATTCGTTTATTTTGCCTATCATGATGAACGAAAATGTATTCGCTAGGACCGCGAACGATCCCATCAGGCAGGCGGCAATGATGACGGGCATTGGGAATAGGCTCGTTAGCTGCACGGGCGCCTCAACAGGTATCCGAGATATTCAAGAGCGCCAAACCTGGTGAACTTCCCCGCGTTCAGGGGATTGGATGTGCCGGTCACGGTAACACCGCCGCCGTACCTTCCAGCCAGGACTCTAACAAATACGGCCAGCCCAGCATCGTACGACCGGGTGCCGTCGACCGCTGGACGATGATCCGCCAGCACAGACATCGGAGCGACCCGTGAAGAAGTCGATCATCTGGACCCTGCGGAGCTCGCCGCGGCTGACGCCGGAATTCTTCCAGCAATTCCGAGAGAAGGCTCGAGCCGCCGGCTACGGTCCGACCGCGGCTATCGTACGCTTGATGCAGCGGTACCTCGCAAAGGGATTCGATGACGGACACCCGGAACAGGCACCCCAGGGAGAGGCTCGAGAGGCTGATTCCTAGGCCCACAGGGCGATCAGGCGGCCCGCAGGACTGCGTTCGTCACAAGACCGCTTGTCGCGATCACGACGATCACCCACAGAATCATCGCCAATAAAGTCGCGGAATTGAACCACCAACTATCGAGCCACTGACACTGCTCACGACGGTCGGGGCCGTTGAGAAAGCGAAGGGTCGCCCACAGAGCCTTCGCCCCGGCGACGCCGATAGCCGCACCGATGACAAGGCCAGCGGCGTGGGCGACAAGGCCACGATGCGCGAAGGCTGCGGATTGATACCCGACCGCGGCCGCAGCCGACACCATCGCGGCCATGAGGACCTCGGTCAGAGTCATGGCAGCACGCGACTCAGTGAGACGGTCGCCATTTCGACCGAGCCCCCTTTGGCAGATGACAATGGATGCAGGTACTGGCCCATGGGTTGTGCGAACGGCCGCGCGAAAAGAATCGCTCGCCGCACCGAGGGCAGCGAAGGCTGCTTGCGCGAGTGCCAGCGAAGAGAAAGGCAGCCATGTAAACGAACGCGACGGCGAAGCCCGGTGCGTCGGAATGCGACCGACGCATGACTGGAAAGACCACGAACCAACCAAACGGTAGCCAGCCGAGCCACAACAACCAGACCGCCCGAAACCAGCGACGGTGGGACCGCCACACCTCGTCGTATCGCTGCTCAGCGGACTGTACCCTCAACCGCCACATCTCCCAACGGCAAGGCTCTGCCGAACAAGAGCAATCGACTTCACGGCCGGCCGGGGCCTTTACCAATCTTCACGACCTTCGTCACGAACGTGACCGTCGCTTGACCAACGTGGCCGGTGACCTCCCAACATCCCGGTGTCGGAAAAATCAGAGCCGTGGCCTGAAAGCCAGTGTCGCCATACCCAGCTGGGATATGCGCTCGCAATGGCGGCGCAGCCGCATCGATCCGATGCCCCTCGATTGTGAGTGCACCGTGAGTGCCCCGCTGCCAGCCGAACTTCATGGACAGAGAGCCATCGGGCAAAACGGTTCCGGCGCCTCCGGGTTTGAACACGACCGTTCCGGTTGGCCACATCAGCGAAACGGATAACTCCCGACTCCCGAAGAAACCCGGCTCGACGTCGCCGCCTTTGTTTCCATTTGGGACTGTTACGCGGCAGGCTTCATCGTTCGCGATGTTCTGCACGGTGCTCGCAGCGCTCGCGCCCCATAGAGTCAGAACGACAGTGATGATGAACCGCATCGGCTGCCTCCGTTCTCAATGTGTCCTGATTGTCCGCTCGCGAACCAGGATACCGGAAGGCCCCTCAGCTCGGTTAGACCCGTTGCAAGACCGTGTTCGGGGAACAGCTCATTGCCCTGTCGGTATTGCTCAGCGCGACCGTGCCAACTCACTGACTTTAAAAAGGTTGAGTGAACCGCACCTTATCTCGTTTTCAGATCGAGGAGGGCCTGTCGTTGCAAAACAGCGAGCGGAACAGAGGCCGTCGGGCCGGGCGGAGTGCATCAGGCCGGGACGAACCGCGACGCCTGTAAACACGACACGAGCAGCCAGCGAGAGCGAGGCGGTTACACGACCCAAAGTCCGACCTTGACGACCACCAGACCACCGTCACGCTCTTTGAGTGTGACGGATTCGCCCTGAAAGCCGTTGGCGGCGGTGAGCGTCACTTCAATGCTGGTGCCAGGGTGCGCCGGACGGCGGTGATTGGTAGCGAGCCAGCGATTCTGTCAGGAACTTCGCCGTTGCCAAAGTTTGGTCCTGGGGCGTGGCTCTGGTTGAGTGCGACCAGCTTGACGAATAGCCTTGCGTTCAGAGTCAGGTTCGGCGGGACTTCGGGTCATGTCCACCCGAGGAAAAAGAGGGCGGCTTCCCCCAGCTTGCGTGTGTGGGACCGACTTTCATTTCGCTGTCACCAGGTCCGGCGGCAGTTCGGGTCAATGGCCGGTAGAGGAAAAACCGGTCGGCCCCCCAAGGACGCTCCCAAATCGGACTGCGGCGAGTATGCAAAGATGGCGTGGGGCGGATGTTTGGGAACCATGTGGGCTCTTCTGGAGGTCCCGATCATGACCGCCGAAACACTTGTCGGTCTGGCTACCGGCCCTGGGGTTATTATCTGTTCTGCAACGAGCATCATCGACACCAACACGGCGCTTGCAGAGTCTGGTGTTCTGGGTTGGTACACGGCAACGTCAGCGGGTATCTGTTTAGGCGTCGCGAAGCGAGTATACGGTCGTTGCTCGGGATCATGAATGTGAGTCGAGTACGTAAAACGGCCGATTCAGTACAGTGTCATCGCCTTCGCGTTCGGAATCGTGGCGATCGGAGGTTTTTTCTGGCTACCGCGTTTTGACATTGCACACAGCGCTCAACAGAAGGCCGCCGCTCTTCTGGGCGTGCTGGCGCTTATGTCTGGTAGCTTCTGGTTCGGCATCTGCGCGCGCGAATACGGCGCCGCGCCAGACGAGAAGAAGCGAGTCGTCGTCTTCATTGGCGGAGTAATGGTGGCTTCAGGCCTAGCGCTTATATCTGCAGCAGTTGGGCTCGCCTTACTCTCGATAATCTCGGCGATTGCCATTATTAGTCTGAATATCTGGGTAACATATAAATCTTTGAAACAGAAGCGCTGATCGACGTCCTTCCAGCGCGTTCCTGCTTGCACTTGGTGATGGTCGACGTGCAGACCTCCACCGGGAGCCTTTCGCGAACAGATCGACTTCTCGGTTACGAGGTGTGAGGGGTGGACAGAGCCGTTTGTGACAGCCTGACTTCGATGCGCTTGTGTTTCTCCAGGCTGCGTGGCCGAAGCTCTCCGAAGTCGCCGCGTCGGGCCGGTCGGACGCCCGCGTGGCCGCAGCCGGGCGGTTACGTGATCCAAAGTCCGACCTTGACGACCACCAGACCACCGTCACGCTCTTTGAGTGTGACGGATTCGCCCTGAAAGCCGTTGGGATCGATGAGTCTGACCTCAATGCCGTCGCCTGTGCGCCTGACGTGGGACATGGCCAACGAGCCGTTGACTCTATCGGGAGCCTCGCCCTTGCCAAAGTTCGGTGCTGGGGCATTGCTCCGGATGAGTTCAACTAGGGTGAGCAGCGTCCGATCGTCGAACTCGCCGCCAACGTCAAACGGACGCAGCCGGTTCCACCTTCCGATTGGCGTGTCCGGAAGCCCTGCGCTGTCGGCGACTTGCGCGTAGTTGGCAGTGGAGTCAATCCGCCACTCCGGCTGCGGTCCGCCGGCTGAAGGCGCGAGTTCCTCCACGCGAAGCTTACGGCCGCGACGGAGCGCGCCGTTCACCGCGTCTGGTTGCAGATAGACGTCGAATGATGTGTGTCTCACTGCTGATGGTGCCCCGAGGCTGTATCGAAACCCGTAGACGAGCCAAGGCTGCTTTCCGCTCGGCGCAGCCAGCCGCGTCAGTTCTGCCATCTCGTCAGGCGTGACGTCCTTCGTCTCGATGAAAGCACCCGAAATCTGCTCCCGCCCGGCTGCCAGTACCGCGGCCAGGCAACACAACCCTATCGACAGTCCCAACACAGTGCGTGTCCTGATAGCCATATTGCACTCAATGTAATGAAGGCGCCCCAGTCGGTTGCTCGCTATCGATTCACAGGCTGTTGCAGCTGCATGACAAGGGCGGTGACCGCCATGGGTTTGTCGCCGCGCAGGTGTGCAGCTCGCGGAGATACTGATAACACTTGACCATTGGCAACTCGGAAGGCGCCGTAGATTCCGGCAGTAAACTCATACATGCCGACCGTTTCTGAACGTTCGAGCAAGAAGAACACCACTTCGTCGTTAAGCTTGAGAGGATCTACGATTGGGTATGCATGGTTGGCCGTCACATAATGCATGTCGCCCTCATTCAGGCGCCCACCGATCCGTCTAACAACAATTCCCGGGACGATACCCGGTCGAGGTGCTGCGTTCGTCGGCCTCGTCTGCTTGATCATCTCGATCGGAATGATCTCGTACTCCGTGGCCACGAACTTTTCATCTGGTGTCAACACGGTCCGAAGGCCCGCGATTCTGCCGTAAAGCACCACATCGGACTTCTTGAGTAAATCCGGCAACGATGTGACTTGGGGTTCGGAGAATAGCTCATTGATTGCGGTTCCTCCCTGTTCTTTTGCCCGATCTCGCATGCTCGGTACGTCCGGCAACTGCGTGGACAGGGCTAGCACCGTTGTCATCACGATGCGAAACGTCATGAGTACTCTCCTGCTTTGCCATCCCGCAGGGTTTGCGGCACACCACCGGACCTAAGACCCTAGCGATTGTCCTTGCGTGATTTATTCAGCATGGACATGAAATCCGCCAGCGGCGTGTCGGAGAATTCCGTAAGCTCCGCAACCGCCTCCGTCAAGGCGTGAACACGGCCATTCCTGATCCGAAAGAGACCGAAAGGTCCTTCTGTGAAATGGAACAGCGTCCGATCTTCAGCCTGGGTCAAGAAGCAGATGACCTCATCCCCTTGTACAAACGGCTCTTTCTCTGGGTAGGGGTGTGCATACGTAATCAAGCGCATACCCTGATCCATGATCTCACCGCCAGGCCTTCGGACCAGCAACTGAAATGTGGGACCGGGGGTCCGAGCCGTGGTAACCGCTACTCGCTCCTTAAACACCGTTATCGGCTCTATTAGGTAGTCGGTATTGACGACGGTTTCATCCACCGACAAACGAGCCTCGATGCTGCGGATCCGGCCGTACACAACGACGTCAGCTATCTCCAACAGCTTCGGCACGCGTGATTGCGGGTACTCCAAAAACATCATGTCGATACCGACGCCGTTATTCCCAGCGGCTCGCGAGCGGAGGCTCTCGAGCTTCGGGTGGAACTGCGAAGTGTCGGAACCGGCCACAAGGACCGTGGTCAGCGTCGTCACGCCAATCGCAGCCAGAACATGAATCTTCATATGGCATCCTCGCGCAACCCGACGTCACCGCACGGTGAGTTGGCCTGAGCATCCTGCTGATCGATTACCACAACGCACGAAGGCAAGCCGCTGCGGGATTCACGTCGACCGACCTATGCCAATGTACGAAGCGTCGTACTCGACCGGTTCGGACACGAGCTGTCGGAGCCGTCGATTGTCGTCGATCGCGAAGACGCCCGTGTCCCCGGCAACACCTCCCCTGAGTCGAAGCCCCGCTCCGATCGCCAGTCAAGGGCCCGCTCTACGATCTCCACTCGCAGACGGAGGCTGACTTGCTCCGCACCCATTCACCGCCCTCGTTCACCATGAGCACCGATTTTCCACCTGCGCAGTCGTATCCGCAGACGTACCCCATCATGAGCGCCGCGCGGGTCTTCGCCACATCAAAGCCGACAGCAGAGACCGTGACAAGTCTGCCCGCAGGAAAGCGCTTCATGACGTCGGCCATCGCGCGAACCGGGTCGACGCTCGCCAAAGCACGCTGCCGTTGCGCATTGAACTCCTTGAACGTCACCAGGATGCTCGGCAGCCCTGCATCGGTCCCGAGGAGACGGCGCGGGTGTCTGTTCTCTTCGTCGTAGTTCCGCCAGACGGCCTGCCACTCGTCTGGCGCATGAGACGGAGAGCAGCCGCCGCTGCGCGTTTCATCGAGCACCGCGATGTTCGGAATGCGCGCGCCCAGCGCCGCTCTGTAGACCTTATATGCCTCGGGATCGACAATCGTCGTTTCCGGGTCGCCGCCATTTTGTGGACGGTTCGGAGCTGGGGTCAACGCAACCCACAGGGAAAGCGCGACGATGATCGGCTTTAGTTGCGGCATGTTAGTTGTGGGTTTGTAAGCGCCTGACGCCAGACCCTACATGACGAGCGTACAGCCGGGATGCTCATTTCACCCTCGGACACAGGAAGAAGTGATCCAAAGAGCCAGCAGAACGCAGAGGGCTCCGAAGATCGCCGCACGGCTGCAGCCAATGTTGGTGTCATTCAGGACACGCTCAACGTCGCGCTGCTCTGACGGCGGAACCAGGCGATAGCCATCGAATCACCTGTAAGCGCGTTCGAGCAGGGCGATGACCTGGTCGAAGTCTTCAACAGTTGGCATCCCACGGTTGAGGACGGTGGGCCGACGATTCATTGTGTCCTGACGCGCTCGTCGCGTACATTCGAGTGCAGAAATGCCGGCCGCACCACGAGGATTGGCGCCAGCGCGAAGTAGCACCGTCACGACACGCCAATTCCCCGCGCACGCTGCGTACCAAAGCGCGGTCCGGCCGTGGTCCATATCCTCGATCCGGGCGCCAGCTTTCAACAACGCCCCAGCAAAACCGGGGGTCTTGTGCGCGGCACTCATCAACGGAGTCCGGGCGGCAACTCTGCCGATTGGCCGTTCGTTTGGGTCAGCCCCGGCTTTGACCAGCAAATCCACCATCGAGGTTGAGCTCGCCACAAGCAGCGGCGGTAATCGCGTTTCCGCCGGGCCGCCAAGATCACTCCCGAGTTCGATCAGCCTGCGAGCGAGCGTGACGTCATCCTTCTCGATCGCTTGTTGCAATAGCTTTGCGCCCTCGTCACCGGACGCCGACCAGTTGGAGCGTATGAGTTCGTCCAGCGCGGCTTCGTCAAGGAATACCCAGCGTTTGGTCCCGGCCGCTTCATCAATCTCGCGTTCGAATGGGGCGAGGATATCAGGTGCACCGAAATAGTCTGCGACGCGCTTCGTTCGACCGTTGACCGTGACGGCGACGATCGTTGTCGGCAAATCGGTAACGGACTGAATAGTGCCGTCGGGATTCTCAATCGAACGATAGGCGTCACGCAGCTCAAAGAAGCGAATGCGCTCGGCGCTTGACAACAGCTTCGCCACCAACGACTGATCGATGTGCGCTGTTTGACGACCAACGACACGAACGAACCGTTCCCCTTCATAGGTGACCGAACCGTGTGCGTCAATCGTCACCGTATAGATAGGACATGTGCCATCACAGGACGTCCGCTGCAGTTGAATCAACGCGTCCGGCGGTACGTCGACCCCTTGCGCCGCAGCGCCTGTGGCGAAGCCGATGATGACCGCGAACGCGACGCGGACCGTCATGCTGGTCATTTCCGGATTAGACCCCAAGTGTAGGACATTGGCCTGGGTCTGCAGGACCTGCGCCATCACTTTGGCGAGGGTTCGGTCCGTGGTGCGGACCGGCAGACCAACGGCTTTTTCCGTGCGAAATACAGATATGAAATCGGTCCGACCCACCAGTGGAGCGCGCACACCGAGAACCGGTCTAGCGCACACCACCCATGCGCGATAGACTCTCACGCTCATGGTCGAGTCGTGGAACACCGACGTGCGAGGTACAGGGTACCTCCTCTCATCAACTCCGACGGTGACACCAATAGGTGTGTCGCCGCGCCCAGGAAGCGGCAAGACGTTCGGCCTCGTGCGACGAGTCGAGCGGATTCTTTACCCGGAGGGACTCGCCGTCGATGGGCACGAGGTGCTGGTCGTCGCGTTCAACCGCGTGATCGCCCGTCAGCTTCGTCAGGACATCGGTGCCCGTCTCGGGACTTCCGCTGAGATCCGCCTCGATCCGTGCACGTATTGACGCAACCCGTGCGGTCAGCTCCGCGATCCTCGCATCCAGACCGCCGAGCAGCTGCTAGGCGTGACGGTAACGAGTTAGGGGCGAGAGGCTCTTTAACCGCCGTCGGCGTGCGGTGGGAACGTCTGTCGGTGGCTCTCGTCGGTCGAGCCCAGCTCGACACCTTTTTTGCCGACACACGACACGCCACCAGCGGGCGCCGAGCGCGCGTCCGGAGAATCTAGCCGTCGCCGGATCCCACGAGACACTCGGCGGCGGCACGCGCCCACTCTCCACGGCGCAAATTTCGAGGCGACACTCCTCCGTCGACAGTACAGCCTCAGGGGTGGGTAAGACAGAAGGGATCTATACTGACCTCGGCACTATTGGAGGTTCGATGGCGATGATACGAGCGGTCCTCAGCTCCCTCTACGCAGTCGAGGCACGCGTCGTTAGCGCGTTATTGCGAGTGTCAAAACGATGGGCGTCTCCTGGTGCTGGACCAAGACTGATAACGGGGTAGTCGTCACCGGAACGAGAAGGAGGCGCTCTCCATGGAACGCCGTGAATTCGTGTCGGCAATCGCAGCCTTGGGACTCGCACCGATCACGGTGGAGGCTACGCAACAGCGTCCCGAAGTGGAAAACTCCTGGGCGGAAGTACCACCGGGGGCAACGTTCTGGGCGCTGACCATTTTTCTCACAGATGAGCCCATCGAGTTCACGGTCGCCGTGGGTAAAAATGTGCGAACCATCCGAGGGCAGTACGATTCCCAACGGTTGAAAGAGTCCTCTTGGCGCAACACAAGCGCCAAGCCAATGAAGGCGATTGTCCGGGCAAAAGCGCTCGCCGGTGACCGGGAACTGCCACAATCGAAGATTGAGTATCTAAGTAAGGACCATGTATACGTCGCCTTCGGGACGCGCGGCATGCCGGAGAAAGTGTCCGATCGCCACGGTTCCTATCCGGCGGAGGCAGTGTTCATCGGCTTCATGACCTTCGACTAAGCCACCGCGCGACAGGATCGGCGCAACCTGCGTCGTCTGCTGGTAGTCGCTAGTCAGCCATGGCGATACCGCTGCCATTTGCGATGACCATGCCGACGACCCACGCGAGCCTGCCAGCGAACGCGAGCCAGGTGCTGATATTGGATCGCGTTTCGACGACGGCAATAATGGGAACATGATCCATGTCTTTTTGGACGGAAGCGCGAGGGGCGACTTCGCCTCGTACGCTGGCGTGTATGGAGACCCGTCAGCGATTACCGCATTCGCGCATCTCTGGTCCATCTGCTTAAGGAAACACGGTCTGTCGTACTTGCGAGCCACGGAGGCGATGACATTCAATGGTGAGTTCGCCCATAAACGAGATGAATGGGGGCAAGAGTTCGATGCCAGACGAACGGCGCTCTTATTCGAATTCGTGCACCTGTACAAGTTGACCGGATTGGGATCGTCAGCGTTCTCAGTGAATATTCACGGCTTGCCCGAGAAGCAACAAGCACTGCAAAAACGGCGATTGTTTCAACAGGTGGTCGGTCAGGCGCTGGCGGGAATTGACAAGAAATACCCTCAAGTGGCGTTGATATGTGACACGGAGCAAGACGCCGCAGATCACTTCCGCAAGTGGCTGGATAATCTTTACCAGCGGGACGAAAAGAGTCGCCGCGTTGTCTTGCTCGGTTTCGGTAGGAGTAAGGCGTACCTTCCAATTCAATGCGCCGATCTGCTCGCATACTTCATTAGAAACGAAGCGGAGCGCTACGAAAAAACACCAGACCAGCCGATGGATCCGATCCTCGCAAGTTTCGGCGATCTGGCGGGCTTCGAATATGGGTTCCGCTTAACCGACGAAAGCGACGCGTAACGATCTGCCGTTCATAACTTGCGACACGATATCGGAATCCTCGCCGAAAACACGAAGAACGGTGCGGGCATTCGAGCCGTCCTCGACGAATTTCGCCGTCAGCAGGACAGCTTGCGCGCCATGGCATCCAATTACGTGGTCCCTGAACAACGGTTGCTGCGCATGCCGACCCTCACGATGCCGAAGATCGAGCGCCAGCCGCCGCGCCGGTCCATCGTCCGCACCCGCCGACCCGGATTCGCGCCGTTCGACGAATAACCCGCTAGTCGCTCCCTTAGCGTCATTGCCGCGCACGAGCCACGCTTATACTCGAAGGTGGACCCGCCATTTGGGCTCTCGGTGCAACGTATGCGATAAATTAGAAATGACCAACCCTGGAACGACGCAGGTGGCTCTCGATATTATTGATATCAAGAGTCCAGGGCCTGCGCCCGAGGCCTGGGCCAATATGTGGTACCGAGGTTGGGTGGCAGTTAAGAAGATTGGAACATTTACGTTCGGCCCGAGAACCGGACGGCGTTGAATGCCCTGGCCACTTGTGAGTCATGATGGCGCCTCCCCCGAGATGCCCCGTTTGCGGTATGACGATTCCGTGGCAGTGTCTCAGTGCTTCTCAAGAATTTCAGTGCCCCTCCTGTCAGGAGTGGGTTCGGGCCACGAAGTCTTCACAGCGAAATGGCTCTCTCATCTCTTTCGGCCTCGCTGCAGGAGCGGCCTACTTGGGTGCGGCCAGAGGAGTCGAGCTAGTAGTCGTAACGCTGATTCTATTTGTTCTGTTCACGTTCGTGCTTGGCTTTGTTATCTCTAAAGTGTTTGGCTTCCCGCTGGAAGTAGCTCCTCCCCGAACTAGAATGCCGTGACCTCCGCCTCACCTCGTGTGATGGCGACGTTCTTTCGTGGATCGGTGAAGCCCATCGCCTGCCAGCGACCGCTGACGGCTTCCTTGGAGCCAAACGGAATCTGCGCCCGAAAGATCGCTCTGACGTGTTCTTTCTGATACGTCAGCATCCTCGTGACGATTGGCGGTCGCGGATCTTCGTTCTCTGACGATTCGTCTGTGTCGGGGATTCCGAACCGCTGAACGAAGTCGAACGCCGCATCGGTATTGCTGGTCAAGAGCCTTGGCGGATCCTGACTTGTTGTAGAAGTGCTGGATCTGTCCGGTGCGACAGCACCGCGGCAACGCCGGGACTCCATGCCGTTTGAGGTTGGGCGGTGGCAACCGACGCTGGTGGGACTGCGCTCGTCGTGAGCGAGCGTTGGCAGAACCGGCACACGATGGCTGCGTCCTGGATCTCCTCGGCGCAGTAGGGGCATCGCTTCATGGGAGCCCTCCATCCCGGCAATTTGGCGGGTGGGCTGATTATCACATCGAGGCTCTCTCGACGGTCAGCCAATGAGCGGGCTGCCTTAATGAAAAACGAGACGCTGCTGTCCCAAGGAGGATCGGACAACGGAGGGCGGTCTGACTACCGCCCGATCCGGTGTGACTAGCGCGTGACTTTTGGACGCGAGGCTCACGTGAGCCTTAAGCAATGGACCCTGTAACTTATTACTATTGTGTGAGTTAAGTGGTCGGGATGACTGGATTCGAACCAGCGACCCCCTGACCCCCAGTCAGGTGCGCTACCAGGCTGCGCTACATCCCGTTTCGTGAAGGGTACCGCCGGATCTTACTACCGCGAACGTTTTCGCGCCGCTCGCTTGGCGACCGCCTTGGTCGCGGCTTTGGCCGCACGCGGCGCTCGCTTCTCCACTGGCGGGGCGGCCAGGTGAAACTCGCCGTTGCCAGCACCCGGCTTCTGCGCGAGCATCGCGGCCAACTCGCGCAGCGTCTGACGCACGTGACCGATCCGCTCGCGCGCGTCGCGCGACAGCAGGGTGTCGAGCGCCGGCGCATCGGGGTCGGGCGAGCCCTGCTCCTCCTGCATCTTGCGCCGCGCGCCCGCCAGCGTCAGGCCGTCGACGAACAGCAGGTGCCTGAGCCGCAACACGCGCTCGACATCCGCACGCCGGTACACCCGCGGTCCACCGGCTGTCTTCGCGACACCCAGATCGGGAAACTCGGCTTCCCAGGAACGCAAGACGTACGGCTGAACCTGCGCGATTTCGCAGACCTCAGGTTGCCGGAACAGCGACCGATTGGGAATCTGAAGCGTGTCCACGGAAGGCATGCGCCTGCGCCAGTATAGCAGGCCCTCGACGACACCGACAATCGCGAAAGCCGCCGATCCTCATCGAGGACGGCGTCGATCGATTGCTATTTCCTCGGGGCCGCTGCCGACGCCGAACGGTCTCGTCGTCCGCGCTCCTGCGCGCCCGCTGATAGAATCCCACCGTGCTCCGCTGCCCTGCTTGTGGCGCGCCGGTGGACGACGCGTTTGGCAACTGCCCCGCGTGTGGCCGGCCGCTCCCGTGGGACGCCGGGGTGACCCGCCTGTCGGACGATCAAGACGCGACTCGGCTGCTGCCACCCGAGACTCCTCCCTCCGGCGTCGCGGCGGTACTCGCCGGCCGCCACGCGAACAGCTCGAGCTCAGGCGCAGCGAGCCCGGCGACCGATGACGACTCGGGGTACCCCGCGACGCCAATTCCCGGCCGACGATCCGATCGCGACAGGGGCAAGGAGCTGACGTCGAGCAGCGGCTGGTTGACGAGCACGGACGCGATCGATCACGGCCGCTTCTCTCCCGGCATGCTGCTCGAGGGGCGCTACCGGATCATCGAGCGCGCCGGCAAGGGCGGCATGGGTGAGGTCTACCGCGCCGACGACCTGAAGCTCGGCCAGCCCGTCGCGCTCAAGTTCCTGCCCGAGGCTGTGGATCGCGATCCCGCCCGGCTCACGCAGCTGCACTCCGAAGTGCGGCTGGCGCGGCAGGTTTCGCATCCGAACGTCTGTCGTGTCTACGACGTCGACGAGTTCGAAGGGCACACGTTCCTGTCGATGGAGTACATCGACGGCGAGGATCTGGCGCTGCTGCTGCGGCGCATCGGCCGCTTTCCCCAGGACCGCGCTATTGAGCTCGCCCGCCAGGTGTGTGCCGGCCTCGCGGCTGCACACGATCGTGGCGTCGTGCATCGCGATCTGAAGCCGGCCAACATCATGCTCGATGGCGGCGGGCGGATCCGGATTACCGATTTCGGCCTGGCTGGCACTTCTGGCGAAGCGCTTCGCGCCGGCACTCCCGCCTATATGGCGCCGGAGCAGATCGCCGGCAAGGAGGTCACGCCGCGCAGCGACATCTACGCGCTCGGCCTGGTTCTCTACGAGTTGTTCACCGGTCAGCGCGCGCTCGACGCCGCCAACCTCGCCGAGCTCATCGCCAAGCGCGAACAGGCGGCGATCACGCCGCCGTCGGCGATCGTTCGCGATCTCGATCCATCGATCGAGCGGGTCATCTTCCGCTGTCTGGAAGCTGATCCGACGCAGCGTCCGGGCTCTGCGCTTGCGGTGGCCGCGGCATTGCCGGGTGGCGATCCGCTCGCGGCCGCGCTGGCGGCTGGCGAGACGCCGTCACCCGAGATGGTCGCCGCCGCCGGTCGCACCGAGGCGGTCGCAACCCGCGTCGTCGTCGCGCATCTCGCCTGGATCGTCCTCTCGCTCGTCGTTGTCGTCGCGCTGTATCAGCGCATGCTGATGGTCAACCACGTCAGCCTGCCGAAGTTGCCGGCGGCGCTGCAGGATCGCGCCGAGGAGATCGTTGGCCGGCTCGGATATCCGACCGGTTCGGGGTCGACTGCGAGCGGCATGGGACTCGACCTCGACTGGGCGCGCAACATCGACGCCACGCACGACGAGCCTGGCCGATGGGCGCTGCTCGCGTCCCCACGCCCGGTGACGGTGAACTTCTGGTATCGGACGAGCCCTCGCCTGCTGATACCGATCGGGCGCGAGAACAACGTCGTCGGACTGAATCCGCCGCTGACCGTCAGCGGCATGACGCTGGCGGTGCTCGATCAGGCCGGAAGGCTGATGGAGTTCCACGCGGTCCCCGAACCGGTGGAGACCGAAACCGGCGCGGCGCCCGGTCCGACGAACTGGAACACATTGTTCGAGGTGGCCGGATTGTCCATGGCGGCGTTCACGCCGGCCGTTCCGCGTTGGGTTCCCTTGGCCTATTCGAACGAGCGGAAGGCCTGGGAAGGACGACTCCCCGAGCGGCCGGAGGTTCCGATTCGGGTCGAGGCCGCAGCCTATGCCGGCAGACCCGTCTTCTTCACGGTGACAGGATCCTGGGATCGATCGTCGCGCGGGCCGCAGGCCGCGATGTCGCGCTTCACCGCGTGGATCGCGCAGATTGCCGGCTTCGTGATGCCGGGATTGATGCTGGTCGGGGTGATCCTGGCTCGCCGGCAGGTCCGTTTGAAACGCGGCGATCGCGGCGGCGCGTTTCGTGCGGCCTCGATCATCTTCGTGATTTCTGTCGTCGCCTGGATGCTGGGCACGAGCCACGTGCCGGCGTTCGGCATCGAATTGAACCGGATCTTCGGCGCCATCGGCAAGGGTCTGTTCGACGGGGCGCTGCTCTGGCTCACCTACCTCGGACTCGAGCCGTACGTCCGCCGCTCCTCTCCGGACAGCCTGATCGGCTGGACCAGGCTGATCGGTGGCCAGTGGCGCGACGCGCACGTCGGCCGCGACGTGCTCATCGGCATCTCGGCAGGCACGGCGATGACGCTGTTCTTCGCGGTGCACAACATGTTGCCGCCGCTGGTCGGACAGCGGGAGCCGATGCCCTTTCCCGTCAACCCGGAGCTGTTGATGGCCACGCGCTTCGTCCTGTCATTCGTCCTGCGGCAGCTGAACGAAGCCATCCAGTCGGCAATGCTCGGCACCATCGGTGTTGTCGTCCTGGGCATGCTGCTGCGGCGGCGCTGGGCGGCCATCCTGACCGCCATCGTCGTCTTCACGCCGGTGGCCGTGAACGGGATGTTTACACCGGGTACGCCGGTGCTGGATCTGCTGCTGGGGGCGGCCATCATCACTCTGTTCGTGTGTGTTGTCACGAAGGTGGGACTCCTGGCGGCAACCGCGGCGCTGGCGACGCACTTCGTGCTGATGCCCGCGCCGGTCACGACCAACCTGTCTGCCTGGTGGGCGACGGCGGGCCTGGTGATGGTTGGCCTGGTGATCTTCGCGGCCGCTGGCGCCGCCGCGTTCGCGCTCGGGCGCGGGGTACGACCAGCGCCCGGTACGTGAGCCAATGCCGACCTGTCCCACCTGCACCACAGAGCTGCCTGACGGCGTAGATGTCTGCCCTCGTTGCTCGTCGCCGGTGCCATGGGCATCGGACATGACTCGTATGTCCGACGCCGCGGCGGCACCTCACGCGGACGACTCGCGATCCCGATCGGGCCGCTCGAAGGTGACATCGTCGACCAGCGGCTGGTTGACCAGCACGGACGCCATCGATCACGGGCGTTTTCCGCCCGGAGCCCTTCTCGACGGCAGGTATCGCATCGTTGGTCGTCTCGGGCGCGGGGGGATGGGCGAGGTCTACCGCGCCGATGACCTGAAGCTGGGGCAACCGGTCGCCCTGAAATTTCTGCCGGAGGAAGTCGATCGCGATCCGGCGCGGCTGACGCAGCTGCACGTCGAAGTTCGCATGGCGCGACTGGTGTCGCATCCGAACGTCTGTCGCGTCTACGATATCGGCGAGTTCGACGGGCACACGTTCCTGTCGATGGAGTATGTCGACGGCGAGGATCTGGCGTCGCTGCTCCGTCGCGTGGGACGGTTTCCGCAGGAGCGCGCCATCGAGCTCGCCCGGCAGGTCTGCGCCGGACTCGCCGCCGCGCACGACCGCGGCGTCGTCCATCGCGATCTGAAGCCGGCCAACATCATGCTGGACGGCAACGGCCGGATCCGGATCACCGACTTCGGCCTGGCTGGAGTCGCCGGAGAGACGCTGCGCGCTGGGACACCGGCGTACATGGCGCCCGAGCAGCTCGCCGGCGGCGAGGTCACGCCGCGGAGCGATCTCTACGCGCTCGGCCTCGTCCTCTACGAGCTGTTCACCGGCCGTCGCGCGCTCGAGGGCAGCACGCTCGCGGAGCTGATCGCGAAACGCGAGCAGGTTGGTATCACGCTGCCCAGCGAGATCGTTCGCGACCTGGATCCCGGAGTCGAGCGGGCGATCATGCGCTGCCTGGATCCGGATCCGGCCAGACGTCCGAGCTCCGCGCTTCAAGTGTCCGGGTCGTTGCCCGGAGGCGATCCGCTTGCCGCGGCGCTCGCGGCCGGCGAAACGCCGTCGCCGGAAATGGTCGCGGCGTCCGGCGAGACGAGCGCGCTGCGGCCGCTCGCGGCCATTGCCGCGTTTGCCGTTGTGCTCGTACTGATGCTGGCGACCGTGGCGTTAAGCGATCGTCTGTTGGTTACGAGCACGGTTCCATTGCCGAAGCCGCCCGTCCTGCTCGTCGAGCGAGCCGAGGACATTCTCCGGACGATCGGATACTCGGCGGAAGCCGGGGATAGTGCGCAGGGACTCGGTGTCGTGAACGGCATCGCGGATTACCTCGACCAGCATCCTGAATACCAGGCGCCGAAGCAGCTGCGCTCGGGCACACCGACGGTTCTGCAGTTCTGGTATCGAGGCAGCCCGTCGGTCATGTTGCCGTTCGGACAGAGCGACCGCGTGTCGCTGACCAATCCGCCACTGACGACGTCGGGGATGACGATGTTGAAGCTGGATCCGCAGGGACGGCTGCTGGAGCTGAACGTGATTCCGCCGCAAATGGAGCCGGCACCCAAGCCGGCATCCACCGACTGGCACCCGCTGTTCACCGCTGCCGGACTCGACATGACAGCGTTTACGCCGGCGACACCGGAATGGACGCCGCGTCAGTACGCCGACGCACGGGCCGCGTGGACGGGTCCGCTTCCCGGGATGCCGAACGAGCGGCTCCGAATCGAGGCGGCCTCGTATGGCGGACGTCCGGTGTACTTCCAGCAGATCGCGCCCTGGACGCCGCAGGCCCGCACGGCAACCGCCGACCGGGATGCCACGCGGCCGACGCTGCGCTCCGCGATCGTCCAGATCATCATCCTGTCGGTCTTCGCGGCGGCGGCGCTGATCGCGCGGCACAACGTTCGTCAGGGGCGCGGCGATCGCCGCGGCGCGCTCCAGCTCGCGGTCTTCGTATCGGTGATCGCGGTCGTGGTCTGGGTACTCGACGCGAAGCACTACTCAAATCCCAGCATCGAGAGCTCGCACTTCTTCGCCGGCCAGCCGTTGTGGGCGGCCGGGCTTCTGTGGCTGCTCTACCTCGCCGTCGAGCCGTACGTGAGGCGGTTCTGGCCGACGACCGTGGTGTCGTGGTCGAGGCTGATGGCGCGCAAGTGGCGCGATCCGCTGGTCGGACGCGACATCCTGTTCGGTGTCGGGATCGGCCTGCTCGTGCACCTCATTTATCAAATTCGCCTCGTCCTGCTTCCGCGCCTCGGCTATCCGATATCGCAGGACCTGCCCGATCTGAACATGCTGCTGGGAACGCACATCGTGATCGCGCGCGTCCTCAACTACGTCTTCAACGCGGCCATCAACGCCATCTTCACCGTCTTTGCCCTCGTCCTGCTCAAGATCGTCGTCCGCCGCGAGATCCCCGCCGTCGTCCTCGCTATTGCCGCGGGCACGGCGGCGCTCGGCGGCATGATCTACAACACAGGACCGGCGTGGCTCAACATCCTGTCGATGGCGACGATGGTCGCGATCGTCATCCTGGCGATTCAACGGCTCGGGCTGCTGGCGATCACGGTTGCGTTCTTCATCTTGTTCGTTGTGGGTGGCGCGATCCTGACCTTCGATACGTCACGGTGGTTCTTCGCCGACGCCACGCTGCTCGCGCTGGTTCCGGTCGCGCTCGCCCTCTATGGGTTCTACGTCTCCCGCGGAGGCGAGCCGATGTTCGGGGGGAACCTCCTCGACTAGCCCCTTCGCCGCACTTTCAACCGGATGGGCGTCCCAATCAGGCCGAACGATTCGCGGAGACGATTCGTGAGAAAGCGCTCGTACGAAAAGTGAAAAGAGGTTGCGACGTTGGTGAAGAAGACGAAGGTCGGAGGCGCCACGGCCGTCTGCGCGGCGTAGAGGATCCGCACTTCCCGTCGTCCCGGACTTGCCGGGGGATGCACCGCCGTTACCGCCTGCACGAATCGATTGAGCTCCGCCGTCGGGATCCGCCGCGTCCGCGATTCGGCCACGCGGTCGATCGTCTCCAGCAGCTTGGGTGTGCGCTCACCGGTGAGCGCCGAGAGGTGCAGGACAGGCGCATACTCCAGGAACTTGAGCTGCCTCTGCAGCTTGCTATCGAAGTCCTTGACGAATTCCGATCCCCGTCCCTTCATCAGATCCCACTTGTTGGCGACAACGATGACGCCGGCGCCGGCCTTGTCGGCTTCTCCAGCGATGGCGGCGTCCTGATCGGTGGCCCCTTCCGTCGCATCGATCACCAGGACCGCAACGTCGGCCTGTTCGATGGCGCGGCGGGCGACGATGACGCTAATGGATTCGACCTGGCCGCCGCGAGCCACGCGGCCCGGTCGGCGGATGCCGGCGGTATCGAGGATTCGAAATGCCCGGCGATGCCACCTGAGAAGCGCATCGACGGTGTCGCGGGTGGTCCCGGGCATCTCGCTGACGATCGAGCGCTCCTCGCGCATGAGACGGTTCAGCAGCGACGATTTGCCGACGTTGGGTCGGCCGATGATGGCGACCGCGGTTTCGATCTCCTCGGCCGGCGCGCGGCCGTCACGACGCGGAGCCGGCAGCCGTCCGATCACCTCGTCGAGCAGGTCGCCGACGCCGGTTGCGTGCTCGGCCGCCATCTCGACGACCGGTTCAAACCCCAGTTTGTAGAACTCGAGCGCTCGCCCACGGGCCCGCCGATCGTCCGTCTTGTTCACGGCCATGATCACCGGTGTGCCGGACGTGCGAAGCGCCGCGGCGATCTCTTCGTCACCCGGCACGAGCCCTTCACGACCGTCCACGATGAAGACAATCACGTCTGCGTTGGCGATGGCTTTTCGGCCGTGCTCCACGACCCGCGCGTGCAGCGGATCCTCGTTGGCGCCGAACATTCCGCCCGTATCTACCAGAGAAAAAGGGACTCCCTGCCATTCGGCTGGCTGGGCGATCGAGTCCCGGGTCGTCCCGGCTACAGGTGTGACGATTGCGCGTCGTGTGCCCGTGACGCGGTTGAACAACGTCGACTTGCCGACGTTCGGCCGGCCGACCAGCACGACCATGGGGAGCAATCCGGAACGTTTGAGGGACATCGGCGAAAACTCAGTTAGCACGCGCCTTGACAGCGTAAGTGACAGAAGATATGCTAGTTAGACATCTTGAGGAGCGCCTAAGCATGATCAAGGTCGACATCGTCAACGAGGTGTCCCGCGTCGCCGATATCACCAAGGTCAAAGCCGAGGTGGCCGTCGATGCGGTATTCGAGGCGATGCGGCTCTCGATGCAGCGTGGCGAGCGAATCGAGCTGCGCGGATTTGGCGTCTTCCAGGTGAAGCCGCGGAAGCGGGGAATCGGCCGCAACCCGCGCACGGGCAAGGAGGTGCGGATTCCGCCCGGACGCACCATCCGGTTCAAACCCGGCAAGGATCTCCAGAATATCGGCGGGTGATTTCGTCCCGCGTCGAACGGCTCTGCCGTGTCCAATCCACCCGTTCCCGCGCCGTGGCTCGCTGACGAACCCGACTACCGGTCGGAGTCGCCGCGTGTCGAGCGATCTGGCGTTTGCCGAGCCCTCCGCGATTCGACGTCCGCAACGTCTCTGGCTGCACATCCTGCTCTTCGTCCTGACGGTCCTGACCACGACCGCGCTCGGCGTGTTGCATTATCTCTCGTTTGCCAGCGAGCTCGGGACCCGGGACGTCGGCCTCAGCTGGTCGGTCCTGATGGAGGGGCTGCTTTACAGCGCCACGATTCTCGGGATTCTCGGGGCGCACGAGATGGGGCACTACGTCGCCTGCCGCCTCTACTCAGTGGACGCGACACTCCCCTTCTTCATCCCGTTTCCATCGATCGCCGGAACGCTGGGTGCCGTCATTCGCATCCGGCAGGCCTTTCCGACGCGTCGTGCGCTGTTCGACATCGGCATCGCCGGGCCCATCGCCGGGTTCGTTGCGCTCGTTCCGGCCCTCTTCATCGGTTTGAGCCTGTCGACCATCGTACCGACACCTCCGCAGATGGCCGGCTGGACGCTGGGCGAGCCGCTCCTCTTCCAGGGCGCCACCAGGCTCGTCTTCGGCACAATCCGCGATGGCTACTCGCTGAACATCCACCCGATGGTGTTTGCGTCGTGGTTCGGCATGCTGGCCACCGCCTGGAACCTCTTGCCGTTCGGTCAGATGGACGGCGGCCACATCTCATATGCATCGCTCGGCGAGGTGTCGACGCGCATCTCGGTCGCGACCGTGGCCGGGGCGATCGTGATGTCGGCGATCTCGGTGAGCTGGGTCGTGATGACGCTGGTGATGCTGGCGATGCTCTACTTCCTCGGGCCGCGTCACCCGCGCGTTCTGTACGAATACGAGCCAATCGGTGCCGGCCGTCAGGTGCTGGCGCTCGTCGCGCTGGCGATGCTCGTGCTCTGCTTCACGCCGGTGCCCATGCAGCGGATCGACTTCATCCCCCGCTGATCCTCACAACACGCTCATCGGATCAACGTCCACGATCACGCGTCGTTTCAGGTGCGGTTTCGCGTCGAGCGCGGTCAGGAGCGCCTCCCTCATGGCGGGCCGCCGGCTGCCCTTGAGGAACAACTGGGCGCGGTGCTCTCCCTTGAGGCGGCCGAGGGGCGCTGGCGCCGGGCCAAGCACCCGAAGCGAGTCCACGCCCGGGCGGCGCACCGCCTCCGCGATCTCTCCTGCGGCGTCCATCGCCGCGTCACGGCTTTGCGCCTTCACGACGACGTTGATCAGCGCGATGGCGGGGGGATATCGCATGGCCCGTCGAAACGTCAGCTCTTCGGCGTAGAACGCCTGGTAATTCTGATCGCACGCATGTCGGATGCTGTAGTGGCTGGGGTGCAGGGTCTGCACGATCGCATTTCCAGGAACGTCTCCGCGCCCGGCGCGCCCCGCGACCTGCGTCAGCAGCTGGAACGTGCGTTCGCCGGCCCTGAAATCCGCGAGCCCGAGCCCGACGTCGGCGCTGATGACCCCGACGAGCGTCACGCGTGGAAAGTCGTGCCCCTTGGCGATCATCTGCGTGCCGACGAGCACGTCCAGGTCGCCGGCCGCGAACCGGGCCAGCAGGGCCGCGATCGCGCCGCGACGGCGAATGGTGTCGCGATCGACACGCGCGACACGGGCCCCTGGCAGCAGCGTGCGCAGCTCGGACTCGACCCGCTCGGTGCCAAAACCCAGCTGCTCGAGGAACGGCCCCGCGCATTTGCGGCATGTCTTCGGCAGCGGCATCGAGTAGTTGCAGTAATGGCAGCGCGCGCGACCGGCGCGCTTGTGCACGGTCAGTGACACGCTGCAATTGGGACACTCGAGCGTCTCGCCACACTCCCGGCAGAACACCGCGGTGGCGAATCCGCGGCGATTGAGCAGCAGGATCGCCTGTTCCTGACGTTCCAGCCTGTCGGCCAGCGCCTCGCGCAACGGTCCGCTCAGCACGACGTCCGGTCCCTCGTCCGCGAACACCGCCCGCATGTCGACGATCTGGACTGCGGCCATCGGGCGATCGAGCACGCGCCGCGCCAGCGTGACGAGCGCGTAGCGCCCCTGCTCGGCGTTGTGGTACGTCTCGAGGGAAGGCGTCGCGGACCCCAGCACGACGAGGGCACCGGCGCTTTTCGCGCGGACTACCGCCACGTCGCGAGCGTGGTAGCGCGGCGCCTCGTCCTGCTTGTACGAGCTGTCGTGCTCCTCGTCGACGACGATCAGTCCGATGTTGGCGAGTGGCGCGAACACGGCGCTACGGGTGCCGACCACCACGTCGATCTCGCCGCGCCTGATCCGCTGCCACTGGTCGTAGCGCTCGCCGTCGGAGAGACCGCTGTGGAGGATGGCGACGCGCGCACCGAACGCCCGTCGGAAAATGGCGGCGGCGGCCGGCGTGAGGGCGATTTCGGGAACCATGAGCAGCACGCTGCGCCCGGCGGTGCGGACCTCGCTGGCGAGCCGCACGTAAATCTCGGTCTTGCCGCTGCCCGTGACGCCGTGCAGCAGCACCACACGGTAGCCACCGCTGGCGACGTGCTGGCGCAGGACGTTGAGCGCCGACCCCTGCTCGGACGTGAGCTCGACCGGGCGATCGGCGTTCGCCGGAGGAAGGGCCTCGAATGGATCCCGTTCGAGCCGGCGGCGCTCGATCGCGACGAGACCGAGGCGGACCAGCCGGGCGATCGCATCGGTACCGATGTTGCGCGCCGCCAGGTCGACGACGGCGACGCCGTCGGCCGCGCCCGTCAGGATCTCCAGCGCGGCGCGTTGTCGCGGACCGAGCCGTGTGGCGACGTGCTCCTCGGTCCCTTGCACGGTGATGCGCGCATAGCGCACCGAGCGGGAGGCGTCGGCCCGCCCGCGAAGCGGCTGCGTCAATGTGATCAGACCGTCGCGTTCGAGCCCCGCGAGCGCTTCGTCGGCCCGGCGCGACTGTTTGAAGAGCGCCGACAAGGACACAACTCGTCCACCGCTCAGCGCGTCGAGGACGGTCCGCCTGACCCCACGTTCCCGAAGCAGCAGCGCCTCGCCACGCTCGGTGATGCGTGCGTGACGGCTGCTGCGGATCCACGCCTGCGGTGGCATGGCGGTGGCGATCGCTTCACCAATCCCGCACGCGTAGTACTCGGCGACCCACCGCGCCAGGTCGACCACGTCGGTCGGAAGGAATGGTTCGGTGTCGAGGACGTCGATGAGGTCCCTCATCGTGCCGCCGGACGCATCCCCGGGCGATTCGGCAGCAGACGAGCCGTCGGCGTCGACGACGATGCCGGTCAGGACCCGCTTGCCCAAGGGCACGAGCACGCGAGCGCCGACGGAAGGGGCAGAAAGGGTCGGAGGTACGGCGTAGGACAAGGACCCCAGCACAGGCACCGGGACGGCGACGCGGACCAGGCGCACGGCGCGCTACTCGCCGCCGTCCAGCAGCAAGGCGCGAGCCTTCTTCATGTCGTCCCAGACATCGCGCTTGCGCTCGGGGCTGCGGAGCAGGAACGCCGGATGAAAGGTCGGAATGAGCTTCGCGCCGCGAAAGTCGTAGACGCGCCCTCGCAGCCGGGAAATCGGATCCTGCGTCTTCAGCAGCGTCTTGGCGGCAAAGGTGCCGAGCGCGACGATGACCTTGGGCGAGACCGCGTCGATCTGCCGAAACAGAAACGGCTCGCACCGCTCGACCTCATCCGGCTCGGGGTTGCGATTGCCAGGTGGACGGCACTTGATGACGTTGGCGATGTACACCTGATCGCGGGTGAGACCGATGGCTTCGATGATCTTGGTCAGCAGCTGCCCGGCGCGCCCGACGAAGGGAATGCCCTGAATGTCCTCGTCGCCGCCGGGCGCTTCGCCAACGAACATCAGGTCGGCCTGGGGACTGCCCACGCCGAACACAATCTGACGGCGACCGAGCGCGTGGAGCTTGCAGCGGCTGCAATCCTCGCCGATATCGCGACGAATCGCAGCCAGGTCCTCGAACGACCGGGCGATCTGAATCACGGGCTCGGACTGTGCTGTTACTGACGGGGGCTCGGGACTGGTTGATTCGGTCGAGGGCCGGTCGGCGGCTCGCCGCCTCCAGGCGGCCTGACGACTGATGCCGGTCACGCCGAGCTCTCCGTAGAACTCGAGGTGGTCTGACAGCTGACGACGAATGTCGCTCACGGGGATCCTCGGCCGGGTCAGGCGGTTGCCAGGTGCGTCAGCTGGACGGCGTCGCCACTCCGGCCGCGAGCAGCTGCTCGACGCGATCGATGATCAGCGAGGCCAGGCTGCTCTTCAGCTGAAGCGGTGCTTCGACTTCATCAGTGGCCGTAAGCAGCGTCGCGGCATTCGTCTCGACGTCGAAGCCGGCATCGGATCGGGAGACGTCGTTGGCGACGATCAGATCGATCTGCTTGGCCGCGAGCTTCTCACGGGCGCGGGGCTTGGGGTCGCCGGTTTCCGCGGCGAACCCGACGAGCACCGGGCGGCCGGCGCCCGATCGCTGGCGACCGAGCTCCGCCAGGATGTCCGGCGTGCGCTCGAGCGCAACCGTCAAGGGACCGTTCCGCTTCTCGATTTTCCCGGGAGCCGCCCCGGCACGCGGCGTATAGTCCGCGACGGCTGCGGCCATGATGACGGCGTCGGCCTGAGGGGTCTGGGCCAGCATCGCGCGGTGCATCTCGGCGGCGCTCCGTACCCGTTCGATCTGGACCCCGGTCGGAGGCTGGAGTGAGGTCGGACCCGAGACGAGCACGACGTGCGCGCCTCGTCGAGCGGCCTCCTCGGCGATGGCGTAACCCATGCGGCCGCTCGATCGGTTGCCGATGTATCGCACCGGATCGAGATCCTCGTAGGTCGGGCCGGCCGACACGACGAACCGGCGCCCGAGCAGCGTGCCCGAAGGACGGATCCGGCGCTCCGCCGCCTCGACGATGACCTCCGGTTCCGCCAGGCGACCCTTCCCGATCCAGCCGCAGGCCAGGAAGCCCTCGCCCGGATCGACGAAGCTCACGCCTCGGGCCGTCAGCGTCTGCATGTTCCGCTGGACCGCCGGATGCTCGAGCATGTTGGTGTTCATCGCCGGGCGCCATCAGTACCGGCGCGCGGGTGGCCAGGTAGAGCGACGTGAGGAAGTCGTCGGCGATTCCGTTGGCGAACTTGCCGATGATGTTGGCCGTCGCAGGCGCCACCAGCAGCAGCCCGATGTCGGTGGCCAGGGCGATGTGCTCGATGTTGGCGTTCGCTCCCCGGGCGAACTGATCGGTGATTACCGGCCGCCGGGTGATCGCCTCGAAGGTCAACTCGCCGATGAAGCGGTGAGCCGATCGGGTCATGATGGCGACCACGTCGTGCCCGCGCTTCTGCAGGCCGCGGGCCACCTCGACCGACTTATAGGCGCCGATGCCGCCCGTGACCCCCAGCCCGATCAGCATGGTGTCTCGCCTCAGGCGCGCTGGGCGTCTGCTTCCAGCGGGACGATCTTCTCCACCTTCTCCTCACGCACTTCCTTCATCGCCAGGCGCACCAGCTTCTCCGTGCCGGTCGTCCGCGGCGTACAGCCCTTGAGCAGCTGCTTGGCACGGGCCCCCGACACGACGACGAATTCGAACTTGTTCACGCTGTTTCCTTTCCATTGAACGATGACACGATATTCGAAACGACGGCTTGCATCGCCGTAAGCCGCGCGCGCTCGGCGAGCACGATGGCGCGCAACCGATCGACGCACGCGTCCAGCTCGTCGTTGACGACGACGTAATCGTATTCGGTGACGGCGGCCACTTCCTGTCTGGCCGTCACCAGGCGCCGTCGCATCGCCTCTTCCGAGTCCTTGCTGCGTCCGCGCAGCCGATGCTCCAGCACCTCGAATGAAGGCGGGAGCATGAAGATACCGATGAGGTCGCGCCGGCGGGCGCGCACCTGCCGGGCCCCCTGGACGTCGATGACCAGCACCAGGTCGCGACCGCTGGCGAGCTCGCGCTCGGCATCCGCCGCGGCAGTGCCGTACCGGTTTCCGAAGACGTCCGCCCACTCGAGAAAGGCATCCGACCGGACCATCTCGTCGAAACGCTCGCGGGTAATGAAATTATAGTCTTTTCCGTCGCACTCTCCCGGTCGGGACGGCCGGGATGTGTACGAGCGCGACATGCTCAAATCCGGGACGACCTGGACGAGCCGTTCCACGATGGTCGTTTTTCCGGTGCCGGAGGGGGCCGAGACGACGAAGAGCAGCCCGCGCCGGCCGCTATTCGACATTCTGCACCTGCTCGCGCATCTTCTCCAGTTCTGCCTTCAGGGCCACGACGATTTCGGGCACGCCGGTCCCTTCCGCCTTGGCCCCGAGCGTATTGACCTCGCGATTCATCTCCTGCAGCAGGAAATCGAGCTTGCGGCCGCACGGTTCCGGCGCCTCTGAGAGCGCCCGCCAGTGCTCGAGGTGCGCCCGGAAGCGGACCGTCTCCTCGGTGATGTCCGATCGGTTGGCGAAGCGGACGATCTCCTGCGCAATCGCAGCCTCGTCGACGGTGGCGTCGGCCCTGAGCTCGCGCAGGCGATCGACGAGTCGGCCGCGCAGCGTCTCGGCTCCCGCGGCGGCAGCGTGGCCGGCCCGCTCGAAGAGCTCGCCGAGCTGGGCGCGCCGGCTGTCGAGCTCCGCGCGCAGCTGCGTCCCCTCGGTGATGCGCATGCGATCGAGCTCGTCGAGCGCCGCGGTCAGCGCGGCTTCCGCGGCGGACGCGAGCGCGGGGTCTTCCCCGCCGTCGCGCGGACGCTCGCGAAGCGAGATCGCCTGGGGAAACCGCAGCAGATCGGCCGGCGTGAGCGGACCGACGATCAGGCCGCGCTCACGCGCGCGATCCATGGCGGCCGCGAGGGCCTCGATGACGGCGTCGTTGACCTCGACGTCGATGGCATTGCTCTCGGTCCGCGCCTGCACTGAGATCGACACCTCGACGCGGCCGCGCGCAATCTTCTGCTGCACCCCGGCGCGGAGCTTCGATTCGATCGCGGCGAGCGCCGGCGGCGTGCGCAGCTGGACATCGAGAAACCGGTGATTGACCGATCGAATCGTGACGCTGATGGTCGCCGAGTGTTCGTCGCGAGTGAGCGAGGCGAAGCCGGTCATGGACTTGATCATCGGTGCTCAGTTCCCTCGTCCGACGTCGGCCGGCTCGCGCCGCTGATCGAAGAGTTGGAGCGCGTATAGCTTGGCATAGACTCCGCCGGGACGGGTCAGCAGCTCCTCATGTCGTCCGATCTCGGCGACGCGCCCCCGCTCGAGGGCCACGATCTTGTCGGCGCGCCGTACGGTCGAGAGCCGATGCGCGATCACGAAGGACGTGCGATTGCGCATGAGATTGGCGAGAGCATCCTGGACCAGCAGTTCCGACTCGGCGTCGAGCGACGAGGTGGCCTCGTCGAGAATGAGGACCGGCGCGTTCTTGAGCAGCGCTCGCGCGATCGCCAGTCGCTGTCGCTGCCCTCCCGACAGCCGCTGACCGCGCTCGCCAATCGTGGTCTCGTATCGCTGCGGCAGCGCCTGGATGAATTCGTGCGCGTGCGCCGCTCGCGCCGCCTCTTCGATCGCCGCCTGCGGCGACCCTGGAGCGCCGTAGGCGATGTTCTTGGCAATCGTGTCGTCGAACAGCACCGTCTCCTGCGTCACGATGCCGATGTGCTCGCGCAGCGATTTCAGCGTGACATCTCGGACATCGATGCCGTCGAAGAGCACCGCGCCATCGGTGACGTCGTAGAAGCGTGGCAGCAGGTTGACCAGCGTCGTTTTGCCGGCGCCGCTGAGGCCGACGAGCGCGACGATCTGGCCGGCCGAGACCGTGAACGACACGTCTCTCAGAATCGGCTTGGTCGGCCCATCCTCGTAGGCGAAGCCGACGTGCCGGAACTCGATCGCGCGCGAAACGCCGGCGAGAGGCCGTGCCTCAGGACGCTCCTTCACCTCGGAATGCGTGTCGAGAAGCTCGAAGATGCGATGCGCTGCGGCGCTCGCCTGCTGGAGGTTGGCGTTGACCCGGCTCAGACGCTTGATCGGCGTGTAGAGCATGAAGGCCGCAAAGATGAAGCCGAGGAAGTCGCCCGGCGTCATGGCCGCCGCCGCGATCTGGTGCCGGCCGTACCACAGCAGGCCGACGATCGCCGCGCCGCCGAGAAACTCCATGATCGGCGGCATCAACGAGAGCGTGCTGGTGACCTTCAGAGTCGTCCGGTAGAGCCGGTCCGACGCGGTTGCAAAGCGCGCCGCTTCGTGCGACTCCGCCGCGAACGCCTTGACGATCCGATGTCCGGTGAACGCCTCGGCGGTGAGATGGGAGAGCTGTTCGAGGTGCTCCTGACTGCGGCGGCTCGAGCGGCGGACGCGTTGGCCGAGGCGGACCAGCGGATAGATGACCAGCGGCGCGCTCGTCACCGAGACGAGGGCCAGCCGCCAATCGAAGTAGAACATCATCACCGCATAGCCGATGACCGACAGCCCTTCGCGCAGCAGGTCGCCGATCGTTTCGGACACCGCCTGTTGGACCTGATTGACGTCGTTGGTGATGCGCGACATCAACTGACCAGTGGTCCGTCGCCCGAAGAAGGCTGCGGACTGATTCAGAATGTGGCCGAACAGCTGGTTGCGCAGGTCGCGGACCACCCGCTGACCGATGTCGGTCATCAGGTAGGTCGAGAAGTACGATCCCAGGCCCTTCCCGAGATAGGCGACCAGAATGAAGGCCGCCCAGAATCGGAACGGCAGCCAGTCCTCGCCGGGAAGCACTCTGTTGATGATTGGCTTGATCAGGGCGGCAACGGCAGCGGAGGCGGCGGCGTAAACGAGCATCGCGGCGAGGGCCGCGCCGAATCGCGACCGGTATGGACGCGAATAGCCGAACAGCCGCGGAAGCGGGCTCTCTGTCACGTCTCGTGCACCCGGTCGTGCCGGAAGCGTGCGCTGATCAGCGCACCTCGAGTGCAGGACATCAGCGGGCGTCGTCCTGGTAGCCGTGCGGGTGCGCTTCACGCCAGCGCCAGGCGGTTTCAACGATCACGTCGAGCTCTTCGAACTGCGGCGCCCAGCCGAGGGTACGTCTGATCTTGTCGCTCGAGGTATACAGCACGCCGGGGTCGCCCGGCCGCCGCGGGGCGGACCCGACGGGCACCCATTTGCCGGTAACGCGCTCGACCGAGTCCACGACCTCTCGTACCGATATCGGACGTCCGTTGCCGAGATTGTAGGCGGCGGACGGTCCCCCCGCGCTCAACGACTGCAGCGCGAGCAGATGAGCTGACGCCAGATCCATCACGTGCACATAGTCGCGCAGGCAGGTTCCATCCGGCGTCTCGTAGTCGTTGCCGTAGATCGCAAAGGAGTCGCGTCCCAGCGCGGCGTCGATGGCCCTGGGAATGACGTGGATTTCCGGGGCGTGATCTTCGCCCAGCGTCCCGTCCTTGTGCGCGCCGGCGGCGTTGAAGTACCGCAACACGATCGAGCGCAGGCCATAGGCGCGTTCGTAGTGCGGCAGCGCCTTTTCAATCGCCAGCTTGGTCTCGCCGTACGCGTTGATCGGCGCCTGCGGGTGATCCTCGGTAATTGGCGTGCGAGTGGGATTGCCGAATGTGGCGGCCGTGGACGAGAAGATGAACTGCGTGGTGCCGCTCTGCACCATCGCCTGCAGAACGGATAAGGCGCCACGCACGTTGTTGTCGTAATAGCCGACCGGATCCTTGACCGAGTCCCCGACCGAGAGGAGCGCGGCGAAATGCATCACCGCGTCAGCTCTCCGCCTCAGCGAGCGCGTCGGCGACACGCGCCGTGTCGCGGATGTCGCCATCCACCAGCCGGACCCGATCCGGCGCCTCGGCGGCGATGCGCTGGACCGCCGCCCGGTGCCCCGCGCACAGGTTGTCGTACACGACCACGTCGTGCCCCGATTCGATGAGGGCCTTGACGGCGTGGCTGCCGATGTAGCCAGCGCCTCCGGTGACGAGCACCCGACTCATGGACGTCCTATGGAATAGTACGTGAATCCGAAGCCGCGGATCTGTTCGGGACTGTAGAGGTTTCGGCCGTCGAAGATCACCGGCGTTCGCATCAGTTTGCGAATGCGGGTGAAGTCCGGTTCCCGGAACTCGTTCCACTCGGTGACAATCGCCAGCGCGTCGGCTCCCTTGAGCGCGTCGTAGCTCTTGTCCGCGAATTCCACGCCGCTGCCGAAGATTGACCGCGCCACCCGGATGGCCTCCGGGTCGTAAGCCACGACCGACGCACCGGCATCGACCAGCGCCTTGATCAGCGGCACCGCCGGCGCCTCGCGCATATCGTCGGTCTTGGGCTTGAAGGCCAGTCCCCAGACGGCGATGCGCTTGCCCTTGAGTCCACCGAAGTGCTTCTGCATCTTCGCCAGCAAACGTATCTTCTGGCGTTCGTTCACCGACTCCACCGACTTGAGAATCTGGAAGTCGTAGCTCTTCATCGAGGCGAACTTCAGCATCGCCTTGACGTCCTTGGGAAAGCAGCTCCCGCCATAGCCCACGCCGGGAAACAGGAACGACGGCCCGATGCGGCGGTCGGCCGCGACTGCCCGCCTGACGTGGTCAACGTCCGCTCCGACCACCTCGCAGACGTTGGCGACCTCGTTCATGAACGAGATTCGCGTCGCGAGCATGGCGTTGGCGGCGTACTTACAGAGCTCGGCGGACGCGGTGTCCATCATCATGATCGGCGCGCCGGTTCGCGTGAACGGCGCGTAGAGCTCACGCATGATCTCCGCCGCACGGGAATCGTCGGCACCGATCACGACGCGGTCCGGCTTCATGAAGTCGTCGATCGCCGCCCCCTGCTTCAGGAACTCGGGGTTGCTGACCACGCTGAAGGGATGCTGGGTATCTTTCTTGACGACCTCGGCGACCCGCTGCGCGGTGCCCACCGGCACCGTGCTCTTGTCGACGATGACCTTGTAGCCGTTCATGACCTTGGCGATTTCGCGGGCCACTCCGAGCACGTAGCGGAGGTCGGCCGATCCGTCCTCGCCGGTCGGCGTGCCGACGGCAATGAAGATGATCTGGGAGGCGCGTACCCCCCGGGACAGGTTGGTGGTGAAGGTCAGCCGCTTCTCGGATCGATTGCGGCGCACCAGCTCCTCGAGGCCCGGCTCGTAGATTGGAATGCGGCCCTTCTGTAGTGTCCGTACCTTCGACGCGTCCTTGTCGACGCAGATGACCTCGTTGCCGTTCTCGGCGAAGCACGCGCCGGCTACGAGTCCGACATAACCGGTTCCAATGACCGCGATCTTCATCTGTTCACGACTCCCGTATGGTCGAGCAAACCCCTAACGCTAACATGGTTGGCGAAATCGTGTCAATTAATTGAGGTGTAAGGAGTTGGGACCACAAGGCGTTGTGCTACGATGACCGCGCGTGCGTATCTTGTTGGACTATCGGCCCGCGCTCCGAGAGCGCACGGGTGTCGGAGAATATGTCCACGAGATTGCCGCCGCCCTCGATCGGCTGCGCCCCTCAACCGACGTGCTGACGCTGTTTTCAAGCTCCTGGAAAGACCGCGTGACCCGTGTGCCGGTCCCGCGCGATCGGGTCGTCGACGCGCGCATCCCGGTGACCCTGCTGAACCTCGCGTGGCACCGGCTCGAGTTTCCGCCCGTCGAGTGGCTGGCCGGCCAGGTCGACGTGGCGCACTCGCCCTCTCCGTTGATGATCCCGACGTGGCGGGCGGCGCGCGTGGTGACGATTCACGACCTCGATTTCCTCGATCACCCGGAGCGGACGCGCCACGAGATTCGGCGTGATTATGGCGACCTGGCGCCCTCTCACGCCAGCCGCGCCGACGCGATCGTCGTGGTTTCGAAATTCACCGCGGGTGAGGTCGTAAATCGGCTGGGGGTTCCGCGCGATCGCATCACCGTCTGCTCTCCCGGCGCACCGCCATGGGCGGCGCGAGACGTGCCACAGCCCGACGGCCCAATCCTGTTCATGGGCACGCTCGAGCCGCGCAAGAATGTCGGCGCGCTGCTCGGCGCCTACGGCCGGCTCCGCTTCATGCTGCCGTCGGTGCCCCCGCTGATTCTCGCCGGCGGGACGACCCCATCAGCGGCCCCGTGGCTCGACGCGATCAAGAAGCCACCCCTGGCGGGACACGTCCAGCACCTGGGCTACGTCGCTCCCGATCAGCGCTACGACCTCTACGCTCGCGCGTCGATGCTCGTGCTGCCGTCCCACGTCGAGGGATTCGGCCTGCCGGTGCTCGAAGCGATGACGGTCGGCCTCCCGGTCATCGTCAGCCGGCGGGGGGCGCTGCCCGAGGTGGTCGGCGACGCCGGTATCCTCGTCGAACCGGACGATCACGCGGCGCTGGCGGAGGCGATGCGCCAGTACCTGGCAGAGCCCGCGGTGGCGCAGGGTGCCGCGGAGCGGGGCCGGGCTCGGGCGCGGACCTACTCGTGGGATGCGAGCGCCGGCGTCCTTTACGACGCGTATCGTGCGGCCGTCGAGCGCCGACGCGCGAGACGACGATGACCGGCGAGACGCTGACCATCGGCATCGACGCGCGCGAGCTGCTCGGCGAAACGACGGGGGTCGGCCGGTATCTTGGGGAGCTGTTGCGGCGCTGGGTCGTCGACCGCGGGCGAGTGCGCCAATTCCTGTTGTACGCGCCGCAGGCGTTGCCCTTCGTGAAAACGCTTCCCGCCGATGCCCCGCTGCGTCAGGTGGTCATAGGCAGCGGAACCGGCACGTGGTGGGAGCAGACCCATCTCCGCCGGGCGGTCCGGGCCGACAATCCCGACGTCTTCTTCGCGCCCGCCTACACGGCGCCGCTCGCGCTCCGGGTACCGCTGGTCGTAACTATTCACGACGTGTCATTTGCCGCGCATCCCGAGTGGTTCACCCCCCGCGAAGGCGCCCGTCGCCGGCTCCTGACGCGACAGGCGGCGCGCTCGGCGGACCTGATCCTGACCGACTCGGAGTTCTCGAGAGGGGAAATCGTCGAGCGGCTGTCAGCGCCCGTCGACCGCCTCATGGTCGTCCCGCCCGGCGTGACGTGCAGGCCCCGGGCCGCCTCCCGCGCGCGCACGCAACCAATGGTGCTGTTCGTCGGCTCCATTTTCAACCGCCGTCGGCTGCCGGAGACTATCGCCGCATTCGCGCAGGCGACGGCTCGTCGGCCGGAGGCGCGTCTGGTGATTGTCGGCGCGGATCGATCGCATCCACCGTTGCACCTCGACACCCTCGCGGCGGCCGCCGGGGTCGGTGACCGCGTCGACGTTCAACGGTACCTCTCCGACGCCGAGCTCGATTCGCTGTACCAGCGCGCATCGGTGTTCGTCTTTCTCTCCGACTATGAAGGGTTTGGGCTGACGCCCCTCGAGGCGCTGTCGGCCGGCGTGCCGATTGTCGTCAAGGACACGCCGGTTGCGCGCGAGGTGTACGGCGATGCGGCCTGGTATGTCGATCACGCCGATCTCGTCGGCGGCGCGACGCGGGCCATCGCCAGCCTCCTCGACGATCCGACCGCCGGCGACACGCTGCTGTCCCGGGCCCCTGCGATTCTCGGGCGATATTCCTGGGACACCGCCGCAGCGCGCACGCTGGCGGCCCTGGATCGCGTGGGCAGCCGGTCGTGACCCTCTCGATCATCATCGTCAGCTTCAACGCCAGGGCGGATCTGGAGCGGTGCCTGCGCTCGCTCGCAGATGCGCCGCCGCGCCTCGACCACGAGATCATCGTCGTCGACAACGGCTCGTCCGACGGAAGCGTCGAGGTGGCGCGGGCTTACCGGAGTGTTCGCACGATCGCGTTGTCACGCAACGGCGGGTTTGCCGCCGGCAACAACGCCGGGATTCGCGAGAGCCGCGGCAGGCTGCTCCTGCTCCTCAACAGCGACACCGTGGTGCCGGCCGGGGCCGTCGATCTGTTGGTGGGCCGGCTGGAGGGCACCCCGGACGCTCGCGTGGCTGGACCGCGTCTGGTCGACCCGGAAGGGCGCGTCGAGCTGTCGTTCGGCTCGATGATCTCGCCGTTCAACGAGCTGCGTCAGAAAGCGGTTGTGGTGCTCGCCGATCGCGGGTGGACGCCGGCGCGTCGCCGGATCGAGCGCCTGGCGGCGCAGGAACGCTTCGTGGATTGGGTCAGCGGCGCCTGCCTCCTGGTCCACCGCGCGGATGCCGAGGCGGTCGGCCTCCTTGACGAGCGGTTCTTTCTCTACACCGAGGACGTGGATTTCTGCGCGGCGATACGCGCGCGCGGAGGCAGGATTCTGTTCACGCCCTCAGCGCAGATCGTGCACGCGCGTGGGCGATCCCGGGCGTCGGCGCCAGGCGCGGCGCGCGATGCCTATCGCCGGAGCCAGGTGGCCTTCTACGAAAAACATCATCCTCGATGGGTCCCCATGCTTCGTGTGTACCTGCGGCTGAAGGGGGAAGCCCCGCCGCAGCGGCCGCCTGCCTCGACCTCTTGGTAGACTCTACGGGTGCGGATCGCCATCGACGCTCGAAAGTTGCGCGATTACGGCATTGGGACGTACGTACGCAACCTGCTCAAACAACTCGCGAAGCAGGATCAAGCGACCGAGTACGTCGTCCTGTGCCGGAAGGACGACTTTCCGACGGTCCTCGAATGCGGCGCGAACTTCCGTGCGGTCGCCGACGCGACACCGGGCTACTCCATTCGCGAACAGCTGCAGGTCCCGCTGAGCGTTCGACGCGAGCGCGCGTCGTTGTTTCATGCCCCGCACTATGTGCTGCCGCCCCTGACGCCGTGCCGGACCGTGGTGACCATTCACGACTGCATCCATCTGCGGTTCCCGCAGTACCTGCCGAGTCGCTTCGGCTACGCCTACGCGCGCGCCGCGATGTGGACGGCGACGCACCGCGCGGCCCGGGTCATCACCGTCTCGGAAGCCTCCAAGCGCGACATTCTTCAGTATTTCCACATCCCGGAATCACGCATCGACGTGATCTACAACGCCATCGACGATCGGTTCTGGCAACCGCCGGACGCCGAGAACATGGAGCGCGTGCGCCAACGCTATCAGCTCAACGCGCCGTTCATCCTGTATGCCGGCAATATCAAGCCGCACAAGAACCTGGAGCGGCTGATCGAGGCCTTTCACCTGCTGCGTCAGGAGCCGGCGATGCGGGACGTGCAGCTGCTGATCATCGGCGACGAGATCTCCAAGTACGCCACGCTCCGCCGGGCGGTGCACCGGCACAAGCTGCACAAGCACGTCCGCTTCTTCGGCTTCGTACCGCACGACACGCTGGCCGCGCTCTATCGACTGGCGGACGTGTTCGTGTTTCCGTCCCTGTATGAAGGGTTCGGCCTGCCTCCGCTCGAGGCGATGGCGAGCGGCACGCCGGTGGTCACCTCCGACGTCTCGTCGCTGCCCGAGATCGTCGGGGATGCCGCGCTCCTCATCGATCCACATCAGCCCGAGGCCATCGCCGACGCGATGCGTCGGCTCCTCACCGATCACGAGCTGCGGGCGGAGCTGGGCGCGCGCGGGCTGGTGCGGGCGCGGGAATTCTCGTGGGAGCGCTCGGTCCGCCGCGTTCGCGAAATCTACTCGGAAGTGCTCGCCGGATGATGGCGAGCGAGCGTCGCGATCTGCATAGCGCTCCCACTGCTCCGAAAGTCGCGCTCGTGCACGACTGGCTCACCGGCATGCGCGGCGGCGAGCGTGTCCTCCAGGCGATCGGCGATCTCGTTTCCCGACGCGCCCGTGCACACGCTCCTGCACGTCAAGGGCTCGGTGTCGCCGGAGCTGGAGCGGCGCCAGACCCGACGCTCCTTCGTGCAGTGGCTGCCGGGGTCCGGGCGCCACTACCGGCAGTACCTGCCGCTCTTTCCGACGGCCATCGAGCAGTTCGACTTCGACCCTTTTGATCTGGTGATCAGTACGAGCCACTGTGCGGCCAAGGCCGTGGTGGTTCCGGGCCGGGCGAGGCACATCTGCTACTGCCACTCCCCCATGCGCTACGCCTGGGACCAGTTCGACGCCTATTTCGGTCCGCAGCAGGTGGGCCGGCTTCGCTCGGCGTTCTTCCGGCCGGTCATGGCCCGCCTGGCCCGGTGGGACGCCGCCACGGCGGGGCGCGTGGACCGCTTTGTCGCGAATTCTCAATATGTTGCGAGGAGAATCGGCCGATACTATAATCGCGAGGCCAACGTCGTGTATCCGCCTGTCGATACGGATTTCTACCAGCCCGACCCAAGCCGGCATCCCGACTATTTCCTGGTCGTTTCGGCGATGGTCCCGTACAAGCGCCTGGATACCGCCATTCGCGCCTGCGAACGGGCCGGCGGCCGCCTCAAGATCGTGGGCCGGGGACCCGACGAGGCGCGGCTGCGCGCGATCGCCGGGCCGTCGGTGGAATTCCTCGGCTGGTTGAGCGATGAGGAAGTGCGACGGCTGTACCAGGGAAGCCAGGCGGTCCTGATGCCTGGCGTCGAAGACTTCGGCCTCGTGCCGGTGGAGGCACAGGCCTGCGGCCGGCCGGTGGTGGCGCTCGCCGAAGGGGGCGCGCTCGAGAGCGTGATCGACGGCGAAACCGGCGTGCTGGTCGCCGACGACTCGGTGGAGGCGTTTGCCGACGCCCTCGGCGCGGTCTCGTCGCGACGGCTTCGATTCCGTCGCGATCCGCCGGCATGCCGAACACTTTTCCACGGACCGCTTCAAGCGGCAGTTTGCCGACATCGTGAACGACAGCCTGGGGTCACCGATCCGGAGGAAGCTCTATGATGCGGCGGTATAACCGCCTGCTCGTCGCGCTGTTCGTGGTCAGCGACACCCTGCTCGGGATCGTGGCGTTCATCGTCGCGTATCTTCTGCGCTTCGAGACCGGTCTCCCCGTCGTCAAGGGCCTGCCCCCCTTCGCGCAGTACATGCGCATCGCGCCGTTCATCGGCCTCCTCGTGCCGATCGCGTTCCAGGTGCAGGGCATTTACCGTCTGCGCCGCGGCCGGTCCCGCGTGGACGACTTCTTCGGCGTGTTCGTCGGCAGCATCCTGGCGGTCGTGCTCGGGCTCGGCGGCACGCTGTACGTGCAGACCTACTACGTCTCGGAAGCGTCGAAGGACCTGGGCCTCTACGAAGTCTCGCAGGGCGTCTGGGTGCTCTTTCTCCTCATCAATGTCGCGCTCTCGTACGCGTTGCGCGAGGTGGTGCGTGAGATGCTGGAGCGACGGTGGCGCGCCGGCATCGGGCTCAAGCGGGTCCTCATCGCCGGCGCGGGCGACCTCGGTCGCGTCGTCGCCGACAAGGTGCTGGAGCATCGCGAGCTCGGCTTCAAGGTTGTCGGTTTCCTCGACGACAAGTCGATCGGCGACCACATCGGCTATCGCGGGATTCCGATTATGGGTCCGCTGGCGGCGGCCGACGACATTATCCGCCGGGAGCGGGTCGATCAGCTGTACGTGGCGCTGCCGCTCGAGGAGCACGTGAAGATGCTCGGGCTGGTCGAGGCGACCAATCGCGAAGGAGTGGACGTGCACGTCGTGCCGGACCTCCTCCAGTTCATCGCGTTGCGCGCCCGGCTCGAAAATCTGGACGGCGTCCCGATCATCAGCCTCAACGACGTGCCGTTGCGTGGCTTCAACAGCCTGCTGAAGCGCGCCACCGACGTCGGCATTTCCGCCGCGGCGCTTGCCGCCCTGGCGGTGCCCTTCGGCATCGTCGCGCTGTTCATTCGTCGGACGTCGAAGGGGCCGGTCCTGTATCGCCAGGAGCGGATGGGCCTCGACGGGCGCGGATTCGAGGTCTACAAGTTCCGCTCGATGTTCGAAGGTGCGGAGGACGACACCGGGCCCGTGTGGGCGCGCGACAATGACCCGCGCTGCACGCCGGTCGGCAAGTGGCTCCGCCGCTTCGACATCGACGAGCTGCCGCAGCTCTGGAATGTCTTCAAGGGAGACATGTCGATCGTCGGCCCGCGGCCGGAACGTCCCTACTTCGTCGAGCAGTTCAAGCACCGAATCCCGCAGTACATGCTGCGACACAAGGTCAAGGCCGGCATTACCGGCTGGGCCCAGGTCAACGGCTGGCGAGGCAACACCTCGCTCGAGAAGCGGATTGAATACGACCTGTATTACATCGAGAACTGGTCCGTCTCACTTGACCTGAAAATCATGTGGCTCACGCTCGTCCGCGGCTTCTATCGCGACGCCGCCTGACGTTTTCTCGCCCACGACTTTACAACTTCAGAATCTTTCCATGCCACGAGCTGTCATTACCGGCGCTGCAGGGTTCATCGGTTCGCATCTGTCAGAAGCGCTGCTCGATCGCGGATGGGCGGTCATCGGCGTCGACAATCTGTTGACCGGCAACATCGCCAACATCGCCCATCTGCAGAATCGTGACTTCCAATTCATCAAGCACGACGTCACCAACTACATCTACATCGAAGGCCCGGTCGACGTCGTTCTCCACTGGGCCAGCCCGGCGAGTCCGATCGACTATCTGGAGCTGCCCATTCCGACGCTCAAGGTCGGTGCCCTCGGTACGCACAAGGCGCTCGGCCTGGCGAAAGAGAAGAAGGCGCGATTCGTGATCGCCTCCACGTCGGAGGTCTACGGCGATCCGCTCGAGCATCCGCAAAAGGAGACCTACTGGGGCAACGTCAACCCGATCGGCCCCCGTGGCGTCTACGACGAGGCCAAACGCTTCGCCGAGGCAATGACGACGGCCTACCATCGCTATCATGGTCTCGACGCGAAGATTGTCCGGATCTTCAACACCTACGGGCCGCGGATGCGGCTCCATGATGGCCGCGCGGTTCCAGCCTTCATCAGTCAGGCAATGCGAGGCGAGGACGTCACCATCTTCGGCAGCGGCACGCAGACGCGGAGCTTCTGCTACGTCAGCGATCTCGTCGACGGCATCCTCAAGCTGATGGAATCGAATCTGAACGAGCCGATCAATATCGGCAACCCCCACGAGATGACGATCGAAGAGATCGCGCGGACGATCATCCGGATGACCGGATCGAAGAGCAAGCTGGTTTACCGGCCGCTGCCTGAGGACGATCCGAAAGTCCGCCAGCCGGATATCACCAGGGCACGGACGCTACTGGGGTGGGAGCCGAAGGTGGGGCTCGAGGAAGGGCTCACCAAGACGCTGGCGTATTTCCGAACCAAGATCCATCAGTGACCCATGCGGACGACCTGGACCGCGTAGTGCCCCGCCGAGATCAACGTAATGACCAGCGACGCATAGACGAGCACCTGCACCAGGGGTGAGACGCGGTCGAGATAGTTGAAATACAGCGCCGCGACGCCCGTCGTGATGAATGTTGCGGTGGCCACCTTGCCATAAATCGAGGGCCGGAATGTCCGGGGCCCGACCGCCAGGTTCACCACGGCGACGGTCATTACGATGGCCACGTCGCGGCTGATCACCAGCACGGTGAACCAGAGCGGAAGCCGGTTCGGCGCCCCCACTTCCGGCAGCGTCAGCATCACGAACATCGTCACCAGCAGCAGCTTGTCCGCCATCGGGTCGAGCCAGGCGCCCAGCGTGGTCTTCTGCCCCGTCCATCGGGCGATGAGCCCGTCGAAGAGATCGGTGAGCGCGGCGGTGAAGAACGTCAGCAGCGCCCAGCCGCGATAGCCGTACAACAGCAGGATCACGAATGCCGGAATCAGCAGCATTCGCGTGATGGTCAGTTGGTTGGCGGCAGTCAGACTCATTTCGCGCTCTTGGCCAGTGTTTCCAGCCGCGTCACGGCAGCGAGCGCCTCGGCTCCGGTCACCGGACGCGCCAGCTGGAAGGAGTCTCCTTCTGCCGACGTCATCACGCCGCTGGAGACCGCTCTGGCGGCGGCAGGATAGCTCAGATGGCTCGGCGCCACATCCGAAAACTTCGGCCGGGGATCCCGCCATCGCGCCGCGGCCTTGGGGTTCTCCGTCGCGATGAGCGCCAGGATGCGGCTGACGGATGCCGCCAGGTCGCCGCGGTGCACGACCGCTGTCGGCTGAAAGGTGTGATTGGGGAAAACGTCCATCACGCCGGCGCGGGTCACGGCCTGAATCCACGGCGCCGCCCAACTGTCGCGCGTGTCGGTGATCACGACCGCATTGGCGGCTCGCGCCTGGCGGAGGAGACTCTCGAGGTGGACGGCGAGCACTGTCGCCAATTGCGCGCGCGTGATTGTGGCAGCCGCCTCGATCGTCCGGTACTCTTCGGGCATCGCGTCGAACGCGGTCCGCTCCCGCATGGCGTCGGCGCGGGCGGCCAGCGTGTCGCCGGGTTCGAGCGCGGCGGCCGCGGTATAGGCCTCCGCCGCTTTCGCCCACTCCCTGTTGCCCTCGTGAATCTCGCCGATGAGCGTCAGCGCGCGCGCGTCGGTGGGGTCGAGCGTCAGCGCACGCTCCGCGTGGCCGAGCGCGCCGGCGCTGTCGCCGCCTCTCCTTTCGACAACCGCGAGTTCGCGATAGAGGAACGCGCTGTCGGGAGACGCCGCAATCGCGTTCTGGTACGCCTTACGGGCCTCATCGAGATGGCCGGCCTCTGCCGCGCGTCGTGCGCCGTCGATGTCCTGCTGGACGCCTTTGAATCGCAACACGTCGACCCGGCTCCGCAGGCCAGGCAGAGCGGGATCTGCCGATAGTGCAGCCTCGAACGCTTCCAGCGCCGGCTCGGTTCGGCCGACCGAGAGAAGCGCATCACCCTTCCCGACCAGCGCTGGCGGATACGCGCTGTTGGCCACGAGCGCCCGATCGAAGTAGGTGATGGCCAACGACGAATCCTTCTGCGCCAGCGCCGAGTACCCGAGCGCCGCCTCGGCTGGATACAAGTTCGGCGATGCCTTCAGAATGGCGTTGAACGTTCGCTCGGCCGAGTGGGTGTCGCCCGCCTGGAGATAGCTCCAGCCGGAACTGAACTGGCTCGACACCGCCGGCCCAGCCAGGTCCGCCGGCAGTGCCGGAAAGATGAACTCAGGAAATTTCGGGGTGGTGACTACGGGTGCCGGCGGAAGAGTCTTGGCCGCGCACGACGTCATCGCCAGCAGGCCGAGGAGGCCGAACGTGGTGGCCAGCCAGCCCCCGCGGCAACGTCGGGCGTTCACGACGCGCGCGCCGCCGGCCGGAGCCGATCGAGCAGCCGGCGCGGCACCTCCGCCTCGATCGTGACGCGGCCGTCGACGGCGACGTGCCTCGCCACGCGGCCGATCCGATAGAGATGCGCAATCTGCGAGCGGTCGTCGGCGTCGGCGGGGTCGAACTCCAAGGTGACCGTCACCGTGTCCAAGGCGAGCCGCGATTCCAGCCCGGCGACGAGCTCGTCGCGGCCGTCGCCGCTCAACGCCGACACCGTCAGCGCTCCGGGATACAACGCGGCCAGCCGGTCCCGCTCCGCCGCGTCGAGCTGATCGATCTTGTTGAAGACCTCCAGCCGCGGCACCCGATCGGCTTTCACCTCGACGAGCACCGCCTGCACCGCCGCCATGTGGCGCTCGCGGTCGGCGCTCGACGCGTCGATCACGTGCAGCAACAGGTCGGCGCCGGCCACCTCTTCGAGCGTGGCGCGAAATGCCGCGACCAGCGAATGCGGCAAGCGGTCGATGAAGCCAACCGTGTCCGAGACGAGCAGCTCGCGGCGATCCGGCAGCCGCACCTTTCGCACGAGCGGATCGAGGGTGACGAAGAGCGCGTCGGACACGACCGCTTCATCGCCGGTCAAACGATTGAACAAGGTGGTCTTGCCCGCGTTCGTGTAGCCGACGAGCGCGACGGTCGGTGCCGAGCCCTTGTGCCGCCGCTCGCGCAGCTGCGAGCGACGTCGGCTGACCTGCTCGATCTCCTTCGTCAGGATGCTGATCCGGTGTCGGATTCTTCGCCGGTCGGTCTCCAGCTTGGTTTCGCCAGGTCCCCTTGTGCCGATGCCGCCGCCAAGCCGGGAGAGCGCAGCGGCCGAACCGACCAGGCGGGGCATCAGATACTTGAGTTGTGCGAGCTCGACCTGGAGCTTGCCTTCCCGCGTTCTGGCGCGGCGGGCGAAGATGTCCAGGATCAATTGCGTCCGATCGACGACCTTTCGATCGAGCGCCTGTTCGAGATTGCGCAGCTGCGCCGGACTGAGCTCGTTGTCGAAAATGACGAGGTCGATCGACGCTTCACCGCATGCTGTCGCCAGCATCTTGACTTTGCCGCTGCCGAGAAACGTTGCCGGATCCGGTTTCGCCCGCTCCTGCAGCACACGCAAACCGGTATCGGCGCCGGCGGCGGATGCAAGTCCGGCCAGCTCGTCGAGCGAGTGTTCCGGATCGAATTGTCGAGGGGAGTCCTTGAAAAGGCCGACGAGCGCCGCCCGTTCCCGCTTCACTCGAGCGATCTTATCACGCGGTCGTACGCGATCGCGCCGGCACGGATCAGCCTGAGCACGCCGGAACGGCCGTCGACGATTGTCGACGGCTCACCGCCGCGCGTCGGCCCGCCGTCGATCACAACGTCCACGTCAGGCAGCGCCGTCAGCACGTCCGCCGCGACCGTTGCCGGTCGTCCGCCTGTCCGGTTCGCGCTCGTTGCCGTGACGCAGAAGCCGGATGCTTCCGCCAGCGCCCGCGCAATAGCGTGGTCGGGTATGCGGACGGCAATCGTGTCCCCACCGGCGAGCACCTCAGGAGCGATCGAACCGCGTGCCTCGAGGATCATCGTCAACGGGCCCGGCCACCAGCGGGTCGCCAGTTGTCGTTCGGTCGGGTGAAACGTCCCGCTCTCTTCGGCCTGCCCGAGGTCGGCGGCAATCAGGGGAAGAGCTGCGGACTCCGGACGGCCCTTCAGTTCAAACAGCCGCAGAACCGCGGTGGAGTTGCGAGGATCGACAGCAAGGCCGTAAAACGTGTCGGTCGGATAGGCGACGACGAGCCCGTCGCGAAGGAGTCGCGCCGCTTCTCGAACGGCGGTAGGGTCGATGGCGTCCGGATTGACGACGATCACTCTGGGCATCGGCGGGCTTGGTGGTCACAGCGTCTCGGACACGACCGGCTCGTCGTCCGGCGTGTGCCCGCCGGCGGCGAGCGGCTGGGAGTCCTGATCTGTCGCGCGTCCTCCGATCCGAATCACCACGGCGGCCAGCGCGCCGAGCGCGACGACGTCGAGCGCGAACACGGCACGAATAGAGGTCGCACCCAGCAACCCGCTCACAATCGGGCTCACCGCGAGGCCGACGAGCGACGCGGTCGTCAGCAGGCCGAACCCCGCTCCACGGGCGACCGGAGGGATCACCGTCGCCGCCGCGGTGTAGGCAGCGGTCATCCCGCACCCGATCGCAATTCCGAAGATTGGCGTCGCCAGGAACAGCCACCGCACATCATGCACCAGGACGTAGAGTCCTGCGCCCACCGCCGCTGCGGCCGCTGCGGCCGCAATCAGTCGCGGCGGCGTCTGGTGTTGAAGGATCGCCGCACAGTAGTGATGGCCGAGCGCCCCGGCGCCGGCGGCGATTGAAAAAAGCAGGCCGGAGACGAGCGGGATATGCGCCGGCGCCGTGCCCAGCTCGGCGATGTACAAAGGAAGAATCGGCCCGAAGCTCCGATCGACGAATTGCAGGCCGAAGATCACCGCCATCATGAGCAGGAAATTCTCGAACGCGAGCATGTTGCGAAACGTCACGCTGCGCCGGTCGTCGTCGGCATGCGCGGGGGCGGCCAGGCCACGATGCTCTTCGTAAAGCACGAAGACCAGCACGACCGCGCCCAGGTAGAACAGCGACGCGACGAGGAACGCGCGCCGCAAGCCGACGATTGCGGCAACGATGCCGCCGACCACCGGCCCGAGCGCCGGACCGAGACGCTGCGCCGTCTGCACGGTGCCGATCGCCTGCGCCATCTTCCCCTTTGGCGCGGAATCGGCGGCCATGGTCAAGGTCAGCGCACCGTAGCCGGCGAACAGTCCCTGGACTGTGCGCAGGGCGAAGACATGCCAGGCGCGGGTGACGAAGGCCATCGCGGCCATGACCACGACGAAGCTGACCAGCGACCGCTCGACCATGATCTTGCGCCCGAAGCGGTCTGCCAGGCGTCCCCACAACGGTGAAAGCAGGGCCGTGAGCGCCGGCGTGACGCCGAGGCTCAGCCCCGACCACATCGCGACCTGTCCGACGTCGGCAACACCCAGTTGATTGAAGTACAGCGGCAGAAATGGCATCACGAGCGTGAAGCCCATGAAGCCGATGAACGATGCCGCAGTGACCGCGAAAAGGTTCTTGCGATAGGACGGCACGTCAGAATCGAATCCGGACCATCCGCTTCTGCTCGACGTGAATGGTGTCGATGAAACGGATGCGGGCCGGGTCGCTCTGCATCACGATCGAGCTGGTGCGTACGCCGTCGCCGAAGAAGCGGACACCGCGCATCAGCGTGCCGTCGGTGACCCCGGTGGCGGCAAAGATGATCCCGTTGCCTGATGCCAGATCTTTCGAGGTGTAGATGCGGCGCAGATCGCTGATCCCCATCGCGCGGCACCTCTCCTCGTGCTCCGGCCGATTGACCACGAGCCGCGCGAAGATCTCCCCGTTCAGGCACCGCATGGCCGCCGCCGTCAGGACCCCTTCCGGCGCTCCGCCAGTCCCCATCACCGCGTGCACGCCGCTGCCGACCACGGCGGCGGCGATGCCGGCCGAGAAATCGCCATCGGAGATGAGCCGGATTCTCGCCCCGGTCTCGCGGATTTCCGCCACCAGCCGCTCGTGTCTCGGCCGTTCCAGGACCACGACCACGAGGTCGTTGACGCTGCGCTCGAGGCACCGGGCGAGGGCGCGCAGGTTTTCGGCGACCGGCGCGTCGAGGCTGACCGCCCCTTTGGCACTCGGCCCGACGACCAGCTTCTCCATGTAGAGATCCGGCGCATGCAGCAGCCCGCCGCGCTCGGACGCGGCGAGCACGGCGATGGCATTTGGTGCGCCGGTGGCGCACAGGTTCGTGCCCTCCAGCGGGTCGACGGCGATGTCGACCGCCGGCAACGGGCCGGCAGCCGTCGACTTCGCCGCGATGCCGACCTTTTCACCGATGTAGAGCATCGGCGCCTTGTCGCGCTCCCCTTCGCCGATCACGATGGTGCCGTCGATCGGAACGCCGTCGAGGTTCTGTCGCATCGCCTCGACCGCCGCCTGGTCGGACTTGTGCCCGTCGCCCTGACCCATCGTGTGGGCGCAGGCGATCGCTGCCTGCTCGACGACGCCGAGGAATTCGAGCGAGAGGTCAGAAGTCATGGGCTGAATGCTGCCGACGCGAGGCCGTCAGCTCCTGTGAGGCGGCAACTCGCACCGCGTCGGCTTGTCCTGGCGGAACCCGAGGACGTAGTCCGCCTGCATCAGTTTGTGAATCTCGCGCGTACCTTCGTAGATGACCGCCCCTTTGCAGTTGCGATAGAAACGGCCGACCGGATACTCGTCGGAGTAGCCGTTGGCCCCGTGGACCTGCACGGCATCGCCGGCTGCCCGCTCCGAGGCCACGGTAGCGAACCACTTGGCCAGGCCGGTCTCGCGCGTGTTACGCCGGCCGATATTCTTCAGGTAACCGGCCCGCAGCCACAGCAGCCGCGCGGCCTGATAGTCGGACTCCATCTGCGCGATCATTTCCTTGACGAGCTGATGCTCGGCGATCGGCGTGCCGAAGGTCTTGCGTTCCCGCGCGTATTTCACGCTCGCGTCGCGGCAGGCGCGGATCAAACCGGTGGCGCCAGCGGCAACCGTGTAGCGCCCCTGATCCAGTGCGAACATCGCGATCTTGAAGCCTTCGCCCGGCTTTCCGAGGACGTTCTCTTCGGGGACCTCGACGTCCTCCATCTTGAAGAACCCGGTGTTGCCGGCGAGGATGCCCCACTTCTCCTTCAGCGTGCCGCTCGAAAATCCCCTGAAGGCCCGCTCGACGATGAAGGCGCTCAAGCCTGCCGGATCCCGCTGTTTCTTCTTCTCGAGGTCCGACCAGGCGAAGACGAGGAAGTTGTCGGCGACGTCAGCGAGGGAAATCCACATCTTCTCGCCGGTGAGGCGATAACGGCTGCCGTCCTTGATCGCCACCGTCTGGATGCCGCGAACGTCGCTGCCGGCGGAAGGCTCGGTCAACCCGTAGGTCGCGATCTTCTGACCCTGCGCCTGGGGCACAAGGTAGCGCTGCTTCTGGTCCTCAGTGCCCCACGTCAGCAGCGACAGGCAGTTCAGGCCGGCATGCACCGACATGATCACGCGGAGGGACGTGTCGAGATACTCCAGCTCCTCGCTGATGATCCCGAGGCTGATGTAGTCCATGCCGGCGCCGCCGTATTCGGCTGGAACCGAGGCGCCCATCAGGCCGAGCTGAGCCATCTGCGGCAGCAGTCCCGTGTCGAACCGATGCTCGCGGTCCAGATCGTGGATTTTGGGCGCGACCTCGCGGGCACCCCATTCGCGCACCGACTGCTCGAGCAGCCGCTGCTCTTCCGTCAAATCGAAATCAATCATGAAGCCGTCCTTCGGGAATGGATGAAATGATCCATTCTAGCGGCGATCCCGGTATCAGGCTATTCGCGCCGGGTGACGATGACCGCCCCACCCCGCCCGACCGCGAGCCGATCGGCGGCGCTGGCGGCCGGCGCCGCCAGCTCGAGGTGGTCGGTGCTGCCAAAGAGCGCCCCGACGCCGTCGGGCGGCAGCTCGGCGTAGGTGGCGACGAGCCGGTCGATGCGGTGTGTCCCGGCCTCAATCGAGAGCGCCGTGCTGTGCGCGAATTTCTCGATCGCCTTGCGGTCGATGTTGGTCACCAGGTTGCCGAAGCGATCGATGCGCACCACGACCCCGCGGATCGCGTCCGCTTCGATTGCCGGCAGGGGAATGTCGAGCCGCTGGATGTCCGGCAGCGTGCGGCCCAGGGCCGACAGCTGCACTCCTTTCGCGAGCCACGCCGCCGCCGGCGCAAACCGATCGCGACCCTCGAACGTCCGGCTGACGGTCGGCCGTGCGTAGCGACGCTCGGTCAGCTCCACAATCTTGCGCGCCGGGACCTCGCGGAGCACCGCCGTCAGCACGCCGTTGTCGGGGGCGACGAAGCGATAGTCGCCCGTGTCGGCGGCGATTCCGCGCCGCCCGGATCCGACGCCGGGATCGACCACCGCCACGAAGATGGTGCCGACTGGGAAGTACTTGTAGGCGGCGCCGAGCTCGAGCGCGCCGGTCAGGACATCATGAGGAGGCACATCGTGCGTCACGTCAACCAGGGTGACGTCTGGACAGATGCCCAGGATGACGCCCTTCATGGTACCGGCGTAATGATCCCGGCTACCGAAGTCCGTCAGCAGCGCAATGAGGGGGCGCACATCATGCCCGCTTCCGCAGCAGGATTTCGCGCGTGTTGCTCTTGAGCAGGAACGAGTCCGAGACAATCAGGCCGTCGAACATCCGGATGATGTCGCGGTTCTGCAGGACGTACTTCGCGCCGCCGGCGCCGCTATGTGGGCGATGCCGGAGTGTGACGCCCTCGACGATCTCGAACTTGGTGAAGGGCGCCCGTTCGGAGGCGGTGTTGCAGAAGAAGCCGAACATCGCTCCGCCCGGCCGCAGTACCCGGATGACCTCCCGGGCGAGGGCTTGCGCGGCACTCTTGTCGAGGAAATCGAAGATGTCCCAGCACAGCACGCCGTCGACGGTGCCGTTCCCCTGCGGGAAGCGCTTGGACAGCGACTCCGGCAGCACCTCACGAGTGCCGGCACGCGTATGACGATCGATGTCGGCGGCGAGGTCTTCGATGAACAGCTTGCACCCGAGCTGTTCGCCGAAGAAAGCGACGTTCGGACCAATCACTGGTCCGAAGTCGACCAGAATCGGCGCCTCGCGGGCGGCGAGGGCACCGACGAACTTGGGCAGCGCCTTCGACGGCACTATCGTGTCGGCCGTCGCCGCCGCTTCGGAGACGTCTCCGGCCGTCTGGTCGGATCGCTTCCCGCCGAATTTGAGCAGGTCGGAAATGGACACAGAAGTTGCTCGGGCGATTCAAAGATTCACGACGGGTGAGCCGAGCCGGCCTGAGGTCGGCCGGGACTCAACCGTATATCGGGCAAGACGACCGGGAGGGACAGGCCTGGCGTCGACTCTGGCAACCACCAGCAGCACCTCGGCGTGTCCGGACCGGACGTGCGCCCACCGCTTGCGACGGTGGACCACACGCCGTGAATCTCAGAATCGGACTAGCGCGGAGCGCCCGCGGCCGCCGGTGTCGCGGCCGGCGTCGTCGAGACCGGCTTCGCGTCGGGCTTTGGCTCTCCGGCCTTCGCACCGGCCCGTTGCATGTCGATACTGCCCCGGAAATGGGCCCCTTCGGCAATCGCCACGCGGGGCGAGGCGATATCGCCATCGACCGAGCCGTTGTCGCGGATGTCCACCTTCTCGCTCGCCGTGACGTTACCGGTGACCTCGCCGAGAATAACGCAGGATTTCGCAAACACCTGAGCCTTGATCCGTGCGTTCGAGCCGATCGTGAGGATGTTCTGGCGCAGTTCGATCTTGCCTTCGACCTGGCCTTCAATCGTCAGATCTTCGCTTCCGCTCAGCTCGCCCTTGATCACGACGGATTTGCCGATGTTCACGGTCGACCTCTCCCTCTCTGTTCCGCGGTGAGACTCGCTGACGGACCGCGCTGGTTCCACCGGCGCGGTACTGACGCTCGGAACCGGCGCTGGGCCGGACCCGGCAGAGGGCGTCGGCTTGGCCGCGTCATCCCGTTTCCACATGGTGCACTCTCCACCTGTCCGAAGTTGACCTCGCAGGGTGTCCGCAAATCGCTCGCTGGGGCAGCAGGTCCGGCCAGTATATGTGGCCCGCCTCGGCTGTGTCTAGTCCTTTTACTGCTGAGAGTTAGAGAGAATGGTACAATGGAGTCGAACGTCACACCGACTCCCCGCTTGAGCCATGTCTCGCGCCTATTTCGACCATAACGCAACGACGCCACCCGATCCGGCGGTGGTCGAGGTCGTCGCGCGTGCCCTCCAGGAAGATTTCGGCAATCCCTCGAGCGTTCATTACTTCGGGCAGCAGGCCAAGGCGCTGCTCGACGAATCGCGGTCCGCGGTCGCGGACCTCATCGGCGCCGAGCCGGCCGAAGTCGTCTTCACCAGCGGCGGCACGGAAGCCGACAACATGGCGCTCCGGGGGGCGGCGGAGATCCTGGAAGCGGCCGGCCGCCGGCATCTCGTGACCAGCAGCATCGAGCACGAGGCTGTGCTGAACACCGTGAAGGCGCTCACCCGCCGCGGATGGTCGGCGACCCTGCTGCCGGTCGACGTCAGCGGCATCGTCTCGCCGGCGGCGCTCGACGCTGCGATCACCGATCGTACGGCGGTGGTGTCGGTCATGCACGCGAACAACGAGATCGGCACGATTCAGCCGATCGGCGAGCTCGCCGCCATTGCGCACCAGCACGGCGCGCTGTTCCACACCGACGCGGTGCAGTCGGTCGCGAAGATTCCGGTGGACGTCCGAGCTGCTCGGCATCGATCTGCTGTCGCTCTCGGCGCACAAGTTCAACGGACCCAAGGGCGCCGGCGCGCTCTGGATCAAGCGCGGCACCAGAATGGTCGCGACGATGACCGGCGGGAAGCACGAACGGAACCGGCGCGGGGGCACCGAGAACGTGCCCGGGCTCGCCGGCCTGGGCGTGGCCGCGCGGCTCGCCCGGCAGAAGGCAGCGACCGAGGGAGTACGCCTCGCGACGCTCCGGGACCACCTCGAGCAGGGGATCCTCAGCAGGGTGCCTGGAACGGTCGTCAACGGCGCGCTCTCCCCTCGTGTGCCCAACACGACGAACATCAGCTTCGACGGCGTCGAGGCCGAGTCGTTGCTGATTGCACTGGATCTCGAAGGGTTCGCCGTGTCGACAGGCTCGGCGTGCTCGTCCGGAACGCTCGAGCCGTCCCACGTCCTTCGCGCGATGGGACTGCCCTCGCATCGGACGCAGAATTCAATCCGCTTCAGCCTCGGCGCCGGCAACACCGACGCCGAGGTCGATGCACTCCTGGCGAAGCTCCCCGCCACCGTCGAGAAGCTGCGAACGCTGGTCAGGAGATGAAGTGAAGATTGTCGTCGCGATGTCCGGCGGGGTCGACTCGTCGGTCGCCGCCGCGCTCCTCGTCCGCGAGGGGCACGATGTCATCGGCCTGTCGATGCAGCTCTACGATCAGACCCAGGGAGACGTCCGCTTCGGCAGCTGCTGCACGCTCGACGATCTTTACGACGCGCGGCGCGTAGCGCGCTCCATCGGCATCCCTCACTACATCGTGAATTTCGAGCGTCGCTTCGAGGAGCACGTGGTGGCGGATTTCGTCCGCGAGTACGCCGCCGGCCGAACCCCGATCCCCTGTGTTCACTGCAACGGCGATCTGAAGTTCGCCTCGCTGGTCGAGCGGGCGGAGGGCTTCGACGCCACAGCGGTGGCGACCGGGCACTACGCGCGCGTCGAGCGCGACCCGGAATCCGGAGCGTTCCGCCTTCTTCGCGGCGTCGATCGCGCCAAGGATCAGTCGTATTTCCTCTTCACGTTGTCGCAGGCGCAACTCGCGCGCGCGCAGTTCCCTGTCGGAAACCTCGACAAGTCCGCCGTCCGAGAGGAAGCGCGTAAGCTGGGACTGGCCGTTGCGGAGAAGCAGGACAGCCAGGAGATTTGCTTCGTGGCCGCCGGAGAGCACGCGGAATTCGTCGCACGCCGTTCGGACGCCCTGCACAACGGGCTCATTCGCGACCGCGACGGTCGTGTCCTCGGCGAGCACGCCGGCGTGCACCGCTTCACGATCGGCCAGCGTAAGGGCCTCGGACTTTCCTCCCCTGTCCCTCTCTATGTCGTTGATATCGACGCTCAGACGGCCGACGTCACGGTCGGCCCTCGCGAGGCGCTGGAGCGCACGACCCTGACGGCCTCGCGCGTGAACTGGATCGCCGGGGGCGCACCGACGTCACCCGTCCGCGCCGCCGTGAAGATCAGGCATCGCCACACGGAGGCTTCGGCCACGATCGCCGCCGATGCGGAGGACCGGACAGCGGTGACGTTCGACAGTCCTCAGAGTGCGGTCACGCCCGGCCAGGCGGTCGTGTTCTATGACGGTGAGGTTGTGCTGGGTGGAGGATGGATCGACTGACTCCGCTCGGGCGATGCGCCAGGTTCGAGCGGCCGACTCTATGCCGTGGCGTGCGCCTCGCCCAGGTGCTGAGGCAGTCCTTCCAGGTATTTCTCGGCGTCGATGGCCGCCATGCAGCCGGAGCCAGCGGCAGTGACCGCCTGACGGTAGATGTGATCCTGCACGTCGCCGCAGGCGAACACGCCTGGGGCGCTGGTCCGCGTGCCGGCATGGGTGACGATGTAGCCGTTGCTGTCGGTTTCGATCTGGCCGACGAACAGTGACGTGTTCGGCGTATGGCCGATCGCCACGAATACCCCGTCGACCGCTATTTCCTTCCGCTCGCCGGTTACCGTGTTCCTGAGAACGATGGCGTTCACTTCGCCCTTCTGCGCGTCCAGGATGTCTTCCACCTCGGCATTCCACTCGAAGGTGATCTTCGGGTTGGCGAACGCCTTGTCCTGCATGATCTTCGACGCCCGCAGCGTGTCCCTCCGGTGAACGACCGTGACATGCGAGGCGAATCGGGTCAGGAACATCGCTTCTTCCATCGCCGAATCACCGCCACCCACGACCGCGATGGGTTTGCCGCGGAAGAAATAGCCGTCGCACGTGGCGCACGTGGAAACGCCGTGGCCGATCAAGCCACGTTCGCAGGGAAGGCCGAGCAGCCGCGCCGACGCGCCGGTCGCGATCACCACCGATCGGCAGAGGTACTCTTCGTCCGCGGTCGTGACGACGTAGGGATGCCGCGTCAGCTGCACCGAGTGGACGCGGCCGCGCACGATTTCGGCCCCGAACCGCTCGGCCTGCGCTCGCATCTCCGCCATCAGGTCGGGCCCCATGATGCCGTCCCGATAGCCGGGCCAGTTCTCCACCATGGTCGTCAGCATCAGCTGACCGCCGGCCTCCAGCCCCTCGATCACGAGCGGCTTCAGGTTCGCGCGCGCCGCGTACAAGGCAGCGGTCAGCCCGGCAGGACCGGACCCGATGATGACGACGTTTTTCATGTTTCCAACTGGGTTAGTGGCGACTGGAAACCATCTACTGGTACTGGCGGCGCTAGGCGACGTGCTTGTCGATGACCTTTTTCAGCGCGGCCTTGTCGGCGAGCCCGACAACCTGCTCGACGACCTGTCCGCCCTTGAACAACAGCAGCGTCGGGATGCCGCGGATGCTGAAGCGGCCGGCCACATTCGGGTTCTCGTCGACGTTCAGCTTGCCCACCACCATCTTGCCGTCGTAGTCGCCCGCGAGCTCGTCCACGGTCGGCGCCAGCCGGCGACAGGGACCGCACCATTCCGCCCAGAAGTCAACGAGCACGACCTGGCCGGCGCCGATTGCCTGTTCGAAGTTCCCGTCGGTCAGCGTCTGTACCTTTTCTGATGCCATCGGTTTCCTTTCGGTTCTCAACCTCTCTATACACTTTGACATAGTCACGGCCGGAAACGTCCCAGGCATGATCCTGGGCCATGGCCGTCTGCTGCAATACCTTCCACCGCTTCGGCTTGGCGTAGAGTTCCAAAGCGCGCCCTACCGCCGAGACCAGCGCCTCCGGCGAGTATTCCCGGAAGGTAACCCCGGTCGCCCGCCGGCCCGTTTCCGTCTCGTCCTTGACCGTGTCCTGGAGCCCGCCGGTGGCCCGGACGATCGGTATAGTGCCATAGCGCAGGCTGTACATCTGGTTCAGCCCGCACGGCTCGAAGCGCGACGGCATCAGGAACAGATCGCAACCGCCCTCGATCAGGTGCGCCAGCCGCTCGTGGAAGCCGAAGTAGACCGCCACCCGCTCCGGGTAGCGTCGCTGCAACTCGCGCCAGAACCGCTCGTACTGGGGTTCGCCGTTTCCCAGCATCACCCAGGTGGCGTCGAAGGCCATCAGTCCGCTCGGCGGCGGCGGCGATCAGATCGAATCCCTTTCTGATCCGTCAGCCGTGAGACCAGACCGATCGCCGGCCGCGCCAGGCTGGCGGCGTCGATCGGCAGATTGACCAGCTCGAGGAGCGCCTTCTTGACGGTCGCCTTGGGTTCCAGCGTGTCGGCGGTGAAATGCGCGGGCAGATAGGGATCGGTCTGCGGGTTCCAGACGTCGGTGTCGATGCCGTTGAGAATCCCGACGAGATCCGCCGACCGGCTCGCGAGGATGCCCTCGAATCCAAAGCCGAATTCCGGCGTGAGTATCTCCCGCGCGTAGGTCGGGCTCACCGTCGTCACCTTGTCGCTGAAGACGATGCCGCCTTTGAGGTAGCTGACCCGTCCCCAGAACTCCAGCGCGTCGACGCGAAACAGATCCGAACCCAGGCCGATCCAGGGCAGGATGTCGGGCCCGAACAGTCCTTGAAACGCCAGGTTATGGATGGTCAACACGGCGGGAACGCCGCCGAGGACCGGATCGCCACTGAGGACGTTGCGCAAATACACCGGCACGAGGCCAGCCTGCCAATCGTGGGCGTGCACAATCGATGGTCGGAACTTGCGCACGCGGGCGTATTCGAGCGCGCCCCGGCTGAGGACTGCGAAGCGGAACGCGTTGTCGGTGTAGTCCCCTTGCGCGGAGCCGTACAGCCCGTCGCGATCGAAGAGGTCGGGCGCGTCGATGAGCACGAACCGGACGTTATCGGTCGGGGCCAGCTCGTGGAACGTGACCGGGTAGTGATTTGCGCCGAACGGAATGTCGGTGCGCAGCGACGCCGCCCCGCCAGGTATCGACCCCCCGATACCGCGGCAGCACGACCGTGACGCGGTGACCCAATCGGCCGAGCGCCGCCGGCAGCGCGGCCGCGACATCGGCGAGACCGCCGGTCTTTGCGAAGGGCCGCGCCTCCGAGGTCACCATCAGGATCTGCAGCGGCTCCTCGACGGCAGCGCTCGGTTTCGATCTCGTGGCTGAAGACGGTAGGGTCACGGACGGGCTCAGTCTACCAATTCGTCTGGCTAGTTGGAGGTATGCGCGCCGGCCACCCGCTCGAGCGCGCGTCCACGCTGGAGTTCCGCGGCCGCTTCAGCGGGCTTCCCCATCCGGCTGTACAAATCCGCCAGCACGTAGTGCCCGAGCGGCGCGTATTCGGAACGCGGGCCGATCTCCAGTCCCTTGCGTGCGAGCGTGACCGCTTCGTCGAACCGCTGACCGCGATCGAGCAGCAGCTTGGCGAGATAGAAATAGCCTTCCGCGAACTCCGCGTTGGCATCGATCGCCTTGCGATAGGCCGCCTCCTGCGCCGTCTTGTCGCCGAGTTGCTCGTAGAGCTTGCCGAGGTTGAACGCCGCCTTGTAGTTCGTAGGATGGAGCTCGAGCTCGCGCTGGTATTCCATGACCGCCGTGGTCCCGTCGCGCCGTTTCTCGGCGACCAGCGCCAGATTGAAATGCGCCAGCCGGACCTCCGGATTCTGCGCCAGCGCCTGGCGAATTTCTTTCTCGGCGCGATCCACGTCCCCTTCGTTGAGCGCCACCACGCCCAGCGCATTGCGCGCCGCGGCCATGGTCGGCTGCACCACCAGCGCCTGATTCAAGGCGGCAGAGGCTTCTGCATTCTTGCCGCGATCGAGCAGGATCTGCGCAATCTCGTAGTGCACCTGCGCGTTCTTCGGATCGAGATCGAGGAACCGCCGGAACCCGACCAGGGCGTCCTCGTCCCGACCCAGTTTCCGATACGAGTGCGCCATGTTGATGACGGCTTCCTCATCGTCGGGCTTCAGGGCCAGCGCACGCTTGAAATACTCGATCGCTTCCTCATTCCGGTTCTGGCGGGCGTAGGTGTTCCCGAGCATGAACCAGGCGTCGATGACTTTCGGGATCTTCCTTGAGGACGCCATCGAGGATTGCGACTGCGGCGGCGAACTGGTTTTCGTCGTGCGCAATGTCGCGAGCGCGCGTAATCAGGTTGAAGAGGTGAACCTTGTCCTTCGGATCGGCGAGACCGGCGCGTGTCTTGTCCGCGCCGACGGTGGCGACAAAGGATCCGACGTAGCCGAGGGCGGCGAGCCGTGCTTTGGCGTCGGGATCGACCTCGACCGTCTGACCCTTGGCCGGGGCCGACTTTTCGAAATGCGCTTCGAGCTCAGCGAGACGACCGAGCATCCGGTCGCCCAGCGCCTGCCTGTCCGGAAAGATGTTCGACTGCTCGCGCGGATCCTCCTGCAGGTCGTACAGCTCCGGACGCGGCGCCGCGATCAGCTTGTAGCGCCCCTGGCGCAGCGCCCGCAGATCGCTCCAGCCGAAATGGTGCAGGGGGTAGACCGCCTCCGCATAGGCCTCGAGACCCATCTCCTTCTTGGCTCCAACCATCAGCGGGGCGAGGCTCTGGCCGTCGATCGACACGTGAGGCGCGGGCACGTTCAGCAGGTCGAGCACCGTCGGCATGATGTCCACCGAGCGGACGGGATCAGCGACCCGCCGGCTCTGCATGGCCGAGAACGGCGCGTGAATCATCAGCGGCACGTGCATGACGCTCTCGTAGACGAAGAACCCGTGCGTCGCCTCGCCGTGATCGTTGAGGCTCTCGCCGTGATCGCCCATGACGACGATGATGGTGCGATCGAGAAGCTGGCGATCGCGAAGCGCCTGGACCACGCGTCCCACCTGCGAGTCGGCAAACGAGATCTCACCCTGATAGGGATCGTCCGGATAGCGGCTGCGGTAGGGCTCCGGAGGGTTGTACGGCGTGTGCGCGTCGTAGAGATGGATCCAGGCGAAGAACCGTCGGTCGCGGTGCTGATCGATCCACGGCAGCGCCTGATCGACCACCTCGTTGCCCGGCCGCTGAATGGCGCTCATCGACAGGACGCGGTACTTCGAGAGATCGAAGTTATCGAAGTAGGTGTCGAAACCCTGGTTGATCCCCCATTTGCTGTCGAGGACATAGGCGGCGATGAAACCGCCGGTCGCATAGCCGCGGGCCTTGAGCACTTCCGCCAGCGTGGTCTCGCTGTCGTTGAGGAAGTAGCCACCGTTGTCCCGCACGCCATGCTCGGGGGGAAATCGCCCGGTGAACAGCGACGAATGGGCCGGGAGGGTCAGGGGCGCGGCGGTGCTGGCGTGCTCGAATGTCGCCCCCTCGGTGGCGAGCGCATCCAGATTCGGGGTACCGGCGTTGGGATGAGCGTAGGCGCCCAGCCGGTCGGCGCGGGTCGTGTCGAGCGTGATCACGACCAGGTTCAGAGCCGTGCGATCGACACCCGAGGGCAGATACCCGAAGTCGATGCCGTTCGACGCGATCGGGCGAGGCCGACGCGACAGCGTCACCAGGGTGCCGAGCACCGCCACGGCAATCACGACGCCAATCACGAGGCGTTTTCGAGACCGCTTCGGAGGTGGTGGTGGCGGCGGGGGAGACGGTACCGGGCGCTTCTTCTTCGACACGCGATTCAATTCGTTGGATTCGTTGCTCTGAAATACAGGATTCGGGCCTGGGACGAGACGTCGGTGTTGACGGCTAAGTATTTTAGCATTAGAACTTACCGTCACCAGACGACACAGGCGCTTCAGGTACCGCGATTGCTGTTGCGCACAGATTACTCCTGGCCCTGACAGGTTCTCCCCAACTGAAGGAGGAGGTGTACGTGAGACGGTTTACCACCCGAGCCGCAGCCGGCGCACTGACGATCGCGCTGACGCTGGGTACCGCGGTCGCGCCGTGCGTTGCCGCAGCCGATGATGCCCAGCCTGTTCCCAACGCGGGCACGGCGAAACTGACCCGCCTGTCCCCGGCCAGCCGGAAGCTGCTTGCCACAGGAGCCACGGCAGCGCAGCCACCCGAGTCGACTCCGGGATCGTTCTTCAAGAGCAAGCGCGGCGCCGTCACGCTTGCCCTGATGGGTGCTGGCGCCGGCTTCGCCCTGTGGTCCATTCAGCACGATCGTAAGCCGGTCAAGTCTCCGGTTCGCTAGCACGGAGGAGGATTAACAGACATGTGGAAATTGTTCAGGACGGCCGCGGCGCTGCTGCTGGCAGCGACCGTCGCGGTGCCTGCGATGGCGCAGACCTTGACCGGGTCCATCACCGGCACGGTCAAGGACGAGCAGGGCGCCGTGCTTCCAGGCGTCACCGTGACGTTGACCGGCAAGCAAGGTACACAGACGCAGGTGACCGAGGCCAACGGCAACTACCGCTTCCCCGCACTCGAGGTCGGCACCTACGAGGTGTCGGCGGATCTCTCGGGCTTCACCAAGGCCACCCAGGGGAATCTGCAGATTTCACCGGGACGCGAGTTGACCATCGACCTGCAGATGAAGGTTGGCGGCCTCGCAGAGAACGTGACCGTCGTCGGCGACACGCCGGTCGTGGACGTCAAGAGCAGCGCAACGGAGACGACGATCTCCCAGTCGCTCCTCTTCAGCGCCCCTATCACCCGTACCGCGATCAACGTGATCAACTACGCGCCCGGCGTGAACAACAGCTCGGCGTACGGTGGCGGCGCAGGCTCGGGCAACTCGCTCCTGATCGACGGCGTCGACACACGCGATCCGGAGGGGGGCACGGCGTGGACGTTCTACAACTACAACATGGTTGAGGAGTACCAGTTCCAGGGGCTGGGCGCGCCGGCCGAATACGGCGGCTACACCGGCGCAGTGGTCAACACCATCACGAAGTCCGGCGGCAACCGGTTCTCCGGCTTGTTCGACTACCTCGGCACGAGCTCGGGTCTCGGCAGCAACAACATCTCCGCGACGATCGCTGCGCAGAACCCCAGCCTGGCCGATCCGGCGACCACCAAGAAGTACGCCGACATCACGACGCAGTTCGGCGGTCCGCTCGCGCCCAACAAGCTGTTCTTCTTCGTCAGCGCGCAGCGATTCCTGCTCGAGACCGATCCGAGCGGCCCGGTGACGACGCGTCACGAGGTCAGCCCGCGGCTCAACGGCAAGATCACGTGGCAGCCGAACGCGAACAACCAGTTCACCGGGCATATCCAGTTCGACTCCTACAACATCACGGGTCGCGCCGGTTCAGTGACGACGACGGATGAGCAGACGGTGAAGGAGGATGCGCCGGAATACGTGTGGATGACCCAGTATCGGCACATCTTCAACTCGAACACGTTCGCCGAGGTGAAGTACACCGGCTGGTGGGGTTTCTACGATCTGAACCCGACCAACAACGTCGCGCGGCACTTCGACGGAGCGACGGGTCTCGCCACGGGCTCATCGGGCTACTTTTACTACGCCGATCGGACCCGCGACCAGGTCAACGCCAGCGTGACGCACTATGCCGAGAAGTTCGGCCGCCACGAACTGAAGTTCGGCGCGGAGTTCGAGCACAGCACCGTGCGAAACCGCTACGGCTACCCTGGCGGCGCGTATTTCTACGACTACGGCGGCGTCCCGTACTATGCCTACACCTACGGCTACGACCTGTCGGCGCGGAACAGCCGGCAGTCGGTGTTCGCCCAGGACGCGTGGCACGCGACCAACCGCCTCACGGTTAACGCCGGCTTGCGCGGCGACATGATCCAGGGTGGCGGCAAGAGCGGCGGCAACGTCTACAGCAGCTCCAACTGGGCGCCCCGCCTCGGCGTGGCCCTCGACGTGGCCGGAGACAATCGCACGGTCATCAAGGGATCGTACGGGTGGTACTACGAAGGTCCACAGGCGCAGCTGTTCGAACAGGCGCTTCCAGGAAAGACCGACTACGTCACCTATCTGGTGAACGCGGACGGGTCACTCGGGGAGGTGACCGATGTCAGGCCTGCCTTCCAGTACAAGGTGGCGGATAACATCAAACATCCACGGGTTGACGAAGAGACGATAGGCTTCGAACGCGCTTTAAGCGGCACGATGCGACTGTCGCTGACCGGGGTATGGCGCGACAACAAGAACTTCGTCAACTCGGTTGCCCAGTCCGCGCTATGGACACCCATAAGCCTCGCCACCGATGTGGGAAATACCCAGACGTTCTATCGATGGGACAACCGGGAAAGCTCGAACACGGACTACGTGATTCGCAACGTCGACGGGTTCCCGTATCGGGCACCGGATGGGTCCAGTTCATCGGCGTGGCCAGTCCGTTCAGGCGGTATCGCGCGTTCATGGCGGTCCTGAACAAGCGGTACACGAACCGATGGCAGGCGCAGATCTCGTACGTCTTCTCGAAGGCCACCGGTAACGTCGACAATACGAGCTCGGCCCAGGTCGCTACGCGCCAGTTCGAGACGCCCAATCTCGCGCTGGTCAATGCGGACGGACCGGCCAGCTACACGCCGACGCACGAGTTCAAGGTGCTGGGCAGCTATCAGATCCCGAAGATCGAACTACAGGTCAGCGGGTACTTGGCGGCGACGAGCGGTCTACCGTACGCTCGCGTGCAGCAGTTCTCCAGCAGCACTCTGAACACGACGGGGTTGTCGTCGACCTATCGTCGACTCAACATCACAACGCGAGACGCGTACTCCCTGCCGAACCTGAGCCAACTCGATCTGCGGCTCGAGAAGACCTTCGTGGTCTCCAGCAACCGGTTCGGAATCTACGCAGACCTGCAGAACATCTTCAACAAGGGCACCGTCACGAGCGTGATTCAGCGTCCAACGTCGATTACGTTGCTGGACGAGTCGGTCTTCGCGCTGCCCTTCAATACGCCGGCGACGGTTCAGGCTCCGCGCCAGATCCGCATCGGCGGGCGCTGGTCCTTCTAGGGCGAGCGCAGCTTTCGAAAGCACGGGCCCGGTCGGTATCAAGCCGCCGGGCCCGTGTTTTGTACCAGCGAACCCCTTTCCCGGCCTCCGGACGGGCTAGAATCACTGGGTGGAACGCCCAGCCCAACCGGCCCGCTCCGAAGCCCGCGAGATCATGGAGCTGCGGCGACTGAAGGATGAGCAACCCGATCTCGGGTCGGCCGCCGACCTCCAGATCCAGCTCTTCCAGCTGCATCGCCGCGTCCAGTTGCGGGTTCCCCTGCCAGGCATGAACCTCGAATCGAAGCATCTCGACGCGCTCCTGGCCCAGGGAAAGCCGATACTGACCTTCGAGCAGGTTCCGGTCGACTGGAGCGATCTGCGGTTTCTGATGCGGTCGGCATCGGAGGCGATGCGCACGCACGACGTGATCGAACCGGACGACTACCGCCGGGTGGACGCGTTGACCCGTGACGCCGACCGCTTGCCCACCGTCGTGCGCGAGTGGTACGAGGCGGCACGCCCGCCGGCCGCCGGCGGACGCGAGGTGTCGGAGGCGATCGCCGGCCTCGAGCCGCTCTTTCTCCAGGCCATGCGCCCCTTTCTCTCCCGGTGCGCCGACGCGGTGATGGCGCGGACCGTCTTCGGTGGCTGGAGCCAGGGCACCTGCCCTCTCTGTGGCGGCGAGCCCGACTTCTCCATCATCACGCCGTCGGCGGAGCGCCTGCTGATGTGCTCGAGGTGCCTGTCACGCTGGCGGTTTCACCAGCTGGCGTGCCCGTTCTGCTTGAACGCCGATCGATCGCGGATCACGTCCTTCGCCACCCGCGACGGCCTCTACCGGCTGAACGCCTGCGACGTGTGCCAGCGATACGTGAAGGCGTTCGACGGGCGCAACGCGCCGCGTCCCATCATGCCCGTCGTCGACAGCATCGCTACGCTGCCCCTCGACGCCGCAGCGGTGCAGCGCGGCTATCGCTAGTCACTAGCCTCCAGCCCTCGTCCTTGGTCCCTGGTCCTCGGTTCTCGGTCCAGGGTCGTTGGTCCTTCGCCCTGAGTGACTCGGTTCTCCGTGCTCGGTCCTCGGGACTCGGTTGCTCGTCTGTACACAAAAAAAGGCAACCCGAGGGGGTTGCCTTTGCAGAAGACGACGGGAGTCTTACTCAGATTTCGGCTGGTCTTTTACGAGCAGCGTGCCGGTCTTCTCGGAGAGCCAATTGAAGAGATGGCGGGTCTCCCAAAATCGGCCTGTATTCGAGTGAGCGCCCAGGACCACTACCGCAATTGGATTCCCCTGCGGGAGGCGCAGCAAGGTTGCCAGGCAGTACCCGGACTTGCCGATGAATCCTGTCTTCCCCCCCATCACGTCGACATCACCGCTGGTCAGCAGATGATTCGTGCTGTGAATGGGGATCATCCGGCGGTTCGTCGTGACGGTGTAGGTCGGGGTGCGCATGATCGACGCGATGCGCTCGTCGCTGGCCGCGAAGGTGATGAGATGAGACAGGTCGAACGCCGAGGACATGTTGTCCGGATTCAGCCCGGACGGGTCCGCGAAGCTCGTGTTTTCCAGCCCTAGCTCAATCGCCTTCTCGTTCATCCGCTCGACGAATTGAGCCGAGCCACCGTGTGACGTTCGCGCCAGCGCCCGCGCCGCGCCGTTGTCCGACGCAATCAGCAGGAGGTGCAGCAACTGATCGTCGGTGATGTGATCGTTGGCGCGCAGATAGGTAGTGGACGCAGCGAAGACGTCGCTCCGCTCCACGGTAACGTCGGTATTCAGGTCCGGGTTGTCCTCGAGGAACACCAGGGCCGTCATCACCTTGGTGATGCTGGCGATCGAGCGCTTGTCCTGGGAGTTCTCCTCGTAGAGGATCTGGCCGGTCACCGGGTTGAAAATGATGGCGGCTGCAGCTCGCACGTCCGGCACCAACGCCCCAGTTGCGTCGGTCTTGTAGCGCGGCGTCATCGCCTCCTGCAGCCCACGGAGACGGACCTGCTCGTTGACGCGTGCGTTGGCACGGGCCCGAGCCAGCGTGGTGCGGCGGGCGTTGGACGCGCGTGCCGAGTAGGCGTGCTTTTTCTTGGTGGTGACGGTCTGGTGCGTACGGGTCGACTTCTGCGCTGCGGCGGCGGCGGCGGAGGCCGCTGCCGGCAGGCAGACGACCACGGCCAGCGAGGCTGCTACGACTCGGGCGACCATTCGAGGGCGGATCAGGCGCAAGAAACCTCCGTCACGGCCAATCGGCTGGCTGGGGAGCAACCGTTGGAGCTGTCAGAGTGGAACTCTTCACAGCGTAACAGCAAACTCCCACGTTTACAACTAGTTATGAACCTCAAGCGACGTCCGACGCCAAAAAACGTCAGTTCAATCGTCTCGTTCCGGTTGATTGGCCCTTATACAAGAGTTGATCCAGACTCGAGTCGCTGGTCTCCGGTCCCTCGTCCCAGCTCCCGGAGTCCTCGATCCTGAGTCGTTCGTCCACGGGTCGCCGGTCCTCAATTCTCAGGATGCGCTCTCGGTAAGACGAATTGCCGCGGGCTCAGTGGCTGGTTGCTCCGTCCGCTTTGTGTCGGCCGCCGGGGAACCCCTCCCAGAATATCGGTGCAATTCGTCGAAACGTCACTCAGCAGTGACCACTCAAATCGAAATCTGATTTGAGGACCTGCGATACCGACTGTCGACGAGCGGACCAGGACGAAGAACGAGAGACAAGAGACTCGCCAATCCAACTGCTTGGTGGCGCCATTCAAAGTTTGTCACCACCAGCGACCGAAAAACGTCACCTCTCACGAAGACTAAACTCCGGCTAACGCGACGCCTGTTTGAAAATTCAGGCGAGAAATGTGGGGGAACGCGTTGCAGGAGTTTCGTGCGTGGAGCAAATCTTGCCGCGTCTCATCGGTACAGAAGTTGCTTTTGGGGCGATATCGAGGGATTGGCCATGATGAGTCTCGTTCGCCTCCTTGGATTCACGACGCTGGCCTGCGGCTGCGTTACCGGTCGATATCGCGAGGTTGCTACGCACCGCGAGATCGTCTACGTCGAAGAGAAGGGCCACACGTGCTCGCACGTGGCGCATCGGCAGAACCACACGTTGACATCCGCGCGGTTCACGCCGAGCGCGGCGCTGCCGATCACCAAGGCGAGCTAGGTCGCCTCTCATCCCAACCGGCCGCGGCGGCTGATCGCCGCGAGCTGGTGTAGCATTCCCTCTCGATGCCCCTTGCGTGGAAGCCGTTCCGGCTTCCAAAGCCCCACACCCAGATCGACACGCGCCGCGGAACGCTTCGGTTCTATCTCGCGGATTGTCTCGACGTGCTCCGAGCCGTAGCACCTGGCGCCATTTCTGTAATCGTCACGTCGCCACCCTACAACCTCGGCGTGCGCTATCGCAGCTACGACGATACGCTGCCGCGCGACCGGTATCTGGCGTGGACCGACGCCTGGACCAAAGCGGCCGCTCGTGCGGTCGGGCCGGGCGGGTCGCTCTTCCTCAACGTTGGCGCCAAGCCGACCGACCCGTGGACGGCGCTCGACGTCGCTCAGACGGCTCGGCGGCACCTGACGCTGCAGAACACGATTCACTGGGTCAAGTCGATCGCCATCGACCGCGAGGCGGCTGGCGCCGCCGCCCGCCTCGACCGGGACCTCAACGTCGGGCACTACAAGCCAATCAACAGCAACCGCTTCGTCAACGACTGCCACGAGTTCATCTTTCACTTCACGGTCGACGGCAAGACCCCGCTGGACCGCCAGGCCATCGGCGTGCCCTACCAGGACGCGTCGAACGTGACCCGCTGGCGCCGTGCCGCCGCCAACCGGCGCTGCCGCGGCAACACCTGGTTCGTGCCCTACGAAACGATCCAGAGCCGCGACAAGGATCGCCCCCACCCCGCGACCTTCCCTCCCCGGATCGCCGAGTACTGCCTCAAGCTCCACGGCCTCAGCCGCGTCAAAGTGGCCATGGATCCGTTCCTGGGACTGGGGAGCAGCGCCCTGGCCGCCCTCGGCCTCGGCGTTGACTTCGTCGGCGTCGAAATCGACGAGCATTACCTCACTGAGGCCGTTGCGCGCGTGAGGAAGTCGCTCCGCTGAATCGCGAATCCTTCATCGCGGATCGCGAATCCCTCATCCCCAATCGAACTCCCAAATCCCGCATCCCGCATCGAGTCCCGAGCCTGCTGCAGACCAATCACGAGTTCCGCATCGAATCTGTCCTCTCGCCGATCAGAAAAGCCCGGCCTCCGTTAGGAAGACCGGGCGATTCGGGATTCACGATGCGCGATTCCCGATTTGGGATTCGCGATTCGGGATCCGGGATTCGGGATGAGCGATTCCCGATGCCGATCGCGAATCCCTAATCCCCAATCGAATTCTCAAATCCCGCATCCCGCATCGAATCCCGAGCCTGCAAGACGGATCACGAGTTCCGCATCGAATCTGTACTCCCGCCGATCAAAAAAGCCCGGCCTCCGTTGGGAAGACCGGGCGATCCGGGATTCGCGATTCGGGATGAGGGATTCCCGATCAGCGATAAGGGATCAGCGATTCAGAATCGGATCCGTGCGCCGAGCTGGAGCTGCCAGCGGGAGCGCAGGTCGTCGCGGTTGAAGCGCGTGAACGTCGGCGAGACGAGCGTGCCGATGTTGTAGCCGGTCAGCGGAGACGTCAGCGTGGGCGTACCCGGAATCGGTGTCGGCTGCAGCACCTCGTTGTTCGACGAGTAGAGGATCAGCCCCTTGCTGCTGCTGAACAGGTTGATCATGTTCAGCACGTCGAGCGTGACCTCGGTCCTGAACCGCTTGTACGGCAGCTGCACGGCGAATCGACCGTCCAGCGTATTCGTCCACGGCGAGCGACAGGCATTACGCGGGATGATCTGGCCGACGTACTGGGCCAGGCAATCGTCACCGTTGATCCAGTTGATGAAATCCTGATACGTCCCGCCGGTATAGGTCAGGTTGTCGGACGAGGTCGGGATGTAAAGGAGATCGTTGCCGGTGCGATTGTCGCCGTTCACATCGCCGTTGGTGACGCAGCGTGAACGGCCGGCCCGACTGCCCCGAGTAGAAGATCGACACGACGGGCTTGATCACCTTCGCAAATGGCATGTCGTAGCTGCCGGTCAGCGTGATGCGGTGTCCCGGATCGAAGTTCGAACGCGCCAGCGGCGCGTCGTTCGCGTTGCCCGGGACGTAGACGAAGCCCCAGTTCGAGGCCGCCTGGTCGGAGGTGCCATCCATGATCGACTTGGCCACGCCGTACGAATACGAGCCCTGCACGAACAGCCCGTTCTTGAACGGACGCCGGACTTCGTAGGCGAAGCTGTAGGAGTAGCCCTGGCTGGTGTTCTCCAGGAGGATGGCGTCGCTCAGGGTGGTGACCTTGCGGGTGAAGAACGGCCGGCCGCCGACGCCCGTGGCCCCGGGCACCTGCACGAAGTTCAGGTTCTGGTACTTGATGTCGTTGACGGTGTTCGACCAGACGAAGTCGGCGGCGCCGATCAAGCCCCACGGCAACTGGTGGTCGTAGCCGAGGTTGCCTCGCAGCACCGACGGGTACTTGAAGTTGGGATCGATCATGTCGATCTCGTTCGTGAACGTGCCTGCCGGGGCGCCGGTCACCTTGCTCGGCTGGTTCAGCGGATCGGTAATGAACGGAATGTTGTTCTGCGGCGTCGTCGCGTTCCCCGGCTGGTAGGCGGCGCCGATGCGCGTGAAGTCGATGCCGGTGTTGCCGAACTGATTCGAAATCCACACGTACGCCGGCCGTCCCGTGAACAGGCCGATGCCGCCACGAATCTGCTGGGTGCCCTTGCCATTCAGGTCGTAGTTGATGCCAACGCGCGGCGACCACTCGACGTGGCTCGGGACGACGTCGGTGGCAAAGCCGAAGTTGGCGACCGAAGCCGGATTGGCGTTCGGCTTGGTCGGGAAGGTCGGCGCGTCGAGTCGAATGCCATACGTAACGGTCATGTTCGACCGCGCCCGCCACGAATCGCCCGCGTAGAAGCCCCACTGATTCACCTTGAAGGCCGCGCGCTGGAGCGGATCGCTCGTCGCGGAGAAGCTGTGGTCGTACTGCTGCGCGAGGCCCGCCTCGAAGTTCGCGAGCTGTTGAGAACCGATACGTGCCGAAGTTGTCGCGAATGAACAGGTTCTTCAGGTTCAGGAACTCGTTGTGGGTGCCGATGGTCACCGTGTGGCGGCCCTTGAGCACGGTATAGGCGTCGTTGAGCTCCATGATGTCCTGGTCGATCGCGTTGCGCGCCGAGAACTGCTCGGTGCCCGATACGACTGAGACGGTCGGGGTCAACTGCACCGTGACCTGCGGGAACGGCGGGTTGCCGATCGGGCTCTCCCGATGGTCGCGACCGCGCGTGTAGGTGAGCCGCAGCTCGTTGACGCCCTTGCCGAATTGCGAGTTCAGCTGTCCGACCGTCGAGTTCACCTTGCTGACGTAGCGGTAGAACGCATCCGGCGTGCGGTAGGCGGTGGTGGAGACCGAGCTGATGTCGTTGAAGCCGTTGATGTAGTTGTTGCGAATCGTCAGCTGGTTGTTTCGTGGCAGGTTGAAGTCGCCGCGGACGAAGTACTTGTCGCTGTCGGTCTCCTTCGGGAACTCGCTGTCGGGAGAGGTGCCGGGGGTGTAGCCGTAGATGTTCTTGAGATCGTTGATATACCGATCGAACAGCGCCGGCTGGGTGAAGGTCTGGCCGCACCCGGTGACGCAGAATCCTGTCGGCCGCTGCTTTCGCGCCCATTCCGCGGTGCCGAAGTAGAAGACCTTGTTGGTGACGATCGGACCGCCAAGACTTCCACCACCCTGCTTGTCTTTCAGCGTCGAGATCTTCGTGTCCGACACGCCCTTGCCGACCCAGTCCTGGTTGCGACCGAAGAAAAAGGCGGTGCCGTGAATGTCGTTGGTGCCGCTCTTGGTGATCGCGTTGATGCCGCCGCCGGAGAATCCTCCCTGGCGGACGTCGTACGGGGTGACGACGAGCTGGACTTCCTGGATCGCGTCGAGGCTGATCGGCTGTGTTTCGGCGGTGCCGCCCGGCGTGCCGGCCGAGGCCGCCAGGCCGAAGAGATCGTTGTTGATCGCGCCGTCGATCTGCAGCGAGTTGTAGCGGTAGCTGTTGCCCGCCACCGAGAGCGCCGCCGGCCCATCACCGGCGCCGCTCCCCTGCGCGACGAACAACGGGCTGATCCGCGCGATGTCGGTCAGGCTGCGGGTGATGGTGGGAAGATTCTCTTTGATCTGGTTCGAGATGTTGTCCGCCGTGCCGGCGCGCGAGAGATCGATCTGCGGACTCTGCGCCAGGACTTCGACGGTCTCGCTCACCGTCGCGAGCGGCAACTTGAACTCGATCGTTCGCTCCTGGCCGAGGGCGACGTCGACGTTCTCCTGCCGCTGCTCCTTGAAGCCAATCATCGCAGCGCTGATCGTGTAGGGGCCGACGCGCACGTTGAGGATACTGAAGCGGCCATCGGCGCCGACGACGGCTTCGTAGCTGGTCCCCGTCGACGTGTGCACGGCCGTCACCGTCGCGCCAGGAAGGACGCCTCCCTGCGCATCCGTGACGCTGCCTGCGATGTTGCCGGTCGTGACGGTCTGCGCCGCCGCGCTCGCGGCGAACACTATGGCGAGACAGAGCACGGCTAGCAGGCTCGAGGCGGCCTTGGTCCGCAATCTCATCATGTACTCCAATTGCAATAGGTAGTGAATCGATAACAGCGAGCAGGAAATTACGGGCAAAAGTATAGCAGGAAGAGGTGAAACGGACACGTAAAAAGTGGGCGCGCTGAGGCGCCCACGCACAGGAAAACGGACCGCTACTTCTTGGCCGGCGGCGGCAGCGGTTTGAGCGTATACGACGTTCTGTATTTCAGATCGTAGTGTTCTTTCCGATTTATGCGGATCTCGATGGAACGACGCTTCTTGGTCGGATCCACATTGCTGGAGTAGTAACCCAAAACATAGTAGTCGCTGGTCTCGGCATCGATGCGCTTGAGCGCCTTGTCGAAGTCGTTCGAGTTGACCACCGCGATGCCGCCGGTCTGCTCGGCCAGCACGCGCAGGCTGTTCTGGGTTTCACGAATGTGGTTCTGCCACTCCGTCTGGTCGACCTTCTCGTCGAGATCCGGACCGCCGACCAGACCGCGGGGGTCGATGGTGTAGAGCGTCGCGTTGGCGCGGTTGGCTTCCCTGGTCAGCTCGGCGAGTTCCGACGCAAGATCCGCGAACGAGAACTCGTTCGACTGGTGCGAGGTGTCGAACGGGTTGATGTCGGACGACGAGCTGCCGCTGCCGTCGCCGCTGTTGGGATAGCTGCAGCTCGACGCGCCGGCGCCCGGGACCGTGTTGTCGCAGGTCATACCCTGACGCTCGGCGTTGGCCTGGGCGCGCGAGGAGGCAAACGGATCGAAGTCGTAGCCCTCGCTGACGTAGATGAACGCCTTGCGGCGGTTGTGCACCTGCTCGAGCGCCTTGAGGCTGTCGTACACCGTCGAGAAGGCGACGTGGGCGCGATACCGCACTTCGGGCGGACCCTGCGATCCGTCTGGCGTATCGATGATGTCGGACGGCTTCAAGCCGTTGCCGGCGATCTTGTTCATCGCCTCGTCGAGGCGCTTGTGATCGTAGGTCATGTCGATGGCGATCGACGAGGGACCGGACGAGACGATGCCGAACATGTCGCCGTCGTGGATCAGTTCCTTGCTGATTTTCTTGAACAGCTCGCGAATGCGCCCGGTGTCGCGGAAGTCCAGGTGAAGGTCGTCGACGAAAATCAGGAAGATTCGGCCGGCCGCGTCGTTGGTCGGTCGCGGCGGCGGCAGGAGCACGCCCTCCATCGGCGGCGGCGCGGGGGCGGCGATGTCGTTGAACGTGCGGCCGCCGTGCGTCAACACGAACGTCACCACGTCCTGTTTCACGCCGTCCTCGTAGACTTCGAAGTCCCCCTTCGAGAGATCGGCGACGAACTGGCCGCCATCGTTGCGCACGATGACGTCGCTGGTAATCAGGTCGGCACTCCGCCGGATGACGTCGCGCTGCGGCGGCGGCGCGGTGGGCACGAGCGGATTGGCTTCAGGGTTCTGCGTCGGCGGCTTCTGTGGGGCCTGAGCACCCGTCGAGGAGCCAAGCCAGAGCAGCCCGAGCGGGATCAACACTACGGACCGCCAGAGTCTTGCGCGCATACCTTTGATTATACCGGTCTTCCGTGTGTCCTCAGCCGCGGCGTCGTCTTCGTCGGCGGGGGTGGCCGACGACCGATCGCAGGCCCTCGAAGACGGTCTCGTACTGTTCGAGGCCCTGGCGGACTTCCTCCTCGGTGACCCAGGCATCGGGGTTTAGACGCTCGGCTCGGGCTCTCAGTTCTTCGCGGACGGCCTCTTCCAGAGGACGATCGGTGATGCGCGCCAGCACTTCCGCATAACGGGCGCGAAGTCGGCCCAGCCCTTCCGCACCGAGCCGGGCGAATGCCGCGGTCTGCCGGCTCTCGTCATCCGGCGCGATCTCCACGACCGCCGCGTCGGTCAGCAGCACCGCGGAATCCACCGAGGTCTCGCCGACCTCCTCCGCCTGCATTTCTGGTTCTGGCGCCGTCAGAGCCTCGTGTTGCGACTCTGGCTCGGGAGCGCCCCTGACCTCAGCTGGAGGGCCGCCCGAGGGCGCGACCGGCGCAGGACGCGGCGAGGCCTGCGGACGCGAAGAGTCCTGGCGCGCGCGCCGCACCTGACGTGGGCTGTCAGACTGCTGGCGACTCGCTGGTCAGACGGCTGTTTGAGAATTCGCGTCCAGTCGAACTGGACGTCGGGATTGTGCTGCTCGAGGAGATGAATCGCGTCCTCGTCGATTGCCGCGCGGCCGACGCGGACCCCCGGCGGCGTGCGGAACCAGTAGAGGATGCGATGCTGCCCTCGTCCACGTCTTCGCGCCGTATGAACGAGCGACGTCGTTTCGTAGCCGCGGCGATCCCGGACGAAGCGCAGGTGAGGCAGTGCTTACTTCCTTTTTTGCGCCCGTGCCGGCTTGCGAGCGGCCGGCTTTCGGCCTGGCGGGACGAGCCTTGGCGGCGCGCGGGGCAGGTTGGCGCTTGCGCGCGGCGGCCGGCCGGGCAGCTCGCGAGGCTCCTGCTCCTGCGTGCGGACGTCCGCTGTCGGCCGCCGGTTTCACGGACCTGGCCGGCTCAGCCGGGGCAGGTCTCCGCGGCTCCGGCACGCTCCGCTCGCGGCTGGCCGCCCCGGCCGAGCGCTGGACCAGCGTAAAACGGGTCTGATCGCCGATGCTGTGGAAGCTCCACAGCTCCGCCACGTTGACCTGGTTCTCCACACAGAGTCGGCGCGCGATTTCCACCGCCGACGCTGGCACGTACAAGTGAAAGGAGTCCGCACGCGGCCAAAATGCGCCCACTGGGCCATGGCCTCGAGATGGTTGACCGACTCGCCCGTCTCGACTTCGATGATCCCTTCGAGGCGTTTGCCACGATCCTGGGACGTAAGGACGAGATCGGGAAACATCTGGCCAACCCCGACCTTGACCCCTGCCAGCTGCTCGTCGCCGACGTTGATGGCGACGTCGTGCCGTCGCTTCAGTCGGGCCTGCAGCATGCGGATGATCCGGTCGTGCTCCAGCTGTTCGCGAACCGGTCGCACCAGGATGGGACTCACGGCGCCTCGTATGGAAAGTAGGGAGCCAACGCGATCGTGCGCTGTCGAAATAACCGCAGATACTAGCCGATCAGCGCGACTCATGTATAGGGGTATGGGCAGTCCTCCCACAGCCGGCTTGACGTCGATCTCGTTTCGCCTCAGAATGATGCGGTGATCGCCCCGGCCGAAGGCCCGCTCGCCAGCTCCGCCACCCGAACCATTCTGATTGTGGACGACGATCGGTCGGTGGCCGATACGTTCGCGCGGATGCTCAAGCTCGAGGGTTTCAACGTCGCCACCGCACTCAATGCCGAAGCCGGCCTCGAGCTGGCCGACAGCGTCCGGCCCGACGCGATAATACTCGACATGCGGATGCCGATCACCAACGGTCTCCAGTTTCTGCGGCTGGTCCGGTCGAAGCCGCATCTGGTAGAAGTGCCGATTGCGATCGTCACCGGCGATTATTTCCTTCCCGAACCACTGCAGATCGAGATCAAGACCCTGGGCGCTTCGATCCGATTCAAGCCGATGTGGCTCGAAGATCTGATCGCGCTGGCGAAGACCCTGGTTCCGGCGTGAATGATCGGTTCCTCCGAGCCTGCCGAAGACAACCGGTAGACGTCACCCCCGTCTGGTTCATGCGCCAGGCCGGGCGCTACATGGCCGAGTACCGGGCACTCCGTCAGCGCTATTCTCTGCTCGACATCTGCCGACATGCCGGATCTCGCCGCCGCGGTCACGCTCCAGCCCGTCGACGTGATCGACGTCGACGCGGCCATTCTCTTCTCCGATCTGTTGCTGCCGTTCGGACCGATGGGCCTCGAGTTCGACTTCGTGAAAGGTGAAGGCCCGTCGATCGCGCATCCGATTCGCCACGCCGGCGACGTCGCGCGGTTGCATTCCTTCGATCCGCGCGAGGCTCTCCGTCATGTCCTGGATACCATCACGCTGCTGCGGCGCGAGCTCGTGCACCGCGTACCGCTGATCGGGTTTGCCGGCGCGCCGTTCACCATGGCCGCGTATGCGATCGAGGGCGGTCCCTCGACGACCTATGCCAGGACCAAGGCGTTCATGTACGCGCAGCCCGCCGCCTGGCACGACCTCTGTGAACGGTTTGCCACCATGGTCGCCGACTACCTCCGCGCGCAAGTCGATGCGGGGGTGCAAGCGCTGCAGGTGTTCGATTCATGGGCCGGCCAACTGTCCCGCTCGGACTATCGCGAATTCGCGCAACCCCACACGAAGAGCATCTTCGACCGGATCGCGGATCTCGACGTGCCGACGATCCACTTCGGGGTCGGCACGAGCGCGATTCTCCAGGATCTGGCGGAAGCCGGCGGGCACGTCATCGGCGTCGACTGGCGTCTGCCGCTCGACGAGGCGTGGGAGCGCATCGGCTTCGATCGCGGGATCCAGGGAAATCTCGATCCCACGCTGCTGCTCGCGCCCGTCGATCGTCTGCTCTCGAAAGCGACGGACGTGCTGCAGCGCGCGAATCGGCGCCCCGGGCACATTTTCAATCTTGGCCACGGCGTCCTGCCGATGACGCCGCTCGAGCACGTCCAGGAGCTGGCGGCGCACGTGCATCGCTACCAGGCGTAGGGGGATCCCACGCCGCCCCTGGCCGCTGCTGGGAATTGACCGCTGGACACTGACTTGCCCGCTCTCGTGATTGGCGCCGGCATCACCGGCCTCACGGTGGCCTACGAGCTGTGGCGCCGCGGCGTGACGCCCGTGGTCATCGAGCGGGCCGAACGGGCTGGCGGACTCGTGCACACCGAGCACGCGGACGGCTTCACGATCGAAGCCGGCGCGGATTCGCTGCTGGCGCAGAAGCCCGCCGCCCTCGAGCTCTGCGAGCAGCTCGGTCTTGGCGCGCAGCTTCAAGAGGTGCGGCCGCCGCGCCGCGCGTTCGTGCTGAAGGGACGCACGCTGCATCCGCTTCCGCACCCGTCGCTTCTCGGTCTGCCGCTCACGTGGAACGGCCTGCTGCACTACGATCTGCTCTCCCCTGCCGCGCGCGCGCGGCTTGCTCTCGAACCGCTCATCCGCACTCGCTCCAGGGCGGCCGACGAATCGGTCGGCGCCTTCTTCCGTCGTCGCTTCGGCGGCGAGACGGTCGATCTGATCGCGCAGCCGCTGCTCGGCGGCATCCACGCGGGCGACATCGAGCAGCTCTCGATGCAGGCGTTGTTTCCGCGATTGTTCGACGCCGAGCGAACCGACGGCAGCGTCCTCACCGGGCTCAAGCGGTCCCAGGCGATCGCGAGCGCTGCGCCGGCGGCAGCCGGTCGGCCACCGACCTCGACGAGAGCGGCCGGATTTGTGTCGTTGAAGACGGGAATGGGCGCGCTCATCGACGCGCTGCTGAAGGCGCTCCCGCCCGCAACCGTGCGGTATGGGCAAACAGCGACGCGGCTGACCTGGGACGATGGGCGATGGACCGTGACGACGCCAATCGGCGCCTTGACTGCGCCTGTCGTCATCATCGCGGCGCCAGCCTCGGCGGCCGCGATGTTGCTGCAGGAGATCGATCCGGACGCGGCACACCTGTGTGGGCAGGTGCCGTATGTCTCGACCGCCGCGATTGCGCTGGCCTGGCCGAAGCGCACGGTCGCGCATGCACTGTCCGGGACGGGCTTCGTCGTCGCGCGACGCCACAGCGACGTGCGGATCACGGCGTGCACGTGGGTCTCGTCGAAATGGGATGGACGCGCGCCAGCCGAGACCGTGCTCCTTCGCGCGTTCATCGGCGGGGCGCACGATCCTGACGCGGTCAACTTGAATGACGAGGAGCTGGTCGCGGTGGCGCAGGCCGATCTCGCGCCACTCCTGGGCATCACCGGCGATCCGCTATTGACACGGGTCTATCGCTGGCCCAACGCCGGCGCCCAACACATCGTCGGCCACGAAGATCGCATGCGGCGTCTCCAGCAACGACTCGCCGGCCATCCAGGATTGCTGGTTGCCGGCAGCGGATTTCATGCGGTGGGGATTCCCGACTGTGTGCGCGACGCGCGCGCGGCCGCAGAGTCGGCGGCGGCGTTCGCCGCTGAAAAGACCGACGGCGGCCGTGGTACGCTTCGGTAGATGACGAGCGTGAGAGCTTCAGCGATGCGTTTTGGCGGATCCATGATCGCGGCGGTGGTGTTGCTGACGGCCACCTCTGCCCAGCAGATGTCCCCCGACATCCCGAGCATCCTTGCCGCCATCCGGGCGAAGGACGCCGGCCAGCTGGCCGTGTCCGAGGAAGATGGACGGTTTCTCCGGCTCCTGATCGCCTCCTCGAAGCGCAAACGGGCACTCGAGATCGGCGGCGCCAGCGGCTACAGCGCGATCTGGATGGCGCAGGCGCTTCGCGAGACCGGCGGAAAGCTGGTGACGATCGAATACGACCCGGTCCGCGCGCGCGAGCTGGCCGAAAACATCCGCAAGGCTGGAATGAGCGATGTGGTCCAGGTGGTGGCGGGTGACGCGTTCGCCGAAATCCCGAAGCTCCAAGGGACCTTCGACTTCGTGTTCCTGGATGCGTGGAAGCGCGACTACAAGCGATTCCTCGATCTGGTCCTGCCGCGGCTCGACCGAGGCGGCCTCTTCACCGCGCACAACGTGGTCAACAAGCGCAGCGAGATGGGAGATTTCCTGGACGCGATTCAGCACAATCCCGCCCTGTGGACGACAATCGTATCGCCCGCGGGCGAGGGAATCTCGCTCTCGTATAAACGCTAGCCTATTGCGGGATCGAATTCGTCGGCGCGCTATTCGCCGGCAGCGACAGCAGTCGCCACTTTCTTCGGGGCGCGCTTCTTCCGCGGCTTCCCCACTCCACGCAGTCCGGCGGGAACCGGCTCATCACTCGGCTCGAGCTTCGACATGCTGGTGAGGAATTTCTTGACGCCGTGCTCGTCGAACTGGATGCGCGTGTATGCATCCTCGACCGCGACGACCGATCCCAGGCCGTAGGTGGGCTCCATGACCCGAGCGCCAACTTCAAAACGCTTCATCGACCTGGCTCCTTGTGGCAGCGTCCAACCGTCCCATACGAACGGGCCCGCCACCGCAACTCAAAGTCTATCAGCATTTTAACTTGCAGGTCAAACCAGCGCGCCGGTGACAGTTCGCGCCCGCGTCACGCTATGCTAGATCGGCATGGCGCGCCCGGTTCACGTGATTGGTGTGTCCCTCGATCTGGGCGGCAACCGCCGCGGCGTCGACATGGGACCGTCCGCGTTTCGGATCGCCGGCCTGGCGGAGCGCCTGACCGGCCTTGGTATGACGGTGGTTGACGAAGGCGATCTCGTCGCGCCGATTCCGGAGGTCAAGAGTCTCGGCGACCCGCGCAAGAAATACATCCGGGAGATCGCCCGCGTCTGCGAACGGCTGTACAAGACGTCGCTGGGAGTGCTCGAGAAAGGTGGCCTGCCACTCGTGCTCGGCGGCGATCACTCGCTGGCGTCGGGCTCGGTGGCGGCGACCTCGGAGTTCGTTCGACGGGAGGGGAAGCCGCTGGGCCTGCTGTGGGTCGATGCGCACGGCGACATGAACACGCCGGCGAGCAGTTCGAGCGGCAACGTCCACGGCATGCCGCTGGCTTCCCTGCTCGGACCCGAACCGGCGGAGCTGTCGCGCATCGGTGGCTTCTCGCCGAAGGTGACCGCGGATCGCACGGTGCTCATCGGCATCCGCAACCTTGACGATCGTGAGAAGGAGTTGATGCGGGAGTCAGGCGTCACCGTTTTCACGATGAAGGACATCGATCGCTCCGGCATCGCAGCGATCGTCGAGCAGGCCTTAACCATCGCCGGACGGGACACAGGAGGAATTCACGTGTCGTTCGACCTCGACGTGTGCGATCCGGCGATTGCGCCAGGCGTCGGCACGCCGGTCAAGGGCGGGCTGGACTATCGCGAAGCGCACATGGTCATGGAGATGGTGGCCGACTCCGGATTGCTGCGCGCGCTCGACCTCGTCGAGGTCAATCCGATCCTCGACGATCGGAACGCGACGGCGGTGCTGGGCGCGGAGCTCGCCTCGTCCGCCCTCGGTCAGAAGATCATTTGACCCCGATCGACTCAGCCTCGCCTGTCGCGAGCATCTTCCGCAGCATCTCGGCAATCATCGTCAACGAGAAGGGCTTCAACACCAGCTTGGTGCGTGGACGCCGGGTCTCGAGGTGACCTGACTCGTTGGGCACGGCGGAAAAGATGATGACCGGCGTCGGCTGCGGCATGGCCTTGACGACGTCGCGGCCTGAGCCGCCGGGGAGACGCAGATCGACGACCGCCGCATCCGGCGTCTGGCCGGTCAGCCAGGCGAGCGCTCCGTCCGCCGTGGTCTCCGAATGGACATCGAAGCCGTGGACGGCGAGGAATTTCTCGAGTGGTTCTCGTAGCGTGGGTTCGTCCTCGACCACCAGCACGAGCGGTCGCGCCATGGCTGCCTCCGGCTACAGACTATATCGGACGTCGATCGCCCGACGAACGCGCCGCTCGTGCTACGATCACGAGCTCGACGGCTTGATCCCGCCGACCGGGACCCGGTAGCTCAGTGGTAGAGCATGTGACTTTTAATCACAGGGCCGTGGGTTCGATACCCACCCGGGTCACCACTCTAAATCCCATAATTACAAGGTGTTACAGACTGTTCAGCACCGAAGGTGTAGGCGGCTGAAAGTCACAAAGTCACACCTAGTCACACACGACGGTGCCCGCGTGGAGTACGGCGAGTGGAGGTGTGACTACTGGGGGTGTGACTACTGGGGGTGTGACTACTTCCCCCAAGGCTCGATTGAAAATCCGATGACGGCGGATCGTCGCGGGCTTCCGTCGCCGCCACACTCTGATCGTTAGACAGTAGAAGAGACGGGACCGTAGTGAGGCAGGACCGGCTCTAATTGAAGCAGGATGGAAAACCGAGGGAGTCGCGCAAAGGGATGTCCGTCATAGCGTGCGTTATGATGAGCTAGGATGTCAGCAGATCTCCCACCTCACGAGGACGGATACGAGCACATCCTGATATTCGATGACCCGACTCCATCGGCGATCATCCAGAATCGGATTGTCAGACCGGCTGAGATCTCAGTGAAATTCACCGATATGAGTTCGTCGGAAATAGACGACTTCAGAAATCTTGTCTTCCTGATCGGTCGAAAAATGTCTTCGGTTTGGCGACACATGGCGGCATATCGTGCCGAGGAAGAACGCCTGCGCGTCAAGTACCGCAGACCCGAACGTGCGCCATCGAGAATATTCTGAGATTCTGTACGACGAATACGACGTTTTTGCCGTTCAGATTAAAAAGCACACTCGACCACCTAGTTCAAATTCTGCGGCCTGTGTTTGGTAACCACTGGAGCGTAAGCTTCCCCGATCGACGAGGCAGAAGTGAGACGCCTCCTGAAGTCAGTACCCGATGCCGAGCACCGCAAGGCGGGCCCTACTGGAGTGCTACCCTTCGACTTCCTCAATTAAGTCGATCGCCGCGTCCACCGACTTGTCGACTTCTGACTACTCGCGCCAGTCCTCGCCTCGGCCTGGAAGCGCGCACGCTGTGACCGAGGGCCGTTTCAGTTGCATCGCAGGATGCAAGGAGGCAGAATGGCACGAGGACCAACCGCTGAGGAGGTCGACGCAGCGATGTTGAAACGGGTTCCCGTCGCCTTGGAGCCGCTTTCCTCTCACAGTTTCGATTCCGCGTCGATCGTTGTTCCCATCATCCTGCAATACGTGACACCGCGCAGTGTCATCGACTTCGGCTGCAAGCACGGCGAATGGCTCAAGATCTTCAAAGATCACGGTGCAACACGAATCAAAGGATTGGACCTCGAGCGACGGCTGGTCAGTCTGGCCATCGATCCGTCGGACTTCGAAGCGGCAGACCTCACCCGTCCGATCGCTCTGGACGCCCGCTATGATCTCGCCGTCTGTATCGAAGTCGCCGAGCACCTGCCGGCCGCTTCCGCCGAGCCGCTCGTCGACACTCTCGTCCGCGCGGCCCCGGTGGTTCTGTTCTCGGCTGCGACCCCAGGCCAGGGGGGATTCGAACACGTGAACGAACGTCCGCGGAAGTACTGGGGCGAGCTATTCGCCCGCCATCGATTCATCGCGCTTGACTGCCTGCGGCCTCAGATCTGGCAGAATCCGGACGTCGCGCACTGGTACCGACAAAACCTGTTCCTCTATGCTGGTCCGGAGGCGATCGCTGGATCCGAGGTCTTGCGCCGCGAGGCAGAACGCAAGATGGCCGATGATCTCGACCTGGTCCACAAGGATCAGATCGGCCGGCCCACTATCGCAGGGATCGACGCGCTCGCCCGCAGGGCTGTTCGGAAACTGATACATAAGCAGTGAGCAAACCGACCTTCGTCAACCCGTTGTGTTGACGACTCGCGGGCCGCTTAAGTGCGCACTAATCCTCTTTCCGCGCGTCAGATGATCGTTTTTCCGTTTTGCTTATACGTTGAATTCAAGTTCGAACGGAGGACCACGCCGGTGGCATCGATCGAAACCGTATCCGCAGACGGATCGTGGAAGGTAGTGGTTGAAGCATGGTCGATCAGTCGCATCGTCTATAACCCGCAACAGTCGTAAACTTCCAATATATGCAGCCCATTCCAGCTGTTTGGCGAATCGACATCGAGCCCGACGACTTTCAGCCGGGTTCCGAGAGCGCCAGGTGGGACGGCTTCGTCACGATGGCCGAGCTATTGGAGCAGCTTCGCGGACCCCTCGGGGACCGCTCCGGCGTCCCCGTTAACCCGACGTGGTTCATACGGCTGGACCCGGATATCGAGCGCTGTTTCGGGCGGACGGACTTCATTGTTCACCGGAACCGCGAGCACATCGATCGGCTCCTCACGCATGGTGACCCGGTTGGAATTCATACCCATTTCTACCGCTGGGACGAGGAGCGCCACCACTCGTACACCGATGTGGCCGACGACGCCTGGGCCATTGAGTGCCTCGATGTCGGCGCCCACACCTTCGAGCAGTGCTTCGGCGAGCCCGTGCGTCGATCGAGTCAGGGCGGGTACTTCCTGTCAGATCAGATCGTGGAGCGCTCGATCGCTCTCGGCATCGAGGTGGACGTGACAGTAGAGCCAGGCCTTGCCGCGAAGATCGGCGATCCCTCGTTCGGCAACCACGCAACCGCGGCGTCCCCGAGTTTCGTGGGATTCCCCCGTCACCCGTACTACCCCTCACGCGCCGCTCTGATCACGCCCGCACGTTCCGCGGACGATGCGCGCCGGATGCTGATCGTGCCGCTGACGTCCTACGATTACAAGACCGCTCTGCTGCCGTGGCGTCAGAGAGTCAAGAAGAGACTGCGCGGGGAGTCGGCTCCGCCTCTTCCGCTCAACCCCTGGAAGGCGTGGCCTGACCCGCACACCTACTGGGATCTCGTCGCTCGAGCGGCCGACGAAGGCCCGGCCCGTTACTTCGCGTTTGCGGTTCGCACCGATGGACCGGACTCGGAGTTCCATCGCCGCGTCCGGAGCCTGCTCGAATACCTTCCGAAGCACCCCATCTCGAAGAGGCTGTGCTTTGTCGATCCGTTGGCGTCTGCGATTCGCGCGCTGGCGGATGAAAAGATGAGCGTCGAACGAGGATGATGTCAATCGTCGGGAAGGAGCGCCGCCGCGGCGCAGGTTATTCCAGCTGCAGCAATTTCCGACGGACCACCGGCGCCAACGATCGAGCGAATCCACGCTGGCGTCAGCGCTGCGACTAGATAGATCGCCACGACGGGGTCACCACCGCTCCTCCGACACAATCGCCAGAGATACGCCCGAGCCCATTGCCGATCCGTCTTCCGGCCGCGCCAATACGCCTGCCTGGCAATGCGTCGCGCCTTTCGTGTCAGCGTATCCGAGATGGCCGGGCGGAGCGCCGGGGGCGCCCGCCGCAGGTGCTTGCGGAGGATCGCGACATCTTCAGCGGTCCAGAGAAAATGCCGAAGCGCTGCGGGCCCGGACGCACTCGTCGGCAGGTAGCGCCAGTCTGCGAGGTGTTCCCGCACGAATGTGAACGGGTACTTCAGCGCGATTCGCAGATAGAGGTCGTAATCGCTGGCCACCCGGAACGCCGGATCGGACAGCCCGACGTCGTCGATCACACGCCGCGGGATCATGATCTGCGTGGTCGTCGCGATCAGGTTGCCCCGGATCAAATGCTCCAAGCATTCGCAGGAGATGACTGGATCGTCACCAGCGTCTGATGCCACCACGTTCGCGGGCAGCAGACCGGTGCGAATGATCCGGTCCCCATCGAAGGAGCGGGCGTCGCACGCGATCAGCCCCGAGTCGGGGAACCGCTCGTGTGCCTCGACCAGCCTGCGCAACATGTCCGGGTGCCAGCGGTCATCACCATCGATGAACGCAAGGAGCAATCCTCTGGCTGCTCGAATCCCGCGGTTTCGTGCCCCGGCGACACCTTCGTTCGCCTGCCGAATCGTCGTAATCGCGTTGCCAAAGCCGGCCAGGACCCTCGGCGTATCGTCCGTGGATCCGTCGTCCACGACGATGATCTCGCGATTCGTGTACGTCTGGGTGAGCACCGACCTGATGGCTTCGGCGATGTACGGCCCCTGATTGAAAGTCGTCACGACAACGCTGACCTGCGGTTCGGCCATCGCGCGCGGCGTGACCGGCAAGCCGCGGCGCAGGCGCGAATCGGTCAATCGGGCCGACGATATGTCGGGTCGGGCGGCAGCGCGGGAAGGCCAAGGCATAGCAAAAAAGAAAGTCGGAGACGCAGACGCATCGACTCGTGCACCGGCGAAGCCAACCGAGGTTTCAGCTTCGCTTTGGGAAGGGGTCGCATCCCCGGGACCTCATGAGGTGTCCCCGGAGCTGATGATTGTCCCCGCGCTTATCAGCACGTCAAGCTGTATCTAGCACAGCTTATAGTCGGAATACCTTACGCGCAACGCCGACTGGAGCCCGTCGTACTCCGATCGAGCCCCGGCGCGAACAGGCTGCTGCACGCAATTCGTGACGGAATGCCATCCCGCCCTGGACTATGGAGTGATATTGTTGAGGTCGAGTGATATTGTTGAGGTCGACCCAGCCATCCATAGTGCCCATGGACGCCCCTCCTTCTCCTGCGTGTCCCATATGCGGTGAATCCCGCAAAGTTCGCTACACCGTGAAAACCGACTACGGTTCGTACTGCCACTGCGATCACTGCGGGAGCGTCTGGCATCACGAGTTCCGCTCGCCCGGTACCGATCCTCGAGAAGCCATCGCGCCCAAGACGAGATCGTAAGGCTCACCGATCACGCGAGGCATCGGGCACCTCGCTTGCTGCTGCGCTCCCGTCGGCCCTCGAACGGAGGCAGCCGTGACCAGATCTGCCGTGTTTGTGGCGTGCGTCGGCGCTTTCTGGCTTGGCATCACCCTAAACGCTTCGGCTGAGCCGGTCACCATCACCGGTGGCTCACTGGTGTTCCCTTCGGAAGAGTTCCTTCAAATTGGTCCCATCTCGCTCACGGGAACCCGCGGCTTCTCGCTCCAGGGATTCGTGGATGCGGGGGAATCAAGCATTCCGGGACTCGGCTTCGGGTTTCCCCCAGGCTCAACCCTTGAGCCAGGGATCATCGTCGGCTCCGCGTTTTTTGCCACGACCCTTACGCTGGATGGACGGACCTTCCCGAATGTCGGCAGCGGGCTGACATCATTACGGTTGGATTTGTTCACACCGATGATCGTGCCGGCGCTGCAAGCATCTCCGGTGACGGTTACAGCTCCGTTCACTTTCACTGGTTCGTTTCGGGGAGATCCAGACCTTCCGCCTCTCGAGGCGTCCCTTCAAGGATCCGGCAGGGTCTCAGCGATCTTCTCAGAAGAGCCGGGTGGATCGTGGAGATCCAATGGAATCCGCTATGACTTCGCCCCCCAGGCGACACCTGAACCGGCGACGCTCGCGCTCATGAGCGGAGGCCTCGTCGCGACGGCGGCGCGGGTGAGAAGGCGACGCGCCGCCAATCGGTGAGGTGCAATCGAGTTCAATTGCCAAAGACCGCCGAAGTCACTCGCGCGCGTCTCATTCGAAGAGCCCTCCCGACTGAGTCCGCTCGTAATCGCCGGGCCTTCCGACACGACAGGCACCGGACGGCGGTCGGACGTGAAGCGATCCGTCATTCGCCTGCCCAGGATGCAGCGGGGTCCTCGAAGTCCCACAACAACGGCAGCGCATTGAGACTGACGACAACGCCGACCCTCAACGTCACGCAGCAGTAGCTGTCGAGATCATCGTTGTCCGCCGTCACGCGAAGCGCGTGGGCTGAGTTCATCGCTCGCGGCGAGCGCGAGCGATGCGACTCACGCGCTCGCGATCTGGTGAAAGGTCGCGATCGCGCTCCAGACACCGAGACCGATCCCGCGCGCCATCTGCTGCAGTTCGACCATGTTGTGTGCAAGGAAGACCAGCACCGAGCGGTCATTCGGATCAGCCTGCCACCAACCGCCGTACGCCCCCGGCCAACCGATCGTGCCGACGCCACCACGACACTGCAGCGGATCCGCCTGCTCCGGTTCCATGACCACCGCCACGCCCATGCCGTAGCCATGTCCCGCGGCGAAGATGGGCCGTCCAAACATGCGCGTCGTGGCGCGTTGTTCGGGCGTCAGCTGATTTGACGTCATCATCATGCGCGTCTCCGGACGCAGGAGTCCCCCGCCGATCCCGGCATCACCGATCAGCGTGCGGGCGAAGGCAAGATAGTCGTCGAGCGTCGACCATAGGCCCTGGCCTCCCGACTCGAATGTCATGCCCTCCGGCCGTTGGTCCAGCGCATGACGGCCTGGCGCCGCGGTCAGCGCCGTCAAACGGCCCTCACCATCGAAACCACACAGCCCCGCGCAGCGATCGCGCTTCTGCGGTGGAACCGTGAAGCCGGTATCGCGCATCCCGAGCGGAGTAAAGATTCGTCGATCCAGCACCGCGCTCAATGGCGCACCCTCGAGGCGCGCGATCAGGAATCCGAGCAGGTCCGTTGAATGACCGTAGTGAAACCCGGCGCCCGGATGATCAATCAGCGGCAATGTCGCCAGGCGTTCGATCCATGCGTCTGGCGTGAGCGGGTTGTCGATCGTCGCGCCGAGCGTTTCCGCATGAGCGCCCCGATCGGGCCGCGATGAAAGTCGCCATACGTCAGACCGGAGCGATGCGTCAACAAATCGCGAAAAGTGATCGGACGCGTCGCCTCGTCGGTCTGATCGAGCGGACCAGCCGGGTCGCGCAGCACGCGCATACGCGCCAGTTCAGGTGCGCACTGCGTGATCGGTTCGTCGAGATCGAAACGACCCTCGTCGAGCAGCATCAACGCAGCGACGCTCGTGACCGGTTTCGCCACCGAGGCGATGCGGAAGATCGTGTCGCGCTCGACCGGCAGCCCGGACACCAGGTCACGGCGCCCGACCGTTGCGGTCTGGAGGACCGCGCCGTTTCGCCAGACCAGCGCGGCTGCCCCAGCCAGTTTTCCGGCCTCGACGCCGGGCAGGATCGCCTGCGCTATCGAATTCTTTTCCGCCATGAACCTCTTCCTTTTAGCAATTCACTATTAATATTGAAATTATAAAATAAATACACTATTTTTAAGTCAGTGGCAAGCCCGAACGAGCTATCGCCCCGCCGGAAGCCCAAGGGCGACAAGCGAGAACGAACGCGAGCCGCGTTGCTCACGGCCGCGCGCGCTCTCGTTCGCGAGATCGGGCACGAGCGGACGACGCTCGAAAAGGTCGCGAGGCGCGCCGGCATGACGACTGGCGCGATCTACGGCAATTTCAAGAACCGCGATGAGCTGTTCATCGCCTTGGGCCAGACGTACTGGGCGCCGGTCGCGCCGAGGATCGCACCCGGGGCGACATTCGCCGAGGCGATGCACGCACTTGCGGAGGCGACGCTCGCCGCCGTCGACGACCGCGCGCCCGCCGCGATCGGACGGCTGACCGGACTTGCCTACACGCTGAAGAATCCTGAACTGCGTGCCCGGGTGGTCGAGGTCACGAAGAGCAGTTACGAGTTCGGCGCCGAGTGGCTGCGCGCATTCGGCCCAGGTGAGCTGCCAATGCCGGCGGAGGATCTCGTGTGCGTGATTCATGCCCTGATCGAGGGATTGGTGATGCAGCGCATCCTCACACCGGAGTTGTGTCCCGACGAGGTGTTCTACGCGGCGTTCGCCGCATTGGCGCGGCACTGAGGGTGTTTTCCTTCGGGTCGAACGTTCACGCGAACGCTTTAAAGTCTGCAGTCCCCTGAGCCAGCGCGTTCGCCCAGATCCGTTTTCAGCGTATTCCGCGTGGTCCGCGGTCGGCGATGGGACGTGTGCTGCGTGAGGCCGAGCAGCGATCGATCGGCGACAAGAACGTTGCGATGTGGAATTGTGCTGGGTCGCAACCGCGCCCTGAACAGCGCTGCCCCGAGACGAATGCTCGAGCCACGCTCATCGAACAGCGCCACTAGCTGACCGGCACGAACGTCGTTACCGCGGCACGATCGTCGTGTCGTCGTGCTGGAGACCAGGAGGCACGATCAGAAACGTGTCGGGCGACAGCACGATTTGATCGAGGCTGACCCCATCCTCCCGCTGCTGAATGAGCAGAGTGTGTGGACCGCTGTTGGCGAAGACGATGTGGTTGCCCAGGCCGTTCCATCCCTGGCGCC
>CAVYTI010000010.1:0-540658 GCA_963771415.1 uncultured Acidobacteriota bacterium | reverse complement strand
CGACCACCACGCCCTGACTCGACCGGGGAAGGCCGAGCTCTTCGGCGATATCCGGGGTCAGCGGCTGCACACTCATCCCGAACTTGCCACCATCGTGGCGATCGGAATTCGAGGCGGCCGCCTCGTGCTTCGCCGACAGTTCACCGAGCGTGGCCTTCGCCGTTTCCGAGCGGCCACCTCGCGAGTACTGCAGCGTGATCGTCGAGCCCGGCGCCGTGCTCGACACCTCGTTGCGGAGCTGATTGCTATCCACAACCGGCTTCCCGTTGTACTGAGTGATCACGTCCCCCTGCTGGATGCCGGCGCGGGAGGCGGGCGATCCCTCTTCGACGTTGCTCACCAGCGCGCCCTGCGCTGACGGCAGCCCGAGGTTCGACGCCATGTCGGCGCTGAGGCCCTGCACCGTGACACCCAGCTTCGCGCGGCGCACCGAGCCGTTCTCGATCAGCTGATCCATCACGTTCCTGGCCATGTTGGACGGAATCGCAAATCCGAGACCGATGTTGCCGTCGCCGGGCGTGAGGATCTGCGAGTTGATGCCGATCAGCTGCCCGTTCGTATTCACGAGGGCGCCGCCGGAATTCCCACGATTGATGGGCGCGTCGGTCTGGAGGAAGTCCTGATAGCTGTCAGTACCGCGCTCTGTCGTCCGTCCCTTGGCGCTGATGATGCCGGACGTCACGGTCTCGCCGACGCCGAGCGGGTTCCCGATCGCCAGCACAACATCGCCGACTCTGACAGCGTCGGAGTCGCCGAGCGCCAGCGTCGGCAGGTCCTTCGCCGCGATCTTTACCACTGCGAGATCGCTCGCGCCGTCGGTGCCCACGACCTTGGCGGTGAACGTACGCCTGTCGGGCAGCTCGACCTGGACCTCGTTGGCGCCATCCACGACGTGGTTATTGGTCAGGATGAAGCCATCCTGGCTGACGATGACCCCTGATCCGAGCCCGCGCTCAATCCCTCCGCGGGGCTGGCGCGGTCCACCCTGGCCTGAGCCGGGACCGAAGAACCTGCGAAATTCCTCGGGAATCTGGCTGTCGGTTGGAACCGCCGACGCACGCTTCTCGACGCGAATGGTGACGACGGCGGGCATGACCCGTTCGACGACGGGGGCGTAGGACGAAACTGGCGCGGCGGACGTCGCCGCTGCCACCGTTACGGGCGAATGACCAGGCGCTGCGCTGACCTGCGCCTCCGGCGCTCTCCACGCCGCGAGGGCCACGATTGCCAGCGCTGCCGCAGCCATCCCCCCCTTCTTGATGTAAGTCGTATACATGGTTGCGAATCACCTCAATGGATAAGACGATTCCCAACCTTGCTGGGCCGTTACGGCAACATTACATCGGTGAAAGGTTGCCCTTCGGCAGCGTCACCACAAAGGTCGAGCCCCGGCCTGGCTCGCTCGTCGCCTCGACGCGGCCGCCGTGTACCTCCACATAGGCCTTGACCAGGCTCAACCCGAGGCCCAGCCCACGCTCGGAACGGCTTCGGTCCGCTCGGTAGAGGCGCTCCCAGATTCGCGGCAGGTCGGCTGGTGCGATGCCTACCCCGGTGTCGGCGACGGTGACGATGGCGGTCGCCGCGTCCTGGCCGACCGTCACCCGCACGGCACCGCCTTCCGGTGTGTACTTGATGGCGTTGTCCAGGAGGTTGGCAAACACCTGGCGCAGGCGGTCCGGCGCGCCGGCGATCGTCGCGTCCTCGCCGGGCTCGAGCGACACGGCGATATGTTTGGCATCGGCCACGTCCTCGTACAGCTCGATCACCTGCGCCAGCAGCCCGCGGAGCTCGATCGACTCGCGCGACAGCTGCACCACCCCGGTCTCCGCCTCGGAGATATCCATCAAGGTGTTGAGCATCGACAGGATCCGCTCGGACTCTTCGAGAGAGCTGACGAGGGCCTCGCGTTGAGTCGCCGCATCCTCGAGCTGCAGACCGTGCTCAGCCACCGCGCGCAGACGAGCTATGGGCGTGCGCAGATCGTGCGCCACGTTGTCGAGCGAGTCGCGCATCGCGGCCATCAGCGCGTTGATCCGGTCGAGCATGGCGTTGAAGAGGGCGATCAGCTCGTCCACCGCATCGCCGCTTGGCGCGCGGACGGGCACGCGCTCGTCGGTACGCACCGGTCCTGATGATGTTGCGGACGACGTCGATCAGCTCGTAGACCGGGCGAAGCGTGGAGCGTGTCAGCACGAGTCCGCCGACGACGCCGATGACGAGCGACAGCATCGCCACCCAACCGACGATCGTCCGGAACTGCCGCAGCAGAGCCAGGCGGATTTCGTTGCTCTTACCGACCTGGAGGATGGTGCCGTCCGGCAATCGCGCCGAGGCCAGCTCCAGCACCGCATCACGATCTCGCGCCGGTAACGCGACCAGGTCGCCGCGATCGTTTCTGAGCTGCGAAATGTCGAAGTCGCCAAAGCCCGGCGGCACGCTGGCGAAGACGGCGTCGGCATCCGGTCCGAGAACCCGGACGAACAGGCGCTCGCGGCTGGCGGTGCGCTGCTCGAGCTCGACGGCGCGCTCGAGCGCGGGAACTCCGCCGGACATGTATCGCGAGGCGTACTCGCGAAGCGTCGCGGTAACGATGTCGTGATCGCGCTGGGCGAGAGAGCTGGCCAGCAACGCGTAGGTCAGCCCGACCAGCAGGATCGTGCTGCCGACGAAGACCGCCGAGTACCAGAGCGACAGGCGAAGACCAATCGTGCCCCGCACGCTATCCTCGAAGCACGTAGCCGACGCCTCGCACGGTGTGCAGGAGCTTGGTTTCGAACGGCCGGTCGATCCGGTCGCGCAGGCGGGAGACGAGCACGTCGATCACGTTGGTACTGGGATCGAAGCTGTAGCCCCAGACGTGCGACAGGATCATCGTCTTGGAGACCACTTTCCCGGCATTACGCATCAGATACTCGAGGAGCGCGAACTCGCGCGGCCGAAGGTCGATCGATTGCCGCGCCCGCGTGACCTTACGGGTGAGCAGGTCGAGTGAGAGATCGGCCACCGACAGTCGCGTCGGCTCCGCCGCGCCGCTCGAGCGGCGGATCAGCGCCTGGACCCTCGCCAGCAACTCGGCGAACACGAACGGCTTGGTCAGGTAGTCGTCGCCTCCCGCCTGCAGGCCGCGAACGCGATCGTCAACCGATCGGCGGGCGCTCAGAATCAGGACCGGCGTTCGAATCCCCCGTGCCCGCAGCGTGTCGATCAAGGTCAGGCCGTCCATCCCGGGCAGCATGACGTCGACAATGGCAACGTCGAACGGCTCCTTCAACGCCCGGTCGAGACCACCGGGGCCGTCGGCGGCGCGATCGACCGCGAAGCCGGCCTGGCGCAACCCCTTTTCCACGAAATCACCAATCGTCCGATCGTCCTCGACGAGCAGGACGCGCATCGGGAGATCTTACTATCGGCCGCGGCAGAGACCGGTCCGCACATGCTCTTTCAATGCCGACGCCAACAGGCGAGCGTCGCGCGAGCGAGCCACCGCCCTCGCGAGAGCGCGGCGGACTCCGTTACCTCCTGTGTCCCTTAATACCCTTCGAGGCTATCCGGTGGTCTTGCGGCTGCGCGCGACGGCGAGCGCCAGGACCACGAGCCCCCAGGCGGTCATCGCCGTCGCCTCCGGCCAGAGCAGCTTCAGGCCGATGCCCTTGAGGAAAATGCCCCTGACAATCACGAGGAAGTAGCGCAGCGGGATCAGGTAGGTGACGTACTGGATCACGGTCGGCATGTTCTCGATCGGAAAAATGAAGCCGGACAGGTAGATCATCGGTGTGAGGAAGAAAAACGTCGCCGTCATCATCGCCTGCTGCTGCGTGTCGGAGACGGTGGAGATGAACAACCCCAGCGCCAGCGTGCAGAGCACGTAGAAGAGGCTCATCACCAGCAGCAGCCAGAAGCTGCCGCGCAGCGGGACCTCGAACCAGAACACCGCGACGGCCGTCACCAGCAGCACGTCGATCAGTGCGATCACCCCGTATGGCAGCAGTTTGCCAACGATCAGCTCCCACCGACGGAGCGGCGTGACGTTCAGCTGCTCGAGAGTTCCCAGCTCCTTTTCACGCACGATCGCCATGGCCGCCAGGTTGGCCGTCACGAGCAGGAGCAGGAGGGCCAGGACGCCGGGAATCATGAAGAAGCGGCTCTCGAGCTGCGGGTTGAACCAGACGCGAATCCGAGTGTCGATGCCTCCACCAGCCGGGACCGAACTCGAGTGGCCGGCCTGCATCACGAGCTCTTGCGCGTACTCGCCGACGAGCGCGGTGGCGTAACCCAAGGCGACGGTCGTCGAGTTGGAGTCGGTTCCGTCGGCCACGACCTGCAGCGCCACCGGCTCCCGCTGATGGATGGCGCGGCCGTAGCCGGCGGGAATCGAGAGCGCAATCCAGGCTCGCCCACGCTCGAGATATGGGTCGATTTGCGCAACGGTGGTCACGGTGTCGATGACCGTGAAGTTCACCGACGCATCGAAGCGGCCGATCAGCGTGCGGCTCTCAGGCGTACGGTCGCCGTCGGCCACCACGATCGGGACGTCTTTCACATCGGTCGTCGCCGCATAGCCGAGCAGCGTCAGCTGGATGATCGGCGCGACGATGACGAGGCCGAAGAGCCGCGGGTTCTGCCGAAGCTCCAGAAACTCCTTCCACACCAGACAACGAAGGCGTTGCATGTCAGTGAGCCTCGCGCGACAACCGCACCGACGCCAGCGCGAGCATGAACAGCGCGTAAACGGACAAGGCCAGCATCTGCGGCCAGAGCAACCACAGCGCCGTGCCCTTGAGGACGATGCCGCGCAGGGCGATGAGGAAATAGCGAGCCGGAACGATGTAAGTGATCACCTGGAGCGCGGTGGGCATGCTCGAGATCGGAAAGATAAAGCCCGAGAGCATCAGCGTCGGCAGGAACGACGATAGCAGCGCCGCCTGGAACGCCACCTGCTGCGTCTCGGCGACGGTCGAAATCAGAAGACCGGTGCCGAGCGCACCGACAATGAACAGGGACAGCGCGATCAGGAGCGAGATCCAGTTGCCGCGCATCGGCAGGCCGAAGAGCAGCATCGCCGCCAGGATGATGAGCGCGGCCGACGCCAGCGAAATGAGAAAGTACGGAATGCTCTTGCCCACCACGAACGGAAAGGTCCCGATCGGCGCCATCCGCACCTGCTCGATGGTCCCGACTTCTTTCTCCCGGACGATCGACAGCGCTGTCGAGATGACCGCGGTGATCATCAGGATGTAGGCGATCAAACCAGGGACCAGGAACAGCGTGCTGCGCAGCTCGGGGTTGTACCAGATTCGGGGCTCGACGCTCACCGGCGGTGCGCTGCCGGACGCGGGTGCCATGCCGTTCCAGCGATGCCCCTGCGCTGCGCACGATGTTGGTCGCGTAGCCCATGACGGTCGTCGCCGTATTGGCGTTGTCGCCGTTGACCAGGATCTGGACTTGCGGCGAGAAACCGCGGAGCAGATCGCGCCCGAAGCCTTCGGGGATCACCAGCACCGCGCGCGCGTCGTTGGTGTCGAGGAGCCGATCGAGAGCTTCGGTTGAGTAGACGTCGGCCACTCGATCGAAATAGCTCGAGTTCACGAAGGCCGAGACGAGCGCACGGCTCTCCGGCGTGGCGTCACGGTCCTGCACACCCAGCGCGATGTGGCGGATGTCCCAGTTCAGGGCGTAGCCGTAGAGCAGGAGGAAGAACGCCGGCACGAAGACGAGGATCAGCAGCGTCCGCCGGTCGCGCGAGATCTGACGCAACTCCTTCCGGTAGACCGCCAGCGCTTTTCTCATGCCGCAGTCCCAGCCCGATCGATCACGTCGAGGAACACGTCCTCGAGCGACGGCGTGACGCGGTCCAGGCTCTTTACCGTGATGCCCTTGCCGGCAAGCCGCTCGCTGAGGGCGCGCGGCTCGAGCGAGGCGTCCTTCAGCACCGCGTGGACCGCGGTACCGAACAGGCTGGTTTTCTCGACCTCCGGCATCGCATCGAGCAGCCGCATGGCGTCGACCGGCTTGTCGGCGCGGATCTCGAGAATCGGCCGGCCGGCGAACACCTCTTTCACCTCGCTGGTGGTGCCGAGCGCGGCGAGTCGTCCGGCATGAATCAGCGCCACGCGATGACACCGCTCGGCCTCGTCGAGATAGTGCGTCGTGACCAGCACGGTCACGCCGCCCTGCGACAGCGAATCGATCAGGCGCCAGAACTGCCGCCGCGACAGCGGATCGACGCCGCCGGTCGGCTCGTCGAGAAAGAGGATCGACGGCTCGTGCAGGATGGCGCAGCCGAGCGCCAGCCGCTGACGCCATCCGCCGGGCAGATCGCGCGCGAGCGCGTGCTCGCGACCGACGAGGCCGGCCATGTCGAGCACGAACCGGCGGCGCTCGCTGAGCCGGGCGTCGGATAACCCGTAGATGCCCCCAAAGAACCGGATGTTCTGATCGACCGTCAGCAGCTCGTAAAGCGAGAAGCGCTGCGACATGTAGCCGATGCGGCGCTTGACGCCTTCCGGGTCGCTGGTGACGTCGACGCCGCCGACGATGGCGGTGCCCGAGGTCGGTTTCAACAGGCCACACAGCATGCGGATGGTGGTCGATTTGCCGGCACCGTTGCTGCCGAGAAAACCGAAGATCTCGCCGCGCGCGACTTCGAAGCTGACGTCGTCGACCGCGAGAAACTGGCCGAATCGCCTGACCAGATGGCGCACGACGATCGCTTGGCTGTCCGATTCCGCCATGGAACCTCCGTCTAGCGCCCCAGGGCGCGCTGCAGCTGCGCCTCGGCCAGTTTGACGCTGGCGATGGCGCGCGTACGATCGAGCTCCGCCTGCAGGCGGGCCACTTGCGCGTCGAGCACGTCGGTCGGCGTCGCCACCCCGACCCGGTAACGCTCGCCGACGACCCGCTCGGCCTCCAGGGCGGCGCGGACCTCGTCCACGGTGGCGGTGACCGCGGCGCGACTCGAATCGAGCTCCAGCGTCCGTTGGCGGACCTCGAAGGTCACCTGTCGGTCGAAGTCGCCGACGCGGGCGTGAAACGACCGCGCCGTGGCCAGGGCTTCTCCCTGCTCGGCCCGGCGACGTCCGCTGTCCCACAGCGACCAGGAAAGATTGACCGAGACGTCCCAGGACGTCTTCCAATCCCCACTTCTCGGAAAAATCCGCGGGTTCGGCCGGGCGTAGTCGTAGCCGGCGCCGAGCGCCAATTGTGGACGGGCCGACGCGCGAGACGCTTCAGCGCGATCCTCGGCCGACACCGCCCGCTGCTCGAACGCGCGCCGCTCAGGCCGCGTCTTCAGTGCTATCGCAATCAGCTCCGCGACGCGGGCCGTGGTCGACGCGTCCGGCGTCTGCTCCGGCACGGTCAGGTTTTCGCGCGGTTCGAGCCGGCCGGGGACCTCGATTCCGGTCAGTCTCCGCAAATCGGCTTCGGCGATTCCACGGGCGTTCGCCGCCTCGATCGACAACACTTTCTGACGTGAGGCTTGCGCCTCCGCCGACGACACGTCATTGGGCGGAATGAATCCCGAGCTGAAGCGGCTGCGGAGATCGCGTACCTGGGCGTTGATGGCCTCGAGCGATCGCGCCAACACCGCCTCGGCCTCACGCGCGGTGACCAGCGCCCAGAACGCCCGCGTAATCTCCAGGCGCAAATCGCTGCGGGCGGCGTTCAGCTCCTCACCAACCGCGTTCTGCTCCGCGGCCGCGGCGCGCTCGAGCGCATCGACGCGGCCGGCGGTGTAAATCGGCCACTGAAGGTCGAGACGGGAGTGATAGTTGTCGGGGATGTCCGGGTAGACGACCTGCGAGGGACGCAGCGGAAAGGTGATCGAGAACGGCTCGACGTGATTCGTCCTGGTGTAGCCACCGAGCAGCGCCACGTCGGGCCGGTCGGCGAGGCTGCGCTCCTTGACGACGAAACCCGCTGCGTCCACCCGTGCCTGGATCTCCGCCAGCCGCTGGCTGTTCGCCTGTCCCTGCGCGATCGCCTCGTCCAGCGTCACCGGAACGGCGGGGGCGCCGGTCTGGCCGACCGCCGGCGACGCGACCGCGACAAGCATAGCGACGAGGGGGACCGGCAGTATCCGTGTCATGAATGTCGGTTTCATTGCGAATCACTCACACCGGACGCGGTCCGGTCCTTGGCGTCGCGACCGGGTTGCAGAATCAGCTCGATGAACACATCCTCGAGCGACGCGGCAATCGGCCGAACGCTGGTCAGCGTGATGTGCTGCTCGGCCAGCGCCATACGGATGGCATCGGCGCCGGCAGATTGACTCGTGCCCGCCAGTCGCACGTGGGCCCGATCGCCGAACGACTGCACGTCGGCCACCCCTGGCACGCGCGCCAGCGCTTCGACGGGCGGACGCGGCGTCTCCGCGATCACCTCGAGCAGCTGCCCCTGCAGGACACCCTGAAGCGTCGAGGGGTGATCGAGCGCCAGCAACCGCCCTTCGTGCAGCAGCGCGACACGCGTGCAGCGCTCGGCCTCGTCGAGATAGGGCGTCGCCATGAGGATCGTCAGGCCGCGACCCAGGAATTCGGCCAGCAACTTCCAGAACTCGCGGCGCGACACCGGATCGACGCCGGTCGTCGGCTCATCGAGCAGCAGAATCTTCGGCTCATGCACGAGCGTGCAGGCCAGGGCCAGCTTCTGCTTCATCCCGCCGGACAGTCGATCGGCCCGCCGCGATCGGAAGGGCGTCAGCTGGGTCATCTCGAGCAGGCGATCGCGGGCTGGCGCGAAGCGGCGCACGCCGTGGATCTCGGCGAAGAACGCGATGTTCTCGTCGATGCTGAGGTCGCCGTAGAGGCTGAAGCGCTGGGACAGGTAGCCGACGGCGCTGGTAATGGCGCGATGATCGACCGACGGATCGCGTCCGAGCACCGAGATGCGCCCGGCGTCGGGCCGGAGCAACCCGCCAATCAGCCGAATCGTCGTGGTCTTTCCGGCGCCATCCGGCCCGATGAGACCGAACATCTCGCCGGTGACTCACGTCGAACGTCAGGCCGTTGAGCGCGGTCGTGCTCCCATAGCGCTTGGTCACCGCGTCGAGCCGAACCGCGGCATCGGTCACCGCGTGCCTCCCGCCTCGGTCAGCTCCGCCTCGACCGGCATCCCCGGCTTGAGCACGCCGTTGCGGTTGTCGGCGGTGATCTTGATGCGATACACCAGCTTCGACCGCTCCTCGGCCGTCTGCACGTTGCGCGGTGTGAACTCCGCCTTCGGTGAGATGAACGTGATCGATCCGTTCAGCCGCTGGCCGGCATCGGTGATCAGCACGGCCGACTGCCCGATCTTCAGCTGCGGAACCAGCGGCTCGTCGACGTAGACGTTGGCCCAGGCATGATCGAGATCGGTGATGACGACGATCGGCACGCGCGGCACGGCCATCTCACCGGGATCGATCAGCTTCGAGGTGACGATGCCGCCGACCGGGGCCTTGAGGACGGCGTCGGCGAGACTCTTGTTGAGCGACGCGATCTGAGCGTCCGCGGCCGCCACCCGCGCCCGGGCCGAGTCGACTTCCTGCGGTCGAGCGCCGGCCCGCACCCGCGCCAGTGCCTCTGCGGCGGCCTGAGTGCGATCCTCTGCCGCTCGTTGCCGGGCGGCTGCCACATCCCTCCGCGCCACCGCGTCATCACGCTGTTTCACAGACCCGGCGTTGGCGCGCAGGAGCGCCTCGAAGCGATCGACATCGGCCGAGGCGGCGACGAGCTCGGCCTGGGCGGCCTTGACGTCCGCTTGCGACGACTGCAACTGCGACGCCGCCTGACGGATGTCTTCCTGCCGCGAGCCGGCCCGCAGCAGACGCAGCTGAGCGTCGACCTGCTGCCGATCGGCCGTGGCACGCTGCAGGGCGATCTCGGTGTCGGCGGTGTCGATGCGCGCGAGCACCACGCCGGCGGAGACACGGTCCCCCTCGGCGAACCCGATCGCGAGCACGCGGCCACCGACTTCGGGGGCGACGCGAACGTCGGTCGCCTCGACATAGCCGGTGGCCCGATTGGCGTGCTGATCGGCGCGGCCGCGGCAGCCGGCGATGACCGGCCCCGTGGCCAGGACCACGAACGCCACGAGCAGACGAGCGGTAGTTGGGCTCATGCAATCCGTCCTTCGAGCACGGCGAGCGTCACGCGCTCCAGGTGCGTGACGACTTCGTCGCGGGAAATCCTGGCGGCGCCGCGCGCGCCGTGACGATCGAGCTTCTGACGCAACTTGCCGGTGGCGAAAAAGAACATCAGCGGGGCGACGATGCTGGCGTGGATGACGAGGGGATTGGCGGGATGGAATCGCCCGGCGCGGCAGCCTTCCTCGATGATCGAGCCGAGCGCGCCGAGCACGTCACGCGCGTCCCGCAGGGTGCCGGTATCGATGTGCTCCGCCCCTTCGGCGATTTCGCGGAGCCAGATGCGGGGGAAGTGCGGGCGCGCCTCACCCTCGATGGCAATCGCCGCGATGAAGCCGCGGACCTTGTTCTCGGGGGACGCGCCGGAGCCTGCCACCTCGCGCACGCGCGCGGCGACGGCGTCGAACATGTCGCGGATGATCTCGCGATAGAGGGCGGCCTTGCTGCGGAAGTGGTAGTAAATCATCGCCTTGTTGACGCGGGCGGCGCGGGCGATGCGGTCGACGTTGGCGCCGGCGTAGCCGCGGGCGGCGAACTCCGCGGCGGCGGCGTCCAGCAACGCCCGTCGCGTATCCCCCACCGCCGTCGTCGTCCGTCTGGCCATTGTTAACTAAGCAGTTAGTTTAACTAACCGGATATTTAACAAGGACGAGGAGCGGCTGTCAAGCGGCTCGCCCGCGCACGAGGGAGCGCCTCTCTGTTCGCCCGGCACCGCCGCGACGTTGTCTCACATGAGGGTCGTCAGCGTACAGCCCGCGCCTCCTATCGGGCCGCTGACCGACCTGGCTTGCTGAGCTAGACGAACCGAGGGTGACCCATGGAAGCTCGACCGCGCGACGCCATTGCCTGCTCCCGTCCTCCGAAGACCACGCCGCCACGGTTGCAACAGCGCGACCTGTGGCGCATCATGACCGAACCGCGGTCGACCTGGTCGTGGCGACCCCGCCGCGGAGCCGGATCAATGCGACGAATGCTGACGCTCGCGCTCTGCGCCGCGACGAGCCTGCTGTGGATTGTGGGTCACGCCCAGTCACCGTCCGCGTCGGCGGTGGCCGATCCGCCGGCGGCGGCGACCGCCCAGGATCCCGCGCCCAATCCACCGCCGGAATCGAAGCACGCATCGCAGCGCGTCACCGGGAAGTTGGTCGATCGCGATGGCAAGGCCGTGGACAAGGCGGAGATCCGATTCGAGGGTCCGAAGAAGGACAAGGTGTGGTCCGACGCGCACGGCGCGTTCACGTTCACCGGACCGCCCGGCGACTACACGGTCTCGGTCAAGGCCGGCGAACGCCACCAGGACTTCAAGGTCAAAATTGAGGAGAATCAGTTGAAACCGGCGACGCTCGTCATCGAGCCGGCGCCGCTGCCATGAGGCGTTCGTCACTTCTGGAGTGCACCATGCAACGGTTCGTGGCCCTTCTGCTGTTGCTCGTCGTGGGCGTGTTGACGCTCGAGGCACGGCAGCAACAGATCCGTGGTCAGGTGGTCAATCGTGATGGGGTCGCGCAGCAGTGCCAGGTGAACTTCTTTGCCGGGACGGCGCCCGACGCGGCGTATCGCCTGGCCTCCGATGCCAAGGGCTACTTCTACCTGAACTATCCCAAGACCGGCGTCTATCGGGTCGTCGTGGTGCAGGGCGGCCGCCGGGATGAATTCAAGCGCGTGAGCATCGACGACTACGGCCTGCACCCCTCGACGCTGGTCGTGCGGTGGTAGGGGGGAAGAAGGGTGAACGGGGTTCGGGGTACTGGCGCTCCTGAATCAGGATCGCCTTAGCGTCCTGAGCCGGTTGGCAGCGTGTGACGAGTGCGCTCGGGTGCCGGCGTGCGCTGATAGCGGGCCTCGCAGGCGCGATATCGCTCTTCCGCCTCGTCGCGAGATTCACCGAGAAACTGCCTGCGCGATCTGCCGAGTCAAACACGCCGTCGTCTCGTTATTCAGATACTCCTCCAGGTCCGACAGCTTGATTCTCCACAGCCGGACGATCCCCTCGGCCGTCCCCGTGACGATGTGCGAGTCGTCGGCATCCGCAGAAACCGCACGCACCCACTCAGCCGCGTGCCTGAAAACGAGTTGTTCACCGCCATCCGGAAAGCCCCACATCCTCGCGGTGCCGTCCCTGGACGCGGTCAGAATTGCGTCACCCTTGGACGTGAAGACCGCCTTGGTGACCTCCTGGTCGTGACGAAGGTCGAGGTCCTCTCCACTCTCCTTCTCCCAGACTCGGGCGACGCCGTCGGCCGATGCGGTGAGCACGCGTGATCCGTCCGGACTGAACACGGCGCTGAACACGGGCAGCCCCTGCGGATCGTGGAATTGTTTCGTAGGGTCGCGCGAGCTGAGCTCGTGGCACCCACACCCTTACTGTTCCATCCCGCGACGCGGTGACGACTTTCGAGCCGTCGCCGGCGAAGGCGGCACCGAGCACCCAGTCGTCATGCGGAAGCTCGATAACTTCTGACTGGCCGGGCGTGTCGAGAGGCCGGCCGCCCTGAGCGAGTGTATTCATCGACCAGATGCGCGCGGTGTTGTCCACGACAGCCGTGACCACGTGAGTACCGCCTGGATCGAACGCGGCGCCCAGCACGGTCGATCGCTCCTGCAGGACGCTGCTCTTCCGTTGCGCCAGATCCCAGAGGCGCAGGGTGCCATCCTCCGACGCCGTGACCACCTTCCTATCGTCGGCCGGATCGAAGGCGGCGCTCCGCACCCATTCGTTGTGACCCGCGAGTACCTGGGGCTTGGACGTCCCGTCGATCGTCCAGATGCGTGCCGTGCGGTCGTCGGATGCGGTCAGCACCCGGGTCCCGTCGTGACTGAACATCGCGCTCTCGACGCGTCCGTCGTGTACGCCAAGCACCCGGGGCTCACCTTGCTGGCTCCGCCAGATGCGGGCGGTGCCGTCGGCCGACGCCGTGATGATGTTCGAGCCATCGGCGCTGAAGGCCGCATCGCTGACCGAAGCGTCGTGAGTCAGGACAATCGGAGAGCCGACCAGCTTGGGCACGATCGTATCGTCGTCGCGCCCCGACCGGGAGGCAACCACGATCCAGATCTTTGCCGTGTGATCATCCGACGAGGTGAGAATCCTCGAACCGTCCGCGCTGAACGTCGCGGCCGTGACCGCGGCGGTATGCGCGGGAATCGCCGCGTCCAGAGGGGTGGTGGAATCAATCTTCCGAACGCGGATCCCCCCACCGTTGTAGCCGATCAGAGCCCAGGTGCCGTCGGGACTGAAGGCCACGCACGTCACCTGCTCCTTTTCGTTACGCGCAATCAGCTGCTGCTTCCGAGTGTCGAGATTCCACACCCGCGTGGTTCCATCCCATGAACCGCTCAACAGTCGCGCGCCGGCAGCATCGAAGGCGACGCTGGAGATTGGGCCCGTGTGCGCTCCCTTGAGGGAGATCTCGTGCTTGTGCAAGACACCATCCGACAGCCCGTCCAGGCGGAAGATCCTCACGCTGAAATCGTTGTAGGCCGCGGCCAGCTGACGGCCGTCGTCACTGAATGCCAGTGCTGACACGGTGTCGGCCCCGCTGGGATTTGGAGTGCTCGAACCGGCGCCCGGCGCCGCTGGGTGGTCGGTCCTCCCGAGCCAGACAGCGCCACCCTGGGTGGCACCTGCGATCCACCGTCCATCACGACTGATGGCAACCGCCGACAGTGTCGACGGCGCTGTGTCGCCGTCCGGAGCCCCGACAACTTTTTGTGTGCTTCCATCTCCGTGACCGTCACTCCGCCACGACCACAGTGTTCCATTCCCCAGCGCGATGCGCGGCCTTGCTGTCTCCGAGAAAACCCGCTCGCCGGACCGGCGTGCTGTCGGGGAACCGAAACACCGCAAATGGAACGGCGGCGGTGGCCGCGTCCTGGTAAATCGCCAGATGTTCAGGGAGTGCGTACTGCTTGAGCTCGACCAGCAACAACGCCCGAACGAGCGGATCTCGAACCGACGGGGCAGAGAGAATCCGCGCTCTGAACGCCGCCGCGCTCGCGTCGAGCGCCGCTTTCTGGGCCACCATCGCCGCGCGAGCCTGGAACCAGATGCCGGCGACAAGGCCGGCGACGATTGCCAGAACCGCCGCGCCGATCGCCAGGCGCAGCCGCCGGCGCTCGCGCTGACGACGTTCAACCTCGTCGCGCTCCTGCTTCTCGCTGGCGGCGATGAACTCCTCGACCACGCCGAGCGCAGCCTCGCTGGCGTAGTGTCGCGCCCAGGCCGCGGTCGGGTTGCGTTCGCGGTCCCACTCGAGCGCTTCCGAGAGATCGAGACCGATCAGGACCTCGCCCTTTTTGTCCTTCCAGTTGCGCGCCCGGTCGATGAGATCCAGGAATGTCTTGGCCGACTTCTGTTCGGCCGGCAGCCATTCATCGCCCAGCTTCCGCCATTGGCGAATCAGGCATTCGTGCGTGATGTCGATGTAGGTGTCGCCGGCGACGTCACCATCGCGCGGCGTGAGGAACGTCGCTTCGCCGCGGCGGAAACGATCGACGATGGCGTTCACGGCTCCCTGGCGATCCGGCGTGCCGGCGCCGCAGACCGCCCAGAGCTCCGAGAGCAGCGCCGGATTGCGCCGCTCGCGGCTGCCGCGTCCGCGCGCGGTCAAACGCTTGAAGATGGTGGCGGTGGTATCCGTCGATACCCCTGCCAGCAGCTCGTTGGCGTGCTGATTGAGCGCGCCGGCCAGCTCGCCGATTGCTTCGTAGTCCTGCAGCTCGATCCGCCGGGTACGATCGGGATCCGCCTTCCGCCAGTGGCTCCACGTGCGCATCAGCGCGTGCTGCAGCACCGGCAGCTGATCGGGCTCGTCTCCCGCGTCGTTCAGCATCCGCTGCACCAGGTTCGGCGCCATCTCGACGCGTCCGAGCGGTCCTTCGATCGCTTCCTTTCTCTGCTCGCGCGTCATTCGCGGGATCAGGTACTGACAGTCGTTCAACGTTTCCGGCAGATCGCGGAACTCCGCGCAATCCCCCAGGTAGTCCGATCGCATGGTGATGATGATGTAGACCGGTGGCTGATTACGACTCGCCGCCAGCAGCAACTGGACGAATTCGGCGGCCTCGGCCGCCAGGCTGTCGTGCCGTTGACGAGCCTCGTCGCTCATCGACGGCAGATCTTTGTAGCGGAACAGCTCCTCGAACTGATCGACGACCACCAGCAGGCTCTCGTCGGCGGGAAGCTGGCGCGCGACCTCGATCAGACCGTGGCTGCTGCTTTCGAGCGCCGTCGGATCGAGGCTGGCCTTCCGCAGCTCGGCGGCGAGCCGCTCGAACGGCGCTCCCCCCGGCCGGGTGACGACCATGCGCCAGCGCCGGCCCGCTTCCGAGACCCGCCCCCGTTCGAGCGCAGGAATCAGGCCGGCCTTGACCAGCGACGATTTTCCGCTGCCGGAGACGCCGAGGACGGCAACGAAGCGGTTGCGCTCCAGCCGGCCAACCAGCTCGGCGACCTGGACGTCCCGACCGAAGAAGAGATGCGATTCGTCGGTCTCGAATGGCCGCAGGCCAGGATAGGGATTCTCGAGCGTCTGCAGGCGCTCGATGACGGCAGCGAAGCTCACCCTGCGGCTCCAGGCGATCCACGGCGCAGCAGCGGCGTGAAGAACGTGGTCAGGCGCGCCGGATCGAAGCGTCCGAATTCCTCGCCGATGTACAGGTCGCTGAACTTCTTTCGGATCTTCCTGTACAGCCGCCGTCTTCCCGTCGGGGGGATCGAACAGACACAGCCCTCGGGCACCGTTTTTTCGCGACGTCTGGACCATTTCCGCGAACTCTCGCGAACACCAGTCCTCGTCGGCGCTGCCCCACACCAGCAGCACCCCGTCCGATCGCGAGAGTCGTGCCGTGTGCTGCGCCGGGTCGTCGGGATAATCGAAGACCACATCGTTGCGAAAGTGAAAGCTGATCAGGCCGGCGTTCTTCACCTCGGCGCGATCGCGCGAGTTGTAGACCAGATACACACGCGGCTTGCCGCCCTGTGTGTCCGGCAACGCGAGCGGATCCGGCCGGAGCAACGACAGCACCTCTTCCTTCAACTTGGCGGGCAGGATGCTCGAGTTCAGGTAGGTCTTGGTCGAGGAATCGAGCTGTTCGAGATAGGCGCAGAATCCGCTCTGTTCGGCGGCCGTAGTCTGCTCGGCGGCGGTCGAGCACCAGACCACCCAGGGCAGATCCTTGCGCGCCGCGGCCAGATCCGCCAGCTCCCTCGCCCGTTCGTCGTAGTCGCGACCGAGGAGAAACACCGCCAGTGACGCGTCGTGCAGCTGGTCGGGCAGATTGACCGTGCGGTCCGGAAGGATTCGATAACTGTGCGCGGTCAGCTCCGCCGTCAGCGCCTGCTGCGCCGCCTGTACGTCCTCGGGCGGACTCGGAGGGTACAAGAACACCGCCGTGCTCTGATTGCGCATCCGCTTCAGGAGCCCGACCAGCTCTCCCACCACACGCCGGAAGGTCGTCTCGAATGGCGGCGAGCCCACCGCAAACGTGTCGGCGTCGTCGCAGAACGCGATATCGGTCAGGCCGGGAAAGAGCGACCAGTGCTCGTTGCCATCGACCGGCAGGATCGGACAGCGAAGCGCGAACAGGTCGTTGGCAAAGCCCGGCCCGAAGCGGGTACGCCGCGCGGGCAGGGTCTCCTGAAAGAGGCGGCACTCCTCGTCGACGCAGTACCGCGAACGAATGTAGGTCGGGGACGTCAGGAGCAGGAAGACGGCGGATGCCTTGACGCTGTCGGGGATCTCCTTCGAGAAATCGCGCGAACGCCGCAACTCGTCGGAATCGATCCAGATGTTGGGCTTGACGCCCAGGCGCTGCTTGACCGCCGGCTCCAGCCGGTCGAGCATGCGATTGATCCAGTCGCGATCATCTCCGTGCGCGTAGCTGACGAAGACATCGTTGTCGTACCCCGGGACGTAGGCCATTGGGTACCCGAATGTAGCACCAACTTGCACCGGTCGAGCCACGCCCCGAGGCCGGCAAGCCATGACGATGACAGGTTGGGTATCTCCGACCCAAGGCTGAGCTGAGTCGGCGTGCAAGCTCGACGATAAGATGCGCTACAGCAACTGAGAAAGCCGCGCGTAGCCGGCGCGGCTGACCGGCAGGCGCGTCCCATCGCGTAGGATGGCGATCCGGCTGTCCTTGGCGTAGAGCTCGACCTTCGCGATGCGATCGATATTGAGGATGTAGGACCGGTGGATCCGGACGAACCGCGCCGGATCGAGCGTCCCTTCGACGGCGGCCAGGGTCTGGTCCTTCAGGTACTGCTTCCCCTCCGACTTGAACGCCACGTAATCGTCCTGCGCCTCGACGAAGTCGACGGAATCGATCGGCAGCACGTGAACGTTGGCGCCGTCCCTGATGAGGACGCGCTCGGCGGGGCCGCTCCGGGGCTTGGCGTCGCGGACCAGCTCGGCGAGATCGGGAGTCGCCACGGACTTCGCCTGCAGCCGCTCGCGCACGCGTGTCATCGCTTCCTGGAATCGCTCCGCGCTGAACGGTTTCAGCAGATAGTCGACGGCGTGCACGTCGAACGCCTTCAGCGCGTACTGGTCGTAGGCGGTGATGAACACGACCGTCTGCTCGCTGCCAATCAACTCGAGCACTTCGAACCCGTCGAGCTTCGGCATCTGCACATCGAGAAGGACGATGTCCGGCTTCTGCTCGGCGACGGCCTTGACCGCGTCGAAGCCGTTGCCGCATTCGGCGACGATTGCAAGCCCCGGGTCGGCGCCGGCGTACTCGCGGACCACCGCGCGCGCCAAGGGCTCATCGTCGACGATGACTACGCGGAGCGGTGTCATCTGGATACTCCCTGACTCATCGGCTGTGCCACTGCTGCGGGTTTCTCGACTTCGACCGGCAGATCCAGACGCGCCGAGAAACGGCCGTCAGCTTCATTGACGCGCAGCGCCGCCTCCGTGGCATAGAGGCTCTGCAAGCGTTCGCGCACGTTGCGCAAGCCGAGTCCCGTACCTCGTCCCGGGGGACGATCGGGATCCGATGGATTATCAATGGTAATCGCCAACGTCGCTACGCCGCGGGCCAGGGCAATCCGGACCGTGCCGCCGTCGATGATGTGGGCGATTCCGTGCGTGACCGCGTTCTCGACCAGCGGTTGCAGCAGCAGCGGCGGCACAAGGCAATCGTCGGCGCTGCCGGTCACCTCGACGCGCAGCCGCTCGCCGAAGCGGACCTGCTCCACCGCGAGGAATCGTCGTGCGAGCGCGATCTCACTCGCGAGCGGAATCCGTTCGCGCGCGCCAAGCGACAGCGTGTCGCGAAGGAAATCGGCGAGCAGCAGGCACATCCTGCGCGCAGCCGCCGGATCGACGGTGGTCAGCGCGCTGATCGACTGGAGGCTGTTGAAGAGAAAGTGCGGATCGATCTGCGCCCGGAGCGCGCGCAGCTCCGCTTCCCGCGCCATGACCTGCAGTTCGAGCCCGCGCCGCTCGGCCTCGCGCGAGGCCTCGAACGCGACGGCTATGTAGCTCACCGCAATCGCCAGCAGGTAGAGAAGGAAGCCGTCGGCGAAGACCGTCGGTGCCAGCCGACGGAAACCGCCGGCGATATCACCCCAGGGGCCAAAGGCGGCGAGCGCGCCCAGCCACGCGCGGGCGATCAGGAGCCAGAGCGCGCTCGAGAGAAAGGCGGCGGCGCAGGCGGTGGCGACGAGGCGCAACGGATCGGCGCGGAGTACCGGCAAACCCTGGCTCGCGTACCACGCCGACAGGCAGAGAAAACCATAGGCAATCGACAGCGGCATGGCGAATGCCGCCGCGGCCGACCAGACGAGCACCCCCTGCACGGCGAGCAACGCGGCGAGCAGCGCGCCGAGCGGCAGCCACAGTGCGGCATACGCCGCCACCCGCGCGGGGCGCGCCAGGATAGGGTGCATGAACGATCAATTCTTGACGACGATACCGCCCATGATGGCGATACCGCGGAGCACCAGGCGCTTGGCCGGGAGTGGCTGCGTGGAGGGACGCGTCTTGTCCTCGAACCCGCCCATCAGCGGGGTGACGCGTGGAATGATGGTCCAGTCTTCGGGCACGCGAATCTCGATGCCTCCCCAGAACGCGAACAGATCGATGACCGCTTCACCGTTGATCGAGGCCCGTCGCAGATCGATTTCGCACCCGCCCATGATCGCGGTCAGGTCTCCGCCTTCGAACGCCGGTGAATTGTTGCTGCGCACGACGCCCGCCATGATGGCCAGTGCGCTCACCCGCTCGTTGCTGTCGTTGGGGCGCGCGCTGCGCGTCCCCCACGCGCCCTTCCACACCATGTAGCCGCCGAGGAACACGAAGAACAGCGGCCAGACGTCATGGATCCTGATCTGGATCGCGACGATGCGCTCGAGCAGCATCCAGCTGCCCAGGCCGACGAGGAACAGGCCGCCGACGACCCCCTGCCCGGCGCGCACCTGCCACAGCTTGAGCAACCCGACGGCGATCAGACCGGCCGGCCAGTATTGCAGGTAATCGGTCGCGTCGATCACGTTCAGGTTGTCGAGCGTGAAGAGGATGCCCAGGATGATGACGATGACGCCGAAGAGCGCCTGCGGGGTGAAGCGCGGCCTGGACCGCGCCACCTGTCCGTCACCCGGAGACCAGCTGTTCGGATCGCGAAGCGGTGTGGCCATGTCAGTTCCTTTCCTTCCCGCGTTCGCGCAGTCCGGGAAACAGCTCTTTCAGCACAATGATCAGGCCACCACCGACGATCATCAGGGGCCACGAATTCACGAAGGTCAGACCGAACAGGTTCATCAGATTCGCCGACAGCCACGAGCCTACGAAGATCAGCCACACCGCCGAGAGCGGGCTGCTGCGGTGTCCGTCGCAGGCCGTCGTCGCGTTGCTCAAGCCGACCAGCCCGAGGGCAATCAGGACGAATCCAGGGAAGGCGTGCCAGACGTGACCGCCGAGGATCGCCGTGCGATCCAGAAACATCACGATTCCCAGGGTGAGGATGATCGCCCCGGTGACGACCTGTGCACCATGGACCCGCCGGCCGGCCTCGGGCTGCTTGTCAGTGTTGCTGTCCATAGTCTCCAGCTCCGGCTCACAGAAATCTGAGCAGCGCGTAGAGCCAGCTGCCGAGCTGATGCCCGATTGCCAGTGCCACCGCGCCGTACTCATGATTGGCGACCGCGAAGGCGACCTCGGTCGGCCGCGTCAGCACCAGCCACATCGTCGATCCCGCGAGGACGCTGCTGGCAAGTCCCACCGCCGCATTGAGTTGAAGAACAAGTCTGGCAGTCATCACGTTTGTCCTTACAGACTCAAGATACGGGGCTGCCCCTCAGGCTTCCCGCCCTTTCCGGCGAACGGCCCTGCCCTGCCGGCGAGTAACGCCACTCCGGGTGCGGCGCCGTTCGCCGGCTGCGGACCCAGCTGTTGTAAAATCTGCCCTCCATGCCCAAGAAGTCTTTCGTTTTCGTGTGTTTCGCGTGGTGTGCCCTGCTCGCGGCCGGGGTGGCCTCCGCCGGCCCCCTTCAGGACGACCTCAAGCAGCGTCGGGCCAGAGCGATGAGTCAGCTCGGACCGGAATCGATCGCGATCTTCTGGAGCGCGCCGCCGCGAGTGTATTCGCTCGACGTGGACTACGAGTATCGGCAGGACAGCAACCTGCTCTACCTCACCGGGCTGGACCAGGAGGACTCGATTCTCGTGCTGATGCCGGGCAATCAGACCAGGAAAGAGATCCTGTTCGTGCGTGAGGCGGACGCGCGCCGGGAGCACTGGAACGGGCACAGCCTCACGCCGACGGAAGCGTCGGCACAGACCGGCATCGAGACCGTCCTGACCGCGAACCAGTTCGAGCCGTTCGTCGCCAGCGTGCTCTCAGGCCAGGGCGGCACGACCGTCTCGAGCGAAGAAGGTCGCGCCTTTTTCGACGCGCTCGCCCAGGGCAACGCTCGACTCGCCGTGCTGCTCGAGCCGCAGCGGAACCTGACCGACGCGGCCGGCGCGGCCCGTCAGTTTGCCGCGCGGATGCGCGAGACGTTCTTCGGGTTCGAAATCAAGGACGCCAGCCCGGTCGTGGCGTCGCTTCGACAAATCAAGACGCCGTACGAACAGACCGTTCTCCGGAAGAGCGTGGCGATCTCCGTAGATGCACACAAGGCCGGCATGCGCGCGGCCGCTCCGGGCAAATGGGAATACGAGGTCGAAGCGGCGATCGAGGAAGTCTACCTGCGCAACGGCGCGATGAGCTGGGGTTATCCGTCGATCGTCGGCAGCGGCCCGAACGCGACGATCCTGCACTATCAGAAATCCAGTCGCCAGATGCAGCCCGGTGAGCTCCTACTGGTCGACGCGGCCGCCAACTATCAAGGGCTGACCGGTGATATCACGCGGACCTACCCGATCAGCGGGCGATTCAACTCCGAGGAACGGGACATCTACCAGGTGGTGCTCGCGGCGCAGGAGGCGGGCATCGCGGCCGCCAAGGCGGGCAACCGCGCCAGCGACATCCAGGCCGCCTGCGACGAGGTCCTGCGGGCTGGCCTGGTGAGGCTCGGGCTCGTCACCGAACCCACCGGCGCGCAGTTCAAGATCTGGGCGACCCACGGCGTATCCCACTGGATCGGGATGGACGTGCACGATGTCGGCGCCCGCACAGCGCCGCTGCAGGCCGGCATGGCCTTTACCATCGAGCCCGGCATCTACATCCGGGAAGCCGCGCTCGACAACCTGGCGAAGACGCCGGAGAATGCCGCCTTCATCGAGAAGGTGCGGGCCACGGTTCAGAAGTACAAGAACATCGGCGTTCGCGTCGAGGATTCGTTCCTGCTCACGGACACCGGACTCGAAAACCTGTCAGCCGGCGTCCCGAGAACCGTCGACGCGATCGAACAGTTTCTCAAGCCGGCGACCAGCACCCGTCGATAAGCCCGAGGATCCTCGACATGTCCCGCCCGATGAAAATCCTGCTTGTCACCGTATGTCTCGTGGTCGCGGCGGTCGCGGCCATCGCGCTGGTCTTCGGGAGCCGGGCGCTGATCGGCCCCCGCAGCCGTCCGCTGACCAACCGAACGTTCGAGGCGACGCCGGCGCGGCTGGCACGCGGAAAGTACCTTTCCGACACGGCGCTGACGCCGTGCGTGTTGTGCCACTCCCCGCTCGACGTCAGCGGCGGCGGGCTCAAGGTCGCCGAGGGCAAGGCGTTCGCCGGTCGGCCGTTCGCCCCCGACGGCGTGCCGTTCGCCACTGCGCCGAATCTGACCCCGGATCGCGAGACGGGTATCGGCACCTGGAGCGACGACATGCTGGCACGCGCGATCAGGGAGGGAATCAGCCACGACGGCCGGGCGATATTCCCGGTCATGCCGTATCAGAGGTTCCGGCGTATGTCCGATGAAGACCTCGCCGCCCTCGTCGTCTACCTGCGATCGCTGCCGCCGATCAGAAATCCGATGGCCCCGACGAAGATTCCGTTTCCGTTGAACCGGCTGATCAACGGCGTGCCCGAGCCGGTGGACGGCCCGGTCGCGGCGGACTTGTCGAGCGCGGAGAAACGCGGCGAATACCTGGTCAGGATTGCGATCTGCGCCGACTGCCACAGCACCCGCGACGATCAGGGCAATGCGCGCCAGAGGCATGGACTTCGCCGGCGGCACGCTGATGCCGTTCGAGGGACGGCCGACGATCGCCACGGCCAATATCACCCCGGCCGTGAACGGCATCCCGTACTACACGGAGGAGCTGTTCATCGAAACCCTCCGCACCGGCAAAGTGCGATCGCGCGCGCTCGACCCGATGATGCCGACTGCAATGTACAGGCGGATGACCGATCAGGACCTGAAGGATATCTTCGCGTATCTGAAGACGCTGAAGCCGGTCGATCACTTCGTGGACAACTCGTTGCCGCCCACCAAGTGCCCGCGCTGCGGGCTCACGCACGGCGGCGGCGAGCGAAACAAGAAGGCCGCCTAGCGAGGCTATTTGTCGGGCAGGCCGGCGTCGCGGCGGGCTTTCTCGAGCGAGGCGAGGGCGTCCATCACTTCCTTGCGGGCGGCCTCGCGCTCCCGATCTTCCTTCGCGTCGCGAAACTTGCGAATCGCTGATTTCAGCGCCCACTGCTCGGCCAGCGTCAACGCCGTCTCGGCGATCAGATACCCGCCGGTGAAGCCTGCGTACGGCTGCGCCAGCTTCGGCGTCACCATGTCCATGAATTCCTGGTGCGTCATCGACCCGTAGGGCACCGGACCGATCCAGAATTTCTCGCCGAGCACATCTTCGATCGTCGGCTTCTTGCCAAAGATCTCGAGCCGGAACACCGGATGCTGCTCCTTCAACTCGATCGGTTTCGGCTCGGACAAAGCGCGTTGAATCCGGTCGATGGAGACTGGCAGAGCGTCCGCGGTGACGGCCGGGGAAGGCGTCGTCTGTTCCGGTGTCGGCGCCGGCGCGGTGGCCGGCGGGGGCGCCTGCACGACTCCGGCGACGAGGATTGCAGCGAGAACGAACGCCTGCATGATCGGTTTAGACGTTGTGGCGCAGTCCGAGGCTTGCGTGCGTGCTGTTCAACCCTGGGACTGATGTTGTTCGACGTCGAACACACCGGCACCCTGGTCGTCTCGTCCCATTATGCCCCAACCGGCATAAAAATGAACAACTTGCACGATTCGAACAGTGGCGGCACGCAGTTCGCCTCTAGGGGCTGCGGCAGCGCCCGCTTTGTCGGCCGCGCCTACCGGCAGGGCATCGACGCACCGGTCGAGTACCGTCCAGCTGCACGAGGAGCGCTGCATGATCGATGACCTCCGGCAGGCGATTCGCGGCCTGGTGAAGGCCCCCGGGTTCAGCCTGATCGCGATCGGGACGCTGGCGCTCGGCATCGGCGCCAACGCCGCCATCTACAGCGTCATCGACGCGGTCCTGCTGCGTCCGCTCCCGCGGGTGGCCGCGCCGGAACGCCTGGCTGGTGTCGTGTCGGACGTGATCTCGTATCCGCTCTACCGCGATCTTCGTGATCAGTCCCGCTCGTTCAGTGGGCTGGCCGCGTTCCAGGGTCGTCGGGTGAGCATCTCCGGCGTCGGACCGGCGACGCTGGTCACCGCGGCGGTCGTATCGGGGAACTATTTCGAGGTCCTCGGCGTGCGCTCGACCCTCGGTCGCACCATCCAGCCGAGCGACGATGAGCCGACGGGAGATCCGGCGGTCGCGGTAGTGAGCCACCGGCTGTGGCGCGAGCGCTACGGCGCCGAGCCGGAAGCGATCGGTCGGAACATCGTCGTCAACAACATTCCGCTCCACATTGTTGGCGTCCTGCCTCCAGACTTTCGCGGCGTGAACCTCGGCGACTTTCCCGACGTGTGGACGCCGATCCACGTCTGGCCTCGACTGGCAACGGGTCGCCGACCGCCTGATCTGGAGAACCGCGGCTGGGACTGGGCCTGGGCGTTCGGCCGGCTGCGAGACGGTGTCGCCATCGATGCGGCGGAAGCAGAGCTGAACGTAATCGAAGCGCGAACCCACTCGGCACAGTCCGCGCCGAACGATCGCCTCGCGCTGGCACCCGTCGCCAGCGCCGCCGTCGGCGGGCGCAACCACAGCGACATCTCACGTTTCGTGGCGTTGCTCGCCGGCATCGTGGGATTCGCGCTGCTGATGGCCTGCGCAAACGTCGCGCACCTGATGATCGTTCGCGCGACGCGGCGCAGCCGCGAGCTGGCGATCAGGCGCGCGATCGGCGCCAGCCCGCGACGCATCCTCAGTCTCCTCGTCGGTGAAAGCTTGATCCTGTCGCTCGTCGCCGTCGGGCTCGCGCTGCTGCTCGCCGCCTGGGGCATCGAGCTGTTTCGCGGCTTCACACTGCCCGGCGGGATCGCGCTCGACTCGCTCGAACTGCGGTTCGACATCCGGCTGCTGATGGTCTCGACCGGTCTCGCGCTGCTCACCGGGACGCTGTTCGGCGTGGCGGCCGCGCGGCATGCATCCCGCGCCAATCTCCTCAGCAACCTCAAGGACGGACCGATGGGCGCGCCCGGACGGGCGCGGCTTCGTCAGGCGCTCGTCGCGATACAAATCGCCACCTGCCTGCTGTTCCTGGCCGGAGCCGCGCTGTTCATTCGGAGCGTGCAATCGACGATGGCGACGAAGGTCGGGTTCGACATCGATCATCTCGCCGCCGCCGGCGTCGCTCCGTCGATGCAACGCTACGATCGATCGCGGGCGCAGCAGTTCTTCAGCGACGCCCGTCACCGGATCCTCGCCGATCCGCGAATCGCCGCCGCGACGTGGGCGGTCATCGTGCCGCTCAGCGGCGATCGGCAGCGGGAGTCGGTGGACGTGGATGGATATCAGCCGCAGCGGGGCGAATCCCGCAGCGTCCGGTTCAACGGCGTCGGTCCCGACTACTTCAAGACGATGGGCATTCCGATCCTGAGCGGTCGGGACTTCGCCGACGCTGATCGCCCGGGCGCCCCGCTCGCGGTTGTCGTGAATCAGACCATGGCGGACCGCTACTGGAGCGGCCGGACACCGATCGGCGGCCGGGTCGACCTGCTCGATCAGACCTTCACCGTGATCGGTGTCGCGGCTGATTCGACTTACGAATCGCTCAACCTTCCGCCGGCCCCCCACGTCTACGCGGCGCTCGCCCAGTATCCCGAAGTGCCGGACGCCGCGATGATCGTGCGGACTCATGGCCCGTCGGTGGAGGCGATATCGATTCTGCGCGAGGTTCTGGCCTCGACGGCCCCCGACGTCCCGGTCTCGACGCCCTCGACCCTGCTCGAGCAGTTTGCGGCCATACTGATGCCGCAGCGCTTCGCGGCCACGTTGCTGTCGGTCTTCGGCCTGGCCGCTCTGGCGCTCGCCGCCGTCGGCGTCTACGGCGTCACCGCCTATCTCGTCGCGCAGCGGGCTCGCGAGATCGGCGTGCGCGTCGCGCTGGGCGCGATGCCGGGGGATATCGTGCGTCTGGCGCTCGCCGGAACCGCCACGCCGATCGTCGCAGGTGCGGTCGGGGGATTCGCGGCGGCGGCAGGTCTGGCGCGACTGGCAAGCGGATTCCTTCCGGGCGTGAGTCCGTTCGACCCGATGGCGTTCGCCTGGACGGCCGCGGCGCTGGGAATGCTCTCCGTCGCCGCAACGCTGGTGCCGGTCCGTCGTGCGCTGCGAATCGATCCGGCGGACGCGTTGCGTGCGGATTGAACCATGGACAGCTGCGAGACGACACTCGAGGACGGGCGATGAATAGAGGCTTTCTGCAGGATGTGCGATACGCGGTTCGCGTGATGCTCAAGACCCGGGCGCTCACGCTGGTGGCGCTGGTCACGCTGGCGCTCGGCATCGGTGCCAATACGGCAATCTTCAGCGTCATCAACGCGCTGCTGCTCCAGCCGCTGCCCTACCCCCAGCCGGACCGGCTGGTGATGGTGTGGGTGGACCTTCGCGCCCGCGGCGGTCCCGCGACCGAGTGGACCGGGCCGGCCAATCAGTTCGACTGGAAAGCGGAAACGAGTGTCTTCGAGGGGGTGACGTCGATCCGCGGCTGGACGGCGAGCCTTGGTGGCGGCGGCGGCGATCTGCCGGAGGCGTTCCAGGGGGAGCAGACCACCTACGAGTATTTCGATCTCCTTGGTGCCCGTCCGGAGCTCGGACGGACGTTCCGCAGTTCCGACGACGTGCCGGGGGCGCATCGGGTGGTAGTGCTGAGCCATGCGCTCTGGGCGCGCCGCTTCGGGAGCGACGCGGCCGCGATTGGACGGTCGATCTCGATCAACGGCGAGGCGCACGAGATCATCGGCGTGGTGCCAGCGTCGTTCGTGCCGGGATGGATCTCGGACGCGACGCTCTGGCGGCCGATGCGGCTGAACCCGTCGAATCCGCCGCGCGACGTCGCCGTGTTCCACACCATCGGTCGGCTGAAGGCTGGGGTATCGCTGGTGCAGGCGCGCGCCTCGCTCGACCGTGTCGCGCAGCGCTTCCAGCAGACGTATCCGCGGAGCGATCGGGGCAAAGGGATCAACCCGGTTCCGCTTCATGAACAACAGGTCGGCGCGATGAAGCCGGCCTTGCTGATGCTGCTCGGCGCCGTCGGCTTCGTCCTGTTGATCGCCTGCGTCAATATCGCGAACCTGCTCCTGGCGAGAGCCACCGCGCGTACCCGCGAGATCGCGGTGCGGCGCGCGCTCGGCGCCGATCGCCTGCGCATCATCCGACAACTGCTCACCGAGAGCATCCTGCTTGCACTCATCGGCGGAGCGCTGGGCACGCTGGTCGGCGTGTGGGGCGTATCGGCGCTCAAAACGATCGCGCCTCTCAGTCAGGCTCGACTCGAGTCGATTGGCGTCGACCGCAACGTCCTGGCGTTCGCGATACTGCTCTCGCTCGTCACCGGAGTGCTGTTCGGTCTGGTTCCGGCCTGGCATGCAGCCCGGGATCGTTTCGCCTCGGGCCTCAAGCAGGGCGGCCGCGGCACCACGGGCGACGGCAGCGGTCGCGCCCGGCGAGTGCTGGTCATCGCGGAGATGACGCTGGCGCTCGTCCTGCTCGTCGGTGGCGCGCTGCTCATTCAAACCTTCCTGGCCCTGCAACGCGCGCCGCTTGGCTTCAACGCCGACCACGTGCTCACCGGCTTCGTCCTGCCGCCGCCGATCATCTACAAGACCGACGCACAGCGGCGGGCCTTCTACGACGCCCTTCTCGAGCGCGCTGCGGCGCTACCGGGCGTCAAGCAGGCGTCGCTGTCCTCGGTCATCCCGCTCAATGGCGACAGCGACACCTCGCTCGAGATCGAGGGGCGCCCCGCACCCAAGGACAGCGGCGACACGCCCACCGTCTGGTATCGCGACGTCTCGGCGAACTATTTCTCGACCATGGACATTCCGCTTCGCCGCGGACGCCTGTTCACCGCCGGCGAGATGACGCCGCTGGTCGTGATCAACGAGACCATGGCGCGGCGCTACTGGCCGAACCAGGATCCGATCGGCCGTCGGGTTCGCTTCGATCCCGCTTCTCCCTGGTTCACCATCAGCGGCATCGTCGCCGACGTGCAGGTGCGCGGAGCGCGCGGCAGCAACGAGGTCGAAGCCTACGTGCCCTACTGGCTGAATCCTGAGGCCGGCATCAACGTCGTGCTGAAAACGGCGACCGAGCCGATGGCCCTGGCCGCACCGTTGCAGCAGGCGGTGAAGGCGATCGATCCGGGGGTCGCCGTGGCCAGCATCACCACCATGGACATGATCATCGCCGAGTCGAACGGCGCGTCGCGGTTCTATGCCACGCTGGTCACGCTGTTTGCCCTCATGGCACTGATCCTGGCCGCCGTCGGCATCTACGGCGTGATGTCGTACGGCGTGTCGCAGCGGACGCAGGAGATCGGCGTGCGGCTCGCGCTGGGGGCCGCGCGTCGCCAGATCTTCACGCTGGTGATTGGCGAGAGCGCCTGGCTGGCGCTCGTCGGGCTGGGGCTCGGACTGGTCGGCGCGATCGTCGTCGGCCGCAGCCTGCGCACCCTGCTCTACGGCGTCCACAGCGCCGATGCGCTGACGCTGGCCGGCACGAGCGCGGTGCTGCTGATGGTAGCCCTCCTGGCGAGCTATCTGCCGGCGCGGCGGGCGATGCGTACCGAGCCCATGCAGGCGCTGAGAGTAGAGTAATTGCGATCTCTCGAGGTGCTAGAGGTGCCAAAGGTCCTCACGGTGCGAAGGGTGCGGTGCCAGGAGTGCGAACGGTGCTAGGGTGCAGTGCTCCTGGTGGGAACTGTGCCAAGGGCGGGTCCGCTCTGGCACGCTTAGCACCAGGACCGTTAGCACTTATAGCCCCCTTAGCACCGCACCGTTCGCACCGTCAGGACCTTTAGCACCCGTTGGCACCTCGCCTTATAATGAGAACCATCAACTCGTTGGCCCCGTCTAACGGATAGACCATATGGCTTTATTCAGTCGAAGCACGCAACCCGCGCCGGCCGCGATCGAAACCGAAGGCCTGGCGCCAAACGCGCTGATCGGGCTGCGCAACATCGAAAAATCGTACGCCCACGGCACCAGCCGCAGCTACGTGCTGCGCCGCATCAACGTCGACATCAAGGAGGGAGAGTTCGTCTCCATCATGGGCCCGTCGGGGGCCGGCAAATCGACGCTGCTGCACATCATCGGCATGCACGATAGCGCGTGGACGGGGGAGTACTACTTCGTCGACCAGCCGGTCCACCGGCTGGGCGCCAAGGATCGCGCGAAGCTCCACAAGCAACACATCGGCTTCGTCTTCCAGAGCTATCACCTCCTCGATCACCTGACCGTCTACGAGAACCTCGACATCCCACTCTCCTATCGCGACATCAAGAAGTCCGACCGCGAGAGCATGGTGTGCGACATCCTCGACAAGTTCGCGATCGTCGGCAAGAAGGATCTCTATCCGAACCAGCTCTCCGGCGGTCAACAGCAGCTGGTCGCGGTCGCGCGAGCGGTGATCTCGAATCCCAAGATCATTCTGGCCGACGAGCCGACCGGCAACCTGCATTCGAGTCAGGGCAAAGAGATCATGGAGCTGTTCAAGAAGCTCAATGAGGGTGGGACGACGATCGTGCAGGTCACGCACTCCGAGACCAACGCGTCGTACGGCAGCCGCATCATCCACCTGCGCGACGGGTGGATCGTTGACGAATGATCGAGGCGCCGAACCGCGGCCCGAGTGGTCGCGACCCTGGCTCGTGGCGAACGACAAAATGAAAAGGCCGGCTCTTCGGGAGCCGGCCTTCTTTCGTTGTGCGGGTCTTGCGCCGGGCGCGCCCGGCCAGCTGGTGCTACCAGCGGGGCTCCTTACGGCGCCCACCGCTGAAGTCGCGATCGTCGAAGCGACCGCCGCCACCGCCACCGCCACGACCGCCGCGGCCGCCACCACCCCCGCCGCCGAAGCCACCTTCCGGCTTCGGACGCGCTTCGTTCACCACCAGCGCCCTGCCCTCCATCTGATGTTCGTGGAAGTCGTTGATGGCCTTCTGCGCGTCCTCGTCCGTAGCCATTTCAACGAACGCGAAGCCGCGCGCACGACCGGTGGCCATGTCGCGCATCACGCGAACGTTGTCCACCTTGCCGGCTCGACTGAACAGCTCCGTCAGCTGGTCCTCCGAGGCCGAATAGGGAAGATTTCCGACGTAGAGTCTCCTGCCCATGCTGTCACGTACTCCTGCTGAACGCGCGGGTGGTTTTGGGCTCCGCGCCGACACCCGGCGCACGTGCAAGCGACACGCCGCCGCGCGCGGCGAACGCTGTCGGAAAGCTCACGCGATTTGCGGTGCGGAGAGGCGTGACGGGACCTGCGCAAGCAACGGCGGGGGCTCTCATCTACCAGGTCGAGTATAGCAGGATGCGTACCTGTCATTTCGTCCCACCTCATCCGCGGTTCCACTGCACGTGCTCGACGGTTTAGAGTGGAGACGATGCCTGTTCGATTACGCTTTCGGTGGCTGCTGATCGGCCTCCTGCTCTCCGTCGCGGGCGGCTGTGAGGCGAGGCCGAAGCAGTACGCGCTGCACGGACAGATCACGTCAATCTACGCCGAACACGCAGTCCTCATCGTCAAACACGACGATATTCAGGGATTCATGCCGGCGATGACGATGCCCTACGACGTGACCGATCCGTCGCTGATCACAGGGCTCGTCGCCGGGGACATCATCGACGCGACGCTGAACGTCTACGGGTCCGGAGTTCCCAAGCTCTCGAAGATCACGCGCGTCGGTCACGCGCCGCTCGACGTGGATTCGCCACGACCGGTCGTGGATGTTCTGCAGCCGGGCGATGTCGTTCCCGACAACCCGCTGCAGGATCTACACGGCGGGGCGCGGCGGCTCTCCGACTGGCGGAACCAGACAGTCGCCGTCACGTTCATGTACACGCGGTGTCCAATGCCCGACTTCTGTCCGCTGATGGATCGTCAGTTCGCGGCGGTCCAGCGAGCGGTGCTGGCGGACGCGGACCTCGCCCGGCGAGTGCGCCTGATCTCCATCACGCTGGATCCCCAACACGACACATCGTCGGTGCTGGCCGCACACGCGAAGCAGATCGGCGCCGACCCGCGCATCTGGACGCTGCTGACCGGGGCCGCCCCGGAGATCACCGCCATCCTGGGTAAGTTCGGGGTGTCCATAATTCACGACCAGGCCACGCCACTGGCGATCACGCACAATCTGAGAACCGCGGTCATCGATGGCCGCGGGCGAGTGGTGAAGATCTACAACGGACAGGAATGGAGTCCCGACATGCTTCTTGCCGACCTCCGCGATGCCCACGCGCGGTAGCCGCCCTCCCCTGTCGGCGTTCACCGCGGCCGAGCGACGGACGATTGCCCGACTCACGTCGCCTCTGTCCGTGCAGCATTTCCTCAATCGTCTGCCCTACAACACCGAACCGCCCCCCGGCCGCGCCACGCTGCGCAGCTTTCGCGGCGTGGTGAAACATCACACCGCCCACTGTCTCGAAGCCGCGCTCTCGGCCGCGGTGATTCTCGAACAACATGGATTTGCGCCGCTCGTTCTGAGCTTCGAATCGATCGACCAACTGGATCACGTGATCTTCGTGTACCAGCATCGAGGACGCTGGGGCTCAGTCGCCCGTTCACGGGATCCAGGACTGCACGGGCGCAAGCCGGTCTTCACGTCGCCCCGTGCGCTGGCGCTCAGCTACGTCGAACCCTACGTGGATTTCACCGGACGCGTGACCGGCTATGCGGTCATCGATCTGCGAGTGATGGGCGGCTACGACTGGCGACTGTCCGATCGAAACGTCTGGAAGGTCGAACGGATGCTGCTGGACGCGCCCCATCGAACGATCCGCTCATCGGACGCCCGGATCGATCGACTCCGGCGTCGCTACCGGGCGTTCTACGAGGAGTTCGGGCGGAAGCCGCTGTACTACAGCCGGCGCGAGCGATGGACGGAGATTCCAGCAGGGAATTGGTGAAGGGTGAGCAACGAACCAGGAACGCGGAACCGTGAACGGTGACCCGCGTCGGTTCGCGCTCCCTCAATCCAAATCAAAATCCCGTGTCGGCTTCGTGATGGGTTCCTCGCGCGCCTGACGGAGCGCTTCTTCGAACCGCTTGGACAGGGCGTCGCCGCGATTGCGCTCGGCGGCGACCGACTGTTGAAACAGCGCTTCGCGGCGGGCTGCCTCGGCAGCGAGAATGCCCTCCGCGTTGTCGAGCTCCGGCCGATCGCCGGATGGCGGCTCGCTGTGACGGACGACGCGGCGCAGGTTGCTGTCGATGACCAGCGTCGCTTTGCAGCACGGACACGCGACTTCGAATTCGGATGTGAGTTTGGCCATAACCTGCCTGCCTGTCCTATTTCGCCTCGCCCCAGTCGATCGCGACCGGCTCACCGGCGGTGGTCGTCGCCCGCACCTCAACGCGACGTACGTGCTCGCGATTGGTGTCGAATCGCTGGCCCAGTCCGGTGACGAAGCTGGTCAGCGGCGTTTCGAGCCGGCCGCCGGGTAACAGCGATCGTGACTCGCCCCGATAATACGCGTTGACGGTGACCTTGACGTCGCGCCATTCCTGCCGCGAGAGATTCTCGACGATCAGCCGGCCGCGGTCGACGCGGATGGGTTCGGGCCTGGCCCGGCAGGCCGCAACCAACGCGATCGCGCAGACGAACGCGGCGACCGTCCACGATCGGACCGCTGCCGCGCGGATCGGCCGCGTGCGCTCGGGGTCGCTGGGCATCGGTCTATGATAGCAGCGGGCCGCGGAGCACGGGCCGCGGAGTACACCGAGGACGCGGAAGGTTCTCGGGCGGCGGACCACACGGACTGCGCGGAGGGTTCGCACAGCGAGAGTGGAGGCCGCTTGACCGTCTACCATTCCGTGGACCAGCGACCACGCTCTCGGCTCCTGATGCGATGTCTGAGCGCCTCGATATGAGTTGTGACGACGACCTCGGCGTGTTCCGGCCGGCAGAGCAGGGAGTGCATGTCGGGCTCCCCGCGCGGACGCGACATTCGCGCGCCCATCGATCGATGGGTAACGGCTGTGAGTAGGGGGCCGCGCAATCCGCGGCGCCTGATGCTTTATCCGCGTATGCCGCGTGATCCGCGGCCCCTCATTGCTCCGCATCCGCGGTCGCTGATCCGCGGTCCGCGTGATCCGCGGCCCCTCATGGCTGCTCCGCGTCTTCCGCGTGATCCGCGGCCCCTCATGGCTGCTCCGCGTCTTCCGCGTGATCCGCGGCCCCGTGAGAACCCTCCGCGCTGTCTGCGGACTCCGCGGCTGGTCGCGCTCATGCTCCTGCTGTTGTCGACGATCACCGCTGCCTCCCAGCCGGCGGTCAAGGTCAGCGGCCGCGTCGTAGCGGCCGATGGCCACAAGCTCCTCAGCGCCGCGGTCATGCTGACGCCTCTCGACGACACCACGCCGGCCATTCCGGCCGACGAAGTCACCATCATGCCGGATGGCCGCTTCACGTTCGGCCACGTGCCCCCCGGCCGCTATCAGGTGCGGGCCCGCGCGCAGACGCAGCCCAACGGCCCGGCGCTGTTCGCCACGTTCGGGCTCGTCGTCGAAAGCCGCGATATTGCCAACGTGACGATGACACTGCAGTCGGGGGCGCCGCTCGACGGCCACGTCAACGTCGACAGCCGGGACCACGCCACGGTACCGCCGCTGACGTCCCTGACGATCCGGGCGCCGCTGACCGACGGCACCGGTTATGGCGACGCGCTGACCGGACGAGTAGCCCGCGACGGCACGTTCGTCATCCGCGGCCTGATGCCGGGTATGCACCATCTGGTGGTGGAGGGTCTTGCCGACGGGTGGACTGTGACCAAGGTCACCGCGCGCGGGCACGACATCATGGACCGCGCGTTCGAGGTCTCGGGCCAGCCGTTGCACGATGTTCGCGTCAGCATTGCCAGTGGCGAGTCGCAGCTTGCTGGTGACGTGCACGACGCGCAGGACCGCGCCGCTGCCGACGCTCCGGTGATGATCTTCTCCGTGTCTCCTCAGTTCTGGATTCGTGGCGGCCGGCGAGTCCAGGTAATTCGCACCGACGCCAGCGGGCAGTTCAGCGTGCGCGGTCTGCCCCCGGGAGCCTATCTCGCGATTGCCTCGAGGACGCTCGAGGCCACGAGGCCGGGACAGATCCCTCGAGAGCTCGAGCCGTATCGGGCCGGCGCGACACCGGTGGAGATTGCCGGCGCCGAGGCGCACGCCACCGTGCACCTCCGACTGGCCGCGGTCGCCCCTCCGATCCCGGCGGTCAAGTAAGCGATGGTGTGGCTGTCAATCGCGGGCGGGGTCTTCCTCGTCTGGGTGGTCCTCGTCTTCCTGTTCACGCCCGCAATCCCGTATCACCTGTCGCAGCGCACGTCGGTGATGGCCGACGATTTTCTCTACACCATCCAGTCGACGTGTCAGGCGGCGCTGCACCACGGCAACCGCGTGACCATCCTCACCGACGGTCCGGTGTTCTACGAGGCGATGCTCGAGACGATCCGTGGTGCCACGCGCTCCATCAACATGGAGTGCTACATCTTCCACCCCGGACAGATGGCCGATCGCTTCATCGAGGCGCTGAGCGAGCGGGCGCGTAGCGGCGTCCGCGTGACGCTTGTCGTGGACGCGATCGGCAGCCTCAGCCTGCGCGGCCGGCCCGTATCGCGCCTTCGCGCAGCGGGGTGCCGGATTCAGCCTTATCAGCCGGTGCGGTGGTACTCGCTCTACCGGATCAACAATCGAACCCATCGCGAGCTGCTGGTCGTGGATGGAACCACGGCCTTCGTCGGCGGTGCCGGAGTTGCCGACTGGTGGGCGTTCCCGAAGGCGAAGGCCAGCCGGCCATGGCGGGACACGATGGCGCGAATCGAAGGCCCGGTTGTGGCCGCGCTACAGGGCGTCGCGGCCGAGAACTGGCTGGAATGCTGCGGCGAGATCCTCACCGGATCCGACCACTTCCCCGACCTCGATCGACACGGCGACACCACGGCGTTCGTGGTCAAGAGCTCGCCGTCGGATCGCGCGACGGCGTCACGCGTGACGTTCCAGCTGCTGATCGAGGGAACGGATCGAACGCTCCACATCTGCACCCCGTACTTCCTGCCGGATCGGGCGCTGCGCGGTGCCCTGATCAGGATGGCGCAGCGGGGTGTCCGGATCCTGGTGATCGTGCCGGGAGCCGGCACCGATCAACACTGGGTGCGCCTGGCGAGCCGGCGGATGTGGCGCGATCTCCTGGCGGCGGGCATCCGCATCTTCGAATACCGGCCGGCCATGATCCACGCCAAGGTCCTGGTCGCTGACGAGCTCTGGTCCGTGATCGGCACCACGAACATCGACAACCGATCGTTCGAACACAATGACGAGGTCAATCTGGCGATGCGTGATACGACTGTGGCGGCGCGGCTGTTGCAGGACTACGCGCGGGACCTCGCGTCGAGCGACGAAGTGACCCTCGCGGCGTGGCGCCGCCGGCCGCTATGGGAGAAGATCGTGGGACCGTTCGTCTGGATTCTGGAGCGTCAGCAGTGAGCGAGCCGGCCGCGCCGCGCGCGCGGGGCGCCGCCGAAGTGCGGATCGCAACCTACAATATTCATCGCTGCCGCGGTATGGACCGCCGCGTGAGCAGCGCGCGAATCATCGAGGTCCTCCGTCAGATCGATGCCCACGTCGTCGCGCTCCAGGAAGTGATCGGTGCCGGACCGGCGGGAACGGGGCAGGCGGAAGAAATCGGCGCCGGCCTTGGCATGGGATGGGTGATGGCGTCGGCGCGAACTCTGCGGCAACACCAGTTCGGCAACGTCATCCTCAGTCGCTACCCGATCGTCCATCACAGTCAGTACCGACCTCTCGTGGCGGACATGCGAGCCGCGCTGTTGCCAGCGCGCCGACCTCGATCTCGGCGGCCAGGTGCTGCACGTCTACAACGTCCATCTGGGAACCGCGGTCCTCGAACGACGGTATCAGGCCAGGCGGCTTGCGTCGTTCGTGCACGATCGGCGGGTCGCGGGACCCAAGGTGATCCTCGGCGACTTCAACGAGTGGATGCGCGGCCTGGCAACGAAGACGTTGTCATCGCTGTTCGAGAGCGTCGACATCGGCACCTACTTGAAGCGCCGGCGGACCTATCCCGGGCTCTTCCCGGTGGTGCATCTGGACCACATCTATTACGAGGGACAGGTCGAGGTGCGCGGGGTCGAGATGCCGCGGACGCGCAAGTCGCTGATGGCGTCCGACCACCTTCCGCTCGTCGCCACCTTGAGGATCGGCGGCTGAGCGAAGGCTACCCTTCTTCTTCGTATTCTTCTTCGGCGGGAGGACCCGGACGCGTCGGCGGACGCAGCGCCTCGCGGTAGTCGAACAGCGGCAAGCCGGCGACGTGGAGGGTCAGGGGGCAGGCTGGCGACTTCTCATCCACCACGACGGTCACTGGACTGCCCTCGACACCATCTCGGAATCCGAGACGGCAGCCGCAGGCCAAGCGAGCGTGAGTGAATCCCTTCAACATCCGCAACCGATCATACTACAGGAGCGCTCTAATCTCCTGTTCGAACTGCTGCTTCGATGCCGGCCCGATGTGCTTCGTGCAGATCGATCCGTCGCGCCCGATCAGGAAAGAGGTGGGGATGCCGTAGAACGGACCGTAACTGTCCTCAACGTCGGTCTGCATCATCACGATCGGATACTGCATGTGCCACTGTTGCGCGAATTCCCGGAGCGTCTCAGGCGCGTCGTCGATCGAGACGCCGACGATCACCAGTCCCTTGTCCTTGTATTGCTTGTACAGCTCGACGAACGAGGGAATCTCCTCTTTGCACGGCCCGCACCACGTTGCCCAGAAGTTGAGCAGGACGACCTTGCCCTTGTAGTCGGACAGCTTCACCGGCGCCTTGTGCATGTCGTTGACGACGAAGTCCAGCCTGCCCTTGGCCGATTCGACGTCGCACGTGGCCACGCCGCCTGCGGCGGCCTCCGGTGTCCCGGAGGCGGCAGTCGGCGCGACGTGCTCACGCCCGGTGCTGCGCAGCATCGGCAACGTCAGAAGGCCGAGCGCGAGCGCCGCGGCGCCGGCGATGATCCAACGCGATTTCATGATGTGGTCCTGATTGTCATTCGGTGTGGGTCTTGACGTAGCCGACGATGTGATTGAAGTCGTCCGGGTGGCCGGTGGCAAGCACCGCATACGTGCGGCCGTTGGCGGACCAGATCGCGGTCTCGTGCCCCATGCTGTCCATGATGCGGTCGCGTCCGAAGGCGCGAGGAAGAACGTAGACCGACAGCGGCTGGCCGTGCCAGAGATACATCAGATGTGCGACTCGTCCCTCGGACGACATGCAGCGCCGCACGTCGACGAGCCGCAGCTCTTCGATCGGCGCCGTGGCGGCGACCCTCAACGGCCACCCCTGGGAGCGCTGCCACGACACGCCAGCTTCCTGGGCGTCGACCGGCGCCGTACGCGGCGAGACCTTGAAGCACTTGACGTGGTCGAGCGTCAACCCGGCGGCCAGGGCTTCTACGCCCTGAGTCAAGCCGAAGAGGAAGACGGCGCCCACAGCGAGGAGGAGCGTTGCCGCGAGCGACAACGGCACCCAGCGGCGGAGGCGCGAGGGGGGCGGCACCGCGGTCCGCTGCGCCGCGCAGCGGCGGCGAAGGTCTTCGGGGGCCACACCGCGCAGCGTGTTGCGCCGCTCCCGCAGGACGTCGCGGGCGGTGCGCTCGGCCAGCACATGATCGCGACAGGACGGGCACGCGGCCAGGTGCGAGTCGGCAGCCCGTCGCGTGTCCTGCGATATGTCGCCGTCGACGTACGGCGTCAATCGCTCCTCGAAGTCTCGGCAGCTTCGGATACCGTCGCTCATCGCCTTGATTTCCGCATCTTGTGATCGTCCATCGTCATCAACGTGTCGCTACGCGACGCTCTGCCTCCGCGCGGCGGTCGTGAAGCGCCTCGTAAAGCGCCCGGCGTCCCCTGGAAATCCGCGACATCACGGTCCCGATAGGCACGTCGAGCACGCGGGCGATCTCCGCGTACGACAGCTCCTCGACGTCGCGCAGCCAGACCGCCTGGCGAAAGGCCTCGGGCAGCCCGTCCAGCGCCGCCTGGACGTCGGCGTCGAGCGCCGCCCGCGTCAGCAGCTGTTCCGGCGTCTGGTCGAAGCCGCCCGTGTCGACCGCCCGGTCGACCGCCTCGCTGTCCACATCGACCGGGCTCCGGCCGTCGTGACGGCGCATGTTCCGGTACGTGTTGTGGAGAATCGTGAACAGCCACGCCTTGAGGTTCGTGCCCGGCTCGAACTGATGGGCGGACCGAAACGCCTTCAAATACGTGTCCTGCACCAGGTCCTCGGCGTTCTGCGCCCGACGGGTCAGCCGCAAGGCGGTGCCGTAGAGGCTGTCCAGGTGAGCCAGCGCCGCCTGAGCAAACAAGTCCCCTCCGCTCTCCGGAGCGGCGTCGACGGGTGCGCGGCCGGAACCACGAGGGAACGCCATATGCGAAGCCCGCGAGCGCCGTAGAATGAAAACACCGGCGCCGGGCGGGTTATTCCTAGATTGTAACGCCGCCCCGTCGGATCGACCCCGGCCGAGGACACCCGACGTTCCCCGGCGGGGACACGATCCGGGGCGGAAAGTCGCGCGACACCGTGATTCCGGGATGGTTTCGAGCCCGGGCTCAGGCACGTGGCTTGCGTTCCGCGCGAAGGGGCACGGTCTGCCGGGACCGGATCATTTGCGGCAAACGTCTTAGCTACAGTAACATCGGCTCCACTCGAGGTGAACCATGCGCACGCGCAGCTGGCGCGCTCTCCCAGTGCCGCTCGGCATTGCCATCTTTGCCTTCGTCTTTGTCGCCGGCCCAATCGCCGCCAGCGCGCAGACGCCGTTCGTGCCCTACTTCAACAAGAACCGGGTGAAGTACGATCACTTCAAGTGGCGCATCTACACGACCGACCATTTTGAGATCTATTACTACCCCGACATCGAGCAACACCTCGAACGGGTAACGAGTTATGCCGAGAGCGCGTATCAGCAGGTGAGCGCGGATCTCAAGCACGATCTCGCCTTCAAGGTTCCGCTCGTCCTCTACAAGACCGAGAGCGAATTCCAGCAGCAGAACATCGATCCGGGCGAGTTGCCCGAGGGCGTGCTGGCGTTTGCCGAGCCGTATCGCGATCGCATGGTCCTCCCGATCGACGAACCGTCCGACGCGCTCTACCGCCTGATCACTCACGAGCTCACGCACATCTTCGAATTCGACATCATTCCGCGCACCTTGCTCAGGCGCGGCCTGCCCCTGTGGGTGGACGAAGGACTTTCGGATTTCGAAACCGGTTACTGGAATCCGTTCGACCTGATGACGGTCCGGGACGCCGCCATCGCCGACATCATTCCGTCGATGAGCGATTTCCAGGGCGTCCAGTTCGCTGACGGCCGGCTCCCGTACAACCTGGGGCACGCCGCCTTCGAATTCATCGAATCGAAATGGCAGAAGGAAGGTCTCCGGCAGTTCCTCTTCGCCCTGCGCAAGAGCGTCATTGGCGGCGGCGACAGCGCGTATGAAGAAGCGTTCAAGCTCAAGCCGGAAGAGTTCGACGAGCAGTTCGACAAGTACCTGAAGGACCGCTTCAAGCCGTTCCGCGACAAGGAGCGCCCGGCCGACTATGGCAAGGATCTCGCGCCGAAGCGCGACAAGACGCCGTATGTCTCGGTCATCTCGATCGAACCGTCCCCCTCAGGGGATCTGATGGCAGTGGCGGCGGGCAACCGAAAGGATCAGGAGCTCGACATCATCCTGTTGTCCACAAAGGACGGCAAGGTGATTCGGAACCTCACGGCCGGCTTCAACACGGGCTTCGGCTTCGAGTACATCGCCTCGCCAGGAGGGTTCCGCGGCAACGCCGTGCCGTGGATGTCGTGGTCACCGGCCGGCGACCGCATCGCGTATTTCGTGCGCAAGGAAAAGCAGAAAACGCTGGTGCTGCAGAACGTGCTCAACCGCAACATCGAGAAGCGGGTCGATCTGAAGAGCGTCGACATGCCGGAGTCGCCGGACATCAGTCCAGACGGCAAGCACGTCGCTTTCTCCGCGCTGCGCAACGCCATCGCCGACATCTTCGTTCTCGACGTCGATAGCGGCGACATCAAGAACATCACGAACGATTCCTTCGGCGACTACGCCCCGACCTGGGCGCCCGATGGCAAGTCGATCGTCTATATCGCCCGCGTCAGCGGCAACGACAAGCTGTTCCGCATCGACGTCGGGCCGGACCTCGCCCCGGGCAAGAAGACACAGCTGACGTTCGGCACCCACGACGATGGCGCGGCGCAGTTCCTCGATCCCGACACGCTGGTGTTTCCATCGACGGCCGTCGATCCGAATCAGCCGATCAACCCGGAAGTCGCGAAGAACGGCAACATCTACAACATCTGGACGCTCAACCTGAAGAATGGCGAGCTGAAGCAATACACCGATGCCCTCGGTGGCAACGTCTCCCCGATTCCGCTCAAGGACGAGAACAAGCAACAGAAGGTCGCCTTTGTCACCTACTACAAAGGTGAATACGGCATTCACACGCTGCCGCAGCAGAAAGAGGCGCTCCATACGGTGGCCTCGTCCGACTTCGGGTCGGCCGGCCCGATCATCGACTTCACGCCCCCGTTGAGCCACACACTGGTCAAGCAGAACGAGCGCGACAAAGGCAAGTTCGAGAAGCTGTTCCTCGAGGGACGGCCGCCGGTCAACGTCGGCGTCACCAGCAGCGGCGATTTCTTCGGCGGCACCGCGGTCACCTTCACCGATGTCCTCGGCGATCAGCAGTTCAACCTCTACGCTGAGTCGGTCTCGCAATACCGCTCGCTGTCGTTCTCGTACACGAACTTGTCCCGGCGGTTCCAGTACGCCCTGCAGGGGTTTTCGCTGACGCAGTTCTACTACGGCAACTACGGCGGCGTTCTCTACAATCCGAACATCTACCTGAGTCGCAGCGATGCGATCGCGACGCAGTCGGAGCGCGGCGGCCTGGGCTTTGCTATTTACCCGATCAACCGCTACGCACGGCTGGAGCTCAGCGCCGGGATTTACCAGTTCGAGCAGAAGTACAACGACGACGCGCTGCAGCAGGTCTCGCAGGCCTACCAGCAGGCGCTCTACGGGCAATCACTGTTTGCCAACGGCACGATCATGCCGTTTGGCGCTGCCTACGTCCGCGAGACCACGGTGTTCCGCGAATACGGTCCGCTGTCCGGCGGGACGATGCGTGTCGGATACGAGATCGCGCCGCCGGTCGGTGGCTTCCTCTCGCGCCAGACCGCCGATATCGACGCGCGCAAGTACATCCGGCTCGCCACCAACGGCGTGCTCGCCTTCCGTTTCCGCGGCTTCAACAGCTGGGGCGACTACCCCAACTACCTGTACTTCGGCGGCAACTCCGAGCTCCGGGGCTACGACTACCTGGAGTTCCTCGGCTCGAGGGCCTTCTTCGCCGATGCCGAGCTGCGGTTCCCCTTGATTGAGGCGGCGCTGACGCCGATTGGCGTCATCGGCGGGCTGCGGGCAGTCGGATTCGCGAACTTCGGCGGCGCGCAGCCGTTCGGGCAGCAGTTCAACGTGTGGACCCACCAGCCGACCATCGGCGCGCCAATCATCGGGTTCGTTCCCGATCCGAACGCGCTGCAGGGCGCCTCGCCGGTCTACGGGCCGGTCCGCACAATCGACGGCTTCCGCCTGGTGGACAGCCGCGCGTCCTACGGCATCGGTCTGGAGACCTTCGCGCTTGGTTTCCCGATTCACTTCGACTGGGCGTGGCGGACGCAGTTCAACAAGGACTGGGAGGACATCGTCTACGACTTCCAGGCGCTGTCCGACGGAGACACCAGCGGCAGCCATTGGCTGCGCAAGCCGAAATTCTCCGTTTGGATCGGGTACGACTTCTAGACCCGCCGCGTCTAAAGAGGCGGGGGTCAGAGAGCTCATGGGTGGGTGCGGCTGTGGATCGGTGGTCAGGTTACTTGCGGACTACCTCGAACGGCAGCTCCCACCCGCAGTTCAGCAGGAGCTCGAAGCGCACCTGCTGAAGTGCCCGCACTGCGTGACCCAGCTCCGCACCTACCAGAGCACCGTTTCCCTTCTCCGATCCGTTCGCGAGGAAGAGCTCCCGCCCGAGCTGCGACTGACCCTGAAGTCCTTCATCGACGGGAAATGCCACAAGAACTAGCGCTGGCCCCCAAGCGCGGCTCGGAATCGGCCACCGAGATGGTGCAGGTCGTCCTGCCGAACGACGCCAACCCGCTTGGGTTCATCCTGGGCGGGACGGTCATGCACCTCATCGACATCGCCGGCGCGATCGCCTGCCACCGGCACACCCGCACGCTCCTCGTGACGGCCGCGGTGGACGGGCTGCAGTTCCTCCACCCGATCAAGGTTGGTGACCTGATCATTCTCCAGGCCCGGGTCACCGCCGTCTGGACCACCTCTCTCGAGGCCGAGGTCGAGGTCTTTTCAGAGGAGACGCTGACCGGCGTGCGCCGGCTGACCAGCCGCGGGTATCTCACGTTCGTCTCGGTCGATCGGGATGGAAAGCGCGTTCAGATTCCGCCGCTGCTGCTGGAGACCGATGAGGACCGCGAGCGCGCCAGCGCCGCTGACAAGCGGCGGGCGGAGCGACTGAAGGCGCGGGTAGAGTTGGAACAACGGCGGTAATCCTCCGCCCCCTTCGCTCCTTCAAAGTCAGTGGGGACGATCTTCGTCCAATCCCACCACACTCCGCTCGAGATCGATCGACACCCGATACTTGCTCAGGAACTTGTGGCCAACGATGCCGCCGAGCTCGTAGCCGAGGAGCGCGCTTGGCGCGCGCAGGTTGAGCACCACTACCGGTATCTTCGAAAACCGGATCGAGTTGAACTCCAGATCGACGTTCGGCATGAGGAAGGCGTCCTTGTCCCACCCGGACGTGCCGTAGACCTTCAGCGGGATCTTCCGGAAGCCTGCCGGCACCGCCACCTGCCCCGCCGTTGTCTGGCTGATCGATATCGCTTCTCCCCCGGTGTCGACGACAAACGAGGCGGGCTGGCCGTTGACGACGCCGCGGACGGTCGCGAGCCGGTACAGCCAGAGCGGCAGCTCGGTCGCGTACGGCTGCGACGGCAGCGAGCGGCCCATCATCAACTGCCGGCGGGCGTAGTCGATCCGCATCGACAGCCCGAGCGCCAGCGGCGAGAAGCTGTCGGGCTCGCGCGCGGGAAGCTCGCCGAGCGGAGGATTCTTGATCAGGCACGGGATGTTCTTGACCTTCAGATCTCCGATCTCGAGCAGGTCGATGCGGCCGACCTGCAGACCGCGGAATCCGACGTCGCCGACGCCCGCGCTCGGCATGTAGGTGATCGGAAGAATCCCCCGCCGGCGCGCCAGATCGCGCGAGACGACGGTCTGCTCGGCGCCGGTGTCGAGGACGAACTCGAATGGGCCGGCGCCGTTGACCTTCAGGCGGACGAACACCTTGTCTTTCTCGATGCGAATCGGCACCGCCCACACCTGCGACGGGCTGGCCGACATGTCCATCGGCTGGCGGCCTTTGAACGAGTCGAGGAAGCGGATCTCGGCGCGCGTCCACATCGCCTTCTCGCTGCGCTCGTGGTTGGGCAGCAGGTTGACATAGTTGCCGAAGACTACGGCCGCCTCGTCGAACCGATGCTGCCGCTCGTAGATGAGACCGACGCTGTGGTGGAATTCCGCCTCGCGCGGGGAGAGTTTCAGCGCTTCCTGTGCCTCGACGAGTGCATCGGCCAATCGGCTGCGCGCCGTCAGGCTGCGGGCGCGGCCGTGATGCGCGCGCGCTTCCCCGACGTCCTGTCTGAGCGCGGTATCGTAGGCGTGCTCGGCTTCATCGAACAGCCCGAGGGCCCAGAGCGTGTCGCCATAGAGCGACTGCCCGCGCGCGTCGGTTGGCTGGTCGGTTGCCAGGCGGTGGGCTTCCGCGTTGGCGTTGGCGAAGTCGCCCGTCCGCAGGAGCGCCAGGACGAGACCCGCCTGCGCCCGTCTCCTGACTGCCCCGTCCTCGGCCGCCGCGGCGACGGCGCGACGATAGGATTCCTGCGCGTCCCTGAAGCGCGCCTCGTTCATGAGCAGATCGCCGAGCTGCAGCTCGATGTCGGCCGACGCCGATTGCGGCGTCTGCGCCAGGAGCAGCAGCGGCAGGGCCACAGCCGCGGCACACGCGACGGCGAATCCCGGAAGAAAGCGCATGTTACGTTGACCCGCAGGGCAGACCGATCCACGGCGGTCGGGCAAAGCGCGGACCAGCGAACGATAGCGTGAAACGCCCCGTTTGTCAGCTAATTGCCGGCGGCTGCGAGCGACGCGTTTCGCGCGCCGTACGGGAACTTACGATATTCGACGGCTGGCGGGCTGGCCCGCCGGAGCGACGGAAGACGCCAGGCCTGCCAGTACGCCTCACGTGAGGGGCGAGCGGGCAGACCTGGCCGTGGCCTGGATCTGACTATTTCTGGAAATACTGGGCGTTCACCGGAATGTAGTCCTTCCATTTGTCCGGCGTTTCATCCAGTGCGAATATCGCTTCAACGGGGCAGGCGGGAACGCAAGCGCCGCAATCGATGCATTCGTCGGGGTGAATATAGAGCATCTCGACCGAGGCGAATTCCGGCTCATCCTTGCGTGGGTGAATGCAATCTACTGGACACACGTCGACGCAAGCCGAATCTTTCGTCCCGATGCACGGCTCGCAGATGATGTACGCCACACCTTCTCCTCTGAAATAACGGCAATATGGTACGTCCGACTTCATGAGTAGTGTAACCACCCCAGCCGGGTATGAGCAACCACGGCGTCGCTTTTCCCTTTGCCGTGGCTGGGCTCATAATGACCGCATCGAGGATCGACGCTCTCCGGCATTCTCCCGCTCCGTCCCACGCGCGGTCGGCCTGCTCCTCCTTGTCACGGTCTCGGCCGCGGGCGTTGTCCCGAGTGCGGGCGCCCAGGCGCTGCCGACAGGTCCGATCGAGTTCGCCGGAGGCACCATCCGGGTCACGGGTGATGTCTCGCTGGCTGTGAGCAGCAAAGACGACATCGCGTTCTTCAACTACACCGATTACGAGCACAACGCGCTTCGCCTGTTTCGCGTGTCCCTCGCCGGCACCTGGCGGCCGACCGACCGATTCGCGGTGCTGACCGAGTTCCGGTCGGAAGACGTAGAGCGCGTTCGTACCTACGCGCTCTACGCGCGCGTCCGGCCGTGGAAGAAGGTGCCGTTCGACATCCAGGCCGGACGAATCCCGCCGGTCTTCGGCGTGTTCGGGCGGCATTCGTACGGGCCTGACAATCCGCTGATCGGCTATCCACTGGCCTACCAGTACCTCACGTCGCTGCGGCCCGACTCGATTCCGGCCACCGCCGACGACCTGCTGTTGATGCGCGCGCGCGGCTGGCAGGCGAGCTATCCGGTGGGCTCGCAGGTTCCGAGCCCCGGCGTTCCGCTCGTGACCGCGTATCGGTGGGACACCGGTGTGGAAGGTCATCTCGACACGACGCGTCTGGAGGCGGCGGCGGCGATCACCGTGGGAACGCTGTCCAATCCGCGCGTCCAGGACGACAACGACGGGCGGCAGGTCTCCGGTCGCGTGGCCTGGAAGCCCGCGCTGGGCCTGGTCATCGGGGCGTCGGCTGCCGAGGGTGAATGGCTCAATGGCTCGTTGAAGAACAGCCTGGGCCCGCTCGCGCCGGGCCCGTACCGCCAGGACACGATTGGCCTCGACGCCGAGTACTCGCGCGACTACTGGATCGTCCGATCGGAGCTGGTGATGACACGCTGGACGATTCCTCAACTTGGCGATCCGCCGATCGACGGGCCGCTTGACGCGACGTCCGCCTATGTCGAGGGACGGTATCGTTTCAATCCGCGATTCTTCGCCGCGGGTCGAGTGGACGGCCTGACCTTCTCGAAGATTCGTGGCGAGCGGCTGTTCGGCGGGCTGCCACAAACCTGGGATGCGCCGGTGAGCCGGCTCGAGATAGGCGGCGGAATGTACCTGCAACGCAATCTGACGCTGCGCGCCGTCGTACAGCGCAACTCCCGCGATGGGGGACGCGTCCGGCAGCGCACGTTCGTCTCCGGCGAGATTGCCTTCTGGTTCTGATGATCAGGATGGGAGGCGCGATCGTCGGTCTCGCGGCGCTGCTGCTGGCGCCGGGCGATCTCGTCACCGCGCTCAGGCGTCACGTGCCGGCGGTGGTTTCAGGGACGATTCGCGGCCGCATCGACGTCCGGATCGCCGTCGGATCGACGGAGCGGCGCCCCGACGTCGCCGGCCTCGGAACGGCGCCGCCACACGATCCCCCCGATCGCCGGCGGAGCGTGGTCTATCTCGATCCGGCGCCGCGCGCAGCGTTCGACACGCGGGACGATCTGCGCGCCCGCATGGATCAGCGCAACGAGACGTTCGTCCCGCACGTGCTGGCGATTGTTGCCGGGACGACGGTCGACTTCCTCAACAACGACAAGACCTACCACAACGTCTTCTCGCTCTCGAAGGCCAAGTCGTTCGACCTCGGCCGGTATGCGGCCGGCCGGTCCAAGCCGGTCTTCTTCGACGAACCCGGCATCGTCCGCGTGTTCTGCGAGATCCATTCGCACATGAGCGCGTTCATCCTCGTCTTCGCGCACCGTTACTTCGCGGTGACCGACGAGGAGGGACGCTACCATCTCGACAACGTTCCGCCCGGCATCTACACGGTCAAGGTCTGGAACGAGACCGTCCATGGCGACCCGCCCAAGCGATCGATCACAATGCCCGAAGGAGGCGGCGACGTCGACGCCGATTTCCTGGTCCGATGAGCGCGCTGTCTTCTCTCACCAACCGCATCTTCCTGGCAACGGCGTTTCTGGCCGTCCTCTGCATCGGCGTCGCGATTGCCATCGTCAACGTCGCCGTCACCCGGCAGGCGGAAGACGAGCTCCGGCATGGGCTCGACGAGGCTGGGGCGTTGGTCGCCGGCTACCGATCGATCCGCTTCGAGCATTTCTCGAACGAAGCGCGCCTGATAGCCGACCTTCCCAAGCTGATGGCGGCGGTGGACACCAACGATCCGGCGACGGTCTACAAGATTGCCAAGGACTACCAGAACGCGCTCAAGGCGGACTTCTTCATCATCACGCGCCGCGGCCGGCTGCTCGCGCGCTTCGGCGCTCCCGAGGTCGCCGACGAGGCGCTGCTGGCCATGCCGTGGATCGCCAGCGGGTTGTCCGACCGTGAGGTCACCGGGTTCTGGCCCGTCGAGCGGGGGATCCTCCAGGTCGTCTCGGTGCCAATCGGCATCGATCGGGAGATCGCCGGCCACCTGCACGTCGGCGTCAGCCTGGACACGCAGGCGGCGGAGCGGTTCAAGACCCTGACCAACAGCGAGATTGCCTTTGCTGCGCAGGGCGAAGTCCAGGCCGCCACGTTGCCGAAGAGCGCGTGGCCGGCTTTGACCACCCTCATCAAGTCCTCGGGGATCACGCCGCGGATGGCCATCGACGGCAACGAGTACATCGCCCTGACGCTTGCCCTGGAAGCCCCTGGGACACCGGGGCTGCCGACCGCCTTGATCCTGCGCTCGCGGACCGAGCGCCTGCGTTTCCTGCGAACGCTGCACACGATGCTGGGCGCGACGGCCGTCCTGGCGGTGCTGGCGGCAACGCTCCTGAGCTACGGCATCGCGCGCTCGGTGACGAGACCACTCGGGGCGATTACCGCGACGATGCGCGAGATGGCGGCGACTGGCGACCTGACGCGGCGGATTTCGGTGCCGAGCGACAACCACTGGCAGGATGAAGACACGCGACTGCTGGCGACCAGCTTCAACTCGATGACCGATTCCATCCAGCGGTTCCAGCGTGAAGCGACCCAGCGCGAGCGGCTGTCGTCACTCGGCCGGCTGTCGACCGTGGTCGCCCACGAGATTCGCAATCCGCTGATGATCATCAAGGCGGCGCTGCGCAACTTGCGCCAGGAACCGGTGCAGCCGGATCAAGTCCGGCGTGCGACCCACGACATCGACGAGGAGATCGCACGTCTGAACAGAATCGTCAGCGAGGTTCTCGACTTCGCTCGCCCGATCAAGTTCGAGCTGGCGTCGACGGACATCAACGCGCTCGCCACCGACGCCGTTCGGGCGGCGGCGACGGATGGTTCGAGGCCGACCGTTCATCTCAAGCTCGATCCGGAACTTCCGGAGATGACCACCGATCCCGAACGGCTGCGCCAGGTCCTGGTCAACGTGCTGGGCAACGCCATGCAGGCGGTTGAGGGTCAACCGGCGACCGAGCGCCGGCGCAGCGCGCTGATTCGTCTGGAGACCGCACGGCTCGACAGCCAGCGGATGGCCATCACGGTACGCGATCACGGGGCGGGCATCACCGCCGACGATCTGCCGCGGGTATTCGACCCGTATTTCACGACTCGACGGACGGGCACTGGCATCGGACTCGCGATTTCGCGCAATATCGTTGAAGGGCTCGGCGGGCGGATCACCGTGGCGAGCCAGCCAGAACGGGGCACGGAAGTTCGAATCGAGCTGCCACTTCACTCAACTGCCGCATGACTGCAAACGGAACGATTCTCCTGGTCGATGACGAAGCGAAAATCAGAAACGCGCTGGCACAGGCGCTTCGCGAGGAAGGCCACGAGGTGCTGGCCACCGAGAGCCCGCGCGAGGCACAGCGTCTGCTCGGGCGCCGTTTCTTCGACGTGCTGATCGTCGACAACCTGATGCCCGAGCTGACCGGTATCGACCTGATTCGCGAGCTGGTGGCCTCGACCCCGACGACCGAGCGGCCGCAGATCATCATGATGACCGCGCACGCCACGGTCGAGAGCGCCATCGAGGCGATGAAGCTCGGGGCCTTCGACTACCTGCAGAAGCCGTTCGAGATCGACGAGCTGATCGTCACCGTCAAACGCGCGCTCGACGATCAGCGGCTGCGGACGCAGCACGGATACCTGGTCAGCGAGCGCGACGAGGAATTCAATCACTACGGCATCGTCGGCCGCGGCCGGCAGATGCAGGAGGTCATCCGGACGGCGGAGGTCGTGGCGAAATCCAGGAGCACAGTGCTGATCACCGGTGAGACGGGCACCGGGAAAGAGATGGTCGCGCGGGCGATCCACTATCACAGCGCGCAGCGCGCGATGCCGCTCATCAAGGTCAACTGCGCGGCGATTCCAGAGAACCTGCTCGAATCGGAGCTGTTCGGACACGTCCGCGGCGCGTTCACCGGAGCGACGACTGGCAAGAAGGGCAAGTTCGCGCTGGCTGACGGCGGCACGATCTTCCTCGACGAGATCGGGACGATGAGCCCGGCGCTGCAATCGAAGCTGCTGCGCGTCCTTCAGGAGCGGGAGTTCGAGCCGCTCGGCTCGGAGCGCAGCCAGAAAGTGGACGTCCGCGTCATCGCCGCCACCAATCGCGATCTCCCGCAGATGGTCGGCGACGGGCGGTTTCAGGAGGATCTCTATTACCGCCTCAACGTGATCCCGATCCACATTCCGCCGCTGCGCGAGCGACGCGACGACATTCCCGTGCTCGTCGAACACTTCATCCGCAAGCACGCTCAACGTGCCGGCAAGACCATCGAGGGCATCGAGGCCGGCGTCCTCGAGGCGCTGCAGTCGGCGGATTGGCCGGGCAATGTCCGGGAGCTCGAGAATACGCTCGAACGCGCGGTGGTGCTGTCGCAAAAGCCCACGATCGGTCCGGACGTGGTCAGGCTGTTGGGGGTTGCCGCAACGCCGCCGGCAGGCCTTCCCTCCCTCAACCTCCGCCACAATCTGGACTGGGCCGAGCGGGAAACCGTTCGACGCGCGCTCGACAGCGCCGGCGGGGTCAAGAAAGACGCGGCGGAGACCATGGGCATCAGTCAGCGGGCGCTGAGCTACTATCTGGCCAAGCATCGCATCGAATAAACAGGTCAGTGTCCACTTTTCATGGCGCGTAAGCGCTTACCCTCGGCGTAACGCCCGCAGGGGGTCTGCTGGGGTTTTCAGCGCGTTCAGGGATGCCCGGACGGCATTCGCTTTGCGAACACCGGCCGCCGTGACTTCAACGGACAATTCGCGCTCGATCGTATCGGGAACCGTTCCCGTCCTCATGATGCTTCTCTGGGCGGCCCTTGGGGCCGCGCCAGCCCACGCTCAAACACCGCCGCCCGCCGATCCTGCCGGCGGCGCTCAGTCCACGCCGGCGGCCGACCCGGCAGCCACACAACCGGCGCAGGCGTCGGATCCGGATGTTCGGCTCGATCCGCTGCAACCGGACTTCAATCTCGCTGAACTGCCGACGGCGCTGCGCCTGCCGCAGCACAAGCTCGCGTTCCGCGTGACCCACCGCTTTACGCGTGACCTCGGCCGCGGCGACTTCGGCGACCTGCTCTCCGACTTCTTCGGGTTCGACACGGGAGCGCAGATCGGGCTCGAGTTGCGCTACGGGCTGGCGCGCGGCACACAGGTGGGCATCTATCGCACCAGCGATCGAACGATCGAACTCTTCGGCCAGCATTCGTTCCTGCAGCAGCGCGACGGAACGCCGATCGGTCTGGACGTGATCGGCACGTTCGAAGGACAAAACAACCTTCGCGACGAGAAGTCGCCGGCGGCGGGAGCCATCATCTCGCGCAAGGTTGCCAAGATCGCGGCCCTCTATGCCGAGCCGATCGTGGTGTTCAATACGAATCCGGGCGACGCGGACCTGGTCGACCACAACAACACGTTCATGCTGGGCCTCGGCGGCCGTCTGCGCATCCGACCGGCGACCTACATCGTTGGCGAATACACGCCACGACTGGCCGGTTACACGCCTGGCGTCGGTCTGATCAGTTTTGGCCTCGAAGGGCGCGCCGGCGGGCACCTCTTCCAGGTAAACTTCTCGAACGGGATTGGCACGACGCTCGGACAGATTGCCCGAGGCGCCGTCGACAACACCTCCTGGTTCATCGGCTTCAACATCTCGCGCAAGTTTTTTTGATTACCACCACATGGGTACCCCATCGGCGTTCGCGTCCTTCTCGGTTCGTCTCATCGGCGCTGGCATCGGCGTGGGCAGTCTCCTCGTCGCAGTTTCCTGTGGCAGCGGCGGGGGGACGACCGGCCCCTCGTCGGTGACCGTGATTTCCAGGAGCACCGGGAGTACCGGTCCGATTGGCGCGACGATCACGCTCACCGGGTCCGGCGTGAGCTCGTCGTCGGTGACGATTTCCCTCGGCCAGAGCGTGACCTTCGTCAATTCCGATAGCCGCTCGCACGAGATTGCGTCCGACCCGCACCCGCAACACGGTTCATGCCCGGGCATCGAGGCCGGCCTGGGTACGATCTCCCCTGGCCAGACGAAATCCACTCAGGGCTTCGCCGACACCGGTACGTGCGGTTTTCACGATCACCTCGACGCCACCAACCGAAGCTTTCAGGGGACGATCCGGATTCAGTAGGCAGTCGCTCGTCCCCAGTCCTTCGTCCTCAGTCCTCCGTCCCTGGTCTTCGGTCCTCGGTCTACTGACTGGGCGAGTATGATCCATTCGTGGCGAGGGCGCCGGTCGCTGTTACGCTCGCATTCGTCGTAACGTCCGCCTGTGGCAGCAGCCCGTCCGCTCCGTCAGGTGGCGGGTCCGCTGAGCCGACGGTGACGATCGGCGCGTCCGGCGTCAGCCCGTCGACCGTTGTCGTCTCACCTGGCGGGCGCGTGTTGTTCGTCAACGGCGACACGCGGTCGCACGACATGGAATGGGATCCTCATCCCGATCACATGGGACCGTGCGGGCAGGCCGGCGTGAATCCGCCGGGGTTTCTCGCCGCCGGTCAGCAGCGCGAGACCGGCAATCTCGTCAACGTGCAGTCGTGCGGCTTCCACGATCATGACAACCCGCCGCCGGGTGGGGCGCGATGGACCGGAACGATCAACGTCCGGTGAACTTCGGCTTGCGTTTCTCAAGGAAGGCTTGCGTGCCTTCCGCCTTGTCCTCGGAGCTGTAGCAGAGCGCCTGAGCCAGCGTCTCGATCAGCAACCCCGAATCCAGATCGACGCGCGCCGACGCGTTGAGCGCCATCTTGGCGAGCCTGGCGGCAAGCGGTCCCTGTCGCAACACGCGCTTGGCCATCTCGCGTGCCCGGATCTGCAGCTGGCCGTGGGGCGTAATCGCAGTGACCAGACCGATCTCGAGCGCCTGTCTGGCGTCGATCACGTCGCCGGTCAGGACCAGGTGCTTGGCCCAGCCCAGGCCGACGATACGAGGCAGGCGCTGGGTGGCGCCGGCGCCCGGAATGATGCCGAGCCCGAGCTCGGGCTGGCCGAACTTTGCGTTTTCCGAGGCGATCCTGATGTCGCAGGCGAGCGCCAGCTCGCAGCCGCCGCCGAGCGCGTAGCCGTTGATGGCGGCGATCGTCGGGCGGGGGAAGCGGTCGATCTCGGCAAAGAGAGAGGAGTTGATCGCCGCGAGCCCCTCGTCGCGGCCGCGGCCGCTGATGTCGTTGATGTCCGCACCGGACACGAACGCGGCGTCGCCGGCGCCGGTGATGACCAGCACGCCGATATCGCGGTCGGCCGAGAGGGCGCCGAGCGCGGCCCGGCATTCGTCGACCGTCTCCATGTCGAGGGCGTTCTTCACCGACGGCCGATCGATCGTCAGCGTCGCGATCGACTCCGCCACATCCACGCGAATATTCCGGTAGGCCATAAGAAAAGAGGACAACCGCCTTTTTCGCCGTCAGTACTCGTAGACGCCGCGGCCGACCTTGCGGCCGAGCCGGCCCGCCTTCACGTACTGGACCAGCAGCGGGCAGGGGCGATACTTCTCGCCCATGCTGCGATGCAGATACTCGAGGATGCTGAGACGCGTGTCGAGCCCGACCAGATCGACCAGCTCGAAGGGCCCCATCGGATGATTCAGCCCCAGCTTCAACGCCTTGTCGATGTCCCTCGCCGACGCGACACCCTCCATCAACATGTAGAACGCCTCGTTGCCGATGCTGGCGTTGACGCGCGTCGTGATGAACCCAGGCGACTCACGCACGAGCACGGTCTCCTTCCCCATCCTCCCGGCGACCTGCTGAATCGCGTCGACGGTCGCGGGCGAGCTTTCGAGCGCCTGGACGATCTCGATCAGCTTCATCTTGTGCACCGGATTGAAGAAATGCATGCCGGCCACACGCGACGGGTTGGCCAGCGAGCCGGCCAGCTCCGTGACGCTGAGCGCCGACGTGTTGGTCGCGATGACCGCCGACGCTTTAGCCAAGCGCTCGATCTCGGCAAAGATCGCGAGCTTGACGTCGATGCGCTCCGGCACGGCCTCGATGATGAAATCGACATCCCGGAGGGCTGCAGCCAGATCCGTGGTGCCGTGCAGACGGCGCCGGGTCGCCGCCAGTTCCGACGCCGGCGTCTTGCCCAGCTCGACGCTCTTCTCGAGAATTCGATCGACCGACGCGACCGCCCCGTCGATGGCCTCCTGGGCGACATCGTAGAGCGCCGTCTCGAACCCTGACGCGATCGCGGCGCACGCGATCCCATGGCCCATCGTCCCGGCACCGAGCACCGCAATCGCCCGAACCGACGACGGTTCAGCCATGCGACGCGGCCAGCTCGCCGACGATGTCGCCGAGCGTTCGGACGGCGTGATCGATCTCGTCTTCGGTGTTGTAGAAATGCGGCGCGATGCGGATACCCGCACCCGGCCGATAATCGACGATCACATTCCGTTTGATCAGCTCGTCGGCGACGCTGCTGCCGCCGGGCGCGTCGAGGATCACCGAGCCGCCGCGCTCGTGATCGTCGAGCGGCGTATTGAGGCGGTAGCCGGCCGCCTGCGCCGACTCGATCAACTGGCGAGTCAACCGGAGCGAATGCTCACGAATGGCGGTGACACCAATCGTCGCGACGATCTCATAACCGGCGCGGGCCGCGTAGAGGCTCGGCACGTTGGGCGTCCCGCTCTGAAATCTCTCCGGAGACGCCGCATAGCGCACCGCGCCCGTCTCGAAGTTGAACGGCTGTTCGTGCGCCGCCCAGCCGACGAATCCGGGCTGCAGCGTGTCGGCTAGATCCGGCCGAACGTAGAGATACCCGGCACCGGGCCCGCCGCACAGCCACTTGACCGAGCCGCCCACGGCGAAATCGGCCTCCCACGCTTCGAGGTTCAGCGGCACCGTTCCCGCCGCCTGGTAGACGTCGAGGATGACGTACGCCCCGACCTTGTGCGCCTTCTCGATCACGGCACGCGCATCCACGATGCAGGCGCTCTTGAAGAGGACGAGGGACAGCGGCACCAGGAGCGTGTCTTCGTCGATCTCGTCAATCAGGCGCTCGAGATCGATCCGGATGGCGTCCGGCGAGGGCACGTATACGATCTGGGCGCCGTACTTGCGAAACCCTTCGAACAGATAGTGATTCGACGGGAACTCCAGGTCGGTCATGACGATCTTGCGGCGCCGCCCTTCGAAGCGAAAGCTCGACCCGATGATCCCCTGGGCGACGGTGACATTCTGGTGCATCGAGATCGTGTCGGGCTGCACCCCGAGAATCGGCGCCAGCAGATTGCCGGTCTCGCGTCCGATCTCCCACCATCCCTCGTGCCACGCGCGTACGCCGCGGGTGTCCCACGTATCCGCGTATTCGCGCAGGTTCTCGCGCGCCGCCCGCGGCATCGCGCCAAGGGAATGGCTCACCAGATAGGTACACGTATCGACGATGGGAAACTCGCCGCGCCAGGATTGGAGTGAGGTCGTCATCGAAGCAGGGTCCCTACAAGTTCAGGTCGATCCAGACGCTCTTGACCTGGGTATAGTGCTCGAGCGCGTGTGCGCTCATCTCACGGCCGAAACCGCTGGCCTTGTAGCCACCAAACGGCACGGCAGTGTCGTAGACGTTGTAGGTGTTGACCCAGACCGTCCCCGCCTGCAGGCGCCGCGCCACATAGTGCGCCTTTTTGATGTCGCGCGTCCACACCGCCGCCGCGAGCCCGTACGGACTGTCGTTCGCCCGCGCAATCGCCTCGTCCACGTCCGCGAACTCGATTGCCGCGAGAACCGGGCCAAAGATCTCCTCGCGCGCGATCGTCATCTCCGGCGTGACGTCGTCGAACACCGTGGGTTGGAAGAAGTAGCCCTTTCCGGTTCCAATATCCGTCCGCTGGCCACCGGCGATCAGCCGGGCCCCCTCACGTGACGCGGTATCCACGTAGCGCTGCACGGTCTCAATCTGCTTCTTCGAGGCCAGCGCGCCATAACGGGTCTTGGGATCCATCGGATCGCCGACGACCATCTTCTTGACGCGGGCAGCGAGCTTGTCCATGAACTCGCTCTTGATCGAGCGATCGACGAGCAGCCGCGACCCGGCGGCGCAGACCTCGCCCTTGCCGTAGAAGATGCCGGTCGTCGCGCCGCGCAGCGCCGCGTCGAGATCGGCGTCCGCCAGGACGATATTGGGAGACTTGCCGCCGAGCTCGAGCGTGATCTTCTTCAGCGTGTCAGCGGCCGACTTCATGATCGACTTGCCGGTCGATGTATCGCCGGTGAACGCGATCTTGTCGATCCCCGGATGCTCCACGATCGCCTGCCCGACGCTGGACCCGGGGCCGGTGACGATGTTGAGAACACCGGGCGGCAGGCCGACCTCGATGGCAATCTCCCCGAGCGCGAGAGCGGTCAGCGGCGTCTGACTGGCGGGCTTGAGCACGACGGTGTTGCCGCAGGCCAGTGCCGGCGCAACCTTCCATGCCGCCAACAGCAACGGAAAATTCCACGGCACGATGGCCGCGACCACGCCCAGGGGCTCCCGCAAGGTATAGGTGAGGTAGTTCCCCTTGACCGGGATGGTCTCACCCATCACCTTGTCGGCCCAGCCGGCGTAGTACTCGAAGCATTCGGCGGCGGCCGGAATCTCGATCTGTCGCGACTCGAAAATCGGCTTGCCGTTGTGCAGCGTCTCGAGGCGGGCAACCTCGTCAGCGCGTTCCATGAGTCGATCGGCAAGTCGACTCACCAGACGTCCGCGCTCGCGCGCCGACAGCGTCGACCAGGGCCCGTTGAAAGCCGCCCGGGCCGCGCTGACGGCTGCGTCCACGTCGGATCGATCGGCGGAGGCAACTGTCGCGACGACCTCTTCGGTCGCCGGATTGACGACCTCCATCGTCTTCCCTGTAGAGGCGTCCCGCCATTCGTTGTTGATCAGGAGCTTCTTGGATTCGATCGCGGCAGTGGACATACAGTTGGCGCTTTCAGACGGCAATCAGGAGATCGGCAGGGTGCGAAGCGGCTGCGTCATCAGCGGCCACGAAAATGCGGCTGGCGTTTCTCGAGGCTCGCCGCCAGGCCCTCTTTGGCATCTTCGCTCTGAAACAGCAGCTGCTGGAGCTCGCGCTCGATCGACAGCCCTTCGGAGAAACCAGCCTCCGCGCCGGACTGGACGGCCCGTTTCATGCGACCGACGGCCCGGCTCGCATGCGCCGGCGGCGTGAACCGTCGTGCATAGTCCAGTGCCGCCTGCTGAAAGGTGCGGCCGCCGAGCTCGGCCTCGCCCCAGACTTCGTGCACGAGCCCGAGTGTCTTCGCTTCGTCCATCGAGAGCAGACGACCGGTCGCCATCAGCTCTATCGCCCTCGCTTTTCCCAGCACGCGCGACAGGCGCTGCGTACCTCCCGTGCCCGGCAGCACCCCGAGCGCGACCTCGGGAAGACCGATCTTCCCGCCATCTTGCTTCGCTACCCGCAGGTCCGCGGCCAGCGCGATCTCGAGCCCGCCGCCGACGGTGTGGCCGTTGAGCGCGGCAATCACCAGTTTGGGCGTCTGTTCGAGCCGGTTCAGCGTCTCGTTCGCGTGCAGGCAGAAGTAATACTTGAAGTCGGCGTCGGCCGCACTCAGCATCGCGATGTTCGCACCGGCGCAGAAGAACTTGTCCCCGGCGCCGCGAATAAGGATGACATGCACGTCCGAGTCGAGGCGCGCGGCCAACACCGCCGCGTCGATCTCGAGCATCATTTCATACGAGTACGTGTTCGCGGGCGGCTCGGTGAGCTCGATGGTGCAGACCGCGTCCTCGACGCTGACGGCAATTTTCGTCATCGCTGGATCCGCTACGCTTCGGTTCGGACGTACTCGAAGTTGGTCGGCATGCGGTTGATTCCACGAATCGGCGGCGCAATGTAGTTGGCGAACCGGCCAGCCTCGTAGACCGGCTCGTTCATGATGCTCAGCAGATAGTCGCGATCGGCGGCCGACGGCAGCCACTCCGACCGACGCGAGGCCCACTGCTCGTCCGACAGCGCATGACCCGCGGGATCGAAATGCATCGACGAGAACATGCCGATTCCACGGTTGAATTTACGATCCGGCAGACGCAGCCGATCCGAAAAGCCGTGCCGCTCGAGGATCTTGTTCCAGCGGGTAACGCCCGCCTGACAGTCGCCGACGTACCAGTCGCGCAGCACCTCGTTCATCGCCGTCCGCATCGGAATCTGGCGTCGCTCGAGCCGTCCCTGGCTCGAGACCTCCAGATCGTAGACCGCCTCGGTGACTTTGTGATCGTCCCACTTGTCCTCGAAGGCGCGCCCCTTCAGCCCGTTGGCGAAATAGGACGCCGCGTTCGTCGAGATTTCGTTGCCGTGCAAATCCAGGCTGAGGCTGAACCAGAGGTTGATGAATTTCTGGATCGTCGGCAGATCGATGCCGCCTGATTTTCGAACATCGGCCGAATAGCCGGCCTGCTTCATCAGCTGGCACGTCCGGTCGAGGATGCGCGCGATGCCCGTTTCTCCGACGAACATGTGGTGCGCTTCCTCAGTGAGCATGAACCGGGTGGTGCGCGACAGCGGGTCGAGCGAGCTCTCCGACAGCGACAACAACTGAGACTTGCCGTCGCGATCGGTGAACATCGTGAACATGAAAAAGTCGAGCCAGTTATCGATCGGCTCGTTGAAGGCGTCGAGGATTCGCGGCTTGTCACGATTGCCGCTCTGACGCGACAGCAGCTCTTCGGCTTCATCCCGGCCGTCTCGACCGAAGTAGGAATGGAGAAGGTAGACCATCGCCCACAGGTGCCGGCCTTCCTCGACGTTCACCTGGAACAGGTTGCGCAGGTCGTAGAGACTCGGGCAGCGCTGCCCGAGCCACCGTTGCTGTTCGACGCTGGCAGGCTCGGTATCCCCTTGCGTCACGATCAGCCGACGCAGCTGATTCCTGAACTCACCGGGCACCTCCTGCCAGACCGATTGCCCCATGAAGTCGCCGAAACCGATCCGGCGATCGTGAACCGGATCGGCGAGAAAGATGCCCCAGCGGTACTCGGGTAGCTTCACGTATTCGAAGTGCGCCCATCCCGACGGATCGACGCTGACCGCGGTCCGCACGTAGACCTGGTGGTAGTCCTGGAAGCCCTGAGGGCCCATGTCCTTCCACCACTGGATGTAGGCTGGCTGCCAGTGCTCGAGCGCGCGCTGCAACCGCTTGTTGCTGGAGAGGCCGACGTTGTTCGGGATTTTTTCTGCGGAGATCATAGACAGCTCGGTTGAAGGCCGACGGCGCTGTCGGCGATTTAGGTCCTGGTGAAGTCGAACTCCGGACGGGCCTGCGATCCGTATGCCGTGAGGGCGCCCTTCTCGCCGACCGCGTTCGGCCGAATGAAGATCCAGTTCTGCCAGGCGGTGAGCCGGCCGAAGATCTTCGTCTCCATGGTTTCCGGCCCGGCAAACCGGAGGTTGGCTTCCATTCCGGTCAACGCGTCGGGAGACAGCGCCGCCCGGCTCTCGATCGCCAGCCGCACTTCATCGTCCCAATCGAGCTCGTCCGGGGCGAACGAGACAAGGCCGTCTTCGAGCGCCGACGCCGGATCGAACGGCGCTCCTTGCGCCAGGAGCGCTCCGACGTGTTCGGGCCGGGCCAGGAATCGGGTCTCCAGCCGCGTCAGGCCGTTCCCCATTTTCAAGGGTCCGCCGTTCATGCCCGACAGCGCAATCGCGTTGTCCTCATCGGGGTCATCGAACATGTACGAGCGGTCCGCCGCCAGGGCGAGCTCGAACAGAGTGCCTGCGAAACAGCTGTCAGGATCGATCAGCGCAAAGAGGCTGCGCGCGGTCATGTCGAGCCGCTTCAGCGTCCGCTTGACGAGATGGATCGTTTCCCGCACGAACCAGTGATCGGCGTGCGCCAGGAGGAATGCATCCATCGCGAGTATCGCTTCCCTCTCGCCTCGCGTCTTGAGGAGGACCGTGCCGATCAACGGTTCGTTCACCCGGAGTCGCAGGATCGCGTCGTCCAGCTCTCGAAACGTCCGCAGATGCCACAGCCGATCGCCTTGCGCGATCGCTTCGTCGATCGTTGCCGGGATCGGGTGCTCTGGACCGCTGACGGTCAAGGTCGCCACTCGCTTGTCCCGGTCGATACGGACGTCAACGCTCGAATAGGCGAACTGAGTGTCAGAGGTCGTCGGCGTCAAAGGTGTTAATCGCACGCCCGGGCCCGGTCCGGTGCGATCGGACGCCGCCGCGAGTTCAGCGGCCATTTCTCCAACGCGCTGCTTGAACTGGCTGGTCGGTGCGACCGCGTCCACGAGCCCCCATTCGACGGCACGCTTCCCCTTGATCCCCTCGGCCAGCGTACCGAACACGTCGGCAAGGTCGCGTCGCACTTTTCGCTTGTCGACGACGCGGGTGAGGCCGCCGGTGCCAGGCAGCACGCCGAGCAACGGTGTCTCGGGCAGACTGACCGCCGAATTGCCGTCGTCCACGAGGAGGATCTTGTCGCAGGCGAGCGCCAGCTCGTAGCCGCCTCCGGCGCAGATGCCGTTGACCGCCGCCAGGAATTTGATTCCGGAATGGACACTCGCGTCCTCCATCGCCAGGCGCGTCTCGTTGGTGAACTTGCAGAAGTTCACTTTCCACGCATGCGACGACGCGCGCAGCATGAAGATGTTCGCGCCGGCGCAGAAGACCCGCTCCTTCAGGCTGGTGATGACCACGACGCGGACCTCGGGGTGCTCGAAGCGGATGCGTTGAATCGCATCGGCGAGCTCGATGTCCACACCGAGATCGTAGGAGTTCAGCTTGAGTCGATACTCGGGGGACAGCCCGGCGTCCTCCTGCACGTTCATCCCGAGCGTCGCGACGGCGCCGTCGAAGGTCAGCGTCCAGTGGCGATACGCGTCGGGCGAGGTGTCGAACGTCACCACGGGCTGAGCGGTCTTGGTGGCGCCATCCATGATCGCCAGCGTACTGCCGGGACTTCAGGGGTGTCAAGGCAGTATATTGCTCTCTGGATGCTCCGCTGTGCTATATATTGCATATGCCCCGCGGCGCGCCAGCCGAAGCATTCCAGCGTGATGACTACTGACGTCGTGGAACTCGTCGGCCGGCGGGTGCGCGAGGCGCGGGCCGCCAGGGCCTGGACGCTGCGCGAGCTCTCCGAGCGCTCGGGTGTGTCGATGCGTTTCCTGGTGCAGCTGGAGGCCGGCCGCGCCAACATCTCCGTCCGGCGGCTGGCGGAGGTTGCCCGGGCCTTCGATGTCCCCGCTGCCACGCTCCTGCTCGACACCACCGATCGTGCCCCCACTGTCGTGGCCCTTCTCGGTCTGCGCGGCGCCGGCAAGACGACGATTGGGAAGAGGCTCGCGCGCAAGTTGCACGTGCCGTTCGTCGAGCTCGATCGACGAATCGAGCAGGCGGCGGACCTGTCGTTGAATGAATTGTTTTCGCTGTACGGAGAGGATCACTATCGCCGGCTGGAACGTGAGACGCTCACGGCGCTGATGGCCGAGCGCCGGCCGATGGTGCTCGCTACCGGCGGCGGCATCGTGACGTCGCCGCAGACCTACGCGTTGCTCCAGCAGTCGGCCGTGACCGTCTGGCTTCGTGCCTCGCCGGAAGATCACTGGAATCGGGTGGTACGCCAAGGCGATCGGCGGCCGATGACCGACCATCCACAGGCAATGGCGGACTTGCGCGCGCTGCTGGCGGCGCGCGAATCGTTGTACGCGACCGCCGACCACGCGATCGACACATCGCGCCGTCGGGTCGAGTCCATCGTCGAGGAGCTCACGTCTACGGTGCTGGCGGACTGACTCGCGACCGAGGACGACGGGCCCGACTCAGCTGGCGGTTTCGCCAGGTTTGAGGACGAGGACGTCGATGCCCTTCGGGCCGATAAGGCTCTTCAGACGATCCGGAGTGCCGGTCAGCAGCGGGAACGTCCCGTAGTGCATGGGAACGACCTGGCGCACACCCAACATGTCGCAGGCGATCGACGCGGCGTCAGGCCCCATCGTGTAGTGATCGCCAATCGGCAGGAAGGCGATGTCAGGAGCGTACAACTCGCGAATCAGCCGCATGTCGCCGAAGAGCGCCGTATCCCCCGCGAAGTACAGCGCGCGACCGTCTTCGAGGCGGATGACGAAACCAGCCGCACTGCCAAGGTAGGTGGTGACACCGTCTTCGGTGACGCTGCTCGAGTGGACGGCCGGCGTCATCGAAATTTTGAGACCCTTCACGTCGATCGTACCGCCGACTCCCATGCCGATGACGTCCTTCAGCCCCTTTCCCTGGAAATAGGTCGCCAGCTCGAACACCGCCACGACCGGCGCTCCCGTCGCTCGCGCGATCGGCACGACATCCGTCGTGTGATCGCTATGGCCGTGCGAGACGCAGATGACGTCCGCCTTGTCGACCTTCGCGTTCGGCGGCGCCGCAGGATTGCCCTGGAGCCACGGATCCAGCACGATTCGCCGACCGCCCGGCGAAACGAGCACGAACGTCGAGTGTCCCAGCCACGTAATCGAAAGTCCAGCCATGCGGCCAGTATAATGAGAGGAGTGACGAAGCGTTCCTCTCAATTTCATTCGCGGGCGGCGCAAGCGCATCGACGAGCTGCCGAGACAGCCCAAGCCCGAGTGGTTGAAGGTCCGCGCGCCTGGCTCCGAAAATTACCTGCGCCTCAAGGGCCTGATGCGAGACCTCGGTCTCCATACCGTTTGTGAGGAAGCCAACTGCCCCAATATCGGCGAGTGCTGGCATCACGGGACCGCGACGTTCATGATCCTGGGCGATACCTGCACGCGGTCGTGCGGATATTGCAACGTCAAGCACGGCACACCGCTTCCGCCTGATGAGCACGAGCCGGTTCGGGTGGCGAGCGCCATTCATGCCCTCGCCTTGAGCTACGTCGTCGTCACCTCGGTGGATCGCGACGACCTGGCGGACTTCGGAGCCGCGCAGTTCGCCCGCACGATCGAGGAAACGCGCGCGCGGATCCCCGAGTGCCGACTCGAAGTGCTGATTCCTGATTTCCAGGGCAACGAAGCGGCGTTGCGTACCGTTCTCGCAGCTGGTCCCGACGTGCTGAACCACAACATCGAGACCGTCCCACGCCTCTACCGGACGGCCCGGCCAGGGGGTCGCTATCCGAGGGCGCTCGAGGTGCTCAGCCGATCGGGTGACCTCGCGCCGGCCATCCCCACCAAATCGGGCCTGATGGTCGGTCTGGGCGAACAGTGGGACGAGGTCGTCGAGACGCTGCGGGATCTCCGATCCGCAGGGTGCCAGATCGTGACGATCGGGCAGTACCTGCGGCCGTCGCTCGCCAACCTGCCGATGATTCGCTATTACACGCCTGCAGAGTTCGCCGATCTGAAGACCATCGCGCTGGGGATGGGATTCGGACACGTCGAATCGGGCCCGCTCGTACGCAGCTCCTACCACGCGCACGAACAGACCCAAGCGTACGAAGCCGCACGGTAAGTGACTGCGCTCGACGCCGTTCACGATCGGATCGTCTCCTGCGCGAAGTGTCCCCGCCTGCGGGAGTACTGCGCACAGGTCGCGTCGATCAAGAAGGCGGCCCATCGCTCGGACACCTACTGGGGACGTCCGGTGCCTGGCTTCGGCGATCCCACAGCTCGGCTGCTCGTCCTCGGACTCGCTCCCGCGGCGCACGGCGCCAACCGCACCGGTCGCGTGTTCACGGGAGACGGCTCGGGCGATTTCCTCATGCGGGCCATGCATGAGGAAGGCTTCGCGAACATCACCACGTCGCAACGCGCCGACGACGGCCTGGCGCTCCGGGATGCCTACATCGCGGCGGCGGTGCGATGCGCGCCTCCAGACAACAAGCCGACGCCTGAGGAGATAGCCGCGTGCCACGCGCATCTCCTCGCCGAGGCGGCCGCGCTTCCCCATCTGCTCGTCATCGTCTGCCTGGGGAAGATCGCCTTCGACGCGGCCTGGCGGCTGCTCGCGAGTCGTGGCGTCCTCGTCCGTCCCCGTCCACCGTTTGCTCACGGCGCGTCCTATCCGACCGCCGATCTGACTGTCATCGCCTCGTACCACCCCAGCCGGCAGAACACGAACACTCACAAGCTGACGCCGCCGATGCTGCGCGACGTGTTTCGAAGCGCACGCGGATCGCTAGTCCCTCGTCTTTAGTGTTCGTTCCAGGTCCTTCGTGTTCGGTCCTTCGTCGCGATTCCCGCGCCCTCTGTCGGGACGATGGTCTGCGAGGGAGGGCCTGGACGGGGACTCGGGACCAGGACGATGGACGAGAGACAAGGACTGTGAACGGCGACATTCTTGCTGTCGCTTTTGGCAGGAGGCGACATGCGGAACCACCATGCCTACATTCTGGCTGTCGTAATCCTGACGACGGGCGCAGGCTGTGCTCGGAGCAACCAACCACAGCAGGAGCAGCCCGGCGAGACCGGCGCGATGGGCCATACTCAGCAGCGTGTCAGCCTTCGGGGCTGTGTTCAGGCGGCGCCCGGGGTTGACGCCTACGTGCTGCATCGAATCAGCATCGTTGCCGATCAGATACCGGAGCAGGAGGCGATGGCGCAGCGAGCTCTGCTGCCGCCGGGATCGTGGGTTCGTTTGCGGGGAGCGACCAGCCTGCGCTCGTACCTCGGCAAGGAGGTATCGCTGACGGGTCGGATCGTCGATAGCGGCGCGAACACGATTGGCACGTCCGCGCCGCCGGCCACGCCGACCGATCGCGCGATGCCGCCCAGCACCGTGCCGCCGATCGCCGCGGACGCCAACGGCGCGCCGCCGGAGATCGCGGTCGAACAGATCAGCGCGCTGGGACCGGCCTGCAAATAGCGACCGGCGCCGAAGGCTGAACCTAGCTGCGTTTGGGTCGGTAGACGTGCGTGGCGGTGCCAAAGAAGACTTCGGCCGCCTCCATGAAGGTCTCGGTCAAAGTCGGGTGGGGGTGAATCGTCATCGCGACGTCTCGCGCTGTCGCGCCCATCTCGATCGCAAGCACGCCTTCGGAAATCAACTCACCGGCGCCCGCGCCGACGATGCCAACCCCGAGAATCCGGCCGCTGTCCGGATCGAGCACGAGCTTGGTCGATCCATCGGTCCGCCCGAGGGTAATGGCTCGGCCCGACGCTCCCCACGGAAACCGTGCGACCGCGATCTTCCGCCCCTGCTTCTCCGCCTCGGTTTCGGTGAGGCCGCACCAGGCGATCTCGGGATCGGTGAAGACCACTGCCGGAATCGCCAGCGGTTCGAAGGCCACATTGCGGTCGCCGGCAATCGCATCGACGGCGGTCCGCCCTTCGTGCGAGGCCTTATGCGCCAGCATCGGCTCTCCGACAGCATCGCCGATTGCATAGATCGAGGGTTCGCTCGTCCGGCGGCTCTCGTCGACGACGACGAAGCCACGGCGATCGACCTGAACCCGCGTACGATCGAGACCAGGAACAGAATTCGGCCGACGGCCGATCGACACGAGCACGCGATCGAACGTGCGCTCCTTGGGCTCGGCGGCCCCCTCCAGCGTCACCACGATGCCGTTGGCCTCGGGCTTCATCCCCACGACCTTGGTGTTGAGGAGCACCGCCTCGCAGATCGCGTCGATGCGCTTCGCCAGGATATTGACCAAATCACGGTCGGCGCCAGGCAGCAGCCCCTGCGTCATCTCGACGACCGTGACGCGACTGCCGAGCGCGGCGTAGACACTCCCGAGCTCCAGCCCGATGTAGCCGCCGCCGACGACCAGCAGCGAGCCCGGGATGTCGGGAAGGTCGAGGGCACCGGTGGAATTCATGACGCGCGGATCATCGAGGGTGAGGCCGGGAATCGCCGCCGGCTGCGATCCGGTGGCAATGATGGCGTGCTCGAACCCAAGCGTGTCCTTCTCACCCGAGACGCGCTCGATCTCGAGCGTCTGGCCGTCGCGGAAGGCGGCCTTGCCCTGAACGTATGCGATCTTGCGGAGCTTGGCCACTTGACCCGTGCCGCTCGTCAACTGGGCGACGACCTTGTTCTTGAACGCGCGCAGCCGATCGAGATCAATGGCCGGCGGACCGAAGGTCACGCCGAACTGCTCGACGTGCTTCGATTCGGTGATCACATCGGCAATGTGGAGCAGCGCCTTGGACGGGATGCAGCCGCGATACAGGCAGACGCCGCCCGGGTTGACTTCCGGATCGATGAGGGCCACTTTGAGCCCGCGATCTGCGGCGTAGAACGCCGCCGCATATCCGCCGGGCCCGGCGCCGATGACCGCGAGTTGCGTAGAAATAGGCATGGAAGGCTCGTGAAGGTGCTAAGGGTGCTAACGGTCCTAACGGTGCTGGGGTGCGGTGCTGATGGTGCTGGGGTGCTAGGGTGCCAGTGCTAGGGGTGCTCGGGGTGCTCGGGGTGCTCGGGTGGACGAGGTGCAAGTGCCCTGAGCACCTCGAGCACTGCACCCTCAGCACCCCAGCACCATCAGCACCGCACCCTTAGCACCCCAGCACCATCAGCACCGCACCCTTAGCACCCTTAGGACCGTCCGCACCCTTAGCACCCGTCAGATGATGAGCGTCGCCGGCTGCTCGAAGGCCTGGGCGACCCATCGCAGGAAGCGGGCGGCGTCGGCGCCGTCGATCACGCGATGATCGTAGGACAGCGACAGCGGCAGCATCTGACGCGGCTCGAACGCCTGGCCGTCGTAGACGGGCACGTAGCCGCCCCGCGACATGCCGAGGATTGCGACCTCGGGCCAGTTGACGATTGGGGTGAATGCGGTCCCGCCGATGCCGCCAAGATTCGTGATCGTAATCACGCCACCGGACATCTCGTCGAGCGACAGCTTGCCGGCGCGCGCCTTCTCGGACACCTTGGCCAGCTCCACCGACAGCTCGGTGACGCCCTTGGTATCGACGTCGCGAATGACGGGCACGAGAAGGCCGCGATCGGTATCAACGGCAACCCCGATGTGCGCATACTTCTTGTAGACCAGCTGTCCGCGGCCGGGATCGATCGACGAGGCGAACTGCGGAAACTTCTTCAGCGCCGCGGCCATGATCTTGAGCGCGAACGCAGTCACCGTGAGCTTGCCACCGGCGCGCTCGACCTGCGGCCCGAACTGCTTGCGCAGGGCTTCGAGCGCGGTCAGGTCGGCCGAATCGTGCTGCGTTACGTGCGGGATCGTGGTCCACGCGTGACTGAGGTGCTCGGCGGTCTTGCGCCGGATGTTGCTCAACGGCTTGCGCTCGACGTCTCCCCACTTTGAGAAATCGGGCAGCGGCTGCGAGGCTCCACCTGGTGCTCCGGACGCCGGGGCGCCGCCGGATCCCGACATGACCTGCCGCACGAACGCCTGCACGTCGTCGATCGTGATCCGCCCGCCCGCCCCTGATCCCTGCACCTGACGAATCTCGACACCCAACTCGCGCGCGAGGCGCCGCACGGACGGCGCGGCCGGAGCCGGCACCCCTTCGACCTGCGCGCTGGGCTGAGAGGTCGCGGCCCTTGGGCCACGGCTGATGTCGACGACCTCGCCACGTTTCTGGCGCGGGGACTCTTCCGTCTCCTCACGCTGGCGGTTGACGGGGCGCGCTGGGGAGTGGGGCGGAGCCGCCTGTTCCTCTTCTTCTTCCGCCTGCAGTTCGTCCTCGTCCGCAGGAGTCGGGGCGCCCTTCGACGAGGTCCGGTCCGAAGACCCTTGCGGCCTCTTGCCGCCCTCTCCGGCTGCTCCTTCGGGCTGTGCCTTGGTCCCGGCCGCGGCTGGTGGCGCCGCAGACTTCCCGTTGGTACCCTCGTCGATAACGAGGATGGCCTGCCCGACCTTCACTTTTTCGCCGGCCTTGACCTTAACATCCTTGACGATGCCGGTGAGGGAGGATGGCACTTCGATGGTGGCTTTGTCGGTCTCGAGCTCGAGAACGGGCTGATCCTTCGTGACCCCGTCGCCGGGCTTCACCAGAATCCGAACGACGTCGCCGGCGGTTATGTTCTCGCCCAGCTCGGGCAATTTGAGTTCTGTAGGCATAGGAGGGACCAAAAGAGACGGTGCTAAGGGTGCTCAGGTGCTCCGGGGTGCTAAGGGTGCTGTGCCAAGAGTGCTAATGATGCTAACGGTGCCGGTGCTCATGGTGCTGGCAGTGCCGGTGCTCATCGTGCTGGCAGTGCCGGTGCTCATCGTGCTGGCAGTGCCGGTGCTCCCGGTGGCTGGCGCGACGCGTAGTGCACCCGCACCTCAGCACCATGAGCACGGCACCTCACGCACCATCAGCACCATGAGCACGGCACCTCACGCACCATCAGCACCGCACCTCAAGCACCATCAGCACCGCACCTCAAGCACCATCAGCACCCTCAGCACCGCACCCTTAGCACTCCCGGAGCACTCTAGCACCCTGGCACCTTCCATCCGCTCACGCTCCCGCCGGGTTCGGCTTGTCCTGGTTGATCTCGAGATCCTTGATCGCCTGCTGCACCAGCGACGCCTCGACCTGCCCTTCCTTCAAGAGCTCGGAGAGCGTGGCGAGAGCGACAAAGCGGGCATCGACCTCGAAGAAGTCACGCAGCGACTGGCGATCCTCGCTGCGCCCGAAGCCGTCAGTCCCCAGCGAACGGATTTTCCGCGGCATCCACCGGTCGATCGAGTCGGGGAGGACCTTGAGATAGTCGGACGCCGCGACGAACACGCCAGGCGCGTTCGCCGTGCACTGCGTGACGTACGGCAGGCGCGCCGGCTCGCCCGGATGCAGCATGTTCCATCGCTCGCAGGCGTGCGCCTCGCGGTAGAGCTCCTGGTAACTGGTCACGCTCCACACATCGGCGGCAACGCCGTACTTCTGCAGGATCTCCTGCGCCTTGACCACTTCGTTGAGGATCGCACCGCTGCCGAACAACTGCGCGCGCAGCTTCGCGTCCGGCGCCGCCGCCGGCTTGAGGCGATACATGCCCTTGAGGATGCCCTCGCGGGATCCCTCGGGCATCTCCGGCATCGCGTACTGCTCGTTCATCACCGTCAGGTAATAGAAGATGCTCTCCCCTTCGCGATACATCCGGCGAATGCCGTCCTGGATGATCACGGCGAGCTCGTAGGCGTAGGCCGGATCGTAGGAGACGCAATTGGGATAGCACAGCGAATAGACGTGGCTGTTGCCGTCCTGATGCTGCAGCCCCTCACCGGCCAGCGTCGTCCGGCCGGCGGTGCCGCCGAGCAGGAACCCGCGCGCCCGCGTGTCGGCCGCCGCCCACATCAGGTCGCCGACGCGCTGGAAACCGAACATCGAGTAATAGATGAAGAACGGAATCGTGTTGACGCCGTGGGTCGCGTAAGCGGTGCCGGCGGCAATGAACGACGACATCGAACCCGCCTCGGTGATGCCCTCTTCGAGGATCTGCCCGTCCTGGGCTTCCTTGTAATAGAGGAGGGTGTCCATGTCGACCGGCTCGTAGCGCTGGCCAACGTGGGAGTAGATGCCGACGGCGCGGAAGAGCGCTTCCATCCCGAACGTGCGCGCCTCGTCCGGCACGATCGGCACGACCAGCTCGCCGATTTCCTTGTCGCGCATCAGCTTCGACAGGATCCTCACGAACACCATCGTGGTCGACGCCTTGCGCCCCTCGGTGCCCTTGAAGAACTCCTCGAACACGTCGCTGAGCGACGCCTGCATCGGCTTCACCCGCACCGAGCGCGAGGGAACGAACCCGCTCAGCGCCTTCCGACGCTCGCGCAGGTATTCCAGCTCGGGGCTGTCGTCGGCGGGCCGGTAGAACGGGGCCTCCGCGATCTGCTCGTCGGACACCGGAATGCCGAATCGCGAGCGGAAGGTGCGCAGATCCGACTCGTTCATCTTCTTCTGCTGGTGCGTGATGTTCTTGCCTTCGCCGGCCTCGCCCAGGCCATAGCCCTTGATCGTGCGGGCCAGGACTACGGTTGGATGACCCTTGGTTTCGACCGCGGCTTTGTAGGCGTTGAACACCTTGACCGGATCGTGGCCGCCGAGCCGCAGGCGCTTCAGCTGATCGTCCGACAGGTGCTTGACCATCTCGAGCAACCGCGGATCGGTGCCGAAGAAGTGCTCGCGGAAGAAGGCGCCCGATTCGACGGCGTACTTCTGATACTGGCCGTCGACGACCTCACCCATGCGCTTGGCGAGCAGGCCGTCGTGGTCGCGCGCGAACAGCTGATCCCAGTCGCTGCCCCACAGGACCTTGACGACGTTCCAGCCAGCGCCGCGGAACATCGCTTCGAGCTCCTGCACAATCTGACCGTTGCCGCGGACCGGCCCGTCCAGGCGCTGCAGGTTGCAGTTGATGACCCAGATCAGGTTGTCGAGCTTTTCGCGCGCGGCCAGACTGATCGCGCCGAGCGCCTCGGGCTCGTCGGTTTCGCCGTCGCCGAGGAACGCCCACACCTTGCCGCCCGACGGCTGCTTCAGACCGCGGTCCTCGAGGTAGCGATTGAAGCGGGCCTGGTAGATCGACATGATCGGCCCGAGGCCCATCGACACCGTGGGGAACTGCCAGAAGTCCGGCATCAGCCACGGATGCGGATAGGAGGACAGGCCGCCCCCGACCTTGAGCTCGCGCCGGAAGTTCTCCAGCTTCTCCACCGAGAGCCGGCCTTCGAGGAAGGCGCGCGCGTAGATGCCCGGCGACGCGTGTCCCTGGAAGTAGATGATGTCGCCGTCGCCGTCACCCTGACCGCGGAAGAAGTGGTTGAAGCCGACCTCGTAGAGCGTCGCCGCCGACGCATAGGTCGAGATGTGGCCGCCGATCCCGTCCGACACGCGATTGGCGCGCACCACCATGGCCATCGCGTTCCAGCGGATCAGGCTCTTGATGCGGCGCTCGATCTCCTGGCTGCCGGGCAGCGGCGTTTCTTCCTCGGGGGTGATCGTGTTCACGTACGGCGTGATGGCGCTGAACGGGAGCGCCACGCCGTTGACGCGGGCGTGATCGCGCAGCGAGGACAGCAGCCGTTGCACGCGGCCCCGGTCCCCCTGCTGGACGACGTAATCGAGCGATTCGCGCCACTCCCGCTGTTCGAGGGCTTCGAGCTCGGAGTTGTCGCGGGGTGCTGGGTTTCTCATACGGAATGGATCCTTGCGGAAACTGTCGGGTCTACAATCGATCTATTGTAGGTCAAAACGATGACCCGCTCCATCTGTGCCCTCGCGCTCGCCGCCGCCGTCTGGGGCGTGCTGTCGACGGCAGGGAGTCAGGAATCCACCGCAATGCCGACACTCCCCGAACTGCAGAAAATGACTCTTCGTTTCGCACCCGCCGAGATCGGGGCGGACGTGGCCGCGCTACCGGCCAACGAACGGGCCGCGCTCGACCGGCTCGTCGAAGCGGCGCGCATCATGGACGCGCTCTTCCTGCGCCAGGTCTGGGGTGGCAACGACGCGATGCTGCAGGATCTCGCGCGCCTCGCGGCGGCGCCGGCGGCGCCCCGGGCGTCGCGGTCCGCCGCAACGCGACTCCACTACTTCCTCATCAACAAGGGACCGTGGGATCGGCTGGACCACAACCGGCCCTTCGTGCCCGGCGCGCCGGCCAAGCCCGAAGCGGCGAACTTCTACCCGACCGGCGCCACCAAGCCCGAGGTTCAGAAATGGATCGACTCGCTGTCGGGCGACGAGAAAGCGGCCGCCACCGGCTTCTTCACGACGATCCGCCGCAGCGACGATCATTTCGTCGTCGTGCCCTACAGCATCGAGTATCAGGGCGCGCTGGGACGGGCAGCCGACCTGCTGCGCGAGGCCGCTGAGCTCACCGCCGATGCCCGGCTGAAGGCGTTCCTGACCGCGCGGGCCGACGCCTTCCTCAGCAACGACTACTACGCCAGCGACGTCGCCTGGATGGAGCTCGACGGCGCCATCGAGCCGACGATCGGCCCGTACGAGGTCTACGAGGACGAGTGGTTCAACTTCAAAGCCGCCTTCGAGGCCTTCATCACCGTCCGTGACGAGGCGGAAACGAAGAAACTCCAGGTGTTCAGCGATCATCTGCAGGAGCTCGAGGACAACCTGCCGATCGATCCGGCATGGCGCAATCCGAAGCTCGGCGCGATGGCCCCGATCCGCGTCGTGAACGAGATCTTCGCGGCCGGTGACGGCAACCGTGGCGTGCAGACCGCCGCCTACAATCTCCCCAATGACGAGCGCGTCGTGCGGGAGAAGGGCACCAAGCGCGTGATGCTGAAGAACGTGCAGGACGCCAAGTTTGCGATGGTGCTGCAGCCAATCTCGAAGATCGTGCTGCCTCCGGCCGATCAGCCGAAGATCTCCTTCGAGGCCTTCTTCACGCACATCCTGATGCACGAGCTGATGCACGGTCTCGGCCCGCACGCCATCACCGTCGGTGGTCGGCAGACAACGGTGCGACAGGAATTGAAAGAGACCTACAGCACGATTGAAGAGGCCAAGGCGGACGTGTCCGGATTGTGGGCGCTTCGTCGGCTCGCCGATCAGAAACAGCTCGACCCGGCGATTGCGAAAACGATGTACACCACTTTCCTCGCCTCCGCGTTCCGCTCGATCCGCTTCGGGCTGCACGAGGCGCACGGTCGTGGCATCGCCATCCAGCTGAATTACTTCCTGGATGCCGGGGCGTTCAAAGTCCGTCCCGACGGTACGTTCACCGTCGACAGCGCGAAGATCGGCGATGCCGTCACGGCGCTCACGCGCGAGATCATGACGCTGCAGGCGGAAGGTAGCTACGCGAAGGCCAAGGATCTGATCGATCGGCTGGGCGTGGTGCGTCCCGAGGTGCAGAAGGCACTGGACCGGCTCGCCGGCGTGCCGGTCGACATCGAGCCGAAGTTCACGACGGCCGCCGCCCTGACGAAGAAGTAGATTCGCCGGATGGCCGGACGAACTCCCGGACCACGGGGACGCCGACGTCGGGCCGATCGGTGATGATGCCGTCTACGCCCCAGGCCAGCAGTCGCTGCATATCCTCGGCGCGATCGACCGTCCAGACTTGTACCGCCAGTCCGCTCTCGTGCGCGTAGCGGATGAATCGTGGCGAAACGACCCGCGTCCGGCCGGCCGTCTCCGGAACCTGAAACGCGTCGTAGGGCGGCTGCCGCACCGGCCAGCCGATCCACGATCGATACAGCGCGAGCCGGGTCTCCTCCTTCGAGGATCCGGTCACCAAAGTCGGCTCCAAGGCTCTCGCCGTGCGCAGCACGCGCGCGCCGAACGAACCGACGGCAACGCGATCCAGCGCGCCAGCCGCCCGGATGTCCTCGATCACCCGCGCCGCGAGCTCGGCTCGATTGACCTTCAGCTCCACGATCATCTGGATGCCGCGATAGCGGCGGAGCACCTCCGACAACAAGGGAATCCCGCCGGCTTGGCCGCGAAACGGATACGCAGGCGCCCCGAAATGCCATCCGGCGTCGAGGCGGGCAAGCTCGGACGCCGTGCGATCGCCCAGCGGTCCGGTGCCGTTGGTCGTGCGATCCAGCGTCGCGTCGTGGTGGACGACCGCCACGCCGTCACGCGAGAGGTGCACGTCGAACTCGAGGCCATCGGCGCCGAGCGAGACACCGTGGTCGAAGGCCGACAGCGTGTTCTCGGGGCGAAGCGCCGAGCCGCCGCGGTGCGCGAACACCTGCGGCCGACCAAAGCTCAACGCCGGATGAGGCCGGGACACGGCAAGGATTGTAGCGAAACCCTGCTAAGATCCCCTATATGGCCTCCCCGAACGTCGGCTCCTTGGGCGAGTTGCGGAAAGAAATCGATGCCGGTCGCCTCCCTCGTCGCCCGGTGAAGAACGAAATACGCGGTAACCTGATACGCAAGCTCCGCGCGAACGAGACGCTCTTCCCGGGCATCATCGGCTACGAAGAATCGGTCGTCCCGCAAATCGTCAACGCCGTGTTGTCGCAGCACAACTTCATCCTGCTCGGCCTGCGCGGACAGGCGAAGACCCGAATCCTTCGAGCGCTGACGCTCCTCCTCGATGACTGGCTGCCGGTGGTGGCCGGCTGCGAGATTCATGACGATCCGCTGGCGCCGCTCTGCGCGGCCTGCCGCTCGCGCGTGCGCGAGGCGGGCAACGACCTGCCGATCGCATGGCTGTCGCGCGAGATGCGCTACGTCGAAAAGCTGGCGACGCCCGACGTGACCATCGCCGACATGATCGGCGACCTCGATCCGATTAAGGCGGCTCGATCCAGCCTGCAGCTGTCCGATGAGATGACGATGCACTACGGACTGGTGCCGCGCGCCAACCGGGGAATTTTCGCCATCAACGAGCTGCCGGACCTGGCCGGGAAGATCCAGGTCGGCCTGTTCAACATCCTTCAGGAAGGAGACGTCCAGATCAAAGGCTACCCGGTGCGGCTGCCGCTGGATCTCCTGATGGTGTTCAGCGCCAACCCGGAGGACTACACCGCGCGCGGCAAGATCATCACGCCGCTCAAGGACAGAATCGGCTCGGAGATCCGGACCCACTACCCCGTCACGCGGCAGCAGGCCATGATGATCACCGCGCAGGAGGCCTGGACCGGGCGCGGGAGCGAAACGCAGGCGCTGCAGCTCACGCTCCCCGACTTCGTCCGCGAGGTGGTCGAGGAGGTGGCGTTCCAGGCACGCGGAGATCAGAAGATCGACAAGCGATCGGGCGTCAGCCAGCGATTGCCCATCTCATTGCTGGAGAACGTGGTCTCGAACGCCGAGCGGCGGGCGCTGGCGACCAGCGAGTCGGCGGTCGTGCCGCGCGTCACCGACGTCTACGCGGCAATCCCGGCCATCACTGGCAAATTCGAGCTGGAGTACGAAGGCGAGCTCAAAGGCGCCGACAACGTCGCGCGCGACCTCATTCGATCGGCGGTCGGCACCATCTTCAACGGCTGGTTCCCCAACGCCGATCATCGGCAGATTACCGAATGGTTCGACCTCGGTGGCAACCTCCAGGTTGACGACACGCTCTCGGCGGAGGAGCTCCTGTCGAGGACTGAACAGGTGCAGGGCCTGCACGAGCTGGCGCGACAGGTTGGACTTGGCAAGCGCCCGACCGACGGACTCCTGGCGGCGGCGATCGACTTCGTGCTCGAAGGGCTCTACGCGCAACGCAAGATCAGCCGCTCCGAAGAGGGACAGTTTCAGGCCGCCGAGCAGGTCAAGCGGGCGCCGCGCATGGCGGTCGATCCGGCCGAGCGCGACATCCCGCTGACCGGCAACAAGAAGAAGTACTACAACTAAGGCCGCCGAGCCACGCCGGAAGACAGGCCGCGGATTACGCGGACAATGACGGCGAACACGGGCCGCGGAACCACGGATTACGCGGACAACGACGGCGAACGCGCAGAGGCTGACGAGTGCGCTACCGATATTCGAAGTTCACCGGCGAAGATCTCGACGAGCTCGACCTGGAAGAGCTGATGTCCAAGCTGTCCGACATGTTGTTGTCGAGCGGCTTCGACAGTCCCTATGGTCTGCCCTATGACGACGAGGAGGGCGGGCATTCCTGGCAGTCGCTGCATGATGCGATCCTCGAGGCGCTCCTGAGCGGCGGGTTGCTCTCGGAGGAAACACTCGAGCGCATGCTCGGCAAGGACTGGCGGGATGCCGAAGACGCGGAGCAACGGCTCGACGAGCTGATCGAGAAGATCATCGAGAAGCTGCAGGCCCAGGGCTACCTGACGGGGCCTCCCGACCTCGAGCGCGAACGCGAGCAGCGCGAGGGTCGCCCCGGCGGCGGCATGGGCAACGCCGAGCAGTACCGCTTCGAGATCACCGACAAGAGCCTCGACTTTCTCGGCTATCGCGCGCTGCGTGATCTGCTGGGCTCACTCGGCAAGAGCAGCCTCGGCCGCCACGACACGCGCGAGATGGCGACCGGCATCGAGGCCAGCGGCGCGCCGAAGCGTTACGAATTCGGCGACACGATGAACCTGGACGCCAGCGCGACGATCTTGAACGCGGTGTTGAGGACGAGGTCCGAGGGTCGAGATCCCAGGACCGAGGGTCGGACCTCGGACCCCGGACCTCGAACCTCGGATCCCGGCCCTCGCTCCTCAGGCATCTCCGTCGACTACGAAGACCTCATGGTCGCGCAGGGGGAATATCAGAGCTCGTGCGCGACGGTGTTGATGCTCGACTGCAGCCACAGCATGATCCTCTACGGCGAGGATCGGTTCACACCAGCCAAGCGCGTCGCGCTCGCGCTGGCGAACCTCATTCGCCTGCAGTATCCCGGCGACGCGCTCAAGGTTGTGCTCTTCCACGATTCGGCAGAGGAGATTCCGCTCAGCCAGCTGGCCCGCGTCCGGGTGGGACCGTATTACACCAACACCCGCGAAGGTCTGCGCCTGGCGAGGCGGATCCTCGAGCGCCAGCAGAAGGACATGCGCCAGATCGTGATGATCACCGACGGCAAGCCTTCCGCCCTCACCCGCTCGGACGGTCGCATCTACCGCAACGCCTTCGGCCTCGACCCGTTCATCGTCTCGGAGACGTTCGCGGAAGTCGCGGCGTGCCGCAAGGCCGGCATCCTCATCAACACGTTCATGCTGGCCCGCGATCACGACCTCGTCAGCTTCGTGCGTCGCGTCGCCGAAATCTGCCACGGCAAGGCATATTTCACGACACCGCGCACGCTCGGCCGCTACGTGCTGATGGATTACATGGACAAGAAGACGAGGACGGTGCACTAGGAGAAGGTGCTAACGGTGCTGGGGGTGCTAATGGTGCTAAGGGTGCGGTGCTAAAGGTGCTAGGGGTGCTAAAGGTGCGGTGCTCGCCTTTAGCACCGCACCAGCACCTCAGCCCACCCTTGGCACCAATAGCACCTTCAGCACCGCACCCTTAGCACCATTAGCACCTTCAGCACCGTTGGCACGACGTAATCAGCCATGCTGCCACCCACAATTCCCATCTTCCCGCTGCCCAACGTCGTCCTCTTTCCCAACGTCTTTCTGCCGCTGCACATCTTCGAGCCGCGGTATCGACAGATGGTCGCCGACGCGCTGAAGGGCGATCGCATCATCGGCATGGTGCTGTTGCGGCCGGGGTGGCAATCGAATTACGAGGGGCGGCCGGCGGTCTACGGGGTCGGGTGCGCCGGCGTCATCACCCATGCCGAACGCCTGCCCGACGGACGCAGCAACATCGTCCTGCGCGGGATGGAGAAGTTCAGGATCGCCGGAGAGCAGGACGGGTTGCCGTATCGAGTCGCACAGGTCGAAACGATTGACGAACCGCTCGCGGCGGCCTCACGGACGGAGATGCAGAGCGAGCGGCGGCGGCTCGAGGCTTTGCTGGTGCCGCAACCGGATCGCCAGCCGGATCCGAAGGTGCCGTCGTGGATGCCTGACGAGGACCTGGTCAACACGCTGGCGCAGTATCTCGAGTTCGAGGCGGTGGAAAAGCAGGCGCTCCTCGAGCGGGACGGCCTGCTCGATCGATGCCGATCGTTGATCGAGCTGCTCGAAATGAAAGTGCTCGTCTCCCAGCGGCCGTGGGAATCCGACGACAGACACTAGGCCGCCGGTCGGCCGCGTCTATTTTCTGACGAAATCCCGTACCCGCTCAATGGCCGTCTGGCCGTGCAAGCGCCCATTCTCGATGAAGATGCGTCCGCTCGCCTTGCCGGCCACCATCGCGCCGATCACGTAGAGGCCCGGCACGTTGGTTTCGAAGGTCTCAGCGTTGTGTCGGGGACCGCACGTCTCGGCGTCGAGCTCGACACCCGACGCGCGGAGCAGCGCCGTATCCGATATATATCCCGTCAAGAGGAAGACCGCGTCGGCGGGTAGCGTGTCGCGTCCGCCCGGCCCGTCGACGACCACCGACGAGGGGCCGATCTCGACGAGCTCGGTGTTGAACCTGGCGGCCACCGATCCTTCCTTGATTCGATTCTCGATGTCCGGCTTCACCCAGTACTTGATTGACTCGCCAAGCGCCGAACGGCGGTGGACGATGGTGGCGTGGGCGCCGGCGCGATAGAGCTCGAGCGCCGCCTCCGCTGCCGAGTTCTTGCCGCCGACAATGACCACGCGCTTGCGATAGAAGGGATGGGGCGAGGTGAAGTAGTGCGAGACGTGCGGAAGATCCTCCCCCGGCACGCCGATCATGTTGACGAAGTCGTACGCGCCGGTGGCGAGCACCACGGTACGGCTCTGCAGCACGCGATGATGGCCTCGAGCGCCGGTGGTCTCGACCCTGAAGGCCCCGCCATCGGCGGTGGTGGCGGCCTGGCGACGTACCGCGACCACGGACTCGTCGAAAACGATGTCGAGGTTGAAGGTGTCGGTGCAACGGCGGTAGTAGCGAAGCGCCTCGAGCCGAGTGGGCTTGTCGTGAGGACTCACGAACGGCAGCCCACCGATCTCCATCAGCTCTGGCGTGGTGAAGAACACCATCTCGGTTGGATAGTGAAGGAGCGAATTGACGAGCGCTCCCTTTTCGATGATCTGATAGGTCAGCCCGGCTTTGGTGGCCGCAATGCCCGCTGCCAGCCCGGCCGGACCGGCCCCTACGATGATTACGTCGAAAACGTCGGAAGACATGAATACTGATGATAGCGCGGCGCTCGCGTGGAGTGCTGTTCGGCGAATTCCGCGTGCTCCGGGGCCTTGGCCCTGTTCCGCGTATTCCGCGGCCTGGACCGAGGCCGTCCCGCGCATTCCGCGTATTCCGCGGCCTGGACCGAGACCGTCCCGCGCATTCCGCGGCCTATTTCGGCTTGAACTCGATCAGCATATTGCTGACGACTGCCACCGGCCGGCCCGGCATCACCGCGGTCTCGTGTCCGGCCGGCGTGATCGCGTCCAGGCTCTCGCCGAGCAGGCTGACCTGGCTGACCGCCGCCGGGATCGTCACGTAGATCTGTTCCCGCCCGGCGGGCGCGACCGCCTTGAGACCGCCGGGGCCGGCGCCGCCGCCGATCCGATCGAACAGGTCGGCCGCCGTCCTGAACTCGGCTTCGACAGCCGCACGCTGGATCAACTCGCCCTTCAGCGTCAGCACGCCGATCACGGCGTGATACTGCGCGTAACCCTTGCCGCTCTTCGTCTGGGCTTCTGAATACGTGTGTCGTGCGTGCAGATCGAACGAGAGCGTCGCCTCACCGGTGTGCAGCGGCAGCGAGATGATGACCCCCTCCGCCGGATCGGTTCCCGCAGGCACATCGCAGAAGCTGCGAATCGTCTTGACGCCCATGCCGATCAGCGACGGACACTTGATCTCGGGCGAAGTGGTCTTGGCCGCCGCCGTCTTCGCGGCCGGGGGTTTCGCGGTAGGCTTCTTGGCGGGGACCTGACGCTTCTGTGCGGCAAGGCCGGGCGCTGTCGCGAGCGACGCCGTCACCGTCAGCGCCATCAGCCAACCTGCTGGTCTCATACACTCAGTATAATTTCCTGCCGCCACGAATCGATCGCCAATCGACTCGACGCATCATGCCCTACCCTTCGCGCATCGTCTGCCTGACGGAAGAAACGACCGAGACGCTGTACCTGCTCGGCGAGGGCGATCGTGTGGTCGGCGTGTCGGGCTATACCGTGCGTCCTCCGGAGGCGCGGCAGAAGCCCAAGGTCTCCGCTTACATCAACGCGCGCTTCGACAAGATCGTGGCGCTCGAGCCGGACCTGATCCTGGCCTTCTCGGATCTGCAGGCGGACATCGCGCGTGAGCTCATCCGCCGCGGCTTTCCGGTCTTCACGTTCAATCAGCGGAGTGTTGCCGAAATCCTGCAGATGATTCGCACCGTTGGTGCGCTCGTCGGACGAGGAGACGCTGGTGAGGCGCTCGCGGCGCGGCTCGAGGGTGGACTGGACGAGATGCGCAAGCGCGCGGCCGCGTGGCCACACCGGCCGAGAGTGTTCTTCGAGGAATGGGACAGCCCGCTGATCTCAGGGATCTGCTGGGTGGAAGAGCTCGTCGAGATCGCCGGCGGGACATGCTGCTTCCCGGAGCTGCGGTCAGCGCGCCTCGGCAGGAATCGGATCGTCGACCCGCAGCTCGTGGTCGAGCGCAACCCGGAGGTCATCATCGCGTCGTGGTGCGGGAAGGCGGTCAAGGAGCGCACCATCCGAGAGCGCCCCGAATGGGGCCGGATCGATGCCGTGCGCAACGGCCACATCTACGAGGTCAAGTCGACCTACATTCTGCAACCAGGACCGGCAGCGCTGACCGACGGCGTGCAGAGGCTGCACGACATTCTGGCGACGGTCGTTGGCGCCTGAGGGTGCCCGTTCGGACCCTGGGTTCAGCTGTTGACGAGATGATCGATCGCGTGGGGCGTCCGTGCCTGCAGCTCAGGGCGGCGAATCAGCTCGAGGAATTCGGCGCGCGTCCGCGCGTCGCTCTGAAACGCACCGAGCATCGCGCTGGTGATGGCGAACGAGTTCTGTTTCTCGACGCCACGCATCGACATGCACAGGTGCGTGCCTTCGACGACGACCGCGACGCCAAGGGGATGAATCTTGGCCTTGATGGTCTCGGCAATCTGGTTGGTGAGCCGCTCCTGCAGCTGCAGGCGGCGGGCAAAGACCTCGACCAGCCGCGGAATCTTGCTCAGGCCGATCACCTTGCCGCGCGGGATGTAGGCGATGTGACACTTGCCGAAGAACGGCAGCAGGTGGTGCTCGCAGAGGCTGTAGAAGTCGATGTCCTTGACGATCACCATCTCGTTATAATCGACGGTGAACAACGCGTTGTTGAGCACGGTATCGATGTCCGCCGTGTATCCGCTCGTAAGGAACCGGAGGGCCTTCTCCACGCGTTTCGGCGTGTCGACCAGTCCCTCTCGGGATGGATTCTCGCCGAGTTGGGCCAGCAGCTCCCGAATGATTTCCTGCATCCTCGTATTGTACCTCGCTGGTCCGAGCCCATTGTCAGGCGCGGCGCCGATTCCACCGACCGCCGTCCTCGCGCGAGCCGCCCCATCCACCGCGCAGGCGCAGGACCCTGATGCCCTCTACGCGCAGCGGGAGCAGCTCCCGAGCGCACAGGCCGCCGAGGCGATCTGGGCCGCGCGCCTGGCGCGCGACCCGAAGGACTTCGAGTCGGCCTGGAAGCTCGCGCGCGCGAGGTATTGGCTGGGCGGACACGCGGCCGAGAAAAACCGGAAGCCGACATTCGAAGCGGGGATTGCCGCGGGCCGTACCGCGGTGACGATCGCCCCGGACAAACCGGAGGGGCACTTCTGGATCGCGGCCAACATGGGCGCCCTCGCCGAAGCGGGCGGCATGAGCCAGGGGCTGAAGTACCGCGGCGAGATCAGGAACGAGCTCGAGACCGTCCTGCGCCTCAACGCCGCGTTTCAGGAAGGCTCGGCCGATCGAGCGCTCGGACGCTGGTATTTCAAGGTCCCGGGACTCTTCGGCGGCAGCAAGAAGAAATCCGAGGAGCACCTCCGGCAGTCACTCAGCTACAACCCGAACAGCACCGCCTCGCTGTTCTTCCTCGCCGAGACACTCATCGACGAGAACCGCAAGCAAGAAGCGAGGACCTTGCTCGACAAGGTCCTCGCCGTCCCCGTCGATCCCCAATGGGCTCCCGAAGATCGGGAGTTCAAGCAGAAGGCACAGCAGCTCCTCAAGACTCTCTGACCGAACGGCCTCCCGGGGTTCGCTGGAACTTCGTGATTCGCGGGGCGCGATCATCGCGCGCGTGATCCCGGCGCTTCGCGCCGCAGCCATGGGTCCGATGCGGCCCTGAGGGCGGAATAGAGCGTCCGAGCGGGCCGGATCGGGAGTCCTAGTCGCGCTCGACGAGCGCGGCGATGCCCTGGCCGCCGCCGATGCAGGCGGCGGCGAGGCCGCGTTTGAGGCCGCGACGCTTGAGCTCGAGCGTCAGCGTCAGCAGGAGTCGCGTACCGGTCATGCCGAGGGGATGACCGAGGGCAATCGCACCGCCGTTGACGTTCACCCGGTCGCGATCGAGACCGAGTTCCTTTTCCACGGCGAGGTATTGCGCCGCAAACGCCTCGTTGATCTCGATCAAATCGATATCCTTTAAAGACAGCCCGGCGCGATCGAGGACCTTCCGGGTCGCCGGCGCCGGCCCCATCCCCATCATCGTCGGCTCGACGCCGACGTAAGCCCAGTGAGTCAGCCGCGCCAGCGGCTTCAGCTGGCGGGCCTTCACGGCGCGGGCCGAGGCGAGCAGCAGCGCGGCGCCGCCGTCGACGATTCCGCTGGCGTTGCCGGCCGTCACGCACCCGTTCTTGCTGAACGCCGGCGCCAGCCTGGCCAAGCCCTCCAGAGTCGAATCCGGGCGCAGGTGGTCATCCTGGGCGAACATCTCGACACCCTTGCGCGACTTGATCTCGACCGGGACGACTTCCTCGGTAAACCGCCCTTCCCGCCACGCCTTGTCGGCGAGCTGCTGACTGCGCAGGGCGTACCGATCCTGTTCGTCGCGCGACACGTTGTATTTCGCCGCGCAATTTTCCGCGGTCGCGGCCATCGTGCAGCCGCAGTGCGTGTCGAGCAGCGCCGCCCACAGCGAGTCCTCGAGATCACCCTGCCCCAATCGCAGCCCGCTTCGCAGACCGCGGATCACGTGCGGTGCCTGGCTCATGCTCTCGACGCCGCCGGTCAGCACGAGGTCGGCCTCATCGAGCTGAATCAACTGCGCGCCGTTGGCGGCGGCCTGGATGCCGGATCCACAGAGGCGGTTCACGGTGAGAGCCGGCACTTCCACCGGCAGCCCGGCGCGGAGAGCGATGTGGCGCGCGCCGTAGACGGCGTCGGAGCTGCTCTGCAGCACGTTGCCGAAGACAGCGTGGTCGATGGCGTCGGCAGGAACGCCGGCTCGCTGCATGGCGGCACGTGACGCGATCGCTCCCAGGTCCAGCGCGGAAATGTCTTTCAGCTTCCCGTTGTAGTCGGCCATGGGGGTGCGGGAGCCGGAAATGATGAAGACGGGCGGGGGGTTCGGGGTTCGGGGTTCGCCGTTCGGGGTCTGGTTCATGGTTCTGGTTCGGGGTAAGTTCGGGTTCAATCTTGAATCTGACTAGCGATGAACTCGCCGGCTTGTTGAGTTCCCAGCGTTCCGCCGATATCGGCGGTCACCTGGCCGCGTTTGACGGCCTCGCTTACGGCGAGGTCGATCGCCCTGGCCTCCTCGGCGAGGCCGAGCGTCTCGAGCATCAGCGCGGCGGACGAGATCGCGCCGATCGGGTTGGCGATGTTCCGGCCGGCAAATTTGGGCGCGGATCCGTGCACAGGCTCGAACATCGACGTCTGGCCGGGGTGGATATTTCCCGACGCAGCCATGCCGAGGCCGCCCTGAAACGTGGCGCCGAGATCGGTGATGATGTCGCCGAACAAATTGTTCGTGACGATCACCTCGAACTGCGCCGGGTCGAGCACCATGTACATGGCGAGCGCATCGATGTAGTAGTGCGTGGCCTGAATCGCCGGATACTCCGCGGCCACCTCTTTGAAGACGCGTTGCCAGAGCGCGTGCCCCTGCTGCATCGCGTTGCTCTTGTCGGCCATGCACACCTTGGTCAGCTTGCGGGCGCTCGCGAACGCGAAGGCGTGGCGGACGATGCGATCGACACCTTTCCAGGTGTTCAACTCTTCCTGGATGGCCACTTCGTCGCGCGTGCCAGCCTTGAAGCGTCCGCCGATGCTGACGTAGAGCCCCTCTGTGTTCTCGCGAAAGACGACGAAGTTCACGTCTTTCGGCGTGCGTCCTTTGAGCGGACACAGCCGCTCGTCGAGCAGGGTGATGGGGCGATAGTTGACGTAGAGGTCGAGCTCGAAGCGGGTCCCGAGCAGGATGTCGCGGGCGTGGCGGTTGTCCGGCACGCGCGGATCGCCGAGGGCGCCGATGAATATCGCGTCGAAGTCGTCGCGCAGCATCGCGTAGCCGTCGGGTGGAATCGTGACGCCGGTGTCGAGAAAATAGTCGGCACCCCACGGCAGCGGCTCGAGATCGAACGTCCGCCCGAAGACCTCGCCCACGCGCCGCAGCACGCGGACCGCCTCGGCGGTCACTTCCTTGCCAATCCCGTCGCCCGCAATGATCGCGAATTTCATGTCAGTCGAATGAGCACCCCGCGCACCCTGAGCACCCTAGCACCGGCACTCCTAGCACCCAGCACCCTGAGCACCGGCACTCCTAGCACCCCAGCACCCGAGCACCCTTAGCACCGTTCGATCGCCACCGCCATCCCCATGCCGCCTGAGACGCAGAGCGTCGCCAGGCCCAGACGCGCCTGGCGCCGCAGCATCTCGTACAGCAGCGTCACCACGATGCGAGTGCCCGTACAGCCGATCGGGTGGCCGAGCGCGATCGCGCCGCCGTTGACGTTGAGGCGGTCGGAGGCGATCGGCAGATCACGGAGCACCGCCAGTACCTGCCCGGCGAACGCTTCGTTCAATTCGACGAGGTCGAAGTCGTCGAGGCGCAGACCCGTCCGCGTCAGCAGCTTCCTGACCGCCGGCACGGGTCCAATGCCCATTCGGCGCGGATCGACACCGGCAGTCGCCCAGCCCATCACCCGCGCCAGCGGCGCGAGGCCGTCACGCTTCGCCCGGTCAGCGGTCATCAGGACAACGGCGGCGCCGCCATCGGTGATCCCTGACGAGGAGCCGGCGGTGATGATCCCGGGCTTTCCTTCCATGTCACCGAAGACGAGCGGCAGCTTGCGCAGCCCCTCGATCGTCGCGCCAGGCCGCGGATGTTCGTCCGCGTCGAGCGTCTGCGGCGTGCCCTTGGCATCCGTGAACGGCATGGGCACGATCTCGTCACGGAATCGTCCGGCACTGATCGCCTGTTCGGCCCGGCGCTGCGTCTCCAGCGCATACGCGTCGGACTCCTCGCGCGTGATCCCGTAGTCGCGGGCGAGAAGCTCTGCGGTCTCTCCCATGATCATGCCGCAGACCGAACACGTGAACCCGTCGCGATACATGGCGTCGACGAGCCTGAAATTCCCCATGCGATGCCCCCAGCGCGCGTCTTCGGCATCGACGAGGTACGGCATGCGGCTCATGGACTCGATCCCGCCGGCGAGCACGACCTCGACCTCGCCGAGCAGGATCGATTGCGCACCGATGGCGATGGTCTGCATCCCGGACGCGCACGCCTGGTTGACGGTCAGCGCGGGGGTCTCCGCCGGAATGCCGGCACGGATGGCGACCTGTCGGGCGGGGTTGGGGCCTGATCCAGCCTGTCGCGCATGGCCGACCAGCACGCTTTCGACGACGGACGCCCCGACGCCCGCCCGGCGCAAGGCCGCCCCTGCAGCAATGGCACCCAGATCCGCGGGATGAACGCCCTTCAACGAACCGCCATATCTGCCAATCGGCGTGCGCGCGGCACCCACGATAACGACGTCCGAGGGGGGCATATCCTTTCAAGCATACTGCACCGTTTCGACCGAATCTGGTACGTGTGGCGGCATTTTTGACAAGCTTGGCGGCTTTTCGCGCCCCTCCCGCCGCAGAAAATCCAAAATCGCAGCCGGTCCGGGACGAACGTTGTGACTACTTGACGAGCGTCAGGGTGGCTACCGCTTCCCGTCGTTGCTGCCTGGCAACTATCAGATTTCGGCCACTCTGCAGGGTTTCGAGCCCGGCAAAGTTCCCGACGTCCGCGTCGGCCTGGGCGATATCAAGAAAGTTGACTTCGCGCTCGCCCTTGCGGGTGTGACCGAACGAGTCGAGGTCACCGCGGAGTCGCCGCTCGTGGACGTCAAGCAGAGTGGCCGCTTCACGAACATCCGCGCCGAGCAGGTGAACCTGCTGCCGCACAATCGGGATTTCACGTCACTGGTCACGCAGGCCTCGGGCGCAAACATGGAGGCGAAGTCCGCGCCAGCGGGTCAGCCTGGCCTCATGCTCGACGGCGCCGCGGCGGCCGAGAACCGCTACGTCATCGATGGCATCGAGACCACCAACATTGTCGGCGGTCTGTCGGGCAAGAATCTCCTTGCGGATTTCGTCGAGGAAGTGCAGGTCAAGTCCACCGGCTACCCCGCTGAGTACGGCGGCTCGACCGGCGGCGTGATCAACGTCATCACGAAAAGCGGCAGCAACAGCCTCCACGGCTACGTGGGCGGCATGTTCCAGGGTTCGGACCTCGCCGGCGACTCCAACCCGACACTCCGCGCCGTCGTCGGACACGCGGATCAGGCCGAGTACCACACCTATCCGAAGGACAACAACACGCGTTTCGAGCCGGGCGCGCAGCTCGGTGGTCCGGTCCTCAAGAACCGCATGTGGTTCTTCGGCGCCTATCAGCCGGCGTACACGACGATCAAGCGCCATGTCGACGCCAGCACGAGCGGCATCGCGACGGCCAACACGTCGGACACCAAACAGAAGCAGGAAGTGCAGTACTTGACGGCCAACGCAACCAATCAGTTCGGCAGCAAGCTCCGCACGCGCCTGGCCTACAACAACAGCTGGAGCCAGTCAGACGGACAGTTCGCGGCGCTGAACGGCAGCGACGCAGTCGGCGCTCGACAACGACCCGAAGTTCGCGCTCGCCTCCTACAGCCTTGGGCGCGCCGAGATGGGACTGCGGGACTTTGCCAAGGCGATCGACGCATATACGAAGTGCCGCGACCTCTACATCGCAAGAGGAGGCGAGCGCTACACCGATCAGCTGTCGTCGAACCGGGCGATTGACGATCGAATCCTCGAGCTCCGCACCGCGATGAACCAGGCCGGCCAGACCGGCGCCGTCAAAGCCCAATCCCAGTCGCAGAGTCTCTACATCCGTGAGCTGCAGGCGCAGATCGATCGACTGGAACAGGCGCGCCAGCGCAACCTGGGCGTCCCAATCGATACATCCGTCCCATACTTCGTCCCAATGGCACTCGGCGCCGCATATTTCCGCAGTGGTCAGTTTGCTGATGCTGAGCGTGAGTACAAGACGGCGATCGACGCCAATCCCGCCTCCGGTGAGACGCACACCAATCTTGCCGTTCTCTACATGATGACCGACAGGCTCGATCAGGCAGAACGAGAGGTCATCCTCGCCGAGCAGACCGGATTCCACGTTCATCCCGGACTCAAAGATGAGCTGATGAAAAAGAAGATCGGCCGCTGACCAAAATCCCGAACGCGTTCCTCCAAGAATTCCGATCGGTATTCTCGAGCTAGTGCGACGACTTGATGAAAAGTCGATGCACGGTGACGAATCACCGTCCTTGCGTGATCAGGCATGGGGCGTGCTTTGTCGTTCGTCCCAGCGGAATATCGTCAGGTCAGCTGAGTAAGGTCCCCAATCTGTACGGCCCTCATCCGTTTCTGTCAGGGTCCTTCAGGCTCACCTCACCATCAGGAGGACAACATTGATCAAACGTGCACGGCCCCTCTCGGCGCTGCGCCGAGGCCTGCTGGTCGCAGCAGCGCTTCTGACCATCCCGGTCGCCGGACTTTACGCGCAGACGACGGGACGCCTCTTCGGCCAGTTGACGGACGCCCAGGGTGCATCATTGCCAGGCGTCACCGTCTCGGTCTCCAGCCCTTCCATGCAAGGCACCCAAACCCAAGTCACCGACGGTGAAGGCAACTATCGTTTTCCCAGCCTCCCCCCCGGTCACTACACGGTGAAAGCCGAGCTCGCCAGCTTCAAGACGATCGAACAGCCGGTCGACATCGGCCTCGATCGTACGGTTACCTTGAATCTCAAGATGTTGCTCGCCGGCGTCACCGAATCGGTCACGGTCCAGGCGACGTCGCCGACGGTCGACACGACCTCGACGACCACGGGCGTCAGCGTCACCCCGGAAATGTTCAACAAGCTGCCGGTGCGCCGCGACTTCTACGCCTTGACCACGATGGCGCCAGGCGTGACGTCCGACATGGTTGGACCGATCGTCTACGGATCGTCGAGCGCGGAAAACCAGTACATCATCGACGGTCTGAATACGACCGGCGTCGAGCTGGGCGACAAAGGCAAGACGCTGAACAACGACTTCATTCAGGAAGTCGAAGTGAAGACCGGCGGCCTGCCTGCCGAATACGGCCGCATGACGGGCGGCGTGGTCAACGTGCTGACCAAGAGCGGCGGCAATCAGTTCAGCGGATCGCTCTTCGGATTCGGCGAAGGCGGCCCGCTCCAGGCCAACAACAGCACTGCGGACGAGCGACCGGCCACGACCACGCAGATCACGGACATCGCGCATCAGGCGGACGCCGGCGTGTCGCTCGGCGGATTCATCGTCAGGGATCGCCTGTGGTACTTCGGCGCCTACAACCGGGTCAACGAGCGTGACGACACGACCGTCATCCGGACCATCGCCTCGCCTGGAGCGCCGGAGACCGGCTCGGTCGTCCCCTTGACCATCAATCGTGATCTCTACGCCGTCAAGCTGACCGGCAAGGTGGGCTCCGGCCACACGTTCAATTTCAACGTGAACGGCGACCCGTCGAAGCGAACCGGCAACGTGTTCACGATCTCCGGTCCGCCGAGCACGTTCGACGGCGAACGGAAGATCGGCGGCACCGACCTGGTCGGCAAGTACAACGGCGTGTTCGGCAGCCGCTTCCTGGTTCAGGGTATGGTGGCGCGGCATGAGGAGACCGACAAGTTCGCCGGCGCCGGCCGCGACATCCCCAACTTCATCGATCAGACTGTGGTGCCGACGGCGACGAGCGGCGGGTTCGGGTTCTTCCAGGATCAGGACTTCAACCGCAACGTCTTCCAGGGCAACGTCACGATGTATCTCGGCGGCCACGATATCAAGGCCGGCGGCGACTACGAGCACATCAACGCGATCAACAACAACTACAACGGTGGCGCGGGGCAGCGAATCTACAAGTTGAGCACGCTCTCCGGTGGCCAGGGCACCGTTTACTATCGGCACCGCTTCTACGTGAACGATCGCGCGCCGGGATTCGTCCGGGCGGATCCGTCCACCTGGACGATCGCGCTGCCGCTCACCTCCGAGCCAGACTCTGCCAACACGTCGTTCTTCGCCCAGGACAGCTGGAAGCTGGGGAACTATTTCACGATCAACGGCGGGATCCGATGGGAAGCGCAGGACGTGCGCAACCGCGATGGCCAGAGCGCGTTCAAGCTCGATCAGAACTGGGCGCCGCGTGTTGGCTTCATCTGGGACGTGACGCACGACAGCCGCAGCAAGGTCTACGCGAACTGGGGCCGCTTCTACGAGAGCATCCCGATGGACATCAACATCCGGGCGTTCGGAGGCGAGCTCCAGTGCTTCTGCTACAACTTCGATCCCAACGCGTCGAACACGATTCCCGATGCGAGCGCGCCGGCTCGATCGAGCCTGCTGGGAAGCAGCGTGGAACCGGTCGATCCGAACCTGAAGGGTCAGTACATCGACGAGTGGGTCGGCGGCTTCGAATACCAGTTGAAGAGCAACATCGTCGTCGGCGCGAAGTACACGCACAGGAATCTCGGCCGCGTCATCGAGGATTTCCTGATTCCCGATCAGGGGGAATACTTCATCGCCAACCCGGGAACGGGGCTGGGAACGGACATGGGCTTCTACGACTTCGTGCACACGGCTCCAGCGCCGCAGCCGAAGCGCGTGGAAAACGCGTTCGAAATCACGGGCCAGAAGCGGCTGAGCCACAACTGGCAGTTCCTCGCCAGCGCGGTCTTCAGCAAGCTCGAAGGCAACTACGACGGCACGTTCCAGGCTTCTACCGGCCAGCTCGATCCGAACATCAACTCGGCGTTCGACTACGCCGACTTCCTGGTGAACGCGCAAGGGCGGTTGAGCAACGATCGCAACGTGCAGCTCAAGTTCCTCGGCACCTACGAGGTCTCGAGTGGGCCGGTCACAGGGCTGCAGTTCGGCATCGGGACGCACTGGTACGCCGGCACGCCTCTCAACGCGTACGGCTATTCCACCGCCTACAGCAATTGGGAGTACTACCTCGTGCCTCGCGGCTCGGTCGGACGCGGGCCGAGCGACTGGGAGGCGGATCTGCACGTCTCCTACCCGCTGCGACTCGGCGGGACGCGTCGGCTGGACATGATTGCCGATATCTTCAACCTGTTCGATCGGCAGGCAATCAATGCGTTCGACGAGCGGTATAACCTGGTGTCGGACGGCACCTGCGGCGGGATTCCGGATGGCCTCTGCAACGGTGACGGCGGCATCGTCACGACCGGCAACAGCCTGACGCCCGCCGGTGTGATCAGCAATCCGCGCGCGACAGCGACCAACCCCGACTACCTCAAAACGGGGCCGGACAGCCAGACGCGTGGGTTCACCGGTCAGCGCAGTCTGCGGCTGGGCGTGCGATTCACGTTCTAGGCAACCATGGCCAGCTTCCAGCTCCGGCTGGGAGCTGGTGACTCGAACACGAGGGCCCCGCGTGCGCGCGGGGCCTTTTTCGTTTCAGAGGGTCACAGCGCCAAAGGGCCTGGAGGACGATCACCACGGCGGTGAGGGTTGTTCCGAAGCGGGACCCGTCTCGCGTGTCGGTCGACATGTCGAGCATAAACTAGGTGGGATGCGGCGAATCGTTGGCGTTCTGCTCGCAGTGCTGGTCGTGGCGGTTGCGGCCATCGCCATCTGGCGCATGAGCTCGCGAAGCGTCATTGACCAGCCTGCCGAGTCCGAGAGCATGACTCGCGCGGTGCCGGCCGTCACCGGCGTCACCACGCCTGGTCGCCGGGTGATCTTCGTCGGCCTCGACGGGGCCGACTGGTCGCTGCTCGACGAATACGTCGCCAACGGAACGATGCCGACACTGGCCAGGCTGGTTCGCGAAGGGACGAGCGGGACGGTGGCCACGCTCCACCCTCCGCTGTCGCCGCTGGTCTGGACGACGATGATGACCGGGGCGAGCCCGCTCGAGCATCGCGTGCTCGACTTTCTCCGCGTCAACCCGGCGACGCACCAGCGTGAGCCGATCACCAGCGACGAGCGCGCGGTGCCCGCGATCTGGAACATGGCCACCGCCGGGGGGCGAAAGGTCGGCGCCCTCGGATTCTGGGCGACCTATCCGGCGGAGACGGTCAACGGCTTGATCGTCTCCGACCGGCTGTTCACGTTCCTCTACAGCGAGTCGACGCCGCCACCGGGAGTGGTCTACCCGCAGTCGCTCCAGCAGTGGGCAGCCGACGGTCTGCGTCAGGCCGAACAGGAGGCCGGCTTCGACCAGCTCAAGGCGATGCTTCCCTGGCTGACCGACGCCGAGTATCGGGACGCGGCGGCGATCACCGATCCCTATGCCCACCCGATCAGCGCGCTTCGACGCATCCTGATCGAGACCAACGTCTATTCGAACCTCGGACGGGACTGGTCCGCGCGCAATTCGCCGGATCTCCTGCTCGTCTACATCCAGGGCACCGACAGCATCGGCCACGTCTTCGCCCCGTACGCGCCGCCGCGTCAGCCGGCGATCCCCGAAGGAGATTACGCGCGCTACAGCGACGTGCCGCGCAAGTACTTCGCGCACATCGACGCCATCCTCGAGCAGTATCGGCAGCTGGCCGAATCCTCGAACAGCGTGCTGATGCTCGCCTCCGATCACGGGTTCACGTGGGGTGAAGGACGGCCGACGGAGCTCTCGAGCGTCGCCAACGCCACGGCTGCGCGCTGGCATCGCGAGAACGGGATGTATCTCCTGTGGGGTAACGGCATCCAGGCGTCGCCGGGACACGCCTCGCACGGCAGCGTTCAGCAGCTGTGCGCCACGCTGCTGTCGCTGTCCGGCTTACCGCCAGGTCGCGACGTTCTCGGGCCTCCGCTGCCTGGCGCTCCCACGGCCGCAGCCAGCAGCGCGGCCGACTATCGTCGTTACTACGTCAAGCCCGCGGCTCCGGCGGCCACCGCGAGCACCGACTCGTCGCGAGTGGACGCGGATGCCGTCGCCAAACTCAAAGCGCTTGGCTACATTGGCGCCGGCGAGGAGGCGACGGGTCGTGCGCAGGGCACGCGAACGGCCGGATCGCTCAACAACGAGGGGCTGCTGCTCAAGCAGCAGAACAAGATCGACGAAGCGATCGACGCCTTCGATCGCGCGCTGACCGTCGATCCCAACCTGGCATCGGCGTTGTGGAACCTGAGCGACCTGCTGTTCGCGCAGAATCGATCGCTCGACAAGTCCGACGACCTGCTGGTCCGCGCCTTTGCGCACAGCTTGCCGGAAGGACCGAAGTACCTCATCGGGCGTGCCATCGGCTATCAGCGAAGCGGTCAGGTCGATCGCAGCCTGCGGCTTCTCAACACCGCCCTCGCCTCCAAGCCGGACGACCCGGAGGTGCTGCTCTTCCGCGGCCGCTATCGCGTCGAGGCCGGCGACTGCGCCTCGGGGTTGAACGATTTCCGCCGGGCGACGACGCTGAGCCCGTCCAACGCCGCGGCGTTCGCGTCGCAGGGCCTGGCCGAGCTGTGTGTCGGCGAGCGCAAGGCCGCCGACGCGAGCTTCCGCCGATCGCTGGCGCTGGATCCCAATCAGCCGAAGGTCCGGCAGTATCTGGAGGGCCGCTGACGGCCGCGGAACACGGGCCGCGGACTACGCGGAATACGCGGAATCCGGCCGCGGAATACGCAGAGCACGCGGAATCCGGCAAGCGGAAGACGAGCCGCGGAATACGCAGGAGATACGCGGAATACGGCAAGCGGAAGCACAGGGCCGCGGAGTACGCAGAGCACGCGGAATACGGCAAGCCGGAAGACGGGCCGCGGAGTACGCGGAGAGCACGCGGAATCCGGCAAGCGGAAGCACGGGCCGCGGAGTACACGCAGAGTACGCGGAATACGGCAAACGGAAGATGGGCCGCGGAGTACGCGGAATACGCGGAATCCGCGGAATCCGGCAAGCGGAAGGCGGGCCGCGGAGTACGCGGAATACACGGAGTGCTCGACAGTAAACACATCGCGCGGCGCCCCGAGGCCCGGACCTCGGTTTAATCAAGGGAGGCAAGGCATATGTGGTCGATGGTGATTGTCATCATGACGATGGCCGCGAACCTCGGCGCACAGACGATCACCGACAAGCAGTATCGTGAGGCGCTTGGTCATTTTCGCGCCGGCATGAACGCGCTGGAGTCCGAACGCTACGACAAGGCCGAGACCGAGTTCGTGGCGGCCACGACGCTCGACCCGCAGTTCGACGCCGCCTTCTACGGGCTCGGTCAGGTCTACATGCGGACGCACGACTATCAGAAAGCGGTCCGCGCCTACGTCGATTGCCGGGAGGCGTTCAAGCGTAACGTCGCCGACGAAGCGATGGGCAGCGTCGACGCCGACCGGCGGCTGCAGGATCAGATTAAGGTCCTGCGCGACACGGTCCGCAACCTGGAACGCGTCTCGCAGTCAAGCACCAGCGTCAACGTCTCGACCAGCATCATCCGCCTCAACGACCAGATCAACCTGCTCGAAAGCCGGCGAACGCGCTCCATCGTCGGCACCACGGCGCCTGTGCCGGCCGGCATCTCGATGGCGCTCGGCAGCGCCTACTTGCGTCTGGGACAGCACACCGATGCCGAGCGGGAGTACAAGGCGGCCCTCGCCGTCGATCCGAAGTTCGGCGAGGCGCACAGCAATCTGGCGGTCGTCTACCTGATGAGCGGGCGCTACGAGCAGGCCGAAGAGGAAGTCCAGGCTGCCGAGAAGGCCGGGTTTCGCGTCAATCCCAACCTCAAGGACGACATCCGGAAGAAGAAGGCGCCCGTTCGCTGAGTTCAGGAGTTGGCGATGAGCGAGGGCGTGTGCGGCACGACTTCAGCCAGCACGCGATCGAGATCGGCGGCGGTGAAGGGCTTGGCGAGGACCTGGACGTTGCGCAGATTCGGCTGAAGCCCCATCGCGCCCGCGTCGCCGGTCACGAACACGAAGCGCCGCGCGAGGTCCGGCTTGAGCGCCTGGGTCTGGCGGAAGCAGTCCACCCCGCTCTCGTCGCCGAGGGTGACATCGCACAACACCAGATCGACATTGCCGCGGTCGATGAGCGCCATGGCATCGCTGACGCACGCCGCCTCCGCAACGGTATGGCCGCGGCGCGCCAGCAGTCGCGAAAGCAGCCCGCGGATCGGCGCCTCGTCCTCGACGATCAGCACACGGCACGATCGGGCGCCGCCGGCGCGGGGTGCGATCGCCGTCGCCGTCTGATATACCGGCAGCCGGAGCTCGAAACAGGCGCCTTTGACGCTATCGCACAGGATCAGCGAACCGCCATGCGCGGTCGCGATGCCCAGCGAAATTGACAACCCGAGGCCGGTCCCCTGACCGACATCCTTGGTGGTGAAGAACGGCTCGAAGATGCGTCCGCGCAGCTCCAGGCTGATCCCCGGCCCGTCGTCGCGAACCTGCAGCATCTGGCTGCGTCCCGTCCGACTCGGTGCGCATGACGATCGTTCCTGAACCAGGTCCTTCGGCGATCGCATGGCCCGCGTTCATCACCAGGTTGAGCACGACCTGCTGGATCTCTTCGCGGTTGACGAAGATGGGCAGCTGGCCCGACTGGAGATCGACCATCAGGGTGATATTTCGCTGCATCAGGTGGAACTCGCGGAGGTCGGCTGTCGCCCGTACGATCTGATTCAGATCGGTCGCGACGCGGTCCGGCGAGCCGCGCCGGACGAACGCCAGCAGGTTCCTGACGATCTGGCCGGCTCGCGCCGCTTCCTGGCGCACGAGCTGCAAGTCCCGCCGGTGATCCTCGGGAGGCGCGTTCTCTTCGAGGAGCAGCTCGATGCAGCCGACGATCGTCTGCAGCGGGTTGTTGATCTCGTGAGCCACGCCGGCGACGAGCTCGCCAATCGCCGACAGACGTTCGCTGTGGACCAGCTGATCGCGCAGCCGCAGCTCCTCGGTGATGTCGCGTTCGACGCCAACGAAGTGTGTCACCGCCCCCGACTCATTGCGGAGCGCCACGACCGTGCTCGACACCGGCAGGCCGCTGCCGTCGCGCCGCTTGTGGCGCAAGTTGCCGCGCCAGATGCCCTTCTGGCGCACCTCGCGGCCGATGTGGTCCCGCAGCTGCTCCGGACCCCCATGGTCGAGCAGCGCGGCGAGGTTCATCCCCACCAGCTCGGCACGGGTATAGCCGAGCGCGCGCAAACACGCGTCATTGGCGTGCTCGAACGTGCCGTCGCCTCGCGTGATCAGGATCAGGTCGCCGGTCTGCTCGGTCGCCGCGGCCAGCAGCTTCACGCGCGCGTCGGCGCGCTGAAGCTCCCCGCGCTGGACGGCGAGCCGCAGCGTCAGCAGGCCCACGCCGCAGACGATCGTCATCGTCGTCAACAGCACGCGGAACGAATCGCCAGGATCGCCGAGCGGCTGAACCCTGAGCAATCCGTATCCGATTAGCGGCACGGCCAGCACCGGCACGACCGACAGCAGTACCGGCGTCGGCTCGACCGAAGCCTCGAGCGGGACTTCCTCCAAGGGCGATGACGCCGGGGCTTCCAGCGCCGCCCACAGGTAGCAGAGGAACGGCACGATCCAGGCAAAGTCGAGCGCCGAGCCGAGGTGGTAGTCGTTGCGCGAGATCGCCAGGCTGGTCGCGACGCGAAGGAAGAATCCCACCGCCACGCCAAACGCCAGCCGCTTGTAGGTCAGGCTCCAGGACGTTCGCCGACCGGCCCAAACAGCCGCCGTCAGGGCGGTCATCAACAGCAGCCGCTGGACCTGCACGAGCCAGAGAAGCACGCCTTCAGAGTTGTTGGCAGACGGCAGGACGACGCTCGGCACGAGCACGAAATAGGCGAAGACGAAGGCGCCGAACATCCCGTAGGTGGCCAGCTCGACGGCCGCCGCGCCGGTGATGTTTTCGCGTGCGCCCCGGTGCGGTCGCGACAGAAAGGCCACGAGCGTTCCCAACCCGCCGCACAGGCTGAACATCGTGTGCCATTGGACCCACGAGACTTCAGCCTTCCCGATCTGGCTGGCGATCCAGCCAATGTGGCCCAGGATCCACAGCGTCATGCCGACGAGGAACGAATCCCAGAAGAGGCGCTGGAGCCCGAGCCACTGCCGGCGTCGGCGAAGAATGACGACGCAGGTCGCTACCGCCGGCAGCAGCAGCCCGGCGTTGCCGTAGATCGACTGCGCCGTCGGATTCCCGCCAAACAGCCAGCCCAGAAGGGCATAGACGGCCAGGTAAAGACTCCCGGCCAGCAGATACTTCGATGTAACCCTAAGTAGTGGAATGGGCAGAGTTTAACACGAACGGGAAATTCAGACCGAGGGCCGACGGCCGGCCGGATGGCGGAGGACGGCTGGGAGTTGGAAGTTGTCGGCTGACTAGAGCTCCGCCACGTCAATCTGTGCACGCTGGAGCTTGCCGCTGAAGTCGATGTAAACCGACTTCCATTCCGAGAAGACGTCGAGCGCGGCGCCGCCAGCCTCGCGGTGACCGTTGCCGGTGTTCTTGGTCCCGCCGAACGGAAGGTGCACCTCGGCGCCAATGGTCGGCGCGTTGACGTAGAAGATCCCGGTGTAGAGGTCGCGCATCGCCTCGAAGGCGCGATTGATGTCCTGGGTGTAGATCGATGCCGACAGGCCGTACTCGACGCCGTTGCCGATCGCGATCGCTTCCTCGAGAGACTTGCACGGGATGACCGAGACCACCGGTCCGAAGATCTCTTCCCGCGCGATCCGCATCTTCGGATCGACGTCGGTGAACACGGTCGGCTGATGGAAGAACCCTTTGGCGTACACGCCGGAGTCGAGCCGACGGCCCGCCGCTCGCCAGCCTCGCGCCCTCGTCGCGACCGATCGTCACGTAGCGCATCACCGTGTCGAGCTGCGGCTGACTGTTCGAGGGCCCCATCTCCGTCGTGTCGAGCAGGCCGTCTCCGACACGAAGCGCGGACGCGCGGTCGACGAAGGCGTCGACGAACTTCTTGTAGACCTTCTCGTGCACGACGACGCGGCTGGCGGCGGTGCAGCGTTGGCCGCTCGTGCCAAAACCGCCCCACAGGCAGCCGTCCACCGCCAGCTCGAGATCGGCATCGTCCATGATCAGGATGACGTTCTTGCCGCCCATCTCGAGGTGCACTTTCTTGAAGGTCGGCGCCGCCGCCTGATTCACGATGCGACCGACGTGGGTCGAGCCGGTGAACGACACCACGCGAACCGCCGGGTCGGTCGTCATCGGCGTGCCCACCTCGGGACCATCGCCGGTGAGCAGGTTGACGACCCCTTTCGGGACGCCGGCCTCGGTGAGCACGTTGACGAAGTTCAACGCCGACAACGGCGTCTGCGAGGCGGGCTTGAAGACAACGGTGTTGCCGCACACCAGCGCCGGTACGATCTTCCATGAAGGGATCGCCATCGGGAAATTCCACGGCGTGATGATCGAGCACACGCCGAGCGGCTGGCGCAGCGACATGGCGAACTTGTTGCGCAGCTCCGAGGGCACCGTCTGACCGAACATGCGCCGCCCCTCGCCGGCCATGTAGAAGGTCATGTCGATCGCTTCCTGAACGTCGCCGCGCGTCTCGTTCAGGACCTTTCCCATCTCGCGGGTCATGTCCCGGGCGAACTGCTCCTTGCGCTCGACGAAGAGTTGCGCCGCCTTGAAGAGAATCTCCGCCCGCTTGGGCGCCGGCACCAGCCGCCAGTTTTCGTAGGCGCGGGTGGCGGCGGCAATCGCCGCACGCACGTCGTCGGCCGTGGACTGCTGGAATACCCCGATCAGATCGTCGGTGTTGGCCGGGTTGCGATTCTCGAAGGTCTGGCCGGAGCGGGATACGACCCACTCGCCGTCGATATAGTTTTTGTAGATGGTTGCGCTGGTAGTCGTCGCCATATATGTATCCGTAATTGTACGACGCGTCGGCTGCCCGGCGCCGACGGCCGAAGCTGAGCCGCTTGCGCGCCCGGACCTCGCGCCACTATATTTCTTGGCAATGACCGATCAGGACCCGACACGGGACAACGAGCGCATTCCGGTTCCCTCGCTGCACGGCGAGGTCAAGGTGTTCCAGCCGATGACCATCCTGGACATCAGCCACGGCGGCGCGCAAATCGAGACGCCTTTTCCGCTGCAGCTCGACTCGCTTCACGATTTCCGGCTGTCGCTCGGCGACCGCTCGGTCGTCGTCAAGGGACGGATCGCCCACAGTCAGGTCGGCGAGCTGCTGGAGGACGGCACGGTCGTCTATCGGACCGGAGTGGAGTTCACCGAGCCGTCAGAACACGTCCAGATCGCGATCAGCGATTTCGTCGCCGCCCTGAGGTCCGGCCGTGAGCGACCGCCGATCGTGGACGCGGAGCTCGCCGAGTAGAACCGTTACCCGTCGGCCCTCGGCGCGGCCACATAGACGCTGACCGTGCTCTCGTGTCCGGCGGCGTCCACCGCAGCCACCCCGAAGACCCAGTCGTCGATATTCGCCTTGGGAAAGGTGTATTCGGTGACGTTGCCGACCGCGAGCTCGTGCTCCCAGTCGGGGCTCCAGGCGTTGCGCCAGAAGACCCGATAGCCAGCCGCTCCCGGGGATGCCACCCAGCGCAGGTGCGCGTCGTAGCCGGACGGACGGCGATCGATGGTCGGCATTCCCCGCGCGCTGACGACGACCGGTGGCGGCGGAGCCAGCGCCAGCGTCGCCATGGCGGCGGCATTCACACGGGCGTTCTGGCCGAGATAGTGAAAGTCCACGCCGTCGATGGTGTCGTCGGCGCCGTGCTGTTTCGCGTAGTTCTCGCGCGACTCCCGGAAGCCGATGGCGGCAAATCCCTGGGCGTTGAGCGCGCTGTGGTCGCCGCCGCGGCTGAAGCGGTCGCGGCGCGCCATCAGACGGACGCGGTGCGACGGCACATAGGCCGCCGCGACGCGCTCGGTGAACTGCGCCAGCGAACGCGACGCGGAATCTTCCGGTCCTTCTGAATAGAGGCGAATCGTGGCGCCGTCGACGCTGCCGTCCCCGCCGTGAGAGTTGCCGACGATGTCGTTGTTGAACCAGGCCTGGATCGGGATCTTCTCGTCGTGCGCTTTCTTGGCGTGTGCGCCGGCGCCAATCAGGCCCTGCTCCTCGCCGGCGACCGTCATGAAGACCAGCGTCGCGTCGAACTCGATGCCGCTCTCGGCAAACACCCGCGCCAGCTCCATCGACAGCACCGTCCCGCTGCCGTCGTCGTTCGCTCCAGGCGCGTCGACGTTGTAGTTCTGGTCGGGGCGCTGCTGCGGATCCGCCGTCTCGCCTGGCGCCTCGGCGCGAGCTCCTGGCATCTGGGTCTCGCCGCCGGCGGTCTGGCCTCTTCCCCGTCCTGCGGGAGCCGCGGCGCCCGGCTGACCCTGACCTTGCCGCCCCGCCTCGGCCGGCTGGCCGGCCCGCTGATTGTTGCCAAGCTGACCGCCGATGTTGAGCGAGTCGTAGTGGCCGCTGACGTAGATGCGACGCGTCGTCTTGCCCGGCAGGACCGCCATCACGTTCCTGAGCTCCACTTCGCGGGTGATGCGCCCTTTCGCCGGAATCGTGTAGGTGTCGAAGCTGACCTGCAGCCGCGGGCTCGAGCGCTTCAGCTCGTCGAAGATCCATTGGCGAGCCGCCCCGATTCCGCGAGTGGTCGACGTCGTGTCCGAGAGCGTGTTGCGGGTGCCGAAGCTGACCAGCTTTTCGAGGAGCTGCTGCAGCCGCTGCTCCGACACCGAGGCGACGAGCTTCTCAATGCGAGGGTCGAGCGCCGAACCGCCGGTCGCGGCCGCCGATGACGGAGCCTGTGCCTGAGCAGGAGTGTAAAGGATTCCAGCGGCGAGCAGGGTGGCACACGAGGTCAGCTTCGCACGAGTCGTCACGCTCATCGCACCTTCACATGTTCCAGATAGTCGCCCGACGCGATCCGCGGAGCCCGACCGAGTGGCGCGTTGTAGAAGTAGACCCAGGCTGGGGCGCTGCTGCCGTCGGGCAGCACGACGTCGGTCTCCGAACGGATGTAGAGGCTCCGGTCGGGCTCGGAGGGCGTGTAACCTTCGATCTCGTCCAACGCTGCGAGCACGATGGCCGGATCGGACATTTCGTACACCTCGCCCCAAATACGGCCATCAGGCGCCGCAACCGCCGCCGGGTAGAGGCCCACGTCGAACAGCGCGCCTTGAATCGATCCCCGTCCGATGTAGGTCAGGTGGTTGTCGATTCCCGCGCGGCGCCGGCGGTCGAAGCCGGCCATCAAGGTGCCGTAGAAGAAGACGAGATCAGCCACGCGCGGAGCGAATCGTACACGCGCGAGGCGGGAAGGCGCAACCGGCGGTTACAGATCCGTCCGTACAGGCAAAGAGCCGACTGGCGAACCAATCGGCTCTCTTCCGAAGGCCTCGTTACTTGTCGGGCTGCGGCGGCGCCGGGGGCTGAGGCGCGGCCGGCGGCGCCGGCGGCACCGCGTGCCAGGGCTCGAGGTGCTTGCCGATTCTCGCTGCCCCCTCAGGAGCCTGGACCTTGGGCAGCATGTCGAAGATTTCAGCGGGAATCGCGAACGAGAGGGCGACTGTCTTGCCGCTGCCGGAGAGCTGCAACGACTGGAGAAGCGCGGTCACGTTGGGATCCTTCTGGGCCTGGAGGCGGCCAAGGGCGAGGAAGCCCTGCACTACCTGGCGGAGGTTCTCGGCTGCCTGATCGTCGCGGGCTTCGGCGCGGAGGGTGCCGCTGACCCCGCCGTCGATGTGGGACATGATCGCGAACGTCTTCACGGGCGGAATCTGGCTTCGAATCTGCTCCGGCAGCTTGGCCTGGTCGGCAATCGCGTCGAAGCGCCCGACGGCCCACGCGTTGTTGCCGCGCTCGATGTCGGCGACCAGCTCCATCATGTCGTCGTTGCTGGTAATGCTGTGGGCGGAGAGCTGCGCGTCGATCGAGCTCTTGATGGCGGCTTCGCTGCCGATGGCCACGAGCCCCGGCTCGAGGAACGCGAGCGCCATCTGGTGATGCGAACCGTGGTGTCTGACCTCAGAGGTGTCGGCGCCGGGATCGGCCTCGGGGCGCACGTCCGACACGTTGATCAGCCGCTTGCCCTTGTACTCTTCGACCACGCCGCCATGCTCGCGGGCCAGGGTCTCGAGCTGTGTCGGATTGAAATTGCCGCGAGCGACCACGAGGCCACTCGGATTGGAAGGATCAGGAGAGGTGACCGCGGCGACCACATATTGAATGTCGTGCTCGATGTCGATCCCGGTCGCCCGCTGGAACTCCTGCTGCCCTTGTTCGTTGGGCATCCGTTCCTTGAGCCGCTGGCGCATCTGCGAGGCCATGACTTCGCCCACGTTCGCGAAGGCAACGATGCTCGCGTCAGCGGGCACGTAACTCAATTCGGCCGGTCCACTGCGGGACGCCGAAAGCGACGGAAAGCCACCACCGTAATACGCAACCAGCCCCGTGCAGAGACCGGCGACGAGGATTGCGGCTGAGCCTGCCAGGAAGTACCGCGTTCTCTTGGTCATACGAGCCCTCTAGGGGGATTATACAGATTGGACAGGTAAAAAGTTCCGGTCACCGGTCACTTTGGTGTTCGATTCCGAACACTCTGTAACTTTCCTGTGACGAATAGCTATCCCATCTGACCTAACTGCTGACACTGCTCCGCTTCTACTGCTCGAGCACGAATTCCTTCCGGTCTACTGTCGAGGCGGCCAGGTAGAGGGAGGCTACCAGGATGACGAGCAGCCAGAACACGCTGACCGGGAGCGACGGCGAGTCGCGGAAGAGTCCCTGAATCAGGCTCATGACCCCTTCGCTGGGCATCGCGTGCGGCACCAGCGCCTGCAGGTAATAGGCGACCGTGAGCTTCTTGAGGTAGCCCGGGAAGGCCAGAGCTGCCTGTTCCCAGCCGAACACGAAAATCAGGCCCACCAGTAGCGGCCGCTTGAACCGCGCCCCGATGAAGGCGAAGACCGCGCCGTAAACGGACAGGCCAAGCGCCAGGAGCACGAGATCTTTAATCAGGTCGATGAATGACCCACCGAGGCTCCCCCGCATCGGCACGACGAGGAGGTACACCAGCATCACGGACGGGAGCACGACAAAGACCGTGCAGACGAGGTACGCCAGATACTTCCCGACCAGCACGGCCCCGCGCGGGATCGGCCGCGAGAACAGGTAGGTGATGGTCTTGTCTTCGACCTCGTCGGCAATCAACGACGTTCCGTAGAAGACGCCGAGGACGGGAATCGTGAACCGCAGGTAGAAGACCCAGATCATCAGCCCGAAGATCGCGGGGCCGGCCATCCGCGACTCGCCGATCTGAAAGCCCGGCGCGCCCAACGCGTCGAGACCGCGCAGCACCAGCGAAATGACGACCGGCGCCCCGACCACGAGCACCATGAAGATCGTTCGGCGCGACCAGAGCATCTCGCCGATCGACAGATCGAACACGCGCAGGGCGGACGTCAGGTAGCCTGGCGCCGTGGGAATCGGACGATTGGTTGCTATCTCGGCCATGAGCTGTCCTTCACCACGCCCTACTTGACCAGATACTGGAAGACCGCCTGCAGGTTGTCGTCGGGCGACGTGACCTCGTCGATCATCCCGAACTCGCCGCTGGCCGCGATCTCCGTGAGCCGCGCGTAGAAGGCATCCGGCTTGGCCGTCTCGACGACCACCGCCCCAGCCTCGAACCTCAGGCTCAGCACATCGTCGCGCTCGAGGAACTGGCGTGCGAGGCGGCGCGGATCGTTGGCCCTGACGTAGACGGTGTGCGGATGCTCGTCGATGAGATCGCGAATGTGGTGAACGTCCCCTTCCGCGAGGATCCGGCCGTTGTTGATCAGCAGGATGTTGGCGGTCATCGACTCGATCTCGTGCAGGATGTGGCTCGAGACGATGATGCTCTTGCCGCTTCGGCCCCAGTCGCGAATCAGGCGGATCGTCTTGCGGCGGCCGAGGGGATCCATGCCCGACAGCGGTTCGTCGAGGATCAGCAGCTGCGGATCGTGGACGATCGCCTGGGCGAGCTTGACGCGCTGGCGCATGCCTTTGCTGTAGGCGCCGATCTTCTTGTCCGCGGCCTCCATCAGATCCACCGCGGTCAGCGCCGAGCGCGCCGCCTCGTCGGCTTCCTTCTCGCCGAGGCCGTTCAACCGCACCAGCGAGCGCACCCATTCGAGCCCGGTCATCCGGTCGTAGAACGCATCCTGCTCCGGGCAGAATCCAATCTGGAAGAAGAGGTGCGGGTTGCGCCAGATCGGTTCGCCGAGGACCTTGACGACCCCCTTGCTCGGCTTGAGCTGGCCGGTAATCAACTTCATGAACGTCGATTTACCAGCCCCGTTCGGTCCGAGCAGGCCGGTGACGCCAGGCGGCACTTCCACCGTCACGTCATTGAGGCCGATGACCTGGCCGTACCATTTCGAGACGTGATCGGCCGAGACAATCTGCGCGACGCGGCTCGAGGCCGGCGCCGCCGGGCTCTCGGGTTGTTTGAGATCGACCGCGCCGCCGGCGCTCACGTCACCACCTCCACGCCCCTGACGCGCCGTTCCAGAACCGAGAGCGACACTGCGATCAGTCCGACGATCACCAACAGGGACACCTCCCACGGTGTGGTGTACCGCGGCCTGAGCCTGAAGATGACGTCGACGACCTGCGACAGATCGTCACCAAACGAGATCCACGAGACCGTGCTCGACCCGGTGATCGCGTAGAGCACACCGAAGATGGCCTTGGTGAAAAAGATGATGCCGACGTACATGATGCCGACGAAACGGGCGCTCTTCGAGAGCGAGGACAGCGCCAGCATCGTGAACGAAGCGAGCAGCACCTGGAGCAGGCTGCCGACGGTGATCGCCGGAAGGAGGAACAGGTTGTTCTTCACGAAGGCGAAGCTGCCGGCGAACATCGCCTGCAGCAACAGCAGCAGGAGCGCGGGCACGAGCGTCACGAGCGTAAGGAACGCGAACAGCACCGCCAGCTTGCCGGCGATGTACTCGGTCCGCATCAGCGGCTTGGACAGGTAGATCTGCAGCGCGTTGGCCCGCCGATCGTTGGCAATGAGACCGGCGCCGACATACACCGTGATCACGAAGACGAAGAAATCCTGCTTCTCGAGAAAGTCTCGAAACGTCTCGGCCGTCGGCGCCAGAAAGGCCGCCTGCTGAAAGTTCGACGCGAAATAAAGCTGCACCAGGCGCACGACGAACTGCCCCCACGCGAAAAGCAGGATGCCCATGAAGGTGCGCTTGCGAATGAACGTCTGGATGCCAGCCCACGCGATCACGGTCCACGAGCGGCCGACCGGCGCCTTGGCGCCGCCGTAGTGTCGATAGCTCTGGTCGTGGATAGGCATGCCTGAACGTCAGCTCCTACTTCTCACCCAGCGCCTTGGCGAAGACGTCTTCGAGGGTCGGGACGCTCGGACGCAGGTGCCGCACCTGGACGCCGAACTTCGTCGCCGCGGTGAAGATCGCCCGCTGGTCGCCTCCCGCTTCGGCGGGCACGAAGACACGCATGACGTCCTCGTCGGTCGAGTGCACGTCCATGCCGTCGGCGGCGAGCACGTCGATGAAACCACGCAGGTCCCCTTTGACGCGCAGCTCGAACACGCGTCCGGCGGGTCCCTTCAAATCCTGAATCGGCCCCTGCGCCGCGACCTGCCCCTTGTCCATGACGACGACGTGATCGCAGGTGTATTCGACGTCGGGCAGGAGATGCGACGACAGGATCAGGCTCACGCCCTTGTTGTGACCCAGATCGCGCACGAGCTCGAGCATCTCGTCGCGTCCTTTGGGATCCATGCCGTTGGTCGGCTCGTCGAGAAACAGCAGGTCGGGATCGTGGACCAGCGCCTGCGCCAGCTTGATGCGCTGCTTCATGCCCGTCGAATACGTCTCGACGTTGCGGTAGCGGGCCTCGCCCAGACCGACGTAGTAGAGCACCTCGTGCGCCCGCTGCATCGCATCGACGGCGGGAAGGCCGGCGAGCTGGCCACAGTAGCCGACGAACGAGACCGCGTTCATGCCCGGAATGTGCGCGTCGCTCTCCGGCATGTATCCGATGCGCGCGCGAATCGCCAGCGGCTGCTGGGCGACGTTCATGCCGAGCACCGACATGCGGCCTTCGCTCGGCACGATGAAACCAAGCAGCGCCTTCAGCATCGTGCTCTTGCCGGCCCCATTGGGACCGAGCAGGCCGACGGCGCCGTGCGCAAACGAGGCGGTGACGTTTTTGAGCGCGCGGTTGGCGCCGTAGATCACCGTCACGCCGTCCAGGTCGACGACCGGCGACGAGGACGGCTGAGGCGCGGCTGGCGTCTGCATTGGTGCGCTTAACTGTATACGGAAATCTGGAGAATCCGTTCGAGAGACCGCTCGGACACCAGCGTCCCCCAAACAGCCTCAGAGCGTGCCGCGGAGGCCCAGCGTCTCGGCCCGCTCGCGCATGAACGAAATGACATTGCTGATGTGTTGATCGAGCGGCAATCCGAGCTCCTCGGCGCCTCGTCGCAGATCGTCGCGATTGACGGCACGGGCGAACGCCTTGTCCTTCATCCGCTTGACCACCGACGGCGCCTCGAGGTCGAGCACGCTCTTGGAGGGACGCACCAGCGCCGCGGCGGTCACGAACCCCGACATCTCGTCGCACGCGTACAAGGTGTGCTCGAGACGTGATTCCCGCGCCACGCCGGAGTAATCGGCGTGCGACAGGATCGCCCGCGTGACCCAACCGGGATACCCACGGGTCTTGAGGATCTCGACGCCGCGGAACGGATGATCCGCGGGCTCGGGCCACCGTTCGTAATCGAAGTCGTGCAGCAGCGCGACAGCACCCCAGTCCTCTTGGTCTTCGCCGAAGAGCCGCGCGTATCCGCGCACTGCGGTTTCAACCGCCAGCATGTGCTTGCGCAGGCTCTCTCCCTGCGTATATTCCGTCATCAGTGCCCAGGCGTCGTCTCGAGAAAGCGGCATCGTCAGATTCTTCTGCTGTTCAGCGTTTCGCCGGAGTGGCGCCGAACGGTGGCTGCACCTGCTGATAGTCTCGCGGTATTTCGAACATCGACGAGACCGGTTGCGCGGCGCCGATCGTCACCACGTCGCTTCTGATTTCGTAGCCCGTCATCATCGTCGACCTGACGGCAATTCGCAACGGGAAGCGGCCGCCGGCGGTCAGCGCCTCCATGCCGGGAATGGCGGACGCCGCCTGGAGTGTGCGGAAGATGGCGGCATAGCCGCCGCCGGCGAATGCATCGGTCGACCAGATCTCTCCCGAGAGGTCGATGCTCGACGGAAAGTCGGACGGCAGATTGACGCCATCAGGGGCCGGGAAGCGCAGCGTCTCGGAAAAGCGGAAGCGCTCGGCGCGCTGACCCGCGATGGTGGCCGTCTCGCCCGTCGGCTCGAGTTGAACGTCCGGCGTGCCGATCATGGCGCCCAGAGTTGCCGTCGCCGGCAGCTCGTACCAGGTCCGGTTCTCCGGATTCAAAACTTTCATCGCATCGTCGCGGACGCGCTGGAGCACGACGGTGCCGCGTGGGAACGCGCCGAGCCGGCCGCGAACCTCTCCGCGTGTCGATTCACCGTCCACGAGATAGTCGATCTCGACCGGGCCGTCGGGAGTCAGCATCTGGGCGATCAACGGCCCGAGATTGCCGAAGGGACTGGCCGGGGCATCCACCGGAGCATCGATCTTGGCGATGTTCAGCCTGATCGTCGCCTTGAGCGCAGAGGCGTGCGATGGCGCGGCCGCCTGCGGGTTCGCAGCCGATTGAGCCGATTGGAGCGCCAGCAGCAGCGCGAACGCGAGTGCGAGCGTCATGCGTTCTCCTTTGCCAGCTCGAGGGCCCGGGCGATCACATCGGACGCTTTCGGTGCCAGATGATAGGGCGCGAGCGCCGTCGGATCGACGAGCGCGACGTCGCTGGCGTCCGAGTCGCTCTTCAGCGTGCCGTCGATCCGCCGACAGAGATAGTCGACGAGCACGAAGTGATAGCGAACTTTCCGTTCCTCGTCCAACAGGATGCGGTCGAACACGTCGATCACCGGACCGACCTCGACCACCAGGCCGGTCTCCTCCTGCATCTCACGCGCGACCCCGGCTTCGAGCGTCTCGCCGAGCTCGAGCGTACCGCCCGGCAGACTCCATTGTCCCGCCAACGGTTCGTAACGGCGCTTCACCAGGACGATTTTCCCATCAATCAGGATGACCGCGCCAACGCCGACGATGGGACGTGAGGGATAAGACCTGGGCGGCGTCGAGACTGGCGCCGCATGGACGGCCTGCTCGTCGAGCGCGGGCTCACGCACGCTGCGCTGGCGGCGGATTGCGCCGTCTTCAACCAGAAAGTGACTGTAGCCGGCGAACGAGTGCCGTTCCCCGGTGACGCGATCCTCGACGCTCTCGAGCCACTCCGCGTGCACCCAGCCCCAGCCGGTCTCGATCCCGCCGATAGTGCGAACCTGAAAGCGGCGTCCGCCGGCAAGTGCGCCGCGATGGCGGGCGAGATACCCGCGCCAGGCGTCGACCACAGCGGTGCGGCCGGCCAGCCGCTCCGCCTCGTCGGCGCCAAACAGCAGGCGCTCCGCGATCGCGTCGGCGTGATAGAGCCGCTCGATCGCGATCTCGTCTCCGCCATTCACCGCCTCGAACAGCGCGCGCACACGGTCGAAGTGATCGGTCACACGCCGAGCACTTTCACGACGACGCGTTTCTTGCGGCGACCGTCGAACTCGGCGTAGAACACCTGCTCCCACGGTCCGAGGTCGAGCGCGCCATTGGTGATCGGCAGGATGACCTGATGCCCCATGATCGTGCGTTTCAGGTGAGCATCGGCGTTGTCCTCGCCGGTCTGATGATGGTGATACGGCAGGCCGGCCGGCGCCAGCTTTTCCAGCCACGTCTGGAAATCCTCGATCAGCCCGTTCTCCCAGTCGTTGACGTAGACGCCGGCGGTGATGTGCATCGCCGACACCAGCACCATGCCTTCGCGGATGCCGCTCTTCTTGACGATGGCGGCGACCTCGTCGGTGATCCGGACGAACTCCTGGCGCTTCTTCGTGTTGAACCAGAGATAGTCGGTGAAAGCGTTCATCGTCGATCCGGCGAGGAGAGCACGAGAGACGCCGAGGCATTCAGGGTGAGGTCGGCGGTCACGCCTTGACGGAATCTTCTGAGGCCGGCGGCGCCGATCATCGCGGCGTTGTCGGTGGCCAGCGCCATCTGCGGGATGAACACGGGAATGCCGATTCGCTTGCCGCGCGCTTCGGCGTCGGCGCGGAGCCGGCTGTTGGCCGACACCCCGCCGGCGATACCGATGCTGCGCGCGCCCAGCCACCGCGCCGCCTCGATAGTGCGATCGAGCAGGACATCCACGACCACCTTCTGGAAGCTCGCCGCAATGTCGGCGACCTCCTGGTCCGAAAGCGTTCGACCTCCAGCGGTCTTCTCCCGCACGAGTCGGAGGACCGCGGTCTTCAGGCCGCTGAAGCTGAAATCGATGCGGCGTTCGATCGATGGCGGGAGCAGACCGGGTGGCGCGGTTGCGGCAGGCGCGTTGCGATCGGCGTGCGTCATGCGCGGCACCGGCAACGGGTAGGCCCGGTCGTTTCCCTGTCGCGCGATTCGATCGATGACCGGCCCGCCGGGATAGCCAAGACCGAGCAGCTTGGCGACCTTATCGTAGGCCTCTCCGGCCGCGTCGTCCCGCGTGCGGCCGATCAACTGGTAGTGCCCGGGTGTCGAAACCAGATAGAGGCTCGTGTGACCGCCGGACACCACGAGCACCGCCGCTGGCAGCGGGAGCTCACCGTGCTGGAGGACGAGAGATTCGATGTGGCCCGCGAGGTGGTGTACCGGAATCAGCGGAATGCCGCGCGACCAGGCGACGGACTTCGCGAACGCCACACCGACGAGCAGCGAGCCGACGAGCCCCGGCCCCTGCGTCACGGCAATTGCCCCGAGGTCCTGGTAGCTGACCTGCGCCTGCTCGAGCGCGCGATCGACGACGCCGCAGATGTCGCGCAGGTGTTGACGTGACGCCAGCTCCGGTACGACGCCGCCCCATTCCCGATGGAGCTCGGCCTGCGAGGCGACGACGTTGGAGCGCATCGCCCAGGGACGCGCGGCGTCGCCGGTTTCCTCGATCACGGCGGCCGCCGTCTCGTCGCAGGAGGTTTCAATCGCGAGGAGGTGCACCGTCTTCTACGCCACGACTCCAGCGCAAGCGTCGCGGAGCGTCTCGCTGTACGGCGGACGGAAGATGCCCCGCTCGGTGATGATGCCGGTAATGTAGCGATGCGGCGTGACGTCGAACGCGGGGTTGCGGATCTTGGCGCCCTCGGGTGTCAGGCGCGACGACCCCAGATGGGTGACCTCGCGCTGGTCGCGCTCCTCGATCGGAATCCGATCGCCGTCTGGCGTCGACAGATCGATCGTCGAGAGCGGCGCCGCCACATAGAACGGCACCTTGTGCTCGTGCGCCAGCACCGCCACCGTGTAGGTGCCGATCTTGTTGGCGGTATCGCCGTTGGCGGCAATACGATCGGCGCCGACGACGACCAGGTCGATCTCGCCGGCGCGCATGATCGGTCCGGCCATGCTCTCGGTGATTACCGTCGTGTTGATGCCGTCGCGCACCAGCTCCCACGCCGTCAGCCGCGCGCCCTGGAGGAACGGCCGGGTCTCGTCGGCAAACACCGCCACGTTCTTTCCCTGCTCCACCGCGGCGCGAATAACGCCGAGCGCCGACCCGTAGCCAGCCGTCGCCAGCGCCCCCGCGTTGCAATGCGTCAGGACACGCGCGCCGTCGGGCACGATCGCCGCGCCGTGACCACCCATCGCGCGACAGCTGGCCACGTCCTCGTCGTGGATGATCTGCGCCTCGTAGTCGAGGCGGATGGCGATCTCCTCCGTGGAGTCGCCAGCCTGCGCCGCCTGAGCGAAGGCCCGCTTCATGCGATCTATCGCCCAGAACAGGTTGACGGCCGTTGGACGAGTGGCGGCCATCATGTCGCAGATCTTCTGAAACTCGACCGCGAACTGTCGTGTGCCCTTCGCCGTGCTGCGGCGCATGCCGATCGCGATGCCCATCGCCGCCGCGACGCCGATCGCCGGCGCCCCCCGAATCACCATCGTCCGGATGGCCTTGGCGACCTCCTGCGCGGTGCGGCAGCGGAGATAGAGCTCCTGTCCCGGCAGCTTGCGCTGGTCCACCATCACGATGACGTCGCCGTGCCGCTCGATCGTCGGAAGCATGACGCTATTTTAGCAGTCTCGCATCGAACGGGTGGGGCAACAGAGCCGACAAGCGCAGCCGGGATTTGACCTCGGACAGGTTCGCGAGAATCACTTCGATGTCGCCGCAGTACTCCCACAAGAGCTGGCGGCAGGATCCGCACGGCGGTGTCGGATCGGGCGTATCGGCGACCACGGCAATCCGGGTGAAGACGTCACGGTCTTCGGAGAGCGCTTTGTACAACGCCACCCGCTCCGCGCACATCGTCAGGCCGTAGGTCGCGTTCTCGACGTTGCAGCCGGTAATGACCTCCCTGGCGACCGTCTCGAGCGCCGCCCCTACCTTGAAGCCGGAGAACTGCGCGCGAGCGCGCGTCCTCGCGTCGATCGCGGCCGTGACAAGACCGGCCTCGTCAGATCCGGCTATCACGCTGTCGAGGGCGACGGGCTGCCACCCGGCCTCGCCGCGCCGATCGAAACCGCTCCTTCGATCGGGACCGCGGCGCTGCTGCTGACGACGATCGGCCTTCCGGCGATTCCGCGGGTCAGAGCCTGGCAATGATTCCCTCCAGCAGCCTTGCGAACGAATCCCGCACGCGCGTGGCCACCTCCATCACTTCGTCATGATTGAGGGGTTGCGGCAGGACGCCGGCGGCAGCGTTCGTGATGCACGACACCCCGAGCACTTCCATCCCCATGTGGCGGGCGACGATGGCTTCGGGGACCGTCGACATGCCGACGGCATCGGCGCCGATCGTTCTGAGGAATCTGATCTCGGCGGGTGTCTCATAACTCGGCCCGTGCAACCCGACGTAGACCCCGTGCCCGATCGCGAGCCCCTGGCCGGCGGCAACCTCGTCGGCGATGGCGCGCAGGCGCTTCGAGTAGACCTCCGACATGTCGGGAAAGCGTGGACCGAACCTCGGCTCGTTCGGCCCCACCAGCGGGTTGCTTCCCATCAGATTGATGTGATCGTCGATCACCATCAGCGTGCCGGGCGTCAGCGCGACATTTATGCCGCCGGCGGCGTTGGTCAGAATCAGCGTCTTGACCCCGAGCCGCGCCATCACTCGCGTGCCAAATGTCACCGTCCGCAGATCGTGTCCCTCGTAGTAGTGCGCGCGGCCGGCCAATGCCGCCACTCGCTTCCCGGCCAGCGCTCCGATCACCAGCCGGCCTTCGTGTCCGATCACCTTCGACGCCGGCCAGTGAGGCACGTCTCCGTAAGGCACCGACACCGCTGGGCCGAGCCGGCTGGCGAAATCGCCGAGCCCCGATCCCAGCACGACGGCCACGTCGGGAACGGACGAGACCTTCTCACGGATATAGCCGACCGCGCGATCCACCTGATCGAAGTAGTCCATCAGCGCTTCACAAGAGGAATCCCGCGATGGTGGCGGTGATGAAGTTGGCGAAGGTCCCGGCCAGCATGGCGCGCAGGCCAAGCCGGGCGAGATCGTGACGACGGGTCGGCGCCAGCGCGCCGATGCCGCCGATCTGAATGCCGATCGAGCTGAAGTTGGCGAACCCGCACAACGCGAACGTCGCGATCGTGAACGACCGCGGGTCGAGCGCGGGTTTCAGCGGTCCCAGCTGGGAGTAGGCGACGAACTCGTTGAGCGCCATCCGCGTGCCGAGGAGGTTGCCGATCACGGGCGCATCGCGCCACGGCACGCCCATACTCCACGCCACGGGCGCGAAGACCCACCCGAAAATCTGCTGCAGGCTGAGGTGAGCCAGTCCGAGGATGGCGTTGAGGAGCGCGACCAAGGCGAGGAACGAAATCAGCATCGCGCCGACGTTCAGGGCGAGGGCCAGACCTTCGCCGGTGCCGCGGCCGGCGGCATCGATCACGTTGACGTCGGTGCGCTCCACCTGCATCCGCACTGTGCCCATCGTTTCCGGGACCTGCGTCTCGGGAACGAAGATCTTGGCCATCATCAAGGTCCCGGGGGCCGTCATGATGACCGCAGTCAGCAGATGGCGCGCCTCGATGCCGAAGAGAATGTAGGCCGCCATGATCCCGCCGGAAATGTGCGCCATGCCGGACGTCATCACCGTCATCAGCTCTGACTCGGTCATGCGCGGCAGATACGGACGGATCGTCAGCGGCGCCTCGGTCTGTCCCATGAAGATACTGGCCGCGACGTTCAGCGACTCGGCTCCACTCGCGCGCATCACCCGTCGCATCACGACGGCGAAGGCCCGGACCACGAACTGCATGATCCCGAAGTAGTAGAGGATCGCGAACAGCGCGGCGATGAAGATGATGGTCGGCAGGACCTGGAACGCGAAGATGACGCCGTACTGCGCCCCTTCGATGCCAAGCACATTGGTCATGATGCGCGGCCAGACGACCTTGTCGCCCAGGGGACCGAACACGAAGCTCGAGCCGACGAAGGCAAAATCGAGAATCCGATTGATCACGTGGCCCAGCGCCTGAAAGACCTGTCGCCCGACCGCCGTCTTCAGCACGATCAAGGCAAAGAGCACCTGGAGCGACAATCCCCAGGCGACGGTCCGGCGATCGATCGCCCGCCGGTTCGTCGACAACGCGTAGGCCAGCGACATGATCACGATCAGGCCGACGAACGGCTGCACGCGCGGCAGGGAGGCCACGTAGGAAATCGTGGCAAGCAGCGCCGCCGCGACGGCTGCGATGCCGAGGACCATGCCGTCCTGGATGTCGTACGGGGCGCGTTGCGGCGGTGGCGGCGCGGGCTCGACGCCGGCGGAGTGTTCCGTGCTAGTCAAGACATCCTTCCTTGAAGTCGATCGAGAATCAGTTTGGGCGGAGGCGGAGGACGGTCGGCGACGTCAACGGATTCGAGCAGCAGACGGCGAGCCTCCGGCAGGCCGTGACCGGCACGATGACGGATTTCAAAGATCGGCTGTCGGGCGGCGACCTCCGTACCCGGAGGCGCGAGAACGATCAGGCCGACGCCAGGGTCGATCACCGCATCGAGACGATCGCGACCTGCGCCGAGCACGACGGCGGCGCGCCCGACGAGCTCGGCTTTCAGCGCGGACACATACCCGGCGCGGGGTGCCAGGATCTGGTCGCGATCGGGTGTGGTCGGCATCCGCGCCGGATCGTCGATGGCGCGAGGGTCTCCGCCCTGATTGGCGACGATCTGCTTCAACTTCTCCAGCCCCGATCCATCCGCCAGCGCGCGCCGAATCCTCGCTTCGGCCTTCGCCGCGTCGGATTCGACGCCCGAGACGATCAACATCCTGGCCGCGAGCTCGACGGACAAGGCCTCGACGTCGGCCGGACCATGGCCCTGCAGCGTCTCGACGCACTCGACGATCTCGACGGCGTTGCCAACCGCCCGGCCCAGCGGCGCGTCCATGTTGGTCAGCAGCGCTTCAGTACGGACGCCGGCCGCTTCGCCGATCGAGACGAGCGAGGCAGCGAGGCGCCGCGCGTCCTCGGGCGTTTTCATGAACGCGCCGTGTCCCGACTTCACGTCGAGCACGAGCCCGCCGATACCCTCGGCGATCTTCTTGCTCATGATCGAGGCGGAGATGAGCGGAATGCTCTCGACCGTGCTGGTGACGTCGCGCAGCGCGTAGAGACGGCGGTCGGCCGGCGCGATCTCCGACGTCTGTCCAATCAGCGCGCAGCCGATCGTCTTGACCGCCCGCCGCAGCTCGTCGAGCGACAAGCCAGTACGGAACCCGGGAATCGATTCGAGCTTGTCGAGGGTGCCGCCGGTGTGACCGAGGCCGCGGCCGGACATCATCGGGACAGGCGCGCCGCACGCGGCCGCCAGCGGCGCCAGGATGATCGACGTCTTGTCGCCGACGCCGCCGGTGCTGTGTTTGTCGACCGGTACGCCCGGAATGTCGGGGTAGTCCACGCGGACCCCGGACCGGACCATGGCGTCAGTGAGCGCGGCCGTTTCCTCGGCCGTCATGCCGCGCAGCACGATGGCCATCAGCAGCGCCGCGGCCTGATAGTCGGGCCAGCTGCCGTCGGTGACACCCGAGACGAACGCATTCAGCGCTTCGCGATCGAGGACACCGCCATCGCGTTTGATGCGAATGAGATCGACCGCGCGCATGGGAGGGCGCCAAGAGTATAATTCACGGCACCGTTGGCCGCGGGCCGCGGCCCGCGGAACCTCCGCCCCTCCGGGCCAGCGGAGTCTCGGTGAGTCCGCGCGCGCCGCGGACGCGTTCCTTCCGCCTGAATGGACGATACCCGCGAGACACTCGATCCGGACGCCGCGTCACGCCTCACCGAGTTCGCACGCGCCTGCAAAGCCGCGGTCCGGGCCGTCTCGCTCTATCCAGCGGCACACCCCGCGATCGGCATCACGCTCGGTCGCCTCACCGAGTTGACCTCCGGCATGACCACCGACGGGCCCCTGACGCTCGGCGTGCGGCCAGGCACCCTTCACGTCGGCGCTCTGCGTCCGGGCAAGCCCGACGCCTCGGTCGTCGAGCTCTCCGAACTCCTGCGGCGCTACTCAATCGGCTCGATGACGCTCAATGCCGGCGCCGACGCCGCCTCGTGGCGGACCTTGCTGACGCTGCTGGCGCGATCCCCGGAAGACGTCCGCGCCGACGGCGGCATCGCCCATCTCTGGGGAACCGCCGGCGGCCCGAGCCTCGAGATCCAGGAAATCGACTACGCGGAGGTCCTGCGGGAAAAGCAGGGGGACGCGGCAACGCTGGAAAAGGTCATCGCCGCCGCGCTCGCCGGGCCGACCCTCGAGCTCGACGATGCGACGATGCCAGCCCTGCTCGAGATCGTCGGCGATCCGGAGCGCCTCGACGAGCTGATGAAACAGCTCGAGGCGAAGACCGCCACCGAGAGCGTCACCACCCGGATCGGCGCGTTCCTGAATCTGCTGCGCGGCCTCGCCGAGTACGTCGCTCGCACCAACCCCGCGCAGCTCTCGCAGGTCCTCAAGCACCTGAGCCACGCGGCGGGCCGTCTGTCCGCCGAAGGCATGCTCGACCTCCTCGCCCGCGGGTCGAGCCCGCAAGCCATGGCCGGACCCACCAACGTCGTCACCGGCATCGTCGATCGGATGACGGATTCGACCGTGGCGAGCTTCGTGTCCGCGAACGTCATCGCCGAACGCGGGGCGACGGACCGTCTCGCGCAGGCCTTCCAGACGCTGGTGCCGGAGATCGACCGCCAGCGTCAGCTGCTCGCGCTGGCGGAGCAGGAGGTGGCGGCATCCGCGGTTGGCCAGGACGAGGGCTTTGCCGAGCTCTGGACCAGCGTCGAGACGATGATGACGTCATATTCCGACGCCAACTTCGTGTCCGACGAGTACGCGCGGGAGCTCTCGACGGCACGGGCCCGCGCGGTCGAAGTGGAAGCAATTGGCGACGACCCGCCGGAACGGATTGCCACCTGGGTCGCCACCGTCAGCGATACCGAGCTGCGCAATCTGGACCTTCAGCTGCTCGTCGATCTGCTGGCCATCGAGCGGGACGCGTCGAGATGGCGCGACGTCGCGGACACGGTCGTCTCGCATGCCGACGATCTGGTGCGGGTCGGGCTCTTCGATCAGGCGTGGCGCCTGGCCGATGCGATCGTGGCGGAAGCCCAGAACGGCATCGGCAGAGGGCCCGCGGCTCAGGCCGCGCTGGAGCGGTTCGGCCACGGTGCCATGATGAAGCATGTGGCCAAGCACCTGCGTGGCGCCGACGACGAGGACTTCGAGCGCTTCAAGCGATTGTGCCAGACGATCGGACCGTCGTTGATCGTACCCCTCGCCGAGGTGTTGTCGACCGAACAGGACGCGCGCTCGCGGCGGCGTCTGCGTGACGTGCTGGTGGGCTTCGGCGCGGCGGGCCGCGAGTCGGTGCAGCGGCTCATGAACGCGCCCAACTGGGAAGTCCGCCGTACAGCGGCGTTCCTGCTCCGGGAGTTCGGCGGCAACGAGGGGCTGCGGGAATTGCAGCCGCTGCTCACCGACTCGGAACCACTGGTGCAACGAGAGGCGATTCAGGCGCTGGTGCTCAACGGCAGCGACGCGGCATCGCAGATTCTGGCCCACGCGCTGAACACGACGACCGGTCGTCCCCGTCAAACGCTGGTCAACGAGCTGATGGCAATGCGCGACGAACGCGCCGGGCCGCTCTTCTGCCATCTGACCCGACAGATCGATCGCCGGAAGTTCCCGGCGCTCTACGCCAGCGCGATCGACGTGCTCGGCTCGACGAGCAGTCCAGACGCGGTCGAAGCCCTCAAGGACGCGCTCCGTCAGGGAGACTGGTGGGCGCCGTTGCGGACGCGGCGGACGCGCGCCGCCGCGGCACGGGCGTTGCGACTGATCGGCACGCCGGCCGCCGTCGACGCGTTGCGCGACGCGTCGGCGCGAGGATCGTGGGGCGTGCGAACGGCGGCCAGAGCAGAACTGGGCCAGGTGGTATGAGCGACCACCCCGCGCGCACCGCGCTTTACGAGGACCTGCTGCGGCGCATCGCCTCCGGCGTGCGCTCGGCGCAGCTCTACGCGCCCGACCATCCGCTCGTCGCCCGCAACATGGAAGGGCTGATCACCGTCCTGCGCCAGCTGCACCATCAGCAGCCGTCGCTCGTCATCGGGATTGTCGGATCGGACCTGGTCGTGGCCGACACACCGCTGCCGAAAGTCAGCGCGGGAATGCCGGAGCTCATTCGCCGGTTCCGTGACTCTCATGTCGAACGGATCGCCTTCGAGCGCGGCGTCACGCAGGACGAGCTCGTCACGCTGATGCAGAAACTCGCGCGCCTGGGCGGACGGACCTCGGTCGACGCCGAGAAGGAGCTCTCGAGCGCGCACGTCCGGATCGGCCGGCTCAAGGCGGAAGAGCGCAAGGAGGACGGCATCGCCAGTGACATGGCGGCGATCCGTCAGCTCTACGGCAACGCCGTCACCGCCGCCGAGCTCGCCTGGAAGAGCGCCGCGGATGGCATGCCGGATCTGCCAGCGGCGCTGCAGACCGTCGAAGGGCTGGCCGACGCGGTCGCGCAGAATCGCACCGCGCTGGTGGCCCTGACCGCGATGCGCAACTACGACAACTACACCTTCACGCATATGGTGAACGTGTCGATTCTGACGATGGGCCAGGCGCGGGCGCTCGGCATCGAAGGGCGGCTGCTGCGCGAGTTCGGGCTGTCGGCCTTGATGCACGACATCGGCAAGGTCCGCACGCCCAAGGAAATCCTCAACAAACCGGACAAGCTCACCGACGACGAGTTCACGATCATGCGCCGCCACGTGGTCGACGGCGCCGAGATTCTGCGCCGCACGCCGGAAATGCCGATTCTCGCGCCGGTGGTGGCCTTCGAGCATCACCTGCGGATGGACGGCACCGGCTATCCGTTCGGCGCCAAACGCGCGACGATCAACCTGGCGACGATGTTGTGCAGCATTTCGGATGTCTACGATGCGATGCGGTCGCAGCGCGCCTATCAGCAGGCGCATCCGAGCGACCGCATCCTGGCCGTGCTGAAGCGGAGCGACGGCGCGCAATTCGATCAGAATCTCGTCCGCCGGTTCGTGCAGCTGCTCGGCATCTATCCCCCCGGCAATCTGGTGCGGATCTCCACCGGAGAGGTCGCCGTCGTCCTCAAGGTCCACGCCCCGGACCCGTATCGACCGCGCGTGCGGGTCCTCTTCGGGCCGGATGGAGCGCGGCTGGATGTGCCCTACGATCGCAATCTGTTCGAGCCGCGACCCGAAACCGGGGCCTGTGATGATGTCGTGGCGCCGCTGGATCCGGCGGAGTTCCAGATCGACCCGCTGACTTTTCTGGGCAGTTGATGAGCGAGGCGCTGCGCACCGTGATCATCGCGTTCGGCGCGCTCGGCGCTCGGCTTCACCTGGCAGGCCGTGCGGGCCGCCGCGATCCCGGTGGCATCGCCCGAGCGCCTCGTCGGCGAGCTCCGGCTGGCCCAGATGGGCGCGCTGCTCCTGACGCTCACGGCGGGAGCCTATATCGGATTCGCCGTGATCAGGGAGAATCAGCCGGGCGTCGCGCTCGATATCGTGCTGGCGGTCAGCTTTCTGCTGGTGGCGGCGGTGACGATGGTGCGGGACCCGCGCCAGGCGCTGACAATCGTGGCGCTGGCCTTTGCCGCGCACGCCGTGGTCGATGTCCTGCACCGGCCAGGCCTGCTGCCCGACGGCCTGACGCCGCGCTGGTACGCGGTCAGCTGCGCGGTCTATGATTTATATGTGGGCGCGCTGTGCTACCTGCCCGTGCTCCGACGATGATAAGGGCCGATCGAGGGTGGACGGACGAGAACAAACATGAAAGAGCTCATTCGCACGACCTGTATCGCACTGCTTCTACTCGGGCCGGCGTCGGCCGTCGGCCGCGGCGGCACGCAGACCGCCCCGCCGCGCCCGAAGCTCGTCGTCACTCATCGCCGTCGACCAGATGCGCGCCGACTATCTCGTCACCTACGCAGACTTGTATCAGCACGGCCTGAAGACCCTGACCGAGAAGGGCGCGTGGTTCAAGAACGCGGCTTATCCGTACCTGAACACGGTGACCTGTGCCGGTCACTCGACGCTGGGCACCGGCACCTTACCCTACAAGCACGGCATGGTGCTCAACGCCTGGTTCGATCGCGACAGCGGGAAGACGATGACCTGTACGCAGGATGGGTCGGTCAAGGAGGTGAGTGCCACCGATATCCCCGGGATCGCCGACAGCGCCAAGAACGTGAAGCAGCCGAGCCTCGCGGAGCTGCTGCACAAGGACAAGGGTCGCGTCGTGACCATGTCGATCAAGCCGCGGTCGGCGATCGGCCTGGCCGGTCACCACGCCGATTCGGTGACCTGGTACGACGAACGCGGCAACTGGGAAACCTCCACTGCCTACTCCAGCAGCCTGCCGCTGTGGCTGACGGCGTTCGTCAAAGCCAATCCGGTCGAGCGCGACGCCGGCAAAATCTGGGAGCGTACGCTGCCGGCCGATCGGTACAGGTACGCCGATGACGCGCCGGGCGAAGCGTCGGTTGCCGGCTGGACGAATGTCTTCCCGCACCCGCTCGGCGCCGCCGGCGATCGAGGCTACTACGCGCATTGGCTGACTTCGCCGTACGCCAACGATTACCTCGAGCAGATGGCCGAGGCCGCGGTCGACAGCTTCAAGCTCGGAAACGGCAAGGCCACGGACTTCCTCGGCATCAGCTTCTCGGCGCTCGATACCGCCGGCCATGCCTACGGTCCGCGCAGTCATGAAGTGCAGGACGTCCTGGTCCGGCTCGACGCCGAGATCGGCAAGCTGCTCGCCTTTCTCGACGCGAAGGTCGGCGCCGATAACTACGTGCTGGCCTTGAGCTCGGATCACGGTGTCGCGACGATCCCCGAGCAGGCCGCGAACGCCGGCCGCCAGGACAGCAAGCACGTGGAGGCCGCCATCGAGACGGCGTTGAAATCGACGCTCGGCGACGCTGACTACGTCGAGACGATCGCCTACACGGACATCTACCTGCGAAAAGGCGTCTACGATCGGATCAAGAAGGACGCGAAAGCGATGACCGCGGTCAAGAATGCGCTGACCGCGTTGCCCGGGATCGCCACGCGTCCTGACCGCCGACGACATCAGCAGCAAGGAGGCGCGCGAGTCCAAGGATCCGCAGATTCGCGCCGCGGCTCTCAGTTACTTCGCCGGCCGCAGCGGCGACATCATCATCATCCCGAAAGAAAACTGGCTGCTGGCGCCGACGGCTACGACACACGGCACGCTCTACGAGTATGATCAGCGCGTGCCGATCCTCTTTTATGGGGCGACGGTCAATCCGGGCCCGCGAGACGACGCGGCAACCCCGGCGGACGTCGCGGTCACACTGGGTGCCATCGTCGGCGTCAAGCTCCCCTCTCCGGACGGCCAGGTGCTCAAGGGAGCGCTCCGCTGAACCCAATGAATCGGTTCTCGGCCGGCATCGCCGGCGTCAGCCTCGCGCTGGCGTCCGCGGCGCTCTTCACGATCGCTCCGTCGGCGCAGGGGCCGCGGAAGGCCACCACCGTTTCGGCAGCCTCGAGCCGCGATCTTCGCGAGTGGGATGCCGAAGCCTCGGCGATGCTTCGCTCGGGCGATCTCCGGGTCAGGCAGATTCGCGCCGACACGCTGCTCGCCGGCCGGATGACCAGACGCGCCGACCAGTACTACAAAGGCGTCAGGGTGTTCGGCGCGCGATGTGGCGCTGCAGCAACAGCGTGGCGTCACCCTCGAAATCTTCGGACAGCTGTATGGCGATATCGACCTGTCGACCACGCCAGGGCTGAGTGAAGAACAGGCGCGTAGCCGGGTCACGGCGCTGGCCGGCATGCAGCCGGGGGCGGATACGCGGCCCGAGCTGATGGTGCTGCCGGTCGACGCCGACACGCCAGCCGCCAACGGATCACCCTATCGCCTCGTCTGGCGGATGCGCACCATGACCGCCGGGGCCGACATCGTGCAGTACTTCATCGATGCGACGAGCGGCGACGTGGTCCTGCAGTACAGCGACCGTCAGACGCAGAGCGCGGTCGGACGCGCCCGCGGCGTGCTCGGCGACAGCAAGAAAATCAGTGTCTCGGGTGGTGGCAGCCAGTTCACCGCCACCGACCTGCTGCGGCCGCCGGCGATCATCACCTACGACATGAAGGGCGACCCGATCCGCACCGAGGACTTCCTCAACGGGCGACTGCTCCTCAACGACGGCGACATCGCCGCGGACGACGACGACAACTGGACCGACGGTGCGGTCGACGACGCCCACGTCTATGCCGGCTACACCTACGACTACTACTTCAAGCGGTTCGGCCGGCACGGGCTCGACAACAACAACATCCGGATGCGGAGTCTGGCCAATCCGGTGAAACGGCTGGACCTGCAGACCTACGGCAACCAGTTCCCCGATTTTTTCGTGAACGCCTTCTACGCGGGCAACGGCCTGATGGTCTACGGCGTCGGCCTGCCGCCCGGCTTCACGCTCGATTCGCCGGTCGGCCGTCAGTCGTGGGACTTCCTGTCCGGCGCGCTCGACATCGTGACCCACGAGCTGACGCACGGCGTGACCGAGTTCACCTCGAACCTCATTTATCGCAATGAGTCCGGCGCGCTGAACGAGGCGTTCTCGGACATGATGGGGACCAGCGCGGAGTTCTTCTTCCAACCGCCCGGCGGCGGGCCCCTGAACGCCGACTACCTGATTGGCGAGGACGTGGTGCGGCCGGGAGGCCTTCGCTCGCTGGCCAGCCCGGGACAGTTCGGCGATCCGGATCATTACTCGAAGCGATTCATTGGCGTCGCCGACAACGGCGGCGTCCACACCAACTCGCTGATTGCCAGCCACGCGTTCTACCTGGCAATCGAAGGCGGCACCGACCGCACGTCGGGACTCTCGGTGCAAGGGGTCGGCTCGGCCAACCGCGAGCAGATCGAAAAGGTCATGTACCGGACGTTCACGCAGCTGCTGCCGTCCAATGCGACGTTCTCGCTGGCACGGAGCCGCCTCGATTCAGGCGGCGCGCGATCTCTACGGCGCCGGCAGCGATGTCGAACGCGCGATCACGCAGGCCTGGACCGCGGTGGGTGTGAACTGAACCTATGATCATCCGACGTTCGCTCGTTGTCCTCATCCTCCTGCTGTCCGTACGCCTCGTCGAAGCGCAGACGTGGCCGGAACGCGTCTGGGTCGAAGCGGGCGGCGGCGTGCAATCCGCTGCGAGTGAATTCTCGGATTCGTTCACCATCCAGCGCTTTGCCGAAGACGGGACGGTCAGCGTGCAATATCCCGGCGGATCGAGCGCGATCTTCGACGGCGGCGTCGGCGTACGGGTGTGGCGACGACTCGGGGTCGGGTTCGCCTTCACCCAGTCGTCGATCCAGAAGCCGGCTGACGTCACAGCGCAGATTCCGCATCCCTTCTTCGACAATCGCTTGCGGAGCATCGAGGGCAGCACCAACGCCACGCACAAGGAGTCGGGAGCGCACATCCAGGTCTCGTTCCTGGCGAACCTCAGTCCGAAGGTCCGGATGATCGTGTCGGGCGGTCCCTCGATCCTCAGCGTCGAGCAGACGTTCGTCACCGACGTCTCGTTCTCGCAGGAATATCCCTACGACACCGCCACGTTCACCGGCGCCACCACGCATCGGAGCACCGCCAGCGCGACCGGCTTCAACGTCAGCGCCGACACGTTCTGGATGATCAGCAAACAGTTCGGCGCCGGCGGGCTCGTCCGGTTCACGCGAGCGACCGTGTCCGAAGACGCAGGCAACGGCCGAACCCATTCGATCGACGCTGGCGGTGTCCAGGCATCCGCCGGGATCCGATTCCTGTTCTGAGCGATGCCCGACTCGTTCACTACGCGGGTGCTGACGGTCGTTCGACGCATACCGCCGGGTCAGGTCGCCACCTACGGCGACGTCGCCGCGGCCGCCGGTCGCCCACTGGCCGCGCGGGCCGTCGGCAACATCATGAAGGGCTGTCGGGTCGCGGGCATTCCCTGCCACCGTGTGGTCGCCGCTGGCGGCCTGCTCGGCGGATATGGTGGCAACGAGAGCCTCAAGCGGGCGCTCCTCCGGGCTGAAGGTCTGCAGATTGGGAACCGGCGGATCCGCAATTTTCGGGAGCGCCGCTGGGCCCCACGCCGAAAAAGACGCTGAATCCGGACCCGGGTCCCGTTTTTACCGTAATAAGGGAAGATGCTCGACGTGAAACCGGACCCAAGCCGGGCAACGCGACCCGCGTATGGCGACGTCTAAGAGCCAGGGAGACCTTCCAGGACCCACGAAGGCGGGCGCCACCGGACGCGACGCCGACCTGGCTCTGGTCGAGCGCTGCCGCCGGGGAGAGCTGGGCGCCTTCGAGGAGCTGTACCAGGCCCACGCGGGCCGGCTTTTCAGCCTGGCGGTACGAATGCTGGGCAATACCGCCGATGCCGAGGATCTGCTCCAGGAGATTTTCCTCGCGGCGCACCGCAAGCTCGGGAGCTTCCGGGGCGAGTCGGCGCTGGGCACCTGGCTGTATCGGCTGGCGACGAACCAGATTCTGGACTACGTCCGCAGCCGGGCGGCCAGAACCAGCCAGCTGACCGATGGACTCGACGACGCGTCGGTGCTGGCGGACGGACTGAGCCATCGTCTGGGCGACGGGGCGATCAGCCGTATCGACCTCGAGCGGGCGCTGACGTCGCTGCCTGAGGGCTGTCGCGCGGCGTTCGTGCTGCACGACGTGGAAGGCCTCGAGCACAGGAGGTCGCCGAGGTCCTCGGCATTGCGGAGGGCACGTCGAAGTCGCAGGTGCACAAGGCGCGGCTTCGACTCAGAACGCTGTTGCGGGGAAAGTAGTTCGCGCATTCTCGAACCGTGGTCATGAGCTGCACACGCTACGTCACATCGATCCAGGAGCTGGTTGACGGCACGCTGGGAGCGATCCGCCGCGCGGAGCTGGAGGCACATCTGGCGACGTGTGAGGAGTGTCGTGCGCTGCTGGCCGATCTCGAGCGTATCCGGGACGCCGCCGGCGATCTCGGCAACCTGCCGCTGCCCGACGGCGCGTGGCTGCAGATTGCCGGACGTCTCCGGCAGGAAGGACGCATCCAGGCGCCCGATGTCGTGGCCGCCCGCCGATGGGGCGCCGGACGCGTTGCCATCCTCGCGCTCGCCGCCGCGCTGGTCCTGGCCGTCGGGTCGTCGCTGTTGCTCCTGAGTCCGAGCTCTCAGCCGGCGCCGGCGCCGGCGCGCTGCCACCGGCTGCGGCGTCGCCGGGTCCGGATCCCTCGTCGGTGGCGGCGGTGCAGACGGAAGTCGAACAGGCGCAGAAGCAGATGGAGACCGCAATCTCGCACATGGAGCAGATCACGCGCACCAATCAGCAGGCGCTGGATCCGCGGACCGCGGCGACGCTCGACAAGAATCTCAACATCATCGATCAGGCGATTGCAGAAACACGGGCCGCGGTGAAGGCGGAGCCGGCCAGCGTCGCGGCGCGCGGCGCGCTGTTCGGCGCCTTGAAGCAGAAGGTGACCGTGCTGCAGGACACCATCGCCCTGATTAACGAGATGCGCAAGGGCAACACCGCCGGCGCCGCACAGATCGTCGACGGACTGAACAAGTCATGACCGTGACCGCAGAATCCGATATGCACAAGCTCGCGCTCCTTCTCCTGTGCGTTGCCACGCTGGCCGGGTCGGCGCAATCCGCCGACGCGCAGGTCTATCCCGAACGAATCCGGACGACGTCGCGTCATCGCGTCGAGGCCTACCAGCGTCCGGACAACCGCGAGGAGCAGACCGAGCGCTTCACGAAGACGATTCGTCTCGGATCGACCGGCGAGCTCGACGTCGGCAACATCGCCGGCGACATCGTGGTGACCAGGTCATCCGGCGCCGACGTGACGGTCGAGGTCATCAAGACCGCGCGGAGCCGCTCGGCAGAAGATGCGAAGTCGCTGCTGCAGCTGGTCCAGGTCGACGTGCTCGAGCGGGCAGGTCGCGCAGAAGTCCGCGCCCGCTACCCGTCCGCCGATCAGATGCAGACGAACAACCGCCGCAACATCAACGTCTCGGTTTCCTACAACATCTCGGCGCCGGTGAACACGCGGCTGACGGTCAAGTCGATTTCCGGCAACATCAAGGTGTCCGACATCAAGGGAGACGTGGCGGCGGAGAGCGTCAGCGGCGACGTGCGAATCGGCGGCAGCGGTCGAGTCGGCACCGCCAAGAGCGTCTCGGGCAACGTCGAGGTCACCGACACGCAGATCGACGGCACGCTCGAAGCCGGCAGCATCAGCGGCGACGTCGTGCTCCGCCGCCTGACGGCCCGCCGCATTGACACGAGCTCGATCAGCGGGACGGTGCGGATGGAAGAGGTGCAGTGCGAGCGCGTTGACGCCCAGTCGATCAGCGGACTGGTCACCTTCTCGGGTCCACTCGCACGCGGCGGCCGCTACGCGCTCAAGTCGCATTCAGGCGAGGTCACAATCGCCATCTCGGGCGGGACCGGGTTCGAGCTCGAGGCCTCATCCTTTTCCGGGCAGGTGCGCTCCGACGTGCCGATCACGGCCCGAGGTGGAACCGACACGGGCCGCCGCCAGAAGACGCTGTCGGGCACCTATGGGGATGGCAGCGCCATCCTCGACCTCACGACCTTCAGCGGCAACGTCGTCATTACCAAGCGCTAGCCCTAGCCCATCCGCTGGCACTCAGTTTGCTACTCTGTGAACAGACTGGCCGAAGTGCGGGTTCCCGATGTAAATTGAATACGGACGAGCGGTCGGTCGATACACAGATCGAACGGCTCTCGCAAGTTCACCTTTGGAGGCGATGATGACGCAGTGGGTGATCGCAGGCACGCTGGCGGGAACGCTGGCGTTGGGAGGCGCTGCCGTCGCGCAGCAAGCGGCTTCAACTCCCGAGAAGACGCCGCAGACCACGGCCGAACAGAAGCCGAAGCCGGCACCGAAACCACACGCGACCGCGTCGAAGGCGACCGATCAGGGGGAGGCACGCACCCCGAAACAGCAGCCGAATACCGCGCCGACGCCCGACGCGCCGACCGCGGCCATGGCTCTCGGCGACCGTGAACATCCCGCGCGCCGTCAAGGCGGACGGCAAGCCGCTTCCGGCCGGGACGTATCAGGTGCGGCTCACGGCCGATGAGGCCAAGCCGGACGCGGTCGGCACGAGTGGCAAGCTGGAACGCTGGGTCGAATTCGTGCAGAAGGGGGCGGTAAAGGGACGCGAGGTCGTCTCGATCGTCCCGCAGGGCGAGATCAAGCTCGTGGAGAAGGACACCCCGCCGCCAGCGGGCGGCTCGAAGGTCCAGCTCCTGAAGGGCAACGACTACTTGCGGGTCTGGATCAACAAGGCCGGCACGCACTACCTCGTGCACCTCGCCGCCGCCTAGGCGCAGGTTCGACGCTGAAGGCCGGCCGATCGGCCTTCAGCGTTCTCGATCTAGACCGCCATCACGTCGAACTGTTCGTGATGGAGGTGTGCGTCCGGCCGGATCGTCACCTGCTTGCCGAGCGAACGCTGCAGATCGCGGAAGATCTGGTGTTCCTCTTCCTTGAGCGCCCTCGCGATATCCGGATTCACCCGCAGGACAACGCCCTGTCCGTCGAGATCCTGGCCAATCTTCAGCAGCTCCGACAGAATCTCCTGACAGATCGTCGCGCTTGATTTGATCGACCCCGATCCCGAGCAATACGGGCAGGGCTCGGTCAGCTGGCGCTCGAGGCTCTGCTTGACGCGCTTGCGGGTCACGATCACCAGCCCGAAGTCCGACACCTGCAAGGCCTTCGACGGCGAGCGATCCTTGCGCAGCTCGCGTTCGACCTCCTGGAAGACCTTCTGGCGGTTCTTCTTCTCCTCCATGTCGATCAGGTCGAGAACGATGATGCCGCCCAGGTCGCGCAGCCGGATTTGACGGACGATCTCCTTGACCGCCTCGAGGTTGGTCTTGACGATCGTATCTTCGAGCCGGCCGCTCGACTTCTTGCCGACGTAGCGCCCGGTGTTGACGTCGATGGCGACCAGCGCCTCGGTCTGGTTGATCACCAGATAGCCGCCCGACTTGAGCCAGACCTTCGGGCGCAGCGCCTTGTCGATTTCGCTCTGGACGCCGTATTCCTCGAAGATCGGGAAGTCCTTGGTGTAGTGCTTCACCCGCGGCAGCAGGTTCGGCATGATCCGCTCGATCAGCGCGACGACGCGCCGATGCTCTTCCTCGTCGTCGATGCGGATGGCGGTGTAATCCTCGGTCAGCAGGTCGCGCAGCAGCTTGGTGACGAGGCTCTGTTCCTGGAACAGGAGCGCCGGCGGCCGCCGCGACTCCATTTTCTGGCGCACCTCGGTCCAGACCTGGTGGAAGTACGAGAGGTCGCTGATGATGTCGCGTTCAGGCCGGTTGCCGGCGGCGGTCCGGATGATCACGCCGCCGGTGAAGCCATGTTCCTCGCGGAACTGGCGGACGATGCCGCGCAGGCGGGAGCGCTCTTCGCGCGATTCGATTTTGCGGGAGACGCCCACGTGGTCGACCGTGGGCATGAACACCAGAAACCGCCCGGGCATGGTCACGTGCGAGGTCAGCCGGGCCCCCTTGGTGCCGAGCGGCTCCTTGACGACCTGGACGAGGATCTCCTGCCCCTCTTTGAGCAGGTCCTCGATTTTCGCTTGCGGCGGTGGACCCGCGGCGGCGCGATCCCGGCCACGGCGGTCGGGGCGCACGACCTCGACGACCCCGGCGGCGCCAGTGATGGGCGTCGCCTCCTCGGCGCCGGGGACAGCCACCGCCACCGCCGGCGCGACCTCGTCCTCGTCACCCGACTCGAGCCGCTCGAACTCTTCGACGGTGTTGACGACTTCAGAAACGTAGAGAAACGCGTCCCGCTCGAGCCCGATGTCGATGAAGGACGACTGCATGCCCGGCAACACCTTGGAGACCCGCCCCTTGTAGATGTTGCCGACGACGCCGCGCTGATTCTCGCGTTCGATGAAGACTTCGACGACCTGGTCGTCCTCGAGTATGGCCACGCGTGTATCGTGGCCGCCCGAGGAGATGATCATCTCCTTGTTCATGGAAGAAACTCCGCGATACGTGGAGACGCGCCCGGCGCGCGGACGCGAGAGCGACGGGCGGGTGTCTCCGCCAGCCCGTCAGCAGACACGCGAACAGCGCCGTGAGAATGAGCGTCATATCTCCGCTTGTCCTGGGCCGGGCGGGGAGGAAGACCACTGCGGCCCTCCAGCCTCCGCGATCCGGCTAGTTGGTAAACCGGCGCATCCGCACATTGAGGATGAGCCCGAAGCCCGCTAGCGATGCGATCAGGGACGACCCGCCGTAACTCATGAGGGGCAGGGTAATTCCCTTCACCGGCGCGAGGCCGGCCGACATCGACACGTTGTAAATGACCTGGAACGCAAAACCCGAGATGATGCCTCCCACCAGATATGCGCCGAGGCGATCCTTGGCCAGCCTGGCCGCCTCGACCGATCGCAAGATCACGAACAGATACAGGCCCAGCGCGACGAGCACTCCGATGAAGCCCTGCTCTTCCGCGAGGACCGAGAAGATGAAGTCGTTGTGCGCCACGGGCAGAAACTTGTACTGCCCTTGCGTGCCATGCCGGAAGCCCTTGCCGGTCAATCCGCCCGAGCCGACGGTGACCCGCGCCTGAATCGTCTGGTAGCCGGCACCGCGCGGATCCTGCTCCGGATCGAGAAAGGTCTCGATGCGCGAACGTTGATAGTCCTTGAGCGCGAATTTCCAGGCGATTGGCGCGATCAGGAGTCCGGCCAGCGCGAGCACGCCGAGCAGCCGCATTCTGAGACCGGCGAGGTAGGCAGCGCCGAGAAAGACCGGCAACAGCGTGACCGCCGTCCCCAGATCCGGCTGCTTGGCGATGAGGAGGAGCGGAATGATGGTGAAGACCCCGCCGATCACGAGGTCGCTCGTGTTGCGGGCGCCGCGGCGATTCTCACCGAAGTACATCGCGAGCACGAGCGCGACGGTCATCCGGCCGAACTCCGAGGGCTGCAGGTGGAACGGGCCGATCGGAATCCAGCGCTGCCCCCCCATCTGGGTGACGCCCTTGAACAGCACGAACAGCAGCAGCAGGAGCAACGCCGCGAGGAGAAACAGCGAGTATTCGGCGAACAGCCGGTAGTCGATGGTGAGACAGACGACCAGCGCCACCAGGCCGATGATGAGCGCGTAGACCTGCGTCACGACCTGAGGCCCCGGGTGGCCGCCGGTCGGCAGCGTCACGTAGGTGGTGCTGTAGATCATGGCCACGCCGACGCCGGACAGCAGCAGGACCGCCCCGAGCAACAGCCAGTCGACGTGGAAGAAGAGTCGGCGCTCGAACATGGCTAGTTGTGGCCGCCTCCCTCGACGGTCGTCGTCCCGCGCGCGTACGGATCCTTGTAGTCGATTCGCAGATCGTCGTGCGTCGGCGGCGGGGGCAGCGGCTTGCCGTCAAGCTTCGCGAAGTAGGTGTCGAGAATGTGACGCGCGACCGACGCCGCGTTCGGACCGTGGATGCCGTGCTCGAGGAAGACCACACCGGCAATCGTGGGATTGTCGCGCGGCGCGAAGAACACGAACCAGCCGTGATCGCGGAGGTTCTTGCCGCTTCGCGCGGCAGCCAGACGGCCGGCGTTCGAAATCACCTGGGCGGTGCCGGTCTTGCCGCAGACGTCGTGGCCCTCGATGCGAGCGCGACCGCCGGTGCCGCCACCGTTGACCACTCCCCACATGCCCTGGCGAATGGCCTGGAGTTTCTCAGCCGAGACGTCGACCTTCGATTGCGGTGGCGGGGCCTCGGCGGGTTTCCAGCCGTTGTTCTCGTAGACCGCCTTCAGGAAGTGCGGTGTCACCCGAGTGCCGCCGTTTGCCAGGGTCGCGGTGTAGACGGCCATCGACACCGGCGTCACCGACACCTGGCCCTGGCCGATGGCGACCGAGATCGTCTCTCCGGCGTACCACTTCTTTTCGCGCTGCGTCTTCTTCCACTCGGTCGACGGCACCAGCCCCTGCACTTCGTTCGGCAGGTCGATGTTCGACTTGACGCCGAGGCCGAAGAGCGTCGCCCACTTGTTGATCCTGTCGACCCCGAGCATGTTGCCGACCGTGTAGAAGTAGACGTCGCACGACTGCTCGATCGCCGTCTTCAGGCTGACCGTTCCATGGCCGCCCTTCTTCCAGCAGGCGAAGCGCCGGCCGTAGAAGGTCGCTCCTCCGGCGCAGTGCACCTCGAAGCTCGGCGTGATGATGCCTTCTTCCAGGCCGGCGAGGCCGACGGCCATCTTGAACGTCGATCCAGGAGAATACCGTCCCTGCAAGGCGCGGTTCTGCAGCGGCTTCAGCTCGTCGAGGTTGAGCGCCGACCAGGTCGCGCGGTCGATGCCCCCGGCGAACGCATTCGGGTCGAACGCGGGGCGGCTGGTGAAGCCGAGGACCTCGCCATTGCGCGGATCGAGCACGACCGCCGCACCGTCGAAGCCTGAGGCGGCGAAGCCATCCTCGATCGACTTCTGGATGTCGCCGTCGATGGTGAGCTGGACCGGGGTTCCCTCGTGGGGATCTTCCTTGCTCAGCTCCTGAATCTCGCGCCCGACGCTGTTGACGACGACCGTCTTGTTGCCTTCCGATCCCATCAGCAGCTTGTTGTAGGCCTGCTCGATTCCCGCCTGGCCCACGATCGTGCCGGAATCGACCCCGTCGAAGTCGGCGCGCTGCAACTGGGCTTCGGTGATCTCGCCGACGTAGCCGAACAGGTGCGCGGCCATGGTCGCGGCCGGATACCGGCGCGACGGTACTTCCTGGTAGATGATGCCCGGCAACTCCCAGCGGCGCGCCCAGACGGCGACGACCTGCTCGAGGCTGGCGTTCTCGACCAGGACAATCGGCCGATAGCTCGGCTCGCGCCGGCGCCGGGCGACCGTTTCACGCAGCTGCGTCTCGTCGGCGCCGGTGGCGGCCGCCAGCGCCCGCAACGTCTCGTCGATGTTCTTCGTCTGCTCGCGCACCAGCGCGATGTTGAAGATGTTCCGGTTCTCGACGAGCACCTTGCCGTCGCGGTCGAGGAGGACGCCGCGAGGCGCCGGCAGCGGCAGCCGGCGGAGATGGTTGTTCTCGGCCATCTCCGCGAACCGTTCGTGCTGGGCGACCTGGAAAATCCAGAAGCCGACCGCCAGCGCCGCGAACGCCACCGCGACGATGTACTGCAGCGCGGTCAACCGCGTGCCGAGACTGCGTCGATCGTCGGGTAACAGGTTGGTAGACATGATGAACAGAGAACCTGCGAACAGCGAACCTGAGAGCCGAGTCCCTGAGAACGGAGTCCCTGAGGTTCAAAACCTCCGCTTGCTGAACGACGCGCGGTTGGCGCGGCGGCCGGCCAGCATCTTCGGGCCGTTCTCGACCACCCAGAACGCGGTCACGCCGATGACCGCGTTCACGCCGGCCTGAATCAGGACCGGCGAATAGTGCATGGCCAGCGGTCGCGACTCAATCAGCGCGTGCATCCCCTGGAACAGCAGTTCGTGCACCACGGTTGCCGCCACGAACATCACGAACCGCGGCAGCATCTGCGAGACGATGAACTGCGCGCCCAGCACGCCGACCGCAAACCCGATGACGGTCTTCGCCAGCCCGCCGATGCCGACGATGCCGCCGGCCAGCGAATCCTGCGCCAGGCCGGCCGCCGCGCCGGCCAACAGGCCGGTCACCGGACCGAACGCCAGCGCGACGTAAACGACCGCCACCAGGACCAGATTGACCGCGATCCGACCGCCGATCATGAAGCCCGCGAGGATGGTTTGAAGCGCCAGCGCCGCCACCAGCATCAGCACGACGACAACCGTCTTCACGCGCCGCCCTCGTCGCGCATCGCCGGCCTCGGCGGCACCAGCACGACGAGCACTTCCTCCAGGCTCGAGAAATTCACCGCCGGACGCACCGTTACGCTGCGATAGAGGCCGCTCCCGCGATCCGAGCGCTCGACCTTGCCGATGAGAAACCCCTTGGGATAAATCCCGTCGACGCCGGACGCCACGACCGGATCCCCCTCTTTGATATCAGCCAGGTTCGACACCAGCTCCATCTGCAGCGCATCCTGCGTATCGGTCCCGACCACCATGCCGCCGGCCCGAGTGCGCTCGGTCAGGGCGCCAGCCGCCGCGTTGCGATCGATCAGCAGCTGCACCCGCGCCGCGTGCCGGGCCGGCGTGCCGATGACCCGGCCGATGACCCCTGCCGGCGCAATCACCGCCATGTCGGCCTGCACCCCGTCGGCCGTTCCGCGATCGATCGTGATCGACCGGATATCGGGGTTCGGATTGCCGCCAATGACTTCCGCCGCCAGCGTCGAGAACGTGGCGCGCGACTTCAGGTCCATCAGCTCCTGAAGCTTTTCCGAGCGCGCCGCGAGCGCGCGCTCGGCCTGCAGCCGGATTTCGAGATCGGCCACCTGGCGGCGCAGCGCCTCGTTCTCGGTCCGGGCGCCACGCAGCCCGACGTAATTCGCCCACATGCCGCGCGTGCCACTGATCAGCCCGAAGGCGCCACGTTCGATCCGCGAGAATACCTCGAAGGTCACCAGCGACAGCACCCGGACGCCGCTGCGCGACTGCACCTGCGCCGACACCAGAACGATCTGCGTCAGCATGACGATACCGAACAGGACGCCGGTGCGCTTGCGGATATCTAACATCGCGAATTGGATGGCGGATGGTGGATGACAGTTGGCGGTTCGCAGATGGCGGCTTTCGTCAACCGTCCTCTGTCAACCGTCATCCTCAACCATCAGCCGTCATCCACCGTCCTCCGTCAATCGATCGAAATCTTTCTCAACAAGTTGAAATCCGACAGCATCTTCCCGGCGCCGAGCACCACCGACGACAGCGGGTCTTCGGCCATCGCCAGGGGCAAACCCGTTTCCTCGCGCAGCCGCTTGTCCAGATTCTTCAGCAACGATCCGCCACCGGTGAGCACGATGCCCCGGTCGACGATGTCGGCCGACAGCTCGGGCGGCGTGCGTTCGAGCGCCACTCGGACCGCGTCGACGATGACGTTGACGGTTTCGGCCAGCGCCTCGCGAATCTCCTCGTCGGTGATGGTGATCGTCTTGGGCACGCCCTCGATCAGGTGCCGCCCCTTGATCTCCATCGTCATGCGCTCTTCGAGGGGATACGCCGAGCCGACCTCCATCTTGATCGCTTCGGCCGTGCGCTCGCCAATCAGCAGGTTGTAGGTCTTCTTGATGTACTGGATGATCGCGTCGTCCATCTCGTTACCGGCGACGCGAACTGCCTTGCTGTAGACGATGCCGGCCAATGAGATGACCGCGATATCGGTGGTACCGCCGCCGATGTCGACGATCATGTTGCCCGACGGCTCGGTAATCGGCATCCCGGCGCCGATCGCCGCGGCCATGGCTTCCTCGACGAGATAGACCTCGCTGGCCTTGGCCCGGTAGGCGCTGTCCTTGACCGCGCGTTTCTCGACCTGGGTAATCTCCGAGGGCACGCCGATGACGATGCGCGGTCGAACCCAGACGTTCCGGTTGTGCGCCTTCTTGATGAAGTAGGTCAGCATCTTCTCGGTGACCTCGAAATCGGCGATGACGCCGTCCTTCATCGGCTTGATCGCGACGATGTTGCCCGGGGTCCGGCCGAGCATTTCCTTGGCGTCCTTGCCGACCGCTTCGATGCGGCCGTTGACTTTATTGATGGCGACGATCGACGGCTCGTTGACCACGATGCCTTTGCCGCGCGCGTAGACACAGGTGTTGGCCGTACCCAGATCGATCGCCAGGTCGCTCGAGAAGAGCGAGAACAATCGCAAGTTCAAAAACGACTCCTCACTTGACGCGGCGCGGGCGCTGCCCGCGCACTCATACTTTCAACGTGCCCGCGACATGAATGCCGTTCTTGCCGCGATCCTTCACGTAATACATCGCCTCGTCGGCGGCCTGAATCAGCGATTCGGCGGTCATCGCCGCGTCGGGCAGCGTCGCCACGCCGACCGACACGGTCAGGTGCATGTCGAAGCCGTCGCTGTGCAGGAATTGATGCGCCGCAATCCGTTCTCGGATGCGATCGCCGACCGCGAGCGCCCCGTCGCTGCCGGTGTCGGGCAGCACCAGCGAGAACTCGTCGCCACCAAACCGGGCCACGACGTCGGTCTCTCGCGCGCTGGCGCGAATGACCGCCGCGGCCTCCACCAGCGCGCGGCTGCCGAACAGATGGCCGTGGCTGTCGTTGACCGTCTTGAACCCGTCGAGGTCGATGAACAGCAGCGACAGCGGCCGGCCGTTTCGCGAGGCGCGCTTCGTCTCGCGGCGCAGGACCTGCGACAGGTACCGCGAGTTGTACAGCTGCGTCAGGTCGTCGGTGACCGACAGCGCCTCGGCCCGCCGCACGCGCAGCGCGTTGTCGAGCGCGATCGCGGCGGGCTCGAGCGCCAGCATCAGCGCCGCCAGCGTCGCCGGAGCGAATTTCGGCTCGCGCGACGCGGGGGTGCGATCGATGCCAACGAGCGCGCCAACCGTGCGACCACGGCCCTTGAGCGGAAACGCAAGTGCGGCGGCGGCGGCCGCATCGGCGAAGCGGCGATCCGCAGCCAGATTCATCGACGAGCAGAGCTCGCCCGTCCGCATGACCCAGTTCCCCACCAGCGTCGCCGAGGGCTCGAGCGACGGCGTCAGCCCTCGCGCGCCCATCGCCCTGACGTCGCCCCCATCGTCGGCCGAGAGGACCAGCCAGGACGAAATGGGAAGCCACTCAGCCACACCACCGACCAGCGCGTCGGCGACGAGTTCCGGTTCGAAGGAAACGTTGAGGGCGCGAATCAGGTCAGCAAGTACGTCGGCACGGGACAGTCTGGCCCTCAGCTCAGCCTGCATCGGGCGCAGACGGCTGGCCAGGTCCGCCCGCGCGGACGTCGACGGCGAACGCCGACCGCGGGCCGGCACACGTTTACCCTGCGGACGGCGTAGGAGAGGCTGCGGAATGCCGGATCCCTCTAAATGCTTCTATCCTCCTTAAATATAGCATATTGCGCCGATTTTGAGCCGATTTGTCGATGTCGGGAATCGTTAGATCCAGCGCCGATCGTATTGTTTGTGTACGCTGGCGGGCCGGCGTTCTGGAGGATTCGTGAAGAATTGGGAAACGGGTCGGTGGAATCGATCCCGACCAGGCGAGATCCGGTCACCGCGGGGGACCGTGTGACGCAGTCGAACCACTCCGGGCAGGTGTGGCATAATTTGGCTCTCAGCCACCAGATTTCTCGAGGTCCTTCAATCCCATGACAATGCTCGACCGGATGCGGCGCCATCGGAGCTGGCTCAAATGGAGCCTGGCCCTGGTGGTTCTCTGCTTCGTCCTCCTCTATATCCCCAGCTTCATGCGCGACACGGCGCAAGGCGCTTCGAATGGCGCCGTCGTCGCCGACGTCGACGGGCAGCAGATTACGGTCGCCCAGTTCCGGCGGGTGTACGACCAGCAGATGCGCGCCTATCGCCAGTCGTACGGCGCGAACGTTGATGAGAAGCTGCTCAAGCAGCTCGGCATCGACCAGCGCATCGTGCAGCAGATGGTCGAAGAAGAGGCGGCGTTCGCCGAAGCCCGGCGCCTGGGCATTTCGGCGAGCGATGCGGAGGTCCGCGAACGAATCCTCGCGCTGCCAGCCTTCCAGGAGAACGGACAGTTCATCGGCGACGATCGGTACCGCCAGGTGCTTCGCATGCAGGCGCCGCCGATGCGACCCGACGAATTCGAGGAGCAGGTCCGGCGTGGCATCACGGTCGAGAAGCTGCAGGCGGCGCTGACCGGCTGGATGACGGTGAGCGACGACGACGTCACGCAGGAGTACAAGAAGCGGAACGAGAAGGTGAAGCTTGCGGTGCTCTCCTTCCCCGCCGACAAATTCCGCGACGCGGCAACCGCCTCGGACGCGGAGGTCGCCAAGTACTTCGAGGACCACAAAGAGATCTACCGCGTGCCGGAGAAAAGAAAGGTGCGTTTCCTGACCATCGATCAGGAAGCGATGCGCGCCAAGGTGTCGGTCACGGGCCTCCAGATCGAGCGCTCCTACAACGACAACATCCAGCAGTACTCGACGCCGGAACAGGTACGGGCGAGCCACATCCTGCTCAAGACCGAAGGCAAGGACGACGCCGCCGTGAAAAAGCAGGCGGAGGAGATTCTGGCCAAGGCCAGGGGCGGCGACGACTTCGCGGAGCTGGCGAAGAAGTATTCGGAAGACGAAGAGAGCGCCAAGAAGGGCGGCGACGTCGATTTCTTCGGCAAGGGCCGCATGGTCGCCGAGTTCGAGCAGAAGGCATTCTCGATGCAGCCCGGCGAGATCAGCGATCTGGTCAAGTCGCAGTTCGGTTACCACATCATCAAGCTGACCGACAAGAAACCGGCTGAGACCAAGCCGCTGGCCGAAGTCCGATCGCAGATCGAAGACCAGTTGAAGTGGGAGCAGGTGCAGACTCAGGCCCAGAAGCTGGCCGATCAGGTCGCCGGCGAGCTGAAGAAGCCGGGCGACTTCGCCAAGGTGGCGGCGGCGCACGGACTGCAGACCAACGAGTCAGGCTTCTTCAAGCAGGACGAGCCGATCGCCGGCATCGGGCTGGCCCCCAACGTCGGCCAGCAGGCCTTCTCGGTAAAGGAAGGAGAAGTGAGCGAGCCGATCCGCACGCCGCAGGGCTACGCCTTCATCACCGTCCTCGGTAAACAGGATCCGTACCTGCCCAAGCTCGATGAAGTGAAAGACAAGGTTAAGGACGACGTCATCAAGCAGCACGCGATCGAGGTCGCCCGGCAGAAGGCGGCGGCGATTGACGCGGCGCTGAAGTCGGGAGATTTCGAGAAGACTGCGAAGGATGCCGGCCTCGAGGTCAAGACCACCGACCTGATCGCGCGGGGCGCCCCGATCGTCGATCTCGGCATCAGCCCTGCGGTCGATGCGGCCGCGTTCTCGCTGCCACAGGGAGGCGTGTCCGACCCGATCGTCACCGACACCGGCGCGGTGGTGGTGAAAGTGCTCGAGAAGAAAGAGACGACGCCGGCGGAGCTGGCCGCAGCGAAAGACGCGCTGAAAACGGAGCTGCTCAACGATCGCAAGAACCGCTTCTACGCCGTTTACATGACCAAGGCCCGTCAGCGGATGAACATCCAGATCTTCCGGGACACGATCTCTCAGGTCGTCGCCTAGACGAAGGACCGTCCGTCGCGCGACGCGACGGACGATTCGTCAGATCGGTGCGGGCTCCAGCTTCGGCGCCAGCAGATGGATGACGGCCAGCGCGACGAAGTAGGCCAGCCCGGCGACGACGAACATCGGCTGGTAAAAGCTCGGGTCCGCCTGCAGCACGCGACCGGCGAACTCGGCGATCAGGATGCCGCCGATGCCCCCGGCGAATCCGCCGAATCCCACCGCGGTCCCCACCGCCCGACGCGGAAACATGTCGGACGCCAGCGTGAACAGATTCGCCGACCACGCCTGGTGACATGACGTCGCCAGGCTGATCAGGCCGACGGCGACCCAGGCGCTCTTCACCTGCGGCGCGATGATCACCGCCGGAATCATCGCCGCGAAAATCCCCATCGTCAGCTTCCTCGACGCGTTCACCGTCCACCCGCGCTTGATGAGGGCGGAGGAGAGGTAGCCGCCGGCGACCGAGCCGACATCGGCGACGATGTAGACAGTGGTCAGATATGGGATTAATGCGACGCCGCGGACACCGTGCTCCTGGGCGAGGAACTTGGGAAGCCAGAAGAGGTAGAACCACCAGATCGGATCGGTCAGCAGCTTGCCCATCGCGAAGGCCCAGAGCTGCCGCATGCCGAGGATGCGCGAGAGCGGTGTCTTCTCGACCAGCGGTTCCTCGGCGCCATCCTGAATGTAGCGGCGTTCGGCCGCCGACAGCCGCGGATGCGAATCGGCCGGCTGATAGATGGCCCACCACGCACCCACCCACAGGAACCCGAGCGCGCCGGTGAGGATGAACGCGGCGCGCCAGCCCCAGGTGGCGGCAATCAACGGGACGGCGATTGGCGCGAGCACTGCGCCGACGTTCGTACCGGCATTGAAAAGGCCGGTCGAGAACGCGCGTTCGCTCTTGGGAAACCACTCCGCGACGGTCTTGATCGAGGCAGGAAAATTGGCCGCTTCTCCGACGCCGAGGAGGAACCGTGCCGCCCCGAAGCCCATCGCCGTGCGCGCGAAGGCCGTGCCCATCGCCGCCAGCGACCACCACGTCACGGCAAGAGCCAGCCCCAGCTTGGTACCGATGCGGTCGAGAATCCGGCCCCAGAACAGCATCATCACCGCGTAGGACAGCTGGAAGGCGATGACGATCCTCCCGTAATCGAGCTCGCTCCAGCCGACCTCGTGCTGCAGATCGGGCGCGAGAATCCCGAGGACCTGACGATCGATGTAGTTGATGGTGGTGGCGAGGAAGAGCAAGCCGCAGACCGTCCACCGGAACGAGCCGACACGCGACGTCGTTACCGGCGCAGGTGCGCCGGCAGGTGAGCGCAGACTGGACATGAGCCCTCTTAGAAGGTCGGGTTGCGGCGATGAATCGCGAACTCGTTGTGTCCGAGGCGTTCGGCGGCGGTCATCTTACCCGAACAGACGGCCAGCACCTCGTCGAACAAGCGATCGGCGGCTCCGTCGAGGGTTTCGGTGTCCGCGAGCACGCCGCTGACGTCGAGATCGATATTGTCGCTCATCGAGACGGCGGTTCGTGCGTTGCCGGTAATCTTGATCACCGGCGCGATCGGATTGCCGGTCGGCGTGCCGAGCCCGGTGGTGAAGACCACCGCCTGCGCACCGCCGCCGACCATGCCGGTGACCGACTCGACGTCGAGACCCGGCGTATCCATCACGGTCAGTCCCTTGCGCGTGATGCGCGAGGCGTACGGCACGACGTCCTCGAGCGGAGTTCGCTCGCCCCCTTTGTGCGTGGCGCCCAGCGACTTCTCTTCGATCGTGGTCAGCCCGCCGCGGATGTTTCCGGGAGAGGGCTGCGTGCCGCGGATATCCAGTCCGAGTGCCATCGCTTCGGACTCGACCCGGCCGATCACCTTGAGGAGACGCGTGGCGGTGCCCGGGTCGGTCGCGCGCGCGGCCAGCAGGTGTTCGGCGCCCATGATCTCCGCAATCTCGCCGAGGACGGCCGACCCGCCGACGTCGACGAGACGGTCGGTGACGCGGCCGAGGGCGGGATTGGACGCCAGGCCGGAGGTGTAGTCGGATCCTCCGCACTTCACGCACAGAATGAGCGACGAGGCATCGCACCACTCGCGCGGCGCGCTTCGCAAGCGTGTCGGCAAACCCCCGCGCGATCTCGATGGCCTTGGCCGTCGTCTGGACGGTGCCCCCTTCGCTCTGAATCGCGATCACCGCGGACGGCTTGCCGGCACGGCGGGCCGCGTCGGCAAGATGCTGCGCGATCACCTGCTCGCATCCGAGCGCGACCACGAGGACCGCGCCAACGTTGGGATGGTCGCAGTAGGCGGCCAGCGTATCGTGGGTGACCCGCATGTCGGGACCGAGCTGGCCGCAGCCCGCCGTGTGCGGCAAAGCGGCGCCCACCGGCGCGATGGCCGCAGCCACCCGCTCGGCAACCACCGAGGCACAGATCACCGTCGGCACGACGAGCACATGATTACGCACGCCGACCCGCCCGTCAGCGCGTCGATACCCCCAGAAACCTGGCTCGTTCATCGGCTCGGATCTCCTCGCTGCGCCTGACTCTCACCGCCGCCGGTCCCGCCGACTCCGATCAGTGTGGGTCGGCCAGCCGATCGGGCGGCTCGGCCAGCCGGAGCTCACTCTGGGCGGCATCCGCCGCGGCCAGATCGCCACGCCCTCGCGTACTCGACACGTTGTGCGTGTGGACGTGAGCGCCGACCGGAATGTCCTCCGACGCGACCCCGATGGTGCTGCCGTACTTGACCACCGGGTCCCCCGACGCGATCGCCCGGATCGCCACCTTGTGTCCGCGGGGAATCGCCTCGCGAACGGTGACGCTGCCGGAGCCCGCCGCCACCTCGCGTCCGGCCTCGACCGCCTCGAGAGCGGTCGCGACGTTGTCGCGCTCGCTGATCACGTGGAGCGGCTTCACTGATTGACTCCACTCGCCAGCATACCCCCATCCACGAGGATCAACTGCCCGGTGACGAACCCGGCCGCCTCGGAGGCGAGAAAGACCGCCGCGCCGACCAGCTCTTCGACGCGGCCAAACCGCCGCATCGGGGTCCGGACGAGGAACTCCTGGCCGCGCGGGCCCTCGAGGAGCTTGGCGTTCATGTCGGTCCTGAACACGCCGGGCGCTACGGCGTTGACCGTGATCCCATGGGGCGCCCACTCGACTGCCAGGCCGCGGGTCAGGCCGGCAACCCCCGATTTGCTGGCGCCGTAGGCCGCCACCTCGTGCAATCCGACGAACGAGGAAATCGACGCAATGCCGATCAAGCGTCCATGCTTCTGCGCGATCATCGTCGGCACGAATGCCCGGTAGGCGCGCAGCGTGCCGGTGAGGTTGGTCTCGATGATCCGGTGCCAGTCGGCCTCATCCATGTCGAGCGTCGGCACCCGCTTGGTCACGCCGGCGGCACAGACGACAATGTCGACACGCCCGAAGGCCTCGAGCACCTCGTCGTGCACGCGATCGAGCGAGGCGCGGTCGCCAACATCCGACGTGAGGCGCAGTGTCCGGCGTCCGCGCGACTCGATCTCGGCGGCCACCTCGTCGACGAGCTCCTGCCGGCGCGCGGTCGCCACCACATCCGCGCCCGCTTCCGCGAGACCGATCGCGATCGTGCGGCCGATCCCGCTCGTGCCGCCAACCACCACGGCGGCTCGACCCGTCAAATCGAACAACGACGAAGCCATGACACTCCTCAGAAAAGCTGCCAGCACTCTTGTCGTGATCCCAGGCAATGTCAAGCGTGCTCAGGTTGCGGAACGGGTCGTCGCGGTTATAAGCTTCGACCACAGTTCATCATGCTCACGGACACGCTGTATCGGGTGCGCCGCATCGAGGGTCTGCAGAATCTGCAGCGTCGCGGAGAAGGCGGCGCGAAGGAGCTGACGAGCTCACGGCTGCGGCTCGCGGCCGGCGCCACGCATCGCTATCAGGTTGCCGGCGAAGAGACCATTCTCGTCCTGCAGGAAGGACGCGGCACGTTCAAGACCCCCGGTGGCGAATGGCCGCTGGCCCGGCGCGGCGTGTTCTCCGATCGGGCGAGCGCCATCTTTCTCCCGCCGGGGCAGCAGTTGATCGTCACGGCCGACGAGCCACTCGAGGCAATCGTCTTCTCGACGCCGGCGCCGGAAGGCGGTCACGCCGCGGTGATCACGCCGGACGAGGTGCGGGTCAACGCCCGCGGCAAGGGCACCTACGCTCGCGAAGTTCACGACGTCTTCGTCACCGATCCCCACGCGCGGCGACTCATGGTCGGCGAAACGTTCAACCCGCCGGGTCACTGGAGCAGCTTTCCGCCGCACAAGCACGACGGCCGCGACGGCGAACCCGTGCTCGAAGAGATCTACTACTACCGGATCTCGCCGCCGCAGGGGTTCGGCCACCAGATGCTCTACACCGCCGACGGCGAGTGTCAGACCCACACCGTCAAGGACGGAGACGCCGTGCTCCTTCCCTACGGTTATCACCCAGTGTCGTCACCGCCCGGCTACGCGCTCTACTACCTGTGGGCGATGGCCGGCGCCGAACGCAAGCTCGCGCTGCACGAGGACCCGGCCCACCGCTGGATCCACGACGAGCCTCGAGGCTGACATGTCTTTTCCCGCGATCGATTCCCGCACGTGCATCGTGCGCAATACCGCCGCCACCAAGGGACGCACGCAGAGCGTGACGCCGGGCAAGACCGCCGCTCAGCTATCTGCACTACGGACGGATCATCCTGGACGCCGGTCAACACAGCGCGGTCGACACCGGAACGCTGGAGACCGGATTGATCTGCCTCAAGGGTGAGGCCAGCGTCAGTGTTGGCGGCGACACGTTCACCCTGCGCCCGTACGATGCGTTATACGTTCCTCGCGACGCGCACTTCGAGGTCACCGCAGCGGCCGCCGGCTGCGATCTCGCCGAGATCTCGGCGGAGGTGGCGACCAGACATCCCGTCCAGTTCGTCGCCTACGCCGACGTGCAGAAGGACTCGGGGCTGCACTTCAGCGCCGGCAGCGACGCCTCGCGCCGTGAATTGAACATCCTTCTCGGCAAGAACGTGCAGGCCGGACGCATCATGGCCGGCGTCACGTTCAGCCAGCCGGGCAACTGGACGTCGTGGCCGCCACACGAGCACGCCAAGCTCGCCGAGGAGGCGTACCTCTACATCGACATGCCGCGCCCCGCGTTCGGAGTGCAGCTGGTCTGGGCAAACGAGCAGGAGCCCGAGCTGGCCACGATCGTCCACGAGGGAGACGTCGTGCTCATGCCGCAGGGCTATCATCCGAACGTTGCCGCGCCGGGCGGCTCGATCAACTTCCTCTGGATGATGGTCGCCCACCGCGAGCAGGAGGATCGGCTGTACGGCGTGGTCAACGTGCATCCGGATTTCAGCGGCGTCTCGTCCGGCCTTGATGCCGGCCGAACCAAGCGGTGATCGCCAGGCCCTTCGACTTGTCCGGCCGCGTCGCGCTGGTCACGGGCGCCTCTCGCGGCCTCGGAGCGGGGATGGCACGAGCGCTCGCGCAGGCAGGGGCCGACGTCGCGCTGCACGCCAGCACGCGCGAGCCTGACGAGACCATCGCCGCCATCGGCTCCGCAGTTCGCACGCTGCCGCTCGTCGCCGACCTCGCCAATCGCGCCGACACCGACCGCCTCGTCTCCACGACCATCGAGAAACTCGGCGGCCTCGACATCCTCGTGAACAACGCCGGCATCATTCGCCGGACGGAAGCCGAACGGCACTCCGACGAGGACTGGGACGACGTCCTCGAAATCGATCTGACCAGCGCCTTCCGCCTCTGTCGGGCCGCCGGCCAACACATGCTCCGCCAGGGACGCGGCAAGATCATCAACATGACATCGCTGCTGGCATTTCAGGGCGGCATCCGCGTGCCCGCGTATGCCGCCGCCAAGGGTGGCCTCGCACAACTGACCAAGGCCCTGGCCAACGAATGGGCCGGGCGCGGGGTCAACGTCAATGCCATCGCCCCCGGCTACATGCGGACCGACAACACCCAGGCTCTCTTCGACGACCCGGTGCGCAACGAACAGATTACGGCTCGCATTCCTGCCGGCCGATGGGGAACGCCCGACGATCTTGGCGGCGCCTGCGTGTTCCTGGCGGCACCGGCATCGGACTACGTGCACGGGCACGTGCTCGTCGTCGATGGCGGCTGGATGGGACGATGACGATGGGCACACGCGCTGAGACCTGTCGCGCGCTCGAAGACCTCGGGATCATTGCCGTCATCCGGCTGCGCGACGCGGCCAAGCTTCGCGCCGTCATCGATGCGCTGGCCGAAGGGGGCGTGCGGGCGATCGAGGTCACGATGACCGTGCCCGGTGCCGTCGCGCTGATCGAAGAACTGGCGCGATCGCTGCCAGCGGACGTGCTGCTCGGTGCCGGCACCGTGACCGATGCCACGACGGCGCGCGCCGTGATCGACGCCGGCGCCCGCTTCGTCGTCGGCCCGGTCTTCCGGCGAGACGTCGTGGATGCGTGTCGCGAGCGCGACATCGTCGTGGCTCCCGGGTGCTTTTCGCCGACCGAGATCGTCGAGGCGCACGAGTACGGCGCCGACATCGTCAAGGTATTCCCGGCGACGGCGCTCGGCCCGCAATACATCAAGGATCTTCGCGCGCCCCTGCCCCACTTGAAGCTCATGCCGACCGGCGGCGTGACCCTCGACAACGCCGGAGAGTGGATCCGGGCGGGAGCGATCGCGGTTGGAGCGGGCTCGGCGCTTCTCGATGCCGCCGCAATCGAGGCCGGACGGCTGGAGGTCATCACCGCCAACGCCCGGCGCATCGTCGCGAGCGTCGCCGCGGCCAGGAGCCGGCCGTGAGCGCGAGGGTCGTGACCTTCGGCGAGCTGATGTTGAGGCTGAGCCCGCCGGGATTCGAGCGGCTCTTCCAATCGCCGATGCTCTCCGCCACCTTCGGCGGCGGTGAGGCCAACGTCGCCGTCAGCCTGGCGCATTTCGGCCTCGACAGCCATTACGTCACACGCCTGCCGTCGCATGCGATCGGTGATGCGGCGATCCGGGCGCTGCGGGCCGAAGGGGTCGTCACCGAGGCAGTCGTCCGCGGTGGCAGCCGCATCGGCATCTACTTCGCCGAAACGGGCGCCAGTCAGCGGGCGTCGACGGTGATCTACGATCGCGCGCACTCGTCGATCAGCGAGATCACCGCCGACGCGGTGGACTGGAATCGCGTCATGAACGGCGCGCAGTGGTTTCACGTGACGGGGATTACACCGGCGCTCGGCGAAAAAGCCGCCGCGGCGACGCAAGCCGCTGTTTCGGCCGCCAGGCGTGCCGGCGCCCGCGTCAGCGTCGACCTCAACTATCGCAAGAAGCTCTGGACCGAGGCGCAGGCACAGGCGACGATGCGGCCGCTGATGCGCGAAGTCGATGTCGTCATCGCCAACGAGGAAGACCTGCAGTCGGTCCTCGGCGTGCACGTCTCGGGCACCGACGTCGTCGGCGGCTCGCTCGACATCGCCGGGTATCGGGAGGCGGCCGCGCGCGTGACCGCCGAGTTCGGTCCCACAATCGTCGCCATCACGCTTCGCGAAAGCCTGTCGGCCAGCGACAACGGCTGGAGCGGGGTGCTGTGGGACGGCAGCGCCGGTGTACTGCACCAGAGCCAGCGCTATGTCGTCCGTCTCGTCGATCGGATTGGCGGCGGTGACAGCTTCGCCGCCGGATTGATCTATGCGCTGACGACTGGTCGGTCGGCGGCGGAAGCGCTGCGCTTCGCCGTTGCCGCGAGCGCGTTGAAGCAGACGATTCCTGGCGACTTCAATCGCGTCTCGGTTGCGGAAGTCGACGCGCTGGCCAAGGGAGACGCGTCCGGTCGCGTCCAGCGCTAGTTCGCAATTCTGAGAGGCTACCCGGCTCTGGTGCCGTCCGGCACGGGCCACTCGGGTCGCGCGAGCGCCGGCCGCACGCCATCCTCGAATCCGAGATCGAACAGCATTCCTTCCGACACCTGACCGCGGATAGTCCTGGGCGGCAGGTTGACGACGAACAGCGCCTGCTGTCCGACGAGCGCGGTCGGAGCCACGCGCTCCGTCCGGATGCCGGCGACGATCGTCCGTGAGCGGTCGCCGAACTCCACGGTCAGCGCCGCCAGTCGATCGGTGCCTTTCACTGCCGCAACCGCGACGATCGTCCCGACCCGGATATCGAGGTGCTGCAGCGCCTCGACGGATGCAACCGACCTGATCGGTTGCGGGACGAACGGCTTCGACGGCGTCTTTCCACCGTCCTGCTCCGCCAGCAATCGCTCGATCTGACGCAGGTGGTTCACGTCATGGCCAGCGTACAGCCGCAGCAGATGACGGATCGTCTCCTTGCCGCGCTCTGCGTGCACGCCGAATCGTTCCAGCACTTCATCGTCAGCGTTCTCCAGGAGGGACAGCAGCGAACTGCGCAGGGCGGTGAACAGCGCGAGCGATGCGAAGGGGTCGCGGTTCTCGTAGTCGAGCCCCTTCTCCCAGGCGTTTTGATCGAACGACTGAATCGGCGTACCTGAGGACGACAGAATCATCCGCACGCGATAGGCGCTGACCACCTCGCCGTCGGCCAGGTGCGCCACGATTTGCGCGATCGACCATCGCTCGGGGCTGGGTTTCCAGCGCAGCTCGGCGTCGGTCCGCGTGGCGATCAACCGACCGATCTGCGGCGCCGTGGACTGCAGCACCTGCAACGGATCGCGGTCGCTCGCACACGCCAGGATGCGGGCGATGTATTGCTCGACGGTCTCGGCCATGGCGCATGGTGCCACGACCAGCTCGGCGTGACGAGGGCCAACCGGCACCTGGCTGCCCTTGAAACCATGAGGTCGGCTCTGTCGCGTCACGATCGCGGTGGCTGGCGATCGCGTCGAACTGGTGTCTCCACGAGCGATTTGACTACATATTTCTAATTGTGATATCAATATTTCGATTTGCAATGACCATGGGCCAGAAGCTTCGATCGTTGCGCCAGATGGAGGGGCACTTGCGCGGCCTGGGTCGGGAGATGACGCAGAGTGAGGTCGTTCGCGCGATCGACGCGGAGCTTGGCGAGCGCATCAGTCAGTCGTATCTGTCGCTCATCGAGAACGGCACACGACCGCATCTCTCTGCCCAGTCGCGGCAGCTGCTGGCCACGTTCTTCAAGGTGCACCCCGGCTATCTGGTGACCGACCCTCCGGGATTTCAGACGGAGCTCCGATCCGAGCTCGGCAGCGAATCCGCGCTCGATCGGTGGCTCTACGAAGGGGCGGTCCGGCTTGCGGCCGACCAGCCGCTGAGCGCGGCAATCGACCGGCTGGCCGAACACCCGGACTCGCGCGGCTGCCTGCTGCTGCTGGGAGAGATGCTGGCGATGCCGGGGCTCGTCGAACAGTTGTCCGAGACACTGCTGGCAAAGGAACGTCCATGAACTGGCCCCAGATTTTTCTCGGCTGCTTCGTCATCGGGTTCGTGTTCAGCGTGATGTCGTTCGCGCTGAGTGCGCTCGGGCTCCACGTCCACCCGCATCTGCCGTTCATGCATCACCCGCACGTTCCACATGCGCCGCAGGCGTCGAGCTCGTCGGGCGTATCCCCGCTCAACATGGCCACCACCATGGCGTTTCTCGCCTGGTTCGGCGGCACGGGCTACCTGCTGACCTCCCGGTTCGGCTGGGTCGCCTTCCCGGCGCTCGGGGTCGCGGCCGTGTCGGGACTGATTGGGGCGGCGCTGGTGTTCTGGGTGATGGCGCATGTGTTGTGGTCGCCGCACGAGAACATGCAAGTCGCCGATTCAGCACATCCTCGGCGCGCTCGGCCGGGTGAATCAGCCGATCCGGCAGGATGGTATCGGCGAGGTCATCTACTCGAATGGCGGCGTCAGGCGATCGTGCGGCGCACGCAGTGCCGACGGTCGGCCCATCGAGAAAGGCGCGGAAGTGGTGGTCACGGCGTACGAGCGCGGCATCGCGTCGGTGCGCCGGTGGGAAGACCTGGCGGCAGAGGAAAGCGTGGGCCGTTGAGCGCCACGCTGCCGGCCACAGCCCGCGGGGCGCAGCCCCATGGAACAGGCAGCGAGCGTGAGGGGGGCCGGCGGGCGAGGCCTAAGGACACGGAGCGAGCGAGCCACGCGACCGGAGCGCGCCGTCGAAGCGGCGCGCGAGCAAGCGTGTCAGGGGGGTCCGGCGGGGCGAACCCTAAGAAACACGGAGCGAGCGAGCTGCGCGAGCGAGCCACGCGACCGGAGCGCGCCGTCGAAGCGGCGCGCGAGCGAGCGTGCAGGGGGGGCCGGCGGGGCGAAGCCCTAAGAAACACGGAGCGAGCGAGCTGCGCGAGCGAGCCACGCGACCGGAGCGCGCCGTCGAAGCGGCGCGCGAGCGAGCGTGCAGGGGGGTCCGGCGGGGCGAAGCCCCCCGGTAATTAAGGAGGCCTCAGATGGGGTTTGAGTCGCTCGGCGTCGGGTTCTGGGTCATGGTGGGGCTGATGGTGCTCAGCGTGGCACTGTTGTCTTCATTCATCGCGTCGTTGTATCGCAAGGCCGGTCCGCACGAGGCGCTGGTGGTGTACGGATTCAGGGGCACGCGCATCGTGAAGGGACACGGCACGGTCATCTTCCCGATGATCGAGTCGTATCGCGGGCTCTCGCTGGAGCTGATGTCGTTCGATGTCGCGCCGGTGCAGGACCTCTATACGAAGCAGGGCGTCGCGGTCACGGTGGAAGCGGTCGCGCAAATCAAAGTCAAGTCCGACCTCGAATCGATCCAGACCGCGGCGGAGCAGTTCCTGACGAAAACGCCCGAGCAGCGCGAGAGCCTGATCCGGCTGGTGATGGAAGGACACCTGCGCGGCATCATCGGCCAGCTGACCGTCGAACAGATCGTCAAGGAGCCGGAGATGGTCGCCGACCGGATGCGATCGACCTGCGCCGACGACATGACCAAGATGGGCCTCGAAGTGGTGTCCTTCACGATCAAGGAGGTGCGCGACAAGAACGACTACATCGTCAACATGGGCCGGCCCGACGTGGCGCGCATCAAGCGCGACGCCGACGTGGCGGCGGCCGAGGCTGACCGCGATATCGCGATCAAGCGAGCCGAGGCGACGCGCGCGTCGGCGATCGCCAAGGCGCAGGCGGATCAGGAGCGCGTCCTCGCGGAGACGTTGTCGCAGGCGAAGCAGGCCGAGGCACAGCGCGACCTGGACATCAAGAAGGCCAACTACCTGGAGACGGTCAAGAAGCAGCAGGCGACGGCTGACAAGGCCTACGAAATCCAGACCAACGTGATGCAGCAGCAGGTCATCGCCGAGGCGGTCCGCGTCCAACAGATCGAACGGGAGCAGCAGATCAAGGTCCAGGAAGCGGAGATCCAGCGCCGCGAGAAGGAGCTGATTGCGACCGTGCTCAAGCAGGCGGAGGTTGAGCGCCAGCGGATTGCCGTGCTCGCCGAGGCCGAGAAGGGCCGGCTCACCGCCGAAGCGGAAGGGCATGCGGCGGCCACACGCACGCAAGGCGAGGCCGAGGCCGAAATCATCTTCCGCAAGGGAGATGCGGAAGCGCGCGCGATGAACGTGAAAGCCGAGGCCTTCCAGGAATACAACCAGGCGGCGGTCATCGACAAACTCCTGACCGGCCTGCCGGAAGTGGTGCGGGCGCTGGCCAGCCCGCTCGCGAACGTCGACAAGATCACCATCGTGTCAACGGGCAACGGCTCCTCGTCCGGCCTGCACAAGATCACCGGCGATATCACCGAAATCGCCGCGCAGGTGCCGGCGCTCTTCGAAGCGTTGTCGGGCACGCCACTGGCCGACCTGCTCTCGAAGGTCCGCAAGATCGGCGACAAGGCGCCGCGCCCGGGTGACGGGGCCGGCGCCTGACGGAGTGCGAGCACGGAGCGCAGCGCGGTGGGACCCGAACGCTCCACCGAGTGAGATATCAGAAAAGGAGAACATCCATGGCGGTACTCGATCGCGTGGCGACCCTGGTCCGGGCCAATCTGAACGATCTGATCGATCGGGCCGAGGACCCTGAAAAAATGATCAAGCAAGTCATCCTCGACATGGAGAACCAGCTCCTGCAGGTGAAGACGCAGGTCGCTGTCGCCATGGCCGACCAGCACCTGCTGCGGAAGAAACAGCAGGAGCAGGAGGACCGCGCCGCCGAATGGATGCGCAAGGCGGAGTTGGCCGTCGACAAGAAGCAAGAGGACCTCGCACGCGCCGCGCTCGCCAGGTTCCAGAGCTTCACCAAGCTCGCGGACGACTACGGTCGGCAGGGTGCCGACCAGCGTCTCCAGGTCGACACGCTACGCAACGCGCTCGACAAGCTGGAGCAGAAGCTCAGCGAAGCGCGAGCCAAGTGCGATCTGCTGATTGCCCAGCATCGTCGGGCGCGGGCCCTCGATCGGGCGAGCGACGCCCAGCTGGCGATCGGCGATCAGTCGAACGTCGCCAACTTCGACCGGCTCAAGCACAAGGTTCTCCGCAACGAGGCCATCAGTCAGGCCAAGTCGGAGCTTGCGGGCGACGACGTGGATCGACGATTCGAGCAGATGGAGCGCGATCAGGAAGTCGATCGGCTGCTCGAGGCACTCAAAACCCGACGCGCGGCTCAGAATCCCTGAGCCCAGGTCATTCGTGGAGCGCTCGCGCGGGGTTTACGCCGAGCGCTCGTCGAGCCGGCTGCCAGGTCGCGACGATCGTGACCAGACAGAAGAGCGCGGTGGTGACGGCGAACGCCATCGGGTCGTGCGGGCTCAGGCCGACAACGAGGAACATGCCGAGCGGGCGGGTCACCAGCGTGGACACCAGAAGCCCGAGCGCGATGCCGGTGCCGGCGAGCACGCCGACGTCGGTCAGAAGCAACCGCAGAACGGCCTGACGAGACGCGCCAAGCGCCACGCGAATCCCGATCTCGGCTGTCCTTCTGCTGACGGAGTACGAGATGATCGCGAACAGTCCGACCATCGCCAGCAGCAGGCCGATGCCGCCAAGCGTGCCCAGCAGAACGGCACCGACCTGGCTTGGCAGAAACGCGAAGCCCAGCGCTGACCGCATCGTCCTGACGTCGACAGCCGCAGCGTTATCGAGCCCGGTCAGCGTGCTGGCCACGCTTTTCACCGCAATCGCCGGATCGCCAGTAACGCGGACGACCATCTGGACGAAGCGATCGCGGTTCCCGCGCTGCAGGAAGGGCTCGTAGACGGCCGCTTTCTGGTCCTCCCCGATAGTTCGATGACGGCTGTCCGCCACGATGCCGACGATCTCCGCCGGATACGACTTGTCCTCGGCGCCCGGCAACATCAGGTGCCGGCCGATCGGGTTGATGCCGGGAAGGTAGCGACGAGCGAACTCCCGATTGATGATGGCCACCGTCGGCGTGCCGGGGCCGTCGGTCTTCTGAAACTCGCGTCCCTGGTCGAGCGCGATGCCCATGGTTGAAAAGTAGCGTGGGCCAACCCGATTGACTTCATAGAGGGCGCGGAAGAAATCGCCTCCCTCGGCGAGGCGCAGCTCGGTGCCGGTCGTCATGCCGCTGCGCAGCGTCAGCGGAACGTCCTGAGTGTAGGCGGCGTCGGCAGTTTCACCGGAGCTCCGCAACTGCTCGACCGCGGACTCGAGCAGCGCAGCACGACTCGCCGGTGAATACCGGCCTTCGACGAAGCTCAATTGCGCCACGATCGTGTGCGCCACGTCGAAGCCCGGGTCGGCGTGGGTCGCCCGGCCCAGGTTGCGAAGGAACAGCATCGCCGTCAGGAGCAGGACCAGCGAGACCGCCACCTGGCCGATCACCAGCACGCCCCGCAGCGTCCAGCGCCGGTGAATATAGCGTGGCTCTTCCTGCTTCAGTGCCGGCACCAGCGATGGCCGCGTCGCCTGGATCGCCGGGACCAGCCCGCAACAGAGCGTCGTGACGCCGATCACGATCGTGAGATAGAGGAACAGGCGGCCGTCGACACCGGCGCGCAGCTCGATGGGCAGTGGCAACGGAAGGCGAACGCGACCAAGCAGACTCGTGGTCACCAGCATCAGGACCAGGCCACATCCCGCACCCAGCAGGGCAATCCACAACCCTTCGGTCAGGAGCTGTTGGATCAGCCGCGGACGGCCGGCACCCAGCGCCACCCGAATCGCAATTTCACGGCGACGGACGGCGCTGCGCGACAGCAGCAGGCCGGCGACGTTGGCGCAGGCGACCAGCAGAACCAGTCCCACCGCGACGAGCAGCACTGCGAAAAACGCGGCGAGGGTCTGGAAATCGGCGCTGCCACCGAGCCCGCCGACTGGGGAGAACTGCTGCAACGTTGCGAAATTCTTTCCATGCACGGCCGTTAGGTTCGCGGCAGCCGCTGTCAACGCGGCGCGTCCCTGATCGAGCGTCTGGTTGTCGTACAGACGTCCAACGAGCTGCGCGGTCGCATGGTGTTCGTTGTCGAGACCCGGCATCAGCGCCTGGCTGACCGGGAGATAGATTTCCGGGGCCACGCCGTAGCCGGGAAACGCATGCAGCCCCTCGGGCAGGACGCCCAGCACGGTGTACGGCTCGCCGTTGAGGATCAATGTTCTGCCGAGGATGTTCGGATCGCGTCCGAGCCGCCTGGTCCAGAATCCTGAGCTGATGACCGCGACGGTGGGATGACGTTCGGCCTGGGCCTCGGCGGCGGTGAAACCGCGACCGAGGGCCACCGGCACACCGAGCACGTCGAAGAAGTTGGCGGTGACGATGAGGGGCGTCACGCTGATGGCCTGTTCCGGCCCGCGCCAGTTCACCTCGGCTTCGATCTGATAACCCGCGAGACCGGCGAGGGCGCCGCTCCGCTCGAGGTCCAGCCATTGGTGATACGACACGTGGCTGCCGTAGCCGGCGCGGATGTTGACCAGCCGGTCCGGCCGGTAGGTGGTCGGGGTGACGAGCAGCAGCTCGCTCGCGAGATTGAAGATCGTGGCGTTGGCGCCCACCGCGACGCCGATCGACAGCGTCGCGGCCGCCAGGAGCAGCGGCTGCGTGCGGAGCGACCGCAGCGTGTAGCGCAGATCCTGCAGCAGGTTGTGGACGAAGGAGACGCGACGGGTGTCGCGGCACTCCTCGCCGATCCGTGCGATCGGGCCGAACGCGCGCATCGCCGCGGCGCGCGCCTCGACCGGCGTCATGCCCGTGGCGACGTATTCGTCGATCTGCTCATCGAGATGCAGCGCGAGCTCGCGCTGAAGCTCCGCCTCCACCGCGTCGCGTCGGAACAACGATCGCAGACGCAGGCGCACGCGATCGATCAAGCGTGTCATGAGGCCCTCCATCACTCGACTTCGCGAACGACCAGCCCAATCGCGTTCGACAGTCGCTCCCAGCTCTCCAGCTCGCGCGCCAGCTGCTTGCGGCCTGCTGCCGTGAGGGCGTAGAACTTCGCCTCCCGCCCCGTCGCGGTCACGCCCGGTTGCGCTTTCAGCCATCCCTGCTGCTCGAGCCGATGCAGCGCCGGGTACAGCGATCCCTGCGTAACCTGGAGCGCCTCTTTACTCACCTGCTGGATCCGCTTGGCAATGGCCCAACCGTGCTTCGGCTCCAGCGCCAGCGTCTTGAGAATCAGCAAGTCGAGCGTGCCTTGAATGAGATCGGACGGTTTGCTCATGCAGCGATACCTAGGTTATCGACAATGATACCTAAGTTATCGACAATTGCAACCTGGAATCTGGCAATTGTCAGCTGATAGCTGTTTTATGTCCCGGCTGATAGAGACCAAGCGCGGCACCGCTGGGCAGCTGCAGCGAGGTGAAGCGCCCCCACCGGGCTTCTTCAGGCGTCGACACCTGAGCGCCACGCGCGACCAGATCGGCGATCGTCGTCGTGAGGTCGTCGCACATCAGATACAGAACCGACCCGAGGAGCTTCGCACTTCCCTGCTCCTGGAGGAACGGCGTGCTCGTGGGATGCACCGCCGCCTCGGTCGGCGGCATGGCAAAGATCAACCAGCCATGCCCGGCATCCACCGATCGCAGCTGCAGGACGTTCTGCAGAAACGCGCGATCCGCATCTGCGTCGGTACTGTAGAAGAGCACGTGGGCGCCGGTAATCATGGGAGGAATTGTAGTCTGCGGGTGATGGATAGCTGATGACGGATGGTGGATGAGGGATGGTGGATGGCAGAGACCGTCATCTGCCACCTGCCAACTGTCATCCATCATCCCTCGGCGTCTTCACCTGCGGAATCCGATCGGCCGCCGCCGGCAGCGGCGGGAACTCCGTGAATGGCGTGGTCTGATACCAGTAGGCCGACGAAAAGAAGTTGTCGCCTCGATCATTGGCGTGCCCGTGCTCCATCGTGTGCTTGAGGGATCGCTCGAAGGTCACGGGGTTGTCACCGTGCCAGCGATAGCAGCAGTAACGGCCGCCGGTGCGCTCCGGGTTGACGATGATCGGCGCGCCGTACATCGCGTAACCGAATGGCACCGCCCCGTCACGGCCGCCGAAGTTCCAGCTGCCCAGAAAGTAGTCTTCGCTCCCCGTCCCCACGGTCAGCGGCCGCGCGTCATCGTCGACGAAGATCATCTCGTCCCCTTCACCCCACCAGCCGTTGGCGTTCTGCAGCACGCCGAGCGTCACGCCCATGAGGTGCCCGCGGCCGCGGGTCTCCATGTAGACGTAGTTCTCCTGTCCGGTCGGATTGAGCTTGGGCTCCGTGCCGAGGACGGGCGTGCAGGGGGAGCTCTGACGATACTGCGCGTGGAAGTACAGCGTGTCGTCGGGCAACTTCGGAACGGTCAGGTAGTCGATGTTCGAGTAGAAGGCGCCGACCTCCTGCTTCCCCTCGTTGGTGACCGTCAGATTGGCGCCGGACGTGAACGGCATCACGAAGTAGCAGTTCAGTGAGCGGCCGGGCGAACACGCCAGGTACTCGGACTGGTAGATTTGATACGACCCGAGATTCAGGCCGAAGAAGTCTCCGATGGGCACCTCGACGCTCGGCTTCCAGTTCCCGTCCCAGTAGGCGCGGAGCACCAGCTCCTTGAGGTGATCGCCGCTGCGCGCGGCAATCGTGAACCAGATGTGCGTGATGACGCCCGGACCGGTCGCGGCGAACACTTCTTTCGTGCCGCCCGGCGCGATCAGCCAGCGATCCCCGTTGCCACCGGTCCGATCGTAGCTCGACTGCTTCAACGATTTGTAGCTCTGGGCGCGCGTGTAGAACGGCAGAAACGGGTAGTCGCCGGCCGCCGCCGGCGGCGTGGCCGACGATCGCGGCGTGCCGGACGAGCGCGTCTGACCGGTGGCCGCAACTGTCCCCGCGGCGAACAATCCTTGAAGAAACCCACGTCGATCGTGCGGTCTGGCGGTCATCGTCTCTCCTCGAAGCGCGTCAACGAATCGCGATCGGCGCAATCGTCGAGCCCGTGGCTCCTTCGATCTTCAGCGGCTGGACCACGAAGGCGAACTCGTACACGTGAGCGCCCGTCAGCTCGTCGAGCTTCAGCGCCTCGACCAGGTGAATGCCGTTGACGACGAGCATGATCTGGTGGACGGGAAGTGAAAGCTGTTTGTCGGGGTTCGGGTTCACCTCGACGCCCATGTTGTCCGACCCGACCATCATCGGATTCTGCTTGGCGAGCCATTCGGCGGCGCCGATCCCGATGCCGGGCCAGCCCTTGGCATAGCGGGGGTTGTCTACGCCCCACAACCGACCCCACCCGGTATTGATGATGACCGCGTCCCCCGGCTCGAGCGCGAGCTTCTGTCGATCGAGTGCCTGCTGAAGGTCCTGAGCCGTGATCTCGTAGCCGTCAGCCAGCGTCTCGACTCCCTTCAACGCGGCGACGTCGATCAGCACGCCGCGCGTCATCAAGGCCCCGACATGTTCCACGCCGAGCTTGCTGAATCCGGTGCGGGACGAGATGTCGGCAAGCGCGAAGCAGTTGTAGAGCCGATCGCCAATCGTCTGATGGCTGAACCCGTCGAATTGTGTGCCGACCTGGCCGAGCTCGGTGAAGACGATCTCCTCGTTGCTTCCGCGGCGATTGGTGCCGGGATTGACGACCGTGCGCTTGGTGAGGAGATCGAAGCGGCGCCCCGGAAAAAACGGCATCGACGGCGAGAGCACGTGACCGAGCTCCACGACCTGGCCGGTTCGAATCAACCGCGCCGCGCGCAGGACGGTCTCGGGGCGCATGAGGTTTCCCGAGCCTCTCTCGTCACCAGCGCCCCACTTCGACGGGCAGCGCGCGCTATCCGGAGGGGGCTGCCAACTCTGGGCAGCTGCGGTCTGGATCGTCAGGGTGGGCACGACGATCATGGCCAGCGCAACGAGACTCAATCGCATGAGAGCGGCTCCTGCGTAACGCAACTGTATCGACTCCACAACCCATCCGTAACGAACAGGACTCCTGAGGGCCCTCAGGCGTTCGTCGTGATGAACGTATGGACCGCTGGGAGGACTTTGGACGCGCCAGTTGTATCAGACCGGGGCCCTGCGCCTAAAGAGGCTTTTCCTGCGCGCGGGATCGGTATAGGCTGACCCCGCTGCTGATCGGGGACTCGGCATTCTGGCGCCGCTGACGCTCGTCAGCCTTCGCGCGAAGGACCGCTTGGCGCCCGCGCCCCTGGCGATCGCAGCTAAACGGCTACCGGGCTGGATCTTGACTCGGTCGCCGGGGCGGACGTAGCCTCGGCGATCCGGGCACCGCCCGGATGGGGGAGGAGTCGCATGAATCGTGTGTTTTCGCTGTGGCGTTGTTGTGCCTTCGCCGGCGCGGCTGTGCTGCTCGTGGCAGCCACCGCTGCCGCTCAGTTTGATCGTGGCCAGATTTCAGGACGGGTGCGAGATGCTCAGGGGGCGGTCGTCCCCGGCGCAACCGTGCTCGTGACCAACAACCAGACACAAATCCAGTGGACGGCCGTGAGCGATGGAACGGGGTTCTATACGTTCCCGAACCTCCCTGCCGGCAAGTACACCGTGAGCTCCGAGCTGCAGGGATTCAAGAAAGCGCTGCGGCAGGACGTCCAGCTCGATGCGGCAGGTTCGCTGAACCTCGACTTCACCCTGGAGACCGGCGCGCTGAGCGAGTCGGTGACGGTCACGGCCGAGAGCCTGCCGCTGCAGACCGACACCGCGCTGCGCAAGACGATCGAATCGAAGGACATCGAGCAGCTGTCGTTCAACGGACGCAACCCGATCGGCGTCGTCGGCCTCAAGCCCGGCGTCATCGGTGGCAGCTTCAACAACTACGGCTTCTCGAACCTCGGCAACGGCGGCTTCAACATCAACGGCAGCCGCGGCGACGAGAACAACATCACGGTCGACGGCGCGACGGCCATCCGCACGCGGTCGAACGGCGCGATCGTCGGCATCCAGAACGTCGACGCGGTTCAGGAAGTGCAGGTGCTCACCGGCAACTACATGCCGGAGTACGGCCGCGTGAGCGGTGGGCAGATTCGGATGGTCACCAAGAGCGGCGGCAACCGCTTCAGTGGCAGCGGCTCCTTCTACTATCGTGACGACAACCTGCAGGCGAACACGTGGACGCGCAACAAGAGCCCGAACGCTGTGGAGAACAGCGGGGCGGCGCCGTTCAACTACAAGCAATATGGGTATTCGGCCGGCGGCCCGATCATGAAGGACAAGCTGTTCTTCTTCGCGGCCCAGGAGTGGGTGAACTATCTGGCCGTGCAGACCAACACCGCGACGGTGCCTACCGCGAAGATGCGGCAGGGCGATTTCAGCGAGCTGCTCGTCCCGAACAACGGGTTCTTCAGCACGGCGCAGATCATCAAGGATCCGGTGACTGGCCTGCCGTTTCCGAACAACGTGATCCCAAAGGGGCGGCAGAGCGCGAACGGCATGGCGTTCCTGAACTCCTTCCCGATGCCGACCCCCGGCTTCCAGCTGGGATCGGCGAACGCCCTCATCAACAGCCCGAACCCGCAGGATCAGCGTAAGGACAACTTCCGGGTCGACTACCGGATGAACAGTTCGAACCAGTTGACCTACCGCTATGGCAAGTACAACTGGACAGCGGTCGATGCCTTCCGAGGGACCTTTCCCTACGCCCGCACCGACTGGGATCGACCGAACACCAACCAGTCGCTCAGCTGGTCGAGCACCATCACCAATACGCTGGTCAACGAGTTGAGCTACACCTACGGGCTCGACGAAGTGTTCATCAACGTCTTCCCGAGCGAGCTCTACAAGCGGTCGACCTACGGCATCAACTATCCGTACATCTTCCCGGACTTCAAAGAGATTCCGGACAAGATTCCCACGATCACCATTGGCGGTCTCACCGAGATCGACGGCGGACCGTATCCCTCGTCGTCGCGTGGCCCGATCCACACGTTCTCGGACACCGCCACCTGGGTCAAGAGCCGGCACACCTTCAAGGGCGGCATCGTGTTCGAGTACTCAGGCGAGGACGACTTCGACCAGATTAACGTCCAGCCGATTCCCGGCAGCACCAACAATCAGAACGGCCGATTCCAGTTCACCGACGGCAGAACCGGCGGAACCGGCGTGGCCCTGGGCAACGCGGCGATGGGCCTGTTCACGAGCTACGCGGAGATTGGCCAGCGCGCGCTGACGAAGTGGCGGGCGCTCGGAACCGACATGTTCTTCCAGGATTCCTGGAAGCCGCGCAGCAACCTGACGATTGAAGGGGGCGTGCGCTACGTCCTGTGGCCGCCGTTCTACTCGCTGACGAACAACATCGCGACGTTCAACCCCGCCTACTACAGCACGACGAACCAGGCGGTCATCAACCCGGCCAACGGCCAGATTGTCAGCGGCCCGCGCTACAACGGCATTCTGCTGCCGGGCGATGGGTTCCCGAGCTCGGCGAGCGACCTCGCGGTCTACAACGACCCCGCGGTCCTGGCGCTGTTCCAGGGCGCGCCGCGCGGGCTGACCGAGACCCACAAGGCGGTCTTCGAGCCGCGAGGCGGGCTGGCCTACTCGCTCAACGACAAGACCGTCTTCAAGGCGAGCGCCGGCGTGTTCCACAATCGCGTCACGCTGAACGACTCGCTGCTCCTCGGCGGCAACCCGCCGTTCCAGCCGCAGGTCAGCGTCAGCAACGGCTCGACCGACAACCCGGGTGGCGCCGGCGGAGCGGCCGCGCTCCCGTTTGGCATGACCGCCATCGACCCCGTGTTCAACCATCCGCGGGCGGTCACCTATTCCGCCGGCGTGCAGCGTGAAGTCTTCGGCGGCTTCGTCGTCGACGCCACCTACGTCGGACGGAAAGGCAAGTACCTGCAGCGCGAGCGAAACATCAATCAGCTGGCTCCGGGCACCGTCCAGGCGAACCCTGGCGTCAACGTCGCGGCGCTGGTGCCGTACAAGGGATACGGCGCCATTCGTCTCTCGGAAAATGCGGCGCGTTCGACCTACAACAGCTTGCAGATTGGTGTCGATCGCCGCTACCGCAACGGCTTCAAGTTCGGTGCCGCCTATACGCTCGGGAAGTCTGAGGACAACGCGAGCGACAAGCGGAACGTGCTGTTCAACAGCTACGACGACTCCGGCTACTGGGGTCCCTCGACCTTCGACCGCCGTCACGTGTTCACCTTCTACTACATCTACGATCTGCCGTTCTTCCAGGGACAGTCGTCGCTGACGTCGCGCATCCTGGGTGGCTGGCAGATCTCGGGTGCGACGTTCATGCGCACGGGCACGCCGCTGTGGGTCACACGCGGCGACGACACGGCTGGCGTCGGCGACACCTTCCCCCAGCCGTGGAACCAGGTCGGCGACCCGAGCAACGGCGCGAACGGTCAGTTCTCGCAGGGCACGTCGGATCAGAACTTGTTCTTCAATCCGACGGCGTTTGCGAAGCCGGCAGCCGGGACGTTCGGCAATGCGCCGCGCGACGGAATCTACAACCCGGGTCAGTATCAGTGGGACATCGCGCTCTTCAAGAACGTCGCGGTGCGCGGTACCCAGAGCGTGCAGTTCCGGGCAGAGTTCTTCAATTTCATCAACCACCCGAACTGGAACGGCCCGCAGGCGGACCCGACCAATTCGACGTTCGGACGCGTCACGAGCAAGGACAACTCGGTGCGCGATATTCAGTTGAGTCTGAGGTACGTGTTCTAACTCTCGATAGGTTCGGGGTTCGAGGGGTTCGGGGTCCTCGAACCTCGAACCCCGGACCGCACGAATCCACCCATGCAGATCATCCGCTCGCGAAAAGTCTTCGATGTCGCCATCATCGGATCTGGCGCCGGTGGCGGCATGGCTGCCAAGGTCCTCACCGAAGCCGGCGCCGACGTCGTCATGCTCGAAGCGGGCGTGATGTGGGACCTGGTGAAGGACTCGAAGATGTTCGCCTGGTCGTACGACACGCCTCGTCGCGGCGCGGACATCCCGTCGCGCCAGTTCGGTGAATTTGATGCCGGGCTCGGAGGGTGGACGCTCGACGGTGAGCCGTACACCAAGGCAAACGGCGAGAGCTTCGACTGGTATCGCACGCGGATGCTCGGCGGACGCACGAACCACTGGGGGCGGATCTCGCTGCGCTTCGGACCGTACGATTTCAAGCGCAAGAGCATGGACGGGCTCGGCGACGACTGGCCGATCGGCTATGACGACCTCAAGCCGTTCTACGACAAGGTCGATCGGCTCGTCGGCATTTTCGGCTCGGTGGAGAACCTTCCCAACGAGCCGGACGGAATCTTTCTGCCGCCACCAAAGCCGCGTTGCTACGAGCTGCTGATCAAGGATGCCTCGGCGCGCCTCAACATCCCGGTCATCCCCTCGCGGCTCTCGATTCTCACTGAGCCTCACAACGGTCGGCAACAGTGCCACTACTGCAGTCAGTGCGGCCGCGGCTGCCAGACCAATTCGAATTTCTCGTCGACCGGCGTGTTGATCCCGCCGGCCATGAAAACCGGGCGCCTGACGCTGATTGCCAACGCCATGGCGCGCGAGGTGACCGTCGATACGAATGGCCTGGCCGACGGCGTGGCTTACATCGACAAGACGGCGAATCGCGAAAACCACGTCAAGGCGCGCATCGTGGTCGTCGCCGCGAGTGCGTGCGAATCGGCTCGTATCCTGCTGAACTCCAAGTCGTCGAAATTTCCACAAGGGCCTGGCCAACTCGAGCGGCGCGGTCGGCAAGTATCTGACCGACTCGACCGGCACGAGCGTGTCCGGCTTCATTCCGCGGCTGATGGACAACATCCCGCACAACGAGGACGGCGTCGGCGGCATGCACCTCTACATGCCGTGGTGGCTCGACAACAAGAAGCTCGATTTCCCGCGCGGCTATCACATCGAGATTAGCGGCGGCCGCCGGATGCCCTCATACGGCTTTCTCGGCGGGATCCACAATTTCACCGGCATCGAAGCGTCGGGCAAGCCGATCGCGTTTGGCGGCTACGGCAAACAGCTGAAGAACGATTACCGCCGGTTGTACGGATCGATCGTGAACTTCGCCGGCCGCGGCGAGATGGTGCCGAACGAACACTGCTACTGCGACATCGATCCGCGCGTCGTCGATCGGTGGGGCATCCCTGTCTTACGCTTCCACTGGAAGTGGAGCGACTACGAATACAAGCAGTCGAAGCACATGCAGGAGACCTTCCGCGCCATCATCCACGAGATGGGTGGCACGCCCCTCTCCCCCATGCCGACCGAAGCGGACGGCTACGACCTCGCGGACGGCGGTCGCATCATCCATGAAATCGGCGTGACGCGCATGGGCAGCGACCCTTCGACGTCTGTGCTCAACAGCAACTGCCAGGCGCACGATGTGAAGAACCTCTTCGTCGCCGACGGTGGCCCGTTCGTGTCGAACGCGGACAAGAACTGCACCTGGTCGATTCTGGCGCTGTCGATGCGCACGAGCGAGTTCATTGCTGACGAGCGCAAGAAGGGGACGCTGTGAGCACGATCAAACGACGTCAGGCGCTGCAGATCATCGCGTCCGCACCGGTGGCGGCGGCGCTCGTCTGGACCGACGCCGAGGCCGCGCAGGCGCACGAGCATGCCCAGGCTGCGCGCGCGTCAGCCGCGCAGTCAGGAACGCCGTACAAGCCAAAGTTCTTCAGCGCTCACGAATGGGCGACGGTGCGGCTGCTGGTCGACATCATCATTCCGAAAGACGAGCGATCGGGCAGCGCCACCGACGTCGGCGTCCCCGAGTTCATGGACTTCATCGTCAACGACCAGCCCGGCAGACAGACTGCGATGCGCGGCGGCCTCGCATGGCTCGACGTCGAATGCCAGCAGCGGTTCGACAAGCCCTTCACTTGCCTGCGCCGACGCGCAGCGAACGGCGGTCCTCGACGACATCGCCTGGCCGCAGCGCGCCACCCCCGCGATGTCTCACGGCGTCGCGTTCTTCAACAGCTTCCGCGACCTGACCGCCACTGGCTTCTGGACCACCAAGGTGGGCATGCAGGATCTGCAATACGTGGGCAACACGTTCGTCGGGAAATGGGAAGGGTGTCCCGACGAAGTGCTCAAGAAGCTGGGAATTAAGTCGGCCTGAGGCAGATCGGTGCGCGGGATCCGGAACGCGGGACGCGGGAGTTTCGGATCCCGCATCCCGCATACCGACTTAGTGCGCACGGGACGCGGAATCCGCATTCCGCATCCCGGATTCCGCGATCGTTAGAACCTGTACTTCAGCGCAAACTGGAAGTTCCGCTGCGGATCGGTGTTGCCGTACGCCGTCGATGTGATGCGGCCGGCATTCGCGTTGATGTTGCCCGGCACGCCAATCGTCCGCGTCGGGGTCGCCCAGATTGACGTGGTTGAAGAAGTTCACTGACTCGACTCGTACCTCGAGTTGGTGATCGTTCGACACACGGAAGGTCTTGAAGAGCGACAAGTCCACCCGCCAATAGCCCGGACCACGAAGCGCAGTTCTTGCGCCATATTCCCGAAGGTCCCGGCCGCCGGCCGGCTGAAGGCGCTGTCCGGATCGCCGATTGGGGCCGCGTTGAACCATTCGTCGCGCGTGCCGGGACCGTCCGGTCGCCGATCACGTTTGGACGATTCGGTCCGGTATCGCGGTCGGCCCCAGCGTCGCTGTAGCTGACATCGAACGGGGTGCCCGCTCTGGATGATCGTGGCTCTGGTTGAGCTGCCACCCGCCGAGCCATCGATTCTCGTCGCGCGAATGGCAGCTCGTACACCGCAAGATCAGCGTCAAGCTGTGTTTGCGGGCCCAACCTGCCGGGCCGTATTCGAGGTCCGGCAGGTAGAAGAACTGGCCGCCATCGTGCTGACGTTGACGTTGAAGCGTATAGCTCGCAAAGAAGGAGTAGCCGTTGGCGAAGCGCTTGGTGAGCTTCGTCTGCAGCGAGTCGTAGCGATTCGTCCCGCAATTGCAGAACACGTCGATGCCCTGGGTCCAGCCGTATCGAGCGAAGTATGGCTTGCGCTGATCCTGTGAGAGCGTGCCGAACCCGACGAGCGTGGGATCATTGCCGTTAATCGACGGTCCGTCCCCGACGAACACGCGGGCTCCATGGTTGCCGACGTAGGCCACCTCGACCGACATGTCATGCCCCGAGCTCGCGCTGAACCGTGACGTTGTAGGCGTCAACCGTCGGCGGCCGCTGTTTGTCTGGCAAGGCACGGGTGGAGACGCCAGGCGGCACGAGGAGCTGACCGTTGGCGTCCGGCGCCCGGAACACGGGCGCGGGGGCCGGCTGCGACAGATTGAAGACGTCGTCGAAGCTGTTCGCGCCGCTCAGATCCTGCGCCGACAGCACCGGCAGATTCTGCGTGACAGTGTGGCCGAAGAGCGATCCGAACACGCCGATGTCGTAGCTCCGGCCGTAGCCGCCGCGGATGACGGTCTTCTCGTTCAACTGGTAGGTGACGCCGGCGCGCGGCGCCCAGTTCAACGAGTTCTTGATCGCCGCCGTTCAGCGGAACCCCTCCGACGCCCGCCACGACTATGTCGGGCGATGGGATATTGATCTGCCCCATCGCTGACCGACATGAGCAGGAACCCGCCCTTGCCATCGCCACTGACGGTCTGCGGGTTGATGACGTCGAGCCGCAGTCCGTAGTTCAGCGTGAGCTTCGAATTGACCCGCCAGGTGTCCTGCGCGTAGTAGAAGTGCCGCCATTGGCGCTCGCCCGCGTCGGTGAACGGGCTGACGAAGCGGCCGAAGTGCGTGACGTCGCCGAGCAGGAACGTCGCCAGGCCGAGGCCTCCGCCCGACGGGCCGCGCGTTCCATCGTTGCTGAACGTCAGCTCGCCCGATCGATGAACGTCGCTTGGCACCCGGAGGTTCCACGCGCGGCGGACGTCAGCGCCGAACTTCACGGTGTGATTCTGCACCATCTTCGTCAGGTTGCCGACCAACTGCAGCTGCTTCTCGTCCTGATCCAGCGGACAATTGCAGCGGTTGACGCCGAGGCCCGATCCGAACTGCAACTGCGGGCGACTCCCTTGGTCCACGAATCCGCCGAACAGCCCTGACGTGAAGGTGTTGTCCAGATTGAGGCCCTGAATACCGGCGTCACTTGCCGGCGTCGTGCCGTAGTCGAACGGCAGCACCGCGACCTTGTATTTGAAGTACCCAACGCGGAAGTCCGCCGTCATGGTGGTGCCGATCGTGCGGTCGAATCCGGTCGCCAGGCTCTGATTCCGCACCTTTGACGTCCCGCCCAGCGTGACCAGCGCAGCGCCGCCGCCTTGCCCGAACGCCGTCGGTCCGTCGCGCCGGATAGTCGGCGAAGCTGTAGCGACCGAAGACGTTCAGACGGCTCGCTGACCCGTCCGTCCACGCGGGCGTCGAACGTGTCGTTGTTGAACAGCTCACTGCCCGACGCGACGAAGTTGTCGCGCGTGCCGTTGTCCGTGCCCGGCAGGTTCGGCAGCGGAATGAGCTTCAGGAGCGCCTGCGCCTGCGGATTCAGCCGGCCCGACGGGAATCGTGTTGTTGGCGAACTGCGTGCGCTGCGACGGATCGCCCGCCAGCCGGATCGTAGATGTTCATGCCGTAGGCGCTGAGATCGCCGTTGCGGGCCGCCTGTGTCGGAACGCTCAGAAGCTGCGAGCCGCCGACGTTGCTGCGCGTGCCCTGGTAGTCGCCGAAGATGAACATGCGATCCTTCTGGATCGGGCCGCCGAGCGATCCGCCGAACTGATTCTTTTTCGTCTCCGGCAGGAATCGTCCGGTCTGCGAGTTCCTCGTCGATTGCGTGAAGGGGTTTCGCGCCTGGAGGGCGTCCTTCTGGATAGAACTCGAAGCCGCTGCCATGTAGATCGTTGGTGCCCGACCGCGTCTGGATCGACACCACCCCCGCGGTCGCCTGCCCGAACTCGGCGTCGTAGTTCTGCGACGTTATCTTCGTCTCCCCGATCGCCTCGAAGTTCGGGTTGATGACGATGATGCCGAGGATGGGATCGCGGTTATCCGTGCCATCGAGCTGGTACCCGGTGCCGCTGAAGTTCTGCCCGTTCACCATCGTCTGGGTCGAGCCCTGCGGGTTCTCGCTCGCGGCGTGCTGCCAGCCGAGCTGCTGCGTGCCGGGCGTCAGCAGAATGAATTTGGTGAAATTGCGATCGAGCACTGGCAGATCATTGATTTGCTTCGAATCGAACGTCGTGGCCACGTCAGCGCGATCCGTCTTGAGGACCGGGCTGAAGCCAGCAACCGTGACCGATTCGCTGACGGCCCCGGCCTCGAGCTTGATATTGAGGGGCGTCTGCGTATCGACGTTGACCCTGATCGCCGGAAACACCGCGCTCTTGAATCCCTGGAGCTCGGCTTTCACCTCGTAGGTACCGGGAGCAGACGCTCCTTCAGGTAGATGCCTGATTCGTTGGTCACGACGGTGTCGGACCGTCTTGCGCTCGACGCTCGTGATCGTGACCGTGGCACCAGGGATGACGCCGCCAGATGGATCGGTGATGATGCCGCTGACGCTGCCGTAGACCGCCTGCGCGTTCGCACGCACGGGCAGCAGCACCATCAGCGCAACGAAGAGGAGAGAGCAGACACTACTGAACGAAACGCGCGGAACTACCGAACTGATACAGGTCATCGGACGCTCCAGTGGGGATGCCTAACAGAGCTGTCTCGAGCGACGCGAGTAGTGCGAAGAGACTAGTCACCCCGTCGGTGATGGTCAAGCGATTTCTGACGCGAATGGCTGTGCTACGGTGTCAAGCGCGGCCCATCACTTGACGATCGCGCGGGCTCACCCATACTCTGCGCTCGCGACCGAGGTCATCATTGAAGAGCTTGGCTTCGGCGCTCGTCGCCATCTGCAGCGTGATCGTTGCGCTCAGTGCATCACCTTCCCAGACGAAGGATCCGTCCACTCCGAAATTCCGAATCCGATCCGGAGGATTGGAGCTTCGCCGTTCCACTCACGACGGCGCCTTCTTCGACGTCGTCGGACGACGAGCCGCGATCGTCGGATATGAGGGTCGCGATGCAGAAGCGTGGATCTATCCGCTGGAAATCGTCGATGGCCTCACATTCTCGTTCCGGCTCGAAGGCTACCCTGTTGAGCTCGATGGGCGGACGCTGTTGTCTTCGATTGTTGTTCGCCCGGAGTCGACGACCCTGGTCTATGCGCATGCGGCATTCACGGTGCGCGAAATCATGTTCGCTCCGCTCGATGAGCCCGGCGTGGTGATCCTGCTCGACGTACAGACCGTCCTGCCGACGACGATCACGGTTTCCTTCCGGCCGCGGCTCCGACTCATGTGGCCGGCCTCGTCAATGACGCCATCGATTGGCTGGAACGCGGCCGATCGCGTCTACTCGATCGGGGAGGAGACCGGGAAGTTGGGAGGCGTGCTGGGTTGCCCGCTCGCCCGGGACGTGTCGATCATGCCCTATCAGGAGGAGCCGCGAGATCTGCCCAACCGCTTCGTCATCGAGGCAGCCCCCTCGGCACTGGCGAAGCAGTTCATTCCCATCGTCATCGCCGGCAGCATCCAGGGTCGCGCCGAGGCCAAAGCGGCCTACGACCGCATCCTGTCGTCGATTCCGGCGCTCTACGAGCAGACGACGGCCCACTACGAGGACCTGGACAAGAGCACGCTGACCATCGCAACGCCGGACGCTCGCCTCGATACGGCGTTCCGCTGGGCCAAGATTGGCATCGACAAGGGGCTCGCTACCAATCCCACCCTGGGAACCGGGCTGCTGGCGGGGTTCCGCACGGCTGGCGACAGCGAGCGCCCGGGCTACGCCTGGTTCTTCGGTCGCGACTCGATGTGGACGGCTCTGGCGACGACCGCGGAAGGATCGTTCGACACGACGCGCCACGCGCTCGAGTTTCTGAGGAAATTCCAGCGGGCCGATGGCAAGATTCCGCACGAGATCTCGCAGTCGGCTTCGCTCATCCCGTGGTTCGACCAGTTCCCGTACCCGTGGGCGAGCGCGGACGCGACGCCACTGTATGTGATCGCGCACGCCGACTACTGGCGGACGTCGGGCGACCGCGCGTTCATCGCGGCGGCGTGGCCGTCAATCGTCAAGGCTTATCAGTTTTCGGCGGCTACCGATACCGATGGCAACGCGCTGATCGAGAACAGCAATGTCGGTCACGGCTGGGTCGAGGGCGGCGCGCTCTATCCGGTGCACGAAGAGCTCTACATGCAGGGTCTGTGGGTCGCGGCCTCCCGCGGCATGGGCGAGCTTGCCGACGTCATGCACGACGACCGGAAGGCGGCGCTGGCGCGCACGTCGGCAGAGCGCACCCGAGCGGCCATGGAACAGACGTATTGGCTGGGCGATCGCGGATTCTATGCGTTTGCAACGTCGCCGCAAGCGCCGGCGAAGCGCGAGGCCGAGCCGGGCCCGAACCGGGAGCGGCGCCAGGCACGGATGGACGCGCTTGCAGGAGCGCGGCTGATTGATGAGGACACGGTGCTGCCAGCCGTGCCGCTATGGTTCGGGACGATGCAGGACGACCGCGCCCAACCGCAGCTCGATCATCTCGGCGCCGCGACGATTGCGACCGACTGGGGCGATCGCATCCTCTCGAACGCGAGCGATCTCTACGATCCGCTGTCCTACCACTATGGTTCGGTCTGGCCGTTGTTCACCGGCTGGACGGCGGTCGGCGCGTATCGCTATGGACGGCCGCACATCGGGTTCAGCGCGCTGTCGGCGAACGTGCTGCTGACCTGGCCCGGCGCGCTGGGCTACGTGACCGAGCTGCTGTCGGGCGACTTCGCGACGCCCTTCGGCCGTTCCTCGCACCATCAGATCTGGTCCGAGGCCATGATCGTGAGCCCGGTGGTCAAAGGTCTCCTGGGCATCGAGCCGACCGACGGCGGCCGCACGCTCCGCTTCGCCCCGGCGCTGCCAGCCTCCTGGAATCACGTCGACGTCCACGGCGTTCACGCGGGCGAATCGATCTACGACCTCGCGGTGGCGCGAACGTCAGGCCAGCTGACCGTCCGCGTGACCCAGTCAAAGATCCCATCCGCCGATCGGGCCACCCGCCGGCTGATCGTGGCGCCTGCCCTTCCCCTGGATGCGCGCGTGCGCCGGGTCGAAGTCAATCACTCGCCGGTTCGACCAGAAGTCACGCGAACCGGCGATGTGCAGCGAGTACAGATCGCCGTCGACGCAGCGCCGGTCGTGGAAGCGGTCTTTTTCTACGACGAGGGAACGGAGGTCGAGAGCGATCCGGCAGTACCCGGTCTCCGGCGCCGCGAACGAAGGGCTGCGAATCCTGCGCGCGGCGGCGGACGACCGTTCGCTGCACCTGCTCCTCGAGGGTCGGGGCGGACGTACCTACGAGATCCGCCTCCGCTCTCCGCGCCGCGCAACAGCAGCCGACGGCGTCACGCTGCTGGCGACGAGCGGGCCGCTGCAACGGCTCGCGATTCGGTTCGACGGCCGGCCTGACGTCTACGTGCGCCGGGACATCACGGTTCCACTAGTGGCCGCGTCACTAAACCGGCGCCTTCCCGGATATGCACGACGCGTCCGCCCTGGACGTCATGGAGCGTCTCGACCTTGCCGTTCGGCCACGCTACCTCGATCGTCTCTGCTTTCTCGGCGGTGCCGAGGCCGAAATGAAGTCGCAGGTCATCGTGCGAGTAGTAGCTGGATTGACTGAGCACGACCTGCGCCTGCTGATGTCCGGCTGCGGTGAGCCGGACCGTCGCCCCAACCGCGGCACGGTTCGATGTCGTGCCTTCGAGCCTCAACTCCAGCCAGTGGTTCCCGCCCGCGTACTCGTTACGGAGCAGTGAGGGAACCTCGTTCATGTTGAACACGAGAACGTCGACGTCACCGTCGTTGTCGAAATCGCCGAAGGCCGCGCCGCGGCTCGAATGCGGTGTCAGGGCGCCGTCACCACTGACTGCGGTCACGTCTTCGAAGCGGACCCCGTCGACGTTGCGAAAGACGACGCGGGGGCCGCGATGGGGATATTGCTTGAGGATGGCCTCGACTTCCGGGTAGACGTTGCCGCTCATGTACATGACGTCCGGGCGGCTGTCGTTGTCGAAGTCGGCCATGCCGACGCCCCACTCGACATAGCGATTCAGCACGCCGAGGCCGGTCGCCACCGCAACGTCCTCGAAGAAGCCCTTCTCGCTCCCCCTGTACAGCGCCGGCACATCGTCGGCGAAATGCGTTTTCAGGAGATCGAGCAGGCCGTCACCGTTGTAGTCGCCGACAGCGATGCCCATGCCCGCCTGTTGCGTGCCATTCTCGCTGTAGGCGACACCCCGTTCGACGGCGGTATCAGTGAAGGTGCCGTCGTGATTGTTGCGATAGAGGATCGACGCGGTCGAATCGCAGGCGACGTAGATATCGGGCCAGCCATCGCCGTCGAAGTCGGCGGCCGCCGCGGTCATGGAATAGCGACCGGTCACGCTTCCGATGCCGGATGCGGCCGATACGTCGACGAACCGTCCGTTGCCGGCGTTGTGGTAGAGCAGGTTGGTGTCGGTCGGCAGACCGCGCGGTCCGCAGTTGACCGGTACGCCCTTCCACAGGCAGTTTGGTCCCTTGCCGACCTCCGGCGCGTCCTTCAGATCGAAACGCAAGTAGTTGGCGATGAACAGATCGAGACGCCCGTCCCGGTCGTAGTCGATGAAGGTGCAGCCCGATCCCCACCGGGTTTGTCCGGTCGGCAGCCCGGCGGCACGGGTCACATCCTCGAACGTGCCGTTGCCGCGATTGTGGTACAGCACGTTCTCGCCGTAGTAGGTGACCGCCAGATCGACGAAGCCGTCGTTGTCGTAGTCGCCGGCACAGACCGATGACGCCCATCCCGACCGCGTGCAGCCCGGCACGGGCGGTGACGTCGGTGAACGTGCCGTTGTGATTGTTGTGGTAGAGGTGCGAGCGGGCGCGTCCGCCGCGGAATACGGCTCGGTCTCGCGCGTGCCTGTCCGCAGCCGTACACCGTTCAGCACCAGGGCATCGGGCCAGCCGTCGTTGTCGTAGTCGATGAACGCGACCCCGGCGCCGTTGGTCTCGATGATGAACCGCTTGCGATCGATGCCGCCGTAGATCGACGGCGCGGTGAGGCCGGCACGATCCGCGACGTCCACGAATGTCACGGGCCAGGCGTGACTGCCTCGGGTGCGCGCTGCGGCCGGGCGTCGGTGCAGGTGCACAAGAGCGCGAAGGCCGCACCGTCAGCGCGCCCCTCGTCCGCATCACTTGACGTCGCCCTGCAGGCGTTCGGCGATGGCGAACTCGCGACGCGCCTCTTCGGCTTTCCCGGCCTGCTGCAGGATCTGCGCGAGCAGATAGTGCGCCGACTTGTTGTTCGGATCGAACTCGATCGCGCGACGAAGCATTTCCTCCGCTGACGCGGACTGCCCGGTTCGGCTGTAGGCCTTGCCGAGCAGGATGTAGGGTCCGCTGAAATACGGGTTCATCCAGATCGATTGCTGCAGCGCGGCGATGGCATCGGTCCATTTCGCCTGCCGCACGTAGACGTCGCCGATGCGATAGAGCGCCATGGCGTGCGCGGGGTTGATCGCGAGTTCCTGCGCATCAGCGCGAGCCCTTCGTCGAGACGCGAACGGAAAATCGCGATTTGCCCCATCAGGTAGTGGGCCTCGGGCATCTGCGGATCGAGGCGCAGCGTCTCTCTGAGCTCCGCCTCGGCGAGGTCCTCGAGCTCGAGACGGTTCATCAGTCTGCGCGGTGAGCAGGTGCGAGGCCGCCGAATCCGGCGCGACGTGGAAGGTGCGCTCGATTGATTCGCGGGCCTTGGCCGGCTGACGCGTCTGCGCGTACGCCATGGCCAGGGCGTAGGCCAGCTTGATGTCGTCGGGCACGGCCGCCCGCGTCGCTTCGAGGAACGGAATCGCCTGCGGCGATGTGCCCGGCCAGGTAGTGCGAGAGGCCCGAGGACCTGCACGGCTTCGCGGCGCTCGGCCGAATCCGGCGGGAGTTTGCGCGAGCACCGGCTCCAGGATCTCGATCGCGTGGCCGGCGTCGTTGGCGTGATAGTAGGCGACCCCGAGCAGCGCGGTGACGCGTGGGTCGTCGTGCCGGCGCGGCCCTCAGCTTCTCGACGGCGGCACCCGGTTGCCCGGCGTCGATCAACTGGCGCGCCTCGGCCAGGATCGTCGTCGTGTCGCCTGGGTTGCCGGCGCCTGCGCGCCGGGACGAGCCATTCCACCGACGCTCCACGCACAGCAGGACGCAGCAGACAATCCGGCCGCTATTTCGGCGCATGGCCCCTTCCCTCTTTGAGCGTGTGGAACTGATCGACCGCCAGGTCGGTCCAGCTCTCGAGCCGTCCGCTGGGCCAGCGAACTTCGACGCGATCGACACGTGGCGACGCACCGAGGCCGAAATGGACGCGGAAATCGTTCTGCGACAGATAGCTGCCCCCGCCGCGCACTTCCTGCCACTGCTCGCGCCGCCGGCCGCGACAGCGCGCACGCGCGCGCCAATCGCGTTACGATTCGACCGCACGCCAACGAGCTTGACGGTCACCCAGTGATGGCTCCGGTCGCCGCTCAGCCTGAACAGATCCGGCAGGTCGTTGACGTTGGCGATCGCGACGTCGATCTGACCGTCGTTGTCGATGTCGCCAAACGCGGCGCCTCGGGCGGCCTTCGGCGACGGTGACCGGCGCGCCGAGCCGTTCGGTGATGTCCGCAAACCGCCCGTTCCCGAGATTCCGATAGACGACCTTTCGCTGCTCGTAGCCCGCCTCGGTCTTCAGCTGCCTGACCTCGGGATAGACGTGCCCGTTCGCGAGGAACAGGTCGAGCCAGCCGTCGTTGTCGAGATCGACGAACGCCGGTGCCCCATCCGAGCCACCGGGTGTTCGTCCCGAGTCCGCCGGCGAACGTGCGGTCTTCGCACAGTCCCTCGCCGGAGTTCGCGTAGAGCGTCGAGGTGTCCCCGGCAAAATTGGTCTTGAAGATGTCCATCGTGCCGTTGCGATCGTAGTCGCCGATCGCGACGCCCATGCCGGCCTGCGGCTTCCCATCCTGGCTGTAGGCGCAGCCGGCCCGCACGCCGATGTCGGTGAACGTGCCGTCGTGATTGTTGCGATAGAGCGCGCTGGGATTCGAATCGTTGGCGACGTACACGTCGATCCAGCCGTCGTTGTCGAAGTCGAGCGTGCTCACACCGAGACCGTAGGTGCCGTTGGCGCGCGTGATCCCTGATGCGCTCCGAGACATCCTCGAACGTGCCGTCGCCACGGTTGTGGTAGAGGATGTTCTTGCCGCCGGTCAGGCCGGGCGGCCCGCACGCGACCTGGAGCCCCTTGTAGCGGCAGAGCCCTGATGAAGGAGTCGGCGCGGTCGCCAGATCGAGATCGATGTAGTTGGCAACGAGGAGATCGAGCCGGCCGTCGCGATCGTAGTCGAGGAAGGCGCAGCCGGTATTCCACCGCGACGGCTGCGCTGCGTCAGCCCCGCCTCCTGGTGACGTCGACGAATCGTCCGTTGCCGAGGTTGCGATAGAGGCGATTCTGCCCCCAGTAGGTGACGAACAGATCGTCGTTGCCGTCGTTGTCGAAATCGCCGACGCACGCGCCCTGCCCCCACCCGCTCGCGCCGAGGCCCGCGCTGGCGGTCACGTCCTCGAACGTGCCGTCCCCCTTGTTTCGATACAGATGATTGGTGGGCGTGCGGCTCGGGCGGAGACCTCTCGAGCGTCGATCCGTTCACGAAGAACAGGTCGAGCCGCCCGTCGTTGTCGTAGTCGATGAGCGCGACGCCGGTGCCTGTTGTCTCGAGCAGATACTTGTTGCTCGCGGCGCCGCCGAAGACGATCCGCGCGTCGAGACCAGCGTCGCGCGCGATATTCGTGAACGAAAAGCCGAGAGCGGCGGAATCCTGTATCGCGGCGGCGTGCAGACCCGCGATGACAGACGCCGCGATCGCGAGCAGCACGACGGTGCCGCGACGAGCGCGCGGCATCGGCGGATCTTAGCACCGCCGACTCGACGTCCCCGCGTGGCAGCTCAGCGGCTCAGTCGCTGTCCGGCGGCCGAGATACGGTGCGAGCCGGCGCGCGGTGTCGAATTCCGACCTGGCTTCCTTGAGCTCTCCACGTCGTCGCAGCGCGATGCCGAGCTGGTAGTGGGCCTGTGCGTTGTTGGGATCCAACCCGATAGCCTCGCGAAACCGTGCGATGGCTTCGGCGAGCTGGTGTTGGCGTAGACGCTCGACGCCTGCGTTCACGGCAAAGACCGAGGCCTGCGAATCCGCCTTCACCTTGTTCAATCGTGCGGCGTTCGCAAAGGCATCCGCGGCACCCTGAGTATCGTGCGCGGCCGTCAGCGTCTGGCCGAGCGAATTGTACGCCTCTGCCGACGCAGGATTCAGGCGAATCGTCTCTCGAAACTCGCGAATGGCTCCATCCTGATCTCCGGTCTGCTTGAGTACCGTGCCGAGCATGTAGTGGGCGTCGGCGAAGTCGGCGCGCCGAGCGAGCGCCTCTCGAAACGCAACGACCGCCTGATCGGCCCGGCCGGTCTGCCACAGCACGACTCCCAGCGTATAGGGCGCCTCCGGCATCGCCGTATCGAGCCGCTGCGCGTTGGTCAGTGCGCTCTCCGCTTCGTCGAACCGATCCTGCTGCTTCAGCGCGAACCCGAGGTCGTAGAAGGCCTCGGCATTGTTCGGCTCTCGACGGGACAGATCCTGGTAGACGCCGATCGCACCGTCGAAATCTCCCGATTGCAGCAGCGCGTTGCCAAGGTTCAATCTCGCGCTCCCGAAGTCGGGATGCCGCTCGACGACCGCTCGAAGCGTGTCGATTGCGCGACGCGCGTCTCCCTTCTGCATGAGCGCCAGTCCCAGGCTGTTGCCGGCGTCCGCTCGTGATGGATCGATGGCCGTCGCGCGCTCGAGCTCGTGGATCGCGCCATCGATGTCGCCGAATTGCTGGAGCGCCACGCCGAGCTGCAGGTGAGCCACCGCCAGTTGCGGGTCGAGACTGGTCGCGCGCCGGAGAGCCTCGATTGCGCCCGACAGATCGCCCTGCTGACGCTTGGTCAATCCCAGGTAGTACTGCGCCTCAGCGTGGGACGGGCGCAGCGCGACGGCGCGCTCGAGCGGCGCGCGCGCGGCGTCGATCTGCTTGGTCCACCAGAGCGTGGCGCCCAGGTGATATTGCGCATCGGCCAGTCGCGGATCCAGCGCGATCGCTCGTTGGAACTCCTCGATCGCGGCGGCCGTCGATCCCCCGAGGCCAAGGACGAACCCGAGCCGATCGTGGGCCTTGGCCAGTGTGTCGTCGTGCTGTATCGCGGCTCGATAGGCGGCCTCCGCACCGCGGAGATCTTGACGCTTCTCGAGGAGCGTCCCCAACACGTAGCGCGCCGCAGCCGAATTCGGATTCCGCACGAGCACGCCGTCGACGATGCGCCTGGCCTCGTCGAGCTGATTGGTCGCGATGAGCTGCTCCGCGCGCGCGAGCGACGCCGTGGCCTGGCCGGCCGACGAAGATGCGGCAACCAGCAGCCAGGTCAGGGCGAGGCCCGCGGCGGCGAACCCGCGTGTGCCAGCATCGAACCGAACCATCGATGCGATTCTAGCGCGCGGGGCGCTGTGATAGCGTCTCAGGTCAAACGCGACTCGACGGCAGACGACACCCACGCGTTGACGCATGCATGAGATTCAGCTCGCGGTCCTCGACCTCGCCGGGACGACCGTAAAAGACGACGGGCAGGTGCCGCGCGCCTTCGCGGCGGGCCTCGCGACAATCGACGTGGTCGTCACCTCGGCACAGGTCGCCGATGTTCGGGGCGCCTCGAAGAAGCAAGCGATCCGTGAATTCATCCCAGAGGGTCCCGATCGCGACCGACTCGCTGGAGTCGCGTATGAGTCATTCCGCCGCCGCTTGGCCGACCTTTATCGATCGGAGGGGGTCGAATCGATGGCCGGCGCCGAAGAAGCCTTCCGCTTCCTGCGGAGCCACGGCGTGCGGGTCGCGCTCAACACCGGCTTCGATCGCGATATCACCAGCCTTCTCGTTGGCGCATTGCGCTGGGACGACTCGGTCGTCGATGCGATCGTCTGTGGGGATGACGTGGCAAGCGGACGTCCATCGCCGGATCTGATTCAGCGCGCCATGGAGTGGACCGGCGTCACGGACGCTCAAAGGGTCATGAACGTGGGAGACACGTGCTGGATCTGCATGCCGGCCACAACGCGGGGGTCCGCTGGAACGTCGGCGTTCTTTCGGGCGCGCACAATCGCGAGCGGCTCGCGCGGGAACCGCATACGCACCTGGTCGGGTCAATTGCTGAACTAGGTTCTCAGGTTCTGGGGTTCTAGGTTCTCGGTTCTGGTTCTGGGTTCTCGTTCTAGGTTCTCGTTCTAGGGTTCTCTTTCCAGGTTCCCACCATCTGTCATCCGTCATCTGTCATCTGTCATCCGTCATCTGTCATCCGTCATCTGTCATCCGTCATCTGTCATCTGTCATCCCCCGTCCGCCATCGACTCGGTCCTGATCCAGATGTTCCGGTACCGAATCGGATTGCCGTGATCCTGCAGGACGATTGGCCCCTTCGCGTTGGACGGCGTATACAGGTTGATCGCTTTGTGGGCCGTGGGTCCCCAGAACGGGGTGGCGTGGTGCACCAGTACGCCGTTGTGCAGGACCGTGACGACGGCGGCGTCTGCAGCTTGCCGTCGGCCGCGAATTTCGGCGCGGCGAAGACGATGTCGTACGTCTGCCACGCACCCGGCGGGCGAGATGCGTTGACGAGCGGCGGGTATTCGCCGTACATCGCAGAGGCCTGTCCGTCCGGTAAGTCGGATTCTGATAGCTGTCGAGCACTTGGATCTCGAACACGCCGAGCAGAATCACGCCGCTGTTGCCCCGGCCCTGGCCATCGCCTTTGACCGTTTCAGGCGTCGCGAACTCGACGTGCAGCTGAAAGTCGGTGAACTCCTGTTTCGTGCGGATCACGCCCTTTCCGGTTTCGACGGACCCCGTCCTTCATCGACCATCCGGCCGGTTCACCGGTCGAGGTCTGCCACGCGCTCAAGTCGCTGCCGGTGCCGATCAACACCACCGCGTCAGAAGGCGCCGGCACCGGTCCCGTGAGCGCTCCCGGCGTGACGACTTTCGGTTGCGGTCGCGCGCCATCGTGAATGTGCCATTTGCCATTGGGCTGCATCGGCGTGTCGTCGTACCCGAGCTTCGGCGCCTGTGCGCCGAGTCCCGTGGCAATGACGGCGCTGCACACCATCGCAGCAGCTACGGTTCGAATGGCGGTGCCATCCGCGCGATCGACCTTCTTCATGAGCGTCCTCCCGATCGGAACGGGTCTTCTCGATCGCCCTCACCTTGATGTTTCGGAAAGACAGTTCGCCGGTCTCATCTCCCTGAAGAGCGACATGACCTTTCTTGGCGCGGCCGTAATTTGGATGGACGCCGAACTTGCTCGCCTTGACCTTCGCTTCCCAGTCGGGGCTCCACAACTGGTACTCCAGCAGCTTCGTCCCGTTGAGCCAATGCTCGACGTGCGGCCCCTTGGCGAGAATGCGGGTCGTATTCCACTCGCCCGCCGGTTTCAGGTGTCCGGGCGGCGACGGATACAGGTCATACGCCGCGCCGGCAGATGTCAGACGCGACTTGTTATCTTCGGCCTTCTCATCGTCGAGCAACTGGTACTCGGGACCCGTCCAGTAGATGTGATTTTCCTGTTCCGTGCCGCGATAAAAGATGCCGCTGTTGCCAGCCTTTGCCGATTTTCCATTCGATGGAGAGCTCGAAATCGCCGAATTCGTCTTTCGTGACGAGGTCGGCGACTTGCGTGTTCTTCCAGAGCGCGCCGTCGACGACCTTCCAGCCATCCGGCACGGAGTCTGATTTGTAGCCTCGCCAGTGGCTCAGGTCCTTGCCGTCGAACAGGATTTGCCAGCTGCCAGCAGCGCCGGCGGTCTGAGTCTGCGCTCTCACTCCAGCGACGAGTACAGGTCAACGCAGCGGCGGGTGCCAGCGAGCTTCACGAAATCCTGCCATCGCCTCATCAGTCAGTGCCTCCAGGATAAGAACCGCTGGCGATGGTATCGCGTTTCTTCGAGTTGCGCACGGCGCTCACGACCTGCTGAATGGCGCCCGCGACGGCCTCTGGCGCCTCGAGATGCAGATTGTGGCCGGCGTCGATGATCTGCTGGGTGCCCGCGCTCGACAGGGCCGCGAGGGCGCGCTGAGCGTCGAGACGCACGCGCTCGACTTCCGCGGCGGGCTTGTCGAGGGTGTCGCCGTATCCCCCATGTGCGCGGGTCAGCACGACGAGTGGACGCGCACCCAGGGATCCCGCCTGCGACTGCGTGACCCACTTGGCGAAATATTCGCCGGACCATTCACGCTGACTGTTCTCGGCGTCCTCGAGTGACGGCAATGCAGACGCCCACACGTGCAGCTGCTGCTCGCGGGCCGGCAGTCGATCGTAAGGCGGCTCGATTGGCGCCGCCGGGTGCGCCTGACCTGATTCTGGCGGGGCCGACGATGATCCGTTCATGTCCTCGTGCGGTTTGGGAATGTCCAGGCCTTTGGTGTCTTCGCCGATCCGTCCCGCATGTGGCCCCATGGGAATCAGCTGATTCTCGCTGACGATTTCCGCGAGCACGAGGCCTGCCACTTCGGAGCCATACGTGTGCGTGTACTCGCGCACCACTCCGCCGCCATACGAATGGCCAACGAGGACGAAAGGGCCGCGCTCCCCGGCGCGCGCGAGCGCATCGTGCAGCTCGAGATTCAGCTGAGCGAACGTGCGTGGCTTCGGTCCCGGATCACTCCAGGCGTAGCCCGCTCGATCGTACCGTGCAGATTCGCGTGGTCCTCTCCACGCGGCGTTGAAGAAGAATCCAGTCGAAGGAAAAGTCGCCGAGACCGTTCTCGACGATCACCGTCGGGCTCCCCTTTCCAGTGCAGTTGAGATGCAGACGATGTCCGCCGAGGTCAATCAGGCGGCCAATCGGCTTCGGTGGTGCGGAAGGCGGGACGAACGCGGTCATTGACAGAACCAGCAGGGCAAGGCGCATGAGATGTGATCTCCTTTGCACCTTTGACGAGCACTGGCCGTCGATCGGGCCGTCGAAGGCGTCAAGGATCCAGACCTTCAGCCGCCGGCCTTGCGATGGATCCAGATACTGTCGCCAAGAGGCGCGGGAGCCCCGCGAACAGAGGCTATCGCCATGTGCCGCGATTGCGCGAACGGCATGCCCAGTGGCGTCGCCACGTCGCCGAGCAGCGGTCGGGACTCGTTGTGGAGAAAGACGCCGCCAGGGGCGAGCATGCCGGCAACGTTGGCGGTCGCGAGCATGAGCTCGGCGTCGCCAAAGTACGGCAGGATATTCGTCGCGATGATGACATCGAAAGAGCCGCCATCGAGACGTTCCGTGACGATGTCGAATGGTTCTGCCCGGAGGACGCGCGCCACGCCTGGAGAGACGCGTACCGTTTTCGCGAGGCGGCCGGTCTTCGCATGTGTCTGGCTGTCATCCATCACATCGCCTATCCCGCGCCCAAGCCGTGCGAATACTCCCGATAGTCGCCAGTGAAAGCCACACCGTCGGTTTCCTGAACGCCACTCGTGATGTGGAGCGTCGGGGGCCTTGCAGCGGCGCCTCGAAGGTGATCGACGACCCTCCGGTTGATATCCGCGCCCACGACCTCCAGGTCATCGAGCCGCGCGAGCTTCAAGGCGAGCAGGGCATCGATGACCGACCACGGCTGATAGCTTTCCGGAGGGCCCGCCTCGACGAGTGATGTCCTGGGCGCAAGATCCAGTCCCGGCCCTATGATGAGCACCCGTCGCACAGGTCGATCGGGATCGAGTGCTTTCACGATCCCGAGCCCCACATAGACGACATACCCGGCTTCGACCTCGGTATCGGTGCTCAGGCCTCTCGCGCGGTACAGCGCTGCGACCGCCTCGTCGGGACGGTCGGCACGCGCAGCGACGAATTCCTTCTGGTACATGAACCGCATCACGCGCACGTACTCGCGTGTGAGTTGCGCTTCACGCTCCGCCGGGTCGAAGCTGGCTGCCGCGAGGTCGCGAGTAGGCAAGGCGCGCGTCGGTCGAGCCGCGCTGGAGCGCCTGGATCATGGCACCGAGGCGGGCCTTCGCGGCCGGTGGAATCCGCAAAGACGTGGTCTTCCCGTCTCGAAGAAATGTTTCGCGCTCGGTGACGTTCAGACTATCGACGAGCGCCTTCGCGCTGAGCGCAGGCTCGACTGGCGGGAGCCCGGTGAAGTGCGTCGACTGAAGCGCGTAAAAGACGAGATGGTCGAGATCTCCTTCATGGACTCGCTGCAGGTTCGATGCGTGCACACGCTCCACGAATTGCGGAAATCCCGCCGACGTGATGCCCTGCGACTGCAGCCGATCGTGGATCGGCGCCGCATCCTCCCAGGTGATCCGCCTGATGACGCCACGCGGCGCATCAACAGTCGCGTTCGGCTTGATCGCCTGTGACGCTGAGCCGAGCACAGCGGCGGCGAGGGCCAGCATCGGTCGGGCGCGCACGCCTTATTCTGCCGGAATCGAGCGTGTTTCACCTCGTCTTTCGCACCGGGACGACGCGCTGACCACATGTGTTCAGACATGATGAGCTGTCCGTCACGCGAGCAGAGCACATCATGAGGCGTTTGCGGATTATTGAGCTCGGCAAACCGAACGGCCCTGGTGCGAGGTCATACACATCGCGACTACCGATACACGCGATCGGATGTCTGCGATCGCGAACCCGCGACGTTGGAGCGGTTTCGTTCTGGAACGGCAGTTGCGACAACAGATCCTTTGCGACCGTCTGCTCAGCAAAGAGCCATCCGTCGAAATTCCTGCTGTCTGCGACGAATCGTCGACCTTCGCGTACAAACATTCGACGTGTCCGACGGGAGACGGACGTCCAAGCGCAACGCGCTCAGATCAACGCGACAATGACGACGGACGTCGCCGCAGCGCTCAGCTCGGAGTCGAAGGATGGCGTAGTTCAACACGACGTATTGAGGAGGTGTAATGGGTAACATCGGAGCAAGCACGTTTGGGATCGGAACACCAACAACGCTGCCCGGGTCGGCACCCTCGTGGGGATTGTCGCCATATTCGGGGCAGTTCGCGTATCCATTCTCGAATCAATCGATCTCAGGGTATGGCGTAGGCGCGGCGTCGCCCGTGCCGCAGATCCTGCAGCTGTTGCAGATCCTGCCGCACAACTGCAGCAGGTGCAGGTCCTTCAGCAGCAGCAGCTGGTTCACCTTCAACAGCTCTTGCAGCTCGTACCCCAGCAGCTCCAACAGCTTCAGCAGTTGATCCAAATCGTTCCACAGCAGGTCCAGCATCTCCAGCAACAGTGGCAACCGTACGGGTCCACGTTCACGTTCTCCAGTCCGGCAGGCTTTGGTCTGCAACCGCAGCCGTTTATCGGACAACCGGCCGGTTACGTGATGTAGATCGACCCTAGGGAGAAGGGCCGGCCTGGCAGGGGCCGGTGTCCCGCAGGCCGGCCCATGAACATGAAGAGGAAGCCCGTACGAACGTCTTTCGAAGAAACAGGAGAGTTCAGATGATAGAGCCACTCTTTGGATCAGGTGCCCCGTTGTGGACGACTGTGCCGCCAACGGGATTCGCGTTTCAGACGCCGATGGCCATCGGCAATGGACAGATTTCCACGCCAATCTTCGGCACGCCCGGCCTGACCACCGGGGCGCCCGCTGTGCCAACTGCCGTGCCACCCGCCTCGTACGGTTTCGGCACGTTTCCGCTGGGCTCGACTGCCTTTCCGTTCGTCAGTCGAGAGTTCGCCGGTGGCCTGTCCGCTCCGGAGCTGTTGGCAGCGATCGCGATGCGCCGGGGTCAGCCTCAGGGTCCGACCGACGATCAGGAGGTCGAGGACTTCATCTACGATGTGCTCGAGGTGCTGCCCGGCGCGACCGATGTGGAAGTCCGCTGCGAAGGTGGACGCGCGTCGCTCTCCGGGAGCGTGCAGCACAAACGCCTCAAGCGAGACGTAGGTGAGATTGCGTGGGCCATTCCTGGTTTGCACGACGTGCAGAACAACGTGACGATTGCGTCACGACGTCGCAACCGGGCGGGCGCTCGAGAAGCTGAAGCGTCACCGGGCGTACACAGCCGGAAGCAAGGCTGAGATCGGCCGGCGCGCCGCCGCGTGACATCACGCGCTATTCACGCGGCACCACACCTGGGCAAGGAGCCGGAACCTGGATCGTTCCAGCTCCTTGCTGCTGCGCCTGTTCAGAACACCAACCTGAATCCCAGCTGGATGAACCGCTGGAAGTTCGACTGACCGACGGTGTTGCGGTTGATGCGTCCGAAGTCGGCAGAGTTCGTGTCGCGATTGTAGTCGCGCTCGTCGTACATCGGGCTGTTGAACACGTTGAACGCCTCGATACGCACTTGGAACCGGACGTGGGCGGTGATCTCGGTCGTCTTCGCGAAATTGAGGTCCAGCTCCCAATAGCCTGGCCTGCGCAGCCGGTCGTCCCAGAACATCGTCGTGCGGGCCTGGAACGGTTCACGAACAAGGAAGAAGGGCTGCGTGCATCCGTACGCAACCGAGTAGGCGAGCAGCTGATAGGCGCCGGTCGTGGCGTTCCGCTGCGCCACGCATGGCTGCGCCCCGTAGATGAACTGCCCGTCCTTCTTTACGTCAACCGACGGGTCGCCCACGAGCTCCGTGTTGGCCGGCAGGAGCCACGGCTGCCCCGACTGATAAACGAATGTCGGCGCGACCGACCAGCCTTTCAAGCAGCGCCCGCTTCAGCCCCGTGCTGCTCTGAGCAAAGGGGAATTCCCACACGCCGGACACGGTGACCCGGTGTTTGCGATGGGTGAAGTACGGTGACTTGTTGATCTGCTGGGTGGAGTTGTCGATGAACGCATTGAGGGCGTTACCGCTAGGGTTCGGCAGAGTCCCCTGCGTCGAGCCGGTCACATCGAAGCGAGGCACCCACGTGTAGTTGCCGTTGAGCGTGAACCCTCTCGCCCATCGCTTGTTACCGACGATCTGCAGCGAGTCGTAATCGATCTTGCCGTCGTTCCGCGTGGTCTGGATGATGTTCGTGAACTGCGGATACGGCCGGCTCAGCTCGAACAGGGAGAGTGTCGCGCTGGTGAACCGTGACGTGCCCTCGAACCCCGGGACGTTGAAGAAGGGGTTGGGCAGTTGCGCGTTGCAGAGGCGGGGGTGCCGCCCTGGGTCACGTCGCACGCTCCTGGAGGGCGCGGAGGCTCGTTGATGCCTCTGAACTGTCTCCTGGTTGCGCGACCGGCTGCCCGCGTAACTCACTTCGACGACAACGTGCCACGGCAGTTCGTGCTGGATGCCGATCGAAAACTGATCGACTTACGGGATCACAAATTCCGGGTTGGAGAGATGGATGTCGCGGCCGAGAAATGTCAACGGGCCGAGCGGGCTACCCGCGGGCTGCTGCACGCCCAACGGGAAGGGATTGTCCAAGTTGTAGAGCGGCGTCCGGTTTCCGTCGTTCGACGCGACGAGCGGCGTCTGAACGCGAAGCCCGTGTTCCCGTCTGGCTCGGTCGGGTTGAGGAAATAACTGCCCGTAGCCGCCGCGCAGCACGGTCTTCTCGCTGATCGATAGGCGATCCCGCCACGGAACTGATAGTTGTTCTTGTCGTACCACGGTCGGTCCGGCGCGCCGCCAACGTTGACGAAGGTGAGCCCTCCCATCACCGTGCGACCGACAGCCGCCGATACCGGATTCACTATCGTCGGGTCGAAGATGTAGTTCAGCCTGTCGTGGGCCTCGCTCAGGGGGCTGGTGAAATCCCAACGGAACCCCCGTTCAGCGTCAGCTTGCTGGTGATCCGCCAGTCGTCCTGCACCCACGGCGCCGCGAAGATCCACTGGAAGTGGGACTTGGGGTTGACATCGACCTGCGCCGCCGCTCGGCGCCCCGAGCAGGAACGAGGCAAATGAGTTGCCCGAGCACGCTCGTGCGGCTGAGCGTGCTGCGGTGAAGGTGCGGTTGAACTGCATGAGACCGCCGGAGTTGTTGTCGTTCTCGTTGAAGACTTTCGTCGAACGGATGTCGAGCCCGCTGCGAATGTTGTGGTCGCCTCGGTTCATCGAGACGTTCGGCTGGAGGGCGTAGTTCCGGCTGGTTCGGAGACGGCCGCGCGACAGCTGACGTAGTCGTCCATCGTGATGATCGGAAAGATCCCGCCGATCTGCTTGCTGGGCATCTGCTGGACGAGAATGGAGTGCAGCGCGTCGCGTCGAACCCGAGCGCCTCGAGGGATAGCTCCACTCCAGAAACTCGCTGTACCCGCCGCGCATGTTGAAGACGGTGCCGGCGCCGAACATGTGCACCCAGTCGCCGACAATGGCGTGGTTGGTGCGCATGAGCGGCAGCTGCCCGTTCTGCGCGGCCCCGTGGGGATTCGCGGTGGTGTTGCGGATCTCGTTGCGCTAGTTCCTGCCCCAGCGACCGAAGACCCGGTCGTTGTTGCCGAAGTTGTGATCGACCTTGCCGACCCAGTTCCAGAACACGTCCTTGTTGAAGTGCTCGGGGTACGAGGTTGTTCTGCCACGGCGCTACGGCGGCGTCGTGTAGTTCGGGACCGGGTATACTGACAGCAAGTTTCAGCGCGACCGGATTGAAGCGCTCCGCCGGGATGACTTTGTTCCCTGGGAACGGATCCGCACCCAGGCGCCATTCTCGAGGTGCCCGGTTGCCGGATCGTAGATCGTGATGAGATTCCCGTTCGTATCGCCGATGTTGCTGAAATCCCCGTCCTTCATGGCCTCGGTTGGCACTGTGCTGAATTCGGGCGCGGGCGTGCCCTCCCGGTACTTCTCCCCGGTGAACAGGAAGAACGTCTTGTTCTTCCGAGATCGGACCGTCGACGCTGAAGCCGTACCGATCGATGATACTGATCGATCTTGGCCTTGTTGCGCGAGATTGAACAGGAACGAGTTGGCGGCCAGCCCTTTGCGCCGCATGAACTGGTAGCCAACCCGTGCAAGCTGTTGGTGCCCGACTTCAGCGTCATGTTGACGACGCCGCCGGCCGTCCGGCCTGTACTGCGCGTTATAAGAGTTGGTGGCGATCTTGATTTCCTGGACGGCTTCGGCCGGCGGACGTAGGCGATGTTGTTGCCACCCTGGTTGGCGTTGTTCGGCACGCCGTCGAGCAGGAACTCGTTGTTGCGGTTCTGGCCGCCGTTCATCGACCAGTCGGCGAGCGCACCGTTGTCGAACGGGCGGAGATTGATCGCCTGGGCGTTGTAGTTGACCCCGGCGACGAGGGCTGCAAGCGCCATGGGCTGCGGGACTGCAGCGGCAGTTCGGCAATGCGCGGGCTGTCGATGACCGTGCCGCGGTTGGCGTTGCTGGTTTCGAGCAGCGGCGATTCCGCCGAGACCGTCACGGCCTCGGCAACCCCCGCGACGGCCGAGCTGCGACGTTGATTGTCGCGCGTCTGGCTCACCTCGAGCCGCATGTCCTTCCGCGTGTGCGTCTGGAAGCCGCTCCATCTCCACCGTCAGGCGTGTACAGCCCCGGCACGGAGGAACGGCATCGTGAAGGTGCCCTCGGTGTTCGTGGTGGCCGTGGCCAGCTCGTTGGTTTCCTGATTCGTGACGGTCACGGTCGCGCCAGGCAAGGCGGCCTGGCTCGAATCGACGACCTGTCCCTTCACGGTTGCGCGGAATTCCTGGGCGCTCGGCGCCGCTCGCGCCGGCCAGGAGCGCTGCTGTACAGAGCACACTAGATACGACCGTGTTCTCGTCATCGGCATCCTCCCGAGTGCGTCAAACTGGAACCGGTGTCGCGTTGATAGCGGCGCTCAGGCTCTTCCGTATCTCCGGCAGAGGATGTGCACCGCGGGCGCAATCGAAGCAAGAAGCAAACCGCTTCCTCGAGCGCTTGTACGCTGTAGTTGGTCGAGCGAGATCCACACGAGAACTCGCGCCGGAAACGACCCATCGGCCTTGCCGCGGCGAGTCACGGTGTCAGACGAGGTTACGCGGCTGACGTAAAACGCGACAGTGGAGGCGATGGCGGATGGCCGCTCCAGGAACATCGGTGGCACAATGGCGCGCGGACCCGATCGACCGGCATGCCTCTTCAACTGTGCGGTTGGCTTTCACAGGCATTACGCGTGGCCCAGGGGGTCGTGGCTTCCCAACTCGATGCCCCCGATCGCGCGCGGCAGGCCTACACGCGGGCCGTCGTGCTCGAGGCTCAGGGCAATCACGCGGCGGCACTGTCGCTGCTCTGGGAAGCGGGTGGACTGGCGCCGCGCGATGCGGACATCCAGAATGCTCTCGGTGAAGCGCTCGAACGGATTGGCGCCTTCGACGCCGCGGTCGAGGCGTACAAGGCCGCGCTCGGCCAACGGCCGACGTTCGAGACAGCCTCGAACAACCTGATTCTCTCGCTTGTGAAGAGCGGCAAGGGGGAGGAAGCGGTCGCGCGCGCGCGCGCCATGGTCGCTGCGGCGCCTAATGATGCCGATCGGTACTTTACGTTGGGGTTGGCACAGTCGGAGCAGGACCTGACCGGCGCCATGGACAGCCTGCGGCACGCGCTGGAGCTGGCGCCTCGGCACGTGCTCGCGCGCTACAACCTGGCGCTCGTCCTGCGACGGGCGGACCGTGTACAGGAGGCCATCGACGAGTTTCGCCGGACGCTGACGATCGAGCGCCGCCCGGAAGTCGAGTACCGCCCTTGGCGTGACCTATTGGCATTCGGGCGATCTCGACCAGGCCGTCGACGCGCTTCGCGCGGCAATTGCCACGCAGGCCGACTATGCGGACGCGCACTCCACGCTCGGAGCCGTCCTGAAGGCGCAGGGGAACTGGCGTCGCGCCGAAGCATCATTGCGGCGAGCCATCGCGTTGAAACCGGACCTCTCGGCAGCCCATTACCTGCTCGGCCTGGTGTTGCAGTCGACGCACGACGAGGCCGGCGCACACGCCGAACTCGCGGAAGCGCAGCGGCTTCGCGCCCTCGCCGCCTCGGAACAGGAAGCCATCGTCTGGACGGCGGTCGGCAGCGAGAAGCTGGATCGCGGAGACGCCGCCGGCGCCGTCGCGTGTTTCACCCGTGCGACGGCCCTGCTCGACGTGTACGCGCCGGCCCACTATCAATTGGGTCGGGCGCTCCTGCAATTGGGGCAGACCGATGCCGCCCGCGCGGCCTTCGCCACCGCACGCAAGCTGAACCCGAGCCTGGTGGCTCCGGATAGATGACGGATGGCGGATGGCTGGAAGCTGGCAGCTGTCGAGCTGGCAGCTGAGAGCTCTTATCTGAATCTCTTTTGCAGCTTCTCGAGCTCGGCGCTGCCCGGGCAGAGCTGCTCGTACGGCAGCTGCGTCGAGCGGCGTCGCGACGGTGTCGTTCTGGTCGTGCATGTCCTGCGAGTCGGGCGAGATGTACAGCAGGCCCGGTGACGACCTCGCCGTCGCTCTGGCGCTCGCGGATGTAGGCGTAGGCGCGATCGCGATCGGTCGGGTCGTAGTCCTCGGCCACCTTGCGCAGCCGCACCCAGCTGCCGTCGTGCATCGTCACGTTGCTGCACGGTGCCCGGCGTCGTAGTCGGTGGTGATCTCCGCGGCCGGCGGCACGAAGTCGGCCTGCACGACCTCGACGTTGTGCTCGCGCGTGTAGGCGTAGCTCTTGGTCGAGCCCTCGTGATCGTTGAAGGTCACGCACGGCGAGATGACGTCGATGAACGCGAAGCCCTGGTGCGCCAGGCCGGCCTTGAGGATCGGCACGAGCTGCGCCTTGTCGCCCGAGAAGCTGCGCGCCACGAACGTCGCGCCGAGCGTCAGCGCCAGCAGGCAGCCGTCGATCGGCTCCATCGTGTTCGCCTCGCCCTTCTTGCTCAGTCGAGCCCGTGATCGGCCGACGCCGAGAACTGCCCCTTGGTCAGGCCGTAGACGCCGTTGTTCTCGAGCACGTAGAGCATGTTGACGTTGCGGCGGATGGCGTGGCACAGCTGGCCGAGGCCGATCGACAGCGAGTCGCCGTCGCCGGAGATGCCGATGTAGATGAGGTCGCGGTTGGCGGCGTTGGCGCCGGTCGCGATCGCCGGCATGCGGCCGTGCACGCCGTTGAAGCCGTGCGCCTCGCGCAGGAAGTAGGCCGGCGTCTTCGACGAGCAGCCGATGCCCGACAGCTTGGCGACCCTGTGCGGCGCGATCGACAGCTCCCAGAACGCCTGGATGATCGCGGCGGTGATCGAGTCGTGGCCGCAGCCGGCGCACAGCGTCGTCATCGCGCCTTCGTAGTCGCGCCGGGTCAGGCCGATCGCGTTCTTCTGCAGCGCCGGATGATGAACCTTGGGTTTCGCGATGTAGGTCATGCCGCCTTCTCCAGCTTGGCCTTGACGCCGGCGATCACGTGGTGCGCGCTCATCGGGAAGCCGCCGTAGTAGCGCACCGACTCGAGCTTCTCGATCGGCACGCCGGTCTCGAGCATCAGCAGGCTGCGCAGCTGCGCGTCGCGGTTCTGCTCGACGACGAAGTTGACGTCGTGCGAGTCGAGGAACGCCGCGACCTCGTCGCCGAACGGAAAGCCGCGGACGCGCATGTAGTCGAGCGCGATGCCGTCCTTGCGCGAGCAGATCGAGCGCCTCGACGCAGGCCGCGTGGCAGCCGCCGACGGTGACCAGCCCGATCTTGGCGCCCGGCGCCGTGCGTGATGACCGGCGCCGGCACGGCCTTGGCCGCGCGCTGGATCTTGCGGTCGATGCGGTCGACGACTTCGGCGTACTCGTCGCCGTCCTCGGTGTAGCCGCCGAAGCTTGTTGTGGCCCGAGCCGCGCGTGAAGTACGCGCCCTTCGGATGCACGCCCGGCAGCGTGCGGTACGGGATGCCGTCGCCGTCGACGTCGAGATAGCGGTAGAACTTCTTCGCCGTCTCGAGCTCGCTCGGCCGTCAGCACCTTGCCGCGATCGGGCCGGTAGCTGTCGTCCCACGTCAGCTTCGGCATCATCCAGTCGTTCATGCCGATGTCGAGATCGCTCAGCACGAACACCGGCGTCTGGAAGCGCTCGGCGAGATCGAACGCCTGCGACCGCGAACTCGAACGCCTCGCGCGGATCCGCCGGATAGAGGCAGATGTGCCGGGTGTCGCCGTGCGACGCGTAGGCGCACATCATCAGGTCGCCCTGCTGCGTGCGCGTCGGCATGCCGGTCGACGGTCCGGTGCGCTGCACGTCGAAGATCACCGCCGGAATCTCGGCGTAGTAGGCCAGGCCGATGAACTCGTTCATCAGCGAGATGCCCGGGCCCGGCCGTCGGCGTGAACGCGCGCGCGCCGGCCCACGACGGCGCCGATCACCATGCCGATGGCGGCCAGCTCGTCCTCGGCCTGCAGGATGGCGAAGCGGTTCTGCGTTCGTCTCCGGCTCGCGGCGGTACTTCTGGCAGAAGCCCTTGAACGCTTCCATCAGCGACGTCGCCGGCGTGATCGGATACCACGCGCCGACGGTGGCGCCGGCGTAGACGCAGCCCAGCGCCGCCGCGGTGTTGCCGTCGATCAGGATCGCGTCCTTGGTCTCGTCCATCGTCTCGAGACGGATCGGCAGCGGGCAGTCGAAGTGCGCCTTCGCGTAGTCGTAGCCGAGCTCGACCGCCTTCTGGTTCGAGTCCATCAGCGCCGGCTTCTTGCGCGAACTTCTCCTTCAGCAGCGCGCGGATGATCTCGGTGTCGATGTCGAGCAGCGCCGCCAGCGCGCCGGCGTAGGCGATGTTCTTCATCAGGATGCGCTCGCGCACGCCCTTGAACGCGCGCGTTGCACATCTCGGCGAGCGGCACGCCGAGATAGGTGACGTCGGGCCGCTTCAGCCGCTCGTCGAGCGGCCAGGTCGAGTCGTACAGCAGCCAGCCGCCGGACCGCACCTCGGCGACGTCCTTCTGCGTAGGTCGCCGGCGTTCAGCGCCACCATCAGGTCGAAGTGCGGCGTGCGCGCGGTGTAGCCGTCCTTGTTGACGCGGATCTCGTACCAGGTCGGCAGGCCCTGGATGTTCGACGGGAACACGTTCTTGCCCGTGACCGGGACGCCCATGCGGAAGATCGCCTGCATGATCAGGCCGTTGGCCGACGCCGACCCGGTGCCGTTGGCGGTGGCGATCTTGAACGCGAAGTCGTTGACGCGATCCATGGATCCGTCGAGGGTTCGTCACGAACCCGTTGCACGCTCGTACGCCATCGGTGCTCGAGCTGGCTCCGTTCACACGGCGGCAATGGATGACGTGCCGCCGCGTAGCGGGAATCTGCAACGCGAACTTGCGCATGTCCCACGCGTAGGTCGGGCAGCGCTCGGCGCACAGGCCGCAGTGCAGGCAGACGTTCTCGTCCTTCACCATCACCCGGCCGGTCTGCTTCAGCGGCCCGGACACGAACAGCGGCTGCTCGAGATTGATCGGCCGGCGCCGTCGAGACTGCGCGCGCAGGTCCGGCTTCGTCGCCGTTCGGGCGCGATCGTCAGGCAGTCGACCGGACAGATGTCGATGCAGGCGTCGCACTCGATGCACAGCGAATCGGTGAAGTGCGTCTCGACGTCGCAGTTGAGGCAGCGCTCGACCTCGGCCGCGCGTCTGCTCCGCGGTGAAGCCCAGCTCGACCTCGGTGGTCATGTTCTCGAAGCGCACCGGCAGATCGACGTGCTTCATCTTCTGGCGCTGCGACCGGGTCGTAGTTGTTGCTGTAGGTCCACTCGTGCAGCCCCATCTTCGTGCTGGCGAGCGTCATGCCCTGCGGCGGCCGCTCGGTGACCGGCACGCCCTGGCAGTAGTTGTGGATCGAGATCGCCGCCTGGTGCCCGTGCTCGACCGCCCAGATGATGTTCGCCGGGCCGAACGCCGCGTCGCCGCCGAAGAACACGCCCGGCCGCGTCGACATGAACGTCGTCTTGTCGACGACCGGCATGTCCCACTTGCCGAACTCGAGGCCGATGTCGCGCTCGATCCACGGGAACGCGTTGTCCTGGCCGATGGCGAGGATCACGGTGTCGCACGGGATGATCTCGCGGCCGATGATCTCCTGCTTCAGCTGCCGTTCTCGGTCTCGACGCGACGTGAACTTGTCGAACTCCATGCCGGTGAGCTTGCCGTTCTCGATGATGAAGCGGACCGGCTGCAGGTTCTCGAGGATCTCGACCTGCTCTTCCTCGGCGTCCTCGAGCTCCCACGGCGAGGCCTTGAAGTACTTGCGCGTCTTGCGCGCGATGACCTTGACGTCGGTGGCGCCGAGGCGCTTCGCCGAGCGGCAGCAGTCCATCGCGGTGTTGCCGACGCCGATGATCAGCACGCGCTTGCCGACCGAGTCGACGTGGCCGAAGTGAATCGACTCGAGCCAGTCGATGCCGATGAAGATCTGATCGGTGTCGTGGCGGCCCGGGAATCTCGAGCTCCTTGCCCTTCGGCGCGCCGCTGCCGACGAACACGGCGTCGAACTCGCTCGCTGTCGAGCAGCGCCTTCGAGGCTGTCGACCGGCGTGTTGTAGCGGACGTCGACGCCCATGTCGACGATGTAGCCGATCTCCTCGTCGAGGACCTGCTCGGGCAGGCGGAACGCGGGGATGTTGATGCGCATCAGGCCGCCGGGCCGCGGCAGCTTCTCGAAGATCGTGACCTCGTAGCCGAGCGGCATCAGGTCGTTGGCGACGGTGAGCGACGCCGGGCCGGCGCCGATCAGCGCGACCCTCTTGCCGTTCTTCTCGCCGGCGCCGTCGGCAGCAGGTGCTTGACGTCGCCGCGATGGTCGGCGGCGACGCGCTTCAGGCGGCAGATCGCGACCGGCTTGCCGTCGACGCGGCCGCGCCGGCACGCCGGCTCGCACGGCCGATCGCAGGTGCGCCCGAGGATGCCCGGGAACACGTTCGACTCGCGGTTGAGCATGTAGGCGTCGGTGAAGCGGCCCTGCGCGATCAGCCGGATGTATTCCGGGACGTTGGTGTGCGCCGGACAGGCCCACTGGCAGTCGACGACCCTGTGGTAGTAGTCGGGCCGCGAGACGTCCGTTGGGTGCATGTCATTGCATTATAGGGGATTTCCGACTCAAGGCCGGGCCGGGACGGGATCGTGACCGGCCGGATTTCCACAAGTTCGCCGTCGCGCCGGGCCGCGCGTGGTTCCCTCCACAACCCCCCGTCCCGTAGACTACGCGGCATCATGCGAATGTCTCTCGTCCTCGCCACGATTGCGGTGGCTGTGCTTCCCGCAGCCCGCCAGCCGGGCCCCTCCCCGTCGCTGCTCGTGCTCTCCAAAGGAGACCTCACGCTCTCCACGGTTGACCCTGCCACGTTGAAGGTGACCAGCCGGGTGCCGTCCGGACCCGATCCTCATGAGGTGACCGCGTCTACAGACGGGCGCGTCGCCTACATCTCCAACTATGGCGGGGGATCGTTCAACACGATTACGCCCGTGGATCTGGTCGCGCAGAAGGCCATGCCGGCCATTGATCTGGGGGCGCTGCGTGGACCGCATGGTCTCGTCTTCGTTGGCGGAAAGCTGTGGTTCACCGCTGAGGGCGCGAAGGTGCTCGGACGGTACGACCCGGACGCGAAGCAGGTCGACCTGGTGCTGGGCACAGGTCAGAACCGCACCCACATGATCTATGTGTTCCAGGATCTGAGCCGCATCGTCACCTCCAACGTCAGCTCCGCGTCGATGACGATCATCGAGCGCACGGCCGGGCGCGGGCGGGGCGCGGGTGCCCCACCGGCAGGGGGGCCGCCGCGAGGGGGACCGCCGCCGGCCGGAGGCCGCGGACCAGGCGCACAGCAAATCGACTGGGATGAAACCGTCGTCGCGGTCGGACGCGGTGTCGAGGGTTTCGACCTGACACCCGACGGGCGGGAAATCTGGGCCGCCAACGCGCAGGACGGCACTATTTCGGTCATCGACATGGCCACCAAGAAAGTCACGGACACGGTGGCGGCGAATGTGACTGGCGCGAACCGTTTGAAAATCACTCCGGACGGGAAGCAAGCGCTGGTCTCGTCGCTCGGACTGCCGCACCTCTCCGTGTTCGACGTCGCCACGCGCAAGGAGCTCTCGCGGCTGCCGATCGGGCGAGGTGCCGCCGGCCTCGAGATTCAGCCAGACGGCGTCCGTGCCTACGTGGCGTGCACGCCGGACGACTATGTGGCGGTGATCGATCTGAAATCGATGACGGTGGTGGGGAAAATCGACGCCGGCAAACAGCCCGACGGACTGGCGTGGGCTGTTCGCCGGTGACGGTCGTTAAGAGCGCTACCGCTTTTCGGGGCGATATATCTTCGTGAACAGGTTGCGGCTGTTGGTGACGGTGAACGTGCCGTCTTCCTGCGCGGATATCTTGATCATGTCGGCCGGACCGGTGTGACCGCCACGTCCGCCACCCGGGCCACCCTGACGTCCGCCGCCAGGCGGCGGGCCCCCCGGGCCAGCGGCGCCTCCGGGTGGAGGCGGTGCAGCGGCCGGAGCACCCGCGGGCGGAGCCCCGGCCGGCGCAGCACCTGCCGGCGGAGTACCCGCAGGTGGAGCACCGGCGGGGGGAGCACCAAGCGGAGCACCAGCTGGCGGGCCTTCCCGACCACCACCGGGGACCGGCGGGGGCGCCGTCAACACCGCCGCCATCGTCTGAGGATCCTCGATGTTGGCGATGAACACCCCAGGCGGATTGTGCTCACTGCCGCCGTTGTACGCCCAATGAAGCTCCCAGATATCCTCGAGTCCCGGAGAGGTGTGCAGGGTCTGGAACGTCTGCACCGTTCCCCCTTTCCGGGTGCCGTTCTGCATGACCGCGACGCGGGGCGCCAGCGCGTGGACGAGCGCCGGCGAACCGGACGGATCGGTACCGTGATGCGACACGAGGTAGAGATCGATCGCGCCGATCGGATTGTTCGGGCACATCAGATCCCCTTCGTTGTTCCAGAGCAGATCGCCGAGATCGATGGCCCGGAACTTCCCGTAGGTGATCACGCTCCCGACCGACTGCCCGTTCTCCGGATCGCGCAGGTTCTCGCGCGGCTTGAAATCGTCGCAATAGGGATTCGGCTTGCCGCCGCCCGGCAGCGGCGTCTTGATCACCTGCCCGGCCGACGTCACGATCCGCCAGTCCACCCCGGCGATCGGGACCTTGTCTCCCGGCTTGACGACGGTGTGCGTCGCTTTCCCGTACAGCTCGGCGTAGGCCTGCTGGAAGCCCGCGACCTGCTCACGCTCTTCGACGCTTGGACCGTGATCGATGAAGTGTTTGATCGGAATGCGCTTCGCCAGCTCCTGTAGACCGCCAACGTGATCGACGTGATAGTGGGTCAAGAGCACATAGTCGATCTGGGTCAGGCGGGCCTCGGCGATCGCCGCCATGATCCGATCGGTGTCGCGGCCGCCAGGATTGCCGGTGTCGATGAGCAGGGACTCGCCTGACGGGGACACGAACAGGGTGGCCTTGCCGCCTTCGGTATCGACGACATAGATGTCGAGCGTCTTGGGTCGGGTCGGAGGGGCCTGCGCGAAGGGGGCTGCCATCAGCACGGCCAAAGCGACGAGAATCCCGAACGTTCTGCGCATCATGTCCTCCGGCGGGTCCCCGAACGTAGTTGCATACAGCGACGGCTCGCCCGAGCTGACGAGCCTGGCGATTCTACCGTAGTTTTTTACGACGTCACGCTGTAAAGTGCTTCGGCACATCTGAAACGGAAGCGATTGTATGCAGCTGCGCCCGATACCGACGCGCTTGAGCCTGGCCACAGCATCCCTGCTCCTTACGCTCTGCTTCCCGGTTGAGGCGCTGGCCCAGCCTTACAGCGCGAAGCAGGTCGGGGATGTCGTCCGCCTCGAGGACCGGCGTGCCGAGACAACGGTCTCGATCCTGCCGTCGGTCGGCGACGTCGCGTTCGAGATGAAAGTGAAGGGGCAGAACATCCTGCACTGGCCCTTCGCGTCGGTCGCCGAGTTCAAGGCGCGCCCGGACTACAGCGGCATTCCCTTTCTCGCACCGTGGGCGAACCGGCTCGACGAGCAGGCCTTCTACGCCAACGGCAAGCGCTACGCCTTCGACATGGGCCTGGGCAACGTCACCGGCACGATACCCATTCACGGTTTCCTCATCTGGAACGACCAGTGGCGAGTGGTGGAGGTCAAAGCGGATCGGGACAGCGCGTGGGTGACGAGCCGCCTCGAGTTCTACCGTAATCCGCAGTGGATGAAGCAATTCCCCTTCGCGCACACGATCGAGATCACGCACCGGCTGCACGAGGGCGTGCTCCAGGTCACGACCAGGGTCGAGAACCTGAGCACCGAGCCGATGCCGCTGTCGATCGGCTTTCATCCGTACTTTCGCCTGACCGATTCCACCCGCGACGAGTGGACGATCTCGGTGGATGCCAGAACGCAGTGGCTGCTGGCGCAGAATCTCATCCCGACCGGAGAGACACGGCCGATCGAACAGTTCTTTCCCGATCCGAGGCACGCCGCGCTGAAGGACTTCGACCTCGATCATGTGTTCGGCGATCTGGTGCGGGACGCCGACGGACGCGCGGTGATGACGGTGAAGGGCAAGAGCCAACAAATCGATGTGCTGTTGGGGCCGAACTATCGATCGATCGTGATCTACGCGCCCAAGCCGTCGCCGCCGGAATCCGGCCGCGGCGGTCAGTCTCCCGACAGTCGCAACTTCATCTGCTTCGAGCCCATGGTGGGGATCACCGACGCCATGAACCTGGCCCAGAAGGGCCTCTACAAAGAGCTGCAGAGCATCCCTCCCGGCGGCAGCTGGCAGGAAAGCTTCTGGGTTCGTCCCAAAGGATTTTGACGGAGTCATAGACGCATGAACGTTCTCGACACATTCAAGCTCGATGGTCGCGTCGCGCTGATCACGGGCGGGGCACGCGGCCTCGGTCAGGTCATTGCGACCGCGCTGGCGCAGGCTGGCGCCAACGTCGCGATTGCCAGCCGGTCGTTGCCCGGCTGTGAAACAACAGCAACAGAGATCGCCTCGGCGACGGGTCGAAAGACCAAGGCGTTCGCGGCAGACGTCACGTCCGCCAGCGACATCCACACGCCTGGTCGAAGGAAGTCGAGTCTTCACTCGGCCCGATCGACATCCTCTTCAACAACGCCGGCATCAACGTGCGCGGTCCCTCGGCGGAGATCTCCGAGGCCGACTGGGATGCGGTCATCGACACCAACCTCAAGGGCCCGTTCCTCTGCTCGCGAACGATCGGACCGTCGATGGCGGCTCGCGGCTGGGGACGCATCGTCAATATGGGATCCATCCTCGGCGTGGTCGCCCTGGCGGGGCGCGCGCCGTACGCGTCCGCCAAGGCGGGCATCATCAACCTGACGCGCGTGATGGCGCTGGAGTGGGCGGGAACGGGCGTCACCGTCAACGCCTTGTGCCCGGGCCCGTTTGGCACCGAGTTGAACCGGCCGCTGCTCAACGATCCCGTCAAGTATCAGGAGTTCATCAAGCGCATTCCGATGGGCCGGTGGGGAGAGCTGGACGAAATCGCCGGCGCCGCCGTCTACCTCGCGTCCCCCTCGTCGTCGTTCGTGACCGGCAGCTCGCTCTTCGTCGATGGCGGCTGGACGGCTTGGTAGCCCCTGGTCCCGGGTCCCCGGTCAGGATTCGCGCTAGTCGTTTCTCAGTGCGATGAGCGGATCGACTCGTGACGCGCGGCGCGCGGGGATGCCGCTCGCCAGCAGGGCCACTACCAGCAGAAGCGCCGCCGCGCCGGCGAATGCGAGCGGGTCGTCCGGCTCGACCCCGTAGAGCAACTGCGCCATCGATCGCGACAGGGCGGTGGCGAGCGGAATGCCGAGCGCGAGGCCGACGCACGTCAAGCGCACGCCGTCACCGATCACGAGCCCGAGGAGTTGCCGCGGCGCCGCGCCCAGCGCCAGGCGCAAGCCGAGCTCCTGCGTGCGTTGCGTGACGGCATACGACAGCACGCTGTAAAGACCCACCACGGCGAGGATCAGCGCCAGGGCGGCAAACGCCGAGAGCACCGACACGGTGAACCGACGCGTGGCGAGTGAACGCGCGACGACATCCTCCATGGCGCGAAGATCGAAGACCGGTACGCCGCTGTCGACCGACCAGATCGCCTGTCGGACTGCGGGCGCAAGAATCGACGCGCCCGCCCGTGAGCGGATGATGAACACGGCGTTGCTGGTGGGGCCTCTCTCGATCTGGTACAGCGCCGTGTAGATCGTCGGATTGACGGCGGTCTCGAGCCCGGTCAGGTGCACGTCCCCGGCCACCCCGACGATCGTCAACGGCCAGCCACCCCAGACGACCCGCTTTCCGAGTGCATCGCCGTGCGGCCAGAATCGCCGCGCCATCGAGTCGTTGACGATCGCCGACAGGGGCGCGCCGGGCGCGTCGCGGTCGTCGAACGCTCGGCCCCGCACAATCGGGATGCCCATCGCGGAGAAGTAGCTGCCGCTGACGCTGGCGTTGTCGGCCCAGCGCGCGGCATTGACGTCCTCCCCCTCGAGGATGAATCCGATCTGCCGCTCGTCGGCCAGCGGAATGTGCGTGGTGACGCCAACCGCGGCCACGCCGGGCAGCGCCGCCAGACGATCCGCCATCAATCGCTCGGCCTGTCGGCGGCGATCGCTCTCGGGATAGCGTTGAGGGTTGAGCGTCGTGCGCGCAATCAGCCGACCCTCCGGCGAAAATCCCAGGGGCACGCGGATGACCTGGATGAAGCTCCTCACCAGCAGACCGGCGCCGATCAGGAGCACGACGGCGCTCGCCGCCTCGAGCACCACGAGAAGACTGCGGACGCGACGCCTCGGCGCGGTCGAGCTCTCGCGACCGCCGGCCTTCAGCGAGTCGGTGAGGGATGTCGCGGACGATCGCAATCCGATGCCGGGCGCCAGGCCGCAGACCAGTGCGCTGACCGCCGAGACGCCGACCGTGAACGCAAGCACGGATCGGTCGATCCGTACCGTGGAAAGACCGGCCGCGAGCCAGGGCCAGAGCGTGGTCAGAATCTGAATCAGTCCGAAAGCGAGCAGACAGCCCAGCAACGCACCGGCGCCGGTCAGCATCATGCTCTCGATCAGCAACTGCCCGAACAGGCGGCCTGTGCTGGCGCCGAGCGCGCTGCGCATCGCCATCTCGCGCTGGCGCGCCGCCCCGCGAGCGAGGAGCAGGTTGGTGACGTTGGCGCAGGCAATGAGCAGGACGAAGCCGACGGCAATCGTCAGCGCCAGCAGCACGGGACGGACGCGGGCCGCGCTCGACGCGCCGAGTGGCTCGACAACGACCTCGAGGCGCAGATTGCCGGAGTAGATGTCGGCGCGCTCCCGCTGGAACTCGTTGGCGACGCGCTCGACGTCCTGTCGCGCCTGGGCGATCGACACGCCCGGCCTGAGGCGCGCGACGATGTGAACCGGGAATTCGGACGCTCGGTCCGCAATCTCTTCGCGGGTGAACGCCATCGGCACCCAGGCCGCCGGCGGCTCTCCGACATCGGCGGCGCCGAGCGGAAACTCGAATCCCGACGGCATCACCCCGATCACCGTGTACGGCCGTTCGTTCAGCCGCAACACGTGTCCGAGCACGTCCCTGCTCGCCGCCAAAGCGGCGCTGCCAGAAGTCGTAACTCAGCACGATGACTCGTGCGGCCGCGGGATCGTCCTCGGCCGCGGAAAACGTGCGTCCGATCAGCGGAGAGGCGCCCAGTGTTGAGAACAACGTGGAGGTTGCCCGCTGCGCAGTGATGCGAGCCGGCTCGGTTGCGCCGGTGAGATCGAAGACATCGGCCTCGTGGCCGGCGATATCGGCAAAGGCCAGGTTGCGATCGCGATAGTCGACGTATTCGCCCTGCGCGGCGCCGAGGGTCGATTCGCCAATCTTCGGAAATCGCTCACGAACGACGACGAGCCCGTCCGGATCGGCGTACGGTGGACGCTGCAGGAGGACGGTGTTGACGACGCTGAAGACGGCGGTGTTGACGCCGATGCCGAGCGCGAGATTGACGACCGCGATCGAGACGAAGGCCGGATTCTTCCGCGCGCTCCGAAACGCATAACGAATGTCGCGCAGGCCCATTTCCAGCAGCGGAAGCGTGCGACGCTCGCGAGAGGCCTCCTTCGGGCCTTCCAGACCGCCGAGTTTCAGGAGCGCGAGACGGCGGGCCTGGCGGACGTCGACGCCGCGCCGGACCAGGTCGTCCACGTGCAGCGCGAGATGACTCTCGAGCTCGGCCTCGAGGTCCGGGTCGGCGTTCGATCGAAAGACGGTGGCGATGAGCCGGGACACCCAGGCTCGCAGGCGGGCCATCACCGTGGCTCCTGCGGCGCCAGGAAACGCGCGAGGATGGCGGTCGCCTGATCCCAGTCACGCGCGGCGCGCTCCACCTGTTTTCGCCCGGCTCGGGTGAGGCGATAGAACTTCGCGCGCCGATTGTTGTCCGAGGTCCCCCACTCGGAGGCGATGGCCCCTTCCTGCTCCAGCTTCAACAGCGCCGGATAGAGGGTGCCGTAGTTCACCGACAGCAGGTCGCCGCTGGTCTGCTCGATCCGGCGGGCGATGCCGTAGCCGTGGAGCGGTCCCAGGGTCTCGAGGGTCTTGAGGATCATCAGGGCGAGGGTGCCCTGCCACACATCGGTCTTGGCCATCACGCTCCTATTGCGTCCCCATAGGTTGACACAAAGCCCTATGGGAACGCAATAGGAGTCGGCGATCAGAGCGTCAGCACGCGCCGCTGCTCATCGTCGGGTCCGTTCTGCACGACGCAGGCGGTGTCGAAGACCATCGTCGGACACTGCGCCGCGGCGAACTCGGGCCATTTCGGCAGTGCCTTGTGATTCGGGCTGCCGGTCTTGGCGAAGGCAATCCAGGCGTCGGCAATTTTTCCGCCCAGTTCACGCGCCTCGGCGCCGCCGCCGGTCATGACGGCGCAGCGATCGGTGTTGTAGAACACGAACGGCAGCTCGGAGCAGTGATAGGCGCGTGGACGGCCATCGAGAACGGGCGTCTGCCACTGGAACCAATAGAGGTAGGCTGGCGCCCCGCCCTGCGCGGCTTTGCGCTCGGCCTGCGTCACGGCGTTCTGCCGGGCGGTCATCGCGCTGATCCGCGAGAACAGCTCGTAGGGCGTGGCCTTGGGGAATTTGCGTCGGAAGGTGTCGAGCACCTGCTCGGCCTTGTCGCCGCGCTGCGCACTCAAACGCTTCTTGGCCTCTTCGATCGTCATGTCGTCGAGCGTTGGATCCCCGGCCTGAATGCTGTTGCCGAACTCGTTGAGGACCGTGCCGACCAGCAGCGGCACATCCGCGGAGAGCGGCGAGCCCTTCGGATCCCAGGGGTGCTCCGGCAACACCTTACCGTCCACCACGGGCCCCCAGCCCACGCCTCCGCCGGTGCCGGGCGCCGCCGGCGTCGGATTCAGCTTGCGCTGCGCGATCAAGCCCGCTTCGACGATCCGCTCGTAAGGCAGCTCCTGCAGGCGATCGATGCTCGAGCGATCGAGCCCGAGCTCCTTGAGTACCGCCGCGGCCAGTTCGGGTGAGCGGTCCTGCGCCGGCTTGCGCACGCCGGATCCGCTTTGAATCGACGCGCGCTGGAAGAGTCCCTTCGCCGACGGCATCCCCATCAGCGTGCCGACCTTGCCGCCGCCACCGGACTGCCCGAAGATCAGGACGCTGCGTGGGTCGCCGCCGAAGTGGCTGATGTTGTCCTTCACCCATTCCAGGGCGGCAACGATGTCGAGCATGCCGACGTTGGAGGCGCTCGCCCACTTCTCGCCGTACTCGGCAAGATTCAGGTAGCCGAGGACGCCGAGCCGATGGTTCAAGCTGACGACCACGACGTCGCCCCGGCGGCTCAGGCTTTCGCCGTCGTACATGCGCAGCTCGTTGCTCGAGCCGGACGAATATCCGCCGCCATGAATCCAGACCAGCACCGGGCGTCGCCGGTTGTCGCTGATCCCCGGGGTCCACACATTGACGCGCAGGCAATCTTCCGACGGCCGGCCGTCGTCCCAATCGAACATGAAGGCTTCTTCGTCGTTGTTCCAGCCGCCCCGACGTCCCTGCTGGGTGCAGTTGAATGGCTGAGGACTGGAGGGCCCCAGCGCCAGCGAGCTGCGCACGCCGGTCCAGGCCGCCGGTTTCGCGGGGGGCATGAAACGCAGCGACCCTGCCGTCGTGCGCGCGTACGGAATGCCCTTGAACGCGGCGATGCCGTTGTGGGTGAAGCCGCGGACCTTGCCGGCAGTCGTTTCGACGATGGTCTTGTTGGCGGATGCGGAGACGACGCCGGGGGCGGCGGTGGTGGCGGACTGGCTCGGCGCGGCGACGGCGTCAATCGACAGCCAGTTCGAGGCAGCGACCCCGCCGGCGAGGGTGGCGGCGCTTTTCATCCAGGTCCGCCGCGACGCTCCGGCGCGGTCGACGGCCGAAGGGTTCTTACGCGTGGTGCTCATGTGATCTCCCTTGCCTGGCGAATACGACAGCGGGTCGAGAACGTTTCGGAAAAGGGGACAACCGCCCTTTTCAGCGCGGTAGGGCGAAGGCGACGTAAACGCCGCCTGACGGCGCTTTCGGGCCGCCCTTGCCGCCGCCGGCGCCAATCACGACGTATTCGCGACCGTCGACCTCGAAGATCGCCGGCGTCGCGTTGCCCGAAAACGGCAGCGTCGTCTCCCACAGTAGCGCCCCCGTGGCCTTGTCGAAGGCGTGGAACTTGCGGTCGTAGTTCGTCGCGCCGATGAACACCAGCCCTCCCGCCGTCACCGCCGGGCCGCCGTAGTTCTCCGTGCCGGTATTCTTCAGCCCCTTCTCGGCGAGCTCCGGATATTCGCCGAGCGGAATCTTCCACGCGTACTCGCCGGTGTTCAGATTGATCGCGTTGAGCGTCCCCCACGGCGGCGCGACCGCGGGATAGCCGTCCGGATCCACGAAGCGGTTGTATCCGGTAAAACGGTAGCGCAGGTCGACAGCCGTCGACGCCGAGCCGGGAACGGGCTTGTCGACGCCGGTCGTCACGTAGTCGAGCACCGCACCGACCGCAGGATCGTCGAGGCTGGGGAAGCCCGGCATGCGCCCGGCGCCGCGCGCGACAATGGTCGTCAGCTCCTCACGCGATCGACGCGCGGCCACGTCCACGAGCGACGGAATCTGTGGCGGCGCCCCGGTGCGATCGTCCTTGTGGCACGACGCGCAGTTCTGCAGATACAGCGCCCTGCTGCTCTTGCCGGCCGTGCTCTCGGCCATCGCGCCCGTCCAGGCAAGATCGTTCGCGTTCACATACAACAGACCGCTCTCGGGATCGAACGCCGACCCGCCCCATTCGGCACCGCCGTCGAAGCCGGGAAATACGACGGTGTCGCGGCCGGCGGCGAGCGGCACGAACAAGCCGTCGCTTCGGAACGTCGCGAACTTGTCGAGCGCCCACTGGTGCGCCTCGGGCGTGCGCGTCGTGAGCATATCCCTCGTGAGCAGCTGTCGGGCAAACGGCTTGGGGCTGGTCGGAATGGGCTGCGTCTCGGCCGCGACCTCGCCCGCCAGATCGCTCTTGGGAAATTTCCGATACTCGATCGGAAACAGCGGCGTCCCGTTCGTACGATCGAACGCGAAGACGAACCCCTGTTTGCTGGTCTGCACGACAGCGTCGATGGTGGCGCCGTTGCGGGTCAGCGTCGCCAGGGTGGGCGGCGACGGAAAATCGCGATCCCAGATGTCGTGCTTGACGCCCTGGAAGTGCCACAGGCGCTGGCCGGTCGCGGCGTTCAACGCCAGCAGGCAGTTGGCGTAAAGATTGTCGCCGAGCCGATTCGCGCCGTAGAAATCGGCCGAGGAGGAGCCGGTCGGAACGTAGACGATCCCGCGCGCCTCATCGAGCGCCATGCCGGTCCAGTTGTTGGCGCCGCCGTTGATCGTCCATGAGTCCTTGGACCAGGTGTCGTAGCCCTGCTCACCGGGGTGCGGAATCGTGTGGAATGCCCACTGCAACTTGCCGCTCCTCACGTCGTAGGCGCGGATGTCTCCGGGAGACGCCGGCAGTCCTTCGCTCTCACGACCGCCGATGATGAACAGATCCTTATAGACTACGCCCGGCGACGTGAGGCGCACGTTCTGCTGTCGCGGATCACGGCCGAGATCGTTACGCAAGTCGATACGGCCGCCATCGCCGAACGTCGGAATCGGCTCCCCGGTCGCGGCGTTCAGCGCGTAGACATACTGATCGACGGCGGCGAACACGCGGCGATCGTCCCCCGCCGCCCAGTACATGACGGCGCGGTTCGGACCACGTTCCTCGACCTTCGGATCGAACGTCCAGAGGTGCTCCCCCGTCGCGGCGCGCAGGGCGAACGTCTTGTGCGTCGGCGTGTAGGCGTACAACACACCGTCCACGACAATCGGCTGGGTCTGCAGACCGCCGCTCTCCCTGGTGTCATAACTCCAGGCCACTGCGAGCGACGACACGTTGGTCTTGTTGATCTGCTGCAGGCTCGAGTACCGCATCTGTTCGGGTCCGCCACCGTATCCCGGCCAGCCGCGATGCGTGTCGGCGGCAGCCGTCGGCAGCACGACCGAAGAGGCGAGCGAAACGGCCAGCCCTGCCAGGCCGGCGGCGAGCACGAAGGCGCGAGGAGACGGCACGCGGTGAGTATTGTCCAGAACCCGCCCGCCGATCCATCCGGTGAATGTCAGGACATCGTGGGGCCGGATGAACGATTAGACTGGCATTCTTGCCCGCCGCACCCCGCCCGCCGGACGTGCTCGTCTTCCTCGGTGTGACCACCGCACAATCCGCCGTCCACCATGTCTTCGAATCGTGGACCTCGTGTCTGGGCACGGGCCTGGCGCTGCGAGGACAGGACGTCCCCATCGGTGCACCGCGCCGCGCCTATCGCGACCTGGTGGACTCGTGGCGAAGCGACCGCGCCGTCTCAGGCGTTCTCGTCACGTCGCACAAGGCGGCGCTCTTCGATGCAGCGGGCGACGTGTTTGACGAACTGTCGGACGAGGCGCGACGGCTGGAGGAGATAGGACTCGCCTACCGTCGCGGCGACCGCCTGGTTGGGGACGCCGGCGATGCGGAATCGAATCAGCAGGCTGCCCGGACGCTGCTCGACCGGTCGCGGTCATGGCGTGATGGTGGCCGCGACGCCCTCGTCCTCGGTGCCGGAGGCGCCGGTGTCGCGCTCGCATCCACGCTGGCGGCATCCGGCGAGCTGGGTTGTTCCCGCATCATCCTGGCCGATATCCGCAAAGCGCGCGTCGAGACGGTGCGGAGGGTCTGCGCCGGCTGGAACGCGGCGGTCCCCATCTCGGTGGAACTGCTGGACGGCACGGCCGACGCGCTCGTGGAGGCGGCCGGCACTGGCAGCCTGGTCGTCAACGCAACCGGTCTCGGAAAGGATCATCCCGGCTGCCCGGTTTCACAGCGGGTGCGCTTCCCGCTCGAGTCGATCGTCTGGGACTTCAACTATCGCTTCGCGCCGCAGCCCACGGCCACGTTTCTCCAGGTCGCTGCCGCCCAGGCGAGCGAGCGCAGTCTGACCATCGAGGACGGCTGGAACTACTTCGTTTGGGGCTGGCTCGTGGTAATGTCTCGCGTCGTCGGCGTCCGGGCCGGTGACTTCTACGAATGCTTCGATCGCGCCACGGCCGGTGTTCGTCCGGCAGCGGGCTGGCAGGAGAGACAACGATGACCATGGATCGTCGCACGTTTATCGGAACGATGGGCGCGGCCTATCTCGCGATGGGGCGACTTCGAGCCGCGACCATCCCACGAATCGGTGTCCAGCTCTACACCGTGCGGACGCTGATGGAAAAAGACTTCGAGGGGACGCTCGCGAAGGTCGCGGCGCTCGGCTACAAGGAAGTCGAGTTCGCCGGCTACTTCAATCACACGCCCGACCAGGTCAAAGAGATCCTCAATCGGACGAAGCTGACGTCTCCGTCCGCGCATATCGACTACGCCAGCCTCAGCGGCGACGCATGGTTGAAGGCGATTGACGCGGGAAAGGCGATCGGTCACGAGTATCTGATTAATGCGTGGGTCGATGAGAGCATCAGGAATCAGCCGGGCAGCTGGCAGAAGATTGCGGACACCTACAACCGCGCCGGCGAGATCAGCAAGAAGGCGGGGATCCAGTTCGCCTATCACAACCACAATTTCGAGTATTCACCGGTCGACGGCAAGCTACCCTACGACGTCCTGCTCGACTCGTGCAATCCGGACACGGTGAAGATGGAGATGGATCTCTGCTGGATCACGGCCGCGGGCAAGGATCCGCTCGACTACTTCCGCCGCTATCCCGGTCGCTTTCCGCTCGTGCACGTCAAAGGGCTCGCGAAAATCCCGGCTCCCGTCGGTGACGGACCTGTTCCGATCGACAAGGTTCTGCCGGACATCACGGAGGTCGGACACGGCGATGTCATCAACTGGAAGCGCATCTTCGAGCAGTCGCAGCAGGCGGGGATCAAGCACTATTTCGTGGAGCACGACGTGCCCAAGGACCCTTTGGACAGCCTGAAAGCGAGCTACGAGTACGTCTCGCAGTTGCAGTTCTGAGGGGGACGAGCTGAGGTGCTAAGGGTGCTAACGGTGCTCGCGGTGCTAAGGGTGCGGTGCTGAAAGTGCTAAGGGTGCGAAAGGTGCAGGTTCTCACTGCGGCGCACGTTTGGCACCTCCCGCACCTTCAGCACCCGCACCGTTAGCACCTTCGAGCACCATTAGCACCCTTAGCACCTCACGCGACAGGTCTATTGCGGTATCAACCTGATCACCATGCCCTCGGTCGATTCGGAGAGCTGGCGGCCGGGAAGTTGGAGCGTCGTATAAAGGTAGCCGTCCGGTCCGACGACCACGTCGTGGACACGGCCGAACTGGTTGAACACGATCTCCTGGTGCGTGACCGTGTCGCCGCTGATCTCCAGCCGCTTCAGCTGCTGGCCGCCCAGGCAGCTCACGAACAGATTGTTCTTCCAGCCCGGATACTTGTCGCCGGTGTAGAACGTGATGCCGCTGGGAGCGACCGATGGCGTCCAGTAGACGATCGGCTGCTCCATGCCTTCCTCAGCACGCTTGGTGATGCCCGGTTGGATGCCGTTGGTGATGACGCCCCAGCCGTAGTTCTTGGTCGGCTCGATGATGTTGATTTCATCGCCACCCTGCGGCCCGTGCTCCGATTCCCACAGCTTGCCGCTGACCGGGTCCCACGCCAGCCCCTGCGGGTTGCGGTGACCGTACGACCAGATCGACTGGACCACGCCTGAGCGGCCGACGAACGGGTTGTCCTTCGGGATCGACCCGTCGTCGTTCACGCGATGGATCTTGCCGGTCGGCTTCGACAGATCCTGCGCGTCCGCCATCTGCTGCTTCTCGCCCAGCGTGAAGAAGAGATGATTCTGCTTGTCGAAGATGAACCGCGATCCGTAGTGCGCATTGGTGGAGTTGTAGATCTCGGCGGGCGCACGAAACAGAATCTGCTGATCGACCCATTCGTTGGTCTTGCTGATCCGCCCGCGCATGACGACGGTCATCGTCGGCGGATCCGGCGGACCGCCGCGGCCGCGTCCGCCCGGCTGCGGCGGGGGAGGCGCGGCCGGAGCCGGCGCGGATGGATCGGCAGGAGGTGGAGGCGACGGCGGTGTGTAACCCGGGAGGATCTCCGAGTAGGAGATGTAGATCCAGCCGTTGGTAGCGTACTGCGGGTGGACCTCGACGTCGAACATGCCGCCGTCCTGCTTCTCCCACACCTTCGGCAGCCCCTTGACCCCTTCGGGAAGCAGCTTGCCGTTCTCGATGATGCGCAGGCGTCCGGGTCGCTCGGTCACGAGCAGCCGGCCGTCGGGCAGGAACGCCAGGGCCCACGGTGTCTCGAGGCCCTTGGTGACCACCTCGATCTTGAACGTCTGTTTCTCCGACTTGATGATCTGGTTGGCCGGATCGGGAACGTAGACCGGCTTGTCCTTCAGGTTGGCCGCCTGCGTACGGATGTAGGCCACGAGCTGCCAGATCTGCTGATCGGTGAGGACGTCTTTGAACGGGATCATTCCCGCCTGCGGGAACCCCTCGTGGATGTTCTTCGCGATCGTCTCGTCGTCGCCGCCGTGCAGCCATTCTTCGTCGAACAGGCTCGGCGCGCGGCCGCCGGTCCGATCGACGCCGTGGCATCCGGCGCAGTTCTCGGTGTAGAGCGCCGCGGCCGGGTTGCCGCGCCCGCCGCCACGGCCCGGACCGGCACCAGGCGCCGGCGCTCCCCGGCCTTCACCCGCCGGCATCGGCGGCGGCGTCTGCGCCGGCTGCTGCGCTCGAGGCATCATCGCCTCGACGGTCATGACCGTGCTGAAGAGAACGACTGCGCTGAGGATGCCTCGCATCATGTCTGTGCCGCCTGTCTGTGCCCTGCGATGATTGCTCTATTTGATTGGCGAGAAGTCGGTCGGATCGACGAACACCGAATCGACCTTCGTGGTCAGCTTGCCGTTCACTTCGGACTCCCCTTTGGCCTTCACCCAGTCCGGGTCGGCGCCGAACGCAGCCCAATTCGCCTTCGCCGCCTCGCGGCTCGGGTGCTCGAGGATGTAGATCAGCGTGTTCTGCGACAGCGGCGCGTCCTGCGGCGTCCAGTAGCCGATGCTCTTCATGTTGTGCTTGTTGAAGATGGCAATCGTGTGGTCGCGGAAGCGAGCCTTGAGCGCGTCCAGCTTTCCGTCCGGGGTCGTGTAGGTGCGAATTTCGTAGACGTGCGATCCCGCCTGAGCATGGACCGTCGCCCCGGATCTCATCGACATTCCCGTCACCACTCCCACCACAAAGATTGCCGCCGTCAACATCGTGCGCTTCATCATCGAAATCCTCCGTCTCGATTTTAGCCACCACCGCCACCGCGGCCGGCGAGCAGCCGCGACAATTCCGCTTCGGTCCAGGGACGCGTGTGGCTCGCCGTCAGACCACGAATCTCCTTGACGCTGGCCGGATCCACCGCGGACGCGGCATTGCCCCACTCTCGACGCACATAGGTCAACACCGCCGCGATCTGATCGTCGGTGAGCATGCTCAGTGGAGGCATCAAGCCGACCGTTCCTTCCTTGCCGCCCAGGAGGATGCGGGTCGGGACCACCGGATTCGCCAGCGCGAACTTCGATCCCACCAGGCTCGGCGCGATGTGGTCCTTGCCGCGACCATCGGGCTGGTGACACGCGATGCAGATATTCTTGTAGATCTCGGCGCCCGAGGCATAGCGCGTCTGCTCCTGGGAGGTCAGCGGCGCGACGACCGGCCCGGCCGGCGCCGGCTTTCCCGGCCAGGTGATCCGCGCGACGATCTGCTGCGCCAGCGTCGCAATCTCACCCGACCCCGCGGCAAGCCCGGTCAACGCCGTCGGCTCCTCCGTGAACAGTCCCGGGCTCGGCTGGCCACCGCCTCGACCTCGTCCACCGAAGCCGCCGGCATTGCCGGGTGCCGCAGCCCCTGCGGCCGCGGCAGCGCCCGTCGCCGCCGACGTGCCCCCCGAGTTGCGCGCGACGCCCGACAGACCAGCATCGAGGCCACGGAGGAGCGCGAGCCGTTGCGGTTCGGCGCGTGCCGTCTCGGCCGCCGCCGCCAGGATCTGCTGGACGCCCGCCCGATCTCCACCCTTGGTCGACGCGCCGGCGAGCATCGAAACCGCATCGAGGCTCGGCGCCTGGCTCTTGCTGGAGAGCAGGCCGCTCAGGACCGAAGCCTCCTGCCCTTTCAAACCGCTGATGGCCGCGTCCACGGTGACCGGGTCATCGCCGAATCGCTCGAAGACCTGTGTCAGCGCCGCCACGCGTTCGCCTTCGGGCAACGCGCCGAGCGTTGCCGCCAGCTGGCGCCTGACCGTCCAGTTGGGGTTGTCCATCTGCTTGCAGGACGGCTGCCTTCAGGGGATCGTCGGGCTGACCGATCCAGCGCTCCGACAGTCGCATCGCCGAGGCTCGAACATCCGGCGACACATGTTTCAGCGCCTGCAACACCGTATCTTCGTCGATCGCATCCAGGCCATCGAGCGTCCACAAGGCGTGCAGCCTGGTGCGGGCGTCAGGCGCATTGAGCGCCAGCTGCTTCAAGGCCGGCACCACCGACTTGTCCCCGCGCTGCACCAGCAGCTGCTGCGCGGTGTCGCGCCACCAGCCGTTGGGATGCGACAGGAGCGCGACGAGATTGGCCGGCGTCTCCTTGGAAAGCGCCGGCGTCTTGTCACGACGCGTCGAGTCGTGGACCACCCGCCAGATGCGCCCATTCCCAACCGGCTGCTCGAGCTGGTGCTTGACGATGTAGTCCTTGAGGTAATCCGTCTGGAACTGGATGTCCTGCACGACGCCGCGGTACATGTCGACGATGTAGATCGTGCCGTCGGGCGCGGAGAACAGATTGACCGGCCGGAACCGCTCGTCCGTCGAGGCGACGAACTCCCCCTTTTGATACGCGTCCTGCGCGGAGATTCGGCCCGATCCATCGTCTTTGATCACGAGACGATGGACCAGGTTCGTCGGCGAATCGACCACGAACGCGTTGCCCTGCAGCGGCTTCGGCAGCCGATCGCCGCGATAGATCATCGGGGAGGAGACGCCGGTGTAATAGGCGGCCGAGCCATCGGCGCGCAGGAGCTCCTCCCGGTAGCCTCGATTGACGCCACGCGTCGGACGAACCGGCCAGATCGCCGTCTTGTTGATGTCGACCAGATCCTCGTAGAGCCCGCGCGTCCGCACCACGTTCGGGTTGCGCATGAAATAGCTGGCCGGCACGATGTCGGCGAAGAGCGCTTCGGTGTTCACGTTGCGATAGATACGCCCGGCGTCGTCCATGCCGACGCCCCATTGGCCGCGGCTGAGCGTCTTCTGGACTTCGAACTTGCCGTTCTTCCGGCGCAGATACCAATCGTGCTCGGAGGTGTAGATCCAGTTGTCGAGGCCCCACCAGAGACTGTTGGCGTTGTGTTCGAGATTGCCTTCGAGCCGGCCGTAGTCGTTGCGCACCAGCTCCTTGGTATCCGCCTTCAAATCGCCATCGGTGTCCTTGGCGAACCAGAGATTCGGCGGTTCCCCGACCAGCACGCCGCCATCGAGCACCTTGAGCGCACGCGGCAGGACCAGCCCGTCGATGAACACCGTCCGCTTGTCCATCTTGCCGTCGTTGTTGGTGTCCTCGAGGACTGCGATCCGGCCGATCGGCTCGCGCGAATCCGCCATCGACTTGTCCATGGCGAAGCCCGGCATCTCCAGCACGTACATCCGGCCGTCGGCGTCGAAATCCACCCAGATGGGATCCTTCACCAGCGGCTCACTGGCGACGAGCTCGGCGTGGTAGCCGGGTGGCAGGTGCAGCGTCTTCAGCTCATCCTCGGGTGAGAGCGGCGGCGCGATCTCGGCGACCTTCTGCACCGGAGGCGGCCAGGGGGCGGTCGGGCGTTTCTGGGCGATCGCCGTGAACCCGAACCCGGCGACCAGAACGATGAGGCTGGCGGAAAGACGGAGTCCCGAACGTCTCATGAGCTTCTTTCGACGGTGTGGGCCAAGGGCAGGCATGCAGTGCCCACCTATGTTGTATACAACACGCGATGAATACTGCCACCGAGGCCCGAGCGCTTACCGCGCCATCCAGCCTCCGGCCGGTACGCGGATCAGCGACGCTCCGGGAAGGCGGCGGAATAGATCCTTGTCCTGGACGGCGCGGACCAGATTCCGCCGCGCCATCCGCGAGTATTCGCGCGCGAGGCTCTCGGCGCGCGACCCCTGGCGGTGCTCGATCGCATCGACCAGGGCGCGGTGATACTCGAAGACGATGACGTCGGTGCGGGCGATCTCGTTGTCGTCGTCGGCCAGCATGACGGCGCCTGCCGCGGCAAACGTCAGTCCGATAATTCCTTCGATGGTCCGGGTCAGCATCTCGCTGTTCGCCAGCCGGCGCAGCTCGCCCTGGAACAGGTCGTCGATCTCGACGAAGCGGCCGAATCGCTCGGGCGTCAGCGGATACAACCGTTCCATCTCGCGACCGAAGCGGCGCAGCTCGCCCAGCTGGTCCGGAGTGGCGAGCCGCTCGGCGGCCAGCCGGGCGGCCGTTCCCTCCAGGACGCCTCGGACCTCGATCGCATCCCAGATGTCGGCGATCGCGAACTCGCGGATTTTGAACCCTCCGCCAGGCATCGGCTCGAGGAGCCCTTCGTGGGCGAGACGGTCGAGGGCGAGCCGCACCGGCGTCCGCGAGGCGTTGAGCCGGGGAACCAGGGTCAGCTCGGCCAGCCGCTCACCGGGACGGAAATCGCCGCGCAGCAGCATTTCCCTCAGGGTAAGAATCACGCGGTCGGTCTGAGAGGTCGCATCGGCTGTCGGTCGCAACGGTGCACTCACAGTGGCTCTCCTCCCTTGGGCGAGCGTCTTGGCGGTTGTCGCCTTTTTCCCACGCCGATTAAAGGGCCCCGATCGGTACCGGCAGGCGCACCAGTGAGGCACCGGGCATCCGGTTGAAGGCGTCGCGGTCCTTGAGCGCGCTGGCCAGGTGCCGCCGCGCCAGACGGGCGTGCTCGCGCGCCAGCCCCTCGGCCCGAGCACCCTCGCGATTGGCGATGGCGTCGACGATGCCGCGGAAGTGCTCGATCGCGATGATGGCGAGGTTGGTCGGTTCCTGCGGCTCGGTGCTGGCGAACACGAGCGCGCCGGGACCGGCGAAAGGCAGCGCAATCAGGCTCTCGATGGTTCGCGCCAGCATCGGGCTCTTCGCCAGCCGCCACAGCTCGGCGTGGAAAGCGTCGTTGAGCTCGACGTAACGGACGAAGTTCTCGAGGCTCATGGGCAGCAGCTGTTCCGCATCCCGGCAGCACAGGCGCAATCGCAGGAGCTCGTCCGGCTCCGACAGTCGTTCGGCGGCAAAGCGCGCCGCCGTGCCTTCGAGCACGCCGCGGACCTCGATCGCGTCCCAGATGTCCGCAATCGCGAACTCCCGTACGCGGAAGCCACCCGCGGGCAGCGGCTCGAGCACACCTTCCCGCGCCAGACGATCGAGCGCCAGGCGAACCGGGGTGCGTGATGCGTTCAAGCGCCGGACCAGCGTCAGCTCCGCCAGCCGCTCGCCTGGGGCGAAATCACCTCGGAGCAGCATCTCGCGGAGCGTCAGGATGACGCGCTCGGTTTGCGATATCGGAGTAGTCGGTGAGGCTCGTTGTTCGAACATCGATCAGGCCCTCGCCATCTCGAGCTCGTCGTCGATTGGTGTATGCGAATCGAGGAAGAGCCAGCAGACGCCGCCCACCATGTAGATCGCCGCTGAAATATAGAATGTCAGGGCCCAGTCGTTGGCCGTCCACGCCAGCAGATAGCCGACGACCAGCGGTGAAAACCCACCGGCGATGTTGCCCATCATATTCATGCTGCCCGACAGCGTGCCCGAGTAGCGGCCGCCCATGTCCATGCACGCCGCCCACGACGTCGGCATCACGAAATCGTTGAAGAAGCTCGAGATGCTCAGCGCGAGGATCGCCAGCGTCGGATTCTGCAACCGGGTGAACACGATGATGGCGATCGAGGCGCAGACAAAGCCGGTCACCGCCAGGATCTGCCGCGCTCGCGAGACGCTGCCGGTCGTCCTGGCGAGATGCGGCGCCAGATAGCCGGAAACCAGACAGCCCAGGCCGCCGAGAAAGAGCGGCAGTCCTGCCAGCAGGGCGCCCTGCTTCAGGCCGAGGCCGCGGGCATCCCGCAGATATGTCGGCAGCCAGGTGATGTAGAACCACCAGCCGTAACAGAGACAGACGTACTGAATCCACAGCAGCCAGACCGCCGGGCGCGCCAAGAAACGCGACCACGGGATCGGTCCGTGCACCGCCGCGGTTCGAGCCCGCGACGGCAGCAGCGCCAGCTCCGCTTCGTTGACGGACGGGTGCGTGCGTGGATCGTCGCGATACCAGCGGAAGAACGCGAACGCCCACAGGATTCCCACCACGCCGAAAATTTCGAACGCGCGCCGCCAGGTCACGTAGTCGAGGAAGTACGCGACCAGGAGCGGCGTGAAGGCGCCGCCCCAACGGGCGCTGAGCCACAGAATCGCCTGGGCCCGCTCGCGCTCGCGGGGCGGCAGCCAGGTCGTGAACGCCCGGGTCAGGTTGGGGAAACAGCCCGCCTCCCCCGCACCGAACAACGACCGCGCGACGATGAGCGACGCAAAATTCCAGACCCAGCCGGTCGCCGCCGTAAAGACCGACCACCAGATCACGATTCGCATCAGGACGCGGCGCGGGCCGATGCGGTCGCCAAGCCAGCCCCCGGGAATCTCGAACAGCGCGTAGGCCCAGGAGAACACCGAGAACGCCCAGCCCATCTCGACGGCGGTCAGGTGCAGGTCGTTGCGCATCGCCGGCGCTGCCTGCGAGATACACACCCGATCGATGTAGGTGATGATGGCGAGCGTCACCGCGAACGTCGTCACGACGTGACGCGCGCGGGTAGGCGGCGCAGCGGGCACACGAGCGGACCTGATCTGAACCGGCAGAGGTGACATGATTCCCTTTGAACTTCAGGCGCGGCCGGCATTGTATACAATCCAAGCGTCACGCGCGCATTGAAGATGAAGGAGCGAAGGGGTGCAGGACAAGCCGGCTCGGGGGCTTCGATCAGCGGCCTGGTTCGGAAAGGCTGACAAAGACGGCTTCATTCATCGCAGCTGGATGCGCAACCAGGGGCTGCCGGAAGACGTCTTCGACGGGCGCCCGGTCATCGGCATCTGCAATACGTGGTCGGAACTGACCCCCTGTAACGCCCACCTGCGGACCCTGGCGGATCACGTCAAGCGCGGCGTCTGGGAGGCGGGAGGCCTGCCGCTCGAGTTCCCGGTCACCTCCACTGGCGAATCGAACATGCGCCCGACGGCCATGCTCTATCGAAACCTCGTCAGCATGGACGTCGAGGAATCGATCCGCGCCAACCCGATCGACGGCGTTGTGCTGATGGTCGGCTGCGACAAGACGACGCCTGCCCTGGTCATGGGCGCGGCCAGCTGTGACGTGCCGTCGCTGGTGGTCTCGGGCGGGCCGATGCTGAACGGGAAGTTTCGCGGCGAAGACATCGGATCGGGAACCGACGTCTGGCGCTTCAGCGAGGAGGTACGCGCCGGCACGATGAGCCTGCGTGAGTTCAGCGAGGCGGAAGCGTGCATGTCGCGCTCGGCCGGGCACTGCATGGTCATGGGCACCGCGTCCACGATGGCGTCGATGGTGGAGGCGCTCGGGCTTGGGCTGCCGCAGAACGCGGCGTTGCCGGCGGTCGATTCGCGTCGCCGCGTGCTCGCCCACGAAGCCGGTCGCCGCATCGTCGATCTGGTGCGTGAAGACGTCGTGATCTCGAAGATCCTGACGCGCGAAGCCTTCGAAAATGCGATCCGGGTCAACGGCGCGCTTGGCGGTTCGACCAACGCGGTAATCCATCTCCTCGCCATTGCCGGGCGCGTCGGCGTCTCGCTGACGCTGGAGGACTGGGACCGATTCGGCCGGGACGTACCCACGCTCGTCGACCTGAAACCCTCCGGCCGATTCCTGATGGAGGACTTCTATTACGCCGGCGGCCTTCCGGCCGTGATGCGCGCGCTGGGGGAGCATGGCCTGCTCCACCGCGATGCGCCGACGGTGAACGGCAAGACCATCTGGCAGAACTGCAGCGAGGCGGCCAACTGGAACGTCGAAGTGATCCGGCCGGTCGATCGGCCGGTCGTGGCGCACGGCGGCATTGCGGTCCTGCGCGGCAATCTCGCGCCGGACGGTGCGGTGCTGAAGCCGTCCGCCGCGTCTCCGCGCCTGATGAAACATCGCGGCCGCGCGGTCGTCTTCGAGAACATCGAGCACTACAAGACGCGCATCGCCGATCCGGAGCTGGACGTCGACGAGGATTGCGTCCTCGTGCTGAAGAATTGCGGGCCGAAGGGATATCCCGGGATGGCGGAGGTGGGCAACATGGGCCTGCCGCCGAAGCTCCTCCAACGCGGCATCACCGACATGGTCCGGATTTCTGACGCCCGCATGAGCGGCACCGCCTACGGCACCGTCGTGCTGCACGCCTGCCCCGAAGCGGCGGTCGGCGGGCCGCTCGCGCTCGTCCGCGACGGCGACATCATCGAGCTGGATGTCGAGCGACGCATTCTCCGGATTGACGTGCCTGACGAGGAGCTGGCGCGGCGCCGCGCCGGCTGGACGGCGCCGCAGCCCCCCGGCGTCTCCGGTGGCTACCCGCAGCTGTACGTCAATCACGTGATGCAGGCGGACCGCGGCGCCGATTTCGATTTCCTGCTGGGCAGTCGCGGACACGCGGTGCCGAGAGAATCGCATTAGAAGGGAGACCTCCGGAATCCGTTCCCCCGCCTGCTCCGTTGGCTCAGGCTCATAAACTGAGGACACAATGAATCGTATCGATCTGACCGAATCGCCGCGCGGTCGTGACCGGTGGCGCGCAAGGCATCGGGCGGGCGACTGTCGAGCGGTTTCTGGATTCGGGCGCGATCGTGTCGCTGTGGGACATGGATGCCAAGGAGCTCGAGACAGCCGCCGCCGAGCTCAAGAGCCGCGGGAAGATCCACACCGCCGTCGTCGACGTCTCGAACAACGCGCAGGTTGAGGCCGCCGCGGCCGCGACGATCGCGGCGATCGGTGGCATCGACATCCTCGTGGCCAACGCGGGGATCGCCGGTCCGAACCACAAGCTGTGGGACTACCCGATCGACGATTGGCGCCACGTCATCGACATCAACCTGCTCGGCGTCTACTACTGCTGCCGCGCCGTCGTCCCCGTGATGCTGCAGCAGAAGTACGGCCGGATCGTGAATATCTCGTCGGTCGCCGGCAAGGAGGGCAACCCGAACGCGTCGGCCTACAGCGCGTCGAAGGCCGGCGTGATCGCGCTCACCAAGTCGCTGGGCAAAGAGCTCGCGGGAGAGAACATCGCGGTGAACTGTATTACGCCGGCAGCCGCCAAGACGCGAATCTTCGACCAGATGACGCCGGCCTTCATCGACTTCATGCTCTCGAAGATTCCCCGCGGGCGATTCGTGACCCCGAAGAAGTGGCCGCGCTCATCGCCTGGGTCGCCTCGGAGGACAACTCCTTCACTACCGGCGCGGTCTTCGACATCACGGGCGGCCGTTCGACGTACTGACGTCGCCGCAGAACTGACTGCCACAAACGATTCGATTGCGGAGGAACCCGGCTCATGAAGCTGCTTCGTTATGGTCCGAGAGGACAGGAGAAACCCGGCCTGCTCGACACGCAGGGCAAGATTCGCGACCTGTCAGGCGTCGTCCCTGACATCGCCGGAGACACGCTGCTGCCACCATCCCTCGACCGCCTGCGCCGCCTGAAGCCTGAGGAACTGCCGCTCGCCCAGGACGGCGCGCGTCTCGGCGCCTGCGTCGGACGCGTCGGCAAATTTCTCTGCGTCGGGCTGAACTATTCCGATCACGCGGCGGAATCGAACATGGCCGTGCCCGCCGAGCCGATCATCTTCATGAAGGCGACCTCGTCGATCAGCGGCCCCAACGACGACGTGGTGATTCCGCGGGGATCGCAGAAGACCGACTGGGAAGTCGAGCTCGGCGTGGTCATCGGCGCTGAGGCGAAATACGTGGCCGAAGCCGACGCGATGCACGCACGTCGCCGGCTACTGCGTGGTCAACGATCTCTCCGAGCGCGCCTTCCAGCTCGAAGGCACCGGCCAGTGGGTGAAGGGCAAGAGCGCCGACACGTTCGGACCCGATCGGTCCGTGGCTGGTCACGACCGACGAAGTGGCCGACTGGCAGGGTCTCGACATGTGGCTCGAGGTCGACGGCCATCGCTATCAGCACGGGCTCGACGAAGACGATGGTGTTCGGCGTGCCGTTTCTGGTCAGCTACCTGAGCAGGTTCATGAGCCTGCAGCCGGGCGACGTGATCTCGACCGGCACGCCGCCGGGAGTCGGGCTCGGTCAGAAACCGCCGGTCTACCTGCGCGCCGGTAATCGGATGCGGCTGGGCATCGACGGCCTGGGCGTGCAGGATCAGCTCGTCGTCGGGTGAGCGATGCCGCTGCCCGCCGCGCTCCTGCGGTCGCTTGGTGAGGTCGTCGGCAACGCGGCCGTCCTCGCCGAGCCCGAGGATCTGATTCCGTTCGGATTCGACGGCACGGCGGCGCTGCGGCAGCGGCCCGGGGGCGTCGTGTTCCCGCACACGACCGAGGAGGTGGCCGCGCTGCGTCCGGCGTCGCGGCGGAACACCGCGTCCCGATCGTGACGCGCGGATCGGGCACCGGCCTGAGCGGCGGCAGCGTTCCGACGGACGGACAGCCTGGTGCTCTGCCTCGCGCAGATGGACGCAGATCCTCGAAGTCGACGCGCGCAACCTCACGCTGCGGGCGCAGCCCGGCGTCATCACGCAGAAGATCGACGAGGCGGCCGATCGTCATGGCCTCTTCTATCCTCCCGATCCGGGCTCGATGCGCATCAGCACCATCGGCGGCAACGTCGCCGAGAATTCCGGCGGCCTGCGCGGCCTGAAATACGGCGTGACGCGCGACTACGTCCTCGGCGCTCGAAGTCGTCCTGCCCGACGGTCGGGTCGCGCGCCTCGGCAACAAGTGCGTGAAGGACGTCGCCGGCTACTCGATGAAGGACCTCTTCATCGGCTCGGAAGGGCACGCTCGGCATCATCACCGAGGTCCTGCTCAAGCTGCTGCCGCGGCCGGCCGCGCGACGGACGCATGCTGGCGCTCTACGATCGAATCGAGGACGCGGCCGAGACCGTGTCGGCGATCATCGCGGCGCGCATCATTCCCTGCACGCTCGAGTTCCTCGATCGCATGACCGCGCGATCTGCGTCGAGGACTTCGCGCACGTCGGCCTGCCGACCGACTGCGACGCGATGCTGCTGATGGAGACCGACGGCCACCCGGCGGCGGTTGCCGACGAAGCGGAGCGAATGGCGGCGATCGCCGCGCGAGCACGGCGCGCGCGACGTCCGAGCGGCGCGCGACGAGGCCGAAGCGCTGACGCTGGCGGCGGCGCGACGCAGCGCCTTCTCCGCCCTGGCGCGCCAGCGGCCGACGACGATTCTCGAGGACGTCACCGTGCCGCGAAGCGAGCTGGCGACGATGGTGTCGTTCATCGCGGAGACGGCGGCGGCGCACGGCCTGCAGATCGGCACCTTCGGCCACATGGGCGACGGCAACCTCCACCCGACCTTCCTCACCGACGAGCGCGACGCGGACGAGATGAAGCGCGTCCACCAGGCGCTCGACGCGATCGTGGCGCGGACGCTCGCGCTCGGCGGCACCATCACCGGCGAGCACGGCGTCGGGCTGGCGAAGAAGGCGTGGCTGCGCGCAGCAGCTGGGCGACGAGCAGCTTCGAGCTGATGCGCCAGATCAAGCGCGCGCTCGATCCGCTCGGGCCTGCTCAACCCCGGCAAGATCTTCGACTGATCGTGGCGAGACACGCTTCAGGACCCTCGACTACTCGGTCCTCCAGCAGTGCATGCACTGCGGCATGTGCCTGCCGACCTGCCCGACCTACGACGCGACGAAACGCGAGCGCAACAGCCCGCGCGGACGCATCGCGCTGATGCGCGCGGTCGCCGACGGCGAGCTCGCGGTCACGCCGACGTTCGCCGAGGAGATGAGCTACTGCCTCGGCTGCCTGGCCTGCCAGACCGCGTGTCCGGCCGGCGTGAACTACGCCGAGCTGCTTCGAGACGGCGCGCAACGACATCGAGCGGGCTCAGGTGTCAGTCCGGCGCCGGTCGATCGTTCTGGCGCGCGCTGACGCTGAAGTATCTCTTCACGCATCCGCGCGCGCTGCGCGCCGCCGGCCGGCTGCTGCGCTTCTATCAGCGGAGCGGGCTGGAAGCGACCGCGCGCAAGACCGGCCTGCTGCGGCTGCTGCCGGCGTCGCTCCGACGTCTGGAGCCGCAGGCGCCGCGCGATGGCGCCGGTCTTTTCCGACGCGCTGATCGCAACGCGACGAGCGCCCCGCGTCCGGCGAGATCCGATACCGCGTCGCGCTGCTCACCGGCTGCGTGCAGGATCTCGTCTTTCCGACGTCAATCGCGACACGGCCGACGTGCTCCTCGCCAACGGCTGCCAGGTCCACACGCCGCCCGTTCAGCCGTGCTGCGGCTCGCTCCATGCGCACAACGGCGAGCGCGAGCTGGCGCAGACTGCTCGCGCGACGGATGATCGATCTGCTGCCGCCCGATCGCTACGATGCGATCATCACCAACGCCGGCGGCTGCGGCTCGCACCTGCGTCACTACGCGCCGCTGCTCAGCGACGACTCCGCCTACGCCGCGAGAGCCGCGGCTGTGGGACACGCAAGATGCGCGACGTGCACGAGTGGCTGGTCGCGATTGGCTACCGCTCGCCCGAGGCCGGCGCCGTTCGACGCGGCCACGACCGTCACCTACCACGATTCCTGTCACCTGGCGCACGGCCAGAAGCGTGGTCAGCGAGCCGCGCGACGATTCTGCGATCGATGCCCGGCGTGACGCTGGTCGAGCTGCCTGAGTCCAGCTGGTGCTGCGGCAGCGCGGGCATCTACAATATTACGCAGCCGGAACAGTCGGACAAGCTGCTCGATCGGAAGGTCCGGCACATCTCGGAGACGCAGGCGGCGGTGGTGGCGACGGCCAACCCGGGCTGTCATCTGCAGATCGTCCGCGGCCTCCGCGCCGCCGGCGCATCTGTCGAGGTCCGGGCGCCGGTGTCGCTTCTGGCCCGCGCCTATCGGAACGAAGCGGCGCAGCTCCAGCCACGTGCCGCCGGACAGGCAGACGAGCCGGTGCATTCGCGTTAACATGGGCTTCCGGGCCCTCCTGGCCCGGACGCTCACATTGATAAAGGACCAAGAATGAAGCTCTCATCGATGACTTATCTCCTCTCCGCCTCGCTGTTTCTGTGCACGCCGCTCATGGCCTCGGCTCAGACTGCCCCGGCTGCGGGTGCCGCCAAGGCCGCGCGCACCGTCACGATCACCGGCAGCGACCAGATGAAGTACGACACGTCCACGATCTCGGCCAAGCCTGGCGAAACGTTGCACATCGTGCTGAAGAACGCGGGAACGATGCCCAAGATCGCGATGGCTCATAACGTCGTCATCCTCAAGCCGGGAACCGATGGAGCCGCGTTCACCAGCGCGGGTATGACCAACGCGCGAGACGGATTTCATCGCGCCAGCGCAGAAGGCCAGCGTGCTGGCAGCCACGACGCTGGCGGGCGCGGGTGAGACGGTCGAGCTGACCTTCAAGGTTCCGGCAAAGCCGGCGACTTATCCGTTCGTCTGCACGTTTCCGGGACACTTCGCCGCCGGCATGCAGGGCACCATCGTCGCGAAGTAGCCAGCCGCGGTCGTGACCACTCGTTTCCGTCGATATCTGGGCCTGGCACTGGGCGTCGTCGCATTCGCGACGACGCCTCGGGCGGCCTTCGCGCAATCCGCGAACGCGTCGATGCTGATCGACGTCCGCGACAGCTCCAACGCGCCGGTCCCGGACGTCGTGGTGTTCGTCATCAACGAGGAGAATGGCCTGACCCGACGAGGCACCACCTCGTCGAATGGCACATTCGCGGTCGATCGTCTGCCCACCGGCAGCTACACGTTGACCGCGGCGCGCGATGGGTTCAAGCCCGAAGTCCTGCAGAACCTGCGGCTGCTGACGTCGGTGAAGGCGATCGTGCCGATCACGCTGACGGCCGGCCAGTACAACGAACGGGTGGTCGTCAACGCGGACGCGACGTCGCTGCGAACGGGCAACAGCGCGGTCGGCGACGTCTTCGACTCCCAGACGCTGCTGACGCTGCCGACGAGCGAGCGCGAGGCGCTGGCGTTTGCCACCCAGGCCGCCGGGATGGCGACCGCGGCGCCGGGATCGCGGCTGTCCACGCAGGGAAACACCGGCGTCAACAGCTCCGGCGCGCGCGAGGCGGCCAACAATTTCCTGCTCGACGGCGTCGACAACAACGACCTCTTCCTGAACCGCCTGGTGATCAATCCGAGCCTCGACGCGGTCCAGGAGTTTGCCCTCATCCAGAACACCTACGACGCGGAGTACGGACGCAGCGCCGGCGCGCAGGTCAACATGGTGGTGAAGTCTGGCACCAACGACGTGCACGGTACGGGCTACGAATTCTTCCGCGACTCGGCGCTCGACGCCCGCAACGTGCTGTTGCCCGACGACTCACCGAACCCGTCGCTGCAGCGCCACCAGTACGGCGGAACCCTCGGCGGACCGATTCGAAACAACAAGGCCTTCTACTTCGTCAACGTCGAAGGCATCAACGCCAAACAGGCGGACACGCGGCTGGCGCACATTCCAACCGCAGCCGAGCGCGCCGGCGACTTCAGTCAGAGCGGCATCGTGATTCACGATCCGTTCACCGGCAAGCCGTTCCCGGGGAACGTGATACCGGCCGGTCGCCTGAGCGCCGCCGGCGTGAAGGCGGCGAACTTGTATCCGCTCCCGAATCGGCCGGCGGTGGACGCCAACTTCGTCTCCTCGCCCGTCGCCGATCGCGACGCGGTGCAGTTCACAGGAAAAACCGATTTGCGGCTGTGGCACGACAATCCGCTGAGCATCCGCTACAGCTTCAGCCGCGACAACGAGGACCTGCCGTTTCCGGTGCGGGCCAGGAACCTGCCGGGCTTCGGCATCTCGGTGCTCGACGAGGGGCACAACCTGGCGGTCGGCCTGACGCAATCGCTCTCACCGCGGGTGGTGAACGAGCTGCGTGTCGGGTTGAACATCCTGCGCCGGGACAACGCGCCGCAGAGCGCCGGCACCAACCAATTCGCCGCCCTGGGCATCACCGGCCCGGCACTGGACCCTGTCGATCAGGGGTATCCGACGCTCGTGCTGCCGGGCTACGAGACGCTCGGCGACGACCCGAATCTTCCCGTGTCGCGCGATACCCGCACGTTCCACGTCGTGGACGCGCTCACGTTCGAACGGGGACGCCATCACCTGAAAACCGGCGGCGAGTTCCGCGCCTATCGGTCGGACGGCTACAACCATCTGTTCGCCCGTGGCCAGGCCACGTTTCAGGGCGTCTTCAGCGGCAGCCCGGTTGCCGATCTGCTCCTCGGCTACCCGACGGTCACGCTCATCGCCGCCAACGACAACCGGCAGGCGCTGCGCACGTGGTCGATCAACGGCTTCCTGCAGGACGACTGGCGCGTGGCGCAGCGGCTGACGATCAATGCCGGCGCCCGCTACGAATTCAACGCGCCGCCGTACGACGCCGACAATCGGATGCGGATTTTCGACTTGAACACGCTGCAGCTGCAGCAGGTCGGCACCAACGGTGTGCCGCGCTCCGGGCTCCAGTCCGACTTCAACAACGTCGCCCCGCGGATAGGCATGAGTTGGGACGTGACCGGCAACGGCAAGCTCCTGGTGCGCAGCGGCTACGGGATTTTTTACGACAGCGGTACGCTGATCGAAAATTCCGCGCTCTACTTCAATACGCCCTATTGGACGCTCCAGCTGTTCGTGCCAGCCACCTCGCTGGTGACGCTCGACGCCCCGTTCTCGTCCGGCAAGAACGTGCTGCCGCGGCCATCGGTCAACACGATGAATCCGAATTTCCGAACCGGCTACGCCCAGGAAGCAACCGTCGGAGTGGAGCGTGTGTTCGGCACCGTCACCACCGCGGCCCGCTACGTGACGTCGTACGGGAACGATCTGGTGCGCAAGCGGAACATCAATCAGCCGGTGCCCGGTCCTGGTTCGCTCGACTCCCGTCGGCCGATCAATGGATTCGCAGACATCCTGGTGGTGGAGTCCACGGCATCCTCGACCTATCACGCGCTGGAGCTGACCGCGCAACGCCGGCCCTCCCGCGGGCTGTCCTTCCGGGCCGCCTATACGCTGTCGAATTCCCAGGACGACACCTCGGCCTTCCTGGCGACAGACGGCGACGACAACACGCCGCAGGACAGCCGCAACCTGGCAGCCGAATGGGGGCCGTCCGACTACGACGTCCGGCAGCGGCTGGTGCTGTCGGCGACGTACGAAGTCCCCTCAGAGTCGCACGTCCGCTGGCTGCGGCACTGGCAGACGAGCGGCGTCTTCACCGCGCAGTCGGGCCGGCCGTTCACGCCACGGGTCAGCTTCGACAACAGCAACACCGGCAACGTCGGCGGCGGCACGTTCGCCTACGATCGCCCGAACGTGATCACCACGCCCGCCACCGACGGCCATTACGTCAGCTACGAGGGTCAGCTGCTCGCGATCGCGCCGCAATATACGTTCGGCAGTGCTGGTCGTAACAGCCTGACGGGGCCTGGTTACGTCACTCTCGACGGCATGATCGCGAGGCGGATCGCGCTGAGCAGCCGCACGTCGGTGCAGCTGCGGCTCGAAGTGTTCAATCTCTTCAATCGCAGCAACTACCAGCTGCCCGACACGTTCGTCGATCACATCACGTTCGGGCAGAGCCTGGCTGCCTACCCGCCGCGGCAGCTTCAGCTCGCGGCCCGGCTCGCGTTCTGAATCGCGCATCCCTCATCACTCGTCCCGCATCACTCATCCCGCATCATCGTCGCATCCCGTCCCGCATCCGTTCTCCGTCATCCCCGCCCCGTCATCCGTCATTCCAACACGTTTCTGATTTCGCGAACGAGAGACGCGTTCACCTCGTCGGCGGAGCGTGCGCCAGCGACCGACAGGAAGGCTGGACGGGTGCGATAGTGCGCGATCACCGGGTCGGCGTAAGTTGCGTAGGTGCGCAGGCGAGTGAGCACTGTCGCCGGGTCGTCGTCTTCGCGACGAATGAGGTGGCCGCCGCAATAGGGGCAGGGATCGCTCTGCGTGTTATCCGTGACCGACTGGGTGATGTGACAGGAATCGCAGACGCGGCGCCGGCCGAGGCGCTGGACGATCTCGTCGTCATCGGTGGCAATCAGCGCCACGATCAGCGGGTGGACCTCGGGAATCTGGTCGAGAAGCTCCACCTGCCGGATGGTGCGCGGAAACCCGTCGAGAATGAATCCCGAGGCTGTGTCCGCCTGCGACAGACGATCGCGAACGAGATCGATCATCAGCTCGTCGCTGACGAGCGCGCCGCTCGCCAGCGTCGAGGCGACGCGGAGTCCAAGGGGAGACGCGGCGCGGACCGCCTCGCGCAGCATGTCGCCGGTCGAGACGTGCGCGACCTTGAACTGCCTCGCCAGGCGCACGGCCTGCGTGCCCTTTCCCGATCCGGGCGGACCGATCAACACCAGATTCACACGCATGGGAAGTGAAGGGGGCAACGGTCGGAATGGGCTACGAGTTGTTCGGCGGCGACAGTTCTTCGCTCGCGATGTGGAAGGCGGTATTGGCAGCGGGCACGCCCGCATAAATCGCTACGTGCAGCAGCGCCTCCTTCAAGTCCGACGGCTCGAGCCCGTGCGCCAGCCCGGCCCGCACGTGCAAGCGAAACTCTTCCCAGCGGCCGAGCGCGGCGGTCATCGCCACCACCAGCAGCCGCCGAAGACGGGGATCCAGCCCCGGCCGCGCCCAAACAGTGCCCCACGCATAACTGGTGATCATCTGCTGAAAGTCACGTGTGAAATCCGTCGCGGCCAGCAGCGACCGGTCCACGTGCGCGTCGCCGAGCATCTGACGACGGACCTTCATGCCGGCAACATCCGGATCAACCGGCGGCACCAGGAAATCGGCCAGCGCGGCGCTGAACGAACGCGGCCGTTCGAGATTCGACAGATGCGCGGCCGGAAGGCGGACGAGGCGAACGCCGGGGATATCCCGGGCGAGCACGGCGCTGTGAGTCTCCCAGGGCATGGGCGCATCGCGATCTCCCGCAATGACCATGGACGGGATCCGAATCTCGCCAAGCGTTCCGGTCGCGTCCCAATCGCGAATCGCGGCACAGCAGCCGGCGTAGCCCACGGGATCGGTCGCCAGCAGCGTCCGCCGCGCCCAGGCGACTCGTGGAGAATTCGCGGCAAGAATGGGCGGCGAGAAGAACCGCTGCATCGCAACATCGCCGATCGCGGCCATGCCGTTGGCGATGACCGCGCGCCGCCGCTGCTCCATCAGCTCGGCGTCCGGTCTGGGAGAGGTGTTGGCGAGCACGACCCGCGTCACGCGATCGGCGGCGTGCACCGCGAGCCACTGGCCGATCATGCCACCCAGAGAGAGACCGCAGAACGCGAACCGCTCCACCTGCAGGGCGTCCGCCAGCCGAAGCACATCCTCGCGCCAGGCTGGCTACGGAATAGTCGCCGGCGACAACCGTGGAGGCGCCGTGGCCACGAGTGTCATAGCGCAAGAGTCGCAGGTGCGCTTGCAAATCGTCGACCTGCTCGTCCCACATCGCGTGGTCGAGCCCGAGGGAATGCGATAGCACGACGACGGGGGCCTCGTCGGCGCCGTCGAAGCGGTAGTAGGTACGATGGTCGGCGATAGTGACAAAAGGCATGGGCGGTCAGCCGATCCGTACGCTGGGAAGTGTCGGCAACAGCCGACGCCGTATGGTCTCGGCGACGCCGAGATAGCGCGTCGGGTCGTCGATGGTATCGAGGACATCCGCGGGAAGCGTACCGGCGACCTCGGGTAGATCGCGCAAGATCACGCCGAAGGTGCGTCCCGATTCGACCACCTGGCTCAGCGCGTGCTCGATCAGGCTCGCCGCTGTCTCGCGGCCCAGCCTCGGCGCCAGCAGCAGCCGCGCACGCTCCGCGAAGACCGTCCCCCGCGTGCCCTCGAGATTTCGCCGCATTACGTCCGGATTGACCGTCAGGCCGGCGGCGATTTCGGCCATGGCGGCCACCGCGGTGCCGGTTGCCTGGACGATGGCGGTGATCACCGGCCATTCGGCATGCCACCCGCCGACCGCGCGTTCGTGCTCTTGAATCATGCCGGAGAGAAACGTCGCGATCAGGCCGGGCGTGCGCGTGGCGGCGGCGAGAACGATCGCGCACCCGGACGGATTGCGCTTGTGCGGCATGGTCGACGAGCCACCCCCAGGCTCCTGAACCTCTCCGACCTCGTGCTGCATGAGCAGGGCGATGTCGTTCGCCATTTTGCCAAGGCTCGCGGTGTAGATGCCACACGCCGTCAGGATGGCCGCCAGCCGATCGCGGTGCGTGTGCCAGGGCGCCTCGGGATAGCCGAGCTCGAGGGACGCGGCCAGACGGCGCGCCACGGCGAGCCCCTCTTCGCCCAGCGCTGCAAGCGTGCCGGTCGCGCCGCCGAATTGCAGCAGCAGCCCGTCCCGGCACGCGTCGGCCAGCCGCGACCAGCCGCGCTCGACGCCAGCGGACCACGACGCCACCTTCAACCCGAAGGTAATGGGAGGGGCCGGCTGCAGAAGCGTACGGCCCAGCATGATCGAGCCCGCGTGCGCGTCGGAGATCCGTCGCAATGTCTGTTGCAGCGTGCCGTGATCGCGGTGAATCACGGACACCGCCTGTCGCACCTGCAGCATCAAGCCGGAATCGGCGATGTCCTGACTGGTCGCGCCGAAGTGGACGAAGACGGATGCTTCCGGATCGTCCGTCGCCACCTGCTCGGTCAGGGCTTTGACAAGGGGAATCGATACGGTTCCGGAGACTCGCGCACTTCTGGCGATGGCTTCCGGATCGAAGAGCTCGGCCCTGGCGCAGCGCGCGATCGCCGCCGCCGCCGACTGCGGAATCAGGCCGGCGTCCGCCTCGGCGCGTGCCAGCGCCGCCTCGACGCGGAGCATGGCAGCGAGCAGCGCCCGATCCGAAAACAACTCGGCCAGCGCGTCGGTCGTCGCGAGACTGTTGACGAGGAACGAGCTCATGACCCGGAGCTCACGGCGCGAAGAACACGGTTTCGTGTTCTCCCTGAAGGTGGATATCGAACCGCCACGTCCCGGTCGCCGCCTCGGGCGACGCGATCAGCGTCCGCCGCCGATCCTCGGGCACGCATCCCAGCAACGGATCGCTGGCCAGCCCGGGATCGCCCGCGAAGTAGATGCGGGTGTAGAGCTCGTGCAGGAGCCCGCGCGCGAACAGACAGACGTTGATGTGCCTGGCCTGAGCCCGGCCGCCCTCGTCCTCGACCAGGCCCGGCCGGATCGTCTCGAACACGCAGGTCCCGTCGATGTCAGTCGCCAGCCGTCCGAAGCCGGAGAACCCGGCATGCGCCGCTCGATCCACCGGATAGTGGCCGTCGGCATCCGCCTGATAGATCTCGATCAGCGCGTCCGAGATCGGCTCGGCATCTCCGTCGAATACGCGGACGACGAGGCGGATGCGCTCCCCCTTCGTTCCTTCGGCCACCAGCGTGCCGAGCGCGGGGTCGGTACCCATTGCGAAATGGAAGAACGGCCCGACCGTCTGCGAGGCTGTCGGCGTCAGACGGTGGCGGCGCTCCGGCTGCGGCGACGTCATCGGGTCGGCTCGAACGGTGTGGCGTCGCGACCGCGCACCACGAGGTCGAAGCGATACCCCAACGCCCATTCGGGCCTGGTCAAGTCGAGGTCGAACGCGGAGACGAGCCGCTGGCGCGCGCGGACGTCAGGAATCGACTTGAAGATCGGATCGTGGTCGAACAGCGGGTCGTTGGGAAAGTACATCTGCGTCACGAGCCGTGACGTGAAGTTCAGGCCGAAGAGCGAGAAATGAATGTGCGCCGGACGCCAGGCGTTCGCGTGATTGCGCCACGGATACGCTCCGGGCTTGATGGTGGTGAACGTATAACGTCCCTCCGCGTCGGTCAGCGTTCGCCCGGCGCCGGTGAAATTCGGGTCGAGCGGCGCCGGATGGTCGTCGATCGCGTGGGCGTAGCGCCCGGCCGCATTGCATTGCCAGATCTCGATCAGCGCCTGCGGCAGCGGACGTCCGCTCTCGTCGACCACGCGGCCCGACACGATGATGCGCTCGCCCAGCGGTTCGCCGACGTGCTGACGCGTCAGATCGTTGTCCTCACGACCGATCGGTAGATAGCCGTAGACCGGCGCCACCAAATCGCGGAGGTTCATCGGCAGACGGATCTCGGGTCTGGTCGGGGCACGCTTGATGGTGGACTGATACGGCGGATACAGCAGGGCCGGCTGCCCGCCGGTGTCCAATGTGGAATCGGTGCTCACGGGTCCTCGAGGATCCTACTCGGCGGACGCCGCGCCGTGGGCGCGCGCCGTACGGGCGTTCAGATCTCTGAGCGCGGCCAGCTCGTCACCTCGCGGCGCGCTCGTCGTCTCCACCATGTCGGCAAAACGAATATCCCAGCCGGTGCTGGCGCGAACCTGATCTTTCGTCACGCCCGGATGCAGGCTGACCACGAGGAATTCCATCGTGTCTGGATGCGGTTTCATCATACACAAGTCCGTCACCACCAGTGCCGGTCCCGCGGTCGTCACGCCCATCGCGCGCCGCTCCCGTCCGGTCGGGCCGTGCCCGAGTGAGGTCATGAAATCCAGTCGACTGACGAACGTGCGTGCCGTCTGCCGCATCACGATATAGATGCGGCCGCAGCTGGTCGCGATCTCGGTGGCGCCGCCGCTCCCCGGCAGGCGCACCTTCGGCTGGCGGTAATCACCGATTACGGTGCTGTTCAGGTTTCCGAAGCGATCGACCTGCGCGCCTCCGAGAAAGCCGACGGAGATCCGCCCACCCTGCAACCAGTACTGGAACATCTCGGGCACGGACACGGTGGTGAGCGCCGTCTCGCAGAGTTCCCCGTCGCCGATAGAGAGCGGGAGCACCTGCGGTTTCGTCTCGAGCGTGCCCGACTCGTACACGAGCTTGAGATGTGGAGCGTGAGTCAAGCGCGCGAGGTTGCAGGCAGCCGACGGCAGGCCGATGCCGACGAAACAGATGTCGTCGTTGCCGAGCGCGCGGGCCGCGGCAACGGTCATCATTTCGGACGAGGAGTACTCCCGGGGTTCAGCCATCGATCAGTCCGCCCGCGCGTAGGCGCGCTGGTGAAAGACATCCGGGGACACGTTGAAGACATGCTGTTGCATCCAGCCTGCGAACGACTCGCGATCGCGTGAAATTTCGTCCCAGGCCAGATAGAACGAATTGTCACGGCCGTAGAAGCCATGCGTGTAGGACGGGTGCGCCCCGCCGGGTACGACCGCAACCGCGCCAATGACCCAGGACGGCAGGATCGTCGCGTTCGTCCCGACGCCGTCGAAGCGTTCGACGACCTCCTCGACGGTGACAATGGAGCGGGAGGCGGCGAGGATGGCTTCCTTCTGCACGCCGATGATCCCCTCGACGAGGACGTTGCCGGCGCGATCGGCCCGTTGCGCGTGCACGATCGCGACGTCGGGGCGCAACGCCGGTATGCAAGCGAGCGATTCGGCGGTGAAGGGACACCGGACGAACTTGATATTCGTGTTGACCGTGGCCAGCTCCGAACCGCGATAGCCTCGGAAAAAGGCGGAAGGCATGCCGCTGGCGCCGGCGACATAGGCGTGGGCCATGGCCGCGTGGCTGTGCTCGTCGAGCTCGAGCGGATGCGGCCACCCTCGCTCGACGGCGTCCCGCAGCCGATGCAGCGAGCCGACGCCGGGGTTGCCGCCCCAGGAGAACACGAGCTTTCGCGCGCAGCCCGATCCGATCATCTGGTCGTAGAGCAGATCGGGCGTCATCCTGACCAGCGTCAGATCGCGGCGCCGCTGCCGGATGATCTCGTGACCGGCGGCAAACGGAATCAGGTGGGTGAAACCTTCGAGGGCCACCCGATCGCCATCGTGCACGAACCGGGAGACCGCGTCGCCAAGCGCCAGGAACTCGGTCATGGCGTGCCGCTCGCGCCGGCAGCCTTCAGCCCGAACAACCCGACGGCGTTGTCCTTGAGGATCAGCGGTCGGACGTCCTCACGAATGGCGGTCTTCTCCAGATCCGCCAGCCACCGATCGGGCGTGATCCACGGATAGTCGGAGCCGAACAGCACCTTGTGCTTGAGCAGCGTGTTGGCGTACTGCACGAGGTTGGGCGCGAAGTACTTCGGCGACCATCCCGAGAGATCGATGTAGACCGACGGCTTGTGCAGGCAGATCGAGATCGCCTCGTCCTGCCAGGGGAAGGACGGGTGCGCCATGATGATCTTCATGTCGGGAAAATCCACCGCGACGTCGTCGATCGGCATCGGGTGGCCGTACTTCAACCTGACGCCGCCGCCACCGGGCGATGCCGGTGCCGATGCCGCTGTGCCCGGTGTGGAAGAGCACGGGCAGGCCGGCCTCCGCGAACACTTCGTACAGCGGATAGGCGATGCGATCGTTGGGAAAGAACTGCTGCATCGGCGGATGGAGCTTGAGGCCGTGGACCAGCCCGGACGAGACCAGCCGCCGCGCTTCGCGTACCGCCTTCCGGACCGCGCGTCGGATCGATGCTGGCAAAGGCAATCGCGATATCCGAATGCTTCGCGGCGAACGCGGCGACCTCGTCGTTAGGAACCTGCGGGCGCCCCGACAGCCGCTCGTCTACCGAGAACACCACGAAGCCGATGTTTCGCGATCGGTAGTAGTGCGCCAGCCCCTCCGCGTCGCGCGGGGCGCTGGACTCGCCGAAGTACTTCCGCGCGTCGCTGTCGGTCTGCGTGCCGGTGGCGGCGAGCGACTCCAGGTGGACGTGCGTGTCGATGGCGCGGACGCGCGAGGGATCGAGGCGAATGCCTGTGCTCACTGAGGGACCGTCCTCTTGAAAGTGTCGATCACGATGCCTGGGCCGTCCCCGCCGTAGAGCTGCTGGACGAGCCTGGCGCGGCGCGAGAGAACCGCCTTCTGGTTGACGCTGCCCTTCTCGGTCGCTTCGTGGCCGTCGATCGTCGGCGGCTCCTCGAGCAGGATCGCGCGCGCCACGGCGGTCGAGCTGCCGGCGTGCCGCGCGGCAAACGACGCCAGACGCTCGGCGAATCGCTCGCGGACGGCCGGGTGCGTCAGCAACGACCGCGCGTCGGAGCTGCTCGTCGCCGAACCGGCAAGCTGGCGGCAGACCGCGAGATTTGGAAAGACGAGGGTCGACACGAATTCCCGGTCGTGCCCGGCGATCACGACGTCGTAGCACGAGATCGCCGAAGTGCGCGAGGAGCTTCGCACGGAGCGGACCGACCCTGACCCACGTGCCGGTCGAGAGTTTGAAATCTTCGGAGATGCGTCCCTGGAACGCAAAGCCCAGCGACGGATCGCCCGGATCGAAGAAGCTCAACGCGTCGCCGAGCTTGTAGTACCCCTCCTCGTCGAAGGCGGCTGTGGTCAGGGCCGGGTCGCGCCAGTAGCCTGGCGTGATGTTCGGTCCGCGCAGCCGGCCTTCCAGCTGTCCGCCAACCGGCGCCAGCTTCAATTCGACGCCCGGCGCAGGCACGCCGATACGTCCGCCGGTGAACGCCGCGTTGCCGGCGCAAATCGCGAATGGCGCACTCTCGGTGGCGCCCAGGCCGGTGACAAAAGGCAGCGTGTCACCGCTTCGTGCTTCGCGCGAGATTCTGACGAGCTCGTCGGCGACGTGCTGGCGCAGCGCCGCGGCGGCGCAGAACATCATCTTCATGCGGCTGAAGAAATGGGCCGCGAAATGCGGCGTCGGCGCGACAGGTGCGGCACGAGCAGATCGTAGCCTCGCGGCACGTTGAAGTACGCGGTGGTCGCAATCTCGCGCAGGTTGGCGATCGTCCGCGTCGAACGCGTCCGGCGTCGGGCGGCCCTCGTCGAGGTACAGCGTGCCGCCGTTGAAGAGGACGAGCCCGAAGTTGTGATTGCCGCCGAAGGTGTGATTCCACGGCAGCCAGTCGCACAGCACCGGCGGTTCGTCGGAGAGGAGCGGCAGCATCGTCCGCAGCATCTCCTGGTTGGAGCACAGCATACGCTGAGTGTTGATGACGCCCTTTGGGCGCGCCCGTCGAGCCCGAGGTGTAGAGCACCTTCGCCACGGTGTCGGGTCCGACCCGTGCGTGCGCGTCGTCGACAGCGGCGGTCGGCGCCGTCGCCTCCAGTTCCCGCCAATCGAGCGTTTGGAGAGACTGTGGCGCCGAGCAGGTGACGATCAGATCGCCGTTGGCGACGTGCGACAGCGCACGCTCGAACAGTGCGCCGTCGTCCGCGAAGACCATGCCGGGCGTGAGCGACGCCCACAGCGCCCGGAGCGTCGTGTATTCGCGGGCGAGCAGCGAATAGGACGGCGCAATCGGCGCATAGGGAACACCGACGTACATCGCCGCGAGCGCCAGCAGGCCATGCTCAATGCTGTTGCCGGAGAGAATCACGAGCGGCCGGTCCGTCGAGACGCCGCGGTCGAGCAGAGACTGCGCCAGCGAGCGGACGCGCGTCAGGGCATCGGCGTAGGTCAGCCGACGCCAGTCTCCGGTGGCGTCGCGCGCCGCCAGAAACGTTCGATCGGGAGCCTCGCGCGCCCAATGCTCGAGCCGCTCGGTCATCTTCGCCGGATACGGCCCGAGCACGTGCGGCGACCGCGCCAGAATTGCGCCGTCGGATCGCTGCTCGATGATCGTGTCGGCGCGAAGAATGTTCACCCACGACTCCGATCGCGCGCGCGAAACGTGCCGCCCGACTTCGCCAGCGACGTGAGCAGCGGCGCCGGCGTCCACCGATCGCCGAACTGCGCGTGGAAAGCAGCGACGCGCTCGTGAATGACGGCCAGGCCGACGTGATCGGCGAAGAACATCGGACCGCCTCGCCAGGCGGGAAACCCGTAGCCGTTGACGTAGATCGTGTCGATGTCCGACGCGCGAGCGGCGAACCCCTCCTCGAGCACGCGCGCCCCCTCGTTGATCATCGCGTAGATCGTCCGCTCGACGATCTCGTCGTCCGTGAACTCGCGCTGGGGAATGCCGGCATCGCGCGCGGTCGAGCGGATCAGCTCGACAACGACCGGGTCGGGGATCGCCGTTGCGCTTGTCGTCGTAGCGATACCATCCCGCGCCGGTCTTCTGCCCGAATCGACCCATCTGGTTCAGCGCTTCCTGCACCAGCGGACGCCGCTGTCCCGGATCGCTGAACTGACCGAGCTCCTGGCGGACGCGCCAGGCGACGTCGACCCCCGCCATGTCGTCGACGGCAAAGATGCCCATCGCCATGCCGAAATCGGTCAGCGCCCGGTCCACCTGCTCCGGTGTCGCTCCCTCTTCGACGATGAACTGCGCCTCGTACATGTAGGGAAACATCATCCGGTTGCCGACGAACCCCGGGCAGTTGCCGACCACCACGGGAACCTTGCCGAGCCGCTTGGCGAACGCCAGCGCGGTCGCCAGCGTCCGCTCGGAGGAGGCGGCGCCCGCGGACCACTTCGACGAGCCGCATCACGTTGCGCCGGGCTGAAGAAATGCAGCCCGACGACCGCGTCCGGCCGCGAGGTGGTGCGTGCGATCTCGTCGATGTCGAGCGTCGATGTGTTGGTCGCCAGCACTCCGGCGGTCCTGGCCTCGGAGTCGAGCTCGTGGAAGACGCGCTTCTTCAGGTCGAGATTCTCGAAGACCGCCTCGACGACGAGATCGGCGTTGCGCACGGCGGCATAACCAACCTGAGGGTCGATCCGCGCCAGGCGCTCGTCGGCCGCCGGCTGCGTCAGACGACCGCGCGAGACCGACGTCGCGTAGTTCCTGCGAATCACCGACATGCCCTTGTCGATCGCCGCCTGGTCGGTGTCTTCGAGCACGACCGCGAGGCCGGCGTTCGCGCACGCCATCGCAATGCCTCCCCCCATCGTCCCCGCCCCAATCACGGCGACGCGATCGACGGTCGCCGGGGTGGCGTTCGCTCCCGGAACCTTGGCGGCCGCCCGTTCGGCGAAGAAGACGTGGATCAGGGCACGAGCCTGCTCGCCCTGCACGCACTCGAAGAAGAGTTCCCGCTCTCGACGACAGCCCTCGGCGAACGGCAGCGCCGACGCCCCTTCGATGGCCTCGACCGCCTTGAGAGGCGCCAGTTGCAGGCGTCGCGTCTTGGCCGCCATCGCCCGCGCCGCCGAAAAGAGCGGGGCATTCTCCTCGGGTGTTCCCAACCGCGCGTTCTGTTCGCTGGTTTTCCTGAGCGGCAGGTCGGCCACGCGCGCCGCGAAGGCTACGGCCTGGTCGACCAGGTCGCCATCGATCACCGCGTCAATCAGGCCCGCCTCCAGCGCCTCGGCCGCGCGAATCGGCTTGCCGCCGACGCACAAATCGAGGGCTTTGCCGATGCCGACCAGACGCGGAAGCCGCTGAGTTCCCTCGGCGCCCGGAATGATTCCCAGCTTCACCTCCGGCTGACCGAGCAGCGCGCTGGCCGTCGCCACACGATAGTGCCCGGCCATGGCCAGCTCGAGGCCGCCTCCCAGCGCTGTGCCATGGATGGCCATGACAATCGGCTTCGGGCTGTTCTCGATTGACGCCAACATCTCGTGCAGATCGGCCGCGGCGCTGAGATCGCCCCACGCCGCCTGCTCGAGCGTCGCGATGTCGGCGCCGGCGATGAACGTCCTGCCGGCCCCCATGACCACGATCGCGGCCACCGCCCAGTCGCGCGCGGCCGCCTCCACAGCGTGGAGAAGCGCCTCCGGCACACCCGCGCTCAACGCATTGACGGGAGGGTTACGAACCTGCACAACGGCCACGCGGCCGCGGAGAGATGAATCGATCACGCCGTCACGACCTGTCCAGTCTTTGGGAGCTCACGATAGTCGATACCTGATTAAGATATCTCACCCCAATGCGTTCTCTTCGCACTCAGGTCGCCATCATCGGAGCCGGGCCGGCCGGGCTCATGCTCGGGCACCTGCTCCATCGAGCGGGGATCGACACCATCATTCTGGAAAACCGGAGCCAGGACCACGTGATCGAGCGCGTCCGCGCCGGCGTGCTCGAACAGGGAACCGTCGACCTGATGACCGCCGTCGGCGTCGGCGACCGACTGCGCCGCGAGGGGATGGTGCACCGGGGCATCCACCTGGCGTTCGCCGGGCGGCGACATCACATCGATATGGCCGGCCTGACGAGCGGTCGGACGATCACCATTTACGGCCAGAACGAAGTGGTCAAGGACCTGATCGACGCTCGCCGGGCGACCGCCCGGCCGCTGCTCTTCCAGGTCGATGCCGTCAGGGTGCTGGATCTGGAAACGACGCGTCCCAGGGTGCGCTTCCATCACGACAACGCCGCACAAGAAGTGACGTGTGACTTCGTGGCCGGTTGCGACGGCTTTCACGGGGTCTGCCGGCCGTCGATTCCCGCCGCGCACGTGAACGTCTACGAGCGAGTCTATCCGTTCGCCTGGCTCGGCATCCTTGCCAACGCGGCTCCCTCGTCCGACGAGCTCGTCTACAGCCGGCACGACCGCGGCTTCGCGCTGTTCAGCATGCGGTCGCACGAGGTCACGCGGCTGTATCTGCAGTGCGCTCCGGATGAATCCATCTCGGCGTGGAGCGACGAGCGGATCTGGGCGGAGCTTCAGGAGCGGCTGGCGACTGCGGATGGATGGCGGCCGAACGAGGGCCGTATCCTGCAGAAAAATGTGACCGGCATGCGAAGCTTCGTCGTCGAGCCCATGAGGTACGGCCGGTTGTTCCTGGCTGGCGACGCCGCCCACATCGTGCCGCCAACGGGGGCGAAGGGCTTGAACCTGGCGATGGCGGACGTCACTTTGCTGGCTCGGGCGCTGTCACGCTCCTGCAGTCACGGCGACGACTCTGCGCTCGAGGCGTACTCGGCGACCGCGCTCGAGCGCGCCTGGCGGGCGCAGCGCTTCTCGTGGTGGATGACCTCGATGCTGCACCGGGCCGACACGGACAATCCGTTCGATCGACGCCGCCAGCTGGCCGAGCTCGAGTACGTGGTCAGTTCCCGTGCCGCCTTGACCAGCCTGGCGGAGAACTATGTCGGTTTTCCGTTCGCGGTGATCGATGCGTGACGGCGACTCCGGCAACCACCCCTGAGCACGCGCATCGGGATGCGAGTGATATGACGAACGCCTTGCCAATCGACGTCAACGCCGTCATCGACGAGGGGCGCTGGACGCCGTACCAGCGATGGCTGGTGTGCCTGACCGCGCTGACGATCGTGTTCGACGGCGTGGACAACCAGCTTCTCGGCATCACCATCCCGCAGATCATGAGTGCCTTCGGCGTCGCCCGCAGCGCGTTCGCTCCGGTCGTCGCGTTCGGATTTCTCGGCATGGCGGTCGGCGGCGCAATCGCCGGGCTCGCCGGCGACCGGGCAGGGCGACGCACGGCACTGCTCGGCAGCATGGCGATCTTCGGCGTGGCGACGCTCGGCGTCTCGACGGCGCAGTCGATACCGGCCCTGGCGATCCTCCGCTTCATCGTGGGGATCGGGCTCGGCGGCGCGATACCGAACGCGGCAGCGCTCGCAGCCGAATACGTCCCGCTGAACCGGCGCCCCATCGCCGTGACCGTCACGATCGTTTGCGTGCCGCTGGGCGGCACCCTGGCGGGACTGGTCGCGATCCCGCTCCTCCCGTCGCTGGGCTGGCGCAGTCTGTTCGTCGTCGGCGGGATCCTTTCGCTCGTCGCCGCGGCGGTGCTCCGACTGCTGCTGCCGGAATCGCCGCGCTATCTGGCGCACCATCGGGCGCGCTGGAACGAGCTCTCACAGACGCTCCGGCGGATGGGGCATTCCGTTCCGGCGGCAGCGACCTTCGTGGAACGTCGCCACGCGTCACCGGACCGCCCGTCGCTCGGCGCGATCTTCCAGCCGGAGATCGTCTCGGACACGCTGGCGCTGTGGGCAGCATTCTTCTCCTGCCTGCTCGCGGTCTATCTCGGATTCAGCTGGCTGCCAACCATCATCACCGCGGCAGGCCTCGGATCGGCCACCGCGAGCAGCGCCATCACAGTGTTCAATCTGGGCGGTGTCGCCGGTGCGATTGCGGGCGGCATCCTGATCGCACGACTCGGATCCAGGGTGACGATGCTGGCGCTGGGCGGAGGAGCGGTAGTCGGTGCCGCGGTGCTGAGCGTGACGCCGATCGGACCGCAGGCCGATGTCACGCGATTCCTCGTCCTGCTCGGCATCACCGGCGGCTTCATCAACGCCGTTCAGACGACGATGTTCGCGCTTGCGGCTCACGTCTACCCGACCGCGATCCGGGCGACGGGGGTGGGCGCAGCGGTGTCAGTCGGACGCTCGGGCGCGATCCTGAGCGGCTACGCGGGCCCCTGGGCGCTGGAGTCTCACGGCACAGCGTCGTTTTTTGGTCTGATGGCCACGGCGATGGCGTCGACCTTCGTCGCGCTCGCACTCGTGCGACGCCACGTGCCGCGTCGATCGCGCTGACAGGCGCGTTCGGTCTACGCCGCCTGACCCGCCGGCTTGATCCCGGCACGTTTCATCGCTGCGACCGTCGTCTCGAGCCCCAGACGCGCCCCTTCCTCCGGACTCAGCGTCGCCGGTACCCGGCCGATGGGTTCCGGACTCACGGCATCGCGATAGCCGGTCTTATCGAGCGACTTGAAGAAGGTCACGAGATCGATGACCCCTTCGCCGGGCATCAACCGCACATTGTCGCGGACCTCTTCGGGCGGTTGCGCCTTCGCATCCGAGACGTGCACCGTCACGATGCGGTCCTTGCCGGCCGCGAGAATGTCGGCCGCGGTTGCGCCGGCGTGATGCCAATGCCATGCATCCAGGACGAGGCCGATGTTCGCTCCGCACTCCTTGGTGAACTCGAGGAGCTCGTCCATTTTCCAGATGAACTCGTACGGCTGGCGGCTTCGGAAGTGGAGCGGCCCGAGGAATTCGAGACCGAGCCTCACCTTCGAGGTTTGCAGGATCTCGGACATCGCGACCACGCGGTCCTTGATGATTTTTCGATACTCCGCTTTGGGTGTGGTGCTCGACGGCGGCATGACCGCCTGCATCCTGGGACAGCCGATGTCGGCAGCCAGCTTGGCCGCCTCCCCCAGCTGTTTCAGCCCCTCCTGAAAGGCGGGCTCGTCGGCGGCAAACCGCACCGGCAGACCGGCGATGCCCGGCCGAATCTTGAGACCGGCCAGCAAGGCACGCGTCTGGTCCGCACCGGCTTTCCGGACGCCGTCCAGGCTGACGTCGACGCCGCCATAACCCACGCTGGCGGCCAGTCGCGCGAACTCGGGCCACTCGAGTTTGCCCGACGCCGTCAGCGAGGAATTGAGGGAGACGAACATCCCCTCGTCGGCCGCGCGGACCGGGCGGACGACCTGGAGGGCGACCCCGGTGAGCGCCGCGCGCGCGAGGAATTCTCTCCGGCTGAGGCTCGATTGCATACGCAAAACCCTCCCGATGGCGGTTCAGGATACGATAAGCGGCGTTTCAGTGCCGGATTGACCGGTAAACGGCCATCGGCCATCGGCGTATGTATACAAGATTCCACTTTACGCAGACCCTGCATCCACCAGTGTATTCAAGCCGGCAGCCATTGTGGTGCAAGCAGGGCCGCGGACGGCCGCGGAGTACGCAGAATACGCGGAGGATCGAGTTCAGGGCCGCGGAATACGCAGAAGACGCGGAAGGGTCGTGTTCAGGGCCGCGCAACTACGCAGAAGACGCGGAAGGATCGAGTTCAGGGCCGCGGAATACGCAGAAGACGCGGAAGGATCGAGTTCAGGGCCGCGGAATACGCAGAAGACGCGGAAGGGTCGTGTTCAGGGCCGCGGAATACGCAGAAGACGCGGAAGGGTCGTGTTCAGGGCCGCGCAACTACGCAGAAGACGCGGAAGGATCGAGTTAAGGGACGCGGAGTACGCGGACATTTGACAGCAGTGCAGTGAGGCAGGCGGGAGTGCGCCCGACGGTGGACGACGGATTCCGGACGAGGACGACAGACCAGGGACGAGGGCTGGGGACGAAGGACCCGCGTCCGTGACTCAGGAGGAAGGGACATGAGGATTCTTCGATTGGCAGTCGCGCTCGGGGCGGTGGCCTTGTGCACGACTGTCATGGCGCAGCAGCCGCCGGCCCAGCCGGCGGCGCAGCAACCGCAGGCCGCGGCACCGCAAGGACCACCGCCCATGCATATTTACATTCGATCCGGCTTGAAGACGCACGGCCCCGGGCAGCATGACTACCCGCAGTTTCTCGCCGACTGGAGCAAGATCCTCACCGAGCGCGGCGCCATTGTCGACGGATCGCTCCACTCGCCAACCCCGGCCGAGCTGACCAACACCGACGTGCTGGTCATGTACAAGGGGGACGCCGGCTACATGACCCCCGAAGAAAAAGCGACGATCGAGGCCTACCTGAAACGCGGCGGCGGCATCGTCACTTTCCACGACACGCTGTGCGGACCGGATCCGGCGTACTACTCGACGCTCGTCGGCGGCGCCAAGAAACATGGCGAGACGAACTTCACGTTGGAGGCGGACGTCCCGTATGCGATCGCCGATCCCACCAATCCGATCATGCAGGGCCTGTCGAACTTCACGATCAAGGACGAGGCCTTCTTCCTGATCACGTGGGCGAAGTCGCCGCAGATTCACGTGCTGGCGACGGCGACCATGGCGGCGACGCCGAGCGCGAAGGGACACGAGGGTGAAGTCGTGCCGCAGATCTGGACCTACGAGAACACCCTCGCGGGCGGGCAGCCGTACCGGGCGTTCGTGTGGATGCAGGGACACAACTACTCCAACTTCACCAACCCCCAGATTCAGCCGATGCTGCTGCGCGGCATCGCGTGGGCGGCGAAACAGCCGATCGACGCGCTGATGACGGTGAAGCCGCCGCAGCGTGGACGCGGAGGGCCGGGTCGTGGTGGCCCGGGAGGCGGCCAGTAATGCGTCGAACGCTTGTCCTGATGGTGATCGTCCTTGGCGTGAGCGGAGGAATCGCGATGGCCCAGCCGCCCGCCGGCGCACCCCCTGGTGGACGCGGCGGCGGTCGCGGCGGTCCGGCGTACGCGTCGCCCGAGGTGGCGGCCGACGGCAGCGTCACCGTTCGATTCTTTGCGCCCAACGCGCAGCAGGTCACCGCCAGTGGCGAGCTCGATGGCAAGCCGCATCCGATGACCAAGGGAGACAACGGCATCTGGTCGGTGACTATCGGCCCGCTGCCACCCGACATCTATACCTACGCCTTCAACGTCGACGGCGTGACGGCGCTCGATCCGCGCAACACGAACACGAAGATGGGCTATGGCGGGTTCGGTCCGGTCTCGGTCGTGCAGGTTCCGGGATCGGGCGCGGACTTCTACGACGTCAAGCCGGTGCCGCACGGCGCGGTTCGCATTCAGCCGTACGTGTCGAAAGCCATGGGCGTCGCGCGCACGGTCTGGGTCTACACGCCGCCCGATTACGACAAGGGCAAGAACTATCCGGTGCTGTACCTGCTGCATGGCGCCGGCGACATCGAATCGGGCTGGACGCTCATCGGCCGCGCCAACAACATCCTCGACAACCTGATCGCCGCGGGCAAGGCCAAGCCGATGGTCGTGGTGATGCCGCTCGGGCACGCGATTCAGAGTTTCTACTCAGGTCCGGCGAAGGCGGCGGCGCCGCCCTCCAATCCGGTCGATGCGGCCGTCGGAGCCGGCGCGGGTGCGTTGTCGCTCTTCGCGCACGACCTGCTCGAGGACGTGATGCCGATGGTCGAGAAGACCTTCAAGGTCTCGACCAGCGCGGACGATCGGGCGATTGCCGGGTTGTCGATGGGCGGCGGCCAGACGATCAACATCGCCTTCAACCGTCCCGAGCTCTTTCGCTACGTCGTCCTGATGAGCCCGGCGGCCGGACGCAACGCGGAACAGGCGTACCAGAGGTTCCTGGCCGATCCGAGCGTCGCCAACAAGCAGTTCAAGTTGTTCTGGATGGGCGTGGGCAAGGACGACACGCTCGTGGGCGCCGGCGACAAGGACTTCGATGCGCTGCTGACGGCGAAGGGCGTGACCCACACGTTCACACTGACCGACGGCCGTCACGAATGGACCGTCTGGCGTCATCAGCTGAACGACATCGCTCCACTGCTCTTCAAGTAGGGAAAAAGGGGGCAACCGCTTTTTTGAAAAGACGGTTGTACCCGTTTCCGTTACGCGATCGCCGTCTGCCAGACCGACCGCGCCGTCCGCGCGACCAGCTCCAGCTTGCGACGCTGATCGTCGGGTGAGAGCCGGTTGCCCTCGTGCGTGGAGGCGAAGCCGCACTGCGGGCTGAGGGCGAGCCGCTCGAGCGGAACAATGCGCGCGGCCTCGGCAATCCGCCCCCGCAGTGCGTCCTCACTTTCCATCCGTGGCGTCTTCGAGCTGACCAGGCCCAGCACGACCACGCGGTCGTCGGGAACGAAGCGGAGCGGCTCGAAGCTGCCCGATCGCTCGTCGTCGTACTCGAGCAGAAAGCGATCGAATCTGGCGCGCGAGAAGATGTGCTCGGCGATGCGGTCGTAGCCACCCGACGCGTAGAACATGCTCTTGTGATTGCCGCGGCAGATGTGGATGCCGAACGTGACGCCGGGGTGCCCGTCGATAATTGCGTTGTCGAGCTCGATGCAGGCATCCAGCATCTTGTCCGGATCGCTGCCGCGCTGACGGTAGCCTTCCCTGATCTTCTCGTCGAGCAGCGCCGCATATTGCGGCGCGTCGATCTGGATGTATTGGCAGCCGAGCCGCTGCAGCTCGGCGATCTCGCGCCGCGTGAAATCGACGAGATCGGCGAGATATGCGTCTCGTGTCGGATACGCGGCGCGCGATTTCTCCGGATCGTAGTAGGCCGCCGCCTGCTGCGCGCTCACCAGCGTCACCTTGACCGGCTTCCTCGTACGGCCGCGGAGGTAGGTGAATTCCTCAACGCTCATCTGCCGTCGCCAGCGGAGCTTGCCGATCACGACGGGGCGCTGCAGGACGGCCTCGTGGCCTTCCGCGTCCCTGAACGTGATCGACCACCCGGCACGATTGTCAAATCCCTCCAGCGCGTCGACGAGATGACCGTAGAAGGCGAGACGACGGACTTCGCCGTCCGTGACGACATCCAGCCCGGCGGCTTCCTGCAACGCAACGGCCTCGTCGACCGCGCGATCCTCGACCGCCTTGAATTCGGCGGGCGTGAGGTCGCCGCGGTCCAGCGCCGCGCGTGCATCCATCAGAAAGGCCGGCCGCAACAGACTGCCGACGACATCGCTCTTGATCGAAGGGTTGGCCATAGGAATGTGAGATGTGCCCGATCGATCCGTTCGTCTAGCGGGCCCCGCTCGCGCGGAGAGGCCTTGCGTGAAGATCCGAGGCCACGGTCTCACGGCCGCGGAAATAGCGGGTGAAGAACTCGAGCTTGGCGGCGTCGCCTGCGATCGGGATCGGCTTGAACTGCTGCCCGAGCTCCATCGTGACCGATGAGTCAGGGCTCACCGCCGGCCAGACCGGAAGTCCCTTGCCGTTTGGATCCCCGGACGTCGCGAAGTTCACCCAATACGACGACAGCCGTTCGGCGAGCGCTCGATCCTCGTCGGTGAAAGGACGATCGGACATGCCCAGCGTGTTGAGGACGTATGGCACTTCAGACGTATGGAAGGCGCCGAACAGCTGAACATCGGGCCCCGGCAGCGGGTGCGTGAAGAAATAGATATAGGCCTGCGTCTTCGCGGTCTGTCCGCGAGTTACCGCCCAGAGATAGGTGGAGACGCGCGACTGATCGCGCGAGCTCTCGTTCTGGGCCGCGCGGGCTTGATCGTCTGAGCCGGCGGGATAGAGCTTCAGAAACGCGTCCGCCAGATCGCCAAAGCGCTGACGCGCCTGGCTTTGAAACGCTTCCGCCGTCACCGTCGGGTGAGGAACGGCTCCCCCTTCGTCGGCGTTGCTGCCGGTCAACGTGACGACGTCGTTCTGCTTTCCCGCGGCGAAGATCTCCGGGATGGAAGCCGGCAGCGCATAGCCGTCGACAACGATTCCGAACCGCGGTGTCGACGACGCCCCTCGGCCGCCGCCGGCTGGCGCGGGCAGCGGAAGCACGAGCTGCTGCCAGGGCATGGCGCGCAAGTCCGCGAGCGACTGCGCTCCCTTCGCCAATGCCACGCGGGCGCCATCCACTTCCTGATCCGCCTGCGTTCTGGCCCGGGTAGGGGCCACGCCGGACCCGCTCTCGGCGATTGCGCGCTGGAAGAGACCCCTGGCCAGCGGCGACGCCGTCAGGTTGTGGACGGCGGCAGCCCCGGCCGACTGCCCCGCAACCGTCACGCGTGAGGGATCACCGCCGAACGCGGCGATGTTGTCGTGCACCCATCTCACTGCGGCGATCTGATCGAGCAGACCGTAGTTGCCCGACGCGTGATAGCTCGTCTCCTCGCGCAGCGAGGGATGGGAAAAGAAGCCGAGGATGCCCAGACGATAATTGAAGGTGACGACGACCAGTCCCTTCGAGGCGAGCCCTTCGCCGTCGTAGACCGGCACCGACGCGGACCCCTCCATGTTCGCGCCGCCGTAGATGTAGACGAACACCGGATGCTTGTCGGCCGGCGAGATCGCCGGGGTCCAGACGTTCAAGTAAAGACAGTCCTCGTCGGTGGCCCCGTGCGTCATGAACTCGTAGGTCCAGGGCTTGCGCTCGGTGACGATCGACTGAATACAGCTGGCGGAAAAGGATTCCGCCTTACGGACCCCGTCCCAGGGCTGCAGCGGTTGCGGCGCGCGCCATCGGCGTGGGCCGACCGGCGGCGCCGCGAAGGGAATGCCCTTGAAGACGGTGAGGGAAGGATTGCGTCCGGGCACGCCCGAGACGAGCCCGCCCTCGACTTTGATCGGTGTGGAGAGCGCGGCCGCTGCGCCGCGCTCACCCCGAATGTCGCTTGCACCCGCGACCGCCATGATGATCGCGGCCACCCCGAGCGCAGGAAGCGTCGCTCGAGCCTGTGTCATGGCTATTTGGTTCCGGCTTTGGCGCTCGGCGTGTCGTCCGCCTTCAGGTCCCCGATGGCGTACTGGATGCCGGCCAGCACGTGCTCGAGCATCGGCCGTATGGCGTAGATCCGCTCGCTATGGCCGTGCGCCTCGTAGAACACGCGGCCCTTGCCGTCGCGCTTGATCCAGCTCAGACCGAAATCGTGGTCGGCGCGCGGGTTGGCTTCCTTCGCCTTGTCCGCGTCGCTCATCTTCGCGTAGTCGATGCTGGTCAGGATGTGCAGGTTCTCGCGGGACCACGTGTCCATGCCGAAAGTGTAGGTCTCGTCGTGAATCTCGAACTCCTGGCCATGGAACATCGCGGTCAACGGGCTCTTCGGGTCGTCGATCTTCACGGTGATGAGCTGCGGATCGACCCAGTGGAACTTGAAGAACCCGCCGATCATCTTGTTGAACTCCGGCCAGGTGCCGATCTGGTTGTCGCGTTCCTGTGGGACCGCCGCCGCGCTGGCTCCTGCGCCACGGCCCGGCGCCGGCATCACTGCGGCGAAGCGGCTGGTGAAGTCGGCCTGCACGACCTTGCCGCTCTTGTCCGGATCGAGCTTGTCGAACCAGGCATCGGCCAGGCCGGTGAACTCGTCACGACTCAGTTTCTGATCGCTGTTCTTGTCCGCCTGGGTGAAGAGCGCCGTCGCCAGGAACGCGCCGGCTCCTCCGCCGCCACGCCCGCCGCGCCCAGCCGCCTGCGTGCTGCTGGCGTGGTAGGAATCAGTCGCGGCGTGAATGCCGGCGAGTCCCTTGCCGCCGCGGACGAACTCGAGCAACGCCTTCCGCCGCGCCTCGGTTGCCGCCGCATCGTTGGGATCGTCGAGAAACGCGCCGGTCGTGCTCGCCAGGAAGATTGCGTCGTACTGCTTGAGATTCTGCGTGTTGATATCCGCCGGATCGTAGGTGATCGTTGTCGTCCACGCCCCGGTCTTGGTCCCGAGCGCCTCGACCGTCTTGGCGGCGAGCGGAATCGAAGAGTGGACGAATCCGGCGGCCTTGCCCAGCACCAGCACCTTGCGCGGCTGCTGCGGCTTCGCCGGTGCGCTGTCCGGCAGCGCCGCCATCATCGCCTGAACGTCTTCCGGCTTGGGCGTCTGGTTCTGCGCGCCGCCGCGACCACCACCAAACACCGGCGCCGGGAACACCGCGCTCAGTCCGACGGCAATCTGATCCTGCGTCAACGCGCCGGTCTTGCCGGTGTCCCAGTCGGTGAACCACTTGTCGAAGGTTCCCTTGAGCTCGTCGCGGCTCAGCGCACCGTCTTCATTGGTGTCGGCCGCCGTGAACAGCCCACCGCCGACGCCGCCGCCACGGCCACCGCCGCCACCAGGGGCCGGTGGCTGCTGCGCGCGCACCCCGTTCCCCCCGACGCCGCAGATCGCCAGCACGCCCACGCATACAGCTCCTGCGACGGGAGCGGTTGCCTTCCTCCAGCTCATTGCGTCCTCCTCATCGTCGACGGACGCCATCTTCCTGTGGCTGCCCGCCGGCAATGTTTGACTGGTGTGCCCTCAGATGACGCCCAGGGCCGCCCGCGCTGGGCCTACTTCGCGACGAAACAGTACAGATATCCGGCTCCGCCCGTGCTCACGAGATTCGCCTGGCTGCAACCGCGCGAGGCGTGCGCCGAATTCCACGACGTATTGCCGCCGCCGGTGCGATCAAAGTGGCCGACCTGCGCGCTGCCGTTGCTGGCATTGCTCGTCCAGTTCTGGCAGGTGTGGTCGGCGCCGTCGGCGAATCCCCGGCCGTCGGGCAAGGAGCCGGTCAGGATGTCGTGTTCGTTCGGCGTGTCACCGGCACCCTTGACCGAATCACCTTTCTCGGTGAGCGCGGTGGTGCGCGAGAGGTTGTTGCCCAACCGCGCCGCATCAGCAGAGTCGCCGTGAAGATCGGCGACGTCCTTGGCAACGCGCGCCCCTTTGGCGTTGTACCAGGGACCCTGTCCGATCCGATCTCGCGCGTTGACCGCTGCCTGGCCGCCGGCGGCGGCGGCGCTCAGGTACGCATGCCACGGACGGTCTCCGGCGCCGACGGCGGCCGCCAGCTTCTGGCAGTGCGCGTCGGCCCCAGCCAGCCCGCTCAGGTTCGCCCCGTCTCCGGCACCGACACTCGTGATGAAGAACGACATCGGTTGGGGCGGTGTGGGAGGCTGCGCGCCTGCCGCAGGCGCCGCGGGCTGCTGCGCACCGACGAGCGAGACGGCCGCGAGCGTCACGAAAAGCGAAGCACGAAAGAGCGTCTGCCGCATCTCAACTCTCCTGTTCATCTCCTGTGTTCACCGACGGTTGACCCGACAGCGAAAGTCACTATACTCGTGCTCGAATCGTTAATGACGCCGACACCCTCTGTTTTGTTACGAGCCCCATTGCGTATTTTTGCCGCGGCCCTGCTGCTGGTCGCGCTCGGCGGTCTCTCCGAGGCGAAAGGCCGCGGCGTTCCGCACGACCGGGCCACGGCCCAGGCCCCTGCCCCCGCCGGCCGCGGCGGTCAGATGAGCAGTCCGGCTTCGCAACGCCCACCAGACACGCAGACGCCGCAGACCTATCCGCCGGATCAAGTGCGGGCGGGCGAGCCGCTCTTCGCGGCGCAGTGCGGCTTCTGCCACGGGCGCGACGCGCGTGGCGGTCAGTCGGGCCCGGATCTGACCAGGTCGGAGCTCGTCGCAGCCGATGTCCGCGGCGACAAGATCATGCCTGTCGTCAAAACCGGACGGCCCGACAAGGGGATGCCGCCCTTCGCTCTGCCCGACACGGACCTCTCCGCCATCATCGCGTTCATTCACGACGCGAAGACCAAGTCCGCATCGAACGAGGGCGATCGTCGTACGGTTGAGGTCGGGGATCTCCAGACGGGAAACGCCGACGCCGGCAAGAGCTACTTCAACGGCGCCGGCGGATGCGCGAAGTGCCACTCGCCAACCGGAGATTTCGCCGGCCTGGCGACGCGCCTGCAGGGTCTCCCATTGATGCAGCGGATGCTGTACCCGAACGGCGGCCGCGGCCGGTCCGGCGCGCCTTCTGGCCCGAAGGTGACGGTCACGCTCCCGTCCGGACAAATCGTCACCGGGCGCCTCACGTTCCGCGACGAGTTCTCGATCGGGCTCGTCGACGAGGGCGGATGGCGACGCTCGTGGCCGACCAGCCAGGTCAAGTTCTCCGTCGACGATCCGCTCGAAGCGCACGCCGCGCAGCTGGCGAAATACACCGACGCGGACATGCACAACGTGCTCGCGTACTTGCAGACATTGCGCTAGTGGCCTGTCCCGGTCGTCGGGACCGGGCGATCACCAACGAGGACTCCGGACATCATGCACGCTCGCCGATCTGTATTCCGCCACATCTCGATCCTGGGCCTCGTCATCGCCGCCTGCGGGTGGCTCGACGCTCAGGGCCTGGATCCCGCGGCGCTCCTCAGGCCCACGGCCGACAGCTGGCCGAGCTATCACGGCGACTACTCGGGCCGCCGCCACAGTCAGCTGAAGCAGATCACTCCGGACAACGTGCACCAGCTCACGCTGGCGTGGGCATTTCAAACCGGGCAGCCCGGTGGCATCAAGTCGAGCCCGCTTCTCGTCAACGGCGTGATCTACATCACCGCGCCGGACAATCTCTGGGCGATTGACGCCCGCACCGCGCGGCCTCTCTGGCACTACACCTATCCCACCAATCAGGGCTTCCACATCGGCCATCGCGGCGCCGCGATATACAAGGACACGGTTTTTCTGACCACGCCAGACGCTCATGTCGTCGCCCTCGACGCGCGGGATGGGAAGGTCAAGTGGAACGTCCAGGTGGCGGACGCCCGACGCGGCTACTGGTCCACCAACGCGCCGCTGATCGTCGGCAATCACATGCTGATCGGGGTGTCCGGCGATTTCGACAATCTGCCCGGGATGCTGACGTCCATCGATCCGGAAACCGGGAAGACGCAGTGGATTTTCTACAGCACGCCGCCGCCTGGCACCCCCGATTCGATCAGCGGCGGCGCGACCGGCGGGCAGATGTGGATCACCGGCACCTACGATGCCGAGCTGAATCTGGTCTTCGTCGGCACCGGAAATCCGACGCCGGTGCTCAACGGGCCGGCACGCCCGGGCGACAACCCCTGGACCTGCAGCATCGTGGCCCTCAACCCGGACACGGGCAAGCTCGCGTGGGGTTTTCAGGCGTCACCGCACGACACCCACGACTGGGACGCCGCTGAAGTCCCCGTCCTCGTCGACGGTACATTCAACGGGCAGCCGAGAAAGCTCCTGCTGCAGGCGTCACGCAACGGCTACTTTTTCGTCCTGGATCGCACCAACGGCAAAAGCCTGCTGACCACACCGTTCACGACGGCGAACTGGGCCAAAGGCATCGACAAGGACGGACGTCCGATCCCGAACCCCGACAAGGAACCGACACGGGACGGCCGGCTGGTCACGCCGGATGAAGGCGGCGGCACGAACTACCGATCGCCGAGCTTCGATCCGACGACCGGACTCTTCGTGGTCAGCGCTCGCGACGCGTACGGCATCTACTTCTTCAAGCCGGAGCACGGGGCTTACGGGTGGGCGGGCGCCGACTATGGCGTGCACGGCGCCGGCTCGCTGCGGGCGATCGATTACCAGACCGGCAAGGTCCGCTGGAATCACGACATCGGCGGCGGTGGCGGCGCCGGCGTGTTGACGACGGCGACCGGGTTGACGTTCAGTGGCGACGGCAGCACGAACGTCCTCGCGCTGCGCACGTCGGACGGTACAACGCTCTGGCACTCGTCGATCGGCGGGGTCGGCAACTCCCCCATCATGTACGAGCTCGACGGGCGCCAGTATCTGGTCGTCGGTGGCGGCGGCGGACTCTACGCCTATACGTTGCCCGAAAAGGCCGTCCCGAACCCCACCGCGTCGCGGTGACGCCTGACCCGACAGCGCCGCGCGGTAAGCATTATTCGTCGTGCTGCCAACCGCACTGATTCTCGACTTCGGCGAAGTACTCGTGCGACCGCAGTCGCGCACGAGCGTCGAGACGCTGGCCGCGCTGGCCGGCCTGCCGGTCGAGGATTTCTCCTCCCGTTACTGGCGCCACCGGGAAGCGTACGATCTCGGGCTGAGCGGTGCCGAGTACCTGGCAGCGCGTTCTTGAGGATCCGACTCACCCCTCGTCGCATACCGATCAACTGATCCGTGCGGACGCCGCGTCGTGGACCGACTATCGGATCGAGATGTGGGACTTGACGAAGGCGTTTCGCGCTCGCGGCGGCCGGACAGCCATGCTCTCGAATGGCGTCCACGAGATCATCGCGCAGGTGCGCACCGAGAAGGCGCTGTCGGAGTGGTTCGATGTGGTCGTCGTCTCGTGCGAGGTCGGCTGCGTCAAGCCGGGCACGCAGATTTATCGTGCCTGCCTGGCAGGCCTGGACGTCTCGGCGCAATCGGCGTTGTTCGTCGATGATCGCGTGGTGAACCTGCGGGCTGCCGAGGAAGAGGGCCTGCAGACGTTCCACTTCAGCGGCGACGACAGCGTGTCCAGCGCTGCGGCGCCTCCTCGCGCTCTAAACGCGAGGCAACGGCGCTACAGCGCTCTTCGCGCCGGCATCGATCCGCACCCGCAGGCGTGCCTGTCCCAGAATCACTTCGTCGGCAGTCTGCAGCCCTACGCCCCGCGATCCCGGCGGAACCGGAATCGTCGTTCCGTTGCGGATGATGCTCGTGCCGCGTGAGCTGTTGTCGTCGTAGAGGCGGTACTCGCGTGCCGCGGGCTGGTAGGCGATGTGGCAGTGTCGCCGCGACACGGTCTGATTCGCATCGTTGCCGTCGTCGTGGAACGCGATCTGATTTCGTCGCAACAGCCGTTGACGGCTGTCGATCACCTCGGCGCCGCGACCGATGTCGATGCGCTCGGTCGTGAAGGTGAACCGCCGGCGATCGGAGGCGCCCTTGATCAGCATCAGCTCTATTCCGTTACTGCCCGGCGGGCGAGGGCTCGGCGCGACGGCGCGTTCGGTCTGCTCGAACTCGAGGTGATACTCCGGGCGCGTCCAGTTCGCCTGTGCGCTCGGTCGAAAACGAACGCGGATCTCGAGCCGGCCCACGGCGCAGGTCGATCGAAGGTGTTCGACAATTCGCGCACGCAGCGCGTCGGGGGTGCCGACGACCGCCGTCAGCTGCGCCCTGGCCTCGCGCGTCGGAGCGGCGAGCTCCACCGAGATTCGATTGCACGGCAGCACCCAGCGACCGCGGCCGGCTGGTTGCAGACGATGCTCGATGTCTTCCAGCAGCAGATGCAGGACCTCCACCGGCTGCCGCGGCGACGGGCCAACGAGCCGCTCGACGAGATTGTCGACGACCCGCCCGACTCGCGTCTCGGCGGACTGCGCTCTCTTCCCGATCCCCATTGTCACTTTCCTTTCAGCACACCGAGCGCGGCGGCCGCCGACACGATGTCTCCTGCCGCCGGTGCGGCCGCGGTCCCGCCGTATCCGGCGTGCTCGATGAGCACCGCGAACGCGATGTGCCTCGGCGACGCGCCGTACGGGGCGAAGCCGGCAAACCACGCGTGCGAGTCGGCGTTCGAGATCTCCGCCGTTCCCGTCTTACCCGCGATCGGCACGCTCGAGTCGCGCAGCGACCGGCCCGTCCCGCTGACGACCACGTCGCGCATGTACGACGCGAGCAGGCGCGCCGACGAGGGCGGCAGGAAATCGCCGCTGACCGCCTCGGTCGCCTGGTCGCGCTCCGGCTGCACCTGCGGGATGCGGCCGCCCGACGCAATTGACGCGGCGATCTGCGCCATCTTCAGCGGCGCCAGGACCACTTCGCCCTGGCCGTAGCCGATCTGTGGCAGGGTCTCGCGAATCCGCTGCATCGAATTATTGCGGGCGAGGGCGACGTTGAGGATGCGGGCGGTGTCGAGGAGCGCCTGCGGACCGGTCTTCAACGCCAGCTGCGCGAAGTATGCGTTGCACGACACGACCAGCGCCGTGTGCATATCCAGCGTGCCATGGGGATTTCGATCCTTGATATCGTCACGAACCGGACGGGTCCAGCCCGGGAGCCTGGCGCCGACGCGCCCATCCGGGAGACCGACGCAGGTGTATTTCTCCTCGTTCGACCGCGCGTTCTGCCGCAGCGCAGCCGCCGCGGTCACCAGCTTGAACGTCGATCCGGGTGGATACCGTCCGAACCTGGCACGATCGAGAAGCGCCTCCTGGTCCGAGGTATCGAGCTGCCCGGCCGACATCGCCGGCCATGGATAACTCACGCTCGCCAGGAGATCGCCGGTATCTGCATCGATCACGACGGCGGCGGCATGTCCGACCGACGATGACCGTGCGTAGGTCGCAACGATGTCGGCGACCTTGGCCTGCAGCCGGGCGTCGATCGTCAGGTGAACGTCGCGGGAGCGCGAGAGCAGCGCCTTGACCGAGGGATGGCTCGGCTGGTAGCGGTGGCGGAGTAAGGGCACCACCTGGCTGAAGTCGCGACGCACCGTCCAGCTCTGCTCACCTCCCTCGTCGGCAACCGCGACGTCCACGGCGTGGTCGTCGAATCCGCGCAACCGCGATTCGTCGTCGCGCTCGATGAATGACGTGTTGCTGGCGCTCCAGTTGACGCGGCTGCGGACGTCGCCGAGGAGATGAAAGGCGCGCCCCGCGAGCGGATAGCACCTGGCTGCGGCATCGGCGCAGGTTTCACCGATCGCGACACCGAACGTGCGGTAGGCCTCGGACGCGGCCGTGACGACCCTGGCCTCGTCGGTCGCCAGCGGCAATCCGGTGCGATCGTAAATCGTGCCCCTCGGAATCTGTCGCACGACGTCGAGAATGCGGGGGTTGTATTCGTAGCGGCGGGAGCCGTCCGCCTGCAGGCCGAGCTGAGGCTTGACGACGAATTGATCCGGCTGTCTCACCTGGATGTTGACCAGCAAGGCAACCGGAATCGCTGCCGCGGCCGCCACCGCGCCCACTGTCAGCCGAAGCGGCGGGAGAAAGGGCGCGAGGGCCTCGCCCGTGGTCTCGTTCGCGCGAATCGACGCGAGGATGCCGAGCGCGGCGAAGTTGGCGGCCATCGCCGTGCCGCCATAACTGAGGAACGGCGTGACCACGCCGGTAAGAGGTACGGCGCCAACCATGGCGCAGGCCATCAGGATCGCGGGAATCGAGAGCAGCAGCAGGACGCCGGCGGCGAGAAAGAACTCGTAGTCGGTCGCTGCCCGACGTGCGATGCGGCAGGCACGCCAACCGATCGCACCGTACAACAGCGTCACGACGATCAGCCCGCAGGCGCCGAGCTCTTCTCCGATAGAGGCCAGGATCAGGTCGGTGTGCCCCGCTGGCAGATAGCGCGTCGAGCCGAGTCCGAGCCCGCTGCCCCAGGAGGCTCCTGATGCCAGCGACCAGATCGCGTGGGCAACCTGATCGCCGCCGCGGACGGCGTTGTCCCAGGGCGATTGCCAGATCCGTACGCGCTCCACCACTGTTGCCGGCACGTGCAGCCGGTAGCTGATGTAGAACCCGGCCAGCAGCACAACCAGCCCGGCGATCGGCATGCCGACTCGCCCCCGGGCGATGGCGTAGAGCCCGAGGAACATCAGACCCAGGATGAGCGCCGGACCGAGGTCTTTCTGCAGGAACAGCAGTCCGAGCGAGCAGGCGAGGCCGCCCACGACCGGAAGGGCGTACGACGCGCGCGGCAGGTCGATCCAGGATGGCAGCTCGAAGGCGCGGACTGCCGGCTGTCGCAGCTGGCGAAGCAACTCCCAGCGTCGCGCGAAGTAGCTGGCGAGAAAGAACAACAACAGAAGTCGAATGACTTCAATCGGCTGAACGGGGCCGAGGTTGACGCGCGCGGTGCTCTGACCGGGCCCACGGCCGAAGAGAATCAGCAGCACCGACAGGGTTGCGGCAGCGAGCAGCGGCACATACGTGAACTGCTTGAATCGGAGCGATCGAAAGTCTACGGCCGCAACCAGCGCCATGACGCCGAGGCCGAACAGAATCGTCTCGACATAGCGGGGGAACAGGAGCAGATCGCGCAAGGGATCCGGCCGCGCGATCATCGCGCAGAGGCCCACGGCAGTCAGCAGGTGTGCGGCGGCGAGGAGGACACGATCCCCACGACGCTTGCGCCACCACCAGAAGGCGACGGGCAAGTGAAATCCCAGAACGTAGAGAACCGTCCAGCGCAGTACGCTGGCGGCAAACTCGCGCTGCGTACGGACGACCAGAAGCGGCTTGAGCGTCGAGAGCTCGGCCGGGGTGAGCACGGACAGTGTGGCGCCGCGTGCCGAGCCTCCCGATGCGTCGGACAGCGCGCGGGCACGCGCCTGCAGTCGATCCAGTCCCTTCGTGCGGCGGATCGCGTCCACGCTGACCTGCGCTCGGGCGAGCGCGCCGACATTGGGCAGGTCTCGACCCTGCTCGGCATACGCGCTGACCGCTCCGAAAAGAGCGGTCGCCGCCAGGTGCCGGTCGGCCGGGTTGGTGAAGACCTGGTGTAGCGCCGCCTCGAGTGCGGCGGGGTCGCGATCGTGTGACAGGTTCACGACCGATGCAGCGCTCGACTGCGTGGCGCCGGGCGCGGCGATTTTTCCGGCGGCGGTGAGCGCGATGGCAATCGCCGCCACCACCGACACCACGACCAGCCTCAGGTCGATCGGGAGAGCGATCGAGAGCAGCCCCGGGCGCAACCCGATCGCAGTTCGACGAGTCCCTCGCTCCGCCGCGTGTGTGTATGTCGCGCCCACGGTTGCCTGATCAGAGTTTCGGAGTGGTGTCCGGCGTGGCGACGTCGGCGAGCTCCGCCAGCCGGTGTTCGATCTGGTCGAGACTGCGCTGCGCCAGCCGGATGCTGGTTGCGCCGCTGGCGAAGTCGGTCACCTTGGCGTACAGCTCGAGCGAGTGCCGGTACGCTTCGGCCGACTTCTCGAGCGACGGCTGCTCTTGAGGCAGGCCGCGCAGCATTCGCGCGCTGCGGGCGAGGCGGTCGCCACGCGCACGGTATCCGTCGGCGAGCTGCGCGATCTCGCGGTTGCCCGACGAGTAGCCGAAGCGTTCTGCCTGTCGCAGGGCGTCGACCCCTCGATCGAGGTCGTCGAGACCGTAGATGAAGGTGCGCATCAGCCCGAGAAACGGATCCGGCCAGTTCGGTCTGAGCTGAGCGGCCTCGCGGAAGGCGGTTACCGCTTCGGTAAACTCCTGTCGCGCTCCGGCCGCGTCGCGCTTGAGTTTCTTGGCATCGCCAGCGATCCGGTGCAGGTGGCCTTCCGACAGGCGCACGGCGCTCTTGAGCTGCCCGTTGTAGGGATCCGTCGCCAGCGCTCTCAAGTCCGCCGCCTGCATGGTCTGCCACTGCGCCTCGCGCAGGGTCGGCAGGGCATTGCGATAGCTCGCCATGACGTGCTCGCTCAACTCCACGGTGCGCCCGATCAGCGCGCGATGGAGACCGAGCACGCCCAGCCCCAGAACCGAGCGGCGGCTGAGGTCGTCGTATCGCATCCAGCTGTCGTTCAGATCGACCAGCTGCCGCGTCATGACGGATCGGGCGAGCTGGTTGGCGGAAGTCCCGACCGCCATCTCGTTGAACACGATCATCAGAGCGAGGACGAGGAGGATCGCTTTCGCCAGTCGCAGGCGCGGCATCGCGACGATGCGCCGGATCAGCGAGGGACGGGCGACCGCTGCCGTCGGCGGCGCCACGACGGCCGTGCGGCGCGTGGGCTGCTCGTCAGGCGCCGCGAGCGCGAGATCGGGCCGCGTGCGGACGGTCGGCGCCTCGTCGACGTCTCCGGGCCAGCCCTCGTCCTCCGCGCGCGTCCGCGTGCCGGCCTGGAAGCGTTGCAGCTCTTCGCGGATCGCCGTCGCCGATTCGTAGCGCTGAAGGGCCTGCGGCGCCAAGAGCTTGCCGACAATTGCCTGCAGCGACACCGGGCACGTGTCCGGCAACGATGACGGCGGCATGCGCGACAGGATCCGCCGTTCGAGCTGACGGGTGTCGGTCGCGACGAAGGGCTGCGCTCCCTTCAGCATTTCGTAGAGCACGACGCCAATCGCCCAGAGATCGGTGTGGACGTCGATGTCGTTCGACTCGAGTCGCTCGGGCGACAGGTACGGCACACTCCCGAAGTCGTTGCGGGTGACCTTTCGGCTGAGCGACAGCGCCTTGGCGATTCCGAAGTCCAGGACCTTGACGTGGCCGTCGCTGCTGATCCGCACGTTGCGCGGCTTCAGATCGCTGTGATGCAACGAGGTGAGATCGCGACCGTCGATAGTGACCTTGAAGGTGTGCGCCGCCTCGAGAAAGCGGCAGAGATCGATCGCAATCGACACCGCGCGCTCGACCGGCAGCGACTCGGCGAGCAGCTCCGACAGGTTCTGGCCGTCGACGTACTCCATCGCGAGATAGAAGTAGTCGCCGTCGCGCCAGAAACCGAACACCTTCGGCACACAGTCGCACACCGCCGAGAAGTGCGCCTGCAGTTGCGCACCCCACTCTTCGGCTTCGAGAATCTCGCGCGCCTCGCGGTCGAGCCCGATCGGGACCTGTTTCAGGGCCACATCGATGCCGGTCTCGGTATCGGTGGCCAGAAAGACGGTCGCCATGCCCCCGCGACCAAGCTCCCGCTGGATGGCGTAACGCCCGACCTGCTGGAAGACAGTACTCATCGGCGCGGCCTCCGGCTCTCAGGTGGGACGGCAGCGGGCGCGGGTGGCGGGATGAACCAGTTCCGGTCCTTCAGCAGCGGCAGTACGTCCGGACGAAGGCCGTCGAACGTGTTGCCCTCGAACGATGGATTGGCGCCGGAGTCCAGGATCAGCCAGGCCGTCGATCGCTCAGCCGTGGCGTTGCGGGCAAAGCGGTTGTGGCTGACGCGGGGATCGGCGCCGGCACGCACGATCACCGCCGAGCCGAAGTTGTCGGTCAGATCGCTGCCGAGGAGGACGCCGCCGGATCCGGCGTCAAATTCGATGGCGGCGTTCTTGGCGCCCGAGATCTCGACATCGACGATCCGGAGCGCCGCGTGATCGACGTAGATCCCCGTCCCCACCGGGGTCGCCGCGTCGCCCACGATCCTGAAGCCGACGAGCTCCGCTCCGGCAATCCGACTGGCGGTCACGACCGCCGCGTTGTCCGACGCGCTTCCGGAGAGGCGCAGGACCGCCTGGCGCGGGAGGCGGCTGACCAGGCGAACGCCCTCCGGCAGGACGAGCGCCTCGCGATATTCTCCGGGGTCCACGACGATTTCGGTGCCGGGCTGGGCGTCACGAAGCGCCGCGGCGATCGACCCGCCAGCAGCGACGTGGGTGCTGCTCGCGATCAGCGGCACCGCTCGCGGCAACTCCAGTCGCACGAGGTTTCGTCCCGTCGGCGTCCCTACGAGCAGGGCCAGCGCTCCGACGAGCACAATCAGCAGGATCAAGGCGACGCGGACCGCGCGGCCCGCCTTCGAGGGCGCGACGCCGCCGCTCGCAGGGGGTGCCTCGATCGGCGCTGGACTATCGCCTTCGCGGACGCGGCCGTCGGGCGGAGTGAGTAGCCGCTCCGCGAGGCTGTCGGGCCAGTCACGGGCGCGCCTGGCCGCGAAGTGCTCGCCTTCGACGTAGATCGCGGTGACGTTGTCCTTGCCGCCGGCGTCGTTCGCCGCCTCGATCAATTCGCGGACGACCTCCCGCGGATGCCCGGCGAACGTCTCGACGATCCTGGTGATTGCCGTCGAATCGATGACGTCGGTCAGGCCATCGCTGCACAGCAGCAGCGCGGCGTCCCGCTCGAACGGCTCGCGCACGATGTCGATGAAGTCGGGATCGTCCGGCTGGTGGGGCTCCGACCCGACGTCGCGAAACACCTCGTTGCGCCGGGGATGGGCCATCGCATCGCGCTCGGACAGCTCTTGCGCGTCCTCGCGCTCGCCGACCGGCGAGTGGTCGCGCGTAACCTTCCTCAGTCGGCCGCCCTGAATCTTGTACAGCCGCGTGTCGCCGACGTGGCCGACGACGACGTCGCCGTTGTCGACGACTGCCACGGTCAACACGCAGGCCATGCCTTTCCAGCTCGGCCGGGTGGCGGCGAGACGGTAAATCTCGTCGTTGGCGATCGAAATCGCCTCGCGGATGCGATCCTCGGCTTTGCCGGTCTGGCGCTCGAGACGATGACGCAGGCGTTCGAGGGCGATATCGGCGGCCTGCTCCCCTGCTGCCTGTCCGCCGACGCCGTCGACGACGATGAAGATGCCGCGGCGCTCGTCCCAGTAGCAGCGATCTTCGTTGCGATCGCGCTGGAGCCCGGGGTCGCTGGCGCCCGCCGCGTGAAGGATGTTGGCGACCCGCATCGATCCCTTCAATTCCTCACTCGCGATCGTTGACCGCGGCCCACACCACGGTCGATGCGGTCGCCACCAGCAACAGCAGCAGGACGCCGCGCAGCAGGAGCAACCAGCTCACGATGTCTTGACGACCTGGAAATCGAGATAGACCATGTCCGCCAGCCCGATCCGCGCCGTTTCCGGGAGGAGCAGCTCGACACCGTTCTCGCGCTTGCTGCCCTCGTCCTCGTCGTAGCCCTTCGGAATCCGCTGACCGTTGAGCGTGGTACCGAGCGTGCTCAGATCGATCAGGAAGAACCGGCCACTGCCGGGATCGCGCCGTATCCGCGCGTGCTCGCGCGACACATCGACCGCGCTCTTGATCCGGACGTCGACGCGATAGGCCACGCCTCCGCGCCCGATGACCACCGAATCTTTCACCATCTCGAACGCATGCGGACCATCGTCGTCGGTATAGGCAAGGCGGCCGACGAGCGCCGGCGCAGCCGCGCCCGCTGATTTGACCGTATCTTCCTGGCGCATCGATCGCTGACCGACACGACCGGTGGTGATCCGGCGCGTCCGCTCGCCAGCCCCGAGCTCGGGCTGCGAAGGGAGCAGCAGCTCGGAATCGACGAGGATGTCCCCTTCGGCGAGCTCGCCATCGGGATCTGGCAGAAACTCGACCTGCCACTCGCTGCCGGCCCCTTCGACCGGCGCCGCGTGCCGGCCCAGCAGGCTGCGAACCTTGCGCAGCATCCGCGGCTGCTGATTGATGGCGTCGAGGTCGGCGGTAAGTGCGCGGATGGTCTCCAGCCGGACTCGCCGGAGGATCCCCTCGAGGCGCTTGAACTCGGTGGGGTGGAGATAGACGAGGTATCGCGTCGGCGCCAGCGTCGAGTACTTGAGGGGCTCGAGATTCTGGCGCATGTTGTCGAGCACCGCGTCGACGATGTCGCGGGCTGACCGGCGGGGCGCGGACGCGTCGGATCCAGCGGGCTGTGAGGGCATGGGCCTGGTACCCTCAATCCAGGCGGCGCCGAGTGGCACGGCTGCCCGCGGCACGCTGCGTCACAGCACGACTCAGTGGTAATGTAAGCGCATCATGAAGCTCTTTCATGCTCTGCCGGTTCTCGGCGTGCTCCTCCTGGCGGGCTGTCACGGTGAGCCTGTGATCGACACGACGCCGCACGTCTCGGTTGGCGGCACCATTGCAGGCATCGTGTCCGCGGACGGCAAGAGTGCGCTGGCCAACCGTAAAGTGACCGCCGTCAACGTCGCCACAGGAACCCGATACGACGCCACTACGGGGATAAACGGCGGCTACACGATCAAAGTTCCGGAAGGCACCTACCGGCTGGAAGTCGAGCTGCACGAGGGTGAGGCGATCGCCAAGCAGCCTGACCAGACTCACGTGAACAACTCCGATCTCGATGCCGGCCGCGATTTCGTCGTGACCGCGAAGCGGCCGGGCGGCCACTAGCGCCCTCCGTGGCGATCCGACATCCCCGCAAGCGACGCCCGCAGTATCGGCGGCGCCACCTGCGATCATGAGCGCTCACACCGCGATCCACGTAGCCCATATCCGCAAGGCCTATCGCACCGCCTTGGCGGTCGATGACGTGTCGTTCCAGGTCGAGCCAGGTGAGATTTTCGGGTTGATCGGCCCCAATGGCGCCGGCAAGACCACGACGCTCGAGTGCGTCGAGGGGCTGCGGACGCCGGATGCCGGAGAGATTTCCGTTCTCGGTCTGGATCCGTTCCGGGAAGTGCGCCGGCTCCAGCAGCGCATTGGCGTGCAGCTCCAGGAAGCGCAGCTCCAGAAGCGGATCAAGGTGCGCGAGGCGGTAGACCTCTGGGCCTCGCTCTATCCGCGACCGGTTGACGGCAACCGTCTGCTCGAGCAGCTCGGCCTCGGCGACAAGCGCGAGGCGTGGTTCATGACGTTGTCGGGCGGCCAGAAGCAACGGCTCTTCATCGCGCTGGCCTTGATCAACGATCCCGAAGTCGTGTTCCTCGACGAGCTGACCACAGGCCTCGACCCGCAAGCTCGACGCGCGATCTGGGACCTGGTCCGGGGCATCCGCGACCGCGGCAAGACGGTGCTGCTGACGACTCACCTCATGGAAGAAGCCGAGCGCCTCTGCGATCGCGTGGCCATCATCGATCACGGGCGGATTATCGATGTCGATACGCCTCTGGCGCTCGTCCGCCGCCATTGCCCGGAACGAACGGTCGTGCTGACCACCGAAGACGATCAGGCGGAGGCGCGCTTCAGGGCCCTGTCCCAGGTCCTCTCGGTCAGCCGGCAGCAGCACCAGGTCACCATCACCGGCGCCGGCGACGATCTGGTCACCAACGTGATTGACTGCCTGGCGGAGAATCGAATCCGGGTGAGCGCGTTCCGCACCGTGGTGCCGACGCTCGAAGACGTCTTCCTCAAGCTGACGGGACACTCGATCCGTGCCTGACACCCGACTGGACGCGCGCGCATGATCCCACGACTGCTCAAGCTCACGTGGCTCGAGGTCAAGATCTTCGTGCGCGAGCCGCTCGGACTATTCGGGACCGTGGGTATACCGGTCCTGGTGTTCGTGATCGTCGGGCGGACGTTCGGCAGACGGCTGAACTCGCCGCCGCCGCAGGTGGGAACCTTCGTGAACAGCGGGCTGCCGGTCCTGGCGGCGCTGCTGATGACCCTGAGCGCCGTGCTCTCGCTGGTCACCGTCATCGCGATCTATCGCGAGAGTGGCATCTTGAAACGTCTGCGCGCCACGCCGCTGCGGCCGTGGACGATTCTGACGGCCCACGTGCTCGTCAAGCTGGTCTTCACCGCGTTGACGGTGATCCTGATGATCCTCGCCGGCAAGCGTTACTACCCCGTCGACCTGGCGATTCCGTTCGCCAGCTTCGTCGCCGCGCTGATCCTCAGCACCCTCGGCATCCTGTCGATCGGCTTCCTGATTGCGAGCCTGGTGCCAACCGCGCGTTTCGCGCAGCCGGTCGGCAGCCTGGTGCTCTACCCGATGATCGGGCTATCAGGGCTGTTCGTTCCGCTGGCGTCGCTGCCGCCGGCGCTGCGGTTCGTCGCCCGTCTCATTCCGCTCACCTACGCCGTGTCATTGCTCAACGGGATTCTGAAGGGTGAGTCGTGGGCGGCGCACATCGAAGACGTGCTCGCGCTGGCGGTGTCGTTCGTGATTCTGACGGCCCTGGCGGCGAGGGTCTTCCGCTGGGAATGAACGCCCTGCGAACACGCTGACGCGACGGGACGTCGTCAATCAGCGCAGGGTCGGGCAGCGCCCGACCGCGCGCTCAGCCAGCGGGGCAGTGATCACCGGATTTGATCGAAATCATCACCAGAGGATTCCGGCCGGTGACGGTCACCGCGTGCGCCAGCCCTCGCGGCACGAGGATCAGGACGCCGGCGTGCAGCGGCTGCTGGTCCTTGCCCTCTCGCACCATGCCTTCGCCGGCAATGACGTACAGGAACTCGTCTGCCGTGGCGTGCGTGTGTTCGGCGAGCGGATCGTGCAGCTGGATCAGCGTGGCGGCTCCAGTGGCGGCGCAGGCGAGCTCGGACGTTTTCCCGGACGAGCGTCCGATGTAGTTCTTCTCGATGAACGACGGGAGGTCGATCGTCCTCGTCGTCCCTTCGGCAACCGGCGCGACCGGCGGGGGCGGCGCCGGCTTCACCTCGGGCACCGGCGGAGGCGCCGGGGCGGGCGTCAGCGTGACCTTGACGTCAATCGGCGCGCCGCCGCGCGCGGCGACCTCTCGCTCGAGAGAAATGAAGCCATCGTGATCGAACCGCAGACGATAGGTGCCGGACGGCAGCTCCTCGAACACGATGCGGCCGCGCTCGGTGCGGGCCTCGCGATTGGCCGGCCCCTGCATCGTCACCTTGACGTCGGGAATGCCGGCGCCGCTCGGATCGGACACCATGATGGCAAGCGTCGCGAGGCCGCCGGTCGAACGGCGCTGCGGTTGCGGTTGCCGCTGCGGCGGTGGTTGCGTCGTCGGTGGCTGCGCCGGAGCCTGCCCCTGCGCGCTCAGCGCGATCGCCGCCATCGCGATGAACGCGATCATTACTGTTGTGCTTCGCATAAGCAATCGAGAGACGACACCCTCCTCCAGCACATTTATCTATCACGACGGCCCCCGGCCGTCACGCCTGCGATGCGGTCGGGCTGCAGATTCGCTCGCTAATGGATGACCGGCCCCGCGGATGCACCAGGCGCCGGTTCGACATTGCGCACCGTCTCTTCAACGGACGAGGCGATCGGCAACGTGACGACGAAGGTCGATCCGCAGCCGGTGCCGGCGCTCTCGGCGGTGATCCGGCCGTCGTGCGCTTCGACGAGCTCCTTGGCGATCGACAGGCCAAGCCCGACGCCGCCGTACGCCCTGGCGGTGTGGCTGTCGGCCTGGCGGAAGCGATCGAAGACGTGCGGCAGAAACGCCTGATCGATCCCGGCGCCGGTATCGCTGACGCGAATCTCGGCCGAGCGGTCCACCGCTCGCACGGCGACGGTGATGCGTCCGCCTCGAGGCGTGAACTTCAGCGCGTTGCCGAGCAGGTTGAAGAACACCTGTTCGAGCCGGCGGGGATCGCCGTGCACGCGCAGAGCGGGAACGGCCGGCATGTCGAGCTCGAGTCCCTTGGCCGCCACCGACGGGATGATGCTCTCGACGATCCCACGCAGCAGCTCGCGCAGATCGATCTCGTCCATGTCGAGGGTCATCCGGCCGGACTTCAGCCGTGAAAAATCGAGCAGCTCCTCGATCAGCTTGGCCTGCCGCGTCGCGTTGTCATGAATCGACTGCAGCGCGCGGGCCGAGGTCGTGTCGTCGAGCGCGCCGTTCTGCAGCATCGACGTCCAGCCGACCATGGCGTTGAGCGGCGTGCGCAGCTCGTGTGACACGATCGAGACGAATTCGTCCTTGAGCCGGTTGGCGTTCTCCGCCTCGGCTCGCGCCTGCTGCGACGATTCGTACAACCTGGCCCGGTCGAGCGCCTGGGCGCAGTGCTGCGCCACCGACACCAGGAGCGCCTGGTAGTCGGTGTCGAAATTCACCGGCGCGGTGAAATGGAAGGCGAGCACGCCAATCGCGTTGCCCTCGACCATCAGCGGCAGCGTCGCCGACGACACATAGCCGCCGTCGGCCGCGACCGACGCCGACCGCCAGTACTGCTCCTGCAGCTCATTGAACGAACCCACGAAGACCGGCTTGCGGGTTTCGACGACCCGCGTCGCGCAGAAGCCCGACTCCGCGGGGAAACGTCGCTGCCGGTCGCCGCGATCGGGGGCGTCGCCGTACAACGTGTCGAACGTCTCGTCGTCGATGAGCAGAATCACTTCGCCCGCGGTTGCGCCGACAGCGATGCGCCCCTGCTCGACGACGGCGCGCGCCACGGCCTGGGGCGTCACGGCCTCGGACAGGGCGGCGGCGAGATCGTGCATGCGGGTCGTGCGCGCCGCCAACGCGCGATAGCGCGCTTCGCTGGCGCGCAGCGCCGACTCGATCGTTTCGCGCTCGGCGAGCTCTTCGTGCGCCCGCGTCCGCAGCGTCTCGGCGTCGGTGCGCGCCCGCAACGCGGACTCGTGCTGCCAGGTGCGGTCGAGCGCCTGCGCCGCGCGCGGACCGAGCATGAAGAGGTACTCGCGATCGTCGGTCGTGAACACGCGGGGCTCGCGGAACTCGAACTGGACGACGGCGACGACGCGGCTGCCTATCAGCAGGGGAACGGCGGCGATCGCATTGAAGGACGTCGGCGCGTCGGGGCCGTGGAAGTTCGGGTACTCGGCGGCGTAAGCGCGAGGGGACTCGATGACCACCGGCGCCCCGCGGCCGATCGCGTCCGACGCCGGCGTCTTGCCGCCGAGCGCCGTCGCCTCGCGCGCCGCGCGCTCCTCGGGCCGATACCCGACCGCGCGCGAGATCTCCGTGGCATGGCCGTCTTCGGCGAAGAGCACCATCAGCGCGGCGTCCGCCTTGAGCGCATGGAGCGGCTCCTGCACCGTCGCCTCGACCACCGCGGCAGGACTCCGCGCGTGCGATAACGCGGCCGTGACCTGGGCGATGCGATCAGCCTGCGAAGCGGCGCGCTCCGCTTCGACGCAACGATCGCGATCGCGATCGAGCCGCCGTGAGGCCCGCTCCGAGATGACGCAGTAGGCCAGCCATCCGGCGCAGAAGGCGACGAACACCAGGGCGTCGGTCGATGTCTGGAAGTCGAGCAGCCCGCCCGGCACGATGATGAAGAAGTCGATCGCCAGCGCCGAGAGCAGGAGCGCGAACAGGCCCGGTCCGAAGCCACCCAGCGCGGCGCTCAGCGCAATGGCGATGCAGAAGGCAAACAGCGAGAGCGGCGCGGCCTGCGTCCGCGCGAAGATCAGCTCGATCCAGGTCGCGAACGTGACGCCGATGCAGACGAGCACGTAGCGACCGATGACGCCAGTGGCGCGGCCATGACGAGGGTCGGATTGCACGGGGCCTCCGAGCCATCTCGCAGAAATGGCTGAGCGAAAATTTTTGGGCTAGCCCGAGAGTATCACGGTAGAGCCGTCAACGGCGCTAAACGTCGCGAACATTGCCTTTATGGTCGAGCTCCACCGACTAGGTCAATGGGGCTTTAGTCCTCTCGGCATAGGCCTTTGGCCCTGGATCCTGATCCCTTGGTCCACGGTCCGGGTCGGATCCCGGACCGCGGCCTTCCGACGACGACTAGGGTGCCCGGTCCGGCGATCCCTGAGCGTCCGCGGTTTCGGTGATCCTGATGAACCGGGCGCGCGTCGGGGGCCACGCCGCGATCGTCAGCGGCGCGCCGTTGCCCGACGTCACGGCGGGACCCCACGTGTGCCCGTCGAGCGACAGCTGCACCTGGTACTGACGCGGATATCCGGGCACCGGCGCCGGAGTCGGGGCCGCGCCCCGGCCACGCCCGCCGCCGCCACCCAGCCGGCCGCCAGCGGCGGCATCGAGCTGGATCTCGGCAACGTTGACCGCGTCGTTCAACTCGATCTGGAACCACATGCCGGCGTGTTGCGGTTCTCCGGAGTTCCATCCGGCAAGCGTCAGCGCGCGCGACGCGTTCTCGGCATTGTGACTGGCGTTGAGCGTCCAGCCCGGTTGCGCCTGCAGGAGAACGGGAAGGGAGGCTTCGACCTCCGAGGGAGGAGCGCCCGAACCGGGACACGACGATTGTCAGTGATCATTGAGGTCGTTATACTCCAGCTCCATCGCGAGGCATTGACGAATGGACCGAACCGTACTCGCTTCTCGCATCGGCGACGATGGCCGTCGTGGCGACGCACGTCACGATTTCGGCGGTTCGTGTCCAGACGCCGGCCGCCAGCGAACATCGGTTCCGCACACTTGACGACAGATACACCCCACCGCGTTTCACCTCGATCGACGAGTGGACGCCTCGCGCCGCATATTTGCGCGAGCACGTGCTCGCATCGGCCGGTCTCCTGCCGCTGCCCGAGCGGACCGCGCTGAATCCAACCGTCTTCGACGAGATCCGCCACGACGACTATTCGGTCTCGAAAGTGTATTTCGAGAGCCTGCCCGGATTTCTGGTCACCGGCAACCTGTATCGTCCGGTCGGCGGCGACGGTCCCTTTCCGGCGGTGCTGTCGCCGCACGGACACTGGACCTACGGACGCCTCGAGAACACCCCGCTCGTCTCGGGTCCCGGCCGCGCCATCAACCTGGCTCGACAGGGTTTCGTCGTCTTCTCCTACGACATGATCGGCTACAACGACAGTCACCAGCTGACGCACACCTTTGGCGGTCGCCGGGAGAGCCTCTGGGGCCTGAGCCTGGCCGGCCTGCAGCTGTGGAACAGCATCCGCGCGCTGGACTTTCTGCAATCGCTGTCATACGTGAAGCGCGAGGCCATCGGCGCCACGGGTGAGTCTGGTGGTGGAACGCAGACGTTTCTGCTCGCCGCCGCAGATGAGCGCGTGGCGGTGGCGGCGCCGGTCAACATGATCTCGCTGCACATGCAGGGGGGCTGCCTGTGCGAGAATCCACCGGGCCTGAGGCTCGACACGACGAATGTCGAGCTCGCCGCGACGATCGCCCCGCGTCCCCTGCTGATGATCTCGGCGACCGGCGATTGGACCAACGAAACGCTGGAGTTGGAATTCCCTGCGGTGCGCGCGATCTACGCGCTGTCGGGAGCGGAGGATCGCGTTCGCGCCGTGCGGTTTCAGGCCGAGCACAACTACAACAAGGACAGCCGGGAAGCGATGTATGCCTGGATGGGGCGATGGCTGCAGCACGCACCGCCGGGCGAGCAGCGGCCCGAGAAGGCATTCAGCCCGGATCCGCTGGCCGATCTCCTCGTCTTCCACCACCGAGCGACGCCGCCGAATGCAGTCGATGCCGATCAGCTCACGGCGCGCTGGATCGACGCCGCCCGACGGCAGTGGTCGACGACGCCGCTATCGGTGCGAAAGGCGGCGTTGGCGCACGCCCTGGCGTTGTCAGGTCCGTCGGGATTGGCGAGTCGCCCCGAAAGCCGAACCGCGCGCCCCACGGTTCTGCTCGCCGGTGCGCCGGATCTCGAGGCGCCCCTGAAGGCCGCCGGCTTTCCCGTGCGATCGGTTCCTTTCACATCATTCGACACCGGCGCTGCGGCCAACATCCACCATTTCGAGACGTACAACCGCACCATGGCGAGCCAGCGCGTGGCCGATATCGTGAGCAGCGTGCGGGCGAATCCCGATGCCGTTCTGGTAGCCAGCGGCGACGCCGCCCTGGCCGGCGTACTGGCGGGCGCCATCGCACCGGTCCGTCTTGCCGTGCTCGATCTCGACGGCTTCGACAACAGCTCGGACGCGGGATTCCTCGAGCATCTGTACATTCCCGGCATCCGGCGAGCGGGCGATCTGCAAACCGCCGCCGACGCCTCATCTGGCTCCCTCGTCATTCACAACGTCAGTGATCGATTCAACCTCACCGGGCCGCGAATCATCCGCACGAAGCTGAGCGCGGCTGATATCGTGGCGCTCGTGCGATCGTCTCGCGGCTCATCGAAGGCACCCGGGTCGCCACACCACTGATGGTGGGCGGACGCCTCCGAGGTCAAGCAACCATTTGATCGCGTCGCCCGTCGAAACGCCATGCCCGGCATCCTCCAGGATCTCCGCTACGCTGCCCGCGTCCTGTTCGGCTCCGCCGGCTTTACCGTCGTCGCCGCCGTGACGCTGGCGTTGGGTATCGGCGCCAACACCGCGATGTTCAGCATCATTCGCGGCATCCTGCTCATGCCGCTGCCGTACGCCGAGCCCGATCGGCTCGCGCGCGTCTACGAGGAATCGTTGCCTGGTGTGCCGGAGTTCCCGGTGTCGCCAGGGAATTTTACCGACTATCGACGGGACACCCAGGCGTTCGACGGCCTGTCGGCGTACGGGCGAGGCGACCTGCAGCTCGGTGGCGACCGACCCGAACAGTTGCGCGGCATGCGGATCACGTCAGGGTTTTTCGCCTTGCTCGGCTACAAGCCAGCGCTCGGCCGCGAGTTCACGACGGCCGACGAAGTCGACGGCGCTCCCAACGTCGTCGTCCTGAGCCACACTCTCTGGCTCCGACGCTTCAACGCCGATCGCAGCATCCTCGGTCGGACCGTGGAGCTTTCGGGCCGGCCGTTCGTCGTTGTCGGGGTGCTGCCGTCTGGCGTTCAGCATGTCGGTGGCACCTATCGCACCTATCCGCACGGCGACACGGTCGACGTCTGGTGGCCTCAGACGCTACCCTCGATGCCGCGGCGGCTGGATCGTGTGCAGCATTACCTGAACGTCGTGGGCCGGATACGACCGGGGCTCACCGAGACACAGGCGCGCGACGACCTGAGGCGGATCTCGGCGTCGCTCGCCGCGCGGTTTCCCGACAGCAACGACCGCTGGTCCGTCCACTTGCGTTCCCTGCGCACTGACATCGTCGGCCCGTCGGAGACGACGCTGTCGGCACTGCTGCTCGCAGCGGCCGCTGTCCTGCTGATTGCCTGCCTGAACGTCGCCGGGCTGCTCCTTGGTCGTGCGACCGCGCGCCTGCGCGAGATCGGCGTACGGGCGGCGCTCGGCGCGACCCGCGGTCGTCTCGTGCGACAGCTGCTGACCGAGAGTCTCCTGCTGGCGGTCATCGGGCTCGCGCTCGGAATCGCGCTCGCGTACGGAGCGGTGCTGGCCCTCCGGTCGTACGCACCGGTCGAGACACCCAGGCTTCAGATGGTTGTCGTCGATCGCGTCGTCCTCGGTTACACGGTGATTGTCTCGACGCTGACCGCACTGTTGTTCGGTCTGGCGCCCGCCATTCAGCTGGCGCGAGGTACGAATACGGCGCTCCAGGGGGGACGTGGCGCTCCCGGGGGCGCGCAGCAGCGACTCCGACGCACTCTGGTCGTCTCGGAACTGGCACTTGCCTTCGTCCTGGTCGTCACCACCGGACTGCTGGTCCGCAGCTTCGCGAGCTTGATACGGGTCGAGCCAGGCTTTCGGCCGGACCACGTGTTAACGGCGAAGATCTCGCTGCCATCCGCCAGGTATTCCCGGATTGCGGCCACGACATTCTTCGAGAGGCTGATTGCGAATGTCGGAGCGGTTCCCGGCGTGCTGGCGGTCGGCCTGGGCAGCGACCTGCCGTGGACCGGCTACGACGAGAACACGGGGTTCGACATCGTCGGCCGCCAGTTCGCGCCGCACGAAGGACCCGAAGCGCGATATCACTTCCTGACCCCGGGATTCGTCACGGCGCTCGGGGTACCGCTCGTTGCCGGCCGTGATGTCGCGCCACGCGACGGCGAGACCGATACGCCGGTCGTGATGATCAACGAGGCCACCGCACGACGCTACTGGGGCAGCGCTCGACAGGCGATCGGCGCGCAGCTGCGACTATGGAGCGACAAGCCGACGACGGTCGTCGGCGTGATCGGCGATGTCAGGGACGTACCGTGGGCAGAGGGATTGCCTGGCGGGGTCTACTTCCCGCAGGCGCAGCAGGGCTCGCTCGAGATGTTCCTGGCCGTGCGGACCGAGACCGATCCGGCCGGCTCGGTCGCCTCCATCCGACGGGCCGTGCGTGAGCTCGATCCCGAATTGCCGCTGACCGACGTGCGGCCGCTCGACGCGGTCGCCGGAGCCGTGCTGTCTACCCGCCGCTTTACGCTCACGCTGGTGGCAGCGTTCGGGGTCACCGCACTCTTCCTGGCGATTGTCGGCGTCTACGGTGTGATGGCGCAGGCGGTGGCGCAGCGCGGTCGCGAGTTCGGCGTGCGGCAGGCATTGGGCGCACGGCCGGCGGACATCTTGAGGCTGGTTCTCGGCAGCGGCGGCGCGATCGGAATCGCCGGCTTGATCGGCGGGCTGCTGCTGACGCTGCCGATCACGAGGCTGGCCCGCTCGCTCCTGTATCAGACCAGTGCGACCGACGCGGCCACGCTCGCGTCGGTCGCGGTGCTGCTCCTCACCGTGACCCTGCTGGCCTCGTTCATTCCGGCGCGTCGCGCGACGCGGCACGATCCGGCCGACGCGCTTCGGCAGGAATGACGCTCAGTCGAGCGGTTTGATTCGGATGTTCTTGTAGTAGACGGTGCTGTTCGGATCGTGGCCCTGCAGGGCGATGGTCCCCGGATTGAGCCGGCGCCCCACGAAATCATGCGTGCCGTTCCAGTCGGTCGGCTGGGTCCATTTCACGGTCTGCTTGCCGTTTACCTCGATCGTGATGGTGTCTCCCTTCACGATGATGTGCTCGGTGAACCACTCGTCGTCTTTCGCCAGTGGCTCGTCCACGTCAACCACGTGATACAGGCTCCCCGTCTTCACCGGATCGCGAGGGTAGGTGTTGTTGACCTGCACCTCGAAGCCCTTGGCCGGCCATCCCTGCGCCTGGTACTCAGTCATGATGAAGACGCCACCGTTGGAGCCGGCCCGCGTCATCACGTCCACCATCAACTCGAAGTTGCGGAAGGTGTGCGCGCGAACTGGTCCATCGTAGAAGCAATGGCTCGGCGTCCCGTGCGCCACGATTGCGCCGTCCTCGATGTGGAACGATGCGGGATCGCTGATCTTCCACCCGGTGAAATCTTTCCCGTTGAAGAGATTCGTCCAGCCCTTCTCGATCGCGGTGGGCTGAATCGACAGGGCCACGATCAGGACGAGCAGTCGGAAAGTCATGGTCAGCTCCAGTCCGAGCAGGTGGATGCCGAAAGTCACCAGATCGCGTGGCCCGAGACGCTCGTTGGCGCGGCGACGCCGAGCAGCGACAGAACCGTTGGCGTGACGTCGATCATCTGGACGACGCCGGTGCGCCGATGCGGAACGCCGGGGCCGATTGCCATGAACCACGCCTGCAGCCGGGGATCGCCCGGGCGGTGGCCGTGCACGCCCAGGCTCACTTCGTTGAAGCCTCCGCTCTCCAGAAAGCTCGCTTCGGCCGACGACTGGCTGATCCGGCGCCGCACGTCGGGACTGAGCGTACTGGGAACCGTGTCGGGAACCGCGGGGTCGAAGCGGCTGGAAAAACTCCACCCGGATCTCGCCGACACATAGATGTCGCCGGCATTCGGATGCTGGAGGTTGAGCGGACCGAAATCGCGTCGAGCGGCCACTGTGGACAGAACGGCGGATCCCGAAGGATCGCGGATTGAGCGAAGCCCGGCGAGAGCCTTCTCGACGACGCCCGACACAGCGGCTGCGGCAACGACTCCCGAGGCAAACCGCGGCGGCGCGTTCACGTAAATCTGCGCGCTGGCGCCGCTCGACACCGCACGGACATCCGCGTTGGAACCACCCACTTGCAGACCGCTATGTGCGAGCACATTGTTGAGCAGGACTGCGGTGTGAGTCGGCACCATGCCGTGATCGCTGACGATGACGAAGGTCGTATCCGGGGCGTCCTTGAGCCACTGGGCCAGAATGTCGTCGACCTTGCGGTGGGCGCGTTCGATGTAGCCTGCGAAACGAATCCGCCGCGCGCCATTCTCCTCGTCGTATTCGGCCTGCCGGCGGTCGGCGAGCAGGAACCGATGCTCGATGTTGTCGAGAAATGGCAGGTAGGTGACGAGAAGATCCCAGTCGTGGCGCTTCAGCTCCTCGCCAACCGCCCCGCCGAGAAACTCCGCGAACCGTTCGGCGCGCGCCAGATATTCGTCGTCGGAGATTTCACCGCGGGTCGCCAGGCGTGCATCAGGCTCGCCGGGCGACGGGCCGACCGATCGCAGCAGCCGCGCGGCCAGCTCGTTGCCGGGCGGCGGCGCGACATCAACCGGCTGGGCGGCGCCGATGATGGCGAATGGCACGGTCTCGGAGCACGTGTTGTCTGGCCGCGTCGCCTCCGCGCCAGGCGCCATGATGCAGACGACGCGCTTTCCGGCTCGCTCCGCGATCGTCCAGAGTCGGTCGACGTCGGTCTTGATATTGAACCCCGCCACCAGCTCGTCGGCGATCGCAGCGCCCGGCAGTGACGCGCCGGTGATTCCGTGCCGTCCGGGCCACGCCCCCGAGAACAGCGTAGGGTGGCTGACCGGCGTCGAGGCGACCGACGGCGGCGTCATGCTCTCGGCCATCAATCCCTGAGACGCAATCCGCTCGAACGCTCCGCCCTTCAGCCGTCGCTCGCGCAGCAGCCGATCGAGGAGCTCGTCGGATCCGGCATCGAAGGAAACGAGCACGACGCGCGACGCGCGGGAAACCGGGCGACGGGTGGTCTGTGTCGCGCCGAGCGCCAGAAGGGCGGCTATCAGGAAAGCGAATCGAAGCCTGTTCATGTGCGAAACCGGAATTCCTGCGAGAGGATGGCGTCAGAAATCGAAACCGGAAGAAGGTTGCCGGCACCGAGCTCATCACTGGCGATGCATTCGGTCCCCGAAAACCCTCTAATTATCTCCAGATGCGAAGACTTCCGCGCGACCGGTGCGGCACCGCCGCGTCTCGCCCGTCGCCTCGCAAATTACCTTCGTTTTTGCCCGCGTCAAGTACAGAATAGCGGCTCGGAAGCGAGACGTCCCAACGCGCCGACCGGGAGCCGGGCCCGCCTGCGCATCGAGGTCGGAACGGACCCTGAACGAGGGACCGTTCGCGGGGAGTGGCACGTGCTGCTGCGCGCTCCAACAATCTGGACGCTCTGTGCCGGCATGCTGGCGCTTGCCGCGCCTACGTACGCGCAAGGCCCCGACCCGCTGGCGACGTTGTCCGAGGTCGCGCTTCCCGGCGACATCCGCGGCGCCACGGCAGCGATCGGCGACACCCTGCCGCCCGACCGCGGCCAGTTTCTGCTCGAATTCATCCGTCGCTCCCATAACCTCCCGTTTCTCGGTAAGGTGGACACGCGAATCGGCCCGATCCGCGCTCTAGCATCGTACCTCGATGGCGCGGCCTTTATTCCCTCCAGCGAGAACACGCTCCCGCTTCCCTTGTCTCCAGACTTCTGGACGGACGTGGTCTTCGAGCGGCGCGTCACATCGGGCGCGCTGCTCAGCGCCATCGTCCAGTCCCGCGATGCGTCGTTGCTCTACCTGGGGCTGCTGTCGCTCGACGACGAGACACGTCGATGGATCGGTGCGCACCGCCAGCTGATCGGCGACGTGTTGCCTCACGCCGCTGCGTTCGTGGCCGTGGCGCCGGGCCTGCGTATCGTGGGATCCGACCTCCGCCTTCCCGGCGACGACGCGGCCAGACCAATCTGGGAAGGATTGGTCGGTCGGCCGGCGAAGGACGTCGACGGATTCATCCGGGCTCTGGTCACGCAGGGCGACGGTCGGATGGCCTATTTCTTCGGCGCTGTCTCGCGCCTGACCCCGCTTCAGACGCGCCTCGCGTTCGAGTTGGATTCGGCGGAGGCCGCAGCGCGCCTCGACGCGGCGCGACACTTGTACGGCGTCTTCGAGCGCCTCGCACCTGGCTGGAAAATCGCCGAAAGAGCGTTTCAGCGTCCGCCGCTCGATCCGGGTCTGCTGATCTCGGATCTGCGCATCGGCGCCGATGGCGCTCCGCGACTCCCGGGGACACGCCGTTTCTGGACTGCCGTCTTCACCGACAACGCCGGACGCGTTCGTGGCGAGCGTGACGACGAGGCGCGAGCTGTGACGGAGGATCGGCCCGTCGATTTCGCGTGGCTCTGCGAGCAGGTCTTCGCCGGCGAGCCGGGCGACCAGCGACGACGCTATTACAGCGTGCTCTACGCCTCGCGCGTGCTCGACCGGCTCACCGGCGAGAACGTTCGTGACGCCATCGAGGCCGTCCGCGCGGTCATCCGCTATCCGGCGCTGGTAATCGCGCTGGACCGTGCGCAGGTCGCCGATCTTGGAACCATCGCCGCGGCCTCGCGACGCGCCGCGCAGATTTCCTCGCTCAGCGATGATGCCCGGATGGAGCGTGCGCTGGCACAGTTCCAGGGAATCATCTCGTTGCTCACACGTGCGGCGACGAGGGGAAGCCTGAGCCCCGAAACCCTGACCGGATGGGTGCGATCGCTGAGCGCGATCGAGCCGAGCGATCGCTCCGGCTACGACGGCAGCCTCATCGCCTGGCTGGATGAACATCTGCGGGGACTCGCTCCAGCGGCAGACGGCTCGCCGGCAAGCGTGACGGATCGAGCGCTGTTGACGCTGGTCGCGGGACCGGCACTCGCCACACCGCCGATCGTCGACTGGGAAGGCACCCGTTATCGAGTCGACCTGACCAAGGCCGAGATCTTCAGAATCGAGTCGCTGCTCGGTGAATCTCCTGCCCCATATCTCTCGTCCGCCCGGACGCTGAAGGAGCTCGCGGACGCGCTCGCAAGCCCGACGCTCGCGAAAGATCGGCTTCGCGAATACGCGGCCTCCTTCGACCGCGCTTCGCGCGCGGCAGGATTGGACATCGCCGAGGAATGGGACGAGGCGGAGGTGCGCGGGCGTTATCGCGACACGGCGGCGACGATCGAACGGGTTGCGCATGATGGCGACCTTCAGGCCGCAAGCCGGCTGGCGCCGCCACTGCGTCTGCTCGCCGACGATCTGGCGGCGCGCGGCTTAATCGCATTGACCTACGCCGTCGGCATGGGCCAGCACGACCGGGCGGCGATTTCAGCCGGAGAGGCGGCGCGCCGTCACGACTTCGGCGTGCGCACGGTCGTCGGACGGCGCCTGGCGCCGTGGTTGCCGCCGGTTGCCGGGACCGGGGCGCGCGGCTGGCGGGTGCAGGGCGCGCTGATGAATCTGGAGGTCGCACTCGCGGAATTCCTGCTGCTCCCGATGTCGTCCAGGCCTCCGACCCGGCGGCCGAGCCTGAACGACGACGATCGGCGGGTGATGACCGAGGCCGCAGCTGTCTTCCGTTCCGGGTTGCTCACCGATCAGGACCGCGACCGCATCGTCGAAGCGATGCAGAAGGGTCGCGCGCGTGTGGCCGGAATCAAGTTGCCGGCCGAGGCCGCGCGTCTCGCTGAAGAGATGGAGCTGAGCCCGACGCGCCGTACGCTTCTGCCCTGGATCGTCAAACACGACCCGGCCCGCCTCGTACCGTTCTTCTCGCCCAGCGAGCTGTTTCGGCTTGGTAGTGGCGATGGGGCCGCGGCCGACCGGTTCGACGCATGGGGCGTCCTCGCCCAGCCTCGCCTTGGATGTCTGTGTCTGCAGCTCCTGACGCGGCGCCCGTGGGAAGACTTCGCCGGGCGATGGAATTCTGGAATCCTGGCGTCGGGATTCCCGGATCTCAACCTGCGGCTCGCCGAACTGCTTGCGGAGCTCCACATGCCGGCTACGCTGCTCGGGCCAGTACTGTGGTCGGCGTCGCTGGATTTCATCAATAACGTCAGCTCGCGCGATCAGGACGATCACCGCGCGCTCGTCGAGTTCGTGCAGACGCTCCGTGCCGATCGACTCGAGCTCTATCTCGCGCTGCTGACGACGGACGGACCCCTCGTGCCGATGGTCGAGGGTTCGGGCGAACCACAGACGGAGCTGGCGTGGCGATGAAGACGATCTGGGCGATGGCGACGATGGCGATCGGGTTGGGGTCGGTGGTGGAACTCCCCCAGCAGTCGAAGCTGCAGATTGTGTCGCCGGTGGCCGACGCGATCGTGAGCAGCACGACGCGACTCGAGGCGACCATCGATCCGCCGGCCCCTGGTGCGACGGTCACGTTTTTCGTGGACGGCAGGCTCGTCTGCACCGCGGAGCGTGTGCCATTCGCCTGCGGCTGGGATCCGGGCGGCGTCGTTCGCGGCCACCACGTCCGCGTCGTCGCCACCCTGCCGGATGGACGCCGACTGGTCGAAAACGTACGCACCAAGGATCTCGGCTACACCGAGAAGGTGCGCACCGACGCCGTCCTCGTGCCGGTCATCGTCACCAACGGGGGCCAGTTCGTGCGCGGCCTGAAACAGCAGGATTTTCAGGTCTACGAGGATGGCGTCCAGCAGCCGATTGCCAGCATGGTGAGCGAGGAGGCCCCGCTCGATCTCGTGCTGGCGATCGACGTCAGCGGCAGCATGGAGCATGCGCTGCCGCAGGTGAAATCCGCGGTCAAGCAGCTCCTGACCAAGCTGCGTTCCGGTGATGCGGCGACGCTCGTCGGGTTCAACGACACGATGTTCATCGCTGCCGAGCGCGAGAAGGATCGGAAGACGCGGGAGGACGCGGTGGAGCTGCTGACGTCCTGGGGCGGCACCGCGCTCTACGACGCCACCATCCGGTCGCTCGATCTGGTGAGCCGCGACTGGGGACGCAAGGGCGTCGTGATCTTCTCGGACGGGGATGACCGCAACAGCCTGTCGACGCGTGAAACCGCCATGGCCCGGGTCCAGGCGAGCGACGCGATGCTGTACGCGATCGGGTTCGGCGGTGGCGCCGAAGTGCCGCAGCTGAAGCGAAGCCTCGAGACCTACGCGCGTTCCACCGGGGGCCGCGCCTTCTTCCCGCACCACACCGCCGAGCTCGACGGGGTGTTCGACGAAATCATCGCGGAGCTCTCGAATCAATACGTGCTGTCCTACGCCTCGACCAATGCGAAGCAGGACAACACATGGCGCAACATCAAGGTCCAGGTGCGCCAGGGCAAGTTCGACATCCGCGCGCGACGCGGATATCGCGCGCCGGGACCTCAGCGCGCGGAGAGGTGAGCCATGCGGATCCTTTGCGGCGGGCGGATCGCGACGGCGCTGGCGGCGGCGCTGTTGGTCGGCACCGGCAGCTGGCTGTCGGCGCAACAAGCGGGTTCGGCGCAGCAGACCGCCTCGCCGCCACCGGCGAGCTCGCCGCCGCCGGCGAGTTCGGAGCAGCTGCCCGCGTTTCGCAGCGGTGTCGAGCTCGTCACCATCGACGTCGGAGTGGTCGACAAACAGGGCGTGCCCGTGCGCGGGCTGACGCCGGGAGATTTCAGCATCACTGTCGGCGGTCAGATCCGGCGTGTCGTGAGCGCCGAGTTCGTCGAGACGGGCGGCGCGTCATCCGATCCGCGGACGCTGCGCGACACCAACGCCATCAGTACCAATGAGGGTGGCGGCGTCGGCCGGCTCATGGTGTTCGTGGTGGATCAGAACACGCTGGAGCCCGGCAGCTATCGCTACGTGGCGACGGCCGCGTCGCGATTCTTCTCGCGTCTCACCTACGCCGACCGATCGGCGCTGGCGCTGCTGCCGGTCGGCCAGGGGATCAACTTCACGTGGGCGCACGACAAGGTGAAGGAGGCATTGCTCCGCGTCGCCGGCATGAGTCGGGCGTCTTCAACCTGGGAGTACGGCAGCCTGAGCGAAGCCCGTGACATCGCCAACCGCAACCTCATTGCCGTTCGCTCGGTCGGCGATCGGGAATGCCGAAGCTCTATCTTCGCGTCGAGCTCCGGTGGTGGCGGCGTCATCACGCCGAGCGGCGGGGGATCGACGCCGAGCCCGGCGCCACCATCGGGCGGCGGTGGCACGACGGGCGGCGACGGCGGATCGGCGCCAACTGGTGGAGGAAGCGCCGGCGGTGGCGGTGGCGGCGGCGGTGGTGGTGGAGGGGGCGGCGGCCGGGGCGGTGGTGGCGGAGGGCTCTCTGCCGGCGGTCTGAGCCTCAACGCGTGTACGCGCGACATCCAGATGCAGGCCGAGTCGGCATGGCGCGATGCCGAAATGACCACGATGTCGAGCGTCATAGCCATGCGCCAGCTCGTGGCCAAACTGGCGCTGGTTCAGGGAGACAAGAACGTCATCCTGATCTCGGGCGGCTGGCCGCTCGAGGAGCGCGAGGAAGTGTCGCTGATGTCGACGCTGGCCGACGAGGCGGCAGCCGCGCGCGTCACCTTCTTCACGATCTTCGCGCCCGGATCGCAGTTCTCCGCCGACCGCCGCGGATTGTCCACGACTCCGAGCAAGGATCAATACATCCGGCTGGGACCGCTCGAGACGGTCGCGGGCATGACCGGTGGGGGATCGTACCGGGCCGAGGTCAACGCCGAAGGGGCCTTCGATCGGTTGAGCCGCGAGCTCGGCGGCTACTATCGCATCGGCGTCGAGAAGAGCCCTGGCGACGCGGACGCCAAGAATCGCCATATGAAGGTGCAGGTCGCACGCAACAGTGTGACCGTGCGCGCGCGCGACAGCTTCGACATCAAGACCTACGAGGATCGCGACTGGGCCGCGCGCCTGGCGACCGCCCTCGAAGGACCGGTACCCGCCACCAGCGTCGGCTTGCGGCTCACCAGCTACGTCGCCCAGGATCCCGACGATCGCGGCCAGCTGAAGGTGGTGCTCATCGGCGACGCGTCGCGGCTGCAGGGCGGTCCGATCTCGTTCCAGGTGCTGGTGCGAGATCTCGAAGGCAAGAAGATCGTCGCCGGCGAGCAGCCGCTCGGCGACGTCAGCGGCGACACGCTGCCGTTCTCGACCAACATCACGGTCCCCCAGGGCAGCTACATTGTGCGTGTGGCGGTGATGGATGGAGCCGGACGTGTCGGCTCGGTCGATCACCGCGTCGAAGCGCGGGCCGTTGCGCTCGGGTCCGGTGACCGCGACCGGGCCGATGCTGGTGCGTGTGCCAAGCGAGCCTGGTGCGGACGCGACCTTCGCCATCGACACGGTGCGGCAGGACGAGCGTCTCGCGCTCGAAGTCGATCTCGAGGGAGCCAAGGATCCAGGGCCGGCCGGAACCAATGTGACGTTCGAAATCGCCGCCTCGGCGGACGGGCCGGCGCTGGTGCACGCACCCGCCAGGGTAGCGCTCGGATCGCGCGAGGGATCGCTCATCGCGCAGGGCGTCGCCGACGTCCGGGTGCTGCCTCCCGGCCAGTACATCGCGCGGGCGCGGGTCTCGGCGGGCAACGACGCGCTCGGTGAGATCCACCGGGCCTTCACCGTCATCGAAACACCGGGCGCCACCACCGAGGTCGGTGACGACTCGCTGACACCAAACATCCCCCTCTCCACCGCCGCGCTGTCGGCGCGCGCCGCCAGCACCGTGCCGCGATTTGCGCTCGATCAGGTGATGGCACCGTCCGTTCTCAACGGCTTCCTCGATCGCGTGGCGGCACGGCCGGACGCTTCTTCGCCGACGTTGCGCACCCTGCTCGAGAAAGCGCGCGCCTCCGGCGTCAGCGATCTCGACGTCTCCGACTCGCAGGCTTCCGACACCGCGGTCGCCGCCTTCCTCAAGGGCTTGAGTCTGCTGTCGGCCGAGAAGCTCGATCCCGCGGCGGCGGCGTTTCGCAGCGCGATGCGGGCGTCAGCCGATTTCTACCCGGCGATGGTCTATCTGGGAGCCTGCTACGCGGCCGGCGGGAACGACAAGGAAGCGGCCGGCGCATGGCGCACCGCGCTGATCAAGGAAGGGGACGTGATGCCCTTGTACGGCCTGCTCGCCGATGCGCTCCTTCGGCAGGGTCGCGGCGACGTTGCGCTCCAGCCGCTCGACGCCGCCCGCGCGCGTTGGCCCGAAGACGAAGCCACCAAACGGCGCTACGTGACGGCATCGCTGATGGCAGGGCGATTCGCCGACGGTCTCAAAGTGGTCGATGAGCTGGTCGCGATGAAGGCCGACGACGAGGCAACGCTCGCGCTTGGCCTGCACGCGCTCTACGAATCGTTCACCAAGCATCGTCCGATCGAGAGCGAGGATCAGGATCGAGCCCGCATGATCCGTCTCGCGGATGCGTACCGCACACGCGGCGGGCCCTCCCAGGCGCTCGTCGACAGCTGGGTGACGGCTGTAACGAAACGCTGAATGCGCTACGGCGGCCCACGGGTCGCCGCTGCCCTACGGCTCGATCAACGCCTTCAGGTTGGCGACGATCTCGCGCGCGCGGTTCCGGTTCATCTGCTCGAGCGCGCCGGCCGTTGCAAACCTGGCAATCTGCCCCTCAGGAAGCTCGAAATCCACTTCGAGGGTCACGCGCGCCCCGGCTCCGCTCGGCTGGATTCGATAGGTCCACGTGCTCGGATTGCCGGTGAGCGTCTGAAACTGGTAGACGCTCGGCTTGTCGTACTTGGTGCAGCGGCTGTTGCCCGAGACGACGAGACCGAACCAGTTGAACTCGAATTCCCACGTCTGATCGACGCCGGCCTTCGGCGGTTTGATGTGGCTGATGCGGTTGAGACCAGGGATGAACGTCGAGGCGCGCCCCGGCTCGTCGGCAATGAACTCGAAAATTGCATCCGGGCTCGCCACCACCTCCACGCTATCGCTCACTTTTGGCATCGTCATCTCCTCATCCGGGATCGTTCGATCCCTCCGATTCGGCCGCGTACCGTGCGGCTTTGAGAAGCCCGGCGGCCAGCAGCGCCGCCTTCCTGGCGGAACACGGCGGAAGCTGCAGCCGAAGTGTGGTCCAGAACGGGCCGCCGGTCCAGTCGAGAGAGCCGGCGCCAAAGCGTAAGCCCGCGACCGCCTCGTCCGTGGCAAATCCCAGCAGCCGCAGCGTCGGGCGAAAGACCTGACCCCAAGGCACGGGCCGGCGATGCATGGCGCACCAGACCGCGCGATCGGGAGAGGGCTGGGACCATCGGATCACCAGGCGGGCGCCACGGTGGAACAGCCGGACGCTCATCGACGAGCGACCAGGATCGCCTGGATCCCCAGACGATCGACCCTGACGTCAACGCTGGAAAACGGGAGGCGCCCGGCGAGCTGCGACAAGTCGAAGGCCGTCCGATAGTGCACGCGGAGCTCGGCGAGGCGCAGCAGATAATCCGACACCGCGCGTCGGCGCATGCCGCTCGTGAGAAACAGTCCGCCAGGACGAAGCCGATCGAAGAACAGCGCCAGCAAATCGGCGAGCCGGCGGTCGTCGAGGAATTCCGCGAGGCCGGTGCAGGTGATGAAATCGAGGGCCGGCGGGTAACTCGCCGGATCGAACACGTCGCCGTGGTGCACGACGAACGGCGCGAGACCGCCGGACCTGGCGAAATCCGCCGCCTCTCGCAGCGCCTCCGCATCGAGGTCGAGGCCATGAAATGTGAGATCGGCTCGAGCTATCGCACCGGAGGCCACGAACTGGCGATAACCCTCGACGAGCTCCCGCGGAATGCCGCACGGCGCGCTGAGCACGTCGAGCCGGCCGGGGGCGCCGGCGCGATCGAGGAGAAATGCGGACAGCTCGTCGCGGGCGGCGTGGAAGCGGCTGCGAAACGAGCGGACCGCAGGCAGCGCGAGCAACCGCGCGTCCAGCCAGCGTCCGAAGACTCCGTGTCCCGACGGTTCGTCACGATAGACGTGGTCGGCAAACCGATAGCTGCCCGAGTGGTCGAGCCCTTCCCGCGCCAGGTCGCTCGCGCGCAAGGCACCATACAGAGGCAGGGCGAGCACCCGCCCGCGTCGCAGCAGCGCACCAGGCAAAGACGCCGACTGGCGCGTTCGGTTGTAGAAGCGCGGACCGGTCGAATCGGTCATAGGCGCAGGTGAGCGGCGACGAGCTCTTTCATGACTTCGGGTGTGCCGGCGGCAATCGTCAGCGCCCGGGCGTCGCGGTAAAAACGCGCGGCCCAGTGGTCGTCGATGAAGCCCGCTCCGCCGTGCAGCTGGAGACACTGGTCGATCACGTGCTGCGCGGTCTGGTAGCTGAACACCTTGATCATGGCGACCTCCCTGGTCACTTCCTGATCCTGGGCCCAGCGGGCGAACGTCGCGTAATTGAGCTGACGTGCGGCTTCGAGGACGATCGTCGCATCGACGATCTGGTGACGGATCGCCTGAAACCTGACCATCGGCTGGCCGAACACGCGGCGTCGCCGCGCCCACGCGATCGCGCGATCGAGCGCGTACGCCGCCCACGCGACAGCGGCGAGACTTCCGACCATCCGCTCGGCGGTCAACGCCCGCTGGATGTATCCGAACGCGGCGCCGGGGCGGCCGAGAATACTCGCCATCGGCACGCGGCAGCCGCGCAGGGTGACGCGACCCATCGCGGAGGTCACCAGACCGAGAGTCTCGAGCGGCTCGACGATCAGGCCCCGAGTCGTGCGTGGCACGAGCACGAGACTCAGCCCCCCGAGCCCTTCGCCTTCGGTGCGGACGGCGACGATGAGGACATCGGCGGCGGCGCCGTTCGTCACATACGTCTTGCGTCCGTCGATGACGAGGCGGCCAGCGCGGCGCCGGCCCCGCGTCGAGATCGCCGCGACATCCGACCCCGCGTCAGGTTCGCTGACTGCCAGCGCGCCCAACGCGCGTCCCTTGCGGATCGGCTCGAGCCATGCGTCCTTCTGTGCCGGGGTGCCGAGCTCGTCAACGAGCGGCGCGATGAGATTCGACTGTACGAACACGCTCAGCGCAAAGCCGAGGGAATCGCAGCGTGGCAATTCTTCGGCAATGACGGCTTGACGCCAGCGGTCGGTCGAGGCCCACCGGGCGACGCACGACAACAACGCCCGCCGCGGCAATCGCCGACCACGCTCCCAGCGATCGGCATGCGGTCGCAGGTCGCGCTCGACGAATCGACGCACCTCACCCCGGAACTGCTCGTGGTCCGCGCTGAACGGATGGATCATGCGGACGGTGGCCGCGCCGCGGTGGCGCGGGAGACAGCATCGATGACGTCCTGAACGGTCCTCGTCTGCCACAGCTCGGGCTGCTCGAGCTCGACCTGAAACTCCTCCTCGACGGCCATCACGCACTCGATTTGCTCGAGCGAGCCGATGCCCAGCGACGCCAGCGGCGTCTCGGGCGTCACAGTGCTCTCCGGCACCATCGCGGCGCGCCCGACGATGCGGATGACGCGGCGGGTGATCGAGGGGGACGTCATGGGAGTGGTGGAGGCATCCCGAAACGCTCGTCGAGGCTGCGTCGCAAGGCCAGGGCGACGTCGGAATCGACCACCTGCCACTTCTGCCGCGCCGCGCTGACCTCCGCGTCGTTCGCGCGATTCAACGCCTCCTCGATCCAGCCGGCGTGTTCCGCTCCGTGCTTTGCCTCCATCTCGGCGAGGATGGCGCCCAGTACCTCACCAACGCCAGGGTCTGTCGCCTCCTCGGCCAGGTGGCGCTGATAGCTGGCGCGCACCCGACGCTCGAGCGTTTCCGACAGCACGAGAATGTCGACCAGGGCCGACGGCACGCCGCCCGCTTCGGCATAGTGCTGCTGAATCGGAGCGATGGCGGGATCGAGGTGCCCGCAGGCGGCGACGAGCGCCCGCGACAGCATGGCGGCATGACGGGCCTCGGTGGCGCAGTGGGCGGTCATCTCGACGATCAGGCCGGGATCTCCGATCGTCCGCGCCAGGCGTCCCATCAACAGAGCGCCGTGCAGCTCGCTGTTGCGATAGAAGTTGACCAGCCAGCGTTCCCGATCAGTCACGGGCACCCAGTCCTTCCCGGGCAAACTCCGCCAGGCTCACACCACACAACCGCCGCATGCGCCGGTTCAGCGTCAGGATTGCCGGCAGATCGTTCTTCTCGGACACCGGCACGGTCTCGACGACGTCGGCGCCGACATGACGAAAGTGGCTGGCGGCGTGGAGAATCCGCTCCCGGCATGCCGGATCAGCCTTGAGTCGCGCGTCCAGCAGGTCGTAGGCGAATTGCGTGTGCCGGAACTCGTCCTTCGCGATATGACCGGTGATTTCCATGAGCACGGGCTCGCGCGCCTGCCGCGACAATCGCAGAAAGAAATACGCGGCGAAATGCTCGCTGAGCATATACCGCGTGAGCTCGCCCGCGGCATCTTCGATCGGCAGGGCCAGCGTCCGGCGGCGAATCTCGATCAGCTCGGCTTCCTGAATCGGCCGATAGTTGACGACCGCGAGGTAACGGTTGAGCACGTAGAAATGCTTGTACGATTCGTAGAGCTGAATCGAAAACACCGACGTGGCCTCGATGTCGTCCCAGATCGCCCGCATCAACCTGGTCGTGTAGATCGGGAAATACGATTCGATCAGCGCCGACTCTCGAATCTGATCGAGCAGATCCGGTTGGGTCAGCGCCAGCGACACGTCGATGCGACTCCACGAGACATCCGTTTCGAGAATCCACCGCTGCATCTCCGACTGGGTCAGGTACTCATCGTAGATCGTGGGACACCTCCGCACACGAGCGCCGCAATCCGCGCCGGTTCGAACTGCGCCAAGCAGGCGAGCGTCCATCGCTCGATCCCGAACGCGATGCAGCCGGACGAGGCGTGATGCCCGCCCGGCAACATCATGTCGAAGCGCTTCGCGAAAAAATCCTCGTGCAGGTTGAAGGACGCGGCGGCGATGCGGCCCGCGGCTCCGGCCTCGACGCGAAGCTCGTATTTCAGCTCCTTCAGCTGTTGAATCAGCCGGCGGCCGCGCCCGGCGGCCGCGAAAAATGTGTCGGTTGCCGCTTCGCACGCCACCGCCAGTCCGATCGCGTCGGCGAACGCCGCAATCCGAGACATCCACTCGTCCCGCTCCGCCGCCACCCACGCGGCCTCGCCGACCATGACCACTTCCCGCATCCGGAACCTGGTCAGCCGCGCGACATCCTCGATCGAGCGGATCTCCTGCCTGGCGCACGTCGTGACGATCGTCAGCTTCTGCGGCTGCCGCAGACACTGGCCGGCGAGCGAGGCGTAGACGTGGTAACACGCCGCTGGCGCGAGAAAGGTGTCGGCATCGTCGGCGGGGACCGCCATGTTGCTAAAAGAGTCGAGGTATCCGCCGCGATCGAGCGTGGCGCGAGCGATGCTCGGCGATGCGGTTGCCGGCGTCGCCCCCGCGTCGAGCGTCAGCCGTTCGAATTGCCGATCGAGCCATAAGAAGAGAGCGTGCGCCTGCCCGGCAAGACGAAGCTGACCGTCCGGCGTGACCGCGATCTCGCCGCTCTGTTGCAGTGCGTCGATTCGATCACTGGGCATGACTGGGCGCCGCCTCGCCGGTCGATCCGAAGCGCGCCTCAATGGCTCGAACGGTACGGAAATGCTCCATGATCACTTCGCGGTCGTCAATCGAGCGACCGATCTGCAGCTCGAGGAACGCGATGAGCCGCAGGATTCCCAGCGAGTCGACGATGCCGCGGTCGAACAGATACGTGTCGGCATCGATCGACACGCTCCGCCCCTGCAGGAGATCCTCGCGGACGAACGCCAGCACCGCGGAACCGAGCGGCCTCATGCCGCTCCCGCCGGGAGCTCTTTCCCCCAATTGTGCTCGATCAGGTATCGCACCACTCTCGTCACGGTCTGGTCGATCGCAGGCCTGGTGATGCCGGCCGGCGCAAGTGCCGCTATACAGTCGGTGTCGTCGAACATCTTCGGATACGCCAGCTGCGGCGCAAAATGACCGAGCACACCCACGGACGCACGCAGAGCCGAGTCCGCAACCGCATCCACCGATTGCCTGAACAGCTCGAAGGTGTCCAGGGCGACGATAACAGGTTTTTCGATCGCCCGTCGCCGCCACGCCGGCCGCGACTCGAGGATGGTCTGCACGAGCAGATCGATCAGGGCGTCTTGCCGCATGGCCTCGGCACCGGCACAGACGTGAAAGGTCCCGCCGGCGACGAAGCCCTGGTGCGCCAGGTGCGCCACCGCAGCAGCGGCGTACTCGGTGGCAATCAAATCGACGGGACTGTCGGGCGTACCCGGCATCATCGGCAGCAGGCTGTGGTAGAGAAACCGGATCGCCTGATGGATCGCCCGCGGTTGCGCGACGAACCCCGAGGTCGACTCGCCGATCACGGTGCTCAACCGGCACACGGCAATCGGCAGCTGCGGCATCCACGCCCGTAACAGGCGCTCGGCGTCGTACTTGGATTGCTCGTAGGAATTGACGAAGCCGCACTCGTGTTCGAGGTCGGCTTCGGCGATCCGCCCGGTGCGACGCCCGGCGACATAGATGGTGCTGAGCGCGACGAATCGTTCCAGCCGCGGACACTCGCTGGCGAAGTGCAGCAGATTGCGCAGGCCGCCGACGTTGACCTCCCGGGCGGTCGCCGCTGGTCCATCGAACCTGGTGAACGCGGCGGCGTGCACGATGGTCGAGATCCGCCCGCGGAGCGCCCCGGCCGTCGCGTCATCGAGGCCAAGCGCGGCGTCCTGCACCAGATCGCCGGTCACCACCGTCGCGCCCGACGCCCGGCCATTCGCCGCGCGGGAGAGGATGAGGACTTCCGCCGCCTCGCGCTCGAGCGCACGCGCCAGCGGCGCGCCGATCGCACCCGTTCCCCCGGTCAGCAGGACAACAGGGTCACCAGCCATCGTCGTCAGTGCTCGAGAACCATGGTGGCCCAGCTGGCACCGAAGCCGAAGTTGAACAGCAGCAGCCGATCGCCGGCTTTCAACCGGCCCTCGCCCTCAGCGTCCTTGAGATTGATGAAATTGTCCCCGCCGATGATGTGCCCCTTCGCGGCGATGTTGTCCGCATACAGATGATCGGCGGACAGGTTGGCCAGCTGCAGCAGGATCTCCCAGCTCCGTCTCGAGACGTTGTGCGGAATGATCCAGGCAGGAGGCCGCCCGAGCGCGGCTGGATCCGCCAGGGTGTCGAGGATGATGGCGCGAGCGGTTGGGAAATACGACGCGACGATCTCGTTGGCTCTCGCGTCGCAATCCCAGTAGTAGCCCTTGGTCACGTATCGCTCGGTCACGATCCGGTTGGGCCCTGGGCCGCTCTCGACGATGACGGCGCAGGCACCGTCGGAGATCAGATTGAACAGGATCTCGCGGCGGCTGCCGCGCGGCAGTACGTCGGCGCTGACGCACAGAACCCGCCGGAGCGACGAGTCCGCCAGGAGGAAGCGACGGGCCACGCTCACCGCGGTCATCAGACCCAGGCATCCCACCTGGCTGATGCCGATCACCCGCGCCTTCACGAGCCCGAGCTCGTATTGAATGGACGCGGCCGGATAGCTGAATCCGCCGAGGAGGCTCTCGCCGGTCGCGTGACTGCCGGGCGCCGCTCCGGCGTAGAGCACCAGATCGATCGACTCCGGATCGTATCCGGTTCGTTCGAGCAGCGACCGTGCCGCGCGCAGCGCGAGATCGCCGGCCGTCCCGTCCGCGATCCAGGCCCGTTCGAATCCGAAGCTTCTCAACACATCGGACGGGCTCACCAGGCGACCCACGCTGCCGAGCGCCTCGACGGAGGTGGAGCGCTCGGGCAACACGTATTCGATCGAGGAGATGTGAACGTCCACGGATCGCGGGTCGGCCGCCCTACTTTCCGGTGAACACGTATTCGTGCTGAGCGTCGCGGAACGTCAGCGTCCGTGCCGGGCCGCCACCGACGACGAACTCGAGGCCCTGCATCCCCGGCGTGATCGTGACGAACGATATCGTCCCGTCGGGACTCTTCCTCGAAGCGACGCGACTCTTCCACTCGCCGAAGTCGAACCAGGTGACCGAGCCGCCATCGGGGCCCGACCGTGTCTCGGAGGTGACGTCGATGGCTCCCAGCGACGGATTGTCGTAGTGCGACGCAAGCCCCTTCAACGCGTCGCCGTCCGGCGGTATGGTCAATTTCGTGCGCGCGGCGGCGATCTGCGTGTGCAACGATTTGGCGGCAGCGGCCAGAGCACCATCGGCCTGAGATTTCCCGTCGAACAGAATCTCCAACAGCTTGCGTTGAAAGGGCCCGAGCAGCAGCTGCCCGGCATCCGAATTCGTCAGGACCACGGCGCCCACGTTCTGGTCCGGCAGGAACATCATGTCGGTCTTGTAGCCAATCAAGCTGCCACCGTGGTGCACGACCGGCACGCCCCAGGTCGAGTCCACTTCGAGCCCCATTCCATAAGTCTCGTCCTTGCCGATGGGGACCTGCGCGACTCGTCGGGTCATGAGCGGGGCCTCGTCGATGTATCGCGTTCCATCCGGCAGCAGGCCGCGATTGAGCTCCATCGCGATGTAGCGCAGCACGTCGCGGACATTGCTCCAGGCGCCGCCGGCCGGCCGCATCGGCACAATCGCGTAGTTCACGTCCATCACAGCGGCGGCAGGCTGGTCGTCGATATCGGGGGAGTGGGGTGCGGCGTGATTGGCCTGCAGCGCCCGCTTGAAATCGAACGTCGTCGAGGTCATACCGAGCGGGCCGAAGACGCGCTCGGACATCGCGCGGTCGTAGGCGGCGCCGAGCTCGAGGTCGGGAAAGGCAACGTGTCCGGCAACGTAGCCGCCGGCGGCGGCGAGCGCGTTCGAGTACTGAAACATCTCGCCGAATTTGCTGGTCGGCTGGATTGTGCCGAGCACCGCCAGCGCTGATTCGGGCGTGGCCGTCTTGAACTCCATCAGCCATTCGAAGTCCTGTCGCGGCAGCCCGGTGCAGGCGCAGATCAAATGGCGAACGAGGACTTGCTGGGTCGTCGCCGCATCTCCGAGCTTGAAGGACGGCAGCAGGCTCGTCACCCGCGTGTCCCATCCCAGCTTGCCATCGTCCACGAGCCTGGCGAGGAGTAGTGTCGTCATCGCCTTCGTGTTCGACGCGATCATGAACAGCGTGTCGCCATCGACAGTCTCTGGCTTGCCTAGCTGGCGGACGCCAAAGCCGCCGGCGAAGACGACCTTGCCGTTCTGAATCAGCCCGACGGCCACGCCAGGAATCCCGAGCTGATCGCGCGCGCCCTCGACGAACGCCGAGAGGGCCGCGATGCGAGGCTGGTCCAGCGGGTTGGCTTTCTTGCCGGCGAACGTCTCGCGCTGGTAGCCCTTGGGCAGGAGCCGGCTGAACACCAGGATCAGCTGAGCAAGCCGCTTCTCCTCCGTGGGCTGCGACATGTCGGTGATGACGACGGTCCACATCTCGCCGTGCTGGCCTGCCAGTGCCGAGACATCGCGCCGTTCGTTGGGCGAGGTTTCGTAGTCGTACGACCGTCGATTCTGCCATCCGTCCTCGTCAGCGACGGGCGTCGCGACTTTGAGGGGACGTTTGGCATCAGGACGATAGGCCAGCCAGGCGGCGGCGACAGCGGCATCGGCGTCAGCCGCCTTGGGAACGTCTACGAGGACGATGTGCGAATCCCGCTCGGGGGCCTCCAGAATAGTGGCTGGACCCCGAACTTCGATCGACCACCCGGCGGGAGCGATGAACGTGGTGCCCATCGCGGTGGTCTGCGGCGTGTCGGCGGTGAGAGCCTGTGCGCTGGCACGCTTGACGCCGATCGCGACGACCGCTATCGCCACCGTCACCAACAAGACCGGCCATCGTCGCGAGCAGGGCATGGGACCTCCTGAATAGAGGTCCCGATTGTAGCGTGTCGCGCGCGACCCTGGCCGGGCGGACGCCGAGATCTACTTCAAGGTGAAATTCACGGTCATCGTGACCACGACCGGCGTCGGAGCACCGTTGAGCATCGCCGGCACGAACTTCCATTGCTTGATCGCGTCGAGGGCAGCCTGATCGAGCAAGGGAATGGATTTTACGACGCGAGTCGATGTCACGTTGCCGGCCGTGTCGATCACAGCGTCGACGACCACCTCGCCCTGCACGCCGGCGTTCATGGCCACCTCCGGGTAAGCGGCTTTCACGTCGTACGTCCTCTTGGGGGGAGCGACGGCGGCGCCAAGGCGCACCGGGGTCTTTCCGTCGACCATGAATTTTGCGGCCCAGTCATCCTGTGACAACGGTGGCGGAGGTGGCGGTGGAGGCGGTGGCGCGCCGGCACCGGTCGGAACCGCCCGCTGCTGGACTGGACGCAGGGACAGGGCGCGCGTGCGGAGTGCATCGGCTTCCGTGAGCAGAGCCTGCCGCTTGCCCGGATCCGATTCGAGCTGGGCTTCCATTCGCAGGAAGATGTTCTTGTAGACCAGCGAGTCCACGAAGTCGGGCTGCAGCGCCAGCGCACGATCGGTGGCCGCGATGCCTCGCTGGATGTAGCTGGCCTTTGCCGCTGGCGTCAACGTCTGGTCCTTCGACGCCTTGTCCCAATAAAAGGTCGCCAGGATCTGGTAGCCGTTGGGATCGGCCGGATTGAGCGCCGCCGCTTGCTCCACGGTCGTGAGGGCGAGATCGAACTGGCCGGTGCGCTGATACAGACCTGCAAGCGCGGCATACGACATTGCGTCGTTCGGTTGGAGCTGGCGGAGCGCGATCAAGGTGGCTTCGGCATCCGTGATCGCGCCTCGCTGTTCCTGCAACCTGGCCACATCGCCATAGACCGCAGCGTCGGCAGAGCCCGACTGGATGGCCTTCTGGAGTTCCGTCTCACGGGCGGTGGCCGGCCGCGGCGCGCCGGGACGCGGATCCCGCGGCGGCGGCTGCTGCGCCTGCGCTGACGTCGCTTGCGGCGCCGCCTGCAGCGGGAACGCCGCGACACCGTACCAGCCCGCCACCGCGACGGCCATGGCCATGCCGGCGCAGGAAACGACCGTCCTTCTCGATGACATCACAGCCTCCCTCGAAACCAGCAGCATTCGTTGATACAGGTGTTGTCTCCGGGCAAACGGCGCGGCCGGAAACAGCGCCGGACGATCGGCGAACGCCAGCAGCGCCTCGAGGTAGTGGCGGCGGGACTTGATGACCCTGAGCGTGAGCTCGTCCACCACTTCCTCACGAGACGACTGGACGCGCGAGATCAACCACCAGATCGCGGGCTCGAACCAGAGGAGCGCCCGCAATCCTTCTTCTCCGACCAGACGCAGCCAGTCGCGCCGTCGCACGTGCCACAGCTCGTGCACGAGGGCGGCGCGCTGCACCGATTCGGGCAGCGCCCGGATGGACGAGGGCAACAGGACGACGGGGTGACGAAGGCCGAAGGTGATGGGCTGTCCGATGCCATCGACGTAACGAACGTCGACCGGGCGGGTGGGGCCTTCCAGGGCGCCCTCCGGATCCGTCGGATTTGCTGGCGCCAGCACGCCACGACTGCGCAGGCGGCGAAGATAAACGAGTCCGGCCGACAACCACAGCAGCCGCAGCCCCGCGCCGAGGGCGAGCGCGACGACGACCATCGTTCGCCATGGTGGAAGCGAGGCTGAGAGACGACGCAAGATCGACGGACCGTGGACCGATCCGGCTCGCAGATGGCTGAGGTCGCGGAGCATCGTGCTCTGATCGATGGCCATCGACGTGCGCAATGTGTCGAGGTGCCATGGCTGCATCAGCGGCAACGCCAGGCAGGACACCAGGACCAGCCGCCACCACGCGTACCTTACAGTCGCGGCATCGACGGTGAACGATCGGGCGGCGAGGGCGGCCACCGCCACCAGCAGCGTGACCTGAAGGGTCCAGTCGAAGAGATTGCGCAGCAGGAGATCCATCACTCCTCCATGTCGTCCATGACCTGGCGAATGTGCTGACGCTCGGCCTTGGTGAGATGGCCGTCCTTGGCGAGCTGCAACAGCAGCGCGCCGGTGGCGCCGTCGAAGACCCGCTCGACGAAATCGCGAACCATGGCGCGCACGACCTGCTGCCTGGGACGGGCCGGCACGTAGACATGGGCCCGCTCGACGCGACTCTTCTTGAGATAGCCCTTGTCCTCGAGAATCTTCATCATCGTCATCACGGTGGTGTAGGCCACCTGCCGACGCCGGCGCAGGGTCTCGTAGACGTCGCGGACGGTGGCCTTCTCCAGATCCCAGATCACCTTCATGATGGCGAGCTCGTGCGGCGTGAGCGTCGGATGAGGCGTTCGCATTGTTGTCAACTAATTATTTAGTACTAACGATTAGGTGTCAAGAGCCTCGGACCTCGGACCTCGGTTTATATGCCCAGGCCGATCCGAATGGCCGCTTCGACTGGTGAATAGTTCGCGTCGGCACGCGACAAGGTCACGGCCTCCGCCGGGTGGAGAGGGGGCTGCGCCATGAAGCGAGGCAGCGAGCCGTGGTGCGGCTGCGCGGCGTGGACGAGAAACGGGTGGCACAGATAGACGTCCCCCGGCTCTCCGGTCGCGAGCGCAATCGGCTTGTCGGCGGTGACCTCCAGATGCGGAGCGAGATCGAACACCGACAGCCCGTCCTCCCCTGCCGGTTGCAGCAGCGGCGGCACCAGCAGATGCGAGCCGACTCGGATACGCGTCGGCGCATCCGCCTCGCCGACTCGGGAGAACAGGAAGAGCATCAGCAGAGCGCGGCCACGCGAGTTGACGTTGAGCCGCATCGATCCGTCGTCGCCGTAGAAACCGGCGTCGGTGTGCCAGCCGGCGTCCCCGGGATCTTCGTCGCTCGGGAACCTGATCGGAAAGGTGCCGAGGCTGCTGCGCGGCGCCCATCGGCCGACGCCGACCAGCTGATCGAAGGCTTCGTGCAGGACGGGCGTGTTGGCGGCCAGGCGGAACGGCTCCTGGTTGTAATCCCAGAGCCTGACTACTGGCTTGGTCCACGTTGTCGGATCGTCCCGATCGCAGCCGGTGTCCCGCCAGAGAATATCGACCGCCTGATCCGCCAGCGCGCGGGGAAACGCCTGTTCGAGACGAACGAAGCCGTCATCGACGAACCGGTCGATTTGTTCCTTGCTGAGCATGTGTCTTCACTCCAGGGGTTTCTCGAAGGCATGCTGCGTCTTGATTCGAGCGTAGCCGCTGCGCTCGTAGAAGGCATGGGCGCGCTCGCGGGCGATTCGCGATCGGACTCGCATCGCGGTGCACCCGGCCTCGCGGGCCCACTGCTCTCCCGCGCGCAACAGCTCCGCGCCGATGCCCCGACTGCGCCGCCGGTCGTCGACCACCAGCCCGGCGATTTCCGCGTACAGGTCCGCCTCGAGCACGGGGGTCACGACGACATGGATCCATCCGACGACGTGCTCGTCGGCATCCGCGACGAGCACGACCGCATGGCCACGCTCGGTCACGTGCAGGAATCGACGGGCGATCTGCTCGTCGGCAACGGGATAGCCAAGCTGTCCGCACAGGTCGGCGACGGCCGCGCTGTCGGCGCCAGCCATCGGTCTGATTCGAATATCGGCCATCACAGCGATGATGTCAGAGCTGGTGTGCGCTGTCGACGCGCCTGGTCACAGGAGGCGCCGCACATCGCGCGGCTCCCGAACGCCTCACGCAGCCGCCGTCTTCTTCGTTCGTCCCCGTCTCGTCGTTGCTTCGTTTCTGAAATCCGTTGCCTCCAGTATCTCTAGCCCCATCACTGGATTAGCCACCACCCATCAGCGGTAGGCGGCGGCCTGAATTCTGTACAGCTGAGCGTACTGTCCGCCGCGGGCCAGGAGCTCGTCGTGGGTTCCCACCTCGACGAGGCGCGCGCCATCGAGCACGACGATCAGGTCGGCCATCCGGACGGTCGAGAAGCGATGCGAGACCAGGATCGTGATCCGGCCGGCGGCGTCGGCACGACGCGCCGCCGCGGAAAACTGCTCGAAGAGATCGTGCTCCGTTTCCGCATCGAGCGCGGCCGTGGGCTCGTCCAGGATCAGCAGCAACGGCTCATCGCGCATGAAGCCTCGAGCGAGCGCCAGTTTCTGCCATTGGCCGAACGACACGTCCACCCCGCCCGGCCAGGTTGGCCCCAGCTGTGTATCGAGCCCAGACCCCAGACGCGTCACCACATCCGAGGCCCCCGCGCGCGAGACCGCGGTCGTGACCGCCTGTTCGTTGTCGACCCGGGGAACGTCCCCAAGGCCAACCGTTTGCCGCGCCTGGAACTCGAACCGGAAGAAATCCTGAAACGCGCCCGCCAGCCGCGACCGCCACTCGTCGGCGCGCACGCGCGCGAGCGGCGTCTCGTCGATCAGGATTGCGCCCGAAGACGGCTCGTACATCTTGGCCAGCAGCTTGACCAGCGTGGTCTTCCCCGCCCCGTTTTCCCCCACCACCGCAACGACCGCTCCCGCCGGCAGCGTGACCGACACGTCGTCGAGCACGACTCGCGACGTACCTGGATAAGCAAACGACACGCGATCGACATGGATGCCGGTGCGCAATGTCTGCGGCACGGGTTTGTCGGCGGTTGCCAGGAACGCGGCGGCGTAGTCCTCGAGCCAGGCGAGCCGTCGTGAGCCGTCCATCCAGAACCCGCGCAGGAATCCGATCTCGCCGACGGTCGCGCCGATGTACGCCGACAATCGCGCGCCAGCGGCCAGGACCAGGAGCACCTGCCCTGGCGACGATCGCAGCGTGATTGCGACGAAGGCGACCCCGGCCACGTAGGCCACACCGAATGTGGCCCACGCAAGGGTGTACCAGAGCGCCGAGCCGGTGCGGGCCGCCGAGATGAGGCCGTACCATCGCTCCCACGCGACGCGCCGCTCGACGGCGAGTCGTTCGCCGATTCCGGTGATCCGGACATCTTTGCCCGGCGACGCGGTCGTCGCGGTCGCGAAGAGATGGCGGGCCAGCCGGCTGGATTGCGCGCCCCGCTCCTGTGCCGTGCGTTCGACCACCGGCCGCCACGTCGAGGTCATGACGGTGGGAATGGCAAAGACCGCCAGCAGGATCAGCGCGGGATGGATCGACGCCAGCAGCGCGATCGTCACGCCGAGGCGAAGGATCCAGCCTAACGTCGAGAACACCGACAGGTACATGTGATCGAGCACGAAGACCTGGTTGCGGAGCATCGACAGTCGATCGAGGTAGTCGGGGCGCTCCTGGTGAGCGATGCTGGCAACCGACGCCTGCAGCCTGGCGACGTGCGATTCGAGCGCGATCGTCACCTTGTCTCGAAATCGACGCTGCACCCGCGTGCTGACGGTTCGCAGGAACCAGGTGGCGGTCGCGGACAGACCGAGACCGATGGCAGCAACCCGGATCAGCGTCGGCCGGTGCTCGAGCACGCCGTTGCCGAGAAGCATCAGCCAGAGCGCGAGGAGCGCATCCGGCAGGGCCGCGATCTGAGAAAGGACGAACGCCGCCACCATCAGCCTGGGCTCGTGACGGTAGCCCAGACGGCAGAGACGCCACATCGACGATAGCGCCGGCGGTAATGGGGTGATGACGTCGCCGATCGGCGCGTCAGCCGCCTGCGCGCGCTCAGCTGAGGACATCGTACGTCGCTCCTTCCTCGTCCTCGGTGAAGCGCTGCGCCTGCAGATCGAACATCGTGCGGTAGCGCCCGTTGCGCTCCATCAATTCGTCATGCGTGCCGAGCTCGATGACGCGGCCGTGCTCGAGCACGCAGATGCGGTCGGCGTGACGGACCGTGGAAAAGCGGTGCGAGATCAGGATGGTAGTGCACCGTCGGGTTTCGGCGAGGATGCGATTGAAGATCTCGGCCTCGCCGCGGACGTCGAGCTGCGCGGTCGGCTCGTCGAGCAGCACCACGTCGGCGCCGAGCTTGACCGCGCACAACGCGCGCGCCAGCGCGACGCGCTGCCACTGGCCGCCGGAGAGATCGGTGCCGCCGTCGTAGCCGCGCGCCAGGATCGTGTCCAACCCGGCAAGCTTCGCGGCGCCGGCAGACTCGAGCGCCGCGCGAATGGTGGCGTCGGGGGCGCCGGCCGGCGCGACGTTGTCGCGCAGCGGGAGCTCGAGCCGCATGAAATCCTGGAAGACCGCGGTAACCCGCGACCGCCACGACCCCAGATCGATGTCGCGAATGTCGACGCCGTCAACTTCGATCGATCCGGAGGTCGGATCGTAAAAGCGACACAGCAGCTTGGCCAGCGTGGTCTTACCGGCGCCATTCTGGCCGACGATGGCGAGAGAAGAGCCGGCGGGAATCGTCAGATCGAAGCGATCGAGCACGGGGGGACCGCCAGCCCCTTCGACCCTGGGATACGCAAAGGTGAGTTCGCGGAAGCGAATCTCCCGAGCAGCAGCGGAGACGGTGCGCTGACCGGAACGCAGCGCGCCCGCTTTGGCCATGGCGGGGTCGAGCCGGAGCACGGCGGCGACCGGCGCCGCCGATCCGTCGAGCGCCCAGCTGAGACCGCCAAAGGCGATCATCGAGACCCCGACCGCGCTCTGCGCATAAGTGACGAGCTCACCGAGCGTGAGCGTGCCGGCCTGCACCGCGCTCGCGAGCGCCGAGAACACCACGACGTTCGCGGTCAACACGAGAACCAGGCTCCAGAGCACCGGCCGCTCCCGCAGCCGCGTGGCCGCGTACTGGAGATCGTGCAGGCGGGTTCGACGCGCGACAAAGCGATCGATGGTCCAGTCGGCCAGGCCGAACAGCCGCAGCTCCTTGCTCGCCGGCGGATCGACTGCGAGGCGATAGGCGTACTCGGCGTCGCGCTGGGCGGCGCGCACCTCCTCGGTATTGCGATCCTTCCAGACGCCGCTCTCCCGCAGCAGCCAGTGCGTCGCCATCCAGGCACCCAGGAGGAGTGCGGACGCCCACCACGCATAGGCCGCGAGCACGATCGCCGAGGCCACGCCGCCAACCGTCTCGACCAGACCGCCGGCAATGAAGTCCATCGAGATCGAGAGCGGGGGCCCCGTCATCCCGAGATCGAAGTCGCGCGCGACCGTCAGGTCGCCGGTCAGTCTGGGATCTTCGAGGTGGCCGATTCCCGGCGGGCTCACGCAGGCGCGGGTCAGGCGACCGTACAACCATTCGGCCGTTCGATCGCCGACGCTCGCGCTGATCGCCTGATGAATCGGGCCGAGGATCTGAAGGAGGACGAAGACGACGCCGACGAACAGGAGCGGAGCTGCCAGCGGACGATGAGCCTGGACGGCGCCGACGAGCTGACCGGCGGCGACCGCAAACACCGCCGGCAGCGCGCCGCGCAGGATGAGGACGGTCCACCAGCTCCACGCCAGCGCGCCATCCGCGCGCGACAGGCTGGCGAAGAACTTCCACTCGTTGCGTTCACGAAGAGCGCTGAACACGTCGTTCCCCACCTCGCGTCCCGATCGTGACACAGGACCGATCGCCTGGGAGGGTAGCAGATGGAGGTCGTGCCCGCGCGCGGCTTACCTTCCGGAATCGAGGTGCCAACCCGCCCTCACCGATATCCGGCCGCCTGCAGCTCGAACAGCGCGGCGTAGCGGCCGCCCGCCCGCAGCAGCTCCTCGTGCGTCCCCAGCTCCGTGATCCGGCCGTCGGCGATCACCGCGATCCGATCGGCGATCCGGACGGTCGAGAAGCGGTGCGAGATCACGATGCCGATGCGCCCCTTGAGGTTCTCCTTGAGCTCGGCGAAGATCGCCGGCTTCGGCCTCGGGATCCAGGGACGACGTCGGCTCGTCGAGGATCCAGATGTCGGCGTTGCGGTACATGATCCGCGCCAGCGCCAGGCGCTGCCACTCGCCGCCCGACAGATCGTGGCCGCCTTCGAACAGCCGCCCGACCTTCGCGTCGAGCCCCTTCGGCATCTTCTTGAGCAGCCACTCGCTGCGCGCGTCGTGCAGCGCCTCCAGCACCCGGTCGTCGTCCACCGCGCCGCCGGGCCGGCCCATGATGCACGTTCTCGCGGACCGACAGCTCGTAGCTGGCGTAGTCCTGGAACAGCACGCCGATCCGGTTGCGCAGCACTTCGGGGTCGACGGCCTTGACGTCGACGCCGCCGACGCGCACCGCGCCCTGGTCGGCGTCGTAGAAGCGCAGCAGCAGCTTGACCAGCGTGCTCTTCCCTGCGCCGTTCTCGCCGACCAGCGCGATCAGCTCGCCGTTGCGGATGTGCAGATTCAGGCCCTGCACCGCCGGCTCGGTCCCGCCCGGGTACTGTGAACGTCACGTTGTCGAATTCGATGTCGTCGATGTGCCAGTCGGGCGCTGGCTGCGGCGTCGTTGGCACCGGCACCAGCGGCGTCGATCGACAGGAACGAGAAATAGTCCTCGAGAAACGTCGTGTGCTGATCGACCGAGACGAACGTGCTCGAGATGTTGCCCAGCGTGCCCGAGACCGAGGCGAAGGCGCCGATCACCAGCACGACGCCGCCGGGATTGATGGCGCCGGCGACCCCCTGCATCGCGACGAACACATAGGCCAGCGCCAGCGTGGTGCCGGTCACGAGCCCGGTCAGCATCGACGTTCGCGTCGCCGAGCGATACATCGCCTCGCGCTGCTGGTAGAGATCCTCCGACAGCGCGCCATGCCGGCCGAGCAGATAGTCGGCCAGCACGTAGGCGCGGATCTCCTTCGTGGTGCGCGGCTGCACCAGCAGGTCGCCAAGATACTCGCGCTCGCGCTCCTCGGGCGTCTCCTTGTAGAAGAACTCGTAGAGCTTGCGTCGTCATCGCGCCGCTCGAGCAGCAGCGAGAGCAACGCCGCCGCGAGCGCCAGGACGACCAGCACGCAGTGCAGGCTGGCCAGCAGATCGTCGCCATCAGCACGATGGTGACGATGTTGCCGGAGAGGCCGAGGACCGACCACGTGAGATCGCCGGGCCGCCAGGAGACGTCGCGTTTGGCGCGGGCGAGGCGATCGTGCCAGTCGGAGTTGTCGAAGTGCCCGATGTCGACCTTGGCGGCCTGCGTCGAGCAGCCGCCGCTCGGCTTCGAGCTGCACGCGACGAACGAACAGATTCCGCCCGTAGCCCATGTAGGCGCCGACCGCGCGCTGGACGGCGGTCGCCAGCCACAGGCCGATGAGGATCGGCACCATGTCGCTGAATCGAATCGCGTGCAGGCGGGCCTCGGCGATGCGATTCACGAGGCTCGCGCCGAGGTAGACCGCAATCGGCGGCATCGCCGCGCTGAGCATGCCGAGCAGCGAGTAGCGAATCAGCGACCCCGGCGACGCCGCCCACGCCAGCGCCATTCCCTGCCGCAGATTCCGCCGCACACGCGCCGCGCGACTCATGACGGGCATAACCATATCAGTCCCTCGCCCCCAGTCCTGCGTCCCTGGTCCTTCGTCCGCAGCCCTGAGTCGTTGGTCCTTCGTCGCCGGAGCGCGAGCGGTCATCGACTGGCGATCGAGGGACCAAGGACGGACTGCGGACGAGGGACCGGGGACGAAGGACTCGCGAGACGAGCGACCACCACCCGCTTGACTATCACCGAGCGGGGAACATAATGGGCTGCCTCTGTCGGGGATCAAGCCATGAACCTCATCCGACTCCTGCAAGGGAACGCGCAGCCCGAAGTGGATCTTGCGGTCACCTACGACGCGGTCGTCATCGGCTCCGGCGCCGCGGGCGGCATGGCCGCGCACGTGCTGACGTCGCAGGGCCTGCAAGGTCCTGATGCTCGAGGCCGGCAAGAAGCTCGACATCAACAAGGAGCTGAAGTCGCTCGAGTGGCCCTACGACCACCCGCGGCGTGGCGACATGCCGCCCGGGCATCATGCGCTGACGCTCAACGAATACACGATCCGCCAGCCGCCGTACGCCGCCGGGTCGAGCTATCCCAAGGTCTATTCGTACGTGCAGGGCTGGGGCGGCTCCGACTACTCGAAGAACATCGTCGTCGACGAGAAGGAACATCCGTACACGGGCACCAACTACGCCTGGGTGCGCGCCCGTTGTCTCGGCGGCAAGACGAACATCTGGGGCCGCCTCGCGCTTCGCCTGTCCGACTACGACTTCAAGGCCAAGAGTCGCGACGGCTACGGCGACGACTGGCCGATCTGGCTACAAGGACATCGAGCCGTACTACGACCGGGTCGATCAGTATCTCGGCATCTCGGGCGTCAAGGAGAACCTGCCGTACCTGCCCGACAGCCTGTTTCAGCGCCCGACGAGACTGGCCCCGGCAGAAGTCACGCTGCGCAACTCGCTCAAGAAGATGAACCGGGTGCTGACGCCGTATCGCGCGGGCGTCACGACCGACGGGCTGAAGCACAACAAGTATCGCAGCCGCTGTTTCGGACGCGGCGCGTGCAACCGTCGCGCGGGCGGCTGCGACATCCACGCCGCCTTCGACTCGCCGACCGGCCTCATCTACCCGGCGATGGACACCGGCAACCTGACGCTCCGGACGAACTCGATCGCCCGCGAGATCCTCGTCGATCCCAAGACCGGCAAAGCGCGCGGCGTGGCCGTTCTCGACACCGAGACGGGACGCGCATACGAAGCCCACGGCAAGGTCGTCATCGTGGCCGCCTCGACGCTCGAATCGGCGCGGCTCCTGCTGCTGTCGAAATCAGGCACGCATCCCGAACGGCATCGGCAACTCGAGCGGCCACGTCGGCCACAACTTCTGCGAGCACGTCATGGGTCCCGGCGTCACCGGCCTGGTCAAGGACCGTATCGGCACAGCCGCAGACGATCGACGACGGCCGCCCGGGCGGCTTCTACGTGCCGCGCTTCCGCAATCTGGCGGACAAGCAGCGGCAACTTCATTCGCGGCTACGGCTTCGAGGGCAGCGCCGGCAGCCGCGATGTTCCCCGAGAACGCGCCGTCGACACGCCGGGCTTCGGCGCCGCCTACAAGAAGACCGTCCGCGACTACGCCGGCGCGTTCATCGGCATGGGCGGGTTCGGCGAAGTGCTGCCCCGCTACGAGAATCATGTCGCGCTCGATCCGGCGCGGAAGGACAAGTGGGGCATTCCCGTCCTCCGCTTCAACTACAAGTTCGGCGACAACGAGAAGAAGATGTGCGAGGACATGGCCAACACGGCGCAGGAGATGTTCGAGCAGGCCGGCTTCGAGATCGTCGAACGTCAATCGAGCGATGCTGACCGAGGGCTGGTCGATCCACGAGCTGGGCACGGCGCGGATGGGGACGGACAAGAAGACGTCGGTCCTGAATCAGTTCCAGCAGTCGCACGACGTCAAGAATCTCTTCGTCGTCGACGGCAGCAGCCACGTCAACGCCTCGTGCCAGAACCCGACCTGGACGATCATGGCGCTGGCCTGGCGCTCGTGCGACTATCTCGTCTGCCGAGTTCAAGAAGGGAAACCTCTGATGGACGATCTCAGCCGACGCGACGTCATCAAGCTTGGCGCCGCGGCCACAGTTGCGGCCATCGCTCGGCGTGGGCGAGTCGCTCGCCCAGACGCCGCCCTCGACGTTTTTCACGCCCGACGAGCTCAAGCTGGTCGACGAGCTGAGCGAGATGATCATCCCGGCCGACGACCATTCGCCTGGCGCCCGCGCCGCGAAAGTCGCCGCCTACATCGACACACGGCTCGCCGAAGCCTGGGACCCGAAGGACAAGACGGCCTGGCGGGAAGGCCTCGCCCTGATCGATCAGCTGTCCCAGGCATCAGGCGGCAAGACTTTTCTCCAGTCGTCGCCAGCCGATCGGACGGCGGTCCTGACTCGCATGGCGGCAAACGAACGCCACCCGCAGAAGCCCGAGGAGCTGTTCTTCGCCGAGCTGAAGTCGCGGGTCGTGCACGCCTATTACACGTCGGAGATCGGCATCAAACAGGACATGGACTACAAGGGCAACTCGTATCTTGCCGAGTTCGTCGGAACCGACGTCAGCTCATAGGATTAAAGGATGCATTCTCGACGGCAATTCGTGAGCGTCGTGGCGGCCGGTTTCGGCGCGGCCCTCGTGCCCGACTGGGTGCTGGCGCAGGACGGGATCAAGACATCGCTGAATGGCCCGGTGGGTCTGCAGCTGTGGAGTCTTCGCGAGTATCTGCCCAAAGACCTTTCGGGCACGCTCGCGAAGGTCCGCGCCCTGGGTTTCCGCGACGTCGAAGGCGCCGGGCTGTGGAAGCACTCGGCTGCCGATTTGCGTGCGGCGATGAACGCCAACGGCCTGCGCTGCCGATCGGCGCACGTGCCCTACGAGCGGCTTCGAGATGATTCTCCGGGAGCGTTTGCCGAAGCCAAAGCCCTGGGCGCCGAGTGGGTCGTGTGCCCGTGGATTCCCCACGACAAGGCCTTCACGCGCGAGGACGCGCTCAGCTCGGCGAAGGCCTTCAACGGATTCGCCGCCGCCGCAGCCAAGACCAACCTGCGTTTCGCCTATCACTGTCATGGCTACGAGTTCGTGCCCTCTCCTGAAGGGACCCTGTTCGATACACTGGCGGGCGCGACCGATCCAGCGACCGTGCTCTTCCAGATCGACGTCTTTCACGCGTTGTTCGGCGGCGCCGACCCCGCGGCATTAATCGACCGCTACCACTCGCGGGTCGCCAGCCTCCACCTGAAGGATCTGAAGAAGGGCTTCCCGATCAAGGCCGGCACCGCGATCGGCCCGCCAGACGCCGACGTGCCCGTCGGTTCGGGTCAGGTCGACATGCCGGCGGTGCTTCGAGCGGCGGTCAAAGCAGGGGCCGCGCTCTACTACGTCGAAGACGAGAGTGCCGATCCGCTCCACCATATTCCTGAGAGCATCGCCTACCTCGAGAAGGTGACCGTCGGATGATTGCTCCCCTGCGCCTCGTCACACCATCGGTCAGGCTTCCTCGTCAACCGTTCGAAACCGGACGTTCGAGCAGCTCTGCCGTCCGATCGGGCGGGTGCGTCGCAAGCGCGCGAGACAAAACCCACGCACGAAGCGTCTGAAGGAAAATCGCCCGGTCGGCCGTTTCGCCGCCGACCGGGACGACATATACTCATCGTCCGGCCCCGAGACGGCCGGCTCGTTCTCCACAACGAAAGGAAAGGACACACCATGCGTCTGATGTACGGTTCCGCGCTCGCCGTCGCCATCGCGGTGCTCGCGCCCCCGGTGATCGGAGCCCAGGGTCAGGAAGCAAACCGCACCGTCAGCGGAGGCGGAATCACTGCCGCCGGCTGGCAAGGCAAGGCCGACGGCGCTGGCCAGGTCAACGATGCGAAGCTGTCGCAGGACGGGAAGGATCTCAAGGTCACGACCGGTCCCGCGGTGACCTATTGGAACCCCGCCAACAAAGCCAGCGGGAACTACACGGTGAAGGCGACCTTCAGCGAACCCAAGTACATGAACCTGAACAACCATCCGCATCCGTACGGGATCGTGATCGCGGGCAACGACATGGGGACCGCGACGCAGAGTTACCTGTACTGCGCGGCCTACGGCAACGGCAACTTCATCGTCCGCGGCTTTGGCCCCGATTCGTTCCAGATGAACGGCGGACGCGGAGAGGCGAACGCCGCCGTGCACAAGGCTGAAGGCAAGGATCAGCCGGTGACGCAGGAGATCGCGATGTCGGTGAAGGGTGACAAGGTCGAGTGTGCCATCAACGGCACGGTCGTCGGGTCGTACGACAAGTCGGCGCTCGTGACCGCCGGCAAGCTGAAGTCGACCGACGGCGTCTATGGCATCCGCTTCGCGCACAATACGGAAGCCACCGTCAGCGGTCTGACGATGACCAAGAACTAGACGTCGCTGTTCGCTCTACTTCCGGGGCCTCCTCAATCACCGTTCAGGGTTGATGAGGCCCTTCTCATTTTCGTAACTTCCCCACCTTCTCCATCGGTCCCCGCAGCGACCGCTTACGGCGGCGCATGTCGGACCACAGCTCGCCGACCTCGGCGATCCGTGCCGCCATCGTGCGGATGGTGAATGTCTGCGGACCGACAACGCCGCGCTCGATTTCGTCCCAGCTACACGGCGCCGAGACGGGCGCGCCCTTCCTGGCCCGGACCGCGTAGACGGCGGCAAACGTCGCGCTGTACCCGTTGCGACCGGTATCTACCAGGATGCGGCCGCCTCGATCGGCCTTGCTGAATTCCTGGGTGAGGTGCGTGGGGTCCCGCCCGACGAGAACTGTCCCCACCTGATGAGTGAAGCGCGCGACATCTCCGATTCTGGTCTTGCCATCGATCGAGACGAGAATGTGGAAGCCTTTCGACCCGGACGTCTTCACCCAGCTTGGCAACCCGAGCTCGTCGAGCAGGTCGCGCAGGCCCAGCGCGGCGCCCCGCAGCACCTCGGGCTTGTCGTCCTCCGGCGGATCGAGATCGAAGACACAGACGTCGGGCATGTAGAGATCCGGTGTCCGCGAGATCCACACGTGCGGCGTGATGCAGTTCTGATTGACAATCCACTGCAGCGATCGGGAATCGGTGACCAGCGGATGGTGGACGGTGCCGTCCTTCTTCGGTACCTCGACGCGTTCGAGCCAGTCGGGAAACCCCTTCGACACGTCCTTCTGAATGAACCCCTTCTTGCCGATACCGGCCGGAAACCGTTCCATCGTGATGGGACGGTTCTTGATGTGCGGCACCATCGACGGCGCCACCGCGGCGTAGTACTCGGCCAACTCCCCTTTCGTAATGCCGTCGTCGGGAAACAGCACCTTTTCGGGATGGGTGATCACGATCCCTCCCTGACGATGTCGCGGGCGTCCTTGTCGGTGCGAACACCGAGAAACCGTGGGTGGCGAAGCTTGCCGTGGACCGTCCACTCGATGAACCCCACCTGGACGACGATCTCCGGGCGTGCCCAGTGCGCCCGGAGCCGCGGCAGCCCCTTGGCCTTCGTGAACGGTGTCGTCGGCATCTCCAGCGCATCAAGGCGGGCGCGAAGGTCGAGCAGCAGTTTCGTATCGAAACCGGTGCCGATCTTGCCCGCGAAGACCAGGTCCTCTCCCTCGTAGTAGCCGACCAGCAAGGCGCCGAGGCCGACGCGCGATCCCTGCGGATCGGTGAAACCGCCGACCACGAACTCCTGCGCCTCCTCGCATTTCATCTTCAGCCAGTTCGGCGATCGCCGCTGTTCGTAGCGCGAGTCGCGACGTTTGGCGATGACACCTTCCCATCCCTCGCGACAGGCACGTTCCCATGGACTCGCCTCATCGAGCGCCGTCACTCGATGCATCGGAGGCCCGAGATCGATCTGATCGAGGAGTGCCCGACGCGCCTCCAGGGTGAGCGGCATCACATCGCGTCCGTCGATCCACATGACGTCGAAGACGTGATAGCTGACGCCTGCGCCACCCCACGTCACCTCACCGTCGAGAACCAGGTCCTTCACCGCCAACCTGGCCAACGCCTCCTCGATCGAGGGAAGGTTCTGCGGCAGTCGATTACGCGAGAACAGGCGGACGTGATCCCCTTGTTTGTAGGCGAGCAGGCGCACGCCATCGTACTTGCGCTCGAAGATCCAGTCGGGGGTGGTGAACCGCTCTTGCGTGAGCGTCGCCGCCATCGGGACGATCCACTCCGGGAAGCCGCTCATGCGTCGCGCCGTTGCTGTCGAAATTCCTGGGGCGTCACTCGATGCCAGCGTCGGAAGGCGCGGTGAAACGCGGTCGGTTCAGAGTAGCCCAGCAGATACGTGACTTCAGCAATCGAGAGCGTCGGATCGGCTAGAAACGTCTCCGCGGCGTGGCATCTCGTGGCGTCTCGGAGGGCCTCGAACGAGGTACCTTCGTCAGCCAGCTTGCGCTGCAGCGTTCGCGGCGTCATCGCGAGCGACCGGGCCACCACCTCGATCCGCATCCCGGCAGCCATGTGGGCCGTCAGCAGCTGCCGGACCTCGCTGACAAGGCCCGACCCGGGCGGATGCTGCGCGAGGATCTCCGCGGCCTTCCTCTCGAGCCACGCGCGCAGGACGGGATCCCGGCGTCGAAGCGGCAAGCGAAGGGCCTCGCGGGAAAGTGCCCAGCCGCTCCACGCCTCACCGGTCCGCACCGGACAGCCGAGGAGCTGCTCCAGGTCCGGTACATCTTCCGGTGAATGGCTCAGGCTGACGAAGGACGCCCTCAGGTCGTCGGCTGTCTCCCGCCGGAACCGAACGATGCTCAGCGCCACGGTGAACTCGATCCAGAACGGATTGGCGCTCTCGACGACCATCCGAGGCGGATCGTCCCGATCGCGAAGCCGAATGGTCAGCAACGGGTTGACGATACCGATGTAGCGGGACAGACGCTGCAGGCCTTCGCCGACAGAATCGGAGCTGAGGATCAGGTAATCGAGCAGCGGGTTGACGGCGATCGGGTTCTCGAGCGCCAACCGCGACGGCAGGTTCTTCAGACGGCGTTCCTGCTGCGCCAGCGCCAGCAATGTGGCACAGACGCTGGCCGGAATGTTGACGGTGGGGTCGGCCACATCAGCGCGGCGGATTCCGGCAGCGGCCAGCAGCCTGTCGAGGTCGTAACCGAGTCGTTCCAGCGCGCCAAACATGCCGCGCAGCTCGCCCTGCGAATGATCGGGCTCGGTCGTCGCGGTCGCATGCCTGCTGGCGCGAGCGGTCACTCGATTGTCGCGTGCGGTCATCGCGCGGCGGTCCCTCCGGTTCCATCATTCTCCCATGGCTACTCATCACACGACGCGTTACAACACGGTGATCATCGGCGGCGGCCAGGCGGGCCTTGCCGCCGCCTACTTTCTCGCCGACGCCGGACAGACGCTGACCGTCCTGGACGCCCACCAGCGAGCCGGTGAGGCGTGGCGCCAGCGATGGGACTCGCTACGGCTGTTCTCGCCGGCCCAGTACGACGCGCTGCCGGACCTGCCATTTCCGGCTGCGAACGGCACGTTTCCCACGAAGGACGAGATGGCCGCGTATCTCGAGTACTACGTCGACCACTTCGCGCTGCCGGTTGAATACGGCGTCGAAGTGACACACGTGAGCCTGCACGACGGCGGATTCCTGGTCGAGTGCAACGACCGTTGCCTGCTCGCCGACAACGTCGTCGTCGCGACCGGCGCCTACAGCCGACCGCGCATTCCTGATTTCGCGCGCGAGCTCAGGTCGGAGATTCAGCAGCTCGACGCGACGACATATCGACGGCCGTCGGATGTCGCGGCGAGCTCGGTGCTGGTCGTGGGTTTCGGCACGTCAGGCGCAGACATCGCGCGCGAGCTGTCGGTATCGGGTCGTCAGGTTCGCATTGCCGGACGCCCCACGGTTCAAATTCTCGCGAAGCTCGTGCCGGCGCTGTTCGAGGGCGCGACACCCCTCCGGAGGCTGGCGGGGAAGGCGTACTGGGGTTACCTCCATCACGTGCTCACGATCGACACACCGCTCGGCCGCAAGGCCGGGCCGGTGATCGCCTCGCGCGGCCAGCCGTTGATTCGCTACTCCGCCGCGGACGTGGTCGGCGTGGGCGTCGAGGCTGTCGGCAGAGTCGCAGGGACGGCCGAGGGATATCCCCTGCTGGATGACGGCCGCATCATCGCCGTCGCCAGCATCGTCTGGTGCACCGGCTTTCGATCTGACTACTCTTGGCTCGACCTGCCGGCGCTGCGATTCGATGACAAGGGCTGGCCTGTCGCACCGCACGGTATCGCACCGGACGCGCCTGGCGTGTACTTCATGGGGCTGCCCTTCCAGTCCGGAGTGACCTCGACACTGGTCGGAGGCATGGCGCGCGACGCGAAGATGGTCGTGCAACACCTCGTCGCTCGGAGCGGCCACGCGACGCGCGATTCCGGAATCACGTCACCTTCACGTGGACGCCAAGCAAGTCGCCACCGCGATGCGCCTCGAACAGTGCACGCGCCGCCGACTGCCGTTGCCGGGCGAGATTGAGGATCCCGGCAAAACCCCCGGACGCGCGAATCGAGGCGAACGCCGGATCGGCCTCGAGATGGAACGGGCAGGAGAAACCGCTCTCAACCGCACGACGCAGCAGCGTCAAGGCCACCTCCTCCTGCCCGAGGCGGGCGAACATCCACCCGAGCCGGTGGAACGCTTCGGGATCGGGCAGATCGAGCTCCAGGCACTGCTCGGCGCCCGCCAGCGCGGCCGCGCGATCGCCTTCGAAGATGGCGCGGAACGTCGAGATGAACGTGCGGGCGGTGCGCGGAACCGTGGGACGCCTGAGCGCCTCGCTGGCCAGGGCAATCGCCTCCTGCGTTCGACCGAGACCGTCGACAGCCAGAATGCTGATGTACGACGGGCTGTCGACGTCGGCGTCAATCGCGCGCTCGTAGTCGCGGCGGACCCAGAACGTCTGTGCCACGCTCGTTCGCACCGTCGGATCGAGACGCCTGGCGCACTCGTGTGCGGCGACCGACTCGTCGAGCAGGCCGCAGTAGCGGCAGACGTGCACCAGGCCGGCAAGCAGCTCCGGATCGGTCACCGTTGCCGGCTGATCGAGCAGCCGAACGAGCGCGCGCTCGGCGAGACCGAGGTCCGCCTCCAGATAGGCATAGAGTCCGTGGGCAACGGCCAGATCGGGATTGATCTGGAGCGCGCGCTTGAATGCGTCCTCGGCGAGCGTCGTCGACGTCTCGAGATTCTCCCCTCCGTATTTCCCGATGACGCGATAGGTCCGGCCGAGCCTGGCCCATGCCGGCGCGAATCCGGGGTCTTCCGCGACGGAGCGAAGGTACAGATCGCGCGCCGCGTGCACATGCCGGGCGTCGTAGCTCAGTTGGTTGGCGCGCAGATACAGCTCGTAGGCTTGCGGGCTCGACGGGATGTCGCGTCGGAGGAGCTCCTGATCGCGCGACGACAGACGGATGGCGAGCGCGTCCACGATCCGCCGGGTGAGGGTGTCCTGGAGTCTGAACACGTCGCCGCGCGGCGCCTGCGCCATCCCAGACCAGATCACGGTCCCGTCGGGCACGTGAACGAGCTGCGCGCTGACGCGAATCTCGTCGCTGCCCGCCAGCAGCGTACCGTGGAGCACCGCGTCCACGCCCGCCTGGGCGCCGATCGCCTCCACGTCGATCGGATCATTGGCAAACCGCGTCGCGGTTGCCGACGATCGCACGACGACCGAGTCGAGCGCACAGAGAGAGCTCGTGATCGCCTCGGGCAGGCCAAAGGCCAGAAACGCGCTGTCCGCGTCCGCATTCAGCACGCGCAGCGGCAGGACGATCAGTCGCGACACGTGTGGTGGCTGACGCTCGGCCGCCACATCGGCAGGTTCGGTCGCGACGGTCGCGACGAAACGGTACCCCTGGCCCGGAACGGTGACGATGAATCGATGCTCGTGAATGCCGTCGCCGAGCGCCTTCCGCAGCTTGGCAATGGCATGGGTGAGGCTGTTCTCCTCGACCGTCACGTTCGGCCAGACGGCGTCGAGGAGGGCATCCTTGGTCAACAGTGTGCCGGGATCCCCGAGAAAGGTCAGGAGGAGCGTGAAGACCTTCGGGGTCAATGGGATGAGCACGCCTTCCCGGTGCAGCTGCCGCCGAACGGTGTCGACCAGGAACGGCCCGAAACGCATCTCCACAATCTTTCACAAAATACCATCGCTTCGCTAAGGACCGACGACGTCGCCGTCCGTATCGTGAGAGTACGGACACGGCAGGAGGTTAACCATGTTGGAGAACAGTGAAGGTCAACAGCGAGCGCAGCGGTTGGAACAGAGACCGAGGCGCGTTCAGGTCATCGTCATCGGAGCCGGACAAGCGGGCCTGGCGGCCGGGCGCTACCTGGCCCAGGCGGGAGTCGATTTCCTGATTCTCGAGGCCGCCGATCGGGTCGGCGATGTGTGGCGAAACCGGTGGGACTCTCTCAGATTATTCACGGCCGCGGAGTTTGCGGGATTGCCGGGACTTCCCTACCCTGGCGATCCGGATGCATTACCCACCAAGGACCAGCTGGCCGACTATCTCGAAACGTACGCGTCACACTTCAGGCTCCCGGTCCGCTTCAATACGTCAGTCGAACGACTCGAGCGCGACGGCGATCGGTATGTGATTACTACGAGCAACGCCATTTTCGAAGCCGACCACGTCGTGGTCGCGACCGGATCGCATCAAGCGACCGGGACTCCTGCGTGGGCTGACTCCCTGGCGCCCGGTATCGTCCAGATTCGGTCGAGCGACTACAAGAATCCATCGCAACTGGCTCCTGGTGGCGTGCTCGTTGTCGGTGCCGGCAACAGCGGCGCGGAGCTTGCGCTGGAGGCGGCCGCGGCAGGTCATCGCGTCTGGCTCTCGGGCCGCGATGTCGGCCAGGTGCCGCGGTTCTTCCGATTCGCGAACGGACGGCCGTTCTGGTTTCTCGCCACACGAGTCTTCACCATGAAGACGCCGATCGGCCGCAAGATCCGCAAGGCGCTGCGGGCCGGCCATAGCGGTCCGCTGGTCCGCATCCGCTCGAAGGAGATTCCCGATGCCGGGATCCTCCGAGTGCCTCGAGTGACCAACGCGAGCGACGGACGGCCGGCTCTCGCGGACGGTCGGGTGCTCGACGTAGCCAACATCCTATGGTGCACGGGCATGGGCACCGACTTCAGCTGGATTCGACTCCCGGTCTTCGAGCCGGATGGCTATCCGCGCCACGATCGAGGCCGGGTCGTGACCGAGCCGGGGCTCTACTTCGTCGGCCTGACATTTCAATACAGCCTGTCCTCAGGAACCTTGGTCGGCGTCGGCCGCGACGCGGCGCTCGTCAGCAGCTGGATTGTCGAACGGCTCGAACGATCGACCACGACGAGTCATGCGGGAGTCGCTCATGCCCCCGCGTGATCGGGCGGGAGCGTAGGCTTCTCTCGGCCGACAATGCCCAAGCCCCACTCCCAACTCCCAATCCCAACGCGAGAGACATGGCGGGAATCCCGTCATTGCTGTTGGGAATTGGAGGTTGGGAATAAGTGAGCTGGTCCGGGTTGATCACCGCGTCGCCGTCGGCCCGCCCGGATTTACATACGAATTACACATAATGTATAATTCTATGTATGACCACGACCGACTACCGCGTCGCGCTCGCCGCCGCAGTGCAGGAATACGAATCGCTCGGCGAACAGCGTCGGGAGATCGACGCGCGACTCACCCAGCTGGCGCAGACGATCGGCACGCTCTCGCGGTTGCTGGGCATCGCGCCCACCGTGCCGCTGAGCATCACCGACGCCGTGCGCTTGGCGGTCCGCACCGGACTGCCGATGACGCCGCTGGAAATCCGCGAGCGGCTGCTCGGGATTGGCGTCGACCTGTCGTCGTATTCCAACGACCTGGCGGTCATCCACACAGTGTTGAAGCGCTTGAACGAGGCAGGAGAAGTTCGCGTCATTCCCAGATCGAACGGCAAAACCGCCTACCTCTGGGAGAAACCGGTGCGCGCGGTCGCGATCGGACCCGAGATCGCGGAATTCATCCGCGGCTCGGGCGCGAAGGCGCCGGACCCGCCGGCGCGAAAGAGCAAGAAGCGCCGCTAGACTTCGCGTCGCAGGGCCTCGGCCGGGTCGACGCGGGCGGCGCGAGCCGCCGGCAGATAGGAGGCCAGCGCCGCGGTGAGCCCGAGGGCCAGCGCGACGGCCGAGTAGGTCAACGGATCGAACGGACGGACGCCAAACAGCAGCGTGGACATCACCCGGGTCACCAGGCCGGCCACGACGAGGCCGATGGCGATACCGCCGATCGCCAGCAGCATGCCCTGACGCAGGAACAGTGTCGTCACGTCGCGCGCCACCGCGCCGAGCGCGATTCTGATGCCGATCTCCTTGATTCGCTGCGAGGCAACGTAGGCAATAACGCCGTAAATACCGACGACGCCGAGCAGCAGCGCGACCGCGGCGGCAATCGCTAGCATCACGAGCGCGAAGGACGTCTGCGCCATCGACGCTGACATGATCTCTCGGAGTGTGCGGACGCTGGCGACGGGCAGGTCACGGTTCACCGACCAGACCGCCTGCTGCACTTCTTTCAGCAGGGTCGACGACTTCGCTCGCTCGCTTCTGATGACGTAGGCCACGCCGCGCTGAACGCGCACCGGATCCGACCAGAACTGATTCATCACCAGGGGCCAGTAGACGATCGCGGGGGCCGGCTTGGCGAGCCCATCGTCGCGCTCGTCCCCCACCACACCGACAATCGTCCGCCATGGATTGTCGGGCGTGTTGCGGATGCGTCGGCCGATGGCGGCGTTGGGATCCTTCCAGTACTCGCGCGCGAGGTTCTCGCTGATCACCACGTTGGCCAGGCGGTTGAAGCTGTCGTCCCAGGTCAGCGTTCGCCCGGCAATGACGCGGTTGCCCATGGTGGCGAAATAGCTCCCGTCGATCATCTTGTAGCGGCGGAGCGGTGGAATGCGGCCGCCTGGACCCGGGAAGTCCTCGACGAAGATCGGATCGTGCTCCCCGATGCCGTCCATCGACACCGCAGATGTGAGGGCGACCGACGTGACGCCAGGGATCTCCGCGAGACGCTGCTGGATAGCCTGGTGCGTGCGCGCCGTCTGGATCGGATCCTTGATCAGGCTGTCGGGAATCGAGACCCGCATGGTGAAGACCTGCTCCGGGTTGACGAACCCAGGATCCACATGACGGAGCGCCTGGAAGGTGCGAATCATGAGGCCTGATCCCACCAGCAGCACGACCGCAAGGGCGATTTCGACGATGACGAGCGTGTTGCGGGCGCGGTGGCGCTGGCGGCTCGCCGTGCCCAGGCGGCCACCCTGGTTGAGCGTCGAGGCGAGACGCGGCGTCGAGAACTTGAACGCAGGAATGGCGCCGAAGAGGAGGCCGGCGACCACTGAGATCCCCAGCGTGAAAAGCAACACGACGGGGTCGATGCCGATGTCATGGACGCGCGGCAGCCCGCTGGGCGCCACTGCCACCAGCGTCCGCACGCCGATCGATGCCAGCGCGAGACCGACGACCCCGCCGATCAGCCCGAGCAGGAGGCTCTCGGAGAGCAGCTCCCAGGCGATGCGCCCCGATCCGGCGCCGAGCGCCGCATGGATGGCCAGCTCCTGCTGTCGTCCTTCTGCCCGCACCAGAAACAGGTTGGCCACGTTCGCGCACGCGATCAGGAGCACGATGCCGACCGTCCCGAGAATGACCCAGAGCACCCGGCCGACATCGCCAATGACGTCTTGCGCCAGCGGCCGCAGGTTGGGGGCGAGCCGCGCCTCCTGAAACATCTGCTTGGTGAAGCCCGGCGCCATCGGAAAGCGTTCCATCACCAACGGGATCATCCGCGCCACGTCGGCGTTGGCTTGCGCGATGGTCACGCCTGGCTTGAGCCGGGCGAGGCCCCTGAAGCTGAAGTTCCCCACGAACAGCTCGGCCCGGTTCAGCCGGAACGGCAAAATGATCTGTGGGTTGGTGTCGAGGAACTTGAAGGATGCGGGAAGCACGCCGATGATTTCTCTTGGTGTCCCATCGACGATCAGCTGGCGTCCAAGCACACCGGGATCGCCGGCATACCGCCGCTGCCAGTAGGAATAGGCGAGCATGATCCGCTCGGGAGCCTTGGGTGAATCGTCCTCGGCCGTGAACCGCCGGCCGATCGCCGGCTGCACGCGCAGCAGGCTGAGGGTCCCATCGGTCACGTCGAGCGCCTCGACGCGCTCCGGCTCGCCCGAGCCGGTGATCGAGACATCGTCACGGTCCCACATGCCGGACTCCTCGAACACGCGGCCGTCATCGCGATATGTCAGGTAGAGCGACGGCGCCTGATTCAACAGCGGCAAGCCGAGTCCCGTGGCGCTGTGCCACACGCCGACCAGTTCATCCGGATGATCGAAGGGCAGCGGTTTGAGCAGCACACCGCGGATGACGCTGAAGATGGCGGTGTTGGCGCCGATGCCGAGGCCGAGCGTGAGCACCGCGACGGAGGTGAACAGCGGCGCCCGGAGAAGCCGTCGAGTCACTCGTCTGAGCCTGTTGCGAAGAAGTCGCATGATCCCCCTGCGTTGTTGGTAGTTAGACGACTGTGCGCAGCGGCCCGTTCGCTTCGATCGCAAGTCTCGTTGGCAGAAACAATCGCGCACCAACGCGCGGCCCAGCCGAACGGCCGGGAAAGTGGCGGCAGCATTGGTGGCCGGATGACGAATCTGAGGGTGGCGCACGGCTGCCGGCGAGCCGCGCGAGGCGGCAAACGACACAGGTACTCATAGGTTGCGGGGAGGCCCGTGGAAGGCATCCCACTTGCTCCCCGCCAGGGTCGGTGCACGCGCGTCAGATTAAGGAGGAGCTCGATGGCGAGCCAATCGACCGAACCGAAGAAGACGAGCAGCCTGGCGAATCAGCAGAAGGCGACCCGCCTCACTGACACGATCGAAGTGCAGGCGGTATTCGTCGTGGTGGTATGCGTGCTCGCTATCGCCATGGTTCTGGCGACACGGCGTACCGGTAAGCCGCTCGATAAGATCATGCTCCCGGCCACTTCCGAGTTGATTCAACCTCTCCACGCGCCGATGACGCCGGCGGCGGCGTGGACGATCGCGGCCACGACTCCAACAGACACACACCTTCTGGTCTGACTATCCTGAGAGTGTCCTTCCGGCTGTAGAATGACCCCGGCCGGGAGGGATCAGTGGTCAAAGATCTGCGTCACGCAGTCCGCAGGCTCCTGCACGACAAGGCCTGGACGAGCATCGTCGTTCTCTCGCTGGGGCTCGGCATTGGCGCCAACACCGCGATCTTCAGCGGGGTCAACGGGCTGCTGCTGACGAAAATCCCGGTCCAGGATCCGGACACGCTCGTCCGTTTCCGCGCGGCCGGCAGGAACGACATGGTCACCAGCTCGAGCGACTATGGCTTCCGTCAGCCGCCGGCCGACGGCCTCAACGAGCGGACCACGTTTTCTTATCCGATGTTTCAGCAGTTCGTCTCGGAGAACCGCACGCTGGCGGACCTGTTCGCGTGCGCGCCCTTCGGCCGGGTCAACCTCGTTGCCGACGGCCGGGCAGAGATCGCGACCGCCTTCATCTCCACCGGGAACTACTACCGCGTCCTCGGAGTGACGGCGCGAATCGGCCGGACGATCCTGCCCGAAGACGATCGGCCAACCGCGCCGCCGGTGGCGACGATCAGCTCGAAGTACTGGCATTCGCGCTTCGGCACCGATCCCGCGGTCCTCGGTAAGACTATCCGCGTCAACAACGTGCCGGTGACCATCGTGGGGGTGATCGCACCGGAGTTCACCGGAGTCCAACTGCCGCTCGAAGACCTTGAAGACGTGGCGCTCCCGCTCTCCCTCGACCCGCGGCTGACAACTGAAACCGGCCCGTCCCGCCTCACGCTGCCGACCAACTGGTGGCTTCAGGTGATGGGAAGGCTGCGCCCGGACGGCAACGTCAGCCAGGTGCAGGCCAACCTCGAAGGTGTGTTCCAGCGGACCGCGCGCGCCGGCATGGACGCCTATCTGAAGTCGTTGTCCGACACCGAGCGCGGCACGACGCGCAACCGGAGCCGCCGGGAGATTCCCCAGCTCCGGGTCAGCTCAGGGGCGCGCGGCTACTACGACGTTCAGACCACCGACCTGCGGTCGGCGGCTATCCTCAGCGTCGTCGTCGTGCTGGTCCTGCTGATCGTGTGCGCCAACGTCGCCAACCTGTTGCTCTCCCGCGCGACCACCCGGCAGAAGGAGCTGTCGATTCGTCTGTCGCTCGGCGCCACTCGAGGCCGTCTGATACGACAGCTTCTGACGGAAAGCCTGGTGCTCGCCCTCATCGGCGGCGTGCTCGGCGTCCTGGTCGGCTATTGGGGCAAGCAACTCTTACCGGGCACGGCCGGACAGGCGTCGATCCTGGATTGGCGCACGCTGGCGTTCAGCCTGGTCGTCACCGCCGTGACCGGGATCGTGTTCGGCATCGCGCCGGCCCTGCGCGGCACGCAAATGGACGTCAACTCTTCGCTCAAGGAGACCAGCCGGAGCGTCATTGGGTCGCGCAGCCTTCTTGGCCGGTCGCTCCTCGTCGTCCAGGTGGCGGTCTCGCTCGTGTTGCTGGTGGGTGCCGGGCTGTTTCTCCGGACGCTGCACAACCTCCGACATGTCGATGTCGGATTCAATCCACAGAATCTGGCGCTGTTCAGGCTGAACCCGCGGCTCAATCGCTACGACGAGGCCCGCACGGTCATGGTGTATCGGACGATGCTGGAGCGCATGGCCGCAGTGCCCGGTGTCCGCGGCGTCGCCACGGTCAGCCCTGCCCTGTTGTCCGGCAGCGTGAACAGCACCAGCATCTTCGTGCAAGGCCGTCCGGCGCCTGCCAGCCTGGAACGGCTCGACAACGACATCAACCGGCTGGTCATCTCGCCGAACTTCTTCGCGCTGATGGAAATCCCGCTCCTGCTCGGCCGCAGCTTGACCGAGCACGACGATGCGAAGGCGCCCAAGGTCGCGGTCATCAACGAAGCGGCAGTGAGGAAATACTTCCCCAACCAGAATCCGATCGGCGCGCGATTCGGTTCCTCTCCCGAGCAATCGGCTCAGATCGAAGTCGTCGGCGTGCTGCACGATGTCAAGTACGACAGCGTGCGCGACAGCGCGCCGCCGACCATGTACGTGCCGTTTCTGCAGAATCCGCGTGACTTCGGCCTCTTTGAGGTGCGCACCGCTGGAGATCCGGCCGCGGTCGTCGGCTCGGTTCGTGAGGTCGTCCGACAAATCGATCCGGATCTCCCGATCATGGATGTCTCGACGCAACTCGAGCAGGTCGAAAAGCGGTTCGCTCAGGAAAAGGTGTTCGCGCAGGCGTACAGCCTGTTCGGAGCGCTCGCGCTGGTGCTCGCCTCGATCGGCCTGTTCGGGCTGATGTCGTACAGCGTGGCGCGACGCACGAACGAGATCGGCATCCGGATGGCGCTCGGCGCGCAGCGGCAGGACGTGCTGCGGATGGTGATGCGGGAATCGATGGTTCTGGTCGCGGTGGGAATCGTCCTCGGCCTGGTCACAGCGCTCATCGCCGCGCGCTCGATCGCCACGCTGCTGTTCGGACTTCCTCCGACCGACCCGATGGCGATCACGCTGGCGGTCGCCCTGATGGCGGTCGTCTCCGCGGTCGCCGGCTATCTCCCGGCGCGGCGGGCATCGCACGTCGACCCCATGGTCGCGCTGCATTACGACTGACGCCTACGACCGACTCACGGAATTCGTGGACAACATCGCGTATCCAACACCGGAGGCAGACCATGAAGAACAGGTACACCCAGTCTCGTCATCGCTGTCGTCCTCGCGGTCGGCGGATCTCGACTCGTTCTGGCACAGGCATCGCCGCAGGCTGCCCCAACGCCGTGGCTCCCCGACTCTTGTTGACGCTCTACAACAGTACTTGTAGAATATCGACAAGAGCGGAGGAGCCATGACGAGAGCCTCTCGAATTCGCGACCGCGCGGTGTTGCTGGCGTGCTGTCTGCTGGTGACTCGTATCGCGCACGCAGGGCCGCCGGCCGAGCCGGTCGTCTCGCTCGACTGGCTCCACGCCCACCTCAACGATCCCGGCGTGGTCGTCATCGCGACCGGCGATCAGGATGAATTCGAAGCCGCGCACATCGCCGCTGCGGGCTTCGTCCCGCACCATGCCACGCTGGGGGAAGGGCATCGACTGGTCCCCCCAGCGGTGGCCGCCGACGTCCTGGCACGGGCCGGCGCCGCCGACGCGAGCCACATCGTCCTGTACGGCGACGACCCGATGTCGAACGGGTGGCTGTACATGATTCTCGCGTCGTTGGGACACGGCGACCACACGTCGCTGCTCGACGGCAACATCAAGGCGTGGCAGGCCGCCCGTTATCCGGTGGTCAAGGGACCCGCCACTGCAGCGCACGGCCATCTGACGGTTAAAACACCGCCGGACCGCGTCGTGGTGGATGCGCCGTGGGTTCGAGATCGGCTGAACGATCCCGGCATCCGGCTCCTGGATGTGCGCTCGGATCAGGAGTGGCGCGGCGGCATGATCCCGGGCGCCGTGCGTTTCCGATGGGAAGATCTCTACTCCGATGTCAATGCCGGCCGTCTGAAGTCCCCCGCGGCCATCCGCCAGCTGTTCGAGCAGGCCGGCGTCACGGGCGGCCGGACCGCCGTGACGTATTGCGCGGTCGGTATGCGCGCCAGCCTCGCCTATTTTGCCGCCCGGCTCGCGGGGGTTCCAGCGCTCGTCTACCAGGGATCGTGGAGCGACTGGACCATGCATGATGGCTTTCCAAGAACGGCGGGGTCGGGCAGTAAAGACTGATCGCTCGCCCCCTCCGCGCCTACCTTCAGCGACATTCGCCGCGTCTCATGTACAGTTCGGCCCTGAATAACGTCGACTGAACATCGACTGATAGCCATCAACCCGCCTCACTCGTAGGCTTACACCCGAGGAGCAGCAGATGACACGACGCCTGATCGGCGCGGCAGTGGGAACGCTCGTTCTGACGACAACCTTCGCGGCACAGGATCGGCGGCCGATGAGCCCGCGCGGCACGGCTTCCGTGCAGGTGCTCGGGACGTGGACCAAAGCGGATCGGTCGTTTGCCGTCGGCGGCGGACGCTATGACGGCGGCAAGTGGATCGACATCACCTACGGGCGGCCGCTCAAGCGGCAGCGGGAGATCTTTGGCTCGGGCCCCGACTACGGCAAGGCGACGCTGATCGGCGCACCGATCTGGCGCGCCGGCGCCGACGTCACGACCCGTCTCAAGACCGAAGTCCCGCTCGTCATCGACGGCAAGACCGTGCCGGTCGGCGAGTACAGCCTGTTCGTCGATCTGAAGGAACGACAGTGGACGTTGGTCGTCTCCACCTGGCCGGCCCAGGAGAAATACGATCCCAACAACAAGGACGCCCTGTGGGGAGCGTACAACTACACGCCCGACAAGGACGTCCTGCGCGCGCCGATGACTCTCGAGACGCTGCCCCACTCGCGCGATCAACTGACCTGGGAGTTCCTCGACATGAAGGTGGATAGCGGCGCGATGGCCGTGTCGTGGGACAAGTCTCTCGCGTGGGTCGCCTTCAAGGTCAGCAAGTGAGGGGATGGCTGCCGGTTCTCGCCGTTCTGCTCGCCGCCCTGACTTCACAGCGTCAGGGCACCGCGGAGATCCCGCGCAGCGAGCTGGCGGGAACCTGGCTCGGCTCAGCCCACTACGCGGAGGAATCAGCTGACCTGATCGTCGCGCTCGAGCCCGATGCCGCCGGCGCACTGCGCGCATTCGTCTCGAATCCGACGCTTCATATGTGGCGTTCACCGTGGGGTATCGCCAAGGTGAACGCTTCTCATGTGCTCGTGGGACCGCTCGACCTCGTCTACGACTCCTCCGCCGGGACGCTGACCACTACCCTGCCCGACGCGATCGTGCCCGTTCACCGGCTCGCGGTGGTCTTTCATCGAACCGATCCGATCGCTCCCCGGGACCGCGCCCCGATCACCGCCCCCATCGTCGAGCCGGTCTGGACTCACGACGTCGGATCACCCATCTGGAGCGACCCGCTCGTCGACGGCGATCGTGTGTGGCTCGGGTCCGATGATGGGGTCCTCCACGCGCTCGATGTCCGAACCGGGCAGGAGCGCTGGGCATTCAAGGCCGGTGGCGCCATCCGCGCACGCGCGACCCGCATCGACGACGACCTCGTGTTTCCGGCCGACGACGGCTGGGTGTATCGCATTGGAACCGATGGCAGAGAGCGCTGGCGAGTTCGCGTCTCGGGACGAGCCGCGGTCCGGCTGTCGCTCGGCGACCGGAAGTCGCGATACGAGAACCGGGCGGCCGCCGTCCTTGTGGACGGCGATCGTCTGTACCTCGGAACGAATGAGGGACACCTCCTGTGCTTGCAGAGCAAGGACGGCGCGCAACTCTGGAGCTTCAACGCTCGAGACAGCATCGTCGCATCGCCCGTCATCGCAGACGGCCGGGTCGTGGTCGGCAGTTTCGATGGTCATGTTTACGCGGTGGACGCGCGAACGGGTTCTGCGGCCTGGGAGTTCGACACTCACGCGGCGGTGACGTCAGCAGCCGCGGCGTTCGATGGATCCATCATCGTGGGGAGCCGAAGCTACGATCTGTTCGCGCTCGATAGCGGCAGCGGCCAACCCAGATGGTCGCGCTATTTCTGGTTTTCGTGGGTAGAGTCTCCGGCGACGATCGATGCGGGTGTCGCCTACATCGGATCGTCGGATGCGGCCACCCTTCAGGCGTACGACGCACGGAGCGGGAAGACGTTATGGCGCATCGACGTCTGGGGAAGCGCCTGGGCCCAACCGGCTGTCAGCGAGACCACCGTGTACGAAGGAACCGCTGGGGCGACCAACTACCTGATCGACCATCGGGCAACGCTGCTCGCGGTGGATCGACAGACCGGCAAGCCGATCTGGCAGTATCGCCTCGAGGCTCCCACCAGCGGCGCTCAGGACATGGTCGGATACGGTTTCGCCAGCGCCGCGGCACTGGCCGGCGACCTCGTCGTCGTCGGTTCGATCGACGGCCGCGTCCGCGCCTTCCACAAATGAGGCCGCCGGAAGAAGGGGAAGACGGCGGCTATTCGGCGCGCAGGGCGATAATCGGGTTGACGCGCGTCGCACGCAGCGCCGGAACCACGCAAGCGAGCATCCCGATCAGGATCAGCAGGCCGGCGTTGCCGGCAAACACGAGTGGATCGTGGGCGGTGATCCCGAACAACAGGCTCGTCAGCACACGGGTGAGCGCGAACGCGCCGACGAGGCCGATGACCAGCCCGACGACGACGAGCTTGAGCCCTCCTCCGACCACGAGATTCAGCACGTCCCGCCGTTGCGCGCCGATCGCCATGCGGATGCCAATCTCCTGGGTGCGCTGGACGACGGTGTAGGCGATCACGCCGTATAGCCCGAGCGCCGCCAGGATCAGCGCGAGCACGGAGAAGAAGCCGAGCAGCTGCGTCGTCAGCCGGCGTGGCGCGACGGCGTTGTCAATCAGGCGTTCGAGCTCGTAGTAGTCCCCGCTTGGCAGCGTCGGATCGTAGGCCGTCAGCGCCGCACGCACCTCGCGTGCCAGCGCTTCGGCCGGACGCGAGCTCCTGACCACCATTTCCATCCCCGACCAATCGTCGGACTGGTGGTAGTTGAGATACATCTCGTTGCGTCCCGCTTCCTCCAGCGAGCCATGCCGGACGTTGCCGACGACGCCGATCACCATCGTGCCGTTACCCTGCGCGAGCATCCGGCCGACCGCGTCGCGACCGGGCCACAGCGCGTGCGCGAGGTTCTCGTTGATGACGACGACGCTGGCGCTGCCGGCGACGTCGCGATCGTCGAAGTAGCGGCCCGAGCGCAGCGGAATCTGCATCGCCTGCAGATAGTGCTGATCCACGATCCGCGGAAACACCGACTGGAACTCCCCGGGGCGATAGGCGACCCCCGCCGCGCGAACGCCCCAGGTTCGATTGCGGCCCAACGGCAGCACGTCGCTCATGCCGACGGCGTCGACGCCGGGAATCGCCGCCGCGCTGCGGACGACACCGTCGAGATAGACGGTCGCGCGCCGCCGCGGTCGGGAAGGACCGGGGCGGGTCGACGCGAAACGCCATCGCGTGCTGTGGCTGGAACCCCAGATCGACCTTCATCAAGGCGCTGAAGCTGCGCAGGAGCAGCCCCGCGCCGACCAGCAGCACGCACGCGAGCGCGACCTCCACCACCACCAGCGCGTTGCGGGCGGCGACCGACGATCGACCGGCGCTTCGCTGATGGGTCGCCTGCGCGGCGCCGTGACCGGTCGAGAGGTGAATGGCCGGTACCACACCGCAGGCCACGCCGGCCAGCACCGTCAAGCCGATCGTGACGGCGAGCGCCAGCGGATCGACGCTCGCATTCTGCAGCAGCGGCACGCCGAACGTCTGAAGGCGGGCCAGCGCGTTCGTCGCCCACATCGCCACCGGAACGCCGATGATCGATCCGGCAAATGCGAGGAGCAGGCTTTCGGCGAGCGCCTGTTCAATCAGGTGGCGTCGCGAGGCGCCGATGGCCACGCGGATGGCGAATTCCTGGCGGCGCGCGTTGATCCGCGCGAGCAGCAGATTGGAGAGGTTGACGCAGGCAATCGCGAGGACACACCCGACTGCGCCCGCCAGCACGAAGAAAGCCGTCCGGAATCCACCGCGCAGAGCGTCGTTCAGCGGCGTGACCCGCGCGCCAAGCGTACCGCCGTAGTTGATCGTTTTCTTGAATCGCTGGCTGATCGACTGCAGATCGGCCTGGGCCTGCTCCACCGTCACGCCCGACTTCAGCCGCCCGATGCCGAACACGGTGTTACCCCACCGTGCCGTCTCCGGGCTGATGGGAAATGGGGTCAACAGGTCGATTTCGTTGCCGGGCGAAAAAATCGAGTCGAAATCGAACGACGCCGGCAAGACGCCGACGATGGTGACCGGATCACCGTTCAACTGCAGCGCCTGGCCCACGATGTTCGGGTCCGCGCTGAACCGCCGACGCCAGAAGGAATGACTCAGCAAGGCGACCGGGGACGCCGCGAACCGACACTCGTCGGCCGTGAAGTTGCGCCCCAGCAACGGACGCACGCCGAGGACCTCCAGGAAATTGTCCGAGACGCCCACCGCGCGCAGGCGCTCTGCCTGCCCGGAGCCGGTGAGCGTCTGCCGCCTGCCGAAATCGAAGAACGCGAAATAGGCGGCCAGCGCCTCGAAGCTCCGGTTCTCGTCCCGCCACGCCTTGAATGTATCGCTCCGCGTGGTGCGCGCCGAGAGCCCGCTCGTGCCTTCATTCTCGATCCACGCCAGCCGATCCGGTCGATCGAACGGCAATGGCCGGAGCAGCACCGCATTGACGATGCTGAACATGGCGGTGGAGGCGCCGATGCCAAGCGCGAGGGTGAGCAGCGCCACGGTTGCGAACCCGGGGGACTTCGCCAGCTGGCGAAGGGCGAAAATGACGTTCGAACGCATGTGGCTTTGACGGAATAAAGGAGGCTGCCGTTTACATCGACAGGGAAACCTGGTCGTCTCGGCCACATTCCCGACGGCCGCCGCAACTGGGCGTTCAGGAACGGATCGCCGTCGAGGCCGGAACTGGCGGGCAAATCCGCGTCTATTTCTTCGTCTCTGCAAGCGCTTTCATCCAGTATGCCTTCGACCCGATGTACCCGCTCGTGTCGGGCATGTTCGCCAGGACGATTCGACGCATTTCCAGGATGTCGATTTTTCCTTCCTGCTTGTAGAGCACGCCGCCGCCGGGCGCGATCACCATCGTCAGCGGCGCGCCCGGGTTCCACGTGGCGCCCCATGCCGCCTGCAAGGCGGAGCGGTCGGCTGTCGCCACCTGCTTGTTCGGGCCGGACGCATACTCTTTTTTCAGCACACTGAGAACCGCGGGAGCTTCAGCAGGACCGTTCACGTTAATCGTGATGAACTCGAACGCCCGGTGACGGTACATGCGGTAGGTGGTCTCGAGATCGAAGAACTGGGCCGTGCACAGATCGCACGCCGTGCTCCAGAAATAGACCACCCTGACCTTGTCGGTCGCGTTCACGCGCAGCTTCTTCAGGTCATCCACGCCAACCATGTCGACCGTGACCGGCTCCGCCTGAATTCGCGCCCACTCCTGCTCGACTCCTGACGCCTTCGACAACCACTTCGTGGTGCAGCCGAAGGCGGTCGTCTCAGAAACCGGAACAGGGCGGCCGGTCAGCAGCGCGTCGAGGGCGTTCCGGGCGTCCTGGGTCTTCACGAGCTCTTCGCGCTGGTTGTCGTCGATGCGCCCCTGATACTGCAGCTTGCGCTGCTGATCGAAGATGAAGATGTGCGGGGTGGCCACGGCGCCGAACTTCATCGCGACGGCCTGGGTATCGCCGTCGTACAAATACGGCCACTCGATCCCGCGGAGCCCGGCGCGCAGCTTCATCTCCGGCAGCGAATCGGTCACGTCGGTGTAGCCCAACTCGTCGAGACGCACCGTCTTCGGATTGTTGGGATTGATCGCCACGAGCGTCACCCCCTTGCGGCGGTAGTCCTCATAGAGCCGTTCGATCCGGCCTTCGTAGAGCTGCGAGACGGGACAGTGATTGCTCTCGAAGACGATCGCCAGCACTTTGGCCGAGGCATAGTCGCTTGCTTTGTGGGTCTTCCCATCGATGCCAGGGAGGGTGAAGTCCGGAAGCGGCGACCCGATGGGAAGCACCGGGTGTTCGACGTTGGCTTGGATCCCCCGGCCGCCCTGCTGTCCCACCGCCAGCGCGGTGGCACACGGCATAGCCAGGGCGGTCACGGCGACGGTCAGGCTGAAGATCAGTCGTATCGACGTCCTGGTGTCGCTGCCGGCGTTTCGAGTTGAATCGTTCATGCGCGCCTCGCTCATCGCTCGGGAGTGGACCAATAGGCCCGCAGGCCGGGGTACGCCGGGTCGTCCGGAAGATTCGCCAGAATCGCCCGCCGCAGCTTCGGCGCGTCCAATTCACCGAGCTCCTGGTAGAGGACGTCGCCGTTGGGCGCGAGCAGGAGCGTGAACGGCACGGGTGACGGCAGCTTCGGATCGAACGCCGCCTGCAGGCCGTACACGTCAGACGACCCGAACTGCAGATTTCTGTGCGACGCGCGATGAGCCTTCAGGAATTCCAGGACGGCCCCGCGCTCCTGGGGGTCGTTCACGGACACGGTGACGAGCTCGAGACTGCGGCTCCGGTACATCCGGTAGGTCGCCTCGAGATCGGGAAACTCGCTGGCGCACGGCACACACCAGGTGGCCCAGAAGTTGACCAGGAGCAGCTTGCCCGTTCCGTTCTGGCGGAGCCGGTGGAGATCATCGGCCTGCGCCATCTCGACCGACACCGGCTCGTGATCGGCCGTTTCGTGATCTGAGTCGGCACCCGGGGAACCCGACAGGCCCTTGACCGCACAGCCAGTGACCGGCCTCTGTTTGATGGGCACCGGTCGGCCCGCGAGGAGGGCCTCGATCGCGTTGCGAGCGTCGGGCGATGTCACACGCGCGCCAGTCGGGTCATCGTCTATACGGCCGTCGTACTGGAGCGTACGGGCCTGATCGAAGATGAAAATGTGCGGAGTGACGGTGACGCGGAACTGCCGTGACACAGTCTGCGTGTCCGCGTCCGACAGATATGGATACGGCAGCCGCCGGTAGGCCGCCCGCTGCTTCATGTCGTCCAGCGTCTCGCCGACGTCGCTGTGAGCGAGATCGGCGGCCTGCATCGCTGCCGGCCTGTTGGGATTGATCGCCACCACGCTGACGCCTTTGTCGCGGTAGTCGTCGTAGAGCGTCCTGATTCGTCCCTCGTACAGCTGCGAGGTGGGACAGGAATTGCCAGTGAATACCACCGCGAGCACACGGCTGGAAGCCGAGTCGTGGAGCGCATGGGGCCGCCCGTCGGTGCCGGGCAGCGTGAAGTCTGGCGCTGACGAGCCGGAAATGAGGCGCGCCGGCCCGGCAGTGCCGCAGGAAGCCGCAGACAGAGATTGCCGCGAGCGCGAAGACCAAACGCATGATGGACGTGGTGAAGGTTACCACCTCGGCGACCCAGCCGCGCCGTCACCTCAGGGCGTCACTGCAACCGGCCTGTACTTCCGCATCACCGTAAGCAACCGGTCAACAGGCAGCGCGTAGATGCGCAGATCGTTCGCCCCCGTCGTCGTCTCCGCCCCGAGCAGGGCGTTGGTGATCGCCCCTTCCGTCGCCTGTGCTGTTGCCTGGAAGAGCGGTGAGATGCGATCGTTTGGAAGCATCTTCACATCGGTCACCGGGCCGTCATTGAACCACGCGCGAGCGTTTGCGGTGGAAAAGGCAATGAAGATATCGCCGGAGGTGTTGCCGCCGAATCCGCCCTGGCGGCCGATGCCCAGCGACACGCGCGTGGCGATTCGCTTGAGCTGGTGGGGCAAGAGCGGCGCGTCGGTTGCCACGACGACGATGATCGATCCTTGTTCCGCACCGTCGTCGGCTGCGCCACCACCATTCTCGCCGCAGCGGCGGCGAGGCGAGTTAGCCGGCAGCGGACTGCTGTTCGCAATACACCCGACCAGGTCGGGAATCTCCTCGCCGACTGGCACGCCGGCGATCCGCAGGTCGCGCCGCGATCCGTAGTTGCATTGCACGAGCACACCAACCGTGTACCCGCCCTGATCTGCGGGCAGTTTTCGAGAAGCCGTGCCGATGCCACCCTTGAAGCCATGACAGACCATTCCGGTGCCGCCGCCGACCGCTCCTTCCTGCGGCACGATGCCGCCGGATGCGGCATCCAGCGCTGCGACCACATGCTCGGCCTTCACGTGGAAACCGTTGATGTCGTTCAAGCCGCCGTCGTACGTCTCGGCGACCACTGGCAGCCACCACGGCTGCAACGCGTTTTTTTGAGAGACTTCCCACTGGATGATCGCGTCGCGCACCACACCGACGCTGTGCGTGTTGGTGATCGCCACGGGACCTTCGAGGAGACCGCTTTCCTGGACCCACGTCGTCCCGGTCATCTCACCGTTCCCGTTGAGCGTGAACCAGGCAGCGAAGACCGGATCCGGGTTGGCTTTTCCGCGGGGATGAATCACGGTCACGCCCGTCCGGACAGGTCCCTTCCCGACGACCAACGGTCCGCTGCCGGAAATCAGCGTGGTGTGGCCGACCTCGACGCCGGCGACGTCAGTGATGGCATCGAGCGGGCCCGGCGTGCCGCCGATCGGCAGCTTGAGATCGCGCTCCCGCGGCTTTTGTGCGTGTAACGCGAACGGAAGCGTCAGAACGATAGCGAGTGCGAGGATCCATGCACGCATTGTTGAACCTCAATGCTCGAATCATTCGATGGATCGCGCCAATTGGTCAACAAGCGCCACCCGCGCGCCAGGATGCGCGGCGCGCGTGCCTCTGGCCGTGGCTCGACAGTGTCACCCCAGAGCGTGTCTTTACTCACTGCAGGTACGATCGCACCTTGGAATCGAGATCGCGATCCGCAGCGTCGCCGCGCACGAGATTCCGCACGAAGCTGATGATGGGCTTCACGACGTCGCCTCAATCGCCCAGCCAATCGCTGTCGCGACGCGTCGCCAGTTGTCCAGCTCCTCGTCCAGGTGACGCCTGCCTGCTCTGGTCAGCGCGTAGAACTTTGCCTGGCGTTTGTTTTCCGACTCTCCCCACCTGGAACCGATCCACCCTTTCTCTTCGAGCCGCTTGAGCGCCGGGAACATCGACCCAGGCCTCACGTCAAAGGTCCCCTTCGTTATCTGGTGAATGCGGCGGGCGATCCCCCAGCCGTGCTGCGGCTCGAGCGTCAGCGTGCGGAGGATCAGGAGGTCGAGCGTACCCTGGAGCAGGTCCGTGCGGGGCGGCATGGGACTCCTATCAGAGTGTCTATCAGAACGTCTATCAGAATGTCTAGTCGAGTCTATGCGCGCGATCCGCGACTGTCAACAGGGCGCGTGCGTCGCCTGCCGGACTCGACGATCGGCCAATGGCCGACGCCCATCCGGTCGGTATAAGCTCTCGCGGGCGCCCGTGACCAAAGGAATGACTCGACGACGTGCGCGGAAGCTCTGGCGGCGCCCTTGGTGACCTCCTCCCGGCTATGGCGATGGGGGGCGCCGCTCGCGGTTGCGGCGGCGATCTGGTTGATGCCCCACGCGGGCTTTTCGCCGCAGCAGTGGGGTTTGCTGTGTCTCTACGCATCGACCGTCTGCGGCCTGATCAGCCGTCCGATCCCGCCCGGCGCGATGATCCTGATCGCGGCGACGTCGGGCACGATCCTCAAGCTGTTCAGCGTCCAGGATGCGCTGTCCGGGTACGGCAACGTCACCGTCTGGCTGATCGTGGCGGCTTTCCTGCTCTCGCGTGCGTTCGTCAAGACCCGGCTCGGCGAACGGCTGGCCTACACCATCGTCCGGCACCTGGGTCGCAGTCCGCTGCGGCTGGGCTACTCGATCGTGCTCGCCGATCTGGTGATGGCGCCGATGACGCCGTCGAACACGGCGCGTGCAGGAGGCATCCTCTTTCCGATCACGCTCAACGTGGCGAAGGCGTTTGGATCGGAGCCCGGACCGACTGCCTCGCGCATGGGCAAGTTCCTGATGAAGACGCTCTATCAGGGAGACCTGGTCGTCTCAGCCATGTTCCTGACGGCCACCGCACCGAACCCGCTCGTCGCGGAGTTCGCGCATCAGCAGGCCGGCGTCCGGCTCTCCTGGCTGGTCTGGGCGCTCGCGGCCTCCGTTCCCGGACTGGTCGCGATCGTCGTCGTGCCGTATGTGGTCTACCGGTTGTGTCCGCCGGATCTGCGTGAGACGGAGACGGCCCGATCGCTGGCCATCAACCATCTCGCTGGGATGGGACCAATCAGTCGTCCGGAGCGCACGTTGCTCGGCGTCTTCCTTCTCGTCCTGCTGCTCTGGCTGTCTGGAGAGTGGCTCGGCATCCCGGCGACGACCGTCGCGTATGTGGGGTTGTGTCTGCTCCTTCTGACCGGCGTGTTGGAGTGGCAGGATCTCATCGAGGAGAAAGGCGCCTGGGATGCGCTGGTCTGGTTCGGCGGCTTCATCATGCTGGCCGGCCAATTCGAAAAGGCCGGATTCCCCTCGGCGTTCGCACATGCATCGGCGCGAGTCGTGGGGGGCTTGCCGTGGTTGTGGGCGCTGGTGGGGCTGATCGTGATTTACGTCTACGCGCATTACGCGTTCGCGAGCCTGGTGGCTCACGTCACCGCGATGTTTCCGGCGTTTTTTGCCGTGGCCATCGGCCTGGGCGCGCCGCCGCTGCTGGCGGCGCTGGCCTTCGGCGTCTTCTCGAGCCTCAACGCCGCGACCACCCATTACGGCACCGGACCCGCGCCGATTGTGTTTGGCGCAGGGTACCTGAGCCAGGCCGAGTGGTGGCGAACGGGGTTTGTCATCTCGCTCGTGCATCTGGCGATCTGGCTGCCGGTGGGGTTTCTCTGGTGGAAGGTGCTGCGCATATGGTGAAGCGTCTGGAGCAACGATGAAGAGTTATCGGGTGGCGGTCATTGCCGGCGACGGTATCGGGCACGAGGTGACGCCCGCGGCGATCCGCGTGATCGACGCCGCGGCCGCCCGCGTGAACGTCCGGTTCGACTGGGAAGCGTTTCCGTGGGGATCGGCATACTTTCTCGAGCACGGCCGGATGATGCCGCCGGATGCGCTGGATCGGCTGCGGTCGTTCGATGCCATCTTTTTCGGCGCCGTCGGCGATCCGCGTCTGCAGGACAACGTCACGCTCAACGGGCTGCTGCTGCCGATTCGGCGCGGCTTCGATCAGTACGCCTGCGTGCGGCCCGCCGTTCTGTATCCGGGCGTACGCAGCCCGCTCGCAGGACGATCGGCTGGCGAGATCGACTTCGTCGTGGTTCGCGAAAACACCGAGGGTGAGTACGCGCAGGTTGGCGGGACGCTGCATCCCGGGCATCCGCACGAGGTGGCCGTGCAGTCGGCAATCTTCACGCGTCACGGAACCGACCGCGTGATCCGCTTCGCCTTCGAGCTGGCGCGGCAGCGCAATCGCAAGAAACTGCTGACGTCGGTCACCAAGTCGAACGCGCAGGGATTCAGCATGGCATTCTGGGATCGCGTCTTCCTCGACGTCGCGCGCGACTTTCCAGATATCCGGACCGAGTCGCTCCTGGTCGATGCCGCGTGCATGGATCTGGTGCGACGCCCGCAGGACTTCGATGTCGTCGTCGCCTCGAACCTCTTCGGCGACATCCTGACCGATTTGAGCGCCGCGATCACGGGTAGCCTCGGGCTGGCACCCAGCGCGAATCTCAATCCGTCCCGAGCCTACCCGTCGATGTTCGAGCCGGTGCACGGATCCGCGCCCGACATCGCTGGCCGGGGCGTCGCCAACCCGATGGCGGCGATGCTCGCCGGCGCGATGATGCTGGAGTTCCTCGGCGAGGCGTCGGCCGCGCGATCGATTGAGGCCGCAGTGACCAACGTGCTCGAGGCGCGGCAGGACGTCACGCCGGATCTTGGCGGCAGCGGAACGACGGCGCGGGTCACCGAGGCCGTCCTCGGCGCGCTGGCCGGCCGCTCGTGAGTAGACTCTAGGGAGGACAGAGATGAAGCGAAAACGCGTGCTGGTCGTCGGGCTGGGACACATGGGCATGTCGCACGCGTTGGCGTATACGAGAATCCCCGAGTTCGAGGTCGTCGGCCTCTGCACGCGAAGCATCGCCGCGGCAGACCTGCCGGCGCCGCTCGCGACCGTGGCGCGCTACCCACGCTTCGACGACGCGCTGACGCAGCTCGCACCGGACGTCGTCTCGATCAACACGCTGCCAGACACCCACGCCGACTACGCGATCGGATCGATGGAGGCGGGGGCGCACGTGTTTGTCGAGAAGCCGCTCGCGCTCACCGTCGAGAGCGCCCAGCAGGTCGTCGATACCGCCAAGCGGACGAGGCGAAAGCTCGTCATCGGTTACATCCTCCGCCATCACCCTTCCTGGACCAGGTTCGTGGAGATCGCCCGGCAACTCGGTACGCCGCTCGTCTTTCGCATGAACCTGAATCAGCAGTCCACCGGCGCCAACTGGGAAGGACACAAGCGTCTGCTCGAGTCCTTCTCGCCGATCGTCGACTGCGGCGTGCACTACGTCGACATCATGTGTCAGATGACGCCAGCCAGGCCGACGCGCGTTCAGGCGCTCGGGGCGCATCTCTCGAGTGAAGTGTCGATGTACAACTACGGCATGATGCAGGTGGCGTTCGAGGACGGGTCGATCGGCTGGTACGAGGCTGGCTGGGGCCCGATGATGAGCGAGACGGCGTTCTTCGTGAAGGACGTCATCGGCCCGAAGGGGTCGGTGTCGATCGTGATGGCCGAATCCGCCGGAACCGTGAAGTCGGACGACATCAACGCGCACACGAAGACCAACCAGATCCTCTGGCATCACGCCGAGCCCGGCCGTCCCGACGAGCGGATCGACATGACCGACGAGCCCGATCACGACGCCTTGTGCGAGCGCGAGCAGCGCTTTCTGCTGAAGGCCATCGACTGGGATCTCGATCTGACCGACCACATGGCGGATGGCGTCAAGAGTCTGCGGATCGTTCTTGCCGCCGACGAGTCCGTGCGCACCGGCGAAGTCGTGCACCTGTGAAGGCCGACGAGGTGGCCGACCCCGGGGGGCCGTGACCCGGGCGGGCTGCCCGTCTGCCCTCGGGCCGGCACCATCGGATTCCCGAGCCGTCGCGTCGTATACTCCTAGACCTCACTAAGGCATTGTCAGAATCCGATCCATCTGTCGAATTCGAGGCGTACGCGCACGTGACTCAACTCCCCCGGACGACCGCCATCGTGATGTTGATTGCGCTCGCCAGCACGAGCTGCGCGAAGTCGGAGACCGCCCAGGCCAAGGCCGCCGACACCGCCAAATCCGTGGCGATCACCGTCGTGCACAAGGACTCGGTCCGTCGCGCCGTGGACGTGGTCGGCACGCTGACCGCCGTGGATCAGGTGACGGTCTCGTCGGAAGCCGACGGGAAGGTCCGCGCCATCCTGGCCGACCTCGGCGACCGCGTCAAAGCCGGTCAGGTCCTGGTGCAGCTGGACAGCGAGAAGCAGCAGTACACGCTCGAGCAGCAGCAGGCCGCGCTGGCGCGCGCCCTGGCGCAATACGGGGCTACCGACCCGGAGCACCTGCCGGAGATTGAGAAGACGCCGGACGTGCGCCGCGCGACCGCGGATCTGGCGCAGGCGTCGCAGGCGTACGACCGGGCCAGCGAGCTATCCAAGCGCACGCTGATCTCACAGGAAGCGTTCGACGACGCGAAGGCAGCGCTGCAGGCGAAGCGCGCCGGCTACGACTCGTCGTTGCAGAACGCCAAGAACCTTCGCGCCAGCATCCAGGCCTCCGAGGCGACCATGAAGCTGGCCGGCCGCCAGCTGCGCGACACCGAGATTCGCGCACCGTTCGACGGTTTCGTCGAGAAGCGGCTGGTGAACCTCGGCGAGCTGGTCAAAGCGCAGATGCCGGTCATGGCCATCGTCCGACTCGATCCGTTGAAGGTCACCGCGGAGATGCCCGAGAAGATGGCGCCATGGATCAACGGTGGCCGCCCGGTCGAACTTCACGTCGACGCCTATCCAACCCGCACGTTCACCGGCAAGGTGACCCGCATCAGCCCGGCCGTCAACACCGCCACGCGCGCGTTTCCGTTCGAGGCCGCGGTGCCCAACGGTGACGCGGCGCTCAAGCCCGGCACGTTCGCCCGTGTCCACGTCGAGAGCGGCAAGGTCGACGACGTGCTGACGCTGCCCTATGCGGCGCTGCAGTACCGCTACGGCGTCAACCGCGTGTTCGTGGTCACCGGTGATCGCCTGGCGATGCGCGAGCTGCAGGTCGGCGAACGGCTTGGCGACCGCATCGAGGTCGCCAGCGGCGTGAAAGAAGGCGAACGCGTCGCGATCACCGACGTCGAGACGCTGGCCGACGGCGCCCTGGTCGCCGTCAAGTAGCCGTCGCCTCGCGCGCCCCGCGCATTCCTGAAGTGGAGATATCACGTGCTCTCTGAACTCTGCGTCCGCCGCCCGGTCTCGGCCACGATGCTGGTGATGTCGCTGGTCGTGCTCGGCACCTTCTCGTTCCGCGACCTGGGCGTGGACCTGTTTCCCAAGGCGGATCCGGCGACGATCAACGTCGCGCTGTCGCTGCCGGGCGCGAGCCCGGACGAGATGTCGACCTCGGTGATCGAGCCGATGGAAGAGGCGATCAGCGGCGTGTCGGGCATCGACGAGATCCAGGCGCGGATCTCCGAAGGCAAGGCGCAGATCATCGTCCGCTTCGTGCTCGAGCGCGATATCAACGACGCCGCGAACGACGTGCGCGAAAAAGTGGCGAGCGCGATCAAGAGCGCTCCGCCGGAGCTGCTGCCGCCGGTCATCACCAAGGTCGATCCGGACGCCGACCCGGTCATCTCGCTGATCGTCTCGTCGAAGGCGATGAGCCTGCGCACGCTCACCGAGCTGACCGACAAGCAGATCGCGCGCGCCATCCAGACGGTCAACGGCGTCGGCGAGGTGACGCTCGGCGGTGGCCGCGCCCGCGAGATCCACATCGTCGTCGACGTCGAGAAGCTCAACTCCTACGGCCTGTCGATAAGCCAGGTCCGCGACGCGGTGGTTGCCGAGAACGTCGAGATCCCCGGCGGTACCATCGAGCAGGGCAAGGGGCAACTGCTGCTGCGCACCCTCGGGCGCGTCGACGCCTCCGCCGACTTCAACAACATCGTCGTGGCGACCAAGAACGGCACGCCGATCCGCATCGCCGACATCGGGCACGCCGAGGACAGCTTCGAGCGGCCGACCACCGCCGTCTGGCTGGGCGATACGCCGGCGGTCATGCTCGACATCCGCCGCGCCATGGGCGAGAACACCGTCGCGGTCATTGAAGGCGTGCGGCAGAAGCTGCGACGTCATCGAACGATCGCTGCCGCCGTCGGTGACGGTGACGGTGATCCGGGACGATTCGCGTTTCATCTACGCGTCGATTTCGTCGCTCGAAGAGCACCTTGTCTTCGGGGCGCTCTTCGCGACAATCGTCGTGATGTTCTTCATCCGGAACCTCCGCGCGGTCATCATCTCCGCGCTGGCCATCCCGGCGTCGATCATCTCCTCGTTCACGCTGATGAGCATCATGGGCTTCACCCTGAACAACATGACGCTGCTGGCCATCACGCTCGCCGTCGGCATCGTGATCGACGATGCGATCGTGGTGCTGGAGAATATCTTCCGCTACATCGAGGAGAAGAACTGCTCCCCATTCGAGGCGGCGATCCAGGGCACGCGCGAGGTCGCGTTGCCCGTGATGGCGACGACGCTCTCGCTCGTCGTGATCTTCCTGCCGATTGCCTTCATGAATGGCTACGCCAAGCGCTTCATCAATCCGTTCGGTTGGACCATGGCGTTCGCGATTCTCGTATCGATGCTGGTCAGCTTCACGCTGACCCCGATGCTCAGCTCGCGATTCTTGAAGGTGTCGGATGGCGCGGCGGACCAGAAGACCAAGGAAGTCGGGTTCTTTCACTGGCTCGACACGTGGTACACGCGCCAGGTGAACTGGGCGCTCGATCACGCCGGCACGATTATCGCCATCTCGGTTGTGACCACCTTGCTGACGGTGCCGCTCAATCGGATGGTCGGTCGCGAGTTCGTGCCCAACGAGGACATGGGCGAGTGGACGATTCACCTCGACGCGCCGGAAGGGACGTCCCTCGCAGGGAACGACCGAAGTGGCCTTCCAGCTGGTCAAGGAGTTGAACGGTATCGAAGGGGTCGCGCAGATCGAACCCTCGATCGGCGTGTCAGGGGTGGCGGGTTCGCCGACGCACATCCATTTTCTGTGTCAGGCGCTCCCGCTCGCTGCGCGCAAGCACACGCAGGCCCAGATCATCACGGAAATGCGGCGCCGGCTGGCGGCACATCCGAGCTACCGGCCGTCCATCACCTCGCGTAATGCGCTCGGCAGCGGCGAGGGCACCGGAGGATTTGCGATTTCCGCCAACATCCTCGGGCCCGACCTGGGTCAGATTGCCGACTATTCCAAGAGAGCGCTCGTCGCGGCGCAGAAGCTGCCGAGCCTGACCGAGGTCAAGATCGGGCTCAATCTGTCGAACCCGGAAGTCCATGTGGCCGTCGATCGCAAGCGCGCCGCCGACCTGGGCGTCCGCATGGCCACGATCGGCAACATTCTGAGGCTGGCCGTGTCCGGCGACGACGAGATCTCGTTCTACAAGGAGGGGCCCGAGCAGTATCCGGTCAAGATCCGGGTGCTCGAGAACCAGCGTCGGCGACATCGCGGAGATCGGCCGGCTGACGGTGCCGTCGGATACCGGACCGGTCCGCATCGACAACATCGCCCGGCTCGAGCGCGGTCTGGGCCCCAGCGCGCTGCAGCGATCGGATCGGCAGTTCACGGTGAATCTGATCTCCGACATCGCTCCCGGTCATGCGCTCGACGAGGCATCGAACGATGTCCGCCGGATGCTCGCCGGCCTCAACATGCCCGGCGACGATGTCGTACAAGCTGCAGGGCCAGTCGAAGATTCTCGACGAGACGACCACCAACCTGATCATGGCCATCAGCCTGGCGATGATCTTCGTCTACATGGTACTGGCGTCGCAGTTCGAGAGCTTCCTCCAGCCAATCGTCATCATGCTGGTGCTCCCGATTTCGGTGCCCTTCGCGTTGTTCACGCTGTGGATAACCGGCCGCACGCTCAACTTGTGGAGCGCGCTCGGCATGCTGCTGCTGCTCGGGATCGTGAAGAAGAACTCCATCCTGCAGGTGGACTACGCCAACGTGCTGCGCGCCAGGGGTCTGCCGCTTCGCGAGGCGATCGTCGAATCGTGCCGCACCCGGCTGCGTCCGATTCTGATGACGACGACCGCGATCATCGCCGGATTGATCCCGACGTCATTGGGCATCGGCATCGGCGGCAGCGGTCGTGCCGCGATCGCCGTGACCATCATCGGCGGGCAGGCGCTGTGCCTGTTCCTGACGCTGCTCCTGGTGCCGGTGGCCTACGTGAAGTTCGACGCGCTCGAGCAGGCGTTGATCGGGGGGCGGGCCAAGGCCTGGCTCCACAAGGTGTCGGCGGCGACGTTCGGCCGCCTGCGACCGGCGTCGCAGTGAACGTCCCGCGCAGATCAATCAGGACAGGCGCCGCCGGCGCATTCACTCGTGCCGTAGCGCTTCGATTGGCTCCACTCTGGCGGCCCGCCGGGCCGGCAGGTACGCGGCCGCCAGCGCGATCACGATCATCCCGGCGGCCGCGCCCGCGACTGGCAGGACCCCGTCGACGCGCAGGTTCTGAACGGCGGCAGCGGCAACCGGCCGGATCCAGAGAACTACGGGAATACCGACCAGCAGGCCTGCCCAGACAAGCGCGAGGGCGCTCTTCACCACCATCAGGAGAACATCCCGGCGAGTCGCCCCGAGCGCCATCCGGATCCCGATCTCGCTCGTCCGTCGCGCCACCAGATAGCCGATGAGCCCGTAGAGCCCGAGGCCTGCGAGCAGCGCCCCGCTGCCGCCAATCACCGACGACAACACCGCCATCAGGCGCTCCGGCACGAGCGCGGCATCGACCTCGTCGGCGATTGTCGAGATCGTCGGCGCATGAACCGGCGCGATCGTGTTCTCGATCAGCCGTCGAACCGCCGGGGCGATCGACGGCGGCGCAACCGCGGTCCGGATGGCCAATTGTGAGAACACGCGCCCCTGAAAGGCGTTCAGGTAGAGCGTGCGCGGAGGAGCCGCGCGCAGCTCGCCGTACTTCGCGTTGGCAGCGACCCCGACGACTTCGTACGGCAGCGAGTCGCCGTCCAGCGTGATGTGCGCCCCGATGGGATTTCGCCCGGGAAAGTAGTACTGCGCCAGCGCCTCGTTGACGATGACGACGCGAGGATCGTGTTCGTCGTCGGAGCTGAACTCGCGCCCGCTGAGCAATGGCGTTCGCAGCGTCTCGAAGTATCGTGGTCCGACCCAGTTCAGCGCCACGCGGCGGCGCGCCTCCAGGCTCTCCTGAAATCCTTCGACGCCGATGAACCGGGACGCACCCGCCCCGGAGGACGGGGTCGCCCCGCATACCGTTGCCGAGACCACGCCCGGCATCACATTCAACTCCTGCAGGAGCTGGTCGTAGGCGCGTGTGAGCCGCTCGCGATCGTATCCGGTGCCCCTGGCATCGACCGTGACCAGCAACACCGACTCCGGCCGGAAGCCGAGGTCGTGAGAGAGATTCGACAGGTGCCTGACGAACAGCGCGGCGGCGCTCAGCAAGATCAAGGACAGCGCGATCTGGGCGGCGATGAGCGCCTTGCCGAACAGGCGGCGCGATCGACTCTCCGAGCCGGCGCCGCTCTGGCGCAGGAGCTTGCTCGCCGTCGAGGTACAGGCGATCCAGGCCGGGGCCATGCCGAACAGCAGGCCGGTCACCAATGCAACGGCGGTGGTGAACAGCAGCACGTGGAGATCGACACGAAGCGGAATCTCGGCGATCGATCCACCTCCTGACATCACGCCGCGTCCTGACATCACCAGTCGGGCCAGGGCGCGCGCGGCGAAGTACGCCAGCCCGACGCCGAGGAGCGCCGCCGTCACTGAGAGCAGGAGGGATTCTGTGAGCGACTGACCGATCAGCCTTCCTCGGCTGGCGCCGAGCGACGCGCGCATGGCCATTTCCCGCTGCCGGGCTGCGGCTCGTGCCAACAGCATGCTCGCCACGTTGGTGCAGGCAATCAGCAGCAGGACGGCGACCACGGTCATCAGAACGGTCAACGGCGCGCGCAGGTAGTCGCGCAGCATCGAAAAGCCGGTCGGTGAGGGAACGAACGCCAGCGTCAGGCCATGCTTCCCGATTGGCTCACGCGCCTGCTCGTCGATCAGTCGGATCTCGGCGGTCGCCTGCTCGGGCGACACCCCGGGTTTGAGCCGGCCCATCAACCCGAGGCGGAGCGAGCTGGCCGTCCGATCCGGGCCGCGGAGCATCGCCTCCTGGGAGACCGCTATCCACAGATCGGCCGTCGTGCCCGGAATCAACCCGACGAACGAAGCTGGCGCGACGCCGATGATTCTCGCGGGAACACCGTTGACGGCGATCCGGGCGTCGAGAATGTGAGGGTCGAGGTTGAACTGGCGCTGCCAATAGTTCCAGCTGACCGCGACGGCGACCTCGGGCGAGCCGCGCGGGTCGTCATCGGCTGCGCCGATCAGCCGGCCGAGGGCGGGCTCGACGCCGAGCCCGGAAAAGAGATTGCCGGTGACGTAGGCGCCTCGAATCGTGGTCGTCTGCCCCGCGGCCCGGCCTACGTCGAGCGCTGCCGGCGCCACGCCGAACAGCGCGGAAAAACCGTGGCTCTGGTCGCGAAACCGCTGATACGCCTCGACCGATGTGCCGGCCACGTGCGTTGGCTCGCCGGGATAGAGGCTGAGGAGCTCGACGAGTTGTTCGGGCTGCCGAACGGGAAGTTTGCGCAGCACCGCTGCGTCGAGCAGGCTGAACACGGCGGTGTTCGCACCGGTTCCGCACGCGAGCGTCAGAACGATCACGGCGGTGAACGCCGGATTGCGGCGCATGCCGCGAAGCGCATATCGCATGTCCTGCCAGATGCGCTCGAGGGCGACCCACCCATTGACCTCGCGCGTGACTTCCTTGATCAGGGCCTGATTGCCGAACTCACGGCGGGCCGCGCGGCGCGCCGCCTCGGGGTCCTCGCCGCCGTCGATACGATCTTGTGTCGCCATGTCGAGGTGCGCCTGGATCTCGTCGTCCAGTTCGACGTCCCGACGGTTGGTCCACCACGATCGCCACCAGCTCATCGCTGCTCCTCGGTGCTCGAACGGATTGGCATGGATGTAGACATCCTACACCCATGTGACCGTGGCGTCCAGTTTGACTGGAACCGTAGGAGCAGGCCGTGCAGCCCGCCTGAAAATCGGCGCCGGCCACGACCGGGTTAGCGGACGCGTCTCCAGTTCGACGCGATCGCGATCGCCAGCCGCCGCCGCATGATCGCGGACAGCGACTCGCGATCTCGGACACCGCGGGGTCGTTCGCGGTGATCTCCACCGGAGCACACCGTTCAGCGCTCCAAAACACGCCGGCACAGGCCAATCGTGGATGAGGGATGGTGGATGAGGGATGGCGGATGAGGGATTGAGGATTGCGGATTAGGGATGAGGGATGGCGGATGGTGTGGCGTCGTAGACGTAGATCGTCGACCTGTTGTCTTCCGGCATGAAGTAGCCGCGGAGCCCCTTGGCTGTCGCTTCGATCCAGACAGGATTGTGCGTCATGTCGAGGCCGCCGGGGGTCCAGAGCAGCACCGGCACCTGGTGCAGCGGACGGCCGTCGGCGAGATCGATGAGATCCATTCCACCCAGCCGAAACGGGGCCGCATCCGGTGTCTGCCGTATCTCGGAGACGCCGGTGCACAGCATGCGGTGATCGCCGACATACTTGCAGTCCTGGTAGTCCACGTAGTGAGACGGATTGAGTGTGGCAAGGCTGGCGGGATCCGCGCCGCCGTTGGTGACGCGGTTGTCGCGATCGAGCGTCCATCGATAGAAGCGGCGCGAGCCCCAGCTGACGCCGTGCAGCGTGTGATCGTCGGTATTGTGAACGAGGGCGCCGATGTGGTCGGCGACGCGCAGCACCTCGGTCGCTTTCATCGTCTGCGGGTCGACGCGATAGAGGATCGCCCGGCTGTCGGGACGATACTCGGCAACCGGCACCCAGATCCGGGCGCCGTCGTAGTCGATGCCGCCGGGGTGATAGATCGTCCCCTCTCCGAGCATGAGATCGGCGACGAGGTTGCCGGCGCGATCGATCTTGAAGAGGTGACCGATGCCGGCCCCCGCATCGCGATCTTTTCCATCCACCGGCGCCGGCAGGCGCTTCGTCGGTACCGTGACTTCGACCGACGACACGAAGAAGCTGTCGCCGATCTTGACCATGCCCTGTGGGTGATGCGTCGTGAACCGGACCGGGATCGACGACACCAGCGTCCACGTCGATTGGCGCGTGAGGCTCATCACGCGTGTCGCGAGGATGGAATCGCCGGCGAATCCGATCCACGGATCCGTGAGCGGATGCACGAAGAACAACCCCACGACCACCGCCAGCAGCCGGCAGCCGGTCACGCGGCCAGCCTCGTCCACCGCGTCACGCTTTCCAGATGCCGAGGAGGCGTCGAATTACCACGAGCTCGGCGACGTGATACGCCGTGTGATCAGCCGCGAGCACAATCTCCCGGAGATAGGTCTGGCCGCTGCCATGCGGGATTCGCGCGGTCAGATCGATCGTGCGGTCGGCGGCGAGCTCCTGAAGCGCTTGACGATCGAGTCGGAACTGGCGAATCGATTCGGTCCATTTACTCGTGGACGCGGGCGCCGCCGCGGTCGGCCAGTACGCGTCCGGCCACTTGAGCTCTTGATACTCGGAATTGCGGCAGAACTCGAGGATGTCGTGCTGGGTGATCCGCAGGTGCTCGACGAGCTGCCACGGAGAGTACGGCAGCTTGGCCGGTCGCTTGCCTCGAAGCGCCACCGGTATGCCGTGCACTGCCTTGTCGAACCCCACGTGCGCGTCTTCCCAGCCGAGAAGTCTCGAGAGGTGTTCCCGTACCGCGGCATCATCCATCGTCGTCATGATCCGTCTCTCACTCCCTGTGATTGTAGTACCCTCTGGGCCGTCCGGCCCCAACATGCTCAGCCGCAAGGTCCCGGCCCTCGTCGTCACCGCCTTCGCCGCGCTCACCGCGGCCTGGGCCTCCCTCTCGGCGCAGAGTGCCCAGCCACCGGCTGCTGGCCAGGTGGATTTCACGCACGACATCCAGCCGATTCTGCAGAGCCAGTGCTACGAATGCCACGGCGCCAAGAAGACCAAGAACGGCCTGCGCCTGGATCGCCGCACGTCGGCGTTGAAGGGCGGCGATACCGGTCCGGCCATCGAGCCCGGCAACAGCGAGCATAGCTTGATCGTGCGGCGTCTCCTCGGCCTCGATGGCGAGGATCAGATGCCGAAGGACAAGGATCCTCTGGCTGCGGCGCAGATCGCGCTGATCCGGCGCTGGATCGACCAGGGTGCCGTGTGGCCGGACGGGGCCGACACCGCGGCGGCGCAGGACGGTGACGCGAAGCAGCCGGAGCACTGGGCGTACCGGCGGCCCATTCGGCCGGCCGAGCCCGCGGTCCGCAACGCCGCCTGGATACGAACGCCGGTCGATCGTTTCGTCCTCGCTCGACTCGATGCCGAGGGGCTGCAACCCTCCGCTGAAGCCGCATTCGAGACGCTGATCCGCCGCGTGTCGCTCGACCTGATCGGCCTGCCACCCACGCTGCAGGAGGTGGACGAGGCCGTTGCCGACGCCGGCCAGCGCGGCGTCGATGCCGCCTACGAGACGGTCGTCGACCGGCTGCTCGCCTCTCCGCACTACGGCGAGCGCTGGGCGCGCCCCTGGCTCGACCTCGCCCGTTACGCCGACTCGCACGGGTTCGAGAAGGATCTCCCGCGCGTGATGTGGAAGTACCGCGACTGGGTCATCGACGCGCTCAACCGCGACATGCCCTTCGACCAGTTCACGATCGAGCAGATTGCCGGCGACATGCTGCCGACGCCGACGACGGAGCAGCTGATTGCCAGCGGGTTCCATCGCAACACGATGATCAACCAGGAGGGCGGCAGCGACCCCGAGGAGGCGATGTACGAGGTCCTCGTCGACCGCGTCAACACCACCGCGACCGCCTGGCTGGGGACGACGCTCGGATGCGCGCAGTGCCACGATCACAAGTACGACCCGTTCACGCAGCGGGACTACTACCGGATGATGGCGTTTTTCGCCAACAACGACTACGAGGTGAAGACATTCGGCGACGGCACGCGGTTCTTCGAGCCGACGATCGACGTGCCCACGCCGCAACAGGACGAGCAGCGGAAAAAGATCCAGGCGGAGCTCGATCGGATGCAGGAGCGCATGAAGGTCAGCGGCCCGGCCTTCGCCCGGGGCGAGGCGGTCTGGGAGCACGCCATGCGTCTCGAATCCTCTGTGTCCTGGCGGCCGCTGATGCCCGCGAACGTCGACGCCAGCAACGGCGTCATGCTGGCGGCTGGCCGCGATGGCTCCATGATCGCTGGCGGGGCCAACCCAGGCGAGACGGTCTACACGATCGACGCGCCGGCCGCGCTCTCCAGGATCACGGCCGTTCGCCTCGAGGCCTTGCCCGACCGGTCGCTGCCCAGAGGCGGCCCCGGCCGCGACGTCTACGGCAACTTCCAGGTGAACGGCTTGCGAATCGACGTGGCGCGACCAGCGGGATCGACGGCGCCACGGAAGCTGGGCGCGTTTTCCTCCGTCAACATCCGCGCCATCAAGGCGGACGATTCGGCGGGCGGCAGTGGTAATTTCGACGCGTTCTTTCCCAAGGTGGCGGCACGGGACGGCTCGGCCCCGAGGGGTTGGCGCATCGACGCCAGCCGTGACGAGACTCGATTGCCCCGCCAGATCGTCTTCACGCTGGATCGGCCGCTCGACGCGCCACTGGGCACGATGCTGCGGATTCGTCTCAGCCACGAGGGATCCGGCGTCGGCCAGGCGCTCGGCCGGTTCCGTCTCTCGGTCACCGCCGGCGAAACGCCGCTACGGATCGTGGAGATTCCTGCCAAGCTCCGGCCGATCCTCGACATCACGGTTGCCAACCGCACCAAGAAGCAGAACGAGGATCTCGACACGTTCTATCGAAGCGTCGCGACGTCACTCAAGCTGACCCGCGATCGGATCGCCGCGCTCCAGAAGGACCTGTCGGCGCTCGAGATTCCGACCGCGCTCGTCATGCGCGAGCGGGTGGACTACGAGCGGCCATCGGCCTACGTGCGGCGCCGCGGCAACTTCACCGACAAACGCGAGCGTGTCTATGCCGCGGTACCGGAGGTGCTGCAGCCTCTCGCCGACGATCAGATGCCGAATCGCCTGGGTCTGGCACGCTGGCTGGTTCAGCCGGACAATCCGCTCACGGCCCGCGTCGCGGTCAACCGGCCTGGGAGCAGTTCTTCGGACGCGGCCTCGTCGAGACCAGCGAGGACTTCGGCACGCAGCGGCACGCCGCCGTCGCATCCCGAGCTGCTCGACTGGCTGGCTACGGATCTGATCCGTCAGAAATGGCTGGAGCCATGAAGGCGCTGCACCAGACGATCGTCATGTCGGCCACCTACCGGCAGACGTCGACGACCACGCCGGCGCTGGCGGAGCGCGATCCCGTACAACCGGCTGCTCGCGCGCGGTCCGCGGTTCCGGATGGAAGCCGAGATGGTCCGCGACACGGTGCTCTCGGCCAGCGGGCTTCTGAGCCTGACGATCGGCGGCCCGAGCGTGTTTCCCTTCGCAGCCCGACGGGATCTGGGACATTCCGTACAGCGACGAAAAATGGAAGCAGAGCGAGGGAGCGGATCGCTACCGCCGCGGCCTCTACACGTTCATCCGTCGCTCGGCGCCGTATCCCAGCTTCCTGACGTTCGACGCGACCAGCCGCGAGCGTTGCACGGTGCGCCGCGTCCGCACCAACACGCCGCTGCAGGCGCTGACCATCCTCAACGACGACGCCTCCTTCGAGGCGGCGCGGGCGCTGGCGGCGCGAACGCTGCGTGAGAGCGGCGGGCACGACGTCACCGCGCGAGCCTCGTATGCGTTTCGCCTGGCGCTGACGCGTCTGCCCCGGTCCACCGAACTGGACGGCAATCGTCGCGTCCTACGCGAAACAGCTGGCGCGGTTTCAGCAGGATCCCCAGGCGGCCGGCACGGTGATCGCGGACACCGCCGTCGAAGGAATCGATGCCAGCGAACAGGCCGCCTGGACGCTCGTCGCCAATGCGCTGCTCAACCTGGACGAGCTGTTCACCAAGCAATGACGGGGGCATGATGCAACGGGACTTCCTTCGCGCGGTCACCCGCCGCCACTTCTTCAAGCAGTCCGGCTTCGGCATCGGCGGCCTGGCGCTGTCGGCGCTGCTCGACGAACGGCTGCTGGCGCAGGTCGCCGACGGCCCGCTGGCTCCCCGTGCACCGCACTTCGCCCCGAAGGCCAAACGGATCATCTACCTGTTCATGGCCGGCGCGCCGTCGCAGCTCGATCTCTTCGATCACAAAGCCGGCGCTGCAGGAGCACGACGGCCAGGAGATCCCGGCGGAGTTCATTCAAAGGGCGAGCGGTTCGCCTTCATCAAGGGGACGCCCCAGCTGCTCGGCTCGCCCTTCACCTTCAAGCGCTACGGCCAGTCCGGCGCCGAGCTCTCGGAGCTGCTGCCGCATCTCGCCACCATCGCCGACGACATCGCCATCGTCCGATCGATGCACACGACGCAGTTCAACCACGCGCCCGGCGCAGATCTTCATGAACACCGGCAGCCAGGTGTTCGGCCGGCCGAGCATGGGCTCGTGGCTCACGCTATGGGCTGGGCAGCGAGAGCACGCGACCTGCCCGGCGTTCGTCGTCCTGCTCTCGGGCGAGAACGCGCCTGACGGCGGCAAGATCGTGCTGGGGCAGCGGCTTCCTGCCGACGGTCTACCAGGGCGTCGAGTTCCGCTCCAAGGGAGATCCGGTGCTCTTCGTCTCGAACCCGGACGGCGTCGACGCGAGCGCACGCCGCGAATCGCTCGACCTGGTGACCGGGCTGAATCAGCTGGAACGGGCGCAGGCAGGGGATCCGGAGATCGATACGCGCATCGCCTCGTACGAGCTGGCGTACCGGATGCAGACGCAGCGTCCCCGAGCTGACGGACATCTCCGAGCGAGCCGGCCGCCATCCACGAGATGTACGGCACCGAGCCGGGCAAGGTCTCGTTCGCCAACAACTGTCTGCTCGCGCGGCGCCTGGTCGAGCGCGGCGTGCGCTTCGTGCAGCTCTATCACCGCGGCTGGGACACGCACGGCGCGACGTCGGCGACCGACATCGTCGAATCGCGTGCCGCGCGCTCTGCCTCGAGACCGATCGCGCCGCCACGGCGCTGGTCACCGACCTGAAGCAGCGCGGGCTGCTCGATGACACGCTGGTGGTCTGGGGCGGCGAGTTCGGCCGCACGCCGATGAACGAGGCGCGCAACGGCTCACGGTTGATGGGCCGCGATCATCATCCGCGCGCGTTCACGATGTGGATGGCGGGCGGCGGCATCAAGCCGGGCATCACGCTCGGCCGGACCGACGATCTCGGCTACAACGTCGTCGAGGACCCGGTGGACGTCCACGACCTGCACGCGACGATTCTGCACCTGCATGGGGCTCGACCACACGAAGCTGACCTACAAGTTCCAGGGACGCGATTTCCGCCTGACCGACGTGAGCGGAGAACTGGTCACGAAACTCCTGGCCTGACCCCTCGCCCGATTCATCCGGATAGTGCATTCGCGTACTGTGCGCGACAGCGCGCGCGGGATATCCTCCGCTGCTGCGTGGGCGGCTGAGCTGCGGTATGCAGCATCAAGGAGGGTGGATGAAAGCTGTGCGTCGGGTGACACTCTGGACGATTGCGGCGGTACTCCAGATCACGCTGGCCTACGGCCAGGCTACGACCGCGACGATCCGCGGGCGCGTCGTCGACCCACAGGGACGACCGGTCGCCTCCGCGACGGTGACGGTGAGGCGCCAGGACAACGCGATCTCGCGCACAGTCAGCACCGCGGCCGACGGCACGTTCGAGGTCTCCAACGTTCCCCCGTCTGCGGTCGACCTCGTCGTCACCGCGCCTGGCTTCACCGAGTCGAAACGGACCGGGCTGGTGCTCGAGGTCGGACGAACGACGACGGTGGATGTCGATCTCAAGGTTGGCGGCGTGCGCGAGACGGTCGATGTGGGAGTAACGGCGAGCGCCGTTGACACCACGCACTCGGTGGTCGACGCGGTCACTGCCGTCGACCGCCATCGAGGCGCTGCCGCTGAACGGCCGCAACTTTCTCGAGCTGGCCCTCCTCGTTCCAGGCAACGCGCCCGCGCCCAACTTCGACCCGACCAAGTCGAACAGCGTCCTCATCTCCTCCGCCGGTCAGCTCGGCCGCGGCGGCAACATCACGATCGACGGCGCCGACAACAACGACGACGTGGTCGGCGGCCCGCTGCAGAACGTCACGCAGGAGTCGGTGCAGGAATTCCAGATCGCGACGAACCGGTTCTCGGCCGAATCCGGACGCTCCGCTTCGTCGGTCATCAACGTCGTGACCAAGTCCGGCACCGATCAGCTCCACGGATCGGTGGCGTTGTTCGCGCGTGACAGCGCCTGGCAGGGGCTGCCGGCGACCTTCGATCGATCGTCGGGCGACGCGCTGCCCTTCGACCGTCAGCAGACTCGCCGGATCGGTCGGGGGTCGCCTGCAGGCCGCGAAGCCTTCTGGTTTCGGCGCAGTCGAGTACCGCAACCAGGACGGCGCGGTGCTGGTCGGCACGCGCGACGTCGCCACGCGGACGATCCGGCGGACCTTCGCCGCCGCTCCGCTCGACGACTTCCTCGGCTCGGGCCGCGTCGACTGGCGGCCGAGCGACAGCGACGCGCTGATGATCCGCTACGCCGGGCGAGCAGGCGACGGACACCGGCGCCAGCACCCTCGATCGCGCGATCGGCTCGGCCTCGCAGCGGCAGCGCAGCCGCAACACCTACAACTCCGTCGTCGGCACCTGGACGCGCATCTTCGGGCCCGACGCTGGTCAACGCCGCCACGCTGTCGTTCAGCACCTTCGACAACGCGATCGTGCCGGTCGCGCGCTGGTCCGCAGCTGACGTTTCCCGAGCATCCAGGACGGATCGTCCTTCCGCGTGCCGCAGGGCACGACCCAGAAGCGCTTTCAGTTGGCCGACACGCGTCAGTCTCGTTCGCGGCGTCGCACAGCCTGCGCGCCGGCGGCGAGTGGCAGCGCGTCGACGCGCTGTTCGACCTTGGCGTCTTCCGGGACGGCCGCATCGAGCTGGTCGAGGACTTCGCGACCTTCGATCACAACGGCGACGGCCGGGTCGACGACGGCGACCTGCTGTTCGCGGTGACGCTGCGCAGCGGCAAGCCCGACCAGTCGCTGGTCATGCCGGACGCCGACAACAACTACGTCGCGATGTTCGTCCAGGACGACTGGCGGCTCCGCTCCGATCTGACGCTGAACCTCGGGCTGCGCTACGAGCTCGACACCGACGTCAAGAACATCAGCCGCGTCGGACGAGATCAACCCGATCGTGCAGCCGTTCCTGCAGGGCACCGCGGCACGCCGACCTCAACAACTTGGGACCGCGGATCGGCTTCAACTGGGCGCCCGGAGACGGCCGCACGAGCGTGCACGGCGGCTACGGCATCTACTACGACCGCATCACGCTCGAGATCGAGTCGCTCGAGCGCGGCCTCGACGGGCGGGCGCTGCCGATCGAGGTGCGCGCCGGCAACGTCTTCTTCCTCGATCCGGCCACCGGCCAGTTCCCGCCGTTCGCGCCGTCGATCGGCCAACCCGTTCACCGGCTTCATCCTGCCGGGCGCCGGCGCGTCGGGCATCAACATCATCGACAACGGCATGCAGAACCCGAGCGTCCAGCAGTTCAACCTCGGGGTTCGAGCGCGAGCTGCCGCACGGACATCGTCGCTGCGCGTCGACGGCGTCCACAACCTCGGCACGCACTTCATCATCGGCCGCACCGATCGGCACGGTCTTCAACCCGGTCGTCGGCGGGCCGGACCGCGTCGTCAACCTCGAGTCGAGCGTCAACACTCACTACGACGCGCTGCTGCGTCAGCGCCGAGCGCCGCGGTGCCCGCCTCGGGTTCCGCGCCGCCTACACGTTTGCCAAGGCGCTCAACTACGCCAACGACGATCAGATCCCGTTCGCCAACGGGCCGATCGATCCGAACGACCTGCGGCGCGAGTACGGCCCGACGCCCAACGACCAGCGGCATCGCTTCACGCTCGCCGGCATGGGGACACGCGCCGGGCGGCATCCTGGTCGCGCCGATGCTGACGCTGGCGTCGGGCGTGCCGATGGACATCCTGATGCCCGACGCGCAGTCGCGCGTGCCGGCGTTCCAGCGCAATGCCGGCGGCCGGCCGTTCAAGACCGCGCGCCGACCTGAACCGGGCGCTGGCCGAGCTGAACGCGTCGGGCGGGGTCGAACGGGGAGCCGCTTCCGCTCGTGGGCGAGCGACGCGAAGTTCAGCGACGGGTTCTCGTCGTTCGATCTGCGCGTGTCGCGGCCGTTCGACGTTCGGCCAGCTTCGCATCGAGCCGATGGTCGAGGTGTTCAACCTGTTCAACGTGACCAACATCCTTGGCGTCAACGTGAAGAACTACTCCGGCTACGCCAACGTGCTCGTCCGCGACAGCCAGCGATCCCGCCGACCCGGGCTACCTGCGATCGTCGAGCTTCGGCCAGGCGGTGAACACCGCCGGCGGCGTGTTCGGATCGGGCGGTCCGCGCGCGTTCCAGTTCGCGGTGCGCGCGACGTTCTAATGTTCCGGTGACCGGACGCCAGACGCCGACCGATCGCCTGAGCCGCGAGCTGACCATGCCCGCGGCCGCTGCGCTCGTGGTCGGACACGTCATCGCGGTCGGCATCTTCCTGACGCCAGGCACGATCATCCGGACGCTGGCGTCGCCGGTGGCCGTGTTCGCGATCTGGACGGGCATGGGCGCCATGGCTCTCTGCGGATCGCTGTGCTACGGAGCGCTTGGCCGGACGGTACCCGCAGACCGGCGGCAGCTATGTTTACCTGCGCGAAATCTACGGACCTCGCGTCGCGTTTCTCTACGGCTGGATGTGCCTCCTGATCATGGACCCGGGGATCACGGCAGCGCTGGCCACCGGGTTCGCCAGCTACCTTGCCGTGCTGACGCCGCTCGGAAATGGCGCGTTTCGGTTGACCGCGATCGCCGCGATTGTCGTCTTCGCGCTGGTCCACATCACTGGGGTCAGGCTCGGGGCGCGTCTGCTGAACGCCGTGTCGCTGTTGAAGATCGCGTTGATCGTCGGCTTGACGGTTGGCGCGTTCCTCAGCCCAGCCGGCTCGTGGTCGCATTTCGTACCGTTGCTGGAGCGTCGGCCGGGCGCACCGCCGATCGCGGGAGCAGTCGTTGGTGCGTTCGTCGCGGCGTTCTTTTCCTTCGGTGGCTGGTGGGAGGTCACCCGCATCGCCGGAGAAGTGCGCGATCCGGCGCGGTCTCTGCCACGGGCGCTCCGTCTCGGTCTTGCCACCGTGACCCTGATTTATCTCGCGGTCACGCTGTCGTTCATCTATCTCGTGCCGATCGAGCGCGTCGGCGAGGGGCAGGCCTTCGTCGCCCAGGTGGGCGGCCTGATTGCCGGCCCGCGCGGCGGTGCCGTCGTGGCGCTCATCGTCATCGTTTGCGTGCTGGGCAGCCTCGGCGCGTTGCAGATGATGGCGCCGCGCACCTACGTGGCGATGGCGGAGGACGGCCTGTTTCCGGCGGGCGCGGCCGCCCTTCACCCGCGGTGGGGCACGCCGGCCCGGGCGATCGCGACGCAGGCCGTCCTCGCATCGATCCTCGTTGCCCTGGGGACCTTCGACACGATCGTCGCCTATTTCGTGTTCATCACCGTCGTCTTCATCGGCGCCACCGTGGCCGGGGTGTTCGTCACTGCGGCGACACGACCCGACATTCGAGGTTCCCGGGTATCCTTGGACACCGGCGGCATTTCTGGCGATGGTCGCCGCGCTGCTGGTGCTGCTGGCGCTCAACAATCCGTTGCAGGCGCTGCTCGGCCTGGTCGTGGTCGCGGCGGCGCTACCCGTCTATCGGGTGCTGCGGCGGCCGTCGCCGGACCGGCCGGCATTGAAAGGTATGGTCCCATGACCTGGATTCGCGTCATTCCCTTCGATGAAGACGAAACCCTGCGTCGCGCCGGCGAGGCGCAGCGCAAGCTGTACCCGATCGAATACGCGACGCCGACCCATCCTCAGCACGCCGCGACCGATGGAATCGTCGCCTCGCACTCGCTGATTCCCGATGCGCTGTTTCACGCGTTTGCCGCGTTCGGGTCGCTGATGTCGCCCGACCTGCCGCTCACCCGCCGCCAGCACGAGATGATTACGACCGTCGTCTCGGCGACCAACCGGTGCCAGTATTGACTGGACTCTCACGCAGAGTTTCTGCGTCGCGTCACGTTGGATGAAGCGTTCGTCGAAGCGTTGAAGGCCGACTTCCGCTCGGCGCCCATGTCGGATCAGGACCGCGTCATGCTCGAGTACGTCGAGCAGATCACGCGCGATGCCACCCGCATCTCGCCGGCGTTCCACGATCGCCTGCGAGCCGTCGGGTTCGATGACCGCGGAATCCTGCAGATCACGCTGATCGCGTCGTGGTTCAACTACATCAACCGCGTCGCGGATGCGCTGGGTGTCGGGCGGGAGCCCTGAGGACCCTGACGGCCGGTCATCGGCGAGCCGGAGATTTGACCGGACGGCTCTGGGCGGCGCGCGATGAGATCAGGTGCGGTTTGAGAAAGCGGCCCGTGTGCGACGCCCTGCACGCCGCAACCACCTCGGGGGAGCCCGCCACGACGACCTCCCCGCCCGCGTGGCCGCCCTCGGGACCCAGATCGACGACGTAGTCGGCGGTCTTGATGACGTCCATGTGGTGCTCGATCAACAGGACGGTATGGCCGGCATCGACCAGCCGGTTCAAGGACTCCAGCAGCCGCTCGACGTCGGCCAGGTGCAGCCCGGTCGTCGGCTCGTCGAGGATGTAAAGCGTGTGCTTCGAGCGCTGAAGCGTGCTGAGCTCGCTCGCGATCTTGACCCGTTGCGCTTCGCCGCCCGACAGCGTCGTCGCTGACTGCCCGAGCGTGAGGTAGCCAAGCCCCAGATCGGCGAGCACCGCGATCTTCTTGCTGATCGACCGGCTCGGTCTTGAAGAACTCCGTGCCTTCCTCGACCGACATGTTCAACACGTCGTCGATGGTCTTGCCGCGCAGCGAGACCTCGAGCGTCTCGCTGTTGAAGCGCGCGCCCTTGCAGGCGCCGCAGGTCACCTCCACGTCCGGCATGAAATAGAGCTGCGTGGTGATGACGCCTTCCCCCTGACACTCCTCGCAACGGCCGCCCTTGACGTTGAAGCTGAAGCGCCCTGGCCGATAGTCGCGCTCGATCGACAGCGGCGCCTGCGTGAAGAGGTCGCGGATATTGTCGTAGAAACCGATGTAGGTTGCGGGATTCGACCGGCTGTTGCGCCCGATCGGCGACTGATCGATGTTGACGACCTTGTGGACGTGTTCGAGACCCTCCACCGCGTCGTGTTCGCCGGGGAGCGTCCGCGTATCGACGAGATGCTTCCACAGCACCTTGTAGAGGATCTCGTTGACCAGCGTGCTCTTGCCTGACCCCGACGCCCCGGTGATGGCCACCAGCCGGCCCAGCGGAATGGTGACGTCGATCGATTTCAGGTTGTTCTCGCGGGCGCCGCGGATCACCAGCGACTTACCGCTCCCCTTGCGCCGATTCGACGGCGTGGCAATCGATCGCTTGCCCGACAGGAACTGCCCGGTGGGTGACGCCTTGGACTTGATGATGTCGTCGATGTCTCCTTGCACCACGACTTCCCCGCCGTGTACTCCCGGGCCTGGCCCCATTTCGACGATGTGGTCGGCGGCGCGAATGGTGTCTTCGTCGTGTTCGACCACGACCACGGTATTGCCGATATCGCGGAGGCTCTCGAGCGTGCCAATCATCTTGACGTTGTCTTTGGGATGCAGACCGATGCTGGGCTCGTCGAGCACGTACAACATCCCCATCAGGCCCGAACCGATCTGCGTCGAGAGCCGGATCCGCTGTGATTCGCCGCCGGACAGCGTGCCCGAGCGTCGGTTGAAACTGAGATAGTCGAGGCCGATCCCCAGCAGCAGTTCCAGCCGTCCGCGTATTTCCTTCAGGACCTGCCGGCCGGCGTCGCCGCCGCGCCCGGCGGGCTTGATCGACCCGAGAAAGGTGTGCAGCTCGTCGAAGTGCAGCTGACCGAGGTCGTAGATCGTCCGCCCGGCAATCGTGAACCGCAGTCGCGTGTCGCGCAGGCGCGCGCCGTTGCAGTCGGGACAGGTGCGCTCGACCATGACCTTGTCGAGCCACGCCTCCATGCGCGAGTTGGCCTCGCCACGCTGGCGATATCTCCGATAGTAGCGCTCGATGCGGCGGGCGATGCCGTGAAAGCCGACTTCACGCCCCTCCTGGTCGTCTCGCCTGATCTTCGCCTCGGGCGGCGTGGCGATGGCGATCTTCCTCGACTCGATCCCGTAGAGAATCGCGTGCCGGACCTTCTCGGGCAGCTGGTGCCACGGCACGTCGAGCGGAAAGTCGAGCGCCCGGGACAGGCTGAACATGATGCGACCATCCCAGGTGTCGGCGTTGTACTTGAACGCCTCGCGCACGAAGCAGCCGCCCAGGATACTGCGCCGGGGATCCGGCACCAGCAGCTCCGGATGCGTCAGCTTGTCGACGCCGAGACCGCCGCACGTACGGCAGGCGCTTTCGGGATTGTTGAAGACGAAGTACTCGGGTCCGATGTCGCCATAGACCAGATGATGCGTCGGGCTGCACAGGCCCTTGTAGAACCGCTCCGCCTCCGCCTTGCTCGCCCCCTTGCCGACGTGGACCTGCAGCAGGCCGTCCCCGACCAGCAACGTCGCCGCGATGCCGGCCCTGATCGCCTTCTCGTGCTTTCGGCCGACGACGAAGCGATCGACGATGGCGTCGATGTTCTTGACGTCAGCGGCTTCGGCCTGCGGGATCCGACCCTCGGAATCCGCACCATCGGCAGGCTCGAGATCGATCTTGTCCGAAATGTCGATCGGCTTCCCGTCGACGATCAGCCGACGGCAGCCCTTACGGCGGACCTCGGTGAACACGAAGTCCAGCTCTTCGCCGTAGACCTTGAAAATCGGCGCCCGCAGCTCGACCTCCGCACCTTCGGGCAGCGACAGAATCGCTTCGAGGATCTGGCTGGACGATTTGGTCGGCGCCGCCTCTGCGGTACGAGGGCAATGCGGCTCGCCGATGGTCGCGTAGAGCAGGTTGAGATAGCTGGCGATGTCGGTCATGGTCCCGACGGTGGACCGCGGATTGTTGGTCAGCGTCTTCTGTTCGATTGAGATCACCGGGGAGAGCCCGAACACGAAATCGACGTCAGGCTTCTTCACCTGCGACACGAAGCGCTTGGCGTAGCTCGACAGCGATTCCATGTAGCGCCGCTGCCCTTCGGCGTAGATCGTGTCGAAGGCGAGGCTGGACTTGCCGGAGCCGGAGAGACCGGTGACGACGATCAGGCTGTCGCGGGGAATCTCCACCGAGATGTTCTTGAGATTGTGAACGCGGGCGCCTTGCACCGCGATCGTGGTACGGGGACCGGTCTGTCTCGTCATCGTTGCGTGCGCGCCTCGGCATTAGTGAACGTCACCCGACGTAGAAGAACGCCAGCTCTTCGACGTCGAGGTTGCTTCGCTTCGTCAGTCGCAGCGGCGAGGATGCCTTGCCGATCAGGCCGCGGTCCGCCAGATACTCGCACGCGGTCGTCACATAACTGACGTCGAAATTCCGCTTGAAGTGATCGTCGATCTCGCGGCACGAGCGGATCTCGCCGACCTCACGCAGGTGATCGATGATGGGCGCGAAGATGTTGGCGGCGCGCTGATCGATGTACGCGTCGATCGCGCTCAGCGTGTTCTTCACCATCGACTCGGTCTTCCTGGAATTGAGTATGTCGGTGTAGACGATCTTGAAGAACGCGGGATTCAGCCCCATGGCCTGCGGAATCACTTCACGATCCGCCAGCATGCCGCGGCCGATCACTTCAATCTGGGCCAGGGGGGTCGCGGCGTAGACGATCCACAGGCTCGTGTAGTCCAGGTCCTTGCGCGTGACGAACCACTTGTGTGCCTTGTCGATCGACGGCAGCGCGCTCGTGCCGGCGAACAGCAGTCTGATTTGCGTATCGCGCGCGCCGATGTCCCGCAGCCGACTGCACAAATCCTCGATCGTCGGGTCATGGGTATAGAGGAGGCGCCCCTTGGCGAGAAACGAGTGCGCGAATGAGTTGCGGAGCGATCCCTCGACCGTCCTCCGAAAGTCCGTCCTGCTGAGCAGCATGGCGTGGATGTTCACACCGTCCGCATTCAAGGAGACGGCCGAGTCCTCGCCCTTTCTGTCGTCGATGGTGACGAGGACCAGGTCGATGTCCGATTTCGCCCAGACCGTGTCGTGCGACATGCTGCCGCACAGGATGGCCGCGAGGATGGAGCGGTCGCCCTTGATGCGCTCGACGAGCGCGTCGAGCGCCGCGGTGAACTTCTGCTGAATCGTGACGTGACTCGTCATGACTTCGTGGCCGTGTGCAGAATACCCTGCCGCGTCACCGATGTTTCACGAGGCGCAGAGAACTTCCACCAGGCGGCGAGCGTCAACATTAGTAGTAGGCCAGCGTTTCATTGAAGAAAGCGTGATCGTATGAGGAAGTTGCTCAGCAAGGGGATGTGGTTGGTGTTGGGAGTCGCCGGGCTGGTGGTTGCCAGCTCGACCGTGGCGCGAGCCGACGAGACGGTCATCGCCTCGGTGCCGTTCGACTTCACCGTCAACGGCGTACACATGCCCGCCGGACGTTATGTCGTCACCGAGTTGTCGGGGCAGACGACGGCGTCTGTGACCAGTGAGGATCGGCGACATTTCGCGTTCGTGCTGACGAATGCACTCGATCCGATAGATGCGGGTATGACATCGGAGCTCGTGTTCGAACGGGTCGGCACCACGAGTTATCTCACGCGTATCGTCGGCGGCGAGGGCATGGGCCGCGAGATTCCACTGCCGGCAAAGGTCCTGAAGGGTGAGCACACCCGCGTGGCGGTCGCGGCGTTTCCCTCGGGCGCCAAGTCGGCGACGCACTGAGTCAGCAGCGCTCCGCGCGGTCGACTCGCGCGGAGCGTTCGTCCATCGCATCAGCGGGCGTAGGTCGCCGTGAAGGCGGCCTTGCCGAGGCTGTTCTGGCGGATCATGAAGTTGGCCATCGCCCCGCTCGCCTGCGCCTCGAGATCCAGCTTGTCGGCCTTCAGCGCGTAGAGCGTGAAGATGTAGTGATGCGGCTTGTCTCCGGCGGGCGGACACGGCCCGCCGTATCCGGACTTGCCGAAGTCGGTGCGCGTCTCGAGGGCGCCGGCGGGCATCTTCGACGCGTTGCCACTGGCTCCCGCCGCGAGCTCGGTCGCCGACCCGGGAATGTTGACCACGATCCAGTGCCACCAGCCCGACCCGGTTGGTGCGTCGGGATCGAACACCGTCAGCGCGAACGCCTTCGTCCCGGCGGGCGCACCCGTCCATGCGAGCTGCGGAGAGACGTTTCCGCCCGTGCAGCCGAATCCGTTGAAGATCTGCGGTTGCGCGAACGTGGTCTTCACGTCGGCGCTGACCAGCCGGAACGTTGCGGATGGCTTGGCGGTCTGTGTGGCCGAGGGCGCGGCCGCCTGGTGGCCGATGAGCATGATGACGAGTGGAATCAGGGCTCGCATCCGTCCTCCTGAGCGAAGTGTTGTGGGACGACCATAGTACTTCCAACCTTCGAACGATGAGAAGGGGCGGATGGCGCGCCGACGACCGGCGGTTCGATCTAGAATAAGACCACCGCCATGCGCCAGCTCCGGTCGCGGAAGTCGATCGTCCTGCTCTGCATCGGCGCCGTTGCGTTTGCGGCCTTCCTGCCGCTTGCCCAGACCGTTCTCTACGCCGTTCTGACACCCCTGTGGGTGATCGTTCAGTTGCTGGCGATGGCCAGCCTCGTCTCGGCGTCGGTCCGGCCAGACGAACGCACCCTCCGACTTCTCTCGACTTTCCTCCCCAGACCGCCTCCGACCGCTCTCTTTCGCGCGTAACCCGACGGTCGTCTCCGGACGGCCGGTCGTTCGGCGTCACGTTTACGAACGAGGGCAGCGATGTCGTTACAGAATCCGTCCGGCGGAGCGCGTGTACGGAATCCGATCGGTTGGCGCGATCGTCTCGCGCATCTTCGCGGATCGCCCGTGCAGCTCGATTTGAGCGCCTATTCCCAGGGCCTCGACGAAATCAACCGCCTCGGAACGGCGCTGAGCGCCCTCTCCGATGAAGCGCTGGCGGCGCACGTCGAGGACCTCAGGCTTCGCGCGGGAAGCGGTCTGGAGCGCGAGGCCATTCGGCGCCCGCTGTTTGCGCTGATTCGCGAGCTGGCTAGCCGCCGCGTCGGCCTGCGGCCGTTCGACGAGCAGATCGTGGCCGCGCTCGCCCTCGATGACGGCGCCGTCATCGAGATGCAGACCGGCGAGGGGAAGACGCTGGCGGCCGTCCTGCCCGTATCGCTCGCCGCCTTCTGCGGCAAGGCGTCGCACGTGTTGACCTTCAACGACTACCTGGCGCGACGGGATGCCGAGTGGATGAAGCCGATCTACGACGCGCTCGGCCTGACTGTCGCGTCCGTACAGCAGGACATGCCCCCTGCGGAGCGACGTCGAGCGTACGCATCGGACATAACCTACGTGACGGCAAAGGAGGCCGGCTTCGATCAGCTGCGCGACCTGCTGGCGCGCGACCCCGCTGAGCTCGTGCATCGCCCGTTTTCGTTTGCCTTGGTCGACGAGGCGGATTCGCTGCTGATCGACGAGGCGCGCGCGCCGCTGGTCATTGCCGGCATCGTCGCGGAAACGGGCTCACCCCGCCGACGGATGGCGGAGATCGTAGACGGGCTCACCTCGGGTCTGGACTACGACACCGACGAGTACGGGCGCGACGTCGAGCTGACCGATGCCGGTATCGAACGGATCGAGCGGGCGCTCTCCTGCGGCAGCCTGCACGATATCGAGGAACCTGGCGCTGCTGACCGACGTCAACTGTGCCCTGCACGCGCACGCGCTCTTGCGAAAGGACGTCGACTATCTCGTCAAGGATGGGCGGATCGGCGTCATCGACGAGCTGACCGGGCGCGTCGTGCCGGATCGACACTGGCCCGACGGCCTGCAGGCCGCTATCGAGGCCAAGGAAGGTCTCGAACGGCAGTCCGAGGGGCGCATCCTCGGATCGATCACGCTGCAACACTTCCTGCGCAGCTATCCACGCCTGTGTGGCATGACCGGCACCGCGCGCACAGCGTCACTGGAGTTGTTCCAGCAGTATGGTCTCCACGTCGTCGTCATCCCCACTCACCGGCCGACCATTCGCCTCGATCGACCCGACCTCCTCTTCAGCCACCGCGAGGCCAAGGAACGGGCGGTCGTCGACGAGGTCGGCCGCGAGCATGCAACCGGGCGGCCGATCCTCGTCGGCACGCTCACGGTCGAGGAATCCGAGCGGCTTGCCGCGCGTCTGGTCGAGACGGGTGTTCGCTGCGAAGTTCTGAACGCCAGGAACGACGCTGAGGAAGCCCGTATCGTCGCTGCGGCCGGATCGCTCGGTGCCGTCACCATCTCGACCAACATGGCCGGACGAGGCACCGATATCCGGCTGGGCGGGGCAGACGAAGCGGATCGGGCCATCGTCGCTTCGCTGGGAGGACTCTACGTGATCGGCACGAACCGTCACGAGAGCCGTCGGGTGGATCTGCAGCTGCGCGGCCGGGCGGGACGACAGGGCGATCCCGGCGAATCGCGCTTCTTCGTCAGCCTCGACGACGACCTCCCCGTCCGCTACGGGCTGCGATCGCTGATTGGCGCTCGATTCACCCCCAGCCCGGAGGACGAGCGCATCGAACATCCGGTAGTCGTGCGGGAGATCGCGCGAGTGCAGCGAATCGTCGAGGGGGAGAACCTCGAAATCCGCAGAACACTGTGTCGATACGCCTCGATCGTCGAGCGCCAGCGGCGGACGGTCATGGACTGGCGCCAGACCGTTCTCACGAGTCCGGAGTCCCCGGGAATCTGGCAACGGGCTCCAGATGCGAACGCCACGCTCGTCTCGAGGTACGGGGAAGCCGCCACGACGGCAGCGGAACGCCTGGCAACCCTGCACCATATCGATCGCGCCTGGGCAGACCATCTCGCCCTGGTGGCGGACGTGCGCGAAGGGATTCACCTGGTCGCGCTCGGCGGACGCGATCCGCTTCGCCACTTCACGGCGGAGATCACGATGGCGTTCGCCACGCTGGAGCACCGGATCGAGCAGGCCGTTCGGTCGGACCTGGAGCGGGCGCTGCACACCGGCTTCGACGTCAACGAGGGCCGGTTGAAGGGGCCCTCATCGACCTGGACCTACCTGGTGACCGACGACCCGTTCAAGAACCAGATCGGCATGATGCTGACCGGTCCCGGCCGCGCGACGTTCGCGATTGGCGCAGCGGCGCTGGCCATGCCGCTGCTGATGCTGTGGGGGGCGGTCGATCGGGTCCTGGGCAAGCGGGCGCGGCGATTTCGTCCACCCGGCCGCGAGCCGTAGCGTTCGCCCGCGCAGCTCGATCGGGATCGATGGCCCTCTTGAGTTCAGCGCGGCCAGCCGGTCTGCGGCAGGCCGGGCGTCAGCTTCAGGGCGTTCTCGAAATACAGCTTCTTCAGGACCACGTCGGGCAGATCGATCCCGTACAGCTTCCAGAAGGCGTGATAGTTGCGGTAGTAGTCGAAATACTCGTCGTTCGTCTCGAACACGCGCCAGTAGTACGGGTACTCCTCCGGCTGGAACGAGTCTTTGCCGAACAGCAGCCGGTCCTGGTACTTGATGAAGAAATCATGGGCCGCTCTCGGCTGCCGGCCGATGTCGTACAGCACGGCGCCCACTTCGGTGTAGACGTTCGGCATCGCGTCGAGCATCTTGGAAAGCCGTGCCAGATCGTTGGCGTGCCATCCCATGTGCGCCGCCACGAACGTCGTCTTCGGGTGCCGCTTGAAGAGATTGTCACGCTCGGTCATCAGCTCTTCGAAGCGCGGAAACTCACTGGCCGGATAGCGGCGATCGCCGAACAGCGACAGCTCGAGCCACCGCTCGTTGTGAAAATCGATGGGCTCGAAGAATTCAGCCGGGTCCGCGGTGTGGATGAACACCGGAATCTTCAGGCGGGCGCAGGCATCCCAGAACGGATCGAGGTCGGGGTCGTCGAGCTTCAGCCTGGATCCGTCCGCCTTGCGCGCGCGCAGGCCGAACCCTTTGCTGATTTCCCCGATTCCGACGGCTCCCGCCTTGAGGTCCGCTTCGAGTTGTTGAACCGCTTTCTCCCCCCATCCCGGACCAACGCCTGAAAAGCTGACGCCGGCGAGCACCCGAACGCGATCCTTGTTCGGGCTGCTCTTGATGACTTCGAGCGTTCGGGTCAGCCGATCGCCCGACATGTTGTCGGCGCTCACCATGAGCCTGACATTCAAGCTGTCGAGCGCTGTGACCAGTGTGTTCAGACCGTCGAGCGAGCTCAGAAGCGGGCCCGGATGGCCGTGAAAATCGATCGCCGGAAATTTCGCCTTCGGCACCAGGTGCTGGCTCGAGACCAGTGTGGACTTGGGCCGGTAATCAACGATCGACGGCGGCGGAAACTCCGGCGCCTGGCAGCGCTCCGGTCGCACCTCGGTCATCCCGGCCGGGCATTCCTCGCCGGGTTGGATCTGAACCCCGCCGCCGCGGCCGCCGCGTCCCTGCGGCCCTCCGCCCTGCGCGCTGCCGGCTGCCGGCGCGGATGCCGGCGGCGGCTGCGCGATCAGCTCGCCGGCGAGCCCCGCGCCCAGAACGAGGGCCAATACGGGAACGAATGATTTCATTTGTCAGATATTACTTCGGACGAGCCCGTAGCGTTTCTCCGCAGGAGCCGGACCGCCGCCCAGGCAACGAATTGAGATTCAGTACTTGTCGGTGTTGCTGACGAACGCGACCATCTTGCTGTCGGGTGACCACGACGGCACGTTGATGGTGCCCTGTCCACCATAGACGTAGGCGACGATCCGAGGCGCTCCGCCCGAAATCGGCATGACCCGCAGGTAGACGCGCTTGTAGTAGGGATGGTCGGTCGGAGACACGTCTTTCGGAAAGCTGATCATCACGATCGACGCGCCGTCCGGAGAGATGTGCGGGAACCAGTTGTTGTACTCGTCGTTGGTGATCTGAACCGGGTTGCTGCCGTCGGGATCCATCCGCCAGACCTGCATCAGCCCGCTTCGCACCGAATTGAAATAGATGTAGCGCCCGTCCGGCGTGAACTCCGGTCCATCGTCGAGCCCCTTGTAGTCGGTGAGCTTGACCTCCGGTCCGCTGCCGTCGGCCGGAATGCGATAGATGTCGAATTCGTCGTTACGTCCGCCGGTGAAAATAAGGCTCCGGCCATCGGGAGACCAGCCGTGGAGGTAGGACGGAGAGAGAGTGGTAATCCGCTTCGGCGTGCCGCCTGCGACCGGCACCGTATACACCGTGGAACGTCCGTTCGAGGCGGGGCTCTGATCGCTCAACCCCAGCATCGTGCCGTCGAACGAGAGCACGTGGTCGTTGTTGTTGCGGTTGGCCACGCCGGTATCGATCAGCGTGGACTCACGCGAGACGAGATCGAAACGATACAGGCCGCCCCACCCTTCCGCACGGCCGCTCCGGTTGTAGATGAGCGCGGCGCCATCTGTCGTCCAGTTCGGGGCCTCGAACGGCTGCGCCGACTGATGGACGATCTGGCGGTGCCCTGTTTCCACGTCGAGGATCTCGAGCGCGCTGCCGATGAAGTCGCGATAGGGGACGAAGGTGTCCTTGGCCGGCCGAATGAGTCGCACATCGCGGAAGATCGCGCGCTCGGTCACGTCCGGATTGTGCGAACACAGCGCCAGCCCGACATACACCTGATCTCCCAGGGGAACGTCGGAGACCTCGGCGGTGATGAAGGGCTCACCGAACTTAGCCGCGGAAAAGATGTACTTGTCACCCTTCCGTTCGAGCTGGATCACGTCGGATCCCTTGGCAGCCGGCATCTCGGTTTGAGCGGTGATCCCTCCCTTGGTCCGGCGAAACTGCAGCGAGGTCAGACCTTCGCCGTGCAGCATGCCGTCCACGTAGGGGGCGTCGGCGTCGAGCGTGGGCCGGATCATCCAGCCGGCCTTGCGATGTGGCTCGACGCCGCGTCCGAGGAACTCGACACGGGCCTGGAGAATGAAATCTCCGATCATGCGCTTCCAGACGAACTGGAATTCGTCGCGCTGCGCCCACATGTTCACGCCGCCCGCAGCCACGCTGTATTCCTGCGACACGCCGTTGTACACCGCGGAGCCGGCGATCTTCGGCTGACCGATGTCCTGATGACTGTCGAACTGCCCGATGGGCGCCGTCTGAGTCGACACGACCGTTCGGACGCCCGCCACCATGCCGAGCGCCATCAGAGCCATCGTCCACCCGGCCTGTCTTCGGTACGCTGCACGTCGCATCCACTGACCTCCTGCTGTCGGCGTCATTGTATGCGCTAGGCGGCGTCAAAGTGACGACTAGGATGGATGGCGGCCGACGACGAGAAAGTTGCGGGGGGATGGCTCGCTCGCCGTGACCGCCTCGAAGCCGGCGGCCTTCAGTTCATTTTCGAGCGTCGGGGGCGTAATGCCGTGGTGATTGTCGATCGCCCGGCTCCCGGCGGGATTCTCGCCGCCTGGCGGTGGGGTGAAGTCGATGATGGCCAGGCGTCCGCCAGGCTTGAGCGACCGCAGGATGCTGGCGTTCATCGTGGGAGGATTGACGAAGTGATGGTAGACGTCGCGCATGAACAACGCGTCGCACGAGGACGATGGGAAGTTCGTCTCCTGCTCGCGACCCTCCACGAGGGTGACGTTGTGGAGCCCCGCGGCCTCGACCGCCTTCCCGATTTTGGCGAGCGATTGCTTGTTGATCTCGTTGCTCAGCACCCGGCCGGTGTCCCCGACCACCCGGGCCAGCGCGACGGTGAGCTCGCCACCTCCCGCTCCGATCTCGCATACCGTCTGCCCTGAGGTCAGCGCCAGCGCCCTGGTCAACGTCTCGGCGTCGGCCGCGTTTTCCTGCGGTGTCTGTGCTGCGATAATGGTCGCCGACCCGACAAACAGGACGAATGTCGTGACGAGCCGCGTCCGCATTGTCGACATCATGCGGATTGGACGACTCACGACCTGCCAGAGTTTGGGTTTGCGCGACCGGCTGATCGGATTTGGCGACTCCTGACCGAGCTGACGAATGAATCACCCGCACGAGAACATTGACGGGCTGCCAATCGGCCCCCAGGTCGACGCTGCCCAGGCGCCGCTCCCCGGCCGCGTGACGCTGCAGGGGGCCTACGTCGATCTGGTTCCGCTCGATCCCCTCGGGCACGGTGAATCCCTCTTCACCGCAACCTGCGGACCGGCGCAAGATCCGCTGTGGCTCTACCTGTTCGACGGACCTTATGCCGATCGCCAGTCGTTCGACCGCGCTCTCCGATCGAAGGCGGACTCCGCGGATCCGTTCTATTTCGCCATCATCGATCGCGGCTCGGCGTGTCCGCTCGGCTGGGCTGCGCTGATGCGTATCGAGCCGGCGCATCGGGTCATCGAAGTCGGCAGCATCCTGTATTCGCCGGCGCTGCAACGGACTCGTGGCGCGACCGAAGCCATGTATCTGCTGGCGCGCTATGTGTTCGAGTCGCTGGGCTACCGGCGCTACGAATGGAAGTGCAACGCGCTGAACGCGCCGTCGGTCCGCGCCGCTCGCAGGCTGGGTTTCACCTTCGAGGGCATTTTCAGGCAGCACATGCTCGTGAAGGGACGTAACCGCGATACAGCGTGGTTCTCGATGCTCGACCGCGAGTGGCCGGCACGCAAGGCGGCTTTCCAGCGGTGGCTCCGTCCCGAGAACTTCGACGCTGACGGTCGTCAGCGACAATCGCTGGAATCGTGTGCGGGGTGACACCCGACGCTGTGTCGGCCCGTCAGCGCGCCAGAAGCGTCATCGTCCAGATATCGCCGGTCTCGAGCGCCCGCTCGAACACGATTCGCGATCCGTCGGGAGAAACGGCCGGATACCGCACGTAGGACACCGGCTCGTCGCGTTCGATGACAGCGGACGACCTGGCAGCGGATCTGCACGCGGCTGCCGTCGCCCGGTCGACGCTTGTGACGAGTGGAGGGACGGAATTCCGGCCCGTCGTCCGGCTCGAGGACGTCGGAGCCAACCAAATCGGCTCCTCATACGACTAACAATGTTAGTTATAATGGGCCGCGGGTCGGCCGCGGCATGCGCGGATCACGGTCTGACTCAGGGCCGCGGAACACGCGAATCACGGTATGACTCAGGCCGCGGAACACGCGGAACACGCGGATTACGGTCTGACTCAGGGCCGCGGAATACGCGGAACACGCGGATTACGGTCTGACTCAGGGCCGCGGAATACGCGGAACACGCGGATTACGGTCTGACTCGGGCCGCGGAATACGCGGAACACGCGGATTACGGTCTGACTCAGGGCCGCGGAATACGCGGAACACGCGGATTACGGTCTGACTCAGGGCCGCGGAATACGCGGAACACGCGGATCACGGTCTGACTCAGGGCCGTCGGAACACGCTAACGACGCGGATCACCGTCTGACTCAGGGCCGCGGAATACTCGGATTACGCGAGATACGGGCCGCGGGCACTCCAGATGCCGAAACAGAGTCTGCAACATTTCGAGCTGCACGTCCTCCTCGCCATGCTGCGTGAAGGGGACGAAACCTACAGCGTCCCGCTCGTCCTCGCGCTCGAGAAGCGCATCGGACGACCGGTCGCGCCGGCGGCCGTCTTCATCGCGCTCAACCGGCTCGAGAAGAAGGGGCTCGTCAGCTCCCGGCTCGACGCGCCGGCGACGGGCCGAACGCGTCGCTATTTCCGGCTGACCCGTCGCGGGCTGGTGCTGGTCAAGGAGGCACGGCTCGAGCACGCGCGCCTCTGGCGGGGGCTCTCGCGTCTGCTGAAGCCGGGACGGGCCTAACCGTGCGAGGCGTGCTCGGATGGCTGGTCAGCGACAGCGATCGCAGGACGATCGAAAGCGATCTGGCGGAGCTTCATGAGCTGCGCCGGCGGCAGGTCGGAGCACGCGTGGCAGACCGCTGGCTGCGACGTCAGCGCCTGCTCTATCCCCTGCACCTGCTCGCCGATCGGGTTGGCGCGGTTATTCACGAGAGGATCACGACGATGACTCATCTCTGGCGCGATGTGGTCTACAGCATCCGCGGCCTGGCGCGAACACCGGCCGTGGCGATCACTATCATGCTCACCGTTGGCGTCGGGCTCGGCGCGACGGCGGGCATCGCCGCCATCGTCCGCGCGGTCCTCGTCGATCCGCTGCCGTACGCCGACCCTGGGTCGCTGGTCTGGCTCTATACCGACAGTCCGCCGTTCCGATTCCGCTTCTCGGTCGTCGACTACCGTGCGCTCGAGGACGATCATCCGGCCATGAGCTCGGTCGCGGCTTACCAGACGAATGGGGTGACGGTGAGCGACGCCGCAGGAACGGCGGAGCGCGTGACCGCCAGGTCGGTCACCGGATCGTATTTTCAGCTGATGCACCAGCAACCGCACGTCGGCCGGCTCTTCGACCCGTCCGATGACAAACGTGGCGAGGCGGTGGCGGTCCTGACCTATCAGGTACCTGGACGCGCCGGTTCGGCCAGGACCCCGGCGCGGTTGGACGTACCATCACAATCGATGGGACCCCATACACCATCGTCGGCGTGCTGCAGAAGACGCTCGGCCCGCTCGAGCACCAGGTGGCGCTCTTCACCGCCGCGCATTGGCCGGCGCCGAAGCGCAAGGGGCCTTTCTCCACGATGGCGCTCGGGCGCCTTCGACCCGACGTCTCCCGCGCGGTCGCGCTGCAGATGTTGCGCGCGACCAACGCCCGACTCTTTCCGATCTGGCGATCCTCGTACCAGGATGAAAAAGCGACGTGGGGGTTCCTTAACCTCAAGGAGCGCGTCGTCGGCAACGTTGGGTCGAGTTTGTTGTTCGTGCTTGCCGCGGTGGGTTGCGTTCTGCTGATCGCCTGCGCCAACGCCATCAACCTGCTGGTGGCGCGAGGGCTCGGGCGGACGCGTGAGCTCGCCATCCGTGGCGCGCTTGGCGCCTCGCGCGGGCGCCTGCTTCAACATCTTTTCGCCGAAGCGGGCGTGCTGACCGTCGGCTCGGCCGTGATCGGGATCGGGGTGGCGGCAGCGACGATCAAGATCGTCGGGCTGTACGGCGGTGACTACATCCCGCGCATCGACGAGATCCGCTTCTCCTGGCCCGTCGTTCAATCCCTCGCGGTGCTGGCGATCGGCAGCGGGCTGCTCATTGGTCTCGTCCCCGCCCTTCAGAGCTCGCGCCTCCGGGTGGACCGTGCGCTGGCTTCGGGCGGGCGCTCAACGAGCGACGCGCCCTCGGCCCGACGCCTCCGACGCCTGCTCGTCGCCGCCGAATTCGCGCTGGCCACGCCGCTGCTGGTCGCCGGGGCGCTCGTCCTGCAAAGCCTCGATCGCCTGAGTCATGTTCCGATCGGCATCGACACGGGGCGTATCCTCACCGCCAATGTGTCGTTGAGCGGACCGCGCTACGCGCAAGACGACGACCGCAAGGCCTTCTGGACGCGGGCGCAGGAGCGCCTTGCCGCACTGCCCGGGGTCGACGGGGCGGCAATCGCCGACACGCTACCGCCGGGGCAAGCGGGCAACCTCAACAACTTCAACCTCGAGGATCACCCGACGCCGGAGGGTCAGAACCAGCCTCTCTGTCCGTGGATCAGTACCTCGCCCGGATTCTTCAAGGCCGTCGGGTTGACGCTCGAGCGTGGACGATTCTTCGACGACCGCGATAGCAAGCCGGACGCCCCGCCGGTGATCGTCGTCGACCGGGCCTGGGCGGATCGGTTCTTCCCCGGCTTGAACGCGCTTGGACGTCGGCTCCGCGAGGGAGGCTGCACCGACTGCCCGTGGACCACAGTGATCGGCGTCGTCAGCACCGTGAAGTACTCCGGCCTCGAATCCCCGGATGCGGGCACCGTCTACAGCCCGTTCGCCAGCTGGCAGAATGGATACGTGGTGTTGCGCACCGCCTTCGACCCGGCGCGTCTGGCGCCGGCGCTGCGACAGGCGATGACGGAGCTCGATCCAGCCTTACCGATCTCCGAGGTCGCGACCGGCGACCAGCTGGTCGCGGAGGCGCTCCTCACGCCGCGTTACATGACCGTGCTCATCGGGATGTTCGGACTCACCGCGCTGGTGCTCTCGGTCGTCGGCATCTATGGAGTGATGGCCTACTTCGTCCAGCAGCACACGCGTGACATCGGCATCCGCCTCGCGTTGGGGGGCGATCCGTCGGCGATGCGGCGGATGGTCGTCCAGCAGGGGCTCGTGCTCGTGCTGATCGGGACCGTGGTTGGAACCGGCGCCGCGCTCCTGGCGGGCCGGTTGATGACGACGGTGCTGTTTGGTGTGGCGCCGACGGATCCACGAACGCTGCTCAGCGTGCCCGTGACGCTGATGATCGCTGCCACGATCGCCTGCCTGGTGCCGGCGCGGCGGGCGGCGCGACTCGACCCGGCGGAAATCCTCAGGGAAAACTAGGGGAACGGCGCCGGCACCGCCACGTCAGTCGAGGTGCTTGATCAGCAACAGCTCGTTGCCCCGCTCGTTATAGACGAGCTCGTCGGCGACCTGTCGCGCGATCAGCATCCCGAAGCCACCTGGACGCATGCCCAGCTCCGCGCGCCGCATCGCGCTGCCCACGATTTCCTCCGGCGCCGTGGTGAGGGCGGCCTGCGGCAGCACCTTCCGGTCGAAGCCTCCACCGGGGTCGCGGAAGTGATACACGATCGCCCGTTTGGTCCGCGCCGCGGTCACCTCGACGACTTTTTCTGAATCGAACCCGGCGCCATGCTCCATCGCGTTGAGGAGCATCTCGCGAAACGCCGCAACGAGCAGGTCGCGATCTTTCTCGTGGAGCTCGGTCAGATGCTCGGTCATGAAGCGCACCAGTCGGTCGGCGGTGAGGAGATGGCAGGAGGCGCGAAGCGTGAACCAGTGCGGCAGACCGGACACCACGGTGATGCCGTCGTGCCAGGCCACGACATCCAGGGCGGACCGCACCATGTCGACGATTTCCAGCGGGTCGAAGGGCGGGGTGAAAAAAGCGAACACGTGCGCGCGGAGCGCCGCGATCAGATCCTCGTGGCTGGCAGCGGGCGCCAGCGCGATGACCCGCAGCCCCGGCCGCGCGCACCCGAGCTCCGACGCCAGCGCCACATCCTCGGGTATGGAGGTTTCCGGATCGGTCACCACGACGTCAATGGCCCGGTCCCGGACCCGGTGCAGCGCTTCAACGTCGCCGCAAGCCCGAAGGACCTCGTGGCCGTGCAGGCGGTCGCTCGTCTCGATCGCCGCCGAGAGGGGACTATCCTTGCCTATGACCAGCGCTCGACCCATCGTGACCGTCCTCCGGCCGAAGCCGCCACCACCGTTCAGTCTCGCACCTTGCGGGATGGTTTGCCACCTCGTTGTTTTTCGCGGCTGACGTCATGACCCTTCATACCTTGAGATTCGACAATCGGATCGCTGCGGTATTGTCGGACGACAAAGTATGGACCGTGCGAAAGCCGACCGCCTCCAGGGAACCCTCGATCTCCTGGTCCTCAAGGCAGCTCGCGGAGCAGATGCAAGGCTGGCGAGCGTTCGCCGCGCCGATGAACCACGTGCTCGGCGCGACCTGAGGTCCAGATGGAGTGGATACGTCGGGCGTCGAGGCGGCTCCGCATGCTCGTGCGTCACGAGGCGATCGAGGATGCGCTGCAGTCCGAGATCTCCCACCACATCGAGTGTGAGACCACTGACCTGATTCGGCGCTGCACCCCGCCAGACCTGGCTCGTCGTCAGGCTCTTCTGGCCGCTTTGGCTGGCGTCCGACTGGCTGACGTTGACGTCGATCGCAGCACTCGTGTTGCTCGTCACCACCACCGCGACCCTGATGCCGACCGTCCGCGGCATTCGACACGCTCCGCTGTCAGTGCTGCGAGAACCCTGAGCCGTCTGGAGCGGGACCACTCGAACTCCGTGTGCTACGAGCCGTCGGTCAGCGCGCGAAGCTTGAGCACCGTATTCCAGTTGCGTCCAGTGCCTCGCGTCTTCAAATGCTTTTCGATGAGAGCGCTCGTCAGGCGGGACTGGCCGACTCCGTCGGGGTAGACGATGTACGCGTGCGGTCCATTGGCGCGCACGACTTCGCGGCCGGAGATGGCCTGCTGCAGCGCCGAGACCGCAGCTCGACCGGGCGCGTCCTTCAGGCAGAGCGCGATCAGATGGCCGGGATCACGCTCGGCCTCCGTCGGAAAAGGATTGGCGGCGATCATCGATCGCCATTCCTCGGCCGATCGGACGAAGAAGCTGGTGGCGACGCGGAATCGCTTCTCGGTGGCCTCTTCGAGCGCCGCCTCGAGCCTGGCGGCGGACGACTGGCGGCTGCGAAAGACCACGTTGCCGCTCTGCAGCAACGTTCGAACGTCCGACAGACCGAGGTCGGCCAGGAGCGTCCGGAGGTCGGCCATCGCCACTCTGTTGGTGGGACCGAGATTCACGGCCCGCAGGAGTCCGATGTAGGTCGTCATCAGCCAGCGTACTCGGTCTTTACCAGGTACACAGACGTCGGCCACGGCGCAACGGCGCCGATGACAGGAGGGCGACGGGCCGGTCAGGAGAATCGGCTCGACGCTCCGCCCGGCTCCGGCACGGTCGGGACGATCTGTATCCACCCCTGATCGATCAGGCGCCGTTTCCACTGGTCGGCGAGCGCGAAGGCGCTCTCGCCGCGAGATGAACGCTCGGTCAGGAGTATCTGGTCGTCGACGACGACGCGTAGATCCCATTCGCCGGCCCGGGCAACCACCGCGCACCGCGCGATGCAGCCGAGCCGCTGCATGGTCCAGAGCGTGCCGATGTCCTTTCCCCCTTTCGGAGAGGCGGATGGAGTGAATCGGCTGCGCATGGATTCCTCCTCAGGCATTTGATGCCCAGCGTACGATCCCGACGTGAGGTTGCCGTGAAGACGGCGCAACGACGCTGTAACTCCCGGGCCGCCTCTTCCATCCCTCCCCGCACTCTTACTGCAGAATTCTGAGGTTCGTTGGCGCCGCCGGAGGGGCCATGGCGGTGAACGTCACCGCCCCGTCCTGGTAGTACTGCCAGGACTTCCAGCGGAAGAACCCGCCATCGTCGTTGGCCGCGTACGGGGTGACCAGCGTGGGCGTGGTGCCGCGCAGGACCTGCGCCGGCGCGGTGCCGGCCGGCGCGCCTTCCGACGCCAGCGTGTTGCCGTTGATCGCAGCAGGATTGGTGACGCCGTCGCCGATCGCGTCGCAGGCGCATGTCGTTCCGCCCGCCCCGCCGCCAAACAGGAAGGCGACGACGCCGGCGTCCCGATAAGCGGCCAGATGCGCGCGGCCCGGATCGTCCAGCAGCCACTCGGGCCGGTTGTCCTGGTAGTGACCGTTCGTGTTGTTCACCGACTTCATCTTCGTGTTGCCAAGCGGGATCTGCCACATGACGATGCGCTTTCCCGTAGAAGCGGAGAATCCGTTGAGGAAGCGCACGTTTCGACGGAAGTCCTCGGCGTCCCACCACGAGTGACCGCCGTCGCCGTAGACGAACTGATAGAAGCCGGAATCGCGATCGCTGAACTCGGCGAACGCCACGTCGAAATTGGCGGCGAGGGACTTGTAGAACGCCGCGGCGCGGCCAGCGAGTTGATCGACGGTCGCGTCGGGCGGGTTCGACAGCGCGATGTCGATGTTCGTTCCCCACACGCTGATGTGATATCCGAGAAACACGTTTGGGGCGTAGGTATCCCGCAGCTTCACGACCGCGCGGGCGAAGCCCGAGACCGTGCTCGGGAGCCCTGCCAGCTCAGAGAGACCCGCCTCGGACACCTTCGCCGGTACGGTCTTGGCGTCATCCCCGGTTGCACGCTGCTCCATGTAGCCCCAGAAGTCCGGCTCGACGTGGAGGACCACCTTCTGCGAAGGAAACGCCCCGGCCTTCTGAAAGAACAGCTTCAGGTCGTTGTAGTACGCCGTCATCGTGCTGGTGTTGTTCAGGTTCGCGAAATTCGCGTCGCTCTCGCCGCCGCCACCCGGAGATGACTGCAGCAACATGTAGTACGTGAACACCGGCACGATCCCGTTCGCGATTGAATCCTGGATGTAGAACTTGGGAAAGTCCCCGTTGGTATTCCACGTGGCCCAGCCGCCGCCGGTGTTCGCGCCGCCAGCCAGATACTGGTAGCGGAAGCCGAAGGGTGCGGTCGCCCTCATCGCGGCTGCGCCACCGGGGCTGTCGGCCATTCCCAACTCCATACGGTTCGGCCAGCCGGAAGGCAAAGGCGCCATCGACTGCGCGGCCGGTTGGGCGAGAAGGCACACCAGCGCGCCGAGAATCGCTCCCGATTTTCGCCTTGTCATGGAACTCCACTGGGAGGGCAGCTGCAGGGGTGCTCCCCAATGATACCCGACTCTCGGGAGCAGGCTACCGACTTCGGGTGTGGCTCGCTAGGTCGCGGCGGAATCCACCAGAGCCAGGGCGCGAACCGGACTGCCGCTTCCGCGAACGATCTTCAACGGAGCTGCGATGACGATCGCGCCGGTTGGTGGCAGCTTGTCCAGATTACACAGGCTGGCAAGACCGAATTTGCCGGCGCCGTGCATGATCGAGTGGTTGGGGAACGGCGGCTGGAAAGTCCCAGCCTGCCCGGCGTCGGTGCCGATCGTCTCCACGCCAACGCCGAGGATGTCGCGCTCGAGCGCGAGCAGCTGCGACGCGCGGGCATCGAAGCCCGGGCTGTGCGGGCCGTCGGACGCCAGGTTGAGAAAGGCCGCTGCGTCTGACCGGAGACTCCAGCCAGTTCGCAACAGGACCCATGCGCCCGCCGGAATCGGTCCATGCTCACGTTCCCACGTGACGAGGCGATCCGGAGTCACGAGGTAGTCGGGGTTCGTCGCAACCTCGTGGGCCACGTCGATTACGCAAGCCGGACCGATGAAGCGACGTACGGGAATCGTGTCGCAGGCACTCTCCGGGAGATTCCTTCCGGTGATCCAGTGGATGGGCGCGTCGAAATGCGTGCCCGTGTGCTCGCCCAGCGTCAGGGAGTTCCAATACCACGCCGGTCCCCGCTCGTCATACTCCGAGATCACATGAATGGTGGCGCCGGGGGATGCCGCGAAGATTGGCGGCAGTCCAATCACCGGCGTCTCGGGGCCGAGCGGCTGAGTGAGATCCACGACCTGGAGCGTGGCGTGATTGAGGGCGTCAACGAGCTCCGCCAGCAGCGAACGGCTCATGGTCGTCGCAGCGCCTTCTGAAACTCGAAGCGGTTCTCGAGCAGGGCCAGGTCCGTGACGAACGCCGCCGGCCCAACGGCTTCGACCTTCGCCACGATCGTCGTCAGGTCGTTCGCGGCGAGCGCCTCGCCGAATGCCTGCGTGAAGTCGGGAATCGTGCGCACCGTCGTGGTGTGGGGAATCCCGGCTGCCGCCGCGATTTGCGCGATATCGCTTCCGGTGGACGTCGCCGTGGGAAATCCTCCGACCGACAGCAGGCTCTCATTGTCGAAGACGATGTGCACCAGGTTGCGAGGGCGATACCTGGCGAGCGTGGTCAGGGCGCCGAGATTCATCAAAATCGAGCCGTCGCCGTCGAGCACAACGACCTGACGGTCCGGCCGGACGAGCGCGATCCCGAGCCCCATCGACGAGGCCAGGCCCATCGCGTGCTGCAGGTAGAAGAAGTTCGGTCGATGCCCGATGGACTGCAGCTCCGCGGCCACGGCTCCCATGATGGTCACGACCGTCCGGGACTCTAGCTCGTCGTAGATCGCTCTCAACGCGTCGAGACGTCTCATGCGATGTGCTCCCGGCCCAAAGCAGCGCGGCAAACCCGTTTGTTATCATACGTGACCGTGCCGCATCCGATGCCGATCATCGTCGGAGTCCCCCGCTCAGGCACGACGCTCCTCCGCATGATGCTCGATGCGCATTCCGAGCTGGCGGTGCCGCCGGAAACGGGCTTCCTGCCCGCGTTGGCCGACCTCGAACCCGACAGCGATGCTGCCACGTCGGCATGGTCGATCATCACCGGCTTTCATACGTGGCCCGACTTCCAACTGGACGCTGATGCGCTGCGGACGGCACTCGAGCGTGGACCGTGCAGCCCAGCGGACGCGGCGCGAACTTTCTATCGCTTATATGCGGAACGCTTTGGCAAGGCGCGGTGGGGCGACAAGACGCCGACCTACGGAAGCGAGCTCGATCGGATCTCGTCGCTGTTGCCGGAGGCCCGCTACGTCCACATCATCCGGGATGGACGAGACGTGATGCTGTCGGTACGCGAACTCTGGTTCCGTCCGGGCGAGACCGTCGAAGCGTGTGCCGAAGACTGGGCGAGACGGCTGGCGCAGACGCTGGAGCTCGGCGCCCGCGCGAGACATTACTTCGAGGTCCGCTACGAGCACCTGATCGCCGCTCCGGAGGAGACGCTGCGCACGATCTGCGCGTTTCTCGATCTCCGGTTCGAGCCCGCCATGCTGAGCTACCACCGGCGTGCCGCCGCGCGCCTCGACGAACATCAGGCGCGCTACGCAGCGGACGGGACGCTGGTCATTTCCAAGGCCGAGCGGGTGCGCAATCAGCGCTTCGTTACCGAACCGCCGCGCCTCGATCGCGTCGAGCGATGGCGAAAGGAACTCACGCCCGACGAGTTGCGGCGCTTCGACGCGGTCGCCGGCGAATGGCTGGCGCGCCTCGGCTACGACAGATATCTGCAGCGCGTGTGATACACTGACACCCAATCCTGTCAATGCCTGATGCCGCTGGTTCGCTTCTGGACCCCACACAATCCTGGCTTCTGGTCTTTGCTCACCCCGGTCACGAACTTCGCGCCCATCATCTGCTCGAACGCGTCAAGCCAAGCGTCGTCATCCTGACCGATGGATCGGGATCGACCGCCGAATCGCGGCTCGACGACTCGCGCGCGCTGCTCGCCCGAGCCGGAGGACGGCCCGCCGGCCGGTTCGGTCCGGTCACTGATCGCACCGCCTACTTGTCGCTCATGGCGGCCGACGAGACACCGTTCCTCGATCAGGTCAACTGGATTGCTGACGCCCTGCTCACGGACAACGTTCGAGCCGTGCTCGTCGACGCCGCGGAGGGCTACAACCCCGTCCACGACGTCTGCCACTGGATCGCTCGGGCGGCGACCAGTCGCGCCCGGCAGTTCGGCGCGGAGATCCAGCTGTTCGAGCTCGATCTGATCTCGCATCCGGATTCCCCTGGAGACGGAGTGCGACTGACGCTGGACGATGCCGCCTTCGGCCGGAAGCTCGATGCCGCTGCCAGCTACGTGTCACTCCAGGCCGAAGCCCAGGCCGCATTCGATCGGTATGGCCAGGATGCCTTCCGCATCGAGTTCCTGCGCCGCGTCGTCGACCAGCCGCCACCGCCCGCATCCTGGATCCCCTACTACGAGGAAGTTGGCGAAGCGCGCGTGCGCGAGGGACGCTATGCCTCCGTCCTTCGCTACGGAGCGCACGTCAAACCGGTGATCGAAGGGATCCTCGAATCGGCGCGCCCTGCTCACTATGCGACCGATCTCCGTTCTGTTAACGAATAACGCCCTGGCCGGGCGGGGCGGATCCGAAACCTACATCCGCGACGTAGCCCTCGCCCTCCTCGAGCGAGGGCACCGGCCAGTCGCGTTCAGTCTTCAGTTGGGTGAGGTGGCCGCCGAACTGCGACGGGCCACGGTCCCGGTCGTCGACGACTTGGGGCGCCTTGGTGAACCGCCGGACGTCATCCACGGACACCATCATTTCGAGACCCTGATCGCCGCGCTGACCTTCCCGGACGCACCGATCGTGAACTTCTGTCATGGATGGGTGCCCTGGGAGGAGCTGCCGCTGCACCACCCGAGCGTACGACGCTATGTGGCCGTCGACGAGGTCTGCGTCGACCGGCTCGTTCGCGAGGAGGGGCTCGCATTGTCGCAGATCGAGCTGCTCCTGAACTTCGTCCCGCTGCATCGCTTTCCGGCACGTCGAGCGTTGCCGGCACGGCCGGTTCGCGCGCTCGTCTTCAGCAATGGCGCGACGGCCGACGGTTACGCACGGGTCATCGGAGCGGCCTGCGAAGAGGTGGGGATCACGGTCGACATCGCAGGGGAATCAGCCCAGGCTGTCGCGACGCCGGAGAACCTGCTGCCGCAGTACGACCTCGTCTTCGCCAAAGGCCGGAGCGCGTTGGAAGCGCAGGCGGTCGGCTGCGCGACGGTTGTGGCGGACGTCGCCGGCGCCGGTCCCCTCGTGACACCGGACAACTACGAAATCCTCAGACGCCGCAACTTCGGCATTCGCGAGCTGACCCGGCCGCACGAAGTCGGCTGGTACCGCGCGCAGATTGCTCGATATTGTCCGCAGCAGGCGGCCCAGGTCTCGGATCGTGTGCGCACGGAAGCGGCAATGGAACCCGCGATCGATCGCCTGCTCGCCATCTACGCTGCCGCCATGGCCGCGCCGGCCGGACCGGGCGATGCCTCGCTGGCGGCCGCGGTTCACTGCTATCGCATTGCGGCGCCCCTCAAGCGGGCGTGCTACCTCGGCCAACGGGTCGAAGCGGCTGAACGTGAGCTGACGCTGGCTCGAGGCGCAATCGCTGCGCAATCACGACCGGAGGTCGAGGCGGAAAGAAAGACCTTCGAGGCTCGTGTGGAAGCGCTGTCGGCGGAGTCGAGCAGTCTCGAGAAAGCGCTCGGCGACCGCGAACGGGAGCTGGCGTCCGCACAAGAAGACATTCGCGTGCTACGACAACAGCTGGCGGCGTTTCAGTCGCTGCCCACGGTCCGGCTGCGCGACGCCGTGCTGAAAGCGCCCGTGCTCGGCCCAGCCGTGCAGGCAGGAGCCCGTCGTCTCGCCCGGCTCCTGCCTCACTGAAGCGCGGTCGAATCAGAGCGGACGACGACGTCCGCCCTGGCCCAAAGAGACCTGCGTTACTGGATCGTGATCGCGACGGTCGGCGCGCAGACCGGCACCACCCCGCCGGTGTTGTTCGCCTTGCGGTTGTTGCCGGCCGACGCCAGGGTCCCCCCGCCGCAGCCAAAGCCCGTCAGGTTGTTGTAGATGCTGTTGTTCGACAGCCGAACAGTCCCGGGCGCCGTGGCCATCACCCCCACATTGTTGGACGTGATGATGCTGTCCTCGACCGTGATCGAGCCTCCTAGCGCGTTAATCGCCACGACCTCATTGTTCGAGAACTCCGAGCGATTGATGGTCGCGTTGCCAGCATCAATCTCTGTCTGGATGCCTGTTTGGAACCCGAAGACCCTCACATCCTCCACCACGAGCGCTTTCCCTTTGACGAATCGAATTCCAATGGTGCCCGAAGTGGAGGCTGAGCTCGCGATCCCGTTGATCTGGAGGTTGTGCAGTGTCACGACGGCGGGGTCAGCTGGGTCGGTGATGTTGATCGTGATGCCAGGCACGCCTGCGGCGAGGATGCTGGCATCCGTGCCGACACCGCTGAGCGTGATGGACTTCGTGATGGTGACGGTTCCGAAGCCGCCGGGATCCAGCACCGAAATCTCGCCCCCTCTTGCGGTCTTGGAAATCGCGCCCGCGAACGTCTTGCACGGTGCCGTGCGGCTGCACGGGTTGACATCGTCCCCGACGCCGGAGACCCAGGTCCGGGAGGCCTGTGCGAAGGCCAATGAAGTAGTGAGCAACGTGCACGCGACGAACGCGACTGCGGTTCGAGCCGAGCGGATCTGCATACGCCTCCTAAAAGTCGCCAAGTTGTCTGGCTAGAGCCTTCTCGATGGCAACTCGTGTGCCACGCGGACCATGGCCTGATGACTCCAGGCAGGCGTAAGAGCGGAAGGCGTGATGATCTCGCGCGGGCCGGCGCCACGACGGCGCCGGGGCGATCGGGCTGGTTCCTTTCAGGACACGCGCTTACAGTTTGCGTGCTCGCGCAGCAGGGGCTTGACGGCCGCCCGTTCAGTGCTTGAGGAAGAGATCCTGTACGTCTTTTTTCAGTGCCGCGCGGCTGTCCGGACGGCTGTAGAACATGTGGCCGCCCGGATACTCGCGGACCTGGATGCGCGACGGATCACCCATGTCGGGTATCTGATCGACGGTCAGGACCGATCCCATGAACGGGCACGAGAGATCGTTCCAGCCGTGCACGATGAGGACGCGCAGCTTGGGATCGGCGGCGAGCGACTCCCGCAGATCCGGCACGGCGCCGCGACGCAGCGCCTGGCTGCTGTTGTCCCAGGCGCCGCCCACCTCGTAGCTCAGGGCGTTGTAGCGTGCGTTGACCTTCCAGCCGACCACGCGCGTGACGAAGTCGACCATCGCGGTCGTGGTCGGCGCGATGATGCTTTCCAGCAACGGATCGTTGCTGCGCTGATCGGGCGCAAATGGGAACGGGTCGAAGGCGGTGACGTTCGAGTCGTAGACGCTGCCGACCTTGCCGCCCTCGCGCGCCACTTCGCGCAGGAACGCGCCGATCTCGACGCGGCCGCCGGCCCGCCGGACGAACCCTTCGTCGAGGCCGGTCAGCTCGGTGACGCGCTTGACGATTCGCGCCGTCGCCTGCGGATCGGAGCGGCCCTTCAACAGGTCGAGCGCGTAATCTCCGCGCGCGTAGGCCATGACCGCCGCCATCGCGTCCGGGGTCAGCGCGTGTTTCCGCTCCAGACTGGCGGCCGCCATCGACGGCAGCGCGACGATCCAGGCCATCGGCGAGAGGCTGCCATCCTCGTCGAGCGCTGGATTGAGATACGGAGACACGAGAACGACGCCGTTCATCGCCACGCCCAACTGCGTCTGAAGATAGTGGGTGATGCGTGGGCCGCGGTAGCCGCCATAGCTCTCGCCGACCAGGTACTTCTTCGCGGTCAGACGCTCGTTCTTGACCAGCCAGTCGTAGATGGCGCGGGAGAGGTAGTGGATATCGTTGTCGGTCGTGTAGAACTCGCGCTTGGTGTCGTCGGCGTTGAGATAAGACCGGCTGAAGCCGGTGCCAATCGGGTCGAGAAACACGAGATCCGAGAGGTCGAGCCATGTTCCCGGATTGTCGGTGAGCGTGGCGCTGTCGGACGGGCTGTCGCCCTGGTCGCCAAAGGCCACGCGCTTGGGTCCGATCGCGCCGAAATCGAGGTAGACCGAGGCGGCGCCCGGGCCGCCGTTCAACGCGAAGGTCACGGGACGATCCCGACCCTCGACCGTGAAGGCGGTGAAGACGACGTCGGCGCTCTTCTTGTTGTCCTTGCCGTAGAGCGGGAGGGTGCCGACGGTCACCGTGTACTTGAGCGGTTTGCCGTTCAGTTGAATCGTCTGTTCGGTGTGAGCGTCCGCCGGAAGCGGCGGCATGTTCTCGACCACCTTCTCGTTCGGCTTTTCGTTCGGCTTGGCCTGGGCCGTGCCAGACGGCTCCTGGGCCAGGGTAGGCACGTCCAGGCCGCCACCAGGCACACCGTGATCTGGACAAGTCTGGAACGGAGGCGCGGGCGCGAGGGCGTCGTCGTCATAGCGGTAGCATATCGAAAGCGGCCGACCCGAGGGCGGACCAGGGGTCAGCCGCGCCGGCGCGCCTCACCGAGGCTTGATGTTCACGTTGACGTGGAACAGGTTCTCGGGATCGTACTTCTTTTTCAGATCGCGCAGTCGGGCGTAGTTCGGCCCGTACGCCAGCGCCGCGGGATCGCCTGTCTCGTCCTGATCGAGGTAGTTCACGTAGCGCATCGTGCCGAGATACGGACCGAGGGCCGCATACATGTCGCGCCCCCACTTGATGCACTTCTCGTTGTCCGTCGGGTCCATCCACTGCGAGACGATCACGACGTTGAAGCCGGTGATGCGCATCGAGCACGCCGTGTCGGCGACCGGAACCCGGCTGGCCGCACCGTGGAAGTGCTCGATGACGACTTGACTCATCGGCGACGGCGTCGCCTCGAAGCCTTCGATGAGGGCGTTGATGCAGTCGTCGCTGAGATCGGTGACGAAGTGCGACTTCCAGTAGTTCAGCGCCCCCTTCGGCAACGAGGCATCGAGCAGGCCGTTCTGTTGACAGTATGAGATCGGGCCCATGGCATCCATGACCGGCGGGCCGAACGCTTTGATCGGCTTCACCGCGGCCTCCCCCTGCGCCAGCGGGCCGGAATGCGCGGCGAGCAGGCCCACCAGTTTGTGACCCGAGCCATCCGGCGCGGTCAACAGCCCTGCCGCCATCATCATCTCGTCGGGGAGCGCGGCGCAGGTCTCACGGAAGAAGCGCAGGACGTTGCGCCCGTTCTGGAGCGGATGCGCGACCAGACCGCCGGCAATCATCGGACCGACCGGGTGAAGCTTGTATTCGAGCGATGCCGCGATCCCGAAGTTGCCGCCGCCGCCGCGAATGGCCCAGAACAGGTCGGGGTTCTCGTCGGCCGAGGCCCGACAGACCGAACCGTCGGCCATCACCATCTCCGCCGACACCAGGTTGTCCAGCGCCAGGCCGTACTTCGGCATCAGCCAGCCGAGGCCGCCGCCCAGTGTGAGACCCGCGATGCCCGTCGTGCCGACGACGCCGCCGGTCGTGGCCAGGCCGTGGAGCTGCGTTTCCCGATTGAGCTCCTTCCACAACACGCCGCCCTGCGCGCGCACGGTCCGCTTCGCTGCGTCGACGTGGATACCCTTCATCGGCGCCAGATCGATCATCAGGCCGCCATCGATCGTCCCGCGGCCGCCGACGTTGTGTCCGCCGCCGCGGACGGCGATCTCAAGGTTCAGCGTCCGCGCGAGCTTGACGGCGTCCGCGACATCGGCCGTCCCGTGGCAGCGCGCGATGGCTGTCGGGCGCTTGTCGATGAGCCCGTTGTGCACGCGGCGCGCTTCGTCATAGCCAGCGTCGGCTGGCTGCAGGAGCTGACCGGTAAAGGTCGGCATCATTTTCTCAATGGCAGGAGCTACGGACATCGTCAACCTTCCTCTCGAGCAGAATCAACTTCAGGAAAAACTATTCCGTGGGCGCGCCGGCCCACTCAGGGGTCTTCCCACATCAGATCGCGGCACAGCAGCAGCGCCACCGGCCGGTTCGCCGACGCGGCAAGCGTCTGCGCCTTGGCGATGCGGCGCGGGACATGATCGGGGTGGTCGAGATAGGAGAATGGGATGCGCAGCGCCCGGAGCAGATCCTCGGTCACCCCGCCACCCTCGGTCTGCCACGGATCGCGCTCACCGAATTCGCCGCGATAACTGATCAACATCAGCAGCGGAATCCGATAGAGCTGCGCGCACGACACAATCCCGTTGATCGAGGCGAGGAAACCGTGATTCTGCATCAGGAGAGCCGACTTGACGCCGGCCAGGTGGGCCCCGGCCGAAATGCCGATGCCCTCCTCCTCCTTGGCCAGGCGAACGAGGATCATCTCGGGATCTTCTTCCGCCATGCGGATGAGATGCACCAGCCACGTCTCGGGGAGCGCCGACAGCAGCTTGATCTCACACGCCTTCAGCGCGTTGTAGATCAGACGGGAACTTGTGGTCGAAACGGGAGACATCCCTGAGGCGATTATAGCGACTCGTCTCGGTCAGCGGCGCAGGGCCGAGCGGTATTCGCACTCGGGTCTGCCGGTCTTGTGTGTTTCGTTCGCTCGAACGGCCGTTCAACGTTGATGGTCGTGGCCGGTCTTGCTGGAAACGTCCAGCGCTGCCGGTCAGTCGGCGAGCGCCGACGCGACCGCCGAATCCGGGCCGGTGTCCGCTTCACCGGAGCCGCGGGGAACAAAGAGGACGGCGACGAAGGCCAGGACGGTGTACGCCGCCATGAGAAGAAAGAGCGGTCGATAGCTGCCGACGAGATCGAAGAACGCGCCGTTGAACGGATCGCCAATCCCGCCGCCCAGCGCCATGCACAGGAGGAACAAGGCCGCGACGACGCCACGCCGCTGGCGCGGAATCGGCTCGACGAAGAGTGGATAGGCGTTCACGGTCGGCAGGGTCCAGCTCGCCGAGGCGAGCGCCAGCAGCGGGATCGCCTGGCTGACGGCCGTCACGCGATCGAGCGCAACCAGACACGCCGTCATCAGCGCGAACCCGAGCAGCATCGCGTTGCGCCGACCGATCCGCACGCCGATCATGCCTGCGGGCAGCGCGCCGATGACGCCGCCGATGGCCCACGCGATGAAGCCGACGGTCACGTCCTCCGGCCTGACGCCGAAGCGCTCGGTGCCGTGCAGCGCGAACCACGTAGTGAAGGTCTGGAAGGTCAACTGCAGCAGCAGGGACGCGACGAAGATCGCGCGAATGCCGGGCATCAGCCCACGCGCGGCGGACCAGGCTACGTCGAGCAGCGACCGAAACGTGGCCTCGGCGGCCGACGGCTCCGACGTCGCCGGTTCCCGCAGCCAGACCGCAAAGGCGACGGCGATCGCCAGCACGGTGGCGGCGGCAACCAGAAACGCGCGCTGCATCCCGAGCATGCGCCCGAGCATCAGGAAGACAATCGCGCCGACGCACATCTGGAACGTCACCGATCCGGTGGCGAGCGAACGGTAGCGGGACGGCACGAGATCGGCGACGAGCGCCTGGAACGGCGATCGCTGGACGTTGATACCGGTGTAGAGCACGACAATCGCGCCGATCAACCCGGCGATGCCCAGCGATGCCGACGCCGGGAAGAGCGCCATGCCCGCGGCCGCCAGGACGAAGCCGCCGATCACGATCGGCAGCCGGCCTCGACCGCTGGCGCTGGCACGATCGGATGCCGCCCCCGACCAGGGCACCAGGAGCAGCAGCAGCACGTTGTCGATCGCCATGACCAGTCCGATGGCCGTGCGGTGGTCGCCGAGCGCATCGCGGACCAGCGGGGGCACAAAGGTGCTGAGGAGGGGCCCGGTGACACCGGAGAAGAGGCCGCCCAGGCCTACGACCGCGCACGCCAGATAAGGGGCTCGCGCGGCGTCAGCCGGCGGATCGATCACGGCGCTCGTTGCCGGGGCAGACGCGTCGGCCGATCGTTCGACGGTCATCGTTCCGTCAAACGCGACCGCGAGGGGCAGTACTGAATCGGCGGTGCATCGGCAGGTGGAGGGTCGAGCCGGAATCCTAGGCGCCGCACTGCGGACGGTCAATACCCCGAATGAACTATCGAAGGGACGGGGACCCGCGCGACGGAGATTCGGGCCGCCTGTGCTACCCTTCGGCCGCGCCACCTCAGGAGCCGTCGATGAAACTGCTGCGAGCCCTGCTCGTGATCCTGCTGTCGGCAGCTGCCGTCCTGACGCTTCCGGCGCAGAGCAGGACGATTGCCGAACGCCTCGGCCATCCTCCCGACGCCAGGCTCCTCATCCTGCACGCCGACGATCTCGGCGTCGCCCATTCGGTCAATGCGGCCAGCTTCGACGCGCTCGACAAGAATGCGGTGTCCTCGGCCAGCATCATGATGCCCTGCCCCTGGGTGACCGAGGTGGCAACCTACGCCACGACCCATCCCGAGGCCGACCTCGGCCTGCATCTGACGCTCACGAGCGAATGGAAGACGTTCCGCTGGGGCAGTGTCGAGTCCCGCGACAAGGTCCCCAGCCTGCTCGATCCTTCCGGAACGCTGTGGACGGACACGGGCTCGGTTGCGACCAATGCCAAGGCGGCCGAGGCCGAGCGTGAGATTCGCGCGCAGGTCGATCGCGCAATCGCGCTGGGCATCCATCCCACGCATCTCGACAGCCACATGGGCTCGCTCTTCGCGACGCCGGAGTTGTTCGCGGCGCTCGCGCGGGTTGCGCACGACAGCTCACCTGCCGTTTCTGGCGCTCCGCGGCCTCGGCGGACGTGCTCAGTTGCAACCACCCTTATCAGACAAGGACATCGTCCTCGACGCGGTGGTCATCGCTACTGAGAAGACGCCTCGCGATCAGTGGAAGCAGTTCTATCTCGACGCGATCAAGTCGCTCAAGCCCGGTCTGTCCGAGATGATCGTGCACCTCGGACACGACGATGCGGAGCTGCAGGCGGTGACGGTGGACCATGAACCATACGGCTCGGCGTGGCGCCAGCGCGACTACAACGTGGTGACCGACCCCGACTTCAAGCGCGCCATCCAGGACAACCACATCGTGGTGATCAAGTGGCGCGACCTGCAGAAGCTCGTCTACGAACCCTGAGCCGCGATTGGGCTTACGCTCGCCAATGGGACCGCTATGATGACTGCGTCGCACGCCGATCTGAGATATGGATTACACGACACCGCGTATTCCCTGCGCGGCAGTGGCGACCAGGCCACGTTTGGACCGCGCGTCAAGACCGAAATCACTCCCGACGCGCTCGTACCAGGCATCATCGGGTAGAGCGCCCCACTCGATCCACTGATCGTCGGTCAACGACGCGCGCCATGCCAGAAATCCTTCCGCGTCGGGACCGACCGGATGACGCAGTGTCTGCGTGCCGCTCTCGATGATGTCGCGGATCTTGGCCGCGACCACCGCCGGCGGTGTCGGATGGTCGAGAGACGCGGCGAACATGTGGCCGAAGCGGCGGACCTGGGGGTATTCCGCATCCGTCGATGCCTCTTCGATGCGTCGAGCCATACCGGTGTCGATGATGCCCGGTTCCACAATCGCGACTCGTACACCGAACGGCCGCACCTCCTGCGCGAGTGCTTCGCTCAAAGCCTCGAGCGCAAACTTGGAGGCCGCGTAGGGCGCCAGGGGCGAGCAGGCGATCTTGCCTGCGACCGAGGTGATGTTGATGATGCATCCGCTCCGGCGGCGGCGCATCTCCGGCAGCCACGCACGGATGGTTCGAAGGGCGCCAAAGTAGTTCGTTTCCATCGTCGCCTTGAAGTCGTCCAGCGTCAGTCCCTCGACGGAGCCGGCGCGTTCGATGCCGGCATTGTTGACGAGGGCGTCGAGGCAGCCGGCCTGGTCCCGAACCGCTGCTGTGGCGCCGGCAATCGATTCATCCGAGTCGACATCCAGTGGCAGGATGGAAATCGGCAACTGCTCTCTTTCGACGACGGCTCGAAGGGTGCCGCCGCGTTCCAGGCTCCGCATTGTCGCGAAGACTCTGTGACCTGCCCGGCCGAGAACGAGAGCGGTCTCGAGTCCGATGCCGGTGCTGGTTCCTGTGATCAGCACGCTACCCATCCGCTGCCTCCTGATACTGATCGCGCATCGACGAGCGCGTCGCATTTCCGCACCGCCGCACGCCATACTATCCATTTCGAGTGTTGGACGGCGTGCACGTCTAGCCGGCATCTCGGCCGCGTTTGGTGCTGGCCTCAACACCTCACAACCTGGCCGACGGGACTCTCCAGCTTGACCGGCGAATCCTGACGCGGCCCGATCAACAGTCACCATCAATCAGGACGTTCCAGCGCGCTCCTGCGTCAGGAACTGACGGTAACCGGTGGACGGCGGCTCGTGACCGAGCTGGCGGATGAGCAGCGTGACCTGCCCGCGATGATGGGTCGAGTGGGTGAGGATGTGCTGAACGAGCTCGCCCAGCGTATAGGGATCGTCGTCCACATTCCGCGGTGCATCCAGCTCCGCCTGCGTCAAGCCGTGAAGGTAGGCCGTATAGGCCTTCTCGTGTTGGGTCCACGCACGCTGGAGGCTCGCGAAATCCGGATAGTCGCCGGGTGTCGGCTCGGCCACGAACGCACCTGCCTGCCAGAACTGCAGCCACCCGCGCTCGCCCCACAGGATGTGGGTCAGCGTGCCGTGGAGCGAGCCGAAACTTGCCTGGAGGTCGCGCTCGCGCTCTTCGACACTGAGGCTCTCCGCCGCTAGGAGGAGGCGCGTATTTGCCCAGCGGTTGTAAGCGACCAGCACGTGCAGTTGATCAACCGTCAGCCTGAACTCCAAGCGCCCTCCAGAGAAACTAAGCTGGGCACGCAGACGAGTGCCGTCCTGCTCACCGATCGTCGCTTCAATCTTAGAATAGGCTGGCGCGAGCGGAGTGGAGCGATTTGCGGAGAGCGAGCGGCGCGCGAGCTGATAAATCGACACCGAAGGACGAACTCATCAATGTCGGAACAACATCGCAGTGGCCGCGTGGGCTGGCTCAGGGCCGCGGTGCTCGGCGCCAACGACGGCATCGTGTCGACGGCCAGCCTGGTCCTCGGCGTCGCGGCCGCTCAAGCGACCCGGAGCAGTGTTCTCGTGTCCGGCATTGCAGGACTCGCGGCGGGTGCGCTGTCGATGGCGGCGGGCGAGTACGTGTCGGTCAGCTCGCAGGCCGATACCGAACGGGCCGACGTGGCGCTCGAGCAACGGCACCTGGCCCGGGATTCGGAGGCTGAGGTCAAAGAGCTCGCCGCCATCTACGTGAAACGCGGGTTGGAGCCGGCCCTCGCGCAGACGGTCGCGCTTCAGCTGATGGCGCACGACGCGCTTGCCGCGCACGCGCGCGACGAGCTGGGCATCTCGGAGCATTCGGTGGCGCGTCCGCTCCAGGCTGCTCTCGCGTCGGCCGCGGCGTTTGCCGTGGGTGCCGCTCTTCCGCTGATGACGGTCGTGCTTGCACCCGGGAACCGACTCTCGATGTTCGTGGCCGGAACGTCACTGGTCAGTCTCGTCGGCCTCGGAGCGTTGGCGGCCCGCGCCGGCGGCGCGTCGCCGATCGTTGGAGCGACACGGGTCGTGTTCTGGGGAGCGCTCGCGATGGCGATCACGTCCGGCGTCGGCTGGCTCTTCGGCGGCGGCTGATGGGATTCGCGCTGGTCACGGCCGTGGCCGCGGGGGGGGGGGGGGGTGGAAGTTGGGGGGGGAAGGGGGCATCGGCCGCACTGCTGGCATTCGACGCAGACAAGGAAACCTTCGTCGCCACCGCCACCGCCGTCGGCCTGATCGTCGATGCCGCGCGGATGCCCGTCTATCTCGTCGTCGAACGCTCAGGCCTCTACAAAATCTGGCCGCTCATCGCCGTTGCCACCGTCGGCGTCCTTGCCGGCACCGTCTTCGGCATGCGCGCACTCCGGCAGGTGCCGGAGCGAGGTTTTCGCAGGCTCGTGGCCCTCCTTCTGCTGGGACTCGGTGCGTGGATACTGTTTGGCGCCGGCGAATGACTGAGCGGGCCTCGACCTTCACCGCGGGCGAGCGCTACGGTATGGACATCGAGTTGGGGATGGGCCTGACCGACCTGCCCTTCGATGTGCCGGCCTACCGCGCGGAAAACTGTCCGGCCGAAGCGCACGTGCGCATCGGTTGGTTCCGGTCGGTCGCCAACATCTATCAGGTCTTCGCAGCGTCGAGCTTCGTCGACGAGCTGGCGCTCGCCGCCGGCCGCGATCCGCTCGAGTACCAGCTCGATCTCATCGGTCCCGGAAGCGTGCTCGATTTCAAAGCCGACGGCGTTGCCAACTACTGGAACTACGGCGTGCCGGGCGATAAGTACCCCTTCGACACGCGGCGGCTCCGGCACGTGCTCGAGATGGCTGCCGAGCGTGCGGGCTGGAGCAAGCGCGCTCGCACGAAAGGGCGTGGGATGGGCATCGTCGCCGCGCGCAGCTTCACCAGCTATGTCGCGTCGGTCGTCGAGGTCGTGGTCGACGGTCAGGGACGGGTGCGCATCCCGCGCGTGATTCAGGTCGTTGATGCCGGCACCGTCGTCAACCCCGATCGCGTGCGTGCGCAGTTCGAGGGCGCCGCCGTCATGGGGATCGGCCTGGCCATGACGGGTGAGATCTCCGCTACAGGCGGACGCGTAACGCAGACCAACTTCCACACCTTCCAGGTACCACGCATCAACGACGCGCCGGTCCAGGTCGACGTCCATATCGTCGAGAGCGACGCGCCGCCAACCGGCGTCGGCGAGCCCGGGCTTCCGCCAATCGTTCCGGCGCTGGCCAACGCCATCTTCGCGGCAACAGGGAAACGCGTCAGAGAACTGCCGATTTCGAAAAACAGGTTGGTGTGACGCTCGCCTGAATTTGCACGAACGCTGACGGGACGTGGAGCCTGAACCGCGATGACCGCCACGCCCGTGCGGACCCTCGTCCGCGCCGCCCCCTGACGTCCCGGGCCGCTCGGCCCGATAAAGACCAGGACAGCCCTTGTTTCTCGGCGGCAACTGTCGTCGTACCAGGGCGTGTGGAGTCTCAGAATGCGAACCATCTGCACCGCGCCCGTGCGCCTCGTCCTCGTGTCGGTCGTCGTGTCCGCTGCACTGTTCGGCGGTCCGTCCATCGCCTCGGCGCAGGGCTTCGGCGTGGGCGCTCGCCTGGCGTGGGTCACCGCCGATTCGGATGCCAATGTGGATTCGGTCCGATTCATCGGCGGTCAGATCCGGCTCCTCTCCAAGCGCTGGGGGCTCGAAGTCTCGTTGGACCACCATTCCGAATCGTTCGAACTCCTCAATCAGAAGGTTAGCGAGACGCCCATTCAGACATCGCTGATCCTGCGGATGGGCAGCGCCAAGGTGTCGCCATTCCTGCTGGGCGGCCCGGGTTGGTACCGACGAAAGGTGGAGTTGATCGACGGCCCTGGCAACGCGGATTTGACCACCACTGAGTTCGGCTGGCACGCTGGCGGCGGGCTCGAGGTCCTTCCCAACCGTCACTTCGGGATCCACGGCGATTACCGCTACACGTTCCTCGACTTCGGCAAGAATGAAGGATTGATCGGCGGCCTCATACCGGGGCACAGAGGATCGATGTGGACGCTCGGGGCCACTGTTTACTTCTAGCCGGAAACGTCCTCTGCGGTGGTTCGCGGCCGGTTGGCATCGGCATCAGCCGCGCCGCTAGAGGAATCCACTCCCTGGCACCGCGACTCGATGCGCCGAAGCCTCCGCCCATCCACCGCGGCGCCCACGTTCTCGACCAGCGACGATAAGCGAGGGCCCAGCCGGCTCTTGAGCGGCACGAGGGCCGACATGTCCCCTGACAGAATCTGCATGGCCCACGCGTTGTCAATCTGGGCCTGTGCCCATCTAGTCGTGTCGGCCCCGTCAGCGCCGACCACCGCCGCCACGACCATGAAGCTCCCCTCGTGCTCGCGTAACTCGAGGACATAGCCGCACCGCTGCAGGTCTCGACGGTCAGTATCGAAGCCATGGACGAACTGAACGTCGCCTCCAGGCTTGTCCCTGTGGAGAGTTGCGCCAGCGCGCATATCGCCTCCTGCGGCCGGTGACTGTGACCGAGCGGTGTCGCGGCACTGCCGACCCTGGCGGCTATCGGGCACACCGCTTGGAGGCGCTTGGCACGAGGGCCTCGGCTCGTTTGACGTCTCGAGTCGCACGAGCTGCGACTCGACGGCCCGCAACAGACGTACCCACCTCTCTCTTGGCCGCGGGCTGCGCGCTTGCCGCTCGTGAAGGCGAGTTTGGAGCTCTGCCCAGATTCCTGCGAATGCGCTCGTCGCACAGTCGCGGGGTGCGAACACCGCCAGCGGCATCCGACGGAAGGCCATCTGCTCCACGACGCTGGCGTAGGGGATTTGTCCAGTCAGGAAAATCTCGGGGTGGCAGGCAGCCCACTCGCACACCCGCCGATGCGGGGCCTTGCGGCCGTCGACCATGCTCAAGAAGACTGCCAGTTCTGACGGCGAATTGGCGCGGCCGACGCGCTCGATCAGTTGTGCGACCGTTCGAAGCGAGAGTACGGTCGGGATCGAAGGCACGAGCACCATGTCAGCGGCTGCGAAGATGCCCTCGGTCAACAGCGAGAAACCTGCCGGGCAATCGAGGAACACCGTGTCGTAGTCACGACGGAGCGTGTCGAGGAGGCCCGTCACGACGCGCGCCGGGTTGCCGAGCCGGTGGAGCAGTCGATCGAGCTTGCGGTAGGCGAAGTCCGCCGGCAGCACGTCCAGGTTGCTGTAGTCGGTCTCCCTGATGGCTTCGGAGAGAGCCTGACCGTTCGCCCAGCCCTTCTTGCCGAAGCCTGCGACGCGGGGCCGTATGCGGTAGGCGAAACTGGACGCCGCCTGTAGATCGAGGTCCCACACGAGGGTACGCTGGCCGTCCGCCGCGGCGAGATACGACAGGTTCACGGCCGCCGTCGTCTTTCCAACGCCGCCCTTCATGTTATAGATGGCGACCACGCTCATCGTGCCCGCTCCGCGGCGCCGGCGTCCTTGAAGGCGCGCCGACAGGCCGACCGGATGTCGGGCGCATTGAATCCTGACAGTCCGTCGGCAACCTCTCCGCGCAGGCGCTCGCGACGCTGGCGGCTCTGCTCAGCCAGGCGCCAGACCGCAAGGAGTGCACCTGGGGGCCCGCCGCTCGCGACCAATGCGCGCCCGCAGTCGAGCAGACGCTCCTGCTGGACTTGTGCGTCGTTGAAATCGCCGAGCACGCGCTGCAGCTTCTTCAGGGCCGCCAGGATGCGGTCGAGGTCGGTTGCGTCGCAGAAGGTCGGCGCGACGTCGACCAGGTAGCGCAGCTTCTTGGCGTTGATGCGCACCTCGTGGAGACGCGCCGCCGCGGCGTGCTCGTCGAGGGTTCTGGCGCTGCGGTCGATTCGCCGGCTCAATCGCCAGGCTCGCCGCGAGACCACTTCCGCGAGCCGGCGTCCTGCGTTGCAGGCCTGCGGCTCGGACGGGGCCGGTCGTTCGAGGAACGTCTTCCACGCCGAGAGCAGCCGTCGGTAGCGGTCGCTGTCCAGCGCTTCGACGAGCCTGGAGTGCTCCTCTTGCTGCACCCGGCCCAGACAGGCCGTCAGCGCCGCCATATCGCCTGCAGGAACGTCTCCCTGATGCTCTCTGACAACGAGTCCGAGCACGTCCAGATCGCGCGGCGGGCCGGTGAGGCGACCCACCCACGAGAACTCTGTTGAGAAGTGCTCGACGACGTCGGGCGGGAATACGTGCTTGATCTGCCCGAGCAGCGAGCGTGTGCGCCGGATGGCCACACGGAAGTCGTGGAGAAACTCCGTGTCCAGGTTGGCGCGGAGACCCGGCTCATTGACCACGAGGATGCCGAGCAGCGCCAGGTGGATCTGCCGGGCGCCGACATCCGCGCCGACCGTCGGGGCGAGCTCGACGCGGAGTGACGAGACGTCGGATCGTTCCGCCGCTCCAATCTGGCGAAGTGTCACGCCGTGGAGGCCCTCGGGGCAGGACTCGACTCCCGGGCGACTCTCGATCAGCGGCACGAGCCGCTCGAAGACGTCTTCGTAGCCACGCAGGCCCGTCAGCGTGATCACCGTGGGCAGCGGTTGCCAGGCTTTGCGCGGTGCTGGCAGGCGAGCCCGGCCCGACTCGATCCGCAGGCGTGCGACCGTCTTGTCCTGGTCGTCGAGGATCTCGAGCAGCGACCCGTACTCCTCAGCATCGGCCTGCGCGAGGAGTCGCCGCACTCCGATGACCGGTGTCAACGCCCGCTGAAGCGGCCCATCGGGAAGATCCCAGGCGAAGCTCACTGGCTGCTTCAGATGCGTCGAGAGTCGGCTTCCTCCGCGGGGCTGCCACGCCACCGTAGAGGTGCCGTTGTCGCCGGCTCGCGTCAGACGGCCTCCCGCGCGTCGGACACGGCCGTCGAACGTGTCCAGCACGGTGAACCGCCGCCGAGCGATCGGATGATGACGCAACGACACGAGTGCTTGCAGGCTCCTCGTGATCGCCTCCGCCGATACTCCGTTCCGGACGACGTACGCGGATTCGCGTGCGGTCGACTGATTGGCACTCACGTCCGCCCCCATCGCTCAGGAGTCCATTTTGACCACGCCTTCGATGGCGTGGACGAACTGGCGCAGCTCTTCCCGCACAGAGGCGGCCGCGTCCGGAATACGCATCCAGCGTCGTCGCCGAAGCCGGTCTTCGAGCCAGTGCTCGAGCACGTCGGTCACGCGCATCACGTAGACTTCCACCCGACAGGAGCCATGGTCGTTGACGTGGAGATAACGTCCGAGTGGCTTCCGTGTAACCACCCCCAGCAGGCCGGCTTCTTCCTTGGCTTCGCGAATCGCCGCGTCGCGCGGCAGCTCACCATCGTCGATTGACCCCTTCGGCACGATCCATCTCTTGCCTCTCGATGTCGTCACGAGCGCTACCTCGACCCGCTCTTTGCGGATCCGATAGGGAATCACCGCCGCCTGTCGGTACACTCGAGCCATCCAGGCCTCCTGTCGACCGTCTGTCGACTCTGCCCCGCAGATCAACGCCTGACACGCGGGCCGGCGCGGCGTGTCGGGCGGTTCGTCCGCGGCACTCGCGGAACCAACCCTGCCCGTTGGTCTGCTCGCCGCTCCTCGTCGTCGCGCTGCTTGAGGAGCCTGAGCCCCTCGCGCACCACTTCGCTGGCGGTCTGGTAGAGGCCGCCGCGGACTTTTTCGTTCACCATTTCTTCCAGCTCCGGAGTCAGCGACACGTTCATGGCAGAGCAATGCCACGACGGTAACAGGAACTATCTAAATATGTCAAATTATGCTATTCGATATTTAAGTCGTCTGCGGCAGGCGCGGCGAGGCATCGCTGCGGGTCAGAGGCGTCTGACAAGGCGAGCGCTCGGCCATCGGGCTCGAGGCTTCGTTCGGCGGATTTTCGACGGGATCGACGGAAGGGGACGCTCTTCGGCCCCTGCCGTGCCGGTGAGATTTCCTACGTGGCGGCGACGGACCTGCGCGTCAGGAGTCTCTGCGGCCGCGAACAGGCGCAGTTCTCGGCCAGGGATGCGCCGCCTCGAGAGTCTGGGCGAGCTCGAGGAGGAGCGCGTCCCGGCGACGCGCGGCGGCGAAGTGTACGCCTAGCGGAAGCTGGGCGGTGGTGCGCCCGAGCGGCAGCGAGATCGCCGGCGCGCCGGCGAGGTTGTGGAGCGGCGTGAACGCGGCGAACGTTCGCACGCGATTGTAGTGGGTCTCGTACGGGAGATCGGCGGCGAGCTGGCCCAGGGGCGGTGCGGGCGCTGCCACCGACGGTGAGATCAGCACGTCGCATCGCTCGAACACCTTCGCGTATTCCTTGTCGAACCGCCGGAGGCGACGGATCGCGGCGAAGACGCGCCTGCGGTTCGACCTGAACGAGACCGCGAGGCCGCTGGTCCACGAATCGATCTTCGTCTTGTCGAAGCCGCGATGCAGCATGAGCCGCGCGGTCTCGATCTGGATCCACGCCAGGAAGCCCCAGTAGTCCAAGAAATCGTCGATGACCTGCGCCGGGAACGGGCAGGCGATCTCGTCGACGTGGTGGCCGAGCGCCTGGCAGGCGCGACCGACGGCGCGGACGGCGTCCTGCACGTGCGCGTCGACCGGCGTGCCGGCGGGCGCGTCGACGTAGAGCCCCATGCGGAGCGGTCGCGCCGGCGCGGGCGCGACGCCGCCGAAGCCGCTCATCGCGCGGTGGAACGCGATGGTGTCGCGCACGGTGCGCGTGACACACCCGTGCACGGCGACGTTCACGGGCAGGAGGTTCGAGCCTTCGAAATCGGACAAGCCGCGCGTGGGTTTGTACCCGACCAGGCCGCAGCACGCCGCCGGTATCCGGATCGAGCCGCCACCGTCGGTGGCGTGGGCGAGCGGCACGACGCCGGCGGCAACGAGTGCGGCCGCCCCGCCCGACGATCCGCCGGGCGTGCGCGTCGGGTCCCAGGGATTGCCGGTCGCGCCGCGCACCAGCGGCTCGGTGGTCGCGGTCATGCCAAATTCCGGCGATGCGCTCTTGCCGACGACGATCACGCCGGTGCGCTCGAGCCTCTTCACGAACGGATCGGACTTCTTCGAGACGAGGTCGGCGGCTCCGGCCGATCCCCAGCCAGTACGCACGCCCTTCACCTGCGAGAGGTCCTTGACGAACGTGGGCAGCCCGGCGAACGCACCCTCGAGCGCACCGCTCGCGACGCGGGCCCGGGCACGCTCGAAGGTATCGGTGACGATTGCGTTGAGCGCGGCGGCGGCTTCGGCGCGCTGAATCGTGGCCTCAAGCACTTCCGCCGCCGATACCTCCCCCTGGCGGATTCGCGCGACCGTCTCGACGGCGTCCCAGCGCTCCATCGCCGCGATGGTCGCACGAACAGGCCGCCGTGACTAGAGCCACGCCGGCCGGCGCGACGTGACCTTGCGGTCCAGCAGACCGATGCGTAAAGCGAAGAGTGAGCGCGCGGACAGCCAGAGAGCGTCCGCGGCGTGGATATAATCGCGAGCGATGTCCATTCTCCTGGTGGGCAAACCCGATCAAACGCGATCCGTTCGAGGCTCCGCTCGAGGCCAAGACCGCGTTCCTGATGAAGCTGAACGAAACCGCGATGGCGATCTCGGACGCGATCTGAAATGAGTGCGCAACCGATCGTGGTCTTTACGGACGGCGCGGCGAAAGGCAATCCCGGCCCGGGCGGGTGGGGCGCGATCATCGTCACGCCCGATGGCGAGGTGACCGAGCTGGGCGGCCGCGCGGCGGGCACGACCACCAACAACAGGATGGAACTGACAGGCGCGATCATGGCGCTCTCGCAGCTGCGCGACGTGCCGGGCGCACTGGCCATGTACACCGACTCGACGTACGTGATCCAGGGTATCCGCGGCTGGATCTTTGGCTGGCGCAAACGGGGCTGGAAGACGGCGGCCGGCGGCGACGTCCTGAATCGCGACTTGTGGGAGCCCCTCGACGAACTGGCGAGAACGCGCGGCAAGGGCGGGATCGAGTGGCACTACGTGCGCGGGCACGTCGGGATCCCCGGCAACGAGCGCGTCGACGAGATCGCCGATGGCCTGGCGGAGGGTCGCGACATCACGCTCTATCGCGGCCCGCTGATCGGCTATCCGCATGCGATCCTCGATCTGCCGGCCAACACGGACGTCCCGGCCCGTTCCCCTTCATCCGCCAAGGAGGGCTCGCGTTCTAAGGGGACGCCGTATTCCTACCTGAGTGTCGTGGACGGGCAGCTCGCGCGGCACACCACATGGGCCGACTGCGAACGCCGCGTGAAGGGCCGCGCCGGCGCGCGTTTCAAGAAGGCGATGAGCCCGGCGGACGAGGCGGCAATTCTGCGGCAATGGAACATCGACTAAGCCGATGTTCCACGGCTGGGACTCGACGGACTGCCGCGGTCGCAGGAACCGATCCACTCGATTCGCGCACCCGCATGTGCAGATTCTGTGGACGGGACAATCCCAAGGTCAGCCTGCAATTCGACCGGGTTCGCGACAAAGATCATTGGACGACCGTGCTCGTGCTAAATCGTGACGTTGTACGTCACCGACTGCAAGTCGAACTCACCGTAGGTGAACTCCCCTTGCGCTAGCAACCAGCGCGCCTCTCCGTGCGCAGCCAGGCGCACCGCGCCAAAGTCCCGATAATCGCGCACGGGCGTTGAGAACCGCAGGCGCGTAAAGCTCCTACCGTCCGTTGACGCGCGGGACCGATCGTCAGAAAGAAAGTTCGCCAGCAACCCGTCGGCGCCAAACTCGCAGGGTCGCGGAAATCGTCTGAGCACCGTTGGTAAATCGTGCACGGACCGTCGTCGCATCGATTGGCTCCCAGACGATCCGCGGGTCGAGCAACGTCGCCGGAGCGAGCAGACACATGTCGTTGAAGAGCGTCACCGTCTCCGATCGGTCCATGACGTCGCCTCTGGCGTCGGCGATCCGAAACAGGCCGGCGAGTCTCACCTGCATCGTGGCGTGCCCGTCGATCAGCCGGTGAAACGCCTGCACGGGCATTCCACGCGTGCGCGCGTGCATGAGGAACAGTCGTGAGTGGTCGTCGACAACACTGTGCTGGTCGGCTTCGAACGGCATCCAGGCGGCATTCGGCTCGCTGCGAATGCGGCCACGGAACCGAAGACGATAGTTCTGTACTCTGGGTTGGCCGACGACACCGACAGATTGCAGGTAGCGCCGTACCGGCTCCGGAAGTGCTCCTGAGCTCAGCCTCAGTCACCTGTGACGCGACCGCCGCGCGTCCGAGACTCGCCGCCATGTCGCGATGGAACTGGGCGCGAAAGCCCAACGGACCATCCGTCATGAACCCGTACGACACTCCCGCGAGCAGCAACGCGTTCACTGTCGTACCCGCCCACGCGTCGGCCCACGACGAGACGATCACGACCTGAGAACAGACGAGTGCTGCGGCTCCCGCTATCCACCAGTCTGGGGAGCGCGCAACGAGCATGGCGGCGGTAAGGAGCATCAACAAGGCAGCTGTTAGCCACACCAGGCCCACGTCCACGTGAGATTGGCTGTGTCAGGTGCGGCAGCCCGGCGTGATCGAAGGCCTTCGCGAACCCCATGAGATGAATGAGGCCATGCAGGATCAGGAGGCCAGCGAAGATCCATCGCACTGTTGTTCTCCGGGCAGCCACGTTCGACGGCTGCCCCACTTTCTGCCACGCTCGTTGGTCGAGCGACGAGGGCGCGAATCGGTCTATCGACTTGCCCGAGCGAGTATCTCCCGCCGAAGGCCGTCGATCATCTGGGCCGAATCCCGTATGAGCAACCGTTTCAGGACGAACTCGGGAACGTCGAACCCTGGCTGCGCCGTCAGCTCATACGAGATCTCTGTCGAACCGTTCTCCGCGCACAGGCGCCACCTGCCCTCGGTACCGCGTAAAGCTGGCGCCCGACCGATCGCGGAACTCGAGCGCATCAGTCCCCTCGATGATCTCGAGCACGAGATGGACATGCTTCTTGAACATCATCAGGCGCGACACCGCGTGCTGTTCGACCACCGCTCGGCCGACGCCTCGTTCGAGGACGATGCTCGTTTCCACGCCAGGCATGAATCGGGGAATCTGCTCGTAGTCGGTGAGGACCGCCAGCGCAATCGCCGGTGACTGTTCGACGAGGAATCGGGCCGAAACCGAATAGACCCCCCGGTCCTCGGTGACGGTCACGGTCGGCTGCAACCGCGAATCGTCCACGCCACTCACTCGGGCCGGCGCCAACACGACGAACGACAACGCGGCGAATACCACCGCGAGCTGGCCGACACGCCGCTTGTGGGCGGTAATCTCAGACCGAGTCGTCATGGCCCGCTCCGGCTGCGGGTAGAAGCCGATCATGTGTCCGAGAGTACTGGCCAGCAATGATGCCCTCCCCGCCTTGGCCTGAAGGGCAACGCGCGTGCCGCGGCTGTCTGGGGTTTTTCGCGGCAATTCACCGGAAAACACCCCGGTACCCTGGCGGTGCACATGGGGAAAACTTCGCAGTCTTGCGACATAGTCCACGCTCGCACTGCGCAGATCATGGGAACATGCACCTTTCAGGCAACCGCGCCGGCATACAGGTTGCTCTATTGACTCCTCCACCGCGCGATCGCAAGGACGGGCTCTGAACAACGATGGACCAACACGCTGATTCGCTTCTCCGGCTCCAGCAGATCCGCTATGCGCTCGATCAGGCAGCGATTGTCGCCATTACCGATCAGCGCGGCGTCATCACATATGCCAACGACAAGTTCTGCGAGATCTCGAAGTTCAGCCGCGGCGAGCTGCTCGGGCAGGATCACCGAATCATCAACTCCGGTTATCATCCGCAAGAGTTCATCCGCGATCTCTGGCGGACGATCGCCCAGGGCCGCGTCTGGCGCGGCGAGCTGCGCAACCGCGCGAAGGACGGATCGATCTACTGGGTCGATACGACCATCGTTCCGCTGATGAACGCCGCGGGAAAGCCGCAGGAGTATCTTGCGATTCGCAGCGACATCACCCTGCGGAAAGCCATGGAGCAGCAGCTCGCCGATCAGGCCGCGCTGACCCAGCTGGGCCACTTGGCGGCCGTGGTCGCACACGAGGTGCGAAATCCGCTCGCCGGCGTCAAGGGCTCGCTTCAGGTCCTGAGAGGGCGGCTCGCGATCGACCCAGCCGATATTCGCATCGTCGACGCAATGATCGCCCGGCTCAACACGCTCAACAGCAAGGTCGACGACATTCTTCGGTTCGCGCGCCCGCGGGTGCCCGTGCTCGAGGCCGTGGAACTTCGGTCGGCGATCATCGACGCGGGTGCCAGCGCCGAGGCGACTTCGGACGGCGGACGTCCCGGAATCAACGTTCCTGAGACGACGGCGACCGTCCGCGCGGACCGAGACATGCTTCGCTCCGTGCTCTTGAATCTGCTGTTGAACGCCTGTCAGTCGAATTCTCGCGATCCGATCGAGATCGGTGTGTCGGTGTCGGAGGCCTCGTGCCAGATTGAGATCGCCGATCGCGGGACAGGGTTCGGCGATACGGATCCGGAACAGCTGTTCCAGGCGTTTCACACGACGAAGACCAGCGGCACGGGCCTCGGCCTCGCCATCGTGCGACGCCTGCTATCCCTGCAGGGAGGGACCGTCGCGCTGAAGCCCCGCGACGGTGGGGGCGCCATCGCATTGGTGACCCTCCCGCTCGCGTCTCCCGGATCCTGATCGCAAGAGCGTACTGGCCAGGACTGTGACCCAGAGCAAGTAGCCCCCGATATTGATGCGTTCCCAAACGCCTATCCACGGTGTGGGGAGATTGGCAGCGATTCGCGGACTCTCCAGTGCCGTCAACGCGCCACACGCGACGAGGATCACGATGGTCACCACGGAATAGAGGCGGAACTGCGTCTCGAATGCCACGGCGCCGATTCCCATGGCGAGCAGCATGAGCAGTACCGTCACCATCGCCAGAACGATGTGCATGGCATCGGTCAGCGTGAACCCGGCCCCGCGCAGGTGCATCGGGGCCAAGGGCCAGGCGAGGCTGACGACCCCGTAGGCGACCATCATTCGTCCCACGATGCGCAATGGGCGGTTTCGAAGTGCCGACGCCCAGACGCCAACGCCAAAGGCGATCACCAGCAAGCTGTAGACAATTCCGAGCGAAACCCACAGCGCTCTGGTCGGCGCGCCGATCGCGGACAGCTCGCTGACCGTCTGCGAGGCGGAACTGTACCCTTCCCATTGCATCGCGACGAAAATGTTCATGGCGACGTAGAGCAGCGACGACACGATCCCAGAGACCAGCAAGGTCTTTCGTATCAGTCGGTGACCCCTGATCGACCGAGCGTAGGCACGAGGGTCGAGGGCGACCTTCATCTGAACGAGCCGACGCGCATGCGCCATACCAACCCCGTTTCTACCACTTCAGAACGCACCCGCCCCATCGATCGTGATCGCCCTTCAGAAACACGACCACACCCGAATCGTGCAAGAGAGTGGCCGGCTTTTCGTCGTAGCGACTGACCGCGCGTCTCAGCTTTCCGGCATATGAAAGCTCGCGCCACTGCGTTGGCAGTCATTGGTCGAAGTCGCTGACGACTGGACGGGCCGTTCTCAAAGCATTGAGCACCGCGAGCAGGTCGATCGCCTCCTGCGCTACCGCGCCGGCGACCGGCGATAACAGGCCGAACGCGGCCAAGGCCATGCCGCCAAGGCTCAGCGACATTCCGCCCAGCGCGCTCTGAAGTGCCACGCGGCGCAGCCGATAGCTGACGTGCATCAACTCGTCCACCTTCCCGAGCGACGAGTCGATGATGACGACCCGGGCCGCTTCGGAGGTCACGTCGCTGTGGCGCCCGAACGCGATCCCGACCGTCGCCGACATCAGCGCGGGCGCGTCGTTGATGCCGTCGCCGACGAAGACCGTCTTCGCAGACTCGGTTTCGCGTCGGACGATCGACACCTTGCCTTCGGGTGACGTATCCGCGTAGACCTCGTCAATCGATACCGCGTCAGCGAGCCGGCGCACTTCGGGCGCGCGGTCGCCTGACACCAACAGCACGCGCGAGACGCCGTGCTTCGGACCCAGATGGCCGACGAACCGACGACTGTCCTCCCGGATAACGTCATGAAATCGATAGGTCGCCGCATACCGATCGTTCACGACGACGACGCACTCGAGCCCTGTGGCCGCCATCGGAGGAAGCGTGAACCGGGTCGTGGCGTGCGCCCGCCCGGTGACGAGCACCGTCGAGGCAGCCACCTGACCATGCAGTCCGACACCAGGTTCTTCGCGAATCCATGCGACCTCCGGCAGCGAGTATCCGGCACTGGTCGCGGCGGTGACGATTGCCCCTGCGATGGGATGGCGGCTGAATTGCTCGATCGCCGCCACGAGCGGCAGGACCGCGTCGCGGGTGAACGAGGGCGCGTACCACTCCTCGGTCAGTGCCGGCTGGCCGTAGGTCAGCGTGCCGGTCTTGTCGAGAATCATCGTGTGGCACAACGTCAGCTGCTCGAGTGCACCCGGATCCTTGACGATGATCCCGCGGCGGGCGGCCGTTGAGATGGCGCCGATGATCGCCACCGGAATGGCGATGAGGAGTGGACAGGGTGTCGCCACGACCAGGACACTGAGGAACCGGACCGGATCGGCAGTCCACCACCACGCCAGCCCGGCGATCGTCAGCGCCAGGGGCGTGTACCACGCGCCGATGCGATCGCCGAGCCGGCGCAATCTCGGGCGACGTTGCTCGGCCTCCTGCATGACCTGCATGATTTGCGCATACCGCGAATCGGCAGCGAGTCGACTGGCCCGAACGAGCAAGGCGGAGTCGCCATTGATGGCTCCCGACAGCACGGTGGCGCCGGGTCCCTTGGGGATCGTGAACGGCTCACCTGTCAGGTACGACTCGTCCATCGAGCCCTGACCGGTGACGACTGCTCCATCCACCGGACACACTTCCCGAGGCAGGATCGAGAGCTCATCACCGACCCGAATATCAGCGACGGCCACGTGCTCGAACACGTCTCCGCGCCTTCGATGCGCGAGGGTCGGAACCCGGCTCGCGAGGGCGCGCAGGGCAGCGGTGGCCCGGGTCACGGCGAACTGCTCCAGCGTCTCTCCACCGGAGAGCATGAGAACAACGATTGCGCCGGCCAGGTACTCGCCCAATAACGCCGAAACCACGATCGAGATCCCCGCGAGATGGTCAGCGCCGAATCTGGCATGAAGGGCCTGCCACGCCAGCTGAGGTACTAGCAGCAGGCCACCCACGACGAGCACCGCCATCAGGAGCGTCTCTGGCGAGGGGAGGCTCGTCGCGCCGGCCAGTGTTCGCGGGACGAGTGCGCCCGCGATACCGACGAGCGCGACCGCTGCGACAAATGGCCCGCGAGCCACCCAAGGCGATGCGGTCGTCGCGTCGCTTCCGCCACGCACCGGCGCGGCGATCAGCTTCTGAGCGTCAACACCGGACATGTCGCCCGTCGCACGATCTGGTTCGCTGTCGAGCCGAACCAGATGATGTCCGCGACCGCTCGTCCCGCCACGCCGAGCACGATCAAGTCGACGGCCCGCTGATCGGCAACCCGTAGGATTTCTGGCGCCGGCTTTCCGACAACGAGGGACTGTGTCACCTGCGGACGCCCCTTCAGGCGGCCGTCCACAAGTTCGCCCAGATGGTGTTCGGCCGCGGTCTGCAACGCCTTGTCGTCGAGGCCCTCAACGATGCCACCCGTCCGGTAGTCGGCAATCGGCTCCACGACGTGGATTATGGTCAGAGCCGCGTCCCCTTGCTGCGCGAGCGAGGACGCGTAGTCGAGCGCTTTCAGGGAAGAGGGCGAAAAATCCACCGCGCACAGAATCCGCCGGAAGAGGCGTGGTCCGACGGGTACGGCGTCTGGCACCGTCGGCGGAACGGTCAGGACCGGACACCGCGCGTGGCGGAGCACGCTCTCGGTGACCGATCCCAGAATCAACCGTTGGAACCCGGACCGCCCGTGGGTCCCCATCACCACCAGATCTGCCCGCGTCGTATCGGCGACGCGCACGATCTCACCTGCAGTGTTGCCTTCGGTCACCAGCGGTGTGATCGAGAAGTCTCCGCTCTCCTGCTCGACGAAGAGTGCCAGGCGGAGCCGCATGTTCTCGAGATCCTCCGGCGTTCGGACCAGGGGCGGCGGATGGACGAGCGGATCGATGTAGGGCGCGGTGCCGATCGGAGGGATCACGTGCAGCGCGGTAATCGCCGCGTTGTACCAGCACGCAATCGCGAGCGCGTGGTCGACGGCGTGCCGTGAGCCCTCCGAAAAGTCAACCGGACAGAGAATTCGCTCGATGCGGGCCATGACCGTCCCCTTTTGAGCCTGCGATGAACCAATCACCCCGTCACTTGCCCGCCTGCGTGATGACGACCACCTGATCGCGTACGACGATTCGTCCCGTGCGCGCCGCAGCATCGGCGTTCGCGGCGACCGTGAAGGCCACCGGGTTGTCGCCGGCGCGCGGCATGCTGCTCGTGATCGTGATCCACGACACCTCGGATCGCGCGGTCCAGACGCATCGATCCTGCGTGGCGCCGCCGCACGTGGTTGGATCGCTCTGCTGAATGACGTCGAACGCGCTGGCGCCGCCGGCCGCGACCACGCCGATCGCGGTCCGGCTGACGGCGTAACGGCAGCCCGCCTGCGCGACGCGGATGTTCTGGCCGGCCGTCGGCGTCGGCCACCGCACCATCACGATTGCTTCCCGCGGCGCGTCGTAGTTGTCCGAGAACGCAATCGAGACCGTGGTGGATCCGGTGCCGGAAGAACCGGTCGGGACATTGAGCCATCCCGCATTGGGAGTCGCCGTCCAGGGACAGGCCGTCTGGGTTGTGATCGCAGCGGTGACGGTGCCGCCCGCCATGCAGGGGCTGAGCAGGACCGGAGCGACGGAGTACCTGACACACGCTCACATCGCCGGACTGCCTGATCGTAAACCTGCGGTCAGCCACGCTGATGCTGCCGGTGCGCTCGGCAATCTCGGTGTGCCGGGCGACCGTATAGCTGACCGCGGCCGTGCCGGAGCCTTGTGCGCCGGCGGTGATGACCAGCCAGGCGACGTTGCTGCTGGCGGTCCACACGCACTCAGCCGGCGCCGTCACGGTGAAGGTGCCCGGCCCGCCGTCCGTGCTGAAGTCAGCGCTGCCAGGCGAAAGGTCGTAGTTGCACGCGGTCGCCGGCCGGCCCTGCTGCGTCAGCGCATGGCTCTCGCCGGCAATCGTGAGCGTCCCCGCTCGCGAGGTCGTCGCGGCATTGGGGCCGACCGAATACGTCACGGTGCCCGGGCCACTGCCGCTCGCGCCGGCTGTGACCGTGATCCAGCCCGCGCTCGTCGTGGCAGTCCATGAGCACCCAGCCGGCGCGGTGACGGCTACACTTCCAGTTCCGCCGTCACTCCCAAGCGTCAGCGTGGCTGGCGAGATGCTGTAGGAACAGACGGGCGTCGGCTCGGTTGGCGACGCGTGCTTGTTACAACTGGCGAGACCCACGGAGACGAGCGCGGCGAGCGAGACACTGATGACAAATCTTGAGTTCACGATGTCACTCCGAGCGAAGAGCACTGCAATCGGGTGACCAGCCGTGACGCGCGTCAAGTGGTTCTCACAGGAGATCAGGAGACAAGAGACGACCGTCTCTCCTGATCTCAAGCTGCTGTGAGTCAATGCTTCCGAGGTTCAACGCCTGTCTTTCGCGACAAACGCAATCCTCTCCACATCGCCGGCCAATCCACCGGCCTGGCGGTGAGAGTCGATCGCCTGATTCGCACGTCGTCCCTCTTATGGTTCACGACGGCAGCGGCAGCGCATCGGCGTGCGCGTCAGGGGCCGGCTCGCGTATCACATGCACCGAGCACGCGGCGTGCCGCACGACACCGTCCGACACCGACCCAAGCAGCAGGCGATCGATGCCCCTTCGGCCATGTGACCCTACTACGATGACGTCCGCCGGCCAGGCGGCAGCCATGGCCAGAATCTCCTCCGCCGGGGGCCCTTCGGTCACCTGTGCTGACGCGGTGAAGTGCGCCAGCTCGAGCCGAGCCACCGCCCTCCCGACGAGCGCTTGACTCTGGCGACGGATCTCGTCATGTACGGCCATCACCCGGTCACCCGCGGACGGTCCGGCCGCGAACATCAATGACGTCGGCAGCTCGCGCGGCCATTCGATCACATGGAGTACGCGGACGATCGTGTCTCGTGGTCGGAATTCATTGATCACCGCGCATAGTGCCGCAGCCGCGCACGCCGAATCGTCGATCGCCAGCAGGACGTTCATGGCGCGCTCGCCTCCCTGAGGGCACTGACGGACGGCGTCGCCGCCATTCGCGCCCGGTGTTCTGCATCGGTCCGCAGAGGGCGGAGCATCGCGTGCCGAATCAGGATGATCCCTGGCGAGAGACACGACCAGTACCGGCGGAACCTGGCGCGCGCGGTCGCATCGGTCGCAATTGCCCGCGTTTCCGTCTTGAAGACCGATTCGCGGTCGCTCAAGGGATCCGCGCGCAGCGTCCACGCGATCTTGACGTAGCCGGGCTCGTTGAACGCCGCGAAGTCGGCGGGTGGCAGCGCGCGGAACACGACGTTCGCCTTCCAAGGCTGGGTCACGGCGCCCATCACGATCTCGCGACCCGGCGTCTCGGCCAGAAGTCCCCAGCCGAGCGATCGCGTCAAGGCGATGAGTCCGCGCGGGCGCCGTGATTCATCCGACGCGCTCCCGAGCAGGAGCTCCCGACCTTTGAAGATTGCGCGCACCAGGAGCGATCGCTGAAGCTCGAGCTCGGACGCCGCCTGCAGCGTTATCTCCGCTGGAGCGGCCACGTAGATCCGATGACGCTCTGCCACGTCGAAGGCGGGCATGAATCGATCGAGCAACGGGTCTGCTTGACGGCCGGTTGCAGGCGTGGCGTGTCCGTAGCGGACCCATGTCACGCCGACGTATGCCCCGTACGCGGCCGCGCCCAGACCGAGCGCAGCAGCTCCCAACTTCCCGACCGCTCCGGCCAATCGTCTGGTCGTCATTGGATCCTCTCAACCTCGCGCTGTCGATGCGGTCGTGCTGACGGCATCCGTCCGTGACGCTTCGTCGGTCGCTTGACGGGCCGGGCAGCGGCACCCCGAGCCGGCCGCGGCGGTACGCGGAGCACGAGAACCGGACACCGCGCCTCGTGCACGAACCGGTAGGCTTCCGAACCCTGCAAGAGCCGGCGGAAGGCGCCCGAGCGTGGCAGCGTCAGCACGAGCACCCGAGGCGGCCACCGGCCCCCACGAGTCGAGGACTGTCCATGCGTGCGCGGCACCACGAGAACCGGCAGCGTGCTGCGTCTCAGGAGACCCTCGGCAGTCGAGCCGAAGAACAGCTTGCGAATCCCTGTCAGTCCGTGCGTGCCCGCGACCACGAGGTCCGCTCGGATCTTCTCGGCTATCGCGAGCACCGTCTGCGATGGTTTCCCGATACCGACAAGGACGTCGACGGTGCCGGCTGCCTGCGGTCCGAGCGTCGCCCGTACGAACCGCTTCAGATCCTGCTTTGCGGTGTGCGCCAGCCGGCGACTGTCGTACGCGGCGGCGGCCGCGGCACTCAACAGCGGATCCACCGCGAAGACGACACTCAGACGCGCGCCTCTGCCGCGTGCGAGGGCCGCCGCGTATCGCAGGGCCGCAGCGGATGCCTTCGAGAAATCGATCGCACAGAGAATCGATCGAAAGGCGAACGGTAATGACGCTGGCCGCATGACACTGCTCCAGACGGTTTTCGGACGACTCAACCGATGCGGCGGCTCGTGCCTATTTCGGGAGCGGCTCGGCCGGGCGTGTCTGCCGGACAGCGACGAGCGCATCCGGCAACACGAATTCGTGTTCGGGATGCCGCACCGTCAGCACGGGACACGGAGCCATCCGCACGACGCGTTCCGCGACGTTCCCCATCAACAGGTGCGCGACGGCGCCGCGGCCGTGGGTTCCCATGACGATGAGGTCGATAGTGTTGGCTCGTGCGTAGTCGACGATCGCCTCGGCCGGGCTGTTGCTCGTGATTGTGATCGCGACCGCATGCAGGTCTGCGCGGTCTTCGGCATAGAGAAGCTCCTCGGTCTGCTTCCGTCCAGCCTGCTCCAGCTCTTCCTGCACTTGCGCTGGGATCGCGATATAGCCGTAACCGTCCGTCGCGCGGGCGAAGATATTTTCGGTTACGTGAAGCACGTGCAGCGCCGCGCCGAAACCGCGCGCGAGCGCCCGACCGTACTGCAACGCCGAATCCGAGGCGGGTCCAAAATCCGTGGCTACGAGAACTTTGTTGAGAACAATCATGATCAGCCTCCACGTGGACTCACCGTCTGGGACCGCGAGCAGGAATCTGAACGCCGTCGTGAGACGGTTTCGATTGGTAAGTGCCGGTTCAACGCTCACTTCTACTGCGCACAACACGACGCGACTCCGCATTGACCGACCATGTCTTCGCGCTCGACAGGCGGTCGTTCGCGCCGCGGCGCGGCGAGCACCTCCGACATCACGAACTTGTGACCCGGATGGTGGACCGTCAACACCGGGCATGGGGCGGTCCTGACCACTGATTCGGCGACGCTTCCCATGACGAGCCGGGCGAGCGCCCGTCGTCCGTGCGTGCCGACGACGATCAAATCGACGTTGTGCGCCCGCGCGTACTCGACAATCGCCGGAGCGATCCGGTCGCTCGTGATTGTCACCGCCGCCGCATTGAGTAGCCAACGATCGCCTTCCGTCAAAAGGGCGTTCGTTTGCCTTTCGGCAGAGCGCTCAATCTCTTCCTGCGCCTCCGGTGAAAGGCCGACATACCCTTCCACACTCGCGGCCGCCAGCCGGTAGGCATCGTCGGTGATGTGCAGCACATGCAGCGTCGCCCCAAAGGCTCTCGCGACCGCCCGTCCGTACTCCAGGGCTTCAGTCGACGCTTCGTCGAAGTCCGTCGCGACGAGAATCTTGTTCAACGTGACCATGTGCACCTCCCCGGCCGCGGGATCCGCGGGTTCACTACAGGACGGAGCACGGTCTGTGCCAGGGAACACGGCCGCGCACTCGTGCGTCTTCCGCGAGTCCAACGAACATTCAGCGAGGTGTCGTCACCCGACCCGCGGATAATTCCGCGGTCCTTCCGAAAAAACTCCCATCCTTGAATTGGCACGTCCTCTGCTGTCTCAAGAGCGGAGGCCCTTATGACTAATCGTCTTGGTCGTCTGGTCGCGTCCGCGGCGCTCGTGAGTGGGTTGGCCGCTGGACCCGCGAGGGCACAGACACCTGCCCAATTGGATCTTGCCGGAGGGGGAACGGAGCTTGGCGGCTCCATCGCCGCCGCCTCTACATCCTCCGACACCGGTGCCACCATCGCCGGGACTGCGGGCTGGCGCATCACCCGCTGGGTGACGGCCGAGGCACGCGGCGCGTGGTTCGCGCGCGGCGCCGGCTCGGACGGAGTCAATGCGGACGTCGGCGCGCTCGTGAACGTCGTGCCGAAGGGACGGACGACACCGTACGTCGGCCTCGCATTCGGTCTGTATCGCGCGACGATCGACGGCGGTGCCACCGTCTCGAGCTTCTACCGCACGCGAATGCAACAAGCCTCGGCGGGCTCCACCAGCCCTCAAACGTTCACCGATCCGGCCTGGCGCGTCAGCGCCGGGGTGGACGTCATCAGACATCGCAACATCAGCGTCCGTCCTGAGGCGTCGGTCATCCTCGTGCGTCGCAATGGGACAACGGACACCATCGCGACTTTCGGCGTGCGGCTCGGCTACATCTTCGAGGATCACCCGGTGACGCCGTCGGCTCGTTGATCGGCGGCCACCGTGGAGGGCCGCTCGACACGCCCCGGCACGTCTGTTGCTCTTGCGGGTCACATGCGAGGTCTCGACATGATGTCCTGTGCTCCCCGAAATCTGTCTGTCGACGAATGGGCACGAATCATCCGGGGCGAGTACAACGAGAGTCCCGGCTTATCCCTCACACGTCCTCAGGTCATGCGGCTGTGGAGTGTCGACGCCGAGATCTGTGACGCGGTCCTCGACCGGCTGATGCGGACTGGCTATCTTCGACAGAACGCAAGAAGCATGTACGTGAGGCGAGACGGCTCGCTCTGACGCGGCATTCGCCGACGAGTTCGAGACCGTCTTGTCTGAGCAGCTCAATCCCCGCCCGAGGACCGTCGTCGGCGGCGGGAGACGATCACCACACCCCGAACGGCTGGCCGAGCCCTCCCTTGCCAGACAGGCGGAAGACTCGACACAACTGCCCGCGCGTCAGCCTGCATTCACGCCTCATTCTCAGAACTGCCGGATTGTCGGCAGCGTCGTCGGCGCACCGTCAGTCCATCGAGCCGATCGGCGAAAACGCGCGTTCAACTCGCGACTGAAGTGAGCACGCGGCTTGCAGCAACGAGAGACATGGATCTCACCACCACCTATCTGGGGCTCAAGCTGCCGCATCCGATCGTCTGCGGCGCGTCACCCTTGAGCGCGGATCTGGATATGGTCATGAAGCTCGAGGACGCGGGTGCTGCCGCGATCGTCATGCACTCACTCTTCGAAGAGCAGATTTTCAAGAGCGCGCTGCGCCGCCCTCATCTCGGGCGAGAGTCCCGGCCAGCCGTGGACGCACCTCCGCCGCACAGCGCATATGCCCAGCCTCCTGGTGAATACCTCGAACACCTGCTCCGGGTGAAGGCACGGGTCGGCATCCCCATCATCGCGTCCCTGAACGGCACGACGCCGGACGGATGGCTGCAGTACGCGCGCGCGCTCGAACGCGCCGGAGCCAATGCGGTGGAACTGAACTTCTACCACGTCGCGACGGATCCGGCCGAGACTGGCGCCAGCATCGAGCAGCGGCTGATAGACATCGTGGCGGTGGTCAAGGAATCAGTCTCGATTCCGGTGGCGGTCAAATTGTCGCCATTCTATTCGTCCGTGCCGAATCTGGCGATGCGACTCGAACGGATCGGTGCTGACGGCCTCGTCCTGTTCAATCGCTTCTATCAGGCTGACATCGATCCGGAGACCCGCGGCACGACGGTTCGCGTTCAGCTGTCGGATTCGGCGGACCTGCTGCTCCGACTCCACGTCATCGCCATTCTTTCGAATCGCGTCCGGATGTCCCTGGCCCTGAGCGGCGGTGTGCACGAGCCCATCGATGTCGTGAAGGCGGTCATGGCAGGCGCCGACGCGGTACAGCTCACCTCCACCTTGCTCAGGCACGGCCCGTCACGCCTCACCCACCTGCGAACGCAGTTCGAGAATTGGGCGGAGGCGCACCACTACGGCTCGCTCCTCCGGTTCAAAGGAGCCGCGGCCCTTGCGAGTCGGGGCGATCGGCCAGGCTTCGAACGCGCAGACTATCTCTCGGTGCTGCAGTCCTGGAGTGCGGACCACCTACGGCTGGCCGATTGATTCCTCTGCCGCCGCGAGCGGCGGCGCGTTCAGACTCTTGGACGTGCTCTGCCCGAGCCCGCAGTGCCTGATGCGATCCCCCAGGGTTGATCGCTTGACTTGGAGCAACGCCGCGGCCTTGGATTTGTTGCCGTGGCTGGCCTCGAGTGCCCATCGAATCAGATTGGCCTCGACTTCCCGTAGCCGGTCGTCGAGCGATATGGCAGAACCCGTCGGCTCAACCGGCACCGGCACGCGGGCTGGCTCCGACGCCTCCACACGCGATCGAAACAGGATGCTGGCGGCCACGCATCCGATGCGCACCGTTCCGCACGTATTGGTCTGGGCGATTCGCTCGCAAGCGTTCTCGAGCTCACGAACGTTGCCCGGCCAGGAGTACTCCATGAAGGCTTGCGCGACCGCCGGTGAGATAGGGGGCGGTGGCTCGTCCCGGAGCCGGAAGAAGCGCTCGATGAAAGCCTCCATCAGGACGGGGATGTCTTCGCGCCGCTCCCGAAGCGGCGGCAGCGTCAGCGGCAGCACGTTGAGGCGGTAATACAAATCCTCGCGGAACTTCCCGTCCGCCACCATCTGCTTGAGGTCGCGCTTGCTGCCCGCCAACACGCGGACGTTTACTGGCACCAGATGGGTTCCGCCCAGACGTTCGACCGTGCGGTTCTGCAGCACCCGAAGCAGCTTCACCTGCATGCCCAGCGGCACATCGTCGACATCATCGAGAAATATCGTGCCCCCTTCGGCCATTTCAAACCGTCCAGGACGATCTTTGATGGCCCCGGTGAACGCGCCCCGTTCATGGCCGAAGAGCTCCGACTCGATGAGGGTCTCGGAGAACAACGCACAGCTGACCGCGACAAACGGACGATGCTTGCGCCGACTCGTCTGATGAATCAGCGTGGCCACGACTTCCTTCCCTGTGCCGCTCTCTCCGGTGATGAGGACGGTGCTGTCGCTCCGGCCGATGACGTTGACGAAGTCGAACACGGCGCGCATTTTCGCGCTGCGGCCGACGACGAGGCTGTCAGGTGATGTCTGGGGAGTGGGGAGCATGTCACGATCCTCCATCGACCCGCAGGTTGCCAAAATCGGGCATGGCCTCGCGCAAAGCCGTCTCGACGCCGAGATGCAGGGTCATGTGGGCGCTCGGGCATTGGGCACACATCCCGCAGAGCTTCACGACGGCCGAGTTGCCACGCATTTCGACGAGCTGGATGTCCCCACCGTCGGCCACCAGGAAGGGACGGACGCGAGCGAGAACTGATTCAACGGACTCTCTGGTCACCATCTTCTGCCTCCACACGTGTCAGGGACCACTGAGGGAAGGGCAACCGGCGTGCCGCGGGCGAATCGACGGAGATCCGACGGAACTATCGAGTTTCCGGCGATCGATGCCGTGGAGCGCTACCAGTGATGTGGAAATCTTCGCAGGGCGTGGGGATTTTCCCGGGTTGGTTACAGACTCGCGGTGCGCTTCGACGACGAGATCACCGAGATCCGGCCCCAGGCGTCTCAGGGCCGTCTGAATCGCACGAAACCCGTGTTCATCCGGCGTGGCACACGTCCTGCTCTCCTGACATGACGCATGCACAAAGTACCCGCGCCTCTTCCCGCCAGCGACGATCTCGACTCGACCCGGCTGATTCTGCGCGACGGCACGAGTGCCGGCGTGAGGCGCTCCACAGGCAGCGACCGGGCGGCGCTCGCGGGCTTCTTCCACGACCTCTCAGCGGAATCGCGATGGCATCGCTTCTTCGCCGTGACGGAACCCACTCGAGAACTGCTCGATCGATTTACCGACTCCGCGGATCCGCGCAGGGCCGTTACGCTCCTCGCGCTGCGCTCGACAGCCGGCGACAGAGACGCCCGCATCGTCGGGGTCGCGTCCTATCTTGCGCTCACCGACACGGCTGCAGAGGTGGCTTTCGCGGTGGCCGACCGGTTCCAGGGGAAAGGGATCGCCACGCTCATGCTCGAGCGGCTGGCGGCGCACGCGGCGCAGTGGGGATTTCTCACGTTTCACGCCTCCTTGCTGAGGGACAACGTGGCGATGCGGGAAGTGTTCCGCGACTCGGGTTTCGAAGTCCGATCGGCGTCGGAGGGAGGCGTGGTGGAGCTGCAGCTGTCGCTGTCGCCGTCGGCGGATGGCGTTGCCGCCGCCGAGCGCCGCCGGCAGCGCGCCACTGCCGAATCGATCCGGCCGCTGCTCGAACCGCGGTCCATAGTGTTGATTGGCGCGTCGCGCGATCCATCGAAGATCGGCTCACGCGTGCTGCGGGCATTGAGGACGGCCGGATACCAGGGACGGATCTTCCTGGTACACCCGGGCGCTTCCGAGATTGACGGTCTGCCGACGGTCCGTTCCGCCCGCGATCTCCCGGCGGGTATCGATCTCGCCGTCATTTCGGTGCCGGCTCCGTGCGTCCTCGCCACGGTCGATGACTGTGCCGCGGCATCCGTGAAATCGATCGTGGTCATCACGGCAGGCTTCGCCGAAACCGGCAGCGAAGGGCTGGCGCGCCAGAACGCGCTGACGGAGCGGGTCCGCGGCTACGGCATGCGGATGATCGGCCCCAACTGCATGGGCCTTCTGAACACGGACCCCGGCGTACGAATGAATGCGTCGTTCTCACCGGTCTGTCCGCCGGCCGGCACGATCGGCTTGTCGTCCCAGAGCGGCGCGCTCGGCATTGCGATTCTCCGGCTCGCCGCCGAGCGTCACATCGGCCTCTCGGCGTTCGTCAGCGTCGGCAACAAGGCCGACGTGTCGAGCAACGATCTCCTGGAGTACTGGGAGTCCGACCCGCGAACGCGGGTGATCCTGCTCTACCTCGAGTCGTTCGGGAATCCGCGCCGGTTCGCGCGGCTGGCCCGTCGCATCGGCCGGGAGAAGCCGATCATCGCGCTCAAGGCGGGCCGCTCCCAGGCCGGGTCGCGGGCGGCGGGCAGTCACACGGCGGCGCTCGCGGCAAAAGACGTGGCCGTTGACGCCCTCTTCCGACAGTCCGGCGTCATCCGCGCCGAGACGATCGACGAGATGTTCGACATCGCGGCGTGCCTCGACGCCCAGCCGCTGCCGTCCGGCACGCGCGTCGGGATCGTGACCAACGCCGGCGGGCCCGGGATTCTCGCCGTCGACGCGTGCGAGGCCGCCGGTCTGCGTGTCGTGGAATTCGGGCCGGACGTGCGGACTCGGCTCCATGCGTTTCTGCCCTCCACGGCGAGCGTGAGCAATCCCATCGACATGGTCGCGTCTGCCGGGCCGGCTGAGTATCGTCAGGCGATCGAGCTCCTGCTCACGGAATCCGACGTGGATGCGCTGATCGTGGTGTTCACCCCAATCGACGAGAGCAAATCGACCAGTGTCCTCGCGGGAATCAAGGGAGGAATCGCCGCGGCCCGCAGCCGTGGAGTCCTGACCAAACCTGTGCTCGCGTGCATCATGTCGGACTCGACGGACCATCTGCCGCTGCGGGTCTGGAGCGAAACGATCCCGACGTACGCCTTTCCCGAGAACGCCGCCCGGGCCCTCGGCAAGGTGGCAGCCTATGCATCGTGGCGATCGCAGCCGGCTGGGTTGTTCTGGACATTTGACGATGTGCATGTCGACGAGGCACGCGCGATCTGTCGCCAGGCGCTGGCCCGGGGCGACACGTGGCTCACCGATCACGACGTCTGGGGCGTCCTCAACGCGTTCGGCGTTCCTGTTGCCGTGCACAGCCTGGCCCGCACCGCCGACGAGGCGGCGGCGTTCGCCTCGATCATTGGATTTCCGGTCGCCGCCAAGCTGGCGTCCACGAAGGTGACGCACAAGACCGAGCTGGGTGCGGTCCGCCTGAATCTGGCGTCGGCCGCGGAGGTCCGGGCCGCGTTCGAGGACATTGTCGCCCGGACGCAGCGGATCGTCGGCCCGGACGCGGTGGACGGCGTGGTCATCCAGCCGATGATCACCGGCGGCGTCGAAACCCTGATCGGCATTACCCACGACGCCTTGTTCGGTCCTCTGGTCGGCTTCGGGATCGGCGGCATCAACGTCGAGGTGCTCGGCGACGTACGGTTCCGCGTGGCTCCGCTGACCGATCGCGATGCCGACGATCTCCTGCACGAAATACGGGGGTTCCCGCTGCTTACCGGTCACCGCGGACGTCCCCCGGCAGACATCGACGCGCTGCGTGACGTCCTGCTGCGCATGTCGTGTCTCGCCGAGCACGTGCCGGAGATTGCGGAGCTCGATCTGAACCCGGTGATCGCGCTCGCGCCTGGCGCGGGCTGCCGGGTCATCGACGCCCGCATCAAGGTCGCGATACCGGCCGGCCAGGTGCGCGCGCGTATGCTGTCAGTTCAAGGCTTTGACTCGCGGTTTTCGACCACGCCCCGCTGAAGCCTGCCCTTCTCGTCCCCTGCGGACACGGCCGAGCGCGACGTCGAGCATTCCGTCCACGTCGTCGACCACATCCAGCATGTCCGACGCGGTGACGATGCCGACGAGCCGCGTACCCTGCAGCACCGGCAACGAGCCGATGGCTTTCGCGCGCATCAGCGCGGCTGCACTTCCCAGCGCGGTACCCGGTCGGACGATCAGCAGCGTGCGCGACATGAAGTCCGCCACGACGCTGCCCTCCGGGGCCCCCTTGACGTCGGCCGCTCCGATGACGCCGATGACGCGACCGCGCTTTCCGCAAACGACAAGTTGATGCACGCCGGCCTCCCGCATTTTCCCGCGGGCGTGGTCAACCGAATCCGATGCGTCAATCGTCAGGACTCTCGTGGTCATTACATCTTGAACTCGCATGGCCTGCCTCCTCACGTCCTCTTACGGTGCCGCCCGGGAGTCGTCGGGCACTCTTCTCAGGCTCGAGCATTGACGACCTGGAGCGATGGCTGGGCCGTCATGGGGACGTCCGCCCGGTTCGGATGGAGCGCTACCTTCAGCACGCCGTCGGCCTGATGGCTGAACAAATCGTAGGCCTCGAGAATGTCGTCGAGGGCGAAGTGGTGCGTCACCAGCGGAGATAGATCGACCCGACGGCACTCGATCATGGCCATGAGCCGGCGCATGCGCTCCTTGCCGCCCGGGCAGAGCGTCGTCACGATGCGCTGGTCGCCGAGCCCGGCATGCAACGCGTCGTAAGGCGCAACCAGCTTGCCCGAATAGACCCCCAGGCTGGACAGCGTGCCACCGGGTCGCGTAACGCGCAGAGCGTTCTCGAACGTCTCCTGTCGCCCGAGCGCCTCGATCGCCACATCGACGCCCCGCCCTCCCGTCAGCCCCTTGATCGCCTCAACGACGTCCACGTCGTTGGCGTTGAGCGTGATGTTGGCGCCGAATCGTCGGGCCATCTCGAGACGTGAGGGAATCGAATCGACGCCGATGATGAGCGAGGCCCCCTTGAGCCTGGCGCCGAGTGTCGCGCATAGCCCGATGGGGCCCTGAGCGAAGACGGCGACCGCGTCGCCGACCCTGATGTTCCCGCTTTCGGCGCCGGACAACCCCGTCGAGAAGATGTCCGGGCACAGGAGGACGTCTTCGTCGTGAAGGGTGTCGGGAATCGGCGCGAGATTGGCGCGAGCATCGGGCACGAGGAGATACTCGGCCCAGGCACCGTTGATTGTGTTGCCGAACCGCCATCCGCCCACGGCGCCTCCACACTGCGAGTGGGTGCCGTTCAGGCAATAGAAGCACTGCCCGCAGGGTGTGATCGCGCCGACGATCACGCGCTGCCCCACTGTGTAGTCGGCCTCGAGACCCGGTCCAAGCGCGTCGATCACGCCGACCGGCTCATGGCCGAGGATCAGCCCCGGTTTGACCGGGTACTCGCCTCGGACGATGTGGACGTCGGTGCCGCAAATCGTAGTCGCAGTTATCCGAATCACGGCCTCGCCGACGCCGGGCCTCGGCTTCGGCACCTCCTCGATGGCGATCCGATTCCTTTCCTTGAAGACGACAGCCTTCATGGTGTTCATTGCCGTTACTCCTCAAGCTGAGTCCGCGCTCGCGTCTCTCTGACGCGATGTCATCACGAATAGACGCATAACGCGCGCCGTAGACGACGTCGGCGCGAAGCAGGAATGACGGCCGTCACGGGCCGCCCTGACGGATTACCGACAGCGCTGCCGGCTTTCCGGCCGGTCCGGGTGATTTCCGGGAAGCGCGAGCGAGGAGCCTCTGTACCGCGCTTCGCGCGCACTACCAGGGTGGCAGTGTCTTTCTGAGGAAGTCGCGCAGATAGCTGTCGGGCGAGGACACCAGTTCCGAGCCGGTCCCCTCGAAGCAGATCCGACCGTCATGGAGCACCATGAAATCCGCGCGCGATCGCTGTGCGTCGATCAATGGCCGGACGGTCACGCGTCCCTCGATCCGCACGGCCTGGTGCGTGGCCACGTAGAACGCATCGCGAATCTGGTGAGTCACGACGATTGAGGTCACCTGTTCCAGGTCTCGAAGCTTGACGATTTCATCGTCGACCGTCGTGGCAATAATGGGATCGAGGCCTGTGGTCGGGTCGTCGAACAGCAGCAGGCTTGGTCTCGCGGCAATCGCCCTCGCAATAGCGACGCGGCGGCGCTCACCACCGGACAGGTCGCCAGGCATCCGGTCGATGTGCTCGCTGAGCCCCAAGAACGCCAGGACTTCTTCGACGCGATGGCGCACCTGATCGGCCGGCATCTTCACTTCCTCGGCCAGGCGGTATCCGACGTTGTCCGCCACCGTCAACGAATCGAACAGGGCGCTTCCCTGGAAGACCATCCCGATCTCCGTTCGGACGCGCATCAGATCGCGCTCCTGCATGGCGTCGATCCGCTGACCTCGCACCCACACCGTTCCGGCATCGGGCCGCAGCAATCCAAGAATCAGCTTGAGAACGACCGACTTGCCCGCGCCGCTCGCGCCGAGCAGAATCTTCATGCTGCCGACCGGCACCGCGAAGCTGACGTCGCGCAGGACCACCTGCTCGTCAAACGCGAACGAAACACGGTCGAACCGTATTGCCGGCGGGATCGCGGTTGACGCAGTCGCCAGGTCCGCTGGCTCGGGGAGGTCCGAGACAGCGGACCCGAGATCTCCCGTGAACCACTTGCGGGCGAGCGGCCTTTCGAGATTCCTCATGGTCAGCATGGTCGATCCTCAAGACGACCGGTGATCGCGCGTTTCGCCAGAAACGAGCCGGCGGGATGACCGCCGGCCCGGTGTCGCGAGTCTCGTCCAGTCTGGCCAGCGTCGTCTAGAAGCCGATCACTCCTTCGGCCGTGACGCCGCTGAAGTGGCCGCCGCTCTTGATGTTGGTCATGGGATAGCCGAAGTACTTCTGGTTCACGTACTCGGCTTTCGCCAACACGTTGGCGGTGATCCACCAGCCGCCGCCGAACTCCCATCGATTCGCCCCGACGTCGCCGGCAACGCCTGCCAGCTGACCCTGCGCCTTGTTGTAACGCGCACCGACGAAGAGTTGCTCATCGGGAAGGAATCGATACACCGTGTCGAGGGCATATTGGTGCCACGTGCGATCCGTCGCTTCGGTGAACGCCCGTCCCTTCGCCTGCTCCAGCACTCCAAACATCTCCAACCCGCGATATTTCACGAACGGGTTCATCTGAAACGCAGTGACCTCGTTCTTGAAGCCGGGATTGAGCAGCCCAGAGTCCTTCTGCGCCGACTCGGTCGCCGCCGTGTTTTCCAGCACGAAGTAGTAGCGCGAGCCGGCGCGGTCGCCGCTGTAGAGCGTGTCGCTCATCGCCTTGTCGGTCTTATACATGGAGCCTGTGAGGCGGACCCGAAGGTCTTTATTGAATTGCCGGTCCGCACCGAGCTTCCCGATGAACACCGGTCCGCGCTGCCCTGGCGTCTGCACCGTGCCGCGCAGTTCCCCGGCCGTCACCGCCCCCATCGCGATGATGCTGCCGGTCTTGAGGTAAACCTCGCCGCCGATCTGCGTTGTGAAGGCGTCCATGATGTAGTTGCCGATGAACGGGTTGTAGAGCGCGTTACCGTTGTCGCTGCGCCGGAAGTGCGCATCGCCGTAGTTGATCTCGAAGTCGCCGACGCGCACGGTCACGATCTCCATGAGCGCCTTCAGCGGTACCCAGTCGATGGGCGACTGATCGATTTGGATGTAGCCGTCCTTGACCCACGTTTCGTTATGGTGCCGCGCCGACAGATAGCTGGTGAGGGTCACGCGCATCCCAGGCGCCAGCTGCGCATAGAGGTTCACGTTCGCCGTCGGGTTGTTGAACCCCATACCGATGTCCATCAGCTGGTTCGCGTTGACGCCGTTGACGACGCTCGGCACGGCGCTGTTGTTGTGCGATATGTCCTGGAGCTGCGCCGAGAATCCAGCGCCGAAGTCCATCTTGAACCCGGTGAACTCGACCCCCGGATCCTTCGTGGTCTCGAACATGTTGATCCCACGCTTGTCCTGCGGCCGGAAGTACTGCATCGTGATCGGCCGCCCTTTCTTCCACGAGGCTTCGGCCGCGGCTGCCGCGGCCTCGGCGTCGGAGGTCGCCGCCGGGGTCTCGGCGGGCTTCGCCGGCGCGGCACTCGTGCCGCTCGGGGCGGAGCCGTCAGGGGGCTGCTGCGCGATGGCCGGCGCGCCCAGCGCCAGCAGCGCGGTCAGTGCGCTTGCGAAGGCGAATGTTGATCTCATGATGACGTCCTCTTTATTGATGCGTTTATGAATGCGCGTTGATAATCGTTCGACTCTCCGCTGCCCTACGTCAGTGGAATCGCCAGGACGGTCTCGAAGGTGACCGTCACCTTTGGATCCGTCTTCAGCATGCCGAGCATGGCGACGGGCGGCTTGATCCCGTAGTCGGTCATCAGCAGATCGAGCCGGCCTCGCACCGTGAGCGTCGCGCCCGTACGCTTCGTGGTGATGTCGATGGCCACCTCGCGGTCCACACCCGCGATCCGCAGCACACCAATGGCCTTGGCGGTGCCGGCGGTGGGGTCTTTCAGCTCGAATCGTGTGAGGTGGAACGTGATATCCGGGTAGTCCTGCACCTTCAGCGCCTTGTACATGTTCTTGTCGAGGCCCTCTTTCGGCGACGTCAGGGTGCCGGCGGGGATGGCGATCTCGAACGCTTCGACCGACCCGGGCTTCAGCGCGTTGCCCCAGAAGTCGGCGCCGACAATCGCGGAGCCGAGCTGCACGCGCGTGACCCGAACCTTCGTCGTCGACGCGGTGTATTCGTGGATGTTCGACGTGCCGGCGATCGTGACCTTGGCGGAGTCAATCGCGAGCGGCGTCTCCGGCGACGCTACGGCCCGTGCCCCGAGGGGAGTTCCAAGCGCGAGAGCCGCGGCCGCTGACCAAATGAGAATGAATCGTCGTCCCATATCAAGCCTCACTGAATGAATGCGACCGGCGTGGTCGGTACCGACTGAACGGCAACGAGCATGCCGCTGAGCACGAGCGATCCGAGCGGTTTTTATTGAGGTTCGCGCCCGATCGGCGGTTCCGGGTGGGAACTTTTCCCACGCCTGGGGGAAATTCCCCGCGGGGCCCGGACGGCGCCCGCGGAGCCGATACGAGCGGCACGCGTTGTTGCTATCCGGCTGTCGCCTGACCGGGCGACGACCTTGGGCGGATGGCGGCGCGCGCGAGCTTCTCGAGCTCGAGGATGGTGACCGGACAGAACCCAATGGCGACGGCAAGCGCCCATTGCGCCTGGGACAACGCACCAATCTGGAAGAACGCCTGCGTGACAGACATGGTGTGGATGACCACCTGGACGAGGGCGGACACCACGACAACGACGAGAAGACGCAGGTTCGTGAACACTCCGACCTGCCAGAAGATGCGTGTGGTGCTTCGCGCCGCGAATGCGCGAAACAGCTCGCCGAACACCAGCGTCGAAAACGCGAGATTGCGGGCGTCGGCCAGCGTTCCGGAATGCAGCGCCCACGTGAAGACGCCGAGCGTAGCGCCGGCCTGCAGGATCCCGGTGACGAGGATATATGTCCACTCCGATCGACCGAGCATCGGCTCATCAGGATGTCGCGGCGGCCGTCTCAAGACGTCCTCGTCGGTGGGATCCATCACGAGGGCCAGCGCCGGAAGACCGTCGGTGACGATGTTGATCCAGAGAAGATGGATCGGCAGCAGCGGAAGCGGGAGTCCTGCCAGCGCCGCGACCAGCATCACCCCAAGCTCACCCGCATTCCCGCCCAGCAGGTAGACGAGCGTCTTCCGGATGTTGTCGAAGATGCCGCGTCCCTCGCTGACGGCCGCGATGATGCTGGCAAAGTTGTCGTCGGTCAGAATCATGTCCGCTGCCTCGCGGGTGACCTCCGTGCCAGTTCGCCCCATCGCAATCCCGATATGCGCCTCGCGCAGCGCAGGCGCGTCGTTGACGCCGTCGCCGGTCATGGCCACCACGGCACCACGCCCCTTCCACCTCCGTACGATCGCGAGCTTGTCTTCCGGGGCGACGCGCGCGTGGACGACTCCGCTGGGAACGTCTCCCTCGGCCAGAATCCCGAGCTCACGGGCGATGGCGGCGGCCGTCGCCGGGTGGTCCCCGGTGATCATGACCGTCGTAATCCCGGCCCGGCGCGCCGCGGCCACAGCTTCGATCGCTTCCGGTCTGGGCGGATCGGCCATACCAATGAGGCCCAGCAGCGTGAGCTGTTCCTCGTCGCGGTTCTCTCCGACCGCCACGGCTAGCACCCGGAGGCCGCGTCCAGCCAACGCCATGCTCGCCTCGAGTGCGCCCTCGGTGCCCCTCACGCAGAGTGGCAACAGCGCTTCCGCCGCCCCCTTCACATAGAGCCTGCCATCGGTCCGTTGAACCGACATCCGCTTCCGACTGGCGTCGAATGGTCTGACGTGGACGCGCGGCAGGCTGCGCTCGATATCAGCACGGCGTATGTCCCGCTCCGCTGCGGACGCGAGAATCGCAAGCTCGGTCGGATCTCCAACGCTGGTGGGTTCGTTCGAATGCAGTTCCGCATCACTGCAGGCCGCCGCGGCGAACAGCAGTCGATCGGGATCAGGCCCCCAGAGCTCACGGACCGTCATGATCCCGCTTGTCAGGGTGCCGGTCTTGTCGGAGCAGATCACCGTCGCGCAGCCCAACGTCTCGACCGCGGGGAGGCGTCGAATCAGGACGTGTCGCGCAGCCATCCGCTGAACGCCGACCGCCAACGCGATCGTCACGATGGCCGGAAGGCCTTCGGGGACGGCAGCGACTGCCAGTGACACTGCGGACAGCAGCACGTCCAGCGCGGACCAGCCGTGCCACAGGCCCGCGACCGCCACGACGGCGACGATGCCGAGGCAGACATACAACAGCAGCCGGCTCAGGGCGGCCAGCCGCTGTTGCAGGGGCGTTGGTCCTTGCTCGGCGGTCGTCAGCAAGTGCGCGATCTTGCCGAGTTCCGATGCCATCCCGGTTGCGAAGACTTCAGCGACGCCGGTTCCCGTGGCGACGGCGGTCGCCATGAACACGCAGTCCGCGCGCTCGGCGAGCGGAGCATCAGCGGCGACCGTCGCGATCGACTTCTCTACTGGCGCGCTCTCACCTGTCAGCGGGGCTTCGTTCGTCGACAGAACCTGCGCTTCCAGCAGGCGCGCGTCTGCCGGGACAATATCGCCCGCCTCGAGGACGAGCACGTCGCCCGGCACGACCTCCGCCGCGGGGATCTCGACGGCGGCCCCATCGCGCCGCACTCGCGCCCGCGGGGCCGTCATAGATCGGAGCGCGAGAATCGCGCGCTCGGCCCGGCGTTCCTGAGCGAATCCAATCACCCCGTTCAGGATCACGATTGCGACAATTGCCATCGCGTCGGCCGCCTCACCGAGACCGACGGAGACCACGCATGCCCCCATCAGCAGCCAGATGACCGGACTGTTGAATTGTCTGGCGAGAACGATCCACGACGACACCACCGCCTGCCGCTGGATCTCGTTCGGCCCGTGCAGGGCGAGCCGACGTCGGGCCTCTTCGGTCGTCAATCCTCGATCCGACCCCATGTGATGATTATCGCTGCCGCGCGCAACCACGAGGTCTCTTGCGTCATGGGGCATCACAGATTCTCGATGTGATCGGCGATCAAGCGGAGTGCCGACTGCATGCTGACACAGGCAAGCTGGGTTGGCGGAATTTCGGCAGCGCACCGGCTCGATAGACGGGCGGCCTCCGATTTTCCGGCGGTTCCCTTCGGTTGACCCGAGGCTTATCCCCGGTACTTCGCGCATCTATCGGTCTGGATCTGCTCTTGCACTGCGACGCGTGCACGCAACTTTCCAGCGAGGTCCGTATGACCGACTCTCATGCGACGCTTCCGTCGCACCCGATTGGCACGCTCGTCATCGTCGGCATCTACGGTGTGCTCTTCGTCCTGGGTTGGCTGGCGTTCTATCTGTTCGTCTATCTCGCTCGCGGTCCGGTGACGTCATGAACATCGACGTGTATGAAAAGGTTTGGATGTGGATGGCCGCCTGCGCCATCGCGCTCTTCGTGACGGTCATCGGCGTTTCGAGCTATGCGTACGGCCAGCACCCACCCAGTCATGTCGAGACCATCGATCCGAAGCAGGTGTTCCAGGATCCACGGTTCGCGAAGGTCGGCGTGCCGGTGACGCTCGCCGACGGCACCGTCGAGATCGCGATGGCGGCATCCATGTTCACGTTCATTCCGAACGAGGTCCACCTGCCAGTCGGGCGGCCGATCCGTTTCCGCCTGACCAGTCTCGATGTCACGCACGGCTTCCTGATCTCGGGCACGAACGCCAACGCCATGCTCGTGCCGGGCTACATCACCCAGTTCACGACGGCGTTCTCGACGCCCGGCGACTACCTGCTCGTGTGCCACGAGTTCTGCGGCAACGGCCACCACGCGATGTTCGGCCGCATCATCGTTGAGGCGACGCGATGACCCCGTCGATACGGACCGGCCCGGCCAGCAGCGCTATCAGTGTTGTCCGCATCACAAATCGTGACGGCGACGAGCTTCCGCCGTCTCGCGGGCGCCAACATCGCGGTCGCTGTGATCGCATTCGCCGTTGCCGCCGCCATGGCCATGATGCAGGCGCTCTCCCGGGCGAACCTCGATCTGCCCTTCCGCTCGGCGAACATGTACTACCTGTCCGTGACGGCGCACGGGACGTTGATGGCGCTCGTGTTCACCACCTTCTTCATCATGGGCTTCGGCTACCTCGTTGCCCTACGCACCCTCACGGAGGTACTGCCGCTGAAACGAACGGCGTGGATCGCCTTCTGGGTCTGCGTCGCGGGCACGTTGGCCGCCACCGCGATGATTCTCTCCGGCAAGGCGACGGTGTTGTACACGTTCTATCCGCCGCTGAGGGCACATCCTGCGTTCTACATCGGCCTCACGCTGCTGGTGGTGGGATCGTGGGGCTGGTCCTTGGTGATGCTCTACAGCGTCCGGCTGTGGCGGCGTGCCAATCCCGGGCGCCTGATTCCGCTCGCCATGTACGGGTACGCGGCGACCATCATCGTGTGGTTGCTGGCCACAGTCGGTGTGGCCGCCGAGATGCTGTTTCAGCTGATCCCGTGGTCGCTCGGTTGGTGGGATCGGATTGATCCGGTACTGGCGCGCATGCTGTTCTGGTGGTTTGGCCACCCACTCGTGTACTTCTGGCTGCTGCCGGCCTACGTCATCTGGTACACCGTGCTGCCGCGTGTCGCCGGCGGGAAGCTGTTCAGCGAACCGCTCGGGCGCCTGGTATTCGCGCTCTTCATCCTGCTTTCCACGCCGGTCGGCTTTCATCACCAGTTCATGGACCCCGGTATTCCCGCCGAGTGGAAGCTCTTTCACGCCTTCAACACGATGCTGATCCTCTTCCCGAGCTTCGTCACGGCGTTCACGGTCATCGCATCCCTCGAAATCGCGGGACGGCTGCGCGGCGGCACGGGCCTGTTTGGATGGATAGGCGCCCTGCCGTGGCGCGATCCACTCGTATCGAGCGTCATTCTTTCGATGCTGCTCTTTGCCGTCGGCGGCTTCGGCGGAGCCATCAACGCATCCTTCGGGATGAACTCCGTCGTCCACAACACGTCGTGGATTCCCGGGCACTTCCACACGACGGTCGGCAGCGCCTCGGCGCTGACGTTCATGGGGGCGTGCTATCTCGTCGTTCCGTCGCTGCTGGGGCGCCGACTGGAGCTGGCGCCGATGGCGCGCGTGCAACCGTGGTTGTGGTTTGCCGGCATGCTGCTCTTCTCGATTCCGACGCACGCATCCGGCATGCTGGGGATGCCCCGCCGCGTCTACGACCCGAGCTACGGCGGGCACCCGGTCGCGGTCAGTTGGCGGTGGCTGACGGACATCTCGGCGGTTGGCGGGATGGTGCTCTTCGCGAGCGCGCTGTTCTTTGTGCTGGTGATGATCTTCACGACGTTCGGCGTGCGAGTGCCGTCGGCGGAGCTGGAATTCGCCGATCCCCTGGAGCCTCCGGGCACCAAGGGCGCGATGTTCGATCGGCTTGGGGTGCTGGCGCTGGTCGCGGTGGTGTTGGTCCTGGTCGCTTACGGGTACCCGATCTGGCACCACTTGCAGATGCCACGGTTCGGGTCGCCCGGCTACTCGCCGTTCTAGACGAGGCGCCGAACCAGCGATTCGAGATCGGCGCTCAGACTGGCTTCTCCAGTTTGAACTTCTCGATCCGGTACCGAATCTGGTCGCGATTGAGTCCGAGCAGCGTGGCCGCGCGCGTCTGGTTCCAGCCGCTTCGCTGCAGTGCCTGAATGACCAGGGATCGCTCGAGTTGCTCGAGGTCGATCCCTCCGGCCGGCAGTTCCACCGACTCGCTCAAATCAGCGGACCGCCGCTCGAGGATTGGGAAATGATCGAGCGTGAGCTGCTCGCCCTCGACGAGCAGCATGGCGCGCTCGACGGCGTTGCGCAGCTCTCGCACGTTGCCTGGCCACGCATAGGTCTTGAGGCGTTCCATCGCGGACGGTGCGACACGCTGAATCCGCTTGCGGAACTCCTGGTTGTAGCTGTCGACGTAGAAGCTGATTAGCGCCGGGATGTCCTCCTGCCGCTCGCGCACGGACGGCATGACAATAGGCATGACATTGAGCCGGTAGTAGAGATCCTCGCGGAAGCGTCCGCGCTTGACCTCGTCTTCAAGATTCCGATTCGTCGCCGCGACCACTCTGACCTGCACACGGATATCCGTGGCTCCCCCAACCCTCTTGAAGGCCCTCTCTTCGAGGAATCGCAGGAGCTTGGCTTGCAGCATGGGCGCCATCTCCCCGATTTCGTCGAGAAAGACCGTGCCGCCATCTGCCGACTCGAGCAAGCCCCGCTTCTGCCGGTCCGCACCCGTGAAAGCACCACGTTCGTGGCCGAACAGCTCGCTCTCCAGAAGAGCCTCCGGGAGCGCCGAACACGTGATGTTCATGAACGGCTTCGACGCGCGATCGCTGAGATAGTGAATCACCTTCGCGGCCAGGTCCTTGCCTGTCCCGCTCTCCCCCGTCAGCAGGACCGTTGACGCAGGACTAACCGCCACCTTACGCAGGAGCGCCCGTACGCTGGCCATGGCCTGGCTCTCGCCGACGAGACGATCGAGGCTGTACGGTTGCGCCTGCGTGGCACGCAGTACGCGCACTTCGCGACGCAGCCTGGTGGTCTCCAGCGCTTTGTCGACGAGCAGTGCGATCTCGTCGAGGTCGAACGGCTTGTTGGCGTAGTGGTACGCGCCGCGCTTCATGGCCTCGACGGCCATGTCGACGCTCGAGTGCGCGGTCAGCAGAATCACGAGGGTGTCGGGATCGGCCTCCTTGATCTGCTTCAGCACCGAGAGCCCGTCATCATCGGGAAGCTTGTAGTCGAGCAGTACCAGATCGACCCCTTCGCGATGCCGGTGGATGGCCTCGGCGGCGGTCGCCGCCTCGAGCACGTGGTAGCCCTCATCGGTCAGTCGGCTGACCAGGGACCACCGAATGAGTTGTTCGTCGTCGACAACGAGGATCGTTGGAGTCTGCATGCGGAATGTGAGTATAGGCGACCTGCTGCGAGGGTCGTGGCTAGTGGCGCGCGGCGTGTGCCTGCAGCACCAGGGGTGGTACGTCGGCCATCTCCAGCGGCTTGCCGACGACCCGGAAGACGCCGAGATCCAAGGCCCCTTGGACGACCTCGGGGCTCCCATAGGCCGTCATCAGAATGACCTGCGTCCCAGGGGCCAGCCGGCGCAGACGGGACAGCAATCTCAGGTCATTCGAGTCCGGCAGCCGGAAATCGAGCAGAACGACGTCGAAAGGCGGCGAGGCCTCCGAGAGAACCCGCTCGGCCATTGCGCCGTCGACCGCTTCGACCGCCTCGTGCCCGGAATCGCCCAAGGTCTGGACCAGCGACCAACGGATGAGCGCCTCGTCGTCGACGACCAGGACCCGAAGAGGCGGGAAATTTTTCGCCATCTCAGAAAAACTCCCCGGCTCGTTGAAGATATTCACGCCATTGGCCTCGGTTCTCGGCGATCGGCTGGATCACAGGCAAACGATACGTCAAGAATCGAGCCGGCGGGCTAGGACGCCTGCGGCACGGCGGAACGGCGGCCCGTCCTCTCGGCCAGTGCCTTCAGCCGCTGCATCATCTTGCGCTCCATGATGAAGTGGGCAGGCTCGAACACGCTCACCCAGAACAGGCGGCCCAACATGGTCGGCGCCTCCGGTCCACGGATTTGAATCGGAAACGCTCAGCTCCACAACTCGGCCTGACTCCCGTTTGGACTCGCTATCGGTGTGAGAAATTCAACGTGGCCAAGACAAGCGATTCCTGACGCGAGTTTTCCCTCCGGCCTGCGAAAAATTCCCCGCCTGACGGTCCGTTGAAACCAGACAGACGCTCGATCGCGCGAGAGAGAAATGATACGGTTCACCTGGCACCGGAGTTGCCATGTCGATCAGCGTTCACCGAGTCAAGGATTCGGCCACGGCCAACACTGTCGCGACGAGAGCAGAAATATAGATTCTCGAGCAGTCGTGACACGAAGGGCCAATTACGACCGCTGCGGCCGCAGCCTGTACGCGCTTCAGGAGCTCGCATGACCGCCGAGTCACCTCGGTTGAGAAATGGCCTAACCCGCGCGCTCTGCATCGTCGTCTTCATCGTGATGCTGGCGGCGCTGGCGTATGCCGCCTGGATCGGCATCAGCAACTATCGCGCATCCACGTATGAGAGGCGACTGGCGCCGCTTCCGCCTGCACTGCCGCATCCGACGTCAACGGGACGCGCACTTCGAGGACAACATGAACAAACGGCAGACACGTCTGTTCTTTGTCGGAGGACCACGCTGTTCTCGATCGTGTTCGTGATCTCTGACGATCCACAGCCATACCCAATTCGGCCGGCTCACGCACGAGGAGGCGCTCAACTCTCACGTGGTGGCTGCAAGCACGTGTGGCACCGCAAGAACTGCATCAATTGCCACACGCTGCTCGCGAAGCGCGTACTTCGCGCCCGACCTCACAAAGATCACGCAACTGCGCGGTGAACCCTATCTGCGGCAGTTCCTCAGGATCCGTCGCGTTTCTATTCAGAAGCGCAGCACGGGAGGCTGATGCCGAACCCGAACCTGTCCGACCAGGACATAGGGACGTGATCGCGTTCCGGCGTGGTGTCGAACATCGACAACAACAACTGGCCACCGCGTCCGATTGTCGTGAGCGCCGCAACGCCACAGGGAATCACGCTTGGCACCGCGTTCCCGCGCGCTTCGAACAATCCGATTGCGCTCGGAGAGGCGCTCTTCGGCAAGACCCCCCCGGCCTGTTTCAGCTGCCACTCCACCCAGCCGGACGTGCGGTCGTCGGACCGTCGCTCGCGGGGTGCGCGCACGCGCCGAGGCAATCCTGAAGAGCCCGGATTACAAGGCACAGCCAAAACGCCTGAGGAGTATATCCGCAGTCGATCCTGTACCCGAGCGCCTCGTCGTCCCGGGTCCAACCTTCTCCGCGCAGGGCAGTCAATCATGCCCGCCATCTATCAGACGATGTTGTCACCTGAGGACATCGATCACCTTGTCGCCTACCTCGCGACGATCAAGTAGCCGATTCAACCAAAGGACCTGCCATGCGCTACCGGTCTCAATCCGTCGCCTATTCTACTTCGCCGTCGCGATGGTGCTGTTCGGCCTGCAGATGGTCTTCGGCCTGTCTTCCGCGGCGAAGTATCTCGGCCCCGACCCGCTCTAAGCCTACCTGCCGTTCGACGTCGACCAAGGTGATCCACACCAACCTGCTCATCGTCTGGGTGCTCACCGGGCTTCATGGGCGCGACCTACTGGCTGGTGCCCGACGAGTCGCGCACCGAGCTGCACAGCGTCAAGCTGGCGTACATCCAGCTCGCCCTCTGGACGCTCGATGGGCGTCACTGCCGTCGTCGGCTATCTGTTCCGCTACGGCACCGGCAACAAGCTGCTCGAGCAACCGCTGCCGCATCAAGCTCGCCATCGTCGTCGTGATGCTCATGTTTCTCTACAACATCGGCATGACGATCTGGAAATCCGGGCGGCTCACGACCACCGAGGGCGTGCTGCTGCCGGCCTCGCGCTGCGCCGCGGTGCTCTATCTCCCGGCGCTGTTCGCATTACGAGAACTACACGGTCGTCATCTTCTACCGCTGGTGGACGATCATCTGTGGGTCGAAGGCGTCTGGGAGATGATCCAGGGCGGCTTCCTGGCCTATCTGCTGATCCGTCTCTCCGGCGCCGACCGCGAGGTGATGGAGAAGTGGCTCTACGTCATCGTCGGGCCTGGTCTTCATCGCCGGCATCCTCGGCACCGCGCACCACTACTACTGGATCGGCGTGCCCGCGCTACTGGCTGCCGATCGGCGGTTTCTTCAGCGCGCTCGAGCCGCTCGCGTTCATCGGCATGGCCGATCTACGCCTACTCCGCCATGCGGCGCTCGGGGCTGGCGCATCCGAACACCCTCGCGCTGCACTGGACGCTCGGCAGCGCCGTCTTCACGGCTGTTCGGCGCCGGCCTGCTCGGGCTTGGCGCACACCTGGCCTTCAGTCAACAAGTGGACGCACGGCACGCTCATCACCGCCGATGCACGGCCACGCGGCGTTCTACGGCGCCTACGCCATGATCGTGCTGGCCGATGATCACCTACGCGTTGCCGGCGATGACCGGGCACGACCGAGTCGAAGCGGGAGCCGCGGTCGGGCTACTGGGCCTTCTGGCTGCAACTCGGCGGGATGTTCGGCATGACGCTGTCGTTCGCCACGGCCGGCATCGCGCCAGGTCTATCTCGAGCGCATCCTCGGGCTTCGGGCTATCTCGACACCCAGCTCAAGATCCAGGTCCACTTCCTGATGCTGCTCGGCGACCGGCATCGCTGTTCACGCTCGGCGTCGCGCTGTTCATCTTCGACTTCTTCCGCTATCGCACCACGCTTCGAGGCGGCCGGACGACGACGCCGGCGGCGCGCGCCGGACCGTGCCGTGAGACGCGCCCGCTGAGCGCTGGCGCTCGACGCATGGCGTGTCCCGCGCGCAGTCACGACGACGGGTTGCGCCATCCGGCGGGAGGCGCCGTTCTACGTGCCCGTCGGCGACGAGGTCGCGATCTTCGAGCAATGCCATGCGCGCGCGCCTGGCCGTGATGCTCAAGGGCCCGACCGGCTGCGGCAAGACGCGCTTCGTCGAGCACATGGCGTGGCGGCTCGGGCGGCCGCTCATCACGGTCGCCTGCCACGACGACCTCACCGCCAGCGACCTCATCGGCCGCTTCCTGATCCGCGGCGGCGGACACGGTCTGGCACGACGGCCCGCTGACGCGCGCGCGTGCGCGAAGGCGCCATCTGCTATCTCGACGAGAGTCGTCGAGGCGCGCCAGGACACCGTCGTCGTGCATGCATCCGCTCACCGACCACCGCCGCATCCTGCCGCATCGACAAGACCGGCGAGATCGCTCGACGCGGCGCCCGGCTTCCAGCTCGTCGTCTCGTACAACCCCGGCTATCAGCACGTGCTCAAGGACCTGAAGCCGAGCACGCGGCAGCGTTTCGTCGCGCTCGAGTTCGACTTCCCGCCGGCCGAGCGCGGAAGTCCGCTATCGTGTCGCACGAAGGGCGGTGCGAGCACGCGACGGCGCATCACTCTGGTGACGCTCACCCGGCGGCTGCGGCGACTGCGGCGATCGCGGCCTTGCCGAAGTCCCCAGTACGCGCTGATCGTCGCCACCGCACGATTGGTCGCGAGCGGGATACCTTTGCGCACCGCGTGCGCGTCAGCGCTGCTCGGGCCGCTGACCGACGATCCCGATCTCTTGAGTGCCATGCACGATCTCGTGAGCGCAACGCTCTAGGTCACTCGCATACTTCGGTCGATGGGCGAACCAGAAGATCTCATCATCGACGGCGCATACCTCGCGTCGCGCCTCGCCCGCGATGTGTGGCGGCGCTATGCCCCGCCAGTTGCTGATCACGTCCTCCAACTGTCGGACGTGCGCGTTCGCATCGAGCTGTTCCTCAATGCGCTGTTCGAGATGCCGATGGCCGTGACGTGCGCCGAGCCGGCCCCTCCCGTCAGCTGGCTCGCGGCCGTTGCGGGAAGTGCTCGGACACTACTCAGGGCGCTGTCCCGGGAAACGACGGCGCGCGCATTTTCCTGCCGCCCGCATTGACCATCCAGAACGGCGCTGAGGAGACTCTCAGGAGGTACCTGCTTCTCGCCGTCCAGCAGGCGGTGCGGATAACACGTGCGAGCGCGTCGATGGCGCTACGTATCACGAACCGCGAAGCGCGCGATCGATTTCTTCTGGCTGACGCTGCAGCCGTCGACGACTGGATCGTGCGTCACGCACCTGGTCTTGTTCCAGCGCTGTGCGCGTCGCGAAAGGAAGCGATGCTGCGGCGCGGTGCGTGGCCGCGGGGAGACCGCGAGCGCACGTTCGAAGCAGACGTCCGGGAGTTTCTTGCAAGCGCCCTGTAAGCAGTTTGCGTGGACCGTTGTGCGGAAACCCGGCGGACCCTGGTGAGTGGACGAAGGACATCAGAGGGAACGGAGATCGGAGCCGATACCGGGGGGTATCGGCGGTCTGGTACTGGGGCAACGCGCTGCCTGCACCGTCTGGTTCCTCTGCGATGATATGGCCCGAGAGGGAGAACCCTTCGCAATCAGCGACTAGACGCCGCGTTGTCGAGTTGCGCCAGCAGCCGCGCATTCGAGAGGTCGCTGACGGTGAAGACGACACGGGGACCGGCACCTGGGTGATTCGAACCGACGAGCCGCAGGAAACCGTTGAAGATCCGTTTGGTCTTCAGCGGCCAACGGACCGGGCCGACGACGCAGATCCTGAAGGTCTCGGCGATTCGCTCGCCGAATTGCCCGAAGCTCGCGTCGTACAGGACGCCCGCTCCCGCGAAAGAAGTCCTTCGCGCCGGCGAGGAGACGCCTCGGGCCTCGCCCGCCATGCCCGCCGCCTAGCTCGCACGGGTATCGCGTATCCAGAATGGGATTTTCGCTCGGCACATATCGTCGCCCGGCACCATCGTGCGTGAGTCAGCGGCGGTTCCGGGGATCCTCGGTGGGTGGAGGCGGCACGCGCACGACATGCCGCGCTGGTCAGGCGCGTTCGCACGCGTTTCGAGCGACTGCGCTCGCGGCGAGCCGCCATTGGACGACAGGCCGACGGACCGAGATCGACATCACCGAGTAGTGACGGCTGCCGCCGACGCGCGCGCTGGTCGTGGCGGAGGACCGCTTTTACTGACGTCAGGCCGGAACGCCGCGAGCTGGCCGTGCGTTGCTGGTCGACGTCAGCGCATCGACTGACAGCTGGTGTCGGGCAGCAACGCATCGTCGATGTGGAAAAGGACGCGTTGTTCGTTGTCTCCGAGGCGCTGAGCACTCTCGGAGATCCCTACGCGATCTTCGCCTTCTCGGGCGAAAGCGCCGCACACGTGTCGCTCCTTACCGTCAAACAGTTCCCGGATGTACTGACGGCGTGCTGCACCGCCGGATCGCGGCGCTCGAGGCCGATGGTACACCCGCGTTGGGGCGGCGATCCGCCATACCACCGCCGCTCTCGTCCGACAACCGACCTCGCGACGGCTTCTGCTCCTACTGTCTGACGGCAAGCCGAACGATGTGGACGACTATGGGGGACCGTATGCGTGGAGGATACGCGGCAGGCGGTAGCCGAAGCTCGCGCTCAAGATGTGACGCCTTTTGCCTCACCGTCACCGGAGCTCCGCGCTACGCGTCCCGAATCTTCGGCCGCGCCGGTTTGGCGTGCTGCGCCGTCCCGACCAATTGTCCGAAGTCTTGGTCGAAGTGCTGCGCCGAATATCCGGCCCTGAAACCAACGCGCATCACGCTTCGCCTAATTCTCGGCGATCAGTCAGAATCACTGCCGGACGATAAACAAAACGAGCCGACGGGCTAGGACGCCTGCGGAACGGCGGCTCGCCGGCCCGTCCTCTCGGCCAGTGCCTTCAGCCGCTGCATCATCTTGCGCTCCATGATGAAGTGGGCAGGCTCGAACACGCTCACCCAGAACAGGCGGCCCAACACGGTCGGCGCCTCCGGTCCACGCGATCGCACAACGAGCCGTGTGGTCTGGGAATCGACTGGAACCAGGATGAAGGTCCACGTCCCGCCGCGGCTTGTCTCACGCCGCACGAGCCGTCCCCAATCGGACGGCGACGCGAGAGACAGCACGCGTCCCCTATCGATCCGAACCACTTTCTGGCGGGCCTCGCCACGGTAGCGATCGCGCCGTGCCAGCCAGACGATGTCACCGAGAGTTCGCTGCTGCCATTCAGGGACGATCCGATCGACGCGTGGCATGGCGCATCGGAAGAGATTCTCGAGCCAGGTATAACTGTAGAATCCGGCGCGATCCTGCCCGATCTGCACGAGCCACGACCACACTGTATCCAACGGGGCGGCGATGGTGACGGCGCGCGTCGAGATTTCGGTCGCATAAGGTGACAGCTCGTCGCCTGGCCAGCTGCGTGTCCGCTCCGCGAGCGTGGTCCCCCAGCGCAATGCCCAACGCCGAAGCTCCCAGAGGGCAACCATCGCGGCCACGCCAAACAGTACAAAGAAAAAACTCATGGTCCACATGGTGTCCGCCTTTCGGCATCGGCGATCGCATGATGTGGGCCATCGGAAAGGGCCGGGAACTCAGCGTCCTCATTAACGACGGTGTCGGAATTTCGTCGCCTGCCGGAGTACCGACGGGCGCATCGGCGGGCAAAGGGACGCGGTGGCGAGCGATCCTGTGCCTTCCGTAACGTGCCGGAGAGGACCGCAAGACCATCCAGGCTCCGCCCGCCCTGCCTTCCCGCTTATGGACCTGTGCACAAGGGGACAGCCCCGGCGACAACGCGGCGATAAGGTAGTGGTACGGACGTATACAGAATGACAAAACCAGCATTTGACGGACCCCTCTCTGCAAGACACAACCTTCTCACTGACGCCTGGACAGCCACGGTGGAGACCTTGGAAGGAGCGATCGGACGCTACAACACGGATCCGGCGTTGACGAATGAATGCCAGATCGTGTTCTTCGAGGTCGCCGGCCAGGAACCTCTGCATGTCAACGTGACCCATAAGTACCTGACGAAGGAGGTAAGTGGCTGGGCAGGTCCTGGACGGGTGTCAACCGGGTTCGTTCACAATCGCACGTTTGGCGAGCCTCACCCGCGATTGATGGCACGGACCATTCGGGAGATGGTTTATGCCACACGGATCTGACCCCAACGGAGGACCCTGAGCGAAGTGCGCTGAAAATCGCCGGGCTCCATCCGAAGGAGAGTGACCACGTGACGTCGACGATCGACCGAGCGGACGGGAGTGAACGCACCGCCCGCATCGACCTGATGATTGAGCAATATCAGCGCGCGAAACACGATCGGCTCCTGCGACAGGCCGTCACGTTGTGGCGCAGAGTCCAGTCACGGCGCCAGCGTCTCGAGCAAGACGTCCAGCCCGTACGCATTCACTGACCAGTCGGCCCCCTGCATGGCCGAAAGCATGGCCAGTGGATTTGTCCACTCCCCCACCAGCATCCGGCGTCATCGCCGGGCCGCGATGATGTCTCGCGCACGAACGATAAGCCTGTCTGGCGCCGGCCCGATATAGGAATGGAAAACAGGTGATCAGCGTCAGGGTCCGACGGCTCGTCGGTCGGGCCACGCTGCCGTCGTCGCTCGGTGGCGCCCGGTGCCAAACAAACAGGAGCGATGAGCCGCGCGGCGCGACGAAGCCACATCATTGCTGCCCGATCGCGTCCGAGCATGGAGGCGGACGTGACCGACGGCGGACACGCTGACCTCGAGCCCGCGAAAGCGTCCATGAGACCGCCATTTCCTCACGCCTCGGATTGACGATCCCGCGGCGCACAGATGACAGCGCTAGAGGATGGCCGCGGGTTGGCGGCGTTTACCGAACACCATCAGAACGAAGGCGACCCCGATGGAGAGACTGCCGACCAACGCGATTAGTGGGAGCGAGCTGGCGGTGTGCGGCAATGGCCTGGTGCTCTTGGCAGGCGGCATGACTCCAGTCGTGCCAACCGCCGACGGGACGCTCGGAACCGAGGCAGGAACGGCAACCTTCGCTTCGGGCGTCGTCTGAATGGCGGCGGCGATAGGAATCTCCTTCTCGTCGGGTGTGATCGCAACGATCGGCGCGGTCTTCAGCAACTCGGTGTCGGTTGCGGCCGCCGCAATCGCGGGCACGGGCGCGTGTGCCGCTTTCGCCAATTCTGCGGCACGAGGTTTGGGATACACGAATTCCTCTCGGATGCTGGCGCCCGGATAGAACCAGGCGCGGACCACCTCCGGAGAGCCGACGGGCACCTCGCCGAACTTGACGACGGCATCGTCGCTCGTCTTGAATCGATAGTTGGGGATCGCCATGACGGTGGCAACGAGATTCGAGTTGGCGTCGAAGATCAGTACGATGTGCCGGTCGGTCAATGAATCCGCGAGCTGAAACGTATATTTGCCCGCGGGCAGCACATATCCGGAGATCTCCACGGGCTGAGTGAAGGTCAGCACGGTCTTGTTGTCGTTCGATTGGCCAGCTTGAACCGTGGTCGCCGCGATGGACACGAGCAGCGACAGTGCCAGGCCGACCCGCGTAATTGTCTTGATCATTCAATCCGTCTCTTTCCAACATCCGAATCTGAGTCAGCGCATGCCCCCGACAGCAACGCCATGGAGAAGCTCATCGCCCCTGCGATGAGGATTCCTCTCATGCGACACTGCCTTCTTACCGGCCCATTTGCAGGTTCCTGGAGAGCGAGAACGCGCGACCTCGACGATCGTACGTCATGAGGGCGATGGCCGCGTGTACCCGATCGCACAAGTACAAGCACAAGCGGCGGCAGATCGTGCCCGTTCGCGCAGCACGACGCGCAGCAGCCAATTGGTGATGGGGAGGGGGTGCCAGTCGGCTCCACCTCCGTGGTGGCTGCGGTGTGCTGTTTTGAACAGCATGATTACGGACGAGGTATTACCGTTTCAGGATGCGCGCACAGTCCCACCGACCGAGCGCCGATGAGCCCCTAGGGATCTACACCGCTGATCCCCTCATCGGTGACGCGGTCCTGCCGATTCCGACACCGCGTGGGCACGAACTCGACAAGACACCGACGGGGATTCGCGGTCTCGACGAGATCACCCGCGGCGGCCTGCCAGCCGGACGGCCGACACTCATCTGCGGCGGCCCAGGATCCGGCAAAACGTTGCTGGCCATGACGTTCCTGGTGAATGGCGCGGTGCAGTTCGGCGAGCCCGGCGTCCTCCTCACGTTCGAGGAAAGCGGCGAGGAGATCGCCAAAGACGTCGCCTCGCTGGGCTTCGACCTTCCGGAGCTGATCGCGACGCAGAAACTGGCCGTCGACTATGTCCGCGTGGAACGCAGCGAGATCGAGGAAACCGGCGACTACGATCTCGAAGGGCTGTTCGTCCGGCTCGACTACGCGATTCAGTCGATCGGGGCGAAGCGCGTCGTCCTCGACACGATCGAATCGCTGTTCGCCGGCCTGTCGAATCAGGGCATCATCCGGGCCGAATTGCGGCGGCTGTTCCGGTGGCTGAAAGACCGGAGCGTGACCGCGGTGATCACAGGCGAGCGCGGCGAAGGCCTGCTGACGCGGCAGGGGCTCGAGGAGTACGTGTCGGATGCAGTGATCCTGCTCGACCACCGCGTTCACGATCAGGTCTCGACGCGCCGGCTGCGCGTGGTCAAGTACCGCGGCTCCTACCACGGCACGAACGAGTATCCGTTCCTCATCGACGCCGACGGCATCAGCGTGCTGCCCGTCTCCTCCCTGGCGCTCCAGCACAAGGCCCCGATGGACCGGGTGTCGACCGGCGTAGTCCGTGCTCGACGAGATGCTCGGCGGCACAGGCTATTACCGCGGAAGCACGATCCTGGTCTCCGGCACCGCCGGGACCGGCAAAACCAGCCTGGCGGCGCACTTCCTCGACGCGGCCTGCCGCCGCGGCGAGCGGTGCCTGTGCTTCCTGTTCGAGGAATCGCCGCAGCAGCTCCTGCGGAACATGCGCTCCATCGGCATCGACCTCGAGCCGTGGGTCGCCGCCGGGCTGCTGCAATTCCATGCCGATCGCCCGTCGCGCTATGGGCTCGAGACCCATTTGGTCACGATGCACAGGATCGTCGCCGATTTCAAGCCGACCGTGACGGTCCTCGATCCGGTGACCAATCTCATGACCGTCGGCACGTTCTCCGACGTGCAAGCGATGCTCACGCGCATGATCGACTACCTGAAAACCGAGAACATCACTGCCCTGCTGACGAGCCTGACGCCAGGACAGCGGGACATCGAGCGGACCGAGACGAGCATTTCGTCGCTCATGGACACGTGGATTCTGCTGGCGAACGACGTCGTCGGCGGCGCGCACCGACGCGGGCTCTACGTGCTCAAGTCCCGCGGCATGGCGCATTCGAACGAAGTGCGCGAATTCATCCTGACGGATCAGGGGCTACAGGTGCGCGAGGCGGCCGGCGCCGAGCTCGGAGCATCGGTCGCGCGAGACATCGGCCCTCGGAAGGACGCGAGCGTCGTGAAGAAATCGAACGGTGACGGTCACTATCGCCTGCGCCTCTACGTTGCGGGACAGACGCCGCGGTCGATAGGCGCCTTCACCAACTTGAAGCGCATTTGCGACGAGCACCTGAATGGCCGCTACGAGCTCGAGATTATCGATCTGCTGAGACGCCTCAACTCGCGCGAGGCGACCAGATCCTGGCCGTGCCGACGCTCGTGCGCCGGCTGCCGGAGCCGGTCAAGAAAATCATCGGCGACCTCTCCAATACCGAGCGGGTCCTCGTCGGGCTGGACTTGCGTCCCGGCCGTTGAGCTGGCCCGATGACCCAAAAGCCCCCTACCGACGTCAAGGCGACCTTCGAGCGGATCGGTCCGCCGGGTGAGGCCGAACGATACGTGCTTCGGCTGTACGTGACGGGGATGAGCTCCCGGGCGACGCGCGCGATCAGGAACGTCCGCGAGATTTGCGACGAGCATCTCAAGGGCCGCTATGACCTGGAAGTCGTGGACGTCTATCAGCAGCCACTGCTGGCGAAGACCGAGCAGATCATCGCGGCGCCGACGCTCGTCAAACACCTTCCGCTGCCGCTGCGCAGAATCATCGGCGACATGTCACGCCGCGACCGTGTCCTCCTCGGCCTCGATCTAATTCGACCGTAAAAGACAGTCCGGAGACAGCTGTGATCAACTTTTTTCCTCGTCACGACCGCAGGGAGGCTCGCCACGAGCGGCGGGAAACACTCGTCGCACGCCTTGCTGAAGCCGAGGAGACGCTCCAGGCCCTTCGTGACGGTGAGGTCGATGCGCTCGTCGTCCAGGGTGCCCATGGCGACCAGGTCTACACGCTGCACGGTGTCGAGGAGCCGTACCGCAACCTCGTCGAGCAGATGCGAGAGGGGGCCGTCGTCGTCGAGCCGTCTGGCGAGATCCTGTACTCGAACGCACAGTTCGCAGCGCTCGTCGGCGCGCCGCTGGAGTCCCTTTCGGGCAAGCACATCGGCGGCTTCATAGTTGACGCGGACCGTGCTGCCTTCGTGGCGCTGATGCGTTCGGGCAGCGGTGCGCGTGGAAGCCGACTCATGTCCTCGGACGGCACCGTGATCGAGGTGTATATCTCGCTGACGGCGACAGTGACGTCGAAGGGAACGAGCAACCTGAGTTTGATCGTGACGGACCTGCGAGAGCTCCTCCAGGCGCGCCACGAACGAGACCGCGCCGAGCACGACAGCCACGTGAAGAACGAGTTCCTGGCGATGCTGGCGCACGAGCTGCGCAATCCGCTCGGCGCGATCCGCAGCGCGGTCAGCGTCATGGACTGCGTAGATGCAACCAGCAGCGCCGCCACTCATGCCCGTGAGGTGGTCGCGCGACAGGTCGCCCACCTCTCCCGCCTCATCGACGACCTGCTCGACGTCGAGCGCGTCGCGTCGGGGAAGATTCGATTGGATCGACATCCGCTCGATCTGGCGGAGGCGATGCAGCGTGCGGTCGCGAGCGTGACAGCGAACGCCGGACTGGATCGGCACATCGAGATCCGCACTGAGCCGGTTTGGGTCGAGGGAGACGCCGTTCGCCTCGAGCAGGTTTTCGTGAACATCATCACGAACGCCGTCAAATACACCCCGCGGGGCGGCTCCATTCGCGTGTTTCTGTGCGGTGAAGACCAGGACGCCGTGCTCAGGGTCGAGGACAACGGGGTGGGGATTGGGCCGGACCTGCTCCCATCTGTGTTCGAGATGTTCGTGCAGGGGGAGCGCACGCTGGACCGCGCGCAGGGTGGGCTCGGCATCGGCCTGACGCTCGTCCGACGCCTCGTCGAGCTGCATGGCGGAACCGTCGTCGCCACGAGCGACGGGGCCGGATGCGGCAGCACATTCACGGTTCGGATGCCACGACTCACCGGCCCTGGAAGTCCCGCGCGCATGCCGTCCTCGCTCGAGCCGGTGAGGTCCCGACGGATCCTCCTGATCGAGGACAGTCGTGACGCACGCGAGATGTTCCGCATCGTGCTCGAGCAGGCTGGCCACCGTGTGTTCGAAGCAGAAACCGGCGACCGCGGGCTCGAGCTCCTGGAGACCGTGCGTCCCGAAGTGGCCATCATCGACATCGGTCTTCCGGGTCTCGACGGGTACGAGGTCGCGAGGCGCATCCGTGACCAACTCCAGGGTGAGGCGATGCTGCTGCTCGCCTTGACGGGATACAGCCTCCCGAACGATCGCCAGCGGTCGACAGAGGCCGGATTCGACTATCACCTCGTCAAGCCCGTCGACCCCTACGACCTCGCACGGTTGCTCGACCAGAACACGGCCAGAGAGGCGACGACGAAGACCTGAAGGTGATATGCTGGATTTCCTTTCCTGAAGTTCCCCGGCCGACACACACAGCCGCCGAGCTCACTAAAGTTACTGGCGCAGTTCGACTGCAGCTTGTCGCCTCTGCCAACCGGCAGGAGCAAGGCGGCATGGGTGTCAGCGCGCCAGAACCGATCCGATCGGCACCACCAGGACGGCCGATTGGAGCGGCGAACGGTTTCGGTCCCGCGAGTGAACAGAAAGAAGGATTAGATGTTCGACGTGCACGCGACTTGGACTCTTTTCGGTGCAGCCTCCACCCCGGTCTCGACGCTTGGATGGGTCGTCGCTGGCATGGTGATTATCTACTTGCTGAAGAGCCTGATGGACCGATCGGGTCGGCCAACGCCGGCGGTCGTGCAGCTGAAGGAGGCGGCTCGGCTCAATGCGGCTCGAACTGCGCCCCGCCTCGCCCCAGGCCCACGCATCCCGGACATCGACGATCCGCGCCGCTGACCCACCAGGGTCATCGGGCCAGCTCTCAGTCGTGCAGAACGACGCTGAGCAGCGAGCTATTGATCTTGACGGGATTCTCGCCGGTATATTCGATGAAGCCGAGCTTCTTGAACTTGTTCAGAAAGAAATTCACGCGCGAGCGTGTCGTGCCAATCATTTCGGCAAGCGTTTCCTGCGAGATCCTCGGCACCAGGCGGGCCGGCGCGTCCTGCTTTCCGTAGCGCGCCAGCAGCAAGAGCGTCCGCGCCAGCCGCTTCTCGCTGGAGTTGAAGAGCTGATCAATCAGGTCCTCTTCGATACGGATGTTGCGGGACAACATGTGTGCGATGAACCGATCGGACATCGTGTGTTGCCGGTGCAGCAGCTGCACCATCTTCTGTTTGGCCACGAGGAGAATCACGCTCGGCGTAATGGCCGTTGCGCTTCCGATCCGGCAGAGCTGACCGGCGAGGCAGCCCTCGCCAAAAAAGTCGCTTGGGCCGAGCATGGCAACGACCGCTTCCCGACCAGCCTTCGACAACACCGATAGCTTGACACCGCCAGACTGAATGTACAGGACGTGCTTGGCGGGCTCGCCCTGAGTGAAGATCGTTTCGCCCCGCCCGTACTTGGCGACCGTTCTCGCAACGCCCGCGGAATCGAGAAAGGCCTGCGCGTTGAAGGGGGGCGTAGCTCGGCCTAAACCACGACTGGCCACTTGTGGCTCCATACCCGCAGCATGTCACGTCATGGCCGGGCGTTCTGTGCAGAAGTGAACAGAATCCGGGCGGCCAGGGCGCATTGCATCCTCGATCTGCCGGCCAACACGGACGTCCCGGCCCGTTCCCCGTCATCCGCCAAGGAGGGCTCGCGTGGTACAGAGACGCCGTATTCCTACCTGAGTGTCGTGGACGGCCAGCTAGCCCGGCACACCACATGGGCCGACTGCGAACGCCGTCCTGGAGCTGAAGGTGTGGTGTGCCCTCGAGCGGAATCCTAACGAGGGCGCTGCCTGAAATACGCTATCCAGACGAGTGCCGCGCACATCCAGGTGATCCACGCGAACTCTCCCACTGGCCCACCGGCGAAGACAGAGTGCAAGACGAAGGGAATAGGGATCACCGTAAAAGAGATCGCACACACCAAGGGAGCTGTGCGCCGGGGCAGTCGCGCGAAATAGAGGAACCAGAAGAACAGCCGCAAGGCTCCAGTCAAAACGCCGCTTGCCAGGGAGCGTGGCGAACCATCAGAGAGACGATATGGCCATTGGTGAAATGCACATGACAGCGGAGCGAGCGTCAAGAACATGCTCACGCCGAACAACCACGTGCGGCGCCGCAATCCCCAAAAGACGCTCTCCAGGTCGCGTTTCTTCTTTTCCGGGCTGGCCGGGATGGGCGCGGCGGCCCGCAAAGTTTCGAGCGGCGTCGCCGCGCTGCGCGCAATGCGTTCAAAGTCGGGATCCTGACGAAAATAATCCTCGACCAGCACCTTTGTATCCCCGCTGGCCTCATTCGAGAAATAAATCGGCAACAAATCCGTGACCACCGCCCGAGTGACGTTCATGGTTTTGCTCCTGCGGCGGGAACGATTTCCCGCCATGCCTGCCTGGCTTGCATCAGCCTCAATCTTGCGCGATGAACCTTCACTTTTGCGGTCACCACCGGGATTCCCAGCGTCTCCGCAATCTCCTCGTATGGCATTTCGTCGAGCGCGCGCATCAGCAGCACCGTGCGGTCCATCTCGGGCAGTTGCTGCAACGCCGCAAGCACGGCGCGCACCTCCGCGCTCTGCTCCATGTGCGCCTGCGCGCTGATCCGCGTGTCGGGCATATTCTCGTCAAGCTGCGTGTGGCGCGCGGCCCGTCGCAACAAATCGGTATACGCGTTTCGTGCAATGGTGAAAAGATAGCTTTTCACCGTTGGCTGGCGAATGCGGTCAGCCGCCATCCACGCGCGCATAAACGTGTCCGAGGTGATCTCATCCGCCATCGCCGCATCGCCGCACAAATACAGCGCAAATCGGCGGACATCGCCGGCATAGCGTTCGTAGAGGTTCTCGATGTCCGCCATTCTTGATTGCCACACAGGTTACGGTCGAACACTCGAAAGGTTACAAAGGGATTTCTGGCGCGCCATCCCACAACGGGGGTTTATCGGCCTGCCACGCGGAAAATGACGGAGTCCGAAGGGTGGGTTACGGACTGGGACGGGCAGGGCGAGGACAGGCCACTAGCGAGGGGACAGGCTATGGACTCTCTACCTCGTGGTCAACGTGAAGCTATCGAGCTTCAGGCGGCGGGCCGCTCGCATCGATCCGATGGTTGCCCTGCGCAATGAGTGACCCGCGGCCGCCGTCTCTCAAATGGGAGGGGGCTGTTGAAAGAGGAAGGGACTCGTCAGGGACGTTGAACGCGCGTTATGGTAACCACGAGACGGCTCTGATGCTTCCTATCGGCTCCGTAGAATGGATTTGGGATTTGGTGAGGTCAGATCTCTGACGCCGCGTGCCACTTGCCAAGGCTGGCGACCGCGGCGATCAGGGAGCGGCCGTCAATTGGTTTGGCCAGGTGGAGCTGGAACCCGGCCTCGAGCACCTGCTTCCTGTCTTCGTCTCGCGCGAGAGCGGTCAGTGCGGCGGCGGGAATCGAGGCCGCGCTCGCGTCGAGCGCGCGGATCCGCCGGATGAGGGAATAGCCATCCTCGCCGGGCATGGCGATGTCCGCGAGCAGCACGTCGACGTGCTCGCGCTGCAGCGTCTCGAGCGCCTGCGCAGCCGACTCCGCGGTCAGGACCACGGCGTCACGGCTGGCGAGATGAGCGGCAACGACTTCCCTGCTCTCGTAGTCGTCGTCCACCACCAATACCGACATGCCCCGCAGCGATGCGCCCGGCTCGCTGGACGCCAGGTGCGAGGAGCCGGGCGCATACTCCTGCGGGGCCGCGACGATCGGCAGCCGCACGGCGAACGTGGCCCCCTGATCTTCTCCGGCGCTCCACACGCTGACGCTTCCGCCGTGAGCCTCAACGAGATGCTTGACGATCGACAACCCGAGACCGAGGCCGCCGTGCCGCCTGGTATGCGACGCATCCGCCTGGCGAAATGGCTCGAAGACCCAGGGCAGGAACTCCGATGGAATGCCGGCGCCGTTGTCACTGACCGTCATTTCGGCGGCCCCCTGCGCCTGACGGAGCCGCACCTTGACCTCGCCGCCGGGCTGCGTGAACTTCACCGCATTCGACAGCAGGTTCCACGCGATCTGCTGGAGCCGCGTCCCGTCGCAGTACACCGTCCGGATCTGAGCGTCGACCTGACTCGCGATCGCCACGCCTTTGGCGTCCGCCGCCGGCTGCACGACTTCCAGCGCGCCGCGCAGCACCTGCTCCAGATCGACGACGGTCCGTTCGAGCCGAAGCTTGCCCGAGACGATCCCCGCCACGTCGAGGAGCTCGTCGATCAGGCGCGTCTGCCGCTTCGCGTTCTCGTAGATCGCGTCGGCCGCGCGGCCGCGGCTCGGTTCGTCGAGCTTGTTCCGGCGCAGCATGTCCGCCCAGCCGAGGATCGCGTTGAGGGGCGTCCGCAGCTCGTGCGACACCGTCGCGAGGAACTGATCCTTCAACCGGTTACCTTCTTCGGCGCTCTCTCGCGCCGCGCGCTCGCGCTCCAGCAGTTGCTTGCGCGCCGCCTCCAGCCGCGTCAGCTCGGCGACCGTGGCAGCCAGGCGATCCTTCTCCGCCGCCAGCGCGTGCTCAGCCTGACGCGCCAGCGACAGCGCCGCTACGGTCTCTTCGTGGAGCCGCCGCGTCTCGAGCGCATGACGATCTCGATCCTCGAGCCGGCCGACGAACACCTGATAAGTTCGGTACGTCAGATACACCGGCGCCAGCATCAGCACGGCTTTCCAGTGCTCGGCGCGCGCGATCACGACGGCCGCGGCGGCCCCGGCCGTCCCAGCTACCATGAAGCTGGCGCCGCTCCACAGGAAGTCCTCGAACCAGACCTGAACGAACGTCCGCTGGGACGTCAGGGCGATCGCCGCCGCGATGAGCCCGGTGTTGACGACAAAGTAAGTCCCAATCGTTCCAACCAGAGGCCTGGCGAGCGACGACCAGTCGACCGGAGCCGAGGGCCCGCCGAGCCACCCGTACAGCACGCCCGTCACCGCCATCGTCAGTGCCTCGGCGGCGATGCTGAAGATCGTCCGGTACAACGGGTACGGACGCTTGATCTTGACCGTGCACTGCGTCCAGACGCCGGCGGCGGCCACCAGAACGGCGGCGCGCGGTCCGAGCAGCAGGAGCGTCATCAGATCCGCGGCGTACGACACCGACAGCGTCGAGCCGCTCGCCAGCGGGATCGGCAGGTTGACCTTCCAGACAGAGGTCAGACAGGACGTAATCAGCAGGAACGCGAAGAGGAACGGACGAGGAAAGCTCAGTGGAAGAAAGGCAACGATGCTGTACGCGCCCGCGGCGATGACCGCAACGACGTACACCTGTGCGGCGCGCGAGAGCTGTCCCCACGACTGCCCAGGCCGGCGGTCGCCACGCGGTAATCTCGGTGGCGTGTTCGACGCCAACAGGCGGAGCGTCGCTCGAGCGCACGCGCGCCATCATCACGGGTTGTTCCAGATCACCGGTTCGCAACTCGGATCGAAGCACGACGTCCCCCATACGACCGTCTCGCCGCTGGCTTCTGAGCCAAGAATGACGGGCACGCCATCGACGACGGTGCCCCACACGACCGTCTCGCCGTCCGCGGTCGTACCCCAGACGACCGTCTCGCCATCGCCGGCGGTTCCCCACACCACCGTTTCACCGCCATCCGTCGTGCCCCATACGACGGTCTCGCCGTCGGTGGTGCCCCAAACGACCGTCTCGCCGCCGGTCGCGGCCGTCACGCTGTTGACCGCCCACGGCGTTTGGCAATCTGGGCCGCCGCAAATGGTGCCCCAGACGACGTTGCGCACGGGTCCCTTGCTGGGCCGCCATTTGCCGTCCGTCGGTCGTGCCGAGCGTAATCGCATCTCCGACCGGCGTCGTGAGTGCACCCCACGTCACGCCGGCCGACCAGGCGTTCGCGTTCGCGGTGAGCCGGCCGCCCTGCACCTGTCGGTTCCCCCAGATGACCCTCTTTCCCCAGCCGGTGGAATCGGGATACGACCCGGTCGCCGGAACCGTCAGATACCGCGCAAGCTCCACGGCGCCCTTGGCATTCAGGAAGCCGGCCCCTTCCGTCAACGGGTCGTACGACGAATAGATTCCGGAGGTGTACTGAAGGATCGCTTTGACCTCGTTCGGTGTCAGCGCTGGATTCGCCTGCAGCATCAGCGCGACCGTACCGCTGACGACTGGCGCGGCTGCGCTCGTGCCCGAAAGACTGAGGTACGGAAGATACGCGGTCGGCACGGTGCCGCTCAGCAGGTACGCAGCGGCCGACATGTACAACGTGCTGCCGGGCGCGGCGAGCGATTCGATGCCCACGCCCGGGGCAACGATGTCCGGCTTCGCCAGAGCATCGACGGCCGTCGGTCCGCGCGCCGTGAACGTCGCGATCGTGTCGTCGGAACGGTCCACCGTTCCCAGATGGCTCGATGCGCCGACAGTCAGCACCCACGGCGCGTTCCCGGGCGCCGTAATCCCGCCGTACTGTGTATGCCCGTCGGTGCTCCTGCCGTTGTTGCCGGCGGCCGCGACCACGACGATCCCGGCCTGCACGGCTCGCTGCGCGGCGAGCGTCAGCGGATCGGTGTTGTACGACTCGTACACGCCGGCCGCGACCGACAAATTGATCACCCGGATGTGCAGGGCGTCGCGCTGCGCGACGGCGTAGTCGAGCGCGGCAATCACGTCGCTGATGTGCCCCCTGCCGTTGGCATCGAGCGCCTTGAGCACGATCAGGTGGGCACCGGGAGCCACGCCCGCGCGCGCGCCGCCGGAGTCGAACCCGTTGCCCGCGATGATGCCGGCGACGTGCGTGCCGTGGCCGTAGTCATCGTACGCCGTCGTTTGGCCGCCGACGAAGTCGACGAATCGATCAACTCGCATGGCGCCCGCATCGTCGGCGAGGTCGTCGTGCCAGGAGACCACGCCCGAGTCGATGATGGCGACGGCCACGCCCGACCCGTCGTAGCCGAACTCCTGCCGCACGGCGGTCGCGCCGATCGTCGCGCTGGTGCGTTCGTCGGTGCTGATGACGTCGCGATCGAGCGACAGGTAGTCGACGAACGGGCTGGCGGCGAGGCGACGCAGCAGCGCGTTGGGAACGACGGCGGCATGGCTCCCGATGCTGGGCAGCGGGCGTCCGAGCGTGGCCCCCGCCTGCTGAATGATCGGCGCGATGCCTGGCACGGACATCCCTGCCACCGCCCGCACGATCACGCGCGAGCGTCCGTTGGAGAGTTGCGCGCGCTCGCGCAAACGTCGATCGAGTTTGGCCAGACCGTCGTTGGATCCAGCGATCGGCGCCGATCCGATCGGGCTCAGTATTGCGATGAGGATGAGAGCCGCGAAGATTTTGGTGTGGCCGCCGGCGGCGCGCATGGGGACTCTCCTCGGCTGCTGTAGCTGGCTGATGCGACGTTCGACCGAATTTGTTTTGTGCTCAGCGCGTCAGCTCGAGTACAGACTTGCTCACGTCGAGCTACACACCGACCCCAACCGTTTTGCGCTTGTCGTGCTCGGAGTACGAAACGCAGCAGTCCGAACGAGCTGCGCTGATGTTGTAAGTGACCCCGCTCTGTCCGGCTGGGGTGCGAAGAGCGGAAGGAGCATAATCTGCGATGTTTGGCCGATATTCAAGCTCGTCTGTTGAGAAATTGCACAGACTCCAGCACCTCGACGGTAAAACCAAACTCGACCATGAACCGCGAATCCCGCACCGATGGTGCTGAGCTGGAGAGCAGGCAAAGTGGTACTGCGGTTCCGAGGCGGAGGCGACTTGCACCCACACGCGATCGCCCGTCGACCTGCACGTCCACCGGGCCAGCTCGTTCGTTTCCAGCCACGTGGGCGCAGGCACGACTACCTGCGCCCGGGCGATCGGTCGACGAATAGCCTAGAAAGTCACACGCAGGCCGAAGCGGAACTGCCGGGACGCTCCCAAGGCATCATCTCCCTGTGTCTCGAGAATCCTCCCGAAGTTCGAGCTGTTGACGTTTCCATTCGGATTGGCGAAGTGCGGCGTGTTGGTCACGTTGAACGCCTCCGCCCGGAACTGCATCTCGAACTGCTGCGTGAGCTTGAACGTGCGGAACAGACCCATGTCCAGGTTCACCACGCCGGGTCCGCGCATGGTGTTACGGCCGACGTTGCCGAACCGGACGTCGGTGACGCGCGCGAACGCGCTCGTGTCGAAATACGTCCCGTCGTCGCCGACGTTGCCAAGGATTTGCGACGTTGTCCTTGATCTGGTCCGGCGTCTGCGCGTTGCCCGGCATGTTCAGCGACGCGTCGGACGCTGCTCAGCGTGAACGGGCGTCCCGAGTAGGCGGCGAAGACACCGTTTATCTGCCAGCCTCCCAGGATTGCGCTGCTGGCACCGCTCCGTGGCCCACTTCTTCCCGCTGCCGAACGGCAGCTCGTACATGAACCCGAGCTGGAAGTTGTGGGGGATATCGATAGCCCGCCAGCGCGCGGTTGCGGTCGAACACGCTCGCCGCGTTCCAGGTAAACTCGGTCCAATCAGAGTAGTCGGCCTGGTTGATGGCCTTCGACCAGGTGTACGCACCCTTGAGGAGAAAGCCGCCGCTGAAGCGCCGATTGATGGTGGCCTGCAGCGCGTGGTAGATGCTGTCCGTGCGGCCGTCCCACTCTCTCGTCGTCGTCGTCCGCTCGAACTGGGCAAAGAGCGGGCGCCCTTCGTCGCCCGAGCCGGGGATTTGCGACGCGTTGATATCGAGGAACGCGAACCCATTGTGGGACGCCGACCCGACGTATCCAATCGACCCGACGAGGTTCGCCGGCAGCTTGCGCTCGACGATGACGTTCCACGACTGGATGTAGCCGCGGTGCAACATCTGGTTCGCAACGGGATAGCCGGTCTCGGCCACGGACGGCAACGGCACCCTGCCCTTGCTCGATGTCGGGGCAGCAGATCGAGGGAATCCCGACCGTCGGGACCCAGCGGCGCGTTCGGGACACCTGCGGCCGCATACGCGCGATCCGTCGTGACCGGTTGGAAACCGTTGATGCCCGAGAACTCCGCGACGAGTGTCAGCGGATACCAGCCGCGCAACGCCTGGGCGCCCCAGGGATGCGAATGGTAGGTGATGCCCCAGCCGCTCCGGATGACGGTGGAATCGGTCACCTGCTACGCGACACCGAGTCGCGGCGCAAAGAGCTTCTTGCTGAAGCCCACTCCGTTGTCCTGCGGGATGCCGCCCTTTCCGCCAATCAACGCCTCGTTGGTCGTGGGGTCGTACGATTCGATCCCCATACCGCCCGAACGCCACCGGTTCGGATACAGCTCCCACCGCAGTCCCAGGTCGACCGTCAGCTTCGGAGTGGCGCGCCAGCGATCGCGGATGTAGAGCGCGTACTGGTTTTCGAAGCTGTTCATCTTGATGAACTGGCTGCTCTTCCCTGAGCCCGTCGGCGTGCCGAGCAGAAATCCGGCCAGGCCGTTCCAGTCGTTCTCGAACGACGGTGTATCTCCCTGGAATCCACCGTCGGCGTCGAGCGCGTCGGGATTCAACGCCGTCACGCCAGGATCGAAATTGAACTGACCGCGCGGGCCTCCGCCCAGTTCCGGCTGCCAGTGGTTCATCAAGTGGTGGACGAAATCGAAACCGAACCGAAGATCGTGCGTGCCCTTCATCCAGCTGGCATTGGTGTTGACCGTGTAGGACTGGTCGTTGCGAAAGAGCGGATTCCAGCCCTCATCGTTCCCAAGGGTCGAATAGCCGGACATGCCGAAGGCCGGCATGCCGCTTTCGCGGGGATCGGGGCCGTTCGTCCCCGGAATGCCCAGGACGTCCAACCCGAAATTCGTGCCGAGATCGGGCGGCTTCACGTTCTGGCCGAACCGCGTCCAGCCGAACGTCCCGTCAATCAGGAACGTCGGCGAGACGGTGTAGGTCGTGCCCGATGCCAGCGATCTGCACGAGCGTGTGGCCCTTGCCGACGCCGCCGCCGCACATTGCATTCTCCCCCGGCGTCGCCCAGGCCGAAGTCGCCCGTGACCAGCGCGTCCATGGCGCTGTACTTGAACCAGATCTGCTGCCGCTCGTTGCGGTTCCAATTGACCTTGGCGTCGATGTTGTTGCGGTTCAGCGGCTGGGTGGCGGTGTTGAAGTAGTTGTCCGTGTCGCCATCCAGATTCGGCTGGGGGACGAGCGCCAGCAACTTCAGCATCGGGCCGTTCAGGCGAGCCTGAGGAATGACGTTGACCTGCCCGCCGCTGGAAAACACCGAGCGGCCTGTGCCATCCTCGTTGCCGGAGAAGGGATCGAAGATCATCCCCTCCCTCAGGACGGTGCTGCCGCCCTCGGTCGTCGGCACCAGAATCGGCTGCCCGCCGCGTTCAGAATGGGCGCGCCCAGCATGCGGTTGAAATTTCCGCTGCGGAAGTCGGCAGTCGGGACCGAGTAGGTGTTCGAGAAGCCCACTCGTTCGAACGTCCCTTCCCAGTTCGCGAAGAAGAACAGCTTGTTCTTCTTGATCGGGCCGCCGAGGCTGCCGCCGCTGATGCTTCGCGTAGTTTTCGGCTTCTCTTCCGACACCAGCGCGATTCTCGTCCCAGGTGAACGTCCGCAACGCGCTGCTGTCGTACATCGTGAAGGCGGTGCCGCGGAAGTCATTCGTCCCGGACTTGGTGATGACGGTGACCGCCGCGCCGCCGGTCATGCCCTGCTCGGCATCGAAGTTGTTCGTCGAGATGTTCACTTCCTGGATGCTTTCCACCGGCGGGACGTAGACCGCATGGTGAGGCATCGTGACCAGGATGTCGGCCGATCCGTCCACCCGCGTGTTGTTCGCGCCGCGGTCCTGACCGTTGACGTTGGTCGTCAACGAGCGTCCCGGCGTATCGGTGACGGCGTTCTGGAATTGTGCCGGCGTGGCGCCCGGGACGAGATTGATGAGCGACTGGTAGTTGCGGTAGCCGGAGAGCGGCAGGTTCTCCATGGCCCGCGTATCCAGGTTCGTGCTGACATCGGTCGTCGCGGTCTGAAGGACCGCGGAGGTGGCCTCCACGCTGACCTGTTCAGCGACCCCGCCGATCTCGATGACGATGTCCGTCCGGGTGACGCTGTTGATGCGAACGGAGACGCCTGTTTGGGTGTAAGCCTTGAACCCGGTGGCGTTCACCGCCACGTCGTAATTACCTTCCGGCAAATTTGGAATGGAATAGTAGCCGGCCTCGTTCGTCGTCACCTGCCGGGACAAACCGGTGGACGTGTTCGTCACGCTTACCGTTGCCTTGGGAACGACGGCGCTCGTCTGGTCGGTCAACGTTCCGACGATCGAACCGTACAGGACCTGCGCTGAAACCGTACGCGCGGTATAGCCGATGACGATGAGGCTGAGGGCCAACCAGGACAGAAAAACCCTCGCCGGAGCCAGTTTCACGCTGCACCTCAATTCGGACAGTGAACGAGTGAGTAGCCCGCAAATCTCTGAATTCTCGAAACCCGACCACATCACGAGGAATCGCCTGTCGTGCCTCGCGCTCTCAACGGCTTGTTGCATGCGGCCCGGCTGCCGCAGCAGAGCTCAAGGTGTGGAGCTGAAGTCGACAACGCGTCAGGGCGACAACCGTGAGCGCGCGATCGCCGACACGGCGCGCGATTGACGACCGTGGGCAGTAACTGCCGGTGGCGTCCGTAAAGGGAGGGATGGCGGCCCGATGGAAGTCACGACTCGGGACGGACGCCGAACGGATCTCACGCGCATGGGGGGTACCTCGTGAGGTTCGCCGAGCCCACGAAAGATGGGTCACGAATCGTGTTCCGGCTGAATCCATTTGTCAACCGCGGAATCTCGATTCGGGAACCGCGGAGTATCGATTCGGATCACAGGCTGATGAGCTTGACGACCGACCTCCGAGTTGACGAATCCGGTCGAGTCGCTCATCTCTCTGCCTTCACACGTCCGTAACGCTGTGGCCTGGCGCTTTTGCTGTTGACATCGGCACGCCGATCGACTTTACAATGCAAAGTGTTTTGTTGCGAGCCTGCGTCGATCACTGCCAGGAGGTTCAGATGGACACCGCACTCCTCAGGCGGCCGAGCGCTCTCCTTCCACTCGCCCTGTCGGCCACCGCCCTCGCCACTGTTGTTGTCCACGTTGCGATGGTCGGCACCGCCCGTCAGGCTGACGAGGGAACCGCCGCCCACGTTTGGCAATTGCTCATGGCCGGTCAACTGCCGGTGATCGCGTTTTTCGCCGTCAAATGGCTGCCGACTGAACCCAGGCGCGCCAGGATGGTGCTTGTGCTTCAGGCCGGCGCGGCGCTCGCCGCGATGTTCCCGGTCTGGTGGTTTCAATGGTGATCGGGCAGCCCGCGCACTGAGAGCCGGATCGCGGTAGCCGAGAAGCAGCAAGCGACGACCCCCCCAGCAAGCGAGCGGCTCGTGAGCGATCGGAATTCGAGGGGCGAAGCCCTGGCGGTGCGAACGAGCGCCGCGAGAGCGCCACGTGAGCGGCGCGGGGCATCGGGGCCCCGCAAGCGAGCGTATAGCGGAATTCGAGGGGCGAAGCCCTGGCGGTGCGAACGAGCGCCGCGAGTGAGCCACGCGAGCGGCGCGGGGCATCGGCGCCCCGCACGCGAGCGTATAGCGGAATTCGAAGGGCGAAGCCCCGGCGGTGCGAACGAGCGCCGCGAGTGAGCCACGCGAGCGGCGCGGGGCATCGGCGCCCCGCAAGCGAGCGTATTGCGGAATTCGAAGGGCGAAGCCCCGGCGGTGCGAACGAGCGCCGCGAGTGAGCCACGCGAGCGGCGCGGGGCATCGGGGCCCCGCAAGCGAGCATATTGCGGAATTCGAAGGGCGAAGCCCCGGCGGTGCGAACGAGCGCCGCGAGTGAGCCACGCGAGCGGCGCGGGGCATCGGGGCCCCGCAAGCGAGCGTGTAGGGGAGTTCGAGGGGCGAAGCCCCTCGACTAAAGATGGAACAGGCTATAGACTCTCTACGTCCAAGGCTATAGACTCTCTATAACCATGACGCTGCACTCCTCGCGGCCCGACGCGCGCACCGACCTCCTGCACGGCACCCTCGACATGCTGATCCTCCGGACGCTCCAGTGGGGGCCGCAGCATGGCTACGCGATCGGCCAGACGATCCGCGCGCAGTCGTCGGACGTGCTTGCAGGTCGAAGCCGGCTCTCTGTACCCAGCCCTGCAGCGGCTCGCCAAGAAAGGCTGGGTGACCGCGAAATGGGGTCAGACCGACGCCAATCAGCGCGCCAAGTTCTATCGCCTCACGCCCGAAGGCAAGAAGCAGCTGCTTCGCGAGGCATCGCGATGGACCGAACTGGTGAACGCGATCACCCAGGTGATGCAACCGGCCACGGCGCCGGGAACCGAGGAGTAGCGTATGTCGATTCTGGCCTGGCTCAAGGGGCTCATGCGCCGGCGCCTGGACGACGAGGATTTCCAGGACGAGATTCGCGCGCACCTGGCCATCGCCACCGACGAGAAGATGGCAGACGGCGCCGATCGACAGACTGCGCGCTATGCCGCGCTGAGGGATTTCGGCAACGTCACGCTGACCACTGAAGCCGCGCGCCGGGTCTGGAGCCCGTGGTGGCTCGACGCCCTGCACGATCTGGCGAGCGACGTCCGCTATGCAATCCGCGCCCTCGCGAAGAACCCGGCCTTTGCGCTCACGCTCGTCGGCGTGCTCGCGCTCGGCATCGGCCTGAACGCCGCCGTCTTCACGATGCTCAAGGGCATCGCGTTCAGCCCGGTCGCCGGCGTCCGGCAGTCGTCGCGGCTCGTCTCGATCTTCCGCGAAACGACGTCGGGACGCGATCTCGCCGTGTCGTATCCGGATTACCAATACATTCGCGATCACGATCGCGCGTTCTCCGGGCTCATGGGATCCGAGCTGGCGACGGTTGGCCTGGGCCGGGGCCACGGCTCCCGCTCGCTCTGGGCCGAAATCGTCACGGGGAATTATTTTCAGGTGCTCGGTATCCGTGCCGAGCTCGGGCGCACGCTCCTGCCGTCGGACGAGATCGCGCCCGGTCGTCATCCAGTCGTCGTCCTCAGCGACGGTCTCTGGCGGCGCGATTTCGCCGCCGATCCGGAGATTGTCGGCAAGACAATCGTGATCAACAGCTGCCCGCTGACCGTCGTCGGCGTGGCCGATCCGACCTTTCACGGCACAACCGTTGTTTACGACGTCGAGCTCTACATCCCGGTCATGATGGCGCCGCAGCTCGGTTTCACGTTTGGCAGCCAGCAGACGACACCGTCAGCGATTTTCTCCGACCGTCGCGCGAGTTTCTTCGTTCCGCAGGGATACCTGCGACGGGACACGACGCTCGCCGACGCCGCGGCTCAGACGGACGCGCTCTGGGCCGCCCGGTCGCGCGAGCGGCCGCTCACTGATGCCGCAGAGAAGCTGAGGGCCGTGCGGTTCTGGAAAACGCCGGGCGGCGCTCCGATCATCCTGCTGCCCACGTTGATAGTCCTGACGGCGATGGGTCTGCTGGTGCTGCTGATCGCGTGCGCCAACATCGCGGGGCTCGTGCTCGTGCGCGGGATCTCGCGCCGTGGCGAAATCGCCGTCCGTCTCGCGCTCGGTGCCACGCGAACACGGATCGTTCGTCTGCTGATTGTCGAGAACCTGGTCCTCGCCCTGCCCGGCGCGGTGCTCGGTGTCCTGCTCGCGCGGCGCGGGCTCCCGTTGCTCGTCGGGTACGCCGAGTCGCTCGCGGCCCCTCGACGCGTCTTCTTCAATGTCGGCGTCGACGGCCTCGTCCTCGGGTTTGCGGTACTGGTCGCTTGCGGGTGCGCGCTCGCGTTCGGATTCGTTCCAGCGCTGCAGACCTCACGAGTGGATCTGGTCTCGGTCATCAACACCGACGCCTCACCGCGCAGCGGGTCGCGCGGTCGATTGCGCCCCGGTCTGGTCATCGCGCAGGTGGCGGTGTCGCTGATCCTTCTGGTTGGGTCCGGGCTCGTGACGCGCAGCCTCGAGGCGGCGCGCCGCGCGAATCCCGGTTTCGATTCCAGCCACGTGGCGACGGTCTCGGTCGACGTCAAACAGAACGGACACGATGAGTCGCGCGGCCGCGTGTTCTATCGACAGCTCTTGGCCGCCGTCCGCGCCGACGCCGGAATCGAGTCGGCCACCCTCTCGGCGTACGAACCGCTGGCGTTTCTCGACACGCCGGCGCGACGTGTGGCGATCGAGGGCTACCAGCCGCAGCGGGACGAAGATCTGGCGTTTCTGTCGAATACCATCGGGCCTGACTACTTTCGCACGCTGCGGATCAATCTCACCGCCGGGCGGGCGTTTGAGGACCGAGACGATGAACATGCTGCACCGGTGGCAATCGTCAACGGCACGCTCGCGCAGCGGTTCTGGGGTGGCGCGTCCAACGCGATCGGCAAACGGGTGCGCGTCGCCGACGGCGAGTTGAGGACGATCATCGGTGTCGCAGCGGACATCAAGTACGTGCGGATCAACGAACTCCCGCGCCCGTATGTTTACGTCCCGTTCCTGCAGTCGTATCGGTCGAACATGATTCTGTACGCACGGGGACCCGCGCCGGCCGACGTGCTGGTGGATCAAGCGCGGGCCCATGTTGCCGCGCTCGACCCGGATCTGCCGATCCTGTCTGCCAGGCGGCTCGCCGATCACCTCAAAGGCGCGCTGATGCTCTTCGACCTGGCGGCGACGATGCTGTTCGTGTTCGGCGTGGCCGGCATGACGCTCGCCGCGATGGGCACTTACGGGCTCGTGTCGTACACGGTCAAGCAGAGCACCCACGAAATCGGCATCCGCATGGCGCTCGGCGCGTCAGGCGGGTCGGTCGTTCGCAGATTTCTCGCACGAGGCCTGAGGCTCGGCGTGATTGGCGCCGGGCTCGGCATCGTCGCCGCGCTGGGCGCGAGCCGACTGCTCGGGAGCGTGCTCTTCGGCGTCAGCGCGACCGATGTCATGTCCTTCGCGCGCGCGCTGGCGATCGTTCTCGGGGTCGTCGTCGCCGCGACCCTCGTTCCGGCCTGGCGCGCGGCACAGACGGATCCGCTGAGCGCGCTGCGACATCAATAAGAGTCCCGTTCGCGCTCACGGGTACGTGTTCTTCGGCAACGCCTTCTTCAGCGCCGCGGAAGCCCCGCTGATGGTGTTCCCGGTGACCGTGAGCGCCTTGACACCGGCCTGCGTTGGCCCGGCATTCGCCACGCCGTTCAGAAACAGCCCATAGATCCCTGCCGTGAACGTCGAGTTCGTGACGGTGAGCGAATCAACCGGCGCCCCTGGCCGTCCTACACCCGTCGCCAGATCCACCACGGTGCCGGCGTAGGTCGTGAGGAAGTAGTTGCCGTCGCCCGTGAACTGAATGCCATCAAAAAGGGCGTCATGCACTTCCCCGCCCAGCATCGCAAAGACGCCCAAGCCGGAGGCGAACGACGTGCTCGCTGTCGCCTTCACGCGGCGAATGACAATGTTCTGGGTCGGACTGGTCGTCGCTGGCGCGACATTCGAGCGCCCCAAGAGATTGAACACGCCTGCCACGTTGGACACGGTGACGTCTTCGACGAGAACGCCGTTGATGTCACCGCCCGAACGCGGCGTGATCATGAAGGCCCAGCCGCTCTGGGCATCCTTCCAGCTACCGTCGAGCGTGAGTCGTTGAAGGGTCACGCGGTGGCCAGTCTTGAGTTCCAGCAGGTTCTTGACGAAGTGCTTCACGCCATCGGTCTGCCAGGAGAGCGGATGCTCCAGACGGCAATCCGCGATGGTGATGTCGGACGGAATGACATCTGGAATCTTCATGGTGTCACCGCCCACCATGATCGTTTCGGTGCCGCCGCTGAGGACGCTATTCGTAATCGTGACGGGGCCGGGGGTATTGCCAATCCAGACCGTCTGCGAATCTCGGCCAGCGGGGTCGAAGAGGTCCGTGACCGTGACAACGTCGAGCGTGACGTGGGCGCCGTTGATCTCGAATCCACGCTTGCCGCGATAGGTTGGGATCGTGATATTCGCGAAGTGAATCCGCTGCGGCACTTGGTCGAGCGTCGTCTGACTGGCCTCATTCCGGCCGACGAGCACCACCCGTTGATCGGAGGCTGTCGTCAGGATGCAATTAGTCACAGTGACATCGTGCGTCCCTGGCGGGATGTCCAAGGTAGGCCCCGTCGTCCCGGTGATGGAGGACCCGCCGCAGTCGAGTGAAGTATTCGACTTCAATGTGAACGAGCCCGCATAGATCCCACCGTGCGGAAGCGCGATGCTCCCACCGGCAGCGAGCAACGCGGTCAGGGACTCCGCGGGCGTCTGAGTCGGATGTGACGCGGGCTGCTGCCGCACCGCTTGTGAAACCGCGTGATGGCGGGCGAGGAGCTGCTGCGCCGATTGCGGCTGGAGCAAGCCGAGCGCAATGAAGAACAGGAGGATGAAGGTCATGGCTTCTGCCCGGCTCCGCGGGCTTTCTTCGCCTGCTTCGGATCGTCGGATGTCGCGGCGATCTGCGGCACGGATCTGCCAACCTCCGCGACTGCCGCCGCGCACGCAACGACGACGATCGACACCCTGGTCGGAGTCATGGTGCGCACTAGTAGCATACGTCGACTCCGAGAAGCCGCCCCTTCGCTGTTCGTCTGCCGGCCTCGCCCTCTCACCGCTCATGTCGCTTGGCGCGGCGCACCGGTTGCAGATAGCGCGCGTCCCTGGCGGAGAATCGGTCTGCCGGTTCTCAAGATGACCATCTCTTTGCCGGAAAGGAGAACTGACATGCGACTCGGTCGAATGCTCCTTGTTCTCATCTGTTGTCTCTCGTGGAATATCGCCGAGGTGAACGCCGACCCGCTTTCGGTCGCCGATGTCGCCGCGGATTTTTCGTCAACCAGCAACCCGACTGGCGTCTGGAGCTACGGTTGGTCCATGACACTCGGCTCGCCGTTCATCCTCAGCAGCAATCCTGCCGTGCGAGAGGGGCTCGACACGTGGCGCGGAAATGTTGCCCCTGACGGCAACCCTGCGGCCTACCACAACGGCACTGGCGCCGCGATCCTTCTCGGCGGCTCAGCGCACTATGCGCCGGGCCAGTTCGGACTGCATCCAGGACCCAACGGTGAATACGCGCTTGTGCGCTACCTCGCACCGGCCACCGGGGAGGTGTCCCTCAGGTCCACCTTTGCCGGCCAGGATCTGGCCGGAACGACGACTGACGTTCACGTCCTGCTCAATGGTTCGTCTGTATTCGACGATTTCGTGGAAGGTGTGCCCGGCGCGAGCGCCGCGACTTTCAATCACGGTTTCAGCCTCACCCGCGGCGATATCATCGATTTCGCTGTGGGCTTTGGAAGGAACGGCAACTATTTCAATGACAGCACCGCACTTGCCGCGACGATTCAGCCTGGTAGCCCCAGTAGCCCCACACCCGAGCCCGGTACGCTGCTGCTTTTCACGATCGGAGCGCCGGCGCTATATAGGCGGTGGTGCGGAGGCGCGCGCCGAACCTAGTTGGTGACCGACGCCGCCGCGACTGCCGGCTACCCAGGTGTGTGGCTGTCAGCCTCACGCGATCGAGAGGACGCGTCGCGCCGGATTGTGCAGGCCTTCCCGTTTCCCCCGACGTCGAAGCGTCCCGATTCGGTGTATAAAGGGCGCCGTGACCGAGCCGCTCAGCCGCCGCGATCTTCTGCTCAAGTGCGCCGCCATGGGTGGGTTGGCGCTCGGACCAGGCGTCTCGATTGCGGCAGCGCTTGACTGGGCCGCACCACAGAGTACGCCGCGGCCACCCACCGCCTGGAACGAACTCGGACCCTTCTACAAGAAGAGCGCGCCCCACACTGCACAATTGCGGCTTCCCGGTGATCCCGGCCTTCCGCTGTCCGTGTCTGGCGAGGTATTCGATACACGCGGGAATCCGCTCGAAGGGGCAACGCTCGAAATCTGGCAGGCGAATGACTCAGGGCTCTACGATCTTGACGGATACCGCTTCCGCGCCGCGCTGGTCGCCGATCGTGCTGGCAAGTACGGGTTCGAGTCGGTCATGCCCGGTCACTATCCCGGCCGCGTCTGCCAGCACGTGCACTATCTGGTGCAGGCACCTGGGTGCAAACCGCTGACAACGCAGTTGTATTTTGCGACCGATTCCGTCTTCGCAGGTGATCCGCAGCGCAATTACGCGAAGGACCCTCTGATCCAGAGCGCGGAGCTTGTGCGTCCTGTCACGATCGTGCGCACGCCGGGCGGTCCGGCGGCCGCCGTCACGTTCGAACTCGTGCTGGAGCAGCTGTGAGGCGCCGAACGAGCGTCGTCGTCGCGGCGGTCGTGCTCACATTCGGCAACGCGACTGCACGGTGGTGGGCAGGGCGCCTCACCGGTAGATTCGATCCTGCAGATGCCCGCAAGCGTCGCCGCCTTCGTCGTGGCGATGGACCGCGACGTGGCAGCGGCGATTACGATGGATCACACGATCCGCGTGCTCTCGTTGTCCGACGGCCGAGAGCAGCGGGCGATTCAGTTTCCACCTGGTCCTGGCGACGTGTTCTCCATCTCTCCGGATGGCCGGTTCATCGTGTTGGGCGACCACAAGGGCAATGTGCACATCTGGGCGTCCGACACGGGCGCAACGCAGTGCGAGCTGCACCTCAGACACTATCCCGGCGTCGGCGTATTTTCGCACGACGGTCGCACGCTTGCGGTTGCGGCGCAGGGAGATGCGGTGCAGCTCGTCGATGTCCTCAAGTGCACGACGCGCACGTCGCTCGCGCAGACCGTCGGCGGTGTCATGGCAGCGGCATTCTCGCGCGACGATCGCTACATCGCCACGGCAGATGGTGATACGGCGGTTCGCGTGTACGACACGCGCGACGCGAAACTGGTCAGCGAGAACAAGGACTCGTTGATGAGCCCGCTCGCTCTGGATTTCATGCCTGACGGCCAGACTGTCGTTGCCTCGGGCGGCGACAAGGCAGTCCTGTTCATCGACGCCGCGACTGGACGCACCCGCCGTCGCGCAACGGGTGCGGCGCAGCCGCCCTTCGTGATGCAGATCTCGCAGGACGGGGCAGTCCTCGCGACCGCGTTCATGAAATCCGAGGACATGACGCAGCCTGACCACATCACGCTGACGAACATCGCATCAGGCGCGCGGGAAACAGACTGGGTACCGCCGGTATTGCCAATCGGGGGTGGCTGGACCGTTGGTGGCCACTTTATCGTCGCCACGGCGACACAGAACACGCTCCACCTCTGGAAGCTGAAGTAGGCTCTCCCGATTCCGATCGCGAGAAGGTCGGGGCTCTTCCAGATGAGCTACAGGCGCGGTCCTCCGCTCGCGAAGGCGTCAGCTTTTCTGTAGCTTCCGCTGCCACTCGGCGACCTTCTCCGGCCGGCCCCAGCTCTGGTAGTGGGTGACGATCCAGTCTCCAGCATGTTCCAGGCTGGGCTTGTTCAATGGAGGGATGGTGGCTTTCAGTCGGTCGAGCCCTTCGTACCCGGAGAGCAGCAGCGGTTCAGCCTCGGCAAACTTTCTCTGACCGGAGAGGCTCGCGCCGAGTGTGCTTTCGATCTCGAATCGGGCCCAGAAATCGGGACGTGTCTTCAAGAACCCGCGGAGCGCCTCCCGGAGCAGCGCTTCCGCCTGCGCGTAGTTGCCTTGGTCCCGGTGCAACCCTCCGAGGAGCCTCATCGTGTTCAGTGTGCTCAAATGCTCCGAGCCGTTCACGCGACGCTGCCCTGCGAGGCTCGTCGTATAGAGCGTTTTTGCCTCCGCGAGCTTGCCTCGGCGTTGGAGCACCTGTCCCAGAGTGCACATCGTCGCCAACTGGTTGGGGTGTTCGTCACCGATCACACGATGCTGGACCTCGACCACCTTTGTGAGAACCCGCTCCGCCTCCGCCTCCCGACCTAACTGGCGGTACAACACTGCGAGGTTGTTCATGCCGGTCAACGTCTCCGGGTGCTCGTCGCCGAGGACCCGTTTCTCGATCTCGACAAGGGTTGTGAAAACCGGCTCCGCCTCCGCGTACTTGCCCTGGCTGTAGTAAACGGCTGCGAGGTTGTTCAGCGCACCCAGGACATTAGGATGTTCTTCGCCCAGTGTCCGCCGGCCCACGTCAATCATCCTGGTGAGCAGCGCTTCGGCCTGCGCCAGCTTGCCGAGATCGCCGTACAGCTTTGCCAGATTGAGCATGCTGGTCAGCGTTTCCGCATCCGCCTCGCCCCTGAGGCGCTTCTCGGTTTCGAGGACCTTGGTGAGAATCGGCTCGGCCTCGGCGTACTTGCCTTGTTCATGGAGCACAAGTCCGTAGTTCGCCATCGTGATGAGTGTGTCGGTATGTTCCTCGCCGAGGACCCGTTGCCTGATCTTCAGGGTCCCGGACAGTAATTGCTCGGCCTCGGCGTACTTACCCTGCTCTCTGTACAACTGCCCAAGATTGTTCTGACCGGTGAGCGTATCGGGATGTTCTGCGCCCAGCACAGGGCGCCGGAGGTCCATCGCACGGACGTAATGCTGTGCCGCCTCGGGCAATAATCCCAACTCACGGTAGGCGTTGCCGATCGTCAGGTGAATCGAGGCCCCCACCAGTGGTTGTGTGTCGAACCTGCCTTCGATGCTTTTCGCAGCGCGGTCGAGGGCTGTCCGGACCTTGAGGTCCGGATCGGGCTTGATATCGGCCCGAGACTGTGAGGTCGCGCCGGCCTGCGCGAGCAGGTCATTGAGGAGAAAATCGTTGATCGCCTTGGCTGTCGCCGCCTCTTCCCTGGCGACTTGCTCCGCGCGCGTGGCTCTCGCCGCTTGCCACGTGCTGGCGATGATTCCCGCGATCAGCACGGTGAACACTGCCGCGATTCCCCAGACCAGCGCCTTGTGTCGGCGGGCGAACTTCCGCAACTGATACGCCGTACTGGCCGGCCGGGCCGTGATCGGTTCGTCTTTCAGATAACGTCGAATGTCGCTCGAGAGATCTGCCGCCGAGGCAAATCGTCTCCTCTTGTCCTTCTCCAGCGCCTTGGCGACGATTGTCTCGATGTCGCCGCGATAGACGCGGCTGATCGAACTGAGCCGCGCCGGGTCTTCCTCGAGAATCGCTCGCGTGGCTTCTTGGAGCTGGCGTCCGATCCCGTAGGGCAGATGTTCGGCCAGCAGTTCATACAAGATCACCCCGAGGGCGTACACATCACTACGGACATCTACCTCGAGCGGGTCGGCCAACACCTGCTCGGGACTCATATAGGCGAGCGTTCCCACAAGCTGACCCATGTCTGTCTGGCGCGTCGCATAGGCATCGCTGTCCGTCACGCGCGCCACGCCGAAATCCAGAACCTTGGGCTGTCCGCTCTCATCTACGAGGATGTTGCCCGGTTTCAGATCCCGGTGGATGATGCCTCGCTGGTGCGCATGGTGCACCGCGTCGCAGACCTTGATCATCAACTCCAGCCGGTCACGCGTGTTCAAGCGATGCGATGCGACGTAGGCGTGCAGCGAATCGCCCCGGATGAGCTCCATCGCAAAATAAGGCTGCGGCCCGAACCCGCTGTCGGCCGTCGCGGCCTCGTAAATCTGGGCAATCCCTGGATGCTGCAGTCTGCCGAGCGCCAGCGCCTCCAGCTCGAACCGGCGAAGGAGCTCCGCGCTGACCCAGCCAGGTTTGACGACTTTGAGCGCCACCGTACGTCGAGGGTGCTGCTCTTCTGCCTCGTAGACGGTTCCCATCCCGCCTTCGCCTAGGATTCGCACGATGCGGTAGCGCCCCACGGTCGCGGGGTACCGACGCGCGTCAGCAGCGCTGATCCCTGAGCCTGCGAGCTCGCTGGCAGAGGAGCCGAAGGTCATCGTCTGATCGGGTTCCTGAGAAGACCCGGGAGTCCCGTTGGCGTCGTCTGTCATGTCCGCATCCTCGACAGTCCTGGATCGCAGGAGCGTATGGTGTCCCGCGGCGCCGCTTGCGCTGCGGCGGAGGGGTCAGAAGAAAGGACGCCCACATTGTGCTGCGGCGAATCCCCAAAAGCACGCCCTAAGACGGACGAGCCGTTCGAAGTCTGCCCGACCTCGGGCACCAGCTGAGGCGCGCCCGTCTACGACTGTTCCAACTTGTAATCGTGGAAAGTTGATCGGCGGATATTGCCCGATGCCTTCTCCACCGTAGCGACCAGCTCGTCGTGGCCAGTGTCAGGATGCTGAAGGTGGACGGCCGCATCTGTTTCAGGCCGCACGCCACGTAGTAGATGCCCTGGGGGCCGGAGAAGCGGACACCCTAAAAAACTGACTGTCTGAGGTACCAAGGTAGCGGGGCTTCGATCCCGTGAACGCTTTGAGCTCTCAGCACGTCAACGAAGCGGTGCACAATGCCTCTCATGAGAGCCTGGCCGCATCGATCGCTTCTGTCGAGCTGGAATGCTCGCCGTGGCACCCGACGCGTCTACTTGCGAACGGCAAAGGAGGAGTTTCATGTCAGTCGCAAAGATGTTCGGTCCTTACAAGCAGATCGAGGATGCAGTAGAGGCCGGATTTGGTCACGTTCGCCGAATGGGCGACTCGAACAAAAAGGAGTATGCCTTCGTGGTCGCGCTCAAAATTCAGGGGAGGAAAAGCTCGTATTGCTACACCGAGCCAACAACGAGCAGCGCACAGAATTACGTGAACGTGAATATCGAATTGCCGGCTGGCCTCGCGGGCCGAGCCTTTTGTCACAATCATCCAGACAACATTGCCGACGCGGGTTTCGGTAGTGACGATGGTGCTTCCTATGCTGCAGCAGTGAAACACGGGTCGACTTTGGTGTGGTACATGCTGAACAAATTCAACGAGATCAGAGTCGCCCAAAGCCAGGCAGATTTTCCCAGTGGGAGGGTCACCAGACTCAAGCCTAAGTCTTGAAAATGCAACGGCGCTCGTTTGAAGGCCCTAGGGCGGTGACGACCAACGCGTCCTTCTGCTTGCGGGTAAATTGCTTCACCACGTACTCGCGCGCCAGCGCCTTCCCCATCGAGCGGAACGCTTCCTGATATACCAGCCGCACCGGACGCCGGCCCGCAGTGTACTTCGCGCCACGGCCGCTGTTGTGAGCCCGTTCGCGCGCGCGGGGGTCTCGCGCATAGCCGGTGTACAACGTGCCGTCCGCGCAACGAACGATGTAGACGAAGTGCACGGGCGGATTCTAGCGGGCTCAGTATTACCCGGCAATCCCCTAATCCAGAACAGAGAGCCTCCCGAGGGCCACGTCTCGATCCAGACGACGGAACGCTACCAGGGATGCAAGCAGAAGCTTCCGTGTGCCGTCAACGAACGGCTCGGGATCGAGCCCGGTTCTGCGGCTTGAGCCATTGACCAGGGGCGGATGCGCCGAAAGATCCGCCCTTGGCGACTACTCGCAAGCAACCCGTGCGCGGCATGCGTAGCTGCCCTCGTGGTTCGTGTACCATCCTCACCAAGATCTCAAGCGTCTAAGGCCGAGAGAATCTACTGAGAAGCAGACGCTCCCCGAAGCAGTCGAATGGCTCTGGAAGTTACGCGAGGTGCGAAGTGCGAAGTGCGAAACGCGATCATATGACCCTACGTTTGGGCGCGTTGTCTTTCTGCGTGGCTGCCAGTGTGGGACTGCTTTGGGCCTCCGAAGGCGACATCAAGAAGCCCATCGTCACTGTTGTTGACCGAAACGCGCCTCCCTCGGGCCCGTTCGCCTGTACCGAGCTGATGGGACTCCTCACGACCGGTGAGTGGTTCAAGGCCGGATTCCTCGATGCGCTGGGGGCAGACCTCTCCCCGAAGTGGGGCGGGCGATTCGCCCACTATGGATACGTCTACGAGTATGCGAACCCCGAAAGCTACGTGTGGACACCCACGCCTGTTGGAGGCGTCAACAACGTCCAGATACTGAAGTGCGAGGCTGGCAGCGATGCCCCGGATCGCATCGTCTATCAGGCGTGGAGCTGGCAATTGACGACCGAAAAGGACTGGATCGACAACCTCACAGCGGCCATAAAGACGATCCGAGCCAAGCGGCCCAGCGCAAAACGCATCGACCTAATGACGATCATCCGCAGCCCGCAGAATGGCTGGTGCCATACGACGACACCGCCGTTGAGGCCGCCGTTGGGCCCCGCCACCGATCACGAGGCGACGCTTCAGGACAGTCATGTTCCGGACTACGTGGATGCGGCCTTTGCGAAAGTCGCCGCTGCGTATCCGGACTTGGTGAGCATTGCGCCCGGGTTCGAGGCCCACGCGTGCGCCGAGCATATCGACGGCATCCATCTGGGCAGCGGAAACGCGGCGGTCGCCCAGGACATCGCCGCCTACTTCAGGGCGCTGCGGTGACCAGGCGTCCGGCATCGATGAGCCGACGTCAGGACACAAGTCCCTGCGGCCGTCAGTCCTCCAGCGCCGCGCGAGGTTCGATCCGCGCCGCCGCCGCCGCTGGAATGATGCTGGCGGCGACGGTCACCGCAACGACGACGGCGATCGAGGTGCCCAGCGTGATGGGATCGAACGGCGAAATGCCGAACAGCAAGTGGCGGAGCCCGAAGGCCGCGGCCACGGTCAGCGCGAGTCCTGCCGCCACGCCCGCAGCGCCCAGGTTGAGGCCTTCCCGTACGATGAGCCACAGGATGTCGCGCGCGTCAGCGCCGAGCGCCCGCCGCACGCCGAACTCCTGTCGCCGCTGCACGACGCCGTACCCGATGACGCCGTAGACGCCGACGATCGTGAGCACGAGCGCCACGATACCGAAGCTCGCCATGAAGAGCGTGGCGAACCGCGCGTTCGACGCGCTGGTCGCCACGAGGTCGTCAATCGTGCGGACGTGCGCGATGGGGATGGCGGGATCCGCCGACGCGACGGCGCGCTGAATCGCGCGTATCGCGGCCGACGTTTCGAGATTCGACCGGACGACGAATTGCATCGTCCCGAACGTCACGTAGGGATTCTGCGTGTAGGGCACGATCATCTCGGGCCTCGGCGCCTCGGTGAGCGTGTAGCGCTTCATGTTCGATACCACGCCGACCACCGTCATCCACGGCCACATCGCCGCCTGCTCGTCCGGCCGACCAACGCGGACGCGTCTCCCGAGGGCGGATGTCCCCGGCCAGATCCAGTTGGCCATGGCCTCGTTGACGATGACGACCGGCAGGCTCTCCGTGCGGTCGGCGGCGGAGAGGTCGCGGCCGGCGAGGACGGTCGCCCCGAGCGCACGAAGCATGCCCGGGCTTGCGACCGTGTATTGCGCAATCGGTGAGAGTGCGCCTGGCAGGAGTGCGGGGAGCTCTCCTTCCGGCGTGAACACCGTCGCCTGCTGCGCGCCACTGAGCGGGAGCGGCTTCCCGATTCCTGCGGCGGACACGCCCGGCAGCGCGCGAATGTCGTCGAGTGAGGCATCGAGAAACCGGACAGCCGCGGCGTGGTCCATGCCGGTGGCGAACGGCCGCTCCGGGTACCTGGCGTGGGGCAGCGAGACCTCGAACGTCACGCCGCGCACGGCGTCGAATCCCCGTCTCGCCTCCAATTGGAGCGACAGGCTGCGCATCAGCAGGCCGGCGCAGGTGACCAGGACGAGCGACCCGGCGAGTTGGCCGACGATGAGCGTCCGGCGAACCCGCAGGTGGAGTCCCCCGCGCCCCACACCGCGTCCGCCGCCGCGCAGGATTTCCACGAGCGGGCGGCGGCGATCGACGAGCATCGGAATCACACTGACGAGGATCGCGGCGAGCGCGATCACGCCGAGCGCGGCGAACGAGGCGCGAGCATCGAAGGTCAGTTCCGCCGCGCGCGGCAGGCGCGTCGAGCCGAAGGCGCGCAGGAGCTTCAGACCCGCGATCCCCGCGGCGACGCCCGCCACGCCGCCGGCGGCGACCAGCAGCCCGACCTCCGCGAACACTTCGCCCGCAAGGCGGAAGGTCGAACTTCCGAGTGCCGTGCGGATCGCCAGATCCCGGCGGCGCCCGTAAAGCTGCGCGAGCACGAGTTGAGCTGTGTTCACGCACGCGATCACGAGGACGAGCAGCACAGCAGCGAGCAAGCTGGCCAGCATCGCCTGCACGTCGCCGACCACCTGCTGTCGAAGTGGAACGAGCAGCTGTCCCGGGCGGGCACTCTTGACGACAGGGATCGAACGTTGCACCACCGCCATCACGCGATCCATGTCCTCGCGCGCCTGGAGCTCCGTGACGCCTCGTCGCAGGCGGCCGACGATCGCCAGGTCGGCGACGCCGCCGGTCGGCGGCCTCAGCGGCACCCACAGGTCGGGAGTCGCCGCGAACTGAAAGTCGCTCGGCATCTCTGGCCCGCGCGGAAAGGCGAAGCCCGTTGCCGCGACGCCAATGACGGTGTACGGCTCGGCGTTCAGTGTGAGCGTGCGGCCAAGGACGTGCGGATCGCCGCCGAAGCGCCGCCGCCACACGGCGTCGCTCAGCACCGCGACATGGTCGGATCCCGGTGTCTCGTTCGCGCGCTCAAAGAAGTGTCCGATCTCCGGCGCGACCGCGAGTGCCGCGAAGAAATCTCCCGTCGCCTCGATCCCGTCGAGACGCTCGGGGCTGATGACGTCGCCGAAGTTGAACGAGGCGCCCCGAAATGCGGCGAGCGACTCGAACGCCTGCGTGTTGTCGCGCATGATGCTGAACACTGCACCATGCGTCGGCTGCTCCGGAAACCCAAGGTTGGCGTTTGGATACCAGCCCCAACTCATGACGAGGCGATCGGGGTCGCCGTACGGCAGGGGCTTGAGCAGTACCGTCGAGACGACGCTCATCATGAGCGTGCAGGCGCCGATGCCGATCGCGAGCGTGAGGATGCTGGCGACCGAGACGAGCGGTGCGCGCCAGAGCTGGCGCGCGGCATGACGAATGACGCGGGCAATGTTGTCCATGAAGAACGATCCGATTGATTACAGTACTTTGATCGCCACCGACCGCGTCAGATTGCTGTCGCGCGTTACACCTCGCCCATGCCACCGGCGCCGATCAGCGCAGTCACTTCGTCGATCACGACCTGGCGGTCGAAGGTACTGCAGCACCCCGCCGCGATCGGGAACGTCGCGCGCACGTGCCGGCGGTTCGGGATTTCTCGGAAGTCGTTCTACAAGTGGCGACGGCGCAGCGCCGGCGGGCGATCCTGGCCCACACGCGCGAGCGGCGCGAGGCGCCCGCCCGTCCCGGACGCCAGCGTGCAGATAGCATGTGCCCGCAGAGGCACGCCCTCGCCTCCCCAGGGTGTAGCGCTCGCGCAGTGACGTCAATCGCATCGATTGGCTCGCTCGAGGCAAACGCTCGGCATCGACCTCAGTGCGTGAACGGGGCCGGCGGCTCGCGGATGATGATCGTCCGCGGCCGCTCCGGATGATCGCAGTCCGCTACGACGATGATCCGCAGCCGCTCGGCCCACACGCGCTCAGCCAGCGTTCTAATCTCGGTTTCGCGGCTGAAGTAGCGGCGCTCTCCTTCGCCGGTGTCGAGGATGAACCCCTCGAAATCGCCGAAGTGATCGAAGATCAGCCCGGCGATCTTGCCGTGGTGCTCCTCGTGCCGCTCGGGGTGATGGTGATCATGCTCGTGCTTGTGACCGTGCGTGCCCTGCGGCGGCGGGAGAAACGACGGCGGAACATCCGACGCATGGCCACCGAGTCCGTCGACACGCGCGGAGATCAGGCCGATGTATCGCTCGAGCACCGGACGCCACCGGTTTGTCGCCGACATCGCTTTCAGGCGCGCCTTGAGGATCGCCAGCGTCGTTTCCTCGCCCGTGAGCATCTCGCCCTTCGTCCGAACCGGGATTCTCACTTGAAAGGACCCGACGACGTACCGTTCGGTCTTGCCGAGATCGACGGCAACGGCGGCGACCGCGCCGTGGGGCGTTGGCCCGGTCTGGTGCACGATGTGCTCGATAGCGATCCTCGGTCCCGGCGGCGGCGGCGGCGCGGGACCTTGATACGCCGCGTGCCAATCCGTCGCACGATGATATTGAATTCCTGTCCCTTGACGACGTTGGACGGCAGATCGATCGTCAGCAGGCCGGCGAGGCTCTCACCGGTTCCCGGCGGGATGGGAATGTAGGTAACGCCTTGGACCGTCGAGCAGCGAATCGTATGCGGATCGGCGGCGGAGAGCACCTGCGCGCCGTATATCCGCGAAGCAATCGCCAGGATCTCCGACGCGCTCGCCCCGGGCCAGTAGATGTCCGCCTGCGATCCCGGCGGCGTGTTCCCCCAGTTGATCATCAATTCGTCCGGCACCGACGACACGGTATCCATCGTCCGGGGATCCGTGCGGCGGATGTCGAACGTCTGCGGAATCCGATGCGTCGCGAGGTTTCCGGGATTCGCCGACGTCGTCACCTGCAGGTTGCGCTGCGCGAGCTTATCGCTATTATCGGCGGTTTCCACGACGCCGCCGGCGTTGCGGATCGGCGCATCCTTGAAGGCGATCTCGGCGACGAGGCAATGGTGCGTGCCCTGCGCGAACTGCTGCTGCACGGATTGGCCGTTGACGGCAAACCCGCCGTCGTACAGATTCAGGAAGCAGCCGAAGTAGGCCCACTGCCTGTCGCCCTGCTTGATCGTGATCGTCTGGCTGTTCGGCGCGTCGTTCGTGACGGGATAGTTCCCGCTCGCGAAGAACGGAATCGTGTGGTTGTCGGATGGGGCCTTCGGATACTGCGGATTGAGGCCGGTCGGGTCGTCGCTCGCGTAGGTATAGCCCGGATCCCAGTTCGTATCCGCGGTCTGCGTCTGCCACAGACGGAAGAACACCTTGACGCCGTTGGCGGCGCCCGAGGGACCGGCGGAGCCGCGCAGCCGGACGCGCGCAATCGCGAAGTTGTAGTTGTTGCACGTCAGCAGAAACAGATTCGTGCCCGGCGTCACCGACGAATCGCCTGTGTACGCATCCTTCTGACCAGGCAGGATCGAGTTATTGATGTCGAAGGGATCCCCCTTCGACGGGTCACCGTAGTTCTGGTTCAGATACGAGACCACGTTCGTGATGTAGGTGTAGGCGCCGGCGATGTCGTAGTCGCCGTACGACCGGTTCTCGTTGAACGTCGGCGCGCCGGGCGGTACCGGAGATGGCGGCACATAGTCCGCCGACGGCACTGGCACCGGTTGCACCTTCGGGATGGCCGTGAACACGCGCAGGTCCTGACTCAGCCAGGGCTCGTTCTGCTTCGACGGATCCGAGGGGTTCGGCAGCACGTTGGCGAAGTATGGATCGGCGCCGGCAATGAAAAAGAACTCCGTCTGCGCCGAGAACGTCCGGCCGAGCACGCTGATGGACGCGTTGCCCGGTTCCGGCGTCTCGCCACTCGCCGGGAAGGGCCCCAGCGTGGGCGGTGGATCGAAGTGGATGTCGTAGTTGAACAGCGCGCGCTGTGGAACCTTCAGGTCGGAGAACTGAAAGACGACGAAGCGGCGTCGATGGACGGCAGGTGACGCCACCGAAAGAGATGGTGGGCGTTGCCGGCGTGATGTTCCCCAGCACCTGGCGGTTGAACCCGTCGAGCGCGAGCGAGAAGCCGTAGACCTGCAAGCCGGCGGAGGACGCAATCAGATCGGTTACTTCGTCCTTGCCGTACGTGTTCTTGACGCCCCAGTACTGGAATGAGGCGAGCGGCCATGGGTCGTCCGGGTTCGTTCCGGGAATCGATGACACCTGGCTCTCCGGGTAGGCGACGTCGAGGAGCTGCTTGAAGAAAGGGAACGGATCGCTGTTGTCGCCGGTGAGGTTGTTGTACACGCCGCGCAACGGCGCCGTGGCGTTGAGGTTGCCATTCTTGTCGTAGCCGGGCGCGGCGGCGATGATCTGGTTGATTGAAAATCCGAGCTGGTGAAAGAGGTAGTAGATGAACAGCATCGAGCAGCCGGTGCCAGGTCCGTTGCCTGGGTACGGAAGGGTGGTGTTCACGTAGTCGAACCGCGATCCGAAGTCGGTCACTGAGCCATCCGAGTTGGTCACGAACCGCGTCGACGCGGCGTTTGATGCCGGCAGCGACGTGTTCAACCATCCGTTGCTGGTGTTGGCGGTGAAGCCGGTGTAAGGACTGGGGAAGCCCTGCCCCAGCGCGAACTGCTGCGTGAGAAACAGCGACAGCGCTTCGCCGCAGCTGTTTTCGTTCGTGACCCCAGGCCCGGGCAGGAATCCCCACCCCTTGTTCTGGCGCTGCATGAAGCTCTCGGTGATCTCCGAGACGAGATAACTCCGCAGTTCATTCGAACTATTCGTGTTCGGTTTGAGGCGGATGTCCCCGGTGTTGTTGGCGCCTCCGGTCAGCCTCGTGACGTAGACGTTGATCCGCGTGGAGGGCAGCGTGACGCCAGCGAACCAGTTCGCCATGATCGTGTAGTCGCTCTCGGCTGCGTTCATGAGCGCCTGCGTACGCGCTGGTTCCAGTCCACCGGCCGCGAGCGAGCTGTCATACGAGAACGCATAATGCGTCGTCGCGCCGCCGCTCGTGAGGCTGGTGGTGACGAACCACTGGGCGTAGAGCGTGAGGTTCGCGGCCGGCATAGGGAAGGATGTGTCCTGCGGCCAGCCGTGAAAAGTGCCGGTGCCGTCGGCCTTCGTGTTCCAGTACGCGAATGTGGCACCCGTCTTTGTCATGCTGCCGGGCACGGCGACGTTGACCGTGGCGCCCGCGTTGTACCAGTTGGAATCGACGGGCACGCTGCCGCCATCACTGCCGTTGCCGTTGTAAGTGACGGTGAATGCCATCTCGAGCCTCCGATGTTCCGGCGGGCGACGCGAAGACTGCGAACGCCACGATAAAGATGATGTGCCGCGCTGGGCGGCGTTGAGGGACTCGCGCTAATTGTAGGCGCGATGAGCGCATGATGACCTTTGAAGATCGACACGGAACGGCGGCGATTGCAGAAAGCAGCGGGAAACGCGTCGGTCCGAACAGTCGGAGTGTCTACGGATGAGCCAGCGGCCGCGATCTTCCGTGCGGCAAGCGCAGCTCGTTCTCTCGGTGATCGCGGCGACGGCGTCCGCGCGCGAGGCGCTGAAGCTGATGCGCGTCCATCTGCGCTCTGGCATCGTCGTCATGACAAAAAACGGATGGCGCCTCTACGCCGTCGTTAACTCGCGTTCAGGTGACGAATTTGACTGGCCAGTCGGGCCATCGCTCGTCCCTTGGCGACTTCAGCGGACCAATGGGGCTGGTACCTCACTTTGAGAGTTCGATTAGCAGCGGCTGCCGGCGGCTCGGAGTGCCTCAGCCGATCGATCCTCGAGGCGCGTCGCCCGCTAACTGTCTCGCAGTACTCTGTGCCGGATCGATCCGTGACGCACGGTAGGCAGGGAGCCAACCCGCGATCGCACCGACCGCCGTCAGCGTGACCGCCGCACTCACCAGTGTGACCGGGTCGCGCGGTTCGATCTCGTAGAGCAGACTGGCGATAAATTGTGATGACCACCAGCTCACAACCGTTCCGGTGATCACGCCGAGTGCCACGAGCAGGAGTACTCGCACGAGCACAAGCCGTACGACGCCCGCCGGCCCCGCCCCGAGCGCCATCCGAATGCCGATTTCGGCGCGTCGTCTGGCGACCGCATACGACGTCACGCCGTACAGGCCAAGACCGGCGAGCAGCAGGGCCAGCGTGCCGAAGAACCCGGCGATCAATGCGACCAGGCGCTCCTGCGTGAGCGCGGCATCGACTCGATCCTGCAGCGGTCGGAACGTAAACGTGAGATTGCGATCCACCCCCGTCAAGGCAGCCGCCACACGCGGTGCCAGCAAGGCGGGCGACCCCGCGGATGGACGAACGCTGATGCTGACATTGGCCGTCAGAGCCGTCGGCCCTCCAGTCGCGCGTTGCGCCAGCGGTATGTAGAGGGTCGGCCGTGCACCATCGCGCGCGGATATGTACACCGCGTCCCTGACGACTCCAACGATCGTCCTTGGCGGAACCGTGCCAGCATCGGGAAACCTGATCGTTTCTCCTATCGGGTTCCGGCCGGGCAAGAACTTGTGCACATACGCCTCGTTGACGAGCGCGACCGGGGGTGCGCCCTGCGCATCTCGTTCGTCGACATCACGCCCGGCAAGGACGGCCGTACCGTAGGTAGCGAGCCATCCCGGCGTGATCTGATTGAGCATCGTCATCCGCGAGTTCCAGAAAGGCACCGGACCCGGTTCGAGTTGTGGGGGCGGCGCGCCGGGCAGGTCGATGATGTCCATCAGGCTGTTGCCGCCGAGGGGAGTTGCCATCGACGCTCCTGCATGCGAGACGCCGGCTACCGCGGCGACTGCCGCGACGAGTTGATCGAAAAAAGGACCGCGATTAGCTGGATCTATCAGCGCACGCGTCACGTCCACGTCGACCGTGAGCACGCGGTCGGCATCGAACCCCAGGGGCACGGTCGCGAGCCGTTCGAATGTCCCCACTAAGAGGCCCGCCGCCACGATGAGCACCATTGACAACACCACCTGGGCAACGACGAAGCCGCTCGACAGGCTTGTCCGCGCGTCACCCAACGCGCCGCGAGCCTGTTCCTTCAGCGCGTCGATCGGTGCGAGGCCCCTCGCGCTGAAGGCCGGCGCAGTTCCGAACAGCACCGCTGTCGCACCTGTGACCGCGACCGTGAATGCCAGTACGCGCCAGTCAAGGGAAAGATCCAGCGTCACACGTGTGACTGGAGGTCGACAGCTGCGCCACGAGCATGGGGCTCGCCCACCTCGCAAACACGAGTCCGGCCAGCGCGCCGGTGCCGGCGAGCACGAGCGCTTCAACAAGCAAGAGCCGCACGAGACGCCAACGCGTCGCTCCCAGCGCCAGCCGCACACTCAATTCGTGGCGGCGCGCGGTCGCTCGCGCCAGGAGCAGGTTGGCGATGTTGCCGCAGGCAATCAGGAGGACCAGCCCGACGATGACCAAGGTTGCGAGGAGGGGCTGCTCGTATCGTCGACGCAGTTGCGATGTGCCCAAGGACGCGGGCACGAGCGTAAATGGATCTTTGAGGGGATCTTTGAGCAGGAATTGCTCGGCCTGCGGCGGCAGTGTTGAGGAAACGGCCTCGCGAATCTGTGGCTGCACCGAGCGCAGAAGGCTGGTCGCCGCCTCCGCCGACTGTCCGGGCTTCAAGCGGACCATGAAGGAGAGCCAATAAGATCCGTCGTCGAGGGCCGAGTCCTTGCCGCGGATCAACCGCTCCGCGTTGAGTGGGACTGCGACGTCGAAGGTCCGTCCGACCTCCGCACCGAAGAACTCGGGAGGCGTCACACCGATGATCGTAAATGGGATGCGCTCGATGACAAGCGACGTTCCGATGACGTGGGCGTCGCCGCCAAAACGCCGTTGCCACATCCCATAGCTGATGACAGCCACGGGACCATCCGGTCCGCCACCACGCACATCGTCAGCCGATGTGAACGTGCGGCCGAGGACTGCTGGCACGCCGAGCGTCGTGAAGAAATCGCCGCTGACATAGGCCCCATCGACAGCTTGCACCTCTCCGCCGGCGGTTGAGAGATTCAGCCGATCTCCCTCCGTGCCAGCCGCCGACCACGCGACGGCGCCATCGTACATCTGCGTTGCGCGCTGCCGGATCTCCTCCCAGAGGCCGAAGGTCCATGCGGTTCGTCGGCTCGCTGGCGTACCAGTCGATACGAGGAGGACGAGACGGTCTGGTTCAGGGACCGGCAGCGTGCGGAGCAAAAGACTGTTGACGAGGGAAAAGATCGCGGTGTTGGCACCGATGCCGAGGGCGAGCGACAGAATCGCAATGCCAGTGACGACCGGAGCGGCGCGAAGCATACGAACGGCGACCCGCAGATCCTGAGTCAAGCCGTCAACGAAACGGATTCCGTTCATCTCGTAAATGTCCTGCCGCAGAAGGTTGGCGTTCCCAAACTGCCGCCGCGCCCTGACGTACGCCTCCTCCGGCGTCAGACCCGAACGGATGTAGTTGTCGACGAGCCAGTCGAGGTGTGTGCGGATCTCGTAGCGGGTCTCTTCATCGAGGCGGCGCCGGGCGAAGGCAAACCGAAGCCGCGAGCATAACGCGATCAATCTCGCCCACATATCAGGGCTGCGCCGCGATGCGCAGAAGGCGCGCGATCACGCCCGAGATCCGCTGCCAGTTATCGGTTTCCGTCGCCAGTTGCCGGCGGCCGGCCCTGGTGATTGCATAGAACTTGGCTTTTCGATTGTTCTCAGAGACGCCCCAACTCGCGGAAATCCACCCCTGATGTTGAAGCCGCGTGAGGGACGCGTAGACGGTCCCCTCATTCAATTTCAGGACGTCTTCGCTGATCTGCTCGATCCGCCGGGCGATGCCGTATCCGTGCAGCGGCCCCATGCTCCCGAGTGTCTGCAACACCATTAGATCAAGCGTCCCTTGCAACACGTCCATCTTTGCTGCAGGGCTAGTCCGACCTTTGGCCACCGCACAGGTGTACTACGCACACCTTTGGGATGTCAATAGGTGTGCTCGGAGGCGCGGCGACTTCCCAAGCACGCGACGTTGTGAACACTGGGGCGCTCAATTACGGGTGGGCGATCGCCGTCGGGCGGTGATTGGTCCGAGCACCAAAAGCACGCCCACACGACTCAGGCTCAGAGGTGGGTCGCATCAGGAGTCAGTGCCGGAACGGTGTCAACGCCACTCGATTTGAGACCGACCTCCACTGGTTCCTCATTGCGCTCAACCGAGGTTGTCATACTCTTCGCGGGCACCCGACTATGGGCACTCATGCGGTGAGTACCGGAGCCCTCGCCGTTGTTTTGGTGGGGTCAGCCGATTGCGTGATGCTGGCAGGAATTGGCGCGCCCGGCAGGACTCGAACCTGCGACCCCCGGCTTAGAAGGCCGGTGCTCTATCCAACTGAGCTACGGGCGCGTGAGGCAATTCTACCAGCGCCACGACCGAGCGACAGCCCAGGCCGCTCAACGAACGGGCGCAGGCGGCGAGCCAGGCGAGCGAGAAACACCGTTGGAAGCCACGGCCCTGGGCTGAGAACGACCGGGCGGGTGTATGCTCGCCGCCATGTCCTTCCGGGCGGTTTTCGTCGCCGTGGTGATGGCGTTCGGACTGATTGTGGCCGCGTTCCTGATCAATCGTGCGCGGCCGAGTGTTGAAACGCAGCAGCCGTCGGCGGCGTTCGTCCGCGCATCCGGCAAGTGTGCCGAGTGCCATGAGCGCCAGCAGTACTCGGTCGTCCACGAGTACGAAATGAGCACGCACGCCGAGAAGGGCGTGAACTGTCTCGACTGCCATCAGCCGGCGGCGAATCAGGAGAAGCGGGAACACAACGGCTTCACGATCTCCGCGAAGCTGACGGCGGGCAACTGCCGCACCTGCCACGCACCAATCTACGAAGAGTATCTGCACAGCCGTCACGCCGGGGTGTCGTGGGCCGCCGTCTTCGGCGGGGAGGGTTTGTCCCCCGAGCAGGTCGATTTCGCCGAGCGTTACCAGCCCGGCTACGCGCGGCGGCCGCCGCATCCGTTCGTGACGCTCGAAGGGGCGTCGGCGATGACCAGCGGCTGCGCCAACTGCCACAGCATCGGCAAGCCGAACGAAGACGGCACGATCGGCACGTGCACGTCGTGCCACACGCGGCACACGAGCTCGGTCGCCATCGCGCGCCTGCCGACGACCTGCGGGCAGTGCCACCTCGGGCCGGATCATTCGCAGCTCGAAATCTACGAGGAATCGAAGCACGGCATCATGTTCCACGCGCAGGAGAAGCTGCTCAACCTCGACGCGCCGCCGAAATCGCTCACGACGCGCGACATGTTCGTCCCGACCTGCGCCACCTGCCACATGAGCGGGATCAACGGCCTGAAGGTCACGCACGACCCGTCGGATCGGCTGTCCTACTACCTCGCGGACGCCATCACGAAGCCGCGGCCCAACAAGGATCATGCGCAGGCGGCGATGAAGCAGGTCTGCAACCAGTGCCACGCCAAGACGCTCATCGACCGCGTGTACACCGAAGCCGAGGCGGTGGTCGTCAACACCAACCGCCAGGTGCAGGAGGCGTCCGACATCATCGCGGCGCTGAAGAAGGACGGCCTGCTGAACTCGCCGCCGTTCTCGCAGCCGATCGATTTCATCTACTTCGACCTGTGGCACTATGACGGCCGTACCTCGAAGCACGGCGCGTTCATGGGAGGTGCCGATTTCGTGCAGTGGCACGGCAACTATCCGATGCTCGCGCGGACGGTGGAGCTCCGGGCGCAGGCCGACGAGCTGCGCCGGCGCCATGGACGCTAGGCAGGCGCTTCGCGACCGGCAGTTGCTCGTCGAGCTCTTCGCCGTCGCGAACTTCGCCGGGCTCGTCGCCGACATCTTCCTGGCCCACTCGACGAACCATTTCCGCCGCTCGTCGGAGTACATCCCGTTGTACTTCTCGATGGGTGCGACGGTCCTTCTTGCCGCCGGGCTCCTGCTACGGGTACGCGCGCCGTCATTCGGGCGCGACGTCGGGCACCTGGTCGGCTGGGTCGCGATTGCCGTCGGCCTCGCGGGCGTCGTGCTGCACCTCGACAGCCGGTTCTTCTACGAACGCACGATTCGCAGCTTGACGTACGCGGCGCCGTTTGCCGCGCCGCTCGCGTACACCGGCCTCGGGCTGCTCCTCATCGCCAACCGGATGGTCGCGCCGCGCACGCGCGAATGGGCGCAGTGGATGCTGCTGCTGGCGCTCGGAGGATTCGCGGGGAACTTCGTCTTCAGCCTGACCGATCACGCGCAGAATGGATTCTTCCGTACAGCGGAGTGGGTGCCGGTCGTGAGCAGCGCATTCGCGATCGGCTGTCTCTTCGTGCCGTTTGCGGTCGACGTGGGCGCCGCCTACCTGCGGCTCTGTGGCATCGTCCTCGCCGGTCAGGTCCTCGTGGGCCTCGCTGGCTTTGCGCTGCACGTCATCGGCGATCTCGGTCACCCGGCACCGACGCTGCTCGACAGGATCCTGCACGGCGCGCCGCCGATGGCGCCGCTCCTCTTCGTGAACCTCTCGTTGCTCGCCGGGATCGCACTCGCCGCCTGGTTCGATGCGCCCGAGCCGCAACGCTAGACGGTTCGGCCCGCCACATCGCGCGCGACGGCGCAGCGGCGCGCGAGCGGATGCAGGGCAACGCGAACTTCGATGATCGCTCGCCAGATTCAGCGTTCGATAGATGACACTGTGGATCGCTCCGGCAGCCGCGCCCGCAACCAGCGAATTTGCCCGCGATGATTGATCTCATCCTCGGCGACGTGAAACCAGGCCCAATGCACGTTGATCTTCGGCGCCGCGCTGACCGTACTGTCCAACCAGGCGTCGTCACGCAAGGCCAGCGCGTCCAGGGTTTGCTGGCGCACCGCGGCCAACTGCTCGAGATAGTGCTCCAATGGCTGGCCGCGCAGCGCGCGCCGCCCCTCCGCCCCGAGCTTCAAGGGCGTTGACCACTGCGCATTCTCTTGTGGCGACGGCAGACGATCCTCGAGCGTGAGGATTTGGTAACCTCGCTCGACCGCGACCACGTGGGCCAGGAGCGCACCAATCGAGTTGCTGTGATCATCGTGGAGATGATCCAGCTCGGGCAGAGTCAATCCCTCGACGGCGGCAATCGTGGTGGAACGGGCATAGGTGAGCATGCCGATCAATCTCCCAATCGCCGGCGTGTAACCCGGTAGTGGTTCGATCCGCATGGTTCTGGTATCAACACGGACGCAACGAGGTGACCTCACGTGCGGCCTGAGCCGCGGGCCTGGTGACATGATCGCATGGGAGGCAGGCGCGACCGCTCCCCGCGGATGTCAGGCATCGCTCAGTGATTTCTTCGCGGGATTCGTGAAAACTTGCACAAATTGCGAATCCAGTCAAAATGCCCTCGAGCTGATAGGAGGCCCTCCATGAGAATCGTCGCACTCGCCGGGATGATCGCGATCGCGACCGCGTCGATCGTCGCCCAGAGCAAACCCGATCGCCCTGCCACCGCTGCCCCATCGGCCGGATCCGCCGCCGCCGCCATCCGGCAGCTCGCCGACGCCTACGTCAAGGCCACCACCAGCGGTGATGCGAAAGCGGTCGCCGCGCTCTACACCGAGGACGCGGTCGAGATGCCGCCGAATCTGCCCGCCGTCACCGGACGCGCCGCCATCCAGCAGTACTACGAGAAGGTGCTCTCCAGCGTCAAGGTTGCCACCTTCACGCTCAAGCACCTCGATACGCAGGCCACCGGAGATCACGGCTACGACGTCGGCACTTACGAACAGAAACTGGCCGACCCCAACGCCCCGACCCCCTCGTCCGACACCGGCAAGTACGCCGTGATCGTCAAACGCACCACGGCCGGCTGGAAGGTGGCGTACGCCATCTACAACAGCGATCAGGCTCCTCGCCCGCCCCGTTGAGCCCCATCCGATCCTTCTCCTAGACAAACTACAACAACTTCTGTAGATTGTCTGGGAGAAGGCGCCGGATCGTCAGCCCGCGCCGACGACACATCGCATGGCCCCTCGGGGCCATGACGAGGGAGGTTCCATGGCCTCGCTCCGCGTATTGGCGTCCACCTTCGTGCTCGTCGGCAGCCTCGCCGTCGGTACGCCCGCGGCAGGCCCGCGCGATGGCCTGCTGGTCTCGACCTCGTGGCTGGCGCAGCACCTTCACGACGCCAACCTCGTGCTGCTGCACGTCGGACCCAAGGCTGAATTCGCGGCCGGCCACATCGCCGGCGCACGTTACGTCGAGCTGCACGACGTCGGCGTGTCCGCGCCCGACGGGCTGACGCTCGAAATGCCGCCCGCCGACACGCTCCGCAGCAGCCTGGAAGCGCTCGGCATCTCCACCGACTCCCGCATCGTTGTCTACTACGCCAAAGACTGGGTGTCGCCGGCGACGCGGATCATCTTCACGCTCGACTACGCCGGGCTCGACAACGTGGCGCTGCTCGATGGGGGCATGAGCGCCTGGGTCAAGGACGGACACGAGGTCTCGACCGAGGCGACCCCGGCCCGTACCGGAACTCTGACACCTCTCAAGACGCGCCCGCTCATTGTCGACGCCGATTTCGTCCGCGCTCACGCGACCGCTGCGGCCTACGACGTCATCGACGGACGTGCCGCCGTGTTCTACGACGGCGTGGAGGAAGGCGGACCCCGGGATCATCGCGCCACCGGGCACATCGCCGGCGCGCACAGCGTCCCGTTCGAGTCGGTCTTCGGCGACGACCTCAAGCTCAAGTCGACCGACGAGCTGACCGCGCTTTTCGCGAAGGCCAACGTCAAGCCGGGCGACACGATCATCGGCTACTGCCACATCGGTCAGCAGGCCACGGCGATGCTGTTCGCGGCGCGGGCCCTCGGGCATCACGTGCTGCTGTACGACGGCTCGTTCGAGGACTGGGCGCGGCGCGGATATCCAATCGAGAATCCGGCGAAGAAGTAGTCATGAAACCAGTCGAGCCGCGCCCGTATGCGGATCCCTACGTGGCGGGGGTCGGGCTCGGCCTGGTCCTGCTCGCCGCCTTCGTCCTCGTCGGGCGCGGGCTCGGCGCCTCCGGCGCATTCGCCGCGACGGCGACCGGGATCGTCAACATCGTCGACGCGCCGCGCGCAGCCGGCAGCGCCTACTTCACGCGCTATCTTTCCACCCCTGGCGGCCCGTGGCGCGAGTGGCTCCTCTTCGAGATTGCCGGCCTCCTTCTCGGGGGATATCTGTCGGCGCGACTTGCGGGTCGCGTGCGCGTGGAAATCGAGCGTGGCGGTCGAACCTCGCCGGCGACGCGACTGATCCTGGCATTCAGCGGCGGAGCGATCATGGGGCTCGGCGCCGCGCTGGCCCGTGGCTGCACCAGCGGTCAGGCACTGACCGGCGGCGCGCTGCTCAGCGTCGGCAGCTGGATCTTCATCGCGGGCACGTTCGCTGCGGCGTATATCGTCGCGCCACTTCTCCACCGGAGCTGGCGGTGATCGCTCCTCTTGCCAGCCACGGGCTGCTCGGCGACACCGGATCGCTCGCCGTGGCGTTCGTGATCGGCATCGCTTTCGGCTGGGCACTGGAACGGGCGGGCCTGGGCAGCGCGCGAAAGCTGATGGGCCAGTTCTATCTGACCGACTTCACCGTCTTCAAGGTGATGTTCTCGGCGATCGTCACCGCCATGCTCGGCACGTTCTGGCTGGCGCGTCTCGGCGTGCTCGATCTGAGCGCCGTCTACGTGCCCGAGACCTTCGTCCAGCCTCAGCTCGCCGGCGGCATCCTCTTCGGCGTCGGCTTCGCGCTGGCCGGCCTCTGTCCGGGCACGTCGTGCGTCGCCGCGGCGACCGGTCGCGGCGATGGCCTCGCCGTCGTCGGCGGCATGCTGTCGGGGGTTCTGCTGACGGGGCTGGCGTTCGATCGACTCCAATCGTTCTATGAGAGCGGCGCGCGGGGCAGCCTGACGCTGCCCCAGGTGCTTCACGTATCGCAGGGTGTCGTGATCGCCATTGTCGTCGCGGCCGCGTTGTGCGGCTTCTGGATCACGACCCGGATCGAGCGACGATCGCGCGTAGCCGGTGTAGGTGCGGCCCGGCCGATGGCATTCAGACGGGCGCTGCTGGGAACGATCGCTATCGTATTGGCCGTTGGAGCCGCGCTGACGCGGACCTCGTCATCAACGAGCGCCGCTCCCGCGCTGACGACGACGAGCGCGATCGAACGGGTGTCTCCACTGCAGCTGGCGGCATGGATCAAGGATCGTCAACCCGGCTTGCACATCATCGACGTGCGGTCTCCCGCCGCATTCGACGAGTATCATGTGCCGGCGGCGGAGCGACATCCGATCGAGTCGCTGCCAACGCTGCCAACCGCCAGCGATCGAGTCACCGTTGTCTACGGCGATGACGAACAGCAGTCTCTGGCGGCGGCACAGGGCCTACCGGCGGGCGGCCGGACATACATCCTGTCTGGCGGGGTCGGCAGCTGGATCGACCAGGTCATGAGCCCGACGCTCGCGGTGGGAGCCACGCCTGCGGAGCGGGCCGCGTTCAGCAGAACGAGCGAGCTGAGCCGGTACTTCGGCGGCACGCCGCGCGTGGATGTTGTCACTCGCGTCGATCGCTCCCCGACCGCGAAACCCTCGACCACGACACAGGCGGTCCAACAGGTCCGGCGGCGAGGATGCTGACGCAGCGATCGGCTCCGGCGGACGAGGCATTTTTCAGCGATCTGCGCGATCGGGAATTCAGGCGGCTGGCGCTGCGTAACGAGGTCTATCTCGACTACGCGGGCAGCGCGCTGTATGCGGAATCTCATATCCAGAGGCACGCCGCGCTGATGACGGCCGGCCTCTTCGGCAACCCGCATTCCGATCACGCCGCGTCTCGCGCCAGCGCCGACGCCATCACCGCGGCAAAACATCGTGTCCTGGCGTTTCTCGACGCCGACCCCGACGTCTACGTGATGTGCTTCACCGCGAACACGAGCGCCGCGATCAAGCTCGTCGCTGAGAGTTATCCATTCGCAGCGGACACGGTTTGCGTGCTCACCGCCGACAACCACAACTCGGTGAACGGCATTCGGGAATACGCGAGGCGTGCGGGCAGCCGGGTGGTCTATCTTCCCCTCGATGCCGACCTGCGTCTGGAACACGCTGAGACTCTGCTGGCCGGTCAAGCCGGAGATGCCGGCGGGCTCTTCGCCTTCCCGGCCCAGTCGAATTTTTCCGGCGTGCAGCATTCGCTGTCGCTGGTGGAGACCGCGCAGGCGCTCGGACTCGACGTCCTCGTCGACGTAGCGGCGTTCGTGCCGACGCATGGCTTCAGCCTGCGATCCTGCCCGGCCGACTTCGTCGCGTTGTCGTTCTACAAGCTCTTCGGGTATCCAACCGGCCTGGGCGCTCTCGTCGCGCGGCGAACGACGCTCGCGCGATTGACCCGGCCGTGGTTTGCCGGCGGTACCGTTCGCTACGCATCAGTGCAACAGAACAGTCATCGGCTTCTGGAGCATGCCGAGGGTTTCGAGGACGGAACACCGCATTTCCTCGGGGTCAGTGCCCTCGACTACGGGTTCCAGTTGCTCGAAGGCGTGACCATGCCGCGGTTGAAGATGCATGTCGAGCGGCTGACCAGCCGCCTCCTGGAGGAGCTTGCCTCATTGCGTCATTCCAACGGCCAGCGACTGGTGTGGATTCATGGTCCGGCCGACCTGCACGACCGCGGAGGAACGGTGGCGTTCAATCTCCTGACCCGTAAAGGCGAAGTCGTGCCGTTTGACGAGGTGGAGAGCCTGGCCTGCGCGGCGAACATTGCCGTGCGCGGCGGCTGCTTCTGCAATCCCGGCGCGTCCGAGGCAGCTTTCGGGCTCGGCACGGATCGAGCGGCGGCGTGTCTGGCCAGGGTCGATCGGGATTTCACGATCGAGCGCTTCAGAGCGTGTCTCGGCACCGAAACGCCCGTCGGCGCGATCCGCGCCTCGATCGGCCTGGCCAATGTTGCCGCCGATATCGACCGCGCGGTCGCGACGATCGCGAGCTTCCGCGAGTAGCGGCAGCTATTTCGTGCGCTTGAACGTCACGTAGTCGCGCCCGAGGTAGAGGCGATACGCGCCGGCGTCGGGGGCCGCCACAACCTGCAGCGGCATCGGCATCTTCAGCTCGGCGTCCTTGACGCTCGCCACCTCGATGACGTTGTTGGAGCCCAGATCGGTCACCACGAACTTCGAGCCGTTGACGAACCCGATGCCGTAGGCGCCGGGGCCGAGCGCCTTGCCGTTCACGTCCAGCGGAACCTCATTGAGAAGGTAGCCCTGATACTTTTCGCGGACGCCGCTCGAATATCCGGTGACATCGACCAGCCCGGCCAGCACGTAGAGGTCATCGGCGAAGTGGACGCCGCCGGTGTTGCGCATCTGGACCGACGCCACCTGGCCGCGATAGAACACCTGGCCCGGGAAGATCTTGGGCGTGATGTCGCTGGCCTTGAGGATGGTTTCCTTTTTGGCCGCCGCCTGATCGCGCGGCGCCGCCACCATCTGGGACCACGACGCTGCGATCAGCATGAACACCGACAGGCACACCGCGATTCGACGCTGAAACATAGACTCTCGCTTGAATATGGATAGGGCTCGGATCTGTAGACGGTCGCTATCGTAGCGCAGCGGCCCTGGACGGGTCATCAAGACTCGTGGGCTTAGTCCTGTGCCGGCGATTCCTGGTGAGGCGCCGGCCTGCCCGCCTTCTGACTGACCAGCCACCCGCCGAGCCCCAGCGCGGCGAGCACCGCCCCGCGCCTGACCCATCGTGCCCTGGAGGGCGCTGGCACGGGCGGCGGCACGGGCGCTCTGGGGATCGCCTCCTCCGCGCGCGGCCGCGTTCGACGCTCCGGCACGGGAATCCACCGGCTGAGAAACGCGAAGCTCTCCGACGTGCATCGCGGACAGACGTTGGCGTCATGCACCTCTTCACAGTCGAGACAGAGACGGGCGACGTGCAGCTGCATTCCCCGATTCTAGGGCCTTATGAGCGCTTCTCGGCCGCTTTCTCACGGCCGGCCACGGTGGCGCGACCGATGAACGCCCACACGCGCGGGTCATCGAATGGCTGCGAGATCCGCTGGAGCTGACCCGGCCAGTTGGGGCGGTCCGCCCAGGCCTTTCTCAGGCCGTCCTTGATGTCGGCGTTCCCGCCGGTGAAGCTCTCGATCAGCGCATTCCAGCGCGCCACCAGGGCCTGCGCCTTCTCGCTGGCCGGATCCTCGTCGAGCGAGGCCGCGATGTCGCGATACAAATCGAGCCACGCCTGGGAGGCCCGTTCCGCCGAGGCCTTCATTTCGGGCGTCATCTCGTCGCGGCGCCGGCTCATCTCGGCCCACGCCTCGTCGCTGTAGTACCGCTTCATGTGCTCGCGGTTGTCCTGCATCTCGATCACCTCGATCAATCGTTTGAGCATTGCCGCATCAGGAGGCTCTCCCAGCGCGACGGTACGCTCCAGATCGGTGATCGCGTGGATCACCCGATCCAGCTGCCGCCGCTTCTCCTCGAGCGCCCGCCGCTGTGCGCATAACACCTCGGGCAGCCGGCGAGTGTCCCGGTCGAGAAGCTCCTTGATTTCACGCAACGGGAGTCCCAGCAGCTTCAAAGCCGCGATCTGCTCGAGCCGTTCGAGATCGCTCAGGCGGTAGAGCCGGTACCCCGACTCAGGTACGCTGCGGTTGCAGCAGCGCCAGCCTGTCGTAGTGGTGAAGCGTCCGGACGGTGACACCGGCCACGTCGGCGAATTCCTGCACCTGATACAGCTTGGCCACGCCGGAACTCCCTGCCGGACCAGACTCGACCCTGACGTGGGGTCAGGGTCAAGATGGATCGACAACTAACGACTATCGACTGAGCTATCATCGCTTAACGATGACGATCCCGGGATCGGTCCGACCGGCAAGTCAACTTCGCGTCGTGCTCTCCTCGACGGCGTTGTTGTCGTTCATGTCGGTCTGGAAGGCGGCCGCGCTCGGCATCGCCGAGCTCGGGGCAGGCGCCTGGTTCGTCGCCGGCATCGCCGGATCGACGCTCGGCGGCACCATGCCCTGGTTCGTGCTGGCCGCGGCGATCCTCGGCATCTTCGTCCGCGCGGTGGACGTCGAGAGCTGGAGCATGTTCCTGACCGCGGGTCTGGTGGGACGCACCGAGGCGGCGTTCGGCCGGGCGGCCGGACGCGTGGCCGCGGCGGCCGTCGTCGCCGAACGGCTGGTCCTGGCGGCGCTGGCCTGCATGATCGTGGCGCACTACTCCGGCGGCATCATCTCGCCCGAGGTCGCCGCCCACACGCTCTCCCGGTCCCTGACCGCGGAAGACCTCTTCACGGTCATTGCCGCCGTCCTGATCGGCCTGCTCTGGATTCGAGCGCGTATGGGGCTGGACCTTCCCTCGAGCGGCATCGCGCGCGGGGTGTGGGGCGGCGTGATCGTCCTGATCGTGCTCGCCGTTTACGGGATCGTCACAGTGGCCCGGACCGGTGGAGTCGGTCCCGGTCTGCTGCGGCCGCCATTTCCGTCACTCTCGCCGTCCTCGCACCCTATCGCCCTGGCGCTCTCGTGGGTCGCCGGGCTCGGTCTGGTGCTGCCGGTCGTTGGCGGCGGTGAGGTGCTGGCGCGCGCTGCGCACGAGTTCGCGCCACCTCGAATTCAAGCCCTCAGGCGCACCAGCCTCATCGTCATCCTCTTTTCATTCGCCGGGACGACGCTGCTGGCCTTTGCGTTCATCCTGCTCGTCCCCCAGCCGGAGGTCCACACCTGGGTCGAGGCACCACTGGCCGGTATCGCTGCCCATCTGGCCGCCCCCGACTGGCTGCGACATCTCTTCAGCGTGCTGCTGGCGGTCGCCGCGTTTCTCATGCTGGTCCCCGCCGCGCACGAGTCGCTCCAGGACGCGGAGCAGACGCTGCGGCGGCTCTCGGCCTGGCACGCCCTGCCGGAAACGCTGTCGATGCCGCATCCGAGGCTTGGCACCCTCGCGCGCGCCATCGACGTCACCGCCGCGGCGGCGATCATCGTCCTCATCGCCAGCAGCGGCCGGGTCGCGTGGCTGGCCCGCGCCTACAGCATCGCCATTGCCGCGACGCTGGTGATCAAGATCGCCGCGCTCGTCCGATTGCGCGCCATGCGGCTCGGACCGAGACCGTTCAGCGCGCCGTTCAACCTGCGCATTGGCGGACGCGAGCTGCCGATCGGACTGGTGGGCGTGGCCATGGTGCTGGCCAGCGGCGCCGTCGCCATGCTCCTCGCCGCAGACATTCCGGCGATCGCCGCGGCGGGCCTGCTGCTCGGTCTCGTCGTCCTGTTCACGATGTCGGCCAGGAACAACGCCAGCAACCAGGCCACCGAGCCCGACGCGCTGGAGCTGCTCTCGTCGAGCGACGTTCTGCTGCGGCAGGTCGATGCCCGACCGGGCAACGTCCTGGTCTGCGTGCGGCATCCACATTCGCTGGCGCACGTCTCGGCGGCCCTCCAGGGCTCCGGCGACCGCGACGTCGTCGTCATGACTGTGCGTCTGCTCGGCGCGGACGTGGACGACGACGAATCCGCCGAGACCACCGCAACGCCGGCCGAGCAACAACTTTTCTCGCACGTGGTTGCGCTCACCGAGCGGCTGCGTCGATCCGTCCGTCTGCTGATCGTGCCGGCGCACGACGTCTTCGACGCGATCGCCTCCACGCTCATCCGGCTGAAATCGTCCGAGGTCTACGTCGGCGAGTCGGCGAGCCTGTCGGCCGACGACCAGGGCCGTCTGCTCGGTGAGGCGTGGGACCGCGCCGACAAGGCCGAGGATCTGCAAGCCCGCCTCGTCATCTACCATCACAGCGGCCGCACCGCCGCATATCACATCGGTGCCCACCCGCCGTCGCTGACGGCCACGGACCTGGAGCTGATTCACCGCTTGTGGCGCGATGTCTCGAAGACCATCGGGCCACACGTTCACCATCACGACATCGTCAGAGCGGCACTCATTCAGATGCAGCAACAACTTTCGGGACCGCAGCGCGATGACGCCCTGGCGGCGATCCGCCAGGTGACGCGCCCGGCGGACGAGCTTGCGGCCGTGGTCCGCAACCGCGACTTCTCGCGGCTGCGCGACATGGTCCGCAACCGCGACGCCGCCGACATCGCAACTGTACTGACCGAGCTGGGCGTCGAGGATCAAGTGGTCGTCTTCCGGGTGCTTCCGCGCAAGGATGCCGCCGCCGTCTTCGCCTATCTGGCTCCCGACGCGCAGGAGACGCTGCTCCGCGCCATGGCGCAGGAAGACGTCTCCTCGCTGTTCAACAACATGGCGCCGGACGACCGGACCAACTTCCTCGAAGAATTGCCGGCAGCGGCGACCAGGCAGCTGCTTGCCCTCCTCACGCCGGCGGAGCGCTCCGTTGCGCTCTCGCTGCTCGGCTATCCGGAGGACTCGATCGGCCGTCTGATGACCCCCAACTACGTGGCGGTCAAGGAGGACTGGACCGTCCGCGAAGTGCTCGACTACATCCGTCTCCACGGCCAGGACAGCGAGACCCTCAACGTGGTCTACGTGATCGACGAGCAGGGCGCGCTCATCGACGACATCAGGATCCGCGAGTTCCTGCTCACCTCACTCGACTTCAAGGTCGAGCAGTTGATGGACCGTCACTTCGTCGCACTGAAGGCGACCGACGACCAGAAGACCGCGGTCGCAGCCTTCCGCAACTACGATCGCGTGGCGCTGCCGGTTACCGATACCGGCGGGATGCTGATCGGGATCGTCACCATCGACGACGTGCTGGAAGTTGCGGAAGCGACCGCGACCGAAGACATCCAGCGCATCGGCGGATCGGAAGCCCTCGACGAACCCTACATGCGGATCGCGTTCTGGAAGATGGTGCACAAGCGGGCCGGCTGGCTGACCGCGCTCTTCCTCGGTGAGATGCTCACCGCCACCGCGATGGGCGCCTTCGAGGCGGAGATTTCCCGCGCGATCGTGCTGACGCTGTTCGTACCGCTCATCATCTCGAGCGGTGGCAACTCCGGATCGCAGGCGTCTACGCTGGTGATCCGTGCGCTCGCCCTCGGCGAGGTCGGGCTGCGCGACTGGTGGCGGGTGATGCGCCGCGAGATTCTCGTCGGCCTCGCGCTCGGCACCATCCTCGCGTGTATCGGCTTCCTGCGCATCAGCGTCTGGTCCGCCTTCTCGAACATCTACGGACCGCACTGGCTCCTCGTCGCCTTCACGGTGGCGGCGGCGCTCATCGGCGTCGTGCTGTGGGGCACGCTGATCGGGTCGATCCTCCCCATGATTCTGCGCCGGCTGGGTTTCGATCCCGCCACCTCGTCGGCGCCCTTCGTGGCCACCCTCGTCGACGTCACCGGACTCATCATCTACTTCTCGGTAGCGATGGTCCTGCTTCGCGGGACGCTGTTATGAGCCTCCATAATTAATGGTGGCATCAATTGTGCTCCACGCAATAACAAGGGGTGTTGCGCCTGTCCGAATGCAGTCGCTCCGTACACAACAATTGAACGAACGTCGAAGCGAAGACACTATCCGCACACGCCTGCGCGAGATCATCGAGCAGTCCCGAAGGGTTCGCGCTGAGCTGTCCGAGATGATCGGTGACGAAGGGAAATCGTCCCGGTTCCTCCATCGCGCCTCGTGGCCGACGCAGCCGGCCTTGCCGAACGCCGAGGATCGACCGCCGGAGAAGAAACGGAAAGCGCCGGAAAAGCCGCGCTCGCGCTAGCTGCCCGCCTCAGCCACTCCTGATATCAGGCCGGCTTTCTGAAGCAGCCACGCCGCCAATGCATCATCCGGTGTCGCACGAATACTGGAATGCGAGCGGCAGATCTCGGAAAGCTTTTTCTCTCCATCGCCCGACACGAAGTGCGCGGATGAGTAGCCGCACATGAGTGTCAGCGACGTCTGTTCAGCAACGCCGTTCCAGAGCTCCTCGAGCATGAGGGCCGCGGGCAGATTGCCTTCCTCTGCCAGCACGTCCACGACCTCGCCGTAAACAGCGAGGCCGTTGGGACCGGCGAGCCTGCGGGTCAGGCGCCCAACCACTTCGTCGAACCGGGTTTTGCTCGGAAGATCCTGGCGACAGATGGCGCGGGCGGTCGCGACCGCGTCGAGCACAACGATGCGTTCGGCCTCGAGGTTGGCGCCCACATCGCATCCGGCCGCTCTCAGGAGAGGCTCGATGCACTTCCAGTGCTGTGGCTTGGCGACGACCAGCAGATTCTGATCGGCTTCATACGAGCGGATCAGGAAGGTGGAGACCGAGTGGGCGACGGACTCGACCGAGTCGAAGAACTGGACGATGTGATCGGAAGAAGTACAGCCCCGAACGATGCGCTCCTTATATTTCATCGGACCTCTGGGGCGGATCGCCGGTGCCCCCGTGGGCACCATACTACGCCCACGGTCACGGATTCCGAAGTTCGTCCGTCAGCCAGCCCAGCAGCAGACGCCGCGGCGCCGGATAACGATTCTCCGGGACCTGCGTCCTTTCTCGTAACGCACCCATTACGCGTGCGCATCAGGAGGTTCACCATGCACGTTCGATCGATTGCGGTTCCCGGCCTGCTCGTCGGCATCCTCGCCATGGCGGTACCCGCCTTTGCCGGGCCGCCGCTGCTCTGCCACCCCTACGACATCGGCCAGGCGCGTTCGCTTCCGTGGGGCAGCTCGGGCTGGTCCAACGGCCTGCCCGGATATGACATCCAGAACGTCGTTGCCGACACCGCGGCGCTGCTCACCACGTCGACGCCGGTCATCGTCCGCATGGAGACGCTGCGTCGCGCGGTGCTCTACGCGAGCCAGGACGGCAAGGTCGCATCCGCCCTTCTCGACCAGGTGATGAACCGCGTGCGAGCCGCCGAGGCGGCTGGACGACCGGATGCCATCGCCTACCTCGACGCGGCCTACGTGAACGAAGCGTTACGCGAGGTCTCGATGCTCGGCGATTCCTCTCAATTTCGCGCGCGGGCCGCGGCGGTGCGCCCGCTGGTCGAGAACGGACGCGGCTACTCGCTGATCCAGCGAAGCCTCTCGCTCCGACCCGACGATGCGACGCTGCATTTTGCCGCTGCGCTCATCGCCGCGGACACCAATCGCGCCGCCTATATCGACCATGCCGCCAAGGCGAAGGCAGGAGCGGCAGGCGACCCTTTGTTGACGCGGAACATCGATCACGTCTCTTAGCGGACGCTGGATCGCCCTCGGCGCTCGAGACGCATCGCGCGATGCCGGGGGCGATCGGAATCAGAGAGGTGGCGCGTCCGAGCGGACTTTCAGGATGGCGCTGGCCAGCGTGCCCGGACTGACCGGCTTGGTCAGATACAGACGGAAGCCGGCGGCCAGGGCGCGCGCCCGATCCTCGGCGCGACCGTAGGCGGTGACGGCAATCACCGGAATGTCTCCGCCGTTCGACGGGGCTCGCGTCGCGAGCGACTGCACCAGGCGGAATCCGTCGGCGTCCGGCAGGCCGATGTCGGCGAGGATGACGTCGGGCGGTTCCCCGTCGGCAATCGCCGCGTCGAGCACCGAGAGCGCTTCGCGTGCCGATCGCGCTTCGCGAACGACGACCCCGATCTGCTGGAGCGCGGCGGCAAGAATTTCCAGGGCATCTTCCCGGTCTTCGACGAGCAGGGCCCGGCACCGGTGAGTGAAGCGGTCGCGTCGACGCTGGATTCGAGCCCGTTTTCGAGCATCACCGGCTGGTGAGATGGGAACGAGACGGTTATGAGGGTGCCGACGCCAACGGTGCTCTCCACCGCCACCTGTCCACCGTGCAATTCCACGAGTTGCCGGACGAGCGAGAGCCCGAGCCCCAGGCCGCCGTGGCGACGATTGGCCGACGCGTCGCGCTGACGGAAGCGCTCGAACATCTGTGGCAGGAAGTCGGCAGGGATACCCAGGCCGGTGTCGCGGATCTTCAGCTGGAGCGTTTGTCCGGCTCGCGCCAGCGACACCGTGACGGTTCCACCCGACTCGGTGAACTTGATCGAGTTCGACAGCAGATTCCAGACGATCTGCTGGAGCCGGTCGGCGTCGCCGAGCATCCACGGCTCGGCGGTCTGCACGTCCGATCGAATGGCGATGCTCTTGGCGGCCGCGGTCGGCGCGACCACGTCGATCGCGGCGAACGCGATCGCGGCGAGATCGACCGGCCGCATCTCCAGACGAAGCTTGCCGCTCATCACCCGCGCCATATCGAGCATGTCGTCGATCAGCCGCATCTGCGCGAGCGCATTTCGATCGATCACCTGAAGCGCCCGGGCCAGCATCGCCGGCTCGACCGTGCGCCCGAGCAGAATCTTGGTCCAGCCGATGACGGCGTTGAGCGGTGTGCGGATCTCATGGGACAGCGTGGTAAGGAACTCCTCCTTGACCCGCCCGGCGTCCTCTGCCGCGGTCCGCGCCTGGTCGGCTGCTTCGATCTGACTGCGGAGCTCCCGTTCGCTGGCCACGCGATCGCTGACGTCCTCGATCACGGTCAGCGTGCCGACGATGGAGTCCTGGAACGTGAGGGGCGCGATGCGCGCGTTCTGCGACACCTCCCCGCCGACCGCCGTGCGGCCGGGGAACATGTAGCGATGGAACGTGTGGGCGAGAAACCGCGACTGGCCCGCCAGCGCCGCTTCGTAATGCGGCTCGAGACCGCGGGTCGCGAGATCGGGAAACAGCTCGAACAAGGGGCGCCCGACTGTCTGAGCGGAGCTGAGTCCAGTATGCGTTTCGAGCCAGCGGTTCCAGCGGCGCACGACGAGCGCCGTGTCGGTCGTAAAGATGCCCTGCCCCGCGATCTCGTCGAGCCAATGCAGAAGAGCCGCATTCAGAAGATCCGACGAGGCCAGTGTCTCCTTGCTCATGACTGACCTTGAGTACGCTCCCACTCCTCGACCGAACGGATTAGCCGGTCGAGCGACGCAACGCTCAGAACGATGACGAGGTAACCGGTGAGCTCGGTGTCACGCAACCGGAATCCCGCCTGGACCACGAGCGCGTAGCGCAGACCTTCACGATTAATCAGGAGAGACTGCAGCACATCGCTCAGCGTGTCGAGATTGAGATGCGGCACCGAGAAGGAGACCTGAACCTTGAGGACATTCCCAAACGTTCCGAGGCAGGCATTCAGCAGGACGTTGCCGACTTCCGTGAGCACTTCCCGGGCCGAGGCGTCGAACCGGAGCGGCAGCGCGGGCTCGTCCGTCAACAGTTCCTTGAGCATTCCGGCCGCCGGATGATCGAGGATGAGCAGCGCGTCACCCGCCACGGGACCCGAGAAAATCTGATGCACGGTCGCAATCTGGTCGGAGACGACGACGCGGAGCGCGGAGCTCAACTCCGAAATCGGATGGACCGACACCTCGGGCACTTCGAGGACGACCCGGTGTCCGGTGAGCTGCGAGAGCGACGCCGCCGCCCGTCCGAATCCGATGTTGAGGAGCTCGATGAGGGCGTCCTGCTGGATCTGCGTCAGTTCCATCCGAGGCGACCTTTCACCACGTCCTCGACCAGGCCGAGGAACGGGCCCGCCTCGAGAGGCTTGCTCAGAAACGCCGCGGCCCCGGCGGCCTGCACCATCTCCCGCGACGACGTCTGGATATCGGCGGACACGACGATCACACAGGCCGTCGGATCCAGCTCTCGAATCCGGTTCAGCACTTCGAGACCGTACATGCCCTTCATCACGAGATCGAGCAGCACGACGTCGGGGCGCTCGAGGGAATAACGCTCGAGAGCCGACAGGCCATCCTCAGCCTCGACCACCGTGTAGCCGGCCCCTTCGAGGATGCGACGAGTGCTGCGACGAGCGAGCCCCGAATCGTCCACGAGGAGAACCTTCGCGCTCATACCCTCTCCATGATCGCGTTGGCGAGCCGGCCGAGGGGGATCTGCTCGTCGCTCAGCCCCGCCTCGACGACCGAGCGTGGCATCCCGTAGACGACGCAGGTTTCTTCGGCTTCGGTGAGGACACCGCCGCCTTTCGCCTTGATCCACCCGGCGCCTTCTCTGCCGTCGCTGCCCATGCCGGTCATGACCACTCCGAGCGTCTTCGAGCCGTAGACCTCTGACGCGGATTGAAAGAGCACGTCGACCGAGGGCCGATGAGCGGAGTCGAGGGGTCGGAGATCGAGGTGGGTCCTGATGCTGCCCCGATGACGACGGAAGAGCAGGTGGCGTCCGGCGGGGGCGAGATAGACCGTGCCAGGCAGGACATCGCCGTCGTCGACCGCCTCGATGACGCGCAGGTGAGACGAGGCGTCGAGCTTTTCGGCATACATCTGTGTGTATCCCATCGGCATGTGCAGGACGATGGCAATCGGCACCCGAAGAGTCGCCGGGAGGTGAGGAACCACCGACTTCAACCCCTGCGGCCCGCCGGTGGACACCCCGATGACCACCACATCATAGACAGCAAGCTGCTTCGGCGCCAGTGAACCACGACCAGCGCTGCCGCCTGCAGCCCCGGCCGTGGCGGCGCTCGCAACGCGCCGTCGGGCTACTCCTGCCGCCACCTTCACCTTCTCGATCAGATCGTCGGCGATTTCCATCAGCTTCTCGGTCGCAAGCGCGGTGGGCTTCTGCACGAAGTCGACCGCGCCGGCGTCCAGCGCCGCCAGGACCTGCTCTCCCGACTCGGCCGCAATACTGATGATGACGATGGGCACGGGCTGTGCGGCCATCTGCCGGCGCACGAACGCGACGCCGTCCATGATCGGCATGTTCAGATCGCACGTCACCACGTCCGGCTTGAGCTCCTTGACCAGCTCCAGCGCTTCCTCGCCGTCGCGCGCCGCCCCGACGACCTCGATGAAGGGGCTGCGCGACAGCATCTGCGACACAACCTTGCGAACGTAGGCCGAATCATCGACCACTACGACACGAATCAGTTCTGGCATCACAGCCTTCTCGGCAACGGTCACCGCTTGACGTAGACGAAGGCGCCCGCTATCTCTTCGAGCTCGAATCGGGTCGTGACCTTGAGAAGCGATTCCGACGCGCCAACACATAGATATCCAGGGGTCGGCATGCCGCTCGCGAACTGGTCGACGACGCGGCGGACGCCGGTTTCGGAGAAGTAGATGAATACGTTACGACAGACAATGATCGGCACGCGCGCGCGTGCCGCCACGTCGTCGCCCATCAGATTCACCACCGACCATGAGGTGACGCGGCGATGGAGCGCCTGGTCCACGACCCAGGTGTCGTCCTGGTGATTGAAGTAGACGGCGCGCAGCGCGGACGGCAGGCTGCGGAAGGCGCGCTCGCGGAACCGGCCCGCCTGTGCCCGTTCGATTGCCGCCTGGCTCGCGTCGCTGGCATGAATCTCGATGCTGGCGCGATCGAACCATCCGGCCCGATCGAGCATCATGGCAATGGTCAGCGGCTCCTCGCCGGTCGCGCATGGGACCGACCAGAGCCGCAATGTGCCGCCGGGATTCGCCCGCACCAACTCCGGAACGAGATGGTCGACGACCGCCTGCAGTTGATCTGCCTCTCTCCAGAAGTAGGTTTCGGGGACCGAGAGCGCGTCCATGAGGCGTCCCCAGTGTTCGCCCCGGGGATCGTCGTACTTGAGCAGGTAATAGTAATCGAGGAACGATTCGAAGCCTTGATCGAGGAGGAGCGGCGCCAGCCGATCGGCCAGCATGTCAAATCGGTCGTTCGCGAAGTACAGGCCGGTGCGCTCGTGGACGAGGTCCCGGAGCAACGGCATGGCCGTCATCGACAATCCCAGGTTGTCCGAATGGATCGACATGACGATCGATTACCGCTCGTCCGAGGGACTGGTGGGTTGCTGACGGCTCAGCGCGGTCGCCGCCACCCGTCGGACCGCCTTCGACGGATCCTGTCGGGCCAGCGTGGAGAAAATGCGCGACACTCCGCGCGCCCCGAGACGGTCGAGGGCGATCACCGCCTCCTCCCGGACGAGGGCGTCCTCGTCCTCGAGCGCGGCGCGAAGAGCGGCGGACGCGTCCGGATGCTTCATGCGGCCGAGCGCGCCAATCAGGGCGCGGCGCACCACGGGCGGATCGCGCTGGAGCGCGCTGGTGACGCGGGGAATGCGGGTGTCGGGCAGCGTCGAGAGCGCTGCGATCGCCTGCTGGCGGCGCGACGGCTCGGCGGTGAGCTCAACCAGGGCATCAACCGCGTTATCAGCCTGCAATCCCGCCTTGGCGAGCCGTGCCAGCGCGTCGATCGCCGTGTGCGCGACTGCCTGATCCTGTTCGGCGCCGGCGGTCCAGGCGAGGAGGCGCACGCGCTCGTCGGTGCTCAGGCGCGACAGGCCTTCCACGGCGGCCGACCGCAAGAGCGGGCTGGCGTCCCGGATGCGCGATCGCAGCGTCGTGATGGCGCGCTCGTCCGAGATCGTGCCGAGCCCCCGCAGCGCGGCCGCCGCCAGCTCGGGCTCATCGCCGTTGGCATACGAGACGAGCGTCTCGGTCGCCTGGTCGCCGTCGATGATGCCGATCGCTTCGAGCGCGGCGATGCGCACGTGCATGGCGCCACCCTGTCGCGCCAGCTCGACGAGATCGGGAATCACGCTGGCGTCGCGATGCCCGGCCAGGCTGCGGGCCGCGTAGTAGCGAACCCACGAATCTGGATCGCCCGTCGCGCGCCTCAGCGCGTCGATCGCCGCCGCGCCGGAAACTTGAGCGAGCCCCTGCGCCGCCGCTGCCCGCGCTTTGGGCGTGTCCGCCTGAAGAGCCTGCACGAGCGTCGGCAGCGTGCGCGGATCGTCGAAAAACGGCAGGTGCTCGAGCGCTGCGCGACGTACAGCCTCGACCGGATCGCTGCAGCGCGCGATCATCGTCTCCAGCGCGCCCGGGTAGCCGAAGTACCCTGCTATCCGCACGGCGGATTCCCTGACCCGCGCATCATCGTTCTCGAGCAGACCTCGAATCCGCGCAGCCATCTCAGGGTGACCGAGGGAATTCAGCGCGCCAATCGCCGCCTGGCGGATGGTGACGTCGCCGTCGCTGAGGAGGCGAAGCAGCGGCTCGAAAGCATCGGGATCGCCGATCTTCGCGAGCGCACCCGCCGCGGCAATCGTTTCCTCGCGGTTCTCCCCAAGCAGGCGGACCAGCGCGCTGGTCGCGCGGCGGTCGGCAAGGCGGCCGAGCGCGACGATGGACGCCAGACGGCTGGCGGGATCCGCGGCGCCGAACTGCCCGACGAGCTGGGGAACCACCGGAGCTCCCTGACGAACGAGGGCCTCGATCACCTCCGTCCGGATGGTCGGTTGTCCGAGCAGCCGCGTCAACGCATCCTGTACGGCAGGCCCCTTCAACCAGCTGAGCACGAGCACGTAGGCGCGCAGCTCGTCGATGCCGGTGTCGGCCACGGCGCGCAATAGCGTCGCCGCTCCGGCACTGTCGATCGCCGACTGGAATTGGTCCACAACGTAGGCGCCGCCGTGATAGCGCTCTTCGTAGCGCGCGTGAAGCCGCGCCAGCGCTCGCACGATCGGTCCGGCGCTGGCGCCGCCGTTGAGCACGGCAGCGAGATGAGGCACAACGTCGGCGCCGCCGAGTTCACCAAGCGCCTCGGCAACGGTCTCGCTGAGTTCAGGCTGGGAGAGGAGCGGCAGGAGCTGCGGGACGACACGCGGATCGCCGATCCGCGCCAGCGCGTCCACTGCCGGAAACGACAGGAAAAAGTCTCCGGAGTCAGCAATTTCAGCCAGCTCGTCGGCGGCCTCCGCCGCGCGCAGCAGGCCAAGCGCTTCGATGGCGTGGAAGCGAACGTTGACGTCGGGATCGCCGAGCGCGCCCACCAGCGCGCCGACCGCCGCCGGATGATGCTGCTGGCCGAGCGCGAGGGCAGCCTGAACGCGCAGGTCGGGCTCCGGATCGCGCAGCAGTTCGGCGAGCGGCTCGGTCAGGTCCACGTCCGACACCGACAGCAACTGCAACGCGCTGCTCAGGACGTTGAAATCCGAGTGCTCGAGCCGCAGCGCCGTGAGCAGCGACGCGAGCATGTCGCGCGACGCGTGGGGCGTGAGGCCAAGAACCGCAGACCGACGCACCCGCCAGTCGTCGTGGCGAAGCGCGTCCGTCATCGCCTGCGGCGACTCGAGCGACTCGGCTTGTGCCAGGCGTCGGGCGGCGGAGTCGCGTGCGATCGGATCGGCGCTCCGCAGGTCCGCGGCGAGCGCCCGCTCTTCGTCAAGGCGTTGGGTGACGTCTTCGATCGTGACCATCACCCCGACGATCCGCACGGCCTCGCGAAGCGCGCCCAGGGTGACGCGCTGCTGCATCCGATCGAAGTGAGCAGACGGCGTTTTCGGGGCGCACGGAATCAGGTAGTGATGAAAGGCGGGAGCGAGAACCTGGACCTCTCCCGACTGGAGCACCTGCTCGAAGCGCGTCAGCAGGCCCCGCTCGGCAAGGGACGGAACGACGTCGACCAGTGGACGGCCGCTCGCCTCGTGCGAGGCGATCCCCGTGGCCTCCTCCATCCAGCGATCCCACGCGCGGATGAGGAGGGCGGCGTCGACGGTGAAGACGCCAAGCGGCGTCGCGGCGGTTGGCTGTTCGTGATTCGCGCTGCTCAATGGCCGTTGGTCCGGGCGCGGCCGTTGGCGCGGCCGGTCGCCTGCGCCAGACCATGCACGATGCCGGCCAATGCCTCGGCGGATCGCACCAGCTCGCCGGTCGTGGTTCGCGCGCGCTTCACACCGCTGGCGTTGCGCTCGGTCATCGTACGGACCTCGCTCATCTCGTTGAGCAGCGACGTCGCCGCCTGCGAATGCTGTGTGTTGGCGTGCGTGATCGCCTTGATCTGTTTGGTCGTGTTCGTCGTGGCGGTGACGAACTCCTTCATCGCCAGCGCCTGCTCCTTCAGTCCTTTGGCGGTTTCATCGGCTCGCCGGCGCATCGCATCCGCCGCGCGACCGATATCCGAGGCGGCGCCGGCCTGCTCGGTCATGGCCTTGGTCACGCCGGCGACCTGGCGGGCGAGCATGTCCGCCGTCTTGGCGATTTCCTCTGCGGATGTGCTCTGCGCTGCCAGCGCACGTGTCGTCGCCGCAGCGCCCTTCCGCATCGATTCAACCGCCTGGACGATCTCCGACGCGCTCGCCGCCTGCTCGCCGGTCGCCTTGCGGACCTGCACGGCCAGACGCGTGGTTGCCTGCGCCGCCTTGATGATGTCGCGCGAGGCCCGTCCCTGCTCGGCTACCGCTTTGCTGACTTCCTGCGCGATCTTCCGCATGTGTGTCGTGGCCTGCACGATGGACGCGGCGCCGCTCGCCTGCTCTCCCGTGGAGGTGGCAATCAGGCGTGCCTGATCGTTGGTCGCGGCGACCGCCGCCACGACGGCCTGTCCGGCCGCGCGCTGTTCCTCGCTGGCCGAGGCAATCTGTCCGACGACGGCGACCGCATCGGCGATGCCGGAGAGGATTTTCTTCAGACCGGTCGCGCCGGACTCGGCCAGCAGGCTGCTCTCGTCGGCAATGCGCAAACCATCGTTCGACGTCGACATCGCATCCTGGGCAACCTCCTGCAGTGCCTTGATGATCGCGGCGATGTCGGCCGTCGCTTTGGCGGATCGGTCGGCGAGGTTGCGAATTTCCTCCGCGACGACGGCAAAGCCCCTGCCGGCATCGCCCGCCCGCGCCGCTTCGATCGACGCATTGAGAGAGAGCATGTTGGTTCGTTCGGCGATCAGGTTGATGGTGTCGACGATGGTCGTGATGTCGCCGGTCCGCTTGCCCATCTCGCGCATCACCGAGGCCGACTGCACCATCGACTCGCGCATCCGCGTGATGCCCTGAATCGATCGCTGAATCGTCGTTCCGCCATCCTCCGCCTCACGGGAGATCCGGCGCGTCATCTCGTCGGCCTGACGCGCGAGGCTCGAGACGCCTTGCACCGATCGCTCCATCTCGACCGCGCTGGCCGAAGCGGCACGGGCCGACTCGGTGATGCGCTGGCCGCTCTGCGCCACGCTCTGGTTGGTGCGCGACATCTGCTCGATCGAGGTGGAATTCTGCTCGACCGCAGCCGCCAGGCGCTCCGTCATCGCACCCACCTCCTCGACCGACGCCGCCGTCTCGTTGATGGCGGAGGAGGTTTGCTCGGCTGCCGCGGCGAGCTCGTCGGCGTTGCCGCTGACGCTCCTGATCGACTGCGTGATCTCCTCGATCGCCGCCGCCGTCTCCGTGACCGAAGTGGTCAACGACTCGGTGTCGCGGCTGACCGCCTTGATTGAGCTGGCAATCTCCGTCGTCGAGGCGGTGAACTGCTGCGACGATGTCGCCATGTCCTGCATCGTCGATGACACGTGTTGAATGGAGGCCGCCGTCTCCTGAATGGACGAGGCGATCTCCGAGATCGACGACGACATGCCGGCGCCGGCCGACGTCGTCTGCTCGATCGAGCTCGCCATCTCGTTGCCGGACGACAACAGCTGTGTCGCCGACGCGGCGATCGACTCCACCTGCCCGGCCGTCTCCGCCAGAGACGTCGACATCTGGGTCAGGCCGCCGATCATGCGCTGGAGCGAGCGGACCTGCACGTCCGCGCCGTCGGACACCTCGTCGGTCATCTGCACGATCGCCGCCGCGGCGGCGGTCATCTGCTCCGCTTCCGACGCGACCAGCCGTGGATCGAACGTCGGACCCGAACCACCGGCGCTGCCGTTTGGTTTGCGGCGTGCCATAGCCTGCTCCTCTAGGACGACCGGCCACTCGCAGCCAGCGTCGGATTGTCGAATGTCAGCACTTCACCGAGATTGAGCACGAGAATCAGCCGATCGCCGATGTTGACCACGCCGTCGAGATAACGCCCGCTCAGCCCGGTGAGGCCCGAGCCGGGTGGCTGGATCGACTCGATCTCGAGCGACAGGAACTCGCGGGCGGCGTCGACGATCAGCCCGACGCTGCGACCGCCCGACTGCACCACCAGCAGCCGGGTGCGGAGGTCGTACGGCGCCCGTTCGAATCCGAACCTGACGCGCAGGTTCATCGCCGGGACCACGGAGCCGCGCGAAAAGACGACGCCGTCGACGAATTCCGCCGCGTTGGGCACGGGAGTGATTGTATCGATCATCTCGACGTGCGCCACCTCGCGCGTCCTGAGCGCATAAGTCGTTCCGGCGATGGTGAAGAGGATGAACGTCTCGCTCACGATACACGTCCCTGGAAGGCGTCCCCGAATGCGGCCGAGGGCGTTTTGCCGACCGGTCCGCGGCTGCGGAACTGGCGAGCCAGCACCGCGAGATCGAGAATCAACACCACCCGTCCGTCACCGAGGTCGGTCGCTCCGGCAATGCCATCGACGCGGATCAGCGCGTCCGCCATGCTGCGGACCACGATCTCCCGCTGACCGATGATGCGGTCGACCGCGACCCCGACTTGGTCGAGGCCGGATCCAATCACGAAAACGTGAAGTGCGCGCCGAGGCTGCGCCTCGAGGCCGAAGACCCGGCTGAGACGCACGATGGGCAGCACGCCGCCGCGGAACGGCGCGATCTCGCGATCCTCGACCAGACGCAACGACGCTGGATCGACTTCCAGCACTTCACGCACGGCGGACTGCGGCACGGCGAAGGTCCGGTCGCCGACGGTGGCGACCAGCGCATCGGCGATCGACAGCGTCAGCGGCAACTCGATGGTGAACCTCGTCCCCGCGCCTCGGACCGTCGAGAGTGCCAGGCGGCCGTTCAGCTCCAGCACCGTCTTGCGGACGACCGACATGCCGACACCACGCCCGCTCGCGCGATCGGTCTCCTCGCGCATCGAAAAGCCGGGGGCGCAGATCACCTCGAGGAGCGCGGCCTCGTCGAGGCCGGAATCCGGCACCTCAAAACCAAGCGCACGGGCGCGATTGGCCACAGCCTCGGCATCAATCCCTCTCCCGTCGTCGGCGATCTCGAGCAGCACCGAGTCGCCGACTCCTGAGGCGCTCAACGTCAGGGTGCCCTCGGCCGGCTTCCCGGCAGCCAGGCGATCGGCCGCCGATTCGAATCCGTGGCTGACGGCGTTGCGCACGAGATGGAGGACCGGATCCATCATCCGCTCGATCAGATACTTGTCGATCTCGGTCTGCTGCCCGCGCAGCTCGAGACGGACGCGGGTGCCGCTCTCGCGGGAGAGGTCGCGCACGACAAATGGCATGCGCTGGAAGATCTCGCGCACCGGGACCAGGCGCACCCGGGTCACGCCCTCACGCAAATCCCTCAGCTGTCGCTCGATTTGCTGCGCGTTATCCTGAATCGCCCGCCATTCGCGGGCCGGCAGGTGCCGCTCGGCGCGCGCCAGCGCATCCTCGAGCCGGGCGCGACTGATCACCAGGTCGCCGATCATCCGCATCAACTCGTCGAGCCTGGTGAGCTCGACGCGGACGACGTGGGATGAGGTCAAGGCACCGATCGCGGCTGGCTCGTCGCCGCCGGCGGCTTCCGCTGTGCTGCGGCCGGTTGGCGGCGAGGACGTGAAGGTCTCCACCAGAGCCGCGATCCGCTCGGCGCTGACGCCGTCGGCCAGCAGCGACGACACCGCCTCGGTGTCGAGATCGCCGGCGAAGAGAAACTCGAAAGCGATGCCCGAGGGCAGGACGCGGGGAATCGCGTCGACGATTGTGCCAATCGCGCGCAGTCGCGCGCGCACCTGATCGACGTTGACGCCACGGGCGAGCAGCTCCGGCGACGGCACGAACGTGAGACGCCACGACGGCGACGGGGCTGTTTTTGACAAGACGTCGGCGGCAGATTCGGGAGCGGCAGCCGCCGTGGCGGCGTCCACCTGCGCGATTGCTTCGTCGACGGCCGGTACCGGCTCGCTGGCGCGACGCGCAGCGATCGTCCGCTCGAGCGCGCTGACACCGCGGATCAAGGCATCGACACCGGCGGGGGCCACGGCCACGTTCCGCTGCCGCAGGGTACGGAGAAAGCTCTCCATGTGATGCGCGAGCATCTCCGCTTCGCGCAGCTCGACCATCCCGGAAATGCCTTTGATCGAATGAAAGCTGCGAAAGAGCTCCTCCAGGACGGCGGAATCGGCAGGCTGACCGCTCGAGGCTTCGAGCGCGAGCAGCAGACGACGAATCGCGCCGAGATGCTCGTCGCACTCGGCGAAGTAGTCGTCCATGAAGCCGGCAAGAAAATTGTCGTCAGCGCTCGACATCGGCGTTGTTCGAAGCCTCAGAGGGTGGCGCCGAGGCCAGCAGCAGACGCGCCTGTCCGGCAAGCGCATGAGGCACGAATGGCTTTGTCATGTAGAACGACGCTCCGGCGCCAAGCGCAGCGGAGCGGCTGCTCTCATCGCCCCTCGTCGTGAGCACGACCACCGGCAACTCTCTGAACATCGCGTGGGTCCGGACGAAGCGCAGGACGTCGAGGCCGTGCATGTCCGGCATGTTCAGGTCGAGCACGATCATCGCGACCGGCTCGACGGCGAGACGTTCGATGGCTTCCAGACCGCTCGACGCCTCCAGGAACCCGCCGGTGCACACTTCGCGCAACGAGGCCATCACCATGCGGCGCATGGTTGGGGAATCGTCCACGATCAGCGTCCGAGGCATCTGCGCCAAAGATCCTCCATTGTGCACCGAACGACCATCCCTCTTGGGACATTAGTTCCCGCCGATGCACCCAATATTCCAAGGCATAAACAGTTGAGCTGGGGCGACTCAGAGCGACCCCTGCCGGTTGGAGCGGTCCGGGTGTCGCCGAGCCGGACGGTCGCAGTCGGGCATGCGCGCGGGCGTTTGGCGCGGTCGATCCGGCCGCCGGACCGACTGTAGGTTCGCGCTGCGCATTTCCAAAAAACTGTAGTGGCTTTCACGAGTCGACGGAGAGGGTAGGTTCGGTGCATTGTGGGCACGCCGGCATCACGAAATCGTCAGCCGTTTACCCACGGATTTGCCGGGATTTCCGCGGCTTGCCGCCACCCGTTGCACTTTTGTCAGGCACAAGGGGTCGCTCGTGAACGGTTAGACGTCGGCACGTGGCTTGATTAGCACATGACCCGCGTAGCCATGGCCAAGTTGCCTCGACTGGATGGAGGGCTGACCAGCCCGTCAGGCGAAGGTCCGCGTACAACGGCCGACCTGCGCCTCTGGATCCAGGACTACCTCGACCTCGATGCCGAGCGCGAGGCGCAGCTGATGCAGGCCATCGAAGAGGTCGTCGGCCGGCAACGCCAGCTGATTGAAGAATCGAAGCACGAGGCCATCCGCGCGCTCGCCGAGGGCTTCGCCGGCAAGATGGATCGACTGCAGCAGCAGATCAGCGAGAAGGACGTCACCGTCAGCAACATCGCGCGCTACTTCGAGGAAGTGGTCGCCGATCTCACCGAGAAATCCCATCGCGATCCCAAGACGAAGCTCCTGAACTTCGACTGGTTCATGGAGCGCGTCGAATCGTTTCTGGCGGTCGAACAGCGCGTCCGCTGGTGCTCGGTCGGCGTTGTCGACATCACCAGCTTCAAGTGGTACAACGACACGCTCGGCCACGCCGTCGGCGATCGGATCATCGAGAGCGTGGCGCGGATCCTGGCCGACCAGATTCGATCGAAAGACTTCCTCGCGCTCGAACGCGGCGGTGAAGCGCGCGACCTGCACGCGCGGTTCGGCGGCGACGAATTCTGCTTTCTGATTCCCGATCTGCCTGGCTGCGCGGAAGCGATGGAGATCGCCGAACGCTTCAAGACTTCCGTGGAAGGCCACGATTGGTCGCGGGAAGATCGGCGGCTGGCGTCACGACCGGTGAAAGTTGACGTCGGCGTGGTCTGTCTGCGGCTTGGACCTGTGACGGAGCGGCGCGGCGCCGCGAGGAAGCTCGCCGCCGACTTGATCCAGCGCGCCGACAAGTTGATGTACGACGCCAAGGGGCAGCAGTCGAATCACGTCCACACCGGGGCGGTGCACGTGGATCATGGCTCGCTGAGCGAGCTGTCGGCGTCCGACGCCGCGTTTCGCGAATCGGAGCGGCGCGCGTCGAGCGACCGCGGGTAGACCGTTCTCGGGTGCGGTTGCCGCCCCCTTCCCCGGGTGCTACACTTCCAAGGTTCTATCCGCTCCAACGATGGTGGGTGTAGCTCAAAGGTAGAGCACCGGACTGTGGCTCCGGACGCTGCGGGTTCGAGTCCCGTCATCCACCCCAACTCTCAAGAACACCTCTAATACCGAGTGGAATCGTCTGTCCGGGGAGCCTTAGCTGACAATTAGCCAGCGCATGCCTTGCTGAGAGACCTTCTTGACGTTATCGCCGATTCGATGGCGGCGTCGTGTTGACCATCACGCCCTCGCACCGTAGTACCTGTCGTGAAACAACTTGAGTCACGCCGAGGGACGCGTGGCCGCGATCGCATCGATCGCGCCCTGGCGTTCGGCATGGCCATCCCTTTCCTGTACTTCGGACTTCAGCTCATCGCGACGCCGTTTTACCCGGGCTACAGCTTCCTCAGTCGCGACGCCAGCACGCTCGGCTCAGAAGGGTCGACCGCACCATGGATCTTCAACCTCGGGAGCCTCGTCATTGGTCTGTGCGAAGTGGCGGCGGCTTGGGGTTTCCTAAACGGGCTTCTACGCGTCCGGCGGACCGTCCTGGCGTGGGCGACATGTCTAGCGCTCGCGTCGAGCGCGCTGGGCAGCGTCAACGCATTCCTGCATCCTCTGCCGGATCCGCTGCACACGACAGGTGTGCTCTCGATCCTCGGCGCGGGCGTGTTGCTGTTGCCGGTGCTCACGGGCCTGATGCTGTGGCGCCACCGTGGGAGGGCGTGGGTCACGCCGTTTCTCGCGCTGAACCTCCTCGTGTGGCTCGCCCTCGTCCCGGTCATGAGCGGCCTAGTACAACGCGTCTCGATGATGGCCCACATCGACATGCCGGGCTTCCAGGCGTTCTTGAACGGCTATCAGGGCCTGCTGCAGCGGGTCGCGGCCGCTACGGTTTTCGGACCGGTGGCCTTCGCGGCCTGGCTGCTCCGGCGATCCAAGGTTGGATAGCCCTGCCAATCCAAAGCGACTTGGCGACAGATCGTTACTGGCCGGCGGTCCGCTCCGACAACTGGCAGCGTCTTAAGGCAATCGACCCTCCGAGAGCATCGGTTGCGTCAGTGTGCACTTGTGAACAGCTGACGGGAACATCGGTGAGATACGTTTGCTCGGAGGAGCATGAATGAGTGCAAGCCATCACCCCACCGACATACATTTGCGTCAACATCGGGCGAAAAAGCGGGCCAAGCTGCGCGCGCGAATCGCGGCAGCACCAGCGACGGGACGGGCTGCGCTCGAAGCAAGAGTGCAGCGAACCTATTCACCACTCCACTCAATGACGAGAGAGAAACTGCCTCGAGCGGTGGTCTAGCTCCGTGAGTGCTCATAGACTCATGACTGAGCGGTCGCCAGGCATCTCCGTCGGAATTCCGTAGCCGACTCTTGGCGCCCGATTTCGAGTGATTGTAGCTAGCCGCTAGCTAACCCACCCTGTTGTGCTGCCTGGTGCTGTCGCGCCCGGCCGCAGTCTTGGCGCGGATCACCCTGGTTCTTGAATTTCTTGCCGCTGCCGCAGGGGCATGGGTCATTGCGTTCGACATCCGCGAACTGTGGACGATTCGCTAGGACGACGTAGTCAACGCTCTCATAGGACGGAACGCGGAATGATGGCGCAGCTGTCCCGCTCAGCCTGAGGTGCGACTCGGGGAATTCAGGCTTCGGCGAACAGACAGAGTCAGTAGTAAGACGGCGAGTAACGGGAGCCCTGGCGGCTCGGGCACCTCGCTGAGACTGACATAAGTTTTGAATCCCATGTCCGGCCCACCGCCTTGGAATCCGCTTCCCCGATCGACGAAAGTGGCCCCACGATCGTAGATGCCGGGCCCATCGGTAGTGAACCAGGCGTACGGTTGGGTGCCGCCGCCCTCCAGGGACGGCGCCGACGAACTCAAAACAATGCTGAGCAGTTCGCCCGATGAGACCGAGAAGCCGTGAGGCCCAAGCGCTGCCCGGACGAACGCGAAAGAATCAACCGGAATGTCGGCCGGATGCAACACCGTGCTGGCAAGCACCTGGTTAGATGGAAGACCATCCGACAACGTCGAGCGGACCTCGACGAGCAGGTCGTCCGATGGCGGACCGAACCTGCAACACCCCAACTCCAAGTCGAGCGCGGTCAGCATCCCGCTGAGTCCAACCGTGAATGTTTGCGCCACGGTTTGAGTCGCTTCGATGATGAGACCGTCCGGCGGAGGGCCGGGAATGTAGGACTGGTCGACGGAGATCGGATTTGCCCTGCACGGGCTCGGCAAAAGCAGTATAGCCGCGAGGACTACAAGGCCAAGGCTCCTAGGTGACATAGCTGCCCCTCCTGGGACCATGGCCCATGCAAACGAGGCTCCGGGAAATGGCAGCCTGCCCCTTCCAACTATCGCCCGTCGATCGGCACGCCGGACGACTATGACGGGGACGGCATCACGGATGTCGCGGTCTACCGGCCCACCACAGCCGTCTGGTACATGACGTCGAACGCGCATTTCACGACCTGGAGCACGTATCAGTGGGGCAGCATGGAGATGTTCCGATCCTCCAGGAGCGGTAAAGCGGAGGTTGCCGACCCATGTGAGGTGGTCGAAGACGATTCGCGAGCGACACTAGGCCTTGGACCAGTGCTCGATCATAATGGCGACCGGTCGACCATCGACGATGCGACCGCGATGATAGGTCATGTCGTCACGCCATCGTAAGCATCGCCGCGTGTGCGCAAGGAGGGTCGAGATGTCTGTCGCCAAAGTGTCCGAGATCAGCGCGACGTCTTCGAAGAGTTTCGAGGATGCGATCCAGCAGGGTCTCAGCAGGTCTGCAAAAACGCTCCGAAATGTTCGCGGTGCGTGGGTCAAGGAGCAACACGTGCGCTGCACCGACGGCCGCGTGACGGAATATCAGGTCAACATGATGGTGACCTTCGTTCTCGACGACTAGTGTGGTCGACCGCCCGGAAATGTGGTGACGAACTGAGGATTCGGCCACTAGCGTGATGCGGCGTACGCCGCGGCGGCCTCCATTTGATCGAAGGTCATCCCGTTGCTGACACCGTGCATGATGGGTGCATTTGCCCCGGCGCGCAGCTCGCTCTTGAACAGCACCAGTTGTTTCACCATGTACTCCGCGTGCTGGCCGGCCAGCCGAGGAATGGCGGCGTTCCCTTCGGCTTGTTGTCCGTGGCAGGTCTGGCAGGGCGCGACGTTCGCGATCGGAATCCCCTGGGCGAAGATAATCTGTCCCTCGCGCACGAGCTTGGTGTCCGCTGCCGTCGCCTTCAGGGACTTTTGCGCAGCGTAGTACGCCGCGAGCCCGGCGATCATGTCGTCGCTCAACTGCGACGCCATGCCCCACATGAACGCCTGCGCCATCGGATCACCGCGGCTGCGGTCCCGAAAGGCTTTCAGCTGCGCGGCGAGGTACTCCGGCCTCTGCCCGGCGAGCCGCGGGAATGCCGGAGAGACACTGATGCCCGTTGGCCCGTGGCACGATGCGCAGACCTCGGCGGCGAGCCTGCCGGCGTCCTTCTGTTGTGCCCACAGCGAGGGGCCAGTGCAGAGAGCTATCACGACGAGGATCCAGGCGATGGATACGAGTTTCATATGCGATCTCCGCGTCCCTGGACGACGGTCCCGCCCGCGCCTGCCGCGTGGCCTCATACCGGCTAGAAGGCCAACCATCCGAGCACGTAGACGGTGTTGTTGTCCCTGGCGTTTCTGCCCTCGCCGTCGTAATCCGTGCCCGCGCCGTTGAACTTGTGGTACCTGACGTACTGGAGCAGCATCTTCACGTTCTGCCAGGGCACGTAATCGAACTCGCCGATCCATCCATTGCTGTTCGGGCTGTTGTTCGCGAACCCAAACGTGGGAGCGGCCGGGTACAGCAGCGTGTCGGAGCTGCCGCTGCTCGAGAACGCACCAAGTGCGCCGCCATACCGACGCCGGAAGTAATAGCTGCCGCCGACTCTGAAGGTCGACAGCGTATTTGAGGCGTTGGCCGCCAGGCCGAGCGCCACGCTTGCGTCGGCGGTCTGATGCTCGTTGATGTACGTCGACTGTATCGACACGATGTGAGTGTCGTCGATGAATTGATACTGGACGTCCACGGCCGCGTCGCGAAACCGGTCCGTTGGTGAGCCCACCGGCTGGTCCGCGCCGGTGATTCGTCCCGTCATCCCGTACCCACCCACCGAGAGACTGTGCTTGCCCCACCTGTTCTCGTCTGCAACCCGCCAGTACGGCGCAGCTCCACTCAGAACGCCGCCAGCCGTACTGTCGAGCGGTCCGGCAGAGCCATTGACTGAAAATCCCTGCGGCGCGGATCGATACCATCCGACCTCGCCGTAGATCGAGTTCTTCACCCAGGCGTAGGCCGTGAGCCCGACGACGCCGCGGTCTGCGAGGCCGCCGTCGATTTGCGTGACAGCCCCGGGGACCGGCGCGGCGCTCGTTTTCTGGTCGAACGGCGTCTGCCACGCCGGCGTGCTGTTCCAGACGTCCTGGACCGTCGGATTGTTGTTGAACGTCACGCCGTACGTGATTCCGCCAACCCCGCCGTGCTGCCTGGCATACCGGATCTCCGTGTTGTCCCAGCCGAACGTACCTTCCGAGCCGTCGTACGTGATCTGAATGAAGGCGCCGAGACCCGGCGCGATCCGGCCGGCATAGAACAGACTGGCCTGCTGCGGGAACAGCACCTGCCAGTTCTGCGCGCTGACGTCGGGGATGCTGGAGTCGGGCAACGCCCGGGCCGTCCGCGTCAGTGCCCCTTGGAACATGAACGACAGCGGCGGGATCTGGTTCAGCAGCAGGGTGGCGTCCTTCGACGGCGTGATCCCCTGCACCTGCGGCAGATTGTCAATCTGGTAGCCGTTCAGCTTGAACAACCGCCCGAACGGGGTCAGCTCCGGGAACACGGTGTGACACGCCTGGCAGGTCATGCCGGTTTGCCGGGCGTACGACGGGACGGCGGCGGACGTGCCGGCAAAGCCAAGAACGAGCGTCACCACCAGGGCCGCGATGCCCCAAACAGCCCCGTCGTCTCCGGTCCGTCTGCGAACGCTGCGCCGCTTCGACGCCAGATCGAAATCGGAAGGATTCATGATCGTCCTCGACGATGTCTAGACGTTGTGCATCGCGTTCGGTGCAAGACCGCCTCCGCTTCGCGAGCGACGTGAAATTTGCCAGGATTGACCTCGTGATGACAGATGCCGTTGGCTGAATCTCCCTGTGAATCGGCGGACGCGGACGCGGGGTTCGGCTCACCACTCGCGCACGAACCTTGTCAGAGCCATCCGATGTGAATCTCCTCGTTCGCGCAGAAATGGCAGTTCCCCGACACGCTGCCGAAATTCCGCGTGTCAGGTGCCGACAATTCCGCACTAGTTGCCGAGCAGAGCGCTGAGGGAGGTTCAGGGGATGGCTGATCTGGGGCGGATACGGCCGCTTCCGCGGTCTGGGCACCGCCACGCAATCCTTCACGATGGACGGCAACGCATACCGCGCGATCGGCGCTCCTACGACACGTTCAAGGCAGTGACGCCCGAGCCCTCGAGCCTGTTGCTGCTCGGTACCGGCATCGCCGCGATCGCGCGTCGACTGCGAGGCAAGAGGCCCCCTGCGAGTGGCGTGCGCGCCGTTTCCTCGCGCGAGCCACGGCAGTGACGAGGCCTGCGCTCATGAGCGTGAGCGTGGCGGGTTCTGGTGTGGGAGTAGCGACAGAGTCGATGGCGAAGGCGTGTCGCTCCGACGTCGAATGGAGGAGCCCGCCAATCATATGGCGGGCTCCATCCTTCTACCTACCGCGGGACGTAAGCACGCCCTGCGGGAGTGTCGCCGACGCCGCCCCACGGTGTGGAGGCGCCGCCGCGAACGAAGAACGTGGCAATCGATGGCCGGAAGATGGCGATGTCGACCGTTCCGTTGCCGTCGTAGTCACCGGGCACCGGGATGTCGCCGGGCACGCCCCACACCACGGCAGCGTGGCCCTGCACGAACCATTGTCCGGTCGTTGGCCGATACACCGCGATGTCGACTGACCCGTTGCCGTCGTAATCGCCGGGAACCGCGATGTCGCCAGCACCGCCAAACGGGATCGTCGCGCCGCCCCGGATGTACCAGGTGCCGGTCGATGGCCGGTACACCGCGATGTCGACCGTCCCATTATGGTCGTAGTCGCCGGGCACGGGAACATCGCCGGGGATGCCCCATTGCACGGTGGCCTGGCCCTGCACGAACCACTCGCCGGTCGACGGGCGATAGACAGCGATGTCGGTCGTCCCGTTGCCGTTGTAGTCGCCGGGCACCGGGATGTCGCCCGGACCGCCCCACGCAACCGTCGCGCCGCCGCGGATGTACCAGACGCCGGTGGTCGGCCGGTACACGGCGATGTCGTCAAGACCATTGCCGTCGTAGTCGCCGGGCACCGGGACGTCTCCGGGCACGCCCCACTGCACGGTCGGCTGGCCCTGCACAAACCATTCGCCGGTCGACGGGCGAAACACAGCGATGTCGGTGGCGCCGTTGCCGTTGAAGTCCGCGAGATACCCGGCCACATCCTGCGTGCCGTCGCCATTGAGATCGCCGAGCGACGCCGGCCGTGGCATCGGGATATCGCCGCCAGCGCCCCAGACGACCGGGGCCTGGCCGGACACCCACCACTGGCCTGTCGACGGGCGATACACCGCAATGTCCGTTCTCCCGTCGCCGTTGTAATCGGCGGGCTCCGGGATATCGCCGGGAGCTCCCCACACCACCGTGGCAAGGCCCGGTCTCAACCACTCGCCGGTCGACGGCCGATACACGGCAAGGTCGGTCGTGCCGTTTCCGTCGTAATCCCCGGGCACCGGAATGTCACCGGGGCCTCCAAACGCCACAATGGATTGGCCTTTGATGAACCACTGGCCGGTCGAAGGCCGGTAGATGGCAATGTCAGCGACCGTGTCTCCGTTGTAGTCGCCTGGCACAGGAATATCGCCCGGCGCACCCCACGTGACCGGGCTCTGGTTCTCGACGAACCACTGGCCGGTTGACGGCCGGTACACGGCCCGCTGCGTCGACGATGCACCGACGTAGTCGGCGGGCACCGGGATGTCGCCCGGAATTCCCAACGCCACGTTCTGCTGATTCTGCACGTACCAGACGCCGGTCGCTGGACGGTACACTGCGCGATCGGTCAGCCCATCCCCGTTGTAATCTCCAGCAACCGGGATATCGCCGGGCGCTCCCCACACCGCCGTCGCCTGATTCTGCACGAACCATTCGCCGGTCGACGGACGAAACACCGCGATGTCCGAGGATCCGTTCCCGCTGAAGTCCGAGGTGATCAGTGCCGGCAGTCCCCACGTTGTCGTAATCGTCAGACTCCAGCCCCCGGCGATACTGCCGCTGTCACCGCCAGCGTCGTCGAACACGTACAGGCTCCACGTGCCGTTCGGGTTCGTGCCGTTGAAGATCGCCAGCGTATCCGCACCGGCAGGAGCCGGACTCAAATATGGGCCGGCCGGCGCGGGCGCCGGGAAATTCTCGGTGGAATCGTAGTTGGTCGGTTGGTAGGTGCCCGAGGCTATGGCGGTGGAGTCCGGCATCAGGAGCCGGCGGCGGAGTCGAAGGTGAAGTTTGCGCCAGCCAGGTCGTTCACTCCGCCCGCATCAGACATCAGGATGAACTTCTGCCCGCCCGGGCCGACGAGCAGGACGTCGATGTCGTCCGAGAACGTATGGCTGATGTTGGTCAGCGTAACGGTGACCTTGCTGATTGTTCCGCGCACGCCTGCAACGACGATGTTGGACGGGTACGGACTGGCTACCGCTGCTCCTGGTCCAGACCGGGAATCGCGATGCTCGCCGGGTTAGACAGGACTTGCGTCTGGCTGTTCTCGGTGCTCTCGATCGCGCAGAGCACCTGCGAGCCCGCGGTCGGGACCGTCTCGGCGACGACGCAAAAGCGGCTGACGCCGGTCTGCTGAATCCCGAGCAGGAAGCGCACGTCAACGGATGCGCCGGCCGCAAGTGGCGTGCCCGTCGTAATCGAGTTGACCGACAGCGAGCCGTTGAAGCCTGTTCCGTTCGGCTGCGGCGGCGGTTGCTCCAGGGTTGTGCCGTGGACCGTCACGTTGCTGGTGCCCGAGCCGCACGGCGGACGATCGACGGTCACGACGGCGTCGCTCGACGTCCGGGGCCTCAGGTCGGCCACACCGCTAGGGGCAGGGAAGGTCGTGAGATCGAGAACGCGGAAGCGCAGCCGGGTGATCGGAGCGCCGCTCGCATTGGTGAACGTCCTTCGCAGGTCGAGCGTCCCGAACGTCGAGTTGTTGGCCGGGTCGGACGTGAAATCGCGGACCTGATTCGGCGGCTCGAAGCGGTTCGCGCACGAATCGAGATTGAATGCGACCAGGCCGCCGCCGTCGCGGGCGATCGGCGAGCTCAGGTTCTCCGGGCCCGGAGCGGCCAGCCGCTGACCAGCGCCGGCGGACGTGCCGTTGGTGTCCAGGAAGAAGAAGTCGATGGCGTTGTTGTTGGTGTCCAGCAGATTCGGGCTGGTGGGTCCGGCAGTCTTGGTTATCACGCGATGGTTCGCAGTCTCCGTCCGCGCAGCCCCTGTGCATCCTCCAGTCCACTTGCGGATGAACGAATAGTCGATGTTCAACGACGGGTTTATCGCCGGGTAGCCCGTCCCCTCCTTGTAGAGTGTGTTCGCTTCGGAGGTGGATCCGACGGCATCGATGCGATTCGCCAGCGAGTAGCTGCCGCCGCCCGTATTGTTATTGAAGAGCGCGATGCCGGCGTTATCGGGAATGTCGGTTGTGTACGTCGCGTTCCCCGTCGCGGTGGAGCCGCTGCCCGCGGGGTACAACCCGAGCGAGTATCCTACGGAATTGACGCACAGGTAGTGTCCTCTGGCGGGAATGACGGTGCCGTTGGGAATCGAACAACGCGTCACGCCGTCGGACGCCGCGAGTCCCATAGCCGGTGCCGCTGAGGGATGAGACCGTGTGCGAGGCGTTGGTGTTGTTGTAAATCTCCACGAATTCGTCATTCGCCCCGTTGGGTCCGCGAACGCGAAACTCAGAGATGAGGAGAGTCCCGTTGACAGCAGTCTGAGCACTCGCGGGACCCGGAAGGCCCACAAGGCACACGATCAACAGGTACCAGAAAGGGCACACATCTCGCCGGATCGAGGTGATCGGGCTCAAAACGACACCTCCACTTGGAACGCTAGATAGACTGGGGCAGCTGTGGCTGGGGGACCCCTATTGTACAGCTAGCGGGCTCGAGCGGCTATGAAGAACCGAGTGGCGCGCAGCGACCTGCGCTAATTGCACGCGATGACACCGTTTAAGGACACGTTGACGCGGGTTGCCGCATGCCTCAGAATTCCAACCACGTGAATCAAGGGGATCTCGAGCGGATTGCCAAAGGGGTCTTGAAAGAGCTCGGCGTGACGGACCTGGGAATGGCGATCGAGCCGGACACGCAACCCGATCGCTGGCGACTGACCGTCGCGGGACATCCGGTCGTGATCGTCCGTTGCGGCCCGGGGACGACCGCGCAGTTCGTGCGGACCCAGATCTTCGAACGCTTGCAGGGCTGACGCTCTCGCGCCAGCTCGTGGCTAACCTCTTACTAGAGAACTCCCTACACGGCTCTGCGCTTCAGGCACTCGCTTTGGATGAACTCGAAGTCCTTGCCCGTGCCGCCGCCATTGTCGAGCGTGTGTCCGCGACGATCTGAGATCGACGACTTACGTCTCCCGTGGGCGCCACGGAAACGGCCAGTGTTGCGCGCCGTGGAGAATTCGCAACATGGCCGTTCTCCCCCCAAGTGGAAGTCGAGGCCACATTCACGGCAAAGTAGTGGAGCTGATTATGAGGCGGAGGCGAGTCCTGCCGACGAGCCATGTCTGCTGTCTGAGTCGTGGCCATACCCCCAGATAGGGTAGATGCTGAGATGAGGCCGGCTCTGCTGAGCCGTAACGTGACTTCGCGAATCGGTTTGCCTGCCTTTCGGACCTGCGACTCCTCGAACGACCTGCCTTGCGCGCCCACCGGCGCGAGCCTCTTACGACAAATCATTCGAAGGTTGCAGATCGGGGCGCAGGCAGGCAGTGGTAACCGTTTTGCTATGGCTGTGGTGCCGGTTGAACGACTTGCTGCCCGGCGCGTTTCTGAAGCGCCGACATCGATCGCTCTGCGCAGCCTTCCCGTCGACGTGAAGGCGAGCATGTCCTTATGCCAAGTGTTCTGCGACCCTCACGGGGCCGAGCGTGCGGCGAGACCATTGAAGATGGAGGATGGCCTGCGCACGGTGTGAAGGTGTGTACCGGCGTTCGGATCGGTCGGAGATCCGTGGTGCCGGTCGGAACCATCGTGACCGCGGACATCCCGCCAGACATGTTGCTTGTCAGCAATCCTGCACGGGCCCACCCCTTGCGGCTGGTCAAGCAGTGACGACCCCTACAACCCACGCAACGATCACCGAGATCCTCGCGAGGCCGGACACAATCCGGCGCTTCATCAGCGAGCTGTTCTTCGTCGAAGGTTTTCCAGAGGACGCGTCGTTCATGGGAGAAGGCATTATCGACTCCACCGGCATGCTCGAACTGGTGATGTTTATCGAGACGACATACGGGATCGAGATTGCCGACGATGAACTCGTGCCCGAGAACCTCGACAGCTTGAACAGGGTTCTGGCGTTCGTCGTCCGGAAGACTCGCGAGTAGTGCACCGTGTGCGGTATCGCTGGGTTCACCACGGCGTCGTGGCCGGTTGACGAGCGGACGAGCCCCGCCGCGGCAACTCGCCTTGTCGCGATGACTGGCGCCCTCGCCCACCGCGGACCAGATGCGCAGCGAGGGGTGCTCCTGGACGGCGTTGCATTGGGTCACAGCCGTCTCTCGATCATCGACGTCGAAGGCGGGCACCAGCCGATGCGTGATCCGCAAACGGGAACGTGCGTGGTGCTGAACGGCGAGATCTTCAACTACGTCGAACTGCGCGACGAGCTCCACGAGTACCCGTTCCGCACGCGAAGCGATACCGAAGTGCTCATCGCCGCTTACCACCGTTGGGGGATCGCGTGTGTCGAGCGGTTCTTGGGGCAGTGGGCCTTCGCGCTGTGGGATCCGCACCGCCGCGAACTGCATCTGTCGCGGGACCGCATGGGCGTGCGCCCCCTGTACTACGCGGAAACGCCGAGCGGTGTGGTGTTCGGCTCGGAAATGAAGGCACTGTTCGCAAGCGGCTTCGTCGAGCCGATACTCGATCCCCTCGCCATCAAGGAGACGACCTGCCTGTGGACCACCGTTTCACCGCGCACAAGTTTTCAGGGGGTGGTGCTGCTGCCGCCCGGATGCTGCGGCCTGGTGACGGACGGGCGCGTGCGCGTCCGGCGCTACTGGACCCTGGATCTCTCGGACAAGGAGATCGATCCGTCACTGACCGTGAACCGCGCGGCGCCACTCGTCGCCGAGCTCCTCGATGATGCCGTGCGGTTGCGCCTTCGCGCCGATGTGCCCGTTGGATCGTACCTTTCAGGAGGCCTGGACAGCAGCCTGATCTGCGCCGTCGCGCAACGGCGGCTGCGCGCAACAGCCTCACGCCTTTCCACGTTCTCGGTCGCGTTTTCCCAAGCGCCGTATGACGAAAGTACATTCCAGCGGCATGTGGCTGCCGAACTCGACTGCGACCATCACGAACTGCTCGTCACCAACCGATGCATCGGCGAGTTGCTCCCCGAGGTAGTCCGCCTCGCGGAGCAGCCGCTGGTCCGTTCAGCGCCGGCGCCGCTGCTCGCGCTCAGTCGCGTCGTATGCGATCACCGCACGAAAGTGGTGTTGACCGGAGAGGGCGCCGACGAGTTCTTCTGGGGCTACGAGTTATACCGGGAGAGCAAGATACGGCATTGGTCGGCTAAGCGGCCGCGATCGAATTGGCGCTATCTGCTGCTGCAGCGCTTGTACCCGTACTCTTCGGATCAGGGAGCAGAATCCGGCGCTGCTGAAAGCATTCTGGGGGCTGGGCCTCGATGACCCGGAGCAGCCGGGCTTTTCGCACCTGCTCCGCTGGTCGTCTACGGCGCGGATCTGGCGTTTCTTCTCGCCCGCCTTCACCGAGCGTGTGCTCACGCACGACCCTGTGCAATCGCTCCTCGCAACAGCTCCGCCGGAGTTCTCGCAGTGGCGCGCCCTCGCCCGCGCGCAGTTCCTGGAGACGCACACGCTGCTCTCGGGCTACCTGCTGTCGGCGCAGGGCGACCGGATGCTCATGGGCAACTCGGTTGAGGGGCGGTTTCCGTTCCTGGATCACCGTCTCGCCGAGCTTGCGGCGCGGTTGCCCGACAACGTCAAGCTGCGCGTGCTCGACGAGAAACACGTGTTGAAGCACATCGCGGCCCCTCTCGTTCCCGCCAGCGTGCTCCAACGACCGAAAAGACCGTATCGCGCGCCGATAGCGGAAGCGCTCACGGGGCCCGATGCTCCTTCTTGGACGCGTGAGGTGCTGGAACCTGATGCCGTCGATGCCGTCGGCGTGTTCGATTCGCGGAAAACGGAAGGCCTGCGCACAAAGCTGGCACAGCGAGCCGTTCCTCCGAGCGAGTCGGACAACATGGCGCTGATGGCAATCGCGTCCGTGCAGCTCCTCCATCAACAATTTGTCGGCGTGGCCTTTCCGGCGCACTCTGCGCCGGCTGCTGTGCGTGTGATCACCCCACTGGCCTGCGACGCAGGAGCGCCATGACCGACGTATTTCTGGATGCGCGTGTGCTGGCTCACGCCACTACCGCCCCAGAAGCTCCCGCGGTGGGAGTGCCCGGCCGTTGGCTCACCTACGGCGAGCTGGCAGCAACCGTGCGACGGCTCACCGCGAGCCTCCAGGTGAGGGGTGTGGGGCCCGGCGACTTCGTCCTGAACGTCCTGCCCGCAGGTATCGCATCGGTCGCCGCCGGCCTGGCTGTTCAGCGCGCCGGCGCCTGCCTTGTCGAGGTCAGCCGTGATTGGGGTAGCGCGGCGCTTGCGAACGTAGTCGCAACGACCAGACCGCGGCACGCCTTCATCCACGAGCGTGACGGCGTCCTGTTCACGGGGCTCGATGTCTCGTGGGAAACACTCTGGATGCTCGATTCCGATCCCCGCGCGACACCGATGCTGACTGACGTCAGCAACGTCATCCGGTGGAACGAGACTGGCGCTGCGCGCGACGACGAGCACCCGGAGCAGCCGGTTCACCGGTGCCCGGATGACCTGACCTTGCTGCTGTTCACGTCAGCCAGCACCGGCAACGCCCGCGGCGTGATGCTCACGCACCGCAACATCGCGGCAAACTGCGCCTCAATCGTGTCGTACCTGACCCTGACCGCAGCAGATCGCGTCATGTCGATCCTTCCGCTGTCGTACAGCTATGGACGCTCGCTGCTGCAGACCCACCTGTGGGTCGGGGGATCGATCTGTTTCGATGATCGCATCATGTATCCGCGCCGCGTTCTCGAGGCGGTTGGCGCAGAGCGGTGTACGGGGTTTGCAGGCGTTCCTCTCACCTTCGAACTGCTGCGACGCCGGTGCAATCCGCGCACGGTGCGGATGCCGGCGTTGCGGTACGTCACGCAGGCCGGTGGCGGGATGGCCGCCGAGCTCCGCGCGTGGGCGCATGATGTCTTCGCGCCCGCGAAGTTTTACGTCATGTACGGTCAGACCGAGGCGACGGCGCGTCTGGCCTACCTTCCGCCTGACCGCTTCGCTGCGAAGCCGGACTCGATCGGTGTCCCCGTGCCCGGCGTCGAACTGAGGGTCGTCGACGATCGAGGCGTGGACGTCGACGCGGGCGTCACAGGCGAGCTTATCGCACGCGGCGAGAACGTCTGTCGTGGTTATCTCGGAGCGCCGGATGCCACGCGCGAAATCCTGAAAGACGGTTGGCTCTGGACCGGCGACCTTGCGCGCCGCGACGAGGACGGCTTTTTCTTCATCGTGGGACGCAGGCGGACGATGCTGAAGGTCAGCGGGCATCGGTATTCGCCCACGGAAGTCGAAGAGCGCCTCGCCCAGCACCCTGGCGTGCGAGAAGCCTGCGTGGTCGGGGCGCCGAACGCCCTGACGGGTGAAGCCCCCTGGGCCTTTGTCGTCGTGGACGCAACAGTCGAACCATCGACGCTGCGGCGTTACTGCGCCGAGGCACTGCCCCCGTTCAAAGTGCCGAGAGCCGTCGTTGTCCTCGATGCGCTTCCCCGGTCCGTTGCCGGCAAGGTCCGTCGTGCGGAGCTCGAAGAACAGGCACACCGTGCCTCCCTCAGCGAGTGGGCTGAGAGAGCATGAATCTGAAGGACGCGCTGCCGATAGACGGAACCCAGAGAAACCCCCGGTGAGCCGATTCTACAGATGGGCCGCGCTTTCCGACCACTGGGCTGCGGCGACGCTGCGTCGGATCCGTTCCGCGTGCCTGACATTCAGCTTACCGATCCCCCATCGTTTCGCGAAGCTGATATTGGTCCTGTACCTTGGGTGCAGGACGCTGGTCAAATTCTTCGTGCGAGTTCTTTTCTGTCAACCCGGCTTCAAGGCCTATTGCAGCAGCTACGGAAAAAGACTCATCACCTCAACGCATCTGCCGTGGGTGCAGGGCAAGGGAAGGATTGTTGCAGGCGACGATGTGAGGATTTACGGGCGCATATCAATCACGTTTGCGGTTCGGTATTCCGACGCCCCGACGCTGGAAATCGGCGATCGGACCTCGATCGGACACAACTGCGCCTTTGTGATCGGAAAGCGCATCACGATCGGCAAGGACTGCTTGATCGCGAACGACGTCAGCGTCTTTGACGCTCCTGGACACCCCGTGGATGCCGCTCTTCGCCGTCAGGGAGCGGCAGCACTGGCCGAAGCTGTGAAGCCAGTCACGATCTGTAACAATGTTTGGATCGGACAGAGCGGGATCATTTATCCTGGCGTCACGATCGGGGAAGGGGCCGTCGTAGCCGCAGGCTCAGTGGTCATGCATGATGTTGCGCCCAACACGGTCGTCGCCGGCAATCCTGCACGCCGCAGTTCCTATGTGGATTTGGCAAAAACCCAAACCTGAGGGCACTCGTCACTGGTTTTGCTTTTCGCTCGCTCTGGCAAGCGCCACCAGGAATTCGTGCGCCACAACTCGCCGTCCCAGTTCGTTGAGGTGTCCGCCATCGGATGTGAATTCCGGGACCAGTGTGTAGATCGGTTCATTCGCTACCGTGAAAAACGCGCGTGAGCCATCGGGCCGGGTGGATTCTGCAGCAGCCAAGTCGAAGACAACGTCGGTCGGCCCGTAGTGGGCTCGCAGGAGCTTGTTGTATTCGTTTCGCTTGATGTTCAACTCCCGTCCGGTTGCCCGCCCGAGGCCGCGTTTGGCCAATGCCTTGAGTGTATGTTCCCTGGCTGTAAGTGGCACAGTCACGTGGACAATGCCAATGCGACGATCTTTGGCGCGGACCTCGCCAACGCGCTTGCAGTACAGGTCGAAGAGCTGCCGGATGTCAGTGGAGCGCGTGACATCCACATAGCAGAGTTTGCAGATGGCGATACCACCCTGTGGGCCCATTCCTCGATTCAGCGCGGCCACAAAATCGTCGATCTTCGACGCCGGATCAAGGTTCTGACCGATCCCGGATTCGACCAGCGCCGGCCCTGACACCGCCCCCGGGTTGGCATTCCTGATAATGTTCAGTCGGACGCGAGGATCCTGAACCATCAGATCGCGCAGGCCTTGCAGGATGTTCGTCCCGACTGACTGGTGTCCGAAGAAGATCTTCCTGGCGGCCAGGAGCTGCAGCTGGGAGTCGGTCAGAGAAACCTGTTTTTGCATGCCTGCCTGCAATGTGTTCCTCCTACAGCCAGCATATACGCCGGATCAGAAGCGGCGCGGATATCTGCATTTGTTTCACGGCGCGCTATCCGTCATGCAGCGTAAACGGCGAGCCGGTCCGCTGTCTTTAGACTGGTGACGCGAGCAACCTGTAAGGCGCAGCCGCCGCTGCAACGTGTGAGCCACTGAGGCCAGTTCGTCACGTCGTCACCGATCGTCGCCGCAGGATTCAACACACCTATAGTCGTGGGCCGCATCCGCCGCAGACAAGCCACCGACGTACCAGTATACTGGACTGGTGGACCCACGAAAGGCAACACGGCGCTGACGGCGGACCCGGGCAAGAGAGAAGACTCAAAAGAACCAACTGGCTCATCTGTAGGTTAGGTCGAGCTAACCTCCGTCGGAATCCGTTGACTTGCTACTCCGATCTGACTATCGTTCGCGCCACTTGCACTCGCGAGACAAAAGCCCCCGTCTCCGACGTTTGGAGGTGAGTCGTGGTGAGGCACCCGGCCAGTCTCTTCGCAGTTCTTGCGATCTTCGGAACCCTCAGCATCTTGACGCCGTGCAACGCAGGCGCTCAAGTGTTGTACGGGAGCATCGTCGGCCAGATTTCTGACTCGTCGGGGGCTGCGGCACCCGGCGCGACGGTGACGATCACCAATCGTGATACGGGCCTGACGCGCACAGCCGTGTCGAACGAAACCGGCGCGTATTCATTCACGAACGTTCTCCCCGGACCCTACGACGTGAAGGTCACGCTGCAGGGCTTCAAGGAAGCCGTGAAGACCGGCGTACCGGTCTCCGCCAACGAGGTGAGTCGCGTCAATGCGGCACTCGAAATCGGCGGGATGACCGAGGCGGTAACCGTCGCGTCGGAGCTGCAGCTCCTGCAGACCGACAAGGCCGACACGCACACCGAGATCAGGTCCGAGGCCATCACCCAGCTGCCGCTGCCGCAGAACCGCAACTACCAGTCGCTGATCAACCTGGTGCCGGGCGCCACGCCCGGCGCGCATGCAGAACAGCGAAGTCGACACGCCGGGCCGCGCGCTCACGCACGAACGTCAACGGCCTCGACCGCAACAACAACGGCACCAAGACCGACGGCGCGACCAACGTGAACATCTGGCTGCCGCACCACACGATGATCGTCTCGCCCGCCGAGACCGTCGATACGGTGAACGTCAGCACGAGCAACTTCGACGCCGAGCAGGGCATGGCCGGAGGCGCGGCCATTACCGTGATCACCAAGTCGGGCACGAACAACTTCAAGGGCTCGGCGTTCGCCTTCTACAACAACGAAAACCTGAACGCGAAGCCGTACTTCGCGACCGTGAAGAATCCGGCGAGCGCGCACATCGACGGCGCGACCGTCGGCGGACCGATCAAGAAGAACAAGCTGTTCTTCTTCGGCGCCTGGGAAGGCCAGTACCAGACGACGCCGCAGCAGTTCTTCTACAACGTGCCGCCGGCGGCTCTGCGTGCCGGCGACTTCAGCCAGGCGTTCAACCCCGACGGATCGCTGCAGGTTATCTACGACCCGCGCACGGGCAATCCCGACGGGACGGGCCGCGTGCCATTTCCCGGCAACACGATTCCGGCGGACCTGATCGATCCCATCGCGCCAGAAGATCCAGACCCTGTACCCGCTGCCGAACACCGACAACGGCACAGTCGAGCGGCAACGTTGGTGGAGCGGGCTTCTACCGGAACTTCGAGCAGAGCGTCCCCCGGAAATTCGACCGGAACAACTACGACCTGAAGATCAACTGGAACCCATCGTCCGCGGCGCAGATCTGGGGCAAATACGAGCACATGGGGGCCAACGTCCAGGCGCTGGACCCGCCGCTCCCCTACACCGACCGCGGGAACGGCGACACGCACGTCAACATGTACACGTTCGGGACAACGTGGACGATCAATTCGACGACCGTCCTCGACGCCACGTATGGCATCTCGAGGATGACCCACGAGACCACCGCCGGCGACTTCAGACGTTTGGCAACTACGGTCTCGACGTCCTCGGGATTCCGGGCATGAACGGCGGCGCCAATTTCAGCAGCGACCCGCGGTATGCCGGCATCCCGTACATCCAAACCGACACGTCGGGCACCTTCAGTTCGATCGGAAATTCCGAGGGCTGGAATCCGGTCCAGCGTGACGAGCGAACCTACGCGCTCTCGGCGAACATCACGAAGGTCCAGCGGACCCCATGAAATCAGGGGCGGCTACTCGCTCAACCGGCTCTGGATGCAGCACTGGCAGCCCGAGCTCGGCGCCGGTCCGCGAGGCCAGCTTGATTCGGCGACGAATGCGACGGGCCTGAAAGGCGGGCCGCAAACGCCGAACGCCTACAACGCCGTACGCCGCGTTCCTGCTCGGTCTCGTCGGGCACGCCGGCGAAAGCGTTCAGAACGAGCTGATGACCACGCGCGAGTGGCAGAACGCGCTGTACGTGCGGGATCGATGGCAGGTCAACACGCGATCTGACGCTCGATCTCGGCCTCCGATACGAGTACTACCCGCTGATGACGCGTGCCGATCGCGGCATCGAAAAGATCGCAGGCGCCGACGATCTGGCGAGCACGCGGGCGTTGACCTCGCTCGACGTCCAGCTCGGCGGCGTCGGCGGCGTTCCGGAAGACCTCGGCATCAAGGTGAGTAAGAGCCTCTTCGCCCCGCGCCTCGGCGCCATCTACCGTCTCAATGACGAAACGGTGTTCCGCACGGGGTATGGCATCACCTACAACCCGCTGCCGTTCTCGAGACCGCTCCGGGGCTTCTTTCCGCTGACGCTCGCCTCGGATTTCACGACGACCCAATCCGTACGGCGTGGCCACGACGTTCGAGCAGGGCATTCCCAATGTCGTGGGACCGGACGAGTCGTCGGGGAACATCCCGCTGCCGAACTCGTACCTCATGCGGTCGCCGATGGCCGACGTCTCGCGCAGCCGGATCCAGTCGTGGAACGCGGCGATCGAGCGGAAGTTGCCATACGACCTCACCGTAGACGTCGCCTATGTCGGAACAGCGAAGAACGGCGGCTTTGCCGACTATCGATGCCAACGCGTCGGATGTCCCGGGCGGCGGCGCCGCCAGCCAGCCATTCTTCGACGTCTCGGCCGCAACGGCCAGACACTGCTGTGGGGACCGATCACGAAGTCGCGCTATAACTCGCTGCAGGTCGCGATCAATCGCCCGTTCACGAAGGGCCTCCTGCTCAAGGGTGCCTACACCCTGTCGCGGGCGAAGGACGAGACCGACGACGACGGGTGGGCGACGCTGGCGTACAGCGCGCCGAGCCTCTTGAGCCGCAACTACGCGCTGGCCGGTTACGATCGACCGAATGTCTTCCAGATGGCGTTCCTCTACGAGCTGCCCTACAAGACAAAGGGAGGCTCCGGAAACGAGGTCATGCGCGCGGTGTTCGGCGACTGGCAGGTCAACGGCATCTACACTGCGGTCTCGGGTACCCCGTTCACGATTACGGCAAGCGGCGCCGATCTGAACATGCCCGGGAACATGCAGACGGCCAATCTGAACGGCAGCTACAACGTGATCGGCGAACACGGAAACGCCGGTTTCTACTTCGATCCGACGGCGTTCAGTCAGCCGACGGGCGTGACGCTCGGAAACACCGGCAGGAATCAGTTCCGCGGACCCGGGTACTGGAACGTGGACGCGTCGCTCTTCCGCGCGTTCCCAATCGGTGCGGCCGACAAGCGGGTTGAATTCCGCGTCGAGGCCTTCAACCTGTTCAACCATCCAAAGTGGCAGAATCCAGTCGCTGACGTGACCAGCGCCACCTTCGGGCGCACGCTCAGCGTCGGCGACGGCAGGAACGACTTTGGAAGCGGCGAACGTCAGATACGACTGGGAATCCGGTTCCAGTTTTGAAACGGTCGCGGGCCCGCGCGTGGTGGAGAGCATTTGCGCTGCTTCTCCTGTGCGAGCCCGGACTCGCCTCGCACGTTGGCGCGACCCAGGCGACCGATCCCAGTCGCCGCGCGCGCGGCCGAAGGCGCGGCGGCGATGCAGGCGGGCCGCTTCGACGCTGCCGCCACGATCTACGCTGAGCTGACGACGGCGCGTCCTGACGACGCCGGTTTGCTGATGAATCTGGGGATGGCCCGCTATATGGCGGGCCATCCGGACCAAGCGCTCGGCCCGCTCCAGAAATCCGCCCACCTCAACCCTGCGCTCGCGCCCGCGTCGCTGTTTCTTGGCGCGTCCCTCCTCGATCTCGGTCGGGCCGGGGAAGCGCTACTTCCTCTACAACGTGCCGTCACCGCCATGCCGCAGAATGCAGACGCCAGGGAGATGCTGGCGCGCGCGTACCTCGACACGTCGCAATTCACGAAAGCGACCGATCACTACCGTACGCTGACGGCTATTCAACCCGAGAATCCGAAAGGCTGGTACGGCCTGACGCGGGCCTACGAGGGGATCGCCGAGAAGGCGCTGAACGCGTTGCAGCAGCAGGCACCGGATTCGCCGCTGCTGGAGCTGGTCGTTGCGGACGTCGCGGTCAGCCAGGAGAAATATCCGGCGGCGCTCGCCATCTATCGCCGCGTAATGGAGGGCGCGCCGCCTGTGGGCGGGCTGCACGAAGCGGTCGCCGAGATCTACGAGCGTGCGGGAAAGCCCGAATGGGCCGCTCAAGAGCGGCGTGCCATCAAGCCGCGCTCGGCTGCCGAGTGCGCAACGCGCGTCGCGGAGTGCGACTTCCTCGCCGGCAAGTTTCGCGAATCGGTCGCGGCCGGCCTGCAGTCGCCGACGCCGAGCGGCCGCTACTGGACGATTCGCGCGGCGAACCGTCTGGCCACCGAAGCGGTCGCCCGGCTCGAGACGCTGCCCTCTTCCGTCGAGCTCCATCTGATCCGCGCCGAGCTCGCGGGGTCGAGCGGACGCAATACTGAGGCGGTGACCGAGGTGCGAGCGGCCCTCAAGCTGTCGCCAGGAAGCCCGACCATCGAGCGCGCGCTCGCCGAAGCGCTTCTGCAGGCCCACGCCACGGACGAAGCGCTCCCGCTCCTCGAACGGCTGAACCGCGAACGTCCCGATGCGCCGCTCCTCTTCATGTATGGCGACGCGTTGCTGCAAAGCCAGCAGATCGATCGCGCTATCCCGATTCTCGAACGAGCCGCCGCCGCGAAGGATGCTCCTGTCGCGACACATGCGTCGCTCGGACGTGCCTACGTACAGGTGGGGCGATACGAAGAGGCGCTCCCGCATCTGACCATCGCGGCCAAGGAGGACCAGGATGGCGAGACGCATTTGCAGCTCGGCCGAGCGTTCCAGGCCCTCGGGCGGCCAGCAGACGCGCAGAAGGCCATGACGGAATACCAGAGACTGCATCAGCGAAGGGCCCCGACCGGCACCGCGGAACAAACCCTCACACCGCCGAAGTGACGCTCGAGGCGCACCGAGGTTCGCCGACCGCGCTCTATTTCGCCGGCTCCGTCACGGTCAGCAGGCGATTCGGGCTCACATGCTCGATCACCTGCTTCACACCACTCGGCCACACCAGCTCGACGCGATCCACGGTCCGCGCCGAACCCAGGCCGAAATGGACGCCGTAGTCGCTCGACGAGGCATAGCCGACGCTCGTCGTCATTTGATCGGTCTGCGACCCCACGTGGACCACCGTGCCGATGCCCTGGCGGTTGCTCGCCCGGCCGATCAGCCTGAGTGTCAGCCAATTGTTGGCGGGGCTGCTGACGTTGTGAAGCAGTTGCGGCCGATCGCCCAGCACCGTGATCACGACATCGAGGCGGCCGTCGCCGTCGAAGTCGCCGACGCCGATCCCGCGATGGGCGCGCGGCACTGCGAAGTCGGGTCCAGCGCGCGTCGAGACGTTCTCGAATCGGCCGCCCGCATTGTGGAACACGGCGTTCGTCTGACGATACGTCGTGGCCTCGAAGGCTTCGACGCGATCGTTCGCGTGTGAATTGGCCGTGATCAGATCCTTGAAGCCGTCGTTGTCGAGGTCCGCGAGGATCGCGGCCCAGCCACTGAGGCGAACCGTGCTCGTGGCCAGTCCGCTTTCATAGGTCACGTCGCGGAAGATGCCAGACTTGTCGTTCTTGAAGAGCGGGAACGTCTCGCCGGCCAGCGCCGTCACCACGATGTCGGGCCGGCCGTCGTTGTCGTAATCGCGGAAGTCCACACCCATGCTGGAGACGGGTCGGCCGCCTGCCGGCACCGACACGCCCGCCAGGAGCCCGACCTCCTCGAAGGTTCCGTCGCGGCGATTGTGAAAGAGGAAGTCCGGGACCGCGTCGTTCGTGACGAAGATGTCCATGAACCCGTCGCCGTCGTAGTCGGCGAAGGCCACGCTCATCCCTTTGCCGATGTACTTCGAGATCCCGGACCGCTCGGTGACATCCTCGAACGTCCCGTCGTGACGATTTCTGTAGAGTGCGTTGGCCAGGCCGCCGTAGTTCTTCGGATGACAGTAGACGCGCAGGTTCTTCGCGCGATCGCCGCAGAACTTGTTCGTCTCCGGCGTCCAATCCACGTAGTTGACGATGAAGAGGTCCAGCCAGCCGTCGTTGTCGTAGTCGAACCAGCCCGCAGCGACCGACCACTTGTAGCTGGCAATTCCGGCCGAGGCCGTCACGTCTTCGAACCGTCCGTTGCCCATGTTGCGGAGCAGCTGATTGTGCTGAACGCCGGCGACGAAGAGATCCACGTGACCGTCGTTATCGTAATCGGCTGCAGCGGCGCCGGTTGCGTAACCCTCGCCACGCACACCGGCCGCCTCAGTGACGTCGGTGAACCGCAGCCCGCCCATGTTGCGGAACAAGCGGTTCCAATCGGATGGTGACTGCTTCCGGAGCGCTGGGAGCGGCGCTCCGTTCGTAAAGAAGATGTCGGGCAGCCCGTCGCCGTCGTAGTCGAACACAGCCAGTCCGCCGGCCATCGTTTCAACCATGTTCTTGTCGGCGGTGGGGTGCTGATCGAGCGTGAACGATAAGCCGGAGGTCTCGGAGACGTTCTCGAAACGGATCGGCGAGGGCTGCGGCGACGTCGGGGCCTGAGCCTGGACCAGCACGAGAGCAAACGTCGCCGCCCCGCCGAGCCTGACATCCATCGTGCTCACGAGCCGTTCCCCGCGCCCCCTGGCCGCACGAGCGAAGCTTATCGCACTTCACTATTGGCGCGGCTGAGCCCGATGCCGCCCAACACGCCGGGCGCCACTCCAAGGACGATCGGCCGGAGCGTCGCCGTACGACTGACTCAACGGTTGAGCCAGGTGACCCGCGCCTCAGGCCGCTCGAGCACCGTCCCGGCCGACGAGCGAGGCCTCCGGGACTGGCGTTTGCATGCTAGCGGCGAACATCCATGTTGCAGTTTCTCATCAGACGGCTGGACGGAGGACGCCTTGGATCCCACGTGAATATCACTGTGACCGGTCGTTGTGCCCAGCGTCAGATTCGCGTGCCGCTCATCGGCGGTATCGGCTTCGCCAATTTGAATCCTGGTGAGGAGTGGATGACCTCGATCCTCTCCGTCCTCCTTCCGCGCCGGGCCGGTGCGTTCGTCGATGTGGGTGTGAATGTCGGCCAGACCATGCTCAAGGTCAAGGCGCTCAACCCCGAGCAGCCGTACATCGGCTTCGAACCAAATCCTGCGTGCTATTGCTACACGCAGCGATTGATTGCGGAAAACGGCTTTGCAAACTGCACCGTGCTGCCTGTCGGCCTGTCAAATACGGCGACGGTCGCGCCCCTTTTCATCAAGGGCGAGGCGGACGTCGGCGGCACGATCATTCCGGGCTTCCGCTATCGTGAGCAGTGGGCGCACATGCGGCACGTCGCGGTCTTCCCCGGTGACGCGATGCTGGCGACGCTCGGGAGTCCCCTCGTGAGCGTCCTCAAGGTGGACGTCGAAGGGGCGGAGCTCGAGGTCCTCGAGGGACTCCGGCTCACGCTCGAGACACGTCCGTTCATTCTCTGCGAAATCCTCCCGCTCTTCGTGGACGATTGTGCGAAAGGCCGGTTCCGCAAGCCGCGCCAGGACAGACTCCTCGCGAACATGCGCGAGGCCGGCTATGAATTGTTCCGCGTGCTCGGCGATGGGAGCGTCATCCCGCTCCCCGATATCGCGACGCACGCGGATCCGTCGCTCTCGAACTACCTGTTCGCGCCCCGTGAAGAGCGTGCGTTCGTGGATGCGACACTCCTGAGGACGACCACCGCCTGACGCGCACGGGTTCATGTTCGCGCTGGCCGGCGCGGGGGCAATCTGAAAGGCGGCGCCGGAATCCTGGCCGGTCGTGCAGCAGTTCTTCAGAAAGAAAGTACGTGCAGTAGCGAGCGACTGCCGATCCCGACTTCACTCCGCGCTCGCTCTCGCGATTCGGGAGTCGTCCGAGTCATCCAGGCTGATCGCTGCCGTTTGTACGGCCGCAGTAGAATGGCAAACCCACTACAGCGGAGAGCGGCCGATGACGAAAGAGAATGCGACACGCACATCAGAGTCCGCGCTCGAGTCGACGATGAAGCGGCGCGGCATGTCGCGGCGGCGTGGGCCATGGTGGCGGCGGTCGTCCTTCGCCGGGGAGGCGAGCCGGCGGAAGCGACGAGCCGCACGGGCGGACAGGGTTCGCTGGTCCCGTAAGCCAACGGCCTCAACACGCCCAATTCCGCGACCACGCTCACGCTGCTGGCGTCGGGCAGCAACTTCTCGACGAATACATTGTTCGAGAGTAGCGCTCAGTTCTCCGGCAACACAGGTCTAGCGGACGTGGTTGGCCTGGTGGGCGCCGGAAGGGAAGCGCCGCGGGTGTGGTGGGGTATGTGGACACTCCATTGAGTGGATTTCCCGCGGGAATCAACGCGGGGGTCTATGGTGTCGCGCTCTTCAGTGAGAATCGCGGGGTGTTCGGCCAGAATGGTGCCGCTGGAGTCGGCGTTCTGGGGCAGTCAACACCGGCATAGGTGTGCAGGGCGTCATTTCCCAGACGAGCAGCGGAAACGCGATCGCCCTGTATGGACTCAACTACTCGACGTACGCAGGCCCGCGTCCGGGGGCAGGCGGGTTCGGTGTGTATGGATTGTCGGCGAAGGGCCACGGTCTTGTCGGCGCGGCGGCCACAGCCGGCGCGGCAGCCGTTGTCGGCGCGACCAACGGTGTGGCTGGCGCGTACGCGGCGGCGCTGTACGGCCCGGTGATCGTCGGCGGCGATTCTACGGTGGTCAATGGCGCGAAGAGCGCAGAGGTCCCGCTCTCCGACGGGACATATCGTCGCATGTATTGCGTCGAAAGCCCGGAAAGCTGGTTCGAGGATTTCGGCAAGGCGAACCTCGAATGCGGAGAAGCGGTCATTGCGCTGGATCCGGAGTTTGCCGCTATCGACGTGCACGACTTGTTCGTCTCCGGCGTCCAGTTCACGTAGTTGACGATGAAGAGGTCCAGCCAGCCGTCGTTGTCATAATCGAACCACCCCGCAGCCACGGACCACGGGTAGCTCTTGATCCCGGATGCGGCCGTGACGTCCTGAAAACGGCCGCCGATGTTCCGCAGCAGCTGGTTGCGCTGGACACCCGCCACGAACAGATCGACACGGCCGTCGTTGTCGTAGTCTCCGGCGGCTGCGCCGGTGGCGTAGGCGTCGCCGCGCACGCCCGCCGCCTCGGTCACATCCGTGAATCGCAATCCGCCGAGGTTGCGGAACAGCCGATTCCAGTCCTTCGGCGACTCCTTTCGAAGCGCAGGCAGTGGCGCGCCGTTGGTGAAGAAGATGTCGGGCAAGCCGTCGCCGTCGTAGTCGAATACGGCCAGCCCTCCGGCCATGGTCTCGACCATGTTCTTCTCGGGCGTGGGGTGCTGGTCGAGGACAAACGACAGCCCGGCGGCATCGGAAACGTTCTCGAACACAATCGGCGAGCCGGGCTGCGTTTGCGTACGGGCGCGGCTCCCCGCTGCGGCGAACACCGCCAGGATCGCGAGCGCGCCCACGCAGAAAGGCCTGGTCATGGAGGAGAGCCCGATTCCGAGCAATCCAAGTGGGATCGTCGAGCGGTTTGCAGGGCTGGCGCTACCCGCGGGCGCGCTTTTTCTCCCGCGCCGCTTTGGGTGCGGCGACCGCCTTGACCGGCGCCTCGATGTCGGCCTTGGCCGACTTCTTCTTTTGAGTGCTGACGCGATCGAGGCTCTGGCGCAGCGCGTCCATCAGATTGACCACCTTCGGCGGCGTATCCTCGACCGGCGCGACGACCTCCTCGCCGGCGATCTTCGCGTCGATGATGCGCTGCAGCTCTTCCTGATAGGCGTCCTTGTACTCGGCCAGATCGAGCTTCCCTTCGAAATTGCCGATCACCTGCTTGGCCAGCTTGATCTCGTCCGGCTTGACCTTCGACGGCACGCCGTCGAGCTCTTCGATGTTGTCCATGCTGCGCACTTCGTTGGCGCGCCGCATGGTGTACATGACGAGCCCTTTCTCTTTCGGCTGCACCGCGACCAGATACTCGCGGCCGTAGAGCGCCAGCTTGCCGATGCCAGCCTTGCCCTTCATGCCCTCGCGCATCACCGCGAAGGCCTCCTGGGCCATCTGGCCGTCCGGCGCCAGGTAGTACGGGCGCTCGACGTAGATCGGATCGATGGCCTCGACCTCGGTGAACTGCACGAGGTCGATGACGCGCGTCGACTCAGGACGGACCTTGGCCAGATCCTCTTCGTCCATCACGACATAGCGTCCCTTCTCGAACTCGTACCCCTTGACGATTTCGGAGAGGGGCACCTCGCGCTCGCAGTGGGGACACCACCGTTTCTGTTGAATCCGCGTCTGACACTCGCCGTGCAGCTGGTTGAAGCTGATGGTCGCGGCGGAGTCGGTGGCTGGGAACACCCGTATGGGGATGTTCACCAGGCTGATCTTGAGAAATCCCTTCCACGTCGGTCTGGCAGCCATAGCGTCACCATTATCCGTCTCGCCTACTATCGGCACCAGCCCCCAGGGGGACAGGGGGATCCGCCGGCCAGGATCAGCGCCCGGGGGCGGGCGCCGACCCCGGAGGCGGGGAACGGCTCAGAACTGGTATCGCACCTGGAATTGCACCATGCGCGGGGGATCGATGTTGGCCAGGCCGGCGCTGGCCTGACCGAATGTCGCCAGGGGCGTGTCCGTGTTGCCATAGGTGCCGTTGCGTCCCAGCACGTTGGCGTGGTTGAACAGGTTGAAGAGCTCCATCCGAAGGAGCAGATGGTCCGTGGCAACCGGCAGCCGGCCTTCGGCGAACAGCGACACGTCCGACTGGGCCGTTCCGCGGAACGACGACTTCCCCACCACCGCGCCATTGATCACTGGACGATCGTTGTTGGCACGGTCGCCGTTGTTGTCGGTGCCGGTCGTAGCGTTGATTGGACGGGCCGACGCCAGCAGCGCGACGGTGCCGGCAGTGATGTTATACGGGAATTGGTAGCTCACCGTGACGACCGCGCGGTGCCGCTGATCGAGCAGGCTCGGGCCGCGCTCCTGCTCGCCCAGCCGGCTGATGTCCGCGTCGTTCGGACCGATCCCGTTGCCGTCCGGCTCGGTGGTGTTCGTTGCGTTCGACAGCGTGTAGCTGAGCGAGGCGAGCAGGCGGTCGGTGCCCCGATAAGCGAACATAGTCTGGAGAGCCGTCGTAGTCCGCCTCTCCGAGATTCATGATCACGTTGATTTGCCGGAACCCGCCATTGACCGGCGCGATCGGCCGCGTCGCGTCGGCGGCTGCCGTCGAGTCGCACTTGGCCGACCGCGGTGCGATCGAACGGTGAGGGAGCGTTGAGATCGACCGTGCGGTCGAGATCGTCGCCAGTGCTGGTGCACGTAGTCGGCGGCGACGAAGAATCCGCTTCATCACCTCGCGCTCGAAGCCGATGGACGCCACCTGGCTCCTCGGGTTGACGAAGGAGTCGGGATAGTTGGGAGCACCTTCGAGAAGTCCACCCGTAGCGGGCGAACTCCTGGGTGTAGAACGTCGGTCTCGCCCGGCCGGATGGTGACGTTTCGCGCCGGCAGCGTCGAGGCCGCCGCGTTCGCGATCGAAAACCACGGGCGCGCACGTCAGACAGCTCGGAAAGCCGGTCTGGCCCGGACCGGCCGTGTAGGTGCCGATGCCGTTGGGGCCACTGAGCTCGAAGCTGGCGGCCAGCGTTCGAGCGCAGCTGGGTGTAATACATAGCCGTAGCCGCCGCGAATCGACCGTCTTCGGATCGCCGGTCGGGTTCCAGCCGAAGCCAAGGCGCGGCGCGAAGTTCGTCGTGCGAATCGCTGAAGGACTGATAGTCGTATCGCAACCCGAGGTCGAGGCTGAGATCGTCGCGCACGCGATAGGTGTCCTGGGCGTAGAGCGCGCCCAGCCACTGATTCTCGTCTAGCTCCCGACCCCGAAGTTGAACCCCTGGGTATAGCTCTGCATGTCGGCCAGCGTCAGCTGGTCTGGCGGCTTGGTCGTCGTCGTCAGGGCGGTGAACTGCCCGAGCACGAACGGGCTGCCGAATTCGTTGCCATCGCCGCCGGAGTCGGCGTGCGCGAGGCTGCCGCCGAGACGAAGGTAGTGCTTGCCCCGCGTCCACGTCAGCGTGTCGGACAGTTGCGCCTGGCGGCTGAAAATGTGCGCGAAGCGCGATTCACCGAGCGTGAACGGTGCCGATCCGGCGCGCGTCATCTGCGTCGAGGGGGACACTGCGGCTCCAACTCGGTGATCGGGTCGCCGTCGAGATAGGCGAACCTTGCCTCGTTCAACATCGACGAGCTCAGGATCGCGGTCTCGTTGATCTGCGCCGACCAGGTGTGACGGGTGAATTCGCGGCCGGCGCTCGGCAGCGTGTTGTCCCGAGACCACGTCCTGCGGGTTGGTATCGTTGAACCGATCGACGTTGACCCGGCCGATGAGGCTGCGACGTCGTCGATCTTGTGATCGACGCGGCCATCGACCAGCGCCTGACGGTACTTGCCGACGATGGTCGGTGCCGTCGCCGGCAGACGAAGCGGGGTTGGTAATCGGTGCGGTTGCGATCCTGGTGCGTGTAGTCGACCGCGGCGAAGTAGTGCGTCTGATCCTTGACCAGCGCGCCGCCGATCGCGCCGGAAAACTGCGCGAGGGAATCAGGCACATCCGGCGGAAGGAGATTGACCGCGGCGCCGCCGGCCGTGGGCGGAACGCACGTCGAGATGGAAGACGGGCACTGGGCGCCGGTGCCGAAGTCCTTCGCCTGCAGATCGCCGGGGCGTCCCAGGAACAGCCCTTCGCCGTGCAGGCTGTTCGTGCCGGCCTTGGTCACGATGTTGATGGCGGCGCTGGCGGTCCATCCGAACTCCGCTGAAAACGCGTTGGAGAGTACCGGCCATCTCCTGCACGGCCCCGACCGGCACGGTCGCCATCATCGTCTGGCGTCCCCAGGATTCGTCGTTGCTGGCGCCGTCAATCGTGACGGCGGGCTGCGCCGACCGCCGACGCCGGTCACGAAATAGACCGCGTTGACGAAGAGATCGCCGGTCCCTTTGCCTGAGCGGAAGGCGGAGTTGAGCAGCGGCAGGTCGTGACCTTTCGTCCGAGGATCGGTGTCTCGTCGATCGTCTGGCTGTCGAGGCGCCGCCAATCTGCGGTCCGCCCGCACGCCTTTATCGTGCCGTAAACCGTGACCTGGCTCTGCTCCGTGCCGACGAGAGCTTGACGCGAATCGTCGCGGTTTCGCCGGCGCGGAACGTCAGGTCCTTGACGTCCGTCCGCCGAAAACCCGCCCTTGGTGACCGTCACCTATACGTGCCGGTGAGCGGCAGCGCCGGCAATGGTCGCCGATCCGTCTTCCCCGGTCGTCGCGCCGCGCGACAGCGCCGGTCTGGTTGTTGATGGCCGACACCGTCGCATCTTTCACCACCGCGCCACTCTGGTCCACCGCCACGATGACGATGGTGGAGGTGTTCGGGCGACTGCGCGAGCGCATGACCCGCCGACAGCGCCAGCACTATCGTTGTTGCCAGCACACGCACCGCAGCAATCACCCCCACGGCACCTGGTCTTTAGCATGTCCGCCTCTACTTGTTCGCTCACGACGTAGTCTTTGAAGTAACTGGTCGAATCGGTCTTCGACCACAGGCCGACACGGCCGGCGACCGGCGGGCTGCAGCACCGCGTTGTTCTCGGGCATCAGGTCCGCGCTGGGCGGCGCCCCATTGCGCCCGGAACCGGGTTGGCTGCCGAACGTGTGCTCCAATACCAGTTCGCCATCGAGCCAGGCCTTGAAGCTCGCCCGGTCCACCGTCATCTTCAGCTCGTGCCACTCGGTCCCGGTCGAGCATGAACTTCTTCGCGCGATCGCTGAACTTCACCGGACGGCGGATGCCGTTGTGGAACTCCCACAACGCCACGTTGTTCTCGGTGTCGTTGTAGCGGATCGACAGCCAGTCGCCGTTCGGCTTCACGTTGAACAGGATCCCGGAGCATCGATCGGCATCGCCGCCGACGGTCTTGAACTTCAGGCTGATCGTGCCGTTCGAGAACGAGTCGACGCCCTTGAGGACGGCGACCGGGTAGTAGGCGAACTGCTTGGCGTTGTCCATCAGTGCCTCGTTCGACGTGCCGTACAGCTTTCGCGCACTCTCGATCAGCAGCTTCGTCGGGTTGTCCTTGCTCGCGACCCACGGCCGGCCGTCGACCATGATCACTTTGTCGGAACCATCCTGCGCGACGATCCAGGTACCCACCATCGGCTCGAACGCCGCTGGCGGCTGGCCGACCTGTTCCTTGCTCAGATCGACCTTCACGTCTGCCGCGCGGAGCGGCACAACCAAGAGAATCACGGCGGGTACCAGCCATCCGACCCGTGCGCGTAGGTGCATCAGTGCCTCCTGTAGTGGATGAAGGCGGCGGCGACGACGAGCGCCGGCCAGATTCCGTAGAAGACGGTCGCGGCTCCGACCGGCGGCCTGGCCATCGGGTGCCCGCGGAATATCGATCCCTCGTCCTCGGCCGGCTGGGTCACGCCGGCGAGCGCATAGATCGTCTCGAGGACGCCTTCGGCGGTCGTCAATCGGCTCATCGAGCGTCGATTGCCCAGCTCGTACCAGATCTCGCCGTAGTGATCGCCGGTCTGCTCGAACAGGCCGGTCGACGTCGCCGAGACGTAGTGGACTCGGAGCGACGGCATCACGCGCCGCAGCTTCGACAGGGCTCGCCGCTCGAGGTCCACTCGGCGGGGATCCTCCGGCGCCAGATGCGCTTCGATCTGCAGCGGCTCTCGAATCTGCTCGAGCGTCCGTTCGTCGGCGCGCGAGAACGAGCTCGCCCGGTTCTCGGACGTATCCCAGCTGGGCGTGACGAAGGCACACGCGAAGAGCGCCGCGGCGGTGAGCGCCAGCACGGCGACCGACTCCGATACCCGGCGTCGGACCGGGATGCCGAGCCGGAGCCAGATGGCGGCACACACGAATCCCGCCAGAATCAGCGAGAACGCGGCGAGCAGCAGGTCGAGCCTGACCAGGCCGCGCTGGAACTCTCCCACCATCGCCGTCGGCGTGAAGCTCGCGGCCCGTTCCCACAGTCCGCCCTCGACCGCGGCGATGAAGTTCACGATCCAGGTCCCCACGGTGACGCTCAGCGTGAGGATTGCGGCAGTCGAGGGATGCTCCGCAACGGCCGCCGCGGCGACCGCGATCGCGATCGTCAGGCCTGCGTTGAGCACATGACCTGCGCCCACCGTGAACAGTTCCGGCGCGTAGATGGTCCCGCCGTATCGTCGCCACAGCGCGATGGCGACGATGGGTGGCAGAGAGGCGATGAGCCAGCCGGCGAGCAGCACGATGGCCTTGGCGGACATGCGCGTCAGGCTGGACATGCGGTGCTGCGACTCCAGCTTGAGCGACCCGCTCTGCCGGTCGCCAGCAACCAGGCGGATGGCGACGAACGGCAGCAGAAACGCAGCCGCCAGCTCGCAGGCGCTGAACGTCGGCGCCCACACACCCACCAATGGGGAGAAGGCTTCGCCAACGCCGGCTGCGCTGCCGTTGTATCCGCTCAGCTCGGCGTAGGTGCGAACCGCGCTGATGAAGGAAACGCCCACCAGCGGCCCGATGACCACCAGCATCACCCACCAGGCGCGCGACGCGAGGAGATCGCGCCACTCCTTCTCGAGGAGCCAGGCGTACGCAGCTCCTACGTAAGCGCAAGGAACACGTCCTCCAGGCTCGACGCGCGGGATCCGTCAGCGCGTTGTCGCGCCGCTTCGGTCAGCTCCGCGAGCGTGCCCTCACCGCAGACCCGCCCGGCGCTGAGCAGGACGAACCGGTCGCACACGCGCGCGGCATCGCTGATCGAATGAATCGAGAGAAACAGGGTCCGCCCCTCGGCGACGTGCGCGCGCAGCGCCTCGCCGACCTCGCGTCCCTGCCGCAAGTCCAGGCCGTCGAACGGCTCGTCAGCCAGCAGCAGCGGTTGGGGCGTGAGCAGTCCGATGGCCAGAATCACCCGCTTCCGCTGCCCCTTCGACAGCGTGCCGAGCGGCAGGTCGAGCAACGAGTCGAGCTGCAGGCGCTGGATCACGGCCTCGCGCCGGGACGAGGGACCGCCGAAGAATCCAATCGTGAAATCCAGAGCCCAGCCCACCGTTTCGGCGGGCCACGGAGCGATGGCATCGGGAAGGTAGAACAGTCGTTCCGCCATCTGCCGCCGCGACGGCAGTTCACCCAGCACACGGACGGTCCCGCGATCGGTTGGCTGCACTCCGGCGAGGCACTCGAAGAGGGTCGTCTTGCCGGCGCCATTGGGCCCGATCAATCCGAGGACTTCTCCCTCCCGTACAGTCAGCGACACATCGTCGAGCGCGACGATGGGACCGTAGGTCTTGGTCAGGCCGGTAACGGCGAGGTACGGCCGCGCCTGGAGGGATGCCGAGGCAGCAGACGTCACAAAAGCGAAGTGTACTGGGGGGGCGGATCTACTACCAGCGATCGTAGGTCATGGCAGAACCGCGACGAGGCGCTCGATGACTTGATGGATGGACGGCGCGGCGATCGCGACTCCGATCGCGCTCGAGGCGACGGCCAGCGTCAAGGCGACGCGAAGGAGCGGGCCCGATTTCGCTCGGCGAGGAGAGGCCGGCGCCAGCAAATGCCGAACGCGGGACTCGATGCTGCCGCCCGAATGGAGCGCGCTCGCGGAGCCGACGAATGGCTGTGGCACCAGGCGCCCCACCCGTACGAGCGCCTGCGCGAGCGAGAGCGCGAGATGCGGCGCCCGCCGCGCGACCGTCGCATCGGCCGCCTCCTCAGAGGCCGCCTCCCACGCTGCCTCCAGCCGACGCGCCCAACCGAACAGATCGGGGCAGGCTCGCAGCAGCAGACGACGGGCGTTGTCGTGGGCCTCCGACGTGCGCGTACTCGTGAAGAATCATCGCGCGCGTTTCCTCGAGCGTGCACTCCTCGAGTAGCCGTGCGGACATGAAGAGCAGCGGGCGACGCATGCCGACCACGGCAACGGTTGGAAACTCGTCCTCGATGGCAAACGCGGGAATCGGCGCGTCGAGCTCCGCGACGCTGCGCGCCCGTGACCTCCAGGCGTGCATCAGCTCACGAGTATCGGACAGCGCGCGGATTGCGCGCCACGCAACGCGCGCCAGGAGGAGACCGCCGCACGCGGCGCCCACGATCATCGTCGCCGGAATGCGCTCCTGCGAGTTGCTCGGCTCGAACCACAGAAACGTCGGCAGAATCAGTCCGGCCGACACCAGAATCGCCAGCACGGTTGGCAGGACCCGCAACAGGAACAGGGCGTCCGCGCGCGACGACGAGTCGAGGTGCTCGAGCCGTCGCGCAATGGTCGTCGAAAGCAGCTGTACAGCGGCCGTCGCCGTGACGAACAGAAGGGTCACGGACGAGAAGACCACGATGGCTGCCATGCGACCGGCGATCATCGGTCCTTCTCCCCGCCGGCAGAGGGCTCGCGCCGTTTCGCCTGAATCAGCTCGTCGAGCTCGTCGAGCAGGCGCCGGTCCTCCCGGCTGACCGCATCGACGAGGTAGGAAAGAATCGGCCGGGCGCTTCGGCCTTTGAGCAGCGGGCCAACCGCTCGTGCCGCGGTCGTCGTTTCGAGTGCCTCACGGGTGAAGCGCGGCTCATAGACGAACGCCCTGCCCTCCCGTTGACGCGCCAGGATGCCCTTCCGATGCAGCCGATCCATCGTCGTCATCAGCGTCGTATAGGCGGCGCCGGTGAACTCGGTGTGCACGTCCCGCACGCTGGCCGGCGTGCCGCGGAGCCACAACGCCTCGAGCACGCGCAACTCCAGCGATCCAAAGACCGCGGCCAGGCCGGTTTTCCCCCGGCGGAGAAGCATGCCGCTAGCTTAGCGCAGTTCCGCGATCGAAGGGCATGAGGGCCGGCACGGCCTCTCCGATAGAATTGTGGCCGTGGCATGGCGTCAGAAATCGGAGTCGCTGCGGCCGATGCTGGCCACCCTGGCCGACGCGCCGCTGACCGGCCGCACCCTGGTCTACGAGCCGAAGTACGACGGCATCCGCGCCCTCATCGAGGTGACCCCCCACGAACGCGGTCCGCGGGTCCGCGTCTGGTCGCGGAACGGCAACGACAAGACCTTTCAATTTCCTGCGATCGTCGCGGCCCTCGAGGCCCTCGCGCGACGGCTCGATCGACCGATCATTCTCGACGGCGAGATCGTCGCCCTCGACGACCGCGGCCGTCCCGCCGGTTTCCAGCGGCTGCAGGGACGGATCCACCTGACCGGGGCCGCCGATCTGGAGCGCGTCGACAAGGAGCAGCCAACGGCGTTCATTGCGTTCGACTTTCTGCGTGACGGCACCGACGATCTCTGTCCCCTGCCGCTCCGCGAGCGGCGAGAGCGTCTCGAATCGCTCTTCGATCGCACCTTTCGCGTCAAATCGAAGCCGGACACGATTCGAATCAGCGAGCAAGTCGCCGGCGACGGCCGGGCGCTCCATGCCCGCGCCCTCAAGGAGCATTGGGAAGGCCTGATTGCCAAGGACGCCTCGTCCGTCTACCAGGTCGGGCGGCGCTCGCCGGCATGGCGCAAGATCAAGGTCGTCCACGAACAGGAATTCGTGGTCGGCGGCTGGACTGCGCCGCGTCAGACGCGGCAGTACTTCGGCGCCCTCCTCCTCGGCCTCTACGACGCCGGATCGCTCGTCTACGTCGGCCACACCGGCACCGGCTTCGATCACAAGGAGTTGGCGCGAGTCTGGTCCCTCCTGAAGGCGCGCGCGATCGCGAAGTCGCCCTTCGCCACGCCGATCAAATCCAACGAACCGCCACATTGGGTGCGCCCAGATCTCGTCGCTCAGGTGAAGTTCACCGAGTGGACCGACGATGGCAAGCTCCGGCATCCGGTGTACTCTGGGGCTGCGTGACGACAAGAGCGCGAAAGAGGTCGTCAAGGAGGGCCCGGGGCCACGGATCGGAGCGGCGCCGTCGCGACGGCAGGCCCCAGCCAACGATGGCCTCAAGGCCGTGCTCGATCAGCTGCAGGCGCTCGAGGACGCGCGGCGTGACGGCGAGATCACGCTGCCCAATGGCGATCGCCTCAAGGTCACCAATCCCTCGAAGCTCTTCTGGCCCGACCTCAAAATCACCAAGGGAGAGCTGCTCCGCTACTACGTCGAGGTTTCTCCGTATCTGCTGCCGGTCGTCAACGATCGACCGCTGGTGATGAAGCGCTTTCCCAATGGCGTCGGGGGCAAGGCGTTCTATCAGCAGCGCTCGCGTGAAGAGCGCCCTCCCTCAGGCGTGCGCATCGAGACATTGGCCGACGACCTGGATCCGATCAACGAGTCGGATGCGAGGCGGCTGATCGGCGGATCCCTCACGACCCTGTTGTACATGACGCAGATCGCCGCGATTTCCCAGGACCCGTGGTTCTCTCGCGTGCAGTCGGCCCTCGACGCGGACCATGCGGCGATCGACCTCGACCCGGCCGACGGCGTGCCATTCTCCCAGGTGCTCGACGTCGCCAGATGGGTCCGCGACGAGTTGCACTCGCTGGGCGTCACCGGCTTTGCCAAGACCTCCGGCGCCAGCGGCCTTCACATTTACGTGCCGCTTCCCCGTGGCACGTCGTACGAATCCGGAATGCTGTTCTGTCAGATCGTCGCCACCATGGTGGCGACGCGACATCCGAAGGTGGCGACGGTCGAGCGGATGGTGGCGAGGCGACCGCGCGGCACCGTCTATGTCGACTTCATGCAGAACATCCTCGGCAAGACGCTGGCGACCGCCTACAGCGCGCGGGCGAGCGCGTTCGCCGGCGTGTCCACGCCGCTGACCTGGAAGGAAGTGGATGGCAAGGTCGATCCCGGCGATTTCACGATTCGGACGGCGCCGGGGCGCTTTCGCAAGACCGGCGATCTGTGGGAGGGATTGCGGAGCTCCAAGCCGGTGGACCTGGAGGCGGTGCTGCGGCGGTACGCCGCGAAGCAGCGATAAGGCGCCGCGCGGCGGGAACAGATTCTGCGCCCGCCGCCGCGACGCGTCGGGTTAGATCGGTGCCTTGTCGTCCTCGTCCTCGTCCTCGAACTCGTCGTCGATCTCGTCAATGTCCTCGTCCGGCGCCACGCCCCGGACCTTCTCGTCGGACTCGCCGCGCAAACGATCGTCGTCTTCCAGGTTGCGTCGCTGGTCTCGCTCGGCCATGAGGTTTCTCCTTTGAAGCTCGTCAGCGGCAGATAGGTCGAACAGAGCAAGGTGGATGCCGATTGCGAGCGATGTTCGCCAGAGCGGTCGAGCGGGCTATCCTTGCTGGCGTGGGCGTCTGACCACACCTCAACGTGTCACGGTGGATTTCGAACTTAAGGTCAAGGTAAAACATCTGAGCCCGCAAGAGGCGGCCGCCGCCTTCGGCGTCGGCAAAATCGTCCGCCATCTCTTCGTCTGTCTGGGCCCGGACTGCACGGACCTCGAGGCTGGCGAAGCCACGTGGATGTACATGAAGAAGCGGTTGAAGGAGCTCAACCTGGCTGGGGCAGACGGCCCATGTTACCGGACCAAGTGCCAATGCCTTCGGATCTGCACGGGCGGCCCGATCTGCGTCGTGTATCCGGAGGGTGCGTGGTATCGCGACGTTACACCCGAGAATGCCGAACGCATCATTCAGCAACATCTCATCAACGGCACGATCGTCGAGGATCTGTGTTTCGCGCGCAACCCGTTGCCGGCTGAACGCTGAGATGGCTGATCCGCTGACAGTTGCTATTGCCCAGCTTCCCGACCGGTCAAGGACGGCATGAGATTGATGGACTTGAGCCGGAGTGAGCATCTGGCCACCGGCCACAAAGGTAGCTTCCGCGCAGGGGTAAGATCACCTCATGGCGTGGCTTGAATACTTGGCGAGTCCTTGACTGGGGCCGCCGTGCCAGATCATGAAGAAGTCGTCGAGATCGTTCGGCTGCGTAAAGTTGCTGGGATAGTAAGTGATGATCTCGTCCCCTGGTGGGCCCGCGAAGTGACCGACGGGCAGAGCCTTGAGGCGTGGATATCGGGGCGAATGCGTACCGTCACGGAAAAGCTCCACCGGACCGCGACCATCCCGGCTCCAGAACCACATCTGATCGCCGATGTCGTTGGTTTCGTCGAACACGATGTCCGATTTGCCGTCGCCGTCGAGGTCGGCCGCGATTGCACGCTCGAACCTGGACCGGAGTTGTGCATTCAGCCTCGTCCAGGGGCCGATCCCCCCGCTCGAGATGGCCCACATGCCGCTCGTCACCGCCGCGATATCCGTGCCCTTCACGTCGTCGAACTCGCCGAACAAGAATGCCGATACGGGAAACGATGAGGAGCCGGGAGTCACTCTCCACTGACGCGTTGCGCCATACCAGATGTGCCAAGCCCCCGCCGACGTGTAGAACATGTCGGCCTTCCCGTCGCCGTCGAAATCGCCGAAGCGAATATCCTTCATGGCGACGAGCGCATCAGTGAGAAAGGCTGGCGGCACACGGCCACTCTTCAAAAAAACGATATGGCCGGAGCCGTCTTTGTACAGCACGTCCGTCGTGCCGTCGTTGTCCACGTCGGCAAATCCGAGATCACCGACAAGCTGGTTCGAGGCGTAGAGGAACTGCCAGGGTTCTGATCCCGCGCTGGAATAGAACCAGGCATTGCCTGTCGTCACGATGACGTCGGTGCGCCCATCGCCATCGAAGTCGCCCGCGCCGAGCTGGCTGGAATTGTCCACGCGGAAATGATTGCCCGAGGCCTGAAAATGGAACGCCTGTTCATCCTCGCCAATCCCGGTGGCGCCTCTCGAGGCCTTGAGCGCGACGGCGGCATCAAGGTCAGCATGCACGTCGATGTTGTCGTTGAAGAAGGCGCCGACCGCGGGCGTGCCACGCAGCATGAACGAGGCGCGCGTCTTGAAACCCGCATAGTAGGTTTGAGCGCCGCGGATCGTATTCTTCGCGATGTCATAGTACTCGCCCGCCGAACCACCGTAGCCCGTGCTGGCATTGTCGCCGTTGGTGTCGTCTGTGCCGTGCACATCGAAGTGCTGATTGTAGGAGCCGTCCTGCCGATAGCCGCCGTTGAGGACATAGTTATAGCGGGCGATGTAGCCGGTATGCGCGAAGCCGTCAGAGGTGACGGCATGCCGATTGAAGTCGAAGACATTGGCTTCCACCGTCGCCCACGCGCCGGCGCTGATGCTCACCCCGTAGCCGCCGCCATCCATTGAGTTGTGGTGCATGAAATTGTGGCGAACGAGGACGAGCATCGCGTCCTCCTTCGACAATGTGTGCCAGCCGGATTGGAATTGGGCTGGCGTACGCGCCTGGTGCGTCGAAGTAATGAGGACGCCGCTGCCTAACCACTGGTCGAACTCGCAATCCTCGACGACGATATTGCGCCCTGTCTTGGTCTCGGCATCTTCCGTGACGTGGATGGCGGTCACGTACTCCCTTGCAGTGCGGTCGGCGTTCTCCGGACCGAGGAAGTGAATTCCTGAGATGTGCACCTGATTTGCGCCGACGAACGTTTCGCCGACCATTTCTCCGACTTCGAGCAACTCGAACGGACCCGGCGTCCCTACCTTGAGCGTGGGGCGACTGCCGAGCGGACCACGCTCGCCGATGAGCCAGACGCCGGTGTGGATCGGAATGCCGGCACGCCCGGACATGTCGAACGTCACATCGGCCGGGATGTAGATGCAGCCCTTGAAATCGGATCTCAATGTCGTCTCGAGCTCGCCCGCCGATGAGACTCGGAAGCGATTCTGGCAGGGCACGTTGACGGCCGTGAGCGACCCGGCAGGTGGGCCGGGCCGGGGCACTCGGCCTTGTCGCGGCCGAATCGCCTGGCCAGTCGAGAGCGCCACGAAGACGAGCGCAATGCGAACGCTGATGTGCGCTGCACCGATCAAGGTTCCCTCCTCGAGCCGGAACTGTCCGACCGGATTCTAGACTGTATGGGAGGCCGTATTCGCAGGTCAGTGGAGGGAATGAGGCAGGTGAATCCGCTGAAGAGTGGAGCGCTCGGATGGCGTGCCATCCGTAGCTCGCCAGAATTCACCGCGCGTAGGATGGCGCGCCCGGCAGGATTCGAACCTGCGACCTTTGGCTCCGGAGGCCAACGCTCTATCCAGCTGAGCTACGGGCGCTTGGATGTCAGCGCATGGTCGTCGAGGGAATGGCGCGCCCGGAGGGATTTGAACCCCCGACCTACGGGTTCGAAGCCCGGCGCTCTATCCAACTGAGCTACGGGCGCACGCAAATGCGCTCTCGACGAGTCCTTGAGTCTATCAGATCAGTCGGCTCTCATCGCGTCTGAGAAGCCGCCAATTCTCCCTGCTAGAATCCCCGACGAATCATCACGCGCGAGCTCGAGGCGTCCTGCTCCGTCCAGCCGGTCACGTAGCCGCCGCGCGTGGCCGCGACCGCCGGGTAGCTCGAGGCCGCCTCGCTGCCGAGGACGACGCCCGAGTTGCCGAGGATGCGTCCAACGCTCGTCCGGCTGCCGGCCGCCTGCTGATCCCAGACGATCGCGACGGTGCCGTCGGCTCCGGCGGCAATCTTCGGATGCGACGCGCTGGCGTCCACCGCCTGATCGACGCGTTCGCGCGGCGAAAAGGTGACGCCGCCGTCGTTGCTCGTCGCGTGGAAGATCGCCATGCGATCGCGCCCGCCCTCGTGAATCAACGTCGGCCACGTGACGTGGAGGACGTCCCGCGCATCGACCGCCAGCGCCGGCCCGTCGTCCGGACACGCGTCGATCTTCCAGTTGTCGGCGCTGGCCCGCACCGGGTCGCCAAAAGTTCGTCCACCATCGGCGGAACGGGCGATGGCGATGTCGCGAACGCCTCCGTCGAACAGATGCCTCCACGCGACGAACACGTCGTTCCCCCGCGTCACGATAGCGGTCTTGCAACAGAAGCAGACGTTGGTGGCGACGCGCGTTTCGGTTGGCGCTCCGGCACCGCGCCAGACGGCATGGAACACGTCCTGACGGGGCGACATGTGGTGATGATGCTCTCCGGAGTCTGCCGACGACGCCGCGGTGTGGATCATGGGAGCCTGCGGGAGGGCGGCGCGGCCGTCCAGCCACACGGCATGCACCGAGCCGTCGGCGTCAAGCGAAGCCGACTCCCAACCGCGCGCGCCGCCGATGCCCTCCGGGGTGATCGTACGTGCCGACGAAAACGTCTGGCCCTCGTCATTCGACGTGGCGGCTCGAATCGCCGCCACGCCGTCGCGTTTGGCGACCCAGATCACGTCCACGCGGTGGCCGTGGACAACGACGCGCGGCGGCTGTTCACCCGACACACTGGCCTCTCCCGCCACATCGTTCACACGGACCGGCGCGGTGAATCGACGGCCGCCGTCGACGCTGAGGGCGAACTCGACGTCCACCCCACCCGCGCCGCTCGCACCCCAGACCGCCGCGACGCGATCGCCATCTGCGGCCAGGGTCACGTGTGCGTTGGTACGCCCGACGACCCCCAGCGCCGTCCGATCGGAACCCGAACGGCCGCACGCGATGAACGTGATAGGCAGAATTGCGACGACGAGATTGCGCGTGACGATCGGCACGTCAGAAGCTCCAGCGGGCGCCAAGCTGGAACTGACGCTTGTCGCCAACGGCGGTGACTTGCTTGTAGGTCGCCGACGGCGTCAGGCCCGGGCCAAAATTGCTGTTGATGTTCACGATATTCGTGTGGTTGAACATGTTGAATCCTTCGGCAATCAGCTCGACCCGCTGCCGCCCACCGAAGGTGAGCGCCCTGGAGAGCCGAAGGTCGAAGGTCGTCGTTCCGCACGTCGCGCTGAGATCGCTCACCGCCCAGCACGGCATGCGATCCGAGTTGCGTCCCATGCCGAGCGGCCGATCGTTGATGGTCGTGTCGTTGTTCAGGTCGACGCCGGCCTGGGGATTGAACGGCAGCGCACTGGTGTAGGCAAACACGAACCCGATCTGCATGCCGCCGAGAATCCGGCGAAGGGACGCGCTGGTGCCGTCACCGACTGTGCCGCTCAGGACAACGTGATGGCGCTGATCGTTGTCCGAGGGGCCCTTGTCCCCGAGCACGTTCGAGTTGTCCTGCGGCGTCTGAAAGAACGCGTTGCCCGCGTCGTCGAGTGACTTGCCAAAGGTGTAGGACACCCGACCCCGGCCCCAGGGTGCGGATCGGGTCAAGAGCGAGAGGGTGAGGCCGTTGAACCACGAGTCGCCGAGCGAGTCGTACTGGCTGATGTTGCCGAAGTTCGGATTCGGCCGCCCCAGATTGGCGATGCCCGCGGCATTGGCCTGCGCGGCGGTCAGCGTCGGCACGTTGACGTTGGTGGACATCACGATCTCGTGCCCGCGCAGATAGCTGTAGCCCACCGAGGCTGACATCGAACGACCGATCGCGCGTTCGATCTCGACTGCCGCCTGCTCAGACCGTCCGTCCTGGATGGTCGGATTGATCGTCGTCACCGACGCGATCACGCCCGCCGGAAACGCCGGGAGCACGCTCGGCCAGACGGGAGCGCCCGGCTGGCCGAACGACAACAGTGCCACCCGGTACCTGCTGCCGTCGCGCTGCAGCGCGTTCGAGGTCGCGCGCAGCGGCAGGCGATCGAAGTAGACGCCACCGCTCGCGCGAACGACTGTTTTACCTTCTCCCGGCGCGTAGGCGATGCCGATGCGGGGCGACACGTTGTTGGCGTCGAGCTGGACGGGCTCCGGCAGCCATTGCAGATCGTAGCGCAGGCCGGCGTTCACGGTGACATCACGCCGGAGGCGCCATTCGTCCTGCACGAACAGTCCGAGGTTCGGGTTCGACTGGAATTGCGAGGGCTCGCCAAACGCCTGCTGAAATGTCGAATAGATCCCGCGCTGAAAATTCGCCAGCGAGGTGAAAGCGTAGACGCCCTGAAGCGCGCCCGGAAAGTCGATCGTCACGCGGTTGTAGAGCACGTCCGCGCCCGCCTTGAGGAGGTGATCTCCGCGCTGCAAGGTCAAGGTATCGACCGCTTCGAGCACGTTCAGGAGACGACCCGTGGGCGAGAACGTGGCCGTGCCCCAGCTCGCCACGCCGCTGATATTGACGGCCGGCCCCACGATGTCGTTGACGGGCGCGTCGAGGTTGCTGCGCGTGAACTGCACGCGCGCCTCGTTGATGGCGCCCGACGAGAGCGTTGACAGCACATTGGCAGCGACGGTCTGGTCGGTGTCGTCGAGCGCGGCGCCGCGGCTGACATCATTCAACCCGCCCACGTTTCGAGCGTTCTGGCTGCCCACGTCGTACAAGCTGTAGCGGAACTGCAAGTGGGCGCTCGGCGTGGCCTGGTCATCGACGCGAGCGAACACGTTGGTGGTGTCGAATCCGGTCGGGTAGTTCCCGGTGGTCACCTTCGGTCCGCGATAGCCAACGCTATCGAGCGCGGCGTCGATCGACGAGACGGCCGCTGGCGCAATCGTCACGAAGCCGGTTCGATTGAGCTGCGTCCGCTCGAAGCTGCCGAACCAGAACGTGCGATCGTGCACGATCGGCCCGCCGAGGCTGGCGCCGAACTGATTCTGCCGCAGCGGATCCTTCAGGGGCTCGTTGGTCGACGCGTCCCGCCGGGCGGACAGCGGGTTTCGCGCATCAAAGGTGTCGTCGCGGAAGAACTCGTAGGCCCGGCCCGACAGCTGGTTGGTCCCGGACTTGGTCACCACGCTGACGATGCCGCTGGAGGCCCGGCCGAACTCCGCTACGCCGCCGGACGTCACCACCTGGAATTCGCGGATCACCTCTTCGCTGAAGAACGTTCCGGCGAGATCGGCGGCGTCGTCGTTGGCCGACATGCCGTCGACGATGAAGCTGTTGGCGAGATTGCGCTGTCCCGCAATCGACACGGCGGTGCCCGCGACCGCGGATGTTTCGGCAAACCGATCGGTCGAGCGCAGGTTCGTCCGCGACACGTTCGGCGCGAGCAGGGCGAGATCGAGATAGTTGCGCCCGTTGAGCGGCAGCGTGTCGATCTCCTGCGGGGTGACCGCCGCCGCGACCTGCGTGCGCCTGGCTTCGACGAGCGGAGCGGCCGCCTCGACCTGTACAGCCTCCGTCACCGTGGCCGCCTGCAACACGATCGGCACGTCGACCTGATCGCCAACCTTCAAGGTGAACGCGGTGTGCGCGATGGCGAAGCCGGCCGACTGCACCGACAGCTGGTAGGGACCGACGGCGAGATACAGGAGACGGAATCGGCCGCGCGCGTCGGTCGCCGTCTGCTGGCGCTGGTTGGTCTCGGCGTTGACGATCTCGACGGTCGCGCCGGCGACCACCGCGTCGCTCGCGTCACGCACGGTCCCGGTCACGCTCGCCGAGGTGACCGTCTGCGCGGACGCTGCCGATCCTGCGGTCAGACAGATGAGAATCAGCCAGACGCCAACGGCGTCAATCGTCGATCGTGGACGACAGATACGGAACGGAAGCCTTGCCATCGTGACTCCTGAATAGCTTGTCAATCGCCGAAAACCGCGTGGTGTGCGGCACGCCGGCGACGCGACCAATAGCCGGTCGGTCTCGAGACAAAGTTCCTCGAGGGAGGTCGAGCCGGCAGTCGATCGGTCAGGGGCGCGTCAGACGCGCGCTTCAGGAGGCGGGCTGTCCGGTGTGATCGTGCGAACGACGGGGATGGCGGTGGTGGATCGGAGAATCGTGGGCTCGACGATCGGGGCGCCGATTGACGGGCCGGCGGGGAGAAACGCGAACATGCCGAGCAGAACCGGGACTTCGTCCCGACGGTCGCAGCCCATTCGGCACTGGTCGGAGCCCGTTCCCGCGCGGACGTGCATCGGGCAGGGACCCGACTGATGTTCCGCAGCCTTGCAGCAGACGCTGGCCTTCGCGACCATCGAGCGACAGCCGTCGCTCATCGGCCCGGCGATCAGGCCGCTCACCTGCAGCAGCAGGATGACGAGGGCGCTCAGGGCGAGTGGCCGACGGCAATACGTCATCGAGGGTCTGGCTCTATTCTCCCGCGAGAGTTACGACGCACGCAAGCGCTTACGCGGTCCGTAAACCCCAGCCCGGCGTCCGGTTCCAGAACCTCCGGGTTATCCGGCATTCTGGCGACGAACTGGGTGCTCGCGCGCGTCGCCCGATTGCTAGTGCGAAACTCGTGCTAGCTTTCGAGCCTCGGCGCCGATTGCGGAAGAACGAAGGTGATCGTGCACCCGACGGGGTCGTCGCGGCGGGCGTCGACGCGGCCACCGTGGGCACGGACCACTCTGGCCGCGGCGGCCAGGAGGAGGGCCGACGACGGCCCGCCTGGATGTACGGACGAATTCAGATCGAAAAATTGACTCATCAGATCCGGCTCGACGCTGACCGCGGCCTGGGCCAGCTCGACGATCATCGCCGGACGGGTCTTCACACAATGCGTCGTCAGGGTCAAGGTCGAAGAACCCGCAGCGTCTGACGACCAACGGTCGCCATCGATCAGGCCCGAGTCCTCGACCAGCGCGGTCAACACATCGATCGCGCCGGCCAGGGCCTGGACGATCAAGGTGGGATCGGCCGGCACCTGAAAGTCCGGATCGTCCACGACCGTCGTGAGGCGCACGCCGGTGAGCCGTCGTTCGGTGGCGGTCGCGGCGACGATCTGCTCGGCGAATGCCTGGGCGGACAGCTCGCGGCGACGCAACCGTGGAGTCTCGAGCATGATGGCCGTGGCGTGCGCGATGCGCGCCGCGCGGGCGAGTTCCATCTGCAGCACGTCGGCGGCACCGCGCGACGGGGCGATGCCGCCAGCGGCGGCCTGGGCGCGCGTTCGGTCGAGACGTCGTGCCAGATCGGCGACGGCGAGTGAGGGGATTGCGTGCACCGGTTCCGCAACGTGCGGAACAGGTTGCCGGACGTTCACGCTCCGACGCATCTGCTGCGCCGACGGCTCGTCCACTTCGTGCACGATGCAGGGTACGTGGCGAAGGCCGACGACCGTCGCGGCGGCGAGGCGGCGACCACCATCTATCAGGAGGAACCGGCCGCGTCTGGACGCGACGAGCAGCGGCTGCAGCACGCCGGCGCGGCGGATCGATTCGATCAGCGCGTCGAGCGGGAACTCCGATCCGCCGGCGTCGGGGTCGCGATCGATCTCGCCGACGGCGATCTGGCGAATGGCCGGCGCGGCGGTCAGTTCGTCCACGTAGTGGGCGTCGTTCCGCATGCGAAAGCCGGGCGGCAGCCCTTCCCTGCTCCGCCTGACAGGAGGCGTGGCCTTCTCGATTGCCACGGGCTCGATCTCGTCGACCTCGTCTATCGGCTCGTCGCCAATGCCGTCGTCGTCTTCTTCGCTAAAGGTGGGGGAGGGATCGGACAGCAGATCCTGCGGGTTGCCGGCAGACTCGGTCACGCGCGTTCCTCGACGTCCAAAGGGTTGTTCGGAAAGAGCGCGCTCATCGTAACGCAGATGAGTTCGGCCGCGGGAAAAACTTTCCCACGATCGCGCGTCGGATCGGAAGTTCGCCCGGCTGTGGTAAAGTTGGAAGTTGCCTGCTGCGTGCTTGCGAGCGCAAGGCGGGCTGCCTTCCGTGTGGGCCGCTAGCTCAATTGGCAGAGCAGCAGACTCTTAATCTGCGGGTTGTAGGTTCGATTCCTACGCGGCTCACT
>CAVYTI010000009.1:0-611465 GCA_963771415.1 uncultured Acidobacteriota bacterium | reverse complement strand
CGCTCGGCCCCTCTAACGAGCAACTTGCCGCATCGCGTATCATGCGCAACAATTCATGACGTTACACAGCCGCTCTCGTGGTCCAATTGGGTAGCCTGCGAGCCACACGAGGCCCGTATGACGTCACCCGCCCTACCCGGAGCGAACCAGCCTCGTCTCATCGCCATCGCAGGGCCGCTCTATGGCGAGGTCCTCGCGTTGAGCGGATCTGAATTGACAATCGGGCGCGATCCGTCGAACCAGATCTGCGTCGGGGATCTCTCGCTGTCGCGGCGGCACTGCGCCATCAGCACGGGTGCCGCGGAACCGCGTATTCGTGACCTAGGAAGCTCAAACGGAACGTTCGTGAACGGCATGCAGATCGGCGATCGCCAGCTCGCCGACGGCGATCGGATTCAGCTTGGCGAGTCGGTGTTTCTGTTTATTGCGAAAGCGCCCAACTCTAGCGACGTGCATGTGACCTCCCTGCGGGAGTCCCCCGCGCAGCCCACCACTCGTCTGCGCATCGAGGAGGCCAAGTACCTGCAGCCTCAACTCGGCGATCCATCGCGCGATGCCGTCCGAACCCAACGCGCACTTCATGCACTGTTATCGATCAGCACTGCGATCAGTGGCCTGAGGAAGGAGGAGGAGATCTTCCATCGGCTGCTCGATCTGATCACTGAGGCCGTGCCTGCGGATCAGGTCGCGATACTGGCAGGCGACGAGGAGCCAGGCGCCGTTGTGCAGGTGCGGTTCTCGCGATTCGAGCGTGACGAGGTACACGGGCCCGTCGTACGTCAGGTGCTCACCGAGCGAGTCGGTGTGCTCGCGCGCGACACGGAGAGCATTCTGTGCGTGCCGATGGCCGTGCGGGGCCAGCTCCTCGGCGCGATCTACGTGTCAGCGCGCGCAGCCGAGACGTTCGACGATGAACACCTGCAACTGCTGGCGGCAATTGGCGGAATCGCGGCACCCGCAATTGACAATGCCCGCCATCTCGCCTGGCTGGAGACCGAGGCAGAGCGACTGCAGACGGACCTGAACATCGGTCCGAATCTCGTCGGCCGCAGTCCGAAGATGGTGAAGGTGTACGACTTGGTTGCGAGAGTCGCGCGCGCAGACGTGACGGCCTTAATCGTCGGCGAAACCGGGACGGGAAAAGAGCTGGTCGCACGTGCGATCCACTTGAACAGTGCGCGTGCCAAACGCCCCTTTGTCGCCATCAACTGTGCGGCGCTGACAGAGACGTTACTCGAAACCGAACTCTTCGGTCATGAGCGCGGGGCATTCACGCACGCGGTTGCACAGAAGAAGGGAAAGCTGGAAGTCGCGAATGGCGGCACGGTCTTTCTTGACGAAATTGGCGAGCTGGCACCAGGGCTTCAGAGCAAGCTGCTGCGCGTACTGCAGGAACGCGAGTTCGAACGGGTCGGCGGCACACAGCTCATCAAAATCGACGTTCGGATCATCTCAGCCACGAACCGCATACTCGCCGACGAGGTGACTGCCCGTCGATTTCGAGAGGATCTCTATCACCGTCTAAACGTCGTGGCGATTTCTGTGCCGCCGTTGCGCGAACGGCGCGACGACATACCAGGGTTGGCAAACTATTTTGTCGACCGGATCGCCCGCAGGTTGAACCGGCCAATGCGCGGGATCTCGGCGGCGGCGCTCAATCACTTGAAGCAGCATGACTGGCCGGGGAACGTCCGGGAGCTCGAGAACGTTGTCGAACGCGCGGTCGTGTTGGGTGTCTCGGATCAGATCCTTCTGGAAGATCTGCCGGAGTGGCTCGTCGAGGATGGCGCGTCAGCGGGATCGGATTTGTCGCGGCTGCACGACGCGGTTCGCGAGACGAAGATACGTCTCATCTGTGACGCCTTTCTCCGCGCGGGGCAAAGCTACACGGACGCGGCGCGGATTCTCGGCGTCCACCCCAACTACCTCCACCGACTGATTCGAAATCTGGGAATCAAGGCGAAGCTGGAACACGAACAGTAGCCGGTCCGCAGTTCGAACTGCCGGCGCTGGTTCGTTCATGACCGCCGGCGATAGACCTTCGTCTGCGCGTCTTCGTGAACCCGACAGGTGACTCCATCTGACGGTTACGTTGACCTTCCAGATTGTTCCGGGCAGTGCGCGACCGGAAGCTGATCCTCTTCGTCGAGAACGGCCTGGAGTTACGGCGCAGTGACCTTCTCATGGCATCGGCTAGTGCGGCAACCGCTACGAGAACGCCGTGACGGAGAGTCGCTTCGGTTTCATCAGCTGGATGAAGGCATCGGCGCGACTACACCCGTCGGACGACTCGGATGGGTTTACAAACTGGATAGTGCAAGGGAAGAGTCGGTATCAATGTGAGATGGGTCCGAGTCTCGGCGACCAATTCACGAGAACCGTAAGCGGGCGCGATCGCGCAGATTCGAGCGGGACCCGAACGAGAAACCGCGTGCCGGAGGGATCGACGTCATACGAGCTGAGATATGGTGCGGCGATTCGAACGCCGGCCAATCGAAAGAGCGACTTCGGCTTGTCAGGATCGAACGTGCCGTGGGGGCGCATGGGCACCGACATCAGCGTGCCGTCGGGCTGAAGATAGAAGAGTTCGGATCCATCAGCTCGCCAATGGGGATCGGCCCCTCCGGCGACGGAGATTTGCCACTGATGCGCTTCGCCGCTGATCGCCTGCACGAACACTTCAGGTCTGTCACTGGTCTTGAACGACGTGTACGCCAGCCAGTGGCCGTCGGGTGACACCTGCCCTTGTGCTTCATCGAATTCCGTTTGCACGAGCGGCCGCGGCTCGCCCCGAGGAGAGACCGGCGCCATCCAGATATCCCATCCTGGATTGGCTGCCCGTGTGATAAACGATATAGGACCCGTCAGGCGCCCAGTCGGTCGGATACTTCGCGCTGTCCGTATGAAGGAATAGTTGGTCGTTCCCGGTTCCGTCCGACGGATGCAGATACAGATCATGCACTCGGTCACGATTGGATCGGAACACAACGGTGGACCCGTCCGGCGACCACACTGGCGAGGCATCCGTCGATCGTGAAAAGGTGAGCCTCAGTTTGTTTCCGCGAAGCAGATCGAGAATCTCGATGTCTGGGCGGTCCGTGTGCGGCTCCACGTCAGCGAGCGCGATATAGCGAGCGTCCGGGGAGAGTTGAAAGTCCACATAGCGGCTACGTCCCGCGGCAACGGCGCGCTTCGTGCCGCTGCGGTCGAACCAATCAACCTCGGCTTGCGACGCGCTGCTCGCATATGCGATCACGCCCGTATTCGATGCAGAGAATGCCCCATAGAAGCTGCTTGATCCACCTACGCCCTCGGCAACTGGAATGGGCTCACCGCTGAGACGTGCGTTCGAGACATCGATGGATCTCGCCATCAACGTTCCCTCGACGGCGTAGAGCAGCAACTGCCCGCCCGACGTGGAGACGGCTCCGAAACTCGATTCGACGAGCAGTGTGGCTTCCGACGAATCGATCGCGCCCAGGTAGACGCCTTCCTTGGCGGGCAGGCTACTCCTGGCAAAGAACACGAAGTGCCGGCCATCAGGAAGGAACTCCGGCCAACGATGTGACGTATCCCCACGGTCGACTGTGAAGGTTGTCTGCCGCGCGAGACCGGTTCCGTCGGGATTCACTCGCCAGATCGTGTTTGTGGTGTCGGGCGCGAACAGAATGAGGTTACCGGGACCCCACGTGCCCCCGCGACCACTCGAGGCGGATGCAATCACGCGAGCCGGACCGCCGTCCAGGTCGATTCGCTTGAGCTGCCGGTCCGCAAAGAAACAGAGCGACCGGTTGTTCGGGGACCAGAATGGAAACTGCCCGCTCGCAGTTCCTGCAATCGGGCGGGCTGTTGCCGAGTCCAGGGGACGTACCCAGATTTGCGAGCCGGCTTCCGAAGCCGATGCTACGAATGCGAGGCTGCGCCCATCTGGAGAGACCGCCAATTGAGGGCTGGTGACCGAACCCTCGGTCAGCTTGAATTCTCCGCCTTCAGGTGGCGGCACAGTAAACGCGATCAGAGACGTCGGTTCCGCCGCCCGATTCCGCGTGGCCGTCGCGAACAACCCAATGAATCCGAGCGCGATAACGCCAGCCGCAGTCACCGCGATCGCACGAACTGAGCGTGACCGAACACCGTCGGCTGGGCGCTCCGAGCGTAGCGCACTTGTCGATGCGAGCCATCTCAGCACAGCTTCGACGTCGCTCATCGATTGCCATCGGGCGTCAGGTTTCTTCTTGAGACATCGATGAACAACCCACTCAAGTTGTCGCCCCCGGTCGTCCTGCAGGGCAAGCGGTACGGCCTCCGCCGACATGATTGCTGCGATCAACCCTGCCGTACTTTCAGCAGTGAACGCCCGGCGCCCCGTTGCCATTTCGTACAGGACGGCTCCAAACCCAAAGATGTCGCTCCGCTGATCCCCATCACCTCCTTCGAGGCGCTCGGGCGCGATGTATTCCGGTGTGCCGAGCACCCACCCCTTCTGAGTGGTGGGCAGCCTCTCCGTCTCCAGCCCCGCGATTTCAAGAGTAGGCGTCGAGTGCAGCTGACGCAGTTTCGCAAGACCGAAATCGAGAACTTTGATTCCCGAGCCCGTCAAAAAGATATTGCCAGGCTTTATGTCGCGATGAACGACCCCACGGCGGTGGGCGTACGCAAGCGCCGATGCAATCTCGATGGCGTACTCGAGAAGCTCCTGCATCGGAAGAGGACCTCGTGTCAGTCGGCTCGCGAGAGATTCCCCTTCGAGAAATTCCATCACCAGGTACCGCACACCGGCGTCCTCACCGACGTCGTGTACGGAACAAATCCGAGGATGGTCGAGCCTGGCGGCAAGCCGCGCTTCCTCGTCGAAGCGACGATGCATCTCTGCCAGGTTGCCAAGGCCCGTGCCGATTACCTTGATCGCGACGTCACGCGGCAGCCGTGTATCCCGTGCGCGGTACACGTGCCCCATGCCACCGCTGCCGGCCAGCGTCACGATCTCATATGGCCCGAGACGTGCGCCAGGCGCGAGCGGCGTCAGCATTCCGCTTTCCGTTGCGGTTTCGGGACGAGACGTGGAATTGTTTGCACGCAGTTCGGCGTCCTGCCGAAACTGCGCACGAGACCCTCGGGGAGGCTCTCCGGAAAAATCAGAAACGATTGACCACGGACAACGGCCCCTTCGAGATCGCAAATGAACGGTTCTCTCGAGGTGGTCATCCTCCAGTGCCGCGGTAACACAGAAGTATTCGGCAGCCCGACATGGTTCAGCGGCCTTCGCCCGATCGTTGCCTCCCAACTCTCTAGCCCGACGAACTCGCGGCAGACAGCAGCGGGAGGAACGCCGACGCGTCTCCGTTCCGCTGCCGCGATTGGAGGCATGCCAACCCTTCCCCACGCCTCGCCAGCCGGGTCCGTCTGACGCGCAAGTGGTTGTTGCGTGAGTGATGAATTGTTGCGCATCAACGAAATAACGGCAAGGGGAACTCCACGCGTTTTTCGGCTAGCTCAGCAGAATGCGGTGCTTGCCGTTCGCCGGCGGCCAGGCGGACAGCGCCCCACGCGAGCCTCGCGCACCATCTGTCGACCGGCGTCTGACAGCCTCCGTGCCGCACGCGTAGCGGCCGGGGTGAATGTCCGCGAACCGGCCGGACGGTCACGCCAGCGATCCGGCTCGCGTCGATGGTGCCGCACCGTGTTTACGCGCGACGCCCAGCTGGTTTACTGCCGACTCCGCGACTCGCCTCCCTCCTTCCTGTGCCAACGAGCACATGGCGGGAAGGTATCGTCATGCGCGGGTAGATGACGATCTGAACGATCCGCAACTCCTCGATCGCCAATCCACCATTCCTCTTCTACTACCGGTCACCGATTCACTATCCATTCGGTGAGTCCCTAACTATAAGGATAGCGAAAAGCGCGGCCCGCGACAGTCGTCCGAGCTGACTTCGATCCTCGATCCTAATGCTGCTCATGTAGTTACGGCTCCCACCAGATTCCCCGCCAGACTGGTACTCCTGTTGCCCTTACATGCGGCGACCGCGCTCCCGCGGCAACATCTGAGGATCCCATGCCTCAGACAAGAGTCCCTTCGTTCGTTTCATTACTGAAACGTTCAGTAATCAGAAAAGGGTGGGCCTATGCAACGCCGTCTTTGCGTATCCCTGGTGACGTTCTTAATAGTCGTGTCAATTCCGATTGCGCGCGGCGCCGCGTCGAACGGCCGCGGCTCGGATCGGCTCGCCCGTATCAACCACATCGTTGTGATCTATCAGGAGAATCACAGCTTCGACAATCTGTACGGATCGTGGGAAGGTGTGAACGGTCTCAGCTCCGCGCCGCCCGCGCGGACCGTTCAGGTGAGTCAGGCAGGTGTGCAGTTCTCGTGTCTGCAGCAGAACGACGTGAACCTCGCCTCGCCTCCGCTGGCACCCATCTGCAGCGACACGACGACCGGCTCGAGTTTTGTCAGCCATTTCTTCAATGAGCCGTTCATCATCGATGACTACATTCCCGCAACGGCGACCACCTGCCCGAACGGCCTGCCGAACGGCGCGCCAGGCGGCTGCACGAAGGATCTCGTCCACCGCTTCTACCAGGAACCGTACCAGTTGAACGGCGGACGTCAGAACCGCTACGTCACGGGCAGCGATTCGATCGGCCTGACGATGGGCGTCTACCGGACCGGCGATTTGCCGATCTATCGATTCCTGCACGCGGACGGGCACCCGCACTACGCGATCGGCGATGCGTACTTCCAGGCGGCGTTCGGCGGGTCCTTCCTCAATCATCAATGGTTGATTGCGGCGAGGACCCCAGTCTGGGGGAACGCTGTCAACGATGGCACCGCCAACGATCTGCATTCGGTCGTGGACGTAAACGGCATGCCGGTGAATTACCCGCTGTACGCATCGCCATCAGGGACCGCCGTGAGAGATGTGCAGCTCACCGCGTCGTGCAATCCGGCGCCGGGCCGCGGACCCACGCCGCCGGGCGTTGTCTGCGGCGACTACGCGGTCAACACGACACAGCCGATCAGCCAGCCGTTTTCGCCTGGGACCGTACTGTCGCGGCGGTTGCCGCTTCTGAGCGTGCCGACAATCGGCGACCGCCTGAACGATGCGGGAGTGGACTGGGCGTGGTACTCGGGCGGCTGGTCGAATGCGAACGGCGACGTCAACAGTCCTGGATGGACGAACGGATCGGGGCCGACGTGCGCCGACCCGAATGCACTCGCGGCCGCGACTTACCCGAACTGCGCGGACAGGGTGTTCCAGTTTCACCATCAGCCATTCAATTACTACGCCGCGTATGCGCCGGGCACTGCCGCGCGCACTGCACACCTGCGCGACGAGGAAGAGTTCCTCCAGCTGGCCCGATCATCTACCGACGCCTGCCGCCTGAAGCCCGTGAGCTTCGTGAAGCCGGTCGGCGTCGAGAACGAGCATCCCGGCTACGCGAGTGAAACCGTCGGGAGCAGTCACTTGGTTGAACTGGTGCAGGCCGTGACCGACAGTCCTTGTGCAAAGGACACGCTCGTGATTGTGACCTACGATGAATTTGGCGGACAGTGGGATCACGTCACGCCACCAGGACAGGGCGGTACGCCGGGCGTGCACGACGTCTGGGGTCCGGGCACCCGCCTGCCGCTGCTGGTGATCTCGCCGTTCCTGCGCGGCGACTTCGTCGTCGATCACACGACCTACGACACGACGTCGATCCTCGCCACAATCGCGCGGCGGTTCGGGCTCCCGCCGTTGACATCGCGCGACGCCGCTGTTCTGGACCTCTCCAGCGTGTACGACGCAAAGAGCCCGTTCGACGACGATCGCGACTAGGGATCGAAACGAACGGCCGGCTGCAGAGCCGGCCGTTCCTGCGCCCGGCAAAACCTTCGAGAGCAAGGACGGGTATGAGAAATCGCTCTGGGTTCTCACAACTCTCGCGCACGATCTATCTCGCTGGCGTAAGTACGATTCTCTGGTTCACACATTCAGTTGCGCATGCGATGCGAGATACGAACGACCGAGGGCCGTCTCGGCTCGCCGCGGTATCGGCACTCGCACCAACGGAAATCTTAGTAAAGGACTTGCGCGAACCCGTGGCCGTTGCTATTGCGGCCGATGGGCGCACCTTCATAGCCGACGGACGATCTTTGAGCTATCGAAGGCGCGAGCGGCGCCAAACGTTTTGCTCACCACGCGGGTCCGTCCTCGTGGCCTTTTGCTCGAGGATCCTGGGCATCTTCTTGTTGTAGCCGATGGATTCAAGAGCGCTCTCGGAAGAAATGCTTCACGCGGTCTGCTTCTTCGAGTTGACATCGCGGCTCGAACAGGGGCGGTGTTGGTTGATCCCTGAAAAAACCGCGTGGGCTGGCCAAAGGGCACGACGGAAACATTTACATCTCGACGGACGGACTGCGCGATCTAGTTGGGGCCAGTCGGCCGGACTCACCCAGACGTTAGTTCAAGGAATCGTGTCACCGCCTTGGGCGGCTCCGCCGCCGGCGCTCGAAAATCTGAACTCGCCGCCGAGATGATTCCATCCCGCCAACGCGGGATAGGTGATCGAACCGAGGAATTGCCCGCTAGTGTTGTATTGATAGAAGGTTCCGTCGAACCCATCCGCGAACCAGAGCGTGTTGTCGTGCGGATCACGCGCGAGCGCCGTCGCACCCGTCGGAATACTGAACGAAGAGATCACCTCGCCAGTGAGTGTGTACTGCCTGATCGTCTCATTCTGATTGAGGCTGGAGATCCAGAGGGAGCCGTTGTTGGCGGGGTCGTAGGTGATCCCTTCGTCGCCGACGACCACATTGAACAGTTCGACGGGATGACTCCAGTCCAGGTCCATTCGCCAGACGGTGGCGTTGTAGAAGTCAATACCATAGATGTATTGGCCGTCCGTCGTCGCATCGAGAATCTCAGACGTCGTGGGCAGTTCCGCGGGATAGGGAAAGTCCGTGCCGTTGTACCTGCCTTGGCGCGTGTACTCGGCTCCGTCGCTTGGGGGAAGACCGGCACTGGCATAGTTATTTCCCAACGTGCGAACGGTCTTGTCCACGACGATCGCATGTTCGCCGAACGTGTAGCCGCCTGAGATGAACCAATGCACCTGTTCGAATGGCGTCGCCTTCGAGTGGCGGAGAATCCAGTTGACGCCGTTATTCCCTGAGGTTACGTAATACGCGCTCTTCGGCCCTTCCTGTGACTGCGCAGCGCCCGGCAGCCAACCGGCGACCAATACTGCGCCGAGCGCGCCAAGCAAAACGGCGGATCCACGGACGACATATTTTGGTTTCATCGGTGTTTTCCACTTCGCGAGATCTCTAGGCTCGCAAGCACCGTCGGGCATTGCGGACCTTCCGGACATTTACTTGACGACATAACCGCCTGCTGAACGGTTGACCCACTCTATGCGCTTACGCGACTTTCTGCCAGTCCTTGGGCGAGGAACGATGGCAGCTGCGCAGCCTGCGTTACAATTTCACGCCGACGCCTGAACCCGCGACGCTCACGCTCATCAGCGGAGCCTTGGTCGCTGCCGCAATTCGCGCCAGAACACGCCGAGACCGGCGGACCGGTATTCAGTTGTCAACGAGCACATCGACGGCGTAACTGCGTTCCGTCGTCCGAGCGCGAAGCGAGAGCGCATGTCCGGGCGCCCTTCACCTTGCATCGCAGTTCGCTCACCTCCAGGCCGAGCCGACGCTGGCTTCGGGCCGCCCCTACTCGGACGGAGGCTTGACTGCCGCAGCAGTCCCGTCGAATCTCTACAAACCTCTCGATGATGGGCGCCCGGGCATAGTCCGGAAAGTGCCAGTATTCGCGACTGACGTTGTCTGGTGAAGAAGTGCCGTACATACCCGCTTGCGGCCATTGACGATCACGTTTTGTAAAGCGCCACGGCTAAGACCCAGGTTTAGGCCAACCAATGAACGTAATGGACGAGGTGCTCCTGAAGCTGACGGAAGACGATACTCGCGTGTCAACCGGCTGCCATGCGAGCAGGCAGCTCTCGAGATCTGCAGAATCCATTTGAAACGATGCGAGCCGGGCGTCACGTTTGTCACGCCAGGGAAAGGGGCCGATCTCCGCGTGCGCCATCACGATGGGCTTGAAACCGACATTGAAGTCAAAGGCACCGAGGCAGCCGGTGGGCGCAGTTGAAGGTATCGAGTCAGCAATCGCATGATCGACTCAAGAGCGGGATGCCCTTATACAGAGTGGCCGGCATACGTTCGCGGGCAATAAGGCTTTTTGTTATGAAGTATGGCGATGATTTCGAAATGGTCGCAGACCCTCGCTGGAGCGTTCGACCTTCGCAAGACAAATGAGATTGTTGCCGCGTCCGGCGACTGAGCGGACCTCCCGTAACGTAGCCGTTTCCGTTGCCTGTTACGGTACGTGGGGCTTGAAGATTCTTGACTGCCGGCGCGAGCGGCAGGGCAGTTTCATTCAGTCGTCGGAAGGGTCGATTCGATCCCCCAATGGAGGACATTCCTTGACTGCCGAATGACGTCCGACCAGCGCCCTATCTCAATGAGTCGGTCGGCGTTGCAATCTCGTTGCAAACAGAAAAGGCCCGGCGTTGAGCGCCGAGCCGTAACTCTCTGATTCGATTGGCGCGCCCTGCAGGACTCGAACCTGCGACCTCCTGGTTCGTAGCCAGACGCTCTATCCAACTGAGCTAAGGGCGCGGCGAAACCCCGATTATATCAGCCCCGCGCGTCAAGCCGAAGCGTGGGCGCAACCTCCTATAATCGACCGGTGTCCGTCGAGGAGCACCGGAAGACCGCGGCCGCGGGAGTGCGCTGCAGCATCCTGACGATCAGCGATACCCGAACGCTCGAATCCGACACGAGCGGGCGGGCGATCGCGGATCTGCTGGTAGCCGCCGGCCACGCGGTCGCCGAGCGCGCGGTCGCGCGCGACGAGCCGGCCGAGGTCCACGCGTGGGTCGAGGCGCAACTCGGACGCGTCGACGCGGTGATTACCACGGGAGGCACCGGCATCGCGTCGCGCGACAGCACGTACGAAGCGATCGCGCGACTGTTCGAGAAGGATCTGCCAGGCTTTGGCGAGCTGTTCCGGAGCCTGAGCTACCTGGAGATCGGCAGCGCCGCGATGCTGTCGCGGGCGACAGCCGGCATCGCGCGGGGGTCTGCCCTGTTCCTTCTTCCGGGCTCAGAACCCGCTGTCCGCCTGGCCATGACTCGACTCATCGTCCCCGAGCTCGGCCACATCATGCGGGAGCTCCGCCGCTAAAGGCGGTCGTCCCCTTTTTTCGTACAATCAGGACGATGAATACGACGATGAGGCCGATCCGGGAGACGATTGCGCTGACCGAGGCGCTGGCGATCGTCGTGGACGCCGGCGTCCCGATCGAGCGAACCGAGCGAATCGCGCTCGGGGATTCGGCCGGGCGCGTCATCGCCCACCCGCCGATCGCCACGGTGGACGTCCCGGCCTTCGATCGCGCCGCGATGGACGGCTACGCGGTCCGCGCCGAGGACACCTTTGGCGCCGGTCGCTACGAACCCAGAATCGTCGAGTGCGTGGCCAAGGTCCTCACCGGCCAGGCCGCGTCGCGCGCCGTCGGGTCCGGCGAGTGCGTCGAAATCGCCACCGGGGCGCCAATGCCCGACGGCGCCGATGCCGTCGTCATGGTGGAAGAGACCGAGCGCGTCGAGGGCACGAGCCGGATTCGGATCTTCACGCCGGTCTATCCGCGGCAGCACGTCGGCCGGCGGGCCGCCGACATCGCGGCCGGCCAGGTGACGCTGACTGCGGGTGACCTCCTTACACCGAGCCGGGTCGGGGCCCTGGCCGCCATCGGCGCGACGGACGTGGACGTTTACGCTCGCCCCGAGGTTGCGATCCTGTCGACGGGCAACGAGGTGGTCGAACCGGGACAGCCCCTTCAGGCCGGACAGGTCTACGACATCAACCGTTACACGCTGTCGTCGATCGTCGCGGCGCATGGCGGACGGCCGGTGTTGCTCCCCACCGCGCTCGACACCATGGACGCGTTGATGGCTGCGGTCGACGCCGCGCTCGCTCACGATGTGCTGATCTTCTCGGGCGGCAGCTCGGTCGGGGAGCGCGACCTCATCCTCGACGTGCTGATACGCCGTGGGGACGTCGCCTTTCACGGCGTGGCGGTGAAGCCAGGCAAGCCGACGGTCTTCGGGCAGATCGGCGGCAAGCCGGTCCTGGGCATGCCCGGCTACCCGACGTCGTGCCTCTCGAACGGCTACATGCTCCTCGTTCCGATGTTGCGCAAGATCGCCCGGCTGCCGGAATTCCGGCCGCACGTCGTGCGAGTGCCGCTGGCACGCCGGATCGTGTCCACCACCGGTCGGCATCAGTTCTACACGGTCCGCGTCGTGGACGGTTCGGCGGTACCCGCATTCAAAGCGTCGGGCGACATCACCAGCATGTCTCAGGCGGACGGTTACCTCGAGATTCCGGCGCACGTCGACATCATCGAAGCGGGCGAGCTGGTGGATGTGAAGCTGTTCTGATGCATCCCTCGACGTTGACCCACGCGCCGGACTTCAGCCTTCCCGATCAGAAGGGACAGCGTCCGTACGCTGACCGAGTTTCTCGCGCGAGGACGGCTGCTGCTGACGTTTCATCGCGGCACCTGGTGACCCAATTGCCGCCGCCGGTTCGGCGAGCTCAGTCGTGAAGTTCCAGTGTTTGCGGCTCGCGGGGTGCAGGTTACGGCGATCCTCACGCAGAACGCCGACGCGGTTCGTCGGTACATCGAGGAGACAGGTCTCGCCTTCGACGTGCTCATCGACGCGAGCCGCGACGTCGTCCGCGCCTACGGCGTCTGGCATCGTCTCGGCATCGACGCCTGGAACATCCCGCGCCCGGCAGTCTTTCTGATCGAGCCGGACCGCAGCATCCGCTACTCGGTCATCGGCGATTCGCAGGCTGAGTTCCCCTCGATGGAGGACCTCCGTCAGGCTATCGACCGCTGACGCCGGGCCGCGGAACACACAGGCCGCGGATCACGCGGAATACGCGGACTACAGGTTCCAATCGGGGCCGCGGAGCACGCGGAATACGCGGACTACAGGTTCCAATCGGGGCCGCGGATCACGCGGAATACGCGGGAGACGGCCCTCGGCCGCATAATAGAGGTACTCCCCGTCAAGCTCGGATTTCGAAGAAGGGTGCATGAAGCAGCGGCCATATCACGTGCTCGTGGCCGAAGACCATCCGCTCACCAGGCACGAGGTGGTGTCGGTCCTGCAGCAGCGTGACTACTCCGTGTTGTCGGTGGCCAGTCCGCTCGAGGCCGCTCAGACGCTCAAGCGGTGGCCGGTCGATCTCCTGATCACCGGCACGCGGATGGGTTCGTGGTACGGCCTGCAGGTGATTCTGACCGGGCGCGCGACGCAACCCGATCTGGCGGCGATCATCGTCAGCGACGACGAGGGTCAGATGCCGCCGCTCGACGCCGGACGCCATCGCATCGCGGTGGTGAAGCGGCCCATTGTTTCCGACGAGTTCCTCGCGCTGGTGGCCGAACGGCTGGCCTCAATCCAGCGCCGGCAGCGATGGCCGCGCAAACCAGTGACGTCGGCGGTGCCGATTTCGATCTCGGGTCAGCCGGGACAGCTGCTCGATGTCAGCTACGGCGGGTGTCGCGTGAGGTTGCCCGGCGGCCCGGTGCTGGCGCCGGCCGTCCGGATGTCGCTGGAGGCTCCGCGAATCGATCTCGACGGCGAGTTGATCTGGTCGGCGATTACGCCGGACGGCTCGGCGTGCATCGCCGGTGTCTCGGTCGAGCAGGCCCCCGAGCCGATCGCCCCCTGGCGCAAGTTCGTGGACCACATCCTCTGAAGCGGCCAGGCATGCGGCGCTGTCGCCACATGCCTGCTCCACCACTTCCTATTTGAAGCGCTTGTTCACCGCGTCCCAGTTGATCGTGTTCCACCACGCGGTGATGTAGTCCGGCCGGCGATTCTGGTACTTCAGGTAGTAGGCATGTTCCCAGACGTCGAGACCGAGCAACGGCTTCTTGCCTTCCATCAGCGGGCTGTCCTGGTTGGCTGTGCTCTCGATGGCCAGCTTGCCGCCGGCATCGAGGAGCCACGCCCAGCCACTACCGAAGCGCTTGACGCCGGCGTCGGCGAACTGCGTCTTGAACGTGTCGAAGCTGCCGAACGACGCCTTGATCGCGTCGCCGACCGCGCCGCTCGGCGCGCCGCCCTTGCCGGGGCCCATGATTTCCCAGAACATCGTGTGGTTCACGTGGCCGCCGCCGTTGTTGCGCACGGCGGTGCGGATGTCCTCCGGGACGGTGTTGATGCTCTTCACGAGCTCGTCGACGCTCTTGCTCTGCAGCTCCGGATGCTTCTCGAGCGCGGCGTTCAGGTTGTTGACGTACGCCGCATGATGCTTGTCATGATGGATCCGCATCGTCTGCTCGTCGATGTGCGGCTCGAGGGCGTTGTAGTCATAAGGCAGGGGCGGAACTGAATGCGCCATCTACATCTCCTTCGCTGTCGGAATGAGTACAGGGAACGCCGGCTCACCGCCGATCGATCGTGCCGGGACGATGATATTTGCGGGCCGACGCGGTCTCGTCAATGGATCTCCAGCATGCGATCGAGGGCGACCCGGGCCCAGCGCTTGATCTCATCGGGAACGATGATCTGGTTGTGCACCGTTCCTTCGAGCAGACCCTCGAGGATCCACAGCAGGTGATTGGGCGACACGCGGAACATCGTCGAACACAGGCACCCGAAAGGATCGAGCGTGACGATGGTGCGGTCCGGCGCCAGCTCGTGCATCATGCGGTTGACCAGATGAATCTCGGTGGCGACGGCCCATACCGATCCCGCTGGACTCTTGCGCAGCGTCTCGACGATGAACTCGGTCGAGCCGCTGAGATCGGCGGCCTGGACGACGTCGAACGTGCATTCGGGATGCGCGATCACCTTGCCGGTCGCGTACTTCTTCCTGAAGGCGTCGATCTGCGCCACGGTGAATCGCGTGTGGACCGAGCAGTGCCCTTTCCACAGGATCAATTTCGCCTGGCGCGCCTGTTCCGGCGTGAGACCGCCGTTGACCTCGTGCGGGTCCCAGACCACCATTCGATCGACCGGCACGCCCAGCTTGTAGCCGGTGTTGCGACCGAGGTGTTGATCGGGAAGCATGAGGAGCCGCTCGCCGCGCTCCCACCCCCAGGTCATCACCGCCGCGGCGTTCGTCGAGGTGCAGACGATGCCGTCGTGCTCGCCGCAGAAGGCTTTGATGGCGGCCGACGAATTGATGTAGGTGACCGGGACGATGCGGTCGGCGCCCATCGACGCCAGTTCACGCCAGGCAATCTCCAGCTGATCGCCTTCCGCCATGTCCGCCATCGAGCAGCCCGCGGCAAGGTCGGGAAGAATGACCTTTTGCTGCGGCCCCCGCAGGATGTCGGCGCTCTCCGCCATGAAGTGCACACCGCAGAAGACGATGAACTCCGCGGCACCGCGACTGGCCGCCGCTCGCGCGAGCTTCAACGAATCACCGGTGAAGTCGGCGAACTTGATGACCTCGTCCCGCTGATAGTGATGACCGAGAATGACTACGCGCTCGCCGAGCTCGCGCCTGGCGGCCACGAGCCGTTCGTCCATCTCGTCGTCTGACAGACGAAGATAGCGCTCGGGAAGCGGCTGGCGCTCGCCGATGCTCTGACGTTCGACCTGGGTCAGCAGATGGATGTCCACTCGTAAGCCTGATCAACCAGTAATTGTACTACCGCGAGAATGCGGAAGCGGTCGGGCTGGCAGAAACCACGAGCCTGGTGCCGGCTCGAGGCCGTGGATCAGGCCGGCATCGCGGCATCGGCCTCCGGGCCGACGATGACGTTGTACAAGGTGTCGCGCTCGACGGGGGCCCGGCCGGCAGCACGGATGAGACGGCGGATTTCACGCGTGGACATCGCTTCGGGCGTGCGCGAGCCGGCCATGTGATAGATGCGCTCCTCCTGGACCGTTCCGTCGAGGTCGTCCGCCCCGAACCAGAGCGCGATCTGGGCGGTTTCCACGCCGGTCGCAATCCAGAACGCCTTGATGTGAGGCACGTTGTCGAACATCAACCGGGCGACCGCGTGCACGCGCAACGTTTCGATCGCACTCGGCGCGGGCAGCTTGCGCATCTGATTGTTGTCGGGATGAAAGGCGAGCGGAATGAACGCCTGCAGGCCGCCGGTCTCGTCCTGCAGCGCCCGGGTCCGCAGCATGTGATCGATGCGCTCTTCGACGGTCTCGATGTGTCCGTACAACATCGTGATGTTCGAGCGCATGCCGAGGCGGTGCGCCGTCGCATGAATCGCGAGGTAGCGATCGGCGCCGCACTTGTCGTCGCAGATCTTGTGGCGCACGCGCTCGGCGAATATCTCGGCGCCGCCGCCCGGGAGCGAATCGAGCCCCGCCGCCTGCAGCTCCTGCAGGATCTGCTCGTCGGTCCGGCCGTACAGATCCGCGAAAAAGGCGATCTCGACGGCGGTGAAGCACTTCAGATGGATGTCCGGGCGGATCCGCTTGAAGCCGCGCAACAGCTCCGTGTAGTACTCGAACGGCAGATCGGGATGCAGCCCGTTGACGACGTGGACTTCGGTCAGGGGTTGGCCGGCGCGCTGGCGCAACTTGTTCCAGGCCTCTTCGAGCGACATCGTGTACGAGCCGGGATCGCCCGGCCGCAGGCGCGCGAAGGAGCAGAACAGGCAGCTGGCGACGCACACGTTGGTCGCCTCGAGCCTGATGTTGAAGTTGTAATAGGTGCGGGCGCCGTGCCGGCGCTCCCGCTCGCGATTGGCCAGCCATCCCAATGCCAGCGTATCGGGACACTGGAACAGTCGAACGCCATCCTCGAACGACAGCCGCTCAGCGGCGTCGAGCTTTGCTGCGATGTCCGCGAGCCCCGCTTGCGCGATCCGACCCAGCACAGCCTCGATCTTACTACGGTGTATACTTGCCGTTTGTGGTCCGGCGCGAGCGCCGGGCCACGCATGCCCGACGGCCACGCGAAGTGGGTGCAAAGCCCACGCGGTGCCGCCACTGTATGCGGGGAGCATCGTTCTCGGCGCCGGCCGTTCGCCGGCAGCCACTGTCGATGCCGATCCAGGATGCTGGATGGTGCGATGGGAAGGTAGAGAACGAGTGTGAGGATCCGCGAGCCAGGATACCTGGCCGTCCGGGCGCGTTCACTCCCAACCCACGGCGCGTGAGCACGCCGCAAGGAGGCCCGGTGCGACAGTCCCTCTTCGTTCGCCGTCTGTCAGTCTTCACGTTCACTTCATCACTCATCACCGCGACGGCCGTGTCCGCCGCCAGTGTCACCGGACGGGTCGTCGATCCGGAGTCACGGCCGGTGCCCAACGCCGCCGTGATCGTCGTGTGCGGGCAACGCATCACGACCAGCGCGGTGACCGACGCCGAGGGCCGGTTTCAGACCGGTGACGCGGAGGGGCGCTGCGAGCTGCGCGTCGCGGTGCAGGGCTTCGCCGCGAAACCGGCGACACTCGATCTCCCCGCCGACAGCAGCAGCGTCGACGCCGGTACCGTGACAACTCGACGTGAGCGCCATTTCCGAATCGGTCGTCGTCTCTGCGGCGCAGGTCGACATCCCACTGTCTCAGGCGTCATCGTCGATCACGGTCATCACCGGGGCTGAACTCAGGGCGCGGCAACTGACCACGGTCGCCGACGCGCTGCGGGAGGTGCCGGGCATGTCGGTCGTGCGCAGCGGGACGCTCGGGGCGGTTACCAGCGTCTTCCCGCGCGGCGGGGAATCGGATTACACGCTGGTGCTGATCGATGACGTGCCCGCCAACGCGTTCGGCGGCGGCTTCGACTTCTCGCATCTGTCGGTGAACGATGTCGAGCGGATCGAAGTCGTGCGTGGCCCGCAGAGCGCGCTGTTCGGATCGAACGCCATCGGGGCGGTGGTCCGGGTCATCACGCGCGACGGCGGTCCGCTGCGCGGAGACGCGACCGTCGAAGGCGGAAGCTTCGACACCGCACGCCTCGCGGCGTCCACATCCGGTCACTCGGAGAACTGGTTCTGGGGCGCCGGCGTCGAGCGTCTGACCACTAACAACGCGAACGGTCAGCGCACCAGTGCCGGCGAGATCGTCGAGAACGATGACTACAACCGCACCGAGACCGGCGCGAGCGGCGGCTGGCGTCGCCCGGACGGCGCCGCGCTGCGCGGCGAGGTGCGCTTCGAGAAGGACGACCGCGGATTCCCCGGACCCTACGGATCGAACCCGGTCGGCGCCTTCACGCGGGATCGACACCGTGTCTCGAGGGAATCGACAATCGCTGGATCGCCTCGATTGGCGGCACGGTCCCGACCGGGCGGCGGATTCGCACCCATGCCGACTGGACGTGGAACACCATCGACAGCGATTTCACCAGCCCGTTCGGCCCGTCGACCTCCGGCTCGCGCCGTTGGGCAATCCGGGTCCAGTCGGATGCGCACCTTCGCGACGGCCTCGATCTCTCTGCCGGCGCCGAGTTCCTGCGCGAACGGGCGACGAGCACGTTCATCACCGACGACACGTTTTCCCCGATCCCGGTCAAACGGAGCATCGCCGGATACTTCGGAGAGCTCCGCTGGACGACGAGCGAACGGCTGTTCGTGACGGGCGGGCGTGCGCGTCGACGACATCAGGCGCGACGCCCTGGCTGGCGTGGCGGACCCGTTCAGCCCGCGGCCGCCGTTTGATGAGGAACGGGTCGTCTCCGCCAATCCGCGGGTTGCGGTCGCCTACTACCTCGGCCCGCAGTCGTCGTCGGCAACGAAAATCCGCGGCTCGGCCGCGACCGGCATTCGTCCGCCGGATGCCTTCGAGATTGCGTTCACCGACAATCCGTCGCTGAAGCCGGAACGCAGCCGGAGCGTCGAGGCGGGCGTCGATCAGCCCCTGGTCGAGGGACGCGTGCTGCTGCAGGCGACCTTCTTCCACAACGCCTTCGACGATCTGATCGTCGCCACGGGACCGTTCGACGGCTCGCACCGCTATCGCACCGACAACATCTCCAACGCGCGGGCGCAGGGGCTCGAGCTGGGCACCACGCTGCGCGGTCAGGCGCGCGCCGTGGATCTACAGGCGCGCATCGGCTACACGTTCCTCGACTCCGACATCCTGGCGGTGGACGATGCCGCTGCTGGCACCGCCGCCGTTCAAGCCGGGCGATCCGCTGCTGCGGCGACCGCGTCACCAGTGGTCGCTCGATCTGATGGCGCAGCACGGGTCGCTCACGACCTGGCTGCGTGGTGGCGGGCGCGGACACGACCTCGACGTCGAGCCGACGCTGGGCACGTTCGGCGGACTGTTCGACGCCGCCGGCTACCAGGTGTGGAACGTCGGCGGCAGCTGGTCGATCAAGCATCGGCTCGAGATCTTCGGCCGCATCGAAAACCTGTTCAATCGGTCGTACGAGGAGGCGTTCGGGTTCCCGGCGCTCGGGCGCAGCGCCATGGCAGGTGTGCGCGTTGCTGCAAGCCGCTGATCTCTGGTTTTCGTATCAGCCGCGATTCTCGTCGGCGCCGGCAGCCGTGCTGTCCGGCGTGACGCTGGACGTCCCGGCCAACGGTTTCGTCGGCATCCTCGGACCCAATGGCGCGGGAAAGACGACGCTGCTGCGGCTGCTCGCGGGGACGCGACGGCCGCAGCGCGGCCGCGTCACGCTCGGCGGGGTTCCGCTGACGCAGCTGTCCCGGCAGGCGCTGGCGCGGCGCATGGCGGTGGTCCCGCAGGAGACGCATCTGGCCTTCGACTACAGCGTTGCCGAAGTCGCCATGATGGGCCGGTATCCTCACCTCGGCGCATTCGAGATCGAAGGGCCGTCCGATCTGGTCGTCGTCGATCGCGCGCTCGAGGCCACCGGCACGCTCCAGCTGAAAGATCGCCAGTTCGCCACGTTGAGCGGAGGCGAGAAGCAGCGCGTAATCGTCGCCGCCGCGCTGGCACAGCTGCAGCCGTCCACAACCGATCCGGCATTGTCGAGCCGGCATCCTGCTCCTCGACGAGCCGACGGCGTCGCTCGACCTCGCTTACCAGCTCGAAATCGCCGCGCTCCTTCGCACGCTGCACGACCGGCAGCAGGTCGCGGTCGTGATCTCCACACACGATCTGAACCTGGCGTCGGGCCTCTGCCGCACGCTGGTGCTGATGCGCGACGGCAGGGTGATCGCGACCGGCCCCACCTCCGAGGTGTTGACCGTGGACAACATCCGGCGGTTGTACGGCGTCGAGGCCGAGATCGTCCAGGATTCGACCGGGCATCGGATCGTCGTCCCGCAGGGCCGAACCGCGACAGGATCGGTGGGATGACGTTCGGGCGCCGGTTCGTACAGACGGTGGCGATCTTTGGTGCCCTGGCCATCGGCGCGATTCTCCTGGCACCGCTGGTCGGATCGACGTCGATCAGCTTGCGGCGGGCATTCGATTTTTCGATTCCGTTTGCCGACAACACCGACGCCCAGATCTTCTTCGTCGCGCGGCTGCCGCGCACGCTGGCCGGCGCATTCGTGGGCGCGACGCTGGCCACGTCCGGCGTCGTGTTCCAGGGTCTGCTTCGCAACCCGCTCGCCACGCCCTTTACCCTCGGTGTATCGGCCGGCGGCGCGCTCGGGGCGATGCTGGCGATCACCTTCAACTGGTCGCTGGCGGCGATCGGCCTGTCGGCCGTCCCGCTGGCCGCCTTCGCCGGTTCGCTCGCCGCGGTCGGTGTCGTCTACGCGCTGGCGAGCGCCCGGCATCGCGGGCTGTCCACCAACGTCCTGCTCCTGGCGGGCGTGACGCTCAACGCCTTCTTCTCGGCGCTGATCCTGTTCGTCCAGTACTTCGCGGATTTCGCCGATACGTATCGGACGCTCCGCTGGCTGATGGGCAACCTCGACGTGAGCAGCTACGGTCCGCTCCTCGGGGCGCTGCCGTTGTCGCTGGTGGCCTTCGTCGCGTTTGCCTGGCTGGCGCGTCCGCTCAATCTGCTCTCGTTGGGTGCCGACAACGCTGAATCGCGGGGGCTGGACGTCGCCACCAGCCACCGCGTCGCCTTCTTCAGCGCCTCACTCGCGACGGGCGCCGCGGTCTCGGTCGGCGGCCCGATCGGATTCGTCGGGATCATCGTGCCGCACCTCGTCCGCCTGCTGGTCGGTCCCGACCACCGGCTCGTGCTGCCGGCCGCGGCGCTCTTCGGAGCCGCCTTCCTCATCGGTTGCGACGTCATCTCGCGCACGGTGATGGCACCCGTCGACCTCCCGGTCGGCGTCGTCGACACCCTGATCGGAGGGCCGTTCTTCTTATGGCTGCTGCTGAGAAATCGCTGACTCGCCGCGCTCTCGTGACGCTCGTCTGCGTGGCGCTTGCGCTGTCGGTCGTCTGGGTGCGCGCTCAGCCGGCGCCTCGTCGAATCATCTCGCTGATCCCCGCGGTCACCGAAATGCTCTTCGCCATTGGCGCAGGACCACAGGTCGTGGCCGTCAGCAGCTTCGACAAATACCCGCCCGGCGTGAAGGACCTGCCGCGCGTGGGAGCGCTCATCGATCCGAACGTCGAGCGCATTCTGTCGCTCAAGCCCGACCTGGTCGTCGTCTACGGAAGCCAGAACGATCTCAAGCAGCAGCTCGCCCGCGCCAGCATCCCGATCTTCGACTACCGGCATGCCGGACTGGCGGACGTCGGCACGACCATCAGGTCGCTCGGCGCGCGCACGGACCATCAGGCCGAGGCCGACGAGGTGGTGAAGAGGATCGAGCAGCAGCTTGCGGAGCTGCGCGGGAAGGTGGCCGGCCGGCCGCGCCCGCGGACCCTGCTCGTTTTCGGCCGCGACCCGGGGACGCTGCGCGGAATCTATGCGAGCGGCGGCGTCGGCTTCCTCGACGACATGCTTCGCGTGGCCGGCGGGGACAACGTCTTTGCCGACGTGAAGCAGCAGGCGGTCGAGGCCAGCACCGAGCTGATCCTGGCGCGACGACCCGACGTCATCCTCGAGATCAGCGGGACGTCCGACAGTCCCGGCACCGGCTCCGTCGAGTCAGACCGGGCGGCCTGGAGCGCGCTGGCGTCCGTGCCGGCGGTGCGCAACGGCCGCATCGAGATCATTCACGACGACCGGGTCGTGGTCCCGGGGCCGCGCGTCGCCGAGGGCACCGAGGCGCTGGCCCGGGCCCTTCACCCCGAGGCGTTCCGATGAAGGTTCTCCTGTCGTGGAGCAGCGGCAAGGACAGCGCCTGGACGCTCCACGTGCTGCGCCAGGAAGGGATCGGCGAAGTTGGAGGATTGCTGACGTCGCTCAATGCCGACGTCCAGCGCGTCTCGATGCACGGCGTGCGCGAGGACGTGCTGCGGGCCCAGTCCGCATCGGCCGGGGTTGCCCTTGTTCACCATTCCGCTTCCCTACCCCTGTTCGAACGGGATCTATGAGACGCGGATGCTCGAGGCGGTGCAACGCGCCGTTGCCGAGGGCTTCACGCACGTGGCCTTTGGCGACCTGTTCCTCGAGGACGTACGAAAATATCGGGAGGATCGCCTGGCTGGCACCGGGCTCACCCCGATCTTTCCGCTGTGGCAACGCGATACCGGCATTCTCGCCAGAGAGATGATCGCGTCCGGGCTCTCCGCCCGAATCGTCTGTCTCGATCCGCGCGTGCTGTCACGCGAGCTGATTGGATCGACCTTCGACGCGCGACTTCTCGACTGCCTGCCAGAGGACGTCGATCCCTGCGGCGAGATGGGTGAATTTCACACCTGCGCGACCGCGGGACCGATGTTCGCCGCACCGCTGCAGGTCGAAGTGGGACAGACGGTGGAACGGGACGGATTCGTGTTCGGCGATCTGCGGCTGAGAGACGGCTGAGCGATTGAGCCGGATCAGGCGGCAAATTCGATCGGTACGCGCTTGGGGATCAGGCCCTTCTCGAAGGCCTCGGTCATGAGGCGCTCGACGCCCTGACGGCCGCGCTCGCCATACCCGAGCGTCAACTCGTTCACGTACATCCCGACGAACGTATCGGTCTTGGCGGCGTCGAGCCCGCGGCCGAACTGTTGCGCGTACTCGACCGCCTCCCGGCGATGCGAGAGCGCGTAGGCAATGCTGTCGTGGAGGAGCTTGGAGACCTTGCGGATCATGTCCGGTCCGAGATCGCGCCGGATGATGTTGCCGCCGAGCGGCAGGGGCAGGCCGCCGGTCCGATCGGCCCACCACTCACCCAGATCGACGATCTTCTTCAGACCTTCGTCGGCGTAGGTCAGCTGGCCTTCGTGAATCAGCAACCCGGCGTCCGCCTGTCGATCGAGCACTGCCTGCTGAATCTGATCGAAGGGCACCACGACGTACTCGAACGAGGGCTCGTAGAGGCGCAGCGTCAGGTAGGCCGTTGTCAGCGTGCCCGGAATCGCGACCCGCCGGCCTTTGACCTTATTCGGGCCGTCGGCGCGGGTCACGACGATCGGGCCGTACCGATCGCCCATGCTCGCCCCGTGAGGCAGCAGGGCATACCGATCGAGCAGGTGGGCGAACGCATGGAACGACACGGCGGTGACTTCGTACGTGCCGTCGAACGCGGCGCGATTCAGGGTCTCGATGTCGGCCAGGACCTGGTCGACGGCGATTCCGCCGGTATCGACGTTCCCGCTCGCCAGACCGTAGAACATGAACGCGTCGTCGGAATCGGGACTGTGGGCAACCGTAATCTGCATGGGGTCAGGCACGCGCGTGGCTTGCCGATCTGAGTGAATTGACGACCGTCACGACGCGCGCGGCGGCGCGGTCGACTTCTTCCGCGGTGGTGGTGCGGCCCAATCCGAAACGGACCGAGGCGCCGGCGCGATCGCCAACCGCGCCAATCGCTTGCAGCACGTGCGACGGTTTCTGGCTGCCGGAGCTGCAGGCCGAGCCGGTCGAGACCGCGAGATCCCCGAGCGCCATCAGCAGGGCTTCCCCTTCGACGCCGTCAAAGCTCACGTGCAGGTTGTGCGGCAGCCGGCGCTCCAGCGTTCCGTTCACGCGAAGGCCCTCGAGATCCGAGCGCAGCGCCGCCAGAAGGCGATCGCGGAGCGACGCGAGCCGCGCGCTCTCGCCTTCCATCTCCAGCCTGCAGATCTCAGCGGCACGGCCAACGCCGACGATCCCGGGAACGTTCAGCGTGCCCGAGCGCATGCCGCCTTCCTGTCCGCCGCCGTCAATCTGCGCGGCGAGCGCCAGCCTGGGCCGCAGCTTGCGGATGAACAGCGCGCCGGCCCCTTTCGGGCCGTAGAACTTGTGGCCGGTGAGCGACAGCAGGTCGATCTGCATCGCCTGCACGTCGATCGGAATCTTTCCCGCTCCCTGGGCGGCGTCGGTGTGCAGCAGGGCGTCGTGCTCGTGGGCAATCGCGCCGATTGCGCCGAGCGGCTGCAGCGTTCCGATCTCGTTGTTCGCCGCCATCACCGACACCAGGATCGTGCCGGGCTTCATCGCCCGGCGCAGCTGGTCGAGGTCGATCAGACCGTCGGGCTGCACGCCGATGACCGTGACCTCGAAACCGGTACGGCCGAGGCGCGCGCACGTGTCCAGTACCGACTTGTGCTCGGTCGCGATGGTGACGATGTGAGTGCCGCGATCGCGAAGATGCTCGGCGGCCCCCTTCAGGGCGAGGTTGTTGGACTCGCTGGCGCCGCTGGTGAAGAGAATCTCACTCGGGCTGGCGTTGATGAGCGACGCCACGCGCTCCCGGGCGGTGTCAACCGCGCCGTTCGCTTCCCATCCCCAGGCATGCTGCCGGCTGTGCGGATTACCGAACTGTTCGGTGAAGTACGGGAGCATGTCGGCGAGCACGCGCGGGTCGACCGGCGTCGTCGCGTGATAGTCGAGGTAGAGGGGCTTCGCAGTCACGACTGGTCAGCGGAGCGAAGGCGTGGCGCCACCACGGGTCAGCGACACCGGCATGACGGTTTCGTCGAGCGGGCCCTCGGCCGCGATCTCGGCGAGCGAGCACGTGGCCAGCGCGGCGACGATGCGGTCCTTGATCCGCCAGAGCGGATCGCGAACGTTGCACTTGGCGAACTGGCCGCACTGCTCGTCTTCGGTCGAGCAGGCCGTCACGGTCAGCGGACCGTCGATCGCCTGAATGATGTCGGCCACCGAGATGGCTGTGGTCGGCTTCGACAGCTTGTAGCCGCCGCGTGTGCCCTGATGCGAAATCAGGAGCCCGCGCTGCACGAGCCGCTGCAGCACCTTGGCCATCAGCTCGATCGGGATGTCGTACTGCTCGGCGATCTCCCGAGCGCTGATCGACGGCGTGTCCGACTTGATGGCCAGGTGCTTCATCGCCATCAGCGCGTAGTCGGCTTTCTTGGACAGTCTCAACATACACAATCCCTCGGCGGCTTCACCACATGCCGAGCTGCAGCTTCGCGACGTCCGACATTCGATCCTTGGTCCAGCCAGGCTCCCAGACGACGTCGACCTTCGCGTCGGTCACGCCGGCCACGGTGCGAGCCGCGTCGGCGACCTGGCTCGGCAGCACCTGCGCCGCCGGGCAGCCGGGCGCCGTCAGCGTCATGCGAATCGCGGCGACCCCGTCGGCAGTGACGAACACGTCGTAGATCAGCCCGAGCTCCCAGATGTCCACCGGGATCTCGGGATCGAACACGGTCTTCAAGGCGCGTTGAATGGACTCGCGCAGCTCGCCGGTCTTCGCCGGATCGGCGACGAGACCCGTCGTCTCATAGGTTGCTTCCGGAGCGGGTCCACTGTCCTGCGGAATCATCGGAACGGATCTCACAATCCCTCGCCAGCCTTCTCCGTCGTGGCTATTTGTTCACGCTCGACTGCCGCCTTGAACGTATGCCACGCCAGGCTCGCGCACTTGATGCGTATCGGAAACTCGCGCACGCCGGCGAGGACCGAGAGCTTACCAAGATCCTCGACCTCCTGATCGGTCGGCGTGGTAATCATCTTGTGAAAACGCTCGAAGAGCCGGCGCGCGTCGGGCAACGAGCGTCCCTTGATTGCGTCGGTCATCAAAGAGGCGGAGGCCTTCGAAATGGCGCACCCGGCGCCTTCGAAACCGACCTCGCGGATGACGCCATCTTCCAGTTTCAGATACAACGTCAGCCTGTCCCCGCACAACGGATTGTACCCCTCGGCCCGATGACTCGCATCTGCGACCGCATGGAAGTTCCTCGGACGCCGATTATGGTCGAGGATGACCTCCTGATACAGGTCGTTCAAATCGGCCATCAGGCAAACACCTTGCGGACTCGCTCCAGCGCGCGGCCCAGCGCATCGAGCTCTTCGACGGTGTTGTACATCGCCAGCGATGCGCGGGCGGTGGCCGGGACCGCAAACCGCTCCATCACCGGCTGCGCGCAATGATGGCCGGTACGAATCGCGATGCCCTCGCGGTCGACGATGGTGCCGATGTCGTGCGGATGGACGCCGTCCATCACGAACGACAGGATGCTCGCCTTCTCGGGCGCCCGGCCGATCAGCCGTACGCCAGGAATGGCATCGAGGACTTCGGTGCCGTGACGCAGCAGCTCCCGCTCGTGCGCGCCGATCGCATCGAACCCCACGCTGTCGATGTAGTCCAGGGCCGCATGAAGGCCGACCGACCCGGCGATGTTGGGCGTGCCCGCCTCGAACTTGTACGGCAACGCGTTCCAGGTGCTTCGCTCGAAGGTGACCGAGCTGATCATGTCGCCGCCGCCCATGAACGGGGGCATCGCGTCGAGGTGCTCGGCCTTGCCGTAGAGAACGCCGATGCCGGTCGGGCCGTACAACTTGTGGCCGGTCATCGCGTAGAAATCGCAGTCCAGCGCCTGGACGTCGACGCGCATGTGATACGCCGCCTGAGATCCGTCGAGCAGCACCGGCACACCGTGGGCGTGGGCAATCCGGACGATCTCGTGCACCGGGGTCACGGTGCCGAGCGCATTCGACATGTGCGTGATCGACACGAGACGCGTGCGTGGTCCGAGCAGACGCTCGAACTCCTCGAGTATCAGCGCACCGCGATCGTCGATCGGTGCGACCCGCAGCCTGGCGCCGGCCGGCTCGCACACCAGCTGCCACGGCACGATGTTCGAGTGGTGCTCCATCGCCGACACCACCACCTCGTCCCCCTCCTTCAAGCCCGGACGGACGAAGCTCTGGGCCGCGAGATTGATGGCCTCGGTGGCATTGCGGGTGAAGACGATCTCGCCGGTCTGACGCGCGTTGAGGAACTGCCGGACGCGCTCTCGGGCCGCTTCGAACGCATCCGTGGCTCTGGCGCTCAGCTCGTGGACACCGCGATGGACGTTGGCGTTGATGGAGCCGTAATACGAATCCATCGCGTCGAGGACGACCCGTGGCTTCTGGGTCGTGGCCGCGTTGTCGAGATAGACGAGCGGCTTGCCGTGCACCGTTCGCGAAAGAATCGGAAAGTCGGCACGAACGCGCTGGACGTCGTGCGGTCGAGGGCCGCCGGGATGACTCCGGTCAGCGGGCGCGACGGCCGGATCGCTCGCGGCGCGCGCGGAGACCGTCATGCGCCGTCCACTTCTGCCAGATCGCGGGCGAGCTGCGCGAACAGCTCCGCTTCGAGTGCCGCTCGCAGCGCCTCGATCTGCACCCGCTCCAGAATCTGGCCGGCGAACGCGTGGATCAGCATGTCCCGGGCTTCCGCGTAGGTCAGGCCGCGGGCACGCAGATAGAAGATGGCGTCGTCGTCGAGCTGGCCAATCGCCGCCCCGTGCGTGCACTTCACGTCGTCGGCAAAGATCTCGAGCTGCGGCTTGGTGTTGATGGTCGCGCCGTCGGTCAGCAGCAGCGCCCGGTTGGTCTGCTTGGCGTCCGTCTTCTGCGCGTCCTGCCGGACGATGATTTTGCCGTTGAACACCGCCCGAGCCGTGCCGCCGAGAATACCCTTGTAGACTTCGTGGCTGCCGCAGTGCGGCTTGGCGTGATCGATCGTCGTGTGGTTGTCCACCAGCCGCTGGCGGTCGGCCAGATAGAGGCCGTTCAGCGTGCAGTCGCCACCCTCGCCGTCGAGAATCGCGAAGGCATCGTTGCGGACGATCTTGCCGCCGAGCGCGAACGAGTGCGATGAGAACGAGGACTGTCGCGCGGTGTGGGCGTGCAGGCTGGCCACGTGATACGCCTCGATCGATTCCTGCTGCACCTTGTAGTGATCGACGATGGCGTTCTCGTCGACAAAGACCTCGGACACCGCATTGGCGAAATAGGTCTGCCCCTGCACCCCGACGTAGCTCTCGACGATGCGAGACTGGCTGTGAGCACCGGCGACGATCAGCGTCCGCGGGTGCGTCATCACCGTGGACACCTCGGCTCCCGACATGAAGACGATGTGGATGGGGCGATCCAGGACCGCTCCCTCGGCGACGTGGACGAAGGCCCCGTCCTGCACGAACGCGGTGTTCAATGCCGCGAAGCTTCGGCTGCTGAAGTCGGCGAGCTGGCCGAAATACCGCTGGACGATGTCGGCGTGGTCGACCAGCGCGGAGGCGAGTGATCCGACATGCACGCCGGCGGGCAGTCCCTTGAGGCGCGACAGCGTCGAATCGAAGCGCCCGTTGACGATGATCAGCCTGAGGGGAGCGTCGGCGTAGGCGACTCCAGCGAGGTGCTCGGCGGCGCCAGACACCGGATCGGCCGGAGTGAAATCGATCGCTCCGATCGGCGCCACGTTGGTGAAGCGCCAGTCCTCGTCGCGGACGGTTGGCAGGCCGAGTGCCGAAAAACGTGCCGCCGCGCGGGACCGGAGATCTTCCAGCCAGCGCGGCCCGCCCTGCGGGCGACTCTCGAGTGCCGTGATGAACGGCGTGGTTTTCTCAGCGACCTGGCTCATTGCTCTCGGCTCTTTCGATCGGTCAAATGCCTGGTGGTGTGCATACGTCGACGTCAGGCGTGGGTGTACGCCGCCTCGATCCAGCCGTAGCCCTTCTCCTCGAGCTCGAGCGCGAGTTCCTTGCCGCCGGACTTGACGATGCGTCCATCGCTCAGCACGTGAACGAAATCGGGCACGATGTACGTCAGCAGCCGCTGATAGTGGGTGACCACGATGAACGCCCGGTCGGGCGAGCGCATCGCGTTGACCCCGTTCGAGACCAGCTTGAGCGCGTCGATGTCCAGGCCGGAGTCGGTCTCGTCGAGAATCGCCAGCTTCGGCTCGAGCAGCGCCATGTGGAAGATCTCGTTGCGCTTCTTCTCGCCGCCCGAGAAGCCCTCGTTGACCGCGCGGCTCAGCATCGACTTGTCGATGTCGAGCAGCTTCGCCTTCTCCTGGACGAGCGTCATGAACTCCATCGCGTCGAGCTCCGGCTTGCCGTCGTGCTTGCGCTTCGCGTTCAGCGCCGCCTTCAGGAAATAGGCGTTGTTCACGCCGGCGATCTCCACCGGATACTGGAAGGCCATGAACACGCCTTCACGGGCGCGCTCGTCGGGATCCATCGCCAGGAGATCTTTGCCTTCGTAGGTCACCCCACCATCGGTCACCACGTATTCGGGGTGTCCCGACAACGCCCGCGCCAGCGTGCTCTTTCCGGAGCCGTTCGGCCCCATGATGGCGTGCACTTCCCCGGCCTTGACGTGCAGATCGATCCCCTTGAGGATCTCCTTGCCTTCCACGGTCACTTTCAGATTCTTGATATCCAGCATGTTTCCTAACCCACCGATCCTTCGAGGCTGACGCTGAGCAGCTTTTGCGCCTCGACCGCGAACTCCATCGGGAGCTCGCGGAACACTTCCTTGCAGAACCCGCTGACGATCATGTTGATCGAATCCTCGAGCGTCAGACCGCGCGACCGACAGTAGAAGATCTGGTCCTCGCCGATCTTCGAGGTCGAGGCCTCGTGCTCGACGCGCGCCGAGGTGTTGCGGATCTCGAGATACGGGAACGTGTGCGCACCGCACTTGTCGCCGATCAGCAGCGAGTCGCACTGCGAGTAGTTTCTCGCGTGGGTCGCGTTCTTGCCGATGCGGACGAGGCCGCGGTAGGTGTTCTGGCCGTGCCCCGCCGAAATGCCCTTCGAGACAATCGTGCTGCGGGTGTTCTTCCCGAGGTGGATCATCTTCGTGCCGGTGTCCGCCTGCTGCCAGTTGTTGGTCGTCGCGACCGAGTAGAACTCGCCGATCGACCCGTCGCCCTGCAGGATGCAGCCCGGGTACTTCCAGGTGATCGCCGATCCGGTCTCGACTTGAGTCCAGGTGATCTTCGAGCGCCGGCCGGCGCAGATGCCACGCTTGGTGACGAAGTTGTAGATCCCGCCCTTGCCTTCCTTGTCGCCCGGGTACCAGTTCTGGATCGTCGAATACTTGATCGTCGCATCGTCGTGCGCGATCAGCTCGACGACCGCCGCGTGCAGCTGGTTCTCGTCGCGCATCGGAGCGGTACAGCCCTCCAGGTAGCTCACCGTACGCGCCTTCATCGGCGATGATCAGCGTCCGCTCGAACTGGCCGGTGTCCTTGGCGTTGATGCGGAAGTAGGTCGAGAGCTCCATCGGGCAGCGCACGCCCTTCGGCACGTAGACGAAGGATCCGTCGCTGAAGACCGCCGAGTTCAGCGCGGCGAAGAAATTGTCGGTGTGCGGCACGACCGAGCCGAGATATTTCCTGACCAGATCGGGATGATGCTGCACTGCTTCCGAGAACGACATGAAGATGATGCCGAGCTTGGCCAGCTTCTCCCGGAACGTGGTCGCGACCGACACGCTGTCGAACACCGCGTCGACGGCCACGCCCGACAACAGCTTCTGCTCCTCGAGCGGGATGCCGAGCTTGTCGAAGGTGCGCTTCACCTCCGGGTCGACTTCGTCGAGGCTGTTGAGCGATTTCTTTTTCTTCGGCGCCGAGTAGTAGACGATGTCCTGGTAGTTGATCGGGTCGAACTTGACGTTCTGCCAGGTCGGCTCCTTCATGGTCAACCACAGGCGATACGCCTTGAGGCGCCATTCGAGCAGCCACTCCGGCTCGTTCTTCTTCTGCGAGATGAGACGGACGACGTCCTCGCTGAGACCCTTGGGAATCGTCTCGGCCTCGACGTCCGTGTAGAAGCCGTACTTGTACTCGCGTGTCGCGAGTTCTTCGATGGTGTCGGTGGACGTGGACATGAGAGTTACCAGCAGCCAATGGCCAGCATCCAGTCACCGGCGTGCGGGCCGGGAGCTGGACGCGGGTCGTTCACAATTCACACACTGAACGAGGTGCCGCACCCGCAGCTGGACTTGGCGTTCGGGTTGTTGAAGATGAAACCCTTGCTCACGAGGCTCGTGTCGTAGTCCAGCGTGGTGCCGTTGATGAACTCGTAGCTCTTTCGATCGACGAAGACTTTCGAGCCTTCGGGGCCGTCGAACACGTGGTCGCCGTCGCGCGGCGCGGCCTCCCAGCCGAAGGTGTAGCTCAATCCCGAACAGCCGCCGGCCTTGATGCCGATGCGCAGGCCGCCTTGCGGAATGCCGTTCCTGGCGGTCATCTTTCTGATGAGTCGTGCGGCGTTCTCGCTGATTTCAAGCATGGGGACCCGCCCCTTGCGGGGGCTCCAACTACGACCAGAACAGTCCTATTTTAGCGTCCTCCGAGGGGTCGACGCAAGAAAAAGGCGGTCGTCCGCTTTTCCAGCCTTGAGGTTAGCGGACCTTTCGCCTAAACTTCGTGCAGGTGACAATTCTTCTGGTCGTGGTCGCGGGGCTGCTGCTCGTGGCGGTCCTGTGGGGGGTGACGGCCGAACGGCGCGCATCGTATCTCCAGGCCCAGCTCGAGAGCGAGCGGCGCGGTTCCGCGGAGAAACTGGCCACCCTCGAACAGGCTCGCGTCACCCTGCGGGACAGCTTTTCCGCGCTGTCCGCAGATGCCCTGCGCCAGAACAACGAGTCCTTCCTTCAGCTCGCGCGGGCCTCGCTCGATCAGGCCCAGGAGCGCTCGAAGACCGACCTCGACGCGCGGCAGAAGGAAATCAGCGCCCTCGTTCAGCCCTTGAGCGACACGCTCGGGCGGCTCAACGAACACCTGCGCGACTCCGACAAGGAGCGCTTCACGTTGTCCGGCCACCTGCGGTCGGTCGCTGAGACGCAGGAGCTCCTGCGGCAGCAGACGAGAAGCCTGGTCAGCGCGCTGAAATCGCCGAACCAGCGGGGCCGATGGGGCGAAGTGCAGCTGCGCACGGTGCTCGAGCGCGCCGGGATGCTGCCGTATTGCGACTTCATCGAGAAGGATTCGACCGCCGACGGCGACGGCCGGAGACTCACGCCCGACGTGCGCGTGCTGCTCCCCAACGACGCGTCGATCGTCATCGATTCGAAAGTGCCGATCGACGCCTATCTCCACTGGACGGAAGCGGACGAGACGGTGCGCGAGCCGCTGCTGCGGGATCACGCCCGGCAGGTGCGCGAGCATATCCGTGGGCTCGCCGGCAAGAGCTACTGGGCGAGATTCGAACAGTCACCGGACTTCGTCGTGATGTTCGTGCCGGCGGAGCCATTGTTCAACGTCGCGTTGCAGAAAGATCCGACGCTGTTCGACTACGCGATGGATCAACGGGTCATTCCCGCGTCGCCGTTGACGCTCGTGGCGCTGCTTCGCACCATCGCCTCGGCCTGGCAGCAGCAGCGGATGACGCAGAACGCCGAGCAGGTGCAGGCGCTGGGCAAGGAGCTCTACGAGCGGCTCTGCACCATGGCAGAGCATGTGGCCGACATCGGCGATCACCTGCGCAAGGCGGGAGACTCCTACGACCAGTTCGTCGGATCGCTCGACGCCCGCGTACTCGCTTCGGCCCGACGTTTCAAGGATCTCGGCATCCACGCAGCCAAGGAGCTCGCGACCGACCTCCCGCCGATCCACCTCGAAATTCGGGAATCGCGCACGCCCGAACTCCGCGTCCCAACGCAGGAATCCCTCATCGACGCAGAGGTCACTCGTCCTTAGTCCCTGGGAGTTGGGAGTTGGTTTTGGGCCAGGACTCTCGGCCTCGACCCTCGACCGTCGGTCTATTTGATCACCGCTGTGACTGTCACGCGGGCGCGCACCTCTATTTCGCCGGACTCAATCGGTACGGGCTGGGCCGCGGCTTCGGCTCGGGCCGCCATCATCGGCATTGGCGTGGGTGGCATCGGCCGATTCCAGTCCGGCTGCTCTTCAACCTTCAGTACCCGGTCCACTTTCATCCCCGCGCCCGAGGCGGCTGCGTCCGCGCGAGCGCGGGCGTCGGCCACCGCACGCCGCAGCGCTTCGCGCTCGACGGTGTCGCGATCCTGCAAGTCGAAGGTGATGCCGCCGATCTTGGTGGCTCCGGTCGAGACCGCCGCCTGCAGGATGTCGCCGAGCTTCGCGAGCGCGTCGACTTTGACCTGCACCTCGTTGTGAGCCACGTAGTCACGCAAGGTCTGGCGGCCGTTGGCGTAGTCGAATTCCGGCTGCAGGTTGTAGGCGATGGTCTGAATCGCGTCGGCTGGAATGCCCGAGGCCTTCAGCTTCGCGTTGACGGCGGTCATGGCGTCGGTGTTCGCGCGCTGCGCTTCTTCGGCGGTCTTCGCCCGGCTTTCAGCGGCGATCCGCACCCACGCCCGATCGGGGGCGCGTCGAATCGACCCTTCGCCGGTAGTGGTCACGACCGACACGTTCGGAATTTCCGATTCGGGTCGGCTCTGCGCGGCGGCGGAGGTGGCGAGCAGCCACGCAATCGCGGCGACGGACCCGGCGGCAGTAATCATGGTCTTTTCCTTTCGATGTTCAGCCGGTCACCGCGACACGGAACCCGATGGCGTACGAATAGGTGTCGGGCGGAACCTTGTGGCGATGGCTGCAGGAGAGCATGCGGACGTCGGCGACCAGCCAGCCGCCACCGCGCACGAGACGCATCGAGCCGTGCGACGGACCTGTCGGATTTCTGTCAGGTGACGTCGCGTAGAACGCCGCGTCGTACCAATCCTGGACCCATTCCCAGACATTGCCGGCCATGTCGTACAAGCCGTACGCATTGGCGGGATATTGACGGCACGGGCTGGTGCCGTGGGTCTCCCGCAGGGCCGGGTCGTCGAGAAAGTTCGCCGTGTTGCGATCGAGACGATCGCCCCATGGATACCGTTTGGACTCCGCCCCGCCGCGCGCGGCCTTTTCCCATTCCGCCTCGGTCGGCAGTCTGAACGCGCGCTTGGTGGTGTTCGACAACCATTCGCAGTAGGCCAGCGCGTCGTCGTGGCGGACGAGCGTGACCGGATGGTCGGCGCGGCTGCGCGGCGGATCGAAGTCGGTCCACACGTACGGCGCGCCGGTCTGTCGAAACACCCGCTCGCGATCGGCGCCGCCGACGGTGACCACGATCGGCAGCTCGTAGATGGCCGGGGCGCGGTGGCCGGTGGCGCGGACGAACTCGGCATATTCGCCGTTGGTCACCGGCTGCACGCCGAGGTAGAAGTCGTCGACCTGCACGCGGTGCACGGGACGTTCGTCTTCCTCAGCGTCCACCGATCCCATGAGAAAATCGCCACCCGGCACGAGCGCAAGTTCGGGCAAGTGATCGACGGACATCAGTCGCAAGAGAATAGCGCATCAGGGGTTTTCGACTACACTGGCTGCCATGAAACTCGAACCGTTTTTGCTGGAGCGGTTCCAGTCCATCTGGGAGAACAGCGTCCCCTGGAACCTCGCCGAGAGCGGCGTCCACCCCTTGAGCGTCGGCGAGCTGCTCGCCCTTGCCGATGACCCGCCCGACCTCAGCGAGGTTGCCCTCGGCTACCCGCAAACCAACGGCACGCTGGATCTTCGCCGGACGATTGCGGAGATGTACCCGGCCGCGACCCCCGACCACATCGTCGTCACCAACGGTGGATCCGAGGCGAACTGCACCCTGTTGATGCGCCTCATCGAGCCGGGCGACCGCGTCATCTTCATGACGCCCAACTACATGCAGGCCGGCGGCCTCGCCCGTGCGCTCGGGGCCGAGGTCGTGTCGTGGCCGATGCGGCTTGCCGGGTCCGCGGACCAGGCGCGATGGACAGTGGACCTCGACGCGCTCGAAGGACTGGTGACGCCTGCCACACGCGCGGTGCTGGTGTGCAATCCGAACAACCCGACTGGGGCGCGCCTCGAGGCGCCGGCACTCGACGCCATCTGCCGGATTGCCGCCTCGGTCGGTGCCTGGGTCATCAGCGATGAAATCTACCGCGGCGCGGAACGCACCCCGGGAGACACGCCGACAATGTGGGGCCGCTACGAGCGGGCGGTAATTTCCTCCGGCCTCTCGAAGGCCTACGGGCTGCCCGGCTTGCGGATCGGCTGGATCGTCGCGCCGATCGCGCTCGCCGCCGAGGTCTGGGGGGTTCGCGATTACACGACGATTGCCCCCGGCGCAGTGAACGATCGCCTCGCACGCGTTGCGCTCGCACCTGCCAGCCGTACCCGGCTGCTCGCGCGAACGCGGACGATCATTCGCGCCAATTACCCGATCGTCAAAGACTGGATCGGCAGCCACGACAGCCTCGACCACGCCGCGCCCGACGCCGGCGCCATTGTCTTCGTCAGGTACGGCCACGGGATCGAATCGGAACGGCTCGCCACCCGCCTGCGCGACGAGCAGGGTGTGCTTCTGCTGCCCGGCAGCCATTTCGACATGGAGGGCTATCTCCGGATTGGCTTTGGCTCGGAACAGGCGTATCTCACGCAAGCGTTGTCGATCGCCGGTCAGTTCCTGGATGCGCTTCTGACGCATGCGCGCTGATCTGGCGCTCGTTGGCTTCGGCAACGTCGGCCGGCGCTTCGCGCACCTTCTCGCCCAGCGTCGAGACTGGCTCGCGCTCGACTACGACCTCGAGTGCCGTGTCGTCGGCATCTCCACTCGTCGTCACGGCTGGAGGTTCGACGAAGATGGGATCGATGCGGCGCAGGCGGCCACCTCGCTCGAGGATGGGACCGCCCGCGACCTGAGCGATGGCGCTGCGCCTGCGGCCGATGCCAGCCTCGAGGTGATCAAACGCCTGGGCGGATCGCCGGCCGACTGCAAAGTGCTCGTGGAAACCACCACCCTCGACGTCCAGACGGGGCAACCGGCCATCGATTACGTTCGCGCCGCGCTGCTCAACGGCTGTGACGTGGTCACGGCGAACAAAGGGCCGGTCGCGGTTGCCTATGAGGAGCTCGACGCGCTCGCCAAGGATCGCGGTCGATCGTTTCTCTTCGAAGGTGCGGTGATGGACGGCGTCCCGATCTTCAACCTGGTGAGGGAGACGCTGCCGGCGGCCCAGATCCTCGGCTTTCGCGGGGTCATCAACAGCACGACGAATCACGTGCTCAGCGCCATCGAGAACGGCGAGGATTTCGACACCGCCGTCGCGCGGATGCAGCAGGAAGGCATCGCCGAAGCGGATCCCTCCCTCGACCTCGAGGGCTGGGATGCCGCGGCAAAAACGGCGGCCCTGGCGAACGTGCTCATGCATGCCCGCACGACGCCACAGGCGGTCGAACGTGAAGGCATCGGACACGGGACGGCGCGGCTGGCGATGGCCGCGCGAGCGAGAGGCCACCGCGCCCGCCTCGTCGCCGCCGCGCAGACAACGCCAGGCGGCGTCTCGACCTCGGTCCGCCTGGTCGAACTGGACGAGAGCGACCTGTTCGCCGGCCTGCGCGGCGTGGCCAACGCGCTCGTGCTGCAGACCGACGTGCTGGGCGAGATCGCGATCTGTCAACTGAGCGGCGGGCTCGAGCAGACCGCCTACGCCCTGCTCAGCGACCTCGTCACGATTCGACGCCGTCAACGGACGGGCAAGGCATAAGCGCTCACCATGCGTCCACTCGACGGTCGGCTGGTCATCGACTTCACGCGCGTGCTGTCGGGCCCGTACTGCACGATGCAGCTCGCCGATCTCGGCGCCCGGGTCATCAAGATCGAGCAGCCCCGCCGCGGCGACGATACTCGCGCGTGGGGACCGCCGTTTGTCAGCGGCGAGAGCGCCTACTTCCTCAGCATCAATCGCAACAAGGAAAGCCTCACGCTCGATCTCAAGAACGAGCGCGCCAGCGAGATCGTCAGCGAACTGCTGTCGCGCGCTGACGTCCTGGTCGAGAATTTCCGGCCGGGCACGATGGGGAAGCTGGGGCTGGGATACGAGCTCGTCGCCGCCAGGTATCCGGGCCTGGTCTACTGCTCGATCTCGGGGTTCGGCCAGTCTGGACCGCGATCGCAGGAGGCTGGCTACGACGCGGTGATGCAGGCGGAAGGCGGCCTGATGAGCGTGACCGGCTCCGAGGATGGCCCGCCGTACCGTCTCGGCGTCGCGATCGCCGACCTCGCGACGGGCCTGTTCGCTGCCCAGGGGGTGCTGGCCGCGCTGATCGCACGCGGCACCACCGGCCGAGGTCAGCGCGTGGACATCGCCATGCTCGATAGTGTGGCGGCGCTGCTCACCTACCAGGCCAGCATCTACTTCACGACCGGGACGACGCCGGCGAGAATGGGCAACCGGCATCCGACGATCGTGCCGTACGAGACCTTCCACGCGGCCGATGGCGAGCTCGTGCTCGCCGTCGGCAACGACGATCAGTTCCGACGCCTCTGCCGCGTGCTCGACGCGCCGGGTCTTGCCGCGGACGAGCGCTTTGCAACCAATGCCGCACGAATCGAGAACTACGCCGCGCTGAAGCCCGTACTCGACACCGCCATTCTCGGCTGGACGCGCCGCGACCTGTTCGAAGCACTCAACGCCGCGGGCGTGCCGGTAGGGGACGTGCGGACCGTCGCCGAAACGCTGCAGGACCCGCAGATCGCGGCGCGCGACATGATCGCGACCCTCCACCATCCCACCGTCGGCGATCTGCGTGTCCTGGGTACTCCGCTGAAGCTGTCGGACACGCCGGGCGACGTGCGCACGCCACCACCGACCCTCGGGCAGCATACCGACGCGATCTTGAGGGACGACCTCGGCTTCTCCGAGACGCGGATCAGGTCACTCCGCGAATCCGGCGCGATCTGATGTCGCCGTTTGGGTGGTGAAATCGTCAGCGCTCGATGAAGCGCAGGAGCTCTTCGAGCAGGGCCGTGACGACGTCCTCTTCGGTCAGATCGGCGATGGCCTTGTGCTCGTTGACGAGGCGTTCGGTGCTCAGCGTGCGGCTGCCCCGACCTCGAGTCGTGCGGGCGACGACGGCCGGCGGTTCCCGATCAGAGTCGAGCGCGATCTCGATGTAATCGCTGGTCGAGCGGTCGGGTGCGAGACGGACGGCCTGGCCTGGCGTCTGCACCTTGAATCGGAAGCCCTCGCCGGTGAGAGCCTGGAACGTGGTCTGGAACGCCGGCACGGCGACGTTGGTGAGGAACGCTTCGTAGCTGCGCGACGCCTCGTCCACGCGGAGCCGCCGTTCGGCGGCGCGCCGACGGGCATCCTCGACGGCGCCGCGAAGCCGGCGCCGGACATCCGACACTTCCATCAGGCGAGCCTTTCCGCGAACGACGTGTCGATCCCCTCACGCTTCAGCGCGTTGAGAAGCCCTTCCTTGTCGAAAGCCTTCAGGTACGCCTCGGTCACGTGAACCGTGCCCTCGCGCACCAGCGCGGCCAGCGCATCGTTGAGCGGGATCATGCCGTGACGCCGGCCGCTCTCCATGGCCAGCGGCAACTGCACCACTTTGGCTTCCTCGATGAGGGCGGCGACCGGCGGCGTGTTGAGTAACACTTCGCGCGCCGCCACGCGTCCGCCGCGTGAGCGCCGCAGGAGGACCTGTGAGACGACGCCGCGCAACGCGCCAGCCAGCGAGCTCTGCGCCTGCGCCCGCCGGTCCGACGGAAACAGCTCGAGGAAGCGATTGATCGCGGCCACCGATGACGGTGCGGGCAGTGATCCGAACACCAGCCGCCCGGAGTCGGCGGCTTCGAGGGCGACCGACGCGATCTCGGCCGACCGCAGATCCTCGATCAACAGGACGTCCGGATCCTCGCGTAGCGCCGCGCGCACCGTGGCGACGACGGCGTCGCTGTCGCCGCGCACCTCGCGCTGGCTGACAAACGACCGCCGGCTCTCATGGACGAAACTGATCTGCGATTCGATCGTGACGACGTGATCGCTGCGCGTGCGGTTGATCAGATCGACGAACGCGCTCATCAGCGTCGATTTGCCGCTGGCGCGCGGGCCGGCGACCAGCACGAGGCCCTCCGACTGGCTGCAGAGCGCCTGCACTTCCGGGGTCAGGCCCAGTTGATCCGCGGAGATGGCTCGCGGCGGAATCATCCGGAAGATCAATCCGGGACCACGATGCTCGCGGAAGGTCAGGCAGCGCCACCGCACGCGGCCGACGTCCTCGACGTCGCACATCCATTCGGCCGACTGGCCGCGCTGCCACGCGTCCCGGGCTGACGGCGGCGCGAGATCCAGGACCAGGCGATTGACGTCCGATTCGGCGAGCGGCACGCCCGATCCGATGTCGAGCACGATAATCTCGCCATCCGCGCGGATCATCGGCTGTGACTGCGCAACCACGTAGACCGTCGACGCGCCTCGGGCCGCTGCGACGCGAAGCAGCTCCGCAACCGAAAACCCGTCCACACGTGCCGCCGTCGGCGAGACTGAGCTTTCCGATCGGATCGGCTGGCGTGCGAGCTGAACAACGACCGCACGCTCCCGCTCGGGCTCGGGCTCCAGCTCTGGCGGCGGCGCACCGGCGGATTCGGCGGATTCCGGTTCGCCGGCCCTCTCCTCGAGGACCATCGTGTCCGCCGGCGCCTCGAATACGTTTCTGTTGGCCGCCATCACAGATTCGTGATCGAATTCAGCGTCCGCCGGACCCGACGTTGCTGCAGCAACGTGAATCGTCGATGGCTCTTCGACGTTCGCGGCCGCCTGTTCGACCGTTGAAACGGGGGCCATTTCCGGTTCCGCGGCTGGTTCCGTGTCGTCCGAATGTGTGACGCGAACGGCAACAATCTCGACCGGTTCAGTCGCGATCGTCGGCGCGTGGATGGAGTCCGAGCTCACCGCGGCCGGGCTCGATTCTTCTTCCGGAAGCGGCGTTTCAACAGGCGCGGGGAACGGCTCGGACTCGGGCACGACGTGGGTCTGCTCCTCGAAGATCGCGGGCACCGCGGGAGATGGAGACGATTCGATCGGAGTCGCTGGCGTCTCGGCGCGGATGTCCTGTTCCTGCGAGCCGACTGACTGGTGGACCGGTGCGGGCTCGCTCTCGACCTCGACCGGGGCGTTCGGCAAAGATTCGAGATGACTCGCCTCATGGGCGATTGACAAGGCGGATTCGATGGGCGGCGCCGCCTCGAGTGCGGGCCCGCTCGCCGCGAGCAGGGCGTTGACGTCCGCTTCTGTCGGCGCCATCTGCTGCTCTTCGTGGACGATCTCGAAGGGCTGTTCCTCGGTCGTATCCATCGAGTCGCCGGCAAACTGTGACGCCTCGGATGCTTCGACCGCGCTCGGCTCCGGTGTGGCGACGTATTCCTCCGGTGCGCTCGACTCGGACAGCGACTCACTCGCGCTCGCCTCGACGATCGTGACCTTCGGTTTGCGCCGAAGCTCGAGCCACACGTCCTCGCCGCCGCGGGCGGCAACCGCGATGAACTTATCCGAGCTGCCGTCGGACGCATCGATGTCGTGATCGACCGCGCCGAGGTCGTCGAGCGCCTGGCGTTTTTCGAGTGGAAGAATCTGTCCCAGGATGGCGAGCACCGCGTCCGCGGTCAGCACTCTGGTCGAGAGCTCGACCTGTCCCCATGCGAGCGGACCGCGGTACGGACCCATGGCCGCCGAGGTCGTGACCACGTACGGCTTCTCGCCGACGTGCATGACCAGCGCGTCCCCTTCGAGTCGGACGATGGCGTTGAGCAGGGAATCGAGGAGCGTCACCGGACTACCCCGCTGAAGTCTCGGCCGGTCGAAACGGCGCCTTTAACGCGTCGAACGAGCCCGAAGACGTCCGCGCGCGCGTCGGCGTGCGACGCGATTGCGACCGCGTCGAGGCAGCGAAGTGCATCGCCGAGCACTTGCGTGAACGTCCCATGATCCGGGCGGGCGGATCGCTTCCCGGCCATCTTCCGATGGTAACAGGAATCGCTGTCGGAGCGGTTCTGACGCCCGAGCGCAGGCCCCGGCAACCGCGAGCACCCGCGCACCCGACCGGTTGCCACGAGCTTGTCCATTCGTGAGTGTTAGGATCACTGCAAACATGGCGCCGTCGCTGATCGCGATCCTGCTGGCCGTCGGGCAGGCTGTTCAAACTCCGCCGCCGACTGGCTCTTCGCGGCCGTGGGCCATCGTCGACAACTCCTTCCTGGTCGAGGAAGCGTTCAATCAGGATCCGAAGGTCGTCCAGAACATCTTCAACTGGACCAGGACGCAGGACAGCTGGCAGTTCACCTTCACGCAGGAGTGGCCCGTACCCGGCGTGCGGCACCAGCTCTCGTACACCTTCCTCGTCACCAGCATCGGGAGCACGCACGCCCTCGGGGACACGCTGGTCAACTATCGGTTGCAGGTCCTCGAAGAAGGGCCGGGACGGCCTGCATTCTCGCCTCGCGTCAGCGCGATTCTTCCCAGCGGCTCGCGCTCGGTCGGGGCGCACCAGGCCGGCCTGCAGGTGAACCTGCCGTTCAGCAAGCAGGACAAGGACTTCTACTTTCACTGGAACGCCGGATTCACCTGGGTGCCGCGGGAGAGTCGAGACGATCTCCTCTCGCCATCGCTTGCGGGCAGCGCCATCTACCGCGTCGCCGACATGGTCAACGTCATGCTCGAAGCGGTGTTCGCCGAGAACGACTCCGATCAGCCCAACGGCACCACGCGGCTCACGCGCGTCGGTGATAGTGTCACCAGGAATTCGCGGTGGCTGGAATCTGAAGGGTGACAAGCAGATCGTGATCGGCGCCGCCATCCCAATCACCTGGGTCGAGGGAACCACGGAAGCCGGCGTCTTCGCCTATTTCTCGTACGAGCTGCCGTTCAAGAAATGACGTGGCCGCTCACTGGCTGTAGGAGGCAAAGGAGGTCGGCGTTTCCCAGACGCGAACGGTCTGGATGTCCACGCCGAGCTCCCGACCTTTGTCGTATATGAGCTTGGCGATGCGCTCGACGGTGGGATTGCTTTCGAGCAGGTAGATCGGCTCGCCGAGCGCGCGGAGCGGCGCCACCAGCGGATCGTCTTCCCGAAGGATCATCTGGTGATCGAGCTCGCGATCGATCCACCCCTTGACGACGCGCTTGATGTCGCTGAAATCCGTCACCATGTTCCGCTTGTCGAGGCGATCGGTCCGTACCTCGATCTCCACCGTCGCGTTGTGGCCGTGCGGGTGCTTGCACACGCCGTCGTAGTCGAGCAGGCGGTGACCGTAACAGAAGTCGATGCGCTTGGTGACGAGGTACATAAATCAGGGTGGTTCGGGGTTCGGGGTCTGGTTCTCGGGGTTCGGTCGGTTCTGGAGTTCTCGGCGCTTTGGTTCTCGACCCTCGGGTTGCTGCATGAATTATATCGCCGTGCTCTGTTCCGGGGGGCTCGACAGCGCTGTGCTGGTGGCGTTGGCGCTTCAGCAGGCTGAGCGAGTCGTGCCGATCTATGTGGCGGTCGGCTTCGCCTGGGAGAACGAGGAGAGGCGCATGCTCGATCGGTTGCTGGCGGCGCCGCCGTTTGCCGGTCGGGTGCAACCGCTCGTCGGCCTCCGGTTCGACATGGGGGATGTCTTTCCTCCCACGCATTGGGCAATCCGGGGTGAGCCTCCCGCCTTCGATACGCCGGACGAGGACGTCTACCTCGATGGCCGCAACATCATCCTGCTGTCGAAGGCCGCGGTCTACATGGCGCGCCACGAGATCCGGACGGTACTGCTCGGTCCGCTGGCCGGCAATCCGTTTCCGGATGCGACGCCCGCGTTCTTCAAGACGATGGGGGATGCCCTGTCACTCGGACTGGCCGCGCCGATCGACATCGCCGCGCCGCTGGCGACGTTGCACAAGTCGGAGGTCATCAGGAAGGGCATCGCGCTCGGAGTTCCGCTCGAGCTGACGCTGTCGTGCATGCAGCCGCGGGACCTGCAGCACTGTGGACGCTGCAGCAAGTGCCGTGAACGGCGCGATGCTTTCAGGGAGGCGGGCGTGGAGGATCCGACGACCTATCGCGTTCAGCCGATCAGGTGAGGAGGAGCAATCAGCTGGCCTTCAGGCGGATGTCGCCGTCGCCGGTCCTGACCTTCAGCACCTTGCCGCCGGCGCCGAGTCGGCCGCGCACGGTGCGGCGACTGATTTGGCCGTCGCCCCCGGCCGCAAGGTCCAGCTCGGTACGAATCGTCCCGTCACCGGTGTGCGCATCGATCTGCGCCCCGAAGTCCGACGGCAGATAGAGCGCGACGCCGCCGTCGCCCGTCGTGATCGACCAGTCGTCTTTCATGCTGCTGCCGGCAGCGGCGCGGAAGGTCACCGATCCATCGCCGGTGTGCGCACGGACGGTGGCGAGCTTGCCCGAGATGTTCACGCCGCCGTCGCCGGTCTCGACGTCGAGATCGCCATCGGCGCCATCGAGCGTGACGGATCCATCGCCGGTGTTGACCGACAGCTGACCCGAGATGTCGGTGCCGTGCACGCTGCCGTCGCCCGTCCGCAGCTCGAGCCGGCCGCTGACGTGCTCGATCCGGATCGATCCGTCGCCGCTGCGCGCGGTGACGTTGGCCGCCCTCGGCAGCGTCACCGTCAGTTTGGCGCTCGGCGACATGTTGTGGCCGATACCGAAGAAGACCGAATCGCCCGCCGGCTTCTTGATCTCGACGTCGATCCGATTGCCGTCCTGTGTCGCCGTCACCTGGAGCGCCTCGACCGACTCCTTCGTCGGCCCGCGCTTCTCGATCTCGACGACCACCTCTCGTCCTTCGCCGGAGCGGATGTCGATGGCGCCGTCGAACGTGGCGAGGTGGAGGTCGGGAGTACCAGCTACGGTGAATCGTTTCTCATCGCGCACGATGTGCCCTTGCGAGTCCACGACCACGCAGGCGGTGGAAACCAAGGCGAGCGACAGGGTGGCGACGGCCGGAGGTACAGATTTCATACGGTAAATAGGACGGGGGGCCGAGGCCCCAAGTTCCTCTGGCCCGCGAATTTATTCCTGGGCCGGGGTTGCGCCCGGGCCAGTCCTCAGGCTGTCGTAGGCCAGCGACCCGGCTATCCAGGTCTGCCTGACCCGAAACTCCCGGTCGAGGACGACGAAATCCGCGGTGGAGCCTGCGGCAATCACGCCAAACCCCTGCAGCCCCAACGCCCGCGCCGGCGTCGTCGAGCACGCCATGGCGGCGTCCGACAGGGACAGGCCGGCGCGCGTGACCAGGTTCGCGAACGCCCGATCCATCGTCAGGACGCTGCCCGCGAGCGTGCCATCGTCGAGGTACGCGGCATCGCCGAATTGTAATCCGGTGCTCGCCGATGTGTGTCCGGGCGCCTGCCGGCAACCCAGAGCCAGCCGTTCCGTCGGTGATCGCCATCACACGCTCTGGACGCTTCGCCGCGAGCGCGACCCGCATCACCGCCGGGTGGACGTGCACGCAGTCGCACACCAGCTCGGCGATGATCTCTTCCGACTCGAGGACGGCGCCGGTCAGCCCCGGCGCACGATGCGTCATCGGCTTCGTTCTGTTGAAAAGGTGCGTCGCATGGCGCGCGCCGGCGCGAACCCCTTCGAGCGCCTCCTCGTAGCTGGCGCCCGAGTGCCCGAGCGATACGTGGTGACCGTGTGCGGTGAGATCGCGAATCAATTCGAGTCCGCCCGGCAGCTCCGGAGCGATGGTGACGATGCCGACGTCCGGGCGCGCGGCGGCGATCTCGACGAGGACATCGTGACCGCTCCACGAATCCGGCCTCGGCGTCGAGCGCCGCGCGCGGAGCCTTCGGCGGCAGCCGGAGGCAGTCGAGCGGCTGTGCGCCTCGGAAGTCGGGATTGATGAAGCTGCTCTCGAGGTGTGCCGGCAGGACACGTGCTCCGCCTGGCACGCGGGTGGTCCGCGCCACGCGGACGGCGGCGAGCATCCGGCGCAGCACGTCAGGAGAGCAGGCAATCGACGTCGGGCAGAACGCCGTCACGCCATAACGAGGCAGATGTCCGGCGATCTCGCCGATAGCGCTCGAGCCCTCGAGCGTGTCGAGTCCGTGGACGCCGTGCACGTGCACGTCGATGAAGCCGGGAACGATGTAGTGGTTGGAGAGATCGAGCTGCAGACCGTCGAAACCGGCCGGTCGCGAGGTCGAGAGCAGATCGGTGATGCGATCGTCCTCGATGACGAGGTCGCCGCCGATCACGCGATCCGGCAGCACGAGGTCGGCGCCCGACAGCAGGATCATGACTCGTCGTCACCGGCGAGGGTCGCGGCCTCGGCGATGTCCCAGCGCAGCTTTCGTCGATCGAGCGGAAGCGGCAACGCCCCCTCCGGTACGGAACATCGTTTCGTCCATGTGTCTGAGCAGCTTGCGCAGCCATCTCTCGTCCGGCGCTGACAGCACCATCACGCCAGCCCCTTCATCCGGCGGAAAGCGACGATCGTCGAGATAGTCGTGATCGAGGGTAACAAGCGTACGTCCGAGCTCGCGCGCCAGCCGATAGTGATGAATGTCCGGAGCACGCCGCAAGTCATCGTGCTCGAGCACGAAGAGCACGTCCCAGCGGAGACAATCCGCGCATGAACGTCACCACGCCGGTCGGAATGTTGGCGTCGGCGTAGACCCGCGGTTCGTTCGACGCACGCGTGACGAACGCGGCCAGCTCGCGAGGACAGGGTGCCCATCAGCGATGACGGTCAACCTCGGCAGGTTGCGCTTCAATTTTCGTCTGACGCGCGGTTTCCGCCTGGCGGTGCAGATCGGCGACGAGCGCGTCGCGCTTGTGCACGAGCTCGCGTCGCGGGCGACGGTTGTGCTCGGATCCGACCACGTATTCGCAGAACAGTGGAAACGCTATCGTCGAATCGCAGTAGGCGACGACGGTATCGGGCAGGACGCCGGGATTGACCTTGCCCCAGCTGACCGCTTCGGCCGGCGTCGCGCCGCTCAGCCCGCCCCAGACCACCTGGTCGGTCGTGATCTGGATGAAGAAGTCGTTGCCACCCTTGGGAATGCCGTAAACCTCCCAGAGCGTGGGCTGACCCTGCAGGTAGAAGTTCTTCGGCGAGCCACCGCCGAGAATGACGCAGCCGTTGTGCTTCCCCGCGAGGATGATGGCGCAGACCTCGTTGACGTCGCGATTGGGATCGATCATCAGCGTGCTGCCGTTCATCAGCTCGTGATACGCGATGTTCATTCCAATCGAGCTGTCGCCGGGCGACGAAGTGTAGATCGGCACGCCGGCGGCGGCAGCGCGGGCGACGACCGAGTGCTCGATGCACTCCGGATAGCGCTCGAGCAGATCGCGACCGAGACGATAGTGGAACTCCGAGGTCGCGATCGGACCGTTGAGCTTCGAGCGGACGAGGAAGTCCCGGATGTAGGCATCGGTCTCGAGCAGAACGGTGGCCGGGAACAGCACGTCGTAGATGCGGATGATGCCCTGCTCATAGAGCTCGACGTCGTCGAGGAATGGCGATCCGCGGTGCAGGGAAAAATTGAGCGCGTAGTGAAGATCGTGATAGAGATTCGCGCCGGTGCTGATGATGAAATCGATCAGCCCGCGATCCATCATCTCGATGACGCAACCGCCGAGCCCGGCCGGGGTCAGCGCGCCGGCGATCGTGAGGCCGATGGTGGTGTCATTGTCCGGCGTGAGCATCTTGTCGGCGAAGATGTGACACGCCTCGGAGAGCCGGCCGGCGTTGAACGCCTGGAAGCCGCCGTCGATGAGCGCGCGAATCTCGGCGCTGCCGCGAGGGCGGTAGTAGCGGATGGGGGCACCTTTGAGGTAGTGGGCTGGGCCCGGGGCACCGGGCGCACGGTGGGGCACGTGTTCGGAACCTCCCTGACCGCCAGGAGAGCGGAAAGTGAGGCCAGCATAACACCTATATCGAAGTTGTTGCAGCGCGGCGGCGATCCGACCGATAGTAGAGGCTGCATATACGCATGGACGACGCCCAATCGATGCTGCTGTGGATGGTTGGTGGCGGCATCCTGGTCGTTGCCGCACTCTTCGTCTACCTGATTCTGCACAGAGGTCGCAAAGTGGCCGGCGAGCACGTCTTTCGCGCGAGCCGCTGGAGCCGCGGCAATCACCTGTTCCCCACGCAGGTGGCGATCACGCCGGTCAGCGTGGTGCACTACACCCCGCGGTGGTTCGGCCGACGCGAGCAGTCGATCCACATGGCGCATGTGGCCTCCGTGATGATTGAAACGAACCTGTTCTTCTCGAACGTCATGATCGAGTCGAGTGGCGGCACCGATCCGGTCCGCTGCCACGGCCACCGTAAACGCGACGCGGTCGAGATGAAGCGCCTGATCGAGAACTACCAGACCGCGCAGTACAGTCCGCGTCCACCCGAGCCCGTGCCGAATGTCGAACGTCGATAACCTCCGTGCGCCGGACAAGAAGGCCGAGCCCACCGAGGTCGAGGCTCGCTTTCAGGCGCTGGTGCAGTCGCCGCTGCGCGCGGCGATCCTGAGGTTCCTGTGCGCGCGGCCGGAGGAATCGTTCGACGTCGAAACGCTGATGCAGACGTTCGGGCGAATGCGGCTCGACGTCGACAACTGCGTCAAGGAGCTGGTCACCTTCGGGATCGTCCGCAAGATCTCCGGAGCAGGCGCGCCGAAGTACGGCTTCGTCCAGCCCGAGCTCGAGGCGCTGCGCGATCAGCTGGATCACTTCCTCGAGCGTCGCGCCACCGTCACGCACGAGGATCGCTCGCCGGCGGTCCAGCGCTTCCGCGAAATGATCGGCCGCGACGAGAAGATGCTGGTCATCTTCGAGTGGATCCGCACGGCGGCGAAGTCCGACATCTCGGTGCTGATTCTGGGTCCCACCGGATCGGGCAAGGAAGTCGTGGCTCGAATGATCCACGAGCTGAGCCGCCGCGGCACGCACAAGTTCCAGGCGGTGAACTGCGCGGCGCTGCCCGACACGCTGTTCGAGTCGGAGATCTTCGGCTACGAGAAAGGCGCCTTCACCGGCGCGCACGACCGCAAGCAGGGCCGCCTCGAACTCGCCAACAACGGCACGCTCTTCCTCGACGAAATCGGCGACCTCTCCATCGTCGCGCAAGCCAAGCTGCTGCGTGTCCTCGAGGAGCGCCGCTTCGAGCGGCTCGGCGGCAACATCTCGATCGAGGTGAACTTCCGGTTGATCTCGGCGACCAACCGGCCGCTCGATCAGTTCGTCCGCGACAGCCGCTTCCGCGAAGATCTCTACTACCGGGTCAACGCTTTCTCGATTCGGCTGCCGTCGCTCCGCGAGCGCGCCAGCGACATTCCGGTGCTGGCGCAGCGCTTTCTCGCGCGCTACTGCGCGGGCAACGGCCTGCCGCTCGACGGCAAGAGCTTTTCGAAGGAAGGCATGGATCTGCTCGGCCAGTATCACTGGCCCGGCAACATCCGCGAGCTCGAGAGCACGGTGTCGAGGGCGGCGCTGTCGTCGCCGGGCCGGGTCATCCGGCCGACCGATATCGAGTTCCTCCACGCCGCCGAAACCTCGGTCGAATCGGTCCGCGAACGGATGCCGACTCTCGCCGAAGCGGAGCGGGCGCACATCGTCCGGGTGCTGGAAACCGTCAGCTGGAACAAGAAACAGGCGGCGTCGGTGCTCGAAATCAGCCGCGGCACGCTCTATCGGAAGATTGTCGAATACGGCCTCGAAGCGGAGCCCAAGCCCGGACGCGGAAAGACCCGCGCGGGGGGGACGTAGCAGATTACGGGTACGTTACGGCGATTACGTGTACGTCATTCTTGAATGTGACTGTGCAAAAACAGCACATTCCTGGGAGGCGCGGCCCGGCGCGACGCCCGCCCGACCCTGGATCTCAAGCGATAAACCACTGTAATACAGTCATTTACTCGTCGCTCGCCAGGCGGGCGGCTCGGGCAATTGGATTGCATCCAGGCGCCGTTTGGCGCCCGTCTCCGCCGTTCTGCAGCACATGCTTCGACGTCTCGTCCTGACCACCGCGTGTATCGCCATGGCGACCTCGTCCGCCTTCGCGGCCGGCGGGAGCCATGCGGGCGACGCGAGGCTCGACCGGGCATTGCGGATTCGCGCCCATGCCCCGACCGGGCACTCCCGGATCATCCTGACCGTGGAGCCGGGCGTCGCCGCGACCGACCTGATTCAGCGGGTGGCCGGCATGTCGGGTCGCAGGCTGCCGCTGCTCGGGGGGCTGGTGGCGGAGGTTCCAGACGGGGCGCTCGACGCCCTGGCCGCGCTGCCCGGCGTCCGCAGCGTCAGCCTCGATCGTCCGATCGAAGGCACCCTCGAGCGGACCGGCGCCACGATCGGATCCGGCTGGGTGCACGACACGCTGGGCTTCGACGGCACCGGCGTGGGCGTCGCCATTATCGATTCGGGCGTCACCGGCGTCCACGACGACCTCGCGTCCGGACGGGTGGTAAAGTTCGCCGACTTCGTCAATTTCCAGCCCTCCGCCTACGACGACTACGGCCACGGCACCCACGTCGCCGGGATCATCGCGGGCAGCGGCTACGACTCGGGTGGGCGGCGCAAGGGCATCGCTCCCGGAGCGTCGCTGCTCGTGGAGAAGGTCCTCGACGCCACCGGCGAAGGGTTCATCAGCAACGTCATCGCGGCGATGGACTACGCCGTTGCCAACAAGGACACGTTCCACATCCGCGTCATCAATCTGTCGGTTGCGGCCGGCGTCTACGAGTCGTATGAGAGCGATCCGCTGACCCTCGCGGCGAAACGCGCCGTCGAGGCGGGCATCGTCGTCGTTTCTGCCGCCGGCAACCTCGGACGCAGCGCGAGCGGCGCTGTGCAGTACGGTGGGATCGGCGCACCGGGCAACGCTCCCTGGGTGATTACGGTCGGCGCGTCGAGCCACATGGGAACGACGGATCGCCGCGACGACACCGTCGCCGCCTTCAGCTCGCGTGGCCCGGCGACCATCGACTTTGCCGCAAAACCGGATCTGCTGGCGCCCGGCGTCGGAATCGAATCCCTGGCCGATCCCGGCAGCACGCTCTTCCTGGCCAAGCCGAACGCGCGCCTGTGGGGAACGGTCGCCACCGCGAACGAGCCCTACCTGTCGTTGACCGGCACCAGCATGGCCTCGCCGGTGGTGAGCGGCACGATCGCGTTGATGCTGCAGGCGAATCCTGCGCTGACCCCCAACCTGGTCAAGGCCATCCTCCAATACACGGCTGAATCGAAACGCCGCTACGACGGGCTGACCCAGGGAGGTGGCTTCCTCAACGCCCGCGGCGCCGTGGAGCTGGCGCAGGCGCTCGCCAACGGCGACTCGATGGCGCTGTCGCGCCTGAACGATCCGGTGCGCTGGAGCGGCCACTTCGTCTGGGGCAATCATCGTCTTGGCGGTGGCCTCCTGCTTCGCACCGCAACCGCATGGCGCCCCGACGTTCTGTGGGGCAGTGCGAAGACGCCGGACGGCGTCAGCGTGACGTGGGGTCAGGCCTGCGCCGACTCCGATTGCGCCGTCAGCGTGAACGGCGTCAGCGGCGGCGAGAACATCGTCTGGGGCACGGTCACCGACGGCGAGAACATCGTGTGGGGCACCTCCGACGCCGAGAACATCGTGTGGGGAACGGCGTGCGGGAATGCCGACTGCGAGAACATCGTGTGGGGCACGAGCCTCGTCGCCAACGGCCGGCGATCGGTCGTGTGGGGCACGTCGAGCGATGACGGCGAGAATATCGTCTGGGGAACGAACGTTCCCGGCGGCCTGCCGGACGTGGTCTGGCCTGCGCCTCGCCGGCGATGGATGGCCCAATGAGCATCCGACGTAAAGCCGTGTGGGGCGCATCGTGAAGAACCTGCCAGTCGCCGCGCAGGTCTACGTGTGGAGCGTAGTCGCCGTCGGCGCCGTGCTGCTGTTGAAGTTCTTCCCGGTGCCGTTCACCGGCAACAAACTGCTGTTCCTGCTGCTGCTCGCGCTGTCGTCGGTGACCTCGGTCTTCAAGGTCAATCTTCCACTCGCCCGCCGGTCGTCGACGATGTCGGTGTCGTACGCGGTGGATTTTGCCTCGCTGCTGCTGCTCGGCCCGCACGAGACGATGCTGGTCGCGGCGGCGAGCGCGTTCAGCCAGTGCACGTTCCGGATCAAGGAGCGCAATCCGCTCCACCGCACGCTCTTCAGCATGGCGTGCCTCGTGGTGACGGTGCAGGCGGCTGGAGCGGTCTACCTGTGGCTGGGTGGCAGGCCCGGCGGATTTGCGCTCGAAGTCATCGCCAAACCGCTGGTCGGGCGCCGCGACGACGTATTTCCTCGTCAACACGTTTGCCATTGCCACCGCGATCGCCCTGTCGACGCGGCAATCGGTCATCGACGTCTGGAATAAGAACTTCCTCTGGAGCGCGCCGAGCTACTTCGTCGGCGCCGGCGCTGCGGCGCTGGCAAGCTGGTTCGTCGAGGCCTCGGGACAGTGGCTGGCGCCGCTGGCGGCCGCGCCGCTGTTCCTCACTTACCGGACCTACAAGATTTATCTCGGCCGCATCGAAGACGAGCAGCGTCACGTGCGGGAGATGGCGGACCTGCATCTGGCGACGATCGAAGCGCTGGCGCTGGCGATCGACGCGAAGGATCAGACATCGCAGTCGCACATCCGGCGCGTCCAGCTCTACGCGGCGGCAGTCGCGCGCGCGATGGGCATGACGGAAAATGAAATCCAGGGCGTGAAGACGGCCGCGCTGCTCCACGACATCGGCAAGCTCGCCGTGCCCGAGCACATCCTGTCGAAGCCCGGGCCGCTGACGCCCGAGGAGTTCCAGAAGATCCGCGCCCATCCGAAGGTCGGCGCCGACATCGTCAGCTCGGTGCCGTTCCCCTACCCGGTGGCGCCGCTGATTCTGAGCCATCACGAGCGCTGGGATGGCAAGGGCTATCCCGCCGGACTTCGCGGCGACGACATCCCGCTTGGCGCCCGCATCCTCTCGGTCGTCGACTACTTCGACGCGCTGATGGCAGAGCGCCCGTACCACAAGGCCATGAGCTTCGACGCCGCCATCGGGCTGCTGCAGCAGGAGGCGGCCAAGGGGCTGGACCCGGCGGTGGTGAGCAAGTTCATCGAGCTGCTGCCGGCATTGCAGCAGGAAGCGACGACGCTCGAGCAGTCGGTGCGGCGGCCGGTCGCCGACGACATCCCGCAGACCGGACAACCCGCGACGGGGCTCACCCCGGAGCCGGCCAAGAAGAACGTCTTCGAAGACATCGCGCTCGCGCACCGCGAGATCTACGCGCTGTACGAGATCGCCCAGGCGCTCGGCACCAGCCTCGGGGTGGCCGATACCATGGCGCTGATCTCGGCGAAGCTGAGCAACCTGGTGCCGTTCTCGTGCGCCGCCCTGTTCCTCCACGACGAGGAGAGCGACACGCTCCGCTGCCGGTTCGCCACCGGCGTCGACGCGGACATCATCCAGCAGATCACGGTGCACAGCGGCGAGGGGCTGACCGGTTGGGTGGCGAGGAACCGCCGTCCGCTGGTCAACGCCCGGCCCAGCGCCGACCTCGAGGCCGCCGGACTGCAGTTCACGACGACGCTCCAGTCGGCGCTGGTCTGCCCGCTGATGTTCAGCGAGCGCTTCATCGGCACGCTGTCGGTCTATCACACCGACGCCGCCTTCTACCGCGACGATCATCGCCGGCTGCTCGATCGCGTCTCCGAGCAGGCGGCCGCGGTCATCAACAATTCGATGCTGTTCGAGCAGACGCAGGAGGATTCGCTGACCGATCCCCTGACCGGCCTGCCGAACACGCGGTTCCTGTTCATGCACCTCACCCGCGAGCTGTCGCGCGCCGAGCGCCTGAAGTCGGAGGTCTCACTGCTGGTCATGGACCTCGACAACTTCAAGGAGATCAACGACAGCCACGGCCATCACGTCGGCGACCGCGCGCTCTGCGAAGTTGCGCGTGTGCTCCGCGCCGCGATCCGGCCCTACGACATCTGCGTGCGCTACGCCGGCGACGAGTTCATCGTCGTGCTGTCCGGCTGCGGGGCGGACGAGGCCGAGAGCAAGCGGCAGGAGTTGCAGAAGGGCATCGACGAGGTCTACTTCGAGGCGCGGCCGGGCAAGCGGCTCCCGCTGGGTATCAGCATCGGCGCGGCGGTCTTCCCGCACGACGGCGAGTCGTACGAGTCGCTGCTGGCGACGGCGGACAGCAAGATGTATCAGGACAAATCCGGCCGTAAACGTCGAGGGGGACCGGAGGCGCCGCGCGGCGGCCGACCGCTCGCCCTGCCGGGCGCCCCCGCCGATCTGACCGACCTCGACATCCAGCGCGCCGCTGCCGGCATCCTGTAGCGGACCGTCGGCGGATTCGGTTATTGTCGACGTTTGGGCTCTTCTCCAGCTCCTTCCGATCCGGCGTCCGTCGCGCTCTTCCGGGTTCTGTCCAACCGTCTCGTCACGCCGACCGCGCGAGCGGTGCGGCTGGCGCTCGACGGCACGCCATTCTCGTATCGGGCCGGCCAGGCGGCGCTGCTCGCCGTCGATCCTGACGGCGAGTTCACACCGTATTCGTTCGCCTCGTCACCAGCAGAGACCGCCAGCCTCGACCTGGTCGAGTTTCTGGTGAAGGTTGATGGATCGACCCGCTTCGGCGCGCGCGTCAGCACGCTGCGGCGCGGCGACCGCGTGCGCCTGAGCGGACCGCTGGGATCGTTCGTGTTTCCCGATCGGCCGGCGCTGCGAAAGTTCCTCTTCGTCGCCGGCGGCACGGGCATCGCGCCACTGCGATCGATGATCCGTCACGCGCTCGACACCAAGGTGAGGGGGACCATCCATCTTCTCTACTCGGCCCGATCGCCGCGTGAGTTCGCCTACCTCGCCGAGCTGCGCGCGCTGGCCCGCCAGAGCTCGATCGATCTCCGCCTCACGTTGACTGGGGAAGTGGCGCGATGGTCACACGGACGAGGGCGAATCGACAGCACGCACCTCACGCCGCTCGTAGAAACGCCGGAGACGCTGGCGTTCATCTGCGGACCGCCAGCGATGCTGTCGGGAGTGACCGCCGCCCTGACCGCGCTGGGAATACCTGAGGAGCAGATCCGAACCGAGAGCTGGTAGAGGATCCTACCGGCTGAATGCGGAGCACCGATTTCACGTCTTTGACGCCAGGGACCTGCCTGGCCGCCGCAATCGCCTTCTGCTCCTCATCCTGTGACTTCACCGTGCCGCTCAGCGTGACGACACCGCCGACCGTTTCGACGTCGATCTGCGTCACGCCCACATCCGGCTGGTTGAGCAACGCGGTCTTCACCTTCGTCGACAGCGTCGCATCGTCGATCGCCCGAGTAACCTTCGTCTGATTGCCACCGCACGAGACCATCACCAGCGACGCGCCGAGCAAGACCACCACGAGAGCAACCGCAGCTGAGGTCGATCTGAGCATCCTTGTGGTCCCCCCGAGGTCCGCGGCCCGTGTTCCGCGTATCCGCGATCCGCGTAATCCGCGGCCCGTGATCCGCGGCCCGTGTTCCGCGTACCTCCGCGTGATCCGCGGCCCGTGATCCGCGGCCCGTCTTCCGCGGCCCTACATGCCGATCGCGTGATAGCCGCCGTCGACCATCAGCACTTCCGCGGTCACCGAGCGGCCGGCGTCGCTGAGCAGAAAGATGGCAGCGTCGGCAACTTCCGCGGTCTCGACCGTCCGCCGGAGCGGCGCGCGATCGCGGTAGACCTGCAGGATGCTCGAGAAGCCGGAGATCCCGGCCGCCGCCAGCGTCTTGATCGGCCCTGCCGAAATCGCGTTCACGCGGATGTTCTTCGGACCGAGATCGGCTGCCAGATACCGCACTGTCGACTCGAGCGCCGCTTTCGCCACGCCCATGACGTTGTAGTTCAGAAAGACGCGATCGCTGCCGAGATAGGTCAGCGTGAGGATGCTGCCGCCACCCCTGGGTTCCATCAGCGGCAGCGCGCCCCTGGACAGGGCGATCAATGAATACGCGCTGACGTCGAGCGCCATCTTGAACCCGTCGCGCGTGGTCTGCACGAACGGGTTCGACAGGTCATCGCGGGTGGCATACGCCGCTCCGTGCACGAGGAAGTCCAGCCCGCCAAACGATCGGCCCACTTCGTCGAACACCTGCGCGATCTGCGCATCGTCGGTCACGTCGCACGGCAGTACCAGCGGATCGGTGAGCCCATCGGCGAGCTCGCGCACGTTCTCTTCGAGCCGTTGTCCCTGATAGGTCAAGGCCACTCGCGCACCGGCGGCGCCAGCCGCCCGGGCGATCGCCCACGAGATGGACCGCTTGTTGGCAACGCCGACGATCAGGCCGTGCTTGCCCTGCATCTGCATCCGGGTAGTGTATCGAAAGTCCGGGATGGCACACGCGCAAGGCCGGTCCTGCCCCGTCGGAGTTGATGTGAGGCTACCTGCCCTGGTGACGGCGGGTTCGACGGCCGATCAGCGGGAGCGCTTCTTCGGGCCGCGATTGAAGCCGCCGGCCGACTGACCGCCGCGTCCCTGACCGCCACGCCCCTGCGGACCGCGACCGAATCGGGCGCCGTTGCCGCCGCCACGACCGCCCATGCCCTGGGCGCCGCGTCCCTTGGCGGCAAAGCCGCCGCGGAAATTGTTGCCGTTCCCACGAGTACCGTTCTGGCGAATCGTGAATTCCGGCAGCGGCCGTTCCGTCTTGATCCCTTCGGGCCTCGGCAGCGTCGCGCGGATGAGAGGACGATGGACCGGCCCTTCATCGAGCGGTGCATCTTCTGCGCTCGGTTCCGACAAGGCGTCGGCGTGCACCAGCGGCGCCGGCTCGTGCTCGCGAACGTGTTCTGTCGCGCTGATCGGGTTCTGATTCTGGGTCGGCTTCGGCGGGGTGGGGACGGCGGTCACGGGAGGTGCGGCCACGGCGCTGTCCGGTTTGCGGCGACGCGGCGCCTTGCCTCCTTTGTAGGGATGTTCGGCGTCGCACGTCGAGCATCGAGTCTGCTTGATCTCGTCCTCGATCATCGCGACGACCACGTGATTCGTCACGCGGCGCTCGCGCGGACAGTAGTCGTCCAATATGTCACCGAGACGCAGCCGGCGCTGCTCCATTTACTCCCCCGAATTGTTACCTGATGGTGGGCTGGGTAAGACCGCGTTTTAGAGGTGAAGTAAGTGTATCAAAATAGTGTGAATCTCCGCAACCACCACGACTCAGAACCGGGAGGCCGCCTTCGCGGTGTCAATCCAGGCGAGCGCGGCTTCGAGTGGGCGATCGTGCCCGGCCAGCAGATCGTCCCGGGTCGCCGCAACGGCCTCGTCCGGAATCACCCCGCGCCCCTCGAGTCGAACGCCCGTCCCGGTCACGAAATCCCCCCAGGCGTGGATGAACACGTCGCCATTCGGCAGGCGATCGAAGAGGGCCGGCAGAGCCTGCCCCATCGAGGTCTCGCCGAACACCCGGACTCGGCCGAGCGACTGCAGGCCACCGGTGAAGCACTCGGAGGCGCTGGCCGTCAATCCGTCGACGAGGACGGCCACCGGTCCCCCGAACGTTTCGACCCGCTGGCCGCTGCCGTCGACCAGGCGCGGAATCGAGACGAACCTCAACTCGGAATCCCGCGTCTTCATCACGCCCAGCGTCTGGCGATCCGGCAGGAAGTAGCCCGACAACCCCATGATCATCGCCGCCAGCCCGCCTGGATTGCCGCGCAGGTCGATAATCAACCCGTCGGCCGATCGGAAACGATCGATCGCTTCCTGAAACGGGCCGGTCACCGGCGTCATCCAGACGTTGAATCCGATGACCCCTGCTTCCTTCCCGGCGGGCGTGTGCATCGCTGCCGAGCTGACGCGCACGTACATGGTCGGCAGGTTGCCGACGGTCACGGCATCGCCGTGCTCCGGCGATCGGCGGATGTTCTTCGTCACGCTGGCGCCGGCGCCATCGAGAAAAGCGACCTCGACCGATGAATCGGACGGCCCGCGCAGACGCGACACGCTCTTGCGCCAGGTCTCGAGCTGCGCCAGCCGTGCGGAGGGGCCATCGGGCAACGCCGAGAACAACGGCGCCATCTGGACGGCGCCGATTCTCTGGACGATCCACCCAGGGCGGACGCCGGCCGCGGCCGCACCGCCGTCCGGATCGACGCGCGTGACGACCAGCTGCTTCCGGATCACGCGGACGTCCAGTCCGGGCTCCCCGCTCACGTCGGCGCGATCCCCGGGTGTGTCGGCCGAGGATGGAATCACCGCGAAATGTGAGAGTCCGAGGCGACCGAGCATGTCGGCGAGCACGATGCGGAGCTCGCCTGGGGTCCGCGCCGCCACGGCCTTCGGCCTGAGCTCGTCGCGGATCGCGTTCCAGCGCCCGACGTCGAACGCCGGATCGAAATGATGGTCGCGGACGATCGACCAGACGGCATCGAACGTCTCGGCGGCCGCTGGTGCCTGCGCGGTTCCACTGATCGCCGATGCCGCAACAGCCCCCAGGACAACCCAGGGGGCTGCCCATCGCAGTGTCACTTGATCAGCGCCTTGATCGGAGCCGGCAGCTCGAAGATCGTCGGCGCGACATTGTCGTATTCGACGGTCGTCAACGTCAGCTTCTGCTCCACGCCCATCATCTTCTGCACCATCGACGTGGCCTGGAGCATGTTGCCGAATTTCTTGTAGTCCCCTTCGACGCTGGTCGTGGTGACCTTGCCCATCGGGGATTCGCGGGTGCTGATGCCACCGGCGCGCAGACCGTTCTCGACGTCGTAGAACTCGAAGTCCTCGTTGCCGTCGGTCCGCACCAGGCTGACCTTGTAGCAGGGCCTGCCCTCGAACACGGTCTTCTCCACCGTCTTGATGCTGGTGTACTTCTTCGGGTCGCGCAGCTCGCTGTAGAAGTCGGCGTCGAGCTTGGCCTGATCCAGTTCCTTGCCCTGCTGCAGCATCGGGCCCGTCATCGGCGTCATCGCCCAGCCGTGCGAACCGTCGAATCCGTTGGCCATCTCGCCCAGCCCCGGGATCGAGATCCGCACCAGGATGCGATCGGGGTTCGACGCGCCGAACGTCTCGATCGTTCCGACCATCCCGGAAGAGGGCACGCTGAAGGTGCCGGTGGCGTGGGCCGACTTGTGGGACAGAACCGCCTCGCGTCCGCCGATGGCCTTGACGTGGCGATCGAGGATCTCGCGCGCCGTCGGCAGATTCGCGTCGGCGGCCGACTTGGCCGGCGGCGTGGCGGTGGCTGGCGCCTGAGCCTGGAGCGAAACCATCAAGAGCGTCGCCAGGGCGGCACTCGTCACCGGCACAGCACGGCTGAGCCGAATACACTTTAAGAACATTGCAGGAACTCCTGAAGCAGGCGGGGAACGCCTTAAGTTTAGCTCAATTCCGTTCCGCCCGTGCGCGGTGCCGACCCCGGCGTGCTAGCGTCGCCTTCTCATCATGATCTACCCCGTCGCGCTGCTGCTGGCGGCGCTCGCCGCGGCCGGTCCCGTCTACCAGGGTACGGAGCGCAACCTTCGCGTCGACATCCCGCGCCTCGACGTGACCGTGACGGTCGACGGCCGGTTGAGCGAGCCGGTCTGGGCTGAAGCGGCGCGGTTGACCGGCTTTTCGCAGTACGCGCCCGATGATGGCAAGGCGGCCGGCGACGAAACCGAGGTGCTGGTCTGGTACTCGGCCTCCGCCATCCATTTCGGCATCCGCGCTCACGCCGCGCCCGGTTCGGTCCGTGCGACGCTCGCCGATCGCGACCGCATCGACAACGACGACTGGGTGGAGATCTACCTCTCGACCTTCAACGACGGGCGACAGGCCACGGTCTTCGGCGTGAACCCGCTCGGCGTTCAGCTCGACGGCGCGATCGTCGAAGGCAACGGCGATCAGGGTCACGGCTTCGCCGGACTGGCTGCGGGTCGTCCGGATCCCGATCTGAGTCCGGATTTCGTCTTCGACTCGAAGGGCCACCTCACCGACTTCGGCTACGAGGTCGAGATTCGAATTCCCTTCAAGAGTCTGCGCTACCAGCCGGCGCCCAAGCAGGATTGGGGACTGCACATCATTCGCCACTTGCAGAGCACCGGCCATGACGACTCCTGGGTCCCGGCTCAGCGGTCGGCCGCGTCGTTCCTGGGCCAGGCCGGCACCCTCGTCGGTCTCGAGAACCTTCATCGAGGTCTGGTGATAGATCTGAACCCGGTCCTGACCTCGCACGTCGAGGGCCGACCGGACGGTGAGGGGTGGACCTACGACGGGCATCGACCCGAAGCCGGAGGAAACGTCCGCTGGGGAATGACGCCGAACTTGACGATGAACGCCACCGTCAACCCGGACTTCTCGCAGGTGGAAGCCGACGCCACCCAGTTTCAAATCGATCCGCGGCAGGCGCTGTTCTTTCCAGAGAAGCGGCCGTTCTTTCTCGACGGGATCGAGTTCTTCGCCGCGCCCAACAACCTGATTTACAGCCGCCGGATCGTGGAGCCGATCGCGGCCGTGAAGGTGACCGGGAAGGTCGGAAGTACGACAGTCGCCGCGCTCTCAGCGGTGGACGATCGGTCGCAGTCCCTCGACGGCGCCTCTCACCCGCTGTTCAACATCTTCCGCGTCCAGCAGGACGTCGGCGCATCCTCGCACGCCGGGTTCGTCTACACGGATCGGCTCGATGGCAGCTCGACCAACCACGTGGCGGCCGCTGACGCTCACCTGGTGTGGAAGAGGATCTACTCGGTCGATCTGCAAACGGCGCTGAGTCGCACGGCGAATACCGGATCGGTCGAGACCGGGCCTCTGTGGCAGGCGGTCGTCAACCGCAGCGGCCATCGGTACGGCTTCCGCTATTCCCTCAGGGGCATCTCACCTGACTTCGAGTCAGCCGCCGGCTTCATCGGTCGGGGCAACATCACAGCGGCCGACGCGACCAATCAGATCTCGCTGTACGGCCCAACGGGCGCGTTCGTCGAGAAATGGACCGGCGACATCAGTCTTAACGGCGTCTGGACCTACGACGATTTCCTGGCCGGGCGCGACGCGCTGGAGCGCAAGCTGCACTTCAACACCAACTTCTTCCTGCGCGGGGGATGGCATGCGAACGGGTCGGTTCTGGTCGAACGATTCGGTTTCGATCGATCGATTTACCTGAACTACGGAATCCTGAACGACGGCGTGGTCGAGCCATTCGTCGGCACGCCGCACCTGCCGAATCTCGACTACGTCACTCTCGCTCGATACGCCCACCATTCACGGTCTGTCTGCGAACCTGCTCTACATCTGGGGACGGGACGAGAACTTCTTCGAATGGTCGTCGGCCGATATCGTCTACGCCACGATGTCCTTGCGATGGCGGCCGACCGAGCGGCTGCGGGTGGATTTCGACCACAACCTGCAGTCGTTCGCCCGCCGGACCGACGGGTCGTATGTCGGCGTCCGCCGGGTGCCGCGGCTCAAGGTCGAGTACCAGGCGACGCGCGCGATCTTCGTGCGCTACATCGGGGAGTACGCCACCAACTACCAGGACGACCTGCGCGACGATTCGCGAACGAACCTGCCGCTGGTGTACGTGGCGCCGGATGGCACGTTCACCCCAGCGGTAAGCATTCGCGACCGTTCCCTGCGAAATGACTGGCTGTTTTCCTTCCAGCCAAGCCCGGGAACCGTCATTTTTGCCGGCTACGGCAACACGCTGGCGACGACCGACACTCGATCGGTGCCACAGGATCTCCACCGACAGCACGACGGGTTCTTCTTCAAAGTGAGTTATCTCTTCCGGATGTAGGGGGTCTGACCGGTGGACGCTATACTCTCGGCATGTTGAAGGGGTCGCGTGCCGGCATCGTCAAGAAAGTCCAGCCCGTCAGTATCCACGGCCAGATCTCTTTGGACGTCTATTTCACCGACCCGGACGACCCGGACGGCCAGGTCAGCCTCGCGCGCATCGGCCCGGAATCAGTCCCGAGACATCTCGAGGCGGGCGACCGCGTCGAGCTGCACTACCTGCTCGGCGTGGTCACGCAGATTACGAAGAGTGCCGCGCCTTGAGGAAGACGTCGATGTTGTCGGGCCGGGAATTCCAGTACGACAGCCGGGTGCGACCGTCCGGCTCCTGCGAAATCACGGCCGGGATCGACGTCGTGGTCAGGAACCAGCCGGCAGGCAGGACGATATCGTTTCGCGGCCGCCCGAAGCTGCGATGCCACATCAACTGCCCGTCGATCAGCGCGTAGCGCGCGGGGTCGGTGTAGGTTTCGGAAATCCGCAGGCGGATCGACTGCCCCTTCTTGACCGCTGGAAACGGAATGACGACGACCTTCGTGTCGGCGTCGACCTGCTCGTCGATGTGCACGTTGCGCCTGGCGAGCTCCTGCCCGGTCGTCACTTCGGTCTTGAGCGCCTCGCCAGTGTCGAGAATCTTCGCTGAAGGTTCGGAGACGGAGCTGCCGGTCCGCACGACGTTCACGTACTTGTCCACGCCTTCCCGCGTCTCCGTGTAGTCGTGGTAGAGCGAGAACGCGTGCGTCTCGGGATCCTTCAGGAAGTACACGATCTCTCGATCCTGGAAGGCGCGCTCACCGATCCTGATTTCGTTCATCGGCCGTTCCCGCGGCGCGGGGTCGGCTGGAGCGGACGACGCGGCCGTTCCCGTCGTCGTCGTTGCCGCCGCGGCGACTGTGACCGGACGGGCCTTGACGATCAGTGGCGCTTCACCCGGGTAGGGATTCATGAAGCTGACGCCGATCCTGCCGTCGGTCTCCTCGATCACCTGCACCGGAATGTTGACCGAGACGAGCGCGTAGCCCTTCGGGAGAACCACTGCGTTGCGCTTGATGCCCAGAGGACGGTTGAAGACGATCAAGTCCCCTTCGCGGTAGTAGCTCTTGGCGTCCTTGTAGGTCTTGAGGATTCGGATCCGACCTTGGCCACCGTCCGGGACCGGACGGACGAGCTCGACCTGGATGTAGTGGGTGTCGAGGTCCGCTCTGGTCAGGCCGGCCTCCTTTGCCTCGGCGCCGGTGACCTCGTGGAACTTGAGTGTCGAACCGGTCATCAGGTCGATGACCGATTCCTCGCTCGCCTCGCTGCCCTTGCGGATCGGGTTGAAGAAGAATTTCGCGCCGGGCGTGACGGCGGTGACGTCGTAGACGATCTTGAAACTGGCGGTGTCGGGACCCAGCAGCTCGTAACGAGTATATTCATCCTCGCTGCGGTTCTGCGCCGCGCACGGCACCGAGACGGCGAGAACGACCAGGAACATCAGAGGTTTCATGGCTCCTCCACTTTCACTCGGGTAAAGGTCGCCGCCGGCCCCCAGGCCGGGTGTCCGGGCGATCTGCCGCGCAACCAGGAGCGCAGGCGCGACGTCGGCGCGACCAGCAGGACATTCTGCTTCTGGTCGAACACCGCGGGCAGCGCATCGGTGTCACGTCCAGCGTGCAGGCGATCGGCGAACCAGTCGTACGACAGTGGCGTCAGCGTCAGGCGATCGTCAGTGGTCTCGACGCGGAGGATCGCGTGCAGCGGCGTGAGAAACGAGCCATGGTCTTCGCCGCGCGCCGGCATCACATCGAGGTAGTGGGTGTCGCCGACGATCGTGAGGAAGCCGGTGAGATCCCCCTTTTCACTCGGGTGCTCGTAGTGGACCCGGTACGATCGCCACTCGGCCGCGTCGATCTTGAGCGAGGCGTTGTCGTCGGCATCACGCCAGGTGCCGACGAGCGCCGGATCCCACGCCAGCGAGTCGTCATCGTAGGCCGGCTGGAGGGAAAGCACGAGACAGCCGGGCGTGACGGCCAGGAAGAACAGGAGCAACAGGCAGCGACGCATAGACTCCGACGGAGAAAGGCGCAGGCCTGAGGCACTCGTCTCTTACTGCTTCTGCATCATCCGCATCATCGGCGAGTCGACCTTCTTGTAGGCCGCAGGAATATCGAAGGTCGATGCCGGAACCGCCCCGGTCTTCACCTCGGTGGCCTCGGACGAGTTTTCGACGTGCACGGGTCCCATCGACATCGCCGTCGAGCTCGCCAGCGGAATGCCTTTCATCTTCTTCATTTCGTCGAACACCGAAGACATGCGGCCGAGCATGGGGTTGGCGCGCAGGATACCGCTCATGGCGCTGTACATCTGGTCGGAGGTGAACGGAGGCTGCAACGCGGTCGTTGTCCAGTAGATCATCTTCATACCTTCGCCCATCGTGATCGTGTACTGGGTGCAGGGATAGCCGACGATCGTTTTCGTCTCGGTTCCGTGTTCGAGCTTCACCGGCCCCATGGCACCCATCAGCTTCTCCATCATCGCGGCCGCCTGCGGGTCCTTCTGCATCTGCGCCAGCCGATCGGACATGGCCTTGCTCAGCGCTTCGATGTCTTCCTTGGTCATCTGCCAATACTGCTTTTTGTCGTGGTCGATCATCGTCATCGTGCCGGTCGCGAGATCGACAACGACGTCCATGCGCTCCTGTTGCATTCGCATCTTCGCCGACGTCATGTACGTCGTGGACGTGCCGGTGTTGGCCGTCGGGCCGGTCGTGGAGGTCTTCGAGACGATCGTGAGGTCGCCGGCAAACGCTGGCGCGGCGACCGCGCAGGCAAGCGAGATGGCGGCAAGGTAGGTACGAACACGCATGACAACGCTCCTGAGATGATGAGGTTGGCTGGCGGGTGTCAAACTCGAAAAATCGATCTGAATGCGCGGCAGTATAGCACCGCGCACGTGCGAGCCGCGGGTCGGCGTATCCCTGGCGTCACGCGAGTACCCTGCCTTTCGTTTCCGGGATCCAGATCCAGGCAAGCGCGGCCAGCACGAACGCCGCAGAACAGACCAGCAATGCCGCGCCGAACCCATGCTGTTCTGCCAGCGATCCCACCAGGTACGGTGCCGCTGCGCTCGCCAGCCGGCCAACGTTGTAGGTAATGCCCTGCGCTGTCGCGCGTATGGCGGTGGGATAAATCTCGGCGGTGACCGCGCCGAACCCGCTGAAGTATCCGGTCGCCGCAAACGCGACCAGTGGTCCCAGCACCAGCAACACGACTGGTACTCGCACACTCACGTAGACCGCCAGCAGCGCAGCGGCGGCGATCAGATAGGCGACGTAGCTTCGCTTCCTCCCGAATCGATCGCTCACGAACCCGAAGGTCACATAGCCGATCCACATCCCAACCTGCATCACGACCACGAAGCGCGGCAGCCGCGCTCGGGCCGAGCCCGATTCCGCCCTGGGACGCCGGTGCCTTGAGATAGCTGGGAAGCCACAGGTTGAATCCCCACCAGGCGAACAGCGTGCAGGTGTTCATCAGCGTGAGCACGATCGTCAGCGACGCGACGCCGCTGGCGAAGATGCTGGTCCAGCCGGGTGCCGTGCGCGATTGACGGTCGGCGCGAACCCAGATCTCAGGCTCCCGCACGCGTCGTTGGATCCAGAGCGTGAGGAACGCCGGCAGGATGCCGACGAAGAACACCGCACGCCATCCAAAGCGCGGCTGGACGAGCCCAACCGTCAGCGCCGCAAGCGCGTAGCCGATGGCCCACCCGCTCTGCATGAAGCCGAGCGCTTTGCCGCGGTGCTCGGACGGCCACCACTCCGATACGAGAGCCGCGCCGCTGGTCCATTCGCCACCCATCCCCAGTCCCAGCAGCAGTCGAAAGATCAGGAAGCTGGCGAACGACGTGGCAAACCCGCAGGCCGCGGTGAAGACCGAGTACAAGGCGACGCTGAGCATCATGGCTCGCGTGCGTCCGAAGCGATCGGCAATCCAGCCGAAGCTGATGCCGCCGACCGCAGCGGCGACGAGCATCGCGGAGCCAAGGAGTCCGCCTTCTCCCTTCGTCAAACCAAGGTCGGCGCTGACCGAGGGAAGGACGAGCGCGAAGAGCATGACGTCGAAGGCGTCGAGCATCCAGCCGAAGAGCCCCGCCACCAGCGCACGTCGGGCGTAGACGTCTGCGCCGCGCCACCAACCAAAGAGATCGGTCATCGTCTAGCGGATGGCGCGGACGTCGATGCCCGCGGCGTGGAGACCCTCGCGGATGCGCCGCGTGAGCTCGTCGGCGCCAGGCGTGTCTCCGTGGACGCAAATGGTGTCGACCTGCAGCGCAACCTCGTGGCCCTGCGGCGTGAGCACGATCGACTCGCGAGCCATTCGCACCGCGCGCGCGACAACGGCGTCCGGATCGTGGATGACGGCTCCGGGCCGGCTGCGAGGTGTCAGAGAGCCGTCCGCTTCGTAGGATCGGTCGGCAAATCCCTCTGCCGCCACTCTGAGGCCGGCCGCCTGCCCGGCCTCGAGCATCGGCGATTTCGGCAGGCCGAACATGATCAGCGAGCGATCGACGGCAGCAATCGCCCGCGCGATCGCATCGGCGAGCGATCGATCCCGGGCCGCCATGTTGTAGAGCGCGCCGTGGGCCTTGACGTGGCGAAGGGATACCCCTTCGGCGTGCGCGATCGCCGCAAGCGCGCCGACTTGTGCGATCACCAGGTCCTCGATCTCGCGGGGATCGGCCTTGATTTCGCGCCGGCCGAACCCCTGGAGGTCGGCGAATCCCGGGTGAGCACCCACCGCCACCCCTGCGTCACGCGCCAGCCGGACGGTGCGGCGCATCACCGACGGGTCTCCAGCGTGCCCCCCGCAAGCGACGTTGGCGGAGCTGATGTGCCGCATCACCGCCTCGTCGGCCCCCATCTGCCAAGGGCCGAACGACTCTCCCATGTCGGAGTTGAGGTCGATCGAGCGTCGCTGTCGAGCGTCCGGCGTCGGCATAGGGTGGGGATCTTACGCTGGCTGGGAGGTCGGCCAGGGACGGACCGCCCCGATGCTCCCGCTGATCGGCGCCACGCAAAGGAAAGCGGCGGGAGCCCGCGCCTCTCGAGTAAAGAACAGAATTGTAATGGTGGCTCCAAATTCGATCATGCGTTGGCACGTGAAATCGGCAGAAATGCTTGAAAAACCTGCGGTACAGCCCTTGCTCAAGTAGGGGGTGCTGGCGGCCTGTAATATTTACGGCAGGGAGCCGTGAGTTGCTGGGGAGCCGGGTCGCCCGCAAAACCAAAAAAGGGCATCGCTGAAAAGCGGTGCCCTTTTTCTTTGTCGATCAGACCGCCGCGCCTTCCGGGATACTGCAGCGCCAACCGCAGTTCCTTGGCGAGGGAATCGACGGTTGTCCCGCCGCGCTTCCAGGCCCCTTCGGTCTCGAACCGCAGATCGCCGATGCGGCGGCCCCACGGAGAGATCACCCGGCCGATGGCGCGGAAATCCGTCCGGTCCGCGTGCTCCTGGTCGAGCCGTCGGACGACGTCCGGCGCGACGCGGATGAAGGCGCGCAGCGCGGTCGCGCTCTTGATGCTGGTACTTGCGGCCGTTCCACGCCGCCCCGAACACCTGCGCGACCTGCTTCAGATAGTTCACGAAGAACTTCTTCGATTCCTCGCGGAACGCTTCGCCCTTGCGTCCAGGCCCGAACGCCTCCGACGCGAACAGCTTCTTCAGCTCCTGCGCGAGCGGCGCCTGCGCGACGCGGCCGCTGCCGACGCCCAGCAGCTTGATCTCGTCGTAGAGCGGCGAGTCCTCGCGATCGTTCAACGCGCGGACGACGTCGTGGGCCGCGGCGAGGTTTTCGTCGCGATACAGCTGGCGCCCGGAGAGCGACACCAGGTGCGATGCGTTCAGACGCGTGTGCTTGGCGTTGATCGTCACGAACATCTGCACGACGTGATCTTCCGGCAGGCGATCGAAAATCACCGCCGGCACCGTGAAGCGCTCGTCGCCGAAGCGCTCGATGTCGGCGTGCAGCGCGAGCAGGCGGTGCTGGCCGTCGATCGCGCGGAGAATCCCTTCGCGCTCCGGCACCTTCAGCATTCCCAGCGGCGAGCCCTCGGTCGACCGGCTCGAACTTCAGCGGCTCGTCGCAGGAGATGATCACCGCGCCGGCGATCGACGGCAGATCGCGGGCCTGCCGGCACTGCTCGTAGTACTGGACCAGCTCGTCGATCTTGCGGCGGATGATCTGGCGCTGATAGGCCTTCTCGCTGGAGGCGATTCGGCGCTCGAGGAGATCCCAGTTGACCTTGGTCGGCGCCGGCGCGACGTTCTTCTTGCGACCACCGCGAACCGGCTGAGCCTGCTCGCCGTAGCTCAGAACCTCGAACCGGACCAGCTTGTCGATGTCGTTGGCGGAGAGCGACGCCTGGTAGAACTGCACGCCGAACTGCTGCATCCGGATAGCGGCAACGCTGATCAATGGGCCTCCAGTAGCCCTTGTTTATATTGTGTCAGCGCGGGAATCTCAAGGCTTTCAGCGGGATGCGGGCCATTCTCCTCCAAATGGCTCACATCTCGGGCAGTTACCTGCCACTGTCCGGCCGGCTCAGACGAATCGTGAGCGAATCGCCGCCTCCACGAGGACTCCAACCACCGCAAGAACCGACACGGCTATCAGAATCCACGAGGTAATCAGGCAAATCGCGTCGAGCATCTCCTCCGGGTAGGGATGGCCGAGGTGGGGCGACATGAGGTAGCTGAGCAGCATCTGCTCATCCCTCACCCACGCCGGGACGGCCAATATCCGCAGCTTCATGACCTGGGGCCTCCTCGAAACCAACGGGTTCCTGCCCATATCAGTTACAAAGCTCGATCCAGCGAGAGAGCCTTGGAAATATTTGATTCTTAAGGGTTGAGTCGGATCTGAATGTCACCGGGGGACAACAGCTCGACCGACGAACAATACGTTTACGCCTCGACCATTCCGGGCCGGGTAGACGACCGGCTTCCGCCGGTCCCGAACCCGCCTGCCTTCCACCACCGGACGGTGCGGTCCTTGGCAACCGCGCACAGCACCATGAAGGCCCAGAACGCCACCAGGGCCGTCCACGCCCACCTCAGCCTCAACCCACCGTGGAGGGGCGTGGAGACGATCCCGTAGACCATCTCGACGTGGATCCAGTAGATGAACAGCGAGCTGCGGCCGAGCAGCTGCAAAGGACTCCACCGGCGGCCGGCCGTGGGGCGGCGCTCCCAGGCGTACGCGACCGCAATCGAGGCGACGAGGAGACCGAGACGCAGGAAAAAGAAACTGGGGGAGGTCGTCCAGAACCTCGAGTTCGGCAATGGCGACGGAAAGAACGAGGCCCAGTAACCGCCGAGTGCCAGCGCCGCACCGCCCAGACCAACCGCGACCATCAGGCGCCTCTCGATAGGTGGCTCGCGAGCGTGATCGATCAGCACGCCGACGAAGGCGCCGGCAGGTACGAATGCCGCCCAGGGAAACACCGCGAAGTTGGTGAGTTGCGGGATTGGCCGCACGTAGCCTTCGAGAACGTCCGGCAGCACACTCAGCCACGGGATCGCACGCACGGCAGGCGTTGCGAACGAGATGAGCGCCGTCGACGCGGCAAACGCCACGAGCCGGCCGCGCCGCGATCGTGCCGCCCCCCAGAGCCAGGCGGTCGCGACGATCGCCGGACCCATGATGTTGAGGATATCGATCTTGAACAGCGTCCAGGCAGGTGCGTGGCTGATCACGAACGCCTGCAACCGGAAGAGAAACGCCAGGCCGAAGATTTCGAGGCCGCGCCTCTCGACGGCGACGGCGGCCTGGTGGTCGTCACCCGTGCGCCGCGCTTTGCTGCTCGCCGACAACGCCACGGCAACGCCGGCCAGAAAGAGGAAAAGCGGCGCGCCAAAACCGCCCAGGATCAACGAGCGCCCGAACGCCGGCGACTGACGATCGGCGACGCGCGTCCAGCTGTCGATGACGTGCGCCTCGATCATGATCAGCACGGCAACGCCGCGCAGACAATCGAGGTAGGTCCGCCGCGCAGCGGACCCGGTCATGCGACAGGCGCCACGCTGAAATGAGTCTTGAACGGGATGTCCTGGCGCATCGAATGCCAGACCGAGCAGTACTTCTCGTGCGACAGGTCGATCGCGCGCTGCACCTGGTCCTCAGGCACCGATCCGGTCACGGTGAACCGGACCTCCACGGCGACGACGCGGTGCGGCTCCCCAGGCGCACGTTCGGCGACGATGGCCACGGCCAGGCCGCGGAGATCGTGACGGCCTTTCTTCAGGATGTGCACGACGTCCATGCCCATGCAGCCGGCCAGTGCAAAGACGAGAGCCTGAACCGGCGACGGCCCGGCGGCCCCCGCGCTGTCGAGCGTCATGTGGGCCGAGCCGGAGCGGCCACCGAACACCAGATCGTGCTCCCAGACGAGCTCGACCTTCGTGGGCGCTTTCATGGGCGACATTGTAACTGGTGCGTGGCCGCGGAGCCTTCGCGGTGGCGGGCGCCCCGCGCCGCGCTCACAAGGTGATCGATCAATCGCGCGGAGCCTACGCGGCCTGGGATCGACGGTCGGGGTGCTTGCCGAACAGGCTCGACAGAGCGAGCCACGCAAGCGGAAGAGCAACGAGCATGTAACTCAGGTAGTGGCCGTACACGCCGTCGGGGCCGTAGGGTTCCGTCGCCCAGTGCAACCGCTCGCTGCCGGGGAACACATTCGCTTCCGTCAGCTCGTGAAACCCGTAGATCAGGAGCTGGACGACGAACACCAGCAGGAAGATCGCGGTGACCTGGAAGAAGCGCGCGAGGTTGACGCGATACCCGTAACGCGACCACAACCAGGCGATGACCGCGGCGACGATCGTTCCGCCAATCGCGCCGCCGGCGATGTCGATCGCCCGCGCGTTGAAGAGCAGCGCGTTCACGAGCATGGCGGTTTCCATGCCTTCCCGCGTGATCATCAACAGCGTGAACGCGAACACGCCGGCGAATGCGGCGCTTCCGGTCTTCACGGACGAGGCCGACAGCCGCCCTTCGATCTCGCGCTTCATATGACGACCGGCGCGCCACATGTGGACCGTCAGCGATGCCACCAGAACGGCGGCGACAATCCCGAGGATCCCTTCCCACAGCGACTGATTCCGCGCGCGGGCCAGGAGCAGGCCGGCGGCAATGCTCAGGAGCACCGACGCAACGATCCCCCAGTGCACTGCCGGCAGCAGCTCGCGCCGCCCGGTTTTCTTCAGATATGCAAGGCTGATCGCCACGATGAGAAAAGCTTCGAGCCCTTCTCGAAGAGTGATCACGAATGCCTGGAGCATGTGTCTCCCGCGCAGTCCAGCCCGAACCGGAGTTTGTGAGAAAAGTGTAGTGTCCCAATATCCGACCAGTCAAGTCGGAATTAGGGAAAGTGCACACCTTCAAGGGTCTTGTGCCTTCCCATGGCCCAACAACTCGGCTCTCCATTACCATTCGGCATGCTTCGATACCCGTTACTGCTCCTTGGCGTCCTCATCTTCGCCTCCTCGACCCCCTCCCAGGCGCCCACGACACCGGCGCCGGGCGACGCGTTGCTGGCGCGGGCCCGCGCGCTGCACAAACAGAGTCCCCTGATCGACGGACACAACGACTATCCCTGGGCCTTGCGCGAACACAACCCGGCCCGCGACCTGGCCACGCTCGACATCCGGCAGCCGCAGCCGTCGATCATGACGGACATCCCGCGGCTCAGGGCCGGGGGCCTCGGCGGACAGTTCTGGTCCGTCTACGTGCCGGTCGAATTGCAGGGCCAGGCCGCCGTCACCGCCACCCTCGAACAAATCGACATCGTCCACCGCATGGTCAGGAAGTATCCCGAGACGTTCGAGCTGGCGCTGTCGGCAGACGATGTGGAGCGAATCTTCAAGCAGGGAAAGATTGCCTCGCTGATCGGCATGGAGGGCGGACACTCCATCGACAATTCCCTTGCCGATCTGCGGATGTTCTATCGCCTCGGGGCGCGGTACATGACGCTGACGCACGCCAGCAACACGCCGTGGGCTGATTCGGCGACCGACACGCCGAAGTTCAACGGCCTGGCGCCGTTCGGCGAAGAGGTGGTCAAGGAGATGAACTGGCTGGGCATGCTGGTGGACCTGAGCCACGTATCGCCGGACACGATGGAAGACGCGCTCCGCGATCACCGCAGGCGCCGGTCATCTTCTCCCACTCCGACGCTCGCGCGCTCAACGATCATCCACGGAACGTGCCCGACAACATCCTGCAGATGCTGCCGAAGAACGGCGGCGTGGTGATGGTGACCTTCGTGCCCGGGTTCCTGTCGCCGAAGGTCAATCGCGTGGAACAAGCTGCAGACCGCCGAGGAGGACCGCCAGAAGGCGGCGCACCCGAACGATGCCGCGGCGGTCAAAACGGCGGTCGACGCCTGGACTGCCGCCAACCCCGTCGCCGCGCGCAACGATTGCGGACGTCGCCGACCACATCGATCACATCCGCAAGGTCGCCGGCATCGATCACATCGGCATCGGCAGCGACTTCGACGGCATCACACAGGTGGTGCTCGACCTCGATGACGTGTCGAAGTACCCGAGCCTCACGGCGGAGTTGCTGAGGCGCGGCTACAGCGATGCCGACATGAAGAAGATTCTCGGACAGAATGTGCTGCGGGTGATGCGGGAGGTCGAGAAGGTCTCGAAGAAGCTTCAAGCCGAGCGCGGGCCGTCAACGGCCGTTTTTCAGCCGTCGAAATGACGCTACTGGCGCGTGCCGTGGCCGTGGCGATCGTCGGTGGCGTCGGTCGCACCGGCGCCGACCGGATACGTCGTCGGGTTCGTCCAGGACACCGCCTGCGCGCCGGTTCCCGGAGCTCGCGTCTCGGTCGACGGTCGGACGAATGGCGACGTGGTCACTGATGCGCAGGGTCGATTCGTCCTCGCAGTCGAGAACGGCGGACCGACCACCAGCGTCACCGCCCGTCTGACCGGCTTTCGATCGTTCACGCGCACCGGGATTCGCCTCGGCGCCGGCGCGCGCGATTCGCACACGCTGACGCTCGACCCGTCCGCACTGTCGATCGCCGATCCAATCGTCAGCACCGGCGCCCAGCCGCCGTCCCACCCTGCCGCAGGACAACCGGCTGCGGGGGGATGTGCTGAACGTCTCGTGCATGCCGATCGACAACGCTCTGATCTCAGTTGCGCTTCGTGCCGCTGAGACGGTCGTCCGGACCGACCGCGCCGGCCACTTCGTCTTCGGCAAGCTGCCGCGGGGCAGCTACGATTTGAAAGGACGCGCGCAGGGGTACATCCCGTTGCTGCGCAAGGGCACCATCGTGTCGAGCGAGACATCGCGCGTCCGGATTCTGCTCGAGCGGGGTGGCGCCGGAGAGAGCGACGTGATTTCAGCCAAATGACGGAGGCCCGGTTCTGTGGCTCGCTGCTCGTACCTCTTCTCATCGGGCTCGCGTCGATGACGCCGCATCAGGCGAAGCCGGCCAAGGTCGTCATCGTGGCGATGGGCGATTCGACCACGGCCGGAACGCCGGCCTTCAAGTCGCCGCGCGAGGCGCCGCCGCGAGGGTCGGGCGACGAGACCAGCCAGTACGCTTACTGGCTGATGAAAGACCATCCCGATTGGGAAGTCGTCAATCAGGGGATCAACGGGCAGCGCAGCGATCAGATCCGCGATCGCTTCGAAGCAGACGTTGTCGACGCACAGCCGTCCGTGGTGGTGATCATTGCCGGCGTCAACGACGTCTATCAGGGACGCGCCGCCGACCACGTCGAGGCCCAGCTCGCGGCGATGTACGCGCGGGCCCGCGAGAAAGGCATCCGCGTCGTCGCCGGCAGCATCATCCCGTACAACACGGCGACTGCCGAGCAGAACGCCCGAATGCACGAGATCAATGACTGGATCCGAAGCCAGGCTCGCGGCGAGCGCGGCGTTCGATTCGTGGACACGCGAGCGGCGGTCTCTTCGCCCGGTCATCCGGACCAGCTCGCCAGCTCGCCTGACGGCCTGCATCCCGACGCGGCGGGTTACCGCCGCATGGCTCAGGCGATTGGCGAAGTGGTGGTCGAGATGCTTCGGTGATCGCGAGCGCTGGCGGGTGGTTGGCCCGTCAGCTCGAGAGCGACGTGCCCAGGCTGTCAGGGATGATGGCAATTCGTCCGCGGAGCACACCAACCCAGCGCGACACGGCGCTGGAGAGAATCACCAGCACGCACACCATCATCACGACCGTCAGCGCGGCGTCGAGATAGCCCTGGAAATGCAGCGCGGCGTTGGCGCCGATCGCCATCGGCCAGAAGTTGTCGCGGACGCTGAGGACGCCGGCCGTCAGCGTCGTGACCGAGACAAACGAGAGCGGCACCAGCGTCACCCACGCGTAGCGGGCGCGGCCCGACGTTGATGATGATGGTCGTGCCGACGGCGAGCGCGACCGACGCCAGCAGCTGGTTCGCGATCCCGAACATCGGCCAGATCGTCGAGATGCTGCCGGCCCAGATGAAATAGCCCCAGGCACACGACCACCAGCAGCGTCGAGACCATCGCGCCCGGCATCCAGTCGTGCCGCGCGAACGGCGCGTAGGCGCGGCCCGAGGAACTCGCCGACCAGGAACCGCGCCACCCGCGTGCCGGCGTCGATCGTCGTCAGGATGAACAGCGCCTCGAACATGATCGCGAAGTGGTACCAGTAGTCCAGCAGGCCGCGCATGCCCGGGCAGCCCGCTGAAGATCTGCGCCATGCCGACGCCAGCGACACCGCGCCGCCGGTGCGCCCCGTGACGCTCTCGCCGACCGCCGCTTCGAGCGCGGGCAGGTTGGTCACGTGCATGCCGAGATTGGCGAACACGTGCGGCGCGCGTGTTGATCGCGAAGTAGTCGCCAGGCGCGAGCGACGTCGCGGCGATGATCGACATGATGCCGACCAGCCCTTCCATCAGCATCGCGCCGTAGCCGATCACGCGGATGTCGGACTCGCGGTCGATCATCTTCGGCGTCGTGCCCGACGAGATCAGCGCGTGGAATCCCGAGATCGCGCCGCAGGCGATCGTGATGAAGGCGAACGGGAAGACCGGCCCCGGCACGATCGGCCCGCCGCCGCCGACGAACTGGCTGAACGCCGGCATCTGCAGCACCGGGTTGACGACGATGACGCCGATGACCAGGAGCGCCGATCGTGCCGATCTTCATGAACGAGCTGAGATAGTCGCGCGGCGCAAGCAGCAGCCAGACCGGCAGCACCGACGCGACGAAGCCGTAGCCCGCCATCAGGACGATCAGCTGCGTCCGCCCGAACTGGAACCAGTGCCCGATCGACGAGGCGGCGACCGGCTTGCCCAGGATCACCGCGGCGAGGAGGCCGGCCACGCCGATGACCGTCGCCTCGACGACGTGCCCGGGCCGGAACCGATTCATGTAGAGCCGATGAAGAGCGCGAGCGGAATCGACGCGCCGATCGTGAACGTCCCCCAGGCGCTCTGCGACAGCGCGTTGACCACGGCGAGCCCGAGCCCGGCGAGCGCGATGATGACGATGAAGAGGATGGCGACGGCGGCGGTGGTCCCGGCCACCGGTCCGATCTCGGTGCGGGCGATTTCGGCCAGCGAGCTGCCGCCGCGCCGCGTCGATGCCCACAGGATGATCAAGTCGTGGACGGCGCCGGCGAGGCAGACGCCGCCGACCAGCCAGATCAGCCCGGGCGCGTAGCCGAACTGGGCCGCCAGCACCGGGCCGATCAGCGGTCCCGACGCCCGCGATGGCGGCGAAATGATGCCCGAACAGCACCCATCTCGTCGTCGCATGGTAGTTGTGGCCGTCGGCGCGGGTGTGCGCCGGGGTGGTCCGAGTGTCGTCGAGGACCATGACCCGCGCCGCGATGAACGCGCTGTAATAGCGGTAGGCGAGCACGAGAATCCCGAGAATCGGGAGAATCACATACAGCGCTCTCATGCGGGGATTCTAGCCGAAGACGGATGACGGATGACGGATGGTGCCGGACGCGATGCCGGCTCGCGATATCGTGACCATGCTGGCATCCATCATCCACCATCGGCCAGCCACCGTCCCTCATCCGCGGTATAGTGGGATCGCCGCCTGCAAGAAGCCAGAATCGATCATGCGTCGCATCACCGCTGCTCTCGCGTTCTCGATCGCCGTGCTGGCGCTGGTCGTTCCGGCGGCTCAGCAGAAATTCAAGGTCTCCACCGCCTCCGTCCCGGTCTACGTCACGGTGACGGACCAGCAGACGGCGACTGGTCCCGGATCTCGTGCAGGACGACTTCGAGATCCTCGACAACGGGAAGCTTCAGAACGTCAACATCTTCGAGAACAAGCCGACGCCGATCACCACCATCGTGATGATCGACAGCAGTGGCAGCATGACGGCCTCCCTCGATCTGGTGAAGGACGGAGCCGAGCAGTTCCTGCATCCGGCTGCTGCCCGAGGATCAAGGCACAGGTGGGCGCGTTCAACGACAAGATCGAGTTCCACCCCGCGACCGAGTTCACCAGCGATCGCGATGCGCCTCGTGTCGTACCTCTGAAACAGCTCGATTTCGGCTATCCGACTCGGCTCTACGATGCGGTCGACGAGAGTCTCGCCCGGCTCGAGAATCTCGACGGCCGCCGCGTCGTGCTGGTGTTCACCGACGGCGACGACACCGCGAGCAAGATTTCATCGGGGCACGTCATGGATCGCGCGCGTGCGAAAGACGTGATGGTCTACGCGATTGGGCTGGTGAACGAGTATTTCAACGGGCAGCATGCGGGTGCGGAGCCAGCCGGACCGCAACCTGAGGAAGCTCGCCGAAGATACCGGCGGCGGCTATTTCGAGCTGAAGAAGACGGCGGACCTGAACGAAACGTTCACGCGGGTTGCGCATGGAGCTGCACAGCATGTACGTGCTCGGCTTCTCACCCGAGACGCTCGATGGCAAGGTCCACAAGCTCGACGTCCGAGTGAAGAAGCCGGGCATGACCGCCAGGGCCCGCAAGACATATCTTGCGGCCAGCGCTCCGAATACAGACGCCAGGAATCAGTAGGAAACTCGTGGAGGTGAACTGAACCGCCCTCGCAGAAGGCGGCTTGGGACCGAACTACACGAGCGCTACGAGAATCGTGACCGCGAGCAGGATGGCCACGAGGATGTCGGCGTTTCCTGAAACGTTCTTTTCAACAAACATGGTGTTTTTCTCCCTTTCACTACCTTAGACGACACCGCCCCCCCTGCGGTTTAGCCAAGGCCGCCGATTTCACACCTTTTCCACGGATCTACTGGGGATGGGGGCGGGGACCGATATTCCCGAGATGGTATCCATGCGTGTGGCGCATGACAGAGCCGGCGGGTCGAGGAGCCCCCTGATTACGTCGCTGGGCGTCCTGTTGCTCGCTGGTGCCCTGTATGTCGCCGCGGGTTCCGGGCGCATCGACATCATCGACGGACAGTACCGCTTCGATGTCGCCCACAACCTGATCGACGATGGATCGGTTCAAGTTCGCGATCCGTTCCTGAGCGACGCGGTGCAGGGCGTCGATGGCGTGTACTCGCCGTACGGGATCTCGGGATCGCTGGTCGCCCTTCCGCTCGTCGTGCTCGGAGCGCTCGGCTCGCCGTCGATCGATCGCGAGCAGTTCTTCTTCTCGTTCACGTCGGCGCTGCTCGGCGCCGCGACCGCGGCCATCCTGTTCCTGTTCTATCTGGAGCTCGGGGTTTCACGTCGGGCCGCCTTGTGGTGGACCGGTGTCGCCTCGGTCGCGACGCTCGCCTTCCCGGCCGCGACCACGACCTTCGACCAGACCCAACATGGTTTCTTCGTCATCGCGGCGTGCTTCATGGCGTTTCTCGGCGCGCGCCGGGACTCGATGCGTTTCGTGGTGGCCGGAGGGGCCGCGCTCGCGGTCCTGGTGAACTTCCAGGAGACGTACGCGATCCTGTTTCCGACGCTCGGCCTGGCCACGCTGAAGCCCTTCGCGTCGCCGGAGGATCGCCGCCGATCGATCGAGCGTTTCGTCGTCTTCGTCTTCGTCGGCGGACTGGGCCTGCTGTTCTGGGCCGGCTTCAACAGCTTTCGCTTTGGCAGCTTCCTGTTCTCAGGCAAGGGACAGAATCACCCGTCGCCCTTCGGGAACCCGGTGGTCGGTCTGTTGGGACTGCTGTTCAGCCCTGGCAAATCGATTTTTCTCTACAGCCCGCCGACGGCGATTGCGCTGTTCGGACTGCGTCGGCTGATCGCGCGTGACTACGGTCTTGGACTCGCCGTTGCGGCCAGCTCGGTCGCGTACCTGGCTCTGATGTCGGTGCTGTCGTTCTACGGCGGAGACTGGTGCTGGGGGCCACGATACTTCGTCGTCGTTCTGCCGCTGCTGGCGCTGGCGTTTCCGTTTGCCAGCTTCACCCGACCGGCCGAGCGCGTCGTCGTCCGTACGCTGATCGCGGCGGGCCTGGCGGTGCAGCTGCTCGCGATCAGCGTCGATCACCATCGCTTCTTCTACGAGCGATCGCTGCCGCGCTTCTTCTGGTCCACCGATCGCGCGTTCTACTTCCGCCACTCGGCGCTGTTCGCGCGACCGGGTGAGATCTGGGAGTCATTGACTCACGGCGTGCCGGCAGAGGCGGACGCGTTCCGGCCCGGGCCGTACCGCGAATCGACTCACCTACGCGGTGTTCGGTGGCTGGGCGCATACCGACGTCCGCCCGCCACAGTGGATGCGTTACTACCGTGTGTTCTGGCTGCCGCGTCCGTGGCCGCTGTGGCTGGCGACGATTCCCACACCCGAACGACCGATCAACCTCGAGCTCGGGTATGCGGCGGTGCTCGCGATGGCGGCGGCGGGCGCGATCGCCGTCCGTCGCGGCGGCGGTGCGTCGCCGGTTCCGGCCGTGCAGTCGGCGAAGGCCTGACGAGGAGACGCGCGCTCACTATGGCGACACCGATCGACGACCCGCGTCAGGACTTCATCCTCGATCGTCGCGCGCCGCGCAGGCTGGATGCGCCGGAGCTCGAAGTCTCCGTCGTCATTCCCTGCCTGAACGAGGCGCCGACGATCGGCCCGTGCATCCGTAAGGCGCTCGACGCGATGGCGGCCAACGGCATCAACGGTGAAGTCGTGGTGTCGGACAACGGCAGCACGGACGCGAGCATCGAGATTTCCAGGGCGGAAGGCGCCCGGGTCGTTTCCTGCCCGACCAGGGGATACGGCGCCGCGCTGCAGTTCGGGTTTCGACACGCGCGCGGCAAATACGTCCTGATGGCTGATGGCGACCAGTCGTACGATCTGTCGCTCGTGCCTCGCTTCATCGCCGCCACCAGAAGCGGCTCGTCGTTCGTAATGGGATCGCGTCTTCGCGGTCGCATCGAGGACGGCGCGATGCCGCCGCTGCATCGCTATCTCGGCACGCCGGTGCTCACCTGGATTCTCAACCGGCTGTTCGGCACACGAATCTCCGATTGCAACTGCGGCATGCGCTGCGTCGATCGCCAGGCGTTCTTTCGACTGGGCGTGATCTCTCCAGGAATGGAGTTCGCTTCGGAGATGGTGGTGAAAGCGGCGGTGCACGGTGTCGCCATCACGGAAGTGCCGATCGATTTCTACAAGGATCGGCGCAATCGGCGGCCGCATTTGCGGCCGTTCCATGATGGCTGGCGCCACCTCCGGCTGCTGCTCTGGCACGCTCCCGATCACATGATGACGGTGCCGGGCCTGGTCATGCTCGCGGTCGGGCTGCTCCTCGTCCTGTCGCAGCTGGCCGGACCCGTCTCGCTCGGATTCACCAACCTCGACATCCATTACATGATTCTCGGCGTCACGCTCTCGCTGGTCGGCACCTCGGCCACGTCGCTGGGTCTCGTGGTCGGCGCGATGATGCCTGCGGGTCGCGTCAAGCATGTCGCGATGCTGAAGCCGGCGCATCGGCGGTATTCGTTCGATGCCGCCGCGCTCATCGCCGGGTTGCTGTTCGCGACCGGCTTTCTGGTGGACGGCTTCGTCCTGTCCTACTGGCTGTACCACGATCGCGGCGTGCTGACACTGTTCTTCACCAGGCTCACGCTGTTCGGGCTGCTGCTGATTGCGATGGCGGTGCAGATTGGCGTCTCGGCGCTCCTGCTGGGCACGACGTTCACCGGCGGCGGGCCGACCCGCCGCGAGGAAGAGGCCGCCGTCGTGCCGGCGCCAACACGCTGATGGACCGCCGGCTCCTGCGACGCTTTCTCGAGGCCTACCCGTACCAGCCGGCGACCGCCGTGTGGCGGGCGTCGGAAGTCGCGGCGCTGGCGAGCGTCACGTTCCCGCACGGCCTTGGTCTCGATCTCGGATGCGGCGACGGCCGGTTGACGCGGATCGTCAGCGACGAGGCGGGTGGTCTTCGACTCGTCGGCCTCGATATCGATCCGAAGGAAACCGCGCTTGCCCGGGCCGAAGGCTTCTACGAACGCGTGCACACGTCTTCCGCGGAGACCATCCCCGAGGCCAGCGGCTCGTTCGATTTCGTGGTGTCGATCTCGGTGATGGAGCACATTCCGCAGCTCGAGCCGGTGCTGCGGGAGGTCGCTCGCGTGTTGAAGCCGCGTGGACAACTGATCGCCACAGTGCCGGGCGTTGGCTTTCATCGCGCCTTGCGCGGGCCGCTGCTGCCCGGCCAGCCGCGTGACGAGTACCTCCGCACCCTCGATCAGCGTGTCGCGCACGTGCGCTATTGGACCATCGCCGAGTGGCAGCGGGCGCTGAAGGACGCGGGGCTTGCCTTCGTCGCCGCACGCCCGATTCAATCGAGGAGCGAGGTCCGCCGGTGGGAGACGATCTCGCGCGTGACCGCCGGCGTGCTCCACACCGTCTCCCGCGGCAGCGCGCCAATCGAGATCCAGCGGTCGCTCGGCTTGCGGCGAGCCGGACAGAAGCTGCCGGCGCCGGTGGCCAGCACGTTGGCATCATTGCTCGCGCTTGGCGTCGACAGCACGCCGCCGACCGACGAGCGCGACAGCGGCTGCCTCCTCGTCACCGCAACCCGGCCGGGAACGGACTCATGACACAGACGCGGTTGCGGGTAGCGGAAGTCGGCCTGGGCTGGGTGGGACTGCATCGGCACCTGCCGGCGATGTCCAGCCACGGCGGATTCGAAGTCGTCGGGCTCGTCGATCGACATCCAGGAACGGCCGAACGCGAGGCGGCGCGTCGTGGCTGCCGCCGATCGTATTGCGGCGACGACGTGTCGAAGGTGCCCTGGCTGGACGAGGTCGACGCGATCGTCGTCGCCACCACCCCGTTCACGCATCATCAGGTGATTCGCGCGGCGCTCGAGTGCGGCAAGCACGTCCTCACCGAAAAGCCGTTCGCGATGACGGTGGAACAGGGAGAGGATCTCGTCGCCACCGCGGCGCGCCGGCAGCGTCAACTCGCGGTCGTGCACAACTTTCAGTTCGCGCCGTCCACGCGGCGGCTGCTGGCGGACATGGAGCGCGGCAGCCTCGGCAGAACCCGCGGGGTCATCGCCACTCAGTACGGCAATCCCGGCCGTCGGCTGCCGAAATGGTACGAGGAGCTGCCGCTCGGGCTCTTCTACGACGAAAGCCCACACCTGCTCTATCTGCTGCGACGGCTCGCCCCCGGCCCGCTTCGTCTCCTCGCCTGCGACGTCTTTCCCAGCACCACCGGCAAGGTGACGCCTGCCCTCATTCACGCGCAGTACGAGGCGGTCGCGGGCAACGTTCGCGTTCCGGTGACGCTCTCGCTTCATTTCGAGAGCCCGATCAGCGAATGGCACGTCAGCGTGCTGGGAGAGAACGCGCTTGGCGACGTCGACGTCTTCCGCGACATCTACGTACGACTGCCGAATGACGGCGAGCACGGATCGCTGGCGGTCCTCCGCACGTCCCTCGCCGCGACCTGGGCGCACTGGAGCCAGCACCTCACCAATGGCCCGAAGCACCTGATGGGAACCCTGCGATATGGCAACGAGGAAGTCTTCGGGCGCTTTCACGACGCGGTCATGACCGGCCGATCTCCTGAGGGAATCTCCGGCGAAGACGCGCTGGCGGTACTGCGAATGCAGCATGACATCCTGCGGTCCCAGCGAAACCTCGTCTAGCCCGATGCGAGTTCTCGTCGTCACGCACTACTACTCCACTCACGGCGGCGGGATTGAAATCGTGGCCGGCGCGCTGGCCAGGGTTCTTGCGGCCAGTCACCAGGTCACCTGGGTGGCGAGCGACTGCGATCCGATTCCGTCCGGCCTCGAGCGATCGGTGACGTTCGTGCCGATGCGGTCGGCCAACACCATCGAGCGATTGACCGGACTTCCGTTTCCGCTCTGGGGACCGGGTTCGCTCATCCGGCTATGGCGCGTCAGCCGCGACGTCGACGTCATCCATCTCCACGATTTCGCCTACCTGGGCAACTGGTTCGCTTTCGTCTTCGGCGGCATGCGGCGCCAGCCGGTCTGCATCACGCAGCACGTCGGCTTCATCCCGTATCGAAGCGCCGCTCTGCGGCTGATTCTGCGGATGATGCACGCCACGATCGGCCGGGTCATGCTCGGGCGGGCCGCGCAGGTGATCTTCGTGAGCAAGGTCGTTCAGCGCTATTTCGAGGCGATCGTCACTTTTCGAAGACCGACGCGGGTCATCGCCAACGGTGTCGATACCGAGATCTTCACAGCCACCGGAAGTGACGCGGATGGCGGCGGCGCGGGCCGAGCTGAACCTCGATCCGTCCAGACCGGTCCTTCTATTCGTCGGGCGATTCGTCGAAAAGAAGGGGCTGCACATTCTCGAGGCGCTGGTCCGACGCTTTCCTGAAGTTTCGTGGCTGTTCGCTGGCTGGGGCGCCCTGAACCCTGGCCGGTGGAACGCGCCAAACGTGCAGGTCCTGGAAGGACGCGGCGGCGCGACGCTGCGTCCGCTCTACCGTGCCGCCGATCTCCTCGTACTCCCGAGCATCGGCGAGGGGCTGCCCTTGGTCGTCCAGGAGTCCATGAGCTGCGGAACTCCGGTGATCGTCGGCGAGGATACCGCCGAAGCTATCGACGCACCCAAAGACCTCGTGTTCACCTGCGCGGTCGGCGGGGCTGAAACGGCAGCCGCGTGGGAGCGGGAGATCCGTCGGATCCTGAACGATCGCGAGGGACTGTCGCGGCGTCCGCCCGTCGGTCGCCGAGTTCGCTCGCGGCCGGTGGTCGTGGGCGACGTGCGCCGCCCACTATTCGGCGGTGTACGACGACCTGCTCGTGCGGGCAGGGAGACGCGGGTGACTCGGTACGTCGGTCGGGCCGCGCGAAATCCATTAGAATCGCTGCGGAGGTTGGGCCGCATGAGACGAGTTCTGTGTCTGGCAGCGGCCTCGGCCCTGCTCGCGGTCGGCGCGTGCGGCAAATCTGCCGACCAACAGCGCCAGGAGGAAGCCAAGAAGCAAGTCGAGGAGGCAGCCAAGACGACCGGGGACGCGGCCAAGGAGGCGGCGAAGGGGCTCGAGCAGATGGCCAGCGGCCTGGCGAAGATGGCGGCCGGCGCCGGCGACGCTGGCGATTTCAAGCCCGTCGATCCGGTCAGCTTCCGCGATCTCGAGACGCTGTTTCCCGACCTTGCCGGGTGGAAGAAAGAAAAACCGACCGGCGAGCGCATGACCGCTCCATTCCCTTACTCCGAGGCGCGCGTCCGCTACACCAACGATCCGGCCTCGCTGGAGCTGAAAATCGTCGACTCCGGCTTCAACAAGCTTCTCCTCACGCCGTACGCAATCTTCCTGACGGCAGGCTACGAGAAGGAAACCTCGGATGGCTACGAGAAGTCGACCAAGGTCAACGACCAGCCCGGCTGGGAGAAGTGGAACAGCGAGAGCAAGAACGGTGAGCTGAACGCGGTCGTCGCCAAGCGATTCCTGGTGTCGATCGAAGGGCATCAGATCGACGACAACAAGGTCCTCCGCGACGTCGCCGGCAAGCTCGACATGAACAAGCTCTCGACGATGAAGTAGAACGGAGACGCCCATGCGGCTCGCTGGTGTGACCGCGATGTTTCTAGCCACTGCATTGATTCCGCAATTGCCAGGTGACCGGCCGGCGCCCAATCCGCGGGCGACGCGATCGGTCGTCATGGCGCGCAACGGCGCCATCGCCACCAGTCAGCCGCTCGCCACGGCGGCCGGCCTCAAGGTGCTGCAGTCCGGCGGCAACGCCATCGACGCCGCGGTCACCGCCGCCGCCGTCCTGTCGGTCGTGGAACCGACGATGAACGGGATCGGCGGCGATCTCTTTGCCCTCCTCTACGACGCCAAAACGCAGTCGGTCCACGGACTCAACGCCAGCGGTCGCGCGCCAGCCGCGGCAACCCTCGAGGAGTTTCAGAAGCGTCACATCGATCGCATTCCGTTGCGCGGCCCGCTCTCGGTCAGTGTGCCGGGCGTCGTGGACGGGTGGAACGAGCTGCTGACCAGGCACGGCACGATTACCCTCGCGCAGGCGCTCGAGCCGGCGATCCGCTACGCGCGCGAAGGCTACGGCGTCAGCGAGATCGTGTCCTGGCAGTGGCGCGAGGTTGCCGACATCCTGGCCCGCGACCCGAACGCCGCGGCGGTCCTGCTGCCGTCGGGCAAGCCGCCATCGGCCGGCGACGTCTTCAAGAACCCGGCGCTCGCCGCCTCGCTCGAGCAGATCGCGCGCGGCGGACGCGACGCCTTCTATCGGGGCCCGATCGGCAAGGCCATCGCCGACGACCTTCAGAAGCGCGGTGGTCTCATCACCGCGGCGGATCTCGCTGCCAATCATGCCGACTGGGTCGAGCCGCTGTCGACGATGTACCGCGGCTACAAGGTCCTGGAGCTGCCGCCAAACACCCAGGGCATCGTGTCACTCGAGATGCTGAACCTGCTCGAGGGCTACGACCTGAAAGCGCTCGGGCACAACACCGCCGCCTACCTGCATCTGCTGGTCGAGGCCAAACGGATTGCGTTCGCCGATCGCGACGCCTGGATTGGCGATCCCTCGACCACGCCCGCCGGCGCCGTCGATCGCATGCTGTCCAAGGATTACGCCTCCTCCCGTCGTCGCGAAATCTCCGCCGATCACGCGGCGGCGCAATACGCGCCGCTGACCCTCGACGGCCGGTCGACGCCGGACGCCGGCGAGCATCCGCGGGCGATGGGCGACACGGTCTACCTGACTGCGGCGGACTCGCAGGGCAACGTCATCTCGCTCATCCAGTCGCTCTACGAAATCTTCGGCTCCGCCATCGTCGCCGGCGACACCGGCATCGTGCTGCAGAATCGCGGCAGCCTGTTCTCGCTCACGGCGGGACACCCCAATCAGGTCGCGCCCGGCAAACGACCATTCCACACGCTCATCCCGTCCATGGTTCTGAAGGACGGCCGTCCGTGGTTTTCCTTCGGTGTCATGGGCGGGGACATGCAGGCGCAAGGGCACGTCCAGGTGCTGCTCAACCTGATCGACTTCGGCATGAACGTGCAGGAGGCCGGAGAGGTCGCGCGTTTTCGCCACAGCGGAGAGGGCCTGGCCCTGGAGTCAGCGATCTCACCCGACGCACGATTCGGCCTGAGTACACGAGGCCATCGCCTGATCAACCAGATCGGGGTCTTCGGGGGATTTCAGGGCATCCTGATCGATCCCGTCACCCACATGCTGATGGCTGGATCGGATCCGCGCAAGGACGGCATGGCCGCGGGCTGGTAGTCTGGGTCTTACAGCTCGAAGATATCGACTTCCGCCTGCCGCCCGCGAACGCTGACGCGACCCAGTGACTTCGACTGGACCGGTTGGCGCAGCCGGTCGATCGTCTCGCGCGTCACGATGATCTGATCGGGCTTGCAGACCGACGATTCGAGGCGCGAGGCGATGTTGACGACGTCGCCCAGCACGGTGAATTCCCGCCGCCGCGGTGAGCCGATATCCCCGGTCAGGGCCCGACCGCTGTTCAACGCAATCCGCATGCGGAAGGTCCGCTCCGGCTGGAGCGCGTTCATTTCCGCGAGCGAGCGCCGCATCGACAGGGCCGCCTGCACCGCACGATCGGCGTGATCCTCCTGCGAGAATGGCGCGCCGAACACTGCCAGGATGGCGTCGCCGATGAACTTGTCGAGCGTTCCTTCGTGCTCGAACAGGCACTCCGCCATCCGGGTGAAGTACTGGTTGAGGAGCTCCGCAACCTGATACGGCTTCATCCCCTCGCACAGCGCGGTGAACGCCACGATGTCGCAGAACATGACCGTCACGTCGCGCTCTGACGCGATCAGCGGCGATCCGACGCCGGATCCGCCGAGCAGGATGCGGTTGACGACGCCCGGCGAGTGGTAGCGCTGCAGGCGCTCCCGCCATTTACTCTCCTGGAGGAGCTGCTCCGACATCCGCGCCTGCTCGATTGCCACCGCCGCGTAGTTGGCCAGCGCCGTGAAGACGTCGAGGTCTGCGGCGACAAACCGCTTCGAGCGCGGGCTGTCGACGTAGAGCACGCCGATAACGTCGTTGCGGTTCCACAGCGGCGCGCACATGAACGACCGGACGTGCATCGCCTGGATGCTGTTGGCCGCATCCAGACGCGGATCGTAGAGCGCGTCCTGCGCCAGCATCGCCACCCGCTCGCGCATGACCCGATTGACGATGGTCCGGCTCAGTGTCGTCTGCTGCGGCGCCGACCCGTCGCGGTTACGCAACACTCGCGCGGTCAGCGCCTGATCCGCGGCGTCGCGCAGCAACAGAAAAGCGCGCTCGGCCGGCACGACGTCGAACACCAGATCGACGACCCGGCTCAGGATCTGCGGCAGGGGCTGCACGGTGACCAGCGTCTTGCTGATCTCGCTGAGGAGTCGGAGCTCGCGCGGCTGGCGCCGGTCGCGTCCCGTTCCGACGATCGGGCCCGGGCAGCGGACGGCTGGCGACACGGCGATCCTTCGTTCGCCGTTCTCTCGGGGACAGCACGGTCGGTGGTGGTTCCGATGGCGGTGGCGACGTGCGCTCTTTGGGTTCCTCGGGCGTCCCGGGATCGAGCTTGCGCACGAGGGTACCGGAATCCTCGAGGAGCTGATGATCCTCGGAGAGCAGCTGATTGCTCTCGACTCGCTGCTCGATCGAGAGCGTGACCTGGCCGCAGCGGAAGACGTCGCCCGATTTGAGCGCGGTTTCCCCGAGCATCGGCGATCCGTTCAGCTCGGTACCGTATCGGCTCCCGACGTCGGACAGCAGACAGAGACCGCCCTCGAGCTTCAAACGAGCGTGCTGGCGCGACACTCCCGGCGCGATGATGACGATGTCGCAGCTGGGCGCGCGGCCGATGAGAGTTTCCCCGTCCGGCAGGACCACCCGGCGGGGAACCCCGACAACGTCAGTGAAGTTGACCGCGAACAGCTCAGTCCCTTTCGCCTACGCGAACGACTTTCAGTCCGGTGTGGGATTCGAGCACGCCGATGATCTTGGCGATCGCCGCGGACTCGACCTTGAGGAGGATGAACTCCGTCTTGGTGCGTACCGTCAGCCAGTCGCTGCCGCCGCGAAACATCCGGAAGCGGCCGGTGTCGGCCTTCACCACCGGAACCACCGTACCGGCAGGATTGATCCACCGCGGATCGCGGGAGTGCGAATAGTAGATCCCGACGATCGTGTCGTAGGGCGCATGCCGTAAGCGATCCTCGCCGTCGATCACCTGCAACGCGCCATCTCCGACTGTCAGCGACGCCTCACGGTCGCGGCTCTTCCCGGCATCGACGGTCAGGAGGTCGACCGGCTTGAACGTCACCGACGGCAGCGTCGTCGATGGTGTCGCGGGGAGCGGCGGCGCCGGTGTCTCGACGGACGGGCCGGAACCACCGGCGCCGACTCCGTTGCTGGCTTGCCGGCGGGCGGCCGGGCGGCCTTCGCCACCGCCGTCGCGCCTGATGGCTGCCCCGTGTCCCTGGTCGTCGGCGGCGCTATCGGCGCCGGAGGCGGAGTTACCGCGGCTGCGGCCGGCGTCGGAGCGGGCGCAGGGGCGGGCTGCGGCTGCGCCGGGAGCGCGCCGGATGGCGCGGTGTCCACCGCGGCCACCGCAATCGGAGGAGCCGTCGGCCCGGGCGCGCGTCGCATGCGCATCATCGTCAGCCCGACGATCACGATTAGTGCAACCGCGAGCGCCGAGAGGACCAGTGGCGTTGTACCCGGTCGCGCCGGACGCTTCGGCGGCGTCTGGCTGCCCACGGGCGCCGGAACGGGCTTCGCCGGACTGGCGGTCAACACCGTCTCCGGCAGATCGCCGGCCAGGAACCCCGTGTTGACCCCGCTGACGGGCGTAATCATCACGTTGGGAGGCACCGTCAGATCCATGCCGGACATGCCGGTCGCCGCCGCCAGCGCCGCGGTCGATCCGACATTCTCCTTGACGATCGGTACGTTGACGCGGGTAAGCGCGGCGCGGAACTCTTCGGCGGTCTGAAACCGATCGTCGGGCGCTTTCGCCAGCGCGCGATCGAGGATGTCCTGACACCACGACGGAAGCTCGGCCCTGAACTGGCGCAGCGGCGTCGGCGGATCTTTGATCTGCTTCTGCGCCATCGCGATCGCGGTCTCGGCCTTGAACGGCAGGTTCGCGGTCAGGAGCCGATACAACACCACGCCCATCGAATAGAGATCGGCGCGCCCGTCGACCTCGTTGCCCATGACCTGCTCGGGGGCCATGTACGCCGGGGTCCCCATCATGTAGCCATCGGTCGTCAGGTGCTCGGTGCCGGCGACGCGGGCAATGCCGAAGTCCATGACCTTTACGAGACCGCTGTCGGTCACCATCAAGTTGGCCGGCTTCAAGTCGCGGTGGACGATGTTGGCGCGATGCGCGTGGCCCAGGGCGTCGAGGACCTGCGAGCACAACGTGGCGGCGCGGTCGAACGGTAGGGGACCGAACCGGTCGGAGACGCGATCGAACGTCTCGCCCCGGACGAACTCCATCACCATCAGCAGATCGTCCTCGTGCTGCGCGAACTCGTAGAGCGTGGCGATGTTGGGATGATTGAGGCGGGCGAGGGTCATCGCCTCGGCGCGAAACCGCCGCAGAATCTCGGGATCCCCGAGATCGGGGTTGAGGACCTTGATAGCGACCTCGCGGTCGAGAGACTCGTCCACTGCCTTGTAAACAGTACCCATCCCCCCCCGGCCGAGACGGGAGACGATGCGGTACTTACCGACCGTCTGGCCAACCATGCTCACGCCCCCAAAGGCCCCTGAAAAGATCGAAGTCTAGCATGCCCCGACACGTGTGCTAACGTGACGGGCCGACGCCGCGGGCCCTGGCGCCGGAACCCGACATTCTCGAAAGGGTGAGCGATTCTGCGATGCCGCTACTGCTCTCGGAAGGGGACGTCCGCGCGCTCCTCACGATGGACGACCTGATCGACGGAATGGAGGCCGCGCTCACGCAATTCTCGGCCGGTCAGGCGCAACAACCACTCAGGACGGTCATGCAAGTCGGGTCGCAGCACGGGCTGGTCGGCATCATGCCGGCATACGTCAGCGACCCGCAGACGCTCGGCGCCAAGCTGGTAACGGTCTACCGAACCAACGCGGCGCAGGGACTGCCAACGCATCTGGCGACCATCGTGCTCCTCGAGCCGTTGACTGGAGCACTCCTGGCGATTCTCGACGGCCGCTACATCACCGAGGCGCGAACGGCGGCGGTGTCGGCGGCGTCGGCGCGGCACCTGGCGCGCCAGGATGCGCGCGTGCTCGCTGTCATCGGCTCGGGCGTCCAGGCGCAGAGCCACATCGAAGCCATTCAACGCGTCAGGGATCTCGCCGAGATTCGCGTGTGGAGTCCGACGCGCGCTCACGTCGAAAAACTGATCGAAGACATGCAGCCGCACACGACCGCACCGTTGCGGGCGGCTGCACTCGGTCGCCGACGCCACGCGCGATGCCGACATCGTCGCGCTCGTGACCGCTGCGAGCGAGCCGGTCCTGCGCCGTCAGGATGTCGCCGACGGCGTTCACATCTGCGCGGTCGGCGCGTGTCGGCCGAGCGAACGGGAGATGGATACGGCGCTGGTCGGGAGCGCCCGGGTGTTCGTCGACTCCCGGACCGGCGCGCTGGCCGAAGCCGGCGATCTCGTCATCCCCATGCGCGAGGGAGCCATTGACGCGTCGCACATCGCCGGGGAGCTCGGTGAGGTCTTCGGCGGCCGCGTCGCGGGTCGGCGCAGCCGCAACGAAATCACGCTGTTCAAATCGCTCGGGATGGCGGTGGAAGACGTGGCGGCCGCGCGCCTGGCTTACGAGCGTGCCGTGGCGCGTGGCCTGGGACGAGGATTCGTCCTGTGAACTGGTGGAGGGATTCTACTTGGCGTGCTTCTTTCGCCACTCCGCCCAGCGCTTGGTCATGCGCTCGGAAACACGCTTTCGTGCTTCAGCCGACATCCTGCGCCGACGCCGGCGTGGGACCACGGCAGCAGCAGCGTCGAGGGTTGGAGCGGCCAGTGGACCACGAGCTCTTCCGGAGGCGGCACGGCGCCGCAGGTGCTCGGCTTGCGCCATCAGCGCCGCGAGACGCTGGCGGGTTTGCTGAATTTCACGTTCGATTCCTCCAACCGCCCATCCGATCAACTCTGCTGACTGTACGACGACAGCTTCAGCCTTCTTTCCGGCTCTACCACGCGGCATCGGTCCTCCTCGGGCACAGAGCGACTGTGCTCAGCCCCCCGGCTATCATAGTCCCCATGGGACGGCGGCAACCACATTCGCCATTGATGATTACGGCGTGGCTGCTGTTTCTGTTGCCGCTGATCGTGCGCGCCGAATCGAGCCGCGAAGTGCGAGCCCGCGCCGCCAACCTTACCTACAATCTCGACCACGACGTCGCGCTGCAGCTCCTGCGCGGTGTCGTCGTGGCCGATCCGACCGATCCCGCCAATCATCGCGCTCTCGCCTCGGCGATCTGGTTCGACATCCTGTTCAGGCGCGGCGCGGTATCGGTGGATCACTACCTTGGCAGCATCACGCGGTCGCGCGTCGATCTGGTCAAGCCTCCCGTCGAGCTCGACACGGAGTTCAAGCGCGAGGTCGCCGAGGCCATCCGGCTGGCGGAGGCGCGAGTCAAGCGTGCTCCGAAGGATCCGCAGGCGCACTACGATCTCGGCTCGGCGCTGGGGCTGGAGGCGTCCTATATGGCCTCGGTCGAAGGACGTCTGGTGGCCGGCTTCAGGACCGCCCGTCAGAGCTACGACGAGCAGGAACGCGTGCTGGAGCTCGATCCACAGCGCAAGGAGGCCGGCCTGATCATCGGGACCTATCGCTATCTGGTCTCGACCCTGTCGCTGCCGATGCGGGTCATGGCCTACGTCGCAGGATTCGGCGGCGGCAAGGAACGCGGGCTGACGATGGTCGAAGAGAGCGCCGCGGCGCAGACCGACGAGCGAACCGACGCATTGTTTGCTCTCGTATTGCTCTACAACCGGGAAAAGCGCTACGCCGATGCGCTCGGCGTCCTGGCGGGTCTCCGGACCATGTATCCGCGGAATCGAATCGTCCTGCTCGAAGCGGGCGCCACCGCCAGCCGCGCCCACCAGCCTGCCGATGCCGAACGGTTCCTCTCCGAGGGGCTCGCCATGCTGGAGCACGACACGCGCCGCAAGATGCCCGGGGAGGCCGGCGTGTGGCACTATCGACGGGGCGTCGCCCGCGTCCGGCTCGGACATAATCGTGAGGCCAGGGAGGACCTGGCACTGGCGGTGACGCCCGATACGCCGGTCTGGATTCAGGGACGGGCGCATCTGGAGCTGGCGCGCCTGGCGGTTGGGGACGGCGACCGGGCGACCGCTCAGCGCGAGGCAGCCGCGGCCGCCGCCGCCTGCCAGCAGGGCGCGGATCCCAATTGCGTCGAGCAGGCGAGATCGATCGTCAAATGAAGAGAGACTGAGGGATGGCTGGCAAGGTCAAGACCTGGGTCTGGGTCGTCATCGGCGTCGTCGTCCTGTGCATCCTGAGCCTGGTCGGGATGGCGGCCGCCGGCCTGTGGTTCGCCAAGACGCACATCGACGTTCGCTCGGTCTCGCCGGCAACCGCGGTCACCGACTTCGAGAAGATCCGGAAACAGTTCACGAATCAGAAGCCGTTGATCGAGCTCGACGAGCGCGGCCACTTCGTCCATGCCAACACCGACCGGCCGTCGAGCGATCATCGGCCGCAATCGCTCAACATCATGGCGTTCGATCCGGACGAAGGCCGCGTGGTGAAGATGGACATCCCGTTCTGGCTGCTCAGGCTCAAGATGCGAGGCCAGCGCGTGGACATCGGTCATGATTTCGATCTCAGCGACCTGAAGCTCACGGTCGAGGACCTCGAGCGCTTCGGACCGACCCTGATCGTGGACCACAAAGGACGTGCTGGGGAGCGTGTCCTCGTCTGGTCCCAGTAGCTGTCCACCGCCGGCGACCCGCTCCGGTTTCAAGGCAATTTCCCTCCAGTTTTTCGACCAGACTGCCTCGGTAAGGTTCTTGCTCAATTCCCCCTCGAGGAGAACCGAAGCCATGTTCATTCGCATCCTTGCTCTGAGTTCGGCGTTGCTCGCAGCGGCCGTACCCGCCGGTGCGCAGCAGTTCAACGATTGGCTCGCTCCGCATGCCGCATACACCGTCGGCATCGACTCTCGAGAATCGGACGGACAGTCGTACTACGACAGTCGGCAGGTCGCCTACGACAACGGCTACCGCGAAGGTCTGCGCTGCGGCGAGAATGCCGCGCGCGATCGCCGGGCCTTCGACCTGAACGGCGAGCGCGACTATCGCAACGGCGATCGCGGCTACAACCGCAGCTTCGGCGACAGGGATCGCTACCGTGCGAGCTTCCGCACCGGCTTCGCTGAAGGCTACCAGGTGGCGTTCAGCCGCTCCGGATACGGCGGCGGATATTCGGGCGGCGGATCGTACGGTGGTCGCGTGGAGACGCGGCGGGACGGTGGCTGGGGCTACCCCGCCACGGGTCGCTACCCAGGATACGGCGGCGGCACGGTGTACGGCGGCGGCACTGTGTACGGCTACGCCGGGAACTACGCGTTTCAGTACGGCGTGAACGACGGCTACCAGAAGGGCCGCGACGACGCGCGGGACGGCAAGTATCCCGATTACGCCCGTCAGAAGTGGTACCGCTCAGGCGATCGCCACTACGACGATCACTACGGATCGAGGGACGCGTATCGCGTGCAGTATCGCCGCGGATTCCAGGAGGGGTACGACCGGGCGTATCGCGAGCTGCGACGCTGGTAGGCCACTGAATACGCGGAATACGCGGAGCTCAAACAGTAGCGTCTGCGACTAGCCGGCCGCGTTGGTCAGGCGCAGGAACTTCTTCATCCGCGCGAGCAGTGTGTTGGTCTCGACCGTCACGGCTCCGGCCGTGGCGGTCCTTATCCGTTCGAGATCGGCGCGACGAGCCATCGCCGCGACGCCCACCTCTTCGATCGCCTGCGGATTCTCCACCGCCAGCCGCCGGAACAGTTCGGCATCGATCTCGACGACGGTCACGTCGCCGATCGCGAGAACGGTCGCCGATCGCGGCGCGCCGGTCAGCAGCGACATCTCCCCGAAATACCCGCCCCGCTCGATGCGCGCGATTTCCTGGCGCGTCGGTTCGAGCACGACCTGGACCGCTCCCGAGCACACCACGAACATCGACTGGCCGGCCTCGCCCTGGCGGACGATGGCCTCGCCCGAGCCGTAGGTGGCCAGCGGGCTCGACGCCGCGAGCTCGTGCCGGACTGCCGGCGACAGCGGGGCGAGCAGGTCCACTCCGGCCAGCGCGCGCTCCTGTTCTCGCATGCGCACTTCCGGATCCTCGCGCGGGAAGTCCTTCGAGTACTCGACCTGAATCGGCCAGGGAATTTCGATGTTGCGGCGCCGGAAGGCGTAGAAGATCGCCGTTCGGGCCTCGTCCCGGGCCTCGTCATCGCGCCGGTAGTCGTCGATCCAGAACTTGGCCTTGTAGGTGATCGCGGATCCATCGAACGCAATCAGCTCGACGTACGGAGGTGGAGTGGCCAGGACCTGCGACGTGTTGCGCAGCGCTTCGAGGATCGCGGCTTTCACGTCGTTCGGCGCGACCTGGTAGGCAGCGCCGACGCTCACCTCGAGCCGGGTCGGCGCGTCGGGCTCGGAGAAGTTGGTGATGGCTTCCTTGGAGACGAGATTGTTCGGCAGGATGACGAAATTGCCCGCTTTCGTTCGCAGCTTGGTCGCCCGCCAGGTCACCTCCTCGACGCGCCCCTCGAACTCGCCGACCCGCACCCAGTGACCGACGTGAAACGGTTTTTCGCTCTGAATCGCCAGGCCGGCGAAAGCATTGCCCAGCGTGTCCTGCAAGCGCAAAGCCGAGCACGACGGCACTCACCGCCGAGGTCGTGAGCAGCCGATCGCTGAAGAAGGTCGAGGCAACGAGCACCAGGCCGATGACGATGAAGTCCTGGAGGATCGCCGGGAAGCGATCCGGTACGCGATCGAGCCGCAGCGGATTGATCGCGACCAGGACCGACACGTTGATCAGCGCGGCGGCGATCGCGAGGTTTTGAATCGCCCGCAGTTCGGCGACGGTTTCGACCGGAAGGAAGGGATAGACGGCCAGCAGAAGGCTGATCGCCATCGAACCGACCAGGAGCACGAGCGAAAGCCGGAGCTTTCGCTTGACCAGCCGGTTGACGGTCAGGCTCCTGAAGCCGAGCGTCACGGCAAACGCCGCGACGCTCAGCAGGAGATGACCCGGAACATGGAGCATTCGTCAGCTACCCGACGATCCCCTTCTTGAACACCTCGAGCTCGGCCGGCGTGATCGTCACTGGCAACATGTGCGAGTTGGTGCCGCCCTTCGCGTTGTTGTCGTTGCCGATGGCGCGGCCGCCTGCCGATGCGGTGGTCTGCGACGACTGGGCCTGGCTTCCGCCCGACAGGCTCATCTTGTTGAGGAAGCCGCCCTTCTTTTTCGGCTGGTCGGCGGGCGCATCTTTCTTCTCGGTCTTGTCGGCGTCGTCTTTCTTGTCCGACGTTCCCGTCGAGGACGAGCCGCCAGCGAGACCCTTCGCCCCGGCGTCAACGGTCGTGATTTCGGCAGCAGGCTTGGCGTCCCAGGTGATGTTGTCCTTGTAGCGCGCTGCGACCGTCGCCGTCGCGGTCAGCTTCTGTTCCTTGATGGTCTTGGCGATGCCGTCGAGGCGCGCTTGCGTGTCCGGGTGCGACGCGAACAGGCCGTTGGGCGTCTGGGCGTTGGTGTTCCGCGCGTCGAGCGCTTTGAGGACATCCGTCAAGCCGTTGGGGGAATAGCCCACTTTGTTCGCGAGCACGATGCCGACGCGGTCGGCTTCCATCTCGTCGTTGCGATCGAATTTGTTCTCGAACAGATCACTGTAGACTGCTCCCGCCAGCTGGCTCACAGCAGCGCTCGCCAACGACCCGCCCTTCGTCTGCTCGGCGCCCAACTGGACGGCGTTCTTCTTCTGAATCGAGCGTACCGTGTGCTTGGCCGTAATGTGGGTGATCTCGTGGCCGAGCACATCGGCGAGCTGCGCCTCGGATTTGATCAAGCCCAGCAGACCTCGGGTGATATGCACGATCCCGCCCGGCGCCGCGTACGCGTTGACGCCATCCGTGTCCAAAACGACGAATTGCCAATTCAGGGTCGGGCGCGAGCTGGCCTGCGCGAGAACCGTTCCGACAAGGGATACGTACGCGGTGACGGGCTTGTTCTGGAAGACACCGAAGTGCTCGCGCAGCTTCAGGCTGACCTCGTCACCGATCTTGCGCTCGTCGGCGTCCGACATGTTGATCGCGTCGAACTTGTCCTTGGCGTCCTTGGCCTTGTTGGCCGAGTCCAGGATCTTGCCGAACTGTGCCTGCGCGGGCACCGCGGCCGACAGGCTCGCGGCAACGAACAATGCCAGGAGGGACGTACGCTTCATGTTGTCTGTTCCTCGCGCTTCACCAGTGGCGTTGGCACGACCACTTCGTGAATCGCTACGGGCCGGGTTTTCCCTTTGACGACCACGTCGCCCAGCGGGCGCGTGTCGTAGTGGCCTTTGAGCCGGGTGCGGGTTGCGTCGCTCATGATAATCCGGGTCTTGTATTCCTTGTTCAGCGATTCCAGCCGGGAGCCGAGGTTCACGTTGTCACCGATGACGGTGTAGCTCATGATCGACGACGATCCGATATTGCCCGCGATCATGTCCCCGGAGTTGATGCCGACCCCGATATCGAGCTGCGGCCGGCCTTCCTGAGCCCAGCGCCGATTGAGCTCGCCGAGCGCCTGCACCATGTCGACCGCGGTCCGCACCGCGTGCTCGGCATGATCAACGTCGTCGAGCGGCGCGCCGAACAAGGCCATGACCATGTCGCCGACGAACTTGTCGACGGTGCCGCCATGCCGGAAGACCACCTCGACCATTGTCGCGAAGTATTCGTTCAACTGGGCGACGATCGCTTCCGGCTGCCCCTGTTCGCTGACGTTGGTGAAGCCCCGGATGTCGGAAAACAGCACCGACATATCGCGCCGGGCCCCGCCGAGCTCGGCCCGCTCCGGGTGCGCGAGCAGCTCGTCGTAGACGTCCTTCGACACGTATCGGCTGAACAGTTTCTTGACTTTCCGCTTCTCGCGATCTTCGACGAAATACTGGTAAGCGGTGCCGGCGAAGAGCGCGATGGCGCCGGCGCTCAGCGGCTCTACGAGATTCAGCCACAGGCCGTCCCGAAAGGCGCCGACGGTGAGCCAGACCCACCCGCCCAGCAGGCCGAACGCGGCGAGGGCAGCCCCGACAAACGGCAGGAACGCCGAACACGCGCCGACGCCGATCGCGGCGAGGGCGATCGACGCCACCCGCGAGCTGTCCGGCGCCCGACGGATGAAGCGGTTCGACAGCAGACTGTCGGCCATGCTGGCATGCAGCTCGATGCCGGGCATGCGTGTCGTCGAGCCGAAGGGTGTGACGAAGACGTCGCCGAGCCCAGACGCATCGAGGCCGATGAAGACGATCTTGTCCTTGAAGATCGCCGGGTCGACCAGCGGCTTCTCCCCGTCGAGAAGTTGCCCTTCCGACTTGAGGATGTGGCGCAGCTCGAAAGTCTGATAGGTCGACTTGCCGTCGACCAGGGCCGGCGCCCGATAGTTGATCAGCATCGACAGTTGATCGTGTGTGCCGGTTGAAGCGCCGGCGTTCCTCACCGGAAGCGGGACGAGCGGAATACGACGGTCGCGGACGAGGATGTCGTCCCCATTGAGGACCACGTCCTCCGGACGGAAGCCTGCGGACTTGAGCGCCGCCGCGATCCCGAGGGATGGCAGAAAACGATCGCCGTGACGGACAAAGGGCGGCATCCGCCGTGCCGGCCCGTCTTCGTCGAATGGCAGGAAGTTGTGCCCGAGCGCCGCGGCCGCGTCGGTCAGCGGCTGGAGCGGCGCGAGGATCACCGGACGGTCCTCGATGGCCGGGCCAAGACGATACCCGGGATCGCGCCACACCGGCTGGGAGGTGATGTCGTGGCCGCCGACGAGCCCTTCGTTGACGGCGTCCGCGAGCAATACGACGTTGCCGCTCGTCTTGACGGCGTCGGCCAGCGCCCCATCGCTCTCGGCTCCGGTCATTTTCTCGCCACCAAGGTCGTACTGCGAGACCGTGTCCGGCTCCGCGAGGATCAGATCGAGGGCGACCACTCTGGCCGGCGCGCGTCGCAGGTAGTCGAGCGCGCTCGAATACGCCACGCGCGGCCACGGCCAATGGCCGAAGATCGGCGACAGATCGCGGATGCTGGCGTCGGTGATTTCGATGAGGACGATGTCGCGAGACGCGGAGGCGGCGTCGGCGTTGCGGCGCATCCGCCAGTCGTAGGCCTTGAGCTCGGCTGTTTCCAGCGCCCCGGCGCGATGAAGGTACCGAGCACGCTCAGCGCGGCCAGCGCGCCAAGACCGAGGCCTGCAATTACCTTCCGGAGTGGCTCAGAGACCTTCGTCAATGCTCACGTGGGACTCACTAATTGAGCATGACACGCGGGATCGGTCAATGGAAACGACCGGATCGGCCGTGCCAGAGGACATGCTCACCCGCGGCTTCTTCAACAGATAGATGTCCTGTCTGCCGGTTCCGGTCGCCCCCTCGGGAATGAAGTCGACGACCGTGAAACCCGCGGCAAGGTGCGCCTTGACGTACTCGGCCGGATGATAGACGCCGCACGTATTGCGGCCCGACTCTGCGCCGTTACGGACGACGAGCTGTCCCTGGAGGAAGGCGGCCCTCTCGGTGTCGCTGAGGGACGTCAACCACATCTCTCCGTGCGTCGTGAACAGGAGATGTCCATCCGGCTTCAGGATTCTGCGGAGCTCGCGCATCCACGCGTGCTGGAGCGGTTCGTCCAGATGTGTGAAGACCGAGCACGCGTACACGAACGCAAAGCTCTCGTCCGCCCAGCGAAGCGGCGGATGCAGGTCGTTCCGGCCGAACTCGGCGAAGCGCAGATGGCGCCGGCACCAGCGGATGTGCTCCTCGTTGTAATCGGTGCCGTAGACGCGGGTCGTTTTCAGGGACTTCCAGTTGCGAAGGACGCGCCCGGACCCGCAACCGAAGTCCAGGATCTCTGCGAAATCCTCGAGTCTCAGCCCGGCGCGCGCCAGGGCGTCCCGGATGTTCTCCGAGGTGCGCCGGCCATTGCGCAGGCTCTTGGCGACGTCATAGTGTCCCGCCACGAGCCAGGTCAACTGGCGAGGCGGCACGGGCAAGCCGACGGCGATGCCGCTCAGCCGGCACCACTGCGCCGCGACGAAGTACCGAAGGGGCGAGGCTTCGCCGGTAACAGTCGATGCAAGCTCCCGAACGCGCACAGGAAGCCAGTGTCGCACAAGGACCCGCGCTGAACTGGGCCGAAATGACCAAAGGTTGGACGTGTGGCGTAGGTCCAACCGGCATGTGCCACTACGTCAATTCGCGCCGTCGCGATAACTCGATTTTCCGATGCCGCAGGACTACGCCGCTCCGCTCCACAGCTGCAAGTACCGCTGGTTGCGCGCCCCCACAAATCCCTCCTTCTAAAATACTGAAAAACCGCCGCTTGTAGGCAGTCGCTGACCGGACACGATTTGAACCCTCGTGTGTTGCGCGTCGAGCCGTGGTTGGGGGAGCACGGAAATTGATTCCGCTCGCGCGTGCTGATGCACACAAAAACGCACCAACGCACGCCCGATCAGCGACTTCCTGCAACGACGATGTGCCGAGACGTGTCGCCATGTGCGAGTGGCTGTTCGGGCAGGTAGGAACGGACCCCGTCTTTTCCAGATCTGTCCGCCGTCCGGATCCAGTTCGACCGGACCGATGGTGATCCGCCGCGAGCGCGATGGTTCGTGTTCCACCACTCGGCCTCCGGAGGCCGAGATTCCAGCACGGGCCGTCGCGCACCTGGGCGCTGGTCGCGGGTCTCGACAACATCAGCGCGGACGTTAGTCCTGCATTCGATCACGGCCCGACGTAGACCGATCCCCGCACCAAGGTGCGCCCGGGTCCCACCTTGTCACGTTGCCCGGTCGCTCGGAACGCGGTGCCTTTGCTAGACTCAAGGCGTACGGGGCAACGTCAGGATCGAGCCTTCCACCAGGCCGGGCTGGTGCAGCGATGCCGATGAATCAAGTTCGCAGGGGGGCGATCGAGTTCGCCCCAGTACGCCGGTGACCGACGAGCGCCGCCAGAATTCCCGACGATCCAGTGCGGACGCGCAAGCGGCTTTCCGTGAATGCTTCGGTGGGCCGCGCGCGCTGGCCGGCGTACTCCATGTCGGCGCCCTTCCTGGTACGCCCTCGGCATCCCACTCGATCGAGACGCTGATTCGTCAGACGCTCGAAGAGGCCAGAATCTACCGCGACGCGGGGTTTACCGCGCTCGTCATCGAGAACATGCACGACCGTCCGTATCTCAAGGGTGGTGTCGGCCCCGAGATTACCGCGGCTATGACAGCGCTGGCGAGAGAGGTCAAACACGAAACCAATCGTCCGGTCGGCATTCAGGTCTTGGCAGGCGCGAACCGGGAGGCGGTCGCGGTCGCGCACGCATCTGGTGCCGACTTCGTAAGAGTTGAAGGGTTCGTCTACGCCCACGTGGCGGACGAAGGCCTGATTGAGTCCTGTGCGGGCGAGCTGCTCCGGTATCGTCGTGCGATCGGCGCCGAACGGGTGCTGGTGTTCGCGGACATCAAGAAGAAGCACAGCGCGCATGCGATCACTGCGGACGTGTCCCTCATCGAGACCGGCAAGGCTGCAGAATTCTTTCTCGCCGATGGCGTTATCGTCAGCGGCGCCTCCACGGGCGTGCCGGCGTCTCCGCAGGAAGTGCGCGACGTCGCTCGAACGGTGGGCGTGCCCGTGCTCGTCGGTTCGGGGCTCACGGCAGAGAATTTCGAATGCTATTCGACCACACAAGGATTCATCGTAGGCTCCTCGGTCAAACAGGGTGGGATCTGGAGCAACCCGCTGGACCCTGATGCAGTCCGCGCTCTGGCTAGGGCTTTCGGCAAGCTGAGCGACGGCCGATGACGCCGTCAATCGTGCTGCTCGGGAACCTGCTCGTAGATGATGTGGTTCACGCAGATGGTACGACGCGGATGGGACAGGCAGGTGGCGCGCTTCTGTACAACGCGCTCGGTGCGACACTCTGGGGTGCCCGCCCAGGGCTAGTGAGCATCGTCGGCGACGATTATCCGGCCGATGTTCTCCAGGAACTTCGGCTGCGCGGGGCCGATCTCGGCGGTGTGCACGCGTTCGGTGGTCCAGGCGTTCGCACGTGGTTGCTCTACGAAGGGCGCGATCGACGCCTGATTCATCGAGTGGGCAGCCCGACACACGAACAGGTATCGCCAGAGCCCGGTCTGATCCCCGCCGGATGGAGGAACGCTCCGGCGTTTCACCTCGCGCCGATGCCCTTCGGCGTGCAGCGCAGACTCGTCGCGTCGCTTCGTGGATCCAACTCACGGTTCGTGTCTGTCGACCCGCACCTCGCCATCACCGATGAAACGCTGCACGATTGGCGGGAAGTACTGGCGGATGTCGACGCCTTCTTCCCCGGTGAGGATGAACTCCTGCTCGAAGGAGCGCAGACGAATCCCGAACGCGCGCTGCTTCGACTCGTCGCCGGTCGGCTCCAGTTCGTTGTCTTCAAACGCGGTGCAAGCGGCGGAATCCTGTACGATGCGCGGTCCGGGTCCTTTCACAGTTGGACCGCTCGTACAGACAGCGTGGTGGATCCGACCGGAGCAGGGGACGCGTTCAGCGTTGGGTTCGTGCTGGCGCATCTCGAAGGCCTCTCTGTCGGCGCCTGCCTGCACCGTGCCGTCGTCACCGCGAGCCTCGCGGTCGAAGGGTGGGGAGCTGACGCCCTGCTCGCAGCAACGGGCGTTGATACGTATGCCCGGCTGCGTCGGTGGTATGACAGCGAGGTCGCGCGATGAAGGCTGCGCACACGTGCAGCGACGAGGTCGCGCGCGCGCTGGCCGCCAAGAGGCCCGTGGTCGCGCTCGAAACCACAGTCGTGACGCATGGCCTCCCGCACCCGGAGGGAGTGACGACGGCGCGTTCGCTCGAGGAGGTGATCCGCCGAGCGGGGGCCACGCCGGCGACCATCGGGGTCATCGGAGGCGCAATCCGGATCGGTCTGACGCACGCCGAACTGGAGCAACTCGCGACCACGCCCAACATCGCAAAGATCAACCTCAGTAATCTCGCTGCGGCCATTTCATCTGGCCAGCCGGGCTCGACGACCGTAGCGGCCACCATGTTCGCGGCCCACGCAAGCGGTATCCGGGTGTTCGCCACCGGCGGCATCGGCGGAGTGCATCGCGATGCACGCGAAAGCGGGGACGTGTCTGCGGATCTGACTGCGCTCGCACGGATTCCAATCGCCGTCGTGTCGGCGGGTGCCAAGGCCGTCCTGGACCTGCCACGCACCCTGGAGATGCTCGAAACACTCGGCGTGCCGGTGTTTGGTTTCGGGACCGACGAATTCCCGGCCTTCTATCGGCGATCGACAGGGCTAGCTGTGGATCAGCGCTATGACTCGATCGCTGAGCTCGCCTGCGCCGTGCGGGTTCACCTGTCGCTCGGTTTTGACACGGGCGTACTCATCGCGAACCCAATTCCTGTCGCAGACGAAATGCCGACGGAGCTCTATGACCGCGCGATCGAGACCGCCCTGTCCGACGCTGAGGGAAACAGCATTCGAGGCCGCGCGCTCACCCCGTTCCTGCTCGACCGCATGCGCGTGCTCACCGGCGGGGAAAGCGTCCGGGCAAATCTGGCGTTGCTGCGCCACAATGCAGAAGTCGCCGCGGCGCTTGCGCTCGCGGGGGTGTGAGGGTACGACCGCCGACATCTGGTGGCGCCGACGCCGAGGGAGAGAGACGCCCAACCTCGGCTCATCTTGTTGTTGGGCTGCTTGGTGAGCTCCAACCACTTCGCCTCAGTCTGATACGCCGCCGAAAGCCACACCGGACGCCAACTCGACCGTCACGCGGGATGAGCACACGCTCTGAACGCGAATACAAGTAGACTCGCGCCGCTGAGTCTATGGGACGATCTTGTTGCCCGATACTTTGGTATCGGGTCGGGAAAGTCGTCAGGTGGGTGTAGCATTCCGATCCGTTCGAATCGGAGGTATGCAGATGCGCCGAATAGTGCCGCTGGTCGTGTGCCTGTTGACCCTTGAAATGCTGGCGCTCGCGGAAGGTGAGCGTCCCTTGCTGCTCCGGCAGCCGACCGTGAGCCAGACGCAGATCGTCTTCAGCTTTGCCGGGGACCTCTGGATCGTCGCGCGCGCCGGCGGCGACGCGCGGCGGCTGACAAGTGGGGTAGGGGCCGAAACGGATCCCTTCTTCTCCCCGGACGGGACCCAGGTTGCCTTCAGTGGCGAGTACGACGGCAATCAGGACGTCTACGTCGTGCCGGCGAGCGGAGGCGTACCGAAGCGGCTGACGTATCACCCAGCGGCCGACACCGTCACAGGCTGGACGCCTGACGGTCGCAACATCACGTTCACCTCTCACACGCGCCAGCTACTACCACTTCGCCGATCAGATGTACACCGTTCCGGCGGCCGGTGGATTCGCAACACAGATACCGTTGCCCATCGTCGAAAGCGCCGCGTACGCGCCAGATGCCGCGCACCTCGCGTACGTTCCGCATCCACAGTGGCAGGCTGCGTGGAAACGGTATCGTGGCGGCCAGACGACGCCTGTCTGGATCGCGAACCTGGCGGATTCCCGGATCGAACGGATTCCGCGGGAGAACTCCAACGACTTCAACCCCATGTGGGTCGGGGGCACCGTCTATTTCCTCTCGGATCGGAACGGCCCGGTGAGCCTGTTCGCGTACGACGTGCAGACGAAACAGGTGACCGAGGCTGTGAGCAACCAGGGTCTCGATTTCAAGTCCGCGTCGGCCGGACCCGGCGCAATCGTAATCGAGCAATTCGGCGCGCTCAAGCTGTTCGACCTCTCGACGCACCAGCTGCGAACGGTCGACGTGAAGCTCGCGGGCGATTTCCCCGAACTGCGAACGCAGTTCGTGAAGGTCGATCCCAAACGCATTCACAACTTCGGAGTGTCGCCGACCGGTGTCCGCGCGGTCATGGAAGCCTGGGGAGAGATCTTTACGGTGCCAGTGGAAAAGGGAGACGTACGCAATCTCACTCGCCGGCCTGACGTGGCCGAGCGCGATCCCGCGTGGTCGCCTGACGGGAAGTCCATCGCCTGCTTTTCCGACGCGTCCGGGGAGTACAGCCTGGAGATCCGCGATCAGACCGGCAGCGGCCAGCCAAAGCAGATTGTGCTCGAGCCGTCGTTCTATTACTCGCCGGTCTGGTCGCCTGATTCGACGAGGATTGCGTTCAGCGACAAGCGGCTGAACCTCTGGTACGTGGATGTGGCGAAGGACCTCCCCGTCAAAGTGGATTCGGACTACTACGACGGGGCGTCGTTCAATCCGGCTTGGACGCCGGACGGCAAGTGGCTCGCATACACGAAGCAGCTTTCCAACTACCTGCACGCCGTCTTCATCTATTCCATTGAGCAGAAGAAGGCGTTTCAGGTCACCGACGGGATGAGCGACGCACGCTATCCGGTCTTCGATCGGAACGGCAAGTACCTGTACTTCACGGCCAGCACCGACGTCGGGCTGTCCGCTGTCGGATTGGACATGTCGAGCGACGAGCATCCGACCACGCGAAGCGCCTACGTGATCGTCCTGGACAAGGACCTGCCGTCGCCACTCGCGCCGGAGAGCGACGACGAGAAGGTCCAGCCGGTTAAGGCTCAAGGCGCCGATACCGACAAGCGGGGGGACCAGACTCCCGACAGCAGCAAGGACGAGAAATCGAAAGACAAGCCGATCGTCGTGAAGATCGACGCGGAGGGAATCGGTCAACGCATCCTCGCGCTGCCCGTTCCCGCACGTAACTACGAGAACATGCTCGCCGGGCGAGACTGGCGTGCTGTTTCTGGCCGAGGCGCCGCTCGTCGTTCGCGAGAGCGATTCCCAGAACCTGAAGGTGACGCTTCAGAGATTCGACCTGAGCAAGCGCAAGGTGGAAAAGTTCCTCGACGAGGCGAACGACTTCACGGTGTCGTTCGACGGCAAGAAGATCCTGTACCGAAAGGGAGAGCAGTGGGCGATCGCGGGAACCGCGGAGCCGCCGACGCCCGACGGCAAACCCAAGCCCGGCGAGGGGACGCTGAAGCTCGACGACATGGAGGTGCGGGTCGAGCCCGCGCCGCTGTGGAAGCAGATGTTTCACGAAGCGTGGCGCATCCAGCGCGATTTCTTCTACGACCCACGCCACCACGGACTGGATCTCGCGAAGATCGAGAAGAAGTACGAGCCGTATCTGCCGGGCCTGGCGTCGCGGGACGATCTCAACTATCTGCTCGAGGAATCGCTCGGCGAAATGACCGTGGGGCACATGTTCGTCGGCGGTGGAGAGCGGCCGGAGCCGAAGAAGTTCAAGGGCGGGTTGCTCGGGGCCGACTACGCCATCGAGAACGGCCGCTACCGGGTGACGCGGGTTTACAACGGTGAGAACTGGAATCCCGGTCTGCAGGCCCCGCTGACGCAGCCCGGCGTCAATGTGAAGCCAGGCGAGTACATCCTCGCCGTCGCCGGCCGCGAGTTGAGCGCGAACGGACGACATCTACGCCTTCTTCGAACAGACCGCGGGCCGTCAGGTAGTCGTGAGAGTAGGGCCCAACCCTGAGGGCACGGGAGCGCGCGACGTCACGGTCGTGCCGATCGAGAGCGAAGAGAACCTCCGTCGCCTCGCGTGGATGGAAGGGAATCGCCGGAAGGTGGACGAGATGACCGGCGGTCGAGTGGCCTACGTGTACCTGCCGAACACGGCCGGCGCCGGCTACAGCAATTTCAACCGGTACTACTTCGCGCAGGTTGGCAGGCAGGCGGCGATCATCGACGAGCGGTTCAACGAAGGCGGCCAGCTTGCCGACTACATCGTCGATCAGCTGCGCCGGCCGCTGCTGAGCAAGGTCGCGGCCCGTGAAGGCGCGGACTGGGCGAGCCCGGGGGCCTCGATCTACGGTCCGAAGGTGATGATCGTCAACGAGATGGCGGGTTCAGGCGGCGATGCCCTGCCGTGGTATTTCCGCAAGCAGAAGATTGGCCCTCTGGTCGGAAAGCGGACCTGGGGCGGCCTCGTCGGCATAGGCGGGTATCCGCAACTGATCGACGGCGGCTCCGTCACGTCGCCCCGGTGGGCGGTCTACGGCCTCGATGGACAGTGGGAAGTGGAGAACGTCGGCGTCGCGCCAGATATCGAGGTCGATCTCGATCCGGCCGCGGTCCGGCAGGGTCACGACCCGCAGCTCGAAAAAGCGGTCGAGGTGGTGATGCAGCTGATGAAGGAACATCCGCTTCCGGAGTACACGCGACCGAAGTATCCCGACTATCACACGAACGACGGCCTGGGTCTGCCGGCGACCAAGAGCACGACCTCGGGGCCAGGGGGGCAGCGCTAGTCGCGCAACCGCGAGAACAGGGAAGTCGCAACGCGGCGGCGGCGTCAGCTAGAAGGACCTCTCGATGAAGAGTTGGTACCGCTACGGGGATTCGAACCCCGGTCCCGTGGCTGAGAACCACGTGTCCTGACCCCTAGACGATAGCGGCACTCGGGTCCGACAGGAACTTCTGATTCTAACAACCCCCCCGGCGGGGGTCAATTTTTCACGGGACGCCGCGAAAACCGTCCTACCGGTCCGCGGGCGAAGCGGGGCGACGAGCGGTGCGACTGTTATCATTCCCTCATGCGCTATGTTGCGGGGTTGATCCTTCTGCTCGTTCTCGTTGCCGGCGGAGCGTTTCTCTATGCGGGCCGGCTCCCCGGCCCGGTGATTGACGTCGCCAAACCCGTCAAGTACGTCGGCCAGGCCACCCCGGTGGTCGTCACGGTCACCTCGCCGGGCGCCCACGTCTCGCGCCTGAAGATCGTCTTCGAGCAGAACGGCAAGGCAACCCCGCTCTTTTCGCTCGAGTCTCCAGGCACGGCGGAGGTCAAGCAGGAGACCGTCGACCGGGTGCAGATCACGCGCGTGCTCAATCGCGACACCGTCCCCGACCTCAAGACCGGTCCCGCCAAGATCACGGTCACCGCGGCCAGGCCCGTTCTTCGCGGCCTCCGAACGATCGAGTCGACGACGACGCGCGAGGTGCAGGTCAGGCTCGAGCGGCCGACGATTGCGGTGCTCTCCACCAAGCACTACATCAACCTTGGCGGGACGGAAATGATCGTCTATCGCGCGGCCCCGGCGGACGTCGAGTCCGGCGTGCAGGTCGGCGATCTGACGTACCCGGGCTACCCGGCCGCCGGCGTGAAGGTCGAAGGGGTCAGCATCACCGATCCCGCCGTCAAGGTGGCCTTCTTCGCGCTGCGGTTCGATCAGGACGTCAACACCCCGATGTTCGCCTACGCCCGCGATGAAGCGGGCAACGCCGCCCGCGCGGAGTTCGACCATCTGACGTTCCCGAAGCCGTTCAAGCGCAGCCGGATCGAGCTCGACGATCGGTTTCTCGATCGCGTCGTGCCGGCCATTCTCGAGACCAGTCCTGAGATCAAACCCGACGGCGATACGCTGCAGAAATTCCTGGCGATCAACGGCGAGCTGCGGCGCAAGAATACCGAGAAAATCCAGAGCTTCGCGCAGCAGAGCTCACCGGACATGCTGTGGGGCGGCGTCGTCTTCCATCCTTTCACCAACAGCGCCGTCGAAGCGGCGTTCGCGGATCACCGCACCTATGTCTACCAGGGCAAGGAGGTCGATCGACAGGTCCATCTCGGATTCGACCTCGCGCGCACCGTCAACTCGCCGATCGTGGCGGCCAACGCCGGCAAGGTGCTCTACGCGGCGTCGCTCGGCATCTACGGCAATTGCGTCATCCTCGATCACGGCCTGGGCGTCCAGTCGCTCTACGGCCACATGTCGTCGATTCGCGTGCAAGTCGGGCAGTCGGTGCAGAAGGAAGAGGAACTGGGGCGCAGCGGCATGACCGGGTTGGCTGGCGGCGACCATCTCCATTTCACGATGCTCGTGCACGGTCAGATGGTGAATCCGGTGGAGTGGTGGGATGCGCACTGGATCCAGGACCGGATCCTGCGCAAGCTGCGTGACGCCAGCGGGGCGCCAGCGCCGGCCGCGCCCGCCAAATAGGGCCGCGGACACGCGGCCCGAAGTAGAATCAGGGAACATGTCTCGGGTTGGGCCTGCAGCAATCACGTCTGTCACCATTCTGTTGGGAGTGTTCGCCTGCGGCGGCGGAGAGGCCAACAAGTCCTCGGCCCCCGCGCCGGCCGCCAACACCAAGCCGATCGACCCCGCCACTACCGGAACGATTTCCGGACAGGTCAGCCTCGACGGTACGGTGCCCGCGAACGCTGCCATTCCGATGGGGTCGGATCCAGTCTGCGCCGGAGCCAACAAGGACGGCGCCACTTCGGAGACTTTCTTGGTGGATGGCGGCGGCCTCGAAAACGTCTTCGTCTACGTAAAGGACGACCTGGCCAATACCTACCGGTTCGACACGCCGACCGCACCGGTCAAGATCGAGCAGAAGGGCTGTCACTACGTGCCGCACGTGATCGGAATCCGGGTCGGCCAGCCGCTCGAGATCAGCAACGACGACACCACCCTGCACACGGTGCACGGGATGGGAAAATCGAACCAGGAGTTCAACTTCAGCCAGCCGCTCCCGGGCATCAAGAACACCGTGGCGCTGACGACCGCAGAAGTGCTGATGCCGATCAAGTGCGACGTCCACCCGTGGATGCACGCCTACATGGGCGTCGTGAATCATCCGTTCTTCGCCGTGACGTCCGGCGGCGGCAAGTTCTCGCTCAGCGGTGTGCCGGCCGGGACCTACACGATTGAGGCGGTCCACGAAAAACTCGGCGCCAGGACGCTGAGCGTGACGATCGGCGCGAAGGAGAGCAAGGAAATCGCGTTCGCCTTCAAAGCCGATAGTTAACAGCTCACTTATGTTCCATCGCTTCACCAAGCTCGTTGCAGCGCTCACCATCCTGCTCATCGCCGCAGGTGGCATGGTGACCAGTACCGGTTCCGGCCTGTCGGTGCCGGACTGGCCGACCAGTTACGGCTGGAACATGTTTACTTTCCCCATGAGCAAATGGGTGGGGGGGATCCAGTACGAGCATTCTCATCGGCTCATCGCCAGCACGGTCGGCTTCCTGACCATCGTCCTTGCGATCTGGACGTGGCGCGTCGAACCGCGGCGATGGGTACGCTGGCTCGCCTGGGCGTGCCTGGGTGCGGTCGTGCTGCAGGGCCTGCTGGGAGGCATCACCGTTCTTCTTCGCTTGCCGCCCGCCGTGTCGATCGGGCACGCCGGCCTGGCGCAGATATTTTTCTGCCTGACGCTGACGGTTGCCACGGTCACCTCGGTCAGCTGGCGCTCGGCGGCCGCGCCAGTCGACGATCGGATGCTGCGACGCCTGACCGTGCTGACAACGGCGCTCGTGTATACACAGATCATCCTGGGCGCGACGATGAGGCACACCAATGCGGGGATGGCGATCCCGACATTTCCACTTGCCTTCGGACACGTCATTCCGCCGTTCTGGAATACCGGCATCGCCATTCACTTCGCCCATCGCGTCGGTGCGCTCTTCGTGACCATCGCCGTGGTTGCCACGGCCCTGCACGTCTTCTATCACCACACGAAGCGCATGGAGCTGATTCGTCCCGCGGTGCTCCTGACCGCGTCCCTGGGTCTGCAGATCGTGCTCGGAACGCTGGTCGTACTGAGCGGTCTCCAGCCGATCATCAACACGGCGCACGTGGTCAACGGGGCGCTGGTGCTCGGCAGCTCGGTGGTCTTGACGTTGCGAACGTTTCGCGCCGGTTTCGGTGACGTGCGCGAAACGGCCCGCGACATGCCGGGCATGATTGGGGCGGAGGCGAGGTCGTGAGATCGGGCGCCGTCGCCATTCCGACTTCGCGAACGCGGGCGCAGGACTTCGTGGCACTGGCCAAGCCGCGACTGAACTTCCTCGTCGTGGCCTCGTCGCTCGCCGGGTATCTGATGGCTGGGGCCGAAGGGCTCGGCGCAATCCACCTGCTGGGAACGCTCCTCGGCACCGGCCTGGTCGCGGGTGGGGCGTCGGCGCTCAACCAGCTGGCCGAGCGAGACCTCGACGCGCTGATGCTGCGCACGCGACTGCGTCCGCTGGCCGATCAGCGGCTCCAGCCGCTCGAGGGGGCGGTGTTCGGCGCGACAATTTCGGTCACGGGACTGCTCGTCCTCGCGGCTGCCGCCAACCTGCTGGCCGCCGGCATGGCGCTGTTGACGCTCGTCACCTACCTGTTCGTCTATACGCCGCTCAAGCGGCGATCTTCTTTGGGGACCGTCGTTGGTGCCATCCCCGGCGCGTTGCCGCCGATCATCGGCTGGACCGCCGCCCGCGGCGCGCTGACGCCGGAAGCATGGACGCTGTTCGGCATCGTCTTCCTGTGGCAGCTTCCCCACTTTCTGGCGATCGCCTGGATCTATCGCGAGGACTACGCGCGCGCGGGTTTCCCGATGCTTCCGGTGATCGAACCGGATGGGCGCAGCACGGGCCGCCAGTCGGTCCTCTACGCGGCCGCGCTCGTACCACTGAGCCTCGCACCGACGTTGATGGGCCTGGCCGGCAAGACTTACTTCAGCGCGGCGCTGGTTCTCGGTCTCCTCTTCTTTGGCCTGACACTCCGCTTTGCCAATACCCGCTCGATCCGCGACGCGCGGTTCGTGTTCTTTGGATCGATCATCTACCTGCCGCTCATCTGGATCATGATGATCGCGGACAGGACCTGACGGGCGGCCGCTGACGTGGAAATCGCCGATCTTCCGGCGGTCAACGCCACGCTCAACGGGCTCGCGGCGATCCTGCTCAGCATCGGCTATCTGCTCATCCGTCGGGGCCGCGTCGCCCAGCATCGTGCGGTGATGCTGACCGCCTTCTGCACGTCGGTGCTGTTCCTCACCTCTTACCTCGTCTATCACGCGCACGTCCTGTCGAAGCCCTTTCCAGGACACGGTCCGATTCGCGTGGTCTATTTCGGAGTCCTTCTTTCACATACGATTCTCGCTGCCACGGTTCCGGTACTGGCGATTATCACGCTGTCGCGCGGACTGTCGGGACGCTACGACCGTCACCGCGCGATCGCTCGATGGACGCTTCCGATCTGGCTCTACGTCTCGATTACCGGCGTGGTCGTGTATTTCATGCTCTATCGGTTGTACTAGACGTCCTCCCCCGAGCGGCTCGCGCTCTGCTTTCTTCCTCCCGCAGTCTGGTATCTCTTTGATGCGCGTCCCACCCGGATGACCTCGAAATGATCGCCCCGTGTGCTGTCCTCGTTGACCTTCGAGTGGTCAGGTACCCTGGCGGACGGGCTGGCCTGTCACTCATTCGATGTTAGTTCCGTCTTCGTTCGCAGCTCTCAGCACCCAGGGCCCGCCCGGAATTACACCGGGGTCGGCCTTCGTCAACCCACGAATCGTCATGGGCGCCGCGGCGATCGTGATCGCCTCGATCCTGCTACTCCTCTATCTCTACCGGCGGCGGCTGTTCATCCTCTGGTGGATCTCGGGCTGGATTCTCCTCGCCGCGTCGATGTTCCTGGTCGCGCGGCCGTATCTGAATCAGAAGCTGGGCTGGATGGCGTACGGCACGTCGCAGTTTCTGGGGATCCTGAGCTCGCTGGCGTTTGTCGTTGCCGCAGACGCCTATCGCCACCGACCGCTGCTCCGGCGGGAGTATGGGCTGGTCCTGCTCCCGGTCGCTATCTGGTTCACGCTGGCGCCGGTTCCTCTCGGGCCCGTACGCGGTGTTCGCGCCGGGGCACGTGCTCATTGCCGGCGCGCTGGCGGCGGCCGGTGGCGCGCACCTGCTCCTGCTGCGGGAGATCCGGATGCTGGGAGCAGGACTGGTCGGTGTGACACTGCTCGATCCTGGCCGGCGTGAACGTCTGGCTGGCCGCTGTCGTGGGAGCCCCGGACGCGCCGGCTGCCGGTTCCCGCGTTCTTTACCGCGGCGGTCGTGATTCTGGTCACTGCGCTCGGCATGCAGCTCATGACCTTCGAGGACATGACCTACGAGCTGCGCCGCACGAACCGGCGGCTGGAGTCGGCCCAGAGCGACCTCCGCCAGCTGGTCATCACGGATACGCTGACGGGCTGCCGGAATCGCCGTTTCTTTCAGGAAGTCATCGAACGTGAGCTGCAGCGGCATCGGCGATACGCGACACCGCTGTCCATCCTGTTCATCGACATCGATCGGTTCAAGGTCATCAACGACACGCTCGGTCATGAAGTTGGCGATCGCGTACTGCGGGACGTCGCCACTTTCCTCCTCAGAACATCCGTGAGGCCGACTACGTGTTTCGATGGGGTGGAGACGAATTCCTGGTGCTGATCTCGTGCGGCCATGACGAAGCCGAGCGCCGCGGCCGGCAGCTGCAGTACGCGTTTCAGGTGTCGGACGAGCTGGAGGGCCTTCCGGCTGGTGTGGGACTCAGCGTCGGCTCGGTCGAGGTTCCGCCGGATACTCGGGATGTCCTGGCGCTCGTCCAGGTTGCCGACGAACGGATGTACGCGAACAAGAAGCGCGCGCGATAGACGACGAGCGGTCACGCGATACAACAGATACTTCGCGCGCCGCAGCCGCCACTGAGCTTCGGCCGCGCCCCAGGCGCTGGCAATCGCGGCCGGATCCTCACCCTTCTTCAGCCTCTCCAGCGAATCGCGCGACCCCAGGAGGTGGGCGGCCGTCTCGAGCTGATACTGCGAGCCGTAGAGGCTGTTGAGCGCTGCCGCAACCTCGATGCCGAGACGCACCGGATGCAGCGCCTCGCGATCGGTCACGATGATGAAGACACCCTGGCATTCCTGGTTGGCGTACTTGCTGGATGTCGGGGTGAACCGGACGGCGTAGAAGCGCGCGCCCGGAATCGATCGGGCATTGAGCGTATCGGCCAGCCGGCGGCCGTCGATCCACGGCGCGCCAAGCTGTTCGAACGGCGTGTCGGTGCCGCGGCCGACAGAGATGTTCGTGCCCTCGATCGCGCCAATGCCCGGGTAGAGCGTCGCCTGATTCATGTTGCGCATGTTCGGCGACGGGTTGGTCCACGCCAGCCCGGTGTCGTCGAACCACTCGTCGCGGCCCCAGTTCTGCATCGCCACGACCGTGAGGTCCGCGCCAATCTTGTTCTCACCGTTGAACAGCTGCGCCAGCTCGCCGAGCGTCAGGCCATGGCGGATCGGCATCGGGAAGTAGCTCGTGAACGCCCGCGCATCCGGATCGAGCGACGGCCCCTCGATCTGCCAACCGTTGACGGGATTCGGTCGATCAAGCACGAACACCGGGATCTTGTGTCGCGCCGCCGCCTCCATCACGTACGCCATCGTCGTCATGTAGGTGTAAAAGCGAGCGCCGATGTCCTGGATGTCGATGACGATTGCATCCAGCCCGTCCAGCATCGCATCTGTCGGGCGCTGAGTCTCGCCGTAAAGGGAGACGATCGGCAGCTTGGTCTTTTCATCCTGCGTTGACGGCACGCTCTCGTCGAGGATGCCCCTGATCCCGTGCTCGGGACTGAAGAGCGTGACCAGCTTGACGCCTTTCGCTTCGAAGAGCAGATCGATGGCGGTCGCACCGTCGCGGGCTCGTCCCGTATGGTTGGTGACCAGGCCCGACGCGCTTGTCCACCAGCGCCGCGAAATTCTGACTTCGCAAGACGTCGAGCCCTGTCATCACCGGCGTTCGCGCGGGAGCGGCGACGGCGCCGGAGGGGGTCAACCCGGTCGAGGTGAAGTGTTCCGTCCGCAAGGACTCGGGAACCTCCGTCAGGGCTGAAGCAGCGATGGTCGCGACTCTGCGCACGCAGGGGCGTGACGTCCCCCTTGCCGTTGGGATGCACCCGATTCGACATGAAGACCACGTACATCTTCGTCTGCGGATCGATCCAGATGCTGGTACCGGTGAAGCCGGTGTGCCCGAACGATCCGATCGGCAGGAGCTCGCCGCGGTTCGACGAGTAGGCGGTGTCGATGTCCCACCCGAGCCCGCGGCCGCCGCGGCCGTCGGCGCTGGTGGTCATCTTGTCCACGGTGAGCGGCGAGAGGATGCGCGCGCCCTTGTACGAGCCACCGTTGAGAATCATCTGGCAGAAGATCGAGACGTCGGCGGCTGTCGAAAACAGCCCGGCGTGCCCGGCCACGCCTCCCATGCGCCGCGCGGTGGGATCGTGCACGACGCCGCGGAGCATCTGGAGGTTGGCCCCTTCGCACGGCCATCCGAACGGCGTGCATTTTTCGGTCGGAGCGATTCTCGGTTTCAGCAAGTCCGCCGGGAGGAACATGGTGTCCGTCATGCCGAGCGGCGCGAAGATGTGCGCGCGGGCGAACTCGTTCAAAGGCTGACCGCTCACGCGACGGACGATCTCGCCGAGCAGGATGTAGTTGATGTCGCTGTAGACGAACCGGGCGCCGGGGGCCGATGTCGGCACCTCCTCGATCGCCAGACCGATCGCCGTGTCGTACCCCGACCATGAGTCGGCAAGGTCGAGATCGGGCCGCAGACCCGACGTATGCGTCATGAGCTGACGGATCGTGATGTCTGCCTTCCCGTAGCGCTCGAACCCGGGAACGAACGCGGCCACCTTGTCGTTCATCCGGATCCGGCCGTCCTCCATGAGCTTCATCACGCTGGTGGTGGTCGCGATGACCTTCGTGAGCGACGCCTGATCGAAAATCGTATCCGCGGTCATTGGCTCCGGCGCCGGCTCGAGCGCGCGCTGCCCCACCGCCTTCTCGTACAGCACGCGATCGCCGCGTCCAACCAGCACGACGGCCCCGGGCAGTTTTTTGTCGGCGATCGCCCGTTCCACGGCCGCCGCAATGGCGTCGAACCGGGAGGTATCCACGCCTCCGCTGGGGGCCGTCCCGGCCGACGCCGGGCTCTGCCTGGCGGCCGATCCGGACGTCGCCAGCACAGTGGCGAGGGCCACCAACGCGAGCCTTGTCCCGAAGCTGTAAACCCTGTGAAACATGAGGTCTGGATTATACTTTCCGGGTCCCGATCGACGCGGAGGTCCTGATGCCAGTCCGCCGCCGGCCCGCAGCGTTTCTCGGCCTTGTGTGTGGTTTTCTGCTGGTGCTCGGCATCAGCTCCGCGGCGCACGCCCAGGGTCATGTCTTCGGCACCGTGAAGGACCCCGACGACCATCCGATCAAGGGAGCCTCCATCACCGCCGAGAATCCCAACGCCGCCCCTTCGTCGGCGACCTCCACCACCGACGCCAAGGGACGCTTCGCATTTCTCGGTCTGCGTGGCGGTGTCTGGACGTTCACGATCAACGCACCCGGCTTCGACACCGCCAAAACACAGCTCACGACCAAGACGCTTGGCCAGAACCCGCCCATTCAGGTCACGCTCGCGCCGCATCGCGACATCTCGCCGCCGGGACCGATCGCGACGCTCGACGTGGTTTCGATCAGACGCCGACTCGACGACGCGGCCGCGCTCGACAGCGCCGGTCAGCTGGATCAGGCGATCAAGAGCTACCAGAACATCGCCGCCGATGTGCCGGCCCTGACCACCGTGCACCTGCAACTCGGTGTTCTCTACGAGAAGACGCACGACCTGGCCAACGCCACTGCGGAATACCGCCTCGTGCTGAAAGCCGAACCCGACAACGCAAAAGCGCAGGCCGCGCTCGACCGCGTGTCGCCCAAGTGACGATGGGGCCCTGGCTGATCGCGCTGCTCCTGGCAGTCGTCCAGATCGACGGCGCCAAGTCGCTGACCGCGTCGACGCCTGTCGTCATCGGGGAGATCGATGCGGGAAAATTGAAGGGAGACCCGACACAGCTCGCCTGGTCGCCCGATAATGCCCAGCTTTTCCTGCAGGCATCCGAGCGCGACTCTCTCGGCATGGTCAAGAACCCTCACTTCTACGTGATCTCCGCCGCCGGCGGCAAGGTCGAACCGGTCGCCGCCGCGCCCGAATGGGCGACGTCGTATTGGGCCTGGAAGTCCAACAAGTCGGCACCGGGATCGAGCACGTTCGCGATCGACATCAAGCAGGACATCAAGACGTCAACCGCGACCTCGGCGCCGATGGGCGGGTCGCTCGCTCGGGGCGGTGGATTCGAACCCGAACGGCGGCGGCACGAGCATTGACGACGTCACGATGCGGACCCAACAGTTGCAGAAGCAGCAGGTGATTACGCTGATGTTGAAGAACGAGATCGTCGGCGAGTTCGTCAACCAGCAGTTTCTCCCCGGCTACACCTTCGGCTGGGCTCCGCAGAGCGTGGGGATGATCGCCTACTGCAGCGAGACCGGCCACGTCATCGTCATGGACGAGCACGGCGAGAAGCAGGAGCTGGCAGGGACGAAGGACGCGCTGTTGCCGGCGTGGTCGCCCGACGGAACCAGAATCGCCCTGCTCCAGAAGAGTGGCAAGAAGAAGTACGACGTGGTTGTCGTCGAGGTCAAGCCGTGAGCCGTCCGGCCGGTACTCGATTGCGCTCGGCCTGGCAACAACTTGTGCCGTCTCGGGCGCCGGGCTCTTTGCCGCCGGCCAGCAGCCGCAGGCCCCGACGTTCAAGGCGTCGACGTCGCTGGTGGAGGTGGACATCATCGCCCGCGACGGCGGCGGACGATTCGTCTCGGGACTGACCGCGGACGATTTCGAAGTGCTCGAAGAGGGGAAGCCGCAGGCGATCGAGCATTTCTACCTGGTCACCGAGAACCCGACGAGCTCGGCCGAGCCTCGTGCCGATGTCGTGATGCCGCGGTCCCCGGATCGGACCGACCGCCGTATCTTCGTCCTGTTCTTCGACAGCCAGCATCTGTCGTCGGGAAGCCTGTTGAGACTGAAGCAGGCGGCCACCACGTTCGTCACCGACAACATCCGTCGGACGGATCTGGCCGGCGTGTTCGTCAACGGCGCGCTCGTCCACAATCACTTGACGAGCGATCGCGACGAGCTGCTCGAATCGATCAGCAGCGTGACGCCGGCCTTCGAGACGACCGACGCCCAGGCCCGTCTGCTGCTCGACTACCCTCGCATCGACAGCTTCTTCGACGCCGCGCGGATCGACGGCGGCGACAACAGCTACCTTCAGGAGGTGGCGCTCAAGCAATGCGGCCAGACCTCCCGCCAGTGCGAGCTCGAAGGCGGACGGGAGTACGTCGAAGACGCCTTGCAGCGAAAGGCGCACCGTTTCATCGAGGACTCGCGGCGCACCGCCCGCACGACGGTCGACTCGCTGACCTACGTGACCAAGAATCTGGCTCCTCTCGAAGGGCGGAAGACGCTCGTCTTTCTCTCGGAGGGGTTCTACGTCAACGATCTGCGCGGCACGCTGCCGATTCTCGCCGGCCAGGCGTCGCGCGCCGGGGTGACGATCTACAGCCTCGACGCCCGGGGATCCCGGGCCTCATCGGGCGTGACCGCGGGAGATGTCACCCTGATCGACAGCGGGCTGTCCGGGTTCGGCGACACCAGCGACGAGGGGCTCGATATTCTGTCTGGCGAGACCGGTGGCATCACCTTCCGACGGAGCGACGACTTCGGCCGCGTGCTGACGGAGCTGGCTTCCGACACCAGCACCTACTACGTGCTCGCCTACGCGCCGGAGAACACGACGCTCGACGGCAAGTTCCGCCGCATCACCCTCAAAGTGAAGTGGGAAGGCCTCTCGGTCCGCGCGCGCCGCGGCTACGTTGCCAGCCCACTCCCCCCAGCCAAACAGCTCAGGACGAGTAAGCCGTAAGCGGCGAGGTTCGACGCCCTCACCCGTTAATGCAGCGTCGTGATCACCGACATGCGGCCGCTGGTGGCACCACGAAAGAACGATTCCCACTGGCGCCGGATGTTGTCCAGCTTCGAGACCTGGTCGGACGCGGCCCCTCGGCCAGCCGTCGTGATGTAGACGAACGCCTGACGGTGCGTTTTTGGCGAGTCGGCGACGGCCGGTGAGCGCGGCCCTTCGATCGCTATCACGTCCGCCAGCAGCACGTCGCGGCGCGTCCCGGTGAAGCTGACGCCTATCTGCGGCGCATCGGCCGGCAGGTGGCTCGACGCCGGCGCCTCGACGTAGAAGAACGGCGGCACGTCGTTGGGTCCCACCAGCCCCATCGCGTACTGATCGAGCATGCTGTATCGCTTCACGGCATCGATAGTTTGAAACTGCCCACCGCCCTGATCCTGGATCTGGTTGCCTTCCATTACCGAGGCGTCGGAATTGAAGAAGAAGCTCCAGTGCGCGAGATCGCGACCGAGGAGCGCGTCCGAGCGCACGCCGGTGTGATCGCGGAAGTTGAGATACGCCAGCCAGCGATGGCCGACTTCCTGCCCCATGACGCTCAGCGTGTTGTTCTCGCCGAGGAATTTCTGATTCGGGTCGTCGGGATACTTGCCGAGCCAGTCCATCACCACCAGCGACCGCAGCCGCCCGGCACTGCCGAACTGCGCGGACAGGTTGTAGATGTCGACACCGATGCCGTGGATCTCGTTCTGCGCTGTGGTCTCGTAGGCGAAGGCATCGCGGATCACCGCCTGATCGGTCCACAGCAGGACCTGATCGTAGTTGTCCGGGTGCGCGGTGATAGAACTTCTGCGCGGCAGCCAGCGCGTCGAACGTTGTCGCGGCCGCAAACCGTTCACCCACTGCACCCGTGCCCGAGGCCGGTGTGGTGGTGCTGAGGTCCATCGTCGTGAAATCGCCGGTCTGGCCCGGCGAGAGGCCGACGACCGCGTCGCCGAGGGTCACGGTGGCGCCGAACTTGATCTCGATGGTTCCGTCGGGCAACAGCGTCGCCTGAACGGTCACGCCCGCGATTCGAATCGAAGCCGTGGACGCCGCACCAGGTCACGGTGTACTGGTCCGAGGCGGCGTTCACGAATACCTTGCCGCCGGCGGTCGGGTCCAGATCGGCGAGGAACGGCGCGACGCGGGGTGGACCGGTCAGCAGGCGCGAGACGTCGCGCTCGGTGCTGGCCTGATCGGCTTCGCCGAAAGTGATGTTGCCGTCGGAATTGACGAACGCGGCCGTCTGCGAGCCACCGTAGAAGGGAAACGGAAACGAGACTGGCGCCGATGCGCTGTCGTCGTCTCCGAGGGTCAGGCTCGTGCCCAGATTCGCGCGGAAGTTGCCATCGATCTTGGCGACGCTGTAGCCGTTCGAGCCGTTGCGGGTGAAGCGAAGCCCGACACCAACGAGGTCGAACGTGTGCGCCGGTAGAATCAAATCCCCCGAGTCCTGGACGATGGCGATCTCCCCGATGTCTTCGGCGACGGGCGCCGGCGTCGTGATCCCCGTCCGACCCTCGGCTGCCGCGCCAACGGTGGCGCTCTGACGAGCCCCGCCGCGCTGACGATCCTCCTGCGCCGCGCGGTTGATCCACATCGCTTCGTAGACCCTGCCGCGAGGATTGCCGTCGATGAGAGTCTTCTTGTTCGCTCTTCCGGCCTGGCCGGCGACACCACTCGTGAGGTTCGCGGAGGGCTGGTCCGCTTCGAGCGCCGTCGAACACGGGTTGACCGGCGTCGTTCCGCCTCCGCCCGACGGTGGGGCGGTACTGCCACCGCTGCTGCCGCCGCCGCCGCCGCAGGCGGCAATCACCAGCGATACGGCCAGCGCTGAAATGAATGCGTCCGTTCGGGTCATCGATACCTCTGGATCCTCAGGCGCCGCCTCGCGGCATGACAAGTCAGTGTACGTCAGCCCAAGACCGCCGTGGCTGTGGTTTAGACTGACGATATGCGTGGCACGTCACACGCGCCTCGATGACCAGACCCAGGAAACGGCGCACCACCCCGTCGCCGGCTGCTCCACGTGCCCGCTCCCGGGTTGCCTGGCTCCTCATCGGTGCTGCTGCAGTTGTCGCGATTGCCTGGGTACTGGTCGTCACGACGACCGGCGACATTTGTAATCACGCGAACTGAGGATCAGAACGTCCTCCTGATCACGATCGACACGTTGCGCGCGGACGCTCTCGGCAGCTACGGCGGCGTGGCGTCCACGCCGGCACTCGATCGCCTGGCGGCGGCAGGCGTCCGCTACACCTTCGCTCATGCCCACGCGCCGCTGACGCTGGTATCGCACGCCAGCATGCTGTCCGGCCTCTACCCGTTCCAGCACGGCATCCGTGACAACAGCGGGTTCCGCTTTCCTGCAGCGATGCCGACTGCCGCCACGCGGCTGAAAGCCAGCGGCTTTGCAACCGGCGCCTTCGTCGGGGCCTTTCCCCTGCACTCGCAATTCGGCCTCAACGTCGGCTTCGACGTCTACGACGAAAACTTCCGCGAGACGACGCTGCCGAGCGACTTCGAGATTTCGGAGCGTCCGGCGACGGCGGTCGTCGCCGCCGCGCGTCCATGGGTCGGGCGGCAGCCGGGGCGCTGGTTCGCGTGGGTCCATGTGTTCGACCCGCACGCGCCGTATCGACCGCGGGAGCCGTTCGCGTCGCGCTACGCCGGCAATCCCTACGCTGGCGAGGTGGCAGCCACCGACGCGGCCCTCGCGCCGCTCCTCGAAGATGTGCGCGGCCGGACGGACAGGCCGACATTGGTGATCGTGACCGGCGACCATGGCGAGGCGCTCGGCGACCACGGCGAGCAGACGCATGGACTCTTCGCCTACGAGTCGACGCTCAGGATCCCCTTCATCGTGGCGCAGGTCGGCGGCAGCCATCCGCGGGAGGCGGGAATCGTCTCGGACGACCCGGTCAGACACATCGACATTCTGCCGACCGTCCTCGATGCGCTGGGTCGCCCGCCGGAGGCGACGCTGCCAGGGCGGTCGCTTCTGACAGCCGCGTCGGATCCACAGGCCATCACCTCGTACTTCGAGGCGCTGTCGACGTCGCTCAATCGAGGGTGGGCGCCCCTCACCGGCGTCATCGTCGGACACGACAAGCTGATCGAGCTGCCGCTGCCGGAGCTCTACGATCTGGCCGGCGATCCTCGCGAGCAGCTGAATCTGATCGACAAGAACCGGGACCGACGCCGCGTGCTCGAGGTGAGGCTGCGGGATCTGCAAGCGACCGGGCCGGCCGATCGACGCGACGAGGATGCCGAGACCCGCGCCCGGCTCAACGCGCTGGGCTATGTCACCGGCAGCGGCACGGCGCCACATCAGGGCCCGTACACGGAAAAGGACGATCCGAAGCGTCTCCTCGCCATCGACCAACGCATTCACGACGCGATCGATCTGTTTCAGCGGGGGAACGCCAGGTCTGCGGCAGCCATCTATCGTGATCTGATCGCGCAACGGCCCGACATGGCAACCGGCTACGAACATCTGGCGTTCGTGGCCTGGGAGACCGGTCAGCCGGCGGTGGCGATCGCGACGCTGCAACAGGCCCTCGCCGCCGGCGTGGCGAACGCGGAGATTGAAAGCAAGCTCGGGATGTATCTCGCGGAAAGCGGTCGCGCGCGGGAGGGCCTGCCGCTGCTCGAGCGCGCGGCGTCGCGTCCGCCGGTGGAGGTGGACACGCTCAACGCTCTAGCCATCGGCTATGCGCGTGCCGGCATGGACGATCGGGCGATCGCGACCTTCAGGCGCGTGCTCGCGATCGATCCGCACAGCGCGATGGCCTGGCAGAACATCGGGTCGGTGGAGCTTGGCCGCGGCCAGCTCGAGCCGGCCCGCGACGCCTTCACCCGCGCGCTCGCGGCCGACCCCAACTGGGCCGCCGCCCACACCGGGCTCGGCGTCGTCGAACGCCGGTCGAATCAGTTCGACGCCGCGATCGCGAGCTGGAAGAAGGCCGTGGCGCTCGATCCCCGCGAGTTCGACGCGCTCTACAACCTGGTGACCGAGCTCGCCTTGGCCGGACGGGCCGCCGAAGCCCGCCCCTACGCCGAGCAGTTCGTCGCCACCGCCCCAGCGGCGCAGTACGGCAAGGACATTGAGAGGGTGAGGGGATATCTGCGCCAGTAGTGCTAGGGTGCCGAAGGTCCTGAAGGTGCTGAAGGTGCGGTGCTAATGGTGCTGGGGGTGCTGAAGGTGCGGTGCTGAGGTGCGGTGCTGAGGTGCGGTGCTACGGTGCTGGGTGCTACAGTGCTGAGGTGCTGGAGGTGCTGGCGCGCTATGCGTACGGTGTCAGTCCGGCCGATTCAGCGACAGCAGGAACCGCAGATTCGCAATCATTGCGCGGCCGCAGAGATCGGTCATTTGCCGCGCTAGTTCGGACGTGAAGTGCCCTCGCTGTTCGGCGTCGCGGATGCCGTCCAGAATCTCCCCGAGCGAACCCCGCGCCGTGTTGAAGTACGGCCGCATTTCCTTGTGTTTGAACTTGTAGAATCCCTCGGATTGGTTGCGGCAGGCCGAGGAGATCGCGTCGCGGAAATTGGTCGTGAACCGGTGATCCCGGGCCGCGGACGTTCCTTCCTTCGTGTGCTCGATGATCATCTGCCGGAGCTGGTCGGCCAGCTGCCAGCACGTGAGCTCAGTATGCTTCTTCGGCATACCGTGCCCGAATCCACTATGCGTGCCGTTCAGCGGAACTGAGATTCTTCGAGCGCAGCCGCGAGCGGGCGGTCATCGGTTGCAGAATCTGATCAGAATCCGACGGTACCTTTTGGCGGAATTCGCGAGCCGTTGAGGCCGTACACTTCGCTCGCGCCTGGCATCCGGTGGCAGCACCCCCAGCACCCCCCCAGCACCGCACCACTGGCACCCTTAGCACCCTCAGCACCGCGCACCACTGGCACCCTTGGCACCCTCAGCACCGCACCACTGGCACCCTTAGCACCCTCAGCACCGCACCCTTAGCACCGTTAGCACCACTAGCACCTTCAGCACGGCACGAGTACACAAAAACGCCCCGGAGCCGCGCGAAGCGGCCCGGGGCGTTGTCGTCCGAAGCGACTTAGAAGTTGAACCGCACGCCGAGCCGCGCGATGCGCGGGTTCATGATCTCGAGCACCTGGTTGAAACCGGTCGCCCCGGTCAGCCGCATGTTGTACTGACGGCCGAGCACGGTGCCGGAGTTGAACAGGTTGAACAGGTCGAGATCCAGGTTGAAGCTCGTGCGCTGGATCTTGAACTGCTTGCCCACACGAGCGTCGAACGTCGTCACGGTCGGCAGGCGATGGTTGGAGATGTCGGTCACCAGCACGGTTTTGCTGCTGCTGAAGATGTCTCCCGGGCGGACCTGATCGCGGTACCACGGCTGACCGAAGCCCTGGCGCATGTTCAAGTTGAACCCGAGGTCGATGCCCCATCTCGCCTGATACATGCCGGTGCCGATGAACTGGTAGAGCGGAAGCAGCTGATAGATGCCGCTCTTGCCGCTGCCACCGGACTGCACGACCACCAGACCGCCGTTCACGAGCGGAGCCGACGGACCCGGCGTCGGATCCTGAATCGACTGCGGCCCGTCGAAGAACTCCTCGTGCTGGTTGCTCGAGAACGCGAAGCGGGCCATCCAGCGGTTCGACAGGCGCTTCGTGGCGGAGGCCTCGAAGCCGATGAACCGCTGACTGTAGCCGTCGCGGGTCACACGCTCGTGACCGTTGGCGAGCGCTTCTGCTCCCACCTGCGACGCAATCACGCCGTAGTAGGGCTGGGAGAAGCTCGACCCATCCGGCAGACCGCTGCCCGTGAAGGTGCCGACCTGCTGGTAGTTGTTCGAGCGGACGCCGGTGCGCGGATCCCAGTTGAAGTCCACCATCTTGCGGTAGGTGAACGCGGCGCTGACGCCGAAGTTCTTCATCAGCTCGCGATCCAGACCGATGATCACCTCGTGGGTCTTCGGCACCGAGTAGTTGCCGATCTTGTTGATCGACTTGTCGATCTGGCTCGGATTCGCCGGGTCGAAACCGACGGCGTATTCCATCGAGCTGTAGTCGATCTCGTTCGGATCGGCGGCACGGTTGCCGTTGAGATCAACCGCGTCGAACGCGACGTAGCGGTACTGGATGACCGACACGAACGTCGACGACCCGTTGCCCAGCTGCGACGCGAACATCGCGTAGCTGCCGCGCAGCAACGTCTTGTGGCTCTCGTCGAGCGCGTAGCTGACGCTGATGCGCGGCGTCACCGAGTTCCAGGTGATGGCGTTGGGCACCGCCGGCGCGGTCAGATCGGGCAGATACGCGCCGAAGTTGCCGAACGTGACGCCCGTTGACTGCATCGCCTCGGCGCTGTCGGTCTGGTGATCGAAGCGCACGCCGAAATTCGCGGTGAGGCGGCCCGACGAGTAGGTATCGCTGATCCATCCGTTGAGGTACTTGGCCACCGCGTCCGACGGATGGTCGGCATCCGCCTCGACGATCATGTTCGGGTAGCCGTTGAAGAACGTGATGGTCTTGTTGCCCGGCCACACCGTGAGCGAATGAACCTGGGTCTTTCGCCACGACAGACCGAACTTCAGCTCGTGCTTCCCGAGGAAGTAGTTGCCGTCGCCGGCGACGGTGTCCATCGGGCCGCCAGCTGGGTACGATTGGAGTTGGTGTTGTGCCACACGCCACTGTCGTCGATGACCGGCTGGGTGGCCAGCCCGCCTTCGGGCGCGAACTCGAAGCCGGTCCCGAAGTGGGAGACGCGAGCGGTGAGGAACAGGTTGCTGCCAACCACGAAGTTACCTTCACCCTTGAAGAAGCCGTTTCCCAGGGTCGACTGATCGAAGGTCGTCTCCGGCGGATGCGTCGCGCTGGCGCCACGGCCGAACTTCGATTTCTCGCCCTTGTAGAACGTAAAGCTGCCGCGGATGGACGGCGACCCCTGCGCCGAGACCTTTGCGGCGTAGTTATCGAGGATCGTCCGATCCGGTGTCTGCTTGATGGTCAGGATTCTGACGTCGGTCTTGCCGATCGAGCCCCAGCCCCACAGGTGGTTCTTCACGATCGGGCCGCCGACCTCGAAGCCGTAGTCCTCGTACCGGTTCGTCCGGTTGCCCTTACCGTTCGGGCTTCCGAGGGCAGTGGCCAGTGCCGGATCCATGTTGTTCGCCTGCATCGACTTGTCTTCGAAGTAGATGCGCGACGAACCATGCGGCGTGTTGGCGCCGGACTTGAGCACGAGCCCGAGCTGAACGCCGCCGGTCGCGGCCGTCAGATCCGCGCCGCCCGTCGTCACGTTCATTTCCTGGAACATGTCGAAGTCCCAGTACTGCGGTGTTGCACCCGTGGCCGCCATGTCGGTGATGGGAACGCCGTCGAGGTTCCACGTCGCATCTGCGCCCGAGGCACCCTTGGCCTGGTAGCCCGACTGCTGGCCTGATTCAGAACCGCCGACGTTCACGCGGTCCATGATGATCCCGGGAACCGTCTGCATGACGACCCACGGGTCGCGCCCCGAGGGAACGTTCTGCAGCTCTTCGAGGCTGACGGTGGTGGAGGTTCCGGTCTTCTTCGGATCGATGACCGGCGTTTCCGCCGTCACCTGCACCTGCGTCGTGACGCCGCCGAGCGACATCCCGACTCGCAGCGGAACCGACGCACCGGCCGCTACGACGACTTCCTTGTTGACGTAATCGCTGAAGCCAGCGAGAGCGACCTTGACCTGATACGTCCCAGGCGTCAGATCGAGGAAGTGAGCCGTGCCTTGGGCATCCGTCGGTTTCGACGAGTTGACGGGACCCGTGAGATCGACTGTGGCACCGGGGAGCATCGCCCCGGTCGTGTCCGCAACCGTGACATCGACGCGGCCGGTAAAGACCTGCGCCGAACACGGCATCGCCAGAGACAGCACTGAGAGCAGCACCGCAGCTGGCATCAACCATTTCTTCAGCACGTGAGACATTGGTATCCATCCTCCAGGAAAGAAGACCAGCGGGTGCTGTAACTGAGCTGAGCCGGTTGCATTATATGCAAATGGTGGGACAAACAAAAATGGCGATTTTGCTAGACATATCAAGGCGTTAGGGTCTGACGGCGGGATGAAATCCAAGGAAGGCGAGTGACGAATTCAAACGATTGGTGCGAAAACGAACGGTGACCCAGTGTGGCAATCCTGGGAATGGACCTGGAATCGCCTGACCGTTTTCGAGTTGGAATAAGCTGCGGTCGTGCCTCGCAAGACTCAGCCGGCGGCCGAGATACCACGGCGAGCGGGGCGCTCCGGCGTGTTGCTCGCCGCTGTCGCGGTCGTCGCCATTGCCGCGCTCATCGGGTGGCGCTGGGGTCATTCCGGTCGTCCCGCCGAGATGCCGATCATCTTCATTTCAATCGACACGCTTCGAGCGGACCACCTCCCGATTTACGGCTATCGCTCCGTGCGCACGCCGACCATCGACGCGCTCGCCGCCGACGGGATCGTGTTCGAGAACGCCTACGCGCATTCGCCGCAGACGCTGCCGTCGCACGTCTCCATCCTGTCCGGCCGGTTGCCGTTCCAGCACGGCGTCCGTGACAACGTCGGCTTCGCCGTCAAGCCGGATGAGCGGCTGCTGCCGGCGATGATCCGGGACGCCGGCTACGTCAGCGGAGGGTTCGCCTCAGCCTACGTCCTGCGCGAGGAGACCGGCATCGGGAAATCCTTCGATCATTTCGATGCCCGCATGCCGCCCTCGTCTCCTGAGGTGGCCATCGGCCAGCTGCAGCGGGAAGGACACGAGACGCTCGCCGCGGCCGAGCAGTGGCTCGACACCGTGCGTTCCCCGCGGTTCTTCCTCTTCTTCCACATCTACGAGCCGCACTCGCCGTACACTCCGCCGGCACGGTTCGGCAGTTACTCACCCTATGACGGCGAGATCGCTTACGCCGACGAGATCGTCGGGAGCCTGATCGCCTCGCTCAAGCGGCGGCAGCTCTACGACAACGCGTTGCTCGTCCTGCTGTCGGACCACGGCGAAGGCCTCGGCGATCATGGCGAGCAGGAACACGGGCTGTTCCTCTATCGCGACACGATCCGCGTCCCGCTGCTGATCAAGCTTCCCGGCCAGCGTGACGCGGGACGTCGGGTCACGGTTCCGGTGCAGCACATCGACCTGGTTCCGACGGTGCTCGACAGGTTGAAGCTCGCAAAGCCCGCAGCGCTTGCGGGTCGATCGCTGGTACCGCTGTTCGACGGCGGGACCATACCGGAGCAGGGTGTCTACGCCGAGGCGCTCTACTCGCGGTATCACTTCGGCTGGAGCGAGCTCTACTCATTGACCGACGCGCAGTATTCGTTCATCCGCGCGCCGCGCGACGAGCTCTACGACGTGCAGAAGGATCCCGGACAGATCGACAACCTCGCGCCGGCACGAGACACGACCCGGGTGGCCATGCGGGGAGCCTTGGACCGGCTGACCGCCGGCGCGTCCATCGATGCGCCGGGTGACGTGAGCGCGGATGCGCGAGAACGGCTCCGCGCCCTCGGTTACGTCGGCAGCGCGCCTTCGACCTCCACGTCCGGAGAGAATCTGGCTGACCCCAAAGACAAGGTGCAGGTCCTCGAGCGATACCGCGCCGGAATTGCTCAGGTCCAGAAAGGACAATTCACGGAGGCTCTCGACACCTTCCGCAGGATCGCCGCCGAAAACCCGAAGATGGCGGACGTGTGGAGCGAAATCGCCGGACTGGCGCTGCGGCTCGGGCGCAACGAGGAGGCGCTGGCGGCCTATAAACAAGTCGTGACCGTGGCGCCGCACGACCCGGGCGCGCTGGTCAGCGTGGCGGACACGCTCCTGAAGCTGGGACGCCTCGACGAGGCCCGCGCGCAGGCGTCGGCCGCCGCCGAGATCATTCCGCCCACCGAGGTGCGCTGGCGCGCACGGGCGCATCAGACGCTGACGATGATTGCGCTGGCGCGCCACGATCAGGTCGATGCGCGCGCCGAAGCAGCCAAAGCGCACGACATCGATCCGAGCTTGCCGATGCCGCAATACGTCGAAGGGCTCGTTCGCTACAACGCGGGGGAGTTCGAGGCGGCGATCCCGTTTCTGCAGCAGGCGCTCACGCAGGGAGCAGCGAGCACGGTTCAGGTTCCGGAGCTTCGCTACTATCTCGGCGACGCGCTCGCAAGAGTCGAACGTTACCGCGAGGCGGAGCCGATTCTCACCGACGAGATTCGTCTCTTCCCGTACGACCTGCGCGCGAGAGCGGCGCTGGCGATGCTCTACCGGGCCACCGGTCGTGTGGACGCCTCCGATCGCGCCGTCGACGCGATCGTGCGGGTCTCCCCCACGTCCGACGGCCGGGAGATCGCCTTCAAGCTCTGGCAGATGTTTGGAGAACCCGACAAGGCGCGGGCGGTGGCGGGCCGTCCGCAATGAGCGTTACAATGACCCTCCCTTCGGTTGCCATGAAGCATCTCGCGTCGATCGCCGCGCTCGCATTGTTCGCGACGTCAGCCGCGCTCGCGCAATCGTCCGCTCAAGCTCCACCCGCTGACCCGCAGCCACCCACCGCCGCGCCTCCTGTATTCCGCACCGGATCGGAGCTGGTGCGTGTCGACGTGCGCGTCACGGACGATCAGGGGCATCCGGTCACCGATTTACGGCCGGGCGAAGTGAAGCTCGAAGAGGAGGGCAAGCCCCGGCCCGTCGTCCTCTTCCAGCACATCGCGGCGCCGCTGGGCACCTACACCGAGGCGGCGCAGAGGACGATCGGCGCGGAGGTCTCGACCAATCAGGGGGCGCCTCAGGGACACATCTACGTCCTGGTCTTCGACGAGGTCCACATCCGTTCCGGGCACGAACAGCGCGCCCGTCTTGCGGCCGAACGCTTTCTTCGTACGAACGTTCGCCCGGGCGATCGTGTCGCGTTGTACGCGCTGCCCGGTCCAGGTCCTCAGATTCCGTTCACCGCGGATGTCGGGCGCGTGCTGCACGAGCTGCCGGCCATTCGCGGCTCGGCCGAAGAGACGCGGTGGCGGCGTGCTGGCGTCGGTCAACCCGATGGGCACGTTCGAAGCCTACGAAATCACCCGGGGCAACCAGGTGATCCTCGATCGGCAGACGAATCAGGCGTCGCAGAATCTTCAGGCCACGGACACCCGCAATTCCAACTTGACCAAGTCGGCCTGCGGCTGCTCAACTGGACGATCCCTCCGAAGTCCGTCAGGTGATCGTGGAAGATGCGAAGACGATCGTGACGCGGGCGGATGCTGACTCGCGCCGGTTCCTCGTCAGCTTCGCTGACGTCATCCGCACGCTGCGTTCCGCTGACGGCCGTAAAGCCGTCATTCTCTTTTCCGAGGGCTTTCAGACCGACAACGTCACGCGGGAGCTCGAGGACGTCGCGGCCGCCGCGGCGCAATCCTACAGCGTGGTCTACGCGCTCGACTTGAATCCGAGGACGCTCGAGATCTCCGACAACACTCCGCGCGGCGGCGAGCAGTTGCGCGAAACGCAGGACAAGCTGCAATCGCTCGGCAGCCTGACCGGCGAGACCGCGGGCACGCTGGTGCTCGACGCGCCGTCACAGATGGATCAGGCGCTCGCGCGTATCGCCGACACGTCGGAGGACTATTACCTCCTCGGCTTCACGCCGGCCAACCCGGACGACTCGGATCGAAACCGATATCGGCACGTCCATGTGAGCGTGAGCCGTCCGGGCACGCACGTCAGCGCCCGCACGGGGTACGTGCTCGAGCCCAAAGGCACGCCCGCCGATCGCCGGCGAACGATCGATGCCGCGCTCCAGGCGCCGTTCGGACAGAAGGGCCTTGCGGTCGAGTACACGACCTACACGCTGCGCGGATCGTCATCGGCCGTACAGCGCGTCATCATGTGTCTCTCGGCGGATCTGCCCGTCGCATCGGCTTCAACGAAATCGGCCGACGTCGTCTATATCGTGCGTGATACGACGACCGGCAAGGTGGTGGCGAGTGGCAGCGATCAGCTGCCGCTGCCCGAGGCGGCCAACGCCGGCAACCCGAATGTCTTCCGCGTGCAGTTCGAAGTTCCGGCGGGAACCTACCTGATGCGAGCGCTGGTGCGCGAACCCGGCGGCCTGGTGGGAAGCGCGGATCGACGCTTCCAGGTGCGTGCGCTCAACGGGCCGGACGTCACCGCCAGCGATCTCGTCGTCGGCTCGTCGGATGTGAAGGGTCTTCCGGTCCGCGCCTCGGCGTATGCCTCGGACCTGATGGCCGGTGTCTTCGAGGTCTACGGTCGAACGGAGGCCGAGCTCGAAGGGTTGAAGATCAGCGCCGAGCTAGTCCCTGTCGAAGGAGGCGCGGCGGTGGTGTCCGGACCAGCGCAGCTTCAGCCGACGCGAACGGAAGACAGCGGGTTCAGCCGCGGCGTGCGGGTCGAGTTGCCGCTCTCGGATGTGGCGGCGGGTCAGTACCTGGCCCGCGCCTACGTGCGTCGGGGCGACGAGACCGTGGCGGAGCTGCTGCGCGACGTCACGGTGAAGCCGGGTCTCCATCCGGCCGCCGCATCGAGCTCGACGACGACGGCGCCGGTCGGCTTCGAGCCGCAGCAGCTGCTCAAGGGGGAAGTCACCCGTCATTTGCTCGAGAACATTCAGGTTCGGGCGAAGACGCCGGAAGTAGCCGGTGCCGCGAAGGCGGCCATCGCCGGCAATTGGGATGCGGTCACCACGGCCACCGCTGCGGACGGTGCCGGGCCTGACATGTCGATTCTTCGCGGCACGGCGGCCTACGCGCGCAAGGACTATTCGTCGGCGATCGCCTCGTTCCGCGCGGCCCAGGCCGCGGGCGCGCACGACCCGGCGGTCGATTTCATGCTCGGCTGGTCGTTCGCGGCCAGCGGCGACGAGCGCGCCGCGATCAGCGCGTGGCGCAGCTCGCTCGTCACGGACGCGAGCCTGGTGCCGTCCTATCTGGCGCTGGTCGACGCATACCTGCGCCTTGGCCAGCGCGACCTGGCCCTGCAAGTCGTCAAGAGCGGCCTCACCGCTCTGCCCTCGTCACCCGAGCTGCTCGATCGCCTGGCCCGACTCGAGAATCGGCACTGAAAAAGGGACAACCGCCTTTTTTGGAGGAGTCATGCTCGTCCCGTTGATTACCGCCGTTCTCGCAGGATTACCCATCGTCGGCAGCCCAGGCGCCACGGTCGACGCTTCGAAGCTCACGCTCTCGGCTCCTGCCGCGATCGTCGAAATCGACACCAAGAAGCTCGAAGGTGAGCTCCTCCGCCTGTCGTGGTCGCCGGACGGGAAGCAGATGTACCTGCAGACCGTCGAGCGGGACAAATCGGGCGCCATCAAGGCCGCTCATCACTACCTGCTTCCATTGGACGGAAAGTCGCCCAGCAAGACCGGGCAGGAACCAGACTGGTCTGCCGCGTACTGGGGCTGGAAGAGCGCACAGGCGGCGCCAGGCCTGGCCGCGGCAAAGATCGATCTGACGGAAGAAACCAAACGCGTCACGAGCACGTCGGCGCCGGTCGGCGGGGATCTGGCGAAGGGAGGATCCGAAGGCGGCACCGGCACACCTGGGGCCTCCATCGGAAACGCCGCAGACGCCGCGATGCAGTCGCAGAACGCCCACTACTACATCCTGAAGTTCAAGGGGGAAGTGATCGGCCAGTTCGAGAACACCGTCGCGGTGCCAGGCCTGACCTTCGGTTGGGGACCGCAGAACAGCGGCCTGATCGCGTTCGCCAACAACCGTGATGGCCGCGTCGTGATCATGGACGACCAGGGACGCAAGCAGGAAGTGCAGGGATCGAAGGCCGCGTTGCTTCCTGCCTGGACGCAGGACGGCAAACGCCTGGCTTACTTCGAGAAGACGGGCAAGAACAAAGCCGCGCTTCGCATCGTCGAGGTCGCGCAACCCGCGCAATGAGCACGGCAGGATGGATCGCGCTGGCCGCCCTCACGGCTGCGTCGGCGGCCGCGCAGACACCTCCGTCTCCATCGCCTCAGAATCAGCAGACATTCCGCACGGCCACCGTCGTCGTCGAAGTTGACGCAGTGGTCACCGACAGCAAGGGGCAATTCGTCCCCGGCCTCAGCGCCGACGACTTCGAGGTGCTCGAGGATGGCAAGCCGCAGCGAATCCAGCGGGTCTATTCGATCGACGGCGCAAGTGTGGGTGCACCGTCCGGTCCCTCCGCCTCGTCAACCGGAATCGACGTCGGGCTGGCTCCTCCACCATCCGTTCCGCCGCAACGGGTGTTCGTTCTGCTCTTCGATCAAGATCATCTTCTCGAAGGCTCCTTCAAGCGGCTGCAACAGGCGGCGATCGATTTCCTCGAGAAGGAATTCAAGCCTGGAGACGTTGGTGGCGTCGTCATCGGCAATACGATGGCGGGGAATCAGATCACGGCGAACCGCGAAGCGCTTCTCTCGGCCGTGCGCAGCGCCAAGCCCAGTGGCGCGAAAACATCCCGACGACTCGACCTGCTCGAATGGCCCCGGTTGAACAGCGAGACCGAGGCGATTCGGATTGCGTTGACGAACGACCGGGACACGCTCGCACAGGCGGTACGCCGCGCGTGCCAGGACGATCCGGACTCCTGCAAGAAAATGGATCCCGAGCCGATCGTGATGTCGAAGGCCCGCGATGTCGTCGGTGAGCTCAGGCCCGCAGCACGTCGGACTGTCCTCACTCTCCAGGCCCTTGCCTCAGGCCTCGGCCGTCTTCCAGGCCGAAAGAGTCTGATCCTCATGACGGAGGGGTTCTTCGTCGAAGAGTCCTGGGCAGATTTGCGTCAGATCGTTGGCGCGGCAGCACGCTCGAACGTCCGGATCTACAGTCTCGACGCCAGAGGCCTGGACACCCGGCAGATCAACGACATGCACCAGATGAGCGTGATGGACGCTGGTGGTGGCATGCCCCTCGACGCCTACAACACATCGGAAGACGGGCCGAACATGTTGTCGGTCGACACCGGCGGCTACGTCATTCGACACACCAACAAGTTCGCTGACGCCTTGACACAGATTGCCCACGACTCCGGCACGTACTACGTGATCAGCTACACCCCGACCAATGCGCAGCAGGACGGATCGTTCCGCAAGATCTCAGTCCGCATGAAGCGGCCGGGTGTCTCCATCCGCGCCAAGCGCGGTTATCTGGCGACGCCGACGCCGGCGATCGCGACAGCCGCCTCACCAGCCGTGCCGGCTCCCGCGCCCGCGGCGCCCGTTGCCAACCCGCCGGCGGACACCGCGGCGAACCGATCAGAACCCGCCAAGCCTTCGCTTACCGATCCTGTCGGCGCTCCTTCACCACCGGGTGCGAACGCCGCCGCCCCTGTTGCGGCCACCGCGTCGCCAGCGCCATCAGCCACACCGACGCCCGCGGGCGTCTCCGGTGGGACTGCATCTCCGGCCGCGAATACCACGCCCGGATTTGCGCTGCGGCCGGATTCCGCAGGACGCGTCGACCGTCTCGCGCACACCGAAGGGACGGCGGTCGAGCGCAAAGGGCTGGCCTCTCAGGGGTGGGATCGATATCAGAAAGGCGATCTCGAGGGCGCGTCAGCGCTACTGGGAAAGGCGATCGCCGAACCGGACGCACAACCCTGGGTCCGGTACGCGTTCGGCTACTCCGAGCTCGGGTTGAAACACCCAGAGCTGGCAGCGCCAGAATGGGAGAAGGTCCGGGCGGCCGCGCCGGAATTCCAGCCGGTCTACCTCGACCTTGCCGATGCGTACTTGCAGATGCAGAGTTTTGGACGTGCGCTCGATGTGCTGAAAGTTGCGGCGACGAAGTGGCCGGCCGACACTGAGGTCCTCAACGCCGCCGGCACGATTCAGGTCCGTCGCGGCTCGCTCGACGATGCGTTGGGCTCGTTCACGAAGGCGACGCGAGCGAAGCCGGACGACTCGCTCGGGTACTTCAACCTGGCGCGAACCTACCAGCTTCGCTACTTCAAGACCCGCCGGTATTCGCAGAGCGAACGGCGCTGGCTCGCCAACGGAGAAGATGTGAAGCGGGCCCTGGCCAACTACGAGGAATACCTCAAACTGGGCGGACCATTCGAGGCGCAGGCCCGCGAGGCCATCCAGAATCTGCAGTGGGTGAAGTAGCGGCTACCGCGCGAAGCGATCGAAGATCTCGACCAGCTCGGTCAGCTGCTTGCCGCGCTCGGGATCGCCGAGCTCCACGCCGTCGGGCACGCACTTTTCGACGTGAAACTTGAAGACCGCCAGGCTGATGCGGTTGAGCGCTGCTTCCGCCGCCGCCAATTGTTGCAGGATTTCGATGCAGAGGCGCGGTTCCTGCACCATCCGCCGAATCCCTCGCACCTGACCTTCGATTCGATTCAACCGGGTGACCATCGCCTGTTGCTGGGTCTCGTCCAACATCGCAGCCTTCTTCGCGGGGAGGGGGCGTGAGATCACTATACTCCAGCTCCGGCCGGGCGCTTCCGAGGCCCAGGCCCCGCGCTTGACAGCAGCCGCCCACTGAATGAACATTCATTCAGTGCAGTCCTCCAGGCCCATCGACCGATCCGAGAGGCTCGACAAGCGGGCCACGATTCTGCGCGCCGCCACCGACGTCTTCGCCAGCTGCGGCTTCTTCAATGCTCAGGTGGCCGATGTCGCGCGCGCGGCGGGGATCGCCGCCGGCACCGTCTACCTTTACTTCCGCAGCAAGGACGACCTGCTCGTCTCGATTTTCGAGCGGACCATGCGCGAGGCGATCACCGAAGGACGTGAGTGCAGCGGCGGTCTGTCGGATCCGGTCGAGCGTCTGCAGGCAATTGCCAGGGCGCATCTCGAGCGGCTGGGCCGCGACCGCAGCCTGGCGGTCGTCTTTCAGGTGGAGCTCCGCCAGTCGACGAAATTCATGGAGCGATTCTCCACGACTGGCCTGCGCGAGTATCTCGGGATCATCCGCCAGGTGATTGTCGACGGCCAGTCGAGTGGCGCCTTCCGCGCCGACATCAACCCGACGCTGGCGGCGAAGGTCTTCTTCGGGGCGCTCGATGAAATGGCCACGAACTGGATCCTGAGCCGAAGGAAGTATCCGCCGCAAGCCGACGCGAAGGCCATCGTCGACATCTTTACCGGCGGGATGTCGAAGGCGCCGATCACGCGGCCGAAGCACCGTGCGACCTCGGCGCGTCGGCGTTCGGATCGCGGCTATGCCACGAACGGTGTCGCCGCGAGCGGTGTCAAGTGAGGATTCGGACCGCGGCAGTGCTTGGCGCCGGCGTCATGGGGGCGCAGGTTGCGGCGGTTCTCGCCAACGCCGGCGTGCCGGTCACCCTGCTGGACGTGTCGAACGAGGCGGCGCGCGCCGGACTCCTGCGGGCGCAGGCGATCAAGCCTGACGCATTCTTCACCAGGGATTCGGCGGCCCTCGTGACGACCGGAGGTTTCGAGGATCTCGATGGCATCGCGACGACCGACTGGATCGTCGAGGCCATCGTCGAGCGACTGGACGTCAAGCGCGCGCTGCTGGAGCGAATCGAGGCCCGTCGCCGGGACGACGCGATTGTGAGCAGCAACACGTCGGGAATTCCGATTGCGTCCCTGGCCGAAGGACGGAGCGAGTCGTTTCGACGACACTTCGTCGGCACCCATTTCTTCAACCCTCCGCGATATCTGCGCCTGCTCGAGGTCATCGCGACCTCTGACACGAGCCCCGAAACGCTGACCACCATCGTGGACTTTGCCGACGTTCGCCTGGGCAAGGCCGTGGTGCTGGCGAAGGACACGCCGAATTTCATCGGCAATCGGATCGCGCTCTTCGAGGTGTGTCGTGTGCTGGCGGCGGTCGACCGCGGCGAGATCAGCATCGACGAGGTCGATGCGATCACGGGTCCCGCGATTGGCCGGCCGCGGAGCGCGACGTTTCGCACGATGGACATCGCCGGGATCGACATCCTCGCCGATGTCGCGGCCAATCTGGCCGCTCGACTTCCGGATCCCGATGAGCGGCAGCAGTTCATGCTTCCGGCGTTCATCGGGCGAATGGTGCAGGCGGGTCTGACCGGTGCGAAGGCCGGCGGCGGCTTCTACCAGAAGCGGGGCGACGAGATCCTGACCCTCGATCCGCGGACGCTGGAGTACGGGCCTCGCCAGGAGGTGCGGTTTCCGTCGCTCGATGCCGCCAGGTCGATCGAGTCGACGACCGAGCGTCTCGCGAAGCTGGTCGCGGGGCCGGACAAGGTGGGGGCGTTTCTCCGCTCGGCGCTGATCCCGACGCTCGAGTACGCGGCCCGCATTGCGCCGGACATCGCCTCTTCGGCCGCCGACATCGATCGCGCCATGCGCTGGGGCTTTGGCTGGGACGTTGGTCCGCTGACCCTGCTGTCGGCAATAAAGGGGACAACCGCCTTTTCCGCCGATCAGGTTGTCGAGAAAAAGAGGACTGTTTCCCTTTGCGACGCCCGGGTCGTGCAGCGCAATCCGGGCGCGAGCCTGGTCGACCTCGGAGATGGCGTCCTCTGCGTCGAGTTTCACTCCAAGATGAACGCCATCGGCGGCGACACCATCCAGATGCTGCACGCCGGCGTGCGGGAAGCGAGCGCGAACTTCGCGGCGCTGGTCGTCGCCACCGACGGCCCGAACTTCTCAGCCGGCGCCAACCTGATGCTCCTCCTCCTCGAGGCGCAGGAAGGCAATTGGGACGAAGTCGATCTCATGGTGCGGGCGTTTCAGGGAGTGACCGGCGCGCTGAAGCACGCCGACGTCCCGGTCGTCGTCGCACCCGCCGGCCTTACACTGGGTGGAGGATGCGAGATCGTGCTGCACGCCGCTCACGTGCAGGCCCATGCGGAAACCTACATGGGACTCGTGGAAGTCGGCGTCGGCCTGATCCCGGCCGGCGGGGGAACCAAGGAGCTGCTCGGTAGAGCGATGGACACCCTGCCGGACGCCGCCGACCCGGCGACGCATGTGCAGAGGGTATTCGAGACGATTGGATTCGCCAGAACGTCCACCAGCGCGTTGGACGCCGCCAGAATCGGCTACCTGCGCGACCGCGACGGCGTCACCATGAATCGCGACCGGCTCCTCGCGGACGCGAAGGCCCAGGCGCTCGTCCGGGCGGAAGGCTATCGCGCCGAGCGTCCACGCCGGTCGATCCGCGTGGGCGGTGAGACCATGCGCGCCACACTCGATCTCGGCGTCCATCTCGCCTGGCGGGCCGGACGAATCAGCGACCACGACAAGCTCATCGGAAGGAAGCTCTCCTGGATCCTGACCGGCGGCGCGACGAAGGAAGCGACCACGTTGACCGAACAGCAGCTGCTCGATCTCGAGCGCGAAGCGTTCTTGAGCCTCTGCGGCGAGCGCCGAACGCTCGAGCGGATCGCCCACACGCTGAAAACCGGAAAGCCGTTGAGGAACTGACGTGTTCGACCGCGGAACCGGCCGACCGCTTCTCGTGATTCCTGGCGTGCAGGGCCGCTGGCAGTGGATGCGTCCAGCGCTCGACGCCCTCTCGCGGGAATGTCGCACGCTGAGTTACTCACTGTGCGGCGACTTCGGATCGGACCGGCGCATGGACGCCAGCCTTGGCTTCGACGTCTTCACCCGGCAGATCGACGAGGTGCTGGACCGGACCGGCCTCGATCGGGTGGCCCTCTGCGGGGTGTCATTCGGCGGCACCATCGCGACGCGCTACGCGGCGACGTATCCCGATCGCGTGTCGGCGCTCGTGCTGGTCTCCGTGCCCGGACCATCCTGGACTCCGAACCCGCGTCAGGCACGCTACATCGAGCGGCCCTGGTCGTCGGTGGCCGCCTTCTGCGCGACGTCGATCGATCGTCTGGGGGCCGAGATCTACGAAGCACTACCGAGCTGGCCGGCGCGGCTCGGTTTCGCCTCTCGCTATGTCGCGCGCGCGCTGACATCGCCGATGCTGCCGGGGTTGATGGCCCGACGGATCAGGCTCCTGAGACAACAAACGGACGGCGCGCGCGATGCCGTGCACATCGCCGCGCCGACGCTCATCATCACCGGTGAGCCCCGGCTGGATCGCGTCGTCCCTGTCGAGTCGACGCGTCAATACGTCGATCTGATTCCGCAGGTCCGCTACCACATGATGGAGCGGACCGGGCATCTTGGTCTCGTGACGCAGCCGGAACGATTTGCACGGATTGTGAGCAACTTCGTCAATGCCAGCGATTCATGACCTGATGGGACCAGCCGGCCGTCTCGAGGGGCTCGTCGACGAACCCTCGACGCCTCCGCGGGCCGCGGTGGTCTTCGCACATCCGCTGCCGACGCACGGCGGGACGATGCATACCAAAGCGGTCTACCAGGGAGCGAAGGGGCTCGTCCGGATAGGGTGCGCGGTGCTGCGGTTCAACTTTCGCGGCGTGGGCCGGAGCGAGGGTACGTTCGACCAGGGGGAAGGCGAGAAGGAGGACTTTCGCGCCGCTCTCGATTACATGGCCGCGCGCTATCCCGGCGTGCCGTTGTGGGCCGCGGGCTTTTCGTTCGGAGCCTGGATTGCCCTCGAAACAGGCGCGAGCGACGACCGCGTCAGCGTGTTGATTGGGATCGCGCCGCCGGTGTCGAAGTCCGGTTATGACTTCTCGCTCACCAAGGCCAGCGTCAAGCCCAAGTTTTTCGTTCAAGGAGAATCCGACGACATCTGCCCGATTCAGGACATGTGGAAGTTCTACGGCGAGCTCCTGGAGCCGAAGGAGCTCGCGGTGATCGATGCCGCGGACCATCTCTTCGACGGGCACACGACGGAGGTCGGCGAAGCGCTCGAAGATCTGCTGGCGGACTTCACCGACGCGGGCGCGACAGCCACGGATCGCATGCCATGAACGACGCCGTCATCGTTTCCGCCGTCAGGACGCCGGTTGGCAAAGCGCCCAACGGCCGTCTGCGCGGGACGCGTCCCGACGAGATGGCGGCACTCGTCATTGGCGAGGCCCTCCGGCGGGCACCTGGACTCGATCCCGCTGAAATCGATGACGTGATCCTCGGATGCGCGATGCCGGAGGCGGAGCAGGGATTGAACGTCGCGCGGATTGCGAGCCTGCGGGCGGGTGTTCCGGTCAGCGCGTCGGCAATGACGATCAATCGATTCTGCTCATCGGGGCTTCAAGCTATCGCGCTGGCGGCCGAGCGCGTGATGGTTGGTGCAGCGCAAGCGATCGTGGCGGGTGGGACCGAGTCGATGAGCCTGGTGCCGATGGGCGGCCACAAGGTGGCGCCGAATCCCGCGCTGGTCGAGCGCCACCCGGACGTGTATCTGACGACTGGCCTCGTGGCGGAGAATCATGCGCGCGAGGCGGGCATCACGCGCGAGGTGCAGGACGCCTTCGCCTTGCGCAGTCACCAGCGCGCCGTCGCCGCTATCGATGGCGGGCGATTCGATGAGGAGCTGATTGGCGTCAGCGCGCCACGCGACGACGCTGGCAGCGACGTCGTCTTGAAGGCGGATGAAGGGCCGCGGCGCGACACGTCGCTCGAGGCGCTCGCGAAGCTCAGGCCCGCGTTCCACGTCAACGGCAGCGTGACCGCAGGCAACTCGTCGCAGACGAGCGATGGCGCGTCCGCGGTGGTCGTGATGAATCGCGAACGGGCGCGCACGCTCGGTCTCACGCCGCTGGGCCGGTTCGTGGGTTTCGCGACGGCCGGCGTCGAGCCCGAACGATTCGGTATCGGGCCCGTCCCGGCCATTCAGAAGATCCTGCGAATGACCGGGCTCTCGCTGGCGCAGATCGATCTCGTCGAGCTCAACGAAGCGTTCGCCGCCCAGGTGCTGGCGTGTTTGAAGGAATTGCCGATCGATCCGGAGCGGTTGAATGTCAACGGCGGCGCCATCGCGCTGGGGCATCCACTGGGCTGCACGGGAGCCAAGTTGACGACCACGATCTTGTACGAGATGAAGCGCCGAAGCGCGCGTTACGGGCTCGTCAGCATGTGTGTGGGCGGCGGCATGGGCGCCGCCGCGATCTTCGAGCGGGATTGAAGCGGACGACCGTCCCCTTTCCGAGGACTTATGACTGTAGCCAGCACAAGACGGGGTGGCGAGTGGTTGACCGAGCCGGCGACCGCGATCCTCACGCGCGAGCGCTTGTCCGACGAGCAGCGCATGATCGGCGAGACCGCGGAGTCCTTCGTCGACCAGGAGGTCGCGCCGCACCTCGACGCGCTCGAGCGCAAGGATTGGACGATGGCCCGCAGCCTCGTCCGGCGCGCCGCCGAACTGGGACTGGTCGCCACCGACGTGCCGGAAGACTACGGCGGGCTGGAGCTCGATAAAGTCTCGTCGGTCATCGTCGGCGAGGCGGTCGGCCGCTGCGCCTCCTTCGCCACGACCTTCGGCGCGCAAACCGGATTGACCATCACGCCGCTGCTGTGCTTCGGCACGGACGACCAGAAACAGCGATATCTGCCCCGTCTCGTGACCGGCGAGATCATCGGCGCCTACGCGCTCAGCGAATCCGGATCCGGCTCGGACGCGCTCAGCGCGCGGACCAGGGCGACGCGTCAGCCGGACGGCAGCTTCGCGCTCAGCGGCGAGAAGATGTGGATCACCAACGGCGGCTTCGCCGACGTGTTCATTGCCTTCGCCAAGATCGACGGCACCGACTTCACCGCCTTCATCGTCGAACGATCGTTTCCCGGCGTCAGCACCGGCAAGGAAGAGCACAAGCTCGGACTGCTCGGGTCGTCCACCACGCCGCTGATCCTCCAGGACGCGAGAATCCCGGCGGCCAACCTCCTGGGCGAGGTCGGCAAGGGACACAAGATCGCCTTCAACACGCTCAACTACGGACGGCTGAAGCTCGGCGCGATGTGCAGCGGCGGCTCGAGGTGCGTTATCGGCGAGGCGGCGAGCTACGCCGGGCAGCGCCGTCAGTTCGGCAAGCCGATCGCCTCGTTCGGCGCGATCAGGCAGAAGCTCGGCGACATGGTCGCGCGACAGTACGCGATCGAAGCGATGTTGTATCGGACCGCAGGGCTGATCGACGAGCGGCTGCAGGGCGGCCACGCTGGCGCGGATTTGATCGGCGCCCTGGAGGAATTCGCGATCGAGTCGTCGATCCTGAAGGTCGCCGGCAGCGAGACGCTCGACTTCGTGCTCGACGAGAACGTCCAGATCCATGGCGGGAACGGATTCGTGCGCGACTACCCGGCCGAGCGCCACTATCGCGACGCGCGGGTGAATCGCATCTTCGAAGGTACGAACGAGATCAATCGTCTGTTGATCCCAGGCATGCTGGTGAGGCGCGCGCTGAAGGGCGGGCTGCCACTCATCCCGGCGGCCAAGGCACTAATGGACGAGCTCCTGGCACCACCGTCACTCGATCCCGGGTCGGCTGGACCACTGGACGCCGAGCTTCGAACCGTCACGGCGATCAAGAAAGTCGCGCTGATGGTGCTCGGCACCGCGTTGCAGACCTTCGGAGAGAAGCTGTCCGACGAACAGGAAGTTCTGATGGCTGCGGCGGACATCATCATCGATGCATACGCCGCCGAGAGTGTGGTCCTGCGGGCGCGTCAGAGCTGTGAATCTCCGACGCCGGCAGAGGCCGGTGGCGGCGCGTCCTCGTTACACTCTGCCGCCGCATGCGTATTCGTCCACGATGCCGCCGGGCGGGTCGAGCAGTCGGCAAGAACGGCGCTCGCCGGCATGGCGCAAGGGGACCAGCTCCGCACGCTGCTCGCCGCCCTTCGGCGACTGGCCAAATTCCAGCCGGTGAACACGATCGCATTGCGCCGCCAGCTCGCAGACGAGGTGGTCAGCAGAAAGCGCTATCTCTTCTGACCCTCTAACCCCCGGCCCACTCGAGCGGAGCCACGGCGTCGTGGGGGAACGTACTCCAGTCGCATCGGATGGACCACGTATAATCAAGTATTCCCCAGGCCTAGAAAACATTTCAGTACAGGCTTCCGACCGTGTGGATCGTTCGAATCGCGCTCAATCGGCCGTATACGTTCGTCGTGCTGGCGGTCCTGATTCTGTTCGTCGGACCGATTGCGATCCTGCGTACGCCGACTGACATCTTTCCCAACATCGACATTCCGGTCGTGACCGTGGTCTGGGCGTACGGAGGGCTCTCCGCCGACGAGCTGTCGTACCGCATCGTCAACAACTTCGAGCGCGGGATGACCACCACCGTCAACGACATCGAGCACATCGAGTCGCAGACGCTGCGTGGCACCTCGGTCGTCAAGGTGTTCTTCCAGCCCGGCGCGAAAATCGAGGCGGCGATCGCGCAAATCACCGCCATCGCGCAGTCGAGCCTGCGCCAGATGCCGCCAGGCACCAACCCGCCGTTCATCATCACCTACAACGCATCGAGTGTGCCGATCCTGCAGCTTGGCCTGTCGGGCAAAGGATTGTCCGAGCAGCAGCTGTTCGACCTCGGCGTCAACTTCATCCGCACGCAGCTCGCGACCGTGCAGGGGGCGTCGATCCCGCTGCCCTACGGCGGCAAGCAGCCGCAGATCCAGGTCGATCTCGATCCAACCGCGCTACAGGCCAAAGGCCTGACGCCAAACGACGTCGTCAACGCGATCAGTGTGCAGAACCTGATCCTTCCCGGCGGCACGTCGAAGATTGGCGACATCGAGTACGACGTGCGGATGAACGGCAGCCCCGACAAGGTCGAAGAGCTCAACGACCTGCCGATCAAGACGGTCGGGACTACTCCGATCTACATCCGCGACGTCGCACACGTCCGCAACGGCTACCCGCCGCAGACGAACATCATTCGTGTCGACGGCCAGCGCGGCGCCATGCTGACGGTCCTGAAAAGCGGGAGCGCCTCGACCCTCGACATCATCCGACGGATCAAGCAGACGCTTCCGCTCGTGGCGGCGGGGCTGCCGCCGGAGCTGCAGATCAGGCCGCTCGCCGACCAGTCGGTCTTCGTCAGCGCCGCGATTCAGGGGGTTATCCGCGAAGCGGTCATCGCCGCGTGCCTGACGGCGATCATGATCCTCGTCTTTCTCGGCAGCTGGCGCAGCACGGTGATCATCGCCGTATCGATCCCGCTCTCGATCCTGACGTCGATCATCGTGCTCAGCGCCCTGGGCGAAACGATCAACATCATGACCCTCGGCGGGCTGGCGCTCGCGGTCGGCATCCTGGTAGACGATGCGACGGTGGCGATCGAGAACATGAACTCACACCTCGAGCAGGGCAAGGCGCTCGAGCCGGCGATTCTCGACGGCGCCGACCAGATTGCCGTGCCCGCGTTCGTCTCCACGCTGTGCATCTGCATCGTGTTCGTCCCGATGTTCTTCCTCAGCGGCGTCGCGCGGTATCTGTTCGTGCCGATGGCGGAAGCGGTCGTCTTCGCGATGCTCGCTTCCTACGTGCTCTCGCGAACGCTTGTGCCGACGATGGCGAAGTACCTGCTGAAGCCGCATGTGCCGGTGCACGAGGCCGAGGTGAAGGGATTCTTCGGCCGGATCCAGCATGGGCTCGACAACGCCTTCCTGCGACTGCGGGAGGCGTACAGCAGCACGCTCGAGCGGTGCCTGGCGAGTCGACGGCTGTTCGCTGGCCTGTTTCTCGCCGCCTGCGCCGTTTCGTTCGTCCTGCTGCCGTGGGTGGGACAGGATTTCTTCCCGGCAGTGGACAGTGGACAGTTCAAGCTGCACCTGCGGGCGCCGACCGGAACGCGGATCGAGCAGACGGCGGTGATCGCCGATCAAGTGGACCAGGTGCTGCGGGAAGTCGTGCCGACCCGTGAGCTGGTGAGCCTGATCGACAACATCGGACTGCCCTACAGCGGTCTCAATCTCTCGTACACCAACTCGGCTCCGGTCGGCCCGCAGGACGCCGATATCCTGGTCTCGCTGGCCGAAGGACACCGCCCGACCGCGGAGTATATCCACGACCTCCGTATCGCGCTGAACGATCGCTTCCCCGGCGTCCAGTTCTCCTTCATCGCCTCGGACATTGTCAGCCAGATTCTCAGCTTCGGCCTGCCGGCCCCGATCGACGTGCAGATCGTCGGCCGCAACATCGAGGCGAATCGCCGGTTCGCGTCAACGCTGCTCAAACGCCTGTCGGTGATCCCGGGAATGGTCGACTTGCGGGTGCACCAGGTCGCGAATCAGCCCTCGCTCGAGCTGGATGTCGATCGCACGCGCGCCGCGCAGGCCGGATTCACACAGCGTGACATCGCCAACAACCTGCTCATCTCGCTCAGTGGCAGCGGACAGACGTCGCCGACCTACTGGTTGAATCCGTCGACGGGCGTGAGCTACGCGATCGCGACGCAGACGCCTCAGTACCGGATGGATTCGCTGCAGGATCTCGGCAACATCCAGATCAGCGGCGGCGGCGCTGACGCCAGACCGCAGATTCTGGAAGGCTTCGCGGCCATTCACCGCGAGGCCGGCATGGCAGTGGTCTCGCATTACGACGTGCAGCCGGTCGTCGACATCTACGGATCGGTGCAGGGTCGCGACCTGGGCGGTGTCGCCGCGGAGATGCAGCCGATCCTGGCCAGCGCGCGCCAGGAACTGCCACGCGGATCACAGATGGTGGTCCGCGGCACGGTGGAAACGATGCGGACGTCGTTCCTCGGCCTGCTGGCCGGCCTGACGGTGGCGATCGTGCTCGTCTACCTGCTCATCGTCGTCAACTTCCAGTCGTGGCTCGATCCATTCATCATCATTTCGGCGCTTCCCGCCGCCCTCGCCGGCATCGTCTGGATCCTGTTCCTGTCGCAGACGACGATCAGCGTCCCTGCGCTGACTGGAGCGATAATGTGTATGGGCGTGGCCACGGCGAACAGCATCCTCGTCGTGAGCTTCGCGAAGGACGAAGTGGGCAAGGGACGCGCGGCACTGGCCGCGGCGCTCGACGCGGGATTCACCCGGTTCCGTCCCGTCCTGATGACGGCGCTCGCAATGATCATCGGCATGGTTCCCATGGCACTCGGGTTCGGCGAAGGCGGTGAGCAGAACGCGCCGCTCGGCCGCGCCGTCATCGGGGGGCTGACGGCGGCGACGATCGCGACGCTGTTCTTTGTTCCCGCGGTGTTCGCCGTGCTGCACGGGCGCCGCGACCGAACGCTATCGCCGGACACAGCCGCATGAGCGACGCATCCCCTCGGCCCCCCGGGCCGCCCCAGACCGACGCGCATGATCCGCGGCTTGTGGAGAACCCTCCGCGTGATCCGCGTAGTCCGCGGCCCCACAGGATGAGAACCCTCCGCGTGATCCGCGCGGTCCGCGGCCCCTGGATGAGAACCCTCCGCGTGATCCGCGCGGTCCGCGGCCCCTGGATGAGAACCCTCCGCGTGATCCGCGCGATCCGCGGCCCGTGGACGAGAACCCTCCGCGTGATCCGCGCGATCCGCGGCCCCTGGATGAGAACCCTCCGCGTGATCCGCGCGATCCGCGGCCCGTGGACGAGAACCCTCCGCGTGATCCGCGCGATCCGCGGCCCCTGGATGAGAACCCTCCGCGTGATCCGCGCGGTCCGCGGCCCCTGGACGAGAACCCTCCGCGTGATCCGCGCGATCCGCGGCCCGTGGACGAGAACCCTCCGCGTGATCCGCGTAATCCGCGGCCCGTGGATGAGAACCCTCCGCGTGATCCGCGTACTCCGCGGCCCGCGGACGAGAACCCTCTGCGTGCTCCGCGGCCGCGGTCGAGGTTGCCGCTCGTGGCCGTCGTGGTCCTGTTGGTCGCGGCCGTGCTGGCCGCGCTCTGGGGGATTTCGAGCCGCACGCGCGCATTGACGACCCTGTCGCACGAAACGCGCGACCTGTCCGTGCCGACCGTCGCGATCACCCGGCCGGAGAAATCCTCGGCGCAGCAGGATCTCGCCCTGCCCGGCAACGTCCAGCCCTATACCGACGCCGCGATCTTCGCCCGCACCACGGGCTACCTCAAAGAGCGGCATGCCGACATCGGATCGCGGGTGAAGGCGGGGCAACTGCTGGCGGAGATCGATACGCCCGAGATCGACCAACAGCTGCTGCAGGCCCGAGCCGACCTCGCGACCGCCGACGCCAACGCTCGGCTCGCGCAGACGACCGCCGAGCGATATCGGGATCTGATCAAGAGCGATTCGGTGGCCCAGCAGGACGTGGACAACGCCAACGGCAGCTACGACGCCAAACGCGCCGAGGTGCAATCGGCGATGGCCAATGTGAAACGGCTCGAGCAGCTCCAGGCGTTCAAGAAGATCTACGCGCCGTTCGACGGGGTGATCACGGCGCGCAGCACCGACATCGGCGCGCTGATCGGATCGACCAATGCCCGTGAGCTCTTTCACATCGCGGCCACGAACAAGCTGCGGGTCTACGTCAACGTGCCGCAGGGTTACTCGCGCGACACCAAGCCGGGCCTCCAGGCCGAGATTGCGCTGAACGAGTTGCCTGGCCGCCGGTTCAAGGGCACGCTCGTGCGAACGTCGCAGGCAATCGACCCGACGAGCCGAACGCTGCTGACCGAAATCGATCTCGACAATCCCGCCGGCGAAGTGCTGCCGGGCTCCTACGCCGAAGTCCATCTCCAGCTGCCGTCGCGCGGGACGACGGTGCGCCTGCCGGTGAGCGCGCTGATTTTTCGCGCCGAAGGCGTCCGCGTCGCCGTGGTCACCGACCGTCGGGTCGGCCTGATGCCCGTGACGCTGGGCCGTGACTTCGGGAGCACGGTGGAAATCGTGTCGGGCCTGATGGGCGATGAGGCGATCGTGGTCAACCCACCGGATTCGCTGACTGCCGGCCAGGTGGTGCGGGTCGCGGCGGATACCGGCCGGGGCACGCAGCCGTGAAACGTCGGATCCTGGTTGCCGCGGCGCTCGCGCTGTCCGCGTGCGCCCCCAAAACCGCGTACACGCCACCGGCGCCCACTCAGACTCCGCCCGCCTTCAAGGAGAACGCCGATTGGAAGACCGCGCAACCAGCCGACCAATCGGTGAAGGGCGCGTGGTGGGAAATCTTCCAGGACGACCAACTCAATGCGCTCGAGATCCAGATCGAGGTCTCGAACGAAAGCCTGAAGGCGCAGCAGGCGCGCTTCGCCCAGGCGCGCGCCGCCATCCGCGTCGCCCGCGCCGACCGGTATCCACAGGTCACGACCTCGCCATCCATCACCGAAACGGAGTCGTCGGCGAATCGGGCGACTGCGATCGCCCGCCAACGCGTGTCCGACTACGTCCTGCCGATCGATGTCTCGTACGAGGCCGACGTGTGGGGGCGGGTGCGCAGCACCGTCGAGGCCAGCCGAACGGGTGCGCAGGCCAGCGCCGCCGACCTCGAGTCGGTCCGGCTGTCGCTCCATGCGGAGCTCGCGCTCGACTACTTCGAGCTTCGCAGCCTGGAGGCGGAAAAGCAGATTCTCGACGCGGCGGTGGCTGCGTTCCAGCGCGCGCTGGAGTTGACCCGGGCCCGGTTCGCCGGGGGCATCGCGTCGCAGGCCGATGTCGCGCTGGCCGAAACGCAGCTCGAAAGTACCCGCGCCGAGGCCAAGGACGTGCTCGCGCGACGGGCGGCGCTCGAACACGCGATCGCCGTTCTCGTCGGCAGACCCGCATCGACGTTCTCCCTCACGGTGCCGCGGCTGGACGGCCGGCCACCCGACATTCCGGCCGGTTTGCCCGGCGATCTGCTCGAACGCCGTCCCGACATTGCGGCCGCCGAGCGCCGCGTCGCGTCCGCCAACGCCGAGCTCGGCGTGGCGCACGCGGCATTTTTTCCCCGTCTTCTGCTCACCGCTTCGGCGGGTTTCGAGAGCGCGTCGCTGACGAACTGGCTCGCCGGTCTGAGCTCGTTCTGGTCGGTTGGTCCGGCGGCGGTGGCGACGATCTTCGACGGCGGCAGGCGTCGCGCGGTGTCGGAGCAGGCACAGGCATCTTATGAAGAGATGGTCGCCGACTATCAGCAGACCGTGCTGGTCGCGCTCCAGGAGGTCGAAGACAACCTGGCGGCGCTGCGGGTCCTGAGCGAAGAAGCGGAGATCCAGGCCGCGGCCGTGGCCGCTGCCGATCGATCGCTGACCCTCGCCACCAATCGATACCGCGGCGGGGTCACCAGCTACCTCGAGGTCATCACGGCACAGAACGCGGCGCTGACCAGCCAGCGCACCGCGGCCGACATCCTGTCGCGCCGTCTTGACGCGAGCGTCCTCCTCATCAAGGCGCTCGGCGGAGGATGGAACGTGTCGTCGCTGCCGGCCCTGAAAGGCGACGGGCGGTAGGGCGATGCAACCACGCGGAGCGATCCCAGGGCGGACCCGGCGGCGCTGGGCGGTGCGTCTGACGCTCGTGACGATCGCCACGGTGTCGATCGCGAGCTGTAGCGGAAAGCCGGTGTCCTACGAGGAGCAGATCGCGGCCTGGCATGCCGAGAAGGATCGCTTCATGCGCGAGGACTCTCAATCGCCGGTACCGGCCGACAAGCGCGCGGCCTTTGCGGCGCTGGCCTACTTCCCGACCGATCCGTCCTATCGCAGCGGCGCCGAGCTCACCGCCGTCAAGGGAGGGCCGACACTCGACATGCCGACGTCCACTGGTCAGCTGCGCAAGATGCGGCGCGTCGGCACGCTGGCGTTCACGGTGAAAGGCCAACCGCTCACCCTGACGGCGTTCGTCGAAGCCGATCAGAACGACATGCAACGGCTGTTCGTTCCCTTCGGCGACCTGACCAACGGAACTGAAACCTATCCTGGTGGTCGGTATCTCGACCTGGACCGCACGGCGACAGGAATCTACGACCTCGACTTCAACCGGGCCTATCACCCGTTCTGCTTCTACAACAGCACCTACGATTGCCCCTACCCGCCAGCCGAAAACCGCTTGAAGCTGCCGATCAGGGCGGGAGAGCGGCTGGAGAGGGCGAATCGATAGTGAGGTGCTAGGGGTGCTAGAGGTGCTAGGGTGCTATTGGTGCGGTGCTGATGGTGCTAGTGGTGCTAACTGGTGCCCGTGCTGGGGTGCTGCAGGTGCTAGCGGGTACGGTGCTGGGGCGCTCTCCAGCACCGGAGCACCGGCACGGTTAGCACTGTGAGCACCGGCACCGTCAGCACCGGCACCGTCAGCACCGGCACCGTCAGCACCGGCACCGTCAGCACCGGCACCGTCAGCACCGGCACTGTTAGTGCCGGCACCGTTAGCACCGCACCGTTAGCACCGTCAGCACCATCAGCACCGCACCGACAGCACCCTTAGGACCTTTAGCACCCTTAGCACCTCTCAGATGCCTATGCCTCGCGCTATCGTCTTCGACTTCGACGGTGTTCTCGCCGACTCGGAGACGCTGCACCTCCGCAGCTACCAGGACATCCTGTCGCCGCACGGCATCAGGCTGACCCAGGAGGAGTACTGCGCGCGTTACCTCGGATTCGACGACGAGGGGGCGTTCCGGCAGATCGCGGCGGACTACGGTCTGCTGCTGGGCGACGAGGAGCTCGAAGTGCTGCTGCAGGAGAAAACGCGGCGCTTCCAGGCGCTGGTGTCGACCGAAGACGTGCTGTATCCGGGCGCCGCGGCGTGCGTGCGGCGGCTGGAAAACGACTGGCCGCTCGCCATCGCGTCGGGCGCGCTGCGCCATGAGATCGATTTGATGCTGACCGGCGGCGGCCTGCTGCCCGCCTTCCGCTTCATCGTCGCCGCCGGCGACACCGAGAAAAGCAAGCCCGCACCGGATCCCTATCTGCGCGCCGCGGAACTGCTCGGCGTCTCGCCGGCCGAGTGCGTCGCCATCGAGGACTCGCACTGGGGACTGATCTCGGCGCGCACCGCCGGGATGACGACCATCGGCATCACCCACACCTATCCACGCGCGAGCCTCCGCGAGGCTCACACCATCGTCGATTCGCTCGACGAGCTGACCAGCGAGTATGTCCACCGGCCTGACCTGAGAGCACGGCGCACATCGATCGAACGACCGCGCTTTTTCGGCGAAACCGCGTTCGTTGCTATCATCGACGCATGTCGCTCTCGCTCCAGGCACGCGCCGCGCACGTCGCCGGAGAACTCCTGCGCGCGCTCAACGGTCCAGGGGAGGCGGTGGCCCCCGCGGCGCTGGCGCTCGCGCGCGTCGAATACCCGGGGCTCGACATCGAGCCGTACCTGCAGCGCCTCGAGCGCATGGGTGAGGCGGCGGCGGCGCGGCTGCACGCGCGAGGCGAGGACCGTGTCGACGCGAGAATCGCGACGCTGAACGCCTATCTCTTCGAGGAGCTCGGCTTCACCGGTAACCGCGAGCATTACGACGACCCGCGCAACAGCTTCCTCAACGAGGTCCTCGATCGGCGCACGGGCATCCCGATCAGCCTGTCGGTCGTCTACCTCGAAGTCGGACGGCGCGCCGGACTCCGGCTCGAGGGCGTGAATTTTCCCGGACACTTCCTGGTGCGCGCCCCGGCGGAGCCGGGCGTCGAGGATCTGATCGTCGATCCGTTCCACAGCGGCGCGCTGCTCTCCGAAGTCGATTGCCGGCAGCTGCTGCGACAACATCTGGGTGACGAAGCCGCGTTCGATCCGATGCTGCTGGCGACAGCGACACGCCAGCAGATCGTCGTGCGCATGCTGGTGAACCTGAAGCGGCTCTACGTGCGCATGCGATCTTTTCCACAGGCGCGATTCGTCGCCGACCTGCTGCTCGCCGTCGATCCATCGGCGCTCTCCGAGCTGCGCGATCGCGGTTTGCTCGCGTATCACATGGAGGACTTCGCCGCGGCGCTGCGCGACCTGGAAACCTACCTGCGATTGATGCCCCGCAGCGAGACCGCGGAACCGGAGGGCGTGGACGCGGAGTCCGACGAATCCGGGTCGGAGTCTGCGCAGATCTGGGAGCACGTCAAGGCCTTGCGGCGGCGGGTGGCCGGCTTCAACTGAGGCCGCACATGCGCGGTTCGGCGCACTCTTTCATCAGCTCCGGGATGGCCTTGGATCACCCGATCCAAGCCGTTGAATCTCGGCTGCGGATCGTTCGCGGATCCTTTCTGTATACTCATCACGGTCGTACCACCTAAGTCGTTATTTTTCCAGCAAATTCGTGTCGTCCCGGTGTCCGTCCCACTGTCCATCCAAGTGTTCAGGGATGGCATTTTTCCTGCTACCTGGTCACAACGCTCACCCCTTAGTGAATCGATGGAGGAAAGACGATGAGATTGCGTTTGACCGCCATGCTTGCGGCGCTTGGCCTCGTGCTGGGTATGTCGACAGCGTGGGCCCAGTCGCAGACGGGCGAGATCTTCGGAAAGGTCACCGACGATTCCGGCGCCATTCTGCCGGGCGTGACGGTAACACGTCTCCGGACCGTCGCTGCTGCAGCCGCTTACTGCCACGACCAGCGAGAGCGGCTCCTTCCAGTTTCCGCGACTTGAGGTCGGCACCTACACCGTGAAGTTCGAGCTCCCCGGCTTCAAGACCGTTGTCAAAGAAGGGATTCAGGTCACGGTCGGCTTCAGCGCCAACGTCAGCACGCAGCTGGGCGTGTCGACCGTGCAGGAAACGGTCACCGTCACCGGCGAGAGCCCGATCGTCGACACGAAGGAGACCGGCACGAAGCAGACGTTCACCATCGAGCAGCTGCAGAACATCCCGTCGGCGCGCGACCCCTGGGTCATCCTCCAGCAGACGGCCGGCATCGCGATGGACCGCGAGAACATCGGCGGCAACATGTCGGGTCAGCAGTCCAACTACGTGTCGCGCGGCGGCAACCCGACCAACAACAAGTGGTCGCTCGACGGCGTCGACATCACCGACATGTCGGCCACCGGCGCGTCCCCGAGCTACTACGACTTCGACGCGTTCCAGGAAATGACGATCAACACCGGCGGCGTGGACGTCACGCAGCAGACCGGCGGCGTCGGCATCAACCTGGTCACCAAGAGCGGCTCGCGACCGCTTCAAGGGCTCGTCGCGCTTCTACGTGACCGACGACGACGTTCGAAGTCGAACAACATCAGCGACTCGCTGCGCAAGCAGGGCGCCACCTCCGGCAACCCGATCCAGAACATCAAGGACTACGGCGTCGAAGCCGGCGGCCCGATCAAGAAGGGCCGCGCCTGGGTGTGGGGCAGCTACGGCAAGCAGGACATCGACGTCGGCGTCGTCAACTTCTACAAGCCGACGCCGGCGTGCCAGGCCATTCAAGACGCCGCGTCGCGCTCGCCGCTCGATCAAGGACGTCAACGCCTGCCTGAACACCGACAAGACGCTGCTGCAGACGACCAACCTGAAGGCGTGAAGTGCAGCTGTTCAAGGGCAACAAGCTGTCGCTCTTCAACAACTTCGCGAAGAAGGAGCGCAACGCGCGCGGCGCCGACGACCTCCACCCGATCGAAACCACGACGCCGCAGGGCGCGGTGGACGCGAGCTTCGGCAAGCACTGGTGGAACACCGGTCCGAACCCGACCTACAAGTTCGGCGACCAGTGGGTCGTCAGCGACCGCCTGCTCCTCGACGTCCAGTACGCGCACGTCGGCAACAACTTCATCCTCGGCTTCCACTCGCCGGAACTGCGCGACGTGCAGCCGACGTTGATCGTCTCGAGCGGCCTGAACGGCCGGTCCGGCGCCGAGAGCGTGTTCATCCGTCCGGTCAACAGCCTGACGTTCAACTCGAACTACTTCCTGCCCGGCTTCATGGGCGGCGACCACTCGTTCAAGCGTCGGCGGCTACTGGCGCGATTCGAACACGACGTCGATCAACCACACCGGCGGCTTCGCGCACGGTCCGCTATCCCGACGCTCGCTCGCCGAACGACTGCTCGCTGGCGGCGACGGGCTGCCAGGTCGACCTCACCCGCGACGGCTACAGCGTGTACGACCTGCTGAACTACTCCGCCTACGTGCAGGACACGGTCACGCACGGCCGCGCGACGCTGCAGCTCGGCGTCCGCTACGACTACAACCAGCGACAAGGCGGGCGCGGCCAGCATCGCCGCCAACCCGCTCGGCGGTCCGTGGCTGCCGGCGATCAACTTCCCCGGCGCCGATCCTGGCGTGGCGTTCAACAACTTCTCGCCGCGCCTCGGCCTCACCTACGACCTGACCGGCAACGGCAAGACGGTGGCGCGCGCCAACTACGCGCGCTACTACGGCCAGGTCGGCAACGGCGCCGTCGCGCGGCACGATCAACCCGGTCGGCTCGACCACGCTGCGGTATCCGTGGGTGGACGCGAACGGCAACGGCTCGGCGGACGTCGGCGAGATCACGCTGAGCGACAAACCGCTGTCGGCGAGCACCAACTGGTCGGCGGCGAATCCCGGCCAACACGGTCTCGGCCAACTCGGTCGACCCGAACCTGAAGAACGACACGCACCGACGAGTTCATCGCTCGGCGTCGATCGCGAAATCGGCGCCGGCTTCGCGGTGGGCGCCAGCTACATCTGGCGCAGGTACGGCGAACTTCTCCTGGAGCGATCGCACAGGCATCACCTCGGCAGACTGGGTCGCCGCCGACCTTCACGCCGGCCGCCAGCACCTGCCCGGGTGACGACGGCACGCGCATCAGCGCCGGCGAACTGCCCGACGATCACCTACTTCCAGCCGGCCTTCCAGCAGCCGACGGTCGTCGACGCTGACCAACGTCCCGGGCTTCAACCGGACCTACAACGGCCTCGAGCTGAACGGCCGCAAGCGGATGTCCAATCACTGGATGATGAACACCAGCTTCGCCTACAACAGCACGACCGTGAACTTCGGCTCGTTCCCGGGCAGCCAGCCGAGCATCGCCTCGGCGGCGTTCAGCGAGGATCCGTCGAACCGCGATCAGCGCGACGGCTACCAGTACGACTACCTGACCTCCGGCAGCGGCATCGGGAACGTCTACATCAACAGCAAGTGGCTGTTCAAGGTGAGCGGCGTGTACGAGCTGCCGTTCGCGTTCAACGTGTCGGCGTTCTACAACGCGCGTCAGGGCTATCCGCAGGAGATGCTCCGTCCAGACCCCGAGCCGTCCCAACGGCGCGGGCCAGATCGACGTCCTGCTGAACCCGGTCGGCGAGACGCGTCTGCCGAACTACCAGAACCTCGACTTCCACGTCGAGCGTCCGATTCGTTTCGCGGGCGTCCGGTTCATCCCGTCGCTGGACGTGTTCAACATCGGCAACTCGAACACGATTCAGGCGATCCGCAGCCGCCAGAACGCGTCGAACGCGAATCAGATTCAGGCTATCGTCGCGCCGCGCGTCCTGCGGTTCGGCGTGCGCGTGAACTGGTAAGCACATCGGCTCGTTAGTCGTCGAGGCCGGTTCCCTTCGGGGGGCCGGCCTCTTTTGCTGTACTCGTGGGGGTGCCGGGGGTGCTGGCGGTGCTCGGGGTGCTCGCTGTGCGGTGCTTCGGGTGCTCAGGGTGCTTCGGGGTGTGCCCAGAGTGCGAGCGGTGCGAAGGTACGAGCGGTGCTCGAGGTGCTACCGGTGCTAACGGTGCGGCTCAGGGAGGCGCAGCGCAAGGCGTGCTGGAGGGCGCCAACAGTGCTGGCGCGCGCGTGACCGACGATTCAGGACCGGCTCGCAACCCATACCGTTAGCGGCGCACTCCGACTAGAACCCCGCATCTCGAGCACCCTGCGCACCCCAGCAGCGGCACCCTGAGCACACCTTGCGCGCCCTAGCACCGGCACCCTGTAGCACTCGGAGCACCCCCAGCACCGGCCTGTAGCACCCCCTGCACCAGCACCCTGTAGCACCCGGAGCACCCTCGGCACCCCCCTAGCACCTTCCTCGCACCTTCCTCGCTAGTGCCATCCCACCAGCTTGGCCAGACGATGAAGGATGGTCGGCTGCTTACGGGCTCGGGTCGCCTGATCGAGGATGTCCAGACAGGCGGAAATGCTCTCGGCGGTGCCAATCCCTAGCTTGCGCGCACTGACGGCTGCAATTTCGTCGGTGCGATCGACGACCAGCAGGGGCTTTGCCCCCGACTCCGACTTTACGTCGATGCAATTTCTCGGGCTGTCGTCGACGTGATAGTCGAGGCGCAGCGCGGCCGCCGCAGCACCGCGCGATCCCGGAATGACCAGGACAGAGGGAAGGTCGAACCCCTGACCCACCAGCCACCGCTGAGTCTGTCGCTGAACGGTGTCACCGGCCGTCCGGGGACGCTGGGTGATGAAGAAGACCTCCCATTTGTGGCGGAGCATCAACTCGTGGATGCGGCGAACGGCGCCAGCCTCGAGCGGCTCGAGCGTCGTCCAGAAGTCCGGTGTCTGCTCGATCATCTGCCAGACTGCATCGCGCCGTCGCCTCAGCTCGGAGGGGTGTGGCACGTCGCGGCTGGACCTGCCGCGAACCGGATCCGCGTTGGCGTCGGCCTCGTCCATCGTCTCGTCCTCAAGAGCACCGGATCGAGAGGGCTGCCTCGTCGGACCGAAGAGACTCGATTCGCACTGGTGGTAGGCCGCGGCGAAATCCGCGAGCACGCCATCCATGTCGAAGCCGATACGAAGGGGCACCTTGGTATGGTAGCGGAAGACGCGGACCCGACGTAAGGCACGGCCGGATCGTGTCCAGCGGGCCTACACCGCGCGCGCCGGCGGCACCCCGCGTCGTGTGTAGTCCGGGTGCTGCAGGAACCATTCGTAGGTCGACTGAATCCCGTCCCTCAGGGCGATCCGATGACGCCAGCCAAGTGCGTGGATGCGTGAGACGTTCAGCAGCTTGCGGGGCATGCCATCAGGCTTCGAAGAATCGAACGTCAGCCTCGCCTCGGGGTAGACGATCTGCCTGACCATCTCCGCCAGATCGCGAATAGTCAGATCCTCGCCGGTGCCAACGTTGATGTGCTGCTCATCTTCGAAGCGTTCCATGAGGAAGACACAGGCATCGGCCAGGTCGTCGACATGGAGGAATTCTCGTCTGGGCGAGCCCGTCCCCCAAATCACGACATCGCGCGCTCCCTGTACCTGCGCGTCGTGGAATTTTCTGATCAACGCGGGAATGACGTGAGAGCTGGTCAGGTCGAAATTGTCGTGCGGGCCGTAGAGATTCGTCGGCATCGCCGAGACGAAGTTGGAGCCGTACTGCCGCCGATAGGCCTGACACAATTTGATTCCCGCGATCTTGGCAATGGCGTAGGCATCGTTGGTCGGCTCGAGCGGCCCCGTCATCAACTCTTCTTCGGCCATCGGCTGATGGCACTCTCGCGGGTAGATGCACGAGCTGCCAAGGTAGAGAAGCTTGCGCGTGCCATAGACGTGCGCGGCGTGCACCACCGTCGCGTGAATCAGCATGTTGTCGTAGATGAACTCGGCCGGGCGCGTAGAGTTGGCGAGAATCCCGCCCACCGTTCCGGCGACCAGATAGACGTAGTCGGGACGATTGGCCTTGAACCAGTAGTTCACCGCGGCCTGGTCGCGGAGATCGAGCTGGTCCCGTGAGGCGGTCAGCACCTCCTCGCGGTCAGTTCTTGCGAGCCGCCTGAGGACGGCCGAGCCGACCAGGCCGTGATGTCCGGCGACGAACGTGCGCGCGCGATGGCTCACCGCGCCGCCGGCTCCTTTTTCAGGTAGCGGCCGGTCGAATCAGGCTGCGACTCGATGCTCGCCAGCTGATTGTTGGCGTAGGTCAGTCGGCGATCGGGCCGGCCGTCCCGGTTCTCGTCGAACTCCACCGTCACGAGCGTTCCGTTCTGATAGGTCTCCCATTTGTCGATCCGACCGTCCCCGTTGGTGTCTTCATCAGCTCGCACCAGCGCGCCGGCGTCGTAGTACTCGCGCCGGTCGATGCGGGACTCATCGGCAGTGGACGAAATCTCCAGGTGCTCGAGCGATCCATCGGGCCGCGAAAATGCCCAGGCGTCCGGCTTGACCTCGTGTTTGCGGGAGAACCCGACTTTCACCAGCACGCCGGCGGCGTCGTAATACTCCCACCGATCGATCTTGCCGTCTTCGTCGAGGTCGATGCGCGATCGCAGCGGACGCGCGCCGTCCATGTCGGTCCAGGTGTCGATGGTGCCGTTGTGGTTGCGGTCGTAGGTGATCTGGGTCAGCTTGCCGGACGACTTGTCGTAGGTCCCGTGCGTCGACTGCCGCACGCGATCGCGGGAGGCACCGGTGCAGCCGGTCAGGGTCGCGAGGCAGGCGCCGATGAGAACCGCGCTCCCGGCGATCCGCATGTCAACCCCTGGCGACCTCGTCGTAGAGGAACGCCGAGGCGATGATTCCGCCGTGGAAGTTGGCCAGATCGAGCTTCTCGTTCGGCGCGTGAGCGTTCTCGTCGGGCAGGCCGACGCCGAAGAGTACCGACGGCAGCCCCAGGATCTCCTGAAATGTCGCGACGACCGGAATCGATCCGCCTTCGCGGTTGAAGACCGGCTTCTGACCGAAGCCCTTCTCGATCGCGCGACCGGCAGCCTGGACGTATTTGTTGTCGAAGTCGGTCATCCACGGCTTGCCGCCGTGCATTCGCGTGACGGTCGCCTCCACTGTTTTCGGCGCGACCTTCTTGACGTAGGCCTCGAACCGGCTGGCGATCGTGTCGGGTTGCTGATCGGGAACCAGGCGCATGCTCACCTTGGCCATGGCGACGGCGGGAATCACGGTCTTGGCCCCTTCGCCGGTAAAGCCCGACAGCAGCCCGTTGACCTCGAAGGTCGGTCTCGCCCAGACCCGCTCCAGGGTGCTGTATCCACTCTCGCCGAACAACCGAGGCGCGCCAAGCTCTTTGGCGTAGCGCTTCTCGTTGAACGGCAGCCGCTTCCATTGCTCGCGTTCCTCGTCGCGGAGCGGCCTCACCTCGTCGTAGAAGCCGGGGATCTTGACGCGACCGCCGCGGTCCTTCATCTGCGCCAGCATATTCGCGAGTACGAACGCAGGATTGGCGACGGCGCCGCCGAACGAGCCGGAATGCAGATCCGATTTCGTGCCGCGCAGGTTGATCTGGAAGTAGACCAGCCCGCGCAGTCCGTAGCAGATCGACGGCACGCCGCGGTCGAACATCGGTGAATCCGAGATCACGACGACATCAGCCTTGAGCTCGTCGCTGTGCGCCTTGACGAAGGTGTCGAGGTTGGCCGAACCGACTTCCTCCTCGCCTTCCAGGATGATCTTGATGTTCACCGGCAGGCGGCCGTTCTGCTTCAGGTGCGCTTCGATCGCCTTGAAGTGCATGAAGACCTGCCCTTTGTCGTCGGCGGCGCCGCGGGCGTAGATCTCGCCGTCGCGGACCGTGGCCTCGAACGGCGGCGATTCCCAGAGATCGACCGGGTCGACCGGCTGCACGTCGTAGTGGCCGTAGAAAAGGATCGTCGGCGCACCCGGGGCCCCCAGCCAGTCGCCGTAGACCACCGGGAAGCCGGCCGTCTCGACCAGCCGAACGTTTTGAAGACCGATGCGGCGCATCTCGTCCGCGGTCCACTCGGCGCAGCGCTTGACGTCTGCCTCGTGCTCGGGCAGCGCACTGATACTCGGGATCGCGAGATAGTGTTTGAGCTCGTCGACGTAACGGTCGCGATGGGTGTTGATGAAGTCGATGACGGAATCCATAGGCAGTATCGTGAGGTGCTAAGGGTGCTGACGTGCTAAGGGTGCTAACGGTGCGGTGCTAATGGTGCTGGCCGACGGGTAACGGTGCTCAAGGTGCTCAGGGTGCTTAAGGTGCTTAAGGTGCTCAAGGTGCTCGAGATGCCATACGCGGCGGACCCATCCGTTCAATATCAAGTCGCGGCACGTAAGGCAATCACAGACCATCCTGCGGCCTCACGAGTACGACAGCAATTTTCACCAAGCACGATAGCACCAGCACCGTCAGCACACCAGCACCGCACTGCTAGCACCACGAGCACCGTCAGCACCCGCACCCTCAGCACCACGAGCACCATCAGCACCGCACCCTCAGCACCATGAGCACCGTCAGCACCGCACCCTCAGCACCACGAGCACCGTCAGCACCGCACCCTCAGCACCACGAGCACCGTCAGCACCGCACCCTCAGCACCATTAGCACCGTCAGCACCGCACCCTCAGCACCATTAGCACCGTCAGCACCCTTAGCACTATTTCTTCTCGATCGGCAGATCCTCCCTGTCTCCCCATTCCTTCCACGACCCGGTGTAGTTGCGGACCCGTGGATAGCCGAGCAGCCGCAGGGTCAGATATGCGTGCGCCGCGCGGTAGCCACCCTGACAGTAGGTGACCACTTCCTTGTCGGGGGTCACGCCGGCCGCCTCGTACATGGCCCGCAACTCGGCGGCTGATTTGAATTCGCCGCTGGGGGTGAGGTTGCGGGTCCACTCGACGTGAACCGCACCGGGGATGGCTCCTCCACGCTTCGCCCGAACCAGCGTGCCGTGGTATTCGGCGTCGCTGCGGGTGTCGAGGATGACGGAACCCGTCTGACCGAGCCGCGCCTCGACGTCGCGCCAGGTGGCCAGCACCGATTCCCGCGGCGTCCCGCTCCAGTCGCTCGTCCGCGGCGGTTGCGACTCCTGCGTGACCGGCAACCCCGCGGCGGTCCACGCGGTGAACCCGCCATCGAGCACCTGGACGCCCGGGTGTCCGAAGTATTCCAGGAACCAGAACGCGCGGGCGGCGCGCACACCGGACTGAGAATCGTAGACGACCACCGGACTGGATCCATCCACCCCGCGCAGGTTGAAGAGGTGGTCGATCATCCACATGAACGCGCGCAGCGGCGCCGGATCGGTGTCGATCAACGAGACGCCCCACAAGTCGAGGTGCACCGCGCCCGGGATGTGGCCGGCGGCGAAATCCTCCGGCGCTCGCACGTCGAGGACCAGCGGGCGGCGGTCGCTGCGAAGTTGCTCGGCGAGGGCACCGGGCGATGTCAGGAGCTCGGGGTGTGAGAAGCCTTTCATGGGCGGCGAATTATTGTAAGGCCCCCGCTTGACGCGCGCATCCTTTACGCGGCAAAGTAGAGATGTGGACGTCTCCCGGGCGCTCGACCAGATCGCGGAAATCCACCAGCACCTCGCCAAGGCGGAGGTGTACCGCGGCTATCGGTCGCTGCCGGTCGCCGCCTCCGGCCTGATGGGCCTGGCTGCGGCCTGGCTGCAGCCTCGCAACCTTTCGTCGATCGACCCGATGGCATTCACCGTCTACTGGCTGGCCATCGCGGTCTGCGCCGCCTGCCTCGGCGCCAGCGAGATCGTCTACAACTACTGGGTTCACGAGCGACCGATCGATCGCCGGCGAACCCGCCGCGTCGTCGGTCAGTTTCTCCCCAGCCTCATCGCGGGGATGGCGATCACGCTCTGCCTGGCGCACCTCAGTCCGGCGCTGGTGGTCCTCCTGCCGGGCCTGTGGGCCATCTGTTTCGGTATCGGTGTCGTGGCTTCGAGACCATACCTCCCGCGTGCCAGCGGCGCGGTTGCCCTCTTTTACTGCGCCTGCGGAGTCGCGTGGTTGTGGACCGCAGGCGAACCGGTGGTTCCGACCGCGTGGCAGGTCGGAGCGACCTTTGGCGTCGGGCAGCTTGTGTCGGCGGTCGTCCTCTGGTGGAATCTCGAGCGCGACACCCAAGACCCGGCAAGATCTGAACAATCCAAGGATCGGTGATGGCGAAGAAGATCTCCCCGCGCGACCAGTCCGGACGGTACGCCTACCAGGGCCTCGATCGTGTGCTCCACGAGAAAGCGCGCCTGGGCATCATGACGTCGCTGGCGACACGACCGGAAGGACTGTTGTTCACCGAGCTCAAACGTCTGTGCGCGCTGACGGACGGCAACTTGAGCCGCCACGTGGATGTCCTGCAGGACGCTGGGCTGGTCGAGGCGTGGCGCGGCAGCGAAGCCGGTCGTCCGCAGACGCTGTACCGCCTCACCGCTGAAGGGCGTGGCCGGTTCGTCACTTATCTCGAGGAGCTCGAGCAGGTCGTTCGCGACGCGCTGCCGAAGGCCGTTCGCAAGATGGAACGCTCGCCGGACGTTCCGCCTGGTTTCCAGCCAGCCTGAATCCACGAACCGCTACGCGCCACCGTCGTCACGCAGTTTGTCGAGATGTGCGGTGACGCTGTCAATCGCGGCGCCACGGAGCGCTGGAGGCAGACCGACGTAGACGCGATCGACGATTTCCTCCGGTGTGCGCGCGCCGGCGCGAATCGCGCTGACGATCTGACTCTCGCGCTCGAGTCGATGTGCGAGGTATTCGTCAATCAGGCTCACCGGATCGTCGATGATGATGCCGTGCCCGGGCAGGAGGCGGCGGGGCGCCATCGCCCGAACGTGCCGCAGCGAATCCAGGTAGGCGCTCAGATTTCCCCCCTTGCTGGCCGGAATGACGATCGTTCCTCCCACCCTCGCCAGATCGCCGCAGAACAGATCGCGACTCTCCTCGTCGAAGAAACACGCGTGGTCCGGCGCATGGCCGGGCGTGGCAACCACCAGCAGCGCATCATTGCCGGCGGACACGCGCGCGCCGTCGCAGACGATCTCGGATCGACCCGCTATCGCGAGGTCGCCGAGGCTCACGACGATCGCGCTCGGCCATCTCGCCAGCAGCGCCGGGATACCGAGCACGTGGTCGGGATGATTGTGGGTAATCAGGATGCGGGAGAGCGGCGCCCCCGCGAGCGCTTCGGCCAGCGCCTTGAGATGATCGGCCTGGCCGACACCTGCGTCGACGAGCGCCGGCTCACGGCCGGGAAGGAGCCAGGTGTTGTTTCCAGCGGGACCGGTCCAGTCAGACGGGTTCCCCGCAGGAATCAGCAGCGGCGTCACAGCTGCGGCGCGGACGCCGTGGTCAACAGTTGGCGGACGGACTCCGGGATCGGAACCGGCCGCTCGGTTTCGTAGTTGTACATCACCTGCACAGTTCGAGCGCTGGCCACCGCCCGCTGCTGGGCGTCGAAGATGTTGTACTCGTAGCGGAAGCTGGTTCGACCGAGCTCGACAATCCGAAGGTGGATCTCCAGCGTCTCGCCATACTTGGCCGGACGCTTGTAGTCGCACTCGGCGTGCGCGAGGATCACGCCGGGCATTCCCGGCGGCAACTGCGGCGTGCCGAAGCCCCACAGCGACCGCCAGTGCGCGAAACGCGCCTGCTCGAGATAGGTGAAATACACCGCGTTGTTGGCGTGCCCCATCGGATCGCAGTCGCGAAAGCGGACCTCGAGGCGATGCACGAATTCGGTCATGACCTGCGCATTGTACAATCGGGCCCGTGTCGACCCTGCTGTCGCCTCCCGAAACGTTCACCGAGTCCGAACGCGCACTGCTCGAGCCCTACTTCACGAACGTCGATCGCCACGTGTTCGCGCTGACCAACCTTCCCGAGACCGTGAAAGGAGCGCTCTTCGCACGCTACTCGCGATCGGCCAAGTCGCTCCGGAGGCTTTTCCTCGACGAGTTCGCGCAGGATGTCGGCACCACCCCGATCGTGTCATCCGCGGTTGGCACGAGTCGGGCCGACCGTTTGTATGCCAAGGTCTTCAACGAGTACGGAGACGATTCGGTCGCCCAGCTCGGGGGCGCCCATCTGGCCTGCGAGTACGTCTCGAACCTGCTGACCAAGGTGCTGGAGTGGGGCCGCCTGATGGCCTACCTCGAGCAGTCGACACGCTACGTGCCCTACACCGACACACTCCACGGCCGCTGGCGCTACCACGTGCCGGCGGAGCTGCAGGGCGCGCTGCTCGAGCGTTATGTCGCCGCAATGGATCGAGCGTTCGAGACCTACGCGCGCCTGCTCGATCGGTTGCAGCGCCATTTCGCGGCTAAGTACCCGCGCTCGCCGCAGGATTCGGAGCCCGTTCACCGCGCGGCGACGCGGGCGAAGGCGCTCGATACCCTGCGCGGGCTGCTGCCCGCGGCCACGCAGTCGAACGTCGGGATCTATGGCACCGGCCAGGGATTCGAGAGCCTGCTGCTCCGGATGCGCGCGCATCCGCTCGCCGAGGTGCGCGCGTGCGCCGCAGACATGCTGCTGGAGTTGCGCAAGGTCATTCCCGCGTTCCTGGTCCGCGTCGATCAGGCCGATCGCGGCGAGCGATGGAGCGCGTATCTGGCCGACACGCGCGATCGAACCGCGGCCGTCGCCTCGCAGCTGCTCGACGAGGTGGCGGCGGAGGAACGGGATGAAGTCGTCCTCACCGACTTCGATCGCGACGGGGAAACCAAGGTCGTGGCCGCGGCCCTGTATGCGACGACGATGCTGCCCGACGATCAGCTCCTGGCGCTCGCCAGAGGCATGTCGGCCGACGATCGCGCCGCAATCCTTCGCGCCTACGTCGGCGAGCGCAGTAATCGCCGTCATAAGCCCGGTCGCGCCTTCGAGCGAACCAGCTACCGCTTCGACGTGCTCACCGACTACGGCGCGTTCCGCGACCTGCAGCGGCACCGGCTGCTGACGATCGAGTGGCAACGCCTGTCAACGCGGCACGGCTACACCGAGCCGGAGGCGATCCGCGAGGCCGGCGTGCTCGACGACTGGACCGGGGTCATGCACGACTCGGCGGCGCTTCATGAGGACCTGCTCGCGGCCGGACTGCCCGACGTCGCCCAGTATGCCGTCTCGATGGCCTACCGGATCAGGTTCTACGTCGAGATGAACGCACGCGAAGCGATGCACGTCATCGAGCTGCGAACCGCGCCGCAGGGTCATCCTGCCTATCGGCGTGTCTGCCAGCAGATGCATCGCCTGATTGCCGAACACGCCGGGCACACGGCGCTGGCGGGCGCGATGATCTTTGCCGACCACTCTGCGGTGGAGCTGGAGCGATTGAAGGCGGAGCGGATTCTGGATCAGAAGCGCCGGGACGCGGATCGCGACCAGCGCTGACCCGCGATCATTCGTCCGGAACGTCCCGCGAATTCCAGAAGCGGCCGAACTCGTCGAGGAACGTCAAGGTCTCGAAGGACTTCATCCGATCGAAGAACAGCACGCCGTCGAGGTGATCGGTTTCGTGCTGAATGACGCGGGCGGTGAAACCCTTGACCCGAAGCTCGACTCGACGCCCGCGGCGGTCGTAGGCGTTCACCCCGATCGCCGTCGCGCGCGGCACCCTGCCGCGAATGCCTGGAATGCTCAGGCAGCCTTCCCAATCCTCGACGACCGACGTGCCGAGAGGCGTGATTTCCGGATTCACCAGCGCCATCAGCGGCACCCTGGTCTCCTCATCGGGCTCCTCGCCAGGCTCCGCCCGATCCGGGACACCGGCCACGAAGAGGCGCAGCCCCACGTGGACCTGCGGCGCGGCGAGGCCGATCCCCTGATACTCCCGCATCGACTCGAACATGTCGTCGATGAGCTGCTGGACGCGCGGCGAGGTTATCTCCGATGGATCGATGGGCCTGGCGCGGGTCCGCAGGATGGGGTGGCCCATGTGCGCGACCTTCAGGATCGACATGACCCTCGATTATTTCATACGCCGCGTCCGGGGTCGGAGGTTCGACTTAAGCTAGGGGAGTGCAATACCGCTTCTGCCCGGCCTGCGGGGGCGCCCTGGAGACGCGGAACCTCAAGTCCGGCGATCCGGACAGGCTGGTGTGCGCCCGGTGCGGTTTCGTCTTCTATCTCGATCCCAAGGTCGCGGTCGGCACGATCATCGAGACATCGGACTCGCGCCTCGTCCTGGTCCGGCGGGCGATCGAACCGGGTTACGGGCTCTGGGTCTTTCCCGGCGGCTACGTGGACCGTGGCGAGGAGCTCACCGCCGCCGCGATCCGCGAGGCGCGCGAGGAATCGGGGCTCGACGTCAGGCTCGACGCGCTGGTCAACATCTACTCCTACTCCGGCAACTCGCCCATCATCGTCGTCTACGCCGCCAGCGTGGTTGGAGGTGAGCTCTGCGGTGACGAGGAATGCCTGGAGGCGCGGCTCTTCGAGGCCGATACGATTCCGTGGGACGAGCTCGCCTTCCGCAGCACCACCGAGGCGCTCCGAGATTACCTGGATGGCGTCCGGCACGTCCCGCGGCAGACGCTGCTCGGGCGGTAACGGGCGAGGGGAGCCGCGGCGATCGGGTCTGGTATACTAGGCCTCCCCACAACCCTGGGCTCCCTGCGAAGTCTCTCACTGGGTCTCATGAAGAACACTTTAATCGGCTGTAGCTTTGCCTTTTTGGCCGCTACCCTGGCGGCTGGCTGTATGGGATTCGAGCACACGAGCTCGATGACGGGCCCCTCGTCGACGGGCATGAGCGCGCTCATGGGAACGTGGTCATCCGCGAGCGTGGCGCCGTCTCCTTCGTCGTGCACGGATTTCAAGTGGACGGTCACGGACCAGACCTCGACGAGCGCGAGAGGGTCGTTTTCTGCCACGTGCGGGAACAACCTGGCGGTCGCTGGCACGGCCGAGGCGACGCTGGCCGCCCAGACAATCACGTGGAGTGCGGCGGGCAACGCGACGTCGGCAGGCCTGCCCACGTGCCCCATCACCTTGACCGGAACGGCGGAACTCGGCACCGACTCGATTCGGGTGCCCTACTCGGGCGATACCTGCCTGGGCAAGGTCAGTGGCGTCGAGGTCCTCAAACGCCACTGAGCGTCACGGTCTGTCAGCCTGCCAGCGCGTCGGCGGACTTGACACCGTAGAACGCGAACCACGGGTGCGCCGGCTTGAGGTGGGCGTTGACGTTCGCGATGTTCTTGACCCCCTCGTCCTGCAGCCACGTTCGGAACGCGTCCGGTCCCTGCTTGGCGTAGATCGGGATGCCGTCCTTCCAGGTGGCGCGTCCGCAGAGCACGCCCGAGAAGCGCGTGGCGGCTTCCGCCGCCAGTGAGAGCGCCTCGGTGAACTCGGCGTTGCTGACGCCGGCCGAAAGATAGATGAACGGCTTGGTGGCGACATCCGCGGCACGGCGGAAGTACGACTTGGCCTCTTCCTTCGAGTAGACCCTGGTGCCGCCGAACACGGCGGATCCTTCGACGAACTTCATGTTCACCGGCACTTCGACTTTCAGTACGTCGACGCCGTAGCGCTCTTTGCTGAACTCGCGCATGCTGCCGATCACGATGTCCGGCTTCTTCCGCGCGTACTCCGGGCCCTTCTCGTCGAGGCTCTCGTCGTAGCCGACGAACTCGAGGAAGAACGGGATGTCGTTGGCGCGGCATTCGTCGCCGATGCGTTCGACCCAGGCGTGTTTCTTGTTGTTGACCGTCTGCGGATCGTCGGGCGTGTAGTAGAGCAGGATCTTGAGGCAGTCGGCGCCGGCTTCCTTGACGCGGCGAACAGACCAGTCGTCGAGCAGATCGGGCAGCCGACCGGGGCCGGTCTTGTCGTAGCCGGTCTTCTCGTAGGCCAGCAACAGGCCGGCGTTCTTTGCGCGTCGCTTGCTCGCCGGCAGACCCCACTCGGGGTCCAGCAGGATCGCGCTGGCGTGCGGTGTGAGCACTTCCGTCACGATGGCCTTGAACTCTTCCATGTCGCGGTCGCCGACCTCGCCGCCCCGCTCCTTGGCGAGCGACTTCTGCAGGGATCCCCGCTGATCCATCGCCGCGGCGGCGATGACGCCCCGCGCATCCGAAACGGCTTTCATGCCGGCCAGTTTTCCAGGTGTAAGCATGGCTTTCTTCTCGACGTCCTCGTAAGAAAGGGGACAACCGCCTTTTTCCGCTGGACCGGAATCCACAGCTTGGGAAAGGGGGACAACCCCCTGGTCTGTTGAGCCGACTATTGTATATCGACCGGAAGGTGACTGGGAACGTCGGCGGCGGCGACGCGCACCGGGAACGTGAAGCGCTCGTGAACCGCGGCGTCGGCGGCGCGCTGGACGATGACGTCGACGTCGAGCGCGGCTTCAGCCGCCTCGACATCCGACGGCCGCGCGCGTGTGGCCGGATGGCGTGGCGTGAACAGCGTGCAACAGTCCTGATCCGGAATGATCGACACGGGATAGGACCCGATCCGCTGCGCTTCGATCGTGATGTCTTCCTTGTCCATGCCGACGAGCGGACGGAGCACCGGCAGCGTGGCGACCGACCCGATGGTCGAGAGATTCTCGAGGGTCTGCGAGGCCACCTGGCCCACGGCTTCGCCGGTCACCAGCGCGAGCGCCCGATGTTGACGCGCGATCCGCTCGGCGATCCGCAACATGAGCCGACGGTAGACGACGACACGCAGCGTCGGCGGTACGGTCAGCAGGACCTGCTGCTGAATCTCTCCGAACGGGACCAGGAACAACCGCGAGTCGAACTGGAACCGCGTCAGCAGCCGCGCCAGCTCGCGCGCCTTTTCCTGTGACGCGCGCGAGAGAATCGGATAGCTGTGAAAGTGCACGAACAGGACGCGGCAGCCGCGCCGCATCATGTGCCACGCGGCAACCGGCGAGTCGATGCCGCCGGAGAGCAGGCAGGCGACGCGTCCGCTGCAGCCCGTGGGAAGGCCACCGGCGCCGCGCTCCTTGCCGAAGAAATAGAAGGCCTGGTTGGTCAGGGTCTCGACATGGATGGTCAGCTCGGGCGCGTCGAGGTGCACGCGCCAGCCGCGCGCCTCCTTGATGCGTCCTCCGACCTCGCGCTCGATCTGCGGCGAGGTGAGCGGAAATCGTTTGTCCGCGCGACGCGCCGAGACCCGGAAGGTGGCTGGTTGCAGATCGCCCAGATCGGCGAGGATCGCACCGGCGATGGCATCGACGTCCAGCGCGGCCCGGCCCGCACGCGCGAAGTTCGCGATGCCGAACACACCCTTCAGCCGTTGAGCGACCGTCTCCCATGTCGCCGATGGGCCGAGGATCACTTCGAGACGGCCCATCAGGACGCGAACCTCCGCGATGTCGAGATCGGAGGTCGCCTGCCGAATGTTGCGAGCCAGCCGGGCCACGAACCACGGCCGGTTCTTTCCCTTCAGCGCGATTTCCTGATAGTGGACGACAACTGATTTCATGAGCCTGTCTTGTGCGAGCGCAGCCATCGATTGTGCCACAAGCGGTGATTGACTCGACCGCGCTCAGGCGTTCGAGGGACGCTCACGATCGAGGCAGGCGCGCGCCGCCATGTGCCCGGCGCGTGCGGCGCTCTCGATGGTTCCGGGGAGGCCGGTGTCGATCCAGTCGCCGGCAAGGAACAGGCCGGCGACGGACGTCAGCACGCCAGGTCTGTCCGGCTGACCGGGTGTCAGCGAAAACGTCGCGCGCTTTTCGCGAATCACCGTGCCGCGGCGGAGCACCGCGTCCCGGGCCCCCGGAATCGACTCCGACATCTCCCGGGCCGCCAGCGCGATGAGCGCCTCGGCGTCCAGCCCAATCAGGTCGGTCGCCCCGCTCGCCACCAGCGAGAGATGCGACGCCCGTTCACCGAACGCCTGCCGCTTGTCGAAGACCCACTGGATCTTCCGGCCCGGAAGCCCGACGAACTCGTCCTGCATGACCTGCCGGTCGTACCAGAGATTCACGGTGAGGATGGGCTTCGCGTCCATGCGCGATGCGTTGTCGGACAAATGCGCCACCGCGGATCGATCGCCGTCGAAGAGCGTCGCCAGTGAAAACCACGGCACGGCAACGATCACGTCGGGGGCGTGGATCTCCTCGCCGCGCACGTCGAGGCGGACGATCCCTCGATCGCCGAGCTGAAGGCGGGCGAGCGCGTGCACGCGAACCTCCCCGCCGTGTGCCTCGATGTACCGCTTGGCTGGCAGCGCGTACATCTCGTCGAGTGGGGTTACGGGGAGAGCCAGCGAGGCGTCTGACGGCTCTGAGCCGAACATCTCGGCGAGCACGCGAACGAACGGCGCGGCGGCCGCCTCCGATGGAGGCTGGTTCAGGGCGGCCACGGCGAGAGGCTCCCACAGCCACTCCCGAAGGCGTCCCTGCTGCCGGTAGCGATCGAGCCAGCCGGCCACGGTTTCCTTCGGGTCACCGGTCGGGCCGTCCTTCCTGGCCCGCAGGACCGGCCGACCGACGCGAAGGACCTGGAAGCGGTCGCGCCATTCGAGCGCCTCCCACTCGAACACCGCCGCCAGCAGGTGCAGCGGCGGCGGCAGATTGGGGCATCTGAGCACCGTCCGCTCGCCGGACGCGTCGAGGTACGGCACTCTCAGTGCGGGCTGAACGCGAACGTTCGCCGCGGCATCGATCCGACGGAGCATGGCAAAGGTGTCTCGATAACAGCCAAAGAGCACATGCTGGCCGTTGTCGACTCGCTCACCGGTGACCCGGTCGATGAACGACGTCGCGCGGCCTCCGAGCTGACCGCGTGCCTCGAGGACGACGACGCGGCGGCCGGCCTCGGCGAGGGCGGTCGCTGCCGCCAGGCCGGCAACGCCGCCGCCAATCACGGCAACGTCGAACTGCGGGCTGTGAGAAATCGTCATGGCCCTGGTGTCCAGGCGTACCGCCATCAGCGGCCGAGCAGCGAGGAACGCAGCCACACCCGTGCCGCAATCAGGGCGCGCTGCGACCGCGGTACGCGAATCACGCGGCTGAACACGTCGTAGTCGGCCCGCTCGATCCGGGTCAGGATGCCTCGATAGATGGCCCCCATGATTTCGGCAGCCACCATGTTGCGTCGATCCCCCTGAGGCAGCGCACGCGCCGCTCGAGCATAGTAGTCGCGCGCCCGCGCCCCCTGCGAGGCGAGCAGCGCACGGACCGCCGCCGATCGCACGCCGCCGCCGGCGTTGGCGACCTCCTGTTGCAGGTCGGCTTCGGTGCAGCCGGCGCGTCCGAGATCCTCGAGCGGCACGTAGAGACGCCCCTGCGCCAGGTCACCGGGAACATCCCTGAGGATGTTGGTCAGCTGCAGCGCGACGCCCAGCTCCACCGCGTAGCGCCTGCAATCGGGGCTCCGATAGCCGAAAATCTCGATGCACATCAGACCGACCGCCGACGCCACGCGAATGCAGTACTCGTACAGCTCCTCGAAGGTTGAGTAACGGCGCGGGTACAGATCCATCTCCACGCCGTCGATCAACGCATCGAAAGCGGACCGCGGCAGCTCGAACCGATCGATCAGCGGCTGCAACGCCTGTCCTTGCGAGGTGTGCGGCGTCTGGTGACCGAAGCACCGCGCCAGTTCCTCTCGCCACCGTGCCAGCTCACCGGCCGCTCGCTGCCCATCGGCTGCACCAGCTTCGTCGACAGCGTCATCGACCGCGCGACAGAAGTCCCAGACGGCAATGATCGCGCGCCGTTTGTCTGGCGGAAGAACCAGGAAGGAGTAATAGAAACTGGTGTCGCGAGCCACAACGCTCGTTGATGGTCGGCCCTCGTCGGTCGTCAATCGCTGGTCAGCGCCCTCGGGCCTCGAAGGTCGCCCCGGATTGAAGGCCGATTCACCGGCCAGCTGCCTATCTTGGCCCGACCACCGGATTCATGTCCAACGCAGCACGTCCCAGGCGATGGCCACGGCGTCACTGGTGCGCAACGAGGGTCGGCTTTGCAAGACGTCGTAGTCGCGTCGGTCCAGCTCGTTCAGAATCCGCATCCCCCCGAGCCAGGTCGCGCGCAGTTCGAGCCGCAGCCGACCGCGGACGCCGTCGCAGACATACCGGCCGGCGTCGAACAGGGAACGAGTCCGATCGGCCGTCTGGTGCACCGCTGCCCGCCACTCGGGCGTCAGGCGACCTGAATCGAGGTCTTCGATGCGCGCCCCGGCCGGCTGCCAGATGTCCCGGGACACATACAAGCGACCGCGCCGCCAGTCGATCGCCAGATCCTGCAGAAAGTTGGTCAACTGCAGCGCCGTGCACACGGCGTCAGCGCTCGCCTCGAGCCTCGGATCGTCGTAACCGGCAATTTTGAGAACGAGCCGGCCGACCGGATTCGCCGACCGCCGACAGTAGTCGAGCACGTCGCTCCAGGTGTCGTACCGCGTCACCGTGACGTCCTGCCGGAACGCGCTGAGCAGATCCTGCAGCAGCGAGACGGGAAGCCGTCGCGCGCGAATCGTCTGGGCGAGCGCGACAAAGACCTGCCAGTGTTCCTCGTTGCGCGACGGCTCGCCGCTGGCGGCCGCCAGGAGACGCGCGTTCCACCGGTCGAGGCCGGCGAGCCGATCGGCGACGGCGCGGTCGCCTTCGTCGGCGATGTCGTCAGCCAGCCGTGCGAAGGCGTAGACGGCCGCGATGTGAGGACGCCACGATCGAGGCAGGAGAACCGACGCGACCGGGAAGTTCTCGTAGTGCTCGCGGGCGAGCCGCTGACAGTAGGTGTAGGCGCTGACGAGATCGTGGGTCAAGGGAGATCGGGTCGGCCTACCATTCGATCTCGGCCACTCCGACGCGGTGGTTGGCGGCACGCGCCATGACGAACAGCAGATCGGACAGACGGTTGACGTAGACCAGCAGCTCCGGCTCGAAGGCCTGAGGTCCGGTGGCGGCCGCCAGCGCCACCATCGCCCGCTCCGCGCGCCGGCAGACGGTGCGGGCCAGATGCAACATCGCCCCGCCCGGAGATCCGCCGGCGAGAATGAATCGCTTGAGCGGCGGTAGATTTGCCTCGAGCGTATCGATCCAGTGCTCGAGCCGCGCAATATCCTCGCTGGCGATCGCCGCCTTGGCGACGCGTTCCGCAATGCGATGACGCGGGTCGGCAAGACGCGCACCGATGGCGAACAGATCGCTCTGGATGCTGGCGAGCATTCCCACGAGCTCCTGGTCGGTGAGCGACGCGCGCGTCAATCCCAGCCACGCGTTCAGCTCATCGACGTCCCCGTAGGTGGCCACGCGCGGATCGGACTTCAACACGCGCGTTCCGTCGAAGAGGCCGGTTTCCCCCGTATCTCCGGTCTTGGTGTAGATTTTCACCAGGTGACGATTATAAGGGCTCGGACTCGACCCTCCATTCCTCCGAGCGCCCGCCAGCGGTTTCGCCGGAAACTCCTCGAGTGGTATCGGCGGCACGGACGCGACCTGCCATGGCGGCAGACGAGCGATCCGTATCACATCCTCGTCTCCGAGGTGATGCTGCAGCAGACGCAGGTCGATCGGGTGCTGCCGAAATACCACGAGTGGCTGGAGAAGTATCCGACGCTGCAGGCGCTGGCAAGCGCGGCGGAACACGACGTCGCCGAGACGTGGCGCCCCCTCGGCTACAACATCCGGCCGCGGCGGCTGCATGCAATCGCGCGCGAATCGATGGAACGCTACGGCGGGTCGCTGCCGTCCGACGAGACGTCGTTGCGGGCGTTCAAGGGCATCGGCGAGTACACCGCCGGCGCCGTTCTCAGCTTCGCCTTCGGCAAGCGGGCGGCGATCCTCGACACCAACGTCGCGCGGGTGCTCTTTCGCGTGTTCGTGGGTCGCGGCAATCCGAAGGCGCACGCCATGCGGCGGTCGCTGTGGGACATGTCGAGAACCGTGCTGCCCCACCGCCACGTGTTCGATTTCAACCAGGCGTTGATGGATTTCGGCGCGACGGTGTGCGTGGCTCGGAAGCCGAAATGCCTTCTCTGTCCCATGCGGCGCGACTGCGCGGCTTACCCGTTCAATCCGGACAACGAACGCTGATGGATCCGGCGACACGGCCGCGTGTGGTCGTCGCTGCGGCGGTCATCGAGCACGATCGCAGATTTCTGGTCACTCGCCGACCGACCGGTGTGCATCTGGAGGGCTATTGGGAGTTTCCCGGCGGCAAGTGCGCGGCCGCCGAAACGCTGGCGGACTGTCTGCGCCGTGAGATCGAAGAGGAGCTCGGAACAGACAGCGAGGTGGGCGTCGAGCTGCTGGTCGCAGCACACGACTACGCCGATCGCAGGGTCGAACTGCATTTCATGTCCTGCCGGCTTCGCGGCGAACCCAGGCCGCTTCTCGGGCAGGAGATGCGATGGGTCACCCGCCACGACCTGACGGCGCTGTCCTTCCCGCCGGCAGACGAAGCACTGATCGCGTTGCTCTCCAGGCGTTCATGACGAGGGCCGCGGGCTCGAGGCGATCGAGGGCGGTTGGGAGTAGGAGTTGACGGTTGACCGTTGACGGAGTTCGAGGGTCTAGACGAACGGCAGCTCCCGGACGATCGCGGAGGCCTCGCCCGAGGTGAGCTCCGTTCCGGCAGTCGTGTAATCGCGTTGCACGTAGCCGAGTGCGATCCAATGGCCGACGGCCGGTGATCGCACGACGCTCGTAATCCGGCCGACCTCCCGTTCGCCGGCGACGACCCTGGTTCCGGGCAGGACCTTGCCGGACAGCTGCAGGCCGACCAGACGGCGAGCCACTCGGCCGTGCCCCCGGTCGATCACGCGGACGATGACCTCCTGGCCCACGTAGCATCCCTTGGTCCTGGAGATCGCACGATCCTCGATGCCGGCTTCGAGCGGAATCGTGTCCGTGTCCATATCGATGCCGAACCGCGGCCGGCCCGCCTCCACGCGAACGATCTCGGCTGCTTCGAGGTCGACGTCGGTCGCCCCGTTCGCCCTACACGCAGCCATGAAGTTGTCGGCCCCGCCGGCGTCTATCACGACGTCGTAGCCGTCGACTCCAGCCTGGTCGCTGCGGACCACAATCGTGTCGCCGCCCGCCCACTGGGACACGACGCTGCCGAAAAGTGGAAGCGCCGCAAGGTCTGCTGAACCCTTCACAACACCCGTGACGACCGACGCCGCGGTCGGCCCGTACAGGCCGATTTCAGATCGCTCGCCGCTCACGTCCCGCACCTGCACGTCTTCGCTGAACACGAAGCGCTCGAGATGCGCCAGGACGCTCTCCGTAAGAGAGCCCGGCAGATCGATCAGGATGGCCTCTCCCAGCTCGACGACCCGCATGTCGGTGATCATTCGCCCCTGGGCGGTCAGCAGGGCGGCGTAACAGCCCGTGCCAGGCGTCAGCGCCTCGATGTCGTTGGTGAGAAGCCCCTGCAGGTAGGTCCTGCGATCGGCGCCAGTCATCATCAGACGCCCGAGCGTGGACCGGCCGAGGAGCCCGGTCCCGGATCGCATGGCCGCGTAGCCGTTGCTGTTATCCTGTTTCAATGCGCTTTCATTGTACCGCCCTGCTGGCGGTGCTGCTGTCCGCCGCGCCCGTCGCGGCACAGCAGAATCTACCGACCCCGGCCACCGGCGAGGCGACCTTCAATATCCTCTTCAAGGGAATCCAGGTTGGGCGCGAGCAGGTCACCCTGTCTCGCGGCAGCGCCGGATGGATCATCACGTCGAGCGGGACATCCGGCCCGCCGATCAACCTGAACATCCGTCGATTCGAGATGAAATACACCGACGACTGGCAGCCGCTCGAGCTCAAGATCGAAGCCGTGCTGCGCAACGCCGGCATCGCGCTGGCGACCTCGTTCAGCATGACGACCGCAATCAACGAGGTGAGCCAGAACGGCACCACGAACTCCAAAGAGGATCAGATCACGGCACGCACAGTCGTCCTGCCGAACAACTTCTACGCCAGCTACGAGGCGCTCGCGGTGCACCTCGCGGCGAGCCAGGTCGACGCGGAAATCCCGGTCTACGTGGCGCCGCAGGCCGAAATCAGGGTCAAGGTGCGCGCGATCACGACGCAGGCGCTTGCCGGCCCGACCGGCACGATGGACATTCGACGATACGATCTCACCTTCAACAACCCGGGCACGCCGCTCGACGGCTCGGTCAGCATCGACAACCGGTCTCGATTCGTCCGGCTCGAGCTGCCCTCGGCGGGCCTCACGGTGGTGCGAGACGATGCGTCGAGCGTCGCGTTGCGCGCGACAATCTCGCGCAATCCGACCGACGTCGACGTCACTGTTCCCGCCAACGGATTCAACCTCGCCGGCACGCTCACCACGCCGCCGACGGTTGCCGATCGGCTGCGCTCTCCAGCGATCGTGCTGGTTGGCGGCTCGGGACCCACCGACCGCGATGAAACCGTCGTCGGCATTCCGATCTTCACCCAGCTCGCGAAGACCCTCGCCGACAACGGCTTCATCGTCCTGCGCTACGACAAGCGCGGGGTCGGCCAGAGCGGGGGCCGGACCGAGACCGCCACGCTCTCGGATTACGCCGACGATGTGGTCTCGGCAGTCAGATGGATAGCGCGCCGCAACGACATCGACCCGCGCAAGATTGTGGTCTGTGGCCACAGCGAAGGCGGAGCGGTTGCGCTGATTGCGGCTGGACGCGAAAAGAAGATCGACGGCGTCGTCGCGATTGCGTCACCCGGTGAAACCGGTGCCGATCTGATCCTCGCGCAGCAGAGCCATCTCCTCGACACGCTCAAGGCGTCAGAGGCAGACAAGCAGTCCAAGATCGAGCTGCAGAAGAAGATTCAGGCGGCGGTCGTCAGCGGGAGCGGCTGGGAGGGAATTCCTGCGGACCTCCGCAAGCAGGCCGACACGCCGTGGTTCAAGAGCCTGCTTACCTTCGATCCGGCCGAGGCGCTCGGACGCGCAAAGCAGCCGCTCTTGATCGTCCAGGGAGATCTCGACACCCAGGTCGCTCCGGAAAACGCCGACAAGCTGGCGGAGCTGGCACGCGCGAGAAAGAAAGCGGGCGCCGTCGAGGCCGTGCACATTCCGGGGATCAACCATCTGCTCGTCCCGGCAACGACAGGCGAGGTCTCGGAGTACGGTCAACTGAAGGACCACACGGTCTCGCCGAAGGTGGCCGAGTCGATCGTGGAGTGGCTGAAAAAAACCTTCTGACGCAGAGGCCGGCGTCATTTCGGCTAGACTGACGTGCCATGAGAGTCGGCGTTCCCAAGGAGACCTGGCCGGGAGAGACGCGTGTCGCGTTGATTCCGGCGGGCGTCACGCAGCTCAAGAAAGCGGGCCTCGACGTGGTGGTGGAGCGCGACGCGGGCGCTGCTGCCGCCTTTCCCGACACCGCCTACGTTCAGGCCGGTGCGCAGGTCGTCTCTCGATCCGATCTCTTCTCCACTTCCGACATCGTCCTGCAGGTTCGATCGGTTCCTCCCGACCTGGCGCTGCTGCGATCTGGTCAGACGGTGATCGGGTTTGCCGATCCGCTTGGCTCGCCAGAGGCGATTGCCGCCATCGCGCAGCGCGGTACCGTTGCGCTGTCGATGGAGCTGATGCCGCGAATCACGCGGGCGCAGAGCATGGACGCGCTGTCATCGATGGCGACGATCGCGGGGTACAAGGGAGTGCTGATGGCGGCCGACGCGCTGCCACGGATGTTCCCCATGCTGATGACCGCGGCGGGCACGTTGGCCGCGGCGAGGGTGTTCGTCGTCGGCGCGGGCGTCGCCGGGCTGCAGGCGATTGCCACCTCGCGGCGACTGGGCGCGAGGGTCGAAGCGTACGACGTCAGACCCGCGGTCAAGGAACAGGTCCAGAGCCTGGGCGCGAAGTTCGTCGAGATGGCCCTCGAGACGACCGACTCCGAGGACAAGGGCGGATACGCCAAGGCCCAGGACGAAGCCTTCTATCGCCGGCAACGCGAGATGATGCTGCGGGTCGTCGCCGGCAGTGATGTGGTGATCACGACTGCCTTGATCCCCGGAAAGAAGGCGCCAATCCTCGTGACCGAGGAGATGGTCGATGGTATGGCGCCGGGTTCTGTCGTCGTCGATCTTGCCGCCGAGCGCGGCGGCAACTGCGCGCTCACCCGGCCCGATGAGATCGTCGTGCACAAGGGCGTCACGATTCTCGGCCCGAGCAATCCGCCGGCCAGCATTCCGTTCCATGCCAGCCAGATGTATTCGAAGAACATCACCACGTTCCTGTCGCATCTCCTGGGCACGGACGGTGCGAGCAAGGCGACGCTCGAGCTCAAGCCCGATGACGAGATCACGCGTGAGACCCTGCTGACACAGGGCGGTCAGGTGGTCCACCCCAGGGTAAAGGAGTTGCTGAGTGTGGGTGCTCAGAACCGCTGAGGGCGCGGAGCCGCCGTTCACGTTTCGGATTCTGCCGGGCAACATCAAGACGGTCGGCCGCGCCACCCGTGCGGACTTCATCATGGACGCGCCAATGGTGTCGCGCGTGCATTGCCGTCTGACCGCGGGAGCGGCGGAGCTCGAGGTCATCGATCTGGGCAGCACCAACGGAACATTCGTCAACGGTGAGCGCATCGATCGCGCGACGTTGAAGGGTGGCGACCTGCTCGGCGTCGGCAGGGTCGAGCTGACGATCGAGAAATCAGACTAGAAAAGGATTCGTCCGGCGCTCGCGGCCGATGGTCGTGGGCGCTCCGTGACCCGAGTGGACGACCGTGTCATCGGGGTACGAAAAGAGCACGGCTCGAATCGAGTTGAGCAGGATGCTCATGTCGCCGCCGGGCAGATCGGTCCGGCCAATCGACCCGGCAAAGAGCGTGTCGCCCACGAAGAGCGTCGACGTCGCTTCTCCCTCATGCCGGACCGCCAGACAGACTCCTCCGGGACAATGGCCGGGCGTGTGGCGAACGCGAACTTCATGGCGTCCGAACCGTAACGGGCCTTCCCCCTCGTAGAAGAAATCGACGTCCGGCTGTTTCTGCACCGCAAACCCGAACGCCAGGCCCTGCTGAACGATCCGCTCATAGAGGAAGTTGTCGTCGCGATGGAGCCCGACCGGGGCGCCAAGCGCCGCCTTCGCCCGTCCAACCCCGGTGATGTGATCGAGATGGGCGTGCGTCAGCAGGATGTATTTGATCGACAGCTGATGCCGGGTCACGAGATCGAGCAGCTCTTCGACCTCGTCGCCGGGGTCGATGACGATGCCCTCGCGGGTCTCTTCGCAACCGACCACGAAGCCGTTTTTGTCGAACGGGGGCACGGCGCGGGTCTCGAGGATCATCACCGCAGGATACTGCACGATGAGCCGATCGCCGGGCGGTTCTCGCCTTTCAGGACATGAACACTCCTGCCACGGCTCGACTGGCCACCCGACTCAACACCAGCGTCCTTGCCGGCATCGAGAAGCGCCTGCTGATCCGGATTGCGGAACGGTTGCCGGCCGCCATCAATTCCGACCACCTGACGGTATCCGCCGCTCTGGCGATGGCCGGAATCGGTTTGTGTTTCTGGATGGCCCCGACGTCACGTTTCGCGCTGGCCTGCGTGATTCCGCTCCTGGTCGTGAATTGGTTCGGCGACAGCCTCGACGGCACGGTGGCGCGCGTCCGCAGAGTTGAACGCCCGTGTTATGGCTATTACGTCGATCATGTCCTCGACGCGATCGGATTCGCGGCGGTGATGATCGGGCTCGTGCTCGGCCACTACATGTCGCTGGCGATCGGCCTCGGCTTCACCTGCGCCTACTACCTTCTCGTCATCGAGGTGGCGCTGGCCGCGCACGCCGGACAGGGATTCCGGATGTCGTTCTGGCATCTGGGCCCGACCGAGTTGCGGATCGTCCTGGCCGCCGGTGTCGTTCAGCTGTGGCGATCGCCCGAGGTCACGCTTCTCGGATCGCGCTGGCTGCTGTTCGATGTCGGCGGCCTCTGCGGCATCCTCGGCCTGTGCCTGACGTTCGCGACATCGGCCATCGCCACCACCAGGGCGCTCTATCGTGACGAACCACTCGCCGGGAGAAGGGTTATATGATCGCCAGATGTCCATCCTGGCGGCGGTTGACGACCTTCTCTTCAGCTCGAAAATCCGTGCGACCGCGAAGCAAGTCGGTGCCGACGTTCAATTCGCGCGGACGCCCCACGAGATTCTCGAGCGGGCGCGCAGCCTGCAACCGGAGCTCGTCATCTTCGACTTGAACAGCGCCAAGACCGATCCGGTCAACACGATCGCGGCACTCAAGGCGGATCCCGGGCTGACCTCGACACGGACGATTGGCTTCGCCTCGCACGTGCACGTCGATCTGATTGCCGCGGCGCGCCAGGCCGGGGCGGACGAAGTCATGCCGCGGTCGGCGTTCGCGGGGCGGCTCGCCGACATCCTCCTCTCAGGAGCGAAACAGCCCTGACGTCGATCGCCGACATCGTCGATGCCGCGCGCCGGCTCCAGGGCCTCGTGCTGCGGACCCCGCTCCGGCGGTCCGACTGGCTCTCCTCGACCACCGGCGCCGAGGTCTATCTCAAGCTGGAGATCGTCCAGCCCACCAGCTCGTTCAAGATTCGCGGCGCCCTGAACGCTGCGCTGAAACTTCGGGAGGCGGCGGCCGGCGATCGGCCGACGCTGGTCACGGCGTCCGCCGGTAATCACGGTCGAGCGCTCGCCTACGCGGCCGACGCGCAGGGGCTGCCACTGATCGTCTTCATCGCCGCGGACGCGCCACGGACGAAGATCGACGCGATTCGCGCCTCCGGGGCCGAACTGAGGCTGTGCGCGACCTACGACGAGGCGGAGCGTCATGCGAAGATGCATGCGACCGCGATCGGCGGCGTCTACATTTCTCCCTACTCGCACGCCGACGTCATCGCCGGAGCGGGAACGATTCTGCTCGAGGTTCTCGAGGATCTTCCCGCGCTCGACGCGATCGTCGCACCGGTCGGCGGCGGTGGGCTCATCGGCGGCATCGGCATCGCCGCAAGAGCTCTGGCGCCGTCGACTCGGGTGATTGGCGCAGAGGTTTCTGCCTCGTCGCCGTTCACGCGGAGCCTGGCGGCGGGCCGCCTGGTTGAAATCGACGTCCAGCCGTCGCTCGCCGACGGTCTCACCGGCAACCTCGACCCGGACACGATCACCTACGACATCGTGCGAAACGTCGTCGATCACATCGAGGTCGTTGACGAACGCGAGCTTCGCCAGGCGCTGGCCGGCATCCTGCTCAACGAGCACCTCGTGATCGAGGGGGCGACGGCCGCCGGAGTGGCGGCGGTGACGTGCGGCCGCCTCGACCTCGAGGGCAGGCACGTTGCCGTGGTTCTTACCGGCGCCAACATCGACGCCGAGCGACTGCGGGAGCTGATTGGTTGAGTAACGGTGGGCGACGGCTCAGCGACTGAGCCACCACCAGACTGCGACCGCGGCGACCGCGGCGGCCCCCAGCGCACCAAGCAACAAGCCGGCGGCCGGTGATTTGTCGGGGCGTTCGTCGAGCGGGAGCAGCGCCGTTTCATCGGCGATCGGCTCGATCGTTCTCGGCTCCATGGAGGTGAGGACGGCGCGCAGCTCCGCGGCGAGCAGCGCGGCGCTCTGTTGCCGTTGTGAAAGGTCGCGGGCGAGCGCCTGCCCAACGATCCGCTCCACCTCCGGCGGAAAGCCCGGCGCTGATTTCGGTGGGCGCGGGTACCGGACCCTGAATGACGTTGACCACCGTATCGGAGGCCGTTGCCGCGGCGAACGCGCTCCGCCCGGTCAGCATCTCGTAGATGACAACCCCAAGCGAGAACACGTCGGTCCGTGAATCGACGGCGCCGCCGAGCGCCTGCTCCGGCGACAGATACGCGAGGACCTTGACCGCGTCGGCCGGCAGTCGGTCGGGGCTGCGCGCCGCCTGCGTTCGCAGCAGGCCACCGCGCGTCCAGCGCGCGAACCCGAAGTCGAGAATCTTCGCGCTGCCCTTCGGGGTCATGATGATGGTGTCGGGACGCAGGTCGCCGTGGATGATGCCGTGGGCATGAGCATCGGCGACGGCGTCGGCGAGCTGAATGGCAACTTCGAGGCCGCGCCGGAGATTCATGGCCGCGCCGGCCATTTCTTCCCGCAATGGACGGCCCGGCGCATATTCGTAGGCGAGAAAGACCTGGCCGTCCGCTTCGCCCATGTCGAACAACGTCGAAACGTTGGGATGCGACAGCCTGGCCGCGATCCTCGCCTCGTCCAGCAGACGCGAGCGGCTGTCGGCGTCCGGGGCAACATCCGCGCTCACCAGCTTCAGCGCCACCGTGCGGCCGACCCTCGTATCACGCGCGCGATACGTGTCGCCAAGGCCGCCGCGACCGATCCGCTCGAGCAGGTTGTAATGCGCGACGACATCCATCAGCGGCTACTTCTCCGTCGCCTGTTTCGCCACTTCGAGCACGTCAGCGGCTGGCAGAATCACCGCGAGCAGTCCAAGGCCCTCAGTCGAACCCATCATCGACAACATACCGGCGCGCCCGGGATCGACCGATCGCAGCGTGAGCACGCCCACCACTTTTCCGTTGGGCAGAAACGCCGGAGTGCCCATTGGCGTTCCCCCTCCGCTCGCCTCGGTGACGAAGAAGGTGCGCGGCTTGTCGATGATCGCTGTCACGTTCTGCAGCAGCGCCGACGGCGTCCAGGCGCCGACACGGCCCAGTCGTGAGAGCACGACGACCTCGTCGAGCAGCGCCGGACGGCTGGCGTCCTCGAGATTGATTGCGACCAGCGGTTTGTCGAGCTTCGCAATCGGCATCAGGAATGCCAGATCCAGATCCTCGTCCCGAAGAACGATTTTGGCACTCAATTCGCGGCCGTCGGCGACCCGGATCTTGACCTCGGTCGGCTCGCTGCTCAAGGTTGGACGATCCTGACCCTGCGAGGCCGCCCCCATGATCTTGTTCATGGTGGCGCCAGGATTCAGCGCTCCCAGCGACACGACCGTCAGCCCCGACGGATCGATCACCGTGCCGACGGTGTCGGCGGAGTCGTCACTCGCGTTCATCTCCCGCCCGGCCATCGACATTCTCAGCTTCAGCGTGACCCGGACGTTGACGATGGCGTCCTGCCATTTGCGGACGATCTCGCGGGCGGCCGCGCGATTGTCGCTCTGCGCCGACGCCAGCGTCGGCACCGCGATCAGCAGCGCCGGCACCAGCAGCTGGCGAATCCTCAACTTCATCGAGCCTCCATCACATCTCACTTCGTCCACCCGGTCTGCATCTCGACGAAGAATGTCCGGATACCGCGCCGCACGGAAAGCACTATAGACGATGGCCTGGCGGCGGCGAGCTTGGCGATCTTCTTCTGCACCGCCGCGACGTCGGCAACCTTCTCGCCGTCGATGGCGAGAATCAGGTCGCCCTCGGCGAGATGGCCGAGCGCCGCCCAGCCGCCTTCAGTTACCGATTCCACCAGCACGCCTCCGCTTTCCGGCCAGCCAGCGCGCTCGCGGTCGACCGGCGAGACGTCGCGGACCCGGAATTCGAAGGTGTCGTCGTCATACTTCTTCATCTCGCGAGGCAGACGCGGCGAGGGGCCGAGCTTGACCGTCACCTTGCGCGCTTCATGGCCGCGAAGCACGTCGAGCTGAACTTCGGTGCCGATCTTGTATTGGCGGATCGTGGTCGCGAGGAGGTCGGCATCCGACGGCTGCGAGGCGGTCAGCGGATCGCCGTTGACGGCGAGAATGAGATCGCCGACCTGCAGCCCGAGATTCGCCGAGCCGCCGAGCAGCCTGGTGACGCGAAACCCGGATCGTCCCTTGGCGTCGAGCATCTCGGCCAGCTCCGGCGACAGCACCTGGGTCGCCACCGGCAGCCACGCCTTGGTGGCCTCGCGCCCAGGATCGTCGAGCGCCGATCCGCCGACGTTGACCACGGTCAGCATGCGCTCGCCCGCCCGATCGAAGGCCAGCAGCGCGGACACGGTTTCGGAGTGCCCTTTGACCACCTGCTGCAGCCGCTCGCTCAACGCCTCGACGGTGTTCGTCGGTTTTCCGTCGAACTCCAGAATCACATCGTCATCCTGCAGAAACGGCTTGGCCTCGGCGGCGCTGCCGCCAGTACGAACGTCTCGTACCCTCACGCCATCCTGATTGGAACGACGAAGCTCCTTCGCCGACCAGAACGAGATGTTGGAGGCGGTGATTCCCAGCTCGGGAATCTCCTTGACCGGGGCTTCGACGCTGGCGCGCTCCTCCGGCACCACCGTCAGGGTGCGTTCCTGACCGTCGCGTGTGATCAGGGCGGTGAGCGGCCGACCGAGGGGCAGCCGCATCACCATCTGATTGAAGAGCGGTACTTCCTCGGCGAACTGCACGTTCACCGGGTTGTCGCCGAGCCGGACCAGCAGGTCGCCGGGGACGAATCCCGCCTTGGCCGCGGGAGAGCCCTCGATCGTGCTGCCCACGAGGGCGCCTCTGGTGGAGGCGTCGCTCTTGAGCCTCGGTTGAACGTCGAGACCAATCCAGCTTCGGCGGACGCGGCCTTCCCGGATCAGCGCGGCCGAGACCTCCTGCGCCAGATCGGCGGGAATCGCCCCGGCGAGGCCCAGGCTGATTTCGTTGACGCCGACGATCTCGCCGGCCATGTTGACCAGCGGTCCGCCGGAGTTGCCACCAAAGATCGGGGCATCGTGACCGATCCATCGGACGATCGATCCGACGTCCTCGCCATCGAGCGTCATCCGGTTGAACGGCCAGAACATGCCCGGCAGAATCATCTCGATGTTGCTGACGATCCCCATGGTGACCGACTGGGACAACGCCAGGGGGCTGCCGAGCGCGAGCACCGGATCGCCAACCTTGAGCTTCGATGAGTCGCCGAATTTCGCCGCCGGATAGGTCGTCGGTCTGGCCGGATGCAGCTTCAACACCGCCAGGTCCGAGAGCGGATCCGTTCCCACCAGATCCGCGGGGATCTCTTCGCGGCTCGCCAGGGTGCACGTGATCGCGCGCGTCCGGCCGGCGACGTGATGATTGGTGAGGACATAGCCTTCGGGCGAAATGATGGTGCCGCTGCCGGACGCTTCGCGCTTCACCTCGCGACCGGCGACGTGATCGATCATCACGACATGGATGCGCACGAGGCTGGGACCGACGCGGGCGATTGCAGTGTCGACGCCGGTCTTCTGAGCGGTGGATTGTCCTGACAGAACCGTGAGCAGCAGCAGCGCGGAGGCGAGCATCTGATGCATCCCGCCTCAGGCCTTCTGCGGCCGCGACGGCCGGATCTCGACCCGACTCGGGAGGCTGCGCGCGTCGTGCGCGATCAGATCGGTCACCACCCGCGCGATGTCCGCCGGCGACAGCTTCCAGTCGGACTCACCGCTGCCGCCGCGATCGGCAAAGCCCGTCGAGACTGAGCCGGGCATGACGTAGCTGACGCGGATGTTGTCGTGACGCACTTCCTGCATCAGCGCCTCGCTGAACGCGTTCAACCCGGCCTTCGAGGCGCAGTAGGCGCTCCCGCCGGCGAACGAGTTCTTCCCGGCCAGGCTGCTGATATTGATGATCCAGCCGCCGCCGCGGCGCTTCATCTCGGGCAGCGCGGCGCGCGTGCAGTAGAACACGCCGCTGAGATTCGTGTCGATGACCTGGCGCCAATCCTCCGTGCTCATCTCCGTCACGTTCGCAAAGCGACCGACGCCGGCGTTGTTCACCAGTATGTCGACGGCGCCAAAGCGCTGGACGGCGGCGTTGATGAGGCGCTCGGCGTCACCCGGCACGCCGACGTCGCCGCGGACGGCATGGACGCGGCTGCTGCCGCCGAGCTGCTGCTGCGCCTTGGCGAGCTCGTCCTGTTTACGGGCGCTGATGACGACCTGCATGTTGCGATCGAGGAGCGCACGTGCGACTGCCAGCCCGATTCCCTTCGACCCTCCCGTCACAATGGCCACCTGGGAGCTCATGATGATCACCTGGTTTGAAGTCCGACGATATGTGAAAGCACTATAGAATATTCCACCTCGCATGCCGATGATCGCGGTGATCGGAGCCGGTCCGCTCGGCGGCGCGCTCGTCGACACGCTGGCGCGTCGGAGCCGCATCCGCGAAGTCCGCCTCATCGATCCGGACGCCAAGGTCGCGGAAGGCAAGGCGCTCGACATCTTGCAGTCGGCTCCGGTCGAGCAGTTCGTCACGCGCGTGAGCGCAGCCGGTGCACTGGCCGCAGCCGCCGGTGCCGACGCGATCGTGATGGCCGATCTCGTGGCTGGCGGTGAAATCAGCGGCGAGTCGGGGTTGGCGCTCCTTCGCCAGCTGGCGCGGCTCGACACCAGCGCGCCCCTCGTCTTTGCCGGTGGCCAGCAACGCGAGCTGATGATGCGCGGGCGCGCGGAGCTCGGGATCGCGCCCGACCGCCTGATTGGGTCTGCACCGCTCGCGCTCGAGTCCGCCGTGACGGCGATCGTCGCGGCGCTCATCGACGGCAGCGCCCAGGATCTGTCGATCGGCATCGCCGGCGTACCGCCACGCGATGTCGTGATTGGCTGGGACGCGGCCACCGCATTCCATCAGCCGCTCGCCACCACGCTGGCCCCCCATCACATGGCGTCGGTCTCCGCCAGGCTGGCAGCGCTCTGGCCGCCCGCCGCCTACACGCTGGCGAGCGCAGGCGCGCGGGTGGCTGAAGCGGCGGCCGTGGGATCGAGACGCCGCTTCACGTGTTTCGTCGGCATCGACGGCGCAATCGACGGTCGGACCGTCGTCGCCGCCGTGCCGGTGATGTTCGTGCGTGGTGGAGTCGGGAAGGTGTTGCAGCCGGCGCTCAGTCGTCACGAGCGGACGACGTTCGACAACGGGCTGCGCTAGCGTCTCTCTCTGGAGCGGTCGCCGCCTGCCAACTTATCCGCGTGTTCCGCGGCCGTCTTCCGCATGTTCCGCATGTTCCGCGGCCGTATTCCGTGTGTTCCGCGTGTTCCGCGGCCGTATTCCGTGTGTTCCGCGTGTTCCGCGGCCGTATTCCGTGTGTTCCGCGTGTTCCGCGGCCGTATTCCGCGGCCCGTGTTCCGCGGCCCGGCCTCAGTTGACGGACTCGCGGTCGTGCAATGCGAGTCCGCCAGCGAAATCCCCAAGGTATTGGCGCAGGATCAGTCGACCACGGTGCAGCCGGGACTTCAACGTCTGCGGCTTGACGCGGAGCACGGCGCTCGCTTCTTCAGTCGACAGACCCTGAATGTCGCGCAGCAACACCGGGACCCGATAGACCGTGGGCAGGTGTGTCAGCGCATCGATCAGCTTTTTGCGCATCTCCAGCCGCATCACCTGATCGTCGGCGAGCGACGCCCAGTCGGCGGGCTCGGCGGTCAGATGATCGTGCGATTCAGTTTCGATGTCCGCCACGTGCACTTCGGCGGGACGGCTGAATCGGGCCGTCCGCAACCGCGACATGGCGGTGTTGAACGTAATGCGATAGATCCACGACGACAACGCCGCGTCCCCCCGGAAGGCATCGATTTTCCGATACACCTTCATCAGGACGTCCTGGGCGACTTCTTCGGCGTCTTCCCAGTTCTTCAGGTAACGAAAGGCGAGCTGCTGGATCCGCGGGCCGTAGGTCTGCGCCAGATCGTTTACTGCTGAGCTATCTCTGGCGCGCATGCGGCCGATCAGATCGCGCTCGACGTGCTGCTCACGCATCTGTGGCCTCCGTTGAGTGCAAAACACCGGAGGGGTGTTCCTTATTCCCTGATCTCGGGCATAACGGTAACGACTTGGAAGCAGGCGGGTTGCGGATGCGGCCGGTCAGCCCTCGAAGACTGACTCAAAGGCGGTGAGGACCCGATCTTCTACCTCATCCATTCGAATCGAGCGACCCAGGAGGCGAGCCATCGAGGTCACCCCTTTGTCGGTAATCCCACACGGAACGATCAGGTCGAACTGCGACAGGTCGGTGTTCACGTTCAAAGCGAAGCCGTGGCTCGTGACCCACCGCGAGATTCGCACGCCGATTGCCGCGAGCTTGGCGTCTCCGACCCAGATGCCGGTCAGCCCTTCGATCCGGCCGGCCTCGATGCCGAACGATCCGACTGCCTGAATCAGGACCTCCTCGAGGTCGCGGACGTAACGATGAACGTCCCGGCGATGGGGATTGAGATCGATGATTGGATAACCGACGAGCTGACCGGGACCATGGTAGGTCACATCACCGCCGCGGCCGGATTCGAACAGTCCGACGCCGGCCGCTGCGAGGGCCTCAGGAGAGGTCCGCAGATGAGACAGGTCGTTGCGGGTCTTGACCCCGAGTGTGACGACCGCCGGATGCTCGAGCAGGAGTAGCTGATCGGCGATCAAACCGGCCTTGCGGTCTTCGACGAGCTGCTGTTGTAGCGCGAGGGCTTTATCGTAGGCGACCGTCCCGAGCCGTCTTACATCCATCCTTCGTCGAAGTTCTCCAGCCGCTCCTTGATGAACGACAGGAAACGGCCGGCGTCCGCGCCGTCAATCAATCGATGGTCGTAGCCGAGCGAGAGGTGACACGTCGGCCTGATGCCGATCGCGTCGTCGATGACCACTGCACGCTTCTCGATTCCGCCGACGCCGAGAATCGCGACCTGGGGTTGGTTGATCAGCGGCAGTCCATAGACGGCGCCGAAGACCCCCGGATTCGTGATCGTGAACGTTCCCCCCTGCACATCGTCGGGGCTCAGCTTCTTGCCGCGCGCCCGGACGGCGAGATCCTCGATCGCCCGGCTCAGGCCGAGCAGATTCTTTTCGTCGGCGTGCCTGATCACCGGCACTATCAACCCCTGATCGAGTGCCACGGCGATCCCGAGATTGATGTCCTTCTTGTAGACGATGTTGTCGCCGTCGATCGAGGCGTTGACCATGGGAAAGGTGCGGAGCGCGTCGACGATGACGCGGGCGATGAGCGCGGTGTAGGTGAGCTTGCCGCCGGCGCGCTCGTACTCCGCCTTTTTCTTGTCGCGCAGCTGGGCGAGGCGTCCGAAGTTCACCTCGTAGACCGAATACACGTGCGGCGACGTGTGCGCGCTGAGCACCATGTGCTCGGCGATCTTCCGCCGCATGATGCTCATCGGCACGATCTCGACGCGATCGCCAGGCCGATGGCTCGGCCCGGCTTGCGGGATCGCCGGGCGCGCGGCAGGCGCCCCGGCTGGTGCGGATTGCCCCGAGTTGATGAAGTCCAGGATGTCGTGCTTCGTGACCCTGCCGCTGATTCCCGTCCCGTTGATTTGCTGGATGTCGACATTGTGCTCGCGCGCAATCCGTCGCACCAGCGGAGAGGATTTCTGACGACGCAGATCGTCCTTGCTGACCGTCTCGTCCGACGCCTCGGATTCGTCCTCGTCGTCAGGCGACGGGAGCGGCGCGCTCTGCTTGGCGGGTGGCGGCGTGGTCTTCGCGTCAGGCTGGCCCACCGCGGCCTCGGGCAAGCTCGCCGGCGCGGCAGCCGCCGGTGGCGCGGCCGGCTTCGCCCCCGCCTCGCCAATGACCGCCACCACGGAGTTGACCGGTACGGTCTCGCCTTCCTTCACCCGGATTTCGGTGAGGACACCGGCGCCGGGCGACGGGATTTCCGCGTCGACCTTGTCGGTCGAGATCTCGAACAACGGCTCGTCGCGGTCAACCGCTTCGCCGATCTTCTTGATCCATCGAACGATGGTCCCTTCGGCGATCGATTCGCCCATTTGCGGCATCACGACGTTTGTGGCCATGTGTGGACTCTGGTTAGTAATTTACCAAGCTCTTCGCCCGCGCCACCACCTTCTCCACGCCGGGGAGAAATGCGGCTTCGAGGGCTGGCGCATACGGCACGGGCGAGTCTTCCGAGGCGACGCGGACGATGGGAGCATCGAGATACTCGAATGCATCCTCGGCAATAATCGCCGCCAGCTCGCCCCCGATCCCACCGGTGCGGCGCGCTTCGTACAACAGCAGGGCGCGACTGGTCTTCGACACCGATGCCAGTACCGCGTCGCGATCGAGCGGCGCCAGGCTCCGCAGGTCGAGCACCTCAGCCTGCACACCCTCCGCCTCGAGCCGGGTCGCGGCCTCGAGCGCCGTGTGCACCATCGCACCGAAGGTGATGATCGAGAGGTCAGCGCCCTCCCGACGGACCGCGGCCTTGCCGATGGGCACGACGTAATCCTCGTCCGGAACCTCGTCCTTGATCCGGCGATAGAGGTACTTGTGCTCGAAATACAGCACCGGGTCGTCGTCGCGAATCGCCGCTTTCAACAGGCCTTTCGCGTCGTAGGCGGTCGATGGCTCGACCATCTTCAGGCCCGGGGTATTGAGGAAGAAAGACTCGGGGTTGAGCGAATGGAACGGCCCGCCGCCGACGCCGCCGCCGGCCGGACCGCGCACCACGATCGGTACGCCGGCGCCGTTGCGATAGCGGCTCGTGGCGGCGAAGTTCGTCAGCATGTCGAAGCAGCAGGCGATGAAGTCGATGAACTGGATTTCACAGACCGGCCGCATGCCCATGTACGACGCGCCGATCGCCGAGCCGACGATGGCCGCTTCGGAGATCGGGGTGTCGATGACGCGCGCCTCGCCGAACTTTTCCTGCAGCCCTTCGGTGACCTTGAACGCTCCGCCGTAGAGGCCGACGTCCTCGCCGAGGACGAACACGCGCTCGTCGGCGGCCATCTCTTCGAAGAGCGCCTGTCGGATTGCCTCGAGGTAGGAGAGCACTGCCATGAGGTCAGCCTTCGGTGACGGAGGTCTGGACGGCGAACGGCGACTTGACCAGCTCGACTCGCGGGACCGCGTAGTCGTCGCCGGCGTAGACGCCTCGGGCCACGCTCGACGGGTCGGGTGCAGGCTCGTCGACGGCCAGGTCGGCCTCGGCGGCGGCGAAACTCTTTGCCATCCGGTCGATCTCGTCCACCTCACGCTCGGCTGCGGCCGCTTCGCGCTCGAGGAGCACGCGCTTGAATCGCTGCAGCGGGTCCTTGGCTGCCCAGTCGTCGAGCATCGCCTTGGGCACGTACCGCGCGTCGTCGTGCTGCGCGTGCCCCTGCATCCGCATCGTGTCGACGCCGATCAGCGACGCGCCGCCACCGGCGCGCGCGTTGTCGACGAGCCGGCGGGCGACATCATAGACGGCCAGCATGTCGTTGCCGTCGACCATCTGATGCGGAATGCCGTAGGCGGCGGCGCGCTCGGCAATTCGATCGATGGCCATCTGCTTCGAGATCGGGGTCGAGTAGGCGTACTTGTTGTCTTCTGCGACCACGACCAGGGCGAGCTTCTGGACGGCGGCGAAATTCATGCCTTCGTGGAACGCGCCGGTGCTCGTGGCGCCATCGCCGATCCACGCCATCGCGACCCGCGGGTTGCCGCGCATGCGGGCACCCATCGCGATCCCCGCCGCAACCGGGATCGAGTCCCCGAGCATGCTGATCGGCCCGACGATCACCGGTTCGTCGACGTCCGCGTCCGGGAGATGGACGATGTGAATGTTGAGGTCGCGGCCGCGGGAATTCGAGGTCCCTTTCGCCATGTACCTGACGGAAGATTTCGAGCGGCCTGACACCGACCGTCATCAGTGCGCCCATGTTGCGGATCAACGGCAGGACCGCGTCGCGGCGCTCGAGCGCGTAGGCGGTGGCGACCGACTCCCCTTCCTGTCCCAGGCTTCGATACAGGCCGCCGATGACCTTGCTTTGTCGGAACAGGATCACCAGCCGTTCTTCGACCTCGCGCGCCAGTCGCGCGAAGTAGTACATCTCGAGCAGCTGGTTCGGGGTGAGCCAGTCGGAAGGTCTGGTCGTCATGTCAATGCGCTGCCCGATGCTGGATTCTCGGACACGATGCCGGCGATGGCTCAGGCATGAATCGCCGCTCCGTGCGTCGCATGAGCGGCCTCGCCCACCGCTTCCGACATGGTCGGATGCGCGTGGATGGTGCGAATGAGCTCTTCAACGGTGCATTCCAGCCGCAGCGCCAGGGTGGCTTCGGCCACCAGCTCGGTGGAGCGCGACCCGATCATGTGAACGCCGAGGACCTCGTCGTATTTCTTGTCGGCGACGATCTTGACGAACCCTTCCGTCTCACCGGCGATGCGTGCGCGTGCGAGCACCGAAAACTTGAAGCTGCCGGTGCGCACGTCATAGCCGCGCTCGCGGGCTTCGACTTCGGTCAGCCCGACGCTGCCGATCTCTGGATCGCAGTAAGTGCACGCCGGAACGTGATCGTAGTTGATGGCGCGGAATTCCTGCCCGGCGATCCGCTCGGCGAGCGCGATCCCCTCCGCGGACGAGAGATGCGCCAGTTGAGCGTGACCAGGCTTCTCGAAGGTAATCACGTCGCCAATTGCTGAAATTCCCGCCACGTTCGTCCGGGTACTGATTGTCGACCCAGATGTAGCCGCGCTCCAGGCGAAGGCCGGCTTCCTGCGCGCCGAGGCCGCTGGTCACCGGACCGCGACCCGTGGCGACGAGGAGATATTCGCCACTGAGCTTCGTCGTCTTGCCGTCGGACCCTTGCGCCTCGAGGTCGACACCACCGCCGTTGTTCTTCGCGCTGGTGACCTTCGTCGCGGTGAGGACCTTGATCCCCTGTTTCTTGAACGACCGTTCGAGCTCCGCCGAGACCGCCTCGTCTTCGGCCGGCACCAGCCGCGGGAGCAGCTCGATGATCGTGACGTCGCTCCCGAATCTCCTGAAGATCGAGGCGAACTCGACTCCGACCGCGCCGCTCCCCATGACGACAATCGACTTCGGAATCTCCTTCAGGCCGATCGCCTCGTCGCTGGTGATGATGCGCTTGCGATCGAGCTCGATGCCGGGCACGCTGCGGGCCTGCGAGCCGGTGGCGACGATGATCTCTTTGGTCGCGGTCAGCGTTTGTTTGTCCCCTTCGGTGATCTCGACGCTGTTCTTGCCGGCGAGTCGTCCGGAGCCCTTGATCCAGTCGATCTTGTTCTTGCGGAAGAGCAGCTCGACGCCGCCGGTGAGGGACTTGACGATCTTTTCCTTGCGGGCGTGCACCTGGACCATGTCGAGGCCGATCGTCGCGTCGCCGATCGTGAGACCCCACTCTTTCCAGTTCTGCGCGATCTTCAACGAATGGGCATGCTCGAGCAGCGCTTTCGTCGGGATGCACCCCCAATTGAGGCAGGTGCCGCCGAGCACTGGGGCGCGCTCGACCACAGCCGTCTTCAACCCGAGCTGCGCGGCGCGAATGGCGGCCACGTAGCCCCCGGTCCCGGACCCAATCACCACAACGTCGTATGAATTCGCCATAGGAGCTTCGTCGAGCCGCTGGTCACACCGGGTGGTGAACCGTCAGCCCTTTTTCCTGATCGAGGACAGCGGCACGAAGGCCACTGTCTGGCCGGTCGCGGCGGGCGCCGGCGGTTCTTCCTGTGCGGGCTCGGCAGGATCCAAGCGCGCCACCTGCGATCTAAGACGCGTGAAGTCGTAGCGCAATTCCCAGTAGGACTGGTTCAGCGCGTCGAGCCGGCGCGCGAGACGGCCGGCCCGGGCCCAGGACGCCCAGGCGAGCAGCAGCGCCAGGACCAGCAGAATCCACGAGAGCACAACCGTCGTACGTTACCACAGGGAGCGCCGCCCGACAGCCGTCTTGAGGGTCGTCCGCGCGGTCCGGCTGGCACCCTCCGACCCTGTGGTATCCGAGTGGGGGCGGCGCTACAATGCCCCGTCGATGAACCGGGCCACCAAGACGATCCTGATCTGCGACGACGATCAGGGGATGCGCGACACCCTCACGGCGATCCTGAAGCGCGACTACAAGGTCGTGAGCGTGTCGAGCGGCGAGGCAGCCCTGCGGCTGTTGAAGGACGAGGACGTCGATCTCGTGCTGCTGGACGTGCGCCTGCCGGGCATCAGCGGCTTCGACGTGCTGCGTATCGTCAAGGAAAACTACAGCCTCATCGAGTGCATCATGATCTCGGCGATCAACGAGGTCGAGACCGCGGTACAAGCGATGAAGCACGGCGCCTACCACTACATCACCAAGGATTTCGACTACGACGAGCTCCGGTCGCTGGTGCGGAATGCCTGCGAGCGGCAGGATCTCAACCGCCAGGTCATCACCCTCAGCGCTCAGATCGCCGAGCAGGGGGAGCGCGAGTTCCTGATCGGCCCGAGCAAGCAAATCCGCGACATCGTCGATCTCGTGCAGCGGGTGGCCAAGCTGTCGGCCACGGTACTGATCCTGGGGGAAAGCGGCACCGGCAAGGAGCTGCTGGCGCGGCTGCTCCACCGCGAGTCCGGGCGGGGAGACGCTCCCTTCATCGCCGTCAACATGTCGGCGATTCCCCACGAGCTCGTGGAGAGCACGCTCTTCGGCCACGAGCGCGGGGCGTTCACCGGTGCGCACAAGCAGCAGTTGGGGAAATTCGAGCTGGCGACCGGTGGGACCTTGTTTCTCGACGAGATCGGCGATCTGCGGTTCGACCTCCAGGCCAAGCTGCTCCGCGCCATCCAGGAGGGGGAGATCGAGCGCGTAGGCGGGACCAAGCCAATCCGCACCGACTTTCGCCTGATTGTCGCCACGAACGTGGATCTAGAGAAGGCGGTGAAGGAGGGCCGGTTCCGAGAGGATCTGTATTACCGCATCAACGTCATCCCGATCCGGATGCCGCCGCTGCGCGATCGAATCGACGATCTGCCGGAGCTCGCGCGGCTGTTCCTGAACCGCTACAAGGTCAAGTTCCGCAAGCCGGTCAAGGACATCGCGGATTCGGCCTTGAAGATCCTGGCGTCGTACTGGTGGCCGGGCAACATCCGGGAGCTGGAGAACCTGATCGAGCGTCTGGTCGCGGTCAGCGACAAGGAATGGATAACCGACGAGGACCTGCCGCTCGAATATCACTTCGCGAAGCTCGATGCGGCGTCGACCGCCAACGATACGCGGTTCCAGGAAGCCTGTGACACCTTCGAGCGCAACTTCATCCTCCGGGCGCTCGAGAAATCCGACTGGAACGTGACGGGCACCTCCAGGTATCTGGGCATTCCCCTCAGCACGCTGAAGCACAAGATGTCGCGGCTCGATCTGCGGGACCTCGCCCGCAAATTGCGCGGCGCCTGAGAGGCCAATCCTTTGGCTGAACCGGCCAACCAGTTGGCCGGTCTACACCCCTTTTTCCGCCCGGCGTGCGCGGTCACGGCCCAGCGGGCTGAATCATAGAGTCCGATCGATCTTCAGGAAATCCCCCGCCACCCGCGTGGCCGCGTAGCTCGCTATAGGACTCTTTCGACAGCGGGATCCCCACCGGAACATCGGTTGCACTTTCTACCCACGTTGCGGGTCGATCACCGCCGCGACGCACTTCACCGGCGATTTCCAAGGATCAGCGTGAGTTTCATGCAAGCGTCGATGTTCAACGTTCGTGTTCCCCTGCCGGATCGGAACGAGGTGTTCCTGATGAACACCTTTACCGACGCGCAGCTGCTGGTCAGCACGGACGTGGCCGACCTTCTGGACCGAGCCGAGCTCCGAACCTCGCCCGACGCGGCGCAGGCGCTGAGCGATGAGGAGCGGGCCACGCTCGATCAGCTCGCGGAAAATGGCTTTCTCGTGGCGGATCGGTCCCAGGAGCGGACAGCGCTCGAGGCGTACTTCCGCGACGTGCGCGAGGACACCGACCAGCTGCGCGTGACCGTGCTGACCACCCTGCAGTGCAACTTCGCCTGCGACTACTGCATTCAGGGGGACCACGGCGACTACAACAAGAACGCGGCGAAGATGTCGCTGGACACGGCGACGCGGGTGGCGGAGTGGACCGAGCGCCGGCTGGAGGCGTTGCAGCCGGAATCCTTCGTGCTCACCTTTTTCGGTGGCGAGCCGCTGCTCAACCTGCCGGTCGTGTACTACCTGGCCGAGCGGCTCTCGGCTGCCTCCAAGGCTCGCGGCGTCCGCATGATGATCAACGTGATCACCAACGGTCTGCTGCTGACGCCGGAGCTGGTGAACCGGCTCAACCCCTGCGGTCTCAACGGCATCAAGATCACGCTCGACGGCGACCGCGATACGCACAACAAAATGCGCCCGCTGCGCGGCGGCCAGGGCACCTTCGATCGGATCATCCGCAACGTGCAGGACATCGCGCACCTCACGCGGGTATCGATCGGCGGCAACTTCGACATGGAGACCGCGGACAGCTACCCGGCGCTGCTGGATTTCCTCGCCGAGCAGGAGTTCGCCGACAAGCTCTCCCGGGTCTCGTTCAAGCCGATCATCCGCGAGAAGCAGGCGGTCGCGGCCAAGGGACGGATTCCGCTCACCGTGGTCGGAGCCGAGGGCAAGCCGCTCAACGGCGCCTGCATGACCTCGGCGGGAACCGGCGTGAGCCGGGTCTGCGACACCTGCAACTTCGTGGACGAGAAGATGGCCTTCCTGCGCGACGAGACGAAGAAGCGCGGGTTCGCGACCGTCGATGGCGTTCACATGGGACCGTGCGAGATCCACAAATCGCACTCGCACACGGTCGGCCCCGACGGGTCCCTGTTCGCCTGCCCGGGCTTTGCCGGCGAGGCGCTGCAGTCGGTCGGCCACATCGACGGGCGGCAGGAGGATTTTCGCAGCCAGGCGCTGCGGCAGTTCGAGCGCCTCTCGGCGTGGGAGCAGTGCGACGACTGCTCGTACATTCCGGTCTGCGCCGGCGGCTGCACGGTGGCGGCGCACAACGAATTGGGGGATATGCACGCCCCCAACTGTCACAAGCCGAGTTTCGAGGCGGGGGTCGTGGCACTGGCACACGATGCCGTGCGCGCGCTCGCCCACGCGTAAACCGTTCAGGAGGATTCAATGAAGCGCAAGAAACCCGAGGGAACGAAGAAGACCACGACGCTGCGTCCCTGGCTCGTGGACGTGGTCGTGGACGACTTGCGATAAGTCGCCTTCAACGCAACATCAAATCTGGAGATTGAGATGAAGATCACGGTTATCAAGAAGAGCACTGTCAAGGTGAAGCCGGCGAGCGTGTGCCCCTGGATGATTGAGGCACCGCCGGACTCGACGAAGTAGATCATTCGCGTTCTTTCGGTGTTTCACGCCGGCTCGGCCCAAACAACCGTAACGTTCAGCCGGTACGGGTCGATAATAGGGAGGAGTGGCCGCGGGAAGAGCCGCGGCCCATATCCCTACGGAGCTGTTACGACCCAACCCGGGTCAGAACGTCTCATACGGCCAGCGTGTGGGCGTGGCAGGCACGTTTGTCTAGTCGTTTGCCTTGTCACCAGTTTCTTCGCCACCGCCTGCAGTCAAACGCCACCAACCGTCGCCAAGCCAATTTCCCTGAAGTGGGGAGGCGCCATGAGCGTCACCGGAGGCTCCCGCTTCGGGATCAACGTGCTCGTCGACAACTTCGTGGGCGATGCGCTGCTCGGCATCGACTGGACGGGCAGGCCCCAGCCACGGCTTGCAGACAGCTGGACTTGGAGTCCGGACCATCTGACGCTCGAACTGAGACTCCACTCGGGCGTGTTGTTTCATGACGGGACGATCGCGGATGCCGCCTCCGTCGCCAGCTTGCTCAGAAGCAAAGTCGACAGCCTCGACATCCGCGAGCTTCGCCGACGTGTCGCTGGTCGAAGTCGCGTGGACCCGGACGTCGTCGTCGTGCATCTGAAGCGACCCGAACGCCTTCCTGCTGGCCGATCTTGCGGAGTCGACGATTCGTGATGAGGAGCGCGAAGGCGCCGAGACCGGCCCGTTTCGCGTCGCCTCTCGCAAGACCAACCGTCCAACTCGTGCCTTCGACAAGTATTACCTGGGCCGGCCCGAGTATCGACCGGTTGGAGCATCAAGCCGTACGACACGCTCGTGGTGCCTGGGCCGGCATGATGCGAGGCGACATCGACGTGCTGAACGATGTCGGACGCGATACTGTTGAATTCGTCGAGGCGGAATCGAGCGTGCAGGTCTACCGCTTCCTCAGACCTTACTACTACCCGCTCGTCTTCAACATTCGTAATCCTGTTTTCAACTCGAAGGAAGTCCGGCAGGCGCTGAGCCAGGCCGTCGATCGACAGACGATCGTCACCAAAGCGATGCACGGTCGCGGCCGTGTGGCAGACGGACCGATCTGGCCGTTTCATTGGGCCCATTCGGAAGCGCAGCGCAAGTACGCGTACAACCCTGAGGCGGCGCGGCTGCGGCTTGAAGCGGCCGGGCTGACGGTGAACCGGGATCCGCAGCCCGGACGGATGCCGAGCCGGCTGAGATTCACGTGCCTCCTGGTCGACACCGAGCAGGCGTACGACCGCATCGCGCTCTATCTGCAGAAACAGTTCGCGGAAATCGGCGTGGACATGCAGATCCAGCCGGTTTCTGCGAAGGACTTTGGCGAGCGGGTGAACTCGGGCCAGTTCGACGCGTTCCTGATGGAGCTCGTCAGCGCCCGGTCGCTGACCTGGACCTACACCTTCTGGCACTCCGGCGGGCAAATGCTGCACACGGGTTACACCGCTGCGGACGGCCCGCTCGATCGCCTCCGCGTGGCTGTCAGCGATGAACAGACGAGAACCGCCGTCGCCGAGCTGCAGCAGATTCTGTACGACGATCCGCCAGCGATCTTCATTGCGTGGCCGGAGGCGGCGCGCGCGGTACGCGGCACCTTCGAAGTCCCCTCCGACTCCAACCCGGACGTCATGGGCACGCTGTGGCGCTGGAAGCCTTCCGCCGTTCTGGCCCGGGCCAGCCGATGAGAGGCATCACCGCACGCTTCGTCCTCCTCATCGGAACGGCGGCGGTCGGACCGTTGATCATTTACGGCCTCGTCTCGGTCGGCTCGCTCCGCACCGCCAACACCCGCACGATCCGTGAGGGCAACGAGCGCGTCGCCGCCCAGGTCGGTGAGCATGTCGCCCTCTACATGCAGAACAACGTGCGCGTGCTTCGCTCGGTCGGTTCGGACCTCGGGGCCAGCCGTCTCGAACGCTGGCAGCAGGATCGCATCGTCAAGAATTACGTCCTCGATTTTCCCGAGTTTCGCGAGATTTCCCTGTTCGATCCGGACGGGCAGCTCGTTGTCACCAGTAGAACCGGAAAGGCCACGGTCAGCGTACCGAAGCAGATCGTTTCCGCGGAGGGCGTCGACATCGCCGCGGTGAAAGTCGATGACGACCTGCTGCCCACCACCACCATCTCGGTTCGACTGGGCCGCGCCGGCGAGGAGATGGGATGGATTGTCGGCGAGCTGTCGCTCGAAGAACTGTGGCGGATGGTCGACCGGGTGCGGGTCGGCAGCCGCGGCTACGCGCTGATCGTCGGCGAAGACGGGCGGCTGATCGCGCACGGCAATCCCGAAGAGAAACGGCGGATTGCAACCAACGAGTCGAACGAGGCCAGCGAAGAGCTCAAGTTCGCGGCACGCATCCGCCAGGATCCGAATCTCGATCCCTCGGCCGAGTACTCCGACGACAACGGCGAGCAGATGCTGGGGGTCGCGGCGCGGATGACCGACCCGAAATGGACGGTGGTGGTCGAGCAGCCGACCGCGGAAGCGTTCGCCGCCACCCGGCGCCTCGAACGGCAGCTGACGATTGCCATCGGCCTGGCCCTGCTCGGCACGCTGGTGCTCGGCTACCTGTGGGGTCGATCGTTCATCCAGCGGATCTTCGCGCTGACGCGGGTCACGCGCTCGATCGCGGAAGGCAAACTCGACACCCGCGTCGCGCTCACCGGCCGCGACGAGATCCGCGAGCTCGGCGACGCCTTCAACTCGATGGCCGACCGCCTCGTCGAGCTGCAGGAGGACATCCGGAAACAGGAACGCCAGGTGATGTTCGGCCGCATCGCCGCCGGCCTGGTCCACGATCTCTCGCACCCGATCCAGAACATCGGCAACAGCTGCAAGCTGATCATGAAGATGTGGGACGACGGCGAGTACCGCGAGACCTTCCGCCGCATGGTCGATCGGGAAATGGTGATCGTCAAGCGCGTCCTCGACGATCTCCGCAACATCGCCCGGCCGATTCCACTCGAGCGGTTTTCGGTCGACCTGAATCGATCGGTCTCCGACGCGGTCGAGACCATGCAGCAGCACGCCGAAACCGCCGGCATCACGCTGCGGTCGGAGCTCTCGGACGATGCGCTCTTCATCGAAGGGGACGTCTTCGCTCTGGGTCGCGTCTATCGCAACCTGATTCTCAACGCGATTCAGGCCACCGCACCGGGCGGGCTGGTCGTCGCGGCCACGGAAGCGACCACCGATCGCGTCCAGGTCCGGATCTACGACACCGGCTGCGGAATCTCACCGGATCGCCTCAGCGCGGTGTTCGAGGATTTCGTCACCACCAAGCGCCGCGGCCTCGGTCTCGGCCTGGCCATCTCGAAGAAGATTGTCGAACAGCTCGGCGGAACCATCAGCGTGGCGAGCGAGGTCGGCAAGGGAACCACGTTCGTGCTCGATTTCCCGCGGACCGAGGGGCGGCCGATTGCGCTCGTCGCCGGCTAGCGGGCGGGCCGATCATCAAATCAGAAACCTGGGGAGGGGACATGTTCCGGAAGTTGATCGAAAGCAGTGATCTCGAAGTCGAAGGACGAAGGTATCAGACGCATTATTTCGAGCAGAGGACGGCGCGTGGCACTCGACGCTTCAGTTGCGAAGTTCTGCTCGACGCAGGCGACCGCATCATCCTGGACGACGACACGATGACGAGCCTGGAGGCGAAGGTCACGCGGCTGGCGCCGGCAACGATCTACAGCCGCGTGCTGGCGGGCCGCCGATCCGAAGCGGCATAGCTCGGTACACACCACGGCCCCTGCGTCGGCCCGATCGAACGATCGGGAAAACGAGGGGCCGCTGGCGTGGACGATGCGAGTCCGGGTCCGCAGGTGCCGGGTCGAACGCTCCCGACCACCGATGGCCCGACTTACTTGCGGGGAAGAACGGTGTCCTTGAGTTGCTTGGCGATGCGCGCCTTCACAACTGTCTTGGCGGGAATCTTGATCGCCTCGCCGGTCGCTGGATTGCGGCCCATCCGCGCTTTCCGCTTCTGAACCACCAGCTTCACCATCCCCGGCAGTACGAACTCGCCCGACCGTTTGAGCTCCTTCTCTGCAAGCACGTTGAGTTCGTCGAAGAACTCTCGGGCCTGCGTTCGCTTCACCTCGAAGCGATCCGCGAAATGGGAGAAGAGTTCAGATTTGCCCATCCTGCGGGCCTCTGCCATCGGCTATTCCCCTTGCTTGGGCGCGCGTTGGAAAGGTCCCGCGTGACGGCCGCGCGCGCGAGCGGCCCGGCGGAAAAATTGCCGTGCAATCAAGCCCGTATCCTAGCGCGCGGCAATTTGCGGTGTCAATCGCGACGCCGCGAAAACACGCGATTTCCGGCCTGAATGTTACAATTTTTCGATGGCCGCCCTCGAGACGTTTCCCAATCCGCAGCCCGGCCGCGACTACGAGATCGCGATCCGGTGCCCCGAGTTCACCTCGGTCTGTCCCAAGACCGGACTGCCCGACTTCGGCGAAATCCGGATCAGCTACGTGCCGGACGACCGCTGCATCGAGTTGAAATCATTGAAGTACTATCTGGTCGGGTTCCGCGACCAGGGAATCTTCTACGAGGCCGCCACCAACCGGATCCTCGACGACCTCGTCAGTGCCTGCCGGCCGCGCCGGATGACCGTGGTCGGCGATTTCTCGGTCCGCGGCGGCATCTCGACCGTGGTGACGGCGAGCTACACCGCAGCCGGCTGACCGGCAGCCACGAGCGACAATTCTGACGCCCGCGGTCGATTTTGTGATCGGCGGCACCAGCTGCCGATCGAGAGCGGATTTCACACCGGATTTCCCGGCATTTCCGGCCTGATCTCGGGCACTTCGATTGCAGCCGGCTGGCTGGATCCACATGCCCAGAGGCTGGCGCCTTCCCTCGTGCACGATCTCGACGCTCCTGACGTTCGGGTTCGTGGCGCTGCTATGGCTGTTGATTACACAGACCATCGCGGACGCCGACCTGTGGGGACACCTCCGCTTCGGTCTCGACCTTCTCGATTCGCATCATCTTCCGAGCTGGGATCCGTACTCCTTCACCTCGGACCGGGCGTGGATCAACCATGAGTGGCTCGCCGAGCTCACAATGGCCGTTGCCTATCGCGCCGGCGGCAGCCTCGGGCTCAATGCGCTCAAGCTCGCCTCGATTGCGCTGATCGCGGCGATCGTGCTGGCGACCGCGCGTCGAGAGGACGCCGCGCCGGCAGATGCCATCCTGCTCGCCGCCCTGGTCGGTACTCGCGACCTACACGCGCACGCAGGTGATCAGGCCGCAGCTGTTCTCGGTCGCGGTGTTCTGCGTGATCCTGTCGGCCATTACCGAAGCGGAATGCGGACGCTATCGACGCCTGTTCCTGGTGCCGGCCTGTTTCCTCGTCTGGGTCAACCTCCACGGTGCCTGGATTCTGGGGCTCGCCTGCTGGGGCTGCTGGCTGCTCGGCGCCGCGTGGAGCACGCCGCACCGACGCCGACTCCTGATTTTCCTCGGGATCGCGACGTTGCTTGCCACGCTGGTGAATCCGTACGGCGTCGGCATCTGGCGTTTTCTGGGTGAGACGGTCAGGCCCGCTCGACACGACATCACGGATTGGAAGCCCCTCCTGCAGCTGCCCGTCGGCATCATCGTCCTCAATCTGGTGCTGCCGGCCATCGCTCTCTGCGCGTGCGTGGCGCGGCGCGCGCGAGTGCCGCTATCGCACGTGGCGATCATCGGGCTGCTTGCCTTCGGCACGTGGCGCGTCGGCCGCGTCGACGCCTTTTTGCAGGCCGCCATCGGCCTTCTGCTCGCGCCGCAGATTCTTTCTGGGTTCGCCGCGCTGCGCTCCCGTCTGCAGTCCCCGATCTGGCTGCGTCCAGCTCCTTTTGGACGCGCGCTGTTGGGGGCGGCCACGGTCGCGGCGCTGACGGTCGGCCTGATGAACATCCGGACGATCGACCTGCAGGGCGCCTGGCTGCCGGATGAATACGGCACCGAGTCGGTCAGACGTGCCTGCTCGGGGGCCAGGCTGCTGACGTGGTTCGACTGGGGGGAATACGCGATCTGGCACCTCGCCGCCGACGGTGTTCGGGTGTCGATGGACGGCCGCCGCGAAACCATCTACAGTTCCCGGGTGCTCGACGATCATCTGGCGTTCTACAACAACGATCGTCTGGCCATCGACTACCCGGATCGCATCGCGGCCGAGTGCGTGTGGCTGCCGACGCGGCTCGACACGGTCTCGGCGCTGCAGTCCCACGGCTGGACCGTCATTGCCCGGAGCCCCATCTCGTCGGTGCTCCGCCGCGCGCCGATCGCTCCGGTCATTCCCGCCACGGACAAGACCGCCACGCCGCGCCGGTTCCCGGGACCGTGAACGCGCATCGCATCCCGATCGAGTCGGTGCTCGATCTTCATCCGTTCGCAGCGCGAGACGTAGTATCGGTGGTCGACGAGTACATCACTGCCGCGCAGGCGGCTGGCTTGCGGGAGGTTCGCCTGATTCACGGCCGCGGCAAAGGCGTCCAGCGCGGCATCGTTCAGGCGACGCTGGAGCGTCATCCGCTTGTGAAGGAGTTCTACGACGCACCGGATTCGCACCTGGGTGCGACGGTGGCGGTTCTCGATTCAGCCGACTGAAACCGCCGGCTCAGAAGATGCCGGGAAGGATCCGCCAGCGGACCTGCTGCATGTAGTCGCGGTAGGACTCGTCGAGCGCCAGGGTTCGCTCTTCGCGCACCGCGCGCATCATCAAGGCGATGTCGGCCGCTGCCAGCAGCAGCAGATTCCAGCGCACCGTGTTCGCCACCACGAAACCGATGTGGGTGATGAGATAGCCGAGATAGATTGGGTGACGGACGATGCGGTAGACGCCGGTGGAGACGATTCCGCGATTCGCCGGCGTCAGGCCGAAGCTGCGACCGAGGGTCACCTTTCCCGCAACGACGATCAGCAACCCGACCGCCGAGACCATCGCCGTGAATGTCTCCGGCGCCATGGCGCTGAAAGCCGCCGGCTTGACCAGCGGCGGGCCAAACATCGAGAACGCGGTCAGCACGCGCGCCTGCATGCTGCGATCGACGGCGCCGGCCGACCGCCGGAACATGGTCAGCACGACGACCAGCGCTTCGCTGGCGAGCAGCAGCAGCCCGGTGACGTGTCCGGTGGCGCGAAAATCGGCAGCCAGCCTGACGGCCATCATCGAAAACAGCGTCACGATGATCGTCTTGGAGGCGAGCTCGCCGAGATCGCGGGTGCGCTCGCCGCGACGCGGCAGCGCCACACCGGTAGAGCCGAAGCCTGTTCCACGCTCGAGCGCAAGCGATCCGGCCAGTGCCGCTCGTTTCATGCTTCGTTCCCCTGAGATTGAGACTCTTCGAGGAAATAGCTGCCGCACGCGGCGTCGAGCAGCTCACGCGTGATGATCGGCTCGCGCTGGTGGTAGCGGCACATGTCGATCACCTGCTCGACCAGATCGCGGGGATGACAGGCCCGCATCTGGAGCTTTCGCGCCTGGTAGTACTTCCGCTGCAGGTACTCCACCATCACAGCGTCGAACGCCAGATTGCGCTTGCGACAGACCATCTCGAAGATGCGGGTGTACTCGTCCACCGTCGGATTCTTCGCCCGAATCTTGTACGGGATACGGCGGAGGAACGCTTCGTCGGCCAGCGACTCCGGTTTGAGGTTCGTCGCGAAAATGATGAAGACGTTGAACGGGACCTCGAACTTACGGCCGGTGTGCAGCGTGAGATAGTCCACCCGGCTCTCGAGCGGCACAATCCACCGGTTCAACAGATCGCGGGGTGGAATGCGCTGACGGCCGAAGTCGTCGACGACGAATACACCGCCGTTGGCCTTCAACTGGATCGGCGCTTCGTAGAACTTGGCGATCGGGTTGAAGGTCAGGTCGAGCATCTCGAGGGTCAGCTCACCGCCGACAACTACGACCGGCCGGCGGATCTCGAGCCAGCGGCGGTCGTAGACCGCGGTAGCGACGACGCTCTGCGACTGGCCCGGCATCGTCGACAACGTGTGGCTGACCGGGTCGTACATCGTGATGATCTGGCCGTCCACGTCGAGGGCGTGGGGCACGTGCATGTCGCTGCCGAGCGCGCGGCCGATGCCTTCCGCGATGACGGTCTTGCCGTTGCCGGGCTTGCCGTAGAGGAACAGCGCCTTCCCGGAGTTCACCGCCGGACCGAGCAGGTCGTACATCGAATGGCTGACGATCAGGTGGTCGAAGCCGGTCGAAAGGCGTTCGCGATCGACCCAGGGCTTGGAGGCCATGGCGGCCCGGACGTAGGCGTTGTACTGGTTGAGCGGCACCGGAGCCGCACCGACGTAGCGGCTGATGTCGAAGAACTGCATCGCGCGGTCGCGCCCGAGGTCGGTGAGGGTGTAGCGATACCCGGCCGAGCCGGCACCGCTGGTCCCGCGCACCTCGACGAGCTTCTCGACGCGTGCGTGCTGAATCAACGCGTCGAGCACCGTGTAGGGCAGACGGAGGCTGTCGGCGAGCTGGGTGCCGCTGCTCTCGCCGGCGACCAGCGTCTTCAGCATGAGCTGCGCGAGCGTATCGGGGTGGAGGCCCGTCTCCGCCATGGTCGCCGGTGGCGGCGGTGGTGTGGGTGCCGATCCCGTGCGCTGAAGGGCGTCGAGGACTGCGACGGTCGCGCTCATCCTGCCATCTCCTGGGGCTTGGTCGAGTGCCGACCGATTTCTTCCGAGGCTTCGAAGAGAATCCGATGACCGATGGTCGTGCCGGAGGCGGCGAGCCGACCGGCTTCGAGCTCGAGCACTCCCGCCGTCCCGCGACGAGGCAGGCGAATCCGCCATGGCTTCAGCTCCGACACACAGTCGATGACGACGCCGCTGCCGTCGAGGGCGATGACGTCGATCGGAAAGCGCATGCCGCAGGTGTGCACGCCGCGGCTGGGAACGATCCAGAGCGCCTCGCCGGGATTGAGTCCGCTGCGCGACAGGAGTCCGACAGCCCGATCGGCACGCGTCGCGGCCACGCCGACCCGGTCCGCGACGATGGCCCCGGTGCTCGTGTTTCTCGCGATCAGCCGCTTCACTTCGTGCCCTCGATCATCGGGAAGAGCACGGTGACGAAGCGGATGGCGGCGGGGCCGATCGTGACGACCCAGATCGCCGGGAAGATGCAGAGCACGAGCGGGAAGACCATCTTGACGCCCGTCTTCGCGGCCGCTTCTTCAGCGCGCTGCCGACGCTTGGTCCGGAGCGTCTCCGAGTAGACGCGCAACGACTGCGCCACGCTCGTTCCGAACTTGTCGGTCTGAATGAGCATCGTGACCAGCGAGCTCAAGTCGTCGACGCCGGTGCGATCGGCGAGGTTGCGGAGCGCTTCCGAGCGCGGCTTGCCGGCGCGCAGCTCGAGATTGATCAGCCGCAGCTCGTCGGCGAGTTCCGGATAGGCGAAGGCCAGCTCCTGGCCGACCCGCTGCAGCGCCTGGTCGAGACCAAGGCCGGCCTCGACGCTGACCACGAGCAGGTCGAGCATGTCGGCGAGTGACAGCCGGATGCGGTGGGCGCGCCGCTTGGCGAGCCGGGCCAGCACCATGCCGGGCAGGATGTAGCCAAGGCCGAGCCCGCCGAGCGCCAGCGCCAGGTTGGGCTTGAAGACGATCGAGGACGCGAACAGCGCGAACAACGCGAACGCGAACGCGATCCGGATCCCGAAGAAGATGGTCAATGCCTCTTCGCGGCGGTAGCCGGCCTGCACCAGGCGCAGCCTGAGCGAGCCGAGCTCGCGCGCCGACTTGGGCGCCTTCTCGCCGAGCCGCTTCATCGTGGCGACGAAACTCTGGAACCGCGGCTTCTCTTCTTCGGTCTCCCGGCCCATCGCCAGTTCTTCGAGCCGCCGGTCGATCGCGACGGCACGGGACGGCAGCAGCGCATACGCCGCTGCCGCGACGATTGCCGTCCCGAACACGAACGCCAGCAGCGGAAGCATCATCGTCACGACTACACCTCGATCTTGATGACTTGCTTAATCCAGATGTACCCGACGAACTGCATCACTGCGGCTCCCATCAGCATGATGTGACCCATCCGCTCCTGGAAAAGCAGCTGCATGTGTTCCGGGTTGATGAATGCGAGCGCGACGGCCAGAAAGGCCGGCAGCCCGAGGAGCACGTAACCGGTCAGACGGCCGTGCGCCGTGTAGACGCGGACCTGGCGAAGAATCTTGAAGCGCTCGCGAACGACGTGCGCCAGGTTCTCGAGAATCTCCGAGAGGTTGCCGCCGGTCTCACGCTGGATCAGCACCGCGGTCGAGAAGAACCGGACGTCGAGCAGCGGAATGCGCTCGGTCAGATTGTTCAGCGCGTCCTTGAGGGGCAATCCGAAGTTCTGCTCGTCGAAGGTCTTGCGGAACTCGGGCCCGACCGGATCCTGCATTTCGTCGGCGGCCATCTTCAGACCGGTGGCAAACGCATGGCCGGCCTTGAGCGCGCGCGAAATCAGGTCGAGCGCCTCGGGGAACATCTCCTCGAACTTGTGGAGACGCCGGGTGCGCTTCACCTTGACGTACATGAACGGCGCGATGAAGCCGACGATCCCGCCAATCACCCAGCCGATCCCCATGCGCATCGCCAGCGCACCGATCAGGCCGACCATCGCCGCGCTCATGAGCGAGAGCAGCAGCAGGGCGCTGACGCTGACCTTGACGCCCGACTGCTCGATCCACTTGCCGAGCGCCGAGCCGCGTTCGGTGCCTCCGACCAGGCGATCGAACGCCGGCAGCGGTCCCGACTGGCGGTCCTTGACGAGCCCCGCGGGATCGCCGTCCTCGGGCGCGTCCAACGGGCGAGTCAGTCCTTCCAACCGCGCGTTCAGTCGCCGTTGCGCCAGGATGCCCGGCAGCTTCGTCACCCCGAAATAGGCGCCGAACACCAGGCCGGCGCCGATCACGAACGTCGACAGGACCAGTATGGCTGCGCCCATCAGCGAACCTCCGTCACGCCTTCGAACATGTCGGGCGGCAGGTGAATGCCCGCGGTCTTGAGGCGCTCGCACGCTTTCGGGCGCACGCCCGTGGCGCGGAACCGGCCCACGACCTTGCCTTCCTGAGATACGCCCAACTTCTCGAACAGGAAAATCTCCTGCATCGTGATGACGTCCCCTTCCATCCCGGTGATCTCCGAGATGCTGGTCACTTTACGAGTGCCATCGCTCTGGCGCGACTGCTGGATGACGATCTGGATCGCCGCGGCGATCTGCTGGCGCATCGCGCGCTCGGGCAGGTTGGTCGCGCCCATGGCGATCATGGTTTCGATTCTCGACAGTGCGTCGCGCGGCGAGTTGGCGTGAACCGTGGTCAGCGATCCGTCGTGGCCGGTGTTCATGGCCTGGAGCATGTCCAGCGCTTCTTCGCCTCGCGTCTCGCCGACGACGATGCGGTCGGGGCGCATACGGAGAGCGTTGACCAGCAGCTGCCGCTGCCGGATCGCACCCTTGCCTTCGACGTTGGGGGGCCGCGTTTCCAGCCGGGCGACGTGCTCCTGATGGAGCTGGAGTTCGGCGGCGTCCTCGATCGTGACGATTCGTTCGCGCTCGGAGATGAACGCCGACAGCACGTTGAGCAGCGTCGTCTTGCCGGCGCCGGTGCCGCCGCTGATGAGCATGTTCAGCCGCGAGCGGACGCAGTGCTCGAGGAACTCGAGCATCGGCCGGGTCATCGACCGGATGTTGACCAGGTCCTCGGCCTTGAGCCGTTCCGCCGGGAAACGGCGGATCGAGAGCAGCGGGCCGTCGACGGCGAGCGGCGGAATGATCGCGTTGACACGCGAGCCATCGGCGAGGCGCGCGTCCACCATCGGTGAGCTGTCGTCGACGCGGCGGCCGACACCGCTGACGATGCGGTCGATGACCCGCATCAGGTGTTTGTCGTCCTGGAACGTGGTCGGCAGCCGATCCAGCTTGCCGCTGCGCTCGACGTAGACGTTCTTCGCGGTGTTCACCAGGATGTCGCTGATGGTCGGGTCGCGGAGCAGCGGCTCGAGCGGACCGAGGCCGAAGACCTCGTCGATGATGTCGGCGTAGATCACCTCGCGCTCGGCCATGCTCAGCGGCATGCCTTCTTCGGTGATCAGGTCGAAGAGCAGGGTACGGATTTCCGCCTCGGCGCGGGCACGTTCGGTCGAGGCCAGCGCTTCCAGATTCAGGCGATTGAGCAGCTTGCGATGAACGTTGGCTTTCAGCTCCAGGTACTGGGCGCGGGGCGCCTCGGGACGCGGCGCCGGTCGCGGGCTGCTGGGACTGCCGGCCGAGGGTGGCTGAATGATGGACAGCGGAGAGCTCATGGTTGACGGTTCCCCTTAGAAGATGCCCATGAACACGCGTTTGCGCTCGGGCTCCGGCTTGACGCTCTCCTCGGCCGACAGGCCGATGAGATTGCGCGTGAAGGCGTCGAACTGCGACGCGATCTCGGAGCTGTTCGTCAGCGTGAGCGGTACCCCCGAGTTCAGCGCGGTTGACACCGTCCGATAGTCGCTGGTGAAGGTGTGGTGGATCCCGTAGCCGAGCGCCGTCTCGATCTGCTTGGGCTGAATCAGATGTTGGTCTGACGCGCGATTGAGCAGGATCTTCACCCGCTCGCTGCCGGCGCCGAGCTGCCGGACGCGATCGACCAGCCGCTGCGCGTTGCGAATCGACGGCACGTCGGGGTTGGTGACGAGGAAGATCGTGTCGGCGGCGTACAGCGTCGAGGCCACGCACGCGGTGATGGTGTTGCCCCCGTCGATGACGACGTAGTCGTAGACGCGGGTCAGCACCCGCAACAGCTCTTCGATCGCGCTCGCGTCCTGGGCATTGGGGCGATCGAACTGCTCGGAGCTCGCCAGAATGTCGAGGCCCGACTTGTGCTTGGCCACCAGCTCCTTGAGGAAGTCCTTGTCGAGACGGTGAAGGTTCTCGATCGCATCGAGCACCGTGAAGCGGGGCCGGACGCCGAGAAACAGCGCCACCTCGCCGAGCGAGGTCTTCATGTCGACAACGATGGTCGAGCGCTTGGTCAGGCGAGCCAGCTCCACGCCGCAGTTGACCGCCATCGTGGTCGTGCCGGCGCCGCCTTTGGCGCCGAGGAAGGCATGGGTCACGCAGGGCGGCTTGGCATTGGCGGTGGCCGCCTCGCGGCGGGTCGCAGTGCGGCGGACCGCACCGTGAAACGCTTCTTCGGTCGCGCGCCCGCTCGAGGAGCCGTCGCCGACGTTCCAGGGAAAGAACTCGTTCGCGCCGGCGCGCATCGCCTGCAGAATCAGGTCGGATTCGGCGGCGGTGGCGATGGCAAAGATCGCAAGGTTCGCGCTGCTGGCACGGAGCCGCTCGATGGCGACCATGCCGGAGGAGGCGTCACTGCGGATGTCGACGACGACCAGGTCCGGACCCTGTCCTTCGGCGCTGCGCGTCTCGATGATGCCGATGGGCACACCGCAGGCACGCAACAGGCGGGAGGCCTGGCGTTTGAACTCTTCGTCGTAGCTGACGATTTGGGCTGTGAGCTGGGCCATGGCAATGCTGCGTTTCCCAAAGACACGAAAACCGACACTGGACACACACGCGGCGAGCGCCGCTCGCTCGGGAATGGCAACCTGTGTGCCGCGCCGTCGCTCCCCTGCTGGCCATGCAACCTGCTGCTCCAGCGTCACTTGCGAACCGCGGTCGCGCGGCGCGGGCGGGCAGGCTGCTCCGGGCCTGACAGTTCCGTCGATCGGGCCACGCTTTCGTGTGCGCAGATGCGCGCCCGGCCGACGCGACGACGCGGAAACGCGCAGACAACCGAAAACAGAAACGCCGGCAGGAACGTTTTCCTGCCGGCGCCCGATCGGTTGGGTCTCGTGACTTCGCGTATTCCGCGACCTGTGTCTTCTACTCTCCCGCGTATTCCGCGTATTCCGCGGCCTGTGTCTTTTGCGGTCCCGCGTACTCCGCGGCCTATTTGCTCAGCCGCAGAATCTGATTCTGGATGCCCTGGAACGCCGGCGCCACGTCGGCGGCCGTCGGCGCGAAGAAGTACTTGCCTTCGAGTTGCGCCGGGTTGTTGTCGGGCCGCGCCGCCGGGTCATTCGCCATGCGCTTCAGGATGTCTTCCGACATCTCGGGGATGGTGCCGAGCATGTAGCGCACGAGCTCCCCCATGCCGATGGTGTAGATGCGAATCTTGTAGTCGCCACCGGCGTCGCTGCGCGCTTCGTTCGAAATGATCTCGACCAGGTTGCGTGCCGCGTTGTTGATGTTGAACACCTCGGCCGGATAGCGACCGGTTGCGGCGTTGATGCTCCGCAGCCCGCGGCGCGAGCTCTGCGCCGCGCCGCCAACCGTCAGCGCGTTGGTCTGCAGCGGAAACGACGTCGGAATGCCTGAGCTGCGATGATTCGCATGCCAGCTGGTCAGCGGCAACCACAGCGCCGTGGAGATGCAGTTCGGCGGAACCCCCATGGTGCAGGGGTTGTTCCAGTTGGGCACCGTGGTGCTGACCGCCGGGCTCGCGGCGCCGGTCGCCGTGTTGTAGAGACCGTCGATATGTGGATCGTCGTGGGTCTGCCCGTCCGGATCCGGCAGGCGATGGGGGAAGTCCCACGTTCGCAGCGCCCGTCCCTGGCCCGGCGCGGCGTCCCAATTGCCGGGCACGCTGTTCGACGCGCCGTCGGTGAACAGCACGATGATGCGGAGGCTCGACTGGCTGCCGTTGGGCACCGAGCGGAGCTCGTCCCATCCGCGATACAACCCTTCGACCATGTTGGTGCTGCCGCCGGGCAGTGTCGACGGCACGTCCGACACCACCTTGACCTTGTCGAAGCCGCGGCCGGCGGGCATGGCGTCGAGCACAGTCGCGCCATTACCGAAGGTCAGCAGCGCCACACGGTCGTGCGCTCCATCGAACGCGTTGATGAAGTTTCTCGTCGCGTCACGGACGGTCGCCCACTGCGAGCCGATGGAGCTCGAGACATCGAGGACCAGCGACAGGTCGACCATTCGCCGCGTCGCTTCACCGGTGGCGTTGACGGTGACCTGCTGAAAGTTCGCCAGCCTCATGAACGACGTCGGCATGATCGTCGACGCCGTCACGCGGACCACATTCACGCCGGTGACCGAATCGGTCGTCAGCGCGAAGAAGGCCGGGTCGGAAGTCGGATCGGTGACCCAGGTGGTCCCCATGAATCCGCCAGGATAGTTGGCCCGGAAGATATCGATCGCTTCCTGCCGAGGGCTGCCGCTGTTCAGGGCGCGCGCCGCCGCCAGCGCCGCGCCGTCGACGGCCTTGGTCAGCTGGGCCTTGACCACGTAGGCGCGGCCGCTGTCGACCGCGAGGCCCGTGAAGATGAGCAGAACCACGAGCAACACCGCCGTGTAGGCGAGCGCGACTCCACGTTCGCTCCGAAGATCAATGCGTTGTCTCGTCATATCCGCAGCCTCTTGATGATGCCGACGACTCCGTATTCCGCCCCACGGACGGGGTTCGTTAGAAATACGCGATCGAATAAAGCGTGCTGGGCACCGTCACGCCGAAGCGATTGAACGGCGTGATCAGGGTGTGGCGCGCAAAGATCTCGGTCACGTAGACCATCCCGCCGACCGGAATGGTGACGTTGGCCGGCAGATTGGACACGCGCAGCGCGGTATCGTTGTCGGGGTTGGTGGCGGTGAAGTCCGGACCGGGACCGTACGAGCCGCCGCTGGTTGACAGCGCGCTGGTACCGGAGATCGCCCCGTACTCGTAGCGCTGATAGAGAATCGGCTGCCCGTAGTTGCTGCTCCCGGTCGCCCCGACGTTCATGACCACCGAGAAGATGACCTTCGAGTTCGCCGTCAGATCGACGGGGCGAACGCTGAGTGTCCTCAACGCGGTCGCCGCGTCCTGCAGGCTGGTGTCGCGCGAGATCAGATTGGAGCCCTCGCGCGTGAGCTTGGTGACCACGTGCTGGTCGTAAAGCGCGTAGCTCACCTCGATCAGCCCGAGCACGACGACGAGGAGCAGCGGCAGCACTACCGCGAACTCGATCATGCTCTGGCCGCGGTCCTGACGGATGAAGCGTGTGGTGTGCGTCCTCATGGCGTTGCTGCGAACTTCTCGTTCTTCATCATCGACGACACGGTGAAGTGAAGCTGTCCGTTGGTGAAGAACGGACGCAGCACCGGCGTCAGCAGCTGCCAGGTGTAGTCGACGGTCACTTTCTCGATGTCGTTGGCGCCACCGACCCCGGCGACGAACGAGCTGCCCCCGACCGGCATGTGCTGAAAGGTGAAGGCGCTGTCGGGAATGTTCAGCGTCGGCGTCGCCTGACGCATCGCGGCCATGATCGTGCCGGCCCGATCGAGCGCGGTGCCGGACGGATCCGACAGCACGTTGCCGGTGACGGCAAATCGCGTCGCCTGGCTGACGCCGTTCTCGAGCGCCAGATAGCAGTAAAAGAGCGACCCGAAGTCGACGATGGAGAAGGTGATGAGCAGAAGCAGCGGCGTGATGACCGCTGCCTCGACGAGCGTCGCCCCTCTCGTGCTACGGAGTCGTCCAAAGAATCGTCGTGAAATTAGACGTGCCATACATCCCCCGAGGCCGTCGTTTGTTTGCGCTGCGGACCGTCGGCAGCGCGTTCCCACTCGCGCTGTCTAGCCGCCCCAGGTCGCCTTACTGGACTCCGCCTTTAGGTTTGTCATTGCTGCTGCCTTTGGCTTTGTCGATTTCCGCCTGGTACGCCTCCTGCGCCTGGCGCAGCCGCTCGGCGGCATCCGCCAGAGTCTTCTCCTTCTTCTTCTGATCCTCTTGCGCCTTGCGATCGGTCTCGGTGTTCTTCTTGGCCACGACCGCCTCGCGCTTCGCGCGCTCGTCGTCGAGCTTCTGCTGCCGCGCTTTCTCCTCGGCCGCACGCTTGTCGGCGACGAGCTTCTCCTGCGCCGCCTTCTTGTCGGCGACGGCTTTCTCTGCTGCCGCCTTCTTGTCGGCAGCAGCCTGCTCCTCGGCCGCCTTCTTGTCGGCGGCGGCCTTTTCGTCAGCCGCTTTCTTGTCCGCCGCAAGCTTCTCGTCGGCCGCTTTCTTGTCGGCGATTCGCTTCGCCTCGAGGTTCTTCTTCTCCTGCTCCGCCTTGAGCCGATCCTGTTCCGCCTTCTCCCGCTGCGCTTCCTCGAGGTGGCGCTTCTCGGCTTCCAGCATCTTCGGATCGAGCGGCAGCGCCTTTACGACGGGGTCGTTGGGCGATGCGGACGGTGACACGGTCGCCTGGGACATCGACGGCGCGTTCGGCGTCAGCGCAGGCGCGCTGGCCGACCGATTCGCCGCCGGCTTCGCGACCGCCACGACTGGCTGCTGCGTCGCCGGGACGGTCACGGGCGCCGCGGACGGCGTCGCCTCGCTGGTCGTCTTCGGCTTTTCGCCGGCCGGGAAGCGCGGCGAACCGGTGTACGGGGCCGGCTGCGGCATGGCCTTCTCGGGCGCGCCGATGTACGGCACCACGATCGACGGCAGGCCCTGCGACACGCCCGAGCTGCCCTTGCGGACGATCACCGGCGTGATCATCACGACCAGCTCGGTCTGCTGCTTCTGGTACGCGCGGCTCTTGAACAGGTAGCCGAGAATCGGGATGTCGCCAATGCCGGGGATCTTCGACATCGTCTGCGACACGGTGTTGTTCATCAGGCCGGCGATCGCGAAGGTCTGGCCGTCCTGCAGCTCGACTTCCGTCTCCGTGCGGCGGGTCGAGAGTGCCGGCACGCGGAACCCGGAGATGCTGACGCCGTTGGCGAAGTCGAGCGAGCTGACCTCCGGCTTGACCTTCAGGTTGATCAGGTCGCCGCCGAGCACCGTCGGCGTGAACGCGAGGCGGACGCCGAACTCCTTGAACTGGATCGTGATGGTCGTGCTGCCCTGTCCGGCCTGCGCCACGGGATAGGGATATTCACCGCCGGCGAGGAAGCTGGCTTCCTTGCCGTTGATCGCGATCAGGTTCGGCTCGGCCAGGCTCTGGAACAGGCCTTTCTGCTCGAGGGCGCGGATGACGCTGCCCATGTTGTACTTGTTGCTGAAGACGAAGATGTTCAGAAAATCGCTCAGCGTGAACTTACCGGACGCGCCGGTCAGGTTGTCGTTGAGGTCCGCCGTGCGGGTCAGGTCGGTGAAGTCGGGTGCCGTGAACTGCTGGGTCGTGGTGCGCGCGATCCAGTCCTTGTAGCCGGTCGCGCCCGTGAACAGGTTCACGCCCAGTTCCTGCAGCGCGTTGCGGCTCACCTCGGCGAAACGGACCTTGAGCATCACCTGATTCGACGCCTGGCCTTCCTGCTGCTTGAGCAGGTTGACGACGTTCTCCTTCTTGTCGACGTAACCGCCCGCGATGTCGGCGGCCTTGTCGATGACGTACTTGCTGGTCACGGTTCCCGACAGGACGACGTCCTTGCCGCTGCCGACGACGCTGATGGGTTCGCCCGGGAACAGCTGCTGCACCTGCTCGACCAGCTGCTTCAAATCGCGGCGGACGTTGACCTCGTAGGTCTTGATGCCGCCTGACTTGTCCCACACGAACATCGAGATCGTGCCCGGGGTCTTACCGTGAATCAGGAGCTGCTGCGACGAGGTGACCATCGCATCGGCGACGTCAGGCACCGTCAGGGACACGCGGGTGATCGGCGATCCGACGTTGAGGATCGTCGAGCGCCCGACCAGCAGGTCGATGTCCGTGGCGTCCGTAGTGACCGCCGCCGGGCCAGCACTGATCGCGGGTGAACCGCTGAACGACGCCGGCTGCTGCGCCTGCGGCGTCGCCACGAGAATGACGATGATGTAGACGAACAGCGCCAGAATCTTCGGCGCGGAACCACGACGGGGTTTCATGGGCGTTCTCCTCAGCTCCGTTAACGGATCACTTCCGCGGAGCGCTTGTCGCCCCGGATGATTTCGACGGTCGGCAGGGCCGGCGCCGTCGACTGCTGCGTAACCGGTCCAACCACCTTCTTGCCACCAGCGACAACCTTCGCGGGAGCCTGTACCTTGACGAGCCCCATCAGGGTCGCGGTCTTGATGCCAGGGGTCTCGGGAGCACCGGTGTCCAGCGGGTTGCGCAGCGCCAGCTGAATCTTGCCTTCGGTGCTCGCCAGGGCGAGGCGCTCGGCCTGATCCGGAAAGACGAGGAGGGTGACGACGGTCACCTGCATCGGCTTGCCCTTCTCCTGGTCCTGCTCCATGCGCGTGCCGGCGGTGACCACCTGCACGTTCGAGAGAATCACCTTGGTCGTGATGTCGGAGTGCACGTCGGTCGGGCTCGCGGTGGCAAGGATGTCGACGCGGTTGCCCGGCAGGACGTAGCCGGCGACGCCGATGACCTCGTTGACGCGCACCGAGACGGCGCGCATGCCCTCAGGGATGACCGGCGGCAGCCCGGCGCCCGACTCTTTGGAGGCGAGCTTGGCGGGCAGGATCACTTCGTTCTTGACGATGGGCACGATCAGGCCGCGCCCGGCGACGTCGGCGACGCGCTGGAACGCGCCCTCGGGAGCATTGCCCTGCGGGAAGTTCACGACCTTGAGGTCGTCGGCCTTGAGCTCGGTGCCGAGCTGCAGGTCGTTGGTTGCCACGACCACGGGCTGCGTCGGCGTCGTGACCGTCTTGACCGGCTGATTGCTGATCATGTTGTAGGTCCCGTACGCGAGACCTCCGCCTGCCAGTACGGCGATCGCGAGAACGGCAAAAATTCGGCTGCGCATATGGGATCCCCTAGCTCTCGTTTCTCATGATGGTCGTGAACCGCATGACCACGGACAACCTTCGTTGTTCCTTATCGCATCAAGACAGCGACCAGTGTTCCCACCGCGATCGCCGGTCCGTAAGCGAACCGATTCGAGCGACCCGGAGCTTCGATGGTCTCTTTCGCCGCGCTCGGTGACGCCACCAGCTGGCGGGTGCCGTCGAGCGTGGCCTGCAACCGCCCGCGCCGGAAGGCCACGACGACGGCGAACACGCCGCCTGCAACGGCCGTGGCGAGAAAGGCGCTGAAGACCATGCGTGGACCGACGATGGCGCCGATTGCCGCCATCAGCTTTACGTCACCTGCGCCGGTGGCGCCGAGCGCGTGACCCGGCAGCATCAGCAAGAGACCCGCGGCGAGACCCAGGACGGCCTGGGTTACGGTCAGGCCGCTCATCCCGCCGACCGCCATCACCAGCCCCGCGACCGCCATCAGCGCAGTGAGCCAGTTCGGAATCCGCCGGCTGCGAATGTCGATGAAGACCGCGGCCACCAGGCCGGCCGCGAGCACAAACAACGGAATCATCGACGCGCTAGAAACTGGTTCCGCCAATGGCCTGCCAGAAAACGCTATAGATCGTCTGTCCCACGGTCGACACGGCGCCGAGCGCGACGATCGCGATCAACGCGGCGAGCAGCCCGTACTCGAGCAGGTCCTGACCGTGATCCTCGGCCCGAAACCGGTGGTTCGCGATCCGCATCAGAGTGGCAACGGCTGCTGGCGACTGCATGGGAGCTCTCCTCATTCCCTTCCATTCCCGATGTGCGCGGGGCCGGACGCGAGCCCGACCCCGCACCCGAACGACTACGACGCGGCGGCGGTCAACTGGGTGGCGATGTTGTTGAAGATCGTCTTCACGCTGCCACCGGCGAGGCCGACCGCTGCGATCGCGACGAGCGCGATCAACGCTACGAGCAATGCGTACTCGAGCAGGTCCTGGCCTTCATCATTGCGAACGAACGACTTCACGAAGTTCACGAGCTGCATGGGATCCTCCCCCAGTGAGTTCGCACCACACGATCGTGGAGCGAATGTGCGGCGGTGCCGCGGTTACGGTGCGGCACAATTGCCGCGTCACGGAGCGATCCAAAGGCAACTCATATGCCACGCCGGGCCGCCGGCAACCGACGTACGCGCGCAACTGCATCCACGTATCGCCACTTGCGGCACCGCCACTTCGGCGAATCGCCGCATTCGGGGTGGCGCCATTGGCGATCCCCAGAGCTCACTTTCGTAACGACCCCCGCGAATTTGTGGGCGACCACACCGCCGCAGCATCCCGGAAGGCGCTCACCTGCGAGGGTGAAGAGGGGTCTAACGGTTGCAAGGGAAGCAGTTGCCGCTCACGGTGGGCGCCGACAGTGAACGCGGTACACCCCTTGCCATTAATAGAGTGCTCTGGCACGTCACGGCGTGAACCGCCATGAGTCGAGGTTTCCCAATGAAGATCGGAGTTCGTGAGAGTGCGCTGTCGTTTGCGATCTTCGGCGGCGTGGTCTTCGCGCTGATGTCGATCGACCCGAACGTCCGCGAGCGGGTGGGCGAGATGGTCTCCGGCGGCGGAGTCTCCCGGCTCGGCGATCGCGCCGGCGATATCGGCGGAGTGCTGTGGACGGCGCTGCGCACGCAGAGCATCGAGAACGCGCCGATGGTGGTGTTCGCCACCGTAGGCGTCATCCTCACGCTGTTCATGCTGAGAAGCTAGTGGCTGCCCTCGTCCTCGCCATCGAACCAGACCTGCGCCAGGCCACGATTCTCAAGCGGATCATCCGCGACCGGGTCAAGGCCGAATTCTCGGTCGTCGAATCGCCCGACGCGGCGCTCGCGGCGATCGGCAGCCGTACACCCGACGTGCTCCTGCTGAGCGCACTTCTCTCGCCCCGCGACGAGGACGAGCTGATGGGGCATCTGCGCGGCCTCGATGGCGCCGATCACATCCAGACGCATACCATCCCGCAGCTGGCAACGACCGACGCCGATCAGGAACAGGGTGGACGCCGCGGCCTGCTCGGCGTGTTCAAGCGGAAGAAAGAGACACCGCAGCCGATCGTGTCGGGTTGCGATCCGGATCTGTTCGCCGAAGAAATCCTCACGTTCATCCAGCGCGCCGCGGAGAAGAAAGCCGAGAACATCGCCGCGCTCCAGTCCCGCGCCGATCAGCTCGAGTACCTCGTGCAATCCGGCGTGCAGCCGCCGACTGCCACGACCGCCGCCGCACCGACGTCCCGCGACTCCGAGCCGTCCGACGAGGGCCAGAGCGCTTCGTCGGACTCGGCCTGGGCCTCGCCGTTCGAATGGCGCAAGACGCCGACCGCGCCCCGCGCCGAGCCCGCCGCGGAGCCGAGCCCGGCTTCCGAGGCCAACGTCGAGGACAGTGTCGAAGCCAGTGCGCCGAGCTATGAACCGCCGGTGCCGGTCGAGCCCCCGGCACACCCTTCGTACGAGGAGAGCGCACACGTCGACACCGACGTCACGTTCGCCGCCGCGCCCGATTCGCCGGTCCATGTCGAGAGTGCCGCTGTCGAAGAGACTCCGCACGTGGAGGCCGTGGCGGCCGAGCCGATTGAGGCAATCCCCGAACCACGAGTCGCGGTCGAACCGCGACGTGAGACGGCACGGACTCGGCACCAGAACACGACTGCGCCGGCCACGCTGCTGCGGCTGACGCCGTTGGCGATGTGGGCGCGTAACGAAGAGCGGGAGACACCGCCGAAGCCTCCGGCCGAGACACCTGAGCCCAAGACGGTGGCGGAGGAGTTACGGAATCTGATGGCGAATCTGGCCGTGCCACCGCACGTGGCGGGAGTGAGCTACGGACGCGGTTGCCGGATCCGTCGCGTCCGCGTGCTCGGCGGCAAGGAGCGGCGTCGGGCCGACGCGCCAGGACCGGTCATCCTCTCGAAGCGAACGCTGGAACGGCAGCGTGAGGCGAACCAGTAACCCGGGGACAAAGGACCGGGGACCGAGGACGAAGAACCAGGGATATGGACAAGGGACCATGGACTCTCAGCGTTCCCATCCATCCCACTCGAGGCGATAGCGCTTCCTGAGATCGCGCGACTCGCCAGGATAGATGCCGCCTCGTCTCGCCGCCTCCTCGGTACTGGCCATCGGGGTCTTCACCTCACTCGACACCTGAAGCAGATCCGACAGCGCCTGGATAACACCTTCCGGGCACACTTCGGGCACGTCCACGACAGAACTGTTCACCTTGGGGCATGTGCGCTCATGGTGAGGTCCCTTCGCGCAACTGTCATCTCCGCTGAGGGGCATGAGGCTTGCCCATAGTCGCCGACGCGAAGATCGACGCCCGAAATGCCACAGTTCCAAGACGACGATCGCGAAATCTGCACTCACGAGGAGCGTGTGGGCTTCGAGATGGTGCCACCTGGATCGGCGGTGGTCGCGCGGCGCGAACATTGGCGGGTTGACTGCTGCCTCGCACACGACGACTGCAGCGAGGTACATCTGGCCGGCGAGTCGGGCACAACGGTGCTGCTCTCGCCGTTCGACCGGTTTCAGCCCATCGATGCCGACGGCCGCCTGCGCGTCGTCCGGCTACGCGAATGGTCCCGACATCTCGACGGGCTGGCGGCCGGAATCCGAGTCGGCCGATTGCACGCGGTGCCCGGACGCGCGCGGCTTCTTGGTTATCAGCTCGCGCCGGCGCTGGCGGCCGCAGCGGGCTGCTCGCGACTCCTGCTCGCCGATGAAGTAGGGCTCGGCAAGACGGTCCAGGCTGGCTGGATCGTCGCCGACACGCTCGACAGGCATCCCGACGCGCGTGTTTTGATCGCCGTACCCGCCGGGCTGCGACGGCAATGGCAATCCGAGTTGTCGGCGCTCTTCGGCGTGGACGCCGTCGTGGCCGACGCCAGGTGGTTACGACGCACCGCCTCAACGCTGCCGGGCGACATCAGCCCGTGGTCACTTCCCGGTGTGTCGCTCGTGTCTCTGGATTTCGTGAAACGGGCCGACGTCGTGCGCTCGTTGGAATACCAGACATGGGACCTCCTCGTCGTCGACGAGGTGCACACCGCGGCCGCCCCAACCGATCGCCATCGCGCTCTGGCCGCGATCGCCTCCCGCTCGCGGTGCGTCGTGCTGATCAGCGCCACGCCGTTCTCGGGCGAGCAGCAGAGCCTGTCGTCGATCGCCAGCCTCGGCGGCGACGGGAGCGACCAGCCGTTGATGTTCCGGCGATCCCGCGAGGATGTCGACCTGCCTGGCACCCGGCGCCATCGTTTTGGTCTGGTGTCGATCTCACGCCCCGAACGGCGTCTCCAGCGGCTGATGGAGCGCTACAGCCTCCTGGTGTGGCGAGATGCGCCAGGCGACGGCGACGCGGCGCGGCTGGCGATGACCGTTCTCAGGAAACGAGCGCTGTCCTCGCCCGCCGCCGTCTTGAACTCTCTCCAACGACGGCTGCGTCTCCTCGCCACTGCGGCGCCACCGCCAAAACAGTTGAGCCTGTTCGATCGCGACGAGGACCCGCTCGACGACGAAGAGCCGGAGGGGATTCTGGCGCCCCCCGGCATGCTCGACGGCGATCTCGAACGTCGTTGGCTGATTGCGCTGATCGACGCCGCGGCAGCCGCGGCGCGGCCCGACTCAAAGCTCGCATTCCTGCGTCGCCTGATTCGACGCCTGCAAGGGGACTCGGCGATCGTCTTCACCGAGTACCGCGACACGCTCGCCCATCTGTCCACGGCGTTCCCGGCCGCGCTCCTCCTGCACGGCGGCTCGTCTGCCGACGACCGCGACGAGATCCGCCGGCGGTTCAATGTCTCTGGCGGCCTGCTGATTGCGACGGACGCAGCGGCCGAGGGCCTGAATCTTCACGGACGCTGCCGCCTGGTGATCAACTACGAGCTGCCGTGGAACCCGGCGCGCCTGGAACAGCGGATCGGCCGTGTCGATCGCGTCGGGCAGGAGCGTGCGGTTCACGCGCTCACTCTAGTGGCGCGCGACACGGCAGAGCAGCTCGTCCTCGCCCGGCTCACCCGTCGCCTGCATCGAATCGCCGCCACGCTGGGGGAGCGGGATCGCCTCTCGGCCTTCCTCACCGAGGCCCGCGTCGCCGGAATGGTCATTGGCGGCGCCGCCGTTGACGAGCCACCCGAACCGACCCCGCTGACCTCCGTCAGGCGCGCGATCGCCGACGTCGAGCTCGAGGCGGCAGAGTCCGTGCGCCTCGCGCTCATCGTTCGCGGCGTCCGGTCGTCGAGACGCGACATCCTGGTCAGCACCATCGTGCCGGGCCGATTCATCAAGAAGGGATTGCTCTTTGTCGTCAGCTGGCAGGCAAGCACCGACGAGGGCCGGGTGATCGACTCCGACGTGCGGGTCTTTCATGTTGCCGCCCGCCCGGGAGGCGTCCGGACAAGGGGTGCGGTACGGGCGGTCGCGGCATCCGCGATCATCGAACACGGCGACGTCTGTACTTCAGGCGTGTGACGAATGGGCGCGGGCGCGGCTGACCGCGGCCAGCGAGTCCCATCGCGCGATAACCGGGCGTCTGATGAAGCGTGAACGATTTCACCTGACTCCCACGCTCTCAGGCGCCCTCTTTCAGCCTGGTCTCTTCGATCGGCGTGCGACGCACGAAGCGGAACGGGATCGGATCGCGCGCGCATCCGTTGTTGCTGAGCACCAGAGACGGATCCAGCGGCTCGAGCAATCGATGCAGCTTCGGGAGCATCGACGCATCGCTGCCGTTCTCGTCGTCACCGCACCGGGTGCCTGATGAAGGGGGTCTCGGGCTCGCTCCTGTCGCTCGACGTGTTGCGCGCGCTTGCCGGTACCGCCGGCGATCGAGGGCGGCTCGCGCGTGCGCGTGCGACGCTGGCGTTGGCGCTGACTGCGATTGGACCGGCCAGCGCTGCCCGCCGTGTGTTCGATGCACTGGTGGCTCCCCTTCTGGAAAGCGCCGGCTTGCGTGTGATGACCATCAGCGTGGGGCAGGAAATACTGGGTACGGTTGCGGCCGGTGGCCGGCCGATCGCAACCGTCGCCGTGGGCGGCTGGGGAACCGATCTGGCGCGGCTCAGCCGGTCTCCCCAGAGCGACGGCGTCCGCGGCCCGCGCTGGTCGCTGGCAGTCAACGGCGCTTCCATGCGAATCGCGGATCGGTGCCGGGCCTATTCACGGCGCGCCGTCGATTTTGGCCTCTTCGAAGCTGAAGACGATGAAGAGACGTTGAGCGCGCTCCTTTGTCTCCTCGAGGCCGGCAGCGGCGATCGGCTCGCGATGCTCGAGCAGGCCGCGACGGACAGCGATCGGCATCGGGCGGCGGTCGGTGAATCGCTGCAGGTCGGCGTCGAGCAGGCGCTCGTCCACCTCGTCAATGGTTTCGCCTCGCGCCGGCGGTCGAGGTCACATCTGGAATGGGGCCTGGCCAACGCCCTCACCGTCGTCTTTCGCATTCTGTTCCTGTTGTTCGCGGAAGCCCGCGGGCTGGTTCCACAGTGGCATCCGATCTACCGGAACAGCTACACGATTGAATCTCTTCGGCCGCGCATCGAACGGAGCCCTCGTCCCCCCGGTGTCTGGCACGCGCTCCAGGCGATTTCACGCCTTGCACACCGGGGATGCCGTGCCGGCACGTTGCGCGTTACGCCCTTCAACGGCCGTCTGTTCTCTCCTGCGGCCGCGCCGCTTGCGGAGTCACCCGCGCTCGACGACCGTCGAGTCCGGGACGTTCTGATAGCACTCACCACGAGAGAGGCCCGCGACCGACGCGAACGCATCTCCTACGGCGACCTCGGCGTCGAGCAACTCGGCGCCGTTTACGAACGCGTCCTCGATTACTCCCCGACGATTGTCGATCGCTCGATCGTGCTGTCGAAATCCGGACGGCGCAAGGCAACCGGCACCTTCTACACGCCTCGCACGATTACCGAGTATCTGGTCCGGCGGACGCTGTCGCGTCTGACCACGACGCGGACCTCGCAGGAGCTGCTGAAGCTGCGCGTGCTCGACCCTGCGATGGGGAGCGGCGCTTTTCTGGTGGCGGCGTGCCGCTACATGGCCGAGGCCTACGAGCGCGCCCTGCTACGGGAGGGAGTCGTCTCAGCGGAGGAGATCGGCGACGCGGATCGGGCCGGCTACCGGCGCACGATCGCGCAGCGCTGTCTGTACGGCGTCGATCGAAATCCTACGGCGGTGCAGCTGGCGCGGCTGTCGTTGTGGCTGGCGACGCTGGCCGCCGATCGGCCGCTGACGTTCCTGGATCATCATCTCCGCAGCGGCAACAGCGTGTGTGGCGTGAGCCCGCGCGACATCATGCGTCAACCGCCAGGACGCCGGGGCGCGTTGCGGCGATCCGATTCAGCGTCGCTCTTCGAGAGCGAGGACCTCGCCCGGGCGCTGGCCTTCGTGGTCTCGCCCCGCATCGAGATGGCGATGGTGCCCGACGACAGCGTCGACGCCGTACGACGAAAGGAGCGATCCCTCGCTGCGCTCGGAGTCGAGTCGGCTCCGATGAGCCGTTGGAAGGCGCTTGCCGACGCGTGGTCGGCGGTATGGTTCTGGCCCGTTGCCGCCGGCCCCGCCCCGGTCTGGTCAACGATCAGCGCCGCGGTGCGCGGCTATCAATCGCACCTGCCAGCCTCTCTCGAAGGGTCGTGGCTGAACACGATTCGGCAGGTCGCCGCGGCTGAAGGGTTCTTTCATTGGGAGCTGGAATTCCCAGAGGTGTTCTTCGATTCGCAGGGTCAGCCGCTCGAGACCGCGGGCTTCGACGCCGTCATTGGCAATCCGCCATGGGACGCCCTACGCGCAACGAGCGCGTCGGATGACGTCGCGGCCACTCCCCGCGCGATAACCCGGTTCAGCCGCGATTCCGGCTGTTACCGGCTGCAGAGCGACGGTCACGCCAACCTGCATCAACTTTTCACCGAGAGGGCGCTGCAACTCACGAGGCCAGGTGGGCGCATCGGCCTGCTGTTGCCTTCCGGATTGCTCGCCGATCACGGCTGTCGTCACCTGCGAGAAAAGCTGCTGATGGAGACGGCGATCGATGAGGTTCTGTCGTTCGACAACCGCGACGCGACCTTTCCGATCCACCGCGGAATCAAGTTCCTGCTCCTGACCACCACTGCTGCTCACACGACCACGCAGCTTCAGGCCACCTTCGGGCTGCACGGGGTCGACATTCTCGAAAACGTGGCGGACGCCGGAGCTGTTGCGGGAGGCGTGAGCGTTCCCCTCTCGCTCATCCGTAAGTTTGGCGGCGAGAGCCTGGTCGTTCCCGAGCTGCGGTCGGATCAGGATCGCTGGATTCTCGCGCGAATCCTGTCCAGTCTGCCGGCGCTCGGCAGCGAGGAGGGCTGGAACTGTCGGTTCGGACGCGAGCTCAACGCGACCGACGATCGCCGGCATTTCGGTGACCGCGGCCTGCCCGTCCTCGAGGGCAAGCATCTCAATCCGTTTCACGTCGCCATCGATGGAGCCAGGAGCAGGATCACCAGGCCGACGGCTCAGCGGCTGCTGCGCGGCCGCTCGTCCTTCGAGCGGGCCCGTCTCGGCTATCGGGAGGTGGCGTCATCGACGAACCGGCTGACGCTGATCGCCGCCATCGTTCCACCTGAGGTCGTCACCACGCACACCATCTTCTGCCTCAAGGAACCGCTCGACGACGATGCGCAGTGGTTCCTCTGCGGCATGTTCAACAGCTTCGTGGCGAACTACCTCGTGCGCCTGCACGGCGGAACCCATGTCACGGCATCGATTATGGCGAGGCTGCCCATGCCCGTTGCCTCGCGGGCGGACCCGTCGTTCGCTGACATCGCAGCGCTGGCCCGCACGCTGGCGGCTGCGCCACTCGACAACGACGTCTACGCCGAGCTTCAGGCGCGTGCCGCGCTGCTCTATGGCTGCGACACCGCAGAGTTCGCGCACATCCTCGACACTTTCCCTCTGGCACCGCGCGCGTTGCGCGATGCCGCAGCGACCTCGTTCCGTCGTCAATCGCCGGCTCGTGTTGCTCAACCGTGATCCGTGGCCTATAGTGGCCGGGACTCCATGGCTACGTATGGGTTCGCGATCGATCTGCGCAAGTGCATCGGCTGCCACGCCTGCACGATCGCGTGCAAGGCGGAACATCAGATTCCCATCGGGGTGAATCGCTGCTGGGTGAAGACGGTTGAAAAGGGGACCTTCCCCGACGCGCAGCGATTTTTCTTCCCCGTCCTCTGCAACCAGTGCACCGATGCGCCGTGCGTCGCGATCTGCCCGACCCAGGCCCTCTACAAGCGGCGCGACGGCATCGTCGATCTGCACGGCGACCGGTGCATCGGATGTCGCGCCTGCATGGAAGCGTGCCCTTACGATCAACTCTTCATCGATCCCAATACGCGCACCGCCGAGAAGTGCAACTTCTGCGCGAATCGCGTCGAGAACAAGCTGCTGCCGGCGTGCGTCAGCGTCTGCCCGACCGAGTGTCGGATCTTCGGAGATCTCGACGACCCGGCCAGCGAGGTCGCGCGGATCGTCCAGCAGGAGGCGTTCGACATCCGCAAGCCCGAAAAGGGCACAGGGCCTCGCGTCTTCTATCTCGGCGCGGACGACAGCGTGTTGCGGCCCGAGGAATCCGCGCGGCCGCTCTATTACAAGGAAGGCCAGGTGCACCTGCGGCCTCTCGGCGCGCCTTTGCCTGATCCCGAACGGACCGGCGACGCCCGAGTTGACTACGACGTGCCGCACGGAAAGCCGTGGGGCGCCGACATGGTGCTCTATCTCTTCCTCAAGGCAGTGTCCACCGGGTGCATGCTGGTTGCCGCCGTTCTTTGGCTCCTTCACATCCGCGGCTCGCTGGTTACCATGATCGCGCCCGCAATCTCCATCGCGTCGATTTCGTTGACTGCCGTGGTCCTGATCCTCGATCTCGATCGGCCGGAGCGCTTCTATTACATCCTGACGCGTTCGAACTGGCGATCCTGGATGGTGTGGGGAGCGTGGTTCCTGACCGCGCACGGAGCGCTCAGCGCGCTCTGGCTGATCTCCGGATGGTCGGGGAGGACAGCAGGCCTGTCGATTCTCTGCTGGCCTGTGATCGTGATCGCCCTACTCGCGACCTCGTACACCGGGCTGCTGTTCGCGCAAGGCCTGGCACGCGACCTGTGGCAGGGACACTTCGCCACTATCGATCTGGCGGCGCAGTCGGGGCTGGCCGGATCGGCCACGCTCCTGCTCGCGGCCACGATCGCCGGACAGCCAGCCACGATTTCAATACTTGCGGTCCTGCTTGGCGCCTCGGTGCTGATCCATCTGGGCGTGCTGGTGGTCGAGAACCTCGTGGCCCCGAGCCCGACGCTCCATCGTCGATACGCCGTCGAGACGATCCGTCGAGGCGCCTACGCACCGCTGTTCTGGGGAGCGGCGATTGCGCTCGGCGGCCTTGCGCCTCTGGCGCTCCTGATTGGCGCGGTTCGATCGAGCGCTCAGCCAGGCCCGATCTGGATCGCGGCAATCCTCGCCCTCGCGGGCGGTGCCGCGTGGGAGTACATCTGGGTCGAGGCCGGCCAGAGCGTGCCCCTCAGCTGACCTACGCCTTGTTTTCACATCGAGCATGTCGAACGAGCTGAAATCGCATCCGGACCCGTCCCAGTGGGACGAGTATGTCGACTTCGAGTCCACCGCGTGGCCGAAGAAGGAACGGCGGAAGTACTGGATCATTCCAAGCGTCTGCTTCAACTGCGAATCGGCCTGCGGGATTCTGGCGTACGTCGATCAGGAATCCCTCGACGTGCGCAAGATTGAGGGAAATCCTCTCCATCCCGGCAGCCGCGGCCGAACGTGCGCCAAGGGTGTGGTGACGCCGAACCAGCTCGACGATCCGGACCGGATCCTCTATCCGATGCGGAGGACCGGCGCTCGTGGCAAAGGCGGCTGGGAACGCGTGACATGGGATGCCGCGCTCGACGACATCGGCACGCGCATACGCACGGCGATTCTCGAGGGACGTCGGGATGAGGTGATGTATCACGTCGGCCGGCCGGGTGAAGACGGATACGCCAACCGCGTGCTGCAAGCGTGGGGCATCGACGGACACAACAGCCACACGAACGTGTGCTCATCGTCCGCCCGCCTCGGCCACTTCCTGTGGACCGGTGCGGATCGTCCGTCGCCCGATTACGCCAACGCGCGGACAATTCTGCTGCTGTCCTCGCACCTCGAGACCGGTCATTACTTCAACCCCCACGCGCAGCGCATCGTCGAAGCACGGGCGGACGGCGCCACGCTGATCACCATGGACCCGAGGCTCTCGAACACGTCGGCCAAGGCGGACATCTGGCTGCCGGCATATCCGGGGACCGAGGCGGCGCTGCTCCTCGCGATCGTGCGGATCCTCCTGGTCGAGAACCTCTACGACCGGGAATTCGTCCGCCGATGGGTCAACTGGCAGGCCTACTTGCGGGCTGAGCGGCCGGACCTCCCGGAGACGTTCGAGTCGTTCGTCCTCGCGCTGCACGAGCTCTACTCGGCGTTCACGCCGGAGTTCGCCGCAGAGGAGACCGGCGTTCCGGCGGAGCGGATCCTCCAGGCGGCGCGTGCAATCGCGTCGGCCGGGAATCGATTCGCGACCCACAGCTGGCGGGCCGCGTCCGCCGGCAATCTGTGGGGCTGGCAGATCACCCGATGCCTGTACCTTCTGGTCGTGCTGACCGGAAGCGTGGGCAGCGTCGGCGGCGTCAATCTGCACGTCACGAACAAGTTCGTGCCGGAGCATCCCAATCCTCCACCACCGCCGGACTACTGGAACGAGCTGCTCTTTCCGCCCGAGTTTCCGCTGGCGTTCCACGAGTTGAGCTATCTGCTGCCGCACTTTCTCAAGGAAGGACGCGGCCGCCTCGACGTGTATTTCACCCGCGTCTACAACCCGGTGTGGACCAACCCCGACGGGTTCTCGTGGATGGAGGTCCTCCAGGATCCGGACAAGATCGGGTTGCACGTCGCTCTATCGCCAACGTGGAGCGAGACCGCGTGGTTCGCGGACTACATCCTGCCCATGGGTCTCGGAACCGAGCGGCACGACACCATGAGCCAGGAAACGCACGCTGGTCAGTGGCTGGGGTTTCGCCAGCCCGTGCTCCGAGTCGCGCGAGAGAAGCGCGGCGAGGTCGTCTCGAAGACATACGAGGCCAATCCGGGCGAGGTGTGGGAGGAATCGGAATTCTGGATCTCCCTCAGCTGGAAGATCGATCCCGACGGCGCGCTCGGCATTCGACGGTATTTCGAGAGCCCCTATCGGCCTGACCAGCCGATTACGATGGATGAGTACTACGGCTGGATGTTCGAACATTCCGTTCCAGGCCTTCCGGAAGCGGCGGCGAAAGAGAGCCTGACGTCGCTGCAATACATGCGGAAGTACGGCGTCTTCAAGGTCTCGGATGAGACCTATAGCCGCGGCCACGAACGCACGCTCACCACTGATGAGCTGGCCAACACCTGCGTCACGGACGATGGGACGGTCGAGCGCGATCGGACCCCGGTCGGAATCGTGGTGGACGGCGTGGCTCGTGCCGGCTTCAGTACGCCATCCCGTCGCCTGGAGTTCCACTCGCCCACGCTCGTGTCGTGGGGATGGCCCGAGCATGCGATCCCGGCGTACACGCACGGACACGTGCACTGGCGCGATCTCAAGCGAGACGAAGGCGAGTTCGACCTGCTGCCGAACTTCCGACTGCCCACGCTCGTGCACACGCGATCGGCGGTCAAGTGGCTCTACGAGATCTCCCACAGCAATCCGCTGTGGATCTCCACCGGGGACGCACGGCAATGCGGACTCCACACCGGCGACCTCGTGCGAGTACGGACCCGCATCGGCTATTTCGTGACGCGTGTGTGGATCACCGAAGGGATCCGGCCCGGCGTCGTCGGCATGTCGCACCACCTCGGTCGATGGAGGCTCGAGAAAGAGTCGGGGGGCTCACGCCTGGCCAGCGCCCTTGTTTCAATCGATCGCGAAGGACCGGGCTGCTATCGCATGCGCCAGGTCGATGGGGCCCGACCTTTTTCGAGCGCCGATCCGGACACCGAACGCATCTGGTGGAGTGAGGTGGGTGTCCACCAGAACCTGACGTTTCCGGTCCAACCCGACCCGGTCAGCGGCATGCACTGCTGGCACCAGCGTGTCCGCCTGGAGCCAGCCGGCCCGGGCGATCGCTACGGCGACATCGAAGTCGATACGGGCGAGGCGCACCGGGCGTATAAAGAGTGGATGCAGCGCACGCGTCCAGCGCCGGGCCCGGGAAACCTCCGACGACCTCTCTGGTTCGACCGGCCTCTTCGGCCAACCCCGGCGGCCTATCGGTTTCCCGACGTCAGTCGTCACGGCTCCCTATGACCCTTCGGAATCGCCGGACCCCCATCTGGTTCATTTGGGCCCTCGTTCTCGCTTTCGGTATGGTTGAGGTGGCGGCCTGGATTGCGGCGGGCGCCGTGCCCAGACGCCCAGTTGTGCTGGTTCAGGTTGCTTCGGCCTGGATTGTCATGCTGATTCTGGCTGTCCTCGCCACCAGGCGAATCGGATCGATGGCCGGCCGGATACGCGAGCAGGAACACACCCACGAGGCGTCGCTCGCCGAGATTGAACAGCTGCAGACGCAGAACGCGATGCTGGAGATCGTCGCGAAATCGGTGGACGTGCCGCTGGCCTTCCAGGCCCTTGCCACCCGCATTGTCCGAATCGTCGAATGCGATCGTGTGGGGCTGGCCCTCCTGAACGAGACCGGCGACGAGTTTCAGACTTTTACCGCCAGGGTGCAGGAGGAAGAGCGGCGGGCGCGGCCGCGCCCGGACGTGATGTTCCGCGTCGAGCGGACGGTCCTCGGCAGCGTCGTGCGATCGCGGGAGCCTATGATCGTCCCGGACATCTCGGCAACGGCGGGAGATTTCCTCGATGCCAACGTCCTTCACACCTCGGGCTTCGGCTCGGTGCTGATTGTACCGCTCGTCTCGAAAGGACGGGCGGTCGGCACCCTTAACCTGGTCTCACGGGCGAAGAACGCGTTCACCGCGAAAGACGCCGAAACGGTCCAGCCGATCGCGGAGATCTTCGCGGTCGCCGTCGTGGCGCAGCAGCTGCAGATGATGCTCGGACGCTATCGCACGATGGAGGCGATGTCGGAGCTGACGCTGTCGGTCTCGTCGGAGATCAACGGCGCCCTGCAGACGATCATGGGCCACTGCGATCTGCTGGAACGCGGATATCCCGATCCCAACCTTCAGCGTGACCTTGCCACCATCGTCCGCCAGGCGCAGCGGATAGCGGGACTTCTCGAGAAGATGCGGATCGCCGCCAACGAGCGGCTGCGCGAGGCGGAAGCCGCCGTCAGCGACGCGGTCATCCCGTCGAGCCCCGAAGAGTTCGGCGATGGGATGACGATGGACAAAGGATGATCGGCGAGACCTCACTTGTGCTGGACGGCAATCACCAGTGACGTCAGCAGCACGCCCAGGACCGCCAGCGTCGTCATAACGAAAAACCAGTCTCTGATCCGCGCGTATTCGACGACCGAGACGATGACCCGGAGCACCGGCGTCGCCATCAGGACGATGAGACCTGCATTCAGGAAACCCGTGGCCAGGGCTGGACGGAGGTTCGTCACCGAGAGCAGCAGGCCCACGAACAGCAGCGTGGCGGAACAGATCACGCCAACGAGCAGCAGGCGGCCCAGTTGATCTTCGAGTCGATCCAGAGCGTCGTCGTTCATCGGAATGATTTGATGAAGTAGACCGCCGAGACGGTGCCGAGGACGAGCGCCATGAGCACCTTCAGCCACTTGACGCGCGTGCGCCCGCCAAACCAGAAGCCGACGCGCGATCCGGCCAGAACGCCGAGGACGGCGGCGGCAGCGAGCGGCGGGTCGATGTAGCCGCGCGCAAACTGCAAGGGAACCGACGAGACCGCCGTCACCCCGATCATGAGCGCGCTCGTTGCGGCCGCGGCACGCATCGGGACACCGCACCAGGCGTTCAGGACCGGCACCTTGAGAATCCCGCCACCGATACCGAGCGACCCGGAGACGCCGCCGGCCACGAGTGAGGAAAACAACGCGAGGGGCAGACGCTTCACCCGATACGCGACGTCGCGGCCGCTCTCCTCGTCGTGGAACCGCCCGCCCAACCTTCCCGGGTGGGTGTTGGAGTCCAGCACATTGCGGCGCTCCAGCTTCGACAGCGTGATGATCGCGATCGACGCGGTCACGATCGCGAAGAGCAGCCCGAGCGTGTGATTCGATAGTCGCTGAACCGTGAGACCTGCCATGAGACCGCCGAGCGTGGACGCTATCTCGAGCACCATGCCCAGCCGTAAGTTGATCAGTTGTCGTCCGACGGTGCCCGCCGAGACGACGCTCGATGTCGCGATCACCGTCATGAGGCTGATCGCCATCGCGACCTTGAACTCGAGGCCGAGACCGGCGTTCAGGAATGGAACGAGGAAGACGCCGCCGCCAATGCCGAGTAGTGATCCGAGACAGCCCGCGACGCTACCCGCCACGATTACGGCGGCTACGGTGGCAAGGCTCATTGCAGTAACGGCCAGCCTGCGCGAATGCTATGATCCTCGGTGCGCAAACAGTTGATTTTATCTCATGTTCCAGCGCTTTTTCGACGATGGACTGGCGCAGAGTTCGTTCCTGATCGGCTGCGATCGCACGCGCCAGGCCGTGGTCATCGATCCGAGGCGTGACGTCAGCATCTATGCGGAGGCGGCGCGGCAGGCTGGCGCAACGATCGTCGCGGCGATCGAAACGCACATCCACGCCGACTTCGTGTCGGGGGCGCATGAATTCGCCCATCGCGGTGTCAGCGTGAGGTCGGGTCCCGGCGCTCGACTCGAGTTCGATCACCAGGAGATGCAGGACAACGAGCGCCTCCGCATCGGCGATCTCGCGCTGGCATTTCTTCATACGCCCGGCCATACGCCCGAGCACATTTCGATTCTCGCGGAAGCGGCATCGTCTCCCCTGCGGCTGTTCACAGGCGACCTGCTGTTCGTGGGAGCCGTGGGTCGTCCCGATCTGCTGGGCGAAGGGTACACTCACGAGCTCGCCGAACAGCTCTATGGATCGCTGCAGCGCATCGTCACGCTCGGTGACGATGTGGAGGTGCACCCGGGACACGGCGCGGGGTCCTTGTGCGGCGCCGGCATCGGCAAGGAGCCATTCACCACGATCGGTCAGGAGCGGCGGCTCAATCCGATGCTCCAGGCGACGACCCGTGAAGCGTTCGTGCGCGCGGTCCTCGCAGATTTACCTGAGACGCCGTCGTATTTCGCGCGGATGAAACGCGTCAATCAGCAGGGGGCCCCATTGCTCGGTCTGTTCGACCGAGCGGTGGTCGTGCCGCGAATCAGGCCGGCTGCAGCCGCGGCTCTGGCGGCGGACGGCGCCATGATCCTCGACCTGCGGCCGCACGACGTCTTCGCACCGGGCCATCCGGCCGGCGCGTTGAATGCCGCCTTTGGCGCGAAAATCGGCTACTGGGCCGGCTGGCTGGTGCCGGAGAACACGCCGATCATTCTGCTGGCTGAGGATCAGGCAGAGGCGAAGGAAGCGCTGGTACAGCTGCTCCGTGTGGGCCTCGACCGCGTTGAAGGATGGATCGACGGTGGGTTTGCCGCGTGGTCGAGCGCCGGCCTTCCGGTCGCCTCGTTCGAGCGTCTGCAGGCAAGCGACCTGCGATCGCAGCTGAACGAACGCGGCAATATCACCGTTCTCGACGTCCGGACGTCAAAGGAATGGACGGCCGATCATATTGCCGGGTCGATCAATATTCCGCTGGGCGAGCTGCCCGCTCGAGTTGGCGAGCTCGACCGCGACCGTCGGGTGGCGACGATTTGCGAGGGGGGATACCGCTCCGCGCTGGCGGCAAGCCTCCTGGCCGCCGAAGGGTTCGCCCAGATCGTCAACATCGCCGGTGGGATGTCGGCCTATCGCGAGCTGGAGATCACCTAGGACCGTGTCGCTAACAACCGGACTGCGTCTTGCTCAGTATGAGATCGTCGCCCCCATCGCCTCGGGAGGCATGGGCGAGGTCTACCGTGCGCGGGACTCCCGTCTCGGCCGCGACGTGGCGATCAAGGTCATGACCGCGCACGTCGCCGCCGACCCGCTTCTGCGTCAGCGGTTCGAGTCGGAAGCCCGGGCCGTGGCGGCGCTCTCGCATCCGAGCATCCTGTCGATTTACGAGCTCGGTGTCGTCAACGGCCTGCCGTTCGCGGTGATGGAGCTGCTCGACGGCGAGACGGTGCGCCAGCGCGTGAACGCAGGCGCACTGCCCTGGCGCGAAGCGGTGGACATTGCCGCCGCGATCGCCGAGGGCCTCTCGGCCGCGCACGCCAAGGGGGTCATCCATCGGGATCTGAAGCCGGAGAATCTCTTCCTGACCCGCGACGGGACGGTCAAGATTCTCGACTTCGGGCTGGCCGCGCAACGCATGCCCTTCGGCTCGGCCGAACGCACGATGCCGGCCGTCACGCCCACCGCCGCCGGTGTCGTGCTCGGCACGTTTGGCTACATGTCGCCCGAACAGGTGATGGGGCAGCCGGTCGATGGCCGGAGCGACGTCTTCGCGCTCGGCTGCGTCCTCTACGAGATGCTGACCGCGCGTCGCCTGTTCGACGGCGTGACGCCGCAGGAAGTGATCGCCAACGTCCTGCGGGACAGCTCGCCCGAGCTGGCCGCCTTCGATCCGCAGGCACCTGCGCAGCTGCGCCTGATCGTGGCGCGTGCCGTGGAGCGCCCGATCTCGCGGCGGTTCGAGTCCGCTCGCGAATTCGCCGTCGCGTTGCGCGCGCTGCTGACCGGATCCGGATCGGGCATCCTGCTTCGCACCGGCGCCCGTATCCGAGGAAAGTCTCTGGCAGTGCTGCCGTTTCTCAGCCCCGGCGGCGATCAGCAGATCGAGTACCTCACCGACGGGATCACCGAGAGCATCATCAACTCGCTGTCGCAGGTTGCCAACCTGCGCGTCGTACCGCGCAGCCTGACCTTCCGCTACAAGGGTGTCGAGGTCGATCCGGCCACGGTTGGTCTGGCGCTGAACGTTCGAACGATCCTGACCGGTCGCGTCATCCAGCAGGGTGACCTGCTGAACATCCAGGCGGAGCTGGTCGACACCGGGAACCAGTCACAGCTGTGGGGCGAACAGTTCCGGAAGAAGGTCAGCGACCTGATGGCGGTGCAGGAGGAGATCGCGTGGCAGATCTCCGAAGCATTGCGGTTGAAGCTCACCGGTCAGCAGCGGAAGCGCCTGAAGAAACGCGCGACGGTCAAGCCCGACGCCTACGACGAGTACCTGCGCGGCCGCTATCACTGGAACTCCTGGTCGGCTGACGGCTTCCGTCGATCGCTGGACCACTTCGAGCGCGCAATCGCGATCGATCCGCTGTACGCCGCGGCATGGGCGGGGCTGGGCGATTCGTACTGCGTGATGGCGTACTACGGCATGGCGCCGCCCGCCGACCTGTATCCGAAGGCGCGGGCTGCGGCGCTCAAAGCGATCGAGCTCGACGCCGAGCTCGCCGACCCGCACGTCACCCTGGCAGTCTCTGCGCTCTTCTGGGGATGGAACTGGCAGGAGGCGATCCAAACGTTCGAAAAGGCCACCGCCCTCAATCCGCAGCTGGCGCGCGCGCACCTGCTCTACGCCCTGGTCTTTTCAACGCTCGGCAAGCACGACGAGGCGTTGCGCCTCGCCCGTCTGGCGCGGGATCTCGAGCCGTTGTCGCCAGTCGTGAACCTGGGGATTCCATGGGCTCTCCACTTCGGCGGGCGGCAGGAGGAATCGCTCCTGGAAGCGCGACGGGTCGAGGAGCTCTCGCCGGGATTCGAGGAGGCGGGCAATCTCCAGATGACGTGCCTCGAAATCCTCGAGCGCTACGATGAAGTGACGGCTATCATGCGACGGCAGAGTTACTGGGGCGTGCCAGTCGACGCCGACGCGGTGACGCAGGCGTTCCAGGAGGGCGGGAGGTCCGGGTACTGGAACAAGCGTCTCGAGCTCTTGCAGGGGGTGCCTGAAACGCCGGCGGGACATCGGGAGTATCAGATCGCAATGGCGTTGGGCTATCTCGGGCGCGACGACGAGGCCATCGATTCCCTGCAACGCTGCATCAACATGCGGGCCGGCATGTGCGCGTTCATGAACATCGATCCCAACCTGGAATCACTGCACGATCATCCGCGATTCGCGGCGCTGGTGGACCAGATCGGCATCGGACGCTGACCATTTCGTCGAGCGGCGAATCGCGCTCGACCGCAACTTCCTGATCGGACCGGTGACCGGATGTCCCTCCGAACCCGTCTCATCGTCGCGTTCGTGCTGCTGTCGGTCGTACCGCTGACCGCCGTCACGCTCTACTCGTACTACTCGTCGGTGCGGACGTTTCAGCGTGCGGTCGAGCGGGACGCCTCCCAGGCTGCCGGCGACATCAGCCGCCGCATGACGATGGTGACCGACGACGTCGGGCGCCGCGTCGATCGGCTGTTCGCGATGGCCGCTGCTGAAAACCCCGAGGAGCCGCAGCGCGACCGGGCCGACGAGATCCGGGCGCGCATGGCGCCGATGTTGGGTGATGCCGCTGCGCTGGTCGACAAGGTCGAGTTCGAGCCGTTTTCCCGCGATCTCGAAGCGCCGCCGGCGCCCCCGGTTGGCCCGGCGCCGCCACATCAGCCTCACCACCGCGACCGCCCGCCATCCGGCCCTCCCGCCCCGGGCGCCCCTCAGCCGCCGATGGTGGTCGACGTACCGGGCATCCTCGCGCAAACGAATCAGGCCCTGAAGGGAGCCGGCACGAGCGGACTGGATCCGAAGATGGCGGCTCACATCGACGAGATGGTCAAGAGCGCCATCGAGACGGGCAAGGTCGGAGCGGAAGTCGGGATGAAGGCCGCCGCCGCGGCCGTGGCCAAGTCCATGGCCACGGGCACCACCGGCGACTCGAATCCGGATCCGGACGTGGACGTCAAGCTCGAAGGGCACGACCTCGCGATTCCCGTACATCACAACGGCCGGATGGTCGGACACGCCCGCGCGCACCTGAACATGGACCGCACGCTCGGCGCGATTCTGAGCCTGGCCCGCTCGGATCAAGGAGAGATTCCGTTCGCGCTCGACAGCGGCGGCCGCCTCTACACCCCCGATCCCGCCCGCCGAGACACGCTCGAGTCGTTGCATGTCGAGCGTGTCGCCGCCGCCGATACGCCGCAGCGCGTGGGCGACTGGCTCGTCGTGAGCCGACACGATCCGTCGGGGTTTACCTTCGGGATTGCGCGGCCGCTCAACGAGTCGCTGCGGGAGATCCAACGCACGGCGGTCCGCAACCTCGGGTTCGGCCTGCTGCTCGTCGGCCTGGCGATCGTCGGAATCGTGCCGATCTCCCATCGCATGACCGATCGGCTTCGCGCGCTGACCAGCGGCGTCCGGCAACTGGCGGCGGGAGACTTCGCCACGCGCGTCAGCGTTCGCTCCAACGACGAGTTCGGGACGCTGGCCACCGCCTTCAACCAGATGGCCATGGATCTCGAGCACAATCAGTCACTCGCGGTCGAGCGTGAGCGGCTGCGCCGGGAGCTCGAGCTGTCGCGGCAGATCCAGATCGACATGCTGCCGCGCGCGCCGCTCCGCTTCGGCGCGGCGGAGATCAAAGGCATCTCGATTCCGGCGCGCGAGGTCGGCGGCGACTTCTTCAACTACTTCGAGCTCTCGCCCAACCGCCTCGGGCTGCTCGTCGGCGATGTCTCGGGAAAGGGTGTGAGCGCGGCGCTCCTGATGGCGAACGTCCAGGCGACGCTGCGCGCGCGGCTGCCCCTCCAGCCGGATCTCGCTGTCCTCGCCGACCTGCTCGACCGCGAGCTCGACGAGACCACCCCGGGCAGCGTCTTCGTCACCCTCTTTGTCGCCGTGCTCGAAGACGGCGGTCACGAGCTGCGCTACGTGAACGCCGGCCACAACACGCAATACGTGCTGAGAGCAAAAGGTGGCCTCGAGCGCCTGACGTCCACCGGACTCCCCATCGGCCTGTATTCGGGTCACGGCTACAAGGAAGGTCGCGTGCGCCTCGACACCGACGATCTCCTGTTCTTCTTCACTGATGGACTGGTGGAGACCGAAAACGATCAGGGCGACATGTTCGGGGCCGAACGCCTGGAAGCGGTCCTCGAGGAATCGCACCTGCAGGGGATCGACACGGTGCTCGAGCGGCTCGAGCGCGACGTGAGCGCCTTCCGCGGCCGTGGCGAGCCGATGGACGACGCGACGATGATGGCGCTTAGAGTATAAGTCCCTGGTCTCTGGTCCTCCGTCTTTACTGACGACAGCCACTATCATCCATCGCTGCTCGGCCGCAGTACTGCGTAGAGCGTGGTCATGATCGGCGCCGCCAGCCCCAGGCGCGCGCTTCGTCTGACCACCGCTCCCTGAAGGGCCTCGGTTTCGAGGCGCTTGCCCTGATCCAAATCCATCAGCAGAGACGATCGCATCGATCCGGGAATGGTCTCGACGTAGGCAGGGATTCGATCCACGACATCGGCAGCCACCGCGATGCCTTCGGCGCGCGCCAGCCGCTCGATCTCGCGGCACGCTGCCATGAACTGTGTGCGCGTGACGGGATCGGCCCAGACCGGGCCGATGGGTAGCCGCGCCGCGCCGGTGAAACCGGCGAGGGCGGCCAGAAAGATGAACTTCTCCCAGATCGGCACGCGGCCATCGCCGACGGCTTCAGCCTGGATGTCGGCCGTCGCCAGGGCCCGCTGAAGCTCGCCCACCCGCTCCGACACCCGCGGCAGCTGTCCAAACACCTCGCCGAACACGATTCGCCGATGACTGCCGGTCTGCACGATGAGGCCAGGCGATCGCAGCGCGGTCGCAATGTAGGTCGCCCCTCCCAACGTTCGCTCTTCACCCGCGACCGCCGCGACCTCGACCGCGCTGTCGACGCCGTTCTGAACGGTCAGCACGGTCGTGTCGCGACCGAGCATGGGCGTAATCAGCGGCAGCCCCGTCGGGTTGTCGTACGCCTTGATCGACACGATGATCGCGTCCACCGGGCCGACGCGCGACGGATCCTCTTCGGCAGGCGACCTGACGAGGAAGTCGCCCAGAGAGCTCTGGACCTGCAGACCTCGATCGCGGATCGCGGCCAGGTGAGCCCCGCGCGCGATGAAGGTGACGTCGTGCCCCGCGTGCGCCAGGCGGGCTCCGTAATAACCGCCAACCGCGCCAGACCCGAGAATGGCAAATCTCATCGCTTGGAATACCAGTAGACGGGCAAGCCCAGCGCCAGCAGGCCGAGGCCGGCGAGCGATTCGCGGGGCCGCTCCAGGAGCGTATTGATCACGAACGCCGCCGAGGCGCCGATGAAGATGATCGGGACGACTGGATAGCCCCAGACGCGGTAGGGCCGCGGCCGATCCGGCTGCGTGCGCCGCAGCCGAAACACCGCGAGTCCGCCAATCATGTGCAGCAGTATCGACGCGAACATCACGTAAGTGAACAGCTGCTCGTACGATCCGCTGAGCGCGAGAGCCGCCGACCAGGCAGCGAGCGCCACCACGGCGATGTGTGGCGTGCGATATCGCGGATGGACCCGCGCGGCGGATCGGAAGAAGACGCCATCGAGGGCCATCGCGAACAGCAGTCGCGCGCCGGCGAGGATCGCGGCGGCGCTGTTGCCGAAGGTCGAGATCAGGACCGTCATGGCCACGAATCGCGCCCCGTTGGGACCGACCATCACCGTCGCGGCCCGCTCACCGACGCGGGTCACTCCCGCGAGTTGCGACATCGGAAGCGCATAGAGGTAGGCAAGGTTGACGGTCACGTAGATCAGGGTCAACGCGGCGATGCCGGCAATGAGCGCGCGCGGCAGGGTGCGTTGCGGGTCCTTCACCTCGCCGGCAATCCAGGTGACGCTGTACCAGGCATCATTGGCCCACAGGACGGCGATCATCGCAACGCCGAAGGCAGCGGCCGGTCGCGGCACCGCTGGAACTACCGGCGTCCAGGCCGGTGACGCGCCGGCGTAGAGAACGGCCATCAGAGGCAGCGCGGCCAGCCCGGCAATCTTCGCGATGGTCATCACCACGTTGACCCGGTTGCCGAATCGCACTCCAACGTAGTTGATCCAGGCGAGCGAGGCGATGCAGGCGACCGCCACGAGCTGAGCGGCCGAGATCTTCCAGGGCCCGATCGGCGTCGCCAGCGTCCACAGCACGTGCCCGCTCGACACCGCCGGCACGAAGTAGCTGACGTACTCGGCAAAACCGGTGGCGACGGCGGCAATCCCGCCGCTGAAGAACACGACTAACGCGGCCCATCCGTAGATGAACGCGAGCGTCGGCCCGAACGCTTCGCGGAGGTAGGTGTAGGTGCCGCCCGACCGGGGATACATGGCGCCCATCTCGGCGTAAGTCAGCCCGCCGCAGAGGGAGATGACGCCGCCGAGCACCCAGGCAATCAGGATCAGGGACGCCGACGGCAGCACGGCGGCCATGGAGCCGGTCGTCAGGAAGATTCCCGATCCGATGACGCTGCCGATGACGAAAAGAGTCGTCGATCCGAGGCCCAGCGCGCGAACCAGGCCGGCGTCGCTGGCCGGCGCCGGCCGGACGGAGGGTGTGGCCATCCGGCCGGAACTGTAGCACGTGGCCGCGTGCTAGAATTCCGAGCGTGCCGCCTTGGACCAGCGGCACGCTCGCCGGAGGGGGCCGATGGCCGCGCGCCTAGCCACATATGTCGTTGTCGCGATCGTGGCCGCCACCCTGATTGCCGGCCTGATCGTCGGCGCCCAACGGGACGACAGCAGCGGACCCGTCGATCTCATCATCCACAACGCGAAGGTCTACTCCGCGGACGCACTCGGGTCCACCGCCGAAGCCATCGCCGTTCGCGGCAACACCATCCTCCACGTCGGCACCAATCGCGAGATCCTGCGCTATCGCCGCCCGCAGACCACGATGATCGACGCCAAGGGCGTCGCGGTGCTGCCCGGGTTCAACGACGCGCACGCCGCGTTCATCGCCGGCGGCCTCGCGCGTGACGGCGTCGACCTGTTCGGCGCCGACACGCTCGACGACATGCAGGCCCGCATCAGCGAATGGGCCGATGCGCACCCGGACGCCGGCTGGATCCTCGGACACGGATGGTCCTACGAGCGATTCGCGGATCTGCCGACGCACACCCAGCTCGACGCCGCGGTGAAGGATCACCCCGTCGCGATGTTCTCGCAGGACGGCCACGCCGTGTGGCTGAACAGCACGGCGGTTGCAGCACTGCACCTGGCGCGACACGCACCGGATCCCAGGGGAGGAGTCATCGTCCGCGATCCGCGGGGTGAGCCCACGGGCCTCTTCAAAGACACGGCGGTCGCGCTGGTGACTCGGGCGATGCCCCAGCCGACGCGCGAAGAGCGCGCGCGGGCGCTTCGGCTCGCGATTCGAGATGCCCAGGAACGCGGCATCACCAGCGTTCAGGATCTCGGCGGTTCCACGGCCGATTTCGAGGTCTACGACGAAGCCAGGCGAGCCGGCGACCTCACGGTTCGCGTGTACGCCGGGGTCCCGATCTCATCGACGGCGGCGCTTGCCGACCTCACGGCGCTCGACGCGCTGGCCAAACGCTATGCCGACGATGGGTTGTTGAAGGCGGGACTGGCAGTGGTTGCCCTCGACGGCTCGGTGGAGTCGCAGACGGCCGCGATGCTCGCCCCTTACCTCTCGCGAAGCACGACCACCGGCATGCTGAGGCTCGACGCCGACGACCTGAACCGCATCGTCACGCACGCTCGACAGCCGCGGCTGGCAGATCGCCGTCGATGCCGCGGGGGATCGTGCCGTCCGCCTCGCGCTCGATGCGTATCAGTTGACTGCCGTCACCAACACTCACGCCGCCGGGCATCCACGCCATCGCATCGAAGGGATCGAAGTCGTCGACGCCGACGATCTCCCGCGCTTCGGCGCGCTCGGCATCATCGCCTCGCTTCAACCCGCCCGGGCGAGAACGGATCGTCTGCGGATCTGGGCGCGCAACCTCGGACCCGATCGCGCGGCGCTCGGCTATGCGTCGCGCAGCCTCGCCGCCGCCGGCGCGCACCTCGCGTTCGGCACGGATTGGCCGCAGCTGGCGTTCGATCCGCTTGCCGGCCTCAACGCGTCGGTGAATCGCGGAACGACGCCGAAAGCGGCGGATGCGGAAGCCATCGACCAGGAGCCGCCCGCCGAGGACACCCTCTTCGCCGGCGAGCGCCTCGCGCTCAAGTCCGCCATCAACGCGTTCACGTCAGGCGCGGCGTGGGCGTCGTTCGACGAGCATCGTAAGGGCATGATCAAACCCGGCATGCTCGCCGACCTCGTCGTGCTGTCGTCCGATATCCTGAAGGACGCTCCCGAGGCGCTGGCCACGGCCGAAGTGAACGTCACGATTTTCGACGGTAAGATCGTCTACGAACGCAACCGCCGACATTCGACGAACTAGTCAAAACGGCTTGTAGACGGCGCCCCCCTTCATCACGAACCTGACCCGGCGAAGCGCGGAGATCTCGCGCGTTGGATCACCGTCCACCGCGATCAGATCGGCGAGCAGACCTTCCTTCACCTGACCGACACGCGTGTCCATGTGCAGAACGCGCGCCGCGACCGACGTAGCACTCTTGACCGCGTCGAGCGGCGACATGCCGTAGTCGACCATGATTTCCAGCTCGCGGGCGTTGTCACCGTGCGTGAACACGCCGACGTCGCTGCCGCTCAGGATCGTGACGCCGGCGTCGAGCGCGGCCTTGAAGCTGGCCCGCTTTCGCGCGATCGAGGCCGGCTCGGGAGCCTCGCCTTTCTTCCACCCGGCGTACTGCGAGGTGGCGTCGCCGGCCGCGACGGTCGGACAGAGCGCCACGTTGTGTTCCTTCATCAGGTGAAAAACCTCGGGCGTGCCGGCATCGCCGTGCTCGATGGTCTCGACGCCGGCCAGCACGGCCCGCCGCATCCCCTCCGCGGTCGCCGCGTGAACGGCGACCGGCCGGCCGCTGCTGCGCGCGGTGTCGACAATCGCTTTGAGCTCTTCGACGGAGAAGGTCGGCGCCGCCTCGCCGTGGGCGCCCCATCGGTAGTCGGCGTAGACCTTTATCCAGTCGGCGCCGTGACCGATCTGGTCGCGCACGACCCGGATCAGTGTTTCGCCGTCCGCTTCTTCCGCCCCCTGCGGCACACGCCACTCGAGCGCGAAGCCTTTGGGCCCGTAGCTACCGGTTGCGACGATGGCGCGGGTGCTGACCAGCATCCTGGGCCCTGGAATGATTTCCTGCTCCACCGCCTGTTTGAGCTCGACGTCGGCATACGCGGCGCCCTCCGTGCCGAGATCCCGAATCGTCGTGAACCCGGCCATGAGCGTCGCCCGCAGGTGATTGGTGGCGCGGGCCACCCGAACGCCGAGGCTCTCGTGCAGGACCTGATCGTTCCAGCTGGTCTCGTTGTAGGGATGTAGGAGGACGTGGGAATGCCCCTCGAAGAGACCGGGAAGAAGCGTCGTTCCCGGCATGTCGATCGTGGTCGCGCCGGAGACGTCGATCGAGGCGGCAGGACCGGCCGCGTCGATTTTGTCGCCGCGGACGCGAACCGCCCATCCGGCCTGCATAGTCTGACCGTCGAAGACGCGCGCCGGCCGAAGGACCGAGACGGCCTCTGCCTTGGAGGGTTGCTGCGCCGCGACGCCGCTGCGGAGTCGAGGAGACCCGATAAGCACGAAGGCCAGGGCAACGACGGCCACGGTCGGTCGGGAGCTGGAACGCATGGCTCATTATTTCCCGGGTTGTGCGGTCACGTTCATTTCACCTGCAGTTCGGGATCCATCGCGAGGACGTCGTAGTGCCACACCGCTGCCCAGAACGCGAGCGGCATCAAGAGGCCGAAGACAAGGAGCAGCCCCGATGCGATCGTCAACCACGATCCTTCCGGTAAGACCAGGTGCAGCAGTGGAATGACCAGGATGGAGAGGATCCCGCCCCCGAGCTGACTGACCAGGATGGCGAGCAGGGACGCACGTGCCGCCTCGAGGTTCAGGCGCGTGGTCGTCAGCCACGACTTGTAAAGCGAGAACAGGCCGGCGAACGGAAGGATGATGCCGACGGTGACCATCGCCGGGAGGCCGATGGCGAGCAGTATCAGCGCCTGTGTTTCGTTGAGATCCGCGAGCGAATCCGGCATGCCCCACATCAGCAGGGTGATTGCGGGGCCAATCACGTATCCGGCGGCCAACCAGCGTCCGTGCTCGCGGATCCAGGGCCGACGCCAGGGAAAAATCTGAAAGAAATGGAACAGCACCAGGCTGCCCGCGGTCAGAGACAGGGCCAGCGCGAAAATCAGCGGCTTGGTGAATGCGACCGCGCCGCGATACCAGAACAGCACCGGCACCAGAAGCGGCGCAACGTTGGCCAGCGCGAGGAGCACGAACGCGTGGACCCGGCGGTCGCGCGGGGCTTTGGCGAGGGCGGCTGCGGCCACGAGTAGATAAAGCAGCGCCGAGGTGGCCGACATGACCGCTTCGAACGAGCTGACTGTGGCCGCACCGAACGACGGAAAATCATCCACCGCGATCGTATTGTTACGGTCGCCGCGTCCGGACACAAGCGGATCGAGCCGGCCCCTCTCCTTTCGCGCCGCGACGCCTGGTCAGTACTTCAGCCTCACGAGCGTGACGGCGCCGGGCGAGGTCCGGACAACGATGAACAAATCATCGAAATCCTGTTCCGAGATGTGCACGCCCTCGGCGACGCCGAGTTTCTTGAGGATATCCGGCACCGTGTTGGAGTGTCCCACCACGAGCGAGGCGTCCTTGCCCCGGGTAAGCCGGGCGACGAGACCGTCCACGTCCTTGGACGGCACGGCGATCGGCTCGACGTGGGCCTGGGCTGCGGTCGGCTCCGCCGTCTGTCGGGTCCGCTGGAGCTCGGTAGTGAAGACTTGTTTGATCCTGGCGGCGCGCAGCATCGCGGCGAGCCGTTCCGCTCGGGCGCGGCCGATCGCCGAGAGCGGCGGGTCGGCGCCGGTCATCTTGGCGTCTGCCGATCCCGCGTCGGCGCGCTCGGCATGACGGACCACGTAGATGATCTGTGTGTCGGCCGCCTGGACCACGGTGGCGGCCAGCACGATCGCGCCGATTAGCGCCCCCATACGAACGCGCGTCATCGCTTCTCCCTTCCAGCGGCTGCAATCAGAAAAAGCCCGGCGCCGACCGCCAGGGCCACGGCGCCGCCGATTACCTGCGCCGGCGTCGCGGTCACGATAATCACGAACGCGATCAGCATGGCGGCCGCCGGGATGATCGGTCCGAGCGGAACGCGGAAGAGGGCCGGCGCGACGCCCGGACCCACGCCAATCGCACGGAGTCTCAGCGCGGACGCGCACGTGGCAAAGTACAAGATCAGTCGGCTGATCGCGCTTGCCGCCGCCATCGTCACGAATGTACCCGAAACGGCGAGTATGAGGGCGATCGCCGCGGTGATGAGGATCGAGTTCACCGGCGTTCTGAACCGGGGATGGACACGCCCGAAGAGGGCCGGCAGATCCTTCTGCTCGGCGAGGGCGAACAGGTTTCGCGATCCTGACAACAGACTGCCCATGTTATTGCCGGTCGTCGAGAAGAGCGCGCCGATCGTGATCAGGGCGGCACCGCCGGGACCCATCAGACGGACGGCAGCGTCGGCCAGGGGCGTCTTCGACGTCGCCAGACCGGGCAGCGTCGACATCGTGATCACTTGCGCAATCGCCAGCAGTGGAATCACGAGCAGAATCGTGGCGATCAGCGCGAAGGGGACCTCTCGACGGGGATCGCGCGCTTCGCCAGCAACGACAGGAACGACCTCATATCCGCCAAAGGCGAACACCAGCAGCAGCGCCGTCGTGGACAGGTTCGACACCGCGAGCTCTGTGTTCGGCACCGCCTGCAACACGTCGAGCGAGAAAACGCCGACGGCGACGAACACCAGCAAGGGCACGAGCTTCCCGATCGTCACCGTGTTGACGAATGTCGCGCTCTGTCGAATGCCAAGGACGTTGATGAGCGCCAGCGTGGCGATCAGCCCTGTGAGGAGGATGCCGCGGGCCACACCGAGGGTGAGGGATGGCCAGTAGAAACCCAGCGAGGCGACGAGGACGTTGATCACCGATGCCAGACCCGTGACCCGCGTGAACCACTGCATCCAGCCGACCTCGAAGGCGGCAAATCGTCCGAACGCCGCACGGGTGAAGAGGTACGAACCGCCCGTCGCGTCGAACCGGCTGCTCACTTCAGCGAACGTCGCGACGATCATCAGGGTCACGAGTCCGACCGCAATGATGATCGCCACACCCCAGCGGCCCGACAGTGCGGCGACCGATGCCGGCAGGGCGAACACGGCGCCGCCGATGACCTGGTTGACGCCAATCGCAGTCAGATCCCAGCGCCCCAGCTCACGACGAAGCGACGGCGCGGCCGTGCTTCGCGTCTGGAGGTCATTCACAGGCGTCAGGTTGTATCATGATTCCAAACCAGACCCGGTCCATACACCCATGGAAGAATCCTCAATCGTCATCAAGCCGCGGGACACGATGCCGGAGGGCGCGCGTACGCTGCCGGCTCGGTATTACACCGACGCCGAACTGTTCAAGGCGGAGCTGGATCGCCTGTTCACACGGATGTGGTTCTATGCCGGTCGCTCGGAAGAGATCGCGCGACCCGGACAGTTCGTCGTGCGCGAGCTCAATGGCCACAACGTCATCGTCACGCGCAGCACCGCGGGTCGAGCGGTGGCGTTCCACAACGTGTGCCGGCATCGCGGCACCCGCCTCTGCACCGAGCCGGCCGGACAGTTCGCCGGTAGCATTCAGTGTCCGTATCACGCATGGACCTACGATCTCGAGGGACGGTTGATCGGCGCGCCGCACATGGACGAAGTGCCGCATTTCCGCAAGCCGGACTACCCGCTGCACGCAGTTCGCGCGGAAGAGTGGGACGGACACGTCTTCCTGAATGTCGAGGAACGCGGGCCGTCCCTGCACGAGCAGCTCGGCCCGCTCGTCGAGCGGTTTCGCGGCTGGCGGATGCAGGATCTCCGACTCGGACGGCGCATCGTCTACGACGTGAAGGCCAACTGGAAGCTGATCATCCAGAACTACAACGAGTGCCTCCACTGTCCCAATCTCCACCCGGCGCTCAACAAGCTGTCGCACTACCTGAGCGGCGAGAACGAGCCGCTGCAGCCGAACTACATGGGTGGGCGCATGGATTTGCGGCCGGGCGTGGACACGCTGTCGATGGACGGCAGCTGTCCGCGCGCGTTCCTTCCCGATCTGTCGCCTGAGGATCGCCGTCGTGTCTACTACTACGCGATCTTCCCGAACATGCTCCTCAGCCTGCACCCCGACTACATGATGACGCACACGCTGTGGCCACAGTCGGCGGATCGCACGATCAACGTCTGCGAGTGGCACTTCCAGCCATCGGAGCTGGCCCGCGACGGATTCGACCCGTCCGACTGCGTCGACTTCTGGGATCTCACCAACCGGCAGGACTGGCACGTCTGCGAGCTGTCGCAGGCGGGGATCTCGTCACCCGGCTACGTGCCGGGACCGTACTCGAACCGCGAAGATCTGCTCTACGCGTTCGACCAGTTCATCGTCGAATTCCATCGAAACGACTAACGGACGCTCGGGCCAAGGACCGAGGACGAGGGACTGAGACTAGGGACTAGGGACTGCCGTCTTTCGCGGAGGGTTGAAGAACGGCGTCTTCACCACCGACGCCGCCACGCGGTGGCGGACGGCTTCGACGGTGACCTCGATCTGCACAACGCTGCCCTCGGTGTAGTGCGGACGATCGACCGTCGCCAGCGCGATCATCCGCTTCAGCACCGGCGACCACGTCGTCGACGTGGCCTTGCCGACCTGGCGACCGTCGCGATAGACCGGCACCGGGATTCGCGACGCGGTTGCGGCAACGGCGGGCGCCAGCCCCACCGAGTCGTACAGCTGTTCGACTTCGTTCCAGTCGATCGCCAGCCCCACCACCTGGCGCGCCGGACCGCGGCGCGCTTCCTCCTTGAGCGCTTGCTGGCCGATGAACCGACCCTTGTCGAGGTTGACGAGACGACCCAGACCCATTTCGTACGGTGAGTACGACTGCGCCGCGATCATCGCCCGGCGGCTGCTGAAAAAATCGACCTCGATCAGGAGCAACCCGGCCTCGATTCGCGCCACGTCCAGGGCGAGCATCCCGGCCGGCTTGATATCGAACGGCCGGCCGCCGGAGATGAGCGCATCCCAGACCGTCAGCGCACGATCGGCCGGCATCCAGATCTCGTAACCAAGGTCGCCGGTATAACCGGTACGGGAGATGTCGACGGGTACGCCGGCGATGGTTCCCGAGGTGACGCGGAAGTATTTCAGACTGTCGATATCGGCCTGCGCCACAGCCCGGAGCAGGCGGGCGGAGGTCGGGCCCTGGAGCGCAAGCGCGGCAACTTGTTCGGAAATGTCATCGACCTGGACATCGAGGCCGGCCGCGTTCTGGCGCAGCCAGCGCAGGCTGGGATCCGCTGCGGTCCATCGGAACGTCTGGTCCGCCAGGCGTGACACGGTGCCGTCGTCGATCACCTTGCCGTGCTCGTCGCACCAGGGCGTGTAGTAGACCTGGCCGACACCCATTTTCGAGACATCGCGCGTGATGATCCGATCGACCAGCCGCGAGGCGTCCTTGCCGGTGACGAAGTATTTGAACAGCGGTGACACGTCGATCAGGGCCGAGGCGTTTCGAATCGCGTTGTATTCGTGCTCGTGATGGCTCTCGTAGGCGCTGACCGCGTAATAGCCCGACCACTCCCGGTAGTTGAGGCTCTCACACAGGGCGAAGGTGCGGTCGTGGACGGCGGTTCCGATCGGCATAGCTGCATTATAATGAGCCTCTCCGATGCACGCGGCCGCACATCTGCACGCGCTCCTGCTGGAAAACCAGACCCGTTCCGCCGGCCTTTCGCGCTAGGTCGCCCGGAGCTCGTGCTCCGCTGTCTTCTCCTTTCTGGTGTTCGTGGGCGTGCAGGATTGACTATTTACAGACATGAACTACGACGTCATCGTCGTCGGCGGCGGCCATAACGGCCTGATCAACGCGGCCTATCTCGCCAGGTCGGGGCGGAAGGTGCTGGTGGTCGAACGGCGCCACGTCCTCGGCGGCGCGGCCGTGACGGAAGAAATATTCCCCGGCTTCAAGTACTCCGTCTGCTCTTACGTGGTGTCGCTCCTGCGACCGGAGATCATCCGCGAGCTGGATCTGCCGCGGCATGGCCTCGAGATTCTTCCGCTCGACGGCACCTTCACGCCGATGCCCGATGGTGACTACCTCTGGCGGGTGAATGATCACGCGAAGACGCGCCGGGAGATCGCGCGGCACTCCCGGGTCGACGCCGAGGCCTACGAGGACTACGGCAAGGCGATGGTCGAGATGGGGCGTTTCGTCAAGCCGATTCTCAACATGACGCCGCCCAATCCGACCTCGCTCGAGCCGCGCGGCCTGAAGGACCTCCTGTTCCTCGGCCGGCGATTCCAGGCGCTCTCGGACCAGGACAAGTACAACCAGGTCCAGCTGATGACCATGAGCGCGGTGGATTTCCTCGACCAGTGGTTCGAGACCGACGTGCTCAAGGCGACGATGTCGGCGTCGGGGATCATCGGCACGTTTCTCGGGGTGCGCTCGCCGGGGACCGCCTACGTGCTGCTGCACCACTACATGGGAGAGATTGACGGGGCCTTTCGCTCGTGGGGACTCTCCCGCGGCGGGACCGGCGCCATCTCCAACGCGATCGCCGATGCGGCGCGCGAAGCCGGCGTCGAGATCCGCACCGAGACCTCGGTCTCGCGAATCCTGGTCAAGGAGGGAGCCGCCGCGGGCGTCGTGCTCGAGAACGGCGACTACTTCACCGCCAATGTCGTCTCATCGAGCCTCGACCCGTACCAGACGTTCCTGAAGCTGGTGGGAACCGAGCATCTGCCGGGCGATTTCGTCGACGAGGTCCGGCGATACAAGTACAGGGGATCGTCGGGCAAGGTCAACATGGCGCTCGACGCGCTTCCCGATTTCACCAGCCTTCGCGGCCCGGGGGCGCACCTGCGCGGCGCGGTCTCGATTTCGCCGAGCATCGAGTACATGGAGCGCGCCTACGATGATGCGAAGTATGGAAGGTTCTCGAAGCATCCCTACATCGACATCGTCATTCCCAGCCTGACCGACCCGTCGGTCGCGCCGCCGGGCAAGCACGTCATGTCCTGCTTCGTGCAGTACGCGCCCTACCATCTGAAGGAAGGCACCTGGGACGACCAGCGTGAAGCGTTCGGCGACGTCGTCGTCAACACGATTGCCGAGTACGCGCCGAACCTGAAGAACATCATCCTGCACCGCCAGGTCGTGACGCCGCTCGATCTCGAGCGCGAGTGGGGCCTGACCGAAGGCAACATTTTCCAGGGGGAGCTCACGCTGGAGCAGCTGTTCTTCCTCCGGCCGGCCGCGGGATGGGCGCAGTACAAGACGCCGGTGCGCAATCTGTACATGTGCGGATCGGCGACGCATCCGGGCGGCGGCATCATGGGAGCGCCCGGTCGAAACGCCGCGCGACGGATCCTCAAGGAGACGAAGTAGGAGGCATGCCCGACATTCTCGTGATTGGCGGCGGTCACAATGCCCTCGTCGCCGCCTTCTATCTTGCCAAGGCCGGCCGCAAGCCGCTCGTGCTCGAGCGTCGATCGGTGATCGGCGGCTGTGCCGTGACCGAGGAGTTCGCGCCGGGCTACAAGGCGCCGACGCTGGCGCACACGTTCGGGCCAATGCGCGACTCGATCGTGCGGGACATGCACCTGGAGCGGCGCGGCGTGCAGTTCGTGCGGCCGGACCCGCGACTCACGTCGCTCGGCGCCGACGGCCGGTCGCTGGTCTTTTCAACCGACGTGCAGCGGACGTCGCAGGCGATCCGCGAGCTCTCTCCGGCCGACGCTGAAAAGTACCCTCAGTTCTGCGCCACGATGGATCGTCTCGGCGGCTTTCTCGGCGGTCTCCTGGAGATGACCCCACCGTCGATTGACGCGCCGTCGGGGGCCGAGCTCTGGGCACTGCTCAAAACCGGGCGGCGCTTTCGAGCGCTCGGCAAGAAAGACAGCTTCAGCCTGTTGCGGTGGGGACCGATGGCGGTCGCCGACCTGGTGGCCGAGTGGTTCGAGACGGACCTGCTGCAGGGAAGCGTCGCCTCGCGCGGTATCTTCGGAACCTTCATGGGTCCGTGGTCGGCGGGCTCGGGGGCCGTTCTGCTGCTGAACGCCGCCTCCGATCCGGCACCGGGTGGCAGCAGCGTGTCGGCCATCGGCGGTCCCGGATCGGTCACAGCCGCCATGGCGCAAGCCGCCATCGAAGCCGGTGCCGAGATTCGCACCGGCGCCGACGTGGAGCGCGTCCTGATCAAGGACGGCTCGGTTCGCGGTCTCGCCCTCGCCGACGGCACCGAGCTCTCCGCCGAAGCGGTGGTCTCGGCCGTCGATCCGCGACGGACGTTTCTGGGGCTGATCGATCCAATGGATCTCGATCCCGGATTCCTCACGCGCATCCGGAACTACCGCGTGCCGGGAACGGTCGCCAAGATCAACGTCGCCCTGAACGGGCTGCCGGTGTTTCGCAGCCTCAAGGACACCTCCGCCGCTGCTCTTCGCGGACGCGTGATCGTCGCGCCGAGCGTCGACTACCTCGAACACGCCTACGACGCTTCGAAGTACGGCGAGATCTCGCAGGCACCCTATCTCGACATCACTTTCCCCTCGGTCGTCGACGCGACCATGGCGCCGGCGGGACGTCATGTGATGTCCGTGTACATGCAGTACGCGCCGTATCGGCTGCGGAACGGGGCGTCGTGGGCGGACCGTCGCGGGACGCTGGGTGACATCGTCCTGCGCACGGTCGACGAATACGCTCCGGGCACATCCGCGCTCGTGGAGCATCTTGAGGTCCTGACGCCTGTCGACTTCGAAACGACCTTCGGCCTGACCGGCGGCCATATCTTCCACGGGGAGCTCTCGCTCGACCAGCTGTTCACCATGCGGCCCACGCTGGGCTGGGGCCAATACACGTCACCCGTGACGAACCTCTATCTTTGCGGGTCTGGCACGCACCCGGGTGCTGGACTGACCGGCGGCTCGGGACAAAACGCCGCGCGCGAAATCGTCCGGCGCCTCAAAGGCTGACGCGAATGCCTGCTCCAGGGGTCCGGACGCAGGCGCGCCACGGCCTCTTCTGTACAATGTTGGCCCTCTCCCATGCGACAGACCCTTGCGGCTGTGGCAGGCTGCGTGCTGCTGACGCAAACGCTCGCTTCGGCTCAGACCGCCGTCGGCGAGCTCGCACTGCCCGTTCCGATCGCTGACGTCGCGACAGCCGTTGGGCTGACGCACGCCGACCCTGCCACGCTGCCGCTCGACCTCGTCAGGCTCATGTACGCGTCGCCGCGCGCCGCCGACGCTGCGGAAGCAACGGCCCGAGCCGAGGTCGCCAAGGTGTTGCACGCAGCCGGCAAGGAAGGCGACTGGCTTCCTCTTCCGCTCACGTCCACGATCTGGCGGGAGCGCCTGCTCCAGGAGCGCGTCAGCGACGAACATCTGGCCGAAGCAATCCTCGGGCGCCGTGCGACTGCGCTGATCTACTTCGGCATGCTGGCGGTCGACCAACCGACGTTGCAGTGGCTGATGGATCACCCCTCGTCACTCGACGCGCTGCGGAAGAATCCTGCGACGGCAGCGGTGTTCGCCCGGAGTCTCCACATCAGAAACGGGGCGGTCGTCACGCCGGGCGAGAATGCGACCGATGTCTGGACGGCGCTCGTCCACGCCTCCCCAGCGAAGCCTGAGGAGTTCATCGACCGGCTGCTCAGCGGCCGCGAGGGCCGCCTCGCGTTTCTCTACGACACTGTCGCGCACCTCGATGCCGCCCATCAGAAGTTCGCGCTTGCGGCGGCGGCCGGAGAGAACCGGATCGCGCGCGCCAAGGCGCTTCTCGACGCGGTGTCGGCCGCGTCGACGAGCTGGAAAATCGACGAGCGTCCTTTCGCTCGCCCTGACGTCGACATCAGCCTCGTGCTTCGCCTCGTTCAGGTGAACGAGGACGGTTCGCTTCGCGGCATGACCTCACGACGGATCTGGAGCCATGCCTTTAGCGAGCGCGAGGCCGGCGGCGAGGGAGGGTCCGACGGAACGATCGACGCCGCCTGGATTGCGTCCCGTATCGTGCGCCAGCCGAGCGCCGTCGCGCGCGAGCGCCTGGACATGTTTCTGCTCGCCCAGCGCGTCGTGCAAGCAGCACCAGACGCAGGCGCCTCTGGAAAAACCGCCAAGGAGGAATTCCAGCGGACGATCGAGGCGTTGCGTGGCCTCACGCGGTATCCGGCCCTGATGTTGACGCTGGAGCGCTGCGGGATCCGTGGCGTGAACGCGTACGCGGCTGCGGCTCGCCTGGCAGAACGGCTCGAGCGCGATCCGGAGAGCCTCGCGTTGACGCAGAGCGCACTGGCCATCGTCGATCGGGCATCCGCCGTCGGGACGATGACGACGGATCGGGCGACGGAGCTGTTGAGATCGCTGCTCGACATGGACCTTTCGGGGCACGGAGTGTCGACGCGCGTGGTCGAATGGCTGCGAACGCGGCTGATCGGGACGCTGAGGATTGACCTCGGCACGCCAACCGATCTCGACAGCGAATCGGTGATGATTCTGGCACTGGCCGGCCGCCCGCGTGAGACTCCGCCGGTCGTCGACTGGGAGGGCCGCCGCTATCTCGTCGACGTCGCCGCGGCGGAACGCCTGAGGCTGACCCACATCCGACGGGCCCAGGCAGAGGTTCCGCTCGAGCGGGCCTTCCAGAGCGCCTCGTCGTCGCAGGGACCACGAGAGCTCGTACACAGCCTGACCGCGCTTATCTACGCATTGGCTCTCGGCGATCCCGACGGTGCGGCGCTGGCGGGCGGCGCGGTGTGGCGTCGTCATCGTTTCGTTGCCGAGGGTCCGGGCACCTCCGAGGACACCGCCTGGTGCGTCGCGACGGAGTCGTTCGGGCCGTCCGGCTGGCACCTCGTCGGATCGCTGCTCGCGCTCGAGAGCGCGCTCCCACGGCTGGCGCTGCGGCGACTCGACCCGACCTCCATGCCGCCACCAGGACGCATCGGCAGCAGCGACCGGCATGCCATTCTGCTCACCGTTGCGTTGATGAACCCGTCAGCCATGACGGCCGATCGTCAGGCGGCGGTTGCTGCTGCCATCGCCCGCGGACGCGAGCGGGTCGAGGGGCTCGCGTCACATCCGGACAGCGTGACGCAGGTGGCGCAGGATGCCGGCCTCAGCGAATGGCGCGCGAACGGCCTCGCCTGGCTGCTGGCGAGAGACCCGTCGAAAGCGCAGAGAGCGTTCACGATGGTCGAGCTGTATCGTCTCGGCCGCACTACGCCGGTGACCGAGGCCTGGGGGGCAGCGACGATGCCGATCGACGGCTCGCTCGGGCTGCGGCTGCCGGTCGATGCGTGGGAGGAATACGCCGGTCGTCCCGGAACGGGCCTGCTCGGATCGCAGTTGGCCGACGTCGGTCTGCGGACGGCCGAGATTCTGTCCACGCTTCAGTTGCCCGCTTCAATCGGGCGGGACGTGGTCGCGTTTGCCATGCAGGACGTCCTCGACCGCGCCCAGCCCGCACACTTCGACGACTTTCTGTCGATCGCCTTTGCGGCGAGGGATCTCGAGCGCGAGCGCTTCGAGGACTACATCGCGGCGCTCACCGCCTCCGGCCCCCTGATGCCGCAAGCCGGCAAAGCAGGTAGACTCCCGTGATACCGGCAACCGCTTCCACGCTCCATCGGCGTCCTGCGGTCCGCCTGGCGGCGACGATCCTCGCCTCCTTCGCCGCGCTGGCAGTAGTCGCCGGTCAAACCGGCAGGATCGAGATCACGTCCCCGACCGACGGCGCCTATCTGAATGGTGCGGTTCATCTCGGCGCAGCCCTTACGCCTGCGTCGATGGCGCGACAGGTCCAGCAGGTGCGCTGGTTCGCCGACGGACGCCAGGTCTGCACGGTGGAACAGCCGCCCTTCGGCTGCGACTGGGACGCTGGGGATACCGTCGCCGAGCACCAGATCCGGGTCGTCGCGACGCTGAGCGATGGTCGAAGGCTCGTCGACAACGTGCGCACCAAGTCAGTCGAGTACGCCGAAGCGGTCGATGTGGACGTGGTGCAGGTCACAGCGGTCGTCACCGACGCAGGCGGACGATTCGTCTCCGGTCTGACTGCGTCCGATTTCACGATCCTCGACGATGACCGCCCGCAGAAGATCACCAACTTTGCGTCGCAGAAGATTCCGCTCGAACTGGTTGCGGCGGTGGACGTGAGCTCCAGCATGACCCAGGCGCTTCCGATCGTGAAGCAGTCGGCGACGAACTTCCTGGCAGCGTTGCGACCGGAGGATCAGGTGACCGTCCTCGGGTTCAACGACAATATCGTCACCCTCGCCCGTCGATCGACCGATCAAGCCGTGCGGGAGAAAGCGGTCGCGCGGCTCGCGCCGTGGGGCGGAACGGCGCTCTACGACGTCGTCATTCGGGCCGTGGAACTGCTCGGCCGACAGACCGGCCGGCGCGCGGTCGTCGTGTTCACCGACGGCGACGACCAGTCGAGCCATGCGTCGATGGAGGCGGTCATTCAGCGGGCCGAGGCGTCCGATGCGACGATCTACATGATCGGGCAGGGACGCGCGCTCGAGGCGATGACCCTGCAGCAGCTGATGCGACGCTTGACCTCCGTCAGCGGCGGTCGTGCGTTCTTCTCCGAACAGCCGTCGAAGCTCGAGGCGGTCTTCGAAGAGATCCTCGACGATCTCCGGCACCAGTATCTGCTCGCCTATGCCGCGCCGGACGGCGCGCGCGACGGCGAGTGGCACCGGCTCAAGGTCGACGTTCCCGGGCATCGCTATTCGGTGCGGGCGCGGCAAGGCTATCGCTTGCTCCGCCGCACCTCGCAGTAAGGAGCCCGATCGAAACCATGCGCGTCTGCCGCCAGGCCGTCATCGTCACCGTCGTCGTTGTCCTCGGGATCGCCGCGAACGTGGCGATGGCGCAGCCGCCGCAGACGGGCGCGCCGCCGCGACCCGTTATCAAGTCGGCGGTCGACCTGGTCCCGGTCGACGTCAACGTCGTGGACAAATCCGGGCATCCCGTTCCGGGACTGACGGTCAGCGATTTCGCCCTGACGATTGACGGCCGGACACGTACGCTCGCGTCGGCGGAATTTGTTGCGGTTCCGCCGAAGGCGACGCCCGCCGATTCGGCCGACTACAGCTCGAACGCCGGAGTCGCCGGCGGCCGCCTGATCGTGCTGGCCGTCGACGCCGGCAGCATCGGCGCAGGTCGGGGCAAGTCAGCGCTGACCGCGGCCGCCAGGTTTCTCGACCAGCTGAATCCCGCCGATCGCGTGGCGCTCGTCACGCTGCCTGGCGCTGGGCCTCAGATCGACTTCACCTCCAATCGGCGGCTCGTCCAGAGTCTCGTCCAGAAGATTGCCGGTCAAGCCGGCCAGAATGAAATGACACGGCGGATCGGGCTGGGCGAGGCGCTGGCAATCGAGCGTGGCGAGGATACCGTCATCGCCCAGGTCGTCGAGCAGCACTGCACCGGCGACAGCACCCCGCAGGGCCGCGATTCGTGCCTGCAGCAGTTGACCCAGGAGGCGAACCTGCTGTTGTCGGACACACGCGAACGCTCGCGGGCCTCCATCGCTGCACTGAAGTCCCTGTTCGATCGACTGGGCACCAGCGAAACACCAAAGACCATCGTGCTCATTTCAGAGGGGCTGCTGCTGGAACCCGACTTCGGGGACGTTGCCTGGATAGGGCCGCGCTCGTCGGCGGCGCACGTGGTGCTTTACGTGCTGCAAATCGACACTCCGGACGTTGACCTCGGCAATCGCCGATCGGCTGCGACGCGAAACCAGGATCGTGAGGTGCTCCGCGAGGGCCTGGACGTCATGGCGGGCATGGCGCGCGGGGACGTCTTTCGCATCGTTGCCAACGCCGACTTCGCCTTTCAACGGCTCGCGACGGAGCTGTCCGCTTACTACCTCCTCAGCTTCGACGCGATCGCCGGCGATCGCGACGAGAAGCCCCACAAGATCAAGATTGATGTTCGCAAGCGCGACGTCGAGGTGCGGGCCCGTCGAGAGTTCAGCGTGGCGGCAGCAGCGGCGGCGGCAACGCGGGACGAGCTCGTGGAGACGCTGCGGGCGCCATTGCTCGCCGCCGACATTCCGCTCAGCCTGACGACCTACAGCTTTCGCGACACGGAGTCGCCGAAGATCAAGATCATCGTGGCCGCCAGCATCGATCGCTCGGTGAATCCGGACGTGGATCTCGCCGTCGGCTACGTGTTGATCGACGACAAGGGCAAGGTCGCGGTCAGCCAGGCCGAGCGGCGGCTGACGACTACCGTGTCGCCACAGAGCAGACAGCAGAAATATCTTGGCGCTGCGATCGCCGCGCCCGGCATGTACACGCTGCGTCTCGCGGCGGTTGACGCCAACGGGCGACGCGGCAGCGTGGAACGGACGATCTCGGCCGATACGAAGACTATCGGGGCGATTCACGTGACCGATCTGCTCATCGCTGACAACAGCGAGCCGCAAGGGGCGGGCCTCTCACCAACAGTCGATGCCACCTTCACCGGCGATGAGCTGCAGGCCTACCTCGAACTGTTCGGAGACGCCGACGCGCTGAAAGGCGCCCTGGTCGATATCGAGCTCGCCGCCGACGGTGGCACGCGGCTGCTCAACGCCGTGTCAGCGCCTCTTCAGGCAGCCGACGGCAACGATGGCCGGCGAGTGGCGCAGGCGGGATTGCCAATCGGCCCACTCGCGCCGGGGGACTACGTCGCGCGGGCGGTCGTCTCGGTGGACGGTCGACCGGCCGGCAATGTGTCCCGATCGTTCAGGATTACACGCGCCCCGAAAACGATGGTGAGCGCTCCGGCCGCGGCGCCTGCCGTGAAGCCTTCGGCAACACCCACGGCTCCTTCCCGTGGGGAAGCGTTCGATCGAACACTCGTGCTGCGGTCTCCTGTCCTGGGGTTCTTCCTGGATCAGCTGAAGGGCACGAAGGTCGCCGCGTCAATCACACCGGCAGTTGAAGACGTGCGCGGTGGCAAATTCGAGGAAGCCGCGAGCATCCTCGACAAGAGCGGTGACGATCAGCTGGCCGCTGCCTTCCTCAAAGGGCTCGTCCTCCTGTCGAAGGGAGAACTGGATCCGGCGGCGAACAAGTTTCGCGACGCCCTCCGCATTGATTCGGAGTTCTATCCCGCCACGTTCTACCTCGGTGCCTGTTACGCCGCGGGGGGGCGCGACCGCGAAGCCGCCGGAGCCTGGCAGACCTCGCTGGTCGCCGAATGGAGCGTGCCCTTCGTCTACACGATGCTGGGAGATGCGCTGCTCCGCCTTCACGACACCGATATGGCTATCGAGATCCTGACCGAAGCCAGGACGCGCTGGCCCGACGATGAACAGGTTGCGGCCAGGCTGGCCTCGGCGGTAGCCATGAAGACTCAGCGCGACAAGAAGAGATAGGTCCGACTTAAACCCCCCACCGCCTCGACGGGTCTAACGCAGCAGGTTCTGGAGAACGTACTGATGAGGTCCTGTCGCTGCAAGCGCTTAGGGGGTGCCACCGGGGCCGTGCTCGCGGTCGCGGCGAGTGCCGCCACCCTGTTGGGCGCGATGTCATCGTCGGCGGTTCCCGCCCATCCGGATGACAAGACCATCCTCCATGTGCTGAATCGAGTCAGTTTCGGCCCCCGACCCGGCGATGTCGCCCGGGTGCGCGAGATGGGTCTCGAGAGCTACATCGATCAGCAGCTGCACCCCGAACGGATCGCCGATACGTTGATGAACGCTCGCCTGAACGGGCTCACGACGTTGACCAAGAGCTCGCGTGAGATCGCCGACGACTATTTCATCCCGGCCATGCGCGCGCGTGTCGAGGCGAAGAAGAACGCGCCGACCGGTAACGACGCATCCCGCGATGACAGCGCGAAGCCCGAGCGAACGCCGGCCCAGATGGAGGCGCAGCGAAAGCAGAGAGAGGTCGTCGAGGAGCTGTCCGAACAGAAGATCCTGCGCGCCGCGTTCAGCGATCGCCAGCTCGAGGAAGTGATGACCGACTTCTGGTTCAATCACTTCAACGTCTTTGCCGGCAAGGGCGTGACGCAGCTCTACCTCACCGAGTACGAGCGCGACGCGATCCGCCCGCACGCGTTTGGCAAGTTTCGCGATCTGCTCGAGGCCACCGCGACCAGCCCGGCGATGCTGTTTTATCTGGACAACTGGGAGAGCACCGACCCGAACGCACCCGATCGCCGTGAGGAGATGCGCGACCGGATGACGGCGCGTGGCCCGTTCGGCAACGGTCGTCGCCAGCCAATGATGCTACCGCCTCGTCCGCCCAGCGCACAGCAGAATCAGAATCGGCCGAAACGGGGGATCAACGAGAACTACGGTCGCGAGCTGATGGAGCTGCACACGCTCGGCGTCGACGGCGGCTACACGCAGGACGACGTGGTCGCCGTGGCGCGGTGCTTTACCGGTTGGACCATTGCCGGTCCGCGCCAGGGTGGCGGCTTCCGCTTCGAGCCTCGAATGCACGATCCGGGCGAGAAGATCGTGCTCGGTCACAAGATCAAAGCGGGCGGTGGTCGGGAAGACGGCGAGCACGTGCTGGACGTTCTCGCCCGGCATCCATCGACGGCGCGCTTCATCTCGACGAAGCTCGTGCGCCGCTTCGTGTCGGATACGCCGCCCCCGGCGCTCGTCGATCGTGCGGCGGCCCGATTCCAGGCGACCGATGGAAACATCCGCGAGGTCCTGCGGACGATCCTGACGTCGCCCGAATTCTTTGCGGCGGACGCCTATCGCGCGAAAATCAAAACGCCGTTCGAGTTCGTCATCTCCGCGGTGCGGGCGACCGGCACCGACGTGGCGTCCGCGCTGCCGCTGGCGCAGACGGTGCGGCAACTCGGCATGCCGTTGTATTTCTGTCAGCCTCCGACAGGCTATGTCGATCGAGCCGATGCCTGGGTCAACACGGGAGCGCTCCTCAATCGCATGAACTTTGCGCTCGCGCTCGTGACCGGCCGGATGAAGGGGCTGGTGCCCTCTGCGGGCGGTCCAACCTACGGACCGCCACGTGACTCGCTCGTCGTCTCCGCTCTGGCGAACGACATCTCGCCGGCGACGGAGTCGACCCTGGCCAAGGCGACGGATCCCAGACAGGGTACTGGCGCTGACGCTGGGGTCGCCGGAGTTTCAACGCAGGTAAGGATCCGGTTTCCCGACAGACAAGAGGTCATCCATGCTGTCCCGACGCGTATTCCTGAAGAATGGGGGGCTCGCGCTCGTGAGCCTCGGCTTTGCGCCGGCGTTCCTCACGCGCACGATCGAAGCGGCCGGCGGCGGACGCCGCAAGGTGCTGGTCGCCATCTTCCAGCGCGGCGCGGTCGACGGGTTGAACATGATCGTGCCGTTCGGAGAGCGGGAGTATTACGCGGCGCGGCCGAGCATCGCTGTGGCCCGGCCGAACGCACCCGACGGCGCGGTCGATCTCGACGGCTTCTTCGGCCTGCACCCGCGGCTCGGAGCCCTCAAGCCACTCTGGGACTCACACCAGCTCGCCATCGTCCACGCGTCGGGTTCGCCGGACGGAACCCGATCGCACTTCGACGCGCAGGACTACATGGAGACAGCAACGCCCGGCGTGAAGAGCACCGAGGACGGCTGGCTGAATCGCTACCTTCATGCGCGTGAGCACGCGACGGCAACACCGTTTCGCGCGGTCGCGCTCGCGCCGCAGCTGCCGAGAGCGCTGCAGGGAACCGAGCCGGCGCTGGCAATGAGCCAGATCGGCCAGTTCGGGATTCGGGCCGGCTCCGATGCAATGCAGGCGTCCTTCGAATCGGAGTATGCGGCCGCGGCCGACCGTGTGCTGAATCGAACGGGCAGCGAGGCATTCGACGCGGTGCGAATGCTCAAGTCGGCCGATCCCGAAAAGTACCAACCGGAACATGGTGCCGATTACCCGCGGTCGGCCTTCGGGACCGCGCTTCGCCAGATAGCCCAGTTGATCAAAGCGAACGTCGGGCTCGAGGTTGCCTTCGCCGAGGCCGGCGGCTGGGACACGCACGTCAACCAGGGAGCCTCGGTCGGCCAGCTCGCCGGACGGCTGGACGATTTCAGCCGCGGCATCGCCGCGCTCGCCCGCGATCTCGGCGACTCGATGGACGACGTCGTGATTCTGACGATGAGTGAGTTCGGGCGGGCGGTGGCGGAGAACGGCAATCGCGGCACCGATCACGGACACGGCAACGCGATGATGATCATCGGCGGACAGAACGTCCGAGGTGGCAAGGTGTACGGCCGGTGGCCGGGGCTGGCCCGGGAACAGCGATACGACGGGCGCGACCTGGCGGTCACCACCGATTTTCGCAGCGTGTTTGCCGAGGTCGTCAGCGGTCACTTCGGCGTGACCGACAGCCGCCGAATATTTCCCGGCTTCGACAACCCGCAGCGACTCGGGTTTCTGGGATAGGCTTGAGGGCGGCGCGCCGACCCGGCCGCCGCTCCAATGACTATTACCGAACTTCCAACACCAGCAGTACTCATCGACGCGTCGCGCCTCGAGCGGAACATCGATCGGATGCAAGCCGCGGCCAGCACCCGCGGCGTGCGATTGCGGCCGCACGCCAAGACCCATAAATCCCCGGAGATCGCGCGGAAACAGATCGCGCGCGGCGCCGTTGGCGTCTGCTGCGCCAAGCTCGGCGAGGCCGAAGTCTTCGCCGACGCGGGAATCTCTGATATCCGGCTGCCCTATCCGCTCAACCCGGTCAACGCCGACCGCGTGTTTGCCCTGGCCGATCGGATTGCGCTCTCGTTCATTACCGACGACCTGTCGGTCGCGCGTGAGTGGTCGGCGCGAGCGACGGCGGCCCATCGAGAGCTGGAGATCCTGATCAAGGTGGATGTCGGGCTGCATCGCTGCGGCATCGATCCGGGGACATCCGCCGCGCAGGTGATCCGAGACATCGCGTCGCTGCCGGGACTGCGGTTCAGGGGTCTGCTCAGCCACGCCGGACACGGGTATCACGCCGGGTCGGACGGCGAAATGGCCGCCATCGCGCACGCCGAGGCGACGTTGCTGCGCGACCTCGCCGCACAGTCTGGTGTGCAATGTGAGGAATTGAGCGTCGGCGCCACACCCACCGCCCGATATTCTCTTCGCGAGGATGGGCTGACCGAGATTCGGCCGGGCAACTACGCCTACTACGACCGCACCCAGGTCGGACTGGGATCGGCGAGCTGGAACGATTGCGCGCTTACGGTGCTGGCCCGCGTCGTCAGCCGACCAGCGCGCGATCGCATCATCTTCGACAGCGGGAGCAAGACGCTGACCAACGACGGGGCGCGCGGCTTCACGCCGCTCGAGGGCTACGGCCAGACGCTGGTCGACGTGCACGCGAGCGAGCCCGATCCGTCACTCGTCATCGAGCGTCTGTCGGAAGAGCACGCGACGGTTCGAGCGATCGAGGGACGGAGTGCTCTCGCGATCGGCGATCTCGTTCGCATCGTCCCCAACCATTCGTGCGTGGTGTCCAACCTCGTCGATCGAGTGTGGATCGTGGACGGCGAGACCGTCCTGGAGTCGCTGCCGGTGGCAGCGCGCGGACGGATCACGTAGAATGACCGCTCCGATGGCCAAGGACCTTCCCGGCGAAGCGCTCGGGCTCGTGGAAACCCGCGGGCTCGTCGGCATGATCGAAGCGGCGGACGCCATGGTGAAGACCGCGAACGTGGTCTTCGTCGGCTGGCAGAAGGTCGATGCCGGCCTCGTCACGGCGATCGTCCGCGGCGATGTCGCCTCGGTCAAGGCGGCGACCGACGCGGGAGCGGCGGCGGCGCGGCGGGTTGGGGAGCTCATTGGCGTCCACGTCATTCCCCGCCCGGCGGACGGTCTCGACAAAATCTTCCCGATCGGCTGACGCCGTTTTCCCCTAGCGCTTCGGCGCGCGCGGCCGGGTTTTCTTCCGCCGGGTCTTTGCGGCGCGGGCGCTCAGCTCCCGTAGATCGCCATCCGAGCCAACCATCAGTAGCGGCTGCAACGGATTCTTGAGCAGGTTGAAGAGCTCGCCGGATGTGGTCCGCGCGAAGACGTCGCGGCCGTCGGTCATCAGCGTCAGCGGGCCGGCGCCGCCTATTGTCTCGAACAGCCGGACGCCGAACCGTGTCCGAAGTGTGTCGAGGAGCGTGCGGAGCTGACCGACGGAGAGACCCTGCCGGCGCAGCTCGGCGAGGACGAGCAGCTCGAGCAGGTCGACCGGTGTGTAGCGCCGTTCGGTGTAGCCGCCGCGCTCGGTGCGACGTGGGGCCACGTGCGAGGCGAAGAGCCGATGCGTATCCCACCACTGGAGCTGACGCGCCGTCAGCCCCGTCATTGCTGCAACTTCCCGGGCGCTGTAGCTGTTCTTCAGCTCCGCCACGTGGCCACTCTACCGCCGAGTCCAGCGCTCGACCAGGGCATTTGCCCCCCGTGCGCCGGCGAAGTCCTTCGACGTCAGGCCGCCGTCGCTGTGCGTGGTGTAGGTCAAGGTCACCCGCTTGTAGTCGATCAGGATCTCCGGGTGGTGGTCGGCTGCCTCGGCGTCGAAGGCGAGCCGCGAGACGAACGCGATCGCGTCGGCGAAGCTCGGCAGCGTGAACTTCCGCCGAATCGCGTCCCCCTCCAGCGTCCAGCCCTCCACCCCCTGCAACTCCGTCTGCACCTCGGCGCTCGTCAGCTTCCCCATACCGGCCAGCATACAGAAAAAGGGGACAACCGCCTCTCCAGAGCGCAGCCTCTAGACGCGCCGAGCCGTCGGAGGGGAAGGGGAAATGCCTGCGGCGGGGACTTTTCTCTGGCGGCGACCAGATTCTTTTGTCGCCCATCGACCGCCATGCGCCTGAAACCACTGTCCTGCTACGGCATATCTCTTGCGAGCTTCCGTGCAACCCGGAGTCCGTCCGAGCGACATCTATGTCTGCAACCGGCACCCTCGTCATCCCATCCGCGAGCGATCGGGGGCCGGCCCTCGCTTGGCTGCGCAACGCGGAGTTCGACTTCACGCTGATAGTTCTGGTTGCGGGGTGGGCGCTGGCCGCCGGCGCTGCCATCGTGATTCACCCGGGATGGTTCTGGCCGATCCTGTTCCTCGACGTCTGGATGCTCGGCTATACGCACGTGGTCTCGACCTTTACCCGCCTCGCGTTCGATCGACAGAGCTTCCTCCAGCATCGATTCCTGCTCCTTCCCCTGCCCATCGTGGTGGCGGCATGCACGATTGGCGTGGCGATGGTAGCCGGCGAGTGGCTTATCGCGACCGTCTACCTGTACGCGCAGTGGTTTCACTACACCCGGCAGAGCTACGGCATTTCCCGCATGTACCTTCGGAAGGCCGGAGCCGTTTCAGCGTCGCGTGATTTCGTTCTCGACGGCGTGATCTATGCGCTGCCGCTGTGGGGCATTCTGTATCGTTCGTACCAGAGCCCAACGAAGTTCCTGAGCCTCGATGTGCGCTGTATTCCCGTGCCGCGCCTCCTGGTACTCGTCGTCGGTGCGGTGGCGACGGTGAGCGTACTGCTGTGGCTCGCTCGCGAGATTCGAGCCTTCAGCCTGCGGCGAGCCGATCTCCCACACACGGCGTACGTGCTCAGCCACATCGCCGTCTTCGGCACAGGCTATCTGCTGATTGACGACATCAATACCGGATGGCTCGTCCTGAACATCTGGCACAACCTGCAGTACGTGCTCATCGTCTGGATGTTCAATGTCAGCCGGTTCGGCGATGGCATCGATCCGCGCCGCCGGCTTCTCTCGACGATCAGCCAGCCGCAGAACGTCGTGCTCTACGCGCTGGTGTGCTGGGCGATCGGCACCCTGTTGTACTTCAACGTCAATCGGGCGCTGACGCTGTTCTCGAGCAGCGTCCTGCCGCTTTCGCTCCTGGCATACATGACGATTAATTTTCACCACTATGTCGTTGACGCGATCATCTGGCGCCGCCCGAGGCGAGCCGCGGTGATCCCGCCTGCAGGCTGATGCCGGGTCTGCCGCTCACCGCCGAGGCGCCGGCGAGGAGCCGGTTTCAGCACGTGTGGGCCGCAGGTGCGGCCTTGCTGGTCACCGCCTGGTTGCTTCACGGGTACTACGACAAGACATGGTACCCGCCGGACGAAGGAAACTACGCGACCGTTGCGCAGCGCGTGCTGCAAGGCGAGATCCTGAACCTCCAGGTACAGGACATTCATCCGGGCTACGTGACGTTCGTGAATGCCGCCGCGCTTCGGATATTCGGTGTCGATCTTCTCAGCCTCCGCTATCCGCTCGTGCTTGCGGGCCTGCTCCAGGCCGCGGCGCTCCTGCTGGTGTTCCCGACCGACGCAAGATGGCGCGGAGCCGCCGCTGTTGTCGCCGGCGCGGCGCTCAGTGAAATCCAGTTCCTGAATCCGACCGCACACTGGCCGTGCCTCGCACTGACGGCGGTGCTCGTCGCGTTGCTGACACGGACTCGCAGGTCGGCCGTGCAACTCGTCGCTGCCGGTGTGTTGATAGGGACGATCGCGCTCTTCCGCCAGCTCACCGGCTTTTTTGTCGGTCTTGGAACGCTGACCTTCGTCCTCATCAGCCTGCCAGACCGCTCGAGCCTTCGTCCCGACGCGCTGATCGCTCGAATCGTTCTGACGATGATGATCGTCGCACTGGGTGTCTACCTGGTCACGGCCACGGATGTCAGCGGCGTCGTGTTGTTCGGCGTCTGGCCCATCGCATTGCTCGCCCGTCTTCTGTTCAGGCCGCAGCCAGGCAATGGATCGGTCATGCAAGCGCTCGGGTGGATCGCGCTCGGCGGCGGGCTCGCCGCGGTGCCGTTGCTGACGTATCACATCGCGCATGGATCCCTGCATGGATGGGCGAACGACATCGGTCCCGCGGCGGTGGCGCTGACCCGGCTCGACTTTTTTCAAGGGACCAACTTCGGCGCGCTCGTGGTGCAATCGGTCCGGCAGACTCTGAGGGTGGAGGACGTTGCGTCAATCGTGAACGGGCTCTACTGGGTCGCCCTCGCGATGCTCGCCACGGTCAACGGCGTTCTCGTCCACCGAAGCCTTTCTCGGTCGCCGGTGATGGCCACCGCCCCACTGCCGGTGATCTCCGTCTTTTACGCCCTGGTGTCGGTTCACTATCAGATTCCGCTGTACCTGTATTTCTCGGCAGCACTCTCGCTTGCGTCCGTCCTCTGGCTGGCGCCATCGGCGTCGGCGTGGAGCTCGAACATCGCCACGGCGTCGGCGCTGCTTCTGGGTGCCATCGGACTGATTTATCATGCCGGTCAACCGACATCGCGCAAGATCGAGGGCGTTCTGCGGGGGGAGCGTCATCCGCCGCCGACTCCGGCGCGTCTGCCGCAGTGCAGCCTCGAGGTCGATGAGGATCAAGCCGGCCGTTACCGGATCCTGGTGGACTTGATTCGGCGCAGGGTTGGTGAACAGGAAACGATCTTCGCGGTGCCCAGCAACGCGGAGCTGTACTTCCTCAGCCAGCGCCGCAATCCATTCCGTTTCTACAACACGGCTCTGGGGGTCCGCAGCGAGGGCGATCTCGCCACGGTGCGGGACCTCTTGCGCGAGCACCCGCCAAGGCTCGTCACGTTCAACCCGTCGGATAAGTACAACACCGCTCGTTCCCTGCAGATCATGGAGGACGTCCGGTCGCACTACGTGCTCCTTGACCGAATCGATCCGTTCGAGATCTACGTGCTGCCATGAACGATCGCCTCGTATCCATCGTCATGCCGGCGCACAACGAGGAGGCGACGTTGGGGCGTGTGGTCCCCGACGTCATCCGCGCCGCGGCCGGCTACGATCTCGAGGTCCTGATTGTGGACGATGGCAGCTCGGATGGTACGTGGAAGCAGATCCAGGCGCTGCGGAGCCTCTATCCCCAAGTGCGGGGGCTTCGTTTCACGCGCAATTTCGGCCACCAGGCGGCCATCCTCGCCGGTCTGGTCGCCGCGCGTGGTGATGCGGTCATCATCATGGATTCCGACGGCCAGCACCCGCCTGTGCTCGTCGAAGCCTTTCTCGAACGATGGCGCTCCGGCTATCAGGTCGTCCAGGCGCTGCGCCGCATCGACGCGCAGTGGTCGGTCAAGAGCTTCGCATCGCGTGTCTTCTATCGCGTTCTCCACGCGCTGTCGGGCGTTGACGTGCCCACAGGGTCGGCCGACTTCCGACTATTGGGGCGTCCGGTCGTCGATGCCGTACTTCAGAGCTCCGGGCCTCTGCTGTTCCTGCGTGGCCTTGTGCCGTACCTCGGATACGACGCCGCGTTCGTCTCGTTCACGGCGCCGCCGCGAGTGGCGGGCCGTACGAGCTACACGTGGCAGAAGATGGTGCAGCTCTCGCTCGACGGCCTCATGAGCTTCTCGATCGTGCCGCTGCGAGCAGCGATCGCTCTCGGCGTCCTGATTTCGATGGTCTCGTTTCTATATCTGGTCTACAGCGTGATCATCTGGTTTACGGCCAGGGGCGTCGTGCCTGGCTGGGCGTCGACCGTGGGGCTGCTGTCCCTGCTCGGAGGGATTCAGCTGCTGACGATCGGCGTGATCGGCGAGTACCTCGGACGCCTGTTCCTATCCAACCTGAACCGGCCGCCCTTCGTCATCAGCGAACAGATCGGGGCCGCGAAAGAACGGACCCGAGCGACCGTGCCGTGACTTCTCCCGCGCACTACTACGACACGATTGCCGACGAGTTCGACCGGCTGATGAACCCTTACGATCTCAATCGCCGTCTCGAAGTCGTGTTCGACGACTTGCTCGGTGATCAGTCCCTTCGCGGCAAGCGAGTGCTCGACGTTGGCTGCGGGACCGGACCCTTTTCGCTCGCCGCCGGCCAGCGAGGGGCTGACGTCGTGAGCCTCGACATCGGAGTGCAGCTCCTGCATCGTGCTCGCGCGAAGGGAGTCACGCGCGTGGTCGCAGGCGACGCCGCGACGCTGCCGTTTCCGACCGACGAGTTCGACATCGTGCTGTCTTCCGAGTGCCTCGAGCACACGCCGGATCCGGAGCGGGTCGTCGCCGAGATGCTGCGGGTCCTGCGGCCGGGAGGCCGGCTCGTCGTGACGTGCCCGAACCGCTTGTGGCGGTGGTCGGTCGTCGTCGCCGGCGCGCTCGATCTCCGGCCTTATCGTGGACTCGAGAACTGGCCAGGCTGGACCACGCTCGGGCGTTGGGTTCGCGAGCATGGAGGCGCCACGGTCCGGCGGGTTGGCCTCCATATGTTCCCGTTTGTCCTGACCTTCACGCATCCGCTCCTGCGAGTGCTCGATCGATTTGGCGCAGCGCTGGGACCGATCTACGTCAACCAGGCGCTCTCGGCGATCAAGACACCGGCGGGCGGCGAGCGACGCGGTCGGCGATGAACTTCGCAACCACTCCCGCGCTGCGGCTGGATACTCTCGAGCCAATCCGTCCGGCAGCGGGACGGAGCCGCCTGCGTCGAGCGTCTGTCACTTTCAGACCCCGCTAATCCTTTCTTAGGGTCCCAGAAGACGGGCGAACCAAGGGTGGGGCAACCTCCGCCTGGCGAGAGCCAAGGTTGGTGGCCAACCGCCTCCTGGAACCACCGATCGCCCCTGATCGTCTAACGGTGTTAGAATTGTAAACACTGTTCAACTCATACTTGAAAATAATCATTAAGTCATAGAAAGTAAAGGCATTGGGAGTCAAAGAACGCCAGGAACGCGACCGCGAAGCGGTCAGCCGAGCCATATTGGACGCGGCGCGCGACCTCTTCGTCAGCCACGGCTATCAGGATGTTTCGATCCGCAAGATCGCGGAGCGCGTCGAGTACAGCCCGGCCGCCATCTACAGCTATTTTCCCAGCAAGGACGATATCTTTCTCGCGCTCGCAGAAGAGGGGTTCCGGCTGCTGTTCGCCTTCGGTTCGCCTCGAACACGAGCGGCAGACCCGCTGGACGAGCTGCGCGCGCTCTTCTGGCGCTACTACGAGTTCAGCAAAGTCCACCCCGAATACTTCGCGCTCATGTTTCTCGACCGCAGCGTCCCGCGCATCAGCCGCGACTGGGAGCGCTTCGGCTTCGTCATCGAGATGAAGCGGGAGGTGTCTGCGCGCATCCAGCAGATGATCGACGCCGGTGGCTTTCCCAAGGCGGCGACACCTGAAGCGATCTTTCGCATCCTGTTGACCGCCGTGCACGGCGCCGCCGCGATGCGCCTGTGCGACCGGATGGAACAGGGCGAGGACGCGGACGCGCTCGCCCGCGACACCCTGGAAGCGGCGCTGCAGGGCCTGCGGCACGGTGCCCCGAATACCTTCCGAACCTCACGTCTCGCTACCGAAGAGGAATGACCGTCATGATTCGTACGTCTCGACTTCTCCTCCTGGGGGCCTTCACGATCCCCGCTCTCGTCTCCGCTGCGTGCACCGGCGCGAAGACGAGCGCTGCCACGCTCTCGGAACCGGCGGCGATCGCCGTTCGGGCGGTCACCCTCCAGAATGAGCCGATCGATCGGTTTCTCCGCGTCACCGGCTCGCTCATGGCGGACGAACAGGCGGAGGTCGCCGCCGAAACCGCAGGACGCGTGATCGCGACGCCAGTCGAACGCGGCACGCGCGTCGCCGCCGGTACCGTGCTCGTCCGGATCTCCGGTACCGAGGCGGACGCGCAGCTCCGTGAAGCCGAAGCCAATGCCTCGCAGATCGAAGCCCGGCTCGGCCTGACCGCAAGCCAGCCGTTCGATCCGATCCACGTCCCGGAGGTCATGAACGCGAAAGCGTCGCTCGACTGGGCCGAAGCCGAGTTCAACCGGATCAAGTCGCTGCTCGATCAAAGGGTGGTATCCCAAAGCGAGTACCGAGCAGCGGCTGACGCAAGTCCAGGCGGCGCGACAGCAATACCTGGCGGCGCAGAACGGCGCGCAGCAGTCGTTCCGATCGCTCGTCGCCGCCCGCGCCCGCATCGACCTGGCGCGCAAGGCGTCGGCGGACACGTCGGTCCGGGCGCCGTTTGCCGGCCTCGTCGCCGAGCGCCTCGTGAGCACCGGCGACTACGTGACAAAAGGAACCAAGGTCGTCACGGTGGTGAAGATCGATCCTCTCCGCGTCGAGCTGACAGTTCCTGAGCAGTACCTCTCGCGAGTGAACGATGGCCAGGCGGTCCGCCTGAGCGTGGACGCGTATGCCGGCGAGACATTTCCGGCCAAGGTCCGCTTCGTCTCCCCGGCGTTGAAGACCGACCAGCGCGCGCTGACCGTCGAAGCCGTGGCTCCGAACGCGGACGGTCGGTTGAAACCAGGGCTCTTCGCCACCGCGATGTTGCAGGAGCGAGCGCCCGCGCCGGCGGTGCTGGTGCCCAACACGTCGGTGGAAACGGTCGCCGGCACCAGCCGCGTGTTCGTCGTCACCGGCGACAAGAAGGTGGAAGAACGCATCGTCACGCTCGGTGAGCACGTCGGCGATCGCATCGAGCTCGCGACGGGAGCGAAAGCGGGCGATAGGGTCGCCACCAATCCACGCGGGAAGCTGACGGACGGCACGCGCGTTCAGCTCGAGAACTAGGAATTTCGCCATGCAGTGGTTAGCTTCTATCAGTGTTCGCCGACCGGTCTTCGCCAGCGTCTTGATCCTGGCGTTGACGGTGGTTGGCGCGTTCGCCTTCACCAGACTCGGGCTCGACAGATTCCCCAAGGTCGATTTCCCGACGGTCGTCGTCACGACGAGGCTGCAGGGAGCCGCACCGGAAGAAGTCGAGACGGAGATTTCGGACAAAATCGAGGAAGCGGTCAACACGATCAGCGGCATCGACGAGCTGCGATCGACCTCGTCGGAAGGGGTCTCGACGGTCGTCATCTCGTTCCTGCTCGAAAAGGACGCGGACATCGCGGCGCAGGAAGTACGCGATCGCGTCAACCGCGCGCTTCCGCTGCTGCCCAAGACCATCGACCAGCCGACGGTCGAAAAGTTCGATCCCGATTCCGCGCCGGTGCTGACGCTGGCCGTTTCGGCGGCCAAGCCGATCCGCGACATCACGGAGTACGCGGACAAGACGCTGCGGCGTCAGCTCGAGAGCGTTGATGGCGTCGGGCAGGTCCTGGTGGTGGGCGGCCGGCAGCGTCAGGTCAACGTCTCGCTCGACTCGGGCCGGCTGCAGGCCTATAACCTCACCGTGACTGACGTCTCGCGCGCGCTGCAAGGGCAGAACGCCGAGATTCCCGGCGGCCGCATCGAGGCGGGGGCGCAGGCTTTGACGCTGCGTACCCGCGGCCGCGTTCAGTCCGTTGCGGAGTTCGGCGATGTCGTCGTCCGTCAGCGCGAGGGGCATCCGATTCTGCTCCGGGACGTCGCCACGATCGAAGACGGCATGGCCGACGCCAACACGAAGGCCAATCTCAGCGGCGTGCCGACGGTCCTGCTGACGATTCGTCGTCAATCCGGCACCAACACAGTGCAGGTCGTCGACGCGGTCAAGGAGCGACTCGCCGATCTCAAGGACGTCACCCCGCCCGGCTACAACATCCGCGTCGTCCGAGACCTGTCCGAGTTCATCAAGGCCTCGATCGACACCGTCGAAGAGCACCTGGTCGTCGGCTCGATTCTGGCCGCACTCGTCGTCCTCGTCTTCCTTTGGAACTGGCGATCGACGCTCATCGCCGCCATCGCGATTCCGACCTCGATCATCGCCACGTTCGGGCTGATCTGGTACGAGGAGTTCACCCTCAACTCGATGACCATGCTGGCGCTGACGCTCGCGGTCGGCATCGTGATCGACGACGCCATCGTCGTCCTCGAGAACATCTACCGCTTCGTCGAGGAGAAAGGACGGCCACCCTTTCAGGCGGCGATCGAAGCGACCCGCGAGATCGGCCTCGCGGTGCTCGCCACCACGCTGTCTCTCGTCGCCATCTTCGTGCCGGTCGGCTTCATGGGCGGCATCGTCGGTCGCTTCATGAAGAGCTTCGGTCTGACGATGTCGTTCGCGATCATGGTGTCGCTGCTCGTCAGCTTCACCCTGACGCCGATGCTGTCGGCCCGATGGATCAAGATGCGGCCGCGTCGGGAAGATGCGGACGGGCACGCGCTTCCGGACCATGGGTCGAAGGAGAGCCGCTTCTTCCGCCCGATCGACGATGGCTATTCGCGGCTGCTGTCGTGGGCGCTTTCGCATCGTGCTGCGGTGGCGGGCCTGGCGGTCCTGGTACTGCTGAGCAGCGTGCCGCTCTTCATGCTGGCCAACAAGAACTTCCTGCCCAACGACGACCAGTCTGAATTCGAGATTGGGCTTCGGGCACCGGAAGGTACGAGCATCGACGCAACCGAGCTGATCGCGAATCGCATCGCGACCGCCGTGCGGAGGATTCCGGAGGTGGACTACACCCTGGTGACCGCGGCCGACGATCCGGCGGCGACACAGAATCTCGGCACCATCTACGTCCGTCTCAAGCCACTGCACGAGCGATCGCGCGATCAGTTCGTGGTCATGAACCAGGTGCGCGACAGCGTTCTGCCGCAGTTCGCGGCAGCCAATCTGCGGACAGGCGTGCGGCCCGTTGCAACCATCGGTGGCGGCGGCAACCAGAACGCGGACATTCAGTTCACAATCAACGGGCCCGACCTCGGCAAGCTGGAGAAATTCGCCAATGCGGTGCTCGACGAGACGCGCAAGCAACCAGGCATCGTCGACCTCGACACGTCGCTCAACGTCGGCAAGCCGGAGCTGTCGGTCCATCTCGATCGCCTGAAGGCGGCCGATCTCGGCGTGCAGATCTCGGACGCCGCCGAGGCGCTCCGCCTACTGGTAGGCGGCGATCAGGTGACCACATACAATGAGGGGGGCGAGCAGTACGAAGTGCACGTTCGCGCGCTGCAGCACGAGCGGGCGACCGCGGCCGCGATTGGACAGTTGACGGTGCCGTCGAGCAAGATCGGCAGCGTGCCGCTGGAGAACATCGCGGACGTGACGCCTAGCACCTCGCCGAGCGCGATCGATCGCCTCAACCGTCAGCGCCAGGTCACGGTGTTCGCGGGACTCCTGCCCGGAGTATCGCAGACGCCGGCCATGGCGGCGATGACACGGACGGCGGAAACGCTCAACATGGGGCCGGGGTACAACACCCGATTCGCCGGCCGCTCGCGAGAGCTGGGCCGGGCGGCGCAGAATTTTCTCATCGCATTCCTGCTGTCGATGGTGTTCATGTACCTGATACTCGCGGCACAGTTCGAGTCGTGGTTGCACCCGATCACGATCCTCCTCTCGCTGCCGCTGACACTGCCGTTCGCGCTGCTGTCGATCATCATCTTCGGGCAGTCGTTAAACATCTTTTCGGCGCTTGGGCTGCTGGTGCTCTTTGGCGTCGTGAAGAAGAACTCGATTCTGCAGATTGACCACGCCAATCAGCTGAGGGAGCGAGGCATGGATCGTGATTCGGCGATTCTTCAAGCGAGCCGCGACCGACTGCGGCCAATTCTGATGACGACCTTCGCGTTCGTGGCGGGCATGATTCCGCTCGTCCTGTCGAGCGGGATCGGGTCCGGCACCAATCGAGCGATCGGAGCGGTCATCATCGGAGGACAATCGCTCGTGCTCATCCTTTCCCTCGTCGTCACGCCGGTGACGTACTCATTGCTCGATGACTTGTCGCGGTTCCGAATCGGATCGTGGGTGAGAGGACGTCGCGCCGCGGCCGCTACGGCGAGCGTCGCGCTGGTGCTGCTGGCGCTGTCGGCGACGCGTGCGGATGCGCAGTCGTTGCACATGGCGGGAGCTCAGACCGCGGGTCAGGCGTCACAACCGGCGGCTGGTGGTGAGGTGATCCGGCTGACCGCGCCCGACGCCATCAGGATGGCAATCGAGAACAACCTCGATCTGGTTGCCGGGAAGTACGAGCCCCAGATCAACGATGAGCTCCTGGCGCAGGCGAAGGCCGCATTTCTGCCGACCGTGCAGGCCGGGGTGCTGCGTAACGTCCAGCAGACTCCGCCCGCCAGCATTTTCTTCGGGGCCCAGGGCGTTCGTACGGACGTCTGGCAGGGCGATGCCGGCGTCGTGCAACGGCTGCCGATCGGCGGCGGCTCCTACAACGTCGCCTGGACGACCAACCGGACCAACGCGAGCAGCAGCCTGTCGAACTTCAACCCGGCGGTCACCGCGCAGCTGCAGGGCATTTTCTCGCAGCCGCTGCTGCGCGATTTCAAGATTGATTTCTTCAGGGCCCAGGTGACGGTGGCGCGCCGGAACAAGGATATCGCTGATATCGACCTCGACGAGCTCGGCATTCAGACCTCGTCGAACGCGGAACGCGCCTACTGGAATCTCGTGCTGGCCAGAGCGGCCGTCGCGGTACAGCAGCGTTCTCTCGATCTGTCGCTCGAGCTCGAGAGAAACAATCGGGCGCGTGTCGACGTCGGACAGTCGCCGCCGCTCGATCTGGTCTCGGCACAGGCAGAAGTGGCCCAGCGCCGCGAGAATCTCATCATCGCGCAGACGCTGGTGCGACAGACGGAGGATAACCTCCGCCTGTTGATCATCGATCCCAAGCGCGCCGACTACTGGTCGTTGCGGCTGGAGCCCGCGGATCTGATCCCACCGATTGGACCGCCACCCGACGTCGACGCCGCTGTTCGCATGGCTCTGCAGCAGCGGACCGACCTGATGCGCACGCGAAAGCAGCTTCAAAACAACGACACCGCGGTCGCGCTGGCGAAGAGCGATACGCTGCCGGATCTACGCGTCCAGGCGTCGTACCTGACCAACGGTCTCGGCGGAACGGAACTGATTCGCGATGGGTTTCTCGGACCTGTGCTGTCCACGCAGTTCACGCCCTATGGGGATGTGCTGCGTCAGGTGTTCGCGGCGAACTACCCGACGTGGAGTGTCGGGCTGACGATCAGCTATCCGCTGGGCAAGAGCGTGGAACAGGCGACATTGGCGAGAACCGAGCTCGAGCGATCGCAGGCGACCGTGCGCCTCCGCAGCGCCGAGTACAAGGCGGTCCGCGAGATCAGGCAGGCAGCCATGCAGCTCGATCAGAGCCGGCAGCGGATTGAAACGACGCGGGTCGCCAGTGACCTCTCCGAGCAGCGCCTCGATGCCGAGCAGAAACGCTACGACGTCGGCATGTCGACGAACTTCAACGTGATTCAGGCCCAGCGCGACCTCGCCGTGGCTCGCAACGACCAGCTGCAGGCGCAGCTCGACTTTCAGCTGGCGCTCATCGCGTTCAATGTGGTGCAGAAGGTTGGCGGCGCGCTCAGCGGGACGATTCAGAACATCGCACCTTCAGGGGCGGTGAATCTCGTCGCGCCGTCGCTCTCGACGGTGCCGGCGACAAACGGTCCGGGCGGACAATAACCGGCGATCAATTCGCTCTGGCGCGTTCGAAACGGCCCGGTCGCAGCACATCCAGCGCCGGGTCTGTTTTCTTGTCGACAATCCAGTCCGCGATCAGATCTGCCGTCAACGGCGCGAGCAAAACGCCGTTGCGAAAGTGCCCGGAAGCATGCACCAGTCCCGGCGTCCGGGAGTCCGGCCCGATGACCGGCAGATCGTCGGCGGTCGCAGGACGGAGGCCGACCCGCGCCTCGAGAAACGTTGAGTCCCACGCCGCAGGCACGAGCTCGCCGGCGGCGTCGAGCAGATCACGAATGCCAGCCGCGGTGACGCGCTCGTCGAACCCTGCGTCCTCGACCGTCGCGCCGACGAGAAGAGTGCCGTCGAGGCGAGGCACGATGTAACACTCAGGTCCCCACAGGATCGTCTCGACCGGCGGACCATTCCAGCCCAGATGGAGCAACTGACCGCGCACCGGCCGAAGCGGTGGAACAGCGGCGTCAGGCGCCACTATCTGGTTGGTCCACGCGCCGGCGGCGAGAACGACCGTTGGCGCGGCGACCTCGCCGTCGCCAGTCTCGACGACCAGGTCTGTTCCCCGCTTCGCGATACGCCGGATCGTCGCCTGCTGGAAACGCCCACCCTGCCGCGTCGCTGCCGCAGCGAGCGCACGGGTCAACTGAAGCGCGGCGACGTAACCGTGGGTCGCGGTGAAGAGTGCGCCCGAGACCTGCGTGCCGAGCGCTCGGTGGGCCCTGCGGGCGGTCTCGCCATCCATCCACGTGCGAACGGGTTCGCGCAGATGCGCGGCGCTGCGCCGCAGTTGATCCGCGTGGCGCGCGTCCACGGCCACTTCGAGGGTACCGATGCGCCGATACTCGACGTCGATGCCGCTCTCGCGGACGACCTCGGCGATCCAGCGATCGTAGCGGTTGAGGCTGCGAATCCCCAGGTCGAGCAGGGGTCCGCTGTCGTGCGCTTCGGTGTAGGGCGCCAGCATTCCCGCCGACGCCTGGGTGGCACCCCCGCCAGGCGGACGCGCGTCGATGACGGTCGTCGCGACCCCACGCGACGTCAGCTCCCGCGCGATGGCGCACCCGATGATTCCCGCCCCCACCACAACGACGTCAGGCATAAAAGGGGACAACCCGGACAGCAGGACCCTCGGTCCATGCTCTCACAGATTTTTGGTCGGCCCCGGCCGTGAATGAAATGGGGTCCGTGGATGCGAGCGCCCTGCTAGACGAACCGGGTCAGGGTGGCGTCCAGGGTGCGGACGCGCTGATCGGCGCGGCGCCACTGGACCAGGATGGGACTCTGATAGCGGCCATCAGCAATCACGCCGCGGCCGTCGCTCTCGCGCACGCGCAGATTGACCGAACGCTTCATCCGCAGGAACCGACCGGCCGGCACCGCAATCGCCCGCGCGAACAGCCGCTCGAGCAGCGACTCGCGCAGTCCCGTGAGATCCAGGACCTGATTGAGCGCGCGAACCATGTTGTACTTCGCGTAGTCGAGCGCCTTCGACGGAATCGCCCGCGGATGCGCCAGCAGATGCCGACCCTTCTCCGCCGCGAAGCGAAACGGATTGCGCAGCACGTCGGCAAGATCGTGACGCATGAGCAGCGTCTCGTACTCGTTCACCGTCAGCCCCGCCTGTCGCTCGCCGCGCGGCAGCTCCAGCCGGATGCGCCCGCTCGTCACGCCGTGCCGTTGCACCAGGTCCACAATCTGATCGTAGATACCCAGCCGCGGATCCTTGAGGTTGACCGAGTCGATCGGATGATTCGAGACCGGCACGTCGATGCGCAGACGCTCGACCTCCTGCTCGCGGTTGAAGCCGACGATGCTGGTCAGGCGACGGCGCGGACGGCCATCGGTGATGCCGTCCAGATCGACGAAGCAGACGCTCTCCCGCGGCCGGTTGACATAGGTGACGCAGGTGCTCAAGCCAGCGGCCATGAAAGCAAGATGCGAATCGGCATTGCGCGGCTCGACGGCACGCTCCTCCGACGTCAGATCTTCGCGTCGATGGAGCTGGTCGTGCTCGTAGCCCGCCCCCTCGGGAAACATGGCGCGGAAGACTTCAACGTACGGGGCAACGGCGTCTTTCTCGCGCGTCAGCCGCGTCGCCAGACTCTGTTCGAGATAGCCAGCCGTCGTGTGGAACGAGTGATAGAGGTGGTGGGAGTAGCCGTCGAGGAGGCGGCCGTGCGCCGCCCGCAGCTGCTCGCGAACGTCGATGATGTCGAACCGCGCACGGGGCGTCAGTTCGAGCGTGACCTCGACCGGGGAAACTGCCATCAGGTTCCGAGATAGTAGTCTAACGCAGTTTTGCTTTGCATAGCAAAGTTGTATGAAACAGGCCTGAATTTCACCGATTCTGCTCGGTGGTTGGTCGATGCTCTCCCCCGGCGCGGCCGGCATCGAGGTCGTTCCAGTTCAGGATGGCGTTGAACGCCAGGAAGTACGTGCCCTGAGTCTGCCAGCGCCAGAACGGCCGGATCGCGAACGAGACGACATGCCCTTGACCGAGGGGGATGTCAACCAGCTGGGCGCGATTCGCGAGCGCCTGTCCACCCGCCAGCGTGCCGGACAGCAGCATGTCGTTGGGATTCGCGGGAAACTGGAGGACGACCCTGACGGCCGACGCGACCACTGGCGTCGCACCCGGCCCGCCGCGGCCACCGGCCGCCGGACCTGCGGCACCCGCACCGCCACCCCGCCCGCCGCGACCCCCACCGATCCCCTCCTGCACCGCAGCGGTCTCTCCCGCCGAGGGCCGCTGCGCAAGGTTCGCATCTGTCGCACCACTGTCCGGCTCGTAGGCGGAGATGTGCTGGGCCTGGGATGCGGTCGCCATCGGGGTGACGTTCATGCCGACGCCGGGGATGGGCGCTTCCGGAGCGCCCCGTCCACCAAATCCGGCATTACCACCGCCGCCGCCAATCGCCAGCACCGGATCCTGATTGAAGTAGACAGGCAGCTGCCGGCCCTCGAAGCCGTAGGCCAGCGGGCTCGTCTTGTCGGCGAACACGCCGCGCACGATTGACCCGCGCACGAAGAGCTGCGACGGATTCTCGACCGTGACCGCTTGCGTGACGTTGTACTCGGGCAGAATCGTCGAAGTGGACCCTTCGGTGACGAGCGTGCCCCCCTGCTGGACGAACTTCACGAGCTCCACTAGCCCCTCGAACCCCATACCGCCGCGGATGTCATCCGCTTGATCGTTGGCGCCCAGGCTGGGAAACTCCTGGGACTTCTTGTACGGGAGCGGCGTGCTGCCGGTCTTCGGGATGCCGTTGACCTGCGACTGCGCGTTCCCGCCGACGTGCGGAAAGATGATCACGTCGTACTTCGAACGCAGGTTGCCCTCGCGCAGCTTGATATCGCCAAAGTAGGTGTACGGCACGCCGTAAGTATCCAGCGCCGCCCGCACCCATCCTTCGTCCTGGGTGCGGGACCAGCTGTGCACGTAGCCGATCCGCGGCACATCGAGATCGTGCAGCTTGACCGGCGGCGCCGCGGCCACCGCCCACGCCGACAGGCCGAGCGATTTGATCGACGGCTCGATCTTTCCCCGGTCGGCCCCCGCGATGACGAACGCGCCGGCGCGGAACTTGTGGCCACTGAGCTCGAAATCCTCCTCCGCCGCCTGCATCTTGACGTCCGCATGCGTGAAGCGGAACGCCATCAGGTTGTTGTCGGTCGTGTGTTCGACCACGATCACGGCGCCGGTGCCCTCGATGGTGCCGGGGGCCCTGGCCTCGGCGCTCACCAGCGTCATCGGCTGGTCGAGCAACGCCTTGTCGGTCACCGGCTTGATCACGACGTTGCGCATGTACTGGAACGTCCAGCCCGTGTCGTCGTACGGTCTCGGGTTGGCGGGGGCGTAGTTCTGCACCGCGAAGTACATTTCGGCCAGCGTGCGGAACGGCTGGTCGCCGCGAATGACGTAATCGCCGGCGCTGACATCGACGCCGCCCGCCTTGAACGCGGCGTTGGCGCGATGAATTTCCAGCCCTTGACGCCGCAGCTCGTTGATTGCGTCGGCGGCGTCAGCCTTTCGATATTGCCCCGCCGGGAGGATCCAGCCGTAGGTCGGCCCGCTCTTGCCGCGCTCGACCGCCCGCTTGTTCTTCAGCCAGTAGTTCTCGAGATACGACTCGCGGTTCCTGGCGACATGACTCAGCGCGAAGAGCGCAGCCGACTCCTGGATGTTGACGTTGTTGCGCGGCCCCCAATTGATCGTCGTCAACGGCGGGTTGGGCCGGAACCACTCGCGGCTCGTCGTCGTCGCGGGCGGCGTCACCACGTAGGGATCGGGTCCGTAGCTCTGGACCTCGTAGAAGCGTCCGATCGCGTTGTGGCCGTGCGCGATGAAGAACATGTAGTTGGGGACCCAGCCGTCGTAGAAGCCGTAGGTCCAGACGCCGGGGACGCCTCGCTTGGTCATCTCGAGCACGTCGTTCTCGGCGAGCATCCACCATTCGTTGATGGTGATCGGATCGATCGACTCGTTGTACGGACCGGTGCCGGTCGATGCGTAGAGATACGTCTGGGCCTCGTGCAGGTCGTGCAGCACCGTCGGCTTCCAGTCGAGATTCACCTGCTCGACGTTGCGCGTCAGGGCGAGAAACTGCCCCATCCCGTCGCGATTGTTGTCGTGCTGGACGTACTTGCCCCAATACATCAACGGCAGCCGGGCGGCACCCTCGGGCAGCTTCTTGTTGAAGTAGTAGGTGTCGACCATCTTCTCCCGCCCGTCGACTTCGACGACCGGCGTGATCAGCGTGATGACGTTGTTCCGGATGTTCTGGATGAAGGGCGTTTCTTCGACAGCGAGCCGATACGCCATCTCCATCAGCATCTCCGGACCACCGGTCTCCGGTGAATGCATGCCGCTGGTGAAGTAGTAGACCGGCTTGGCCGTGCGAACGAGCTGCTGCGCCTGCTCCTCGGTCGTCTTTCGTGGATCGGTGAGCTGCGCGAGCATGGCCTTGTATTTGTCGATCGACTTGATCGTCGCCTCGTCGGCAATCGCCGCGACGATCATGTCCCGTCCTTCTTCGGTCTTCCCGATGTTCCAGACGCTGACCCGGTCGGACGCCTTGTCGAGCGCGGCGAAATAGCGATGAATATCGGCGGCGTGCGTCAGCTCACCGGGCGTCCCGGGCATGTGGCCCAGGAATTTCAACGGTGTCGGCACGCGTGTCGGATGCGGGCAGGTGGTCGACCAGCTCCGTCGTGATTCGCGGATCGGACAGGTATTCCTTGATCTTGGCCGTATACTCGGCGTCCGCCTTCTGCTTGGACGCGGCCGGACGCGCCTGTGCGGCCGGGCGAGTTCCCGCCGCCGCGAGCGCGATGGCGCAGGCAGTCGCGGCAACGAGTGAGGTACGGCGATTCATCAGGTGTGCTCCTTGGCCACGAGAGACGGCGGTTTATAGCACACTTCCCGCAGCGATCCGCGCCTGGGGCGCACGCCGATCCCGGTCGCGCCGGCGGCCAGCGCGCGGAGGCCGGCCGATCGTATTTCGATCGTGACGGTGGTCGGCTTGAGGGCTTACGAATCGAGCGTGGATCGCGCCGATTCTCTCCGAGCCGTGTCGTGGCTGACCGCGGTCACCGACACGCGTTCGGCGGCGCGTAGGCATCGGGGCGAAGCTTGCCGCCGAAGCCCCAGTACTCGTATTGCACGCAGGATTTGCGTGCCGGGCGGTTGCGATTGTCGTCGTCGCGAGCGTCGCCGGCATTCCGCACTCGCGGCCCAATCAGCGGTGCGGTGATGTAGACGGGCACAGCGACCGGAACTTCCCGCACGACCGGCACCTCATGTTCGATCACAACCACCTGCGGCTCGGGCGCAACGAATGGTGGTGGAGGCTCGATCGGCTGCTCGTCGAGGGAGACCGGTGGCGCGGTGCGGCCGCTGCGGATCATCGCGACGATGACGGCCTCGCTGACGCCGGCGTCCTTCAGCATCTTCAAGGTCGGCGCATCGATGGTGAACACGCTGCGGTCCACTTCGATGAGCGCCAGCAGCACCTGATCGCTCAGCCCCGCCTTCGACAGTTCCACCAGATCGCGGACGGTCACCGCTTCGGCCCGCGAAGCGCCCACACAGACGAGCAGTGCCAGAGCGATGAGGACTTTCGGCGTGTGACGCATGTTGGAGGGCCTCCCGGTTGTTTCAATAGTGCAACGACAATGCCGGTGATTTCCAGTCACTTCGACCCCAAGGGGCTGCGCGGGCCCACGGCGGTCCTGTGAGGAGGACAGGCGGTGTCACCCCGATATGGCGCAGGGGGCGGGCTGACCCGTAGAATTCGCGAGATCCGGCCGAAAAGAAGAGGCGACACGACGGTGGGTGGGGGTACGGCAATTGCTCGACCCCCCGGTTGCAGCCAGGAGTTTCTGATGTTTTCCAAACCGGTGGCGCTCGTCCTGTTGGCCCTTGGATGCCTCACGGCCGCGGCGGGTGGCGCCTATGTCGCGACCCGGCACAATGTGGCCGACCGTGTGGCGAGCGTCTCCCAGGCGCCGGCCGCGTCTCAGCCCGGCACGCCGCAGACACCGCCGGTCGCCGAAACCGAGGCCCCGGTCGCTGACAATCCGCCGGCCGAGGTGACGAGGCCCGAGGCTGAGACGGAGAAGGCCCCCTCCGCGTCGGACAACGCTCGCAGCTCGGTAGAAAAGGCCAGAGCGGCTCGTCCTGAACATCCGAGCCCCGAGCCCACTACGCCGCTGCCGGATGCGCACACCGGATCGCCGACCACCACCGCCTCGGCTCCTGTCGCTCCGGCGCAGACAGCTCCAGCGGCGCCGCCGCCGGCCGAAGTCCCGAGGCTCCCCGATCCGCAGCCCGAGCCTCCTCGCGCTCCGCAGTTCCAGGACGTCGTACTCCCGACCTCGTCGGTGATCGGCCTGCAAGTGGAGACGGCGCTCTCTTCCGAGCGTGCACGCATTGAAGATCGTGTCGACGCGCGGGTCACGCGCGACGTGGTGGCCAACGGCCACGTGGCCATTCCCGCCGGATCCCGAGTGATCGGATCGGTCACCCTCGTGGACCGCGGTGGAAAGCTGAAGGATCGCGCCCGCCTTGGCATTCGCTTCCACACCCTCGTGCTCGCCGACGGCAGCGAGGTCCACCTGAACACCGAGCCGGTCTACCGCGACGGCGACTCGCCCACCGGCGACAGCGCGAAGAAGATCGGTGGCGCTGCGGCGGTCGGGGCGATCCTCGGCGGAATCCTCGGCGGCGGCAAAGGCGCGGTGATTGGCGGCACGACCGGCGCGGCCGGCGGAACGGCGGCGACAATGGCGGGCGATCGCAATCCGGCGACCCTGGCATCCGGATCGATCGTGACCGTGCGGCTGGCCTCACCCGTCACGATTCAGGTCGAGAGCCGCGAGCAACAATAACGACGGTTGGCGCTCGGCCGCCAGGAATTGATAGGCTGAGCGAATTCCCAAGCGCCAGATACCCTCCGCCTTCGGCGACATGGATCCCGACGCGTTCCGTCGCGAGGCGCATCGCCTCGCCGACTGGATCGCCGACTATCTCGACGATCCAGCGCGCTATCCGGTCCTCTCGCAAGTTCGACCGGGAGACATTCGCGACGCTCTCCCCGATGCCGCTCCCGAGCAGGGAGAGTCATTCGACAGCGATCCTCGACGACTTCGAGCGAGTGATCCTGCCAGGCATCACCCACTGGAATCATCCCGGCTTCTTCGCCTACTTCTCGATCACCGGCAGCGGACCCGGCATCCTCGCCGAGTTCCTCTCGGCCGCGCTCAACGTCCAGGCCATGCTCTGGCGAACGTCGCCGGCGGCGACCGAGCTCGAGGAAGTCGTGCTGACGTGGCTGCGCAAGCTGATCGGGTTGCCGGACGCGTTCGAAGGCGTCATCTACGACACCGCCTCGATCTCCACGCTCCACGCGCTGGCGGCCGCGCGCGAAGCGGCCGTCGCCCGGGTCCGGACGCATGGCCTCACGGGTCGTACCGATGTCCCGCAGGTTCGCGTCTATTGTTCCGACCAGGCACACTCGTCGGTCGACAAGGCGGTCATTCTCCTCGGTCTCGGTCAGGACTCGCTGCGAAAGATTCCGGTCGACGGCAATTTCCGCATGAAGCCTGACGCGCTGGCGAGCGCGATCGAGGAGGACGTCCGGAGCGGACGACTTCCCCTCGCGGTCATCGCCACGATCGGCACGACGTCGAGCACCAGCGTCGATCCGCTTTCGGCAATCGTCGATATCTGCGTGAAGGCCCGCGTGTGGCTGCACGTCGACGCGGCATACGCCGGCGCGGCCGCGATGGTCCCCGGCTACGAATGGATTCTGCGTGGCGCCGACCACGCCGACTCGCTGGTGATCAATCCACACAAGTGGCTCTTCACGCCTTTCGATCTGAGTGTCCTGTACTGCCGTCGCATGGACGTCGTGCGCGAGGCGTTTGCGCTGACGCCCGAGTATCTGCAGACGAGCGAGGGGACGGCCGGCGTCAGGAACCTGATGGACACGGGCATTCAGTTGGGCCGACGCTTTCGCGCGCTGAAGCTGTGGATGGTGCTGCGGCATTTCGGCGCCCAGGGTTTGCGCGAGCGCCTCTGCCGAGCACATGCGCCTCGCGCCGCGAATTCGCGTCATGGGTCGAGCGCAGTGACGTGTTCGTCCTCGCCGCGCCGGTTCCCTTCAGCGTCGTCTGCTTTCGCCTGCGTGGCGACGCGTCCGACGCGCGTCACGCCGAGATCCTCGATCGAGTGAACGCGTCCGGCGAAGTTTTCCTTTCACATACGAAACTCGATGGTCGCTATGTCCTGCGACTGGCGGTTGGCAACCTGCGCACAACTGCGCAACACACGCAGCGCGCCTGGGAATTGCTGAAGCTCGCGGCATCCAGCCAGCACGGTTGAGCCGGCGCCGGATGACGATCCGACTCGGCCATGTCCATCTACAGGCATCCCGCTTGCACCCTCACGGCTCAGGATCAGACGTTCAATGCTTGAGGGGTGATCGATGTCTCTACGTAAAACGCTCGTTACTGCCGCGGTGTGCGCCGTGGCCCTGGCTGCGACGCCGAGAAACGCGTCTGCCGACTGGACCTTGACGCCATTTGTCGGATGGAATTTCGGCGGTTCAGCGGACGTGAACAATCCGGCGGCCGGTACCAATTTCAACAACTCGTTCGAACACAAGATCGACTACGGCGTCTCCATCGCCGGGATGGGCAACGGCATCTTCGGGGGAGAATTCGATTTCGGCTACTCGCCGAACTTCTTCGAGACCAACGCGGCCGTCAACGGCTTCCAGTTCGCGAACGACAGCAATGTCACGACGCTGACCGGTAATCTCATCGTTGGCGCACCGGTCGGTGGGCATGGCGCATCCATTCGGCCATACGCGGTCGGTGGTGTCGGACTCATCCGAACCAAGGTGCAGGACATCGGGGGAATCTTCGACGTCGCGAGCAAGAACGACTTCGGGTTCGACGTCGGTGGCGGCGTGATGGGATTCTTCTCGCAGAACGTCGGCATCCGCGGAGACGTGCGATATTTTCGATCCTTCAACGGAACGACCGACAACGTCACCGGGATTGGGCTGAGCGGATTCCAGTTCTGGCGCGGCTCACTCGGCGTATCGTTCAAGTTCTAGAGTCAGCGATCCATTTTCTTGCATCAGCGAGCGCCGCATCGACCGCCTGCGGGTTGGTCGATTGCGGCGTTTGTTTTTTGCTGACTGATGCGTGAGGGGTAATTGCGTCACGCACATCGTGATCGAACAGCGGCGAGTGGCGACGCCATTCGTCGAGAGAGAGATCGGCGAACGTACGATCCTCCTTGAGGAGCTGGCGGACGATCGCGCCAACCACTTCGTGCGAGCGGCGGAACGTCATGCCGCGAGCGACGAGATAGTCGGCGACATCGGTGGCGAGCAGCAGGCCGGACGCGGCGAGCGTCGAGCGTTCCGGCGACGGGCTGAGACTTCTGATGACGCTGGCGGCGGCCGCAAGCGATCGCAGCCAGGTATCCTCCGCGTCGAACAACGCTTCCTTGTCTTCCTGCAGATCCTTGCTGTATCCCGACGGCAGGCTCTTCATCGTCGCCAGCCAGCCGGCGAGATGTCCGATCACGCGGCCGGCTTTGCCCCGGACCAGCTCCAGCGGATCGGGATTCTTCTTCTGCGGCATCAGGCTGCTGCCGGTGGCCGCCGCGTCGGCGAGATCGAAGAAACCGAATTCCTCGGACGTGAAGAGGATGAAATCCTCGGCCTGCCGGCTGAGATGCACCATGCTCAGCGCGGCCGCATGGAGGAATGACGAGACGAGGTCGCGATCGCCGCTGACGTCGATGCTGTTGCGTGACACGCGCGAGAAGCCGAGCGCGGCTGCGAGCCCGTGCACGTCCACGTTGTAGCTGGTTCCGGCAATGGCGCCGGATCCGAGCGGGAGCTCGTCGGCCTCGCCGGCCACCGTCGCGAGCCGCTCGTGATCGCGGCGCAGGCTGGCGACGTGGGCGAGGAGAAAATGGGCGACGAGCACCGGCTGCGCCTTGCGCAGGTGTGTGTACGACGGCATCAGCGCGTCACCGGCGCGCGTCGCCAGATCGATCAGCGCCGACACGACGAGGACGATCTGTTGCTGGATGATCGGGATTCGTCGCTTCAGGTAGAGCCGGAGATCGACGGCGACCTGCTCGTTCCTCGATCGCCCGGTATGGAGTCGGCGTCCGGGGTCGCCGATCGCGGCAATCAGTTCGCGTTCGACGTAGGCATGAACATCCTCGTCGTCCGATTCGGCTGGAATGCCCTTGACGAGCACCGCCTGCAGCCCGCCGGCGATCGCGGTGGCATCTTCGGCTGAGAGCACGCCGGCCTTGGCCAGCGCCGCCGCCCACGCCAGGCTCCCCTTCACGTCGTCCTCGAAGAGGCGGCGATCGAAGCGGAATGACGCGCCGAAGGCAAAGAGGTCGGCGTCGGGATCGCCCTCGAAACGGCCGGACCAGAGATGCGCCATGGTTCAGCGCCCTGCCGATCGCTCGACCGGCAGAAGATCGGCGTCCGCGGTCGCGGCCTGGTCGTGAAGCGAATGGGGCGACTGGCGCCCGACCACGCGGCACGCGCCTTTGAAGAGTTTCATTCTGACCGAACCGGTCACGCGCTGCTGGACTCTGGCGACGAACCCGTCGATCGCCTCGCGCGTGGGAGAGAACCACAGGCCGTTGTAGGCGAGGTCGGCGTAGGTGCGACTCAGCTCGCGCGACAGGCGCGCGAGATCGCGCGGCACCACCAGCGTTTCGAGCTCCGCGTGCGCCATGTGCAGCACCACCGCGGTGGGCGCCTCGTAGATCTCACGCGACTTGGTGCCGACCAGAGGGTTTTCCACCATGTCGATGCGGCCGACGCCGTGCGCTCCAGCGATCGTCTCAATACTTTCGATCAGCTCGACCAGCGGCATCTCTATGCCGTTGGCGCGGAGCGGAACGCCGGCCTCGAATTCGATCTCGATGTAGGCCGGCTCGTCGGGACACTGCTGCGGAGCGCGGGTCAGCAGGTAGATGTCGTCGGGCGGCTCCTTCGACGGATCCTCGAGCACGCCGCGCGCGATCGATCGGCCCCAGAGATTGGCGTCGGTGCTGTACGGACTGCGATTCGACGGGATCTGAATATGTCGGGCGCGCGCGTATTCGATCTCCTGCGCGCGAGTCATGCCCCATTCGCGCGCCGGGGCAATGACGGTGATCGAAGGGTCGAGGGCGCGGGCGGCAATCTCCAGCCGGACCTGATCGTTGCCGCGGATGGCGCACCCGTGCGCAATCGCCGTCGCCCCTTCGAGACGCGCAACTTCGACGAGCTTCTTGGCGATGAGCGGCCGCGCCAGCGCCGTCGCCAGCGGATAGCGATCCTCGTACAGCGCGCCGGCCTGCAGCGACGGCAGGATGTACTCGCGCGCGAACTCGTCGCGGGCATCCAGCACGTGCGCCCGGGTGGCGCCGAGCGCCAGCGCCCGCTCACGAAGATCGGTCAGCTCCCGACCCTGACCGAGATCCACGGTGACCGCTATGACCTCGGCCTGATACCGCTCGGCCAGCCACGGAATCGCTATCGACGTGTCGAGACCTCCGGAATACCCGAGGACAATTCGCTCCATTGACGCTCCTGCACACCGTTCAGCAACCAAGTAATCCGGACAGCTCCCGAAGCCACGTCGCGCTAGCCACGGACCCAGCCTTCGAGCCGCTGGGTAAACTCCTGAGCGTCGCGATCGCCGCGAAAGATCACCAGGATCGTGTCGTCACCCCCGATCGTGCCGACTACGTCCGGCATTCCCGCCCGATCGAGCGCGATTGCCAGGGTCTGGGCCTGACCGGGATCGGTCTTGAGCACCACGAGCTGGTGCACCGCCTCGACCCGGCGGAGGAACTCGGCGACCGCGCGGCGCAGCACCACCTGCGGCTCAGGTCCGCCCCGAGGAGCCGCCTCGGCGCCCGGGCGGCGGTAAGCGCCGTCCCCCGCCCGCTTGACCAGCCCGAGGTCGCGAATGTCCCGGGACAGGGTCGCCTGGGTGACCTCAATCCCTTTCCCGCGAAGCCGTTCCCTCAGCTGCTCCTGGCTGGTAATCGGCTCCTGCTCCACGAGTTCGGAGACAAGTTGCTGTCTATATGACTTCATAGCCCTTTGGCGTCCGAGTAACGCATGATTATACATCGTATGCACTGCAAACTTCTTATATTTTCGTTGACGATGCGCGGCGATTGACGTATATGTACTAGTTCTGATGAATAGTTATACCGAGCCAGTGCGGGTGGGCGTCGCGGGGGCGACGGGCTACTCGGGTGTCGAGCTGCTGAGGTTGCTCGCCCGCCATCCGCACGCCCGCATTGCCGTCGCCATGGGCGCGCCGGGCGCGCAGCCCCGGCGGGTGCCGGCCCTGGCGCGGTTGTGGGATGCCACGGTCGACGGCCTCGATCTCGACGTGCTTGCCGCCAGCACCGACGCGGTGTTCCTGGCGCTCCCCGATGAAGCCGCGGCGCACATCGCGCCCGACCTGCTGGCGCGGGGCAAGCGCGTGTTCGATCTCTCGGGAGCCTTCCGTCTTCGCGACGGCGCGGCCCGTCGTCGGTGGTACCCACATACGCAGGACCCGACGTCGAGCGTCGCCTACGGGCTGACTGAACGCTATCGCCAGGCGATCGTCGACTCGCCGCTGGTGGCCTGTGCCGGTTGCTATCCGACCGCGGCGATTCTGGCGCTGCAGCCGCTGGTGCAGGCGGGACTGATCGAAGCGCCGATCATCATCGACGCCAAGTCGGGCGTCTCGGGCGCCGGCAAAACCCCGACGGAGCGGACGCATTTCAGCGAGTGCCACGGCAGCATTTCCGCCTACGGGGTGTTCTCGCACCGCCATGCGGCCGAGATCGAACAGGAGCTTGGAACCAGCGTGACCTTCGTGCCGCACCTCGTGCCGATCGATCGCGGGATTTTCGAGACCATCTATGCGCGTCTCGGCCCGGACGTGCAGGAGAGCGACATCGCCTTGGCCTATCAGGCGGCCTATGCCGGATCGCCGTTCATCCGGCTCACCGGGAGTGAACTGCCCGAAGTGAAACACGTGGCGCACACGAACTTCTGCGACATCGGCTGGCGTATCAATCAGCCTGCCCGTCAGCTCGTGCTGGTCGTGTGCCTCGACAACCTGGTGAAGGGCGCTGCCGGTCAGGCCGTGCAGAACTTCAACGTCGCCTTCGGCTTCGACGAAAGGCTCGGGCTCAATTGACGACGGTGCTCAAGCTCGGTGGGGAGCTGCTCGAGGATGGCGACGCCATGCGCCGCGCCGCGCTCGGCATCGCCGCGCTCTTCTCCGAGGGACCGCTCGTCGTCGTCCACGGCGGTGGGCGAGCCATCGACGCCGACTTGCGGGCACGCGGGTCGTCCCCCACGTTCGTCGACGGCCTTCGCGTGACCGACGAGGCCACGCTTGGCACCGTTGTGGCGGTCCTCGCCGGGCGCATCAACACGACATTCGTCGCCACGCTGGGCGCGTCAGGCGTCCGCGCCGTCGGCCTGACCGGCGCCGACGCGGCGCTCGGCCGCTCCGACAAGGCGCCGGCGTTCACGTCGGCAACCGGATCGAGCGTCGATCTCGGACTGGTGGGCATTCCCCAGGCCACGGCGCCCACGACGCTGATCGCCGACCTGCTGTCGTTGGGATATGTCCCCGTGATCGCCAGCATCGGCGTCGCCTGCGATGGCGCGCTGCTGAACGTGAACGCCGACGTGCTCGCGTCGCACGTCGCACGATCAATCGGCGCCGACCGGCTGATCGTCGCGGGATCGACGCCAGGCGTGTTCGATGGCGCCGGCGTCCCGTGCGCCAGCCTCGACCAGCTGCGTGCCGAAGCCATGGTGGCGGCCGGCACCGCGCGCGACGGCATGGTGGCGAAATTGCGCGCCGGCCTCGACGCGCTTGCTGGTGGCGTCGCCGACGTTCGCATCGTCGACGGCCGCGACGGCGCGTATGTGACAGCGGCGGGAACCACGATTACGCGGTCCCGCGACTTCGAGATGATTCGATGACGACGACTTCAATCGACCCAGTTACCGCCGATCAACAGCACGTGCTGCAGGTCTACCGCCGGGCGCCGATGGTATTCGAATCCGGGCGCGGCTGCGCGCTGTTCACCCGCGAGGGCGACCGCTACCTGGATCTGATCTCCGGGATCGGCGTGGCCTCGCTCGGCCACTCGCATCCGATCCTCTCGCGGGCGATTGCCGAGCAGGCGGCGACGCTGGTGCACACGTCGAACCTGTTCCATCACCCGCTGCAGGGCGAGCTCGCCTCGCGACTGGCCGATCTCTCCGGCCTGCCGCGAGCGTTTTTCTGCAACAGCGGTGCGGAAGCGGTGGAAGCGTGCTTGAAATTCGCCCGCCGGTTCTGGCGCAACGCCGGCGAAGAGCGGACCGATGTCGTCGCGCTTCAGCACTCGTTCCACGGTCGAACGATGGGCGCGCTGTCGGTGACGTGGGACGAGCACTATCGCACGCCGTTTGCACCGCTGCTCAGCGGCGTGACGTTCGTGGCGGCTCAGGACGCCGCGGCCATTGCCGCCGCGGTCACGAAGCATACAGCGGCGATCATCGTCGAGCCGATACAGGGGGAAGGCGGCGTGCGTCCGCTCTCGCGTGAGACCGCTGCCGCGATCAACAAGGCGATCGAGGCCACGGGGGCGCTTCTCATCGCCGATGAAGTACAGAGCGGTCTGGGTCGGACCGGCCGGCCGTTCTACTCCGCCGCTCTTGGACTCAAGCCGGACCTGATGGCGCTCGGCAAGGCGCTCGGCGCCGGTGTTCCGATCGGGGCGGCGTTGATGACGGAAAAGGTTGCGGCGGCGATACAGCCTGGCGATCACGGAAGCACCTACGGCGGCAATCCGCTGGCGTGCCGCGCTGCCCTGGTCTTCATCGATCAACTGGTCGAGGGCGGCGTGATGCAGAACGTCGTCCGCGCCGGGGCGCATCTCGAAGCCGGCCTGAGGGCGATGGCCACGCGTCAACCGGCTGTCACCGACGTCCGGGGAGCCGGCCTGATGTGGGGCGTCGACCTCGATCGTCCGGCCGCTCCCGTCGTCCAGGCGGCCCTGGAGAGAAAGCTGTTGGTCAACAGGACGTCCGACACGGTGATCCGGCTCCTGCCGCCATTCGTGATCACCGAACGGGAAATCGATGAAGCGCTGCCGCTCCTCGAAGCGGCGATCGTCGCAGCCACGGAGGCTCCTCGGGCATGAACATTCAACTTCGACCTGGAACCGCAGGAGATGGCGCCGCCATCCATGCCCTGATCGCCGCCAACGTCGGCGCTGGACACTTGCTGCCGCGATCGCTCGAAGATGTCGAGGGTCACGCCAACCGATTCATCGTCGCGGTCGACGATGGGATCGTGATCGGGTGCGCGGAGCTGGCGCCGCTCAGTGAGAACGTGGCGGAAGTGCGCTCGCTCGTCGTCGATGAAGAACGCCGCGGTCAGGGGACCGGTGTCGTGCTGGTGACGGCGCTGGCCGATGCCGCGCGCGGGCTCGGCTATGAGACGCTCTGCGCTTTCACCCATCAGCCGTCGCATTTCCTGCGGCTGGGGTTTTCGATCGTGCCGCACGTCTGGCTGCCGGAGAAGATCGCACACGACTGCGTTGGCTGCGCGCAGTTCCGCCACTGTGGCCAGTACGCCGTCTCGCTGCCGCTGCGGGCGGGAAGCGTGCGGCGTCTCAGCGAGCGGTCGTCTCCCGCCCGCGCCGTGGCAATGCCCCGAAGCAGCGTCGAGCGGCTGCGCCTCACGCCGGTTCCGGCGGACGTGGAGTCCGTCCCGGCATGACCGTTGCCGACGTGATGGTTGCGCCGACTGCCGGGGGCATTGCGGCACCCACTGGATTCAGGGCTGCCGGCATCTCGTGCGGCATCAAGAAGGCCGGCCTGGACCTGGCGCTGCTGGTGGCTGACACCACCGCCGCGGCCGCCGCGGTCTTCACGACCAACAAGGCCCAGGCTGCGCCGATCCTGATTTCCAAGGCGAACCTGGCGGCGACGTCTGGACACGCGCGTGCGGTCGTCATCAACAGCGGCTGCGCCAACGCGTGCACGGGCGAGGACGGCGTGGAAACCGCGCGGGCGATGGCGGACGCGGTCGCCGCACAGGTAGGGTGCGCTCCGACCGATGTGCTCGTCGCGTCGACCGGCGTCATCGGCGTCACGCTCAACCGCGCCACGGTGGCGAGCGGGATCGCCAAGGCGGCGGCCACCCTCGCCCGAGACGCCGGCTCGCTCGCGGCGCTCGCCATCATGACCACCGATCCCTTTCCCAAGGAAGCGGCGGTCGAGGTCACGACGGCCAACGGACGGTTTCGCGTGGGCGGAATGGCCAAGGGCTCCGGCATGATCGAGCCCATGATGGCGACCATGCTGGCGGTCGTCACGACCGACGCGCGGGTTGCTCCGGCGCTCCTCCAGCGCGCCCTGGCAAGCGTCACGGAAGACACCTTCAACGCCATCTCGGTGGACGGCGAGTGCTCCACGAACGACTGCGTGTTCGCGCTGGCCTCGGGAACGAGCGGCGTCACGCTCGGCGACGCGGAGCTTCCCGTTCTGGTCGAGGCATTGAGGCATGTCTGCGAACCGCTCGCCCTGGGCATCGTCCGCGGCGGCGAGGGAGCGACCAAGCTCGTCACGATCGACGTCACGGGTGCGCGCTCGCGCCAGGAAGCGCGGCAGGCGGCACGCGCCATTGCCAATTCGCCGCTGGTGAAGACGGCGATCCATGGCGCCGATCCCAACTGGGGTCGGCTCGTCGCAGTGGCCGGACGCGCGGGCGTCGACTTCCGCCTCGATCGGGCGCGGGTCCAGATTGGCAGCGTCGAGCTGTTCGCCGACGGCCGACCGTTCGACGAACGCGCGCCGCTGGCGTCACAGCACCTGGAAGGACGCGACGTGTCGGTGAAAGTGGACCTTGGTACCGATGGCGCCGGCGCCGCGCGCATGTGGACGTGCGATCTGAGCGCGGAGTACGTCCGGATCAACGCGGAGTATCGAACATGAGCCTGCATGGCGCCGCCAGACCGATTGCGTTCTGGCACAAGACGCATTTCCTGTCGGTCCTCGATCTGACGCCGGACGAGATCGAATCGTGTCTCGACCTGGCCGCGTCGATGAAGTCGGCCCGACAGGCAGGACGTTCGCACGATCGACCGCTGGCCGGCCAGCACGTCGCGCTGCTGTTTGAGAAACCTTCGCTGCGGACCCGGTCGACCTTCGTGATCGCGATTCGCGAGCTCGGTGGCGATGTGCTCGAGCCGCCGGCCGACGTGGTGTTCGGCGGTCGCGAGACACTCGAGGACATCGCGCGCAACTTCGAGCGCTGGGTCTTCGGCCTCGTCGTCCGAACGTTCGGCCAGGATCGCATTCGGGCGCTGGCGGCAATCGCGCCAAAGCTGCGGATCGTCAACGCGCTCACCGACGAGGAACACCCGTGTCAGGCGCTCGCGGACGTGCTCACGCTGCGGGAACGATGGGGATCGCTGCGCGGCCAGACGGTCGCCTTCGTCGGCGACGGCAACAACGTCGCGACCTCGCTCGCCCAGGCAGTGGTCATGCTGGGCGGAAACGTCGTCGTGGCCTCTCCGCGCGGGTTCGAACTGCCCGCCGGCGTGTGCGATGCCGTCACGAGTGTCGCGCGCTTTGGTGCGTCCCTGCGAATCACCAACGATCCCACGGACGCCGTCTCTCGTGCCGACGCCGTCTATACCGACGTCTGGGCATCGATGGGACAGGAGAGCGAAGCGGCGGCCCGCCGGGCGATTTTCCTCCCGTATCAGGTGAACGCGCCGTCTGATGGAGGCGGCACCCGGCGGCGCGCTCTTCATGCACTGCCTTCCGGCCCATCGCGGCGACGAGGTGACCGACGAGGTGATCGAGTCGGAGACGTCGATCGCCTTCGATCAGGCCGAGAACCGTCTCCATACGCAGAAAGCGCTGCTCGCGCTGCTGGCGTCGTGAGGCCGCCGGCCGGCCTCCAGCATTTGCTCCTCGCCCGCCCATGATTTGCGCTACTCTCCAGCGTCATGCGGCAGGTGGTCATCCCGCGCTACGGCCCGCCTGAGGTCTTCGAGCTGCGCGAGCTGGCCGACCCTATCCCCGGCGAGGGAGAAGTCCGCATCGCCGTTCGAGCCGCCGGGGTCAATTTCGCCGATGTCCTCGCTCGCATGGGCCTCTACCCCGACGCGCCAAAGCCGCCGGTCGTCGTCGGATACGAGGTCGCCGGGGTCGTGGACGCCGTCGGGCGAGGCGTGACCGCCCCGCACGAAGGCGACAGGGTCGTCGCGCTGACGCGATTCGGAGGCTATGCCGACCGCGTGGTTGTGCCCGCCTCTCAGGCCTTTCGCTTTCCCGACGCGTTGAGCGACGCCGAGGCCGCGGCCGTCCCGGTCACCTACGTGACGGCGGCGCTCGCCCTCTACCGCATGGCGGCGCTGACGTCCGGGGAGACCGTTCTCATCCACAACGCCGGAGGCGGCCTGGGAATCGCCGCAACGCAGCTGGCCAGGCTGAGGCGGACGACGGTGATTGGAACCGCGTCGGCGGCAAAGCACGACGCGCTTGCGCAGCTTCGGCGTCGAGCACGCGATCGACTATCGGCACGCCGACGTCGCGGCCGAAGTGGGGCGTCTGACCCGCGGTCGCGGCGTCGATGTCGTGCTCGATCCAATCGGTGGGCGCAGCTTCGCCGTGAGTTATGGTCTGCTCGCGCCCCTCGGCCGGCTGATCATGGTCGGCGTTTCCTCGATCGCCGGGGAACATCGGAGCCGATGGCGAGTGCTGCGATCGCTGTGGAGCATGCCCAAGTATCAACCCCTGTCCCTGATCAATCGCAATCGCGGCGTGTTCGGCCTGAACATCGGTCACCTGTGGGAAGAGCGTCGTTACCTGCAATCCACGATGGGGCTGCTGCTGACCGAGTTGGGCGCCAGCCGGCTTCAGCCGATCGTCGCGCGGACGTTCCCCCTGGAGCGCGCCGCCGACGCGCATCGCTTCATCCAAAGTCGCGCGAACATCGGCAAGGTCATTCTGACGACCTGAGATGACCGCGACGGTGACACACCACGTCAAGCCAGCAATTCTTGCCGTGGCCGCGCTGATCGGCCTGACGTGTGCCTACACCTGGCCGCTGCCGCTGCACCTGACGACTGCCGTGCCCCACGACCGCGGCGATCCATTGCTGGTCACGTGGATTCTGTGGTGGTCGACCAAGGCAGTGCCGCTGACCGAACACTGGTGGAACGCGCCTGCCTTCTACCCGTCCACCGGCGTCCTGGGCTTCTCCGAGAACCTTCTGAGCCTGGTACCGATTGCGGCACCGCTTCTTCGACTCTCGGGCACGCCGCTTCTTGCCTACAACGTGCTCTTCCTTCTCAGCTTCGTGCTGTGCGGCATCGGCGCCTACTGTCTCGGCCTGGCAACTCACGTCGCGGCACGACGCCGCATTCGTCGCGGCGGTTGCCTTCGCCTTTGCTCCATATCGACTCTCACACCTGAATCATCTGCAGCTGCTCTCGTCGGTACTGGATGCCGGTGTCGCTCGCCGCCTTGCATCTCTATGTGAGGAACGGACGGCCGACCAACGCCATCCTCTTCGCGGTCGCGTGGCTGCTGCAGGCGCTGGCGTCGGGCTACTACATGTTCTTCCTGTCGGTGCTCGTGGTGTTGTGGATCGCGTGGTTTGCTGTCGGGTTGAACCGGCGGAGGCTGCTCGTGCTGGCGGCGTGCTGGATGGTCGCGGCGGCGCTCATGATGCCTTTGCTGCTCGGCTATCGGGCCATCCACCTTCGCTACGGTCTGAAGCGAAGCCCGGTTGAAATCGCGTACTACAGCGCCGACGTTGCCGGCATCGTCTCGGCCTCCGAGCAGTCGCTGGCGTGGGGACGCCTGCGCGCCGTCCACGAGAGCGAAGCGGAGCTTTTCCCCGGAGTCACCGTTGTCCTGATCGTGATCGGCGGATGGGCGATGATGTGGAGGCGAGGCGGCAACATCAGGTCGCTGGGCTTCTACACGGCGGTGGCGGCATTGATGTGGATGATGACCCTGGGTCCGTCACCAACATTTCTCGGTCGGTCGCTCGGCATTCCAGGTCCCTACCGGCTGCTCATGAGCCTGCCGGGATTCGACGAAATGCGCGTGCCGGCGCGTTTGTGGATGCTCTCGGTACTGTGCCTGGCTGCGGCTGCAGCGCTCGCGGTGGCGCACATCGAGAATCCGCGCCGGCGGCGATTCGTTGTGATGTTTGCGATCGCCGGTCTGGCCATCGACGGGTGGCCGCGCTCGTTTACCCTCGCCGCCGCCCCCGATCTCCGTCCTGCCTCGAGCGTCGGCGCTGTCGCGCGATTGGGGCTGCCCCTCGCCGGCAACGAAACCGAGTCGATGTATCGCACGATTGGAGACGGCCTGCCGGTCTTCAACGGGTACAGCGGTTACGAGGCGCCGCAACATCCCGCGCTCCGCGATCTGCTCGAGAGAGGTGACCCCGAAATCCTCCGCAGGCTGGCGTCAAGCGGACCCATCGAGGTCGTGGTCGAGCACAGCCTGGATGTCGATGGATCGTGGCGCCGGTATGCGGAATCCGCCGGTTCGCGTCGCATCGATGGCGGACCCGATTGGACGCGCTACGAGTTGCGCGTCGCGCCGTTGCCACCGTCCTTCGTAGCGTCCGGCACGCCGCTGCCGATTGCGAAGGTGCTGGCCAACGTGAACCCGAGCGACATCGGGGCGACCATCGACGACAATCTCGACACGCGCTGGCATTCGCGCGAGCAGCGTGGCACAGAGATGGTGACCATCGATCTGGGAACCATCCAGCCGGTCTCGGCCCTCGTGCTCTTCCTCGGCTCGTACACCGCCCAATATCCCCGCGCGCTCGCCGTGGAGTCGTCGCAGGACGGCGCGAGGTGGGCTGCGGAATGGTCGGGTCGCACGGCGCTGCTGACGTACGATGCGGCGGTCCGCGAGCCTCGGGCGGTGCCGCTGGCAGTGCCGCTGAAAGGACCCGCGCGATGGATACGGTTGCGGCAGACCGCCGCTGAGCCGACGAAGGGCTGGACGATCGTGGAACTGCGGGTCATGCGCTGATGGCGGAAGCGGACGGGATACGCAGGCATCCGGCTCGTCAGGGCTGGTCTGATCGCGGCGGCGTACGCCGCGCTCAGCGTCGCGTATACGTGGCCGCTGATTCTGCACTTGAGTCGCGGGGTTGCGCACGACCTTGGCGATCCGCTCCTCAATGCCTGGATTCTCTGGTGGTCGACACGAGCCGTGCCCCTCACCGCTTCGTGGTGGAGCCCGCCGGCGTTCTATCCGGCTGCCGGCACGCTGGCGTTCTCGGAGCACCTGCTTGGCCTGATCCCGATCAGCGCGCCCCTGACCTTCCTCACCGGCCAACCGTTGCTCGGGTACAACGTCGCCCTGCTGGCCACGTTCGCGCTCAGCGGCATGGCGGCGCACTATCTCGCGTTTACGCTGACCCGGCGTCACGACGCCGCGTTCGTCGCCGGAGTGGCGTTCGCGTTCGCCCCCTATCGGCTCGCTCAGGTCTCGCACATCCAGGTCGTCGCGTCGTGGTTCACCCCGTTGTGCCTCGCTGCGCTCCATCGATACGGTCGCACCGCGAAGCCGCGGTGGGCGATCCTCGCGGCCGCCGCCTGGCTCCTCCAGGCGCTCGCGTGTGGATACTTTCTCTTCTTCCTCTCGGTGCTGCTGGCGTTGTGGCTGCTCTGGTTCGCGCTGGGCCGTTGGTCTGGCCGGCAGATTGCGGTCGTCTGTGCCTGCTTTGTCGTCGCGGCGACTCTGCTGATCCCGATTCTCTCCGCTTATCAGAGCATCCTGCGCGACACCTACGGGTTGAAGCGCTCGATCGGTGAAATCCGGCTGTTCAGCGCCGACGTCGCTGGACTCCTCTTCGCCACCGACGAGCTCCTGGTCTGGGGGTGGGTACACCTGATTCAGCGGCCCGAATCCACGCTGTTCCCCGGCCTGACGATCGTCCTTCTGTCGGCGCTGGCGGTCGTGCAGGTGCGCCCCTTTGCGACGGCCGCTGACGAGTCGCCGCGGATGGCCATGCTCCGCCGCGCCATCGTCGCCACTCTGATCCTGTTGTCGATCGCCACGATCGTTCCGCTGGTCCACGGGCCGTGGAACGTGACGCTCGGTGGCGTCCAGGTTGATTTCGATCAGTCGCGCCGACAAGCCCTTGAGCCTGGCCCTCGTCGCCGCGCTCATCACGCTGGCGATGCTGCCGCGCGTGCGCGTGGCGCTCGCGCAGCGGTCGCCGCTGGCGTTCTATCTGCTCGCCGCGTTTGCGATGTGGGTTTTCGCGCTCGGCCCGGATCCGACGTTCTTCAACGAGCGGGTGCTGTATCAATCCCCCTATGGACAGCTGATGCGGCTGCCCGGATTCGACGGGCTTCGGGTGCCGGCGCGTTTCTGGATGATGTCGCTCGTGTGCCTCAGCGCGATCGCGGCGCTTGCGGTGAACAAGATCTCGGCACGCTCCCGGACCGTCGTGGTCGTTGCCGCCGCGGTCGGCCTGCTCGCGGACGGCTGGCCGCGCGGTTTCACCGTTGTGCCGGCACCGGAGATCCGCGCATCACCGACGGGCGTGTCCGCTCGCCTCGACCTGCCGTTGAATTCCGATACCGATGCCCGCGCGCTCTACCAGCAGATGTTCGATCCTGTGCCGCTCTACAACGGGTTCAGCGGCTACTTCGCGCCTCACTACTACGCGCTCAGGACCTTGCTGGAGGCGAGCGACCCGCGGATCCTGCAGGTCCTCGCGGCTGATGGCCCCCTCGGGGTGGTCATCGATCACGCCAGCGATCAGGATGGCGCCTTGCGCCGATTCGTGCTCACCTATCCCGGCGCCGAGGTTGTCCACGACAGCCGTGGGTGGAGCAGCTATCGCCTGCCGAAGAGCCCGGAGGTCCCGCGAATTGCCGACCGGACCGGCGCACCGCTCCAGATCAAGACGCTCAGCACGTTTCCGAGTCCGCCTCATGCGGCACGCGCGTTGGACGGCGATCTGTCAACGCGATGGAGCGGCGGCGTGCAGCAGGTCTTCGCCGAAGTCGTCATCGAGCTCGAGCAGATATCCCACGTCGAGCAGGTGGAAATCGACCTGGGCGGCTTCACGACGGATTTTCCGAAGCGCCTTCAGATCGACGTCTCGATCGACGGCCAGGCCTGGGAGACCGCGTGGGTTGGCGATTCGGCGCTGCATGCCTACTATGGCGCTCTCAGACACCCGCGAGAGATGCCGCTGGTCTTCGAGCTGAATCGAAATGGGGTTGGCTTCATCCGACTCCGCCAGACCGGCTTCGGCAAGAACGACTGGAGCATCGCCGAGCTGTCCGTACGTCAGTAGCCCCCGCCGCGCACGGCGCGGTGCCCGTCACCAATCGACAACGCCACGGGCGGCTGCGGGTCGCCCTCAGGTGCGAGGTCATAGACGGTCACGCCGACGGGCTGGTTGAGCCTGGCGATCAGGCGCCACGGCAGTGCGCCGTTGGGCCCGAGATTGAGCATCGATCGCAGCTGCGGCATCTCCGGATCTTCGAATACCGCGAAGGGGTGATATCCCGCCTGCGTGGCCGCGGCAGGTGCCCGGCTGACCCACGAGTCGTCGACGAGATCGTAGCGGACAGTCGGCCGTCCGGTGTAGAACCGCAGACTGCCGCTATGTTGAATGGCGAATACGACGCCGTTCGCGGGCAGGATTCGGCGCATGTACAAGCCAACGGTCACGTAGCGCTGTTCGCCGAAGTACATCGGGCCGAACAGGTCGCGGTCGAGCGTGTAACGCAGCTCGGCGATGAACATCGTCGCGGCAAGCGCACAGGTCACCATCCGGCTCCAGGGAAATGACGCCAGCCGTCCGAGCGTGATCATCGCGATCGACACCAGGATCAGGATCGCCGGAATCGAGGGCAGCATGAACCGCAGGTACCACCATTCCTCGAATGCGAAGTACGGCAGGTACGACAGCCATGTCGCGGCGACCAACAAGTAGGCAAGGCGGAGGCCGTTCCGGTTCACCGTCAGCCGCTTCCAGAGAATCAACGGGAGCAGGCACAACAGCGACAGCGCGGAATGCGATTGCACCAGCCATACCGGATACCGCTGCAGGTTCGGCCAGATGCTGGAAATCGAATACAGCTGGCCGGCCGAGCCGTACCCGGAGTTGAATGGACTCCCGTACCAGCGTGAGTTGAGTGCTGCAACCGCGATGACCGCCGGAGCCACGAGCATGGCGAACGTGGCGGCACGAATCAATCCCGCGCGCCACGTCGCGCCGGTCAGCAGGAAATGCAGCACGAACACCAGGGTCACGAGCGGCAGGTTGGGCCGGACCATGACAGCCACCGCCGCGAGGAGGCCGCTCAGCGCCGGCGACCATCGTGATTCCGACAGGGACACCGCCGCCACAGCCGTCCACAGCGCGCCAATCGGCACGTCGGTCATCGGCGACAACGCCTGGAACATCACGATCGGGCTCACGGCGACAAACAGTGTCGCCATCGCGCCAACCGCCACCCCGCCGATTCGCCGACCGAGCACGAACGTGGACCACACCATCAGGCCGGCAAAGATCGGGACCACAAGGTATGGACCGCGCGGACCAGCCACGCGAAGAAAACCGGCCATCATCAGCGGCAATCCCGGCGCGTAGGTGGGAACGATTCCCTGCCGGTCGGGCGACGCCGTGTATCCGAGCGGAGCCAACGACGTGGTGGCAGAGGGCCACGGAAGGTTGGCGTTCACCGGCAAGGGGTTGGGCAGCGGGCCGTAGAGCCAGCTGTACGCCTGGCTCACGTAGCCGGAGGAGTCGGATCCGCCCGCCGAGTACGTCGACCATCGCAGCGAAAGCCAGAAGACCGCGACCGCGCAAATCACGACGATCCACACGGCCCTGTGCAAGACGAGGCGCTCGAGCCTGGCCGCCTCCACCTGAAAGGCGGCGCGGAAGGAAATCGCGTACACAAAGAACAGGACGACGGCGACGATCAACGGCCGCACCGGATCGTGCGACCGCAGCGTCATCCCTCCGAATCGCAGCTGCACGCCGCCGAACAGGACGCTCCACAGCGCCAGGCTCGCGGCGAGGGCGATCACGATCAGCAGCAGGCGTCGCACGCGCGGGATCGTGCTACAGTTCACGTTTTCTGTCATCTCTCGCAGCGCAGGAGGTCGTCGTGAGCCGCCGCACTCTCCCCTTCTGGACATTCTTCGTGGCTGCGATCGGTGCCGTTCTCCCGGTCGCGAACGCGCATCTCACCGGACAGGTCGCGCGACCGTCAGGCCTCATCGCGCTCCGCGGCGGCACCATCCTGACGGTCACGCAGGGAACGATCCCCAACGGCACCATCGTCCTTCGCGACGGCAAGTATCGCCGCGGTCGGCGCGAACGTGACGATCCCGGCCAACGCCGAGGTGATCGACGTCTCGGGTAAGTTCATCTCGCCGGGCCTCATCGACTGCCACTCCCACATCGCCAACGACGACATCAACGAGGGCGGCACGACGGTCAGCTCGATGACCGGCATGCGCGACGTGCTCGATCCCACGGACATCAACATCTATCGCGATCTCGCCGGCGGCCTGACGACGGCCAACGTGCTGCATGGGAGCGCCAACCCGATCGGCGGCAAGAACCAGGTGATCAAGCTGCGCTGGGGCAAGACACGCGCCGAAGACATGGTGTTCGCGGGCGCGCTGCCGGGCATCAAGTTCGCGCTTGGCGAGAACCCGAAGGATATGCGGCAATTCGGACAGTCGGGTCCGCGCCGCTATCCGATCACGCGGATGGGCGTCGAATACGTCATTCGCGACGCCTTCACACGCGCGAAGGCGTATCAGAAGGCCTGGCAGGAGTACGACAAGAAGAAAGCAGCCGGACAGGATGCCGTCGCACCCAAACGCGACCTGCAGCTCGAACCCCTGGTGGAGGTGCTGGAGGGCAAGCGGCTGGTGCACGCGCACAGCTATCGTGCCGACGAGATCCTGATGCTGATTCGCGTCGCCGAGGAGATGGGCTTCAAGATCGCCACGTTCCAGCACGTGCTCGAAGGCTACAAGGTCGCCAAGGAGATCGCGGCGCACGGGGCGGGTGCATCGACCTTCTCCGACTGGTGGGCCTACAAGGTCGAGGCACAGGACGCCATTCCCTACAACGCGGCCCTGATGACGCGAAAGGGTGTGCTCGTCTCGGTCAATTCGGACAGCGCCGAACTCGCGCGCCGCCTCAACACGGAAGCGGCGAAGTCGATGAAGTGGGGCGACCTGACGGAAGACGAGGCGCTTGCGCTGGTCACGATCAATCCGGCGAAGCAGCTGCGCATCGACGCGCGGGTCGGGTCGCTCGAGCCCGGCAAGGACGCCGACGTCGTGGTCTGGAATCACCATCCGCTCAGCTCCTACGCCATCGCCGATCGCGTCTACATCGATGGCACGCTCTACTACGACCGGATCGCGGAAGACAAGCGCCTCACCGATCTCGGTCGGGAGAAAGCGGACCTGATGGCCGCCGAAAACGGCACGCAGCGTCCGGCAACTGGAGCCGAACAGCGCGATGTCGGGGATACGCCGGCGCCGCAGCCCGACCTGCAGAGCGCATCGGCGTCAGCCGCGAGCAAACCCCGACCGGCGCGGTATGGGCGATCACCAACGCCACCATTCATCCGATGAACGGCCCCGACATCGCGCGCGGCACGATCGTGATTCGCGGGTCCAAGATCGAGGCGGTTGGGGCAAATGTGCAGGTGCCGGCCGGGCGCGCAGACGGTCGATGCCGGCGGCGAGGACGTCTATCCCGGGCTTCATCAACGCCCGCACGCAGATGGGGCTGAACGAGCCCGGACCGCGAGGCTTCGAGGACGTCAACGAGATGCTCGACTACAACCCGCAGCTCCGCACGCGGGTGGCGTATCACGTCGAGAGCGACACCATCCCGGTGACGCGCGCGAACGGGATTACGACGGTGGCGGTCGTGCCGTCCGGCGGGATCTTCGGCGGCGAAGTGGCGGTCATGAACCTCGACGGATGGACGTGGGAAGACGCCACGCTCCGTCCGAATGCCGGGATCGAGTTCAACTTTCCGCTCATTGGCGGCGGCGGCGGCCGCGGCGGTGGCGGCGGCGGCGGAGGACGCTTCGGCGCCCGCCGACGGCCCCCTTCGATCAGATGAAGAAGCAGCGCGACCAGCGCCTCGACGAGATCGCGCAGCTGTTCGATCGCGCCCGCGCCTACGGGAAAGCCGGGCGCCGACCAGACCAAGGACTGGGTGCTCGACGCGCTCGTGCCGGTCGTCGAGCGGCGCCTGCCGCTGGTCGTCAGCGTCGCGCGCGAGCCCGACATTCGTGACGCGATCGCATTTGCCGATCGCGTGAAGGTGAACATCGTGATCAGCGGCGGGGCGGAGGCCGCGCCGGTCGCGCCGCTGCTCAAGGAGCGCAACATTCCGGTCGTCATCGGCAACGTGCTGACCACGCCGCTTCGGGAAGACGCCTCCCACGCCGCCAACTACCAGCTCGCCGGAGAGCTGGCCAAGGCCGGCGTAAAAATCGCGTTCGCCACGAGCGACGCCGCCTACGCGCGAAACCTGCCCTACCACGCGGCGATGTCGGTGGCGTGGGGCCTCGATCGGCAGGAGGCACTGAAGGCGCTGACGATCAACGCGGCGCAGATCCTGGGCGTGGCCGACCGCATCGGCAGCCTCGAGGCGGGCAAGGACGCGAACCTGTTCATCGTCCAAGGGCGATCCGCTCGAGGTCAGAACGCAGGTGACGCGAGTCGTCATCGAAGGGCGCGACGTCGGCCTCGACAACAAGCACTACGAGCTCTATCAGAAGTATCTGGCAAGACCGTAGCAGGAGACCTGTGATGATCCGCGCGTTTCGATTCAGCCTGTCGATCCTGGCGATTGCGCTCGCGGCTGGACTCGCCGCACGCGCCGACGCCCCTCACGTCTACGCGATCAACGGCGCCCGGCTCGTCACCGTCGCCGGCCCGGCGGTCGCCGCCGGGACGATCGTCGTCCGCAACGGCCTGATCGAGGCGGTCGGCGCCGGACGTCCAGCCTCCGGCCGACGCCGTGGTCATCGACGGCGCCGGATCGACCGTCTACCCGGGCCTGATCGACATGGGCACTTCCGCCGGGCTCGATATCGATCTCGTCACCCAGCAGCCGTCAACGATCCGAACGTTCGACGAATCGGAACGCTGGAAGCGCGACTTGGTCCTGCGGTCCGGTGTTATGGCGGCGGAGCACGTCAAGGCCGATGCGCCCGAGCTGACCAAGCTGGCGGCGGCCGGCATCACGACCGTTCTGGCGACGCCGCCGGGAGTCCTCTTCAAGGGACACAGCGCGCTCGTGAACGTCGTCACCCCGGCAGAATCTCCCATCGTCGGCGCGATCGCTCCGCCCCGCAGTGGCGTGGGCATCGTGAAGTCGCCCGTCGCGCTGCACGTGCAGTTTCAGGCGCCGCGAGGCGATGGCTATCCGGTCGTCGCTGCTCGGGGCCATCGCGTTCGTCCGCCAGACGTTCATCGACGCGGAGTATCAGCGCGGGCTCGAGGCCCGCTATGCAAAAGCGCCGGCCGGATCCACCCGGCCGCGCTTCGATAGCGCCCTCGACGGTCTGAACGACACGCTCGGCGGTCAACGGTCCAGCGGCGCCGCGCGAGCCGGTGGCGTTCGAGGCAAACCTCGAACGCGAGATCGTGCGGGCGCTCGACATGGCCAAGGAGTTCTCGCTCGCGCCGATCATCACCGGCGGACAGGAAGCCGACCTGGCGGCCGCGGATCTGAAGGCCGCCAAAGCCAGCGTGATCCTCAGCCTGAACTATCCAACACGTTCGCGCGCGCCTTGCCCCGGACGCCGACGAACCCGCTCGTGAGCTCCGACTGCGCGCCCACTCACCGAAGGTGGCGGCCGGCCTGGAGAAGGCCAGCGTGGCCTTCGCGTTCTCGTCTTCCGGCCTGACTAACACGAGCGACTTCGTGCAAGAACGCCGCCCGTGCCGTCAAGGAAGGCTTGACCCCCGAGGCCGCCATCCGCGCCCTGACGCTGGATGCCGCACGGATCGCCGGCGTCGCCGATCGTCTTGGATCGCTCGAAAAGGGCAAGATCGCCAACGTCATCATGAGCAACGGCGATCTGTTCGCCGAACGAACGACCGTCACGCTCGTCCTGATCGACGGCCAGCGCGTCAACCTGGAAGCGCCCGAGACGCCCAGAGGCCGCGGCGACCGATAGCGGGGACCGAGGACCGAAGACGAAGGACCCTGGACTGGGGACCAGGGACAAGGACTGGGGACTAACGACTAGTGAGTCATCGCGTAGATGACGTAGTTGACCCCGAGTTTGTATGCTTCGTTCGACAGGTCGATCGGCGTAAAGCCGGTGTCCGAGTACTCCCAGTACTCGGAGACGTCGTTGTTGAAGTTGACGATCATCTGCAACGGTTTCGTCGGATCGTTGTTCTCGAACATCCCATAGAAGATCGGCTTGCCGCGGTCGTAGTACTGCACGAAGTCCAGCGTCGGAATGTCGAAGAAGGCGTGAAAAATTGGATGCGCCAGCGACAGCTCGGTCGGCTGCTCGCCCGGCAGCACCCGCTGCATGGTGGCGCGGAAGTTCTCCCAGTCGGCAGGGCCGCGGAAGTCGTCGAAAATGACGAAGCCGCCCTTTTTCAGATAGTCGCCAAACGCGTGCGCTTCGCGGTCGTCGAGCTGCATGAATCCCGCTTCCGTCGCGTAGACGATCGGATACTCACAGAGGTCGGGATCGCCGACGTCGACGACACGGGTGGCGTCGACGTGCGGGTTCATGTTGGTGATGCTGTTGAGAATCTTGGCGAGGTTCCGTTCCGAGCGGCGGCCCTCGCCCCCGCCGACGTAACCGTGCGCCCAGGCCGGCAGGCCGCGAAAGTAGTAGCCGCCGGGACCGGTCGTGAACTTCAGGCGCGCGAACGTGAAGCGGCCGTCGAAGGCCGGTGGCGGATCGATCGGGACGTCTATCGGCGAGGACGACCAGCGCCGCTGACCGTATTGCGCGAACGCCACGAGACTGGTGGCGGCGACGACCGCGAGCAGGGCGGAGACGAACGCCAGACGGCGCATTTCGCCATCCTTTCATAGCCGACGTTCACCGGTCTCCTCCCTTACCCATTATCACTCGCATCAGGCGCTTGCTGAGGAGGAATGGCGGGTGGGCTCCACGGACGAGCGCGGGGAATCAGCCGGGGTACGTGCCGGGCGTAGTCCAGGTAGGCGCCGCCAAAACGGGCGCGAAGCAGCGGTTCTTCGAGCAGCGGAATATAGATGCTGTTCACCACGAAAAAAATCCCGGCCCACCTGCCATGGCTCGGCGACCTCAGGATCAGCGCTTCCGCCACGAGCACGAGGCAGACGCCCGAGATCATGGGGTTTCTGACGTAGCGGTAGGGCCCCTGGACGACGAGATGCCTGGGTGGATCCCAGGGCGCCAGCGTGCCTCGGCCGTTGAGGACAAACCGGCGCAGCGACGCCACGAACAGGAGCAGGCCAGCGCATCCAACCGCGACCCCAACGATTTGGACGAGCAGCGCGAGGCCCGAGCCGATGGCGACCGTACCGTCCATCTGTCGCGCGAGCCATACAGGCACGATCACCGCGACCGTAAAGGGCAGGACGGCGATGGCGAAGAGATGGCGCAGCAGCACTCGGCACCCTTCAGCGAAGCACAGCGACCGGTTCTCCCGCACGCACCACGCGGCCATTGTCCATGACCACCACCTCGTCGGCGAGCTGCTCGACTTCCTCGCGATCGTGCGAGACGTAGACGATTGGAATGGCCAGCTCGTCGCGAACGCGCTGCAGGTACGGCAGGATCCGCCGACGAAGCGGAACATCGACGGCGGCCAGCGGCTCGTCGAGCAGCAGAATTGACGGCCCCGACATCAACGCGCGGCCCAGCGCGACCCTTTGCCGTTCACCGCCTGAGAGCTGCTGAACCGCTCGGCCGACAAGGTCGTCGATCTCGAGCATGTTCGTCACGCGCGACAGCTCTGGCGACTCGCCAGGATGCCGGCCGTACAGCAGGTTCCGCTCGACGTTCATGTGCGGGAAGAGGGCGACATCCTGAGGAACGTACCCGACGTGCCGTTCGCGCGACGGCAGGTCAATCCCGTCAGCTGTCGAGAACAGGATGTGGTCGCCGATCCGAATCAGGCCGCGACGCGGCGATCTCAGGCCCGCGATTGCATCGAGGATCGTCGTCTTGCCCGCGCCCGAGGGACCGAACACGGCAACGGCCCGCCCGTTCAGGTGAGCCTGGATCTCGAGCGTGAAGCTGCCTTGTATCAGCTCGAGATTCAGCTCGATCATGCAATCCGTCGCTCGCTGAGGCGGTTGGCGAACCAGAGCGCGGCAAACGCGATGGCTGCCGAAATGCCGAGCAGCGCCAGCGCCGGCCCGTCCTGTCCGGTTTCCGAGTAGGTGTAGATCGCCACCGCGAGCGTTCGTGTCACGCCGGGAATGCTGCCCGCCACCATGATCGTCGCTCCGAACTCGCCCAGGGCGCGGGCGAACCCGAGCACCGCTCCGGCAACCACCGACGGCGCCGCGAGCGGCAGGCTGATGGTGAAGAAGACTCGTGCCGGCGACGCTCCCAGCGTGGCCGCCACGTCCTCATACCGCCGGTCGACGTGCTCGAATCCGGCTCTCGCAGTACGCACAAGCAACGGCAGCCCCATGGCCGCCATGGCCAGGACCACGGCCTTCGCGGTGAACACCACCTCGATCCCCAGGTCGGCGAGCAGTCGGCCGACGATTCCACGTCGGCTCAACACGGTCAGGAGAATGAGTCCGGTCGCCACCGGGGGCAGGACGAGCGGCAACGATACGATCGTCTCGACAACGGAGCGTCCCCAGAAGCGCCGACGCGCCAGGAGCCACGCAATGAGCACTCCGGGCGGCAGCATCAGCGCCGTCGCCAGCGTCGCGGCAACAATCGTGAACCAGGTTATGTGCCAGACGTCCACCGGGTCACCGGCCCGTCTGCGCAGGCGAGAATCCGAACCGCGTGAAGATTCGCGCCCCTGCATCGCTCCGCAGGAAGGTGAGAAACCGCTGCGCCTCCACGTTGCTCGCATCCCGCCGTATCAATGCCGCGGGATAGAGGATGCGTGGACCGCGGTCGAGCGGGACGAGCCACGCAATCCTGGCGCGGCGTGCCACCATCGCGTCCGTCCGATAGACGATGGCGGCGTCGGCGGCGCCGGACTCGACGGCCGACAGCGCGCCCCGCACGCTGACCGCCGGAACCACGCGCGCCTGCAGCGATTCCCAGAGTCCCTCTTTCACCAGGTACTCCCTCGCGTACACGCCGGCAGGCACCGCGGCCGGATCGCCGAGCGCGATTCGCTTGTAGGTCGGATCGGCCAGGTCCTTGATGCCGCTGAAGGTCCGTGCGCGATCGTCTGGAACCACGACGGCCAGCTGATTCGTGAGCAGATCGACCCGGGTGCCAGCCGCGAGCAATCCGGCTTTCATTACGAGGTCCATCTGGGCTCCGTCGGCGCTGATGAACACGTCGACCGGGGCGCCGCTCAGGATCTGACGGGCCAGAACGTTGGATGCCGCGAAATTGAACCGGATTTGATCGCGTCCCGAATCCGGATACTCCCGAGCTGCCGCGGTCAACGCGTCGGTCAGGCTCACCGCCGCTGCGACGGTAATCGGCGGCGCCGCCACGGCCATCCGAACCGGAGCAGCCGGCATGGTCACCGCGATCAGAAGACCAATCAGCAACAGCATCGATACACTTTAATACGATTTCAGCTTGTATTTATCTCGACTTCAGGCGATTCTCAGGCAAGTGGCCCTGATCACCCCGCGTGAGGCCGCCCGCCGCCTGGGCGTCAGCTATCCAACGTTCAAGCAATGGATCTACAAGGGATCGGTGCGGACGACCCGCACCGCTGGCGGACATCATCGTGTCTCGGAGGTCGAGATCGATCGGCTGCTGGCGTCAACGGGGCGGAGCCCCGCCCGCGCACGGCGCGCCGCATCGCGCCCCGCCATCGTCGCGTTGAGCGGTCGCAATCAGCTGCGTGCCGTGGTCGAGGAAGTGAGGGTCGACGGCCTGCTGGCGCAGGTCCGTCTCAGCGTAGGCGGTCAGTCGCTGACGGCGGTGATCACGCGGGACGCGGTCGAGGAACTGAAGCTGCGCCGCGGCGACGAAGCGCTGGCGATCGTCAAATCGACCGAGGTGATGATCGGGCGATCGCGATCGTCCTGACCGCGCCGCGGGTCACCTCGGGTCCGGCCCGAGCCGGCGCAGGAGCACCAGCGTCCAGGCGTTGACCGTTCTGCGATCCCCAGAGGCCAGAGTCGATCCCTCCTCGTACTCGTCTTCCTCGTCGAGGTGGTCGGTCGGCTCGCTCGTATCCAGGATCACCGTCCAGCGCTCTCCCCATTTCGCTTCCGGCAGGACGAACGCGAGCGGGCTCTGATCCGCGTTGAACATGACGTAGAAGCTGTCGTCGACGATGCGCTCGCCGTGCTCGTCCATGGTGGCGATGGCCGCGCCGTTGATGAAGACGCCGAGAGATTTCGCCAACCCGGCCTGCCAGTCCTGATCCGACATCTCCGCCCCCGCCGGGGTGAACCAGCCGATGTCGCTGACCTGGCTGCCGCGGATGGCGCGCCCCTGGAACCAGCGGCGACGGCAGAACGCCTGATGCTTCTGGCGAAGCTCGATCAGCCTCGCGTGTGAAATGCATCAGCTTCGTGTCGGCGCGCTGCCAGTCGTACCACGAGACGTCGTTGTCCTGGCAGTAGGCGTTGTTGTTCCCTTCCTGCGTGCGGCCGATCTCGTCGCCGCCGCAGAGCATCGGGACACCTTGCGACAGGAACAGCGTGGCGAGGAAGTTTCGGACCTGACGATGGCGCAGCGCGAGGATCGTCGCGTCCCCGGTCGCACCCTCGACGCCGCTGTTCCACGAGCGGTTGTGGTTCTCGCCGTCGCGGTTCTCTTCGCCGTTGGCCTCGTTGTGTTTGTCGTTGTACGAGACGAGGTCGCGGAGCGTAAAACCATCATGTGCGGTGATGAAATTGATGCTCGCGTAGGGCCGCCGGCCGGTCCCCTGATAGAGATCCGAGCTGCCGGTGAAGCGCGAGCCGAACTCGGCAAGCGTCTGGTTGGTCCCGCGCCAGAAATCCCGTACGCAGTCGCGATACTTGCCGTTCCACTCAGACCACAGCGGTGGGAAGTTGCCCACCTGATAGCCGCCCTCGCCGACGTCCCACGGCTCGGCGATCAGCTTCACCTGGCTCACGATCGGATCCTGCTGAATGAGATCGAAGAACGCTGACAGCCGATCGACGTCGTGCAGCTCGCGCGCCAGGGTCGCGGCGAGGTCGAAGCGGAAGCCGTCGACGTGCATGTCGAGCACCCAGTAGCGCAGGCTGTCCATGATCAGCTGCAGCACGTGCGGATGCCGCATGTTCAGCGTGTTGCCCGTCCCGGTGTAGTCCATGTAGTAGCGCTTGTTGTCGTTCATGAGCCGGTAGTACGCGGTGTTGTCGATCCCTTTCATCGACAGCACCGGCCCACGATGGTTCCCCTCGGCGGTGTGGTTGTAGACGACATCGAGGATCACCTCGATACCGGCGGCGTGCAGGGTCTTCACCAGATGCTTGAATTCCTGCACCTGCTCACCGCGCTGGCCGCGTGCCGAGTACTCGTTGTGCGGCGCCAGATATCCGATGGAGTTGTAGCCCCAATAGTTACGCCGGCCGCGATCGAGCAGCGTCGAATCCTGAACGAACTGATGCACCGGCAGGAGCTCGACGGCGGTGATGCCGAGATGCTGCAGGTAGCGGACCGCGACCGGATGCGCCATGCCGGCGTAGGTGCCGCGCAGCTCCTCCGGAATCTCCCGTTGCCGCTTGGTGAACCCCTTGACGTGGGTCTCGTAGACGATCGTGCGATGCCATGGCGTACGCGGGTGGTGGTCGTTGCCCCAGTCGAAGAAGGGATTGATGACGACCGACTTGGGAATGAATGGCGCATTGTCGAGATCGTTGCGCGAGTGCTCGGGATCGGCGAAGTGATAGGGAAAGAGGGCCTCGTTCCATTTCCAGGCGCCGTCGATGGCTTTGGCGTACGGATCGAGCAGCAGCTTCGCCGGGTTGCACCAGTGCCCCTGGTCGGGGGCGTACGGCCCGTGCACGCGAAATCCATAACGCTGTCCGGGCTTCACGTTGGGCAGATAGCCATGCCAGCACAGCGCCGTCGTCTCGGGCAGGTCGACGCGGGTTTCGTTCCCTGCCTCGTCGAACAGACTCAGCTCGACCCGCTGGGCGGCCTCGGAGAACACCGAGAAGTTGGTTCCGACGCCGTCATAGGTGGCGCCGAGGGGATAGGGGGCGCCGGGCCACGCCTGGATGGCGCTCTTGTCCCGCCCACGATCGGCCCGCCGCTCGATTCTTTGATCCACGTGGCGATACTCCGTTGAAAGCGTGTATCAGACCACGCCCGCGTTGCAAGAAGGGCCGCGGAATACACGGACCCTCGGGCCGCGGATTACGCGGAATACACGGAGCTCGGGCCGCGGATTACGCGGAACACGCGGATCTCCGAACTCGGGCCGCGGATTTCGCGGAACCCGCGGATCTCGGACCCGGGGGCCGCGGATTGCGCGGAACACGCGGATCTCGGGTCTCCGGATCTCGGGGCCCGGATCTTCTAGAATCTGGCGATGGCCTCCTATCGACAACCCTTGACTGCCATGGCGCGAAGATTTCGACTGCTCGTGCTGCTGTGCGCGCTGGGTGTGGCTCTCCCGCTCGCGCAGACCGATGCCGGTGTCTCGTCGCGCACCGGTATGGTCGTCTGCACCTCGGCGCCTGCCTGCGACGCGGGGGCAGAGATCCTCGCGCGCGGTGGAAACGCGGTTGACGCCGCGGTGGCGACGGCGTTCGCGATGGCCGTGACGTATCCGTCAGCGGGCAACATCGGCGGCGGCGGCTTCATGATCGTCCGCGCCGCGAAGGGATCAGCGACGACCTTCGACTACCGCGAAAAGGCGCCGCTGCAAATCGACAGCGAAGATGTATCTTCGCGACGGCCGGATCGACATCTCCCTCACCAACTCCGGTACCTGGCGCCTGGCGTGCCCGGAACGGTGCGCGGCCTCGCGCTCGCGCACAAGAAGTTCGGGACACTGCCCTGGAAAGACGTGGTGATGCCGGCGGTGGCGCTGGCGGAGAACGGATTCAACATCTCGGGCGGCCTCGCGCGCAGCCTCAACAACCAGCTCTCGGGCGTGATGGGCCGCTTCCCTGCATCGGTCGCCGCGTACGGAAAGCCGGGCGGCGGCCAGTGGGCAGGTGGCGATCGTCTCGTCCTGACGGATCTCGGAAAGACCCTTCGCGCGATTGCCATCGACGGCCCCGACGCGTTCTACAAGGGATGGATTGCCGATCGAATTGCCGATGACATGGTGGCCAATGGCGGCCTCATCTCGAAAGACGATCTGGCGCATTACGAGGCCAAGGAACGCATGCCGGTTCGCGGCACTTACGGTCCGTTCGAGATCGTCTCGATGCCTCCGCCGAGCTCCGGTGGCGTGGCGCTCATCGAGATGCTGAACATGCTCGAGCCCTATCACCTGAACGCCAAAGGCCGTTACTCGTCCGAGTCACTTCACCTGCAGATCGAGGCCATGCGTCGTGCCTACCTCGATCGCGCGCGGTACCTCGGCGATCCCGACTTCGTCAAAGTCCAGGTCGCCACCCTGATCTCGAAGCAGCACGCCAGAGCGCTGGCAGCGTCGATCGATACGGCGCGCGCGACCAGGAGCGCCGATATCGGCAAGGACCTCCTCGCCTCCCCACCGGCGGCGGAGCCGGACGAGACCACGCATTTCTCGGTCATCGATCGCACCGGCATGGCCGTCGCGAGCACCTACACCCTCGAAGGCGGTTTCGGGTCGCGCGTTGTCGTCAAGGGTGCGGGCTTCCTGCTCAACAACGAGATGGGAGACTTCAACAAGAATCCCGGGGTCACCGATGTCACGGGCAACATCGGCACGCCGGCGAACCTGATCGGTCCGGGCAAACGCATGCTCAGCTCGATGACGCCGACGATGGTGGTGCGGGATGGCAAGCTTGTCCTTGTCACCGGCTCTCCAGGTGGACGCACGATTATCAACACGGTGCTCTCCGTCGTGCTCGGCGTGACCGAGTTCGGGCTGAACGTCCGTGACGCCGTTGACGCGCCGCGCCTGCATCATCAGTGGCTGCCGGACTCGGTCGAGATCGAGGGGAACGCGGCGTCGGACGAAGTCCTTCAGCAGCTCCGCGCGATGGGATACACCGTCAAGGTCGGCGGCGCGCAGGGTGACGCCAACTCCATCGTCGTGGATGATGCCGGCGTGGCGTGGGGAGCCAACGATCGCCGCGATGCCGACGGCAAGGCGTCGATCGCAGCGGCGGCGGCGGCGACTGCGGCGGCTCAAAAGGGCACGCGATCGAAGTAGCCGAGGTCACGGCTTGACTTCCATCGATTGAGCACATAGGCTTTCCGGGAGATGTTTCGCGCGCACCATCACCGGCACCACCACTCCTGCTGCGGCGGGCCGGTCGAGTTGCGGATGCGCTGAACGAGAATCAGCGAGCAATTCACCAAGCCCCGCCGGCACCGCCGAGCGGGGCTTTTTCTTTCTCTATGGACTTCACAAAACTCGATGGACTCGTACCGGCCGTGATTCAGGACGCCCAGTCGGCTGAGGTGCTGATGGTCGGCTTCATGAATCGTGACGCGCTCGACCGCACGATCGCGACCGGCTTTGCCACGTTCTTCAGCCGCACCCGGCAGGCGCTCTGGACGAAGGGGGAGACCTCCGGCAACCGTCTCGAGGTGCTCGAGACGCTGGTCGACTGCGACGAGGACACGATCCTGTTGAAGGTCAGGCGGCTGGGGGACGGCAACGTCTGTCACACCGGGACGCGGACCTGTTTCAGGCCGCTGGAATCAGGATCATGACGAGGAGCGCGACGGTGCCGGAGACGACGACCCGGTTGAAGCTTGGGCTGCCGAAGGGATCCCTGCAGGACGCGACCATTCAGCTGTTCGCGCGTGCGGGTTTCAACATCTACGCCAGCTCCCGCTCGTATTTTCCCAGCATCGACGATCCGGACGTCGAGTGCATGCTGATTCGCGCCCAGGAAATGGCGCGCTACGTCGCCGATGGCGTGCTCGACGCCGGCCTGACGGGCATCGACTGGATCGCGGAGCACGTGGCCGCCGGCGGCGCCAGCGTCACGCCGCTCGCTGATCTCGTCTATGCCAAGCAGAGCTTTGGCAAGGTGCGTTGGGTGCTGGCCGTCCCGGAGGACTCGAAATATCGCACGCCGCAGGATCTCGAGGGGGCCACGATCGCGACCGAGCTGGTCAGGGCGACGCAGGCCTATTTCTCTCAGCTCGGGGTAACCGTCAACGTCGAGTTCTCGTGGGGTGCGACCGAGGTGAAGCCGCCGCTGCTCGCCGACGCAATCGTCGAGGTCACCGAGACGGGATCGTCGCTGCGCGCCAACCGGCTGCGGATCATCGACACCGTGCTCGAATCGAACACCCAGCTCATCGCCAACGCCCGCGCGCTCGACAATGCGTGGACGCGCACCAAACTGGAAAACATCGCCCTGCTCCTCAAGGCAGCGATCGAGGCGCACGGGCGGGTCGGCATCATGCTCAACGTCCGGCGTAGCGATCTCGATGCCGTCCTCTCGCTGCTGCCGGCGCTGCAACGGCCGACGATCTCTGCCCTGAGCGACGCCGAGTGGGTCGCAGTGAACACGATCATCGAGGAGCGTACCGTCCGCGATCTCATTCCCAGATTGAAGAACGCCAGGGCGCAAGGCATTGTGGAATACCCGCTGAACAAGATCGTGATGTGACGTTAGATCGATGGCGCGACCAGGTGATCAAGTGATTCGGATCGTGGATTCGACCAACGGGCGGCTCGTTGCTGCCCTGCTCGATCGGGCACCGCGGCGGGATCCCGCGCTGGAGCGGCGGGTCGCGGCCATCGTCGAGCGGGTCAGGCGTGACGGCGATCGCGCCGTCTCGCGATTTGCCGCGCGCTTCGATGGCCTCGGGGGCTCGGTCGAGGTATCGCCGGCGGAAATGGACGTCGCGATAGAGAGCGTCCCCAAAGAGACGCGCCGCGCCATCCGCCTGGCGGCGCGCAACATCGCGAGGGTCGCGCGCCGCCAGGTGCCGTCTGGCTGGACGATGAGGCCGAGTCCGGGCGTCGAGATCGAGCAGCGGGTGCTGCCGCTGGAACGGATTGGCTGCTATGTGCCGGGTGGCCGTTATCCGCTGCCGTCATCGCTGCTCATGACCGCCATTCCGGCACGTGTCGCCGGCGTCAACGAGATCATCGCGGTCTGTCCGAAGCCCGACCCGTCGGTGATGCTGGCGGCGCGCGAGGCTGGCGTCACGCGACTGCTGCGGTTGGGCGGGGCCCACGCCATCGCCGCGCTGGCCTTCGGTACGGCGACGATTCCGCGCGTGGACAAGATCGTGGGTCCGGGAAATGCCTACGTCGCCGCCGCCAAAGCGCTGGTCTCCTCGCACTGTGCGATCGACTTCTTCGCCGGCCCGAGCGAGATCCTGATCGTGTCGGCAACGGGACGCGCCGCCTGGATCGCGGCCGATCTCCTGGCGCAGGCCGAGCACGATCCGGATGCCCGGGCCCTTCTGGTCACGCCCAGCAGACGGCTGGCGCGTGCGGTTGCCACGGAAGTCCGACGTCAGATGCCGGCGAGTGGTCCAGCGCGGGCCGCGATCGCGAGAAACGGCGGGATCATCGTGACGCGAAGCGTCGACGAGGCAATCGCCTTGAGCGAGAGGATGGCGCCCGAGCACGTCGTCTGCGATTCCGATGCGCAGGCGTCGCGCCTGCGTCGGGCCGGAACGGTGTTCGTTGGCCGATTCAGCGCGCAAGCCTCAGGAGACTATGTGACCGGCTCCAATCACGTCCTGCCGACGTCCGGCGCCGCGCGCGGGCGGGGCGGGCTCACGGCAGCGGACTTCGTGCGCGTGTCTACGGTGCAAAGATTGACCGCGAAAGGGCTCCGCCGGCTGGCGCCTGCGGCAATATCTCTCGCGACGGCGGAAGGGCTCCGCGCGCACGCCGCCTCCATTGCCGTGCGCGTGAGGACGAAACAATCATGAGCGGGGAGTACAGGAAACCTACCGCCGGAACCGGAGTGCGGCTGCACCTCAACGAGAACGGCGCCGGCTGCTCTCCGCGGGTTCATGCCGTCCTGCAGTCGCTGACGGCACGCGTGGCCGCGCTCTATCCCGACTACGACGCGGCGCAACACGCCGTCGCACGCGCGTTCGACGTAGCGGACGATCATGTGCTCCTCACCAACGGCCTCGACGAAGGAATCCTCGCCGCAGCGGCAGCGGCCCTGCGCGACCGCGAGTCCCCGGGCATACCGGAAGCCGTTGGCGTCTCGCCGGCGTTCGACATGTACGAAGTTTCGACTACCGCCCTGGGTGGGCGCATGGTCAATGTGCCGCTCGGACCGGACTTCGAATATCCGTGGGACGGCTTGCGGAGGGCGATCTCGCCGCGGACGCGAATCGTCTTCGTCACCAACCCTCACAACCCGACCGGTCAACGTCTGGCGCTCGAGGACCTTGAACGGCTCGCCCGGGACATCTCGCCAACGCTGCTCTTCGTCGACGAAGCGTACGCGGACTTCACCGGAGAGACATTGATCGCCACCGGGCGGCTGGCGGAGCTGAGGAACCTCGTGGTCGGACGGACGTTCGCGAAATCGTACGGGCTGGCCGGCCTTCGCGCCGGCGCGGTCATCGCCCATGCCGCGACCCTGCTGCCATTACGGCAGGTCGTTCCTCCGTACAGTCTGAACGCCTATGCCACCGCGGCGCTCCCAGTGGCGCTCGAGGACCGCGACTACTGCGAATGGTACATGGCCGAGGCGCAGGAATCGCGGCGGCTGCTGACGGAGACCTGCGAACGGCTCGGGCTGCGGACCTGGGCAAGCGCGGCGAATTTCATGCTCGTCCGCGTCGGATCCCGCGCGACCTCTCTTGTCGACGCTCTCGCCGAGCGCGGCATCTTCGTGCGGGATCGCTCGAGCGATCCGGGTTGCGAAGGATGCATTCGGATGACGACCGGCGTCACCGAGGAGACGAAGCGGCTGGTGGCCACTCTCGAGGAGGTCTGGTGCGGCGCGGCACGATAACGCGCGAGACGCGCGAAACGTCGATACGCCTGTCGTTGATCGTCGAAGGACGCGGTCGCTACGACGTGTCAACCGGGATCCGCTTCCTGGATCACATGCTCGAGCTCGTCGCCCGTCACGGGGCGTTCGATCTGACGCTCCATGCCACAGGCGACCTCGACGTCGATCAGCATCACACCGTCGAAGATACCGGAATCGCGTTGGGAGAAGCGGTCTCGGCGGCGCTTGGCGCGCGCCGCGGCATCAACCGTGCCGGCTACTTCGTCATGCCGATGGACGAAACCCTGGCAGTCGCGGCGGTAGACCTCAGCGGCCGCCCTCATGCGGTCGTCGATCTCGCGCTGAAGGTGAAGACTGTCGGAGATCTGCAGGCCGAGCTCGTGCAGGATTTCTTCGAAGGGTTCGCGCAGGGGGCACGGGCCAACGTTCACGTCAAGGTTCTCTACGGGCGGTCGAGCCACCACCAGGTCGAGGCGATCTTCAAGGCGTTCGCGCGTGCCCTCCGCGTGGCGTGCTCCAGGGACAGGCAACTCGGCCGCGCGCTTCCCTCCACCAAAGGACTGCTCTGACGGCCGCCTCACACGCACCACGAACATGCTTGCACTCATCGACTACGGCGCCGGCAACCTGACCTCCGTTCGCAAGGCGCTCGGCGCGATCGATGCCCCGTTCTTCACGCCGTCCGCTCCAGCCGACCTCGGCGGGGCCGCCGGCATCGTCGTTCCCGGCGTCGGCCACTTCGGCGCGACGGAGGCGCTCGACGGCGCGTGGCGAGCCGCGATCCTCGACGCTGTCGGATCCGGCGTTCCACTTCTCGGAATCTGTCTTGGCCTTCAGTACCTGTTCAGCGGCAGCGAGGAGGCGCCCGAGATCCTCGGTCTCGCCTTGCTGCCCGGGATGTGCGGGCTTCTTCCCGCAACGCTGAAGGTCCCGCACGTCGGCTGGAACTCGCTGGACGTCGTGAGACCATCGCGCATTCTCGAGGGCATCGCCGACGGTACTCAGGTCTACTTTACGCACTCCTACGCAGCCCCGGTCACGGCGGACTGCGTCGCCACCGCCACCCACAGCTCGACCTTCGCCGCCGTCGTCGAACGCGACCACATCGCGGGCGTCCAGTTCCATCCCGAGAAGTCAGGCGACGCCGGGCTGCGCGTGCTGCGCAATTTTCTTCGCATGACCGGCACGTCCGCGCTGGCGCCATCGAGGACGGCCTGATGCTGTCGAAGAGGATCATCGCGTGCCTCGACGTGCGCGACGGCCGTGTTGTCAAGGGCGTCAACTTCAACGATCTCAGCACCGCGGGAGACCCGGCGGAGCTGGCGCGACGCTACAACGCCGAAGGGATCGACGAGCTGGTCATCCTGGACGTCACCGCGACGATTGAAGGACGACGGGCGATGGCGGCGACCGTGCGTGCGGTGTCGGCCGAGCTGTTCATTCCGCTGGCCGTGGGTGGCGGAATCCGATCCGAGGCCGACGCCGCCGCGGCCATCGAGGCGGGCGCGGACAAGGTCAGCCTGAACACCGCGGCCATTGCGGAGCCCGGGTTGATCACGCGGCTGGCGGCACGATATGGATCGCAGGCTGTGGTCGTGGCGATCGACGCCAAGCGCGACGGGGAACGGTTCGGCGTCTACGCACGCAGCGGACGGGACGCGACCACACGGGACGCGGTCGAATGGGGACGCGAAGCGGCGGATCGCGGTGCCGGCGAGCTACTGCTGACATCGATCGACCGCGACGGCACGCGCAGCGGCTTCGACTGCGAGTTGACGGCGGCCGTCTCGTCCGCCGTGCCCATCCCGGTGATCGCGTCAGGTGGCGCCGGCACGTTCGATCACTTCGTCGACGTCTTCACCCGCGGCCGCGCCGACGCAGCCCTGGCGGCGTCGGTCTTTCACTTCTCGGAACATGCAGTGGCCGAGTTGAAGGCGCACATCCAGGCGCAGGGCGTACCGGTCCGGCTCTCACCATGTTGATTCCTTCGATCGATCTTCAGGGCGGACGCGTCGTGCAGCTGGTTCAGGGCGAACGCCTGGCCATTGCCAGCGACGATGTTGAGGGGTGGATCCGCCGGTTCAGCCATTTCGACCGCGTGCAGTTGATCGATCTCGATGCGGCCAAAGCCGAGGGAGACAACGCCTCACTGGTCGAGACGATCTGCGCGCGACTGCCCTGTCGCGTCGGGGGTGGTGTGAGATCGGTCGCACGAGCCGAGGCCTTGCTCACGCACGGGGCGCGGAAGGTCATCATCGGGTCGGCGCTCTTCCGTGGCGATCGACCGGACCTGGAGCTGGCGCGCTCATTCGCCGACGCCGTAGGTGCAGAGCGGCTGATCGCCGCCGTTGACGCGCGCGGCGGCCGGGTCGCGATCCATGGCTGGCGGACCGTTCTCGACATCACCCCGGTGGACGCGGTGCGGGCGCTGGAGCCGTTCGTGGGCGAGTTCCTGTATACGAACGTCGATACCGAGGGATTGATGCAAGGAACGGATCGACAGGCGATTGAGGCCGTCCGAGCGGCCACGACCCGCGCCATCGCCGCGGCCGGGGGCATCACCGCCGAGGCGGAGATCGCCTGGCTCGACGGAATCGGGGTCGATGCCGTGGTCGGCATGGCGGTCTACACGGGCCGGCTTGCCATCAGCCCGCCGCCCTCCGGATGAACCCCTGACGCAACCGCCCCGTCTAAGCCACAACGGGAGAGCACTGCCATGAAACGTATGCGGATGTTGATGATTTCGGCGGGAATCCTGGGACTGGCCCTTACGGCCGCACCGGCACAAGCTGGCGGGCGGGCCCAAAAGGAGACCGAGCAGGTCGACCGCACCTTCCCCTTCCAACCGGGTGGCGAGCTGATTCTCAAGAATTTCTCAGGCCACATCCACATCACCGGCTCCAATCGCGCCAACGTCGTCGTCCACGCCGTCCGCAGGGCGACCAGGGACCGCCTCGACCACATCCACCTCGACATCCGGGCCACCGAGTCCGAAATCAGCATCGAGGCCAACAAGAAGGACGAGTCCTGGCGGGAGAAGAACGACAACGTCGTGGAGACCGACTTCGAGATCGAGGTGCCGCAGCGGATTACGCTCGACGTGCACGCATTCTCGAGTGACATCCACGTCGAGAGCATCGAAGGCAAACAGAAGCTGTATGCGTTCTCCGGCACGATTCGGGTCGACGATTCCTCGGGTCCGCTGACCGTCGAGACATTCAGCGGGGAGATCAAGGGCGATCTCGGGCGCGCGGCGTCCGCTCCGCAGGTCGAGATGAAAACGTTCAGCGGCGACATCGACGTCAAGCTCGACGCCTCATCGCGGGGACGGCTCGATTTCAACAGCTTCAGCGGCTCGCTCGACAGCAGCCTGCCATTGACCTATCACACCGGCAACCGCCGGCACATTCAGGGAGAGCTGGCCGGCGGCGGCAGCAACACCCTCGAGTTCAAGACGTTCAGCGGAGACGTTCGCATCAGGTAGACGAAGGACGATTGGGTTACTCTTCGGCATGCGCTTTCGCCGACGCGTAGCCCTGGCGTCCCTCGGCCTTGGATTCCTCGCCGCGTGCAACCGGCCCTCGCCGCGCTTTTCGCTGGATAACGCGCGCGCGCACGTCGACATGCTCGCCGGCACCATCGGCAGCCGGCCGGTCGGCACTCCCGAAAGCGCCCGCGCACGCCAGTACATCGTCGATCAGCTGCGGGTCTACGGGTTCGAAGTGCGCGTCCAGGAGATCGACGCACGTCGCGCCGAGCTGGGTCGGACGGCGCACGTCGCCAACATCATCGGCGTCCGGGCGGGAACCGAACGGGCGGCGATCGGTCTGCTGTCGCACTCCGATTCGGCCCCGGAAGCGCCGGGCGCGGCTGACGACGGTTTTGGCGTGGCCGTGACGCTGGAGGCGGCGCGCGTGCTGGCGGCGCGACCCGACCGGCGACACAGCCTGATGGTGCTCGTGACCGACGGCGAGGAAGCCGGCTTGATGGGCGCGGCGGGTCTGACCGCGGACCGCGAGGTCATGGATCGGCTGCAGGCCTACGTCAACGTGGAAGCCGTGGGCTCGAGCGGCACGGCGATGCTGTTCGAAACCGGGCCGGGGAACGGGTGGATCGTCAAGCCGTGGGCGCGCACCGCGCCGCATCCGCGTGGCGCCTCGTTCGCGATTGAAATCTATCGACGGCTGCCGAACGACACCGACTTCTCCATCCTCAAACGGCACGACATCCCCGGCCTGAACTTCGCTCCGGTCGGCGACAGCTACGCGTATCACACGGCACGCGACACGGTCGACCGCCTGTCGAGGCAGACGCTGCAGCGGAGCGGCGAGAATGTCGTGGCAACGGTCGAACGGCTCGACGCGCTCGACCTCGGACAACGATCGACCTCCGACGCGACCTTCTTCGACATCGGCGAAACGGTCGCGCTGACCTGGGGACCGCTTACCGCCTGGGTGGTCGCGCTGACCGCGCTCGTGGTCGGGATCCTCGCCTGGTTCAAGGTGTTGATGTTCAGCATCCGGCTGGTTGGTATCTGGCGATGGCTCGGAGAAATCCTGTGGACTCTCGTCGGTGTTGCGCTGGTGGCCGGCGCGATGGTCGGCGGCACCTGGGCACTCCGAGAGACGCGAACCGTGTATCACCCCTGGTATGCGTATCCGGGACGGATGTTCTTTTTCCTGGTCGCGATTGGCGTTCTCGCAGGCTGGCTGGCGGCCCGGCTCGGCGCCTGGTTGCCGGCCCGTATTCGCGGTGCCCGTCACCCGGTCCTGGTGTGGAGCGTGACGCTCCCCGTGTGGCTGGGCCTGTGTCTGACCGGCGCGGCGGTGGCTCCGTCCGCCGGATTTCTCTGGAGCCTGCCCTTGCTCGTCGCCGGCCTCGCGCTTCTGGCAGTGCCGGTCACGCAGGTTGCGGTCGTGCGGGCGGTCTCGGTCCTGGTGCTCGCGGTCGCCGGAACCCTGTGGCTTCGTGAAACGCTCGAGCTCATGCGCTTCATCGTCACGGTCATGGGCCGCTTGCCAATCGTGACGCCGGCCTACGTCTATGCGACCCTGCTGCTGGCCTGCGGGGTCATGGTGGCGCCGCCACTCATCGCGACGATCGCCGCGACTGTCCCGCTCGTCAGGCCGTCGCTGTTGACCGCGGCGCTGACCGTCGTCACGGTGGTGGCTGGGGGCATCGCCTACGCGGCCCCTGCCTACACCTACGCCCAGCCGCTGCGGCGGCACGCGCGAGTCCTCATCGACTCCAACTCGTCGAATGCAATCTACGAGGTCGCTGCCGTCGAGCCAGGCCTCGATCTGGACGCCGGCGCTCCAACCGGCTGGTACCGAGCGTCCGATACCCCGGCCGGCAGCGTCCCCTGGGGCCGCTTCTCACTGCCCTTCGTATTTCGAACGTCTGGAAGCGCGCCACCGGCACCCGCTGTCGTCTCCGGCTTCTCCCTTTCGCCGGTCGCCGCCGGCACGGAGCTGTCGATGACCGTCGTGCCACACGCGCCCGGGCTCTCGGCGCTGTTCGTGCTGCCAAAAGGCGTCGAACCGGCGCGCAGCAATCTGCCGGGCCGGGTGGTCAACCAGCAGTGGCAGGCGACCTTCGTCGCGATCCCGGCTGAAGGCATCACCTGGCGGGCGTCGTTCGCCAAGGGTCGGGAGACCGGGCTCGACGCGACGCGCGCCATCGTGATGTCGCCGCGGTTCCCGGGTGGTTCCGGCTGGCAGAGCCTGCCGTCGTGGCTGCCGCAGGAGCACGCGGTGTGGACGCTGACCGCGGCCTGGGCGCTGGCCCCGGGCCTGGTTGCTCCCGTCGCGCCATTACGTTAATATACGTATCCATTACGTAATCTGACGTATGCAGAACCCCTTCGTCTACGGCGAGGTGGTGCCGGCGTCGGCATTCGTCGACCGACAGGTCGAGCTCGAGCGCCTCACCGGCGACCTCCTGGCGGGCCAGAAGGTCTTTCTCATCTCGCCGCGCCGGTATGGCAAATCCTCGCTCGTGCAGCAGGCGCTGGCGGCCGCGGCAAAGCGGGGCGCGATCCCGGTCAGCGTAACCGTCAGCAGCTACAGCTCGTACGTCGCCTTTCTCGAGGGCTACGCGCGGGCCCTCCTCACCGCGGAGGCCAGGCCCGACCGGGTGCGGGTATGGCTCGCGGATCTGCTCGGCTCGCTCCGCCCGGAGCTGCGACTCGAACCCGGATCGCGCCTGTCCTTGTCCTTTCCCGCGGTGCGGACGAAGACCGATGTCTCCCGCCTGGCCGAAGCGGTCTTCTCGCTGCCGCTGCAACTCGCGTCACTGCGCAAGCGCCGCCTGGCGATCGCGCTCGACGAGTTCCAGGCGATCAACGCGTTCGACGAGGGATCGCACGATGTCGAGCATGCCCTGCGCGCGGCCATTCAGCACCAGCGCGACGTCGGCTACGTCTTCTCGGGGTCGGAGCCGACGCTGATGGAGCGCATGCTCAGTCGCAGCCGGCCGTTCTACAAGGCAGGCCCGGTGCTCCGCCTCGAGCGCATTCCGGCCGACCAGTTTGCCAGCTTCCTCGAGACGCGATTTCAGAAAACCGGCTTCCGACCCGAGCCTGGTGTCGGCGCCGCCATCGTCGACCTCGCCGGCAATCTGCCCTACGACGTGCAGCGACTGGCGCATGAGACCTGGGACGATGTCCGGGCGGACGGTGTCAGGCGGGTGGGGCTGGACCAGCTCCACGTGACCCTTCGTCGCCTCCTCAACGAGCATCACGCGCTTTTCGAAACCATGTGGCAGCGCCTGACCGTACCGCAGCGCGGGGCGCTCCGAGCCGCCGTCCTGGAGGAGGGTCGGGAGCTGTTGAGCGCCGACGTGCGCGCGCGTCATCGCCTGACCGGCCCGTCGAGCGTCCAGGCGTCGCTCGCCGCGCTCGTGCGTGACGACGTCCTGGCGCGCGAAAGTGGACGCTACATCGTCGTCGATTCGTTGCTGCGTGAATGGGTCGCGCGACGGACGTACTGATGGGCCTGGCATGAACCTCCTCACCCGCCTCGGCCTCGGCCGGCGCGACCTGCGCGCCTGGGCGATGTACGACTGGGCGAACTCCGCCTTTCAGACGACGATCATCGCCGCGATCTTCCCGATCTTCTTCCAGAAGGTGGCTGCCGCCGATCTGCCAGGGCCGGTGGCGACCAGCCGGTTCGCGTGGGCGACGACGTGGTCGATCCTGATCGTGGCGGTGATCACGCCGCTGCTCGGAGCGCTCGCCGACTATGCGGCGATGAAGAAGAAGCTGCTCGGAATATTCCTCGCGATTGGAGCGGTCGCCACCGGCGCGATGTATTTCATCACTCGCGGCGATTGGCTCTTCGCGCTCGTCCTCTTCGTCATCGGCAACGTCGGTGTGGCCGGCACCATCGTGTTCTACGAGTCGCTGCTGCCGCATCTGGTGCCGCAGGAGGAGTTGGACCGTGTCTCGTCGGCGGGCTACGCCGTCGGCTATATCGGCGGCGGCGTGCTCCTGGCGATCAACATCCTGATGATGAGCCACCCGTCGTGGTTCGGTCTGCCCAGCCGCGAGATCGCCGTGCGCGCGAGCCTGGCGAGCGTCGCCGTCTGGTGGGTGGTCTTCTCGATTCCGCTGTTTCGTGATGTGCCCGAGCCGCCGAGACGGATCGAGGCGGATGAAACTCCGTCGGGCAATGCGCTCGCTACCGCCGCCGGGCGTCTGGTCGAGACCTTCTACGAGCTCCGCGTCTACCGACAGGCGTTCGTGTTCCTGCTGGCGTTTCTGATCTACAACGACGGCATCCAGACGATCATCCGGATGGCCACGATTTACGGCACCGAAATCGGGATCGACGACAACGCCATGATCGGAGCGCTGCTCGTCACCCAGTTCATCGGTATTCCCTTCGCCTTTCTATTCGGCATGTTCGCCGATCGGGTTGGCGCGAAGATCGCGATCTTCGTCGGGCTGGCGGTCTATTCGGGCATCACCATCCTGGGCTATTTCATGCACTCCGCCAGCGAGTTCTTTGCGCTCGCGATACTGGTCGGGATGGTCCAGGGCGGCACGCAGGCGCTGAGCCGGTCGCTGTTCGCCAGCATGATTCCGCGCCACAAGTCTTCCGAGTTCTTCGCGTTTTTCAGCGTGTTCGAGCGCTATGCGGGGATTCTCGGGCCGGCGATCTTTGCCTGGGTCGTCGAGCGCAGCGGAACGAGCCGGAATGCCATCATCTCCGTGCTCGCGTTTTTCGTACTCGGCGCCGCGCTCCTGACGCTGGTCGACGTCGCCGCGGGTCGCCGCGCGGCCAGGCAGTCTGAGAGCGCGTTCGCTCCAGCCTCGTGAAGGTGGACGCTGCGTCGCCGCTCGTCAGGATGGTGGACGAAACCTACGAGCGGCTCACGGCTGGCCGCGTTTGAGGTACTGACGCGCGGCCGGCCGCGAGAAGGCCGTATTGATGTTGTGCCCGGTGCCGGCGAGCACGCGCTCGAAATACTCGCGGGCATGCGGCTCGTCGTGCAGCTTGCGGTAGGACTCGGCGATCAGGCCGAGGACGAAGACATCTTCCTGGCTGCCCTGTTTCAGCGACTCGAGCGCCGGGCGGTAGCGATGCGTGTAGAAATCGATGTAGCCGAGCAAGTACGGGTAGGCCGCGCGCTGGTTCTCGTCGGCAACGGTTGGCATCAGCCGCTTGACGGCGGCGGCATGCTGGAGTGCCTGCGTGCGGCGGCCGCGACGGGCTGCGATTCGGCCCTGCGCGTGTTCCCACCGCATGTCCCACAGCGCGAGCTGCGCCGCCGGCATGTGGGAGATTCGCCGCGCCGTTTCGTATCCGGTTCGATACCACTGCTCGGCCTTCTGCCAGTTGCCTGATTCGAGGTAGACCCGTCCGAGCGCGTTGGCGGTGCCGGCTGCACCGGCAAGGTCCTTCCCCTCCATCTGGGCATCGAACGCGCGCTGATAGTAGCGCGCGGCGTCCTCGGCGCGCGCCTCGAACGCGAATGACGTGCCCATCGCGGCGAGCGCCTGGTTCTTCGAAGCATCCGGCGCGAGCGCAATCGCCCGCTCGAGATGCTCGCGGGCCTCGGTATAGTGACCGGCGAGATCGAGCGCGCGCCCGAGCGCATCCTGCGCCTCGTAGCGCTGCGGATCCGCGGTCACGGCGGCGCGAAACTTCTCGACCGCGCCATCCAGGTTCCCGCCGTCGAGAAGCGCCTGGCCGTCTCGCACGAGCGCTGCGGCATCGGGCGACTGGCCGACGACGAGCGGCGGCAACAGCATGGTCGCGAGCACGAACGCGAAGGTGGGCAACATCGGTCGAATTATGCCACGGGTCATTCCGCGGTCAGTTCAGGAGATAGGTCTTCACGAACAGGACCCAGCAGTAGAAATTGAAGTCGTTGTACTGGCGGGTGCCGGGGAAATTGTCGTGGCCGACGTCGGTGTATTCGATGTACCAGACCGGCGTGCCGTTCGCGCGCACGGCCGTGGCGAAGTCGGCGGCCTGGCCCACCGGAATGCGCGTGTCCTTCGACGGGTGAATGATCACGACCGGCTTCTTGAACTCGGCCGCGCGCGTCATGGGTGAGATCGAGGTCAGGAAGGCGCGCATCTGCGGATCACGCTCGTCACCGTATTCAGGTCGGCGCTCGGCCTGTCGCGACGGGTCGGTCTCCTCGAGGAACGCCACGAGGTTGGTCATGCCCGCCGCTTCGTAGGCGCAGCGGATGCGATCGTTGTACTCGATGGCCGCCTGCAGCGTGAGGTAGCCGCCGTAGCTGGCGCCGGTCAGCATCACTCTCGACTTGTCGAACTCGGATCGCGTCGCGATCCAGTCCAGGAGCGCGCCGATGTCCTTGATCGCCCCTTCGCGGGCCAGGCCATTGTCCATCTGCTCGAACTTGCGGCCGAAGCCGGCCGAGCCCCGGACGTTGGGGTAGATGATCGTGAGGCCGAGCTCGTTGAGCAGGTAGTTGCTCCGGCCGACGAACAGCGGAAGCGCCCGATCGATCGGGCCGCCATGGATGTTGATCATCACGGGACGGGGTCCCGTGAACCGCGACGGTGGCTTGTAGAGAATGCCGCTGATCGTCGTGCCGTCGAAGCTTTTCCACTCGACGATTTCCGGGGCAGGCAAGGCCTCGGGGTTGAAGCCGCCCACCTCGCTCGTCGTCCAGCGCGTCAGCGTGCCCAGCGACGCATCGATCGAAAAGACGTCGCCGTAGGTCTTGACGTTGGCGAACGTGAAGGCGACCTGTTTCGAGTTGGGGCGCCACCCGACGCGGGTGATGACGCCGACCGGGATTGGGCTCAACGGCCTGGGCTTCATCGTGCCCAGATCGAGGACCTGGAGCTCACTGCGACTGCCGCGGTCGAACACGATCGCGATCATCTGCCCGTCGGAGGACAGGTCGAAGCCGGCAATCGGGTCGACGGCGTCGGTTTCTGACGTCAACGCCGTCCAGTTGCCGGTCGAGATGTCTCCGCGCCAGAGCCGATGGCGATCGCTCCCCTTGTCGCTGATGGCGTAAATCGATCGACCGTCGGCGCTGAATCGGGCGCGGGCCCATTCGGCGGTGCCCTGACCGCGCGCTGTCAACGGCTTGCGCTCACCGCTCTTGACGTCGACGCGCCAGAGATAGGTCTCGGCGTCGCCGACCTGTTCCAGCGCCAATATCGCGCCGCCGTCGCCGGAAAAGTCCTGCACTTCCCAGGTGCCAGACAGCTCCGCCACGCGTCTGGCCGATTTGGGGTCGGCCGGTTGCATCACGTACACATCGTGATCGCGGCCGTTTCGCTCCGTCGAGTCGTAGGCGATCCATTTGCCCTGGTGCGACCAGGCCGGCACCCCGTAGCGGGACCGGCCGTCCGTGATCAGCGTGGTGGCGCCCGTGGTCAGGTCGTAGCGATACAGCTGGTTGGTTTCCTTGCCGCCGCCGGCATCCTTCCTGAGCACGACCGTTCCGCCGTCGGCAGGGTCGAACTGGGCCCAGGCGAACTGCCGGGAGACGCCATCAGGGAAAAACGTGAGCTGCGTCCTGGCGCGGCCCGGGCCGTCGACCAGGTGGATCTGCGGGACGCTCCCGAACGCGGTCTGGATGAGGATCTGCTGCTTGGCCGGGCTCCAGGCGAGAAACTGCGCTTCACGGAAGTTCGCGTATCTGCTCAGATCGTCGGCAATCGACTGGGGGATCGGGGGAAGGCCCTCGGTTTTGACCTTTTCCGGGACGGGAACCACGCGATCCTGCGCGCCGACCACACCAGGAAGCAGCGCCACGATCGTGGCGCAGAGCAAGTAGCGCATGGTTGAAAATGCGGCGGAGAGGCCTGCGGGGAGCGTGAAGGTCCATTATAGTGCAACATTCGCTGCAAACTTCGCGGCCGGCGCATTCGTCCAACACAGCGATGAAAATCGTGGTGGCCGGTGGGACAGGGTTCCTCGGGGGCCCGCTCTGCGAGTCCTGGGCCGAGGAAGGTCACGACGTTCGCGTCCTGACGCGGTCGCTGCCGGCGGGCCAGAGTCAGCACGATTCCGGCACCGGCGTGCCGGGGATCACCCGTGTCGGCTGGAGTCCGGATGGATCGGCCGGCGCCCTGGCCACCCTGGTGGAGTCTGCCAACGCCGTCGTCAATCTCGCCGGTGAATCGATCGGCAAGGGACGCTGGACGGCGGCACGGCGGCGAGCGCTGCGCGACAGCCGCGTCCTGGCAACGCGGTCGCTGGCATCGGCGATCTCGTCTGCGGCGACGCCGCCCGCTCTTTTCGTCAGCGGCAGCGCGATCGGCTACTACGGCGACCGCCACGCCGAACCGCTGACCGAGGACGCGCCACCGGGTCGCGGTTTCCTGGCCGAACTCTGCGTGGAATGGGAGGCCGAGGCGCAGCGCGCCGCTCGATCCGGCCTCCGCATCGTCACGCTGCGATCGGGGATTGCGCTCGAACGATCCGGGGGCTCGCTGCCGAAGATGGTGACGCCCTATCGGTTGTTCGTCGGCGGCCGTCTCGGATCGGGACGCCAGTACTTCTCCTGGATTCATCGCCTCGACTGGATCGAGATGGTGCGATGGATCGTGGAAACGCCGACGGTGAGCGGGCCGGTCAATGCGACTTCACCCGATCCAGTGACGAATGCACAGTTCAGTCACGCGCTGGGCCGCGCACTGCACCGCCCCGCTCTCGTGCCGACTCCAGGCTTCGCGCTGCGACTCCGTACTCGGCGGAATGGCCGAATCGATCCTCACCGGCCAGCGCGTCATCCCGGCACGCGCACGCGCCGCTGGTTTTCACTTCCGGTATCCAGAGATTGATATTGCGCTGCGGGGGATTTTTGAGCAGTAACGGTGACAATCGCCAATCCCCAATCCTTGATCCTGGATCCTTGATCCTCGATCGTCGATCCCTGATCCTGGATCAGAGGGATCGAGGATCAGAGATCAGGGATCCTCGATTAGCGATTAGCGATTAGCGATTCAAAACTCTGGCCCTGAGGCCCGAAAATCCCCCCTAATACACGAACGGAGTCTCCACCCAGCCAACGGACGATCACGCGCGCGTAGACGGCGCGAAAATCGGTTTCGTAGCGCACGTCGCTGCCGTTGTTCTCGAGCGTTGGGTTGTCCGAGCCGGTACGCAGGTTGGGGGCGGTGCCATAGATGCCGCCGCGGACGCCGCCCCCCATCACCATCATCACGCTAGCGGCGCCGTGGTCGGTGCCGGCGCTGGCGTTCTCGTTGATGCGACGACCGAACGGAAATTTCCGACGGCATGCTCGCGGAACAGCTCGAGCTGTCCGCGCACGCCGGCCGGATCCTCGGACGGCTTTGCTGCGAGGACGCGGGCGCCCTCCGTGGCGTTCAGATTTCCCGAGACCTTGCTGTAAGCGGTGGCGAAGTGGTTGTGCCAGAACAGCGCCATCTTCTCCTGCAGCGGGCGCCTGGTATGGATCATCCGGAACAGCCAGCGCTGGCGGGCGTCGGTGATGTTGGTGGTGGGTGCAAAGCCGGTGCGCGCGGTGATTCCTACGTAGCCAGGCTCGCCGATATGGTCGTCAACGTCGTCGGCAATCGACTCGTAGTTGATCAGGCGATCGAGAGTGGTGGCGAACCCGAGGCGGGCATAGGCATCGAGATCCGCGGGGGACGCACCGAACCCCGCCCGACGCAGCAGATGCTCGATCAGTGGATCGCGCAGCGCCATCACCCCCCCAGGTCAATCACGCCGGTCGGCTGACGCTTACAGGATACGGGAAAAGCCGAAGAGCTCGTCTCCTTTACCGGGTTCGCCGAGGAACTGACGCAGGAGCAGTCGGGCGGCAAGCCAGGCGACCCCAGCGCCGTGACGACCGTGCCCCAAGGCAAACAGGTGGCGTGGAAAGTTGCGGTGCAGCCCGACGATCGGTAGACCATCCGCCGACTCCTGGTGAATCAGATCCCAGGCCCACGCGGGTTGCAGGCCCGACACCGGCGGATAGAGCGTGCTCAACTCGTACATCAGTTGACCGGCGCGCTGCGTGAGCGTCTTGTCGCGGGCGCGCGGTGCGGTCGGCGCTTGATCGGCGCCGGCAAACAGCACGCGGTCGTCCTTCATCCACCGCAGCAGGTGGGGAAAGGTGGATTCCGACGCTGTCGGCCCGTCCACGAGCGAGGCTGACCGTGAGCCCGTCTGGCGCCGCACTGCCGCGGGAAGACTCTCGGTGAGGACCATGTAGGTCTCACGGGCGACAAAGTGCCGGCGCAGCGCTCGCAAGTCGTCGATGGGAGCGCCGGTGGCGATGACGACCGCATCTGCCGTAAGCTCGCCGCCATCGGTCTTGACGACAACCGACTTGCGGCCGGCGCGGATCCGCCTGACCGTCGTGCGCTCGTGGATGAGCGCGCCACGCGCCGCTGCCGCGGCGGCCAGCCCGACGCACGCCCGGTAGGGATCGACGACGTCCCCCTTCATCCGGATTGCGCCGCTGCCATCGAGCGCGGTCTCTCGTGCCAGCGCGCGTGCGGTCAACCACGAGACGTCGAGTCCGGCGTCCTTGCGGGCCTGGTACTCGCGCTTCAGCCGCCGGACCGCCTCGGCGTCTCCGCGCGTGAAGAGAATCAGGTCCTGGGGCGCGAGATCGCATCGAATATCCAGTCGACGAATCACCGCGGCGAATTCCAGCGAGGCGCGCCTGACGCTCTGCCAGAGATGACGGGCGGAGCGAAGCCCGTATCTGGCGGCGCTATCCTGGAACGACCCATCGAAGCCCTGGCGCAGCAGGCCGGCACTGGCCGCCGTTGCGCCGGACCCGATCCGATCGCCCTCCAGCAGCGCAACGCGGACACCAGCGGTTGCAAACGAGACCGCGCATGCACACCCCGTCAAACCGCCGCCGACGATGACGACGTTGGTTGTGAGATCTCCGCGCTGTCTCGAATACTCGGGACGTCGGCTCTTGGGAAAGGCGTCGAGGAAGTACGGGACGGTTCGCATTCGCGTGGAGATTCTACCGTCAAAGCGTCACGACGATGAGATCGGACCCCGGCACTCGTCCCAGCCCGCCCGGGCCGCCCCGGGTACTGTCAAGATAGGAATGGTGGGGCAACGGACCCTGATGAGCGGCAGGACCTCGACAATCAAGGCGGCGGCTGCCGTGGCGCTGATCGCGGCCACTTGCGGCGCGATCACGACGGCGCAGATGCCGCGGCGACCGGAACGGAGCTCGATGGATTCGATCGCGCAGCAATACGTCCGGATCGTGCTGGCACTGGGGCAGCACGATCCCGACTACGTGGACGCGTATTACGGACCGCCCGAATGGAAGAACGAAGCGCAGGCCGCCAAGCTCGATCTGTCGACCATCGGCGACCGCGCGGCCCGTCTCCGGCGGGATCTCAAGGCCGAGGGAGCAGGGACACCGGCGGCGCACGGTGCCGGATCCGAGGAGCTCCGCCAGCTGCGCCGCGAGTACCTCGAGCACCAGCTCAGTGCGCTCGGGACGCGCGTGCGGATGCTGAAGGGAGAACGCCTGTCGTTCGACGAGGAGTCGCGGGCGTTGTACGACGCGGTGGCTCCAACCTACCCGGAATCGCACTTCAAGGACATCCTCGATCAGCTCGATCGTCGATTTCCCGGCGGTGGACCGGTGGTTGAACGGTACGACACGTGGCGGCGCGCGTTCGTCATTCCGCGCGAGCGGCTCGACACGGTCTTCAAGGCGGCGATCGACGCCTGTCGCGCCCGCACGCTGGCGCACGTGCAACTCCCGGCCGACGAACACTTCACCGTCGAATACGTCACCAACAAGTCGTGGAGCGGCTACAACTGGTATCAGGGCAACTTCCGCAGCCTGATCCAGGTCAACACCGACCTGCCAATCTACATCGACCGCGCGATCGATCTCGCCTGCCACGAAGGGTATCCGGGGCATCACGTCTACAACGCGCTGCTCGAGCAGCATCTGGTCAAGGATCTCGGGTGGATTGAATTCACCGTCTATCCTCTGTTCTCGCCACAGTCGCTGATTGCCGAGGGAACGGCCAACTTCGGGATCGAGGTGGCCTTCCCAGGCACCGAGCGCGTCCGCTTCGAGCAGGGCGAGCTCTTCCCGCTGGCCGGGCTCGACGCGGCGCGGGCGCCGGAATACTACGAAGCCCAGCAGCTGGTCGACCAACTGTCGTACGCCGGCAACGAGGCGGCGCGTCGATACCTCAATGGCGAGATCTCGCGCGACGAGGCCGCAAGATGGCTGGAGCAGTACGCGCTGATGCCGCACGACCGCGCGCAGCAGCGCGTGCGGTTCTTCGATCAGTACCGCAGCTACGTGATCAACTACAACCTCGGAAAGGATATGGTCCGGCGCTATATCGAGTCCCGCGGCGGTACCGCCGACAATCCGGCGAAGCGCTGGGAGGAATTCGAACGCCTCCTGTCCTCACCGCGACTGCCATCAGGGCTGAAGTGACGTGTCGAGCGAGCGGCGAAGCGCCGGCGTTGGCGTGACCGCGTAGGCCGCGCTCGACTCCAGCGCCAGAAGCCTGTCGGGCAATTCCTGCATCTGCATGCGACAGCGCTCGCGCACCTCGGCGGGCGTCTGACGGTGGTCGAGCCGCTTGCCTTGCCGAACGACAGGCACGAGCAGTGGCCGCGATGAGGGCGGCCCGGGTTCCTCGTCGAACGCGACCACATCCTCGGCCGCCTTTTGATCGTGAAGCGTGCGCCACACCTGCTTCTTGCCAGGCCACGTCGCTTTGTCGGGGCTCGTCTTCCTGACACGCCGGACCAGGCCCTGCTCGACGATTTCCACGAGCTTGTAGACCCCGCCCAGCGCCGGAGCATCGTTCGACGTGACCAGGCTGGTTCCCACACCGAAGGCATCGATTGGCGCCCTCACATCCAGCAGATGGCGGATGCTCCACTCGTCGAGGTCGCCGCTCGCGATGATGCGCGTTCGCTCGAGACCACCCGCGTCGAGAATGCCGCGTACCCCGCGACTGAGCTCGACGAGATCGCCGCTGTCGAGTCGCACCCCGGCCGGACGCAGTCCCGACGCCACCACCGCGCGCGCTGCCGCGATCGTGTCGTAGGTGTCGAGCAGCAGGACCGCGTGCTCCCCGAACAGCGCATCGTAGGTACGAAATGCGCCGATCTCGTCGGCTGATGACAGGACCCACGAGTGGGCCATCGTTCCCGACAGCGGGATTCCAAAACGCACGCCCGCCTCCACGAATGACGTGCCTGCGCACCCGGCGAGGAAGCCGGCGCGGGCGGCAAACAACGCTGCCTCGAGGCCGTGCGCGCGACGCGCCCCGAACTCGTACACCGGATGGCCGCCGGCGGCGTTCACAATCCGCGCCGCCTTGCTGGCGATCGACGTCTGGAAGTTGATGAAGGCAAGCGCCGATGTCTCGACGAGCTGCGCTTCGCCGATCGGCGCCGTCACTCGCAGCAGCGGCTCATTGGCAAAGACGGGAGTGCCCTCGGGAATGCCCCAGACATCGCCCGTGAATCGCAGGCCACGCAGGTATTCGAAGAACCTCGGCGGCACGCCGCGCAGTCCGGGCTCGTCGCGGAGGCGCTCCACTTCCTCGTCGTCGAACTCGAGTCGTTCGAGGAATTCGACAAACGATTCGAGGCCGGCGGTAATCAGGAACGAGCGCCGCGCGGGAAGACGCCTGACGAACAGCTCGAAGGTCGCCGTGGAGGTTTCGTGACGCCCGGTCACGAAATAGCCGGCCATCATCGTCAACTGATACAGGTCGGTGGCAAGCGCCGTGGCGGACATGCTGCTATGGTAGACGGGATGCACGAGCCGAGAGCGACGCTGGCGAGACGCCGATGAAGACCGGCGGCTGGACGGAGATCCTGGAGGCGCTGTACCTCGGATTCGTGGGATCCTGGCCTCCAGCGCTTTCGATCGCCCTTTGCCTTCCGCGGCCTGTCCCGAGCCGACCATCCATTGTCGAGCTCTCTGGTCCGCCTCGCCCGGGGTCGCGCCGACGCGGGCCGGCTGGAAGTGGCCCTGTTGCGAAATTTCCGCAAGTACGCGCACAGCGAGGGAGTGCATGCGGATTCAATCTGGGACTGGCTCGCGCTCGGCCAGCATCGAGGACTGCCGACGAGGCTGCTCGACTGGACCTATTCCCCCCTCGTCGCCCTGCATTTCGCCACCGATCAGCCCGCCGACTTCGATCGCGACGGCGTCGTCTGCTGCGTGAATTTCGTCGAGGCGAACAAGCGCCTGCCGGCGAAGCTGAAGCGGATCCTGGAGCGGGAGGGATCGCAGACGCTGACGGTGGACATGCTCGGCGGATTCAAGACCCTGCGCGACTTCGACGCCCTGTCGCGTGATCCGTTCCTGGTCTTCCTCGAGCCGCCGGCGGTCGATCGCCGCATCCTCAACCAGTTCGCCCTGTTTTCATTGATGTCGAGCGCGACCGCCGACATGGATCGCTGGCTGCAGCAGCGCCCCGAGCTGTGTCGCCGCGTGATCGTCCCGGCGCATCTCAAGTGGGAGATCCGCGACAAGCTCGATCAAGCCAACATCAACGAACGTATTCTGTTTCCCGATCTCGACGGGTTGAGTCGCTGGCTGACGCGATACTATCTGCCCGCAGAAGCGCTCGAGACGATCGGCCTGGAGGATCATGAGCCCGCTTCCTACTTCGATGCTCGCCATCGAGATCGCCGAGCCCGGCGATCCGAGCGTTCTGCGACCCGTCCGACGGGCTCTGCCTCCAGTCGCCGACGGTGAGGTCCTGCTGCGGGTGGCCGCGGCCGGGGTCAATCGACCCGACATCATGCAGCGGCTGGGCAAGTACCCGCCCCCGCCAGGGGCGTCGGACATCCCGGGCCTCGAGGTCGCTGGCGTCGTGGTCGACGGCGCGACGCCGGAGCTGCGGATGGGGGAGCGTGTGTGCGCGCTCGTCGCCGGCGGGGGCTACGCGGAGTTCTGCGCCGTGCCGGTGCAGCAATGCCTGCCCGTGCCCGAGGGACTCGGCGACATCGAAGCGTCCGCGATCCCTGAGACGTACTTCACGGTGTGGACGAACCTGTTCGAGCGCGGCGGCCTGCGCAGCGGCGAAAGCGTCCTGATCCACGGCGGGACGAGCGGCATCGGCACGACCGCGATTCAACTGTCACGCGTCTTCGGCGCGACCGTCCTGGCGACTGCCGGCTCCGACGAGAAGTGCGCCGCCTGCGAACGACTCGGCGCCGCCTATGCGATCAATTACAACACCACCGACTTTGTCGCCGCGGTCCGACATGCCACGGGCGGCGTCGGCGTGGACGTCATTCTCGACATCGTCGGCGGCGACTACGTCGGGCGGAACCTGGAGTGTCTCGGGCTCAACGGACGATTGATTCAGATCGGCCTGATGGGCGGTTCCCGTGCTGACGTCAACATGAGAGCGATTCTGCAAAAGCGCCTCGCCATCCTCGGGTCGACGCTCCGCGCGCGTACGCCAGAAGAGAAAGGCCTGATTGCGAGAGCGCTTCGCAAAGCCGTCTGGCCGCTGCTCGGCCGTGGCGAGGTGCGACCGATCATTCATCGAACCTTCCCGCTCGAACACGCCGCGGAGGCGCACGCCGAGCTCGAATCCGGCAGGGTGGTTGGGAAGGTCATTCTGACAGTCGCTCACTAGTCTCCAGTCCCCCAGTCCCTGTCCCAGGTCCTCGGTCCTCCGTCCACCGTCCAGACCAGTGCGCCCCGATGTGGCGATCCTGCCGCGGATGCCCGGGCGACGCGAGCGCCGCTTCTCGGTCGCAAGATCAGTCGTATTAACCATTTGCGGGATATCGGCTGGACCCGCTCGGAACGGCAATTCACTTGCAGTCAGTCTGTGCAGGTGCCGCGCCGAAGGCCTCTTCGGTCGGCTGGCGGGACGACGGTTGCTTGGGGGCTCCGGCGTCCCGTCTTTTTTCTGCGCGACCTCCGGCCCTCTCCAGGGAGCTCGCTTATGTTCGGTTCGGTTGGAATGCCGGAGCTGCTGATCATCTTCATCATCGCCTTGATGATCTTTGGACCGCGACGATTGCCCGAGCTGGGGAAAGCTGTCGGGCAGACGATCAACGAGTTCAAGAAGGGCGCGAACAATCTCCGCGATTCGGTCGAGGAGGAAGTTCGCCGCGACGAGCAACGCAGCCAGGCGCCGACGATCAGCGCCACCGCCGCGCCCGTCGAGGATCAACACCAGAAACAGGCGTAGGCGTCCGCGTCAGCTCAGCGCCTTGACGCCGCGCGACCTCGACAGGTAAATCAGCCAGCCGGCGGTCAGCGCAACGATCATCCCTGCGTACTCCTCCTCAGTTCCCGGCACAACGTTGGACGGCAGCGTCGTCCAGTAGAGCGACTGTACGCTTCGAATGGCGGACAGCGCCAGCGCCAGCTTGGCGAGAGGGATGCCGTGGGGCTGTCGCATCACCAGGGCCCAGGCCGCCGCGACGCAAATGGCGGCGATCGCGCCGGCGAACAACAGTTCGATCGCGGCCATCCAACCCCGAATCGCCAGCGATGGCACCGTCGCGCTGGCGACGATGGCGAAGCTCGCCGGCTGCCACAGCACCAGCACACACGCAAGCAGCACCAGCCACGCGCGGGTCATTCCGCGTCCTTCTTGTTGCACAGTTCCGAGCGCATGGTCGACCTCAGAGTAGCAGCGGCGTGGTGCGAGAAGAAGGGGGCGCGGCGCAGCGGATGCCGAGGAAGCTAGGCCGGCGACAAGGCGTTCTGGAGCGCATCGAGAGTCGGGTCAATCTCGACGTCGTGTCGTGGCAACTCGAGCAGACGTGCCAGCGACGGCGGGACCGGCACTGCGCGGCCGATTAGAGGCTCCACAACTTCCTCGAACTTCGCCGGGTCAGCGGTGGCAACGATCACCCAGTGATCGGCCGGCCGTTGCTTCGCGACTGTCCGGTAGACGAAGGCCGCCGTCGCGCTATGGGGGCACCACACGCGCCCTGACTTCTCGGCGTCCTCCCGAATGGTCGAGCGGATCTGCTCGTCCGTCACGCTGTACGCTGAGACGCGTGTGCGGAGCTGCTCGACAGTCGAGACTCCGCCTCGAAGCCTCTCCATGTTCGACGGATCGCCGACATCCATCGCCGAAGCGAGGGTCGCAACGCTGGTCCGGGGCCGCCACACGCCGTCGCGGAGGTAGTCCGGCACCGTGAGATTGGCGTTCGTTGCCAGGACGATGTCGCCGATCGGCAGGCCCATGTCGCGGGCCGTGACACACGCCACCACGTTCCCGAGATTGCCCGAAGGAACGATGAAATTCGACTTTCGCTGTGCCGAGCGCCACAGCTGCAGGCTCGCCGCCGCGTAATAGACGGTCTGCGGCAGGAGCCGCCCGAGATTGATGCTGTTTGCCGACGAGAATTCGTGCGTCGCCCTCAACGCGGGATCGCGCATGGCGGTCTTGACGATTCGTTGGCAATCGTCGAACGTGCCGCGCACGGCAAACGTGCGTACGTTCTCTCCCCAGCACGACAGCTGCTGCGCCTGACGCGGCGACACCAGGCCTTTAGGATAGAGCAGGACGACGTCGGACCACTCCCGGCGGTGGAAGGCCGCCGCGACGGCTCCCCCGGTATCGCCGGAGGTTGCCACCAGGACGGTTAACTTGCGCGATGCGCGCGACCGGAGCCGCGCCAGCGCCGCGGCAATGAAGCGGGCGCCGAAATCCTTGAACGCGCAGGTTGGCCCGTGAAACAGCTCGAGAACACTCGCGGGCCCTGCGATCCCCTCGAACGGGACCAGCGGAGCAGGAAAGTCGAAGGCTTCCCGGCAGATCTCCGGGAGGTGATGCTCGAGTCGATCCCCCTCGGCAAACCTTCCCAGCATCGCCGTCGCCACCGTCGGCAGGGCGGCGCCTGGCTCGATCGAGTCCGAATCCACCCGCGGAGTTTCGGATGGGACGTAGAGCCCACCATCGGGCGCCAGACCCTGGACGATCGCGTCGCTCAAGGTCGCGGCCGGTGATTCACCGAGCGTACTCACGAACTTCATGCGCGGGTGACCTGCGCGCCCGGCGAATCGATTGGGGAGATCCATCGGTCGGTGGCGAGGCCGTGGAGCTCGAACGCCGCTGCCATGGCGTCGCAGATCTCCGGCGCGCGCTCGTGCTCGCACCAGGCAAAAACCGTGGGGCCGGCCCCGGAGATCGAACAGCCGAGCGCGCCATGGGCCAGCGCTGCGGCTTTCACCGATTGAAAGCCTGGAATCAGCAGGCGCCGTTGCGGCTCGATGACGACATCTTCGAGCGAGACGCGAATGAGATTGAGGTCGCCGGTGAAACAACCGGTGAGAAAACCTGCCAGATTCGCCTGCTGCCAGATCACATCCGACAACGCCACGCGGGTCTTGAGCACCTGGCGCGATTTGCGCGTGGGCAGCTCGATGTGGGGGTGGACCAGGACGCAGCGAACGACGTCGGGCACCGGAATCTGTTTGACGTTCGGATCGTCGATGCCGACGGTGAGCACGAGCCCGCCGTAGAGCGACGGCGCCACGTTGTCCACATGCAGCGCGCCGCTGGCAATCTGCTCGCCGCGCATCGCACACTTCAGCAGCGCGAGCTTGTCGAGTGGCTTCGCCAACAGGGCGTTGGCGGCAACGACTGCGGCGACCGCGGACGCCGCCGAGCCCGCCGAGGCCCGATCCCAACGGAATCCCTTTCTCGATCGTCAGCTCGAAACCATGGTCGAGACCAACCGTCTCGACCAGCGCCGCGACCGCCACGCCGGCGGTATTGCGGCCCGGCCTCGAGCGGCAGGCCCTTGACGACGCCGTCGATGGCGGCGATGCGTACGGCCCGCTCTGAGATCCGGCGAGCCCGAACGGTGTCGCCGACCGCCGCCACGCTGTGGCCGAGCACGTCGAACCCGACCGCCACGTTGCCGACGCTGGCCGGGGCGAACGCCGCCGCTTCACGTGGTGTGGCCGGTTCACTCATCGCCGGTCTCTCGCACGGTTTCCGGCCACGTCACAGGCTCGCCCCGAGGTAGGCGCACACTCGAAGCAAATCGGCGAAGACGCCCGCCGCCGTGACGTTCGGACCGGCTCCCGGTCCCTGAACGACGAGCGGATTGCGGTCGTAGCGCCCGGTGATGAAACGGACGATGTTGTCGGTGAGATTGATGTTGGCGAACGGATGCGAGCGATCGAGCTCGACGAGGCCAACCGTAGCACGCTGCGTTGCCGCGTCCAGCGAGGCGACGTAACGAAGCACTCGGCCCTTGCCCCGCGCGGCCTCGAGCCGCCTCAACATCGAGGCGTCGAGCTCGGGAAGTCGATCCATGAACTCTTCAGCGGAGCAGTTCGCCAGGCTGGCGGGCACGAGGCCTTCGAGCTGGACGTCCTTGAGCTCGAGCGGCATGCCCATCTCGCGCCCGAGGATGATCAGCTTGCGCGCCACGTCCATGCCGGACAGATCGTCTCTCGGATCGGGCTCGGTGAAGCCGTTGGCCTTTGCATCGCGAACGATCGATGAAAACGGTGCGCTGCCATCCCAGACGTTGAACAGATACGCCAGCGTGCCGGAGAAAATCCCCTCGATGCGACGGATCTCGTCGCCGGTCTCGCGCAGATCGCGCAAGGTCTGGATAATGGGCAACCCGGCGCCGACGGTCGCCTCGTAGAGGTAGTGCGAGCCGCCATGGCGCCGCGCGTCTCGCAATTGGGCGTACAGGGATAACGCGCCGCTGTTCGCCTTCTTGTTGGGCGTCACGACGTGAATGCCGGCCGACAACCATCGGGGATAGAGCTCGGCCACCTCGGCGCTCGCCGAACAATCGATGATGACTGCATGGGGCAGGCGATCGGTGTTCACGTGCGCCTCGAATCGAGTCGCGTCCGCTCCCTCCGCCTTTGACAGCGCTTCCTTCCAGCCGTCGAATGGAATCGGCTGGTCCGAGAGCAACATCCGTCGTGAGGACATGATGCCTCTCAGCCGCAGGTCGAGGCGGAAGTCTCTGGCCAGCCGCGCGATCTGCGTGCCGATCTGCTCGAGCAACGCGCCGCCGACCAGGCCGGGGCCGATCAGCCCGATCGATACCGTATGAGGGGAAAGGTAGAAGCCGGAATGGACCGAGCCGAGCGCCTTGCTCGCCTGGCGCTCGTCGATCACCATCGAAATGTTGCGCTCCGACGAGCCCTGCGCGATCGCCCGCACGTTCACGCCCGCGTTGGCGAGCGACGAGAACACCTTGGCGGCAACGCCTGGCGTGCCGGCCATGCCATCGCCGACAACCGACAGAATGCTGCAGCCGGTCGTGACATCGACATTCTGCAGCTGGCCCTGCTCGAGCTCGCTGCTGAACGTGTGGCGCACGACCGCCGCCGTCCGTTCGGCCTCAGCCTGCGGGATGGCAAAACAGATCGAGTGCTCCGAGCTTGCCTGCGAGATGAGGACGACCGAGACGCCGTGCTCGCGCAGCGCGCCGAAGAGCCGTTGCGCGGTGCCGGGCACGCCGATCATGCCCGCCCCCTCGACGTTGACGAGAGCGACGCCGTTGATGCTGGTGATGCCCTTGACCTGATGGGTCGACGTCGGCCGCGCGCAGATCAGCGTCCCCTCGTTCTCGGGCGCGAAGGTATTGCGGATCCAGATCGGAATCTCCTTGGTCACCGCCGGCGCCATCGTCTGGGGATGAATCACCTTGGCGCCGAAGTACGCCAGCTCCATCGCTTCCTCGTAGGAGAGCGAGTCGATGATCGTCGCGTCGGGAACCAGGCGCGGATCCGCGCTGAGGACACCGTCGACGTCGGTCCAGATGTGGATTTCGTCGGCGTCGAGCAGATTGCCGACGATCGAGGCGGTGAAGTCGCTGCCGTTGCGGCCGAGCGTGGTCTGAAGCCCGGCCGGATCGCGGGCGATGAATCCGGTGACGATCAGGGTTTCGTCCGCTTCCGGCTGGGTGGCCAGGCGGGCATTGTCACGGGACTCGGGCCAGCGGACCGCGGGGCCAAGCGTGCCCCATTCGACGCGAATCACATCTCGAGCATCGAGCCAGCGTACGCGCCCCGGGCGGCGGCCTCGTGACGTGAGGTACCGCGTGAACAGGCGCGTCGACCAGATCTCGCCGAAACCTACGACCAGGTCGCGCACGGCGTCGGGCGCCGAACGGATCAGGCGAACGGTGTCGAGGCTGCCCTGAACGTCCCGGATATCCTGGTCGAGCGTCTCGATGAACTCCCGGCGGTCGTCAGGATTGAGCAAGGTCTCGGCGATGTCGACGTGGCGCTGGCGAATCGCTGTCAACCGCTCGGGCACATCCCCCGCCTGCTGCTCAGCCGCGGTCACCACGCCGAGCAGCGCGTCGGTGACCCCGCGACAGGCGGACAGCACCACGGCGAGTCGCCGGCGGGGATCGTGTTCGAGAATCGCCGCCACCCGCTCCATGCACCGAGCATCCGCCACGCTCGAGCCGCCAAACTTGTGTACGCGCCACCGCTCCATCGATACTCCGTGCGCGACAAACACTAATCCACGCGCCGCGCATCATCCGGTCGCGCCGCCGGATGCCCGCGGGTCCCAGGCCGAAGCGCCGTTTCAGACGTCGAGCTCTACAGCGTCTTCGGCCCGCTCCATGATGAATCTGAAGCGTGCGGACGGGTCCTTGCCCATCAACTCGTTGATGACGCGATCGGTCACGATCTGATCCGCGATGTCGACCCTGAGGAGCCGGCGGGTACGCGGGTTCATCGTCGTTTCCCACAGCACCTTCGGCATCATCTCGCCCAGACCCTTGAAGCGAGTGATTTCCGGCGTGCCACGCCCGTTGCCATGCATCTTGAGCAGCCGATCGCGGTGCGGATCGTCGAGCGCCCAGAACGTCTCCTTGCCGATATCAATCCGATACAGCGGCGGCTGCGCCAGAAAGAGGCAGCCGGACGTGATCAGTTGCGGCATGTGACGATAGATGAACGTCATGAGCAGCGTCGCGATGTGGTGCCCATCCGAATCCGCGTCGGCCAGGATGATCACTTTGCCGTAGCGCAGGCGCGTGAGGTCGAAGTTCTTGCCGAGCCCGCAGCCGAGGGCGGTGACGAGGTCGGAGAGCTCCTTGTTCTCGAGCACCTTGGCGAGCGACGCGCTTTCGGTGTTGAGCACCTTGCCGCGGAGCGGCAGGATGGCCTGACGGGTGCGATCGCGTCCCTGCTTGGCCGAGCCGCCGGCCGAGTCACCCTCGACGACGAAGATCTCGCTGTCTTCACGTCCCGGCGACGTGCAGTCGCTCAACTTGCCTGGCAGGGTCAGCCGGTTCGACGTCGCCGTCTTGCGGTTGACCTCCTGCTGCGCGGCGCGGCTCGCCTCGCGGGCGCGCGCGGCCAGGATGATCCGCGCGACGATCGATTCGGCGACGGAGATGTTGGTGTTGAGCCAGTGCTCGAGCGCCGGCCGCACCTGCGAGTCGATCGCCGCCGTCGCCTCCGGGTTGTTGAGGCGATCCTTGGTCTGTCCCTGAAACTGCGGGTCCTGCAGGAAGACGCTCAGCACGGCGACGACACCCTCGCGAATGTCTTCCGCGGTGAGCGTCACCCCTTTCGGGGACAGGTTGTGGGTATCGATGAAGTTGCGGACCGCTTTGCCGAGCCCGGCGCGAAAACCGTTCTCGTGCGTGCCTCCTGAGCCGGTCGGAATGCCGTTCACATAGCTGCGGACGTGCTCGTCGGTCGACTGGGTCCACTGCAGGACGAGATCGAGACGGATCCCGCTGTCGTCATTGTCGCGCCTGAGCGAGAACGGGGTGTCGTGAATCGGCGCGGCCGCTCGCTCGCCAACGATCTTCTTCAGATAATCGGTCAGCCCTTCGTCGTGCTGGAAGACGACCCGCTCTTTCCTGGTCTCGTCCTCGAAGGTGATGCGCACGCCTTTGTGCAGGTAGCTCGAGACCTCGAGCCGCTCCTTGATGACGCCGGCGTCGAATTCGAGCTTCGGAAAGATCGTCGCGTCGGGCCGGAAGAACACGGTCGTGCCGGTGCCGCGAGCGGCGCCGAGCTTCTTCATCGGTCCGGTCGGCACACCCTGCTTGAAGCGCTGCTCCCACATCGCGCCATCGCGCTTGACGGTGGCGACGAGCTCCTTCGACAGCGCATTGACCACGCTCGCGCCGACGCCGTGCAGTCCACCCGCGGTCTTGTAGTTGCCGGCGTCGAACTTGCCGCCCGCATGCAGGGTCGTGAAGATCACCTCCAGCGCGCTCTTCTTCGTCTTCGGATGCTTGTCGACCGGAATGCCTCGTCCGTCATCGGTAATCGTCATCGACGCTTCATCGTCGTGCAGCGTGACGGAAATGTTCGAGGCATAGCCGTTCATCGCCTCGTCGACGGCGTTGTCGAGAATCTCCCAGACGAGATGATGCAGGCCCGCGCTGCCGACGCCGCCGATGTACATGCCGGGGCGCTTGCGAACGGGCTCGAGGCCTTCGAGAACGGTGATGTCTTTGGCTGTATAGGTCGGGGACACTACAGGCTTTGGTTGTCGGCTTCCCAATTCGGGTTCTGGTTCCGTTAAGTATCGCAGAAACAGCGGGCTGAGAGAACACGCGGCGGAATGAGGCGCAGGTCGCCGCGAGCGCTCCGCGCGGCGGCGAGAATGCGCGTCGCTACTCCAGCAGCAGCGCGCTCGGGTCTTCGACCAGCTCCTTGACCCGGACGAGGAACCGGACCGCCTCCGATCCGTCGACGATACGGTGGTCGTAGGTGAGCGCGGTGTACATCATCTGACGAACCACGACCTGGCCGTTGACGACCACCGGGCGTTCCTTCATCGCGTGCAGACCGAGGATGCCGACCTGGGGCGGGTTGAGGATCGGCGTGCTCAGCAGAGAGCCGAAGACACCCCCATTGGTGATGGTGAAGGTGCCGCCTTTCAGATCCGCGAGCGAGAGGCTGCCATCCTCCACCGCTTTGGCGAACACGCGGATCTTCTGCTCGATCTGCGCGAAGGTCATCCGATTGGCATCGCGCAGCACCGGGACGACGAGACCCTCGGCGGCGCCGACGGCGATGCCGATGTCGTAGTAGTGCTTGAGCACCATCTCGTCGCCCTGGATCTCGGCATTGATCCTGGGGAACTCACGCAGAGCGCCAATCACGGCTTTGACGAAGAACGACGACAGACCGAGACCCACACCGTGGCGTTCCTTGAAGGACTGCTTGTGCCGCTCGCGCACCGCCATCACCGCCGTCATGTCCACCTCGTTGAAGGTGGTCAGCATGGCCGCGGTGCTCTGCGCCTCGACGAGCCGCCGCGCGATCGTCGCGCGCCGCTTCGACATGCGGATCCGCTCCTCGGTACGCGAGCTCTCGACTTCGCGACGATCCTCTGAGACGGGCGGCGCCGGTTTCGCCTGGGGCGGCGCGGCGGGTGCGGGACGTTCGGTGACGTCAGCTGGATTCTGGGCGCGGCCATTGCCGCCAGGCTGGCTTGCCGCCTGTTCGACGTCCCGCCGCATCACGCGGCCGGCGTCTCCGCTGCCGCGAACCTGGGCCAGATCCACTTCGTTCTGCTGCGCCGCATTGCGCGCGGTTGGCGTGGCCCGGGTACGATCGCTGTCGGCAGCTTGCGCTTTCGCTGGTTCCGCAACCTTCGCCGCCGGAGCAGCGGACACCGCGGCCGACTCGTCGATGACGCCGAGGACCTCGCCGACCTTCACGTCGGCGCCGTCGCGATGATCGATCCGGGTGAGGACACCGGCTTGCGGCGCGGCGACCTCCAGATCGATCTTGTCGGTCTCCAGCTCGACGAGCGGATCACCGGCGGCGACGAGATCCCCTTCCTTCTTGAGCCACTTGGCAACTCTGGCGTCGACGATGGATTCGCCGACCTCCGGAACGAGGATGTTTGCGGACATGTGTCTGTGCCCTTTGACCGTGCTATCCGGCGACCTGCTCGGTGGCGGGCTTGGCTCCCGCGCGGCCCCGATCCCGACTGCGCACCGGCGCGAACGCCGCTTCGACGAGCGCCTGCTGTTGACGGGCGTGGCGCGGCGCCGATCCTTCGGCAGGGCTCGCGCTGCGCGGGCGAGCGACATGCCGCAGCGGCCGGCCGCCCGCGACCTCGCTCAGATGCGGCCGCACGTAGTCCCACGCGCCCATGTTCTCCGGCTCTTCCTGCACCCAGACGACCTCGTCGGCCGACGAATAGACGTCGAGCATGGTCCGCAATTCGCGCATGGGAAGCGGATAGAGCTGCTCGAGCCGGCAGATGGCGACGTCGCGCGCCACCGCCCGGCGCTCGCTCGAGATCAGATCGACGTAGATCTTTCCGCTGCAGAGGACGACGCGCCGGATCTCCGCCGGCCGGCGTCTCGCATCCTCGTCGTCGATCAGCATGCGGAAGCGCCCTTCGGCCAGCTCGCGCGGCGCCGACGCCACGAGCGGATGGCGCAGCAGGCTCTTCGGCGTCAGGACCACGAGCGGGAGCGGGTCGGTCAGCAGCAGCGCCGCCTGACGCCTGAGCAGGTGGAAGTACTGCGCCGCCGTGGTGCAGTTGGCAACCCGCATGTTGATGTCGGCACAGAGCTGAAGAAACCGCTCGGGGCGCGCGCTCGCATGGTCCGGCCCCTGGCCCTCGTGCGCGTGCGGCAGCAGCAGGACCAGCGACGGGCGCTGCCCCCATTTCACCCGCGCCGAGGCGATGAACTCGTCGAGAATCACCTGCGCGCCGTTGAAGAAATCGCCGTACTGCGCCTCCCACACCACCAGGCGCGACGGCTCCTGCACGTTGTATCCGTACTCGAATCCGACCACCGCGTTCTCGGACAGCGGGCTGTTGTGGATCTCGAAGGCCGCACGCGCCTGCGGCAGGGCCTGCAGCGGCACGTGGACGGCGCCGGTCTTGACGTCGTGGAACACGGCGTGCCGTTGGCTGAACGTGCCGCGCTCGACGTCCTCGCCGGTCACCCGGATGCTGATCCCGTCGGCCAGAATCGACGCGAAGGCGAGCTCCTCGGCGGTGCCCCAGTCGACGGTGCGTTCATCCGGCTGCGCCAGGATCTGCCCGCGCTTCTCCCGCGCTCGCTCCAGCTTCCGATGGATCGCAAAGGCCGACGGGAAGGCGAGAAGAGACGCGTTGAGGCTGCTCAGCGTCTCGAGCGACACCGCAGTGCCGACTTTCGACGCCGCACCCGGCGGTGGCGGCTCGGGCTGCGGCTCGACGAAATCCTGCTCGGGCTGCAGCGTGTCGAACGCTTCCTGCAGCCGGGCCATGTCGCGCGTGTAGAGCTCGTCGGCCGCCGTTTCGCCGATCAGCCCCCGTTGGATCAGCGTCCGTGCCCAGATCTCGCGGACCGTCGGGTGGCTGGCGATCTTCTGATACATGATGGGCTGGGTGAACGCCGGCTCGTCACCCTCGTTGTGCCCGTACCGCCGGTACCCAATCAAGTCGATCAGGAAATCACGTTGGAAGGTCGCCCGATAGGCAAACGCCAACCGGGCCGCTTCGATGCAGGCCTCGGGATCGTCGGCGTTGACGTGAACGATCGGGATCTTGAAGCCGCGCGCCAGGCCACTCGCATACGAGGTGCTGTAGGAATCGCGTGAGTCGGCCGTGAACCCGAGCTGGTTGTTGACGATGATGTGGATGGTGCCGCCGGTCTGGTATCCCGACAGCCGGCTCAGATTCAGCGTTTCCGCAACGATGCCCTGGCCCGAGAAGGCGGCATCGCCATGAATCAGGATCGGCACGCTGCGCGACGGATCGAACGACGGGGGCCCGCCCTTTTCGGTCAACGTCCCGGCGGCACGCGCCATCCCCTCGACGATGGGATCGACGGCCTCGAGATGGCTCGGATTGGGCGGCATCGAGACCACCAGATCCATCGCCCGCCCGTCCTTGATCGCGCGATGCGCGCCGGCGTGATATTTCACGTCGCCGGTCCAGGCCATGTCCTCGCGGAAATTCCGCGACGACACCGGATCCTTGAACTCGGCCAGAATCTGCTGATACGGCTTCTTCAGCACGTGCGCCATCACGTTGAGCCGGCCGCGATGCGCCATCCCGATCAGAATCGATCGGATCCCCGCCTCACCCGCCTCCGCAATCACGTCGTCGAGAATGGGCACGAGCATGTCGAGCCCTTCGATCGAAAAGCGTGTCTTGCCAGGAAAGGTGCGGTGAAGGAAACGCTCGAACGCCTCGACCTCGGTCAGGCGATCGAGCAGCGCGAGCGGATCGATGGGATCGGCAGGCGCGCGGAAGCGCCCGCCTTCAGCTGCCTGGCGGAGCCACTGGCGCTCCTCGGGAACGAAGACGTGCGCGTAGTCGTAGCCGGTGGTCGAGCAATACAGGCGACGGAACGCGTCGACCACTTCGGCCATGGTCGAGAGGCCCTCGCAGAGCGGCGAAGTAATCAGATTCGCCGGAAGCCGCCGGAGGTCCTCTTCGGTCACACCATGCGTCGACGGCAGGAGCGCCGGATCACCCGCCGATCGCGAGCCGAGCGGATCGAGCTGGGCGGCGAGATGTCCGTAGCGTCGGACCGCCTGCGCCAGGTTGACCGCGCCGACAGCGGTTCGCAGCGCCGATGCGCTGGCCTCGAGCTGCGGCTCGTCGTCGAGATCCGCCGGCGGGGTCCATTGGGCGAAGAGCGCACGGCTTTCAGGGTCGACCGACTGGGGATCCTTCCGGTAGCGGTCGTAGAGCTCGAGAACGTACCCACGGTTGAGGCCCGTGAACCCCTGCCACGCTGGCATATCCTTATAATCCTAACCCAGCGCCTCATCATTCCGCCCTCTTCCAATGATGGTGGTGCCCGGAACTCGCTGCAGTTGCTCAACTTGACACACCCGCGGCAGGCGCGGGCCAGACGAGGATCAGGTCCATGACGATGGCCAGAGTCGGGCCGGCGGGGAAGCAGCTCCTTCTCCCGCTTGGCCTCCTCATCGCGCTGTTCTCGATCAGGCCACTGGCGCAGGCGCCGGCGCACCCGATTCCGCCGGCCGCGACAGGTGATCACATCGATCCGGTGGCGGCAACCAACGCCTATCTCGCGAGCATGCCGGCCGACAAGAAAGCGCGGTCCGACGCCTACTTCGAGGGCGGCTACTGGCTGCAGTTGTGGGGCTTCCTCGTCGACGCCGTCATCCTGCTTGCGCTTCTTCACTTCGGCGTCTCGGCCCGGATTCGAAGTGCCGCCGTTCGTATGACCCGACACCGGCCTCTGCAGACGGCCATCTACGCGGTCGCGTTCGCGCTGCTGCTGTTCGTCCTCTCATTCCCCTGGTCGGTGTACACCGACTTCTTCCGCGAGCACCAATACGGGCTGTCGACGCAGACCTTCGGGGCGTGGATGGGCGACGCGCTCAAGGATCTGATGGTGAACCTGATTGCCCTTCCGCTGGCGTTGATGGCGCTCTACGGCGTGCTTCGGCGCGGCGGGCGCCAGTGGTGGATCTGGGGGGCGCTGGTGACGGTAGGGTTGATGATTGTCGTCGTCGCGATCGGCCCGGTCTACATCGCGCCCATCTTCAACACCTACACACCGCTCAAGCCGAGCCCGGTACGGGACGACATCCTGCGTCTGGCGCACGCCAATGGCATCCGGGCGCAGGAAGTCTACGAGGTCGATGCCTCGCGGCAGACCACGCGGGTCAGCGCCAACGTCAGCGGCATCCTCGGAACCGAGCGCATCACGTTGAACGACAACCTGCTCAGTCGTGCCTCACCCGAGGCGATCCAGGCGGTGCTGGGCCACGAGATGGGCCACTATGTGCTCAATCACGTTTACAAGCTGCTGCTCGCCTTCGGCGTGATCGTCGTGGTTGGATTTGCCTTGATTGCCTGGTCCTTCGATCGGCTGGCGTCCCGACGGGTTGCCCGGTGGGGCGTCGGCGGTGTCGACGATCCGGCCGGCCTGCCGTTGATCGTCCTGCTCCTCTCGACCTACCTCTTTCTGCTCACGCCGGTGCTCAACACCATCACGCGAACGAGCGAGTTCGAGGCGGACATGTTCGGTCTCAATGCAGCACGGCAGCCCGACGGGTTTGCCGAAGCCGCGCTGCTCCTCAGCGACTATCGCAAGATGGATCCCGGCCCGCTGGAAGAGATCGTCTTCTACGATCATCCGAGCGGGCGCACGCGGATCTTCACCGCGATGCAGTGGAAGGCGTATTCGAGGCGCTGAGCGATCAGGAACGCGGCGTCCCTGCCTGTCTGGATTGACCGCGCGGGATGCTGAGCGTCTTCCAGCTCGAGGATCGGAAGTGCTTCGCCATCCAGACGATCTGGCCGACGTGCGAGGAGACGTGCGTCATCGCGCGATTCAACGCAACGACAACGGTCATCCGTTCGCCGCGGATGGAGACGTCGCGCACGACGTCCGCGGGCGCCAGCGCGCGCAGCGTCGCCTGCAGACGTGCGAAGCCGCTTTCCCAGTCGGCAAGGACCGCGTCCCGTGCGGTGCCGTCGGGTGTCTCGAACTCGCCATCGCGGTCGCGGCTCGGCTTCTCGCCGTCGCTGGTCAGGAAGTCGGTGAAGCGCGAGCGGAGGTTGCCCCCGATGTGGCGCATCACGATAGCGATGCTGTTCGACTCCTGATCGGCGGCTCGAAACAGCTCCTCGTCCGACACCTGCGCGATCGCCTTGTCGGCGAGCGCCTTCATCTTCTCGAATTGCAGAATGACGTCGGCGAGATAGTCAGCGGCGAGGTCCATGGTTCGATTATGCGTCAGCCTGCTGGCGTGGTCACTAGCTGAGTGACGGTGGCGTCTCTGGGACCTGCCAGACGATCCCGGTGAACTGGCCACGCTGCAGCAGCTCGCGGCCCTTGCCGCCGCGTCCCGTGACCTCGTACTTGGCGGTGGAAATCGTCTGTTCGGCGCCCCGGCTGGTCTCGACGGTCAGCAGATCCCGGTCGCCCGTCGAGGCGACGAATCCCAGGACACGATCGTCCTTCGACGACAGCTTGATCAGGATGACGCCACGGCCGGGTCCGGAGAGGAAGTTCACTTCCTCGGCCTTGGTGAGAATCGCGCGCGCTTCGCGGGTCGCGGCAATGACGATTTCGCCGCCGGTGAGACGGGCGACGCCGACGATTTCGGCCGACTCCGCGGTGCGCGCGAACCGGCGGCCGGCGCGCGTGCTCGGCTCGGCAAACGGCTCCAGACTGAACCGCAGGCTGTAGCCGTCACTGGTCACCGCGATCGCCTGGACCCGCGGCTCGTCCCCTTCCTTGCGTGGCTTGATCTCGCCGGCGACCCGGGGATCGAGGCTCAGCGCCGCCACGATGCGCTCGCCGTCCTTCAGCTTGAAGAACCGCTGGATCGGTTCACCGTAGCCGGTGGAGGCCGGAATATCCGCCAGCCGGGCGCTGTAGGCCACGCCGAAGTTGCTGAAAAACGCCGCCGACGCCCGCGTGCTCCCGGCCACGACCGCCAGCACCTGATCGCCCTCGCGCAGGCGCGTGGTCGAGATGTCCTTCACGTCCTTCTGTCGCTTCACCCAGCCGTCGCGTGACACGATCACGACGTTGTCTTCCTCGACGATGAAGTCTTCGGCGGAGTACTCGACTTCTTCGGCGTCGCTCGCGATCGCGGACCGGCGCGGATCGCCGTACTGCTTCTGAATCTGTTCGATCTCCTCGCGCACCAGCGCCCACCGGCTGTCCTCGTTGCGCAACAGCCCGCCGATCTGACGCGCCCGCTTGCGCTTCTCCTCAGCCTCCTTGCGGATGACCAGGATCTCGAGACGCGCCAGGCGATAGATCTTGAGCTCGAGGATGGCGTCGGTCTGCTCGGCGTCGAGCTCGAACCGCTTGATGATCTGCTGCGCGGCGTCCTGCTTCCCTTCCGACTTCCGGACGATCTTCAGGATCTCGTCGAGCGCGTCGAAGACCTTCTCGAAGCCCTCGAGAATATGAATGCGCTTCTTCAGCGCGTCGAGCTCGTGCTCGAGCCGCTTGGTGACGACCTCGAGCCTGAAGTGCAGGAAATGCCAGAGGATGGCGTGGAGGTCGAGCCGTTCGGGGCGACCGACTTCGACGTTCTCCGTCGGAATCAGGCAGGTCAGGTTGACGATGAAGTTGGTCTGGAGCGGCGTGTTCTTGAACAGGTACGCCATCACCATCTTCTCGTCCGCATCGCGTTTGAGCTCGAGGGCGATCCGCACGTCCTCGGTCGAGAGGTCCTTCACGTCGAGCAGCGGCGGCAGTTTCCGACTGAGGGCGACCTCGGCGATCCGTTCGACCAGGACCGACTTGTTGACGGTGTAGGGCACGCTGGTGATGTAGAGGGTCTTCGACGTTCGCGTCGACGGCCCCTCTTCCCACGTGGCGCGCAGGCGCACCGCGCCCGAGCCGGTCTTGTAGATCTCCTTCAGCTCCTCCGGAGAGTTGAGGATCTGACCGCCGGTCGGAAAATCGGGACCCTTGACGTAACGACACAACTGCACGCTGCTCAGATCCGGGTTATCGAGCAGCTTGACCAGCGCCGTGCAGACTTCGCCGAGATTGTGCGGCGGGATGTTGGTGGCCATGCCGACGGCAATCCCGGTCGCCCCGTTGATCAGGAGATTCGGCACTCGGGAGGGCAGCACCACCGGTTCGGTCTTGGTGCCGTCGTAGTTGGGCCGGAAGGGAACCGTGGACTGATCGATCTCGGTGAGCAGCTCGTCGCTGATGCGCGTCAGCCGACACTCGGTGTAGCGCATCGCGGCTGCGCTGTCGCCGTCGAGCGAGCCGAAGTTGCCAGAGCCGTCGACCAGCGGATAGCGCAGCGAAAACGACTGCGCCATGCGGACCAGCGTCTCGTACAACGCGGCGTCGCCGTGGGGATGGTAACTGCCCATGACATCCCCGACGACCGTGGCGCACTTGCGGTGCTTGCTGTCGGCGGTGAGGTTCTTCTGCCACATCGTGAACAGGATGCGGCGCTGCACCGGCTTGAGGCCGTCGCGCACGTCCGGCAGGGCGCGCGATGTGATCACCGACAGCGCGTAGTTCAGATAGCGCGTCTGCGCAGCCTCGTGGAGGCTGACAGCTTCATCGGTCGGTCCGGAGGGGGTATCCACATCCACCGCCGCATCGAACAGCGACCCGGACGGTTTCTTGCGTTTCGCCATGGAGAGAGAAGGATACCATTCGGGCATTGGAGAACGGAGGAATGGAGCGCAGGGTTCGCTCCGTCTGCTTCGGTATCCCACTACGGCGTCTGCGGCACCGCGCGACACACGGGCCACGCTGAAATTGGCACGAATGACGCCGCGTGATCCTCTCCATACTCTCCGTCATGCGCAACTACAGATACCTCCACCTCGACGTCTTCACCGACACGCCGTTCGAAGGCAACCAGCTCGCGGTCTTTCCCGAGCCGGCCGGTCTCTCCGTCGACGAGATGCAGCGCATCGCCCAGGAGATGGCGTTCTCCGAGTCGACGTTCATTTTTCCGGCCGAGCATCCGGCGACACAGGTGCGGATTCGCATCTTTACGCCCGCCGAGGAGCTGCCGATGGCGGGACATCCCACGATCGGGAGCACCTTCGCGCTGGCGAGTGAAGGCGTCATCCAGCCCGGGGCATCGGAGTTCGTCTGTGGGCTCGGCGTGGGTCCCACGCCGGTTGCGCTCGAGTGGGCCGGCAACCAGCTGGACTTTGCCTGGATGACGCAGCAACTTCCGACGTTCGGGACACCGGTGCACGACCGCGGCCTCTTCGCCTCGGCGCTCGGCTTGCAGCTCCACGATCTCGCCGGCAACCTCCCGATTCAATCAATCTCGTGCGGGGTACCCTTCCTCTTCGCCGCGCTTGCCACGCGCGCAGCCGTCGATGCCACGGAGCTGGCGAGCACGCTCTATCGCGACCGCCTGCGTGCAGCCGGCCTGGGCGATCTGCCACTCTTCATCTTCACCCTCGATCGGACAGGATCGGCCGGGGACGAGTCGGTCTACAGTCGGATGCTCGCCCCGGGGTTCGGCATCGTCGAGGATCCCGCAACCGGCAGCGCCAACGGGCCGCTCGGCTGCTACCTTTCGGCGCACGACCTGCTGCCCGCCAGCACGCTGCTGCATTTCGTGAGCGTGCAGGGAGTCAAGATGAAGCGCCCGAGCCGTCTGCACGTGTCGATCGCGCGCGATGGCGGCACGATTTCGCGCGTGCGGGTGGGCGGACGCAGCGTGCTCGTCGGTCAGGGTGAGCTGCGGCTGCAGCCCAGCTGATTCCACTCGCCAGACCCTGATTGCCCTACACTCTCCACAACGGCCCGCACGGCCGTCTGGAGGGCACATGATCTGGTCCGATCTGATGGTTCCGGGAGTGCCGGTGATCGAAAAGATCATCCGGGCCCTGTTGGTGTACGTGGCTCTGACGGTGCTGCTGCGCGTGTTTGGCAAGCGCGAGCTGGCGCAACTGAATCAGTTCGATCTGATTGTGCTGCTGACGATCTCCAACACGGTTCAGAACGCCATCATCGGCAACGACAACTCAGTCACCGGCGGGCTTATCGGCGCGGCGACGCTGATGGCGGCCAACGCCTTCGTGGTGCGGTTTCTCTATCACCACGAGCGGATCGACCGCGTGGTGGAAGGCAAGGCCACGACGCTGATCGAGAACGGCCACGTGTTGAAGGACAATCTCGACTCGGAGCTGATCACCGTCGCCGAGCTGGAGTCGGCGGCGCACCGCCAGGGTTTCGACACGCTCGACGCCGTGCAGCGCGCGGTGTTGGAACCGGGAGGGAACCTGGCCTTCTCCGGTCGCAAGCCAAGCGAAGGATCGCTGCGGCAGCACGAACTGATGGCGCACCTCGAAGAGATCAAGGATCTGATTCGGGCGCGCGGCTGACCGCGCGTCACCGCTCGCTGATCGTCACCGGTCCGTTGACGGTGCTGATCCGGACGACCACTGGCTCCGGACCGATCCGCAGGCTCCTCGACCGCTCGTCCCAGTCGCGGCTGCCGCTGCGGCACGCATCGAGTCGGCAGCTCCACGGCGAATTGAACGAGGAAGAGATCTCGACTCCCGAGGCGTAGTTGGCCGGCACCCTGACATCGAGCGGGCCGTTGTGCGCGCGCGCGGTCAGCTTTCCCTGCCACCGCGTTCCGGTGAGCGAGACCGAGATCGGCCCGTTGGCGGTCTCGATGTCGAAGTCTCCCGCGCTGCCGCTGACGCTGATCGGACCGTTCTGCGCCTGGGCCGAGACGTTGCCGCTGACGTCGTGGAGGCCGATGGGGCCGTTGCTCGCCCGCGCGACGAAGGTGCCGCTCACCCCGTCCAGCCCGATCGGACCGTTCGATGTCCGCACGCTGACATCGGCGCCTGGCGGCGTCTCGACGATGAGCTGCACGTTCCAGCTGCGGCCCCTGGGTGCGCCGCTCACGCGCACCCGGTTCCCCTCGATCGCCAGGCGGACGCTGTCGGCCGCCTGCTGCGCCTCTGCCTGGGTGTCGGCGCCGACCGCCACACAGGCAGTGATCGAATACGCGCCGCCGGTGCCGCTCTGGAACCGCACGCCGCCGTTCAGTTCCGGCTCGACGTCGAGGCGTCCGGCCGACATGGGAACGACCCCGTGTTGCACGGCCCGGGCAACCTCGTAATCGCCAAAGGTCGAGTTCACCTGCGAACAGTCCGCAGCCTCGAGATCCACCCGCCGGGACTGGGCCGGAAGAGCCAGCGCGATTCCGAGACTTCCAACAGCAATCAGACCGCGGACCATCATGCCAGCACTCTCCCTGTTATGGTCCTTGGACGGAACTTGCGGTCATCGGGTTGGCTGGCCAGAAATGAAAAGGCCCGGCTGGAGCCGGGCAGTTGCATTTCTTGCGGTTCGGGGTTCGGGGTTCGAGGGTTCGGGGTCTGGTTCAGGGTTCACGGCTCGTTGAGTTCATGGTGGTTCGTCAACCCTGAACCTCGAACCCTGAACCAGACCCCGAACCCCGAACCTCGGACCCCCGAACCCCAACCCATCACTTCACGAACAACATCTCCCGGTACGTCGGGAGCGGCCACACGTCGTGGGGCACCAGGCCTTCGAGCCCGTCGGCGGCCTCGCGTAGTGCGGACATGGCCGGTACCACCTTGTCGCGGAAGTACTTCGCGTGCTTCACGATGTCGCCGTTGGCTTCGTGCTCGAGGAGGTGCTGCAGCTTGTCGACGAGCCCTTTGGCCTCGTCGGTCAGCTTCGACACCGTCTCCAGGGTCTTGCGGGTCTCCTTGGCGGTGACGCCAGCCGCTTTGACCGCCGCCACGCTCTGCCCCAGCTCACCTTCGAAGCGGTAGGCAGCAGGCAGGATGTACCGGTTCGCCATCAGGACCATGAGCTGCGCCTCGATATTGATGGTCTTGTTGTACTGCTCGAGGGCAACCTCGTAGCGCGCCTTGAGCTCGCGCTCGTTGAGGACGCCGTACTTCTCGAATGCCCTGATGACGTCGGGCTTGAGGATTTCACCGAACGCGTCGACGGACGTCTTGTGATTCAACAGCCCGCGCTTGGCGGCATCCTTCTGCCACTCGTCGGCGTAGTTGTTGCCGTTGAAGATGATCTGCTTGTTCTCCTTGATCAACTTGGTCAGCAGCGCCTTGACCGCCAGCTGCAATTTCTTGCCTTCCTTGAGGCCCTTCTCGAGCTCGGTCGCGCAGTAGTCGAGCGATTCGGCAACCGCGACATTCAGCGCCACGTTGGGAAGCGCGATGCTCTGGTTGGCCGAGACCGCACGGAACTCGAACTTGTTGCCGGTGAACGCGAACGGGCTGGTGCGGTTGCGGTCGCCGGCATCCCGCGGCAGCTTGGGCAGCACGGAGACGCCGGTGTCGAGGATGCCTCCAGACTTGGTGGTCTTGGCGCTCCCCGCCTTCTCGATCTGCTCGAAGATGTCGGTGAGCATGTCGCCGAGGAATACCGAGATGATCGCCGGCGGCGCTTCGTTCGCGCCGAGGCGGTGATCGTTGCCGGCGCTCGCGATGCTCCAGCGGAGCAGGCCCTGATGGCGGTTCACCGCGCGCAGCACCGCGGCGCAGAAGACCAGGAACTGGATATTGTCGTGCGGCGTCTCTCCAGGATTCAGCAGGTTGTTCCCGATATCGTCGCTCATGCTCCAGTTCAAGTGCTTGCCCGAGCCGTTGACGCCGGCGAAGGGCTTTTCGTGCAGCAGGCAGGCGAGGCCGTATTTCGGCGCCATCCGCCGCATCATCTCCATCGTCATCATCTGATGATCGGTGGCGACGTTGGCGTTCTCGAAGATCGGGGCGACTTCGTACTGGCTCGGGGCGACCTCGTTGTGCCGCGTCTTCACCGGCACGCCGACCTTGTACAGCTCGCGCTCGACATCCATCATGAAGGCGAGAACGCGGTCCGGGATCGCGCCGAAGTAGTGGTCTTCCATCTCCTGGCCCTTGGGCGGCTTCGCGCCGAAGAGCGTCCGGCCGGCGTTGATCAGATCGGGACGGCTGAAATAGAAGCGACGGTCGATCAGGAAATACTCCTGCTCGGGGCCGCACGTCGTCACCACGCGCTGGGCCTTGGAGCCGAACAGCTTGAGGATCCTGACGGCCTGCTTCGAGAGCGCTTCCATCGAACGGAGAAGCGGCGTCTTCTTGTCCAGGGCCTCACCGGTCCAGCTCACGAACGCGGTCGGAATGACGAGGGTTGTGCCCTGCGGCAGGACCAGCAGCCAGGGCGGGCTGGTCGGGTCCCAGGCGGTGTAGCCGCGAGCCTCGAAGGTCGAGCGCATGCCACCGGACGGGAAGCTCGACGCGTCGGGCTCGCCCCTGACCAGCTCCTTGCCGCCAAACTCGGCGACAGCGCGGCCGTCCGGGGTCGGATTGAGAAATGAATCGTGCTTCTCCGCGGTGATGCCGGTCATCGGCTGGAACCAGTGCGTGTAGTGGGTCGCGCCGTGCTCGACGGCCCAGTCCTTCAGCGCGCTGGCGACGGTGTCGGCGATCGACGGATCGAGCGCTTCGCCGTGTGCGATCGAGCGACGCAACGCACTGAAGACATCCTTGGGCAGCCGCGCGCGCTGGACTTCCTCGTTGAACGTCAGCGATCCGTATTCGTCAGTTGCGCGGCGCTGCGCCGCGGTCGAGCTGCGGCCAGTTATCCCCCACTCGTTGATGCCTCGGATCGCTTCGTTGGATGATGCGGAGCCCATTTGTCGATGTCCTTTCTTCTCGCGAGAGTACAGATGCGCGGTGCCACGGATGATGAAGCCGCTGATTATGTCATATCATATGCTTAACAATGTGATTCATATCGACGACTATTACGCGCCGATTCTCGGCGAGTTCGAACAACTGGTGCTGCTGGCACTCCTGCGCCTCGGCAACGGGGCGTACGGCGCATCGCTGCTGCGGGAAATCCGCACGCGGACCGGCCGCGAGGTTGCGCTGGGTTCGCTGTACATGACGCTCGGTCGCCTCGAACAGAAAGAAATGGTGTGCGCCTACATCGGCGAGCCTACGAAAGAACGGGGCGGCCGTCGAAGGAAACACTATCTGCTCGATACCGAGGGCAAGCGCGCGCTCGGACGCGCGTATCGCACCCTGCGCAGCATGGCCCAGGGTCTCGAATCAGAGTTGGAATCGTTATAGCCGTGAAGGCTGCCGCCGCGTGCAGAACACACATGAATGTGTACTCGGGTGCTGATTGGCGACAAAATTGTACCAGTGAAATCCGTCCGATCCGGTCCGTCCCTACTTCAGCGAATAGGACATTCCGGTGTGGAGCACGCTGACGGTGAGATTCCGCGCGGTTACCTGCGCGCCGGCCGGGGCGGCGTCCACCGTCGCCTGGCGCGCGTCGATGACGACCACCGAGCTCTTGCCGATGACGTCGAACGATGCCCCGTGCACCACGACGGCGGTCGATTCGTCGATGCCGACGCCGACCAGTGACGGGTGGTCGATCACCGCGCTCAACAGGCGGTTGGCACGTTGCCGCTTGAGAAAGTGCTGATCGACGATGACCTCGGGCCACAGCGCGAGTCCCTTGGCGATCTCGGTTTTTCCAGCGGTCAGCGACTGCAGGTCGGCCTCGCCGGTGATCATGGCCTCGGAAATCACGGCCGCGCCGGCGCTGGTGCCGCCGATGACCGCGCCGGCCTGATAACGCGCGCGGATGACCTCGGCGAGTCCGGTGCCGTCGATCGCCTTCATGAACCGGTTCTGATCTCCCCCGGGCATCCAGATCAGGGTCGCGCGCTCGAGCACCGCCGCCGCCGCGCGTCGATCGCCAAACGACACCTTGTGCGCCTCGCGCGCTCCCGCATCGCGCCACATCTTCACCGAGGCATCGCCGGCATCCGGTTCGGCCGACGATTGCGGCAGGACAGCGACGATCGCCTGCGTGCCGCCGGCCAGCTGCAGGGTCTTCGTGACGATGTCCGGGCCGGTGTTTCCGCCGCCGACCACGACCAGCGTGCCCGACTGCGCGAGCGCCGAAGTGGTCGTGGCGAGCAACATCAGGAGAGCGATCGACAGGTCGCGCATGTGAGATCCCGAAAACAGGGCTGGTCGGAGGCCGGATGAGGGCAGAGGTGAGGTGATCGCGTTCACATCAAAACCTGGTGTGGCACGTACGGCTCCTCGAGGCGACGGGCGTCTTCGTCGGTCAGGGTCACGTCGAGGGCGCCGATCGCCTGTTCGAGCTGTTCGGGCTTGCTGACGCCGACGATCGGCGCCGTCACGCCCGGCTGGCGCAGGACCCAGGCGAGGGCGATCTGCGCGGCGCTCACTCCTCTGGCGGCGGCGACCTCATTGACCCGCTCGGCGACGTCGAAGTCCGCGTCGCTGTAGTACAGGTTCTGGGCGATGACGTCGGTCTGTTCGCGGGCGGTCGCCGTTCGCTTGCTCCCGCGCGAGCGATTGCCGGCGAGAAAGCCGCGCGCCAGCGGGCTCCACGGAATCACGCCGATGCCCTCCTGGCGGCAGAGCGGCAGCATCTCGCGCTCTTCCTCGCGATACACCAGATTGTAGTGATTCTGCATCGACACGAAGCGTGTCCACCCGTGGCGATCGGCGAGGTAGAGCGCTTTGGCGAACTGCCACGACGCCATGCTCGACGCGCCGATATAGCGCACCTTGCCGATCCGGACGAGATCGTTGAGCGCCTCCAGCGTTTCTTCGATTGGCGTCTCCGGATCCCAGCGATGGATCTGATAGAGATCGACGTAGTCGGTCTGCAGTCGGGTCAGCGACCGGTCGATCGACGCCATGATGTGCTGGCGCGACAGCCCGCGATCGTTGGGGTCGTCGCTCATCGGGCTGAAGACCTTGGTCGCGACGATCACCTTGTCCCGCTGCGCGAAGTCACGGAGCGCGCGACCGAGGACCTCTTCGCTGCGGCCCACGGAATACATGTCCGCGGTATCGAAGAAGGTGATCCCGAGGTCGAGGGCGCGCCGGATGAACGGCCGCGAGGCCTCTTCATCGAGCACCCACGGGCGCCAGCCAGGGTCGCCGTAGGTCATGGCGCCGAGACACAACCGCGAGACTTTCAAACCAGTCGACCCGAGACGGACGTACTGCATCGGTGAAGAATATCAGGACCGCTCGCCGGCCAGCGTGAGCGCGGTCGCCCTTAGGGATAGCGAAGCTCTCCCGCTTCGATCCGCACCGGCAACTGGTTGGCTTTGGTGGGCAGCGGACAGGTGGCAAACGCGGTGAACGCGCACGGCGGGTTGTAGGCGTTGTTGAAGTCGATCGTCACCCGACCGTCGACCGGCAGCGGCGTGTGGAGAAATCGGCCGGCCGGGTAGGTGTCGCTGCGACTGGTCAGATCCTTGAAGATGAAGAACAGGTCCTCGTGCTTGGAGGTTTCGTAGACCGGCTCGAGACGATACTGCCGGCCGTGAAGCCTGAAGAGCACGTAGCCGGGGCTTTCCATCGGCACGGTCATGCCCAGGACATTGGGAACCGGCACCATCTTCGCCGTGGAGTACGGAACGAACTTCCCCTGCACGCGGTACGCGGTCCGCAGCGGAAAATAACGCAGCCCCTTGAAGTTGCTGCGGCTGATGGTTTTCGGATCGAGCAGGCGTACCCCAAGGCGGTCTCCGCGCTTGATGATGAACATGATGAAATCGTCGGCGGCGATCGACGACTTCTCTTCCTTCTCGGGGTCGAACTCGAAGGTCGAAGCCGGCTGCCCCTGGGCCGTCACGCCGACGCCCGGGGCAGCGACGAAGCGCACGTGACCTTTGGTCAGCTGGAAGGTGCCCAGCCGGGCGGGGGCTCCGGGTGGCAGACGGATCGGATTGGACGCATCGCTGCCGGCGGCGTTTCCGCCCTCGTGCAGCCAGAACAGGCCGGCCACCGCCAGCCAGCCGTTCGCGGCGGTCAGCTCCAAAACCCGCGCCGCCCGTCCCTTCTCGATGGTGACCCGGTAGTCGCCGTCCTGGACCGCGGCGGCAAGACCAACCGTCGCGAGCATGACGCAGATCGCAAGCCGCATGGCTCTACCTTCCGGGGCGCTGGTAGGACACGATTCGGTCCCATTCGTCCGCGCTCGATCGGGCGACGACCGCCACAACAGGTTCGGTGGCGCTGAGGTTGAAGACCTCGTGCGGGACACCCGGCGCGATGAAGATGAAATCGCCGGCCTCGTGGTCGACCTGCTGGACCAGCCCGTCTCCGAACTCGTGCCGCACGCGCCCTTCGAGAATGTACAGCATCACCTCGAAGCCGACGTGGATATGAGCGGCCGCCACGCCGCCCGGTGGGATGACGGCGACGTTCATCGACAGCTGGGTCGCGCCGACGTTCTTCCCCGACATCCCGAGCTTGTAGCGGATCCCGTTCCAGTCGCGGCAGATCCCGCTACCGCGAATCCACATCAGGCCGTCGTGTCCCTCGACCTTCGGTGTGTCCTCGCTCATGGTCCTATCTTGCCCCGAAAAGGCGGTCGTCCCCTTTTTCTGGAAGAATGGGGACAACCGCCTCTTATGCGGCGCATCCTGCACATCGACATGGACGCCTTCTACGCGTCCGTTGAACAGCGCGACAAGCCGGCCTTGCGCGGACGTCCGGTCGCCGTCGGCGGCGACCCCGACAAGCGCGGCGTCGTCGCGGCGGCGAGCTACGAGGCCCGCGCGTTTGGCGTTCGATCGGCGATTCCGATGGCACGCGCCGTGCGACTCTGCCCGCAGCTGATCATCGTGCGGCCGGACTTTCAACGCTATCGCGCCGCCTCGCAGGCGGTGTTCGCCATCTTCCGCGCGGTGACGTCGCTGGTCGAGCCGCTGTCGCTCGACGAGGCTTATCTGGACGTCACCGAAAACAACTGGGGAGAACCGCTCGGACGGGTGGTGGCACAACGCCTGAAGGTGGAGATACGCGAGGCGACGGGACTCACGGCGTCGGCAGGGGTCGCGCCGAACAAGTTCCTGGCCAAAATCGCATCGGCCTGGAAGAAGCCGGACGGCCTCACCGTCATCTCCCCGGAGCGCGTCGAGCCATTTCTGCAGCGTCTCCCGGTTGATGCGCTGTGGGGCGTCGGCCCCGTGACCGCCCAGCGTCTGCGCGACCGCGGCATCGAACGTCTCGTCGACGTTCGCACGGCCGATCCGAAAGTGCTGCGCGATGCCGTCGGCAGCCAGTCGGACTGGTTACGGCGTCTCGCCGATGGCGTGGACGACCGTCGGGTCGAGCCGCATCGGGCGACCAAGTCGTCGGGCACCGAGAACACCTACTCGGAGGATCTGACCGAGATCCACGAGATGCGACAGGAGATCGACGAGATGGCTCGGGGCGTCGCGGCGTGGCTGGCGCGGAAGGAGCTGTCGTGCCGCACGGTGACGATCAAAGTGCGCTACGCGGACTTCACGACGGTGACGCGGAGCCACACCAGCATGCCGCCGACGAGAAACGCCGACGAAATCGCGGAGCGCGCCGTGGCGCTCCTCGATCGCACGGAGGCGGCGGCGCGCCCAGTCCGTCTGCTCGGTGTCAGCGTGCACAACCTCGACGATCCGTCGGACCCCGGGGTGCGTCCCGACGGACCGTTGCTGCCGTTCTGACGGGAGGCTCAGACGCCGACGACGCTCGGCGCCTTCTTCCGGGGCGCGCGAGCCCTGGCTGGCTTCTTCTCCTTCACCGGTTTCGCGGCGGCGGCAGCCTTCGGCGTTCGACGGCGACGGCCACGAGGCGCGCCGTCGGAATACGCCGGTGCGTCCGCGGAAGACTCCTCGACGTCGATGATCGGCGGGGCATCCACTTCGCGAAGGACGTCGCCGTCGACGACCTCCGGCTCGGGCTCTCGAGCCACATGGGTGGCGCCGGCAGCGACGTCGACCGTCGCTGACTCCTGCTCGGCGGCCTCGGTCGGCATCCCTTCGACAGGCTTCATGACCGAGCCCTGGAAGAACCGCATCACCCCCTGGCGATCGCGCTCCATCCGGAACAGCCCCTCGCGCTGGCACGCACGCAGGAGGTCGTTCAGGCTGGCGAACCCGTAGCGCCGCTCGTCGAACGTCGGGTCGACGCCGCGGAGGAACTGCTTCACCTGGCGAACGTACATCGGCCAACGCGGCGGATTCTGCGCTGCCTGGAACAATCGCCGCACGTCGCGGATGCCGTCGGCCAGTCGCGGCTCCTGCGCCGGTGACTCGGACTGAACCACGTGGGCCGGCTGTGAAACCGGCTCGTGCGCCGCGGCCGTCGGCTGATGGTGGCTCTCTTCCTTGAGCTCGACCAGCACGTTGCGGCCGTTCTCGCGCAATGAAACGTAGCCGGCGGTGGCGAGCTTCTGCGCGAAATCGCGGAAGCTGCCGACACCGTAGGTCCGCTCGGAGAACGTCGAGTCGAGCTGCAGCAGCGTGCTCTTCAGCAGCCCGAGCTGCGGCGACACTTCCCGGTCGCTCAGAACCTTCAGGGCGCGCCGCACGAGCGGCATCACCTGCTCGACTGTCGAGGACGGACCGCTGGGGCCGGCGGGGCGGCCGCGATCCCCGCGCCGTCCGCTGGTCAGATTCTCGTAGGCGATGAACTCATGGCAGTTGCGCTGCATGACGACGCTCGTGAACGCGCGTCCGCCGACGATGAAGATCTGCTTGTCGTACTGTTTCAACTTCTCGACCAGCGAGATGAAGTCGCTGTCGCCGCCGACGATCACGTAGGCGTTGATGTGCGGATGGGTGAACGCCATCTCGAGGGCATCGAGCGCGAGGTTGATGTCCGCGCCGTTCTTGTCGCCCCCCGGAGTGAGATTGCGCTGAACGAGCTTGGTCGCGTGCTGCGTCAGCGAGCGGCTGTAATCGCCGGCCCGCGTCCAATCGCCATAGGCGGTCTTGGAAACGACGTCGCCGCGCTCCTTGAGCGCCTCGAGGACGATGCCGATGTCGAACTGCGCGTTGAGGGTGCTCTTGACGCCGATCTCGATGTTGTCGAAATCGATGAAAACTGCAATTTTTAACCGTGTGTCTGCCAAACCGTTACAACTGTTCCTTCCTCGCCCAAACCCGGCCCTGTTAACGCTTCAGCCGGGTGGCTGATTGGTCATTATCGCTCATAACCGCTGCCGACGCCTCGTCGGTTGACCGAACGCACGAGCTGCGTGAATCGCGTGACAACCGCGTGGCCGAAACGTCACGGCACGCGCGCCGGGCCGCTCCCGATCACGCGAACGCGGATCAGATCCACGCGCGTCACCGGCGCCTCGCCGTTCAAAGGGACTTGCGCAATCTTGTCCAGCACGTCGAGGCCATCGATCACGTGCCCGAACACGGTGTACTTGCCGTCGAGCGATGGCGCATCGCCGAGAACCATGAAGAACGACGTCATGGCACTTGCCGGATCGTCACCTCGCGCCATCGACAGCACACCCTTCACGTGTTTCGTGTCGTTGAACTCCGGCTGAAGGTTGTGGACGAGCGCCTGCTGTTTCTGGGTCAACGGACCCCGCGTGCTCAAGTAGCCGGTCTGCACGACGAAGCCCGGGACGACACGATGAAACGACGTGCCGTCGAAAACGCCGGCCTGCGCCAGACGAAGAAAATTGCGCACATGCTCCGGCGCCTTGTCCGGAAAGAAGCCGACGGTAATGGCCCCGAGGGAAGTCTCGATCAGCGCTCGATACTGGGCGAGCTGTTCGACCGTGTCGTTCGCGAACGCCGGCGTTTCCGGTGGAGGGGTGTCGCGGATGACGACGCTCTTGATCTCGACACGCTCCCGCGCCAGGCCCTTGTCGTCCGCCGGCGTCTCGGAAATCTTACGAACGACTTCAAGGCCGTCGGTGACCCGGCCGAAAGCGGTGTACTGACCGGTCAGCGCCGGCTGATCGGTGACGCACACGAAAAATTGCGCGCCGCCGCTGTTCGGATCGCCGGGACGTATCGCGGCCGCGACGGTGCCCGCCGTGAACGGCTCGTTGCTCTTCTCGGCCTGGAGCACGCCGAGTCCGCCCGTGCCGTACTGCGAGCTCTTGGCGGGATCCTTGGAGAGCGGATCGCCTCCCTGAATGATGCCGTTCTTCACCATCCGATGAAAGGTGGTCCCGACGTAACCGCTCCCAGAGGCAAGCTTGATGAAATACCCGACATGATTGGGCGCGAGGTCCGGCCGCAGATCGATCACAAATGTGCCGGCGGTCGTCTCCACGACCGCCTGCTTCGTCATCTGCGCTGCCGTCAGAGACGTCTTGAATGGAGCCGGGGCGGCCGGGCGACGCGGCGGCGCCTGGACTCCCAGGCCAAGCGTGACCACTGAAAGCACGAGCAGGCCGCGAATCATTTCAGCGCGCGCTCGATCGCCGCCTCAGCGAGCGGACCCATGATCGCGTAGCCCTTGGCGTTCGGATGCAGGTCGTCCTCGGTCAGCTCGGCGCGCATGACACCGGACTGATCGGTCATCGCCGAGAAGTAGTCGAGATAGACATCCTTGTGTGCCTCGGCGTACCGCTTCATCCATTCGTTGAGCGCCACTATCCTCGCCATCGGCCTCAGCGACGTCTGCGGCGCAGCATTGGGGCTGGCGACATGATACCCGCTGACCGGCGTGACGCTCGCGAACACCACCCGGATGTCGTTGGCGTGAGCCAGCTGGCTCATCGACTCGAGGTTGCCCTGGATCTCTTCATTCGACATGGGACCGGTATTGCCGGCGATATCGTTGGTGCCGGCCAGGATCACCACGACCTTCGGCTTGAGATCGATCACGTCGGGCCGGAAGCGCAGGAGCATCTGCGGTGTCGTCTGCCCGCTGATGCCTCGATCGAGATATGGCTTGCCCGGAAAGAATCCGCCGTAACGTGGCTGCTGCCAGCCGTCGGTGATGGAGTCGCCCATGAAGACCACACGCGATTCTCCCGACGCCGGCGGCTTCACGTTGAGGTTGTCCCCCCGATACCGCACCATGTTCGCCCAGTCGCGAAGGCGGACGTCGTTCCGCATCATCGCTCCCAGAGCGGTTGCCATTTCGGGACAGCTGGCGGTGCTTCCGGCCTCTCGTCCACCGACCATGGTCGGAGCTTGAGGGGCTTGCGCGGCGCCCATCCGCGCGTAGACCACACCCAGGCACAGCACCGTCACACTCGTCACGCGCATCATCATCTCGCGGCTCCTTTGCTGCTGACATCCTACGACAGATGCATTGCCGCGAAGACCGCCTGACTGTCCCTCGACGTCGGCCCTTACCAGAGCGGCATCACCCGCGACGAGGCAACGAGGTGCAGGTTGCCGGCAATGAACCATGACCAGAAGCGGACGGCCGAAGACTCCCGAAGCAGCAGCACGTTGAATCCAACCGTCACCGGCAGCATCACTCTCGTGATCGCGCCGGTCGTCGGATCCCAGAGCACGCGACCGATCAGCAGCATGAGCACGACATAACCGATCGCGACGCGCCACCACGGTGACTCGGGTCGACGTCGCAGGCCAAGAAAGATGGCCTGTACTGCGAGCGAAATCACGATGCAGAGCTGAAGGACGTTGGCCGACAGCAACCCACCAGACACGGTCGCAGACACGGTGCGACCGAGCGTGCCGAGGAAGGCGGATCCGGGCACGGCGAACTGGTCCCGCCCGGCAAAGATCGTCGAGCGGTAGATCGAGCGCAGGTAGTCCCCCCAGAGCAGAAGAGGCACCACGAGCAGCAGCAGCGCCACGAGCAGTCGAACCCAGTCTCGTCGCGATGAGGGCCACGGCTGGGCAAGGCCGCCGAGCACGTTAGTCTCGCGACCGAGTCCGTTGACGCCCGCGACGAACGCCGAGAGGAGCGGGCGCCCTTCTTCCGCGCAGAGAATGGCGACAGTGGTGAGGAGCAGGCTCGGGCCGTCAAGAAGCGCGAACCGGATCGACCAGAGCAGACCGTGCGAAAAGAGACAGGCGACCCAGAGAGCAAGCGCCCGGCCGGTGTGCAACGGCAGCCACCGGGTCAGCAGCCAGGCGAGCAGCAACCAGGCGACGACGTTCTGGAGGGCGTACGCTTCGAGAATCCAGGCGGGTCGCCCCAGACCCAACGCATACGCCGTCCAGCTGAAGAGAATGCGACGGGCGCGAAACGGGGCAAGGTCCATGGCGCGGTCCACGTCCGCATCGCGAACCAGCGGATCGAGCGCGCGCTGCGCGTAGAACTGCCCGTCGTAGCTCGCCCACGCCGGATACTGATAGTGCGGAATGTCGCGAATGGCCGGCGCTTCGGAATCGTGCCCTTCAGGAAAGCCGATGAACGCCGTGAAGCCCGTACCCGGATGATAAAATCGCCCCACCGATGTCAGGAAGACGAGGATCAGACCCAGCGCAATGGCTCGATATCCGTTGTGGATCTTGTTCTGCATCATCTCGCTGTCTGCGGCCTGCCGCACGTCCCCTGCGTCTGTCCCGGTCGTCGACTTCGTCAAGGAATTCGATCGCGCGGAACGACGTCCGGTTGACGGCTACAGGCTGACCAGTGAGTCCGTCGCAGCGGTCGTCCGGCCATCCATCGAAGGACCCGCGCCTGGACGTCTCATCTGGGCGCTCCCGATACCCCACCACGGCACGTTTCGTTCGTTCGTCGCCAGCTCCGGCGGTGCTCCGGTTCGCTTCCGCGTCGGCGTCAGTGACGATCGAATTTACGAGCAGCTTGCCGAAGTGACCGTCGCGGCCGGCTATCGAGGCTGGACGGCGCTGGAGGCCGATCTCTCGCCTTACGCCGGCTGGAAGTGGAGCCTATTCTATCGGCCGGACCGCGTCGTGTGGCGGCTGATCCTCAGCGCCGACGCCGTGGCCGGTGTAGCGGAGCGAATCGTCTGGGGATCTGCTCACATCACGACGGACCCCTCGTCGGCGCGAGAGTACGCGGAGCGCCGTCAGGCCAGTCGCTGAAAAGGCGGTTGTCCCCTCTTATTCGTAGTGCAGGGCGGTGACGGGATCCAGGCGCGAGGCGCGTATCGCGGGATAGAGGCCGAAGACGATCCCGATCGCCACGGACACGCCAAACGCCAGGACGATCGAGGACGTCGTGACGATGGTGGACCAGCCGGCAAGGACGCCGATGAGCTGCGAGAGACCGACGCCCGTCAGGATGCCGACGACGCCACCGGTCAGCGAGATGATGGTCGTCTCGATCAGGAACTGACGGACGACGTCACGCTGCCGCGCGCCGATCGCGCGCCGCACGCCAATCTCGCGGGTGCGCTCCAGCACGCTGGCGAGCATGATGTTCATGATGCCGATGCCGCCGACCAGCAGCGAGATCGACGCAATGGCCACCATGACCATCTCGAAGATTCGCTGCGTGCGCCGCTGCTCGGCCAGCAGTTCGGCCGGCGAGACGATGGTGTAGTCCCCGGCGCCGCGGTGCGCGACGTCGAGGATGCCGCGCAGCAGCGCGGCGGCGGCCGGAATGTCGGCGCCGGTTTTCATCTGCAGGTAGACGCCGTCGATCTCGTCCTTGCGCCAGCTCTGGCCATCCTCGAGCCTGAAGACGGATGAGTAGAGCGGGACGTAAATCAGGTTGTTGCGATCCTGCGCCGGGAGACCGGCGACGTCGGACTGCACGGTGAGCTGAGGGCCGGCGATCCCGATCACCTGAAACCACTGCTCGTTCACCTTGACGTACTGGCCGACCGGATCGTCCGCGCCAAAGAGCGTCGCGGCCGCGGCCTCTCCCATGACGGCAACGGGTGCGGCGCCGGCGGTTTCCTGCTCGCTGAAGAAGCGACCCGCGGCAACCCGAAGATTGCCGATGGCCGTGTAGGCCGGGCTCACCCCATAGACCGTCGGCATATCGCCGCCGATGGGTCGGGGCAGCAGCTTGGTCGGCGTGAAGCGCTTGCGGGCGCTGACAGCGCTGATATCGGCGAGGTTCGCCTGAATCACGCGGAGGTCCTTGAACGACAACCCGGGAGACAGCTTGCGGACCTTCTGCAGCGACTGCTCGTCGGCCGCTTCGCGCGCCTCGACGATCAGGTTGCGAACGCCGAGCTGCTCGATGAAGGCCATGACCTCCTGCTGCGCCCCGGCGCCAATCGACAGCATCGCGACGACCGCGGCCACACCGAAGATCATCCCCAGCATCGTGAGGAGGGATCGGAGCTTGTGCGCGCGGAGGTTCTCGAGGCCGAGCATCAGCTCGGGCAGGAAATCGGTCGACCAGAGGTGCGTGCGCGCGCTCACTTGGCCGCGCCCGAACCGGTCGGCAGCGGGCCGGCCGACGACTTGCCGCGCTGGGCGGAGAGATAGGGATCGATGAGGGCGATCACGGCGCCGTCATCGATACCGGACACCGCGGCGCGACTCTCCGTGCTGTTGGTGACCTTGACGTCGCGCTGCTCGAACCGATCGCCGACCTGCAGGTAGACGAAGGTCTTGCCGCTTTTCTCGAACACCGCCTGCCGCGGGACCTGCAGCGCGTTGGGAATCTCGCGGCCATCAATCACCAGCCGCACCGTGGAGCCGGCCTTGAGGCGCGGGTCGGGACTGACAAAGGTGAAGGTGACGTCGAACTGACGGATCGCGGTGGTCTCGAAGAAGCTGCCGCGTGACGCCAGTCCACTCAACGCACCGACGGTCGCCTTGAACTTCTCGCCGGGGAGTGCGTCGCATTCGACGCTCGCCGTCTGGCCGCTCTGCAGGTTGTCGCGGTCGGTCTCGTCGATCTTGGCGCGAACTTCCATCTTGCCCGATTCGATCACGTCGGCGATGGCGCGGCCGGCAAACGTCGTGTCCCCCTGGCGATATTCGGGAAGAGTCTGACCGTAGAAGAAACCGCCCGCGGCGTCACGATTCTCCTTGGCCGAGACAACGCCGTCGAACGGGGCTTTGACGACGAGGCTGTCGATGATCGACTTGGCACGCTCCATCGCCAGCTGCGCCTTGTTGCGCTGCTCGAGGACCACCGCCAGCGCGGCATCGTTGGTGGCAGAGCGCGACTGGACGTCGATCTCCAGCTGGGCGAGCCGGTGTCGCGCTTCTTCCAGCGTCAGGACGTTCTTCTTCGCGTCAATCGCGCCAATCAGATCGTTTGCCGCCGTATCGAGCTCGCCGCGGCGCACGTCGTATCGCGCGGTCAGGAGCGCCACCTGATCCTCGGCCGCCTGAACCGCGCTGTCGGCCTTCATCTTCACAATCTGCTGCTCGGCCTCGGCCAGTTCCGACCGGGCCTGCCGCAACGCAAACTCCTGGTCGGCCGGATCGATCTCGAAAACGACTTCCCCCTGCTTGACCGCAGTGCCGGTGGGCACGAGCTTGATCAGGCGCAGCGTACCGCCGGCAGACGGAGACACCAGTGACGCCGTTCGACCCGCGCGCAATTCGCCGGTCGCATACACGGTGAGCTTCAGTGGCCCCCGCGCCACGCGTGTGGTCGGCGTCGCGGAATTGCGTTCGGGCAGCGTCGGCACGGCCCTGGCCAGCGTGGCGCCCACCGCCGCAACCACCACACCGGCGACGATCCAGATCAGAAGGCGCCGCTTCACGAGGCCTTCCGGATCTGATCCTGATCGGGTCGGCGGGTAGCCAGCTTCTCGCCGGCGGTGACGCCGGAGGAAATCGCCACCTGTTCGCGGCCCCGCCGCAGCACGTCCACCCGCGTCTCATCGAACATCGAGCCGCGGAGGCGGTAGACGATCGGATGGCCGTCGCGCTGGAACACCGCCTCGGTCGGCGCCAGCAGCGCCCCGGGCAGGCGATCGATGGCAATGCGAGCGGTCGCGGTCATCCCGGGACGGATTCGCTTGTCCGGCTCCTTCAGCACCAGCCCGAGATCGAAGTTCTTCTGCGGCGGCCACCCCGAGCTGAAATCCACCTTCGCGAGCACCGAGATCAGATCGACCGAGGCCGCGAAATCCTTGCCGGGGACCGCTTCGATCTTGACGGTGGCGAGCTGCCCGACCTTCAAGCGCCCGCGGTCGGATTCGTCGAGCCGGGCTTCGAGATGGATCGACGACAGGTCCGGGAGCTCGACGATGTTGGCCCCCGGCCAGGCGCGGTCCCCCTCGTGGAACTCCACTTCGCCGCCAAACATACCGCCGGTCCGATAGTTCGGCATGATGCTGACGACACCAGCGGTCGGCGCCTTGATCTGGAGCGCGGCGAGACCGCTCTGGGCACGCTCGAGATCGAACTTGGCCTTCGCCCGCTTGCGTTGCTTGGCCACGATGTCGGCTTCGGCCGCGGTCTTGTCCGACTTGGCCTTCGCCTCGGATTCGCGCAGCTTCAGCTCGGCATCGGCGACGGTAAGCTTGGCCTGCTCGTATTCGAGCTTCGACACCAGATCGCGCTTCCCGAGATCGAGCTTGGCGCGATCGAGGTCGTAGCGCGCCTTCATCACCGCCGTCTGATCCTGCTCCTGGGTAATCTTCTGCTGCGCCTGGACCTGGGCGATCTCGGCGTCGGACTGCTTCAGCTCGGACAGCTTTTCCTGCATGCGCTGCTTCAGCGTGGTGGCATCGAACTCGACGAGCACGTCGCCGGCCTTCACCGCGGTGCCGTTCTTGGCCAGCATCACGATCTGGAGATCGCCGGCCTGGGTCGGCGCCGACAACACAATCGATTTGACGGGCCGGATATCTCCACGGAGCTGCAGGTAATCGACGAAGTCACCCTTGACCACGTCGACCATCGGCACGTTCGGGGCGACCGCGGCGCGGCTCGCCATCGCGAAGCCACCCACGACGAGCAATATCGCCACCCCGACCGGAATGACAATGCGCGGTCGCAGCAGGTGGCGACGGCTCATCGCCCGTCCCGTCCGATGTTGCGGGCGATGACGTTCCCTTCGGTCAGCCCCTCGGTGACCACCGTTTCGTGCGCGTTCGTCTCCGCCATGGCCACGTTCTGCCGCTCGAACGACCCGCCGCGCTGCACCTTCACGAACGCCTGCGGGCCGTCATGCGCGACGGCGTCGAGTGGCACGACGAGCGCGCTCTTCGCACGGCTCAGCTCGACGTCGAGCGACGCGGTCAGGTCCGGCATGAGATTCGGGTGCGCGCCGTCGATGCCGACCAGGACGATGAAGTTGCGGACCTTTGGAGACAGGTTCGACTGCACGCCGATGGGAGAGATCTGGTCGATCCGGCCGGTAAACGACAGGTCCGGGTAGGCGTCGAGGCCGACGTGCACGCTCTGGCCGACGCGCAGCCCGTCGATGTCCTGCTGGTTCACCCTCGCCCGCGCCCTCATCGTCGACGGATTGACGACATCGACCACCGGGACGCCGGAACGGACCTCGTCTCCCTCCTGGATCTCGGCCATGTTGCGCCCCTTCCACGTCGACTTGACTACGGCGATTCCCTCGATCGGGGATTTGATCAGCATGCGTTCGGCGTTGGAAGAGGCTTCCTGCATGGCGGTCTGGGATCGATCGCGACGAATCTCGAGGACGCGGATATCGGCCTCCGCTGCGGCGCGCTTCAGGTCGTAGGTCTGCTGCAGCTGTTTGAGCTTGGCCTGCGCCTCTTCGAGCGCCAGGTGATTCTTCTCGGCCTGGATCTTCGGCAGCATGTCGTTCTTGAGCATCTCGAGCTGCGCCCGCTGCAGCGCGCTGTCGGCCTGCTTCAAGGTGCTGTCGTCGGCGGCGACGGCGGCATCCTCCTGAGCACGCCGCTTTCGGACCTGCTGCTCGAGATCGTTCAACTCGGCCTGCTTGTCGAGCGCGTTGCGCATCTGCTCCTGGCGGTCGAACTCGACGAGCAGATCGCCGGGATGCACCAGCTGCCCCGCGCGCACCAGCGTCGTGATGATCAAGGAGTTGTTGTTCTGGCCGGCCAGGCGCGGCGTCGAGATCGTCGTGGCTTGCACGGCTTCGACGGTGCCACTGAGGCGCAGGCTCTTGACGAAATCGCGGCGAGCCACCTTGAACGTCTGCGGGCGCGCATCGGACTGCGGTTCCGGCGCGCGGGCGTACGGATACAGACCGGCGCCCACGACGGCAGCCAACACAGCGGCAGCGACGACGACTTTCGGCTTCAGCATGCCCGGGTTACAACGACGGTGTCCGGATATCAGACGGTTTCGGTGACCTGACGGTTGGTCCCAGCGTCCAAGGATACCGCAGCGGCCCGATTCGACCTGGTGCGGCCGCCGTAACTGGAAACCAGCGCTGACTTTAGCCTGTCGGAGTTATCGGCAGCCGGTGGTCCGAAGGCAGGGTCCCGTACCTGCCCCGGCAGGCTCCATCCCACGCCCTTTAGACACTGAAAGATCGATTCTGGTCCGGGTCAGCACTTCACGCCGAATTCCGCAGCCTCATAGCCCAGGTTCGGCGACAGCCATCTCTCGGTCTCCTCGATGGAAACGCCGCGGCGCCTCGCATACGACTCGGCCTGGTCGCGGCCGATCCGGCCAACGTTGAAGTACTTCGCGAGCGGATGTGAGAAGTAGAGACCGCTGACGCTCGCGGGAGGCGTCATGGCCGCGCTCTCGGTCAGCGCCAACCCCTGCCGCTCTGCATCCAGGAGACGGAACAGGTCGAACTTGCCGCTATGGTCTGGACAGGCCGGATAGCCGTACGCCGGACGAATGCCGCGATGTTTTTCGGCGAACAGCCCGTCGAGATCGGTGTGGGGCGCGTCGGGATGGCCCCAATCGTCGCGCGCCTGCGCGTGCAGCCAGGTCGCAAACGCTTCGGCCAGCCGGTCGGCCAGCGCCTTGACGATGATCGCGCGGTAGTCATCATGATCCGCCTCGTAGTGGGCAACCAGCGCGTCAGTGCCCAAGCCGGCAGTCACGGCGAACATGCCGAGGTAGTCAGGAACGCCGCTCCCGCGCGGAGCGATGTAGTCGGCAAGAGACAGGTTCGGCCGCTCGTCCGGCTGCGACTCCTGCTGGCGCAGCATCGGCAACCGGGCGACGACTGCCCTCCGATCCTCATCCTGGTAGACGACGATGTCGTCTTCTTCGGTAGCCGCCGGCCAGAAGGCATAGACGCCCCGCGCCGTCAGCAAGCGCCGATCGATGATGTCCTTCAACAGCTCCTGCGCGTGCTCGAAGAGCTCGCGCGCCGCGGCGCCGTAGACGGGGTGCTCGAGAATCGCGGGATACCGCCCCTTCAGCTCCCACGCCGAGAAGAAGTAGGTCCAGTCGATGTACTTCGCCAGTTGCGCGAGGGACACGTCGTTCAGGTAACGCCGCCCGACGAACGCCGGCGTCGCGGTTACGTGGTCGTCCCAGTCGTAGGTCAGCCGATTGGCGCGCGCCTGCGGGTAGGCCAGCAGCGGTTTCTCGCTTCTCGTCTTGTATCGCTCGCGAATCTCTTCCTGCGCCTCGCGGTTGCTGCGATCGAAGGCGGGCCGCCGCTCCCGGCTGATCAGGCTCGCCACCACGTCGACCACGCGTGACGCGTCGAGCACGTGGACGACCGGCGCCGAGAACTCCGGCGCGATCCTCACCGCCGTATGCTGACGGCTGGTCGTCGCACCGCCAATCAGCAGCGGCAACTCGAGGTTGCGCCGCTCCATCTCGCGCGCAACCATCACCATCTCGTCGAGCGACGGCGTAATCAGACCGCTCAGCCCGATCATGTCCGCCTTGCGTTCCAGCGCCGTCTCGAGAATCCTGGCGGCGGGAACCATGACGCCGAGATCGATCACCTCGTAGTTGTTGCACCCGAGGACCACACCGACGATGTTCTTGCCGATGTCGTGGACGTCACCCTTGACGGTGGCCATGACGATACGCCCCTGGGCCCGACCGGCGTCGGGGTTGGTCTGGAGGCGCAGCGCGCGCTCCTCGTCCATGAACGGCTCGAGGTACGCCACCGCCTTCTTCATCGCGCGGGCGCTCTTGACGACCTGTGGCAGGAACATCTTTCCCGCGCCGAACAGGTCACCGACGATCTTCATGCCGTCCATGAGAGGACCTTCGATGATGTCCAGCGGCCGCGGATATTTCCGGCGCGCCTCTTCGGTATCCTGCTCGATGTACTCGACGGTCCCGTGCACGAGCGCATGCGCGAGCCGCTTTTCGACGGTCCCCTCGCGCCAGGCGACGTCCTCTTCGCGCTTCTTGCCGGCCCCCTTCACGGTCTCGGCGAACTGAACCAGTCGCTCGGTCGCGTCCGGACGCCGGTTGAAGATGACGTCCTCGACGTGCTCGAGAAGATCCTTGGGAATGTCCTCGTAGACGACCAGCTGACCCGCGTTGACGATTCCCATGTCCATCCCGGCCTTGATCGCGTGGAACAGAAAGGCCGAGTGCATCGCCTCGCGGACCACGTCGTTGCCGCGGAACGAGAACGAGAGGTTGCTGACGCCGCCGCTGATCTTGGCGCCGGGACAGACGGACTTGATGATCCGCGTCGCCTCGATGTAGTTCACGGCGTAGTCGTTGTGCTCTTCGAGGCCGGTGGCAATCGCCAGGATGTTGGGGTCGAAGATGATGTCGGTGGGATCGAAGCCCGCCTGCTCGATCAGCAGCCGGTAGGCCCGCTGGCAGATCTGCACTTTGCGCTCGACCGTGTCGGCCTGGCCGGTCTCGTCGAACGCCATCACGATAACCGCCGCGCCGTATCGATGGACGAGCCGCGCCCGCTCGAGGAACTCCGCCTCCCCTTCCTTCAGGCTGATCGAGTTGACCACGCCCTTACCCTGCACGCACTTGAGCCCGGCCTCGAGGACCGTCCACTTCGAGCTGTCGACCATCACCGGCACCCGGGCGATCTCCGGCTCCGTCGCGATGTAGTTGAGAAAGGTCGTCATCGCCTGCTCGGAATCGAGCATGCCTTCGTCCATGTTGACGTCGATGATATTGGCGCCGCCGCGGACCTGATCGAGCGCGACGTGCGTCGCATCCGCATACTGGCCAGATTTGATGAGCCGGGCGAAGCGCGCCGAGCCGGTCACGTTGGTTCGCTCACCCACCATCTGGAAATTGCTGTCGGGACGGATCACCAGCGGCTCGAGGCCGGAGAGCTGGGTAAAACCGAGGTCCGAGGGTCGAGGGTCGAGGACCGACCGGTCCTCGGATTTCGGTCCCGCGACCTCGGACCTCGATCCTCGGATCCGCGGCTTGACGCCCTCGACTGCCGCGACAATCCTGCTGATGTGATCCGGCGTCGTCCCGCAGCAGCCGCCGACGATGTTGACCAGACCGCTGGTGGCGAACTCGCGCACCAGGCGCGCGGTTTCGTCGGGGTGCTCGTCGTACTGGCCGAACGCGTTGGGAAGGCCGGCGTTGGGATAGCTGCTCACGTAGAAGTCGGCGACCCTGGCCAGGTCGGCGAGATACGGCCGCATGTCGCGGGCGCCCAACGCGCAATTGATGCCGACGCTGAACGGATTGGCGTGGCGGACCGAGATGTAGAACGCTTCGAGCGTCTGCCCCGACAGCGTCCGGCCGCTCTTGTCGGTGATGGTGAACGAGATCATCACCGGCAGCCGGATGCCTTTCTGCTCGAAGACGTTCTCGATGGCGAAGATGCCGGCCTTGGCGTTCAGGGTGTCGAAAATCGTCTCGAGCAGCAGAATGTCCGCGCCGCCGTCAACCAGGCCGCGCACCTGTTCCTCGTAGGCGAGCCGGAGCGCGTCGAACGTCGTCGCGCGGAAGGCCGGATCGTTGACATCGGGCGAGATCGACAAGGTCCGGTTGGCCGGACCGAGCGATCCGGCGACGAACCGCGGGCGATCGGGGGTCTTCGCCAGCCACTTGTCGCAGGCGGCACGCGCGATCCGCGCGCCCTCGAGGTTCAACTCGTAGGCGAGCGGCTCCAGGGAATAGTCGGCCTGCACGACCGACGTGCTGCTGAACGTGTTCGTCTCGATGATGTCGGCGCCGGCGGCGAGGTACTGCTCGTGGATTTCGCCAATCACGTCGGGCCGCGTCAGGCAGAGCAGGTCGTTGTTGCCCTTGAGGTCCTTGGGGTGATCGCGAAGGCGTTCGCCGCGAAAGTCCTCCTCGGTCAAGTTGTATCGCTGGATCATCGTGCCCATCGCGCCGTCGAGGATCAGGATGCGATGGGAGAGCTCGCGATGGAGAGCGTCGAAAATCGCCTGCGGTGATCGTGACGGACCGGTCTCAGCCGACATGTTGACCCCTGGTGACCCTGGGTGGTGTCTGTTTCCTGGTGTGCCCGACATCCGCCAGCCTGGTGCCGCTGGCGATGAGGACGGTGAATGGATCGCGCGCCCGACGGGCGCCGACCGAGAGCTTGACCTGCGCAAGGCCCGCATTCGACAACAGCCGCTTTACTTCTTCGTCGTCGAACCCCAGCCAGACGTCGCCGAGGCGTTCGCGGACCCAGGCCTGATCGTGCTTACGGAGCTCGAGGATGAGGACGTGGCCGCCGGGACGGATCACACGGACCGCTTCGGCAACCGCCGCCGCCGGACGGGCGGCGTGATGCAGCGCCTGCGAGAGGAGCGCCACGTCCACGCTGGCGTCACGCAGTGGAAGATGCTCGAGCTCTCCGCGCTTCCATTGAATGTTGGTCAGCCGGCGACGCCGGGCCACGCCACGGCCACGCGCCAGCACCGCGTCCGATCGATCGATGGCAATCACTCGCCTGGCGAACCGGCTCGCCTCCATGGCCAGATAGCCTTCTCCGCACCCGATATCGGCGACATCGAGTGGCGGGAGCAAGTGGCCCAGCGCCCTGGCCCAGGCGGCCCAGCTGCGGCCGGGGACGATCTGGCGGCGTTCGTCGCCCGCGGCATGTTCGTCGAAGTTCTCCCGACGGAGCCGACGGATCTCCTCCAGGCGAGCGGTGTCCGCCCGACCGGCCGGCGTCTCCGCCGAGACGGCGAATTGCGCCATGAGCAGGCCCGACAGCGCGGCACTCCCGTTGGTCCCCTCGCGGCACTCCTCGGACAGGTCGTAGTAGCTGAACCCGGCCTCGCGCCGTTCGGCGACAATGCCGGCGTCCTTGAGCAGGCCGAGGTGCCGGGACACACCGGACTGGGCCAGCCCGAGGATGGCGGTCAGCTCCGTCACGTTGAGCTGCTCGACCGAGAGCAGGCGCAGCAGCCTCAACCTCGCCTCGTCGCCAAGCAGCCGGAAGAGGTTCGCCCCCAGTTCCATATCTATAAATCTACATCAATTGATGTGCCGTTGACCAGCGGATTGACCATCTCGACCGCGCTGGTCCAGAATCCGGGCCTCGGCAAGGAGTGACCAATGACACGGCTCGTGCCCGTTACTGCGCTACTGGCTGTGTGGCTTTCGACCGGTGCGGCGGCTCAAGCGCCACCGGCGGCTACAGCGCCCAAACCCACCGCTGCCGGTCCCGATCGCACAGCGACCGAAAGAGCCCTCGTCGCGAACGAGCGGAAACTGTACGAAGCGGTCGTCAACGGCGACAAGGCCACGTTCAGCTCGCTGGTTTCTTCCGACGGCGTCGCCGCCGATTCGTCAGGATTCGTGCCCACGAAGATGTTCGCGAGCGTGCTCGATCAGATCAAGGTGACGAAGTGGGACATCGTGAACCCGCAGGTGATCTGGATCGATCCGACGTCGGCGGTGGTGGCGTACGTCTGGACCGGCGCGGGAACGTTTCAGGGGCAACCGCTTCCTGCCAAGGCGTTCGCGTCGACGGTGTGGACCAGGAAAAGCGGGAAGTGGCTGGCGGTCTACCACCAGCAAACCAGCGCGGCCAAGCCGTGAGGGGCTGGCGGATGCCGCTGCTCCGGCATCCGCCGACCGTTCAGGCGCCGTCCGCCGCAGTCGATCTCACCAGACGCGGCAGATTGGCTGTTTCACCATCTTCGCAGTCGCCTGACAGCCGAACGCCTTCTGGAACTCCGGCATGTTGGAGACGACGCCGATCGTGCGATAGCGTCCGGGCGAATGCGGGTTCGTCCGTGCGTGGAGCCGGGCGATCTCCTCGCTCCGGTTCTCGCACCACATCTGTCCCCAGCCGATGAAGAAGCGTTGTTCGGGTGTGAACCCGTCGGCATCCCCGAGGTGCTTGGTCTTGAGATCCTCCATCAGCGCCATCCATGCCAGCCGCAGGCCGCCGTTGTCGGCGACGTTCTCGCCGAGTGTCAGCTTGCCGTTCAACTTCACGTCGGCAACGGCGGTGTAGCCCGAGTACCGATCCGCCACGCAGGTCGCGCGCTCCTCGAACGCCTTGCCGTCGGCCGGCGTCCACCAGTCGCGCAGGTTGCCGTCGGCGTCGAACCGGCGACCCTGGTCGTCGAACCCATGCGTGAGCTCGTGGCCGACGACGGCGCCGGCGGCGCCGAAGTTCACCGCATCGTCGGCGGCCTTGATGAAGAACGGGGGCTGCAGGATCCCGGCGGGAAAGTTGATGTTGTTCTCGAACGGGTTGTAGTAGGCGTTGACCGTTGGTGGGGTCATCAGCCATTCCGTCTTGTCGACCGGCTTGCCGATCTTGGCCAGCTGGCGGCGATAGGCGAAGGTGTTGGCGCGTAGTGAATTGCCCAGCGCGTCGTCCCGGACGATCTGCAGCGACGAGTAATCGCGCCAGCGATCCGGATAGCCGATCTTGTTGGCGACGGCGCGCAGCTTCACGGCCGCCTGCTTCTTGGTCTCGTCGGACATCCACGAGATCTCCTTGATGTCCGTGTCGAGCGCGGCCTCGATCGCCTGAACCATCCGCAGCGTCCGCTCCTTGCCCTCGGGTCCGAACGTGCGCTCGACGTAGACCTTGCCCAGCGCCTCGCCCAGGTCGCTGTTGGTCGCGTCGACGCAGCGTTTCCACCGCGGCCGCGGTTCCTGCGCGCCGGTCAGTTGCTTGCCATAGAACGCGAACGTCTCCTCGTCAAACGCCTTGGGCATCACCGAGGTCTGGCCGTGAAGGAGGTTCCAGCGGAGATACGTCTTCAGGTCGTCGATCGACGTCGAGGACAGAACCTGGTCGAGACTCTTGATGAACTCCGGTTCGGTGACATTGGTGGTCTGCACCCCTGGCAGCTCCGCCGCCTGCAGGTAGGCGCCGAGATCGAACGAAGGAATGAGCTTCCGTGCCTCGTCGAGCGACATCTTGTGATAGAGGTTCTGCGGGTTGCGGGCCGCCACGCGATCGAGGGCGTTCTTGGCCAGGGCGGTTTCGACCTGCAGCACCGTCTTCGCGCCCGCGGCCGCGCGATCCGCCGGATCGCCGGCCAGCTGGAACATGCGTGTCACGTGCTGAACGTAGGCCTCGCGTTTCTTCACCGTATCGTCGTCGTCCTTCAGGTAGTAGTCGCGGTCGGGCAGAGCGAGGCCGCCCTGGCCGAAGGTCGCGATGTACTGCGTCGCCTCCTTGAAGTCCGGCGCGGCGCCAAAACCGAAGAACGGATTGAAGCCCAGGGTGTGGAGGTGTCCGATCAGGGGCGGAAGATCAGCGACGGTCTTGATCGCTGCCACACGATCGAGCTCAGGCTTCAGCGGGGTCAGACCTTTCGACTCAATCGTGTTCTGATCGAAGCAGCTCGCGTAGTAGTCGCCGATCTGGCGCATGGCGGCCGGGCTCGTCGGCTTCGCGGCCTCTTCGAGAATGTCGTGCAGGATGGCGTTGTTCCGTTCCTGCAAGGATTCGAAACGACCGTAGCGAGGTTGGTCGGGGGGCGGAGGGTGGCTCGCCAGCCAGCCGCCGCAGGTGAACTGGGAGAAATCGTTGCAGGGATCCGCGGTTTTATCGAGCGAGCTCAGCTCGATGCCCGATCGGCTCACCATCGGCTGTTCGGTGGGCTGTTGCGCACCGTTGATACGGTCGGTGCCGGCCAGCATGGCGGCGACCGGCACGGCAATCGTCCAGAACGCACGCTGTCGACGCGTCATCTTCCCTCCCCATCCGCGGCCAGCGGTGAGCTGGCGGCGGACCCTTTACGCGCGGGTACTCCCGAACTCAGCAACGACACCCGTGGGTGTGGTTATCGTTCCACGCGTGAAGCGTGTCGTCGAGCAGCCGGCGTTTCGATGACATAATTCTCGCGTGTCCAAAGGTCGCGAGTTGTCAGTCTACTCCACGCCGAATGCCGTCGCGGCGCTGGTCCTCGCGCACGGCGCCGGCGCAGGACAGCGCAGCGGTTTCATGGTTGGAACGGCGAAGGCGCTCAGCGCTCGGGGCATCCTCACCGGGACCTTCGACTTTCCGTACATGGCGGACGGCAGACACGTGCCTGACAAGGGTCCGGTGCTCGAGGAGGCGTGGCGTCAGGCGGTTGATGCGGCGCGCGCCCACGCCGAGTTCGATCGGCTCGCGCTGTTCATCGGCGGAAAGTCGATGGGAGGACGGATCGCCTCTCAGGCTGCGGCCGCGTCCGCGCTGCCAATTGCCGGACTCGTTTACCTCGGATATCCGCTCCATCCTCCCGGGAAACCCGATCAACCGCGCGATCGCCATCTGCCGGACATCAAGTCACCGATGCTGTTCGTGCAAGGCACCAGGGATGCGTTCGGCACGAGCGACGAGATTCGCGCGCTGTTGCCGCGGCTGAACGCGGGCACCGTCCTACACGAAATCGTTGGGGGCGATCACTCCTTCAAGGTACCGGCCCGCGCCGGACGGCCGCAGGCGGCGGTGATGGACGAGCTGTTCGATACCGTCGCGTCGTTCATCCGGTCGGTTGCCGGCGTCTGACGCCGCTACTCGTTCCTCAAGACGGCCATCGGGTCGGAGCGGCCAGCCTTGTTGGCTGGAATCAGGCACGCCGCGGCCGTCGTAAACGCCAGCACTGCGGCCGATGACACGTAGGCCACCGGATCGGTCGTGTCCACGCCAAACACCACGGCATTGAGCGCCTGCGTTGCCGCCGGCGCGAGGCTGAGGCCGACCGCAATCCCGCCACCCATGACCAGCGCGCCCTCCCGCAGCACGAGCCGCCGGATCGACCACGGCCGCGCGCCGAGCGCGACACGCACCGCGAATTCGCGCACGCGCTGCGAGACCCGATAGCTCAGGACGCCGTACACGCCGACGACCGCGATGACGAGTGCCAGCGCGCCGAGGCCCACCGCCACGCTCGCCGCCATCCTGGGGCGCGCCAGCGCCCGTTCGACGACCCGCTCCATCGGCGTCGCATCCGCCAATGGCTGCTTCGGGTCGAGTTCGTGAATCACGCTCGCCGCGGATGGCACCAAGGCATCCGCATCGCCGATACCTCGCAGGACAAACGTCATCGAGTTGCGGGCGTACTGGCGTGCCGGTCGATAGACGGTCTCGCGTGCCGCCGACGCCGGGCCGCGGTGCCGGACATCGCCGGCCACGCCAACGATTTCGATGGGATCGTCGGGCCGTCGCATCCATCGAATCTTCAGACCGACGACGTCACCGTCGGGTCGAAGGCGTCGTGCGAATGCGCGATCGACGATTGCGACCGACTGATGGTCCGCCGCGTCAGTGACGCGGAAACCGCGTCCCGCCACGATCGGGATACCGATCGCTGCGAAGTACCCTTCCGTCGCGCCGCGGAGATCCGCATCGGACGGACGGCCGTTGCTGTCGGTCCAGGTCTGAAAAGTACTGCCGAGTGAGGCGCCGCTCATCGGCAGCTGCGTGACGGCACCAGCGGCCGTCACCTCGTGAAGCTGGCCAAGCCGATCGGCGGCGCGCTCGAAGAAGGTGGACGCCGCGTTGCCGGTATAGCTCGAAGGCAGCGTTACCCGAAACGTCACGGCGCCTCGCGCAGCGACACCGGTTGGCACCTCCTGGAGCTTGATGACGGTTCGCACCAGCAGGACGGTCGCGACGAGGGCGATGGACGCGAGACCGATCTGGAAAGCGGCCAGCGCGCGCCCGATCGCGGCCGACATCGGCGATGGTCCGACCGCCCGATCGACCGCCGACGCGTCGGCCGCCTTGAACGCGTCGATGACCGGCACCAGCGAGAACCAGAGCACGACCGCCGCCATCAGCGACACCGCGAAGGCGAGGAGCCGCCAGTCGACGAGCGGACCCGCGGCGAGACCGGGAAACGCGGCAGGATCGACGGTCGCGACGAGACGCGGGACGCTCACGGCCAGCGCCGAGCCGAGGGCACACCCCGAGCCGCCGAGCACGAGGGCTTCGGCGAACAGCAGCTGGACCAGCCGGCCTGGACGGGCCCCCAGCGCCACGCGCACGACGAGCTCGCGCCGCCGCCGCTCCGCCCTGGCCAGCAGCAGGTTCGCCACGTTGACGCAGGCAATCGCGAACACCACGATGACGATGGTGCCGAGCGCCAGCAGGGCCGGTCGAGCCTGGCGAACGACGTCGGCCTGGAACCGAACGATCGTGAAGCGCCAGGGCGACGGTTGATACACCTGCGGATAGGTCCGCGCATAGGACGCCGACAAGGCCTCGAGCTCCTGGGCGGCGTCGGCAAGCGTCCGGCCCGGCGCGAGCCGGCCGACTGCGTGGAGATATCGCACATCGCGCTGTCTGGACGGGGCGTGCGGTGCGAGAGGAACCCACGCATCCACGCTGGCCGGAAACACGCTGCTGGGGGGAAGCACGGTGAAGCCTGCCGGCAGAATCCCACGCACCCGATAAGAATGGCCATCGAGGAGGAGTGATGTGCCGACGACGCCCGGGTCGGCGCCAAATCGACGTCGCCAGAAGGCCTCGCTGAGCACGATCACCGGCGCGGCGCCGACGCGATCGTCCTCGGGATCGAAGGTGCGACCGATCGCGGCCTCCACTCCCAAGAGGTGGAACAGCGTCCCCGACGCGGCGACGATCTGTGCTTCCTCCGGCGGACCGCCACCGGTCAGGTTCATCCGCAGATCCATGAGGCCGGCAACATTCATCAGCGTGGAGGCGTCATGGGTGAGATCATCGAGCTCGGCCAGCGACAACCACGTGCGGTTGCCGTCCGGAGGCGTCGCCCATATCAGCGTCACGTTTGACGGATCGCGGTAAGGTGGCGGCGTGAGCAGGACAGCGTTCACCATGGCGAACACGGCGACCGTCGCGCCGGAGCCGAGCGCGAGCGTCATGATCGCTGTGGTACAGAATGCCGGCGCACGGCGAAGCGACACGAGCGCGTGCCGGAGATCGCGACCCAGGGAGTCCATAGGCGGCGGAAGATACCACGATGCGACAGACCACCCAGATCGACGTCGTTACCTCAACCCATGGGAAGGTGCTGGTTCACGCCGGATCGGGCGGCGAGCTGCGGTTGCTGGTCGGCTTCCACGGCTACGCCCAGAACGCCGCCGAGATGCTGGCGGAGCTTCGCGGCGTCGATGCGGCGGCCGAGTGGACGATTGCGTCGGTGCAGGCGCTGCACCGCTTCTATCGCGGCCGCTCCGAGGTGACGGTCGCGAGCTGGATGACTCGCGAGGATCGCCAGCTGCTGATCGACGACAACGTCGCCTACATCGATCGCGTGGTGGCGCAGGTGGCCAACGGGCGCGCCATCGAGCGTCTCGTCTTCTGCGGATTCTCGCAGGGCGTGGCGATGGCGTTCCGGGCAGCGGTCCGCGGCCGTCATCGGACCGATCTGGTCCTGGCGCTGGGGGGTGACGTGCCGCCCGAGCTGCTCGACGACCCGGCGGCACGATTCCCGCGAACGCTGCTCGCGCGCGGCGCGCGCGACCAGTTTTTCGGAGCGGCTGGCCACGACCGGGACACGGTTCGGCTGCGGGAACGGGGCGCGCTCGTCGAGCAGCTCGTCTTCGAAGGAGGCCATGAGTGGACCGACGAGTTCCGCCTGACCGCCGCGAGGCTGTTGACCGAGTCGGCCCTGCCGGCTCAGTGAGCTGTGCGGAGCTTGGCGCGCTGCTTCATTTTCGACGCGTGCCGATCGTCGGCCTCATCAACAGAGTGTGAGACGCCGATCTTCTCGTCCTTCTTGGCCATGCCCGCCAGCCGCGTGTAGTACTTGTGCAACACTTTCAGCTCTTCCTCGGACATGTCTTCCACGTCGATCAGGCGGTTGCTGGCGCCCTCCAGGGCGGCGACCAGCTCGTTGAGTTTGAGCTGCACCGCCATCGAATCCTTGTTCTGCGAGCGCTGAATCAGGAACACCATCAGGAACGTCACGATCGTCGTGCCGGTGTTGATCGCGAGTTGCCACGTATCCGAGTAGTGGAACAGCGGCCCGATCGCCGCCCAGATGATCACCGTCCCGAACGCGACCGCGAACGCCGCGGTGCTGCCGGTCCACGCCGTGATCGACGACGACCACCGCTCGAGCCACCCGACCTGCCGCCCCTTCGGTCTCCCCCCATCGCCACCCCCGTCTGCATCTTGCAAAAAAAGGGGACAACCGCCGGTGTCTCCAGCTGAGCTGGAAAGGGGACGCCCGCCTTTCTCGTATAGTTGAGGGATGTCCAGCGAGACACTGACCCAGGAACCCCCCACGGCCCGCAGTCGGCGACGGGACGAGATTCCCGACCGCTTCAAGTGGAACCTCAACGACATCTTCGAGAACTGGGAACAATGGGAAGCGGCCTACAAGGCGCTCGAGGCCGGCATCGACCGCTACGCCGCGCTCAAAGGGACGCTGAGCGGCGGACCGCCGCGGTTGCTCGACGCGTTCCGTCTATCAGAGGAGCTCGGCCAGCTCGCCTATCGCGTCTGGTACTACCCCTCGCTGCAATACGACCAGGATCAGCGCGACAACACGGTCAATGCCAAGCGCCAACAGGTGCAGATCCTCTTTGCGCGATGGAAGCAGGCCGAATCGTGGTTCAACCCCGAGCTGCTCCAGATCCCCCTGGACCGCGTGCGCGAATGGATGGATCAGGAAGCCGCGCTGCAGGTCTACCGTTTCGCGATCGAAGATCTCTACCGCCAGCAGGAGCACGTGCTCGACGAATCCGGCGAACGTCTGATGTCGCTGGCGAGCCGGCTGGCGGCGGCGCCGAACGACGCCTACTGGGCACTCTCGACGGCGGACGCCAAGTTCCCCACGGTCACCTTGACGAACGGCGAGACGGTCACGGTGTCGTACGGTCAGTATCGCGCCATCCTGGCGACGCGGCGCGAGCAGGCCGACCGCGAAAAGGCGTTCACCGCGCTGCACGACACCTACCGCTCCTCGCTCAACACCTACGCCGCTTTGTACAACGCCGTCTGTCAGCGCGACTGGTTCTCGGCACGCGCGCGCGGCTACAAGAGCACGCTCGAAGCGGCGCTCCACGGCGACAACATCCCGACCTCCGTCGTCGAAAACCTGATCGAGACGACGAGGGCGGGCGTCGGACCACTGCGCCGCTACCATCAGCTGCGACGCCGGCTCCTCAAGCTGCCCTCGTACCAGGTCTACGACTTCTCGATTCCGCTCGTCTCGTTCGACAAGAAGTACCACTACGAACATGTGCTCGACTGGATTGTCGACTCGGTGAAGCCGCTTGGATCGCCCTATCAGGCCCGACTGCGGACCGGATTCGACGGCGGATGGATCGACGTCTACGAGAACGACGGCAAGCGTTCGGGAGCGTACTCGGCGCCGGTCTACGGCACGCATCCGTACATGCTCCTGAACTACACCGACACGCTCGACGACGTGTTCACGACGGCGCACGAGATGGGCCACTCGATGCACACGATCCTGTCGCACGAGACGCAGCCGTTCATCTATTCGAACTACACGATTTTCGTCGCCGAGGTGCCGTCGACGCTCAGCGAAGCGCTGCTGCTGGAGTACATGCTGGCGCGATCGACCGACCCGATCGAGCGGATCGTGCTGCTTCAGCACGCGATCGACAACATCACCGGCACCTTCTACACGCAGGTGCTCTTCGCCGACTACGAGCTGCGCGCGCACCGGCTTGCCGAGCAGGATCAGCCGATCACGGCGGAAATCCTCACCGACACCTACACCCAGCTGCTGAAGGACTACTACGGGGATGCCGTCGATCTGAACCCGCTGACCGGGCTGACGTGGGCGCGCATTCCCCACTTCTTCAACTCGCCCTACTACGTCTATCAGTACGCGACCTGTTTCGCCTCGGCGGCCAGAATCGCGCAGGAGATCATGGGCGGTGGCCCGAAGGCGTCAGAGGCGCGGGAGCGCTATCTCACGCTGCTGAAATCGGGAGGCAACGACTATCCGATGGAACAGCTGCGCAAGGCAGGCGTCGACTTGAGCCAGCCCGATACGGTGCGGGCGGTCGTCGATCAATTGGACAGCCTGGTGACGAGGCTCGAGCGGGAAATCGAACTGGTGAAATGACGTCGTGCTGACGGTGCTGAGGGTCCTGGTGGTGCTAAGGGTGCGGTGCTAGGGGTGCTGAGAGGGTGCAGTAGCGGGGTGCAGTGCTAGGGGTGCTGAGGGTGCTAGGGGTGCAGTGCTGACGGTGCCGGCGTGCGGCCAGCACCCCTCAAGCACCTCCAGCACCGGCACCTTCAGCACCGCGAGCACCTTCAGCACTAGCAGCATCAGCACGGTTCGCACCGTCAGCACCTTTAGCACCGTCGTAGCGGCTCGTCATTCCAGCAGTAGCGATCAGGACGAGCGCGGCCGATCCGTACGCCGCGCCCTCTCCGAACAGCTGCAGCGCGCCGTTGCCCCAGACCGGACCGAGCGTCCGGCCCAGGCTCTCGAGGGCGCCCGCTGCGCCCTGGACCCTACCCTGCTCGTGACGACCGGCTGCGCCACTGACCAGCGATGACAGCGACGGGTTGCAGAACCCGATGCCGATCGCGCCCGGCACCAGCATCGCGATGAAGACCGACAGCGAGTGGGTCAGCGCACTGCCTCCCCAGCCAACGGCGGCCGCCAGCAATCCGACAGTCAGCGTGCGCCGCTCGCCGAGCACTCGCACGACGGGACCGACCAGACCGGCCTGGACGATCACGCCGAGCAGACCGAACGCGCTCAGCAGGTAGCCGATGTGGGTGGCGTCGAAGTTGAAGCGGCGGGCGCCGAACAGCGCGAACGTCGTCTGATAGACGGCAAACGACATCCAGTAGAGAAAATCGATCGTGAGCAGCAGCCGCAGTCCCGGCCGCTGACTCAACTCCGACAGCGCCTTCCAGGGGGACATGCTGTCGGCGTGGACGCGGTGCACGGTCTCGGGCAGCCACAGCCAGGCGAGGACTACCGCCACGATCGTGATGACGGCCGCCGCCCAGATCGGAGCGGTGTAGCTGATACGCGCGAAGAGACCACCAAGACCTGGTCCGATGATGAACCCGAGGCCGAACGCGGCGCCAAGGAAGCCGAACGCCCGTGCCCGATTCTCGTCGGTCGAGATGTCGCCGATGTAGGCGCGCGCCGTGCTGATGTTGCCGCCCGACAGACCGTCAACGATGCGGGCGGCGAACAGCATCGCCAGACTGTGCGCGAGCGCCAGCATCGCGAAGCTGACCACGGTGCCGACCAGACTGAAGATCAGAATCGGCCGGCGGCCCCAGCGGTCTGACCAGTCCCCGAGCAGGGGCGCGGCGATCAGCTGACAGAACGAGAACGAGGCGAAGAGCAGACCGATGGCGAGCGGCGACGCGCCGAACGTCTCGGCGTAGAACGGCAGCAGCGGGATGATGATCCCGAAGCCAATCAGGTTGACGAGAATCGTCAGGAAAATGATGAGCAGCGGTCGGGTCACCGCTTCACCGTCATCCCCTTGATCAGGACCGGGGCGGTCGGCAGGTTCTCCATGCCGTCCTTGACCGTCGTCACCCCCAGGGAAATCTTCTCGACGACGTCCATGCCGGCGATGACGCGACCGAACACGGCGTAGCCGAACTCGTCGGGCGAGTAGCTGCGATGGTCGAGCGAGTGATTGTCGGCGAGGTTGATGTAGAACTGCGTGGTCGCGCTGCGCAGCGCGCGCGTCCTCGCCATCGCGACGGTGCCGCGCTGGTTGCTCAGGCCGTTGGTCGCCTCGTTCTGTACTGGAGGATGGCTAGCGGCCTTCTCGTTGAGATCCGCGGTGTAGCCGCCGCCTTGAATCACGTAGCCGGAGACCACACGATGGAAGATCGTGCCGGGGTAGAACCCTTCCTGCACATACTTCAGAAAGTTCTCTACAGATGCCGGCGCCTGCTGCTGGAACAACTCGATAGTGATGGTGCCCATGGAGGTCTCGATCAGGACCACCGGGTTGCCCGGGGCGGGCTGCAGGGGCTGGGTCGCGGGCGTCGCCTGAGCGAGAAGTCCGAGCAGGTACAAAGACGGTAATCATCGATTTTGACCGGCGTCGGACCGTCTGCCCGCAGCGACCGATGTGGGTCGAAGGGTGGGCCGGACACCAAAAGATCGTTCAGCGATATTCAAGCGAATGGATCCTAGATGTTAGGCGCTTGGGGTGGCGCACGTCAACGAGGCCTGCGTTACAATGAAAGCTCTTCGCCGGAGGCGATCATGGTTACTGAACGCCAGACCGAACAGAAAGAGCTCGCGGAGTTCATTCGCGCTGGATCGCAGCGCGGACCCCAGTGCTTCGGCAGCTATTTCGACGAAAAGGGCGGCTGCTGTGCGCTTGGCGCGGTCTACGAAGGTGTGTACCACCTGCCGCGTACGCATGGCAAGCTGATCCCCGACCACCTCGAACGGCTGTTCCGGTGCCTGGACGAGATGACCAAACGGTGCCCGCACGAAAATTGCAACAAGCGGTTACCGCTCGCGCCGATGATCGTGCATTTGAATGACGACCATCGATGGAGCCGCGAGCACATCGCGGACTGGCTCACGCAAGAATCCGTTACTTGATGGTTGCAATCTGGTGAATTCGTTGTCTGGCGGGTCGGCCGCCCCGGTGGCGGTGGCCCGTCGCCGGCGCGCGGCTGACCGACCGGACAACCAAATCACCAGATTGGTAAGGCGCTCCCCATGTCTTTCCTCGAACGATTCAAGGCCCAACCCAAGCACAAATCAACGGATCCTGACGTGCGGCTCGCAGCGGTCGACGAGCTCGGCACGGATCCGGAGGAGACCGCGGTGCTGGTCGGGCTGGCGCGCGAGGATGCCGACGTGCGGGTACGCCGGGCCGCCGCGGCGCGGATAGAGAACGTCGGGGTGCTCGCCTCGATCGCGCTGTCGGATCCCGACGAATCGCTGCGCAACGAAATCGCGGAACGGCTGACGGCGCTCGCGTCCGGAGACCGCCAGGACGTCGCGCGGCAGGCGCTCGGCGCACTGCGCGATCAGAAGTACATCGCGACCGTGGTGCGCACCTCGCCGCTCGACGCGATTCGCCTCGAGGCGATCGGCCGCGTCTCGGACGTGAAGGCCCTGAGCTCGATCGCGCGGCAGGCGACCGACCCGCGCGTGGCGGCGCTCGCCACCGAGCGCGTTCAGGACCGTGCCGAGCTCCTCAACATCGCAGCCAAGACAGAGCACAAAGAAGCAGGCGTCAGCGCGCTCGAGCGCGCTATGGAGATGGCGATCGATCGCGAGGTCCTCGACGGGCTCGCCACGCGCGCCAAGAACAAGTCGGTCAACAGACGAGCACGCACCATGTTGCAAGCACTGGAAGAGGCGGAGACGGCACGACGCGAGGCGCTCGAACGACACCAGCAGGAGCTGACCTCGACGCTCACGAAAATCGAAGCGCTTGCGGCGGCCGCCGCCGACGAGGACACCGCGCGAAAGCTGGGCGAGGTGGAAGCCGAATGGCGCGCGCTGAACGAGGCGGCGCGAATCGAGGCCTCGTCCGACGAGAACTCGCGATTCACGGCCGCGACCGCGGCCGTGCACGCGGCAATGGATCGGGCCGCGCAGGCGCACGCGGCGCGACTGGAGCTCGCCAGACAGCTCTCGGCTGTGCGCGGATCGAAGGGCTCCTTGTGCGAGCGGGTGGAAGCGCTGCACGGCGAGAACCTGCTCGACGAGCTGGCACAGGCGCGCGGCGAGTGGGAAGGTCTGCCGCCGGTGACGGATCCGGATCCGGCCGACACCGAGCTGCTGGATCGATTCGAGGCCGCCTGTCGCCGCGCGACCGAGAGACACGAGAACCGTCAGGAGATCGAGCGTGTCAACAGCCGGCTCGACGCCCTGTCTCACGAGGCGGAGCAACTCGCCGCACAGGAAGACAGTCCGGCCTACGCGTGGGACTCGGTCGCAGGCGAGTGGACCGAGCTTGAGGCGAAGAGCACCGGGCTCGAGGAGACGGTCCGCCAGCGCTTCACCGCCGCCGAGACGGTCGTGAGGGAGCGCGTCCGACGCCAGACGCGCCGCGGCGGAAAAGACGCTCCGACAGCACGTGCAGCGCCTCGAACAACTTATCGAACGTGCGACCAAACGATCGACGTCGGAAGACCTCACGCTTCGCGAGGCCGACAAGGCGGCGCGCGATCTACGCGCCGCGCTGGAGAACCCGCCGGTCCTGCCGCACGCCGAGCGCGACGCCCTCCTCGAACGGCTGAAGACGGCGCTCGGTGCACTGGCGCCCAAGCTCCACGAGCTCCGCGAGATGGACGAGTGGAAGCGATTCGCGAATGCCGCGGTGCAGGAGGAGCTGATCGCGCACACCGAGGCCCTTCGCACGAAATACGATCTCGAGAAGCCGGAGGATCTCGAGAAGGCCGTCCGCGAGCTGCACGACATCCAGGAGCGCTGGAAGCAGGCTGCCGAAGCGCCGCGGGCGCAGGCGCAGACCCTGTGGCACCGCTATCGACAGGCCGCCGATCCGGTGCAGGCGAAAGCGCGCGAGTTCTTTGCGCAGCGTGCCGAGGAGCGGCAGGGGAACCTGGAGAAGAAGCTGGCGCTCTGCGTCCGCGCCGAGGCCCTCGCCGACTCGACGGACTGGATCAAGACCGCTGACGAGTTGAAGAAGCTGCAGCTCGAATGGCAGGCCATCGGGCCGGTTCCCCGTCCCGACACACGTGTCGTGTGGAAACGCTTCCGGGAAGCGTGCGACCGTTTCTTTACCAGACGCAACGAGGACCTCGCACAGCGGAAAGAGGTCTGGGCGGGCAACCAGGCGAGGAAGGAAGCGCTGTGCGGGCGCGCCGAGCAGCTGGCGGAATCGCGCGAGTGGGAACGTTCCGCCGCAGAGATTCGCCGCCTGCAGGCGGAATGGAAGACGGTGGGACCGGTGCGCCGGACCAAGTCGGAGGCGCTCTGGGCGCGCTTCCGCGGCGCCTGCGATCTGTTCTTCGATCGCTACAAGCGGCGCGACGAGATCGAGCTCGAAGCGCATCAGGCGGATCGGGAGTCGCTGGCCAGCGAGCTCGAAGCGCTCCTGCCCGCGCCCGATGCGGTGTCGGAGCCGCCCGCCGATCTGCTCGAACGCGTTCGTTCGCTGCGGACGCGGTGGAACCAGTCGACACCCGCGGTCAAGCAGGGAGCCGATCCGTTGAGCGCGCGCTTCGTCGCCGCCATGGAGCGGCTGTTGAGCGCCTATCCGGCCGCTTTCAAGGGCACCGAGCTCGACATCGACGCCAGCCGACAGCGGATGGAAAAGCTGTGCGCCCGGGTCGAAGGGTTCACCGCCGACAACGAGCCGGCTCCGTCCTCTTCGCAGGCGCTGGCGGCGATGTTGCGCGAAGCGCTCGCGGCCAATACGATTGGCGGGCGCGCCGGCGAGGAGTCCAAGTGGCGCGCGATGGCCGACGAAGTCCGTCAGGCGCAGGCGTCCTGGGCACGGCTGGTCCCGGTCCCGGGCGATACGGGCCGCGCCCTCACGGACCGCTTCCACAAAGCCTGCAATCGCTTCTTCGAGCAGTACCGACGCCACGTCCCGCCGCAGCAGCAACCGCGCAGCGGACGGGCCGTTCAGACGACTCGCTAGCCAGTCCTTCGTTTCCAGTCCTGAGTCCCAGGACCCTGGTCACAGTCCAGGGTCCTGGGTCTTGACCCTCCGCCATCCGCCATCCACCATCCGTCCTCAGATATAGTCTTGCGCCATGCGCAGACACTTCCTGTTCTCGGCCTGCCTCTTCGCCATCCTCGTTGGTATCGGTCGCACGCGCGCGAACGGCGCGGACACGCGGATGCTGGCGCAGCCGGCGGTCAGCGCCACGCACGTCGCCTTCGTCTACGCCGGCGATCTCTGGTGCGCGCGTCTCGACGGCTCTGACGTCCGCCGGCTGACCACGAGCGAGGGGCCGGTGTCGAATCCGGCGTTTTCGCCAGACGGGCGATCGCTCGCGTTCAGCGCGCAGTACGCCGGCAACACCGATGTGTACCTGGTCGGCATCGATGGCGGCGCGCCAACGCGATTGACCTGGCATCCCGGCGCCGACCTCGTGCAGGGGTTCACGCCCGACGGCCGCAACGTTGTCTTCACGTCGCCTCGGGCGGTCTACACCGCACGCTACACGCAACTCTTCACCGTTCCCGTCTCGGGTGGCGTCGAAACGGCGCTCTCGATCCCGAACGCGGCCCGAGCGTCGTACTCGCCCGACGGGCACAGGATCGCGTACGACCCGCTCGCGCCGCCGTTTCTGCAGTGGAAACACTACCGCGGCGGCCAGGTCTCGACGGTGGTGCTCTTCGACGTACAGTCCACGGCGACCGAGAAAATCACGCAGCCGGCGTCGCGGGCCAACGACGTCGATCCGGTGTGGATTGGACAGACAGTGTTCTTCCGATCGGATCGTGACGGTGAGTTCAACATCTACGCCTACGACTCGGCCTCGAAGCAGGTTCGTCAGGTCACCCATCATTCGGACTTCCCGGTCCTGAACATCTCCGCCGGCGGCGGCCACGTCGTCTACGAACAGGCCGGCTATCTGCACCTGCTGGATCCGGCCAGCGGCCAGGCGAAGAAGCTGACGTTCGCGGTCCCGTCGGACCTGCGCGAGACGCGGGAGCGTTTCGTGCGAGGTGACAAGTGGATTCGCGCCGCGTCGCTTTCTCCGTCGGGCGCCCGCGCCGTCTTCGAGTTTCGCGGCGACATCGTGACTGTCCCAGCGGAGAAAGGGGACGTCCGTAACCTGACGCTGAGTCCCGCTGTTCATGAGCGAACGCCTGTCTGGTCGCCCGATGGGACGCGCATCGCGTACTTCTCCGACAAGGGCGGGGAGTACCAGCTCGTCATCGAGCAGCAGGACGGTAAAGGAGAGCCACGAGTCCTGGCGCTCGAGGGGCATGGATTCTATGACAACCCGACCTGGTCGCCGGACAGCCAGAAGATCGCCTATACCGACAATTCACAGTCGATCTACTGGATCGACTTGAAGACCGGTCGCGCGAAGAAGATCGCCTCGCAGGAAACCTATACGCCGTCGCCACAGCTGCGCACCGCGTGGTCGCCGGACTCGAAATGGCTCGCCTACACGATTGGCACCCGCCCGCTGGTGATGGCGGTCTCGCTCTATTCGACCGAACAGGACAAGTCCTTCGCCGTCACCGACGGGCTGGCCGAGGTGACCGAACCGGTCTTCGATCGGAGCGGCAAGTACCTCTACTTCTTCGGTTCCACCGATGCCGGACCCATCCTCGACTGGTTCTCGCAGTCGGGCAACGACATGCAGGAGACGCGCAACATCTACTTGACCGTGCTTCGCAAGGACCTGTCGTCGCCGCTGGCCAAGGAAAGCGACGAAGAAGGCACCGCGAAAGCGAGCGACGCGAAGGATTCCAAGGAAGCCAAGGACGCGAAGGACCAGCCCGGATCGCCCGATGCGCCGCATGGTGGCGGCGCTCCGGCAGGAGCGGCGCATCCCGACGCGCCGTTCCGCATCGACCTGGACGACATCCAGTTCCGCATCCTCGACATGCCGATTCCCGCGGGGAAGCTGTCCGGCCTCCAGGCCGGAAACCCGGGTCAGCTGTATTTCATTCGCGATCTTGACGGCAAGCCAACGCTGCAGCGCTTCGATCTCGAAAAGCGCAAGCCGGAGACGGTCCTCAGCGAGGTTGCCGAGTATCGACTGTCGGCGGACGGGAAGAAGATGCTCTACCGCTCGAAGGATGTCTGGTTCATCGTGGCGACGACCAAGGAAGTGAAAGCTGGCGAGGGCAAGATCGCCACCGACTCGATCGAGCTCAAGATCGATCCGCGCGCCGAATGGACCGAGATCTTCAACGAAGCCTGGCGCACCAATCGCGACTATTTCTACGACCCGGGCATGCACGGCGTCGACTGGGCGGCGGCCCGCCAGAAGTACGCGGCGTTCCTGCCCGAGATCACCACACGAAGCGATCTGAACCGGGTGATGCAGTGGATGGCCAGCGAGCTGAGCGTTGGTCACCATCGGCTGACGTCGCCCGGAGACGTTCCCTCGGCCGAGCATGCGGTCCCCGGCGGACTGCTCGGCGCGGACTATACGGTCGAGAACGGACGGTATCGCTTCAAGAAGGTCTACGGCGGTCTCAACTGGACGCCACAGTTGCGCTCGCCGCTCACCGAGCCCGGCGTCAACGTCCGCGCCGGCGAGTACCTGCTGGCCGTCAACGGACGCGACCTGCGCGCAACCACCAATCTGTTCAGCGTCTTCGAGAACACCGCCGGGAAGATCATCGAGATCACCGTCGGCCCGAATGCGGACGGTACCGGCTCGCGAACGGTGCAGGTGGTGCCAGTGGCGAACGAGCAGACGCTGCGGACGCGCGACTGGGTGGAGGACAACCTGCGTGTGGTGGACAAAGCCACTAACGGCCGCGTCGCCTACGTCTACGTCCCCAACACGGCCGACCTGGGGCACGCCTACTTCAAGCGCTACTTCTTTCCGCAAGCGCACAAGGACGCGATCATCGTCGACGAACGCTTCAACGGCGGCGGCCAGGTCGCCGACTACTACATCGACATCCTCCGGCGGCCGCTGGTCAGCCACTGGGCGATGCGATACGGCGCCGATCTGAAGACCCCGACCGCGTCGATTCAGGGACCCAAGGTGATGATCGCCGACGAAACCGCCGGCTCCGGCGGCGACCTGCTGCCGTGGATGTTCCGCAAGTTCAATCTCGGCCCGATCGTCGGAACGCGGACGTGGGGCGGCCTCGTTGGCATCCTCGGGTTCCCGGAATTCATCGACGGCGGCGGGATCACCGCGCCGAACCTGGCGATCTGGACGGAGAACGGCTGGGTCGTCGAGAACGAAGGCGTGCCGCCGGACGTCGAGGTCGAACAGACGCCGGCGGACGTGATCAAGGGACGGGACCCGCAGCTCGAGAAGGCCATCGCGCTGGCGCTCGATGCGCTGAAGAAGAGCGCGCCGGCCGAGGCCAAGCGGCCACCTTACAAGAAGGCAATCGGAGGCTGAGCCCGACGCCTCACGGCTTCTTGTAGACGACCTTGCCGGCGACGATGGTGTAGACCACCTTCGTGCTGAGGATTTCCGACTCCGGGATCCGGGTGATGTCCTTGGAGAGCACCGTGATGTCGGCGTACTTGCCGCGCCTCAGGGTGCCGCGGTTGGTCTCTTCGAACGTCGCGAACGCGCCGTTGCGCGTGTACGATCGCAGCGCCTGCTGGCGATCCATCTTCTCAGCCGGATAGAACGCCGGGCCGGTCGCCGGCCGCCGGGTGACCGTCGCATAGTAGTTGGCGATCGGATCGAGATCTTCCACCGGCGCGTCGGTCCCGTTGGCGACGATCGCGCCGGACTTGATCAGCTTCTGCCAGACGTAGGCTCCCTCCCGCGCCCGCTTTTCCCCCAACCGGGCGACCACATACGGCGCGTCGGACGTGCAGTGAATGCCCTGCATCGAAGCGATGATGCCGAGCGCGGCGAACCGCGGGATGTCCTGGAGGCTGAGATGCTGCGCATGCTCGATCCGCCAGCGCACGTTCTTCTTGGTCGGGTTGGCGATGAACACGCGCTCGAATAGATCGAGGGTCTCACGGTTGGCGCGGTCGCCAATCGCATGCACGCAGAGCTGAAAGTCGTTCTTGATCGCGAGATCGGCGGTCGCCTCGATGTCCGCGATGCTCGTCGTGTTCAGGCCGGAGCTATCCGGCTTGTCGGTGTAGGGCTCGAGCATCCAGGCGCCCCTCGACCCCAGCGCGCCGTCGATCTGCTTCTTGATCGCGCGAACCGTCAGGCGCCCGTCGGCGTAGTCGATCATTCGATACTGCGCCAGCTTGGGGCCGATGACGTCGTTCGGCTGCCGGATCATGACCCACAACCGGACGCCGAGCTTGTTTTCATCGACCATCTTCTTCATCACGTCGATGGTTGAGAGTGGCGAGCCAGCGTCCACGAACGTCGTAATGCCCTTGGACAGCGCGGCCTTGTCGGCAAGCTCCAGCAGTCGTCGGGTATGCGCTTCCCCTTCGGCCGGGGTGCGGGTCGGTTCCTTGATCAGCTCGTCGGCGGATTCACGCAGCAGGCCGGTAGGCTCACCCGTCTGGTCCTTGAGAACCTCGCCGCCCTCGGGATTCCTGGTATTGCGGTCGATGCCCGATGCCTGCAGCGCCTTGCCGTTGACGAAGGCGGCGTGTCCGCTCGCGTGCGTCAGCACGACTGGGTTGTCCGGCGACACCCGGTCGAGGGACGCATGCGTCGGAAACCCTTCGACGTTCGGATCGGGCTTCGCCGACCATTTCTCCTGATGCCAGCCCCGGCCTCGAATCCAGGCGCCGGGCTTCGCGGCCTTGACCGCTTCGGCCACCATGGCCACGATGTCGCTCCAGGACTTGGCGGTGGTGAGATCGAGGTCCTCTTTCATCTCGCCAACGCCGGTGAAATGCCCGTGGCTCTCGATAAAACCGGGAATCGCCAGCTGCCCGTGCAGGTCGATCGTCTGGGTGCTCGGCCCGACGCGCTTCCTGACCTCCGCATTCGTCCCGATCACGTAAATCGCGTCGTCACGAATGGCAATTGCCTGCGCTTCCGGCGTCGCGGTCTCCATGGTCAGAACACGGCCGTTGACAAGAATGAGGTCAGCCGCAGGCAGGGGTGTTTCCGTCTGCGCGTCCTGTCGTTGGCTGCCAGGAGCCTGATCATTCCTGAGGGCTGCGGTGCGCGCGGCCAGGGCCGCCACCGATGCCGCGCAGACCACCACCGCCACCGTCGAGCGCAGGGAAATTCGCATAATGGTGTGAATTATAGCTGCGGGAAGAGTCGGTCGAAGTTCTCGTGAAAGAGCTGGTGCCGGTCGGTCTCCGACACCCCCAGCTCTTCGACGATGCGGCGCTGGCCATCGAACACCGGCCGCTGCCACCCCCGGGGGAAGAACGAGGAATCGGTCCCGAACAGGATACGGTCGGGTCCTGCCACTCTCAGGGCCTGGCGGAAGACATCCCCAAGCGTCAGGCCCACGTGAAACCGGATCCAGCTGTTCGAGCTCGAGGTGTCGAGATGGAGCGACGGGCACTGATCGACAGCCATCAGCGTTTCGCGGAAGAGTCCGGCGCCGAAGTGCGGAATGATCACCGGCACCCCGGGAAAGCCGAGGGCGATTCTGGCGATCGCCAACGGGTCGCCGAGGCGAATGTCGAATCGGCTCGGCAGTCCCAGCCTGCGGCGCACCCCCACGGTCAGGACTCCGCAGTGCGCAAAGACGACGGCGCGATGACGGGCCGCGGCGGCAAACACCCGTTCGACAGGCTCGTCGTCGAATCGGTAACCATGCATCGCCGGAAAGAGGCAGACGGCGCGGAGCTTGAGCTCGCCGAGGCTTTGCTCGAGTCGGTCCTCCGCACCGGCCGCCGTCGGGTTGTGCATGAAGAATCCGACGAAGCGGGTCGGTTGGCGTGCGACCGCCTCGGCGACCGACGGTTCGTCGCCCGGAATGCTGGCGATCAGGGCTGCCCTGCCAACGTTGTGGTGATCGAGCTCGGCGACCCAGCGATCAGCGAGGCTGGCGACGGTGCCTGGCGGATCCCACTCGAGCGTCGCCGCGATCGCATCGGCTTTCCGCCCGTCGCCGGCCAGCATTTCGAGAAATCGCGAGGAAAAGAAATGACAATGGGTATCGTTGATCATGGTCATCGGCCTGATTTCAGACACGCATGGCTTGGTGCGGCCCGAGATCTTCGACGCGCTCGACAGCGTCGAGCTGATTCTTCACGCCGGGGACGTCGGCGGCTGGTCCGTCCTCGACGAGCTGAAGGCCATCGCGCCCGTGCGTGCCGTGTATGGCAACACCGATCTGGCGGATGATCCCTCGCTTCAGGCGGCCATTGAGCTGAATGTGGACGGATTCTCGATCCACGTCAGCCACGGCCACGAGGTCGGTCCCCCGACGCCAGGCCGGCTGCTGGCGGCGTACAAGGCGGACATCATCGTCTACGGGCATACCCACAAGCCACTGGTCGAGCGATCGGGCAACCGCCTGGTCGTCAATCCCGGAGCGGCGGGCCCCAGACGTTTCAAACTCCAGCCGAGCGTCGCACGGCTGACCATTGCCCCGGGTAAGGCGGACGTCGAAATCCTCTGGCTGTGATCAGACCTCTTCGGCGACGTTGCCTCGAAGAAGGGGACCATCGACCTTCGCATCTGCGGCGAGCGGGAACCATCGATCCGCGAGCAGGAAATACGGAAGAGCGAGGGCCGAGAGCGCGGCCGCGGTACCGAAGGCCACGCCGAACCCGTACCGTCCGATCAGATATCCGGCCACTGTCGATCCGGTACCGATCCCGGTATCGAAGGCCGCCAGGATCGCGCCGAACGCCGCGCCGCGCCGATGCTGGTCGACGTGCTGCATGACGTAGGCGACGAATACCGGATAAGCGGTGCCAAAGCCAACGCCAAACACAACCGCCGACGCGATCATCGATCCCAGCGAGTTGCCGACGGCCAGAAAGGTGAGACCCAGCCCGATCAGCAGCAGGCACGGCATGAAAACGCGCCGGTAGCCGAACCGATCGCCGAGACGCCCTGAGAGTGGCCGGGTCAGCAGGATCACGACGGCGAGCGACGTCAGGTACAGGCCCTTCGGCCTGATGCCATGGGCGTCGGCGTAGAGCGCGGTGAAGCTCGTGATGCCGCCATAGCCGAACGAATACATGAAGAGCGTCAGCGACAGCAGCAGGACGCGCCATTCGAGAATGCCGCGATCGGGGCGCTCGCTTGGTGGCGACCTGATCTCCTGCGGCGGCAAGTGCCACGCGATCGCCGCCATGACCAGGTTGAGGACCGCCGCAACCACGCACAGGGCACTCCAGCCGAATTGAAAGATCCAGAATCCGACCGACGGACCGACCGCGACCGCGGCCACCGAGGACAGCCCCCAATAGCCGACCCCCTCGGCGCGCCGACGCTCCGGCAGCATGCCGGTCAGATACGCCGCCGACGCCGAGAGCAACCCGGACCAGAACGCACCGTGCAGGAGGACGAGCGCGAGCATGACGCGGTAGCCGGGAATGACCGCATAGAGCAGATTGAAGCCGGCGAGCGTCAGGCTGGAGATGAGCAGGATGCGACGCGAGCCGAGGCGGTCGGCGAGGGCGCCGGTGGCCGGCGCCGAGAACGCGGACGAATAGGTCAGGAATCCGAGAAACAGTCCGGACGCCAGAGGTACTGCCGCCAAGCGCCAGGATGTGATACGGCGCGGTCGGCAGCAGTTGGAACGCGGACAGAAAAACCGTAAATGTGAAGCCGCACATCACGAAGAAGCGCGGCGTGAACAGGCGCTGGTTCAATTCACTCTGATTTTAGCGCGATGACGGGATCGACGCGCGTCGCGCGCCACGCCGGCACCAGGCTCGCCAGGATCGCCACGACGATAAGCCCCGACGCCACCGCTGCGAACGTCAACGGATCGGCTGGGGTTACGTCGTGCAACAACCCCCGCAGCAGCCGCGTCGTCAGCAGCGCGGCGACGACACCTGCGGCGACGCCAGTCACTGCCAGCGTCAACCCGCTGGAGAGGACCATCTTGAGCACGGTGATTCGATCCGCGCCGATAGCCACCCTGATGCCGATCTCACGCGTGCGCCGGCTGACCACGTACGACAGCACGCCGTAAATGCCGATCGCCGACAAGGTGAGGGCCAGGACGGCGAACATCGAGAGCAGCGCGCTGGTGAAGCGCGGCGTCGAGAGCGCCGCGCCCACGACGTCGGTCATCGTCCGGACGTCGGCCACGGGAAGATTGGGATCGAGCTGGCGGATGGCATCGCGGACCGACGGCGCGAGCGCTGCCGGCGCGCCCGGGGTCCTGATCACGAGTGTCATTGCCCGAATCGGAAAGCCGATCGACTTGTGCCACTGCGTGTGCGGGACGTAGAACTTTTCCTTGACCACGGTGGTGACGCCGTTGTGGCGCACGTCCTTGACGATTCCAACCACCGTCAGCCACGGCCGCTTCGGATCCATGCCGACACTCAGCCGGCCGCCGAGCGGATCGCGACCGGCCCAGTAGCGCTTCGCCATTTCCTCGTTGATCAATGCCACGAGCTGGCCGTCGGTCGTGTCGGATCCGGTGATGCCGCGTCCGCGAACCAGCTGCTCGCCGATCGCGTCGAGATATCCGTCGCTGACGATTTGCCAATCCCCTTTCGCATTGGTGCCGGTCGGTGGCACGTAGCCGTCGATCCTCAAACCGAAATCGCCGATGGACGATCCGAGCGGCAACGACCGGGCGGCGCCGGCTGCGACAACGCCCGGCAGATGCCGCACTCGATCGAGGAGTCGCTGAATAGAACCCGACCACCTGTTCCGGCTCCCGGTAGCCCACTTCCGGAAGCGAAATGCGCATGGTCAGCACGCCCGAAGGATTGAAACCGAGATCGATGCGCTGCAGCGCCCAGAGCGTCCGGATCATCAGCCCCGCGCCGATGAGCAGAACGACGGCCAGCGCCAGCTCGACGACCACGAGCGCACTGCGAAAGCGCTGGCGCGCGCCGCCAGCCGTGGTGTTCGCGCTGCCTTCTTTCATGGAATCGGTCAGGTCGGAGCCGAGCAGCCTTACCAGGGGCGCAAGACCGAACGTCAGAGTAGTCAGAAGGGCGACGAGGGCAGTGAAGATCAACACCCGACCATCGACAGCTGCGTCGGCCACTCGCGGGATGCTGGCGGGATTCCACCAGGCGAGCAGGCGAATGCCAATCCAGGCGAGCGACAGTCCGGCCACCGCGCTGATCGACGCCAGAAGGAGACTCTCGGTCATCAACTGACGGGCAACGCGAAGCCTTCCTGCGCCGAGCGCGGAGCGGACCGCGATCTCGCGTTGACGCGCTTCGGCCCGGGCCAGCAGCAGGTTCGCCACGTTGGCACAGGCAATCAACAGCAGGAAGCCGACCGCGCCAAAAAGCAGCCAGATCGCCCGGCGTACGCTGCCGACGACCTCGTCGCGCAGCGACAGCACGACAACGTCGAACCGCATCGGCCGCGGATAGAGCCCCTCATCGGTCATGGCGCGCGCGATCCGGTGCATCTCGTCCTGCGCCTGTGCGACCGTCGCGCCGGGCTTGAGACGGGCCGCCGCGTAGTAGCCGTGATTGCCGTGCTCGGTGCTCGCGCGGTCCCAGCCGGAGGGCACCCACAGCACGGAGGCAGCAGGGTTCTGAAGTCGGTCGGCAGGACGAAATCCGCCGGCATGATGCCGACCACCTGATAGGGCTCGCCGTTGATCTGGATGGAACGGCCGACGATCCCGGGATCGCCGGCGTAGCGCCGCTGCCACAGGCCGTGGCCGATGACGACGACCTTGGGCCCGTTGGGCACGTCCTCCGCTTCGGAGAAGACCCGGCCGCGGATCGGCGAGACCCCGAGGGTCGAGAAGAGGTTCGCGGTGACTGACGCGGCGCTCACGCGCTCGGGATCGCCGTCGCCGGTCAGGTTCACCTGGCCGTCGTCCCAGGCCGCTACTTCCGACAGCGTCGAAGCGCGCCGGCGATAGTCGTTCACCTCGCCGTCGGAGACCCAGGTCTTGTCGAAGGAGACCCAGCGGCTCCAGATCATCACGGCGCGATCGGGATCGGTCCAGGGCAGCGGTCGCAGGAGCACGGCGTTGACGACGCTAAAGATTGCGGCGTTGGCGCCGACACCCAGAGCGAGGGTCAGCACGGCCACGGCGGCAAAGCCGGCGTTGCGAGCCAGCGCCCGCGTTCCGAACCGCAGATCCTGAAGAAAAGTCTCCATGCGGCCCTTAGACGCTTTGACGGCTCCAAACGTTGGCGAATCAGACCTTCGCCGGGAAGTGCATTAAGATCGGCCGATGTCTCAGGACCTGTCGAGTTTCCGCCCGTCGCGGCTGTGGCGCCGGATGCCAGTCGAGCGCCGGACGGATGCCGCTACGCTGTTCTGGGCCGACGACCACTCGGCCGACCAGCAGCTCGAAGCGGTCGCGTCCATTGCCACCCACATGAAGTTCCGCCCTCGGAGCGTGGTCGGCCTGCCCATCGACAAAAAGGCCAGATACCTGGCAGCTCTTCCGAACGTGACCGATGCCATCGCCGCTCGAGCGCTGGTGAACTATCATCTCGAGCGGCAGCGGCCCATGATGGGCGCTTTCCTCGACCTGCTTGGCATCCCGCACGAGAGCGGGCTCATCATCGATGAGAACGTCAAGAAGCCCGAGGCCGAGACGTTGAAACGAGCCGCCGCCGAGCTGGCAGCAAAGTTTCCGACCGACGACGTCTCGCTCTACCTCGGCACGCTCGTCTCGCAGGATCCCGAGACCTGGGGAGAGCTCGCGGACCTGCCCGCCGCGACTGCCGATCGATCCTGAGCCTGGAGAAGCATCCTTGATGCCTTGTGTCCTCATCGTCGAAGACGACCACGACGTCCGCGAGATGCTCGCGATGTTGTTGAGGCAGGAGTCTTACGAAGTGATGACGGCCACCAACGGCGCCGAGGCGCTCAATCTGATGCGGCACCGCCGGCCGTGCCTGGTCCTGCTGGACCTGATGATGCCGGTGATGAACGGCTGGGACTTTCGCCGCTTCCAGATTGCGGATCCCGCGCTCGCCGACATTCCAGTAATCTGTCTGACTGCGGTCTTCGATCCGGCGCGAGTGGCCGAGGAGCTGAACGTCCAATGCTTCCGTAAGCCGGTCGCGCTCGACGACGTGCTGCACGTGGTCGCCAACGCGTGCGTCCCTCGTCCCTAGTCCCTCGTCCCCGGTCCTCGGTCCTCGGTCCTCGGTCCTCCGTCCAAAGCCAGCGACTCCACTTCAGCAGCTGCGCGTTTCCCGGTTTCGATGGCGCCGTTCATATAGCCTTGCCACTTGATGCTCGTGTGTTCGCCGGCGAAAACGATGCGGCCGGTCGGGCGACTGAGCCACGCGCGCCAGAGAGGATTGAACGTCGGATCGAAATACGCGTAGCCGCCGCGCACCCACGGATCGGCATCCCAGACCACTGACCGCGACGCGAGCAGAGTTGACGGTCGGCCGAGCCATTCGAGCAGCCTCACAGCGCCGGCGTCGCCATCGGCGCGCAGGACCGACTGCAGCTCGCCCGAGGCTCGGCCGCCGGCAAGAAAGCTGAGAATCCCGTGTCCAGGCTGTTGTTCGTTGCCGTCCCAAATCGCGCCGATCGGAAGGTCCGTGCCGAACGCCAGCGGCCGGCCGCGCGTCTTCCAGAATCGGCGATCGAACTGCAGCAGCAGTCGGGTCGCGCAGCCGTACCGCAGGCGGGAGATCGCCTGCTGCTGCGCCTCCGGCAGCCCGGGTTCGAAGACGACGTCCCGTGCGGTCGAGGCCGGCAAGGCACAGACCAGAAACGCGCCGTCGATCTCCGAGCGCCGGCCGGCCTGGTCCTCGGCGATCACGCGAACAGCCTCATCGCGCTGCTGCACGCGCCGCAGGACGGTGCGAAGGAGAACCCGTCCTCGGAGGCGTTTGGCCAGAACCGTCGCCAGGCGGTCGTTGCCCTGCGGGAGTCGGAAGGTGTGACCGAGTCCCGGCGAGCCGCTCGCGGCGAATTGTTCGACGAGCGGCAGCAGCGACAGCTCCTCGGGATCCGCCAGAAAGAAGCCGCGAAACGCGCGCAAGCTGGCACGAAGTTGCGGGGCCGCCTTGCCTGCGTCCAGCCAGCTGGCAACCGACTGTCGGGCGAAACGAGCGGCCACCGCGCTGTCCCAGCGTTCCTCGGCGAGCTTGAAGTCCTCTATCTCGTTCCGAAGGAGTCGAGCCGCCCTCTGGAAACCGCGCGCCGTGGTGTGAATTCGTCGGCGGCCGTGCTGGTCGGGGCCATAGAATCCGAAGCCGTCGCGCAGAATTCGAATCGGCTTCAGACCGAGATCGCGCGCCAGCTGGCGGACGTGATCCTGATCCTCTTCAATCAGATCGGCGCCAGCCTCCGCATGTTGCCGGCCAGCAAACCCATCGCGCATCGTCCAGACCCGACCGCCGACCCGATCGCGCGCCTCGATGACGATGGTGGACGCGCCGCGTGCCTCGAGCTCGCGCGCCGCGCTCAGGCCCGCCAGGCCCGCGCCGGCGACGATGACCGTCACACCGCGAAGCGATTCCTCGAGCATCGTTGAAGGATACACGCTGCCGAACGTAAGATCCGAGCATGACCCTGCAGCTTGCCCTTCTCGCGATGGCCCTCGCCGCACCTCGCGTCGGTGCGGATGCGGCGCTTCGTGAGCGTGTGATGACGATCGTCGCCAACAGCGGCGCCGAAGTCGCGGTCGCCTTCGCCACGCTCGATGGCCGGGATGAGATGCTGCTCGATCCCGACAAGCCGTTCCACGCGGCGAGCACGATGAAGGTGCCGGTCATGATCGAGCTGTTCCGTCAGGCACGGGCCGGACAGCTCTCGCTCGACGATCGCTTGCCGATCCGCAATGAGTTTCACAGCATCGTGGATGGCAGCGTCTATCAGCTCGATGTGAGCGACGACTCCGACTCGGAGGTCTACAAGGCGATCGGGCAGACGCTGCCTCTCCGACAGCTCTGCGAGGCGATGATCACGGTCAGCAGCAACTTTGCAGCGAACCTGCTGATCGAACGGTTGGGGGTCGAGAACATCAAGGCGACCGTCGGCCGGCTCGGCGCCGACGGCATGCACGTGCTGCGCGGCGTCGAAGACAACAAGGCGTTCGAGAAAGGACTCAACAACACGACGACGGCGCGCGGGCTGCTCATCCTGCTTCAGAAGATCGCGACCGGGCAGGCGGTGAACGAACGGGCCGACGCCGAGATGGTCGCGATTCTCGAGCGCCAGCACTTCAACAACGCGATACCCGCCGGGCTACCGAGCGGCATTGCAGTGGCCCACAAGACCGGCAACATCACGAAGATCCATCACGATGCCGCGATCGTCTTCGGCCCGCGACCATACGTGCTCGTCGTGCTGGTCAGGGGACTGGCCGATGAAGGGCACAGCGCGGAGCTGATCGCGTCGATTTCTCGCGAGGTGTGGGCCGCGGTCTCGCGCTGAAGCGCCCCTCCATTCGGGTGCCCGTCGGCGACCGATCATTGTTTCGGCACGCCGCCGGGCTCGTGCGTGTGCTGCTCGGGCGTGTGTTCCTCGATCTCTCCTGGCGTCGATGCCAGTTGCTGCCACGCCGCCTGCGTCTCAGGGGGTAGCTTGTCGCTGTGCTTGATGAAGGCGACGACCTTCCACGTTTCGTCTTCCGACAAGATGCCGTCCCACGCGGGCATGCCCGTCATCCGCACGCCGTGCTTCGTCACCCAGAACAGCCACGCATCATCGTCGTGGGGAATCTTGTCGATCAGTTGCGGAACAGGCGGATTGAACTTGTCGCGCATGGGGCTGACCTTCGCCTTGGCCCCGCCATGGCAGAAGGCGCAGTGTTCCTCGTATTCCTTCGCGCCTTCGGTAAGGTTCGCGGCGGTGAGCGCGGTGGGATTGTTGCCTTCGGGCTTGTGCTTCGAGGCGTAGACATCCATCGCCCGGCTCGCGAGCGCGCGCTCGAACCCTGGGGGATTGTCGGCGCCAATCGGATAGAGGCCGAGATGCGCGACCGCGAAGAGGGTGAGCCCGCTGCCGAGCAGCGTCACGAGGATGCCTGCGAGAAAAGATTTCATGGCTGGATTCTAACTCCCGGCGCGCTCTTTCCTGGACTTTTCCGTTGCGATCACCGGTGGGTGGCTTCTCGGGATTGGCGTCGCTGTGGTGGGCAGCTTTCAACGCGCCGGCGATCGGCTGCGGATCGGCGACGGTCTGGACGTACGTCGGCTCGGACGGATCGTCGCCGAGCGCCCGCCGCAGCTCCGACACTGCCTGGGTAAGCGCGTTGTCGGATACGATGACGTCTGGCCAGATGCTGCGAGAGAGCTCCTCTTTGTGACGAGCGTGGACGGCCGATCGAGAAGATAGCGCAGCAGATCGAGCACCTTGGGAGATGCCTGCACCGGCTTTCCCTGACTGGTTCAGCCGGAAAGCGGCGGCCTCCAGCGCAATGGTCCGAAGGTATAGATCAGCGGCCGGGACACGACCAAATTCTATTCAATTACGCGGGGCACCACCTCGCCGGAGAGCGCTCGGGATGCACAGACGAGGGTTTCTACAGACTCTGGGATTCGGCAGCCTCGCCGCGACGGCCTTCTCACGGACGACGGCCTCGGCGGCTGCGGTGGTCAAACCCAGGCGTCTGACTGCCGGGGACACAGTCGCGCTGATCAGCCCGGCGACGGCGACCTTCCAGTCGCTCGACGTGCAGATCGCCCAGGAATCGCTGGAGGCGCTCGGCCTCAAGACACGCGTCGGCGAGCATCTGCTCGATCGTCACGGGTATCTGGCCGGCGAGGACAAGGCACGCGCCGCCGACATCAACGCGCTGTTCGCGGATCGGTCGGTGGCCGCAATCCACCCGATTCGCGGTGGCTGGGGAAGCGGCCGGCTCCTGCCGTACCTCGACTTCGAGGTCATTCGGCGCAATCCGAAAATCCTGCTCGGCTACAGCGACATCACGGCGCTGCTCCTCGCGATTCATGCCAAGACCGGCCTGGTGACGTTCCACGGGCCCATCGGCATGGGGCGCTGGGACCCGTTCTCGGTCGACTACTACCGGAGGGTCCTCTTCAACGGCGAGCTCGTGACCTGGCAGAACAAGCACGACCTCTCGGATCGCAACAGCCTGACACAAACCGAATTCCGCACCCAGACCATCGTCCCCGGCCGCGCACATGGCCGTCTGCTTGGCGGCAACCTGACCATCCTGACGTCGCTGCTCGGCTCCCCGTACGTGCCGGACATGGACGGCGCGATTCTGTTTTGCGAGGATGTCCACGAGGAGCCGTATCGAATCGATCGCATGGTCACCCAGTTGAAGCTCGCCGGCGTGCTCGGTCGGATCAAGGGGTTCGTCTTTGGCAGCTGCTCTGAGTGCGCGCCGGGTGAAGGATACGCGTCGCTGACGCTCGAGGAGATTTTCAACGATTTGATCAAGCCGCTGGGCGTGCCGGCGTGGCAGGGAGCAATGATCGGCCATCAGCAGCCGCAGTGGACGCTGCCGGAAGGGCTGCAGGTGGAAATCGATGCGGATTCGGGAACGATTCGGCTGTTGGAGTCGCCAGTGGGCTGACGGCGGGAGCCGTGAACCATGAACCGAACCTCGAACCCTGCACCTCGAACCAGACCCCGAAACCCCGACCCCCGACCCCCGACCCCCGAACCCCGCCAGTGCCTCCCCCTACTTCCCCCGATCGCAGCTGACGGTCGAGATCGATTCGATCTCGTCTCCCTCCTCGATGGCGTAGACCACCGGCATGTCGCTGGCGAACACGTTCGCGAAGACGGTGTAGTCGTAGTCCAGCCTGGTGTTGTCGACGAGATTGACGAAGAACTGGGCGTCGGCGGTGTTGCGGCCGCGGGTCGACAGCCCTACGGATCCGGTCACGTTGCCAGCGCTAATCTCGTCGCGCATGAAGTCTCTGGCGCCGGAGTATTCGTTGGCACCCGGGCCACCGCCCTGTATGACGAAGTTCGGCACGACCCGGTGGAACGACAGGCCGTCGTAATAGTGGTCCCGCACCGCCAGACGCAGGAACTGTCTGACGCTCAACGGCGCCGCATTGACGTTCATGTCCATTCGGAACAGCCGTCCCTTCCGCAGCTGCACCGATACACACTGGTGCAGCACCGTCTCGACATGCCCGGTGGATCGGGCACGCGGCACTGCCTCGGCGGTTCTGACGCTTCCACTCCACTTCGAGAGGAGAGCGGCGGCGCGCGCAGCCACCACCGGGTCGAAGTCGTGCGCGAGACGCTCCAGCGCGGCACTGCTGTCGGCGTTGGCGTGCACCTCGATCGCCTCGAGGAGGGCCACCCGGATGTCGCGCGAGGTCTCCTTCCCTTCCGCGGTGATTCGCTTCAGCGCATCGACGAGCGGCTGGACGAACTTGACGCTCGGTCGGCTCGCTTTCAGGAGGTTCGCCGCGGTCCGTACCAGCTGGTAGTCGGGCCGGCGCAACGCCGCCACCACGAGGTCGTCCGCGTTCTGCTGTCCTAGCGTACGGAGCGGCTCCAGGGTCGCCTCTCGGACGTTGTCGTCGTCGTCCAGCGCCAGCTTCTCGAGCGTCGCACCATCCTCCAGTACCGCCGCCGCCCGCGCCGCGTACATCCTGACCTGCCAGATCTGATGTGATGCAAACGCCGGAAGCGAAATCGCCGCGGCATCGCGCGATCGCTTCGCCACCGCGACCAGCGCGTGCGCCTGACGCGTCCACGGACCGATCGGCGACGGCGTTCGCAATTCGATGACGAGACGGTTGGTGATCTCATCGCTCCCCGGACAGGCCGTGGCCAGCGCGTCGATGCCGGCGATCGCGACGAACCCGAACTCGTCCTTCAGCGCGTCGACGAGCGGGTCGCACCCGCCTGCGGCAGCGCTGTGACGAGCGTAGGCCCTCACCGCTTCGAACCTGACCACCGGCGACCGATCGCGCAGGCTCTCGAGGATGGCCCGGTTGCGCGCGCCGTCGTCGAGACCGCCGCCACTCCCGGTGAGGACGGTCACGGCCAGGCGACGCAGCTCGACTTCGTCACTGGCCAGCGCCTGTTTCTCCGAGTCGGCGTCGACGCCGCGGGCGGCGAGGAGCGCCGCGAACGCGTTGGTTTTGCGCCATGCCGGTGTCGTTCAGGCCCCGACCGTCGATGACGCCGGCCAACATCTGGAGCGTGGCCGGTGCTGGAGTGGCAGTCTTCAGGTTTAGACGGAACAGCCATTCCAGGCTTCGCAGCGCGGTGGAGTGGACGCTGGCGAACGACAGCTCGTTCGCGGACCGGGTCGCGGCGTCAACCAGGGCGCGCTCGACACCGGTCACGTCGGACGGATTGGCGTAGGCGATCCGACCGACGGCCGCCACCGCGACGGCGGCAATGCGCAGGTCTGAGTTGGAGACGACGGTCCGCAGCCGCTCGGCGACAACGTGCACGAGCTCAGGATTCCTGTGCGGGTCGACATTCTTCAGCGACTGGGCGATCGCGTTAGCGGTTTCCGGCTGAAATCCGGTGTCGCTGTCGAAAAAGGTGAGCAGACGCGGCACGACTGAGGGATTTTCCAGACGACCGAGCGCGCGCGCGGCGTACGGCGAAGGCCGCGTTCGCTCGAGCATCGGCAGCAGAACATCCGGTCCGGCCCATGCGGCCTCGGCATCGAGAATCTCGGACGGGACGAGGGTCGCCCCAGTCGCGCGCACCGGCGGCGCCGGCGGCTTCACGGCTCCGCGCTGCGCCATCATGGCCAGCGCACACACCACCACGACCGCGCCGAGCCTCATCGCGCGCCTCCCGCGACTATCTCTTGGTCTTGCCGGAATACTCGAGCATCTGCTGCGTCAGATCCTGGGGATACGAAATCCTGACGTCGGTGATCGTTCCATTGCCGTCCCGTTCGGCATCGAGCCGGGGCTGAACGAATCCAGTGTACGACGGCATGTGCAGGCGGTCGACTCGCGCCACGACCTCGTCGCGGACCGCCGGATCGAAGTGCACGCCATAGGTTTCGAAGAGTTGTCGCGCCGCCTGGTAGTCCCCTTCGGCCTTGATGCGCTGAACATCGGCCAGCAGACGCCCGGTCGCCTCCTGAAAGGCGTTGGCATCGACCATGACGTAGTAGGTCTTGCCCTCACGCCGACGGACCTCGATCGCCGTGGAGTTCGCCATCAGCCAGCCGACGATCATCTGGCGGTTGCGCATGTGGTCTTCTTCGATCTGAGTACCCTCACGGACGCGGCGCAGCTGCACCAGGGCGTTGCGGGCATAGGCTTCGTACTCGGCGCGAACGATCTCCTGGTGGTCGGCTGCCTCGACGAGACCCAGCTCGACGAGCTTGGGATCGGGAAGGAAATAGAGGGCCACGAGGTCGGCGCGCGACTCTTCGAGCGCGGAGTACTGCTCCTTGAGCGACGACTGCGGACTGCCCTGCAGGCGCTCGGAAATCCGGCCCGAGCCGTGGCCAATCACTTCGTGCATGTTGGTGGTCAGCTCGCTGGCGAAGCTGCTCCACTTCTCGGCTCGATCCGCCTCCTCGCTGGTCCACGCGAACTCGCGCCTGAACTCGGCCGCGGTCGAACGCTCGTACGCTTCGCTGACGTTCGAGAGGGACACCGACTTGCTGCCGTATTCTTCGCGGATGGTCTGATCGTTCGGCAGGTTGATCCCCACCGGCGTCACCGGGCCGGAATCGCCGGTCTCGATCACGACATCGATGGCGTTGGCGGAGATGCCACGAACGCCTTGCTTCTTGTAGCGATCGTCCCACGGCATGCGATCTTCGAACCACTGCGCGGCCTCGGCCAGCCGTCGGATCCCTTCGGTCTTCTCGGGATTGACGTAATAGACGAGCGCTTCCCACGAGCCCTTCATCCCGCGGGGATCCATGTAGACCTCGACGAAGCCGTTGATCGTATCCACCGGCGAGTGTCGATCCCGCACCCAGGCGACATCGTAGGCGATTCGGTCGGCCGCCGCCCCGGTCTGGTAGAAGCGAATCAACGCCTCCAGCGCCGTCGCCATCGCCGGCGTCGCGTATGGCACGGCCGCCTGCAGATGAGAGACGATGTCGCGGATCTGTCGATCGTACTTGCCGCCGACGCGATAGATCTCTTCGACCAGGGAGCCGTCACGCTTGACCAGGCGCGAGTTGAGCGGATGGACCTCGACGAACCCCTCGAGATCCGCCATCGTCACACCGGCATAGAGGTTGTTCGCGCTCGCTTGCAGGATGTCGCGTCCGGGCCCTGGTGTCTTGTTGGTGACACTTGGATCGATCTCGGCGTCGAAGAACAGCGGTTGGAGACGGCCGAGCATCCCCTCGAGCGACTCTCCCGGATGGAGCGGAAATCCGGCCCCGTTTGTTTGTGCGATTGCGGCGGCCGCCGCGAACGCCGCGGACGAGCACTTCAGCAGGAACTTGCGTGCCGTCAGATTGTTGTGCGGGCCGGTGTTGATCCAGAAGAGCTTGGTATAGCGGTGAATGGCCTCGAGCGTGGCGGGATCGATCCCCTGGGCGTGCGTGAGGATCTCCTCGAGCACCTCGCGCATCTCGAGGTTGTGGCCGTATCGCTGGTCGTAGAAGATGTCGCGGCCGCCGAGCGCCGCCTGATACAGGTGGTAAATCAGGATTTTCTGATCGAGCGGCAAGGCCTCGAAGCCGTCCGCGTACAGCTGGACGACCGCCACGTCCTCGACTCGCTCCAGCAGGTAGGGCCGTGTCTCGGTCCGCTCCGCCGCCGGCATGATCATCGGCTCGCCCCGGTGCTCTGACCGGCGAGCAAGAGACCGGAGTTGTACATCTGACCGTATTCGAGATATTGGCCAACGGCGTCACGCGGATATGAGATCTGCACGGCGGTGGCATCGCCGGTCGGCGAGATGGTGGCGGTCAGCCGCGTGTTCACGCCGGCCCAGTAGGTCGGGATGTTCAGCGCGGCGTAGCGGCGGACCACCTCGTCGCGCACCACCGGATCGAAGTGGACGCCGTACTGGTCGACCAGTCCCTTGATCGCGGCGTAGTCCCCCTCACCCTTGATTCGCATCAGCTCCGCCAGCAGCTGGCCGACACCCTCGCGCATCTTGTCGTAGTCCTTGACGCGAACGAACGTCTTTCCGTCGCGCTTGATCTGCTCGACGGCTCCGGTCTTGTCGATGATGTAGTTCGCGATCAGCGCGCGATCGCGCTGGTGATCCTCCTCGATGGTGTTGCCCTTCGGGATGCGCCGGAGCTGGGTGAGCACGGCCCGGGCGGCGTTGTCGTACATGGCGCGCGCCACTTCGTCCTGGTCGGTGACCAGCCCCAACTCCTTCAGTTTCGGATCGCCGATGTTCCACAGCCCCATCAGGTCGGCGCGCGCTTCTTCGAGCGTCGAGAAGTACTCCTTCAGGTACGGCTCGGCGCCGCCCTTGATCCGTTCGCTCAGCTTGCCCGAGCCGTGGCCGATCACCTCGTGCATGGCGGTCAGGAGATCCTCGGCCTCCTCGCCGTGGGCGGTGCCCCTGGCGATCTCCTCTTTCGACGTGGCGAACTCCTCGAGCGTCTTGTCGGCGCTGGCGGCGTCGAGCGCGTGACTGCTGCCGAGGAACAGGAAATTCTTCGTCCCGTACTTTTCGTGGATCTCGTTTTCGTTCGGCAGGTTGTCGCCGATGGTCGTCACATGGAAGTCACCGGTCTCGATCAGGACCTCGACCGCCTTGACGACCGGCGGCTGGAATGTCTCTTTCTTGTAGGCCGCCGCCCACGGGGCCTTGCCCTCGAAGTACGACGCGTTCTGCGCCAGCTTCACCATCGCGTCGGTCACCGGCTTGTCGGTCACGGTCACGAAGCTCTGGGAACTGCCCTTGGCACCGCGCGGGTCGCGGTAGACCTCGATGAAGCCGTTGGCGAAATCCACGAGGGCGTCGTTGCGCACCCAGTCGGCACCGAACTGGAGCCAGTCCCCTCGATCGCCGGTTTGATAGAACCGGATCAGCCGCGCAATCACCTGCGCCTGGTCGGGGTCGGCAACGGCGCGCGCCTTTTCGAGAAAGGTGATGGCCTTGGCCAGGTAGACGGCATAGAGACCCGGCGGAACCTTCCCGTCCGGTGTACCGGCGCGATAGATCTGTTCACGAATGACGCCGTCCGGTCCCTTGACGACCCTGGACGTGAGGGGATACTGCTCGCGAAAGGCCGTCAGATCGGCAAGGGCGACGCCCTGGTAAAACGTGTTCGAGCTCGCCTGCAGGATGTCCTTGCCCGGCCCGGGTGTCTTCGCCGTCGCCATCGGCTCGAACGTCGAGTCGAACGTCGCCGCCTGCAGCGCCACGAGCTCCTTCTTCAGCGCGGCCGGATCGGCAAGAGCCGGTAGATCGGCATAGGCGGTCTTGAAACCACCGTTGGCCTGCACGCGCAGCGCCGCCGCCTCCAGCTCGGCGGCGGTAAAGGTCGGCAGAAACTTTTGTGCGGTGATCTCGTTGTGATTGCCGCGGTTGGCCCAGAAGAGGAGCGCGTAGCTTCGGATCTTGGCGAGCGTCGCGGCAGGGATTCCCGACGGCCGCGAGAGGATCTCCTCGATCAGGCGCTTCTGCCGCAGCCCGTAGGCCGACAGCTGATCGTAAATGATTGGGTCGATCGCAATCGACGCGCGCGACAGCCAGTAGGCGAGCGCCTGATGCCTGGCGTCGAGCTGAGCGAAGCTCTTCGCTTCGAGCTGGATGAAACCCGTGTCGCCGACCCGCTCGACGAGAGTACTGCGGGGCGCCGGCTGCGCCGCGCTGAGAAACGCGGCGACTCCGAGAGTGATGACGAGCGGTTGTGCCTTCATACAGAATCGATCGACAAGCTGACCTCTATTGTAGTTCGACGCTCTCGCGATGCTCCGGCATCCGATGCTTCCAGCCGAGTTCCTTCGTGATCGTCCCTGCCAGCGCCTGCATGGCGGTGACCTCGCCGTGAACGATGAACGTTTCGCCCGGAGCGCGAATGAACCCGTGAAGCCATCGCATGATCTCGGTCGAGTCAGCGTGGGCCGACATCGAGTCGATGCGTTCGATCCGCGCGGCCACGGGTACCCAGTCGCCGTGGATCTTCACGGTCTTCTCCCCTTCGATCAGCCGGCGGCCACGCGTGCCGGCGGCCTGGTAGCCGACGAACATCACGGTATTGCGTGAGTTGGGCAACGCCGCCTTGAGATGATGCAAGACGCGCCCGCCCTCTGCCATGCCGCTCGACGAAATCACAATCGACGGGACCTGCGAGGCAGTCAGCTGCTTCGACTCCTCGACGGATGCGATGACGCGGAAGCGGTCCGTGCAGAATGCACAGACGTCGCGCTCCTGCTGAGTCTGCTGGCGGCGTTCGCCGACAGCCTCGTGCGCCGCCGCGTTGTGGGGAGCCTTCTCATCGCCGAGCTCCGGCTGCAGCTCAGGGTCGAGCTCGTGCAAACGTTCGGAGTAGCGCGCCAGCGCGGCCGCGGCCATCGGACTGTCGACGAATACCGGCAGTGCCGGGATGCGGCGCGCGACCTCGAGCCGCCGCAGCCAGTAGATCAGCTCCTCCACCCGGCCGATGGCGAACGACGGAATGATCAGTTTGCCACCTCGCTGAGCGGTCTCGATGACCACCTCGGCCAGGCGTGTCCCGTCTTCGTCCTGCTCGTGAACGCGGTCGCCGTAGGTCGACTCGACCAGCAGGTAGTCCGCCTCCGCCACCATCGTCGGATCCGGAAGTACCGGCCTGCCGAAGCGCCCGAGATCCCCGCCGAAGAGGATGGTCTTGCCGTCGACCCGCATGCGGACATAGGACGATCCCAGCAGATGCCCGGCGTTGATGAACTCCACCTCGATCCCTGCGGCGACGGGAAGCGAACGATCGTAGCCACACGGCTGTAGCTGGGACACGGCGCGGGAGGCGTCGATCTCGGTGTAGAGAGGCAGCGCCGGCGCATGTTTGCTGAAGCCGTGCCGGTTGGCGAAGGCGGCGTCTTCTTCCTGGAGCCGTCCGGCGTCCGGCAACACGATTCGACAGAGATCCTGGGTGCCGGCGGTGCAGAAAACTCGTCCCCTGAATCCCTGCGCGACGAGTCGCGGCAGGTAGCCGCAATGATCGAGGTGTGCGTGGGTCAGCACGATGGCGTCGATGTCGGACGCCTTGATCGGGAGGTCCTGCCAGTTCCGTTCGCGCAGCTCCTTGAGGCCCTGGAACAATCCCGCATCGACCAGCACCCGTGTGCCGTTCGATTCGACCAGGTGCTTCGATCCGGTGACCGTTCGAGCCGCACCCAGGAACGTGACTTTGATCATCGACTCACCCCTGACCTGCCGAACCATCGGCCTCGTCCTCGCCGATCCGAGAGATCCACCGCTGCCTACGCGAAGAGTGCCACCTGCCCACCGGTGTGCCAGAACATCACCCTGTCGCCCGACAGCGTGCGCGACCGGATTCGCGCGATCAGCCCGGCCATGGCCTTCGCCGTGTAGGTGGGATCCACGAACAACGCCTCGGACCTCGCACAAAGGGCGATGGCTTCTTCGGAGGCCGCTGTCGGAATACCGTATCCCTCGCCGACGAACTGATCGTCCACCTCAATCGCGGAATCGGCCAGGGTCCCCGGCGACGCGCCGACGAGCTGCTCGAGGTCGAAGAGCAGGCGTCGAATCGTGCTCCGGAGCGCCGGCGCCGGGTCGTCGGCGCTGATGCCGATGACGCGCGTCTGGAGCCCGTACATCCGGCAGCCGGCAATGAGCCCGGCCTGCGTTCCGCCCGAGGACGTCGCGTGCACGATGACGTCCGGCGGCGCCGTCTGGCCGACAATCTCGCCGATCGCGAGCGCGTAGCCGGCCGCTCCCAGCGCCGTAGAGGCGCCAAGCGGAATGACGAACGGGCGTCGGCCCTCGGCTCGCGCCTGTTCGGCCGCCTGCGCCATCGCGGACTCCCGCTCCTCTCGGGACCCGACGTAGCGAACCTCTGCGCCCAACAGCGCGTCCAGCAACGCATTTGCGGTCGGGCGTGCAGGCGGCGATCCATTCGCGACGAGAACGCACCGCATCCCCAGACGAGCGGCCACCGCTGCTGTGGCGCGCGCGTGATTCGATTGCACCCCGCCACACGTGATGAGCGTGTCCGCGCCTTCTGCCTGCGCTCGCGCACCCACGAGTTGCAGCTTCCGCACTTTGTTGCCGCCGAACCCGAATGGAATCGCATCGTCGCGCTTGACCAGCAGGGTCGGCCCGCTGCCGAGGGCCTCCCGAAGCCGGGTCAGGTCGTCGATGGGCGGAGGTGTGGCGAACAGCGTGAGGCGGGGTAACGCCTCGAGGCGTGCGGTGATCTCCCGGGGCGCAGGAAGGAGCGATGCCAGAACCGATAGTATAAGAGGTTCATGACTGCCCTTCTGGAGCGGCTGGGATCGGGGTCTCCGGTGATAGCCGCGGAGCTCCGACCGCCGCGGGCCGAGCTTGCCTCGGCGGCGAGCATGGACGCCTGGATCGATACGTATCACGCGGTGCGGAACCTGACCCGCGAGGGCAAGTTCGTGTTTCTGACCGACAGCGCGGTTGGACTCCGCGAAGAAGACAATCTCAGGCACCTGGTCACGAATCTCGGCACCGACGTCCCTCGATCGCACGTCGTTCCGTTCCTGACCTGCAAGCACAGCGAAGACTACTGTCTGACCTACGCCGATCGCGCCCGTCAGCACGGCTTCGAGTCCCTGGTGGTGCTCGGTGGCGATCGCCACGTCGGGCCGCCGCGATGCGTCGAACACGCCTGGCAGCTGCGTGAACGGATCCGGCGCCACGAAGACGGGCTGTCCCTTGGCGGCTGGGCCAACCCGCACGCAGACTCGCGAGCCCAGGTAGGTCACCTGCTGGACTCGCGGGTGACGGCGGAGTTCTACCTCACCCAGATCGTCTCTCATCACAGCCGGCCGGCCGTAGAGGGGTTTCTCGGCGAGGCGGCCAGGCGCGGGCTCACGATGCCGGGGCTGTTTGGCGTGTTCTATTACCGCTCGGCCAACCCGCGCACCTTGCAGACGCTCAGCGACTTTCTACCGGTACCGGTGTCCCACCTCATGGAGGAGTTCAGCGCCGGCGCGTCCGCCGAGGACGTCTGCGCGAGGTCCATTCGCGAATTGGGCGCTGCCGGCGTGACGCACTTCTACGTCAGCAATCTGCCGCTGGGACGGGCCGCCGCCACGCTCCATCGCATACTCGATCGCGTCTGAACGCGCGGTATCATCAGTCGATGGGCAGGTCCCTCGACGCCGTGCCGTTCTCAGGCATCATCCGGATCCGCGACATGATGTATTCGATCAAGGATCCCTTCCGTCTCGATCAGGGAGACGTCAGCTTCGACGCGCCGGACACGGTGAAGGCGGCCATGCACCGGGCGATCGACGACAACCGGAGCCATTACCTTCAGACGACCGGCGTGCCGCGTCTCCTCGATCTCCTGGCGGAAAAGATGCGTCGGCAGAACGGCATCGCTCTCGCCCGGCCGGACGACACGATGGTGACGACCGGAGGCATCCACGGTGTCTACATCGCGTGTCGGGCGCTGCTGGAGCCTGGCGACGAGGTCATCGTCCCCGATCCGGAATGGCCGCCTTGCATGGGGAACATTCGCGCGGCCGAGGGCGTTCCCGTGCCCTGCCCGCTCCACGAGTCCATGGGCTGGCGCTACGACCTCGACGAGCTGGCGTCGAAAATCACGCCGCGTACGCGCGCCGTGTACATCAACTCTCCGCACAACCCGACGGGTGGCGTGCTCACCCGCGCCGATGTCGAAGCCATTTCGGCGCTGGTCCAGGAGAGGGGGCTCTGGCTGATTTCCGATGAGGCCTACGAAGACGTGCGGTTCGACGGCGCCCAGCACGTCAGCCCCGCTTCGCTCCCCGGGATGTACGAGCGCACCATCTCGATTTTCACCTTCAGCAAGACCTACGCGATGACCGGCCTGCGCCTCGGGTACGTGACGACGCCCGACGCGACGCTGCGTGAGCGGATGAAGAAGATCCTGTTCTACTCCGCGGGCAACGTCTCGTCGGTGGTTCAGTTCGGCGCGATTGGCGCGCTCGAGGGATCGCAGGAGTCGGTCGCCGCGTTTCGCGACGAGCTCGAGGCACGGCGGGATCTTTTCTATGCCGGCATCGAGGAGTGTGCGGCGGGCGTGCTCGACGGCAGGCCGCCGGCGGGGGCCTTCTACGCGTTCCTGAGGATTGATCCACGCTGGCAGCCTCCCTCGGAGAGCCGGGGTGAGTCACTGTCCTGGCAGATGGCGGAGTACCTGATTTCGCGCGGACGAATCGGATGCGTGCCGGGCGTTGATTTCGGCGCGCAGGGAGAAGGTTGCGTCCGATTCTGTTTCGCGCGGGGTCGCGACGAGCTTCGCGGGGCTCTCGAATCGATGCGGGCGTTGTTCGGCTCAGAGGGATGGTCGCAACAGCGTCGGCAACGTCCGGCCTGAGGCACGCTCGCTACTTCAGGTGCCGCCCGCCATCCACCCGGATGGTTTCTCCGGTCACGAAGTCCGATTCCAGCAGGAAGACGACCGCCCGCACGATGGCCTCCTCGCCTCCCCAGCGTCCAACCGGGGTCGCTGCCGCCACGTCGTGCTGTTCCTTCTCCGACGTCCCTGGCGGCGCCACGATCGGTCCGGGCGCGATCGCGTTGACCAGAATCTGATCGGCGGCAACCTCGAGCGCGAGCGCCTCGGTCAGCGCAATCACGCCGGCTTTGGCCACGTAGTAGGGCAGGAATCCGGCATAGCGCGGCCGACCGCTGGCGGCGATCCAGTCCGAAAAATTGACGATTCGCCCACCGCCCGCGCGGCGCATGTGAGGCACGGCGGCCCGGGAGCAGAGAAACGACGCGCGCAGATCGATGTCGATCACCTTGCTCCACGCATGCTCGTCGGTCGCATCGAAGGGCACCTCTGCGTAGACCGAGGCCATGTTGATCAGGACGTCGAGCCGGCCGAATGCGCCGGCGGCGCCGTCTACGAGCGCCGCGCAGTGTTCGGGTTTATAGAGATCCGCCGACGCCACATGGGCCCGTCGGCCCGCGGCGGTGACATCCGCCGCGGCTGCATCTGCTTCGGCCCTCGACCGGTTGAAGGAGAGCGCGACGTCCATCCCGCGACGCGCGAGCTCGTGCGCGATGACGGCGCCGATCCGCCGGCCGCCCGTGATGAGTACCGCTCGACCCGAGAGGTCCACGCTACGCCTCGATTCTTCCAACCATTACGCCGAGCTACTGCGTCCGCCCGAGAGCGACACGGCACCCGTGTGAACCGCCCAATCCCAACTCCAACGCCCAAATTACAGGGATATTACTCCGCAGCCCTGAGAAATCTGTCCCTCAGTCCTGGCTCGGCGGGAGTATTCTTGCGCATGCTTTCCAGACGAGCGTTTCTCCGAGCCGGCAGCGCCGGGGCGGCCGCCCTGGCGGCCTTCACCAACGAGGGCCTGTCGCGGGCGGTGGCAGCCGCAGGGACCATCGCCGACCGCAGCCCGAGCGAGCTGGCGGCTGACGAAAATTACTGGCACGAGATTCAGCAGGCGTTCACGCTCGATCGCACGATCATCAATCTCAATAATGGCGGCTGCTGCCCCAGCCCGCGCGTTGTTCACGAAGCTTTCAAGCGCTATCTCGACCTCTCCAACGAGGCTCCGGTCTACCACATGTGGCAGATCCTCGAGCCCAACATCGAAACCGTACGGCGCCGGCTGGCCGCCGAGTTCGGCTGTGATCCGGAAGAGATGGCTATCACCCGGAACGCGAGCGAAGCGCTGCAGATCGCGCAGCTGGGTCTCGAACTGTCAGCCGGCGACGAAGTCGTCACGACGAACCAGGACTACGGGCGCATGCTCGACACCTGGGATCAGCGCGCCCGCCGCGATCGCATCGTCGTCTCGAAGGTCTCGTTCCCGGTGCCACCCGCGTCCCTGGACGACCTCGCCGATCGCCTGCTGTCGGCGATCACCCCGAAGACCAAGGTCCTTCACTTCTGTCACATCACCAACCTGACCGGTCAGATCTTTCCGGTCCGGAAGATCTGTGACGCGGCGCGCGCCAAGGGCATCAGGACGATCGTGGACGGGGCGCACGCGTTCGCGCATTTTCCATACAAGGCGTCCGATCTCGGGTGTGACTACTACGGCACCAGCCTGCACAAGTGGCTGCTGGCGCCGATCGGGACGGGATTTCTGTACGTCCGTCGCGAGAACATCGAAGGGTTGTGGCCGTTGACGCCGGCCAACGCGACGCGGAGCAAGGACATCCGCAAGTTCGAGGAAATCGGCACGCACCCGGCGGCGAACCACAACGCGATTGCCGAAGCGCTGACGTTCCACGATGCGATCGGGAGCGAGCGGAAAGCCGCCCGACTGCGATACCTGCGGAATCGCTGGGTGGAGAATCTCCGTCCCAACGGGCATATCCGGATCCACACGAGCATGGATCCGGCGCAGTCGTGCGCGATTGGCACCGTCCAGGTGGTGGGCGTGCCGACGGCGAAGGTCGTGACCGAGCTGTGGGACAAGTGGCGGATCATCGCCACCCCGATTGTCCACGCGGAGTACGAGGGGGTGCGGGTCACCCCCAACGTCTACACGACGTTGGAGGAAATCGACACCTTCGCCCACGCCATGCAGGGCATCTCCACCAGCTGAAGCGAGAAAAAGGGGACAACCGTCCGCTTTTCCTGCCCCCTACTTGACCGGCTTGCCTTCGGCGTCGAAGCTCTGGACGGCCCCGAGTTTCTTGAGCGCCGGCTCAATTTTGCCGGCGTCGCCGACGGCCACGACCTGGAGACGGTCCGCCGCCCAATACTTCTGCGCCACCCGCTGCACGTCGGCGGCGGTGATCGCGTCGATGCGATCGGGATACCTGTCCCAGTAGTCGGCCGGCAGTTTGTAGACGTAGCTGTCGATGTAGTTGTTGAGGATCGCCGTCGGGTTCTCCAGCGAACGGGCGAATCCGGCAACGATCGAGCGTTTGATGTTCGACAGTTCTTCTGCCGGCACGGGCGTGTCGCGCATCTGGCGGATCTCGTCGAGCAGGTCCGTCAACGCCGGGTCGGTGACCTCCGTGCGCACGTCCGTGGTGGCGCTCCACGATCCGCGGAACCGGCCGGACGAGAACGCACTGCCGGCGCCGTAGGTGTAGCCCTTGTCCTCGCGCAGATGCGCAAACAGACGCGCGTTCGGACCGCCGATCACGCGGTTGGCGACGGTCAGCGCCTCATAGTCCGGGCTCGTCCGGTCGATGCTCTGCGTGCCAACCACCAGGCTCGTTTGAACCGAGTTCGGTCTCGCCACCAGCGACACGCTCGCACCGCTGAGCGCCGCGGGCTCGCTGGTCGCCGGAATCGCTGTGCCCGCCTTCTGCCAGCCGGCGAACGCCGACTCGACCTTCTGTTTGGCCGAGGCAAGAGTGATGTCGCCGGCGATCGCCAGGACGGCGCGATCGGGAATGTAGTGGGCCTTGTGGAAGGCGACCAGCGTGTCGCGCGTGAACGCTTTGAGCGAATCCGGAGTGGGCGCCACGCGGGCGGCTGGATGATCGCCGAAGACCACTCGCTGGAATCGCTCCGACGCCAGAAAGCTCGGCTGGGATCGCTGGTTCATCAAGGTCGCCTGCGTCCGCGCCTTGAAGCGATCGACTTCGGCTTGCGCAAAGGCCGGATGGACCACGACGTCGGCGGTTGTCGCGAGCACCGTGTCCACTGTATCGCTGAGCGCCGAACCGGAGACCGTCGCAAACGGCGACGAGATGCCGGCCGTCACCACCACCGTCGCGGCAAGACGATCGAGCTGGGATGAAATCTGCTCGGAGGTCTTGCTCTCCGTGCCTTCACGCATGAGAGTGGCGACGAAGCCGGCCAGCCCCGGCGTGTCGGCGGGATCGTAGTAGCCGCCGGCACCCTCGATGATCAGGAGGAAGTTCACAATCGGCGCGCGGTGATCTTCGAGCACCATCAGGTGCACGCCGTTGGCGAGGTCCGCTTCCTGCGGTTTGGGCAGCGTGACCTTGAGGATCTCCTTCGAGACCGGCGCCTTGTTCTTCATCACCGTCGCCGGGGCCTGCGCCGTCGCCGGCGGCTGAGCCGCCAGCGGAACCGCGAGCGTCACCAGCGCGACGAGGGCAATCGTGGTGGAACGCGTCATTGTTGACCTCCACGCGGAGCGGCAGGCTTGGGTGTGGTGATGATCACCGACCGGTTCTCCTTGGTCAGATACTTCGCCGCGACGCGCTGAACGTCGGCGGCGGTCACCTTCTGGATCCGTTCCGTGCTCGTGTTGATGCGGTTGGGATCGTTGTAGAACAGGGCATCCTGCCCGAGCTCGATGGCCCGCTGCAGTGAGCTGAGCACGGTGTTGGCGGCGTTGCGGCGGACGCTGTTGCGCGCCTTCTCCATTTCCCAATCGGCGACCGGCGTCGTCTTGACCTTTTCGACTTCCTCGTAGATGGTCGCTTCGACGTCGGCCGCGTTCTTCCCTGGCACCACGGTGGCGAAGGTCTGGAACAGGCTCGGACCTCGACTCTCGTCCAGGAAGATTCCGGCGGTCGTGGCGATCTGCTTCTCGCGGACCAGCACCTGATTGAGCCGGGCGCTGCGTCCACCGGCCAGCACGTCGGTCAGGACGTCGAGGGCGTCGAAATCCGCGGAGTCGGCCGGCGGTCCCACCCAGGCGATGTCAACGCGGGCGAGCCGCGCCAGCGGATCATCGATCGTGCTCCGCCGTTCGGCCGTGTGGGGCGGCTCCTTCAAATCCGGTCGCGCCGGAGCCGGCTGCGATGGGATCACGCCGAAGTACTTGTCGACGAGCGCCATGGTCTTCTTCGAGTCGACGTCGCCGACGATCGAGAGGATGGCGTTGTTGGGGGCGTAGTAGGTCTTGAAGAATGACGCCACGTCCTCGACCGATGCGGCGTTGAGATCGGCCATCGATCCAATCGTCGAATGCTTGTAGGCCGGATTGTCGTAGGCCTGTTCCCCCGTGCGCTCGAAGGTCGCGCCATAAGGCTGGTTGTCGACGCGCAACCGGCGTTCTTCCTGCACCGCGTTACGCTGGTTGTCGAGGTTCGCCTTGTTGATCACCAGGGAGCGCATCCGATCGCCTTCGAGAAACAGCGCCAGCTCGAGCTGATTCGACGGCAGGGACTCGTAGTACAGCGTGCGATCGGCGTTCGTCGTGCCGTTCATCGTGCCGCCGTTGTTGAAGATAAGCGCTGGATGCTCGCCGGGTCCGGCATTCTCGGAGCCCTTGAACATCATGTGCTCGAAGAGGTGCGCGAAGCCGGTGCGGCCGGTGCGTTCGTCGGCCGATCCGACGTTGTAGATCACCGCCACCGACACGGTCGGCGCCGTGTGGTCTTCCGAAATGATCACTCGCAGCCCGTTCTTCAGTTTGCTGTCGCTGAAGGTTACCGACGTCGGCGCCGCGGCCCCAAGGCCGACTGCGGTCGCCAACGTGAGCGCGAGCGCCCGGCCGAACGCGCGAAACATAGAGTCCTCCCTCTTCAATCCGGATGGCAATTGGGCGGATGGGACGAACGGATCCTATGGGAGGAGCGTCAACCTGGCAAGTGCGCGGCGGGGCGGACGACCGGGAGGAGGGGGCAGACACAAAACCCGCCGCATCCGATCGGGGGCGGAACGCGAAGCACCCTGCGAAAGTGCTGACGTTGAATCGATGGACCCGACACCGGATCATTCCGGCGCCGACCCCTGCGATCCGCCCCCGACCCGATGCGGCGGGTCAGGCAGATATACGACCTGCGATCCGGCGGTTACGCCAGGACCTTGATCACGACGCGGCGGTTCTGGGCGCGACCGGCCTTGGTCTTGTTCGGCGCGATCGGCTTTTCCTCGCCGTAGCTGATGACGTTGATCTTGTGCAGCGGAACCTGGTGATGCTCGTAGAGATACCGCTTCACCGTCTCGGCCCGCTCGAGCCCGAGCTTGTAGTTGTTGTCCTTGGGGCCGACGTTGTCGGTGTGGCCTTCGATCTCGATGTAGGCACCGTTCGGGTTGGCCTTCAACTGAGCAACCAGCTGATCGATCTCGGTCTGCGCCTCTTCAGGCAGCGCCGCCTTGCCGAACTTGAAGTTGCCCTTGTCTTCGCTGAGGACCACTTCGTAGACCAGGCGCTTGGACGAGGCTTCGATCTTGTCCGCCCGGGTGTTCACCTTGTCGGCGTTCGCGTAGGCCTCGTCGGCGCGCTGATTCGCGGCCTGGGCCTTCTGTCCCGCCGCCTGCGCCTTCTGGTCGACCTCGGTGATCTTCCCTTCGTTGGCGCGGGTACGCTCCTGGTTTTCCTCGACAGACTTCGACAGGGTCTCGACCTTGTCGTTCACTTCGCCGACATTCTGCCGGACCATCTTCTTCGTGGCGCAAGCACTGGTTCCGCCCAGCGCAAGCGCGAGAATCGGGGCGGCCAGTACGAGCTTTCTCATGATTGCCTCCACATCTCTGCGTTTATGGTTCTTGCTTCCTCGGTTCCCGCAGTTCCCTTCCCTTGTCGTTCAACTCGATCCTATCTAGCTTCCAAGGCGCGTGCCGTTGGTGTAACCCGACCGTGCGCGCACCGTCAAATCACGATCCTTCACTTTCACGTTCAGAGGATGCCACCCCGCGACTCCCGACGATCCAAACGCAAGCACGTACTGATGCCGCAGCTCGTCAACGATCTGTCGCGCCGAAATACTCTTGCCCGCCGGCGTGCTCGTCACGAACAGCTCGCCGCCTGTCCATCTCGCCAGCAGCCGCAGCGGCGTGTCCGGCGTGCCCTTCACCATTTCACCGACGGCGTCTGGGCCGCCCGGATGATCGAGCGGCGAGACAACCGTCATCACGTAAACCGGAACGTCGATCGCGCTGGCCAGCGCCGAGACTTCCTCCGGCTTCATCAGGCTGCTGGTGTCGATCCCGTCGGTCAGGACGATCACCGCGCGACGATGTCGATCTCCTGGCGCCACATCGGCGACGCGACGCGCGGTCTGCGCGATGGCGTCATACAACGAGGTCTGCCCGTAAGGCACGACCCGCGACAGCGCACTCTCGATCGCTCCCGGGTCGTTGGTGAACGGCTGCAGCGATTGCAGGTTCATGTCGAAGCTGAACACCGCCGCTTCGTCCGCTTCACGGCCCGTGGCGACCAGCCTCAGCGCCCCGAGCACGTGGCGCGCCGCCTGGCGCGCTTCCTCGACCAACGACGCCACCCGCATGCTGCCGCTCACGTCGAACAGCAGCGCCACCCTCACCGGCGCATCATCGTCGGAGTGAAACTCGACGATGTCACGCCTGACGTTCCCTTCGCGAACGACGAAATCGTCCTTCTTCAAGTCCCGGACGAACCGTCCCTTGTGATCGCGAACCACCGCCGCGATCGAAACGAGGTCGACCGCGGACTTGAACGTCGGCCTCGCTTGCGGCTCGGGATCCTGTGCCTGCGCTCCCGCCGGCATACCCAGCGCGAGCACTGCGAGCATGCCCAACAAGAGCCGACACGACGCCGCCATACTCACCTGTATTCCAGAGTACTCTGCCAATGTGGAAATGCCTGTGTTTTGTTCGACTTACACTTTTTGAGAGAGGGCCGGTCGAGCTGGTGGAGGCGAAAAGTGGGGTAAGACTTACATTGTGGCGCATTATCGCTGAGGTCATTTTTACCAACTCACGCTCTGATAAGATTTTTCGATGCGCACGACCCCAGCCGCGATCCCTGTCGCTCCTCGGCTACGCGACTTCAAGTACGCAATCCGTAATATCGTCGCCGAAGCACGGAAAGTTGAAGCCGCCGGTCGGAAGGTCCGCTATCTGAACATCGGCGACCCGGCGATCTTCGGCTTTCAGACGCCGCCGCACATGATCGCGGCCGTCGAGCGTGCGATGCGCGACGGCCATAACGGCTACGCCCCGTCGGTGGGCATTCTGCCCGCCCGCGAAGCCGTCGCCCAGGAGCTGACCGGGCGAGGGATGCCGATGTCGCCCGATCGCGTCGTGGTGACGTCGGGCACGTCGGAAGGCATCGAGCTGGCGCTGACCGCGCTCGTCGAGGGCGGGGACGAGGTGCTGATCCCGGCGCCGACCTATCCACTGTACACCGCGGTGCTTGCGAAAATTGGGGCGCGCGGCGTGTTCTATCGCACCGATCCCGCGCATGGCTGGCTGCCGGACGTCGAACAGGTGGCGAAACTGGTCACTCCCTCGACGCGGGCCATCGTTGTCATCGATCCGAACAATCCCACTGGCGCCAGCTATCCCGCGGACGTGCGCCGGGCCCTCATCGACATTGCGGATCGGCACAATTTGCCACTGCTGGCCGACGAGGTCTACGGCGATCTGGCCTACACCGGTCCAGTACCACCGATGGCGAGCCTTGCCCCGGATGCGCCGATCCTGTCGTTCTCGTCGCTGTCGAAGGCGTATCTGGCCCCAGGCTGGCGCGCCGGCTGGCTTGCAGTCGGACGCACCGAACGGCTCGACGAGGTGCTGGCCGCGATCAAGAAGCTGGCGGATGGGCGCTTGTGCTCGCCCGGTCCGATGCAGCACGCGATCGCCGCGGCGCTCACCGGCGACCGCTCGCACGAGCCGCGCCTCCGCGACGCGCTGCGCGAACGCGCCGAGGTGACCACGCGCGCCTTCAACGCGGATCGATGGAATGTCGGTGGTCCCGCCATCGGCGGCGTTCTACGCCATGCCGAAAGTGTCGCTGCCGCCGGGAGTGACGGACGAAGACTACGTGCTCGGCCTGCTCCGGGCGACGGGGATTCTGTGCGTCTACGGGTCCGGCTTCGGCACCGAGCCGCAGGACGGATACTTTCGCGTGGTCTTTCTTGCCAGCCCGTCGGAGCTCACGGACATCTACGCGGCGGTTGCGGATTTCACCCGGGACTTTCTGTCGCGGCCGGTCTGAACGTGCCGCGCCCGACCTCGGAGCTCAAATCTCTGATCCTCTGGACGATCGCGATGGTGTTCATCGCCATCGCCATCGTCTGGGCCCTGTTCCTGGCGCGGAAGGTGATCCTGCTGGTTTACGTCAGTGCGCTGCTCGCGATCGGCTTCAGCCCGATCGTGCGCTTGATCGAAAAGCAGAAAGTCCTGCCAATCGGATCGAAGCGCTTCCCACGGTGGCTCGCGATTCTGATTCTGTACTCCAGCATCCTTGGATTCGTGGCGCTGGTTGGCTTTCTGATCTTTCCGCCGCTGGTCTATCAGGCGCAGTCGCTGGCGCACGAGCTGCCCGCCATGTTCGAGAAGGGACAGCAGTTCCTCTTGACCCGGGGGCTGTTGAAAGATCACCTCACACTGAGCGACGCGGTCGCTCTCACCCCGAGCCACAGCGGGACCGCCGTCGGCGCGGTCGCGGTCGCGGTCGGCAGCGTCGCTGGCGGCCTCATCGGCATTGTGACGATGCTCATTCTGAGCTTCTACCTGCTCGTCGAAGCCGACAGTCTTCGCGAGTCGTTTCTTCGCCTCTTCCCGAGACCGAGTCGAGCCCGAGTCGCGGCGGCCAGTCAGGAAGTGACCGTGAAGGTCAGCGCCTGGCTCGGCGGCCAGCTGCTGCTCGGCACCATCATCGGGGCGACGTCTGCCATCGGCCTGTGGGCCCTCGGCATTCCGTTCTTCTACGTTCTGGCACTGATTGCGGGCATCGGTGAGCTGATTCCGGTGGTCGGCCCCATCGCCGCGGCGATTCCCGCACTCGCGGTGGCGGCGACGGTGTCGCCGAAGAAGGTCCTCCTCGTGCTGATTTTCTTCTTCCTGCAACAGCAATTCGAGAATCACATTCTCGTGCCCAGAGTGATGTCCAGACAGGTTGGCGTGAGCGCCGTCACCGTGATCGTCGCCCTGCTGGTTGGCGGGGAGCTGCTGGGCATCGTCGGCGCAATTCTAGCGGTGCCGACCGCCGCCATCCTCCAGGTCGTTGCGTTCGAGCTGTTGCCGGATCAGGACGCCAGCGACGCCACGCCGCGCTGAGATCGTCTCAGTTCCAGTAGAACAGGACGCCAATCCACGGTACGACTGCAGCGGCGACATACAGCGCTGTCAGCAGGGCGACGACGCGATGGACCGAGGTCAGGTGAAGGGCTATCCCGAACGCTCCCGCCGCGGTCTTGGCGGCGGTGACGGCAACCCCCTGACCCATGGTGATCATGAGCCAGCCAAGCAGCGGGTTGCCCTCCATCCGAACGCCGTAAGTGCTGACGCCGACGTAGGTCAGCACGCCATCACAGGCCTGCGCGAGCAGGAAGGCGACGAGCGCGACGTCGCCAAACCGCGATCGGTGGATGATGCCGCCGTGGGGAGCCATGCCGGGGTACGCCTACCAGGAGCTATCAATGTCGGTGCCATATACTGAACCGGCACCGACTAGCCGGCGGCGCTCCGGCGGAGCGCCTTCACAAGTCACGTTATGCGTATCGATCCTCTCGCCTATCTCGGAACCGAGCTCGACGCCCTGAAAGAACAGAAACTGTATCGCCAGTTGAGGATTCTCGACGGCGAACAGAAAGCTCACACCACGGTCGATCACAAATCGGTCGTGAACCTCTCGTCGAACAACTACCTCGGCCTTACGACCCATTCGCGGCTGCGTGAGCGCGCGCTCGAGGCGGTACGCGCGTTCGGCGTTGGCACGGGCTCGGTCCGCACGATTGCCGGCACCATGGAAATGCACATGGAGCTCGAGCGCCGGCTCGCGCAGTTCAAGAAGGTCGAGAAGGTTGTCGTCTTCCAGAGCGGCTTCGCCGCCAACGCCGGCACGGTCTCCGCGATCCTCACCAAAGAGGATGTCGTCATCTCGGACGAGTTGAACCACGCCAGCATCATCGACGGCTGCCGATTGAGCCGCGCCGCGATCAAGGTCTTCCCTCATAAGGACGTCGACGCCGCGCGCAAGATCATCACCGCGCTGCCAGCGTCGCAGCGCAAGCTGCTGATCACCGACGGGGTCTTCAGCATGGATGGCGACCTCGGGCCCCTTCCGGCGCTCTGCGATCTCGCCGAGCAGACCGGCTGCATCATGATGGTGGACGATGCGCATGCGAGCGGGGTGTTCGGCGCGAACGGCCGCGGCACCATCGATCATTTCGGCATGCACGGCCGCGTCGACGTGCAGGTCGGTACCCTGTCGAAGGCCGTCGGCGCGCTCGGCGGCTACGTCGCGGGAAACGCGAATCTGATCGATTTCCTCTATCACCGGGCCAGGCCCTTTCTGTTCTCGACCTCGCATCCTCCGGCGGTGGTGGCGGCCTGCATGGCTGCGCTGGACGTCCTGCTGGAGGAGCCGGAAATCATCGAACGGTTGTGGGTCAACACACGTTTCTTTAAAGAGGGGCTGCAGAGGCTGGGGTTCAATACCGGCGCCAGCGAGAGCCCGATCACCCCGGTCATTGCCGGGGAAGGGTCCAAGGCCATGCTGCTGTCCGACAAGCTCTTCGAACGAGGGGTTTTCGCCCAGGGGATTGCTTTCCCGACCGTGGCCCGCGACAAGGCCCGGGTGCGGACGATCGTGACGGCGACGCACACGCGCGAGGACCTGCAGTACGCGCTCGACGCCTTCGAGGCGGTTGGCCGCGAGATCGGCCTGATCTGAGCGCTCGATGAACCGACCGCTGAGGCGCAATGGCACGAACATCTGAGTCGGCGTCAGGCCCACACTGGTTCGACGCATGGACGCGCGATTTGGCTCGCGACGTGACCGCCGAAGACCTGCAGCGGCTGTTCACCCGCGACACGCGCGAAGCCTATCGCTTCTTCTCGCGCGGTCTCGACGAGGACAAGCTCTCGAAGGAGCCGTGGTGGAAACGCCAACTCCTGCGTGTCCGCCAGGTCTTCGTCGCCTTCACGTTGAAGCTGTCGCCGGCGCGCAGGGCGCTGTACCTGGTCGCGCTCTTCATCTCCGTCCTCGGCGTACTGAAGTTGTACCGCGGCTGGTCGCTGGTCTGGATGCCGCTCGGTACGCCGTTCCTCAACGTCGAAGTGTTCGCCCCGCAGTGGGCCGATGGCACCTTCGCGCTGCTGATTGGTTTTGTCCTCGTCAACCTGCTGGTCCTCGTCGAAGTGGCGGATCGACTGTCGCTCAAGGGGGAGCTGGAGGTCGCCCGCGAAATCCAGCTGGCGATGCTGCCGACCGGGACCTATTCGGCGGGTGATGCCGACATCTGCGGCGTGACGCGCCCGGCCAACACCGTCGGGGGCGACTTCTACGACGTGCTACCGCTCGCCGACGGCCGCGTGATCATCACGCTCGGCGACGTCGCCGGCAAAGGCAGTCCGGCGGCGCTCCTCATGGCCTTGCTGCTCGCGGTCCTGCGGACTCTCGTGGACGAAGAGCTCGAAGCGTGCGCACTCGTCGCCCGGCTGAACACGCAGATCTGTCGGCACAGCCCTGGATCGCGCTTCATCACGTTGTTCTACGCGATCTACACGCCGGAAACCGGGTCTTTGACCTACGTCAACGCGGGCCAGAACCCGCCGATCCTGCGTCGAGCCGACGGATCGATCGAGAAGCTCGGCGGAACCGGCATCGCGCTCGGGATGTTCGAGGGATCGACCTACGAGGCGGTGGAAACGAACGTGCGATCCGGCGACATCCTCGTCCTCTACAGCGATGGCGTCACCGAGGCGGAGAACCCGGCCGGACAGCCCTTCGAAGAGGGCGGCCTCGAGCGTGTTGTCGCCGCCCACGGTCTGGAGACGCCAGCGGAGCTCGCCCCGGCGATCCTCAAAGCAGTCGAGGCACATGCCCGCGATTCCCGCTTCACCGACGACCTGACGGTGCTCATCCTCAAGAGATCGTAGTTCGTCCCTGAAATAGGCCAGTTCGTCACCGTTGCGTCGGGGTTCGCATACCTCCTCGCACTCCGCCCTCCGCTTCGGGTGTCTAATACACGTATCCCCATGGGCGCCCTGATCATCCTGATTGGCCTGCTCTCGATCTGGCCCGCGCCTGCCGTGACGGCAAAGCAGACCGCCGGGACGGACGGGGTCGATCTGCTGGTTGCGGCCATCCAGCAGGGCATTCAGTCGGGCGATCCGCTGGCGCTGCGGGCGCTCGCCCGCTTCGGGACCGATACCAGCCAGCTCTCGGAGTTCGTGAACTTCATGACGATGCCGGCGGCCTCGGCGGCCACGGTGAAGGAGCGCGATCGGGCGTTGCTGGTATCCGGTCGCCAGCGGCTTCTCCTGGAAATCCTCACCGAGCGCGGCGGCGAAGGGCGTGTCTCGACCTGGCGGGTAGATGTGGCGGCACCCGAGGCGCCGGCGGCGACCGGGCCAGGCGCGTCATGGCAGATCGCGTCAGTACAACGGTTGACGGTCGTCAGCGGCTTGAGTCGCCTTGCCCTGGATCCGGGCGTCGAATACGACGTGCACGACCTCAACGTGGAAGCGATCGACCTGAAGCTCTCGCTGCCCTCGGGGCGAGCGTTCGTGGCCAGCTCCGCGGACGGCCCGACCGCCGTCGTCCTGCTCGGCCGCGGACGGATCGAGTTCGCGCCGCGTCCGCATGCCGAGCGCGTCCAAATTCGGATCTTCTGCGGTCAGGACAGCTTCTCCAGCGACTTCGACGCCGTGTTCCTCCGCCTGAATCCTGGAGAGTTCACCCAGCGCATCCCGCCGGAATCGCTGGAGAAGCGGGCGCCCAATGCCGCGGAGCTGCGGCGAGCGACGCAGATCTTCGAGACGTATGTCCCCCTGAGCTTCCAGATCGATCTCAGCGATCTCAGCACCCGCCGCTGGTCGCTGGCGCCGTCACCGACCGACTTCGTGGCGGAGGTCGTGACCAGGCGCTTCGGCGGCCTGACCTACGCGCGCGCCAGCAACGAGCCGGAAGACATCTCGTTCTTCGATCGGAAGAACCACAAGAACATCTCCGTGTACCGCTCGTCGCAGACTGACGATGGGCCGCGGCGGTTCTTCAGCGAAGACGAAAAAATGGACTACGACATCACGTCGTACGACATCCGCGCCGTCTTCGCGCCGGATCGTCTCTGGGTCGACGGCCGCGCGCGACTGGTGATTCACACGCGCTCTCCCGGCCTTGCCACCATGACGCTGCATCTGGCCGAGCCCCTCGTCGTCCGCAGCGTCGTCTCGCGCGAGTTCGGGCGGGTGCTGCACCTGCGGGTCGTCGGACAGAACAGCATTCTCATCAACTTCCCGGCCAGTGTGCCCGCGGACACGGAGCTCGAGCTGACAATCGTCTATGGCGGACGGTTGCAATCGCAGCAGCTCGATCGCGAGGCGCTCGACCTTCAGGAACGGGAGCCGCAGTTCCAGCGCGAAGAACTCGTCATGCCCGTGGAGCCTCGATTCGTCTACAGCAATCGGAGCTTCTGGTATCCGCAGGGCCCGGTCACCGCCTACGCGACGGCCCGGCTGACCATCGTCGTGCCGGGCGAGTACCGACGTCGTCGCCAGCGGCACGCCACAAGGGCAGCCGTCGCCGGCCGATCCGCTGACGCCCGGCCAGCGTCCGGCCAAGCAGTTCGTGTTCGAAACGACGAAGCCCGCCCGGTACTTTGCCTGCATCATCAGCCGCTTCCGGAGCCTCGACGTCGTGCCGTTGACGCTTCCATCCTCGGACACCGGATCGAGCCCGGCGAAGTCTGCAACGTCGGACGGCGGGGGGGTGGCCTCGAATAGAACCGTCAACTTGTATGTCGAGGCCAATCCGCGCGAGTTCGGCCGGGCGCGGGGTTTCGCCGACCGGACGACCGACATGTTGACGTTCTATACGTCGCTCCTTGGCGATATGCCATACGTCAGCTTCACCGTCGCTATCACCGAGAGCGAGCTGCCCGGCGGCCACAGCCCGCCGTATTTTGCGATCGTGAACCAGCCGCTCCCCTCGTCGCCGCTCGTGTGGCGCAACGATCCGGTGGCGTTCGAGAACTATCCGAGCTTCTTCCTCGCCCACGAAGTCGCGCATCAGTGGTGGGGACAGGCGGTCGGCTGGAAGAACTACCACGAGCAGTGGCTCAGCGAGGGGTTCGCGCAGTACTTCGCCGCGCTCTATGCGGAGCGCGAGCGGGGCCCCGAGCAGTTCGCCAACGTGATCCGTCAGATGCGCCGCTGGGCGATCGACATGTCGCCGCAGGGACCGGTCTACCTCGGGTATCGACTCGGTCACATCAAAGGGGATCCGAAGGTGTTTCGGGCCATCATCTACAACAAGGGCGCGATGGTGCTCCACATGCTGCGGCGCCTGATGGGTGACCGCGCGTTCTTCGCGGGGCTGCGCGACTTCTACATGACGCAGCGGTTCAAGAAGGCGGGCACCGACGACTTCCAGATGGCGATGGAGAAGGCCTCGGGTCAGCCGCTCCAGCGGTTCTTCGACCGTTGGGTGTTTGCCAGCGACATCCCGACGGTCCGGTTCACGGTGCTGGACGGCACGTCCACGGAAGCGCGGGTTCGCCTCGAGCAGCTTGGCGACACCCTCTTCGACATCCCGATCACGATGACGCTGAGTTACGCGGATGGATCGTCGGAGGATGTCGTGGTCGTGCTGACCGACAAGGTCACCGAGCGCAGCCTTCCGCTCAAGCGGGCGCTACGCTCGATCGACGTCAATCGCGACGGCGGAGCGCTCGCGGAAATCGAGCGCTGAAAAAGGCGGTGGTCTCCTTTTTCAGGGCAGGTAGATCGCGGCGACGCGAGGTTCGCCGTTCCGCTCGAACGGCTCGTAGACGAGGATGAAGCGGAAGCCGGCGTATTCGTAGAAACGGGTCAGACGTTCGCCGAGGCTGCCGCGATCGACTTCCTGTCGCCCGCTCTCGGCCGCCCGGCCGAGACGGGTCGCCACGGTCGTCGCCGTATCACCGACGCGAATCTCCTTGCCGTCGCTGAACGGAAGCACGGGAACCGACACCGCGCCCGCGGGAACGGCGGATGGCGTGACCGCGACCGCTGCCCGGGCCGCCGGCGCGCTCGGATGAATCCGAGGTACGCGCAACTGCCCGACGATCAGCAGACCAACAGCCAGCGTCGCGGTCAGGAAAACCGCGGCGACAGCCCATTCAACGAGAGAACCGAGGCGGAGACGAAGAGCGTCCATGGGGCCTCCCTGCTGGGAAGAGGTTGGCCGGGGGCTTCGGCGCCTACGATATATCGAACGGCATATCCGCGCAAGACCCCTGTCAAGGGCTTCTCGCCGAAGGGCTTCGGGCCCGAAACGCCCCGTAAATCGGTCATTGTTGATATCATCGAGACCCATGGACACCGTCACGTTGACGATAGACGGCCGGCAAATCACGGTCGAAAAGGGCAAGACCGTGCTGCAGGCGGCCATCGAGCACGGCATCAAGGTTCCGTACTACTGCTACCACCCCGGCATCAGCATCGACGGATCGTGCCGCGTTTGTATCGTCAAGATCGAGAAGATGGCGAAGCTTCAGACCTCCTGCTCGACGTCGGTGGCTGAAGGCATGGTCGTCGTGACGTCCACGCCCGACGTTGTCGAAGCGCGCGCCAGCGTCTTCGAGTTCCTGTTGATCAACCACCCGCTCGACTGCCCTGTGTGCGACAAGGGGGGCGAGTGTCCGCTGCAGGACTTCTCGTACTCGTACGGGCCCAACGAGAGCCGGATGGAGTTCCCCCGACGCGTGTTCGACGGCGAGGGAGTGAAGGCGGACGTCGATTTCGGCCCGACCCTGATGTTGAACCGCAACCGCTGCATTCTTTGCACGCGCTGCGTCCGGTTCATGCGCGAGATCGACGGCGACGCGCAGATCAACATCGTCGATCGCGGATATGGCAGCGAGATCGCGACGTTCCAGGAAGAAGGCGTCCATTCCCTGATCTCGGGCAACCTGATGGACGTCTGCCCGGTCGGCGCGATCACGACCAGGGATTACCGCTTCAAGTCGCGGCCGTGGGACAACCCCGAAGCGGTCGACACGATCTGCACCTTCTGCGAGAAAGGCTGCAATACGACGGCGTGGCTCAAGGCCAAGCCGGAGTGGGCGAAAGGCGCGCGGCTCGTTCGCACGACGCCGAGGTTCAATCCCGAGGTCAACGGCTACTGGATGTGCGACATCGGGCGCTTCGAGTATCACTGGATCGAAGGGGACGATCGCCTGCAGCGCCCGCTTCTGCGTGAGGCAACCGGGACGCTGAAGCCGGTCGACTGGCGCGAAGCGCTGACCAAGACGGTCGATCGCCTGACGGCGGTCGGTGGAACCGGATCGATGCGGTTCCTGCTCTCCGCGCACGCCTCGCTCGAGGAACTGTTCCTCGCCGGGCGGCTCGGCTCGGCGTTCGGCATGCCGGCGGATGGCGTCGCGATCAGCTGGCGGGTGCGCCAGAAGCAGCAGCCTGCCAACACCAGGTTCAAGGTCCCGCCAGTCGACGCGCCCAACGTTCGTGGAGCGCTCGACCTGGGCTTTCCCGTCAGAACGACCGCCGACGGTGGCCCGGATCTGACCTCGTTTCGACAGCAGGTCGAGCAGGGACGCGTGGCCGCGCTCTACGTCTTCGATCCGGGACCGGACGGATCGCTGGGTGACGTCTCCTGGATCCTGAAAGCTCGTGAGTCGGGCAAGCTGCCGCTCCTCATCGTGCAGGGTGTGCTGCTGACCGAGCTCGCCCGCGCGGCGGACGTGGTGCTCCCGGGCGCCTCGTCGATGGAAAAGAACGCGCTCTACGTGAACCAGCAGGGGCTGGTTCAGGGCGCTGCGAAGGCGCTGCCGCCGCCCGGCGACGCACAAGAAGACTGGCAGATCCTCGTCAACCTCGGCCTCGCCCTGGGGGTGACGATGGAGTATACGAGCAGCGCGCACGTGCGGGCGGACGTCGCACAGGCGATGGCGCCCAATGCGGCATACGAGAAGATCGCCGGCGTGGCCTTCGCTCAGCCGGTCGCGGCGCAGAACTGGTTGCAGGCGTCGAATCCCTCGGAGCGCTGGAAGTGGGATGTCATGTTCCAGGATCTGCCGCCGATGAAATTCGCCGGGCGGCCGGAGCCGTCGTCGGTCCCCGGGGCGATATCGCTGCAGAAGGTCGATTGATCGCGAGCACGCGACCATGAATCAAAACGTGTCGCTGCTGGCCGCCTTCGCGGCCGGGTTTCTCTCGTTCGTCTCTCCGTGCGTCCTGCCGCTGATCCCGGGATACATTTCGTTCGTCTCCGGAGTTTCGCTCGAGGAAATGCGCGGCGACGGGGCGCGCGCCGCCTCGCGCGCTCAGGTCTTCATCACCTCGCTGGCGTTCGTAATTGGCTTCTCGATCGTCTTCATCTCGTTGGGGGCCTCGGCGACGGCGATCGGCAAGTTCCTGTTCTCGCGGCTCCCGCTGTTCAGCAAAATCGCCGGCGTCCTGCTGATCATCGTGGGGCTGCATACGATGGGGCTGTTCCGGCTGGCGTTTCTCGAAACCGAGAAGCGCGTGCAGGCGCAGCGCAAGCCGGCCGGACCGCTGGGCGCGATGTTGATTGGCATCGCGTTCGCCTTCGGCTGGACGCCGTGCATCGGACCGATCCTGGCCGGGATTTTGAGCATCGCCGGATCCAAGAACAGCATCGGGGAAGGGGTGTCGCTGCTGGCGGTCTATTCACTCGGGCTGGGCGTGCCCTTCCTGATTACATCACTCGCGATCAACCAGTTCTTCAGCTTCTCGAAGCGGATCCGCCGCTACTATCACGCCATCGAAGTCGCGTCGGGTGTGCTGCTGGTCACCATCGGCGTCCTGATCCTGACCGGACAGCTCACGATCATCGTCCGCTACCTGCAGCCGTACCTGCCGGTCTACTGAGCCGGCGGCCGGTTCAGCTCGCCGCGTTCAGCAGGTCGACGATCTCACTGCGATTCTTCGCCGCCGCACGCGACAACGGTGTCTGATCGTCCGCATCGACGGCGAGCGGATCGGCTCCTTTCGCCAGCAGCGCTTCGACCACATCGGCCAGGCCGGCCTCGGCGGCGATGTGAAGCGGCGTATGCTTCCCGGCATCCGGGACCTTCACGTCGGCCCCACGATTGATCAGCAGCAACGCAACGGCGGAATGCCCGCCGGCGGTGGCCGCGTGGAGCGCAGTGTTGTGCAGCGAGTTGCGCGACACCGCCTGCAGATCGGCGCCCGAGTCCAGGAGCAACGTCGCGGCTTCCTCGTGCCCGAAAAACGCCGCCAGATGCAGTGGCGTCCATCCGTCGTACGCGAACGAGTTCACCGCGCCGAGCTTCCCGAGCCCGGCCCTGAGGTCGTCCAGGCGCCCGAGCGCTGCCGCCGCAAACACATCCACCGATCCCAGCGCCTCGATAAGCGCGTCGACCACGGGACGGTGGCCGCGATAAAGGGCCGCCATCAACGGGGTTTCGCCGTCGGTCAGTCGGGTCCGGGCGAGCGACGGATTCGACCGGACGAGGTCGCGTACTTTCGCCACATCGCCGGTCTTGGCGGCCTCGACGATCGCCTCACTCTCGTTCATGCTCGACCTCTGGTGGGCGCCCTCACCTTCAACGCGCCCGGACTGATGCGGATCGACGCGCGCCCCTCGACCGAGCCGGGCTCGCCGTCCACGTGATAGAAGAGCACCCCGTCGGATTCAATCTCGGCCCGCTCGATGGACCGCCATGTTACCCCGCCAGCCCGCTCGGACGTGCCGAATGCAAGGTGACGTCCGCTCCAGAGCCTGCCAAGCGGACCGCGATCGTCGACCACAATCGCCTCGAGGCGCCCGTCATCGAGTCGGGCGTGGGGCGCCAGCCGCAGGCCATTTCCGTATTCGCGCCCGTTGGCGAACGCAACCAACAGCGCGCGCAACTCGAAGGTCTCGTCGTTCAGCGTGACCCGGTAGCGACTCGAGCGGTAGCGGAAGGCCTGGCTCACGGCGATCCGGAAGTAGGGCCAGAGACCGCGCTGCCCCATCATTCCGGTATTGAAGAGCCCGGCAATCGAGGCGTCGAACCCGATCCCGGCGATGTTGAAGAACGAGCGGCCGTTGAGGCTGCCGACGTCGACGAGCTGATCCGATCCGCGCAAGATGATGTCCATCGCCGCCGCTGGCGACGAGGGGATGCCGAGCTCGCGCGCGAAGCCATTGCCTGAACCGGCCGGCACGATACCGAGCGTCGCGGACGTGCCGGCGATCGAGTGACCCACCTCGTTGACGGTGCCGTCGCCGCCCCAGGCGATCACCATCGCGGCGCCACGCGCGACGGCGCGCGCGGCGAGCTCGCCGGCATGACCACCGCGTTCGGTCACGTGCACGTCGGCCGAGATCGATGCCGCGGCGAATTGTGTCTGCAGAAACGCCACGCGTGCCGCCGCGACGTCGGGATTGGCGCCGGCGCCCGACAATGGATTCACGATCGCCACGACATTCGAGAAGCCGATCGCGCTCAAGATGCTATAGTAACGTCCTGACATGCAGGTCAGGGGACGCTCATGAGGAGACCAGCCGTGAGGCTGCTGCTGCTGATCGTCTTCTTCGCCGCTCTCGGTGTCACCTCTTACCTGTTCTGGATGGCCGAACGGGACATCCTCCACGCCCAGACCACCGCCCGCAGCTTCGACGATGACGCGCGCGCGGCAATTCTGACTGCGCACGATCTTCGCACCGCACAGCAGGCCTACGTCGCTTCGGGCCAGGGGCCGGACTTCTGGTTTGCGCGCACGACTGCGATCCAGGCCGAGCTCAAGGGTCAGATCACAACTTTGCGATCGCACGCGTCGAGCGGAATCTCGGCGTTCGAAGATGCGCTGGGTGCGCTGCAGGATTTCGAGCAGATGGATGGCCGCGCCCGGGAGCACGTCCGCGCCCGGCGCCTGCTGGCGGCGTCCGATCTGATCTTTGCCGATGGCCTCGAGTTGACACAGAAGGTCGCCGCTTCGATCGAGCAGGCGCGGGTGGCTGCGATCGCCGCGTCCGACGCGGCCCTCGTCGGCCTGAGGCGCCGCGAGATCTTTTCGCTTGGCGCGGCAGCGGCGACCGCGCTCCTCATCCTGCTGCTCCTGCTGCCCGTGAGAGAGCGGGAGCGGATCGACGTCGACGCACCGCTGGCCTCCGGCGCCGAGCCGGCAAGGTCTCAGTTGATGATGCCTGTCCCCGAGGTCGAAGAGGAATGGGCTCCGGCCAGACCGATGCGAGAGGAAATTGAAACGGCGAAAGTGCCCGAGCCGGTCGCGGTCGCGGCGCCGGCCCCGCCGCCGTTGGAGGTCGCGGCGTCGTTGTCAGTCCGGCGCCTCGATCTGCAGGGCATCGCCACGCTGTGCGGCGACCTGGCGCGCGTTACGGACACCCGTTCGCTCCCGGGCCTCCTGGAGCGAACCGCGACCCTCATCGACGCCAGCGGCATCGTCTTGTGGATTGCCGATCCCGATGGCCGCGAGCTCGCACCCATCATGACCTTCGGGTACTCGCCCCAAACGGTGACGCGTCTGGGTACGATCCCGCGGGAGGCGGAGAACGCGACCGCTGCCGCGTTCCGCACCTGCCTTGTGCAGACCGTCGACACTGACGCGGTGTCCGGCGGCGCGGTGGCTGCCCCCCTGGTTACGCCGGCTGGGTGCGTGGGCGTGATGGCGGCCGAGATTCGCAACGAAGGGGAGCGCGAGGACGTCGTGCTCGCAGCCGCGGGTATCGTGGCCGCCCAGCTCGCCACCCTCGTTGGTCCCCCATCGGGACGTGCCCTGAAATCTGACGTCGGCTAGACGATCGTCTGCGACCGAGCCCGTTCCCGCCGCTCGAGCTTTCCTTTCAGCGTCTGCGGCTTCTTGTCCCGCACCACGTCGAGCGTGAACTCCGAGTCGCCTTCGAGATGATCGAGCGCACGGCTCACGTCCGATGGCTCCTCGACCGTTGATCCGTTTACGGCGGTGATCACGTCGCCGGCCTTCAGTCCGGCCTTTGCCGCCGGTGAGCCTTCCGTGACCGATCGAACCAAGGCGCCGTGCTTGACCCCAAAGTAGTCGCCGAGCCCATCCGAAAGATCCTCGACCGTGATTCCCAGGCGCCCGCCGCCGGAGCGATAGGTGAAGCCGAAGCCGGGAATCGCGGGCATCGGGGGCATCGGGGGAACTGGACGCGCCCTGGGGGCCATCGGGGCCGCCGGCGGCGCGGGAGGCTCGGGCGGCACCAAGAGGCTGAAATCGTTGTCGAACTGCCAGTCGTCGCCGCGATTGCTCGGCGCCACCGTCAAGGTCAACCGCTGGCCTCCTCGCGAGACGACTAGAGGCACTTTTCTGCCGACCGGGGTGTCCTGGACGATGCGGGTGAACTGTCGAGCGCTGCGGACGCGTTCGCCGTCGAATTCGACGATCTGATCGCCGGCCTTGATGCCGGCCTTCTCCGCCGCGCTGCCGCTGCTGACCTCTTCGACGAGGACTCCCGTCCTCGGTTGCGTCCCGTCCCCATCGTCATCCACATCGCGGACGCTGACTCCAAGCTGTCCTGTCCGTCCGATCACTTGTACGAGTCTCTGAAGCGGCTCGCTGTCCCAGCGCTGCGAGTCGACACCGTTACCATGCAACGTCGGCGTCACGGCGGCGCCGGCCGCGGCCACGAGAAATGCGCTTGTGAGCGCACCGGATTTCCAGGCTGTCATCGAAGTTCCTCCGTGCTGAATCCTGGGAGGTCAGACGGGGCTCTTCAAAAAAAGGTTGTGCGGGCAGCGTCGTGCAAGTCCCAATCAGAGGTCACCGGCGTCATCCCGAATGGACGCGAAACCGTGTGTGATCAGCGGTTTTCCAGGGTTTTCCGCAGGCATGTCTTTTGATGACTGATGGTGTGGGCCACGCGGAATCAACGGGGTGCGTTAACTCAGGCAGGCGCTGGCATCGCCGCACTCCGTCGCAATTCAGGCGATTTCGCGTGGCTTTCGTACGTAGAAATACATCAACTCCGAGCCATCTGGTGGACCGCATGACTCGAAGGCGCGCGCCGCTTGCGTGCGCGCTCATGCTGATGACGGGTTGCGCACTCTCGAGCCACCCGCGCATTGCCGATCTCCGATACCACCCGGGCCGCTATCAGAATCACACCGTCACGCTCGACGGCGTCGTGACGACGTCCTGGGGCGTGCCGTTAGTGCCCGTGAAGCTGTACAAGATCGACGATGGTACCGGCGAGGTCACGGTCGTCTCGAACGACGGTCGTGCGCCGGCCCGGGGCGCGCGCGTCCGCGTGACGGGCGAGTCGAGGACGTGGCGAGCGTGGGCGGGCAGGCGGTCGGTCTGCACCTCCAGCAACGCGACATTCACTTCAAGCACTACTGACCATCAGCGCGCCGACTGGTGCGGCTGACCGCGCGCGGCGTGTCAGGTCGTGATCCGTACTGCGACGGCGGTCATGTCGTCGTTGGGTGCAAAACCGGCGCGGAACTCCTCCACCGCAGCGAAGATGCGATTGACGACCTCGCGCGGCGCGAGATCGCGCACCTGGCCCACCACTTCGATCAGCCGCGCGGCGGTGAACTCCTGTCCCTTGACGTTCATGGCCTCGAACACACCGTCACTGCAGAACACGAACAGATCGCCGGTGTGCAGCGCAAAGGTGACCTCGTCGTAGCTGGTGCCGGGAAACGATCCCAGCGGAACTCCGGGGAGCTCGATCTGCGACACCTCGGCCCCCGACGCACGAATCGGGTACGGCAATCCCGAATTGGCGAGCGTCACGATTCGACGCTTGAGATCGAACACCGAGTAGCAGAGCGTGCAGTAGTACTCCTCCAGCTGGCGCTGGTGGAGGATCGTGTTGACCGAGGACAGGACGCTGGCCGGCGTCGACCGCTCCGGCAGGTAGCGCCGGCGAAACGTTCGGCCACGCACCAGCTCCGCGGCGAACACGCTGTAGAGCGCGGCGGGCACCCCCTTGCCCGACACGTCGCCGACGGCCACCACCAGGGTGTGGGACTCAGGCGACAGGAAGTCGTGAAAGTCCCCTCCCAGCTCGCGCGCCGAATGGAAGCTGGCCGCCACTTCGACGCCACGCAGCCGCTTGGGCAGGCCGGCGGGCAGCAGCGCCGCCTGCACCCGCTGCGCGAAGCGCACTTCCTTCTCCAGCCGAACCTCGTTGGCGCGAACCGCTTCGTACAATTGCGCGTTCTCGATCGCCACCGCCGCCTGACCGGCGAGCAGCGTCAGGATTTCGATGTCGCGCTTGGCGAACGCGTCGAGCTCCGGGCTCTCGAGGTCGAAGACGCCGACGCAGCGATCCTTGAGCAACATGGGAATCACCAGCTCGGAGCGGACATCCGCCACGAGCGGGATATACCTGGGATCCTGCGACACGTCGGCGACGAGGACCGGCTCCTTGTGCAGCGCCGAGTAGCCGACCAGCCCCTCGCCGAGACGGACGCGAGGCACTTCGACCTTCTCGCCGTACTGCACCGCGTACTTCATCTCCAATTCCCCCTGCTCCTCGTTGAGCAGAAGGATCCCGAAGGTGCGGTAAGCGATGACCCGCGGCACCAGCTGCGCGATCCGGGCGAAGAGCTGGTCGAGGTCGAGCACGGACGCGACGTCGCGACCGATCTCGGCCAGCGTCTCGAACGCAGCAGCATCGGTCCGGCTCTGCTCGAACAGACGGGCGTTGACCAGAGCGACGGCGATCTGCGCGCCGAACTGCCGCAGCACCGCCGCGTCCGACGACGAGAACTGATCCTTGCGATGGCTGAGGACGTTGAGCGCGCCGATCGGCCGCGCCTGGTGGCGCAGCGGAACGACGAGCTCGGAGGCCATGCCGGGCACGACGGTCACGTAGCGGGGATCGGTCGTGACGTCGTTGACCAGGAGCGGCGTCTCGCTGGCGATGGCCGTGCCGACCAGCCCTTCGCCAAGGCGCAAGCGCTTCGGCTGCTCGCCGTCCGGATAGCCGACGGAGTAGGCCACCTTGAGCTCGCCTCGACGCTCGTCGAGCAGATACACGGCAAACGCGTCGAAGGAGATTAGACGGCCGATCAGACGGGGGATCTGCGCCAGCAGCTCCTCCAGGTCGAGAACACCGGTCACCTGGCGTCCCAGATCGAAGAGCGTGGTGAGCATGTCCTGCTCGCGAACTTTGGCCGCCGTTTCGTTCATGGGCCCGGCGCTCGTGGGTGGGACATTCTGGAGTGCCTTCCGATTATACTTGGAAGTTCATGGATGCCCTGCAGCTGCCGCTCGACTACTCCGCGATCGAGCGCATCCTTCCACATCGTTATCCGTTCCTGCTCGTCGATCGCATCACCGAATTCGAGCCGGACAAGCGCATCGTCGGGATCAAGAATGTCACGCTGAACGAGCGGTATCTAGCGCGGCGCGACGGCGAGCCGCCGGTTCTGCCGCCCACCATTCTCACGGAGTCGGTGGCTCAGGTCGGGGCGATCCTGATCCTGGCGAAGCCGGAGAACCGCGAGCGCCTGATCTACTTCATGGGTATCGAGCGCGTGCGATTCCGCCGCCCCGTCCATCCAGGGGACGTCGTCGAGATCGAGGCGCAGGTGCGGCGGCTGCGGAGTCGCATGGGCGTGCTGCATGGTGTGGCGCGCGTCGATGGCAAGGTCGTGGTCGAAGGGACCATGACGTTCGCGCTGGGACCGAAGAACGAGTCATCGCCGTCCGGCTCCTCCGTCAGCGAATGACGAGCAGGACCATCACGATCTTCGCGCTCCGCGATCCCCACGTCGCCCATTTCGCGTCAGGCCGGTAGTAGCGAACCGCATCGAGAATCGCCGGCGCCAGGATCAGCGCGCCGATCCACGGTTCCTTCCAGCGTAGCGCATCAGCCATGCCGCGCGTGTCGCGTTCCACCGGACCGGTGCGGGCGAACGCCGCCGTCGAATAGGCGATCGATGCGATCACGTTGAACGCGACCAGCCCCTTCACCAGCGACGAGCCGTTGTGCCGCACGTTTGGATCGCGCGTCAGGATGATCTCGTTGCCGAACTGCTGCACCCAGAATCCCGCCGAGTCGATGATGAATTCCTTGCGATGCGAGAGCGTGTCCTCGTGGGTGATGGCGAAAAAGGGAATGCCGTGAAAGGACACCTTCTTGAGCCCGGGATCGGCATTGAACAGACCATCGAACAACAGATGACCTGCCTCGTGCGCACCCAGGCCTATGGCGGCGCCTGCCAGGAAGAGTGGAATTGATGCAGCGTGGTGCTCACCCGACGTCTTCTGCGTCACAGGGGGTTCCTGCGCCCCTACGCTCGAGCTTGCCGTGAGAAGCACAACAACTGCAATCCAGACAAGGGATAGCCGCCGGCCGAACCAGCGCTCAACACGCCTGGCACAGCCGTTGCTCAATTGCGCCGTTGGAACGTCGAGAACGACGCTCCGAATGCGCGGCCGATGGAGCGCGCGAAGGAGAAATTCGATGCTCGAGACGATTGCCATCATCCTGATTATCTTGTGGCTGCTGGGAATGGTCAGCGGCTATACGCTCGGAAACTTCATCTACGTTCTGCTGGTCATCGCGATCGTACTCTTCCTCGTGCGGTTGATCAGCGGCCGGACGGTTTGAGCAGAATTCGTCTCAGGCGAGGGTGGAACGCGGTGAATTCCCCCTCGCTCGAGTCCTCTGCAAGGTGCTGGCGTACCTGATAGATCCGAGCGTCCAGATCGTCTGCCGCAGACAGGATGAAGGCTTCGACTGTCATGGGCTCCACCGGTGAGCCCATCTGACGAGAGCCGTGGTGCGAGACGATCAAGTGCTCCAGCCGTGCGCGCAGTTCCGCGGGAAAGTCCGGAATCGCGTCGCACGCCTCTCGAATCATCAACAGACCCAACGTGATGTGTCCGAGCAGGTTGCCTTCCCGTGTGTACCCGGGTGTCGCCACCTCGCTCAGCTCCTCGAGCTTGCCGATGTCGTGCAGCACCGCTCCCGCGAACACCAGATCTCGATCGGCGCCGTAGGCGCGGGCCAGTCCGTCCGCCGTCTCGGCGACCTTCAGGATGTGTTCGAGGAGCCCTCCCTCGTAGGCATGGTGGACGAGGAGAGCGGCAGGCCACACCCGAAGCTGGCCTTCTCGCGAACTCACAACATGTCGCAGCAGCGTCGACAGACACGGATTCGTGACCGCATCGATTCGCGCCGTGAGCTCAGCCCATCGATCCATCACGACGCCTTCCTGACTTCTTGATCCTCTGAACGAGCCGGTGACAACCGGGCCGCATCCTCGACCGCTTCGCCCCGACGTCTCCTCGAGCGGCTCTGGACGATGGCGACGCCGATGAGGATCAGAGCGGCCGCCAGCCCCATCCGAGTATTGAACGGTTCGGCGAGTAGCACCACGCCGAGCGTAACCGCGATCAGCGGATTGATGTAGGCGTAGAGCGAGACGAACGACACCGGCAGATGGCGGAGCGCGTACGTGTACGCGGCGAATCCGCCGATCGCGCCAACCGTCGTCAGGTAGATCAATGCGCTCGCGCTCCGGGTCGAGAAGTGCAGATGGCTCCATTCGCCGTGCAGGCTCGCGACAATCGCCATCATCAACCCGCCGGCAATCATCTGCGCGGCGGCCGCGCTGAAGACGTTGGTCTCGCGCGCATGGCGCCGCGAATGGGACGATCCGATCGACCAGCCGAGGCACGCGAGCTGGAGCGAAACGACTCCGGCCAGGAATCCGCGGCCATGTCCGCCAGCGAATGTGATGTCGGGCCAGACCAGTAGCACGATTCCCGCGAACCCGAGCGCGAGGCCGAGCGCGAGTCGCACGCTGATCCGTTCGCCGTCGCTCCGCAGCGCTTCCGTGCCCGCCATCCAGAAGGGTGACGAGGCCACGATCACCGCGGTCAGGCCGCTCGGCACCCACTGCTCGGCCCACGCCACAGCCCCGTTACCGATGAAGAGCAGAAGGAAGCCAAGCAGGGCGATGCTTCCCCAGGACGATCGATCGGGAAAGCGCTCTCCGCGGAGCGCGAGATACCCACTGAGCACGGCACCGGCCAGCGTCCAGCGGATACCGGACATCAGCAAAGGCGGCATCGTCTCGAGCGTGACGCGAATCGCGAGGTACGTGGTCCCCCAGATCACGCAGACGGCGACCCACGCGAAGTAGGCCAGGCGCTTTTCCCGTGCGGCTGGCGACACGGCTGCTGGAACGATCCTGCGGCTCATCGCGTCGTCTCGGCGTGGGTGATGGGCAGGCGCGGGGTCTCCTTCACCGTTTCCAGCACTATGGTTGTCCGGGTGCTGCTGACGCCCGGGATCCGTCCGAATCGATGCCGGAGCAGTTGGCCGACGTGCTCGGCATCGCGGGCGCGGACCTTGAGCAGATAGCAATCGTCACCAGCGACATGATGGAGCTCGAGTACTTCGGGGCACTTCGCGAGTGCCCGCGCGACGCTGTCGTCGCCAGGGGCTTCCTCGCTCTTGACGGCCACGAAAGCCAGCATCCGCTGGTCCAGAACGCGCGGGTCCACCAGAGCGGTATAACCTCTGATGACGCCGCGGGATTCCAGCTTTCGGATTCTTTCGAGAACCGCAGAAGGCGCCAGGCCCACGGCTCGTGCTACGTCGGCCTGCGAAACTCTGGCGTTGTCCTGAAGAAGTTCCAGAATTACGCTATCAATTTCGTCGATCATTCTGTTAATGGCCTCTCTTACAGAATGATACGCTATTTCGCCTCATCTGGGTTGATGAAGCTGAACGGGCCTCGCCCCAGCCATGCGCCTCCATCGACCGCCAGAACCTCGCCCGTAATATATGAGGCTAAGGGAGAAGCGAGGAAGGCGACGGCATTCGCCACCTCGTCGGCTTTGCCCCACCGGCGAAGTGGAACGCTGTCGGTGATGCGATCCACTGCGGCTTTCGTATTCCAGAGCTGCCGCGCGGCGCCGGCCGACTCGATCGGGCCGGGGGCGACGGCGTTGACACGGATCTGGTGAGGGGCCCACTCGACGGCGAGGGTCTGGGTCATCGACATCACGCCGGCTTTGGCCGCTGCGGAGTGAATCGTCCCGGCGCTCCCGGTCCAGATGTAGTTGGCAAGGATGGAGACGATCGAGCCACCGCGTTTGCTGGCGATCATGTACTGGCCCACCGCGCGGGAGCAATAGAAGCTCCCGTTCAAGACGATTCCGATCACCGCGTTCCAGCCGTTGGGTGACAGCTCTTCGGCCCGACAGATGAAATTGCCGGCCGCGTTGTTCACGAGGATGTCGAGCCCGCCGAAGTGCTTGACCGTCCGCTCCACCATCTCATCGACCTGCTCCGGTTTGCGAACGTCGAGCTGTACGGCGAGCGCGTCGATGCCCGACGCCTGCAGGGCCGCCCACCCCTGCTCGAGGTTTTCGGACTGCCGACTCGCGATGGCGATTCGCGCGCCGAGCGTACCGAGTCTCCGAGCGATGGCGAGGCCGATGCCGGTGCCGCCGCCGGTAATGACCGCGACGCGGTCCTGCAGGAGGGATTTGTCGAACATGCGGACCTGATTATCGATGTTAAGATTGCCGCATGTCGAGCGCACGCCTCGCCTTGCGCCTGCTCGTGCTGGGGGGGATGGTCTGCGTCGCCTCCTGCTCCAAGCCTTCCTCCTCAACTCCTCCGCCGGCTGCCGCAGCACCACCAGTCGCTCAGGCGGAAGCTCCGCACGAACACGCGGCGGCGCCGGCCACGGCCGACAGCTCAGCGGAAAAGGTTTGGCTCCAGCCGCCTGCGATCGCGGACGCGGATATCCCACCGATGCCGGTGGTGCCTTTCGCCGCCGCCCGGCCGATGGAGATCGTCCGCGCCGTCTACGTCTTCGCCGCGAAGCACCCGGAGGTGCTGAGCCACATGCCCTGCTTCTGCGGCTGCGAGACCCGCGGGCACAAGCACAACGCCGACTGTTTCGTTGCGGCGCGCGACGCGCAGGGCAGGCCGACGGCGTGGGAGCCGCACGGCGTCGGCTGCGCGATTTGCCTCGACGTCGCACACGAGGCGATGCAGATGTATGCCTCCGGCGCCAGCATCGCCGACATGCGGGCAACGATCGAGCGGAAGTACCGCAGCTCGTTCCCGTCGATGACGCCGACACCACCAGTGACCGGGGGGCAATGACACTTTCCGCCGCCAGCGAAGTATTCGCGCGGCTGTTCGAAGCCGTCCACGAGGGCGTCTACATCGGAACCATTCGCGGCCAGGACACCAACACCCTTTCGGCTAATCCGTACCTCAAGCTGATGTTCGGCCTCGCCGCCGACACGCCGCAGGAACAGGTCCGCCCGTTCGACCTCGAGCGCTTCGTCGACCTACAGGCCCGCGTGGGGTTCGTCGAACGGCTCCATCGTGACGGCGCCGTCAGCGACTACGTCATGCGCCTGCGCCGCGCCGATCGCGTCGCGATCTGGGTCGAAGTCACGGCGCGCGCCGAGGTCGAGTCTGACAACGGGCTTCGCGTCGAAGCGCTGATGCGCGACGTCACCGAACGCAAGCGCCTCGAAGATCAGGCGCGCGATCTCTATAATCAGCTCCTCCAGGCGGAGAAGCTGGCCGCGCTCGGCCAGACGATCTCCGGAGTCGCGCACGAGCTGAACAACCCGCTGGCCACGATCCTGACGTGGGCCGAGCGCCTGTCGTCACGTTCCGTCGACGACCAGACGAAGCGGGGCCTCGAAACGATTTTGAGCGAGTCCGAGCGGGCCGCGAAGATCGTGCGCAACCTGCTGACGTTCGCCCGTAAGCGCCATACCACCCGCGCGATGGTCGATCTCAACCAGGTGGTCCGGGAAACGATCGCGCTGCGATCGTACGAACAGCGCCTCAGCAACATCAGCATCCTCGAAGCGCTCGCCAGCGGCCTGCCGCTCGTGTTCGCCGATCCGCATCAGATCCAGCAGGTGCTGCTCAACCTGATCATCAACGCCGAACAGGCGATGATCGCCGCGCACGGACGCGGCACGCTGATCCTGCGTACCTGGCACGACCGCGAGGCCGACGCCGTCGTCCTCGAAGTGAACGACGATGGGCCGGGTGTGCCGGACGACGTGCAGCCGAAGATCTTCGACCCGTTCTTCACGACCAAGGACGTCGGCAAAGGGACCGGTCTCGGCCTGACCGTCGCCTATGCCATCGTCCAGGAGCACGGCGGCCGGATCACGGTGAAGTCTGACCGGGATCGCGGCGCGTCATTCTGCGTCGCGCTGCCGGTCGGCGATGGCCCGGTGAAGCCCGCCTTACCGCGCACACTCGAGCGCGTCGACGATGCGACGGCGGGGTCCGTGGTTCTCGTCGTCGAAGACGAAGCTGCGCTTGGTGCGGCGGTGGCAGAATCGCTGGTCGACGCCGGCTACGTTGTGGATCGAGCTGGTGACGGTGAGGAAGCGCTGGTCCGTGTCCGCGGACGCGCCTACGACCTCATCATCTGTGACCTGAAGATGCCGCGGGTTGACGGAATGACGTTCTATCGGCAGCTGGAGAGCGACGCGCCCGACATGACGCGTCGCATCCTGTTCGTGACCGGTGACGTTGCCGGAACGGAGGCGGAGCGGTTTCTCGAGGAGACCGGCTGCCGCTGGCTCGCTAAACCGTTCCGCCTGAAGGATCTGCTGCGGACCGGCCGCGAGATCCTGTCGTGATCTACCTCGCCGCGGCGACCCGAGCCTGAGCGACCGCGCGACGAACCGTCGGCTTGGCGGCTGGCGCCTTGTAGGGCAGCACGACCGCTGGCGACTCGGTTCTCGACGGTTCCGCCGGCAGCGACGACTTGGCCATCCGCAAACGTTTCATCGTCTGCTCGAAGGACAGGATGGCGGGCCGCAGTGCCTGCGCCGTCTCGTCGGTCGACGAGTCGGTTCCCAACGCCTTACGCAGCCGCTGCACCGCGCGGGCGTGCAGCTGCGAGACTCGAGATTCGTTCACGCCAATCTCCGCGCCGATCTGCTTCATCGTCGCTTCCGCGTAGTAGTAGAGCGCGATCACCTTGCGCTCGCGCGGCGGAAGCGAGGCGATGGCCGCACGCACCCGGTCGCGAACCTCACGCTCCTCGTAGGCCCGATCGGGCGCAGGTGGTTCCGATGGCACCAGTGCGGCAGGCAACATCGATCCATCGACATTGTCGCCGGCTGACAGCGGCGACGTCGATTCGATCGTGTTGATACGGACGATTGTTCGACCGAGACGAGCTTCGTCGGAGCCGATCCGGGCGGCGAGATCGGCGAGGGAGGGCTCGGCGCCCAGCTCGCGTCTCAGCTCCTCGCGTGCGGCCTCGAGCTCGCGACGCTGACGGCGGACGCCGCGCGGCCAGGCGTCGCGTCGGAGCGCGTCGATCATGGCGCCGCGGACACGCCGCTCGGCGAAGGTCTCGAACTTGATGCCGCGGGCCTCGTCGAAACGACAGGCCGCATCGATCAGGCCGAGCATACCGTCCTGGACGAGGTCCCCGAGCTCGATGGAGTGCGGCATCGAGGAGGCGACGCGCCGGGCCAGGGATTCGACGAACGGTAAGCCGGCGGCAATGCGTTCACGCTGACAGGCAACGAGAGGCTGACGCTGCATGGGTCTCCTTTTGTTGGTCAAGCCCAAGGGCAACGGCGGTACCAGACGCCAGGCATCGACCGACCTCAGCTGGGTCGGTGCAGCTAAGTGCCACGTGAAGCTACAGTTACTTGCGTGCGCCCACGTGCACCTGCGGGAAAGATCGGTCTTCGGAAGTCCCTAAAATCGTCAAATATTTGGCTTTTTGCCACTCTTGGTGTCGTTATTTTGACAATCTGGCGGAATTGGGGAACGAGCCAAAGAGAAGATCTGAAGCCGCGCTGAGCGGGCGGGCTGACTGACGGCGAGAGCTTGGATTTCGGATATTGCGGGCGCAGGGAGTGGTACCTGTGTGGCCGCCCCGGGAGATCGGACGGCCTGGTTACGATTTAGAGGTGGGATCGGAGCCGGATTTCCCGGGCGGTGGTCATCGCGTCGAGCACGCTGGCGACGACTTGCGCGGCGCGCGCGCGCCCCATTTCGTCGGAGGCCTTGGTCTCGAGCAGCTCCGCGTTGGCGAGGATAATCCCGAGCTGATTGTTCAATCGATGGAAGAGCAATCCGAGGTCCCTGGGCTCGTCCATCGATTCGCGGATGGGATCATCGGTTGCCGGCATCATGAGGCTTCGGGCCGAGTCAGATCCTGCGTTCGTCCGGGTTCGCGCCAGAGGGTATCGACGAAAATTCTGACGGATCCGCCGGCCGTGCGGACGTACTCGACCTTGCCGCTCGCAATCCAGTTGTAGATCGTGCGGCGGCTGACGCCAACCAGCTCGCACGCCTTCATGATGGAAATCGTCTTGCGATCAATCATCATTGAATCTTCAGCCTTCCCACTCGTCGGCGTTTCGGGTCGATGTGCTGCTGTCGGATGTCTCATGGTTCGTGAGTGTTTATCGGAAGGCGAATCGCTCCTCTGTAGTGTTGACCCCGAAAGCATCGTTGACCTTGGATTGTCGGGGTGTCAAAATACCGCCGCGCGACTAAATGGCTGAAAACGCGAAACATCTGCTCCTCGTCGACGACGAGGCGGCGCTGCGTGAGGCTATCGCCGAACGATTGGCGGACCATGGCTTCGTCGTCGAGCAGGCGTCGAGCGGCGAGGAAGCGCTCGCGCGGCTCTCCGATTTCGCGTTCGACATCATCGTCACGGACCTCAGATTGCCGGGCGTGGACGGCCGAGCTGTCCTCGAGGCGGCGCTCGAGCGCTATCCGGACATCATCGCCATCATCATCACCGGCTTTGGCACGGTCAAGGACGCCGTCAACGCGATCAAGCAGGGAGCGGCCGACTTCATCACCAAGCCGTTTCAGTTCGACGCCCTGCTCCACGTGCTGAACTCGGCGCTCGAACAGCGGCGCCTGCGATCGGAGAACGCCTACCTGCGATCGCAGCTCGAAGACCGCTATCGGATCGACGGGCTCGTCGGCCGCAGCAAAGCGATGCGGAATCTCTTTCAGCTGCTCGAGACGGTCGCCAGTACGTCCAGCACTGTCCTGATTTCCGGCGAGACGGGTACCGGCAAGGAGCTGGCGGCGCGGGCGATTCATCACAACAGCTCGCGTCGCACTAATCGTTTCGTCGCGCTCAACTGCAGCGCGATTCCGGAAACGCTGCTCGAAGCCGAGCTCTTCGGGCACGTCCGCGGCGCCTTTACGGGCGCGGTCGGCTCCCGCCAGGGGCGACTCGAACAGGCCCACAAGGGAACGCTCTTCCTCGACGAGGTCGCCACGATGAGCCCGGCGATCCAGGCGAAGCTGCTCCGCGTGCTGCAGGAGCGGGAGTTCGAGCGTGTCGGGGACTCGCACACGGTCAAGATCGACGTCCGCATCATCGCCGCCACCCATTCGGATCTCTCGAAGATGGTGGCTGAGTCAACATTCCGGGAGGATCTCTTCTATCGCTTGAATGTCATCCCGGTGCAGCTTCCAGCCCTTCGCGAACACCGCGAAGACGTTCCCCTCCTGGTCCAGCACTTTCTGCAGAAGCTCGGGGCGGAACAGACCCCGCCGCGGGCCGCGTCGATGTCGCAGGAGGCGATGCGCCGACTGATGGCCTACTCCTGGCCCGGCAACGTCCGTCAGCTCGAAAACGTCGTCGAACGCGCCCTCGCCTTCAGTCAGGGGCGGCTGCAGATCGAGGTGGCGGATCTGGGACCGGAGATTCTGGCGCTGCCGGCGGCGACCGATGGCGCCGACGGATGGTTCCCGGAAGAGGGGCTCGATCTCGAGCGCTACATGGAAGGGGTCGAACTCACGTTGATCAAGCGATCGCTCGAACGGACGTCGGGCAACAAGGTCCGCGCGGCGCGGCTGCTGAACCTGAAACGCACGACGCTGATCGAAAAGCTCAAGCGTCTCGAGCGACAGCCGGAGCTCTAGCACGATGCCTCCCCGTCACGCCTACTGGACCATCATCTACGGCAACCAGCCGACCTCGTTTCGCGCCGCCACCCAGGACGAGTTGCTGCCGACGCTCAATCAGCTTCGGGTCAAACATCCGGATGCGGTGATGATGTGGTTTGCGCGCGGCCGGCTGTGGCCATCGCCGGAAGCGGCGCGTGACGCGCTGCAGCAGCAACGGGCGCGGCCGCGATTCCAGGCCGATCGTCCGCGCGGGCCCAAGCCGGCCTTTGGTCGTGACCGGCGCCCCGAAGGACCGAGCGGTGATGCGGCGCGACCGCCGCGAAAGCCTCAGTGGGCCAACCGCGGCGATGCTCCACGGGACAAGAGCGGCGGCGACGCTCGGCGCGGGCGTGAATGGCGCCCCGGCGGCGCGCATCGAGACCCGCGCGATCGGTTCAAGGTGCCACGCGACGAGAAACGCCGGCGATTTGCATCGCGTCTGAGGCGTGACGCAACTTCTCCACGACCCGCGCGTGGCAAACCACCTCACAAGCCGTTCAAGAAGAAGGACGACGACGAGTGATCGCACATCTGGTTCTGCTGACCCCACGCGCCGAGCTGTCGGCGGCGGACCGTTCGGCTGCGATCGGCGTGCTCGCGCAGGCGGCATCGGTCGTGCCGGAGATTCTGCGGTTCAGGATCGGTCGCAGGGTCCGGCACGGGCTGCCCGGCTACGAGCAGCTGCCGCAGCCGGCGTTCGAGGTCATCCTGTTGCTCGAGTTCGAGGACCTGGACGCGCTGAAGCGATACCTCGCGGCGCCGGCGCACGGAGCGCTCGGCCACCTCTTCGAAACCGCCACCTCGGAGGCTGCAGCCTACGACTACCAGATCGTGGACGCTCCTGATGCGGCCGGGCTCTGGTCGGACAGGGCGTAAAGGACTGGCGCGCCCCCAAAAGATCACTGACGGGCGTCAGCGAGCGGCCAGCGTCTCGACGCCAAAGAATTCGCTGATCACATCGCGCAGCTGTTGGAGCGAATCGGAGGCGTTGATGGCGGTGCGCAGGTGCGAGCCGTTGTCCAGGCCTTTCGTGTACCAGGAATTGAGCGCGCGGAGCTTGTTGATTACCCAGCGATCGTGGCCACGCGCGGGTACGCCATCAGCCTGACCGGGAGCAACGTGCCTGAAGCCTTCCGCCTCGCTGATCCGCTCGCGCAGCAGCAGGTCGACGTACTCGAGGAGGAACCGACCTCGATCCTCGAGCGTGATCACCGGCGCGGCTTCCCCGCGCGCGAGCGCGGCGGCCTGCTGAAAGATCCAGGGGTTGCGCAGCGCGCCGCGGCCGACGAGCACCCCGGCCAAGCCATTCGCGGAGGCCCGTTCGACCAGTTGTGACGGCTCGAGGCAGTCGCCGCTGCCGAAGACCGGAATCGAAATTCCGGACGCCACGCGGCCGATCAGCGTCCAGTCGGAGAAGCCCGAATACGATTGCGCCGCGGTCCGGCCGTGGACGGTCACCGCCCCCGCGCCGGCATCCTCCATGCGCCGCGCCAGCTCCGGCGCGTTCACCTGGTGCTCGTCCCACCCCGCCCGCATCTTGACGGTCACCGGGATCCTGACCGCCCTGGCCATCGCGGCGACGACCTGTTGCGCGTGCTCCGGCTCGCGCATCAGGCTGCAGCCAGCGTTGTGCTTGGCGATCTTCGGCACCGGACAGCCCATGTTGACGTCGACGATGTCGGCTCCCATGCCTTCGACGATCTGTGCGGCCGCCGCCATCTTCTCCGGATCCCCGCCGAAGATCTGGATGGAGACGGGGCGCTCTTCTTCCGTGTATTCGGCGTACTCGAGCGTACGATCGATGCCGCGGACCAGCCCCTCGGAGCTCACCATCTCGGTGACCACCAGGCCGCAGCCGCCGCGACGCTTGACCAGCCGGCGAAACGCCGTGTCGGTCATGCCGGCCATCGGCGCAAGGCCGAACGGCGGCGCCAGATCGACGTGTCCAATCTTCATGGGTTGTGATCGTCCGTTGCTTCGTTGCGCTAGTACGCCTTCACGTCCGAGGCGTCGACCTCGACACTGACCGCCTGCCCGATCAGATCGACGGCCAGCATCAGACGCGCGTGCGCGCCCTTTCTCGTCAGCCGTCCGACCACGCCCTTGAGCGGTCCATGCGTCACCTCGACCATCGTGCCTTCACGAATGAGCGGGCATGGATCGTAGTGCAACTCGCTTTCGACGAGACGACGGATGGCGTCGATCTCCGAGTCGGGAATCGGCACGATGTCGCCGTCGAAGGAGACAATGCTCACGACGCCGGAGCAGGTGAGAACGGGGAGTCGGGACTGACTCTCGAATCGACCGAAACAGTAGCCCGGAAACAACGGCCAGTCGATCTTCTTGCGCCGGTCTTTCCAGCGGCTCCATTTCGTGATCGTCGGAAGGAACGCCTCGTACCCCTTGCGCTGAAGCTGGTCGCGCACGACGTGCTCGTGTCGCGACCGCGTCCAGATCGCGTACCACGCCGGACCCGCGATCGCCGAACTGGCGCCGGAGGATTCAGTGCCAGGCATTCATTGTCCGCTACCCACCGCCGAGTCGTCGGCCGCCACCTGCTTCTCGTACGCTTTCTTCAGCTCGTCGTTCTTCCATTCGATGATGGCCTGGGCACGAAGACGGGTGAGGAACTTGCGCATTTCGTTGCGGGTGCGCTCCTGCGCAACCTTGTCGGCAATGAGATCGCGGACCTTGTCGAACGGCTGTACGGTCTGTGGCTTGAGGACCTCGAGCTTGAGGATCTGGTAGCCACGCGGCGTGCGAATCGCCGGCGTGATGTCGCCGGGCTTCATCTTGTCGAGCAGCTGCTGCATCTGCGGCGACATGTCGTCGCGAGAGAACGGTCCGATCAACCCGCCGTTCGCCTTGGAGGCCGACTCCGACGTCTCGCCGGCGACCTTGCCGAAGTCCTCGCCGGCCATCAGCCTGGTACGCGCGTCACCGATCTTCTTCTTGGCGGCTTCGTCAGCGGCGGCGTTGGCGGCCGATTCGCCGCCAGCACCCTTCGTCGTCGGCACGTCGATCTGGATCTCGCGCAAGGTGATCGACGCCGGATCGGTGAACCCTTCCGGATGTTGCTCGTAGTAGATGTGCGCCTCGGCTTCGGTGATCGTGAGCTTGGACCCGACTTCCTGCCGCTGCACCTGCTCGATCAGCATCTGGCGTTCGAGCTGCTGCCGGAGGTCGTCCATGGTCATGCCCTCGGATCGAAGAGCGGCCTGGAACTTCTCTTCGTCCTGAAGGCCCTGCTCCTTGCGGATGTTGGTGACGACCTGCTTGAACTGGTCGTCGCCCAGGTGCAGCCCGAGTTCCTTTCCGCGCTGCAGGAGCAGCAGCTCGTCGACGGCGTTGACGAGTACTTCAGGGGTGATCTCGGCGAGCATCTTCTTCAGCTGCTCGTCGGTCTTCATCTTTTCCGGATCGACCTGTCCGTTGAGGCGCGACCGCAGGACGGCCACTTGTCGCTTTTCGAGCTCGGTCTTGGTGATGATGTCGCCGTTCACCTTCACGAGAACCTGTTCGAGAATCTCTCCGCCCACGCCCCCATCGAATCGCGCGGCGACGTCGCCGGTGATTCGCGCGGCCGACAGCGTGGCGGTGGTTGGCGCGACGGTAATCAATGCCGCGCAGAGAAACGCCGGCATCAGGGCTTTTTTCATGTTGTGACTCTAAGTTGCTGCAATCGAGTATTTTAACCTACGCTGGTGCCTTCGCTCAACTCGCGGAGCAGACCGCCAACGCGGCTGAAGACCCCGCCTTCCTGGCGTGGATCTTCGGTCGGTGGGCGAAGGATCGCTTCCCGGCTGAAGCCCGGGGCGACTTCACCGGCGGTCGCCCGGGTCGTCCACCACGATGCCTTCGGCAGCGCCCCCTGCCGACCGGCAGGCCCGCGACGGGGCGCATCGGACCCCTTGCGCAGGTCGAGCTTCAGGGTAGCGGGCGGGGTGAGCTGGATGTCGGTTCGCTCCTGAATCAACCGGAACAGCCACGCCGGGTCGAGCCTGGCTTCGGGCCTGAACTTTAAGACGACGATCTGGGCGTCGCGGTCGATGGATTCGACGCCGACGCTATCGGCCAGGAGCCGGATTCGAGCATAGTCGGCAAGATTCTGAATAGTTGGCGGCGGAGGGCCGTAGCGGTCGCGGACTTCCTCGAGCACGCGATCGAGCTCGACCTCCGATCGGACCGCCGCCATTCGCCGATAGACGGTCAGGCGCTGGTTCATGTCGGGAATGAACTGCTCGGCGATGCGCAGGTCCACCCGCAGATTGACGGTGGCGCGGACGTCGTCGTCGATCTCTTCACCCTTCAGCTCCTTGATGGTCTGCTCGAGGAGCTTCATATACATGTCGAATCCGACGGCTTCGATGTGGCCGCTCTGCTCGCCGCCGAGGAGGTTGCCCGCCCCGCGGATCTCCAGGTCCAGCGCCGCGACCCTGAAGCCGCTTCCCAAGTCACTGAACTCGCGGATCGCCGCCAGCCGCTTCTTCGCCACCGGCGAGAGCGCGTCCTCGGGCGGAATCAGCAGATACGCGTAGGCCCGGCGATCGGATCGTCCGACACGGCCGCGCAATTGATAGAGCTGCGACAAGCCGTAGCGGTCGGCCCGATTGATGACGATGGTGTTGGCGTTGGGAATGTCGAGCCCATTTTCGATGATTGTGGTGGCGAGCAGGACATCGTACTTGTGCGCCACGAAGTCGACCATCACCCGCTCGAGGGCGTCCTCGCTCATCTGTCCGTGGGCAACCGCAATCCGCGCCTCGGGCACGAGCCGGGTGATCAGATTGCCCAGCGAATAGATCGACTCGACGCGGTTGTGAACGAAGTAGATCTGACCGTGCCGCTCGAGCTCAGTTCGGATGGCGCGGGAGATGACCGGCTGATCGAACTTGACAACGTTGGTCTGAATCGACAACCGGTCCTTGGGCGGCGTCTCGATGATCGACATGTCGCGAATCCCGGCCAGCGACATGTTGAGCGTTCGGGGAATCGGCGTCGCCGTCATGGTCAGCACGTCGACCCGCTTGCGCAGCTGCTTGATGCGTTCCTTGTGGGCGACCCCGAAGCGCTGCTCCTCGTCCACGACGAGGAGCCCGAGATCGCGAAAATGGACGTCCTTCGACAGCAGGCGGTGCGTGCCGACAATGATCTCGACCTTGCCCGCGGCGAGGTCGTCGAGCGTCTCCTTCTGCTCGGCCTTCGAGCGAAACCGACTGATCATGTCGATCCGCACCGGAAACGCCGCGAATCGATCGCGAAGGGTCTTGAGGTGCTGGAAGGCCAGGACGGTCGTCGGCGCCAGCATCGCCACCTGTTTGCCGTCCATCACCGCCTTGAATGCAGCCCGCATCGCGACCTCGGTCTTGCCGTAGCCGACGTCGCCGCAGAGCAGCCGGTCCATCGAGGTGGCCGATTCCATGTCGCGCTTGATGTCGGCGATCGCGTTCTGCTGATCGACCGTCAGCTCCCACTCGAAGGCGTCCTCGAACTCCTGCTGCCAGTGGCTGTCGGGACTGAACGCATGACCGGGAACGGCGCGGCGCGAGGCGTAGAGCTTCAACAGCTCTTCGGCCATGTCGCGCATGGCTTTCTTGACGCGGCTCTTGGCCTTCTCCCAGGTCGTGCCGCCCAGACGGTCGAGCGCCGGCCGCGTCGCGCCGGTGTACTTCTGAACGAGATCGAGCCGCTCGACGGGGACGAAGAGCTTGTCCTCCGCCGCGTAGCGCAGCTCCATGAACTCCTGCGCCTCGAGGCCGACCTCAATCCGCTTCAGGCCGACGAACACGCCGATGCCATGATCGACGTGCACGACGAGGTCGTCGGCCTTGAGATCGCGAAAGTCCGAGAGGAATGCGGCGGATGCCGACCGGCGGCGCTCGTGTGTCCGCCGCTCCTCGTCGAAGACGTCGGTCTCGGCCCAGAGCTGGAGACCGGCATCGGGAAGACGAAACCCCTTGGAAAGATGCCCGACCGCGACGAGCACGGCGCGCGTCGGCGCGTCCTCACCGCGTTCGATCGGGGCGGCCGGCATCTCGTAGTCGGCGAGCAGCTCGACGACCCGTTCGGCACGACCCTGCGAATGCGCGACGAAGATCAGCGTTTCGCCGCGATCGCGCGATTGCCGGAGCTCGGCCACCCAATCGGGAACCCGCCCGGCAAACTCCATCACCGGTTGAGACGCGATGTGCCGGACGCCGTCGGATTCGAGGGCCAGCGTCTCGAGCGCGGTCGAGTGCTCGAGGGCGGGCGCAAGGTCGGTCCAGTCGATGATCAGGGTTGACGGCTCCGGGACGCGTCGATTCTTCCGCCCGGCTTCGGCGAAGCTCTCCTCAATCTGATTGTGCAGCTTGTCGAACGCGGTGCGAACCTCGTCCGGCTCCGAGAGCAGCAGGATCGGACGATGATCCGACAGGTAGTCCACGATGGTCGCCGAGCGATCCGGCGTCTCTCCATCGGTGTCACCGGAGGCAGGCTGCGGCAGCAGTTCCTGGAGCGGGACGACGTTGACCTGATCGATGCCGCCCGTCGATCGCTGCGTCGACGGATCGTAGGTCCTCACCGACTCGACGGTGTCACCGACGAACTCGAGACGAACCGGCTGGCGCGCGCCCGGCGGAAAAAGGTCGACGACCCCGCCTCGTACCGAGAATTCTCCGGGCTCGTCGGTGGGATCCTGACGGGTGTACCCGGCCTCGACCAGGCGATCCCCGAGGTCTACCGGCGAAACATCGTCGCCGGGTCTGACCGTCAGCCCTGCATTCCTCAGACGCGGTGGGGGGGTGAGTCGCGGCAGCAGTGCCGGCGCCGACGCCACGATCAGGCGCGCGACCCCCGAGCTCAAGGCGTACAACGCCCGGGCGCGAGCCGAGGCCACGTCGAAGTGCGGAGCCAGGCCTCGATAGGGATCGACCTCGTGGGACGGGAACGGCAGCACCTTGCGGGAGGCCTCCACGTCGGACACGCCTTCGAGCGCGGCGTAGAAGAAACGCGCGTCCGAGGTGAGCTGTTCGACCTCGGCGTCGGTCGCGGCAATCAGCAGCGTCGTCTGCCGGCCTGCGGCGGCTGCCGCAAACAGCGCCTTCGCCGCGGGGGTGAGACCGCTGACGCCCTGGCCGGGCGCTCCAAGCTCGAGGCGGCCGGAAGCCGTCTTGAGCAGCGCCCGAAGCGTCAGCGACGTAGAGGTGGAGGAGGTCATGGTGACCGCGCGGGCGACCGCCCGCAACACTCGATCTTAACGCGAAAATTGCGCGGCAACCTGCCCGGGGTCAGGTTGGAGCGCGGGCCCGCTCGATGAGCGCGCTCGTCGAATAGCCCGGCTCGATGGACTCGCGGATGACCCGACCGCCGCGAGCTTCCACCGTGTCGCGACCCACGATCTGATCCGCCGGCCAGTCGGCGCCCTTGACGAGGACGTCCGGCTGGACGCGGCGGATGATTTCCGCCGGCGTCTCCTCGTCGAAGATCGAAACCGCGTCGACGCATTCGAGCGCGAGGAGCACCTCGGCGCGCTCGAGCTCGAAGGTGATCGGCCGCTCCGGTCCCTTGTTGCGCCGGACGGACGCGTCGGAATTGAGGCCGACGATGAGCAGGTCGCCATGGGCGCGGGCGGCCTGGAGATAGCGCAAATGGCCGGGATGCAGCAGGTCGAAGACACCGTTGGTGAAGACGATGCGCGCTCCGCGCCGGCGGGCCGCGTCGACGTAGGCCTGAAGCGCCGGAGCGTCGAGCAGGTTCACGAATCGTTCCCGTCGACTTTCTTGAAGGAGAGATCGCCGGCAAAACGCCAACCGTGTTTCGGCCGGTAGATCCCGACGTCCTTGGCCCGCGACTTCACGCGAAACGTGTAGAGCAGCCGGTGATAGTCGTACGGGTAGCCGTCGAGCCGGTGAACCGCGACGTCCAGTTTGTAGGTGCCTTCGACCAGATCGAGCGATTCGATCGAGAAGATCGCACTGACGTCCCCGGCCAGACGCTGCGGCGCCAGATCCTCGATCGAGGTGTTGGTGCCGTAGCAGCAGACGCCCTCGGCGTTGAAGATGCCGATGCCGAGCACGAAATCGTCAACCGGCAGCGGCGCGCGCAGGCTGATCCGCACGTCGAGTCGCGTGCCCGAGGGAAAGAGATGGCTCTGGGCGCCGTCCGCGTCCTCCAGGCGTACGTGGGTGATCTCGACCTCGCGCGAACCCCATCGTCCCTCCGACGCGCGGAACATGTCGGCGGGCGCGGTCGCGGTTTCGACCGGGTTGTCGGGCAGCACGGCCGAGACCGGATCGTCGGGTGAGGCCATGGCCGCCAGCGCCACCTCCTGCGCCCGAGCGTCACCGGCGGCGAGCTCTTTCTCCTCGCTGACCTCGACATCGGTGATGTAAGCGCCAACCACACGTTTGGGATCGCCGAGCCCTTTCACCCGGCCCGAATCGAGCCACAACGCATCGTCGCAGAATCGCTCGACCAGCCCGAGCGAATGGGTGACGAGGAGGATGGTCTTGCCGCGACGCTTGAACTCGGCAAATTTGTCCAGGCACTTGTGGGTAAAGCCCTCGTCACCGACGGCGAGGACCTCGTCGACCAGCAGGACGTCGGGGTCCACGTTGATCGCCACCGCAAAGCCGAGCCGCATGTACATGCCCGACGAGTAGGTCTTGACCGGAGCGTCGATGAACTCCCTCATCTCGGCGAAATCCACGATCTCGTCGAATCGGCGCGTCACTTCACGCTTCGAGAGACCGAGCATGATGCCGTTGATGAAGACGTTTTCGCGGCCCGAGATTTCTGGGTGGAACCCGGCGCCGAGCTCGATCAGGGCCGAGATCCGCCCGTCGACCGTCACCGACCCGGACGAGGGCTTGGTGATGCCGGCGACCAGCTTCAGCAGCGTGCTCTTTCCGGATCCGTTCCGGCCGATGACGCCGAGCGTCCGTCCGCGTGGAACCGTCACCGAGACATTGTCGAGCGCGGTGAAGGTCTCCTCGGGCTTCAGATCGCGCACCAGGCTCCGCGTGAGCAGCGCGCTCTTCAGCGTCGCGAACTGCTTGCGGTGGCTGTAGCGGCGGTAGATCTTCGATGCGTGTGCGATTTCGATGGCCGGAACCACGTCAGACCTCTTCGGCGAACGAATCGCGCAGGCGATCGAACAGCCAGTAGCCGGCCATGAAAAGCACGATCGAGGCTGCGCCGAGCGCGGCGAGCCACTTCCAGTGACCGAACGGGCCGGGGAAGAACAGGATTTCCTGGTACGAAATCGCCAGATGCGCGAACGGGTTCAGGTTCATGTAGCGCTTGGCCACATCCGGCGCGTAGAGATACGGGTAGATGATCGGCGTGGCAAAGAACCAGAGCGTCAGCACGTTGGAGAGGATGTCGCGGATGTCGCGAAAGTGCACCGTCAGCGCCGACAGGATCAGCGCGCATGCCACCGTGAACAGGAACTGAACCGCCACCACCAGCGGAAAGCAGAGCAGCTCGCCGACGGTCAGCGGGGCACGATAGACGATGAGGAAGACGACCAGGATCGGCAGCGCGAGAAAAAAATGGATCATGTTCGCCGTCACGGTGACGATGGGCAGAATCTCCGCCGGGAACAGGACCTTCTTAATCAGGTTGCCGCCGGAAATCAGCACGCCCGACGACTCCATCAGCGATGAGGCGAACCAGGTCCACGGCAGAATGCCGCAGAACATGAACAGCGGGTAGGGATCGGCCCCTTTGACCGCCGTCGGCATCACGTACTTGAAGACGAACGTATAGATGGCGAGCAGCAGCAGCGGGTTGATGAAGGACCAGAGGAAACCCAGTACCGATCCGCGGTAGCGCGCCTTCAGCTCTCGTACGACCAGGCTCTGGATCAACCCCCGATATCGCGCGAGACGCGCGAGGTTATGAAGCATGGCTTCCGGCGTTACGGGGCGTCGACTTCGAGGACGAGGGTCGTGATGTTGTCGGGACCTCCGCCGTTGTTGGCGGCCTCGATCAGGTCCAGGCAGATTTTTTCGAGTGACACGCCAGTCTGTCCGAGCTTCTGGGCGATGGTGTCGTGCGGAACGACCGTGAACAGACCGTCGGAGCACAGCAGGAAGCGCGCACCCGGCACCGGCTCGAACTCCACGACGTCGATCTCGGGATCCTCGCCGCCGGCCAGGGCGCGGGTGACCACGTTGCGCCACGGGTGCTGACGGGCGGCCGTCGGGGTCATCGCGCCGGCGCGGACCTGTTCTTCCACCCACGAGTGGTCGTGCGTGATCTGCTCGAGTGAGCCGTCACGGAGCACGTAGATGCGGCTGTCGCCGACGTGGGCGACGCAGGCGCGGGTCTTGCCGGCCAGCAGGGCCGACGCCGTCGTCGCCATGCCGCGCAGGTCGACCGCGTCGTTCATGGCGTTGGCTATCTGGCGATTGGCGAGACGGAAGGCGGCCTTCAGGCGATTGGCGTCGAGGCTGATCGACGGTTCGAAGGGGAACGGCCAGGTCCGGTTCTTGTCGGCGCCGTCGGTTTCAGCGATGAAGGTCTGGATGGTTTCGACGGCGATCCGGGACGCGACTTCGCCCGCCACGTGGCCGCCCATTCCGTCGGCGACGACGAAGAGTCCGAGATCGGCGCGTGTGCAGTAGCTGTCTTCGTTGCTGCTGCGCCGAAGGCCGGAGTCGGTTCGAACGGCCCAGGACAGTCGCATGAGCGGGAGCGCTTTCAGGCCTGGGGCGGGGGCATCCGCTGACGACCGACACGGCCGCCGGGTTGAGCGCGAGCCACCAGCTGCAGGCGCATCAATGATTTCATGAGCGCCGCCCGAGCACGGTCATAATCCACATCACCCTTCGGCTGCGTTATCCGCGCCTCGGCGCGCCGCTTCGAGTCCTCGGCGCGGGCGGCATCGATATCTTCGGCCCGCTCAGCCACTTGCGCGAGAATCGTGACCCGATCCGGCAGCACTTCGGCAAAGCCGAAGGCGACCGCGAGATAGGTCCGTTCCTGCCCCTTTCGATACCACATCTCGCCGACCGCGAGCGACGCGAGCAGCGGCGTGTGCCCTGGCAGCACACCGAAGTAGCCCTCAGATCCCGGTATCTCCACTTCGTCCACCTCTTGCCGCACGAGGAGCTTGTCCGGCGTGACGATCTCGAGGTGGATATGTGTTGGAAGCGCCATTCTACTGGTTCCTGCCGTCTCTTCGCCTACTGGTTCATTTTCCGGGCTTTCTCGATGGCCTCTTCGATCGTGCCGACCATGTAGAACGCCTGTTCGGGCAGCGCGTCGTGCTTGCCCTCGACGACTTCTTTGAACCCGCGCACCGTGTCGGCGATGGTCACATACTTGCCGGACAGACCGGTGAACTGCTCGGCCACGAAGAACGGCTGCGAGAGGAACCGCTGGATCTTGCGCGCGCGCGCGACGGTGAGCTTGTCCTCTTCCGAGAGCTCGTCGATGCCGAGGATGGCGATGATGTCCTGCAAGTCCTTGTAGCGCTGGAGCACCTGTTTGACGTTGCGCGCCACCCGGTAGTGCTCGTCGCCGATGATGCGCGGATCCAGGATGCGCGAGGTCGACGCCAGCGGATCGACGGCGGGGTAGATGCCGAGCTCGACGATCGCACGGGACAGATTGGTCGTGGCGTCGAGGTGGGCGAAGGTCGTGGCGGGTGCCGGATCGGTGTAGTCGTCGGCCGGCACGTAGATCGCCTGCACGGAGGTGATCGACCCCTTCTTGGTCGAGGTGATCCGCTCCTGGAGCTCGCCCATCTCGGTCAGCAGCGTCGGCTGATAGCCGACCGCGCTCGGCATGCGGCCGAGCAGCGCCGACACCTCGGAGCCCGCCTGCGTGAACCGGAAGATGTTGTCGATGAAGAGCAGAACGTCCTTGTTCTCGGCGTCGCGGAAATACTCGGCGACGGTGAGCCCGCTCAGCGCGACGCGCAGCCGGGCGCCGGGTGGCTCGGTCATCTGTCCGTAGACAAGGGCGGCTCGAGATTTCTCGAGCTCCTTCATGTTGATGACGCCGCTCTCCTGGAATTCGAGCCACAGGTCGTTGCCCTCGCGCGTGCGCTCGCCAACGCCGGCGAACACCGACACGCCGCCGTGCTTCATGGCCACGTTGTGGATCAATTCCTGGATGATGACGGTCTTGCCGACGCCGGCGCCGCCGAATAGCCCGATCTTGCCGCCGCGCAGGTACGGCTCGAGCAGATCGACGACTTTGATGCCGGTCTCGAACATCTGCAGCTCGGTCGACTGATCCTCGAGCGACGGCGCGGCGCGGTGAATCGACCAGTGTTCCTTGGCGACGATCGGACGGTCGGGGAAGTCGACCGGTTCGCCCAGCACGTTCATCACGCGACCGAGCGTGGCCGTGCCGACGGGCATCGAAATCGGGCTGCCCGTATCCACCGCCCGCATGCCGCGGCGCATGCCGTCGGTCGGCTTCATCGCGACGGTGCGTACGCGGTTCTCACCGAGATGCTGCTCGACCTCCACGATGACGTCGATCTTGTCACCGCCGTCGCCTGCTTCGGACCTGATCCGCACGGCACTGTAGATGGCCGGTAGGTGCCCGCTCTCGAATTCCAGATCGACGACCGGGCCGATGACCTGGACGACCTTGCCGACCTTCTCGGTTGCTGTAGCTGTTGCCATATGTTCGTCGATCCCTGTGCTGAAAAATGTCTAAAGCGCTTCCGCGCCCGACACGACCTCGATGATCTCGCGGGTGATCGCGGCCTGACGGACCTTGTTCATGTAGAGCGTCAGATCCTCCAGCATGTCCGCCGAATTGCGCGTGGCGGCGTCCATCGCGGTCATCTGCGCCGCATAGAACGCCGCGTTCGACTCGAGCAGCGCGCGCCAGGCCTGCACTTCGACGTGTCGGGGAATCAGCGAGTTGAACAGCTCGGCAGGTATCGGCTCGTACAGGTAGTCGATCTGCGGGCCGGCCGGGGCGCCACCGACGTAGACGCCGGGCTGCGGCGAGGTTGGCGCGATCTCGAGCCTGGGAATCGGCAGTAGACGCTCGACCACGATCCGCTGCTGGATGACCGACTTGAACTCGTTGTAGACGAGGTAGACGCTGTCGACGCGCCCTTCGGTGAACTCCTCGATCGCCGCGTAGGCGATGTCGCGGGCGTGATCGAACTGGAGCGCCTGGAACAAGTTGACCTGTTCGTAGCGCACTTCGAAGCCGCGGCGGGCGAAGTAGTCGCGGCCGCGGCGGCCGATCAGGCCGAGTGCCACCTGGCGTCCCGGATCCTCGGTGATGAAATTGCCGGCGCCCTTGATCGCGTTGGTGTTGAAGCTCCCGCACAGGCCACGGTCGGCGGTGATGACGAAGAGCAGCGCCTTGCCGCCGGCGCGGGGGACCTTGCGTTCGTCGAGCAGCGGATGCGACCCGGGATCGACACGCGTCGCCAGACTGTTCAGAACGCGAAGCATCTGGATCGCGTAGGGCCGGGCCTGCTGGATCCGCTCCTGGGCACGGCGCAGCCGTGAGGCCGCAACCATCTTCATGGCCTTGGTGATCTGCTGGGTCGACTTGACGGCCCGGATGCGGCGGCGGATATCGAGAAGGGACGGCATGTGATCAGGCGGCGGCGGTCTTCTGGGCGGCCGCGAAGTCCTTGCCGAATTCCTCGAGCGCGGCGTTCAGCTCGGCCTTGATCGCATCGTCGATCTGCTTTTTCTCGGCGAGCGCAGTCAGCAGCTGCGACTTGCGCGTATCGAGGAACTTATAGAGCTGCTCCTCGTAGGCGCGTAACGCGTCGACCGACACCGCGTCGAGGTAGCCGGTGGTCGCAGCGTAGATGATCGCGACCTGCTTCTCGACGGGGAGGGGCTGATACTGCGGCTGTTTGAGAACCTCGACCAGGCGGCGGCCGCGGTTCAACTGGTTGAGCGTCGACTTGTCCAGGTCGGACCCGAACTGCGCAAAGGCTGCCAGCTCACGATACTGCGCGAGGTCGAGGCGCAGCGTGCCCGCCACCTGGCGCATCGCTTTCACCTGCGCCGAGCCGCCGACGCGCGAGACCGAGTTGCCGACGTTGATCGCGGGCCGGACACCCTGGTGAAAGAGGTCCGCCTCGAGGAAGATCTGACCGTCGGTAATCGAGATGACGTTGGTCGGGATATAGGCCGACAGGTCGCCGGCCTGCGTTTCAATGATTGGCAGCGCCGTCAGGGAGCCGCCGCCGAGCTCCTTCCGCAGCTTCGCCGCGCGCTCGAGCAACCGGGAGTGCAGGTAGAAGACGTCGCCGGGATAGGCCTCTCGACCCGGTGGGCGGCGGAGCAGGAGTGAAATCTCTCGATACGCCTGCGCGTGCTTCGACAGGTCGTCGTAGATGCACAACGCGTGGCCGCCGTTGTCCCTGAAAAACTCGCCAATCGTGCACGCGGAGTACGGGCTGATGTAGAGCAACGGTGCCGGATCCGAGGCCCCGGCGGCGACGACGATCGTGTATTCCATCGCGCCGGCGTCTTCGAGGGTGCGCACGACCTGCGCCACCGTCGACTGCTTCTGGCCGATGGCGTTGTAGATGCAGACGACGTTCTGCCCCTTCTGGTTGATGATCGCGTCCACGGCGACGGCGGTCTTGCCGGTCTGCCGGTCGCCGATGATCAGCTCGCGCTGGCCTCTGCCGATCGGCACCATTGCGTCGATCGCCTTCAGCCCGGTCTGCATCGGCTCCTTGACCGGCTGTCGATCGACGACGCCGGGAGCGATGCGCTCGATCGGCATCGACTGCTGAGAGACGATCGGCCCCTTGCCGTCGATCGGCTGGCCCAGCGCGTTGACGACGCGGCCGATGAGCTCGTTCCCGACCGGAACCGACATGATGCGCTTGGTCCGCTTGACCGTGTCGCCTTCCTGGATCTCGGTGAATTCACCCAGGAGCACGACGCCGACACTCTCTTCTTCGAGGTTCAGCGCGATGCCGAAGACGTTGTGGGGGAACTCGAGCATCTCGCCGGCCATGGTCTTCTCGACCCCGTGGACGCGCGCGATGCCGTCGCCAACCGAGACGACGGTCCCGACTTCGGCGACGTCGACATCGACCGCGTAGCTCCCGATCTGATCGCGGATGATCTTGGAAATCTCTTCAGCTTTGATGTTCATCATTCAACTCGTTAGAGCCGGCCGCCCTGAATCAACGCTTCCTTCATCTTCGTCAGCTGAGTCGTGACGCTGCCGTCGTACACGGTGCTGCCCAGCCGGGTGATGACGCCGCCGATGATCGTCGTGTCCACCCGTGATTCGAGCAGTACTTTTCGACCTGTCGCCCGCGCCAGTCCCTGCTCGAGCGCACGCAACGTGCGGTCGTCGAGGGGAACGGCCGCGGTCACCGACCCGCGCACGACCTTCTGGTGATCGAGCAGGCGGTCCTGGTAGGCGGTGGCGAGATCCGGGATCAGGACGAGCCGATCGCGGTCGGCCAGCAACGTGATCAACTTCGACAACGGCGGGTGACATCGCGCCGGCGTGCTCCAGCACGGCCTGGACAACCGCTGACTTTCGGGCGGCGGGGATTGCCGGATTCGCGAACACGTGGGCCAGCGCCTCATGCGAACCGATCAGGGTGGCGAACTCGCTCAGCTCCGCCCCGACCGTCTCGACGTTCGCCTCACGAAGCGCGACGTCGAACAGGGCGCGCGCGTAGCGCACGGCCGCGGCGTGCCGGGTCATGGCTGAAGCTCCTGCAGCTGCGCGCTGTACCGATCGAGCATGCGGGCCTGATCCTCGGGCGTGATCGACCGCTTGATACGATCCGACGCTACGCCGACCGCCTGCGTCGCGGTGAACTCGACGAGCTCGCGGCGGGCGACGCGCAAGTGCATGTCGATCTCGCGATTGGTCTGTTCGAGCAGCCGCTGACGCTCCACCTGCGCCGCCTGCTCGATTCGCGCGCGCTCGGCGACAATCTCTTCGGCGCCGCGGTGTTTCAAGGCCTCGAGCTCGCCGGGCAACGCGCCGAGCTTCGTCTGGATCTCCGCGAGCTGGCGAGTCGCGGTTTCACGCGTCGCCGCAGCGGCCACCAGATCCTCGCGCACACGGGTGATTCGCGAAGACAGATAGTCCGAGAGGGGTTGTCGCAGGAAGTACACGAGCACGCCGACCAGCACCGCGAAGTTGAAGGCCTTCGCGATCGTCGGGAACCAGCCCGCGTCGTGCGCCTCCTCTCCCTCGGACGTGTGCTCCGCTTCGGCCTGGGCAGCCGGCTGGGCGTGCGCCGGCTCCTGGATGGCGAACGAGGCCGCGTGCGCCGTCACACTGACTACGAGCATCAGGAGGAACGGGGCCAGCAGGCGGGCGACTCGGGTGAACCGACAGTCAGATCTCATGACTCATGAGGACCACACATCGCGAAACTCAAAAAGGGAAACCCGCGTCCCGGTCAGGACGCCTTGCGTCCCAGGACACGTTCGGCAGCCGCTGCGCCGAGCGCCTGCGCCTCGGCCTCGAGCCGCTGGCGGGCCGCGTCGGCCTCCGCCTGCAACTCCCGCGAGGCCCGGGCGATCGCCGCGTCCGCTTCGGCACGCGTCTCGGCGACGATTTCGGCGCGCCGCGCGTCGGCGGCGCGACGCATCTCGTCCATCTGTCGATAGATTTCAGCCCGCGCCGCGGTCGTTTTGCGATCGAACTCGTCGGTGGCAGCCTGCGCCTCAGCCGCCGACCGTCGAGCCAGCTCGCTAGCCGACTGGATCGCCTCTTCCCGCTTGCGGATCACCTCGAGCACCGGCCGCAGCAACAGCCGATTGATCACGGCCGTGAGCACCAGCAGCAGAAGGATTACCCAGACGACGGACAGATTCGGGAGCACTGAGGCCTCGTTTGGTACCGCTTGCCGGGGGATTCGCCACCCGGACAAAACATCAATTTATACCATCCCTTGAGGCGGCTTCTCAAGGTTCGCGGCAGGGTGCGAGGGTGGGGAGGGTTCCGTTCCTACCGCACGAGGACACGACCAGGGCCGGCCAGGACCCGCCCGATTGGCCAGACCGGTACCCCACGGGCGCTGAATGCCCGGAGCGCTTCGTCGGCCCGATCGGGAGCCAGCGCCACGAGAAGCCCACCCGATGTCTGCGGATCGAACAGCAGTTGACCGCGGCGGAGGTCGCCGCCGGCCCCCAGGTCCACGGAAACGCCGAAATGCTCCTGATTGGTCCGGGCCCCTCCGGGTGAGTTCGCCGGCAACAGATCCAGGGCACCTTCGAAGACGGGAACGTCCGCCAAATCGATCTCGAGATCGCAGCCGCTGGCGCGCGCCATCTCGGTTCCGTGGCCGGCCAGGCCGAACCCGGTGACATCGGTGCACCCGTGAACGGAACCATCCGGAAGGCCGGCCAGCGTCTCGGCCGCGGCCCGGTTGATGGTTGTCATCGACTCGATCGCCGCCCGCGCCGCGGGCTCCGGCGCGCGATCGAACTTCAGCGCTGTGGTGATGACGCCGGTCCCCAGCCGCTTGGTCAGGACCAGACGATCGCCCGGACGTGCACCGGCATTCGTCCAGACGCGATCCGGATCGACCTCTCCCGTCACGGCATAGCCGAATTTGATTTCCTGATCCTGTACGGTATGGCCGCCGAGAAGAGCGATCTGCGCCTCGCGGAGAATTCCGAGGCCGCCACGAAAGATCGCGCTGAGAATGGACGCGTCGCCATCCTTGGGAAACGCCGCGATCGCCAGCGCCGTCATGGGCCGGCCGCCCATCGCATAGACGTCCGAAACGGCGTTGGCGGCGGCGATTCGGCCGTAGGTGACCGGGTCGTCGACGATCGGCGTGAAAAAGTCGACGGTCTGAACGAGGGCGCGGCGCTCATCAATCCGATACACCCCCGCATCGTCCGCAGTGCGGTAGTCGACGAGGATGCGAGGATCGGTTTCCGCGGGCAGCGCGCCCAGCACTTCGGCCAGCTCTCCGGCGGCGAGCTTGCTCGCGCAGCCGGCGCACGCCGCATAGTGCGTCAGTCTCTTCATCGTGTGGGTCTCCAGGCCGATCGCACCCTGCTAGCCACGCTCGGTCAGGTATTCGAAGATCCGCTGCAGCTCGTCTTCGCTGGTGAACTCGATCTCGAGACGACCCCCCTTGCCTTTCCGGACGATGTGGACGCGACTCCCGAGGGAGAGGCGCAGCCGATCTTCGGCCGCGCGGGTGTGCACATCCTTGACCGGCTCCGGCTTGGGAGCGCTCGGCTGCTGCGCCTTGCGGATCAGCGCTTCGGTCTCGCGAACCGAGAGCGCACCGGAAACGATGTCGCGCGCGAGGCGCAGCTGGATCGACTCGTCGCCAATCCCGAGCAGGGCGCGCGCGTGTCCCATCGACAACGCGCCCGACGCGAGGTTCGTGCGCACTTCCTGTGGCAGGCGCAGGAGCCGCACGTAGTTGGCGATCGACGAACGATCCTTCCCGACAGCGTCGGCAATCTGTTCCTGTGTGAGATGGAAGTCGTCGGCGAGACGACGATAGGCCTGCGCCTCTTCGATCGGATTGAGATCCTCGCGCTGGATGTTCTCGATCAGCGCGACCGCCAGCAGCTGATCTTCGGGAATGTCGCGAACGACAACCGGTACTTTCAGGAGGCCGGCACGCTGCGCTGCCCGCCAGCGACGTTCTCCGGCGACGATCTCGTAGTCGCGATCGACGCGCCGGACGACGATCGGCTGGATGATCCCGTTGGCGCGAATGGAGCGGGCGAGATTCTCGATCCGCTCGTCGTCCATCTGCGTGCGGGGCTGGAACTTATTGGGCCGCAGCAGATCGGTGTCGATCTCCAGCGCGCGATCGGGACTCGAGACGGGGGAGTCCGGAATGAGCGCGCTGAGCCCTCGGCCGAGCGCCGGACGCTTTTCAATCATGGTGAGGCTCCGTGGCCGGCTGGACGGCCGTTTCACGCGCGAGCAACTCACGCGCGAGGGTGAGATACGCGTCGGCGCCGCGCGACTTCACGTCGTAGAGAATGCCCGGAAGACCATGGCTCGGCGCTTCGCCCAACCGGACGTTGCGCGGGATGACGGTCTCGAAGACACGATCCTGGAAGAATTCGCGGATGTCGCGCGCGACCTGCTGTCCGAGATTTGTCCGCTCGTCGTACATGGTCATCAGCACGCCGGCGATGTCGAGGGTTGGGTTGAGGGCGCCGCGCACCCGGCGCAGGGTGCCGACGAGATCGGCGAGTCCTTCGAGCGCAAAGTATTCGCAATTGAGCGGAATGAGCACGGCGTCTGCGGCGACGAGGGCGTTGAGTGTGAGCAGCCCCAGCGACGGAGGCGTGTCGATGAACACGAAGTCGAACTGCGCGCGAAGCGGCTCGAGGACGTCGCGGAGGCGACGCTCGCGATTCGGGAGCCCGACGAGCTCGACCTCGGCGCCGGTTAGATTCCGGTCGGCGGCAATCAGGCGGAGGCTCTTGACCCGCGTGTCGATGATGAACGCATTCGGATCCTCGATGCGCCCGGCGGTCAGGGCTTCGTAGATCGTTCCGGCGCTCCCGGCTTGCCCCTTCAGTCCGATGCCGCTGGTGAGGTTTCCCTGCGGATCCATGTCCACGAGCAGGACGCGTCGTTTCGCTAAAGCGAACGCTGTCGCAACGTTAATGGCGGTAGTCGTTTTCCCGACACCCCCTTTTTGATTCGCGACCGCCAGAATACGCGCCATTTATGTTGTTTGACCTAAGTATAGGTATCGAGCGGCCAAGGGTAAGCGATGCGACGGTTGGATTCAAGAGTGGAGTGTTCCACGTGGAACATCGCGGTCGAGATCACCTGAACAATTGGAGGATGCTGCCTCGAGATGGGATGAGCTGAATAGTTGAGACACCCTTGTGGTTATCCGGCTGGTTTACCGCCGCTTGACGGCTCGTGAACAAAGCAACCGTCCCATCCGGCGCCAGAAACGCCTCGAATCGTCGAAACAGGTCCCCATCCATCTTGACTGCCCGGATACTGATGAGAGTCTTTGGTCCGGTCTCCGAGCTGGACAGTTCCTCGAATCGAATAGCTGCGACAGAGGCGGTCCGCATTTCCAGTTGCCGGAGAACTTCCCTGAGAAAGGCTGATTTGCGCTGATTGGACTCCACCAGGAGCAGGGACGTGGCCTCCAGCGCGAGCGCCAGGGGAATACCCGGCGAGCCCCCGCCTGAACCGACGTCCATCAGGTCCGGACGCGAGGGGAGGCTTCGGGCCGCTGCCAGCGGCTCGATGATGAGTCTGTCGAGGGCTTCTTCGCGATCGTTCAACGACGTGAGGTTGATCGTCCGATTCCAATGGACCAAGAGGTCGTAATAGCGAGTCAGGCGCTCCGCCAGGACAGCGTCCAGAGGAATTGCGAGGGATTGCGCGCGCGCGATGAGCTGATCGGTGATTCCTTCGGCCGCCATGATTCCGCCCGAACGTCACCGACCGCGAACAAGATGAGAGGCGATCAGAGCGACCGCCGCGGGCGTGACGCCTGGAACGCGCTGCGCCTGCGCCAGTGTCTCGGGACGGACGGAGGTCAGGCGCTCCACCATCTCGCGTGAGAGCCCCGAAATCCCTTCGTAGGTGAGCTCCCTCGGAATAGTGCGCGCTTCCTGACGACGAAGACGCGCGATCGATTGCTCTTGCCTCAGGAGTACCCCTCGTAGCGGAACTCTGTCTGCAGGCTCGTCAGATCCAGGTCTGATTCCACATGCAGACCAAGCTGACGATCAGCGACCAGCGCCCGCAGATCGGTTTCCGGCTGTCGCAACGCCCGGGCTGCCGGCATCCGCTGATGGCCCAAGACCACCGAGCTATTCGCCACGCAGCTCCGGTTCCGCTCCAAGCGATCCAGGCGCCTTGCGAATCTCTCCCAGCGCTCATCGTCTACGAGCCCAATCTCACGTCCCCTCGGCGTGAGGCGCAGATCGGCGTTGTCAATCCGCAGCAGCAGCCGATGCTCAGCGCGGGATGTGAACATCCGATACGGCTCGAGGCATCCACGAGTGGTGAGATCGTCGATCATGACGCCGATGTAGGCCTCGGCGCGATCGAGGACGAAAGGGTCATCGCCGTTGCGGGCAGCGTTCACGCCCGCCACGAGACCTTGAGCCGCGGCCTCTTCGTAGCCTGATGTTCCGTTGATCTGGCCCGCGAGGAACAGGCCGCCGAGGCGATGCGTCTCGAGCGAGCGATGGAGCTCGGTCGGCTGGATGAAGTCGTACTCGACGGCGTAGCCCGGCCGGAGAATCTCGGCATCCTCGAGTCCAGGCAAGGCATGAACGATATCTGCCTGCACTGGCGCCGGGAGACTCATCGAATAGCCGTTCACGTAGATCTCGTCGACGTCGATGCCTTCCGGCTCGAGGAAGATCTGGTGCCGCTCCCGGTGGGGGAACCGCATGACCTTGTCTTCGAGGGAAGGACAATAGCGAGGACCGATGCCGGAGATCTGGCCGTTATAGAGCGGCGACTGGTGGATGTGGCGCCGGACAAGATCGTGAACCCGATCAGTCGTGTGCACGAGATAACACGAGACCTGCGCTCGCTCAATCTTCGTTGTCGCAAAGGAAAACGGGACCGGGGGATCGTCCCCGCGCTCCTCGACGAAGCGCGAGAAGTCGATGCTTCTCCGGTGGAGGCGCGGCGGCGTCCCTGTCTTGAGGCGACCCCACTCGAAGCCGAAGGACTTCAGCGACTCGGCAAGATCACGCGACGGCGGCTCGTCCGCGCGACCCGCTGGCCTCTGATCGGCCCCGACGTGCACGAGGCCGTTCAGGAACGTGCCTGTCGTAACCACCAAGGCGTCGCAGGCGAAGACCTGGCCCTCCTCGAGGGCGAGACCGCTGATCCGTCCGTCCGCGACAAGAATCCGTCCCGCCCGGCCCACTATCCACGTGATGTTGGGGACAGCTGAAAGCGCGTCGCGAACCCAACCGCCATAGGCGCGCTTGTCGGCCTGGGCGCGCGGAGACCAGACCGCCGGCCCACGGCTTCGGTTGAGCAGCTTGAACTGGATCGCGGTGGCGTCGATCGCCAGACCCATCAGGCCGCCCAGCGCGTCGATCTCGCGCACAAGGTGGCCCTTCGCCGTTCCTCCCACCGCCGGATTGCACGGCATGTGGGCGACCGTGTCCAGCGAGAGGGTACAAATCCCTACCGAGCGTCCGAGACGGGCAGCCGCCCAGGCCGCCTCGACCCCGGCGTGTCCGGCGCCAATCACGATGACGTCGAAATGGTCTTGCATTTCGTGCATTAATTATTTACGTATTTCTTTAATTACTTCCCGACGCAGAAACGGCTGAAAATCGTCTGCAGAATCTCGTCGGGTGCGCGTGTGCCGGCAATTTCATCGAAGCAGCGTCGCGCCTCGCGCAGGTCCTCGAGAATCAATTCCTCCGGCTCCACCGCGATCACGGCTGCGCGGGCCCGCGCCACCGCGGTGCGGGCCTCTTCGATCAGCGCCGCATGACGCGCGTTCGCGATCTGCGGACGATCGCGGAGTGTATCGGAGCCGTCGCGACTCGCCAGCGCTCGACGCAGTTCGCCAAGCCCCTCGTCGGTCATCGACGAAACCAGAATCGCACCGAGTTCACGCGGATCCCAGGCGCGGGGAAGATCCGCTTTGCTCGCCACAACCACCCGCGGCCGGCTCCCGGTTTCCTCGAGCAGCGCGCGATCGACGCCCGTCAACCTCTCCGATACGTCGAGCATGACGACCAGCATGTCGGCAGCTTGACTCGCCTGACGTGCGCGCGCGATCCCTTCCTGTTCGATCGCATCGTCGGATCGCTCACGCAGGCCGGCCGTGTCGATCAACGTAAACGGCACGCCCTCGATATCGACGCGCTCGGTCAGCAAATCCCGCGTCGTGCCGGGGACGTCCGTGACGATCGCGCGAGCCGCGCCGGCCAGACGATTGAACAGGCTCGATTTTCCCGCGTTGGGGCGGCCGACGATCGCCGCGCACAGACCATCGCGGATCAATCGTCCACGCGCGGCGTCTGCGAGCAGGAGATCCAGATCGGCGATCAGGGTGTCGAGTGCGTGCTCCGTCTGCTCGCGAGTGATGAAGTGGTAGCCCTCCTCAGGAAAATCCAGCGACCCTTCGAGCGGCGCGATCAGATCGAGAAGCCGCGCGTCGAGCGCCTTCAATCTCGCGGTCAGCGTCCCTTCGAGCTGGTCGAACGCCACCCGCGCCTGGAGCGGCGTCACCGCGTCGATGAGATCCGCAACCGCTTCGGCCTGCACGAGATCAATCCGTCCATGCAGGTAGGCTCGAAACGTGAACTCGCCGGCATTGGCGAGACGCGCACCGGCGCGCATCGCTCCCTTCACGATCTGCTCGAGCACGAGCGGATTGCCGTGAGCCGAAATCTCGACGACGTCTTCGCCGGTGTAGGAGTGGGGGGAGGGAAACCAGGTGACGACGACGCGATCGATGACGACCGCCTGGTCGGTAATCCGTGTCAGCGTAGCGCGGCGGGGCTCGAAGCCGGAACGCGCGGCCAGCTGGCTGACGACCGCCGCCGCCGCCGGCCCGCTGACCCTGACCACCCCGATGCCGCCGCGCCCGGGAGGCGTGGCAATCGCGACGATGGTGTCGTCGGTCGAGAACATGTGTCCGCGCCCATCTGTGTTCCGCGTATTCCGCTGGTCTGTGTTCCGCGTACTCCGCGGCCCCATTTCACAGCCACGTTCCGCCTGTTCCGCGTACTCCGCGGCCCCTATTTCACAGCCACGTTCCGCCTATTCCGCGTACTCCGCGGCCCTATTTCACAGCCGTGTTCCGCGTGTTCCGCGTACTCCGCGGCCCTATTTCACAGCCGTGTTCCGCGTGTTCCGCGGTCCGCGCTATTTCACAGCCGTGTTCCGCGTGTTCCGCGGCCCGTATTTCACAGCCGTGTTCCGCGTATTCCCCGGCCCGTACTTCGCGGCCCTATTTCACAGCCGTGTTCCGCGTGTTCCGCGTACTCCGCGGCCCGTATTTCGCGGCCCCTATTTCACAGCCGTGTTCCGCGTATTCCGCGGCCCGTACTTCGCGGCCCGCGACCTTCAGCGGCGCGCTGAGATGATGACCGTCTTGAAATACGCGTCGCCGATGCTTTCCGACGTCATCTGAGGATCCTCAGCGACCGTCAGGTGCACGAGCCGGCGCGCGTAGGGATTCAGCGGCCCCATCTCCTGCGGCATCCCGGAATTGCGCGCCTTCTCCATGATGAAGCGTGCCATCTGCTTCAGCTCGGCGTCCTTGGCCTTGCGATAGTCCATGCAGTCGACGACAAAGCTGCGGTCGTCATCAAGATCGCGGCGGAAGCCGGTGTTGACAATCTGCTGCAGCGCGTCGAGTACTTCACCTTTGCGGCGGAGCAGCACTTCGCCACCGTCGCCCGACAGTTCGATCCGGATTCCATCAGGCAGATCCTGCACCTGCACCTGAAGGGACAGGCCCATCGCCGTCAGGACGTCTTTCATGAAGCCGGCGACCCGCTGCTGCACGTCCATCACTCGCGCTCCTTCGCCTGATCGCTCTTGCCGCTGCCGGCGCGTTTGACGCGCCGCTCGGCCGGAGGACGCACGGCACGCTGCTGCGCTGGTCCAATCAGCCGATTCGTGATCATCTGCTGCCCGATGCCCCAGACGTTGCTCACCGTCCAGTAGATCAGCAAGCCGCTCGACCACCACAGCGACATGCCCGCCAGCACGACCGGCATGACCATCATCATGCGCTGCTGTGCCGGATCGCCCGTGGCTGGCGTCATCCGCTGCTGCAGGAACATCGTGACGCCCATGAGCACGGGCAGGACGTAGTAAGGATCGGGCGCGACCAGGTCGTGAATCCAGAGCATGAACGGCGCGCCGCGCAGCTCGATCGCAACCGCCAGCATCGAGTAGAACGCGAAGAGGACCGGCATGGTCAGTAGCATCGGCACGCAGCCGCTGGCCGGATTCACGCCCCGCTCGCGGTAGAGGTTCATCACCTCGACGTTCATCTTCGATTTTGCCGGATCGCTCATCTTGAGCTTGGCGTAGCGATCCTGAATCGCCTTGACCTCGGGCTGAATCTGCTGCATTTTCCGCATCGACACCACGCTCTTGTGGCGCAACGGGAACATCGCAAGATTGATCAGCACGGTGAGGATGATCAGCGACCAGCCGTAGTTGCCGACGTAGCTGTTCACCCACTTGAGCGCGCGCAGGAGCGGCACCACCAGCCAGGAGAACATCCCGAAGTCGATCGCGCGAACCAGGTCGCGGTTGACGCCGACGAGATACATCGAAATCTTTAGGGCCCACGAAGTAGCTGAGCCCGTGCGGCGGCGACGGGAAGCGCGCCGACCAGGACGCGAAGTGCGCTCCGTCCGGCACACCCTCGACCTGCACGTCGAGCGGGTGGTAGTCGACGCGAATCGGCTGGTTCACGTCCACGAGCGCCGACAGGAAATAGTGATCGTCGACGCCGGCAAAACCAAACGTGCCCTCCTGTACGGCCTGCTGCAAGAGCTTCGCGGGCGCGACGCGCGTGACCTTCCGCTCCTTGAAGAAGATCGCCTGCGGCGCCGGGTTGTAGCCCCGCGAGTGCTGCACGATGCCGGTGCCCAGCGCAGGTCCCCAATGGACGGTGACCGGTTGCGGCTGACCGTTCACGGTCAGGCTGGCGTTCAAGGTGACGACGTATGGTTTGTCGGGAACGAACGCGAAGGCCTTCTCCGCAACGAGATCGCCATCGCGGTATTGGAACGTGAGGGTCTGTGGCCCCTGGACGGACACGTTGTCTGCGCTGCTCGTGAAGTTGGCCGACGCCAGCCGCGCCGACACGTTCGGATCGTCGGTCGAGATCGTGAAGGGGCGGGCCGTGCCGGCGGGCACATGTTGAGGGATCAATTCGAGCGGTTGTCCGGCCGCATCGCTATATCGCTTCAGCCGCCAGCTCTTGAGCGCAGCCCCTTGGGTCGTGAAGACGGCGCGGACGTTCGCGTTCTCGACGACGACGTCGCGCGCGGCGGCGTCGGTGGCGGAAACGATGGGGGCCTCCGCGGGTTGAGCCGCGGCAGACGAAGCGCCGGCGACGCTCTGCTGGGCTGCGGGCGCACCACCCTTGGTCGCTGCCGGATCCGGTGGGGATGGAAACAGCAGTTGATAGCCGTACAGCACAACGAACGACAGGATGATGGCGAGCAGGACGCGGCGTTCCATTTACGATCCCTGAACCGGAGGGACGGGATCGAACCCCGCCTGAGCGAACGGATGGCACCGGCCAATCCGCCGAATCGACAGCCAGGCGCCGCGAACCGCCCCGTGGGTGGCGACGGCCTCGATGGCGTAGGCGGAGCACGACGGCACGAATCGACAGGCGCCGCCAAGAAACGGGGACAGCATCAGCTGATAGGCCCGAACCAGAAGTATGGCCAGTCTTGCACTTGGTGTCATCGTTTTGACCCCCCCTGGCAGCGCCTCACCGTTGCTCGAAAATCCTGCTCGAGGCTGGAAAACGACGCGGACAGCAAGGGGGCTTTGGGGATGACGACCAGATCGAGCGCGACACCGTCCGTCATTTCTAACCGGAAAACCTCTCGAATCAATCGCTTGGCGCGGTTTCTGACCACCGCCCCACCCAGTTTCCTGGAGGCGACGATACCAAGGCGGGCGCGGGGGGCTCCGTCGGGAGCACCGATGATCGTGAGAAGCCGCCCGTGGGCCCGCCGCCCAGTGTCGAAGACGCGCTGAAACTCCGCCCTGCGGCGGAGGCGCCGGGCCGGCGGGAGCTCGTTGGACGGCATGCCTGGGGTATTTCTCTGACTGCGTGGGGGCGGGGATTCCGCCGCCGCGGGATTATCGGGACGCCGTCACCGAGAGGCGCTTGCGCCCTTTCGCACGGCGGCGTTTCAACACCAGCCGGCCGTTCTTCGTGCTCATCCGAACTAGAAAGCCGTGCGTGCGCTTGCGTTTGCGCCGATTCGGCTGATACGTGCGCTTCATGATGGATTCAACCCTACTGCGGTTTTCGAACGAAAGAGGAAACCCAAATAGTAGCGAACGGCCGAGCGCGCTGTCAATCCGACGGCCGAAAAACGGCGCTGTTTGTCAGGGTCGGACCGCTATGCTAAAGTCCGTTCCCCGCTGTCGCAGGACCCGGTCCACAGTAGCGGTCCGTAGGGTCAGCCCCCGAAGTTTTCCACACCTGTGGAAAAAATTGTGGAAAAGCAGGGGCGAAGGTCGGCAAGACCCTGAATCTGGCTCAGAAACGTGTCTGTCGACCGTCAGGGCGATCCGAAATCGGGCGTCCTTGAGGGGCGAAAGGTCCCGGAACGTCATCATGATCGGCAGCAATCTCTGGGATCAGGTCCTTTCCCGTATTGAAGCCAAGGTCAACCGGCACAGCTTCTACACCTGGTTCAAGCCGACGACGTTTGTCGAGGAGCGCGAGGGGGGCGTGCGGATCCGCGTCCCGAACACTCTCTTCCGGGACTGGCTCACCAAACACTACTCGGCCGTCATCGCTGAAGCCTTCGCGGAACTCGATCGACCGGGGACGTCGATCGTGTTCGTCACCGAGGATGCGATCGCGGCGCTGCCGCCGAGCCCGCTGGCTGAAGGCGAGCGCCCCGTCGAAACCCTCGTGCCCGACGAAGGCGGTGCGCTGAGCGCGCGCTACTCCTTCGACACGTTCATCGTCGGACCATCGAACCAGTTCGCACACGCGGCATGTCGAGCCGTTGCCGAGGCTCCGTCGCGTTCCTACAACCCGCTGTTCATCTACGGCGGGGTGGGGCTGGGCAAGACGCATCTGATGCACGCGATCGGCCACTACGTCGTCAGTCACCTGAAGAACCTGAAGCTCACCTACATCTCGTCCGAGCGCTTCATGAACGAGATGATCAACGCCGTACGCTACGACCGAGTCCTCGATTTCCGTGAACGGTATCGGAGCGTCGACGTCCTCCTGGTGGACGACATCCAGTTCCTGGCCGGCAAGGAAGGGACCCAGACCGAGTTCTTTCACACCTTCAACGCGCTCTACGACTCGCAGAAGCAGATCGTGATCAGCAGCGACTGCCCGCCGCATGAGATTACCCAGCTCGAAGAGCGTCTGCGATCGCGGTTCGAGTGGGGGTTGATCGCGGACATCCAGGCGCCCGATCTCGAGACGAAGAGCGCGATTCTGAAGAAAAAGGCGGAAACCGAGGGTGTTCCGCTGCCCGACAACGTCGCGATCTACATTGCCGGGAAAATCAAGTCGAACATCAGGGAGCTCGAGGGATCGCTGATCCGTCTTATCGCCTATGCGTCGTTGACCGGCCGCGAGATCTCGCTGCCTCTTGCGCAAGACGTCCTGCGGAACGTCCTCCAGAACGACGAGCGGGCGATCACGATTGAAATCGTGCAGAAGGCGGTCGCCGACCACTACTCGCTGAAGCTCAGCGAGCTGAAGTCGAAGAACAACTCCAAGTCAGTGGCCTTGCCCCGGCAGATCGCGATGTACCTGTGCAAGGCGCTCACGAACGCCTCGCTCCCCGAGATCGGCAAGAGCTTTGGCGGGAAACATCACTCGACCGTTATCCACTCGATTCGGAAGATCGAGGATCTCCGGCAGAAGAACGGAGATTTCAACACGCTTATCAACAGCCTGATGCAGTCGTTTCGCTGAGGAACGAGGCGCTTTCCACAGGGAACCCGTGAATCGTCCTGTGGATGAATTGTGGGTAACCTGGGGGGTCAAAACCTCAACAGGAGCGGGCGAAAAAACCCACCGCGGTACCGAAAGCGGCTCCACAGGCTAACTTACAGATTTTCAAGGAGTAATCGGCCTTATTTGACTTTTCAACAGACCCTCTTTCTTGTTATAATTATTTGTTTGGATTTCTCTCCCCTTATTTTCTAGAGATCACACCATGGAACTGGTCGTCCGAAAGACCGATCTGCTGCGCGAGTTGCAGCTCTTCCAGGGGATCGTCGAACGCAAGAACACGATTCCAATCCTCGCAAACGTCCTGCTCGAGGCCGATGGCGAGGAGGTGAAGATGCTCGCGACCGATCTCGAGGTCGGTCTGCGCAGCAAGTTCACGGCGTCGATCTCGAAGGGGGGATCGCTGACCCTTCCGGCGAAGAAGCTCTACGAGATCATCAAGGCGTTGCCCGAGACGGACGTGCGGATCGAAGAAGACAAGGGCGGCGTGAAGGTGGCGGCGGATCGTTTCGACTCCCGAATGCAGACGTTGCCGCGGGAGGACTTTCCATCGCTGCCGGAAGGGACCGGCACCTACAGCGCGACGTTGGCTCGCGACGTCCTTCGGCAGATGGTCTCGAAGACGCAGTTTGCGATCACCGGCGAGGACACGCGCTACTTCCTCAACGGGGCGCTCTTCATCCTGCGGGCCGAATCGATGAGCCTGGTGTCGACCGACGGCCATCGGCTGGCGCTCATCACCGTGCCGCGCGAAAAAGGGAAGCTGAAGGGCGACGAAGAAGTTCGAGTGATCCTGCCGCGCAAGACGCTGCTCGAACTCGGTCGGTTGCTGACCGAGGGTGACGGCCCGATCCAGTATGAGCGCGGCGAGAACCACCTGTTCTTCGCCATCGGCGGCCGTCTGCTGATTTCACGGATGATCGACGGACAGTTCCCGGCTTTCGAGCGGGTCATTCCGAAGAGCAACGACAAGCGGGTCGAGTTTGATCGCGATCGGCTGACCAGCGCGGTCAAGCGAGTAGCGCTGCTGTCGAACGAACGATCGCGCGCGGTCAAGTTCCAGATCGACAAGGGCAAGGTGGAGATCGCCTCGAGCAGCCCGGAGTTCGGGGAGGCGAAGGAAGTCGTGATGGTCGATTACGCCGCCGCACCCGTCACCATCTGCTTCAACGCACAGTACGTGCTCGATTTCCTCGGCGTGGTGGAGACGGATACGGTGTCCCTCGAATTCAAAGACGAAATGAGCCAGGCCGTGCTCCGGCCCGTCGGCGCACGAGGGCTACGAGTACACGTACGTCATCATGCCGATGAGAATCTGAATGATTGGGCGGGACCGTCCGCGCGGTGGACGGGATCGCCGAATCACACAACCTACTGAATGAATCATTCGAACGAACACGACGAGCAGCGGCCGCACCAGAACGGGGAAAGTGAGCCCGCTGTTCCACACGCTCCGGCTACGTCTGCCTCCGGAAACGGCTCCAGCGCGGACGAGGACGATTACGGCGCCGACAAGATCAAAGTCCTCGAAGGGCTTGAGGCGGTCCGCAAGCGGCCCGCGATGTACATCGGTTCCACCGGGACGACGGGGTTGCATCACCTCGTCTACGAGGTCGTCGACAATTCGATCGACGAGGCGCTGGCTGGGTTCTGCGACCAGGTCAACGTTCAGATCCACATCGACAACTCGGTCACCGTGATCGACAACGGCCGTGGCATTCCGGTCGATCGCCACGCCAGCGGCAAGTCCGCGGCCGAAGTGGTGCTGACCGTCCTGCACGCCGGCGGCAAATTCGACAACGACAGCTACAAGGTGTCGGGTGGTCTGCACGGCGTCGGCATCTCGGTCGTCAACGCGCTGTCGGAGAATCTCGAGCTCGAGATCTGGCGCGCCGGCCAGGTCTACCAGCAGACCTACGAGCGTGGCGCGCCGCAGGCAGACCTCCAGGTCACCGGCACGACCAAGAAGCGTGGCACCAAGGTCACCTTCAGGCCGGACACCCAGATCTTCGAGGCCATCGAGTTCAGCTTCGACACGCTGGCCCAGCGCCTGCGCGAGCTCGCCTTCCTCAACGGCGGCGTCACCATCACCATCGACGATGAGCGCGATGGCAAGAGCCACACGTTCCTCTATGAGGGAGGCATCGTCTCGTTCGTCCAGTATCTGAACCAGAGCAAGGCGTCGGTCAACGACAAGCCGATCTACATGCGGGGCGAGAAGGACGGGATCGACGCCGAGATCGCGCTGCAGTGGAACGACGGCTACGCGGAAACCCTGTATTCGTTCGCCAACAACATCAACACGCACGAGGGCGGCACGCATCTGTCGGGCCTGCGCTCGGCGCTGACCCGCACGGTGAACTCGTACGCCAGCCGCAACAATCTCAGCAAGGACCTGAAGGACGCGACGATCAGCGGCGACGACATTCGCGAAGGGCTGACCGGCGTGATCAGCGTCAAGATTCCGCGGCCTCAGTTCGAGGGGCAGACGAAGACGAAGCTGGGCAACACCGAGGTCAAGGGCATCGTCGAAGCGATCGTCAACGACAAGCTTGGTGCTTTTCTCGAGGAGAACCCCAACGTCGCCAAGCGGATCATCGCCAAGGCGGTCGATGCGGCGCGCGCGCGTGAGGCGGCGAGGAAGGCACGCGACCTGGTGCGACGGAAGGGCGCGCTCGACAGCAGCACGCTGCCGGGCAAGCTGGCCGACTGTCAGGAACGCGACCCCGCGCAGAGCGAGATCTACATCGTCGAGGGTGAATCCGCGGGCGGCTCGGCCAAGCAGGGGCGCGACCGGCGCTTCCAGGCAATCCTGCCGATCAAGGGCAAGATCCTGAACGTCGAGAAGGCCCGCTTCGACAAGATGCTGAGCAGCGACGAGATCAAGACGATGATCGCAGCGCTCGGCACGGGCATTGGCGCGGAGGACTTCGATCCGCTGAAGCTGCGCTACCACCGGATCATCATCATGACCGACGCGGACGTCGACGGGTCGCACATCCGCACCCTGCTGCTGACGTTCTTCTATCGTCAGATGCGCGCCCTGATCGACTCGGGCTACGTCTACATCGCGCAGCCGCCACTGTTCCGCGCCAAGCGCGGGCGGACGGAGACCTTCATCCGCGACGAGCGCGAGCTCGAGCACTGGCTGATCCGGCGCGCCGTGGAATCCCGCGTCGTCACACTCCCGGGCGGCGGAGAAATTCTGGGTGTCGATCTCGAGAAGAAGCTCGAGAAGCTGATCCAATTCCGCAAGCTCCTGCAGGTGGTGGAGCGCCGCGGACCCACCCGCGACGTCATCATCGCGCTGCTCGACCGCGACGTGCGCGGCGACAAGACGTTCTTCACCGACCGCGAGAAGGTGCAGGCGTTTGCCGACTCGCTCAACTCGAAGACGCGGTCCGCCAGCGTGCAGCCGGACGAAGAACATCAGGCGCACGGCGTCGTCATCGAGGATCGGAGCGGAGGCTATCCGAAGCACCACCGCGTCGATCTCAACTTCGTGACGACGAGCGAGTTCCGCACGCTCGCCAACAGCTACCAGGACGTCAGGGACATCAAGGGTCCGATGCTGGTCAAGGGCGCTGCCGCGACCGATGCGGATGATGTCGGCGTGGACGAGGGCGGGCAGGCAACTGCAACGGCTGAGACCGCCACGAGCGCTGCACCCCTCGACGAGGCGACCCGGCTGGCGGCGGAGCCCAAGGCCGCAGATGGCAGCCAGGTGCCGAGTGCCGCGAAGCCTGGTGCGAAGAGGGAAGCGGACGTGAAGATCGACTCCGTGGACGATCTCGTCGAGTTCTTCATTGCCGCGGGCAAGAAGGGCATCGCGATCAACCGCTACAAAGGCCTGGGCGAGATGAACCCGGACACGTTGTGGGAAACCACGATGGACCCGAGCAAGCGCACGCTGCTGCAGGTGAAGGCGGAAGACCACACCGAAGCGGACCTGATGTTCACCACCCTGATGGGCGACCAGGTCGAGCCGCGGCGCAAGTTCATCGAGGACAACGCGCTCGACGTCAAGAATCTGGACATCTAGAAGAACGGTGCTAAAGGTGCTGACGGTGCTCAGGGTGCTAACGGTGCGGTGCTAAAGGTGCGAACGGTGCTAACAGTGCGAACGGTGCTAACAGTGCTAGGGTGCTTGGGTGCTGGGCATCGTTTTAGCACCTTGCAGGCTTAGCACCTTGCACGCTTAGCACCTTGCACCCTTAGCACCTGCACCTTAGCACCTCTTAGCACCGCTCAGCACCCTTAGCACCGCACCCTTAGCACCAATTAGCACCCGTCAGCACCCTTAGCACCTCACGATCGCTATGACTGACATCGCCGCCACGAAAATACCGGTCAACATCGAAGACGAGATGAAGCGCTCGTACATGGATTACGCGATGAGCGTGATCATCGGACGAGCGCTGCCCGACGTCGCGTGACGGGCTCAAGCCGGCGCACCGCCGGGTCCTCTACGGCATGCGGACGATGGGCCTGGCGAGCAATCGCGCCTATCGCAAGTGCGCGAAGATCGTCGGCGAGGTCATGGGGAACTACCATCCCCACGGCGACGCGTCGATCTACGACACGCTCGTCCGCCTGGCGCAGGAATTCAACATGCGCTATCCCCTGGTCGACGGCCAGGGGAACTTCGGTTCGATCGATGGCGACCCGCCGGCGGCGATGCGCTACACGGAAGCGCGCCCCGAGCCGCTCGCCGAAGCGATGATGACGGATCTCGACAAGGAGACCGTCGACTTCGTTCCCAACTACGACGAGACCACCGACGAGCCGACCGTTCTCCCGACGACGTTCCCGAACCTGCTGGTCAACGGCTCCGCCGGCATCGCGGTCGGCATGGCCACCAACATCCCGCCGCACAACATGCGGAACGTCATCGACGGCGTCATCGCCGCGATCGAGCAGCGGGCGCAGTCCAAGCAGGAGCGCCTCAAGGCGGTCCTGCGCGCCGTGCCCGGGCCCGACTTTCCCACTGGCGGCTTCATCGTCGGCCGCACCGGTATCTTCCAGGCCTACACGACCGGCCGCGGCGCGATCACCGTCCGCGCGCGCGTCAGCACCGAGGAATCGAAGAAGGGCGACAAGACATCGCTGGTCGTGACCGAGATTCCGTATCAGGTGAACAAGAAGCGGCTGATCGAGAACATCGCCGAGCTCTATCGCGAGAAGACGATCGAAGGGATCTCGGACCTGCGCGACGAGTCGGACCGCGACGGGATGCGGATCGTCATCGAACTGAAGCGTGGCGAAGTGCCCGAGGTCGTCCTCAACAACCTCTACAAGCACACGCAGCTGCAGACGACGTTCGGCATCATCATGCTGGCGATCGCCGCCGGGCGCCCGAAGGTCCTGAACCTGCTCGAGGTCATCGAGAACTTCGTCGAGTTCCGGCGCGAGGTGGTGCGGCGCCGGACCGAGTTCGAGCTGCGCAAGGCCGAAGCGCGTGCCCACATCCTCGAGGGTCTCAAGATCGCGCTCGATCATCTCGACGAGGTGATCAGGCTGATTCGCGGTTCGAAGAGCCCGGCCGAGGCACGCGACGGCCTGCAGGCCCAGTTCAAGCTGTCACTGCTCCAGGCGCAGGCCATCCTCGACATGCAGCTGCAGCGCCTGACCGGCCTCGAGCGACAGAAGATCCTCGACGAGCTGGTCGAGCTGATGAAAACGATCGAGCGGCTGCGCGCGATCCTCTCGAGCGAGGAGCTCGTGATCCAACTCGTCGTCTCCGAGCTGAAGGCGGTCCGTGAAAGGTTCGGCGACGAGCGTCGCACCGAGATCATCGACGAGAGCGGCGAGTTCCGCATCGAGGATCTCATCGCCGACGAGGATATGGCGATCACCGTCACCAACACCGGCTACATCAAGCGGACGGCGATCTCCACGTATCGGCAGCAGCGCCGCGGCGGCAAGGGCCGCATCGGCATGCGGACGCGCGAGGAAGACTACGTCAGCCATCTCTTCATCGCGTCGACGCACGCCTACGTGATGGTGTTTACCGACCGCGGCCGGGCCTACTGGCTCAAGGTCCACGAGGTGCCCGACGTCGGCCCGGGCGGGAAGGGTAAAGCCATCGCCAACCTCGTGCAGCTCGAGGAAGGTGAGCGCATTGCCGCGCTGCTGGCGGTCAAGGAGTTCCCGGACGTCGAAGATCAGCAGTACATCGTGATGGGCACGCGCAAGGGCGTGGTCAAGAAGACCGATCTGTCGTCGTTCAGGAATCCGCGCGTCGGCGGCATCATCGCGATGGGGGTCGAAGAAGGGGACGCGGTCATCGCCGTCGAGCTCTCGGACGGCAAGGAGCAAATCTTCCTCGGCACCCGCGACGGCATGGCGATTCGATTCGACGAAACCGACGTCCGGCCGATGGGCCGCAGCGCGTATGGCGTCCGCGGCATCAGCCTGCGCGACGACGACGAGGTCGTGGCGATGGATGTGGTCCGCGAGGGCGGCACGCTGCTCACGGTGGCGCAGAACGGCTACGGCAAGCGAACCGGCCTCGAGGAGTACCGGCTGCAATCGCGCGGCGGCCTCGGCATCATCAACATCCAGACGACCGATCGCAACGGCAAGGTGGTTGGGATCGCCTACGTTCACGACGACGATCAGCTCATGCTGATCAGCCAGCAGGGAATGATTCTGCGGATGAAAGCCGGGGGCATCCGGACGATCGGCCGAGCGACCCAGGGCGTTCGCCTCATCGAGATGGAAGAGGGGGACATGGTCGTATCGGTGGCCAAGCTGGCGGAGAGCGACGACGAGGAAGCGCCCGAGACGTCGAACGGATCGACCGCGCCGAACGAACCGACCGAGCCGACAGCCGAACGGCGGCGACGGTCAGGAGTAGCGGAGCACTCAGGCCGGCTCGAGCTTCGCGAACTTGGCCAACAGCTTCTTCTGCCCGACGGTCGAAAACCGCACGGTGATCTTCAGGTCGTCGTTGTGTTCCTCCACGGCGAGGACCGTCCCGATCCCGAACTGCGCGTGGCGGACGCGCATGCCAGGCCGCACGGTCGGCGTGGACTGATCTTCCTCCTCGTAAGCGTAGCTCGAGGGTTCTTCCCGGAACCTGGACCCACGACCCTTCCGCCCATAGGGGTTGGTCCTGAACTCGTAGTGCGCGTGCGAGAAGCCGTCCTGATAGCGGCCCGATCCCGAGGTCATCTCGATGCGATCGACGAGCTCGGCGGGGATTTCGTCGAGAAAACGTGAGGGCGGCGACGATTGGTATTCGCCGAAAACGCGCCGACGTGCCGCGCCGGTGAGAATCAGCCGGCTCTCCGCGCGAGTCATCCCGACATAGCAAAGGCGCCGCTCTTCCTCGAGTTCCTCTTCGCTCTCTCCCGATCGCGAGTGGGGAAACAGGCCCTCTTCCAGACCGGCCATGATCACCACCGGAAACTCGAGTCCCTTGGCGGCGTGGAGCGTCATCAGCCAGACCCTGGCTTCACGCGTCCCGGACTCTTCGTCGGCTTCCGACAGCAGCGACAACCGGTCGACGTAACCGCCGAGTGACGGATCCGGCTCACGGGTCTCGTACTCGCGTGCCGCGGACACCAGCTCCATCAGGTTTTCAATCCGCTCGTTCGCTTCCTCGGAATTCTCGTCGCGGAGGTCGTTCAGGTAGCCGGTGCGATCCAGCATCTTGCCGATCGAGGTGTAGACCGACTCACTTCTCGCCACCTGCGCGAGCCCGACGATGAGATCGCGGAACGTTCGCAACGACGTGGTCGCGCGATTCCCCAGCTTCCCCTCGTCGACGGCGTACACCAGCTTGGCCCACAGCGATCGCGCGGTCGAAATATCCGCCAGCCCGGCGGCCAGGAGGGGCGGCGCATCCGCGGCTATCGCCTCCGGGTCGATGGCCTGCAGGGAATCCATGACGCCCTTGCCGATGCCCCGCGCCGGCACGTTGATCACCCGCCGCAGGCTCACATCGTCGTGCGGATTGATGATCAGCTTGAGATAGGCGAGCGCGTCCTTGATTTCCTTGCGTTCGTAGAACCGGACGCCGCCGATGATCTTGTACGGCACCGCCTCGCGCATCAGCGAATCCTCAATCGCCCGCGACTGCGCGTTGGTGCGATAGAGAACCGCAAGCATCCCTTCAACGTCCTCCGCTCGTGCCTGCTTCACGGAGCGGGTGATGAAGTCCGCCTCTTCGAGCTCGTCACCGCCGCGGAAGTAGACGATCTTTCGTCCGCCCTTGCGGTCCGTCCAGAGGCGCTTGTCCTTCCGGTTGCGATTCTGCTGGATGACCGCGGTCGCCGCGTCGAGGATCACCTGCGTCGACCGGTAGTTCTGTTCGAGGCGCACGACGCGCGCCTCGGGAAAGTCGTGCTCGAAGTCGAGGATGTTCCTGAGGTCCGCTCCGCGCCACTTGTAGATCGATTGGTCCGGATCGCCGACGACCGCCAGGTTGCGATGGATCTCGGCGAGCCGCTTGATGAGCATGTACTGCGGACGGTTGGTGTCCTGATACTCGTCGACCATCACGTAGCGGAACTTCCTGGCGTAGCGTTCCCGCGTCTCCGCGGAGGTCTCGAACAACTCGACGGTCTTGAGCAGCAGATCGTCGAAGTCGAGCGCGTTGCTGTCCGTGAGGGCCCGGAGGTAGCGTTCGTAAATGCGGGCGATCTGCTCGTCGCGCAGGTTGAACGAGCCGCGAAGCGCGTCGGGTCCTTCCATGCGGTTCTTGGCCTGGCTGATTCGGGAGAGCGCCATTCGCGGCGGCACCAGCTTGTCGTCGATGCCGAGCTCGCGCTCCGCCTGTTTTACCACCGAGATCTGGTCCGACGAATCGTAGATGACGAAATCGCGCGTCAGCCCGATGCGGGGCGCCTCACGCCGCAGCAGCCGCGCGCACAGCGAGTGAAACGTCGAGAGCCAGATTCCGTTGCACGCACCGCCCAGCACCGACTCGACGCGCTCCCGCATCTCGCCTGCGGCTTTATTGGTGAAGGTGACCGCCAGCACTTCGTCAGGCGCGGCGTGTCCGTCGCCGATGAGATACGCGATGCGATAGGTGATGACGCGTGTCTTTCCAGAGCCGGCGCCCGCCAGAATCAGCAACGGCCCGTCGATGTGCAGCACGGCCTCACGCTGTTCGGGGTTGAGATTGGAGAGGAAAGACATTGGCGGGGTGAATCAGTATAGCGTCGATAGGATCGTGATGGATGACGGATGGTGGATGGCAGATGAAACGGCGAGTCATCCGAACAGGTGGATTGCCGCCAGAGCTGGTGCCATCGGAGCAGTGACGGCTGCGATGAGGAGAAGCTGTTGCGCCCGACTCAAGCCAAACAGCAGCTGGCGCACGCTTCGCTCTGCGGTGTGGAGCGCTTCGGCACGCCTGCCGGTAACGTATCCCAGTCTGATTGCGATCTCCAGCTGTGTATCGAGCTCTCCGCAGGATCCGAGGGCGATTCCAATGAAATACCCAAACACGCGGGGCGATCTGCGCGTCTGACCTTCTGCAATGTTCGAGGGTATCGACGCGGCGGCCCGCCGCATTTGAGCTGACAAACCGAAACGCTCAGTCGGAGGCAAGTCGGCGGTCAGTGCATAGGTCAGCGTGGCGACCTCCATGGCGACTTGCCAGGCTTCTAGATCTCGATAGTTCCGAACATCACCCATCGCGGCCTCGCAAATTCAGCAACAGCAATTACGCAGCAAGCGTGCGAAATCTGCACGGCTCCGCCTCGAGTCGTCCTGGACCTCACCCAGGTTTAGAGCCTGCCAGCAAACGATCCGCCATCCGGCATCCGTCCTCCACCCTCCGTGCTACCATCTTCCTTTCGACCATGGCGCAGACCCTCCTCAGCAAAGTCTGGAATGCGCATGCCGTGCGCACGTTGCCAAACGGACAGACTCAGCTCTTCGTCGGGCTCCACCTGATCCACGAGGTGACGACCCCTCAAGCCTTCGACATGCTGCGTGCGCGGGGATGGGGTATCGCATTTCCGGATCGCACCATCGGCACGGTCGATCACATCGTCCCGACCAACGATCAGCGGCGGCCATTCGGCGACCTGATGGCTGAAGAGATGCTGTCGTCGCTCGAACGCAACTGTCGCGACTACGGCATCCGGCTGCTCGATCTCTCCAGCGGCCAGCAGGGCATCGTTCACGTGATCGGCCCGGAGCTGGGGTTGACCCAACCCGGGATGACGATCGCCTGCGGCGATTCCCACACCTCCACGCACGGGGCTTTCGGGGCGATCGCGTTCGGGATCGGCACGTCGCAGGTCCGCGACGTCCTCGCCTCCCAATGCCTGGCGATGGATCCGTTGAAGGTTCGCAGGATTCTGCTCAGGGGCCGTCTGCAGCGCGGCGTCTACGCCAAGGACGTGATTCTCGAGATCATCCGGCGCCTTGGCGTCAAAGGCGGCGTCGGCTTCGCCTACGAATACGCCGGCGACACGTTCGACCGCATGACGATGGACGAGCGGATGACGGTCTGCAATATGTCGATCGAGGGTGGCGCACGCGTCGGCTACGTCAACCCCGACCAGACGACGTTCGACTACATGCGCGGACGGCCGTTCGCACCTCACGGGGAAGATTTCGAGCGGGCCTGCACATGGTGGCGCTCGATGGCTTCCGATCCCGATGCGCAGTACGACGACGAGGTGATGATCGACGCTGCGTCGATCCAGCCGACGGTCACGTGGGGCATCAACCCGGGTCAGTCGGTCGCGATCGACGAGCGGATTCCGCAGACGGCTGACGACGAAGCGTTGGCGTTCATGGATTTCCGTCGCGGCCAGCCGCTGAAGGGCACGCGGATCGACGTGGCCTTTGTCGGCTCGTGTACGAACGGTCGCCTGTCGGATCTGCGGGAGGCGGCGAAAGTACTGCGTGGCCATCACGTGTCGCCGCACGTGAAGGCGCTCGCGGTGCCAGGATCGCAGGCGGTGCGAGCCGCCGCGGAACGCGAGGGACTCGACCGCGTCTTCACCGAGGCCGGCTTCGAATGGCGCAACGCCGGCTGCTCGATGTGTCTGGCGATGAATCCCGATCGGCTCGAAGGCCGCGAGATTTGCGCCTCGTCCTCCAACCGCAACTTCAAAGGGCGTCAGGGCAGCCCGACCGGACGCACGCTGCTGATGAGCCCGGCGATGGTGGCGGCTGCGGCGGTGGCCGGAGAAGTGGTCGACGTGCGGGAATTTGCTTCGCCGGAGGTCGGCGTTGGCCGTTGAGAAGATTCGCGAAATCGTCGGCACCGCCATTCCCCTGCCCGGGGATGACATCGATACCGATCGCATCATTCCCGCCCGGTTCCTCAAGGCGGTGACCTTCGAAGGCCTGGAACGTCACCTGTTCGAAGACGACCGACTGCAGGCGCCGAACCATCCCCTGTCGAATCCAGCGTACAAGGCCGCGCAGATCTTGCTGGTCAACGCGAATTTCGGCTGCGGCTCGTCACGCGAGCACGCGCCGCAGGCAATCCTGCGCCACGGCATCCGCGCCGTCGTCGGCCAATCGTTCTCCGAGATCTTCTCTGGCAACGCGGTCGCGATCGGGCTGGCGTGCCCGACGGCGTCGGCCGATTCGCTGAAGGAGATGATGTCCACCGTCGAGCGCGAGCCCGCCACCCCGCTGACGGTGAACCTTGAATCGATGACCGTGACCTGCGGCGGCCGGCCGTTCCCGCTCTCATTGCCCTCGGGGGCGCGCGACGCGCTGTTGCACGGCAGCTGGGACGGAACCGGGCTTCTTGTCGAAAATCTCGATCAGGTCCGACAGGTCGCCGCCCGACTTCCCTACGTCAGTCAGAGCTGGTAAATCACCTCTTCTTACCGTCACGATTGCACGTCTTTTGGCGCGCCCTCGGAGTGTGCCGACTTCACAACCTCGAGAAACGCTTCGGCTGCCCGGCTGCGTTCTCCGGTCCGCCGGAAGAGCAATCGCACGTTGCGCGTCCCGCCGAGTGCCGGAACCTTGACCGCTACCAGGTGGCCGCGAGCGATCTCAGTCAGCGCGCAGCGACGAGGCAGCAGCGCGACCCCAAGACCCATTTCCACGGCGCGTTTGATGCCGTCGAGGCTGGGCAGCGAAATCTGGATGTTGATCGACGTGCGCCGCCGCTCGTAGGCGGCCAGCACGCGCTCGCGCGTCGGCGACGGATCGTTGTGCGCGATCACGACCTGGCGACCCACTTCCTCGAGCGTCACCCGACGTCTGGTGGCGAGGGGGTGTCGAGGCGACGTCAGCAGCACGACCTCGTCGAGCCCGAGCGGCACGGTCTGGATTCCGCGATCCGACGGCTGAAACGTCAGGACGCCGAAGTCGAGCGATCGGTCGAGCAGTGCGTCCGCCATCTGCCGGGCCGGGACGCGACGGACCTCCACGGCGACGCCCGGGTGAGCCCCCGCGAAGCGGTCGATGTGCGGCAACAGGGAATGGACGGCCGCTTCGTTGGCCCCGATGATGACTCGCCCGCGCCGGACCTGCTGGAGCTCCCGGACCGCCAGCTCGGCCTCGCCAGCCAGTCCGAGCAGGCGCTGGGCGTAGCCCTGAAGCAGCCGGCCGGCCTCGGTCAGCGTCCCGTCGCGCGAGGAGCGGTCGAACAGCCGCTCGCCGAGCTCATCCTCGATGCGCCGGACCGCCTGGCTGATGGCCGGCTGGGTCCGGTGGAGCCGGCGGGCCGCCGCCGAGAAGCTGTGATTGGCCGAAACCGCGAGAAATGCCGCCAGATCCTGCAACTGCATAAGATTTTCTAATATAAAGCAAACAAGTATAACTTTGACTACTGCCTGGCGGACTGGTACAACGGATTAGGAGGCTCTCTTACCAATGGCCGGCAACCGTCTCACGATCTTCGATACCACGCTGCGCGATGGGGAACAGGCGCCCGGCTTCTCGCTGAGAATCGACGAGAAGTTGAAGATGGCGCACCAGTTACGCGCGCTGGGCGTCGACATCATCGAGGCCGGGTTCCCGATCGCGTCCGAGGCCGACGCCGAGGCGGTGCGGATGGTGTCGACCCACATCCGCGGGCCGATCATCGCGGCGCTGGCGCGGTGTGCGCCGCAGGACATCGAGCGGGCCGCCTGGGCGCTGACGCCGGCGCCACGGCGGCGCATCCATGTCTTCATCGCCACGTCGGATCTGCATCTCGAGCGCAAGCTGCGCATGACCCGCGACGAGTGCCTGCGCGCCGCCATGAGCGCCGTCCGTCTCGCGCGCAAGTACACCGACGACGTGCAGTTTTCTGCCGAGGACGCGACGCGCAGCGACCCGGAGTTCCTGTGGCGGGTGGTCGAGGCGGTGATTCAGTCGGGGGCCACCACGATCAACCTTCCGGATACGGTGGGCTTCTCGACCCCGGACGAGGTGCACGATTTCTTCGCGGCGATCATCAATCGGGTCCCGAGCTCGGATCAGGTGACGTTCAGCGCTCATTGCCACGACGACCTGGGGCTGGCGACCGCGAACACGCTTGCGGCGCTGACCGCCGGCGCCCGTCAGATCGAGTGCACCATCAACGGCGTCGGCGAGCGGGCCGGCAACGCCTCGCTCGAGGAGGTCGTCATGGCCACCCGGGTGCGGTCGGATCGGCTCCCGTTCACGACCGGCATCAACGCGACCGAGATTTATCCGTCGAGCCAGCTGCTGACGGCGCTCACGGGCGAAGGCGTTCAGGCGAACAAGGCGATCGTCGGCCGCAACGCGTTCGCGCATGAAGCCGGCATCCACCAGGACGGGATGCTGAAGGATCGCCGCACCTACGAGATCATGCGGCCGGAAGAGGTCGGCGTCCCCCAGGCGACACTCGTGCTCGGCAAGCATTCCGGCCGGCATGCGGTGCAGCGCCGGTGCGAGCAGATCGGCTACACCCTCGAGAAGGACATGCTCGATCTGGTCTATCGCGCCGTGGTCGCGCATGCCGACCGCGAGAAGATCGTCAGCGACCGCGATCTCATGGTCATCGTGACCAAGACGCTCGGTGCCCAGGCGCCGCCCGCGACGGTTGCCGCCCCGGCGCCGGAGGTGCACACGACTCCCGCCGAAGTCGGCTACGGGCACGGCGTCTAGCCGGAGGACCCGCAACAACCCGCACGGCGAGGACCGCACTGCGCGTCCCGCCGGCGTTGCCTCGCGCGCGCATTCTCGGTATGCTCGCGCCTTGCCCGCCCGCGCCAACATCCGTGATTACCCAACACACTGAGGATCATCGCGTCGCATGAACGCTCGCATTGCGCTGCTGCCCGGCGATGGGGTCGGGCCGGAAGTCGTCCAGGGGGCCCGGCTCGTGCTCGAGCGCGTCGCCTCGGTGTTCGGCCATCAGTGGACGTTCGACAGTCGTCCGATAGGCGGCGCCGCGCTTCGCCGCGGCAGCGCGCCGCTGCCCGACGACACGATCGCCGCCTGTCTGCAGGCCGACGCCATTCTCCTCGGTGCGGTGGGCGACCCGGAATTCGACAGCCTTCCACCCAATCGTCGGCCGGAGGCCGCGCTCTTGCAGCTGCGGCAGCGGCTCGGGCTCTATGCGAATCTGCGTCCGGCCCGCGTCTGGCCCGGCCTCGAGGACGTCGGTCCCCTGAAGCTTGACGTACTTGCCGGCACCGACATGCTGGTTGTGCGCGAGTTGACCGGCGGTCTCTACTACGGGGAACCCCGCGGGATTTCAACCGACGGTGAGATGGCCTGGAACACGATGCGGTATTCGAGAGCCGAGGTGGAGCGGATCGCGCGGATCGCGTTCGAGTCGGCCCGGCTGCGTCGACGCCACGTCATGTCGGTCGACAAGGCCAACGTGCTCGAGACGTCCCGGCTGTGGCGCGATGTGGTGAACCGTGTCGCGGCCGACTACGCTGACGTCCGCGTCGATCACATGTATGTCGATTCGTGCGCGATGCGCGTCGCCCTGGCGCCGGCAACGTTCGACGTGATCCTGACGGAGAACATGTTCGGCGACATCCTTTCCGACGAAGCAGGTGCCGTCGTCGGGTCGCTTGGCCTTCTCCCGTCGGCGAGCCTGGGCGACGGCACCGGCCTCTTCGAGCCGGTGCACGGCTCGGCGCCGGATATCGCGGGTCGCGACATCGCCAACCCGCTGGGCGCGATTCTGTCCGCGGCGATGCTCCTCCGACACGCGCTCAAACTCGACCGCGAGGCGCTGGCAGTCGAGAGCGCGGTTGGCGCGACGATCGCGGCGCCGCACCGCACGCGGGACATCGGCGGCGCCGAGGCGTGCAGCGCGGTCGCCGGCGCCGTCGCCGAGGCGATCAAGCCGTAATCGTCCTCGGCGACGTCAACATCCTGCTACAGCGGCTTCGACGGCGAGCTCGGGCCGGAATCGGCGAGCGCCTGTTGCCGCAGAGCGGCCGCGCCGATCAAGCCACCCATCCCCATCGATTCCACCGCGGTGCTCGGCACGAGCATCAGCGCGCCCTTCTCCTTCAGGCCTTCGTACAGCATGTTCATCGCCCGCAGGTGCAGCGCCGTCGGATTCTCCCGATAGGACTCGGCCGCTTTCTGGAACATGTGCGCGATCTCGACTTCGGCCTGGCCAAGGATGATGCGGGCCTGCTTCTCCCGCGCCGCCTGCGCCTCACGCGACATCGCATCCTGCAGCGACTCCGGAATCACGACGTCGCGCATTTCCACCGACTGCACGGTCACGCCCCAGGGATTGGATCGCTGGTCGATGAGCCGCTGCAGCTCTTCCTCGATCCGTTCCCGACCCTTCAGCAGATCGCCGAGCGAGGTGCGGCCGATGATGTCGCGCAGCGCGGTCTGCGCCGCCCAGCTCACCGCCTGCTGATACTCCTGCACCTCGAGGGCGGCCTTCTCCGGGTCGTAGACGAGCCAGAACAGCACCGCATCGACGTTGACCGGTACGGTATCGGACGTCAACGTCTGCTCGGCGGCGAAGCTGGTGGTGATCACCCGTTGGTCGATCCACCGGGTGACCGTATCGACGAACGGCACGATCCAGAACAATCCCGGACCCCGCAGCCCGACGTAGCGGCCCAGCCGCAATATGACCGCGCGCTCCCACTGCTTGGCGATCTTCGGGGCCTGCGCCAGCGTGAAGCCGACACCCAGGCCGATGAGCGCCGGCCACACCGACGCGGACGAGATGCTCATCGCGACCCCAGCGGCAATCGGGATCAGCAGCAGAAAGACCGCGATGATGTTGGGCCGCGTTTCACGGGTCACCGATTCGTGCGTCGAGCGTTTCCCGGACAACGGCAAGATCACTTGGGCCACGGTCATGCTCCTTGTTGGCGCCGCCCCTCGATCTCCGGCAGCGCGTCTTCCACGCGGAAGCCGTGCGAGGAGAGGTCGGCGAGAAACCGATCGACGAGTCGTCGCAGCTGCGACTGCCTGGCGCCGGGGTCGGGGGCCGCGTCCTTGAGGGCGACGAACGTGCCCACACCGCGCCGGGTTTCCAGCGTGCCTTCACGTTCGAGATGGGCGTAGACCTTGGCCACGGTGTTGGCGTTGATCCGAAGGGCGACCGCGAGCTGACGCACGGTCGGCAGCTGATCACCGCGTCGCAGGCGCCCCGCCGCTATCGCCGCCAGAATCCCACGCTCGAGCTGCGCGTGCAGCGGCGTCGCGTCGTTGGCGTCGATGGCGAACGCATCCCAGGGACTCACAAACACAATGTACTACTACAATAGTACAATTGCAAGTGTCCTGCGCTGGTCGCCGCAACTGATTGGAATAACGAGACTTGTCCTGGACTGCCCCAGGGCCGTTTCGCCAGGCCCGCCTATTCGACCGTAACGCTCTTCGCGAGATTGCGAGGCTGGTCCACGTCGCATCCACGCCGCACGGCAATTTGATAAGCCAGCAGTTGCAGGGGCACCACCATCAGGACCGGCATGAGCAGCGGATGCACGTCGGGGACGCGGATCAGGAAATCCTGCGCCGGATCCAGCAGCTGGGCGATATCAGTATTTCCCTCGGTGGTGAGGGCGATCACCGAGCCGCCGCGCGCTTTGGCTTCCTGGATGTTGCCGATCATCTTTTCGAACACGTGATCGTGCGGCGCAATCGTCACCACCGGCATCTGTTCGTCGATGAGCGCGATCGGACCGTGCTTCATCTCGCCGGCGGGATAGCCCTCGGCATGAATGTACGAGATTTCCTTCAACTTCAACGCGCCCTCGAGCGCAATCGGATAGTTGATGCCCCGCCCGAGATAGAGAAAATCGCTGCGCTGATAGAACCGCCGCGCGATCTCCTCGGTAATCGGCTCGCACTTCAGCGTCTGCTCGAGCAGCAGCGGGAGCTGGGTCAGGGCGTCGACGTGCGGGATGGCCGCATCGGGTTGTAACGTCCCGCGAATCTGCCCGAGGTACATCGCCAGCAGATGCAACGCGACCAGCTGCGAGGTGAACGCCTTGGTCGACGCCACGCCGATTTCAGGCCCGGCATGGGTGTACACCGTCCCCTCGGTCTCGCGCGTCGCCATGCTCCCGACGACGTTGCAGATGGCGATGCTTCGAGCCCCTTTCTTCTTGGCCTCGCGCAGCGCCGCCAGGGTGTCGGCGGTCTCGCCCGACTGGGTAATGACGATGGCGAGCGTGTTCGGCGAGACGATCGGATCGCGATAGCGATACTCCGATCCGTAGTCGACATCCACCGGCACGCGCGCCAGCTTCTCGATGAGAAACTTGCCGACCAGCGCCGAATGCCACGATGTGCCGCACGCCAGGATCGAGACCCGCTCGATCTGCCGGAGCGCGGCGTCGGGGATCTCGATCTCCTGCAGGAAGATCCGCCCGGTTTCGAGTGACGCACGGCCGAGGACCGTCTCCTTCACCGCCCACGGCTGCTCGAAAATCTCCTTGAGCATGAAGTGCTTGTACCCGGCCTTCTCCGCCATGACCGGGTCCCAGGAGACGCGAGTGCTCCGCGCCGTCACGGCGCGTCCCGAGTAGTCGGTGAACTCGACCCCTTTCGGAGTGATGACCGCCATCTCCTCGTCGCCGAGGAAGACGACATCGCGCGTGTGCGCCAGGATCGCCGGGATGTCCGAGGCGACGAAAAACTCTTTGTCGCCGAGACCGACGACGATCGGCGGCCCGTTGCGGACCGTGACGATCTTGTCGGGATCGTCGGCCGAGATCAGCACCAGCGCGAACAGACCCCGCAGGTAGAGCAGGGCCCGCCGGACGGCGTTCTCCAGGCCGTCACCCTTGCTCTCGCGCTCGACCATGTGCGCCACGATCTCCGTGTCCGTCTCGGTGACGAACACGTGTCCTTCCTTCTGGAGCTGCCGCTTGAGATCGAGATAGTTCTCGATGATCCCGTTGTGCACGACTACGATTCGTCCGGTGCAGTCGCGATGCGGGTGCGCGTTCTCCTCGGTCGGACGTCCATGTGTCGCCCAGCGGGTGTGGCCGATGCCATACGCGCCATCGACCGGATGTCCGGCGATGACTTCCTCGAGGCGCGCCAGCTTGCCGGCGCTGCGGCGCAACTCGATCGACCCGTCACGAACGACCGCGACGCCGGCCGAGTCGTAGCCGCGGTATTCGAGCCTGCGCAGACCGTCGATGAGAATGGGAAGAACCTGCTTGTCGCCGATGTATCCGATGATGCCGCACATATCGTCCTCAGCCGATCAACGCTTCTTGGTTTCGACCCACCCAGGCTTGTTCACCTGTCGTCCGCGCGCGATTCCCAGCGCCCCGTCGGGCACGTCTTCCGTAATGGACGATCCCGCCGCCACGTAGGCGCCCCGACCGATGCGGACCGGCGCGACCAGCTGTGAATCGCTGCCGATGAACGCCCCGTCTTCAATGATCGTCGGATGCTTGCGGGTACCGTCGTAGTTGCACGTGATCGTCCCGGCGCCGATGTTCACCTTCGACCCGATCGTCGCGTCGCCGAGATACGTCAGGTGACTCGCCTTCGATCCGGGTCCCAGCGTTGTCTTTTTCAGCTCCACGAAGTTGCCGACCTTGGCCTCGGATTCAACGCGAGACTGCGGCCGCAGGTGCGCGAACGGACCGAGCTGGGCACCGCTGGCCAGGTACGACTCGGTGATGACGCAGAAGTTGTTGATCACCACGTTGTCTTCGACGACGGTGTCGACGAGGCGGACGCAGGCATGGATGACACAGCCCGACCCGACCGTCGTTCGACCTTCGAGGAACACGTTGGGATGCAGGATGGTGTCGGCGCCGACCGTGACGTCCGGTCCGATCCACGTTGACGCCGGATCGACGATCGTGACGCCGGCGGCCATCAAGGCATCAGTGCGTTTCGCGTTCAGAATTGCGGTCACGTCCGCCAGCTCCCTTCGGCTGTTGACGCCCAGGATCTCGCGAGCATCCCGCACGGTGATGGTTTCGACGATCCGTCCCCGCGTGCGGTAGATTCGAACGAGATCGGGCAGATAGTACTCGTGCTGGGCATTGTCTGCGCCGAGACTCTTCAACGTCGCGAAGAGCGGCTCGAGATCGAAGGCGTAGATGCCGCTGTTGATCTCCCGTATCGATCGCTCTGTGGCGCTGGCGTCCTTCTCCTCCACGATGGCGGTGATCGCGCCGCCCTCGCGGACGATGCGCCCGTAGCCTTCGGGACGATCGACGTTGGCGGTGACCACGGTGGCGGCGGCCTTCCGGGACTGGTGATGATCGACCAGCGCGCGCAGGGTTTCCGCACTCAGCAGCGGCACGTCGCCGGACAAGAGCACCAGCGTGCCGCGCGCCCCTTCAAAATACGGCTCCGTCACCAGCAGCGCGTGCCCCGTACCACGTTGCGGTTCCTGACGTGCAAACCGCAGTCCCGGATGGGCTCCGACCGCCCGTTCGACGGCCTCGGCCTGATGGCCGACAACAATTACCGTGGTCAAAGGGTTTAGGGCATGCGCCGTCGTCAGCACTCGCTCGAGGAGGGATCGGTCGCCGACCAGGTGCAGGACCTTTGCACGGGTGGACCTCATGCGCGTGCCTTTTCCCGCAGCGAGGACCACAATGTGGAGATCTGGCATGTTCTCCACCATCCTCGCACAGTGTTGCGAAGCGTGCGATCTAGCGGCGGACCTTGCGGGGCGGTGCGGCTGCGGGCTTGGTGGCCGTGGAGTCGATCGTCAGGGATTCGAGCGCTTCTCGAAAGCCTTCGACGTCGCGGATCGAGTCCAGGTCGGGATCCTGACGGGCGAGCGAGCGGTTTTCCGGATTCAACGTCACCGCGTGCCGCAGGTGGTTGAGGGCTGCCGTGCGATCGCCGCGTCGGGTGCCGGCCACCGCCATCATGTAATGCGCGTGATCGTGGCGTGGATTCTCGACGAGCGCGCGCTGGAGGTGCTGCTCGGCCAATGACTCCTGGCCCGCGTTGAGGGCCACGGTGGCTGCGTAGACCCACTCGTCGGCGGTTCGAGGGGCCGGTTCACGTGGCTCGAGCTCGCGCTCGCAGACCTTCAGGTACAGTCGGGCCCGCTCGAGCAGCTCGCGTTCGTCAGGGTATTGCTGGATCACCGAGCGAAGCGCGTTGGCGGCGGCGGCGAAGTCTCGACGTTGCAGGGCCTGCAGGCCGCGCTCATAGAGTGCAACCGCCTCGTGGTAAGTGGGTTTTCGGGCAGGCGCCGTAGCGACCGTCGCGACAACGGGCGCCTGGACCGCCTGCGGCGCCGGGGCGCTAGGCGCTGACCGGCGGGCTGTCGGTCTACGGGTCTTCGACGTGCGCGAGGCCGACCGCCGTCCCCTCGTCTGCTGTCTGACCGTTTTCCGTGTCGTGGTGCGGGCGGTGGCAGCCCGGCGTGCTTTCGCCATCTCGTACCTGCCGGAGATCCAGACTCCAGCCGGTGGACAGTAGCAAATCCCCTCGCGTGGGGTCAAGATGCCAGGATATACTCGGCAAATTGGTCGCATGACCAACAAAAATATCAGTTCTTCAACAAATTGTAGAGCTTGTTAGCCGACAGACCGTACTTCCGTCCGATCGTCTTGACCGCCTCCCGCCGTCGCATGGCTTCATTCTCTATCAATTGACCAATTTCATGTCGCAGACTCTCATCTGTCGGGTCTTTAACTGGCTGTTGAGGTCGACCGCCAGGCGGGACGAGGATTGTGAATTCCCCCTTTGGCTCAGTGAAGTGCTCGAGAAGCCACGATATTGGCTGTACGACCAATTCCTCGTGCACTTTGGTGAGCTCCCTGGCCACGACAATCGCATGATTCTGTTGAATAACCAAAGTCAGATCCTGGAGCGTCCGTCTGAGGCGGTGAGGAGCTTCGTAGAGGATGACGACCCTCGGCTGAGCGGAGAGATCCTGGAACCATTTATTTCTGGCATTAGACCTAATTGGTGGGAAACCAAGGAAGGTGAATTCGCCAGTGGCCACACCCGCCGAGGACAGGGCCGCGAGAATGGCGCTCGGTCCGGGCACACTCTCGACGCGGAAGCCACCGGCCCGAGCGGCAGCGACCAGGGATTCGCCAGGATCCGACACCAGCGGCGTACCGGCATCCGAGACCAGCGCGATCGATTCTCCCCGGCTCAGCCGGGCAAGCAGCGCCGGCGTCTGACGCCGCTCGTTGTGCTCGCGGAGGCTCGTCGTGGGCGTCGAGATGGAGTAGTGTTGAAGCAGCCGGTTGGTCCGGCGAGTATCCTCAGCCGCGATCAGGGAGACCTCGCGCAGAATTCTGAGGGCCCGCAGGGTGACATCTTCGAGGTTGCCGATGGGCGTGGCGACCACATACAGGATGCCGGTCATGCGCGGGGCGCAGATTCTACCAGAATGTATTCCGCCGAACCCTTGCCCCACTTCGTTGATGAATACCTCGCGTGGCTGCACGAGGCTCATCCCACCAACGCGACATTCGACGGCGTGCACCTTCACGATGATCTGCTCGAGGATCTGAGCCGGGGTGCGATCGATCAGCAGGTCCGGGCACTCGGCGGCTTCGCTCGCCGGCTCGCCGCCATCGATCCGGCGCGCCTGACTGACGTCGAGCGCCTCGAGCGTCCAGCACTCGACGGCAGCATCCGCGCCCGGCTCTTCGAGCTGGAATCGGTCCGCTCGTGGGAGCGGAATCCGCAGCACTACGGCGACCTCATCTCGACGAGCCTCGCTGGACAGGCACTGTTCGACTACGCGCCGCTGTCCGAGCGGGCGCGCCGCGTGCTGTCGAAGCTGCGACAGGTCCCGCGGCTGATGCAGGCGGCCCGCGACAACGTGAAGGATCCTCCGGGATCTTCGTGAAATTCGGCCTGGAGAGCCTCCGCGGCACCCAGCGGTTCATCGAAGAGGATCTGCCGCGGGCCTTTGCCGACGTCGACGATCTGCACCTGCTCGGCGATCTGGCCGACGCCTCGGCCGAGGCCTCGACGGCGGTCGGTGCCTATGCGACGTACCTCGAGGAAGAACTGGCGCCACGGGCCCGCGGCACGTTCCGGCTCGGCCCGGCTCGCTTCTCGCAGAAGATGGCGCTCGAGGAGGGGCTGACGCTCGACGCCGATCGCCTGCTCGAGATCGCGATGCGCGAGCTCCACGCCACCCAGGACGAGTTTCGCCGTGCGGCCTCGCGCCTCGACGGCAGCGATCCGTTTGCGGCGTGGGCACGCGCCAAGTCAAACCATCCGGCACCCGGCGAGGTCGTCTCCACCGCCCAGGCGCAGCTCGAGGAGCTCGAAACCTTCATCCGACGACAGGACCTGGTCAGCCTGCCGGCATCAGCGCACGTGCAGGTGGCGCCGACCCCGCGCTTCTATCGATGGACGTTCGCCAGCATGTGGACCCCGGGGCCGTTCGAGGCGCGCGCGCTGCGCGCCTTCTACTACATCACCGACGTCGATCCGAACTGGCCGGCCGAGCGCCAGGAAGAGCACCTTCGCGACTTCAGCTACGGCGCGCTCTGGGCGATTTCCGTTCACGAGGTCTTTCCCGGCCACTTCCTCCATTACCAGCATCTCCGGCGACTGACCTCGACGCTGCGCAAGTCGATTCTCTTCTCCTCCGCCGCGATGGTCGAAGGCTGGGCGCATTACGTCGAGCACATGATGGTCGAAGCCGGGTTCCGTCGCCAGGACCCGGTGGTCAAGCTGGGCCAGCTGGCCGAGTCGCTGATTCGTCTCTGCCGGCTCGTGGTCGGCGTGCGCCTGCACTGCGAGGACCTCTCGGTCGAACAGGGCGTCCGGTTCTTCAGGGACGAGGCGTACCTGGAGGAGTCCGCGGCGCGTCGCGAGGCGGAACGCGGTACGTTCGATCCGTCCTACGTGCTGTATTCGCTGGGCAAACTGATGGTTCTGAAGCTGCGCGACGACTACCGCATCAAGGTCGGCAGCAAGTTCTCCCTCCGGGAGTTTCACGACACGCTCCTCGGCAACGGCACGGTGCCGCTGTGGCTGCACCGCAATCTGATGCTGGGGGAGAACAATGGGACTATGCTGGATTAGCCATGCCCCTCTACGAATACGAGTGCGACGCCTGCCACCAGCGATTCGAGCGGATCCAGAAGTATTCAGACGCACCGCCCGACGTCTGTGCGAAATGCGGCAAGGGGCCCGTCCACAAGCTTCCGTCTTCCCCCGCCATTCAATTCAAGGGCTCGGGCTTCTACATCACCGACTACGCGCGGAAATCATCGACCGACGCCGGCAAAAGCAACAGCAACAGCGACAGCTCCTCGACCTCGAGCACGTCGAGTACGACCTCGAGTGACTCGGCCGCGAAGCCGGCCACCAAAACCGACAAAACCGAGAAGTCGGGTTCGTCCGAGAAGACCTAGGGGCTAGCGTTTCGCCGCCGATTTTTCCAGATCGAGGGTCTGCAGGTACTCGCGGAACCGGCCGGCAAGATCGGGACGGCGGAGGGCGAAGTAGACCACCGCTTTGAGGAATCCGAGCTTGTTGCCGGTGTCGTGGCGGACGCCATTGATGCGGCAGCCGTAGATCGGGCGCTGCTTGAGCAGCCGGCGCAGCCCGTTGGTCAGCTGGATTTCGCCGGTGCGATCCTTTGCGGTTTCTTCGAGCGCCGGGAAGATGTCCGGCGTCAGAATGTAGCGTCCGATGATCGCCAGGTTCGAGGGGGCCTCGTCGCGCGGGGGCTTCTCGACCAGATCACGGATTTTGTAGACGCCGGGCCGCACTTCCTCCGCGTCGACGATCCCGTAGGAGCTGACGTCCTCGCGCGGCACTTCTTCGATCGCGAGGACCGGGCTCTCGACCTCGTCGAACACGTCGATCATCTGTCGCAGCGCCGGCGGCTCGGCATCGATCACGTCGTCGCCGAGGATGACGGCGAAGGGTTCGGGGCCGACGAGCGATTGTGTGACCAGGACGGCGTGGCCCAGGCCGAGCGGTTCACCCTGACGGACGTACGAGAAGTTGATCAGGTTCGAGATGTGCCGGATCTCGGCGAGCAGCTCTGTCTTGCCGCGCGCTTCGAGGAAGGTCTCGAGCTCGACCGAGACGTCGAAATGATCCTCGATCGCGTTCTTGCCGCGTCCGGTGACCAGGATGATGTTGGCGACACCGGACGCGACCGCCTCTTCGACGCCGTATTGGATGATTGGCTTGTCGACGAGCGGCAGCATCTCTTTCGGCTGTGCCTTGGTCGCCGGGAGAAAACGCGTACCAAGTCCTGCAGCGGGAAAGACGGCTTTGCGCAGCGGCGTTCTCATCGTGGTCATGGTACCTCAGGAGCAGCCCCGTCGGTATAGGATCTAGACTGGCAGGCACCCTGCTAGCCTAGTCGCGCTCCAAACGCACGCGTCACATGCCGGATTCAGACTCATGCTCGACCCGACCTATGTAAGGGATCACGCGGAGGAGGTCCGCGCCGGCCTGCAGCACCGCGGGCTCAAGCCCGACGCCGAGCTCGAACAGCTGGCGACGTTGGAAGCGCGCCGGCGACGGCTGATTCCCGAGCTCGAGGGTCTCAAGCGCGAGCAGAATGCCGCCGGCGATCAGGTGGCCCGTGCCAAGCGTCAGGGCCAGGACGCGTCCTCTATCTTCGCGGCGAACAAGACGCGCGCGCAGCACATCCGCCAGATCGAAATCGAGGTCGATCAGGTCGAACACCAGCGCAGCGCGCTGCTCTTGACGTTGCCCAATCTGCCGCACTCGTCCGTTCCGGTGGGGACGACGGCCGAGGAGAATCAGGAGGTGCGGCGCCACGGAACGCTGCCCACCTTCGACTTCGACCCGAAGCCGCACTGGGAACTGGGCGCCGGCCTCGGCATCCTCGACTTCGAGCGCGCCACGAAGATGTCCGGCTCCCGGTTCGCCGTCCTCAGCGGCGCGGGAGCCCGATTGTCCCGCGCGCTGATCAATTTCATGCTCGATCTGCACACGCGTGAACACGGCTACACCGAGATCGAGCCGCCGTTCCTGGTCAACAGCGAGGCATTGCGCGGCACCGGCAACCTGCCGAAGTTCGAACAGGATCTGTTCAAGATTGCCGGTGACTGGGATCTGTATCTCATCCCCACCGCGGAGGTGCCGTTGACCAACCTCCATCGCGGCGAGATCCTGGACGGGCGGCTGTTGCCGCTGTTCTACACCGCCTATACGCCATGCTTCCGCAGCGAGGCCGGCTCCTACGGCAAGGACGTGCGCGGGCTGATTCGACAGCACCAGTTCGCCAAGGTCGAGATCGTGAAGTTCACGACCCCGGACCGTTCGTACGACGAGCTCGAGGCCCTCACGGCGAACGCCGAGGAAGTTCTGAAACGCCTCGGGCTGCCGTATCGCACCGTCCTGCTCTGCACCGGCGATATGGGATTCGCGTCCGCCAAGACCTATGACATCGAAGTGTGGCTGCCGAGCCAGCAGGCCTACCGCGAGATTTCGTCCTGCAGCAATACCGAGGGTTTCCAGGCGAGGCGGGCGAACATCAAGTTCCGGCCGCAGGGGACCGGCAAGGCCGAGTTCGTCCACACGTTAAACGGCTCAGGTCTCGCCGTCGGGCGGACCATCGTCGCCATTCTCGAAAACGGCCAGCGCAAGGACGGCAGCGTCGTCCTTCCGGAGGCGCTCCGCCCGTATATGGGCGGCCTCGAGGTCCTCCAGCCTCCGGCTGGCCGCTGACGTCAAAATATCTGTAGCCGACATGTAATCTGCGCACAGGGTTTTCCCGTCTAACGGGTCATGACCGACCCGTCTGCCGACCCGCGTCGCCTGCTCCCCCTGCCCTCGCACGATTTCCAGGTGCTCCTGTCGCTCGCCGATGCCCCGCGTCACGCCTACGGCATGGCCAAGGCGGTCGCCGGCCAGAGCAGCGGTGTCCGGCTGGAGATCGGGTCGCTCTACCGGATCCTGGCTCGGCTCACTGGAGACGGATTGATCGAGGATTTCCTGCCGTCGAGCGACGCCGAGGGGCACGAGGCGCGACGCCGCTACTACCGGCTCACGCCGTTCGGTCGCCGGGTGGCGCGGGCTGAAGCGGCGCGACTGCAGGAGGTCGTCGAGGCCGCGCGGCGGCAGAAGCTGCTCCCCTCGAGATCGCGATGAGCGGACACGGGCCTGTCTGGATCGTCCGGCTGCTGCTGACGATCTACCCGCCCGTGTTCCGGGCCCGGTACGGCGGCGAGATGGAACAGCAGTTTGCCGAGACGTGGCGCGAGTCGACGCATCTCGGGCAACGGAGCGGGTTCGTGCTCCGTACGATCGTCGATCTCACCGCGTCCGGCATCGCCGAGCGGCGTCATCCCTCGTTGGCGGGTTCGCTCAACACCATGTCGTATCGGGGCGGCGGCCCGCTCCAGGAAGGATCGGCGATGTTCGGCTTTCTCCAGGACACCCGCCATGCGCTCAGGTTCTTGTGGCGCCAGCCAGGCTTCGCACTGTTCCTGACGTTGACGCTTGCCATCGGCATCGGCGCCAACGTTGCTGTCTTCAGCGTGGTGAACGGCGTTCTGCTCAAGCCGCTGCCGTTTGCCGAGAGCGATCGCCTGGTCGCGATCTGGGGTCGGTTCGATCCCGAGAGCGGCTTCAACTTTCCGCAGTTTCCCCTGTCGAATCCCGAGTTCATCGACTATCAACACGAGTCTCGTACCTTGCAGGACGCCGCCGCGTGGTCCGTCCAGTCGATCACGGTGGGCGGGCCTGGCGCCGAGCCCGAGCGGATCAGAGCGGCGGCGGTTTCCGCCAACCTGTTTTCGCTGTTGCGCGTGTCGCCGATGCTCGGTCGAACGTTTACGACCGGCGAGGATCTGCCCAAAGCGCCGGCCGTCGCGGTCCTCTCCTCCGGCTACTGGCGCAGCCGGTTCGGCGGCGAGGTCTCGATGGTCGGCCGCACGGTGCCAATCAACGGCGTGCCGACCACGATCGTCGGGATCATGCCTGACGGCTTTTCGTTTCCGGGAACGGGCACCCGCATGTGGGTGCCGCTCGGCATCGACCCCGCGAGCCCGGGCAACCGCAAGGGACACGGGATTCGAGCGATCGGGCGGCTGGCAACGGGCGTTTCGTTCGAGGCCGCGCGCGCGGAGCTGGCCACGATCATGTCCGGATGGAAAGTGCGCTACCCGGACGTCCACACCGGTCACTACCTGTTCATTCGTCCACTGCTCGAAGAGGTTTCCGGATCCGTACGTCCGGCGCTGATCGCGCTGCTCGGAGCGACCGGATTCGTGCTGCTGATCGTCTGCGCCAACGTGGCCAGCCTGATGATGGCGCGAGGCGAGACGCGGATCCGGGAGATGGCCATTCGCGGCGCGCTGGGTGCCGGCGCCGGCCGGTTGCTCCGGCTGACGCTGCTCGAAAGCGGTGTCCTCGCCTTGTGTGGAGGTCTTCTCGGCCTGGTCTTCGCGCAGGTCGGAGTCCGCCTGCTGCTGACGCTGGATCCGACCAGCATTCCACGCGCGGCGGAAGTCGGCATCGATGGCCGCATGCTGGCGTTTGCCTTGGTGGTGTCGGTCGTGACGGCGATTCTCGCGGGACTGCTGCCCGCCATCAAAGGTGCCTCGCCGGCGCTGCAGGGAACGCTTCGCGACACGACGCTGACGACGAGCGCCGGCGCGAACCGGCAGCTGCTGCGCCGATCGCTGGTCACGCTCGAGGTCGCACTCTGTGTGGTGCTGGTCCTCGGCGCGGGTCTGATGATTCGGAGCTTTTCCCGACTGCTCGCCGTCGATCCCGGCTTCCGGCCATCCGGCGTGCTGATGGCCAACATCTCGCTGCCGGCGTCGGGCTACCAGGAGATCACGCGCGTCGAAGCGTTCTATGCCGCGCTGGTCGCCCGCCTGCGCGCGGTACCTGGCGTTCGAGCGGCATCGGCAGCGAGCGGCGTCCCACTGTGGAGCGACGCTGGAGTTTGGGACTTCGACATCGAAGGTCGCGCGAGCCCGCGGCCAGGCGAGATGGCCTGGAACGCCGCCGCGGCGGTCGTTCGAGACGGATTCTTCGAGACGCTCGGTATCCCGCTGGTACGCGGCCGCTTCTTCACCTCGCATGATGACGACCATGCGATGCCGGTCGCGGTCATCAACGAAGTCATGGCCTCGCGCTTCTTTCCCGGCGACGATCCGATCGGACGACGGATCTGCGTGAAGGGCGCCGACGCCGACAGCTGGATGACGATTGTCGGCATCGCGGCGAATATCCGCGATGAAGCGCTCGATACCCCACCGCGCCCGTCCTATTACCTTGCTCAGAGTCAGACCAGGCGGACGATTCAAGACGGCTACCGGTCGATGTCTGTGGTGATGCGGATCGATGGTCCACCCGACAGCGCCCGCACCGCCCTCTCGCGCATCGTCCACGACCTGGATCCCGGTCTCCCGGTCTTCGATGTCCAGACCGTTGACGCGATCATCGACCGGTCGGTGGCCCGGCCCCGATTCACGACGTCGCTGCTCGCCCTGTTCGCGGTGGTCGGCGTGCTGTTGGGCGCGACCGGAATCTACGGCGTTCTGGCCTACACAGTGGCGCGGAGCAGGAAGGAGATCGGCATCCGCCGCGCTCTGGGCGCGCCGACAGCCGGCCTGCTGGGCCACGTGCTCGTGACCGGCCTGCGTCCGGTGATCGTCGGGCTCGCGCTCGGTATCGTCGCGTCGTTCTGGAGCTCGCGGTTGCTGACGACCGACCTCTTCGGCATTTCTCCGACCGATCCGGCCACATATGTGTACGCAGTGCTGGCGGTCATCGGTATCTCGATCGGCGCCTGCCTCATTCCGGCGCGGCGCGCGCTGCTCGTGAATCCGATCGTGGCGCTGCGCTCGGAGTAAGCGCAAGATAGACGGGATGATGCGGTCGCTCCTGGCGTGCCTGATCGGCCTGGCCGCGATTGGTGCAGGGCTCCAGCAACCCGCTGCGCCGGCGCACCCGCCGGACATCTATTTCACGCCGACCTGGTCGTCGGTCGTCGACGAGATGCTGAAGCTGGCGCAGGTCACAGCCGGGGACGTGGTGTACGACCTTGGATCCGGCGACGGCCGGATCGTCGTCCTTGCGGCGCAGAATTACGGCGCGCACGCCGTTGGCATCGAGCTGGATCCCCGCCTGGTCGACATCTCCCGAAGCGTGGCGCACGACGCCCAGGTCGACGACAAGGTCCGCTTCATCCAGGGGGACCTGTTCAAGGCCGACCTGTCGGAGGCCACGGTTGTGATGCTGTATCTGTCCTACGGGGTAAATCGAGACCTCGAGCCCAAGCTCAGACGCGAGCTGCGGCCGGGCACGCGGATCGTGTCGCATCAGTTTTCGATGGGCACATGGACGCCGGATCGGCGCGTGCGCGCCGATGACGGGACCGACCTGTTCCTGTGGATTGTTCCGGTGGCACGATGACGCCGGCCGCTCCTGCAGGCGACTGGAGACTGGTTCAGCTCTTCTCTATTCTCTTCAACTGACTCGCAGCGGCGTCTGACCGACGCCGCGCATCCGCGAGTGCTTTCTGCGCCTCGCGCTCGCGTTTGCCGGCCGCCTCCCGCTGCGCGGTCGCGGTGGATGCCGCCTCTTCAGCCCGTTCGAGATCGTCTTTCGCCCGCTTCAACGCTTCGCGCGCACCTTCGACGCCTTTGGCCGCGCGCTCCTCCTCGCGCGTCGCTCGCGCGATCTCGAACTCCTCACGCTTGATCGCGTGTTCGGCATCGCGAATCGCCTGAGCCGCGGCGGCAACCGCCTGTCTTGCCAGGATCAGCGCCTGCGAATCGGCCTTGGACCGCGACACCGCCGGCTTGGCGGAGGGCTCGACGTGCGCCGGCGGCTGTTTGGCCGGACGCGCCGGGGCGCCGGCGATCGACAGGCCGGCGAGCATTTCGAATCCGGCGGGTTGCACGGCGGCCGTGAGGCGGCCCGGCGGCTCGGTTCCGGGCAGCGCCCGTATCGTGGTGCCAATCGTCTGTCTGGTCGCGTCGGTCACCGGATGCCCAGCCTTCGACAGCAGCGCCAGGGTGGCCTTCACGGCGGTCTCGATTGCATCCTCGTGGACCTTGTTCGCCGCGCGCACGTCGCCGGCGCGCCCGGCGAGGACGGCCTTGTGCGCCCGGCGCACGTTCTCGGCGGCGGCGATGAGCGCATCCCAGACGTCGCGATCCTTCCAGTGCAGCTGGTTGACCGCCCACGCGGCGATGGGCGGCTTGACGAGCGCACGAACGTCCGCCGCGTCCCCGCCTGCGGTCTTGGCGAGGGCATTCCGCGCGGCGGTGAACTCGTCGAGCGGCAACTGATAGAGCCGATCGATCTCTGCGTCGAGCGCGCGCCGGGACATGGTGGTGAGCATAACCCGCTCGCCCCGCACGCCGCATCCATCACTCGCGGACGGCCTGATGCCGTAAGATGATAGGAGCCTGCAACTCGCTGAGTCCGAACGATTCCCGAGAGACGGAGGGGTGGCCGAGTGGTTGAAGGCGGCGGTCTTGAAAACCGCTGTACGGGGAACCGTACCGTGGGTTCGAATCCCACCTCCTCCGCCAAGCTTCGAGGTGGACGTCCACCGTAGTTCCAGCTGATGACGCCGACGACGGCGCAGGACTTCAACGCCGAGAATGCCTTCAACGAGTGGCTCACCGCCCTCGAGGCTCGACATCTGGCGAGCCTCACGCGCAGCGAGCTGACCCGCGCGCTCCGCGCCCTCTCCTCCTGCTACGTTGAACGGCGCAATCGCCTGACATCCGGATCGGCGCTCGACGGCGCCGGCAAGCGCGCCGCGTTCGCCCTGTTCTACGCACCGCTGCATTTCCTGACCCTGTCGCGGATCGTCCGATCGATAGGCGGGCCGGCCCAATGCATCAACAGCCTGCTCGACTACGGCTGCGGCACCGGCGCGGCAGGCGCAGCGTGGGCGCTGGCCTGCGACCCGCCGCCATCGATCACCGGAGTCGATCGTCATCCATGGGCAGTTGATGAGGCCCGTTGGACGTATCGGCATTTCAATCTCCGCGGGCGTGCCCACGCCGGTGACGTCACCACGATCGATGGTCGCACCGGACGTGCCTCAGCGATCGTCCTCGCGTACACCGTCAACGAGTTGTCAGCCGAGAAGCGCGGTCAGCTCCTGACGCAAGTCATCGGTCGCGCGCGGAAGGGCACGACCGTGCTCATCGTCGAGCCGATCGCCCGCGGGGTCACGGGCTGGTGGACTGAATGGGCGCACGCCTGTGCTGAGGCGGGCGGCCGCGCCGACGAGTGGCGCTTCCCGGCCGAGTTGCCCCGCCTGCTGTCAGAGATAGCCATCGCAGCCGGCCTCAACCCGCGCGAGCTCACCGCTCGGAGTCTCTACATTCAAGCGACGCCGACTCGGTAGTCGCTCGTCCCTCGTCCCTGGGTCCCCAGTCGTTTGTCCACAGTCGTTGGCCCGCGTCAGTCCTCCGCCACGGTGGAGTCTGGATAATCGACCGTGGACGAGCGAACCAGGGACGACGGGACTCACGAGCTTCGGGATAGAATCTCGCGATGCATGCCGGCGACTCAACGGCCCCCGCTCGCCGAGCCGGCCTGACCCTGACTCAACAGATCCTCCTGGGCCTCCTCGTCGGCGTCGTTGCCGGAGCGTTGGTCAGCCGGACGCACCCGGAGTGGGCGCAACTCTTCAACCCGTTCAGCCAGCTGTTCTTGCGGTTGATCAAGATGATCATCGCGCCGTTGATCTTCGGCACGCTCGTGGCGGGGGTCGCCGGCGCCGGACACGTGAGAGCGGTCGGGCGTATGGGCCTGCGCGCGATGATCTACTTCGAGGCGGTCACGACAATCGCGCTCCTGATCGGATTGGTCGCGGTCAACGTGCTGAAGCCGGGCGTCGGTCTGGTGCTGCCGTCAGGGACCGGCGCACCCGAGATTTCCACCCACGCGCAGACCTGGGATCAAATCCTGCTGCACATTGTTCCCACATCCGTTATCCAGGCGATGGCCGAGGGGGACGTTCTCCAGATCGTCGTCTGGTCGCTCATCTTCGCAATCGCGCTGACGATGGTCGGTCCCAAGGCGCGGCCGGTCATCGAGTTCTGCGAGTCGCTCGCGGAAACGATGTTCAAGTTCACGAACATCGTGATGAAGTACGCGCCGATCGGCGTGGCCGCGGCGATGGCCTACACCATCGGCAAGGGCGGCTTCGGTGTGCTTTACAACCTGGCCTGGCTCGTTGGCACCTTCTACATCGCGCTGGCCGCCTTCTACCTGCTGGTTCTCGTTCCCGTCATGGTGCTGATCGGCGTGCCGATCCGGAAATTCATCCAGGCGGTGAGGGAGCCGGCGGTCATCGCATTTTCGACCACGTCGAGCGAGGCGGCGTTGCCTCGCGCGATGGAAGCGATGGAACGTCTCGGCGTTCCACGCAGTGTGGTGGCCTTCGTCCTGCCGCTCGGCTACAGCTTCAATCTCGACGGGTCGACGCTGTACCTCTCGCTGGCGGCCGTCTTCGTCGCGCAGGCCGCGAACGTTCAGTTGTCGATCGGGCAGCAGATCACCCTGATGCTGACCCTGATGCTGACCAGCAAAGGGGTGGCGGGCGTTCCTCGTGCCGCGCTCGTGATTCTCGCGGCGACGCTGGCCAGCTATCGCCTGCCGCTCGAAGGGGTGACGCTCATTCTCGGCGTCGACACGTTGATGGACATGGGACGCACGATGACCAACGTGATTGGCAACTGTCTCGCCTCCGTCGTGGTAGCGCGGTGGGAAGGCGTCTTCAAGGAAGCCAGCGATCGCGATCTCGAGATGGCGGCGGTCCGCGGCGAAATCTAACGCATGACCATAGGTCTGACGGCCCGGCGCAGGCGCCGGTTCCGGCTCTGGTTCTTCGAGGGCCTGCGCGAAACGGGCGTAGTGATAGCGGCGCACCACCAGGCTCCCTGGTGGAAGGTGATGTGCCTGACCGGCGTCGATTACTTCTCCACGCTCGGTTACCAGCCGGGCATCGCCTTTCTGGCGGCCGGACTCCTCTCTCCGGTCGCGACGCTGATTCTCGTGCTGCTGACGCTGTTCGGCGCGCTGCCGATCTACAACCGTGTCGCCGAAGCCAGCCCGAATGGGCAGGGCAGCATCGCGATGCTGGAGGATCTGCTGCCGCGCTGGAAAGGCAAGGCGGTCGTCCTGTGCCTGCTCGGCTTTGCCGCAACCGACTTCGTCATCACCATCACGTTGTCGGCCGCCGACGCCACGGCGCATGTCCTCGGCAACCCGTTCGTTCCGGCGTCGTTCAATCATCCAATCGTCCTGACGCTCCTCCTGCTGGCAGCGCTCTCGGCAGTGTTTCTGAAGGGATTCAAAGAGGCAATCAACCTGGCCGTCATCATCGTCGGCATCTACCTGGTGTTGAATGTCGTGGTCGTCGGGTACGCGCTGCTCCACGTGATCGAACATCCGGCCGTCCTGCCTGCGTGGCGGGATGCGCTCTTCACTCAGCAGAGCAGCCCGTTGATGATGTTCGGTCTGGCCCTGTTGCTCTTTCCCAAACTGGCACTCGGGTTGTCGGGTTTCGAGACCGGCGTGGCCGTGATGCCGCTCGTCAAGGGCGATCCGTCGGACACTCACGACCATCCGGCCGGTCGCATTCGAAATACGAAGAAGCTTCTCAGGACGGCGGCCGTCCTGATGAGCGTCTTCCTGATTGGCAGCGCCATCGCCACGACGCTGTTGATTCCGCCGGCTGAATTCCAGCAGGGCGGGCAGGCCTGGGGCCGCGCACTGGCCTATCTCGCCCACCTCTATCTCGGCGAAGTGTTCGGCACCATCTACGACTTGAGCACGATCTCGATTCTCTGGTTTGCCGGAGCATCGGCGATGGCCGGCCTGCTCAATCTGGTCCCCAAATATCTCCCCCGATACGGCATGGCGCCGGAATGGACCAAGGCGACCCGACCGCTCGTGCTGCTGTTCGCGGCCATCACGTTCCTGATCACGATTCTCTTCAGAGCCAACGTCGAGGCTCAGGGGGGCGCCTACGCCACCGGCGTCCTGATGCTGATGACGTCAGCCGCGGTCGCTGTGACGCTTCATCTCCGGCGCTCGCGGCAGGTGGTTGGATTCGGCCTGATCGCGCTCGTCTTCGTCTACACGACGGTCGTGAACATCTTCGAGCGGCCGGAAGGCATCAAGATCGCGTCGTGGTTCATCGTCACCATCATCGTGACGTCGATGATTTCGCGCGTCCTTCGCTCGACAGAGCTTCGCATCCAGGGCGTGCAGCCCGATTCCAAGGCGGAGGACTTCATCCGCGACGTGGGCAGCCGCCCGGTGCGGCTCATCGCCAACCGCCCCGATCTTGGCAATCCGGAAGAGTACGCGAGCAAGCTGCGCGAAGCGCGGGAGTCGCATCACCTCCCGCTCGACGAGCCCGTTCTGTTTCTCGAAGTTCGTCCCGGCGACGTATCCGACTTCCACGGGACCTTGAAGGTCATGGGGGCCGACGTGGCCGGTCACCACGTCCTGCGGTGCGTGAGTCCAGCCATTCCGAACGCGATCGCCGGACTGCTCCTGTTCATCCGGGATCGCACCGGTCAGATCCCGCACGCGTATTTCGGCTGGACCGAAGGCAATCCGCTCGCCTACCTGCTCAAGTTCCTGGCGTTCGGGGAAGGGGACACCGCCCCGGTCACTCGCGAGGTGCTTCGCCAGTCGGAGCCCAATCCGCTACGCCGGCCCCGCATCCACGTCGGTTAGCGTTGGATCAATCGACGAGCGACACCGCCGCTTCATCGACGCCGCGTCCCTTGATGGCGGTGACGTCGAGACGCAGACGCTGGTAGCGAACGGAATCACCAACCCGCGGAGGTCGTCCGAGGAGCGTCAGGATCAGGCCGCTCACGCTGTCGACCTGCTCGTGAGCCAGCTCGAGCTCGAAGAACCGTCCCAGCTCGTCGATCCGCATCGTGCCGGGGACGATGAGCCTGCCCGTCGTATCCCAACCCGGGCGAGTCGAATCCCGTGGCCCTTCTTCGATCTCGCCGACGACTTCCTCGAACAGATCTTCCAGCGTGACGATGCCGGCCGTTCCGCCGTGCTCGTCGATCACGACCGCCAGCTGGGTGCGCTCGCGCCGCATCGAGGTCAACACATCGTCCAGGGGCGACGTCTCCGGAACGACCGGAGCCTGGCGGACGCCGAGCGCCGAGACCGGTTGCCCGATCAGCAGCAGGCGCAGGAGATCCTTGATGTGGTACATCCCGATGATGTGGTCGAAGTCACCTTCGAACACCGGGTAGCGCGTGTGCGGCGTCGAGCGGAGGATTGCGCGGAGCTCCTCCGGAGTCGCGCCGACCGGGATGCCCGAAATCCGGACACGGGGGACCATCACCTCGCCGGCGGTCCGGTCCCCGAAGGCGAACAGCTCCCGCAGCATCTGGCCGGCATCGGCACGGAGCGCCCCCTGTTCCTCGGACTCCTGGACGATCAGCTGCAGCTCCTCGGACGTGTAGTACTGATCCGCGGTTTCCACCTGACGCTTGATTCCGGCGGACTTCAGCACGGCATTCCCTATCGCGTTGAGGGCAACAACGAGTGGCAGCAGCAGCGTCTGGATCCACAACATCGGCGGCGTGATCCATAGGACGATCTGCTCGGCGTCGCGCAGCGCCAGTGATTTCGGGACCATTTCGCCAAGGACGATGTGGAAGTAGGTGAGGATGGCGACGGCGACCACGCTGGCGAATCCGTGCGCCGCCAGCCACACCGCCCAGGTGGCGTTGCCGAGCGCGGCGAGAGTCCAGTCGGCGATCACGTGCTCGCCGTACATGCCGAGACCGAGGCTGGCGACGGTGATTCCGATCTGCGCCGTGGCAATGTAGCGGTCCTGCCTGGCGGGATCGTGCAGGACACCCTGAACCAGTCGAGCGAGCGGCTGTTTCCTGGCCGCGCGCGCATCGATCGCCGCCCGCGGCGCGCCGACAATCGCGAACTCCGCCGCGACGAACACCGCGTTGAGGGCGATCAGCACCGCAATGACGATGAGGGTGGTCATCCTATTGCTCCGCCTCGCGCGGCGGCGACACGATCAGCGACGCGATCGAGTCGTTCTCGACGGCTTCGATTTCCACCCCCAGACCACCGATGGTCAGCTCTTCCCCAGGATCGGGAATCCGGCCCGCCTGGTGCGCCACGAACTCGCCAACTGTCCCGCTGTTCTGCGGCCATGCGCCGTCGACCCAGACGCGCGATCGATCCATGGGAAAGGCGCCCGGCAACCGAACCCGCCCGTCGGTGAGGCGAAGGGGCAGCAGTCGCTGCCCCTTGAACTCGTCGGCCACGTTACCGAGCAGCTCGCCGAGCACGTCCTCCAGTGTGATCAGTCCGGCGACCCGGCCGGCGCGATCGGCGACGATCGCCTGGTGGCTGCGTCGCTCGCGCAAGAAGGCCAGCAGACGATCGGCGGGCATCGTGCCCGGAACCCGTGGAATCGGCCGCACCAGCGCCATCAACGATCCCTTGGTTCCCTGGTCGACGAAGTGGAGGACCGCTTCCTTCGTGTGCAGGATGCCGACGATGTCGTCGAGCGTGTTGCGGAAGACGGGCAGACGGCTGTACGGGCTCGATGCGACAACGCGCATCACATCCGGCATCGTCGTCGTCTCGTTCAACGCGGCCAGCCGTTCACGCGGGACCATGAGCTGCTGCGCGTTTCGGAGTCCGAGGCGCAACGCCCGATGCAGTCTGACCTGCTCCTGCGGCTCGAGCAGTCCCCCGTCGCGGCTTTCCGCGATGAGGAGCGCAATCTCTTCGGGAGAGTGGACGTGTCGATGGCCGGTGCTTGGCAGCCGGAGCGCGCGCAGAATCACCACCGCGCTGCCGTTGAGGAGCGCGATCAGCCACGCGTACGCCCGCAGCGACCACTGCATCGGGAGAACGGTGAAGAGGGCTGTCTGGGTGGGGTATTGCAGCGCGATGGCCTTCGGAACCAGCTCCCCCAAGATGACCGAGAGGACGGTCAGCCCGACGAGCAGGATGCCGGCTGAGAGCTCGAGCGCCGTGTGCTCCTCCAGCCGGGTCCAGCGCATGACCAGGGGCACGGCCCACGGCGCCAGGATCGCTCTCGCGTAAGCGCCGAGAATGAGGCTCGACAGGGTGATGCCGACCTGCGACGCGGCGATGTATCGATCGAGCTCGCGCGGTACATCGAGCACCGGCAGGATCCGGGCGGCGAGCGGGTTGCCATCCTCCGCCAGGCGGCGCAACCGACTCCGCCGCGCGCCGACGGCGGCGAACTCGGCCGCGACGTACAGCGCCGTGAGAGCGATGAGCAGCAGGATGACGCCTGCAGCCACCAGCATGCCGACCAGATCGTACTTGATCGCGGCTGCGGCCGATCGCCCACGTTCAGCGGGGCGTTCCGGCGCTTGTCCAGAGCCGCTATTTCGTTATTCTATAGATAGTTACGACGATTCTCACTCGGCCCGCAAGGCGACGACGGGATCGACACGAGTCGCGCGAAGGCCTGGTAGCGTCGCCGCCGCGGCGGCAACAAGCGTGAGCAGCACGGCCACCGTGAAGAAGGTCAATGGATCGGTCGGTCGCACTCCATACAGCAGGGTGCCCATGAGCCTCGTCAACAGCAGCGCTCCCGCGCCGCCGATCAGCACACCCGCTGCGGCGAGCCCCAGCGCCTGACGTATCACCATCGAGAGCACGGCGCCGCGTTGCGCCCCGAGCGCCATCCGGATCCCGATCTCCTGCGTTCGCTGCGTGACGGTGTAGCTGATCACCCCGTAGATTCCGACTGCGGCGAGGAGCAGCGCCATGGCCGCAAAGGCGGCCAGCAGCATCATGGTCATCCTGCGCTCGGCGACCGAAATGTCGCGCACTTCATCCATCGTCCGCACGTCGGCGACGGGCACGTTGGGATCGAGCTCGTGGACGCGGTCGGTCACCGCCGAAACGACGGCGCCGGGATCGCCGGCCGTTCTGATCGCGACCGTCATGAAGGGATACGCGAACCGGGATGGCGGCCAGTAGATGGCCGGCCGGACCTCTTTCTCGAGCGTTTCCTCGCGGACGTCGCCGATGACGCCGACGATCTCATCGGGACCCGGATCGTTCCACGCCACGATGATGTGCTGGCCGATCGGATCCTGGTCCGGCCAGTACCTTGCGCGCCATGCTGTCGCTGATAATCACGCGTCGCCCATTCGTCCCCGCATCCATCGCGCCGAAGAGCCGCCCGCGCACGAGGCGGATCCCCATCGCGCGGAAGTAATCGTGAGTCGCGACGCGAACGTCGGTCACCGGCTCCTGGCCTGCTTCGGGTTTGGGACGGCCAACGATCTCGAAGCCGGTCGCGGCGCCAATCCCATTCAAGGGAAGGAAGCTCGTGCCCCCCGCCGCCTGTACGCCGGGGACGGCATCGATCTTTTCGAACAGCTGATCGTAGAACGCCTTGATCCGCTCCGGCTCCTGATACTTGGAGGTCGGAATCGACACCTTCATGGTCACTGTGTGTGACGGGTCGAAGCCCGGATCGACGTTGAGAAGCGCGCTGAAGCTGCGAACGAGAAGTCCGGCGCCCACCAGCAGGACCAGTGCGAGGGCGACTTCGACAATCACGAACGCGTTTCTCGCGCGTGCGCCGCGTCCGGACGTGCCGCCGCGGCCGCCTTCCTTCATGGCGTCGGTCAACGTCGTCCTCGCGGCGGTCAGCGCCGGCAGGAGACCGAACGCCAGACCGCTCAGGATCGTCGCGCCCAGCGTGAACAGGAGGACTCCGGCATCGATCGAGACCGATTCCAGCCGCGGAATCGGCAACTGTTTTGCGACGACGGTCCGCAAGCCGACGGTTGCCCACCAGGCCAGCAGCAGGCCGGCGAGCCCGCCGACAGAGGAGAGCAACAGGCTCTCGGCGAGCAGTTGTCGAACGAGGCGCGCCCGCCCCGCTCCCAACGCCGCCCGGACCGCCAGCTCCCGGTGCCGCGCCGTGGCTCGGGCGAGGAGGAGATTGGCGACGTTCGCGCAGGCAATCAGCAGGACGAACCCGACCGCGCCAAGCATGACGAACAGTGCCGGTCGGACGTCACCGGTCAGCTGATCCTTGAGGTCGACAACGCCGGCCGTCCATCCGGTGTCGGCAGCAGGGAAGATCCGCGCAAGCTCCGCGTGGACGCGAGTCATGTCGTCCTGTGCCTGCGCCAGCGTCACGCCGGGTCGCCGGCGGCCGACTGCCGTCAGCCAGCGTCCGTTCGTAGGTACGTGCGTTGCCGTCGAAGCCGATCGGCTGCCAGACGTCAACCGTCTTGTCCAGGATCGAAAAACCGGATGGCATCACGCCGATCACCACCTGCGGTCTGCCGTTGAGCTGAATGGCGCGATTGACGATCCCCGGATCGGCGCCGAACCGTCGCTTCCACAACCGATCGCTGATGATCACCACGTGCGCCGACGGGTCGTCGTCCGGGGGCGCGAACACCCGTCCCTGTTGCGGCGGCACGCCGAGAATCGGCGACAGCGCCGCCGTGACGTACTGGACCGGCAGTTCCTCCGGCGCCGCCCCATCGCCGGTCACCGTCGTCCGGAACGTCAGGCTGACCATCGCGAGGTCTTCGAAGACCCGGTTCATTTCGCGCCAGTGGAGGAAGTTGGCCGGCGACGTGACGTTGTTCTTGCTGCCGTGCGCCAGGTTGCGCTCCCACACCACGACGAGACGCGCCGGGTCCTTGTAGGGCAGGCGCTCGAGAATCAGCGTGTTGACGACGCTGAAGATCGCGGTGTTGGCGCCGATCCCGAGCGCGAGCGCCACCACTGCGATGAGGGTGAACGCGGGAGTTCTGAGCAGCAGTCTCGCCGCGAATCGCACGTCCTGCCAGAGTGTGGTCACGATCATTGGCTCCGAAGAACCGTCAGAGGGTCGACCTGTGAGGCCCAGCGCGCAGGCGCCAGCGTCGCGACCATCGCCACCACGACAAAGAACAACGCGACGCCGGCGAAGGTGAGCGGATCCGTGGCGGTGACGCCGAAGAGCATTGTCTGCAACACGCGCGTGAAAGCGACGGCGGCCAGCAGCCCGAGCACGAGCCCTGTCACCGTCAGCCGCGCGCCATCACGCAGGATCAGGCGCAGCACCGTTCCGGGTGCGGCGCCGAGCGCCATCCGGATGCCGATTTCCTGGCGTCTTCGAGCGACGCGATAGCTCAAGACGCCGTGCACGCCAACGCCGGCGAGGACGAGCGCGGTGAGCGCAAACGCGCCGAGCAGCACCATGATGAAGCGCCGCTGCGCGATCGACCGGGTCATCGTCACGTCGAGTGGTTCGAGGCCGAAGACCGCAAGCCCGGGGTCAACCGCACGAATCGTCGAGCGAAGGGCTCCAGCCAGGCTCGAGGGGTTCGCCGCAGTCCGCACCAGGAGCACGCCGGCGCCGTTGGCTGACGGTGTCTGCGCCAGCGGGGCATAGGCGGCGATCGGTCGCGGACTCGACGAGCCCATGGAATCGCTCGTTGGCGACGATGCCGACGATAGTGCGCGACGCGCCCCAGAAGCGCATCTGATGGCCGACCGGATCGGTCTTGCCGAAGAATCGCTCGGCGGCCGTTTCATTGATCAGGACGATCGGTGCACCGGTCGTCGTGTCGCTGTCCTGGATCAGGCGTCCGCGAACCAGCGACAGACCGACGGTGCGGAAATAGCCGCTCGTCACCCGCCGAATCGAGATCTCGGGCCAGGTGCGTGACTCGGCCTCGCGGCCGACGATCGAGAACGAGTTCGTGAAGCCGGGATCGAGCGGGTGGTTGCCGGCGATGGCGGCCGCCTCGACGCCGGGAAGACGCTCCGCAGCAGGCCAGCAGCGCGCGATTGAATGCGTGCTGTTCGCGAAAGTCCGGCCAGCGCCGAAAATCGACCGGGTAGCGCGCCGCGGGCAGGTTGTACTCCGCCTTCAGGACGCCGTGCGACTGAAAGCCGGGGTCCACCGCCTGCAGCTTCCAGAAGCTCTTGAGCAGCAGGCCGGCGCCGCACACCAGCAGCAAGGCCAGCGCGAGCTCGGCCACCACCAGTGCCTGCTGCAGCCGTCCGCTCTCACGGCTGCCCGACGACCGCGTCGTCGCGTCCTTGAGACTGTCGTGGACCGGTGTGCTCCTGAGCTGCAGCGCCGGAATGATCCCGAAGAGGAGCGCGACGAGCACCATGATCCCGGCCGTGGCCGCCAGCGCCAGCGGATCGACGCGCGCGGCGTCGAGCCGTGGAACGTCCGCGGGTGCGAGCGAGACCATCAACCGGACGCCGAGAAATGCCAGGCCCACGCCGGCGGCGCCGGCGGTGGCAGTCAACACCACGCTCTCGGTCACGAAAAGCCGAAGCAGCGTCGATCCGCTGGCGCCGAGCGCCCGGCGGACGGCGACTTCGTGCGCGCGCGTGTCGCCGCGCGCGAGCAGCAGGTTGGCCACGTTCACGCAGGCGACAATCAGGACGAGCGCCACCGTGGCGACGAGGACGAACAACGCCGGTCGAACCGGCCCGAAGATGACCGCGTTGAGCGCCTCGACATTCGCGCCGCGGGCGGCATTGTCGGGGAACGACTTCTCGAGATCCGCGGCGATGCCGCCGATCTCCGACTGCGCACCCGCAATCGTCGCGCCGTTGGCCAGGCGTCCGACCATCAGCAGCGGATGGGTCGATCGCGGCAGCGACGTGACATCACCCTGGAGCGGAACCCAGATGTCAACCTGTGCCCGTTCGCCACGATCGGCGAAGGATCGCGCGTAGGCGGCAGAGGACAGGATCTGGAGCACCCCGAAATCAGCCTCGGCCGGCATCACGCCGACGATCGTCCACGTCGCATCGTCCAGCCTGATCGTTCGTCCGACCGCCGACGGATCCCGTCCGAACTCGCGCTGCCACAGTGTGTCGCTGATCAGGGCGACGTTCGGACCTCCGTGCGTGTCGTCTTCTTTGCTGAACGTTCTGCCGACGATAGGGTTGATGCCGAGGAGGGGAAGCAGTTCGTGGGTCGTATGAAGGACCGGAACGCGCCGCGGATCACCCTTGCCCGGCGCGAAGTTCATCTCGTCCGCGATGAAGCCGCCGGTTCCGGCCATCGTGCGCGAGCGCCGCTGAATGTCCTGAAAGTCCGGCCAGGATCCGGGCTCGCGCGACGTGCCGGTGTTGCGGTCCGTTTCCCAGATCACCGCGAGCCGATCGGGATCGACGAACGGCGGCGGCTTGAGCAGCACCGCATGCACGACGCTGAAGATCGCTGTATTGGCCGCAATGCCCAGCGCAATGGTCAGCATCACCACCACGGTGAACATCGGATCTTTCGCAAGCGAGCGTAGGCTGTGGCGCATTTCAGTCCCTCGTCTCTTGTTCTTGGTCCCCTTTCCTCGATCCTCGATTCTCGGTCCTCGGTCCGAGACAGTCTTAGACGAAGAAATGGATGCGCCTACTCTACGCCTGTCGACTGGCGCGGGACTCGGGACCCGGGACCAACGACCTGGGACGAGGGACTAGTGACCCCCGATGGCTCCCAATGCCCAGGCGGCCTGTCGCCGGACGCGTGCGTCGGTGTCCTTCAGCGACTTGGCCAGCGGTGCCGACGCGCGGCGATCGCCGATCGCGCCAAGAGCCCACGCGGCCTGTTCGCGGACCGAGGCCACATCGTCCGCCAGGGCGGCCACGAGGGGCTCGACCGCGGCGCGGTCGCCCAGCGCGCCGAGGGCCCACGCCGCCTGGTGGCGGGCCTTCGCGTCGGTGTCCTTGAGGAGCGCGGCCAGCGCCGGGACGGCCCGGCGGTCACCGATGGCGCCAAGGGCCCAGGCGGCCTGTTCGCGCACTTGCGATTCGCTGTCCTTCAGCGCCTCGATCAGCGCCGGCACAGCGGTGTCGGCGTCGAGCGCTCCCAGCGCCCAGGCGCTTTCCTTACGGACCGCCGGTTCGCCGTCGTGAAGAGATCCGGAGAGCAGCGGCGCCGCTTCGCGCTGCCCGAGCGCGCCAAGTCCCCACGCCGCGTTCTTCCGCGCGATCCAGACCGGGCCCTTCAGCGCGCGGGCGAATGGATCGTAAGACGAGCGTCCGATCGCCACCAGGGCCGATGCCGCCTGCTCACCGGGCGACGTCATGTCCGCCGGTCCCGATCGTCGTCCCCACGTCCGTTCGCCGCAGACGCTGCCCTCGACGGGTGAGCCGTCCCCCAGCAATGCGACGAGCTGCGGCAAGGCGAACGCGGCCTCGCTGCCCAGCTCTCGCAGGTCGCACGCCGCCCGCGTGCGCGTCGACGCGTCGGAAGATGTCAGCCCCGCAGCCTTCGTCCGTGCATCGGCCGACTGCGGTCCGACCGCGATCGCGATCGCCATGAGCGGGCCGATCATCACCGGATCCCCATCTGATGCAGACCCGGATTGGGATTCGGGTTGGGATTGGGATTCGGGTGTGGATGCGGATGGGGATGCGGGTGCGGATGCGGATGGATGCCGCCCCCGTCTCCCCCGCCACCGAGCTCGGCGATCGCCGCGGCGGCAGCGCGGCGGATCCCGGCGTCCTGATCCTTCAACGCTTGCGTGAGCGCATCCATGGCGCGCGTGTCGCCGATTTCACCAAGCGCGCTGATCGCATGACGACGGACGTCGGGGCTCTTGTCCTTGGTTGCGGCAATCAAGGCATCGACGGCGTTGTGATCACCGATCTCGCCAAGCGCGGACGCGGCGTGCAGGCGCACATTCACCGAGTCGTCCTTCAGCGCTTCGGCGAGCGCGCTCGTCGCCCGGGCGTCGGCGAATTCACCGAGCGCGCTGACGATGGTGGAGCGGACCTCCGGGTCGGAATCCTTGATGGCGGCCGCCAGCGCGGGCACCGCGCGCGCGTTACCGAGCTCGGCGAGCGAACTGGCTGCCTGGCGGCGCACCGCGGCGTCGGTATCCTTGAGCAGCCCGATCAACCCGTCGATCGCCGCCTCGGAGGCTCCTTGCTGAGCGCCGACGACCGTGCCGTGCGACGCCGCGCGCCACTCGAGGGGCGGATGCAGAAACATGGCGGCGGCGCCGAGGAACATGGCGCTCGCCCGGACCAGCGTGCGGAAGAACACAGTGACGGGGCTCATGAGCGACTCCTGCTAAGAAACCAGCATCAACGACAAGGGTTCCACCGCCATCGCCCGTGGGCGATCGACTCCAGCGGTGTTACCGGATTTGTCCGAGGGCGAAAGCGGCTTGCTGACGAACCGAGGCGTTCACGTCCTTGAGCGCTGCGGTCAGGCCATCGATGGCGCGGGCGTCGCGAATCTGTCCGAGCGCAAAGGCGGTCTGCTCGCGGACGTCGGCGTTGGCGTCCTTCAGCGCGATGACGAGCGCTTCGACGGCGCGCGCGTCACGCAGTTGGCCGAGCGCGAACGCGGCCTGCTCGCGGACGTCGGGCTTCTCGTCCTTGAGCGCCGAGATCAGCGGGTCGACCGCGCGACGATCCCGGATCTGTCCGAGCGCGAACGCCGCCTGCTCGCGCACGCTGTCGTTCGCGTCGTGGAGCGCCGGCGTAATCGCGTCGACCGAGGAGGCGTCGCGGATCTGCCCGAGCGCGAAGACCGCCTGCTCGCGGACGTCGGCGTTGCTGTCCTTGAGGGCCGCGCCAAGCGCGGGCACCGCGCTGCGGGCGCGGATCTGTCCGAGCGCGAAGGCCGCCTGCTCGCGGACATCGGCGCTGCTGTCCTTGAGCGCCGCGGTCAGCGGATCGACCGCCCGCGCATCGCGCAGTTGGCCGAGGCCGAACGCGGCCTGCTGGCGCAGGCTGGCGTTCACGTCCTTGAGCGCCGCGGTCAGCGGTTCGAAGATCCGAGGATCGCGCATCTGCGAGAGCGCCGAGAGCGCAGTCTCACGAACTTCCTTGTCGGAGTCCTTCAGCGCCTCGATCAGCGCGTTGACGGTGCGCGGGTCGTTGGCCCGTGAACGGTCGCGGTCCTCTCCCTGCGACCCGTGGTCGCCGCCGGCGTGACGATCCACTTCGCCGAGCACGCCATCGACAACGCCGCCGACAACGCCTCCCACGACTCCTCCGACCGAGCTCGCGACTCCTGCGGCCACGCCACTTCCTACCGCTGTAGAGAGACCCTCGGACATGCCGTCTCGCACGCCCCGAGCGACGGCCTCGCCTGCCTGCTGTCCAACGGTCGCGTTGACCTGCTCGTTTGCGACGTGACTCGTGGCAGCCTGTCGGAACTCCGGTGTCGGTGTCGGTGTCGGTGTCGGAGTGGGAGTCGGAGTGGGAGTGGGAGTGGGGGAGGGGATCTGGGTCGCAACGGCCCCGGAGGGAAGGTCCTGTTCCACCCAAGTCGTGACCGCGGCGTCGCGCTCTTCAGCCCAGGGCTGCACCGCTGCGATTGGCACGAGCAGGACCGCGAAGACACAGGTTGCGGCGAAGGCGCGGAGGCGGGTCAGGCCTCGCCGCCGCACGCTCGGATCGAGGATGGCGATCAGGCGTCCCTCGAGCTGCGACCGATGGGCCATCGCCAGCGATGCTCCGGCGAGCACGCCGGGGAAGCGGCCGCCCTGCATGACCCGCGCGATTTCGAGCAGCTGATTGGCGTAGTCGGATCCACGGGTCCCGGCGGCGAGCACGAGGTCGTCGCACGCCCGTTCCCGCTCGGCGCGGAGTCGTCGCACGGCCATCCAGGCCAGCGGATTGAACCAGTGTGCCGCGCATGCCACCTGGGCAAAGAGATGGGTGAGGCAGTCGCGGCGCTTGACGTGTGCGAGCTCGTGCAGGAGCACGATCCGCAGCCGATCGTCCGGCCATGCGTCCGCGTCGGCCGGCATCAGCACCGACGGGCGAAAGATTCCCCAGGCCATGGGCATCGACGCGGCGGCCGAGCGGAGAAATCGGACGTCACCGATCCCGAGCCCGCGCGCCAGCGCATGTGCCTGCGGCAGCCACGGCGCGTCGGTGACGACCCGCGTCCGTCGCGACATCCACTGGACGGCCGCCAGCCCCACGAGCACGCGACCGACGATGAGCGCGGCGCCGATCGTCCAGATCATCAGCAAGAGCGATGACCATGGCGGCAGCGTTCGCGCCGACCCGCCCGCTTCCACCCTCAGGTTCTGGCTGGGAGCAGTGACCGCTGCCGCGATCGGCGCGTCTTGCGTACGTCCCGCCGTCGAATGCGGGCTGACCGCCGCGTGTGGCTGCGACGGCGCCAGGTCGGGCTCGATAGCGCGACTCGAGATCGCGGGGGAATCGACGCTGATACGAACCAGCGGCACTTCCCAACGGGGAAGCGCCAACGCCAGCACCGGCGCGGTCAACGCGCCGAAGAGGCCAAGCGTCCAGATCATGTGTCGGGCGGCGGCCGACGCGCGGCGCGACAGGGTGGCGATCACCGCGGTCACCGCCAGGATCAACGACGCTTTGACAATCGCGTCGAGCACGAGTGATTGCGTCAACAGGTTCATCGCTTACACCCCGCTCTTTCGCGCGCCGTCGATGAGCGTCGCCAGCCGGTCGAGCTCTGCGCGGGACAATCTGGTCGACGGTTCATCGAGCAGCGCCGAGATGGCCTGCTCCGCCGAGCCGTCGAAAAATGTTTGAAGGATGTGCCGAAGGGCCGAGCGTTTCGCGTTGTCGCGGGCCACCGTCGGCAGGTAGACGTAGCGCGGGCCGTCCTGCTCGTGGCGGACGTGGCCCTTGTCCTCGAGGATGCGCAGCAGTGCCCGCACGGCCGAGTAGCTCGGCGGTTCCGGCAGGTCGGCCTGCACCTCGGCGGCGGTCGAGCGGCCCCTCTGGTAGAGGATGTCCAGGATCTGCCGCTCCCGGCGGCTCAGATCGCGATGATTGGTCGTTGTCATTCGGCTCACGGCTCTGGTCTCACAGGCTTAGACGGAGCCCGGACCGAAAAGGTGCTACGAAAATAGCACTCTGCAGAAATTTTAGCAAACGACCCCCAGCCCGGTCCCTGACATAAGATTCCGTCCGTACCCGGTGGCGCGCGCCTGGTGTCGGACGAGAAGGCTGGTGCGACCTACCGCATCACCTATTCACGGGCAGGACGGTGACCATGTTGAAGGAATTCAAGGAATTCGCGGCCCGCGGCAACGTGATCGATCTCGCCGTCGGCGTCATCATCGGCGCCGCCTTTGGCAAGATCGTCACCTCTCTCGTCAACGACATCGTCATGCCTCCGATCGGCATGCTGCTCGGGCAGGTCGATTTCAAGAACTTCTTCGTGGCGTTGAACCGCCAGTCCTACGCCTCGCTGGCCGAGGCGCAAAAGGCGGGCGCGCCGACGCTCAACTACGGCCAGTTCCTCAACACGGTGTTCGAGTTCCTGATCGTGGCCTTCGTTGTCTTCCTGCTGGTCCGTCAGATCAATCGGCTCAAGAAACCGGCGTCGGCGGACTCCACGATCAAGGAGTGCCCGCGCTGCCTGTCGAAAATTCCGGCCGCGGCGTCGCGATGCGCGCACTGCACGTCGGATCTCGTGCCGGCCCGGGGCTGATACCGTCACGATCGATCGCCTCCGGTCCGCAGGTCAGAAGCGGAAGATCCAACCGATCTGGACCTGGCCCGCCCGGCCGTCCTGGCGATCCTTGTTCTGTCTGCGGCCCCAGAGCAGCTCCGCGATCAAATCGACCCGCTGCACCGGCGACCACGAGATGTTGAAGCTGCCGCGGGTGGTCTGACGAAGCGAGTCCGGCGTCTGGATGTCGAGATTGTCGACGAACACCAGCCCGAACGTGCCGGTGGTGCGCAGCGTGTCGGTCCAGTAGTGCTCGTAGCCGAGATAGGTCGAGTACGCGGGGATGGGGACGAGCGAGTTGGTCGTCGCGTCGTACACCGCATCCTGGCCGCCGAGCGTGCCGAGGTCTGTGATGTATCGTCCAAACCCCCGACCCGCGGCGGTCGCGAACTTGACGTTGTCCTGGTGCCGCCACCACGCCGGAATGGCGCCGCTCACGTGCACGCCGAACCCGCCGGTCGACACCACCTGGTTCGTGAGCTGATCGGGCTCGCCGCGCACCTGGCGCACGAGCAACGCCGCTTGGATGTGTCCGCCGTTGCGAAGGAAAATCCGATTGCCCTGGTCGTCGTCAGAGCCGTTGAAGCGCAGACGGGCGATGAAGTCGGGGACCTGATTGACGCCCGCCGCGCCGGTGAGATCCGGCGACGGGTTTTCGATGGCCAGCGCGAGCTCGACGCGCTCTTTGAGAGCTTTGGTCCAGCGGATCTGTGGCTGACGAAACAACGAAATCGCGTTGAGCCCCTCGAAGTCCAGGCCATCGGGTTCCGCTTCGGGGTCGGAGAAGGTCGACCACGTCTGCCCGATCAGGACCGATCGCCATTGCCCGAACGCGTGTCGGAGCCGATAGGTGCGATTGCTGCCGGCGAAGTCCCCCTCGATGAACGCGCGCAGGGGCCCGACCGCCGTCGGCGTGCGGAAATCGATGCCGAAACGGCTCGGGCTGGCTGAAATCGTCGTGCGGGACGGCTTGCCGGCCTCGGGAGTCCCCTCGATTGGGATGGACGAGGTCACGAAGCGATCCTCGGTGCCAAGTGCCCCGAGGTTGCGAACGAACAGCGTTCGCACCTGACCACCGAACCGGAGGGCGCCTTCGGTGCCTGGAATCGGGATCGATCCGGGGAACTCCGCCGCCTGTGTCATCTCCTTCTGGGAGAGCTCCGGCAGCTTGCGCATCGACTGCTCGATGTCGTTGAGGCGTTGTTGCACGTCGGGCGCGCCGGTCGTGGTCTTCTGCTCCAGCTCGGTGAGCCGCTGCTGGCTGGCCGCGACCTCCTTGGATGTCACATCGAGCCGCGCCTTCAATTCATCGATGAGGCGCGCCTGTTCCTCGAGGGCTTTGCGTTGCTCTTCCAGCAGCCGTCCCAACGTCGCCACATCGGTTGGCGGCTGTTGCGTCTCCTGCGCGGCTGCGGCAGTCGCTCCCAGGACGATTAACGCAACCGACAGGACCCCGCTCCTGGGTGAGCGCAAACTGACCATCGGGACATCCTTTCACCGCGACACCAGCGTCGCGGGACGATCATTGAGAATGCAGGCACGGGTAGCAAGAAAAGCTCCACGCTCGCTCGAGCGTCATGACAGGTCGCGACCGCGTGCGTCGGCGCCACTTCGGGGAACGCCGCTCCGCCGACGACCGGGGAACGGCTTCGGTATATGCTGATCGCTCAAGGACTTCCATAGCGGTCGGAGGCGGTTGCTGCCGATCCGGCGAGATGGGGCCACGCGCCTCAAAAGGGCCGTCGCCGACGGTCCGTCCGGCACGGCCGCTGGATGTGGTGGCCAGCATGGGCGACACGCTGTCGGGAGACGTGGTGAACCTGGTCGGCCGGTTACGCGGCCGGCGTTATCTGAAATCCCGACCATGACGTTGCCCCCGCCGACACTCGACAACGGAACCCGGCTCGCGATCGACCGGACGCGGCTCGCCTACGAGCGAACCATGATGGCGTGGATCCGCACGGCCGCGTCGCTGATCTCGTTCGGGTTTACCATCTACAAATTCTTCCAGCTCGAAATCAAGGGTACGCCGCCGAACCAGCACGTCATCGGACCGCGCGGGTTTGCCTTGATCATGATCACCACCGCACTGGTCTCGTTGGGGATGGCCGGCCTCCAGCATCACGAGAGCCTTCGGTTGATGAAGCAGACCTACGGTACGATCCCGCGATCGGTCGCCGGTCCGGTCGCCTTTCTCATCGCCATACTCGGTGTGTTTGCGCTCGTGTCCGTCATTGCCCGGTTCTGAGGCGGCAGGAGCGTGCAATCGCGACGCGCGGTCAAGGAGCAGGCTGGTTTATGAAGGGCTTGTCAAGTGTTCGAGTACGACTCGGAGCGTGGTTAGCGGTGATGGTACTGACCATGCTATCCGGCCCCGCCGCTGCACAAACTGCGGCGCCCGCGGCGAAGCCGCCGGCTCAGGCGCCAACGGCGAAGGCCCCGGCCCCGACGCCGCCGGTCGATCAGCAGGCCGCCGCGCTCAAAGTGATGGGCGACAAGTGGACCGGTGATTTCGACGGCATGGTGAAGCGGCGGCGGATCCGGATCCTCACGCCCTACAACAAGACCCACTACTTCATCGATAAGGGTGCCCCTCGTGGCATCGTCTATGAGGTTTCCCTCGCTCTCGAGAAGGCGATCAACCTGCAGCTGAAGACGACGCAGGCGACGAAGCTGCACGTGGTGTGCATCCCGACCTCCCGCGATCAGCTCTATCCGGCGCTGACCGAGGGGCGCGGCGACATCATCGCCGCCAGCGTCACGATCACACCGGAGCGGGCGAAGCTGGTCGACTTCACTATTCCCGGCAGGACGAAGGTCAGTCAGATCCTGGTCACGGGTCCCGGCGCACCGGCAGTCGCGACCGTCGCCGACCTCTCCGGCAAGCAGGTAGCGGTTCGCGAGCGCAGCCTGCAGTTCGATGCGCTGGTTGCGCTCAATGCACAGCTCAAGACGCAGGGGAAGTCGCCAATCGTGATCAAGACGGTCCCCGCAGACATCGAGGACGAGGATCTCCTCCAGATGACGAACTCGGGCCTGGTGAAGGCCACCGTCACCGACGAGCCCATGGCGCTGTTCTGGAAGCAGATGCTGACCAATCTCACGGTCCGCTCCGACGTCGTCGTGCGTCCGGACGGGGATATGGCCTGGGCGGTCCGCAAGAACAGCCCGAAGCTGCTCGCCGTGCTGAACCCGTTCGCCAAGACCCACAGGGCCGGCACGCTCTTCGGCAACGAGATCCTGCGGCGCTATCTCAAGAGCGCGAAGTATGTGAAGAGCGCGACCTCCGAGGCGGAGCTGCAGAAGTTCAAGTCGCTGATGAGCCTGTTCGAAAAGTACGGCAAGCAGGTACAACCTCGATTACCTCCTGATGATGGCGCAGGGCTACCAGGAATCGCAGCTCAATCAGAACGCCAAGAGCCAGGTCGGCGCAGTCGGCGTGATGCAGGTGATGCCAGCGACGGGCAAGGAGCTGAAGGTCGGTGATGTCCGTCAGATCGAGTCGAACATACACGCCGGCGTGAAGTACATCCGCTTCATGATCGACCAGTACTTCATTAACGAGCCGATGACGCCGCTCAATCGCGGGCTGTTCGCGTTTGCCGCCTACAACTGCGGCCCGGGCCGCCTGGCGCAGCTGCGCAAGGAAGCGACCCGCCAGGGCCTCGACCCCAACATCTGGTTCAACAATGTCGAACGGATCGCCGAGCAGCGGATCGGCCGCGAGACCGTGCAATACGTGAGCAACATCTACAAGTACTACGTGGCGTACACGCTGACTGTCGCAGACTGGAAGAAGACCGATGGCCGGCCGCCCCAGTCGGTTCCGAAGCGGCCCTAGATTCGCGTCGCGCTACTTCCGGGTCTGGTCCGGATCTCTGAGCTGCTTCGCGTGTTCAGCGCAGACGGCTGTCGGCATGCCGAGCTCGCGCGCGAACCCGATGACCTGCGACGCGTAATTAGGGCAGTCCGGGTAATCGCAGAGATATTCCGAGAGCGTTTCCGGTCGCCCGTCTGAATCCGTAAAGCCGGTAGCGATGATTACCTGTGGCACCGTCGTCAGCCCTTTCAGCCGGACGCCAGCCGGATTTATCAGCCGGTCACCCGATCCGCCCGCGCCCCAGCCACCCGGGAAAAGGCAAGAGCGGGGCCGTGGAGACGACGCGGCCGCAGAAACAGTAAAAAGTCAATAGAATCTATAAAATACGAGGACGAGAGTGCCCTCCTTGAACGACGAAGGGGAGTAACCAGTGAGCTTTCGGAGGGACAAGATCGTCCCAGGGCGAGGCGGTAACTTACAGAATCGTAGCCGGCGCGGTCCCCCCGCTCGTCGAGATGCTCTCCGCGTCGGTGAGTCGGCCGTGACACCAGCCGCGCCCCGAGTCCTATTGCTCGCGCAAAACTCTCGCCTGCTCGGTCTCGTCTGCCCGCTGCTGGTCGCGACAGTCTTGCTGGCAAACGGCGTTCGCAACCAGGAACTGGCGACCGCGATCAAGACACGCGTTGACGCGCACAAGAGCACCGGCATGGTGGTCGGCACCATCGACGCTGACGGCGGTACGTCGGTGGCCGCTTACGGCGACCCCGGACCGGGGGCGCTGCCGCTCGATGCCGACTCGCTCTTCGAGATCGGCTCGATTACCAAGGTGTTCACCGCCACACTGCTGGCCGACATGGTCGATCGTGGCGAGGTTGCCCTCGACGATCCCGTCTCGAAGTACCTGCCGGAGCCGGTCCGCGTGCCAGAGCGCAACGGACGAAAGATCACCTTCGTGGATTTGGCGACCCAGTCGTCCGGGCTGCCGCGGATGCCCGACAACATGCACCCGCGAGACCCGGCGAATCCCTACGCGGACTACACACTGGAACAGCTCTACGACTTCCTCGGCCGCTGCACGCTGACCCGCGACATCGGATCGCAGTATGAGTATTCCAACCTGGGTGTGGCCCTGCTGGGTGTGGCGCTGGCGAGACGGGCGGGCACGAGCTACGAAGCGCTCCTCACCGAGCGCGTGCTGAAACCGCTCGGCATGGAACACACCGGAATCACCCTGACGCCGTGGATGCAACGGCATCTCGTGAAAGGGCACGACGCGGAGGGTCACGTCGTGCCCAACTGGGACATTCCAACCTTTGCCGGCGCCGGCGCGTTGCGGTCGACGCTGAACGACATGTTGATCTTCGCCCGCGCCAACCTCAATCCCTCGGCAGGACACCTTCAAACGGTCATGCAGACGACGCACCGCGTATTGAGAGGTACCGACCGGCCTGACATGTCGATCGGCCTGAACTGGCATGTTCGACACGCCGACGGCCACGACATCGTTTGGCACAACGGCGGTACTGGCGGCTACCGCACGTTGCTCGGGTTCGACGAAGCGCGGAAGATCGCGGCCATCGTGCTGACCAACTCGCAGCAAGGCGCAGACGATCTCGGCTACGCGCTCCTGCAGTAGCCACGTCTCACGCCGTGACCGGGTTTACTTGAGCGCGTCGGACAGCAAGCTCCCGACACCCGCGCCGCCGGACTTCAACACGAAGCTCGTGAGCAGGACCTGCGGCGCCTGCCGCCTGTTCCGGTGTGCCCCCGATCTCTTTCGACAAGGCGTTCACGAGGTCAGTATGATGTGCAGAGTTGTCTCGGAATCGCAGGGCTCGCGTTCATCGTCGCCACAGCCGGAACACAGGCGCCCCGCGGACACGCCGCAGAAGGCGCGCCCGCCAATTTTCGGGCCTGGCCCGGTTGTTTTCTAGAGCACTCGAACCATACTTCTTGCTTCGCACGTGAGCCGCCCGAAGGCCCGTGCAGGTCGTCAACCAGCTCGAGGGATTCGATGGGAGGTTCTGTCGTGCGCCAACTGGTTGGAGTGTCGTTCGCGATTCTGCTCGCGGTGGGCGCGCGTGACGTTCTGGCCCAGCCCGCCAGACCAACAATCGGTGTGGCGTTTGGTGGCGGCAGCGCTCGCGGCATCGCGCACATCGGCATCATCCAGTGGTTCGAGGAGAATCACATTCCCATCGATGTCGCGGCCGGAACCAGCATGGGCGGCCTGGTCGGGGGCTCGTTCGCGTCCGGCATGTCGGCCGCCGAGTTGCGGACGCTGATCACCGGCACCGACTGGGATCTGATGTTTGGCGCTTCGTCGTTCCCGTTCAAGAACCTGCGGCGCAAGGAAGACGCGCGGAGCTATCCGTCGCGCCTCGAGTTTGGACTGAAGAAGGGCATCGTGCCGCCGACGGCGCTCAACGACGGCCAACAGGTCGATCTACTCCTCGCCCGCATCGCCGCCCCCTATTACGGGCTCGCACGATTCGACGATCTTCCCACGCCTTTTCGAGCGGTCGCCGTCGATCTGGTGAAGGGCGAGAAGGTCGTGCTGAGCGACGGCTCTCTTGCCACGGCGCTCCGCGCGACGATGTCGCTGCCCGGCATTTTTCCCCCCGTTGAGCGGGACGGCCACGTGCTGGTCGACGGCGGTGCGCTCAACAACATCCCCGCCGACGTCGTCAAGAGCCTGGGCGCGACCGAGGTGATTGCCGTCGACGTCGGTTACGCGCCGAGCACGAAGGTCAACTACTCGATGTTCGGACTCATGAGCCAGACCATCGACGCGATGATGCGCACGGCCACACGTGCGGCGCTGGCCAGCGCCGACATGACCATCGCCATCGACGTGGAGGGATTCGGCTCGCTGGACTGGCGCCGGGCCGACGAGTTGATCGCTCGAGGCTACCAGGCCGCGGAGAAACATCGCGACGAGCTGGTGAAATTCCGCCTCTCCGATACGCAGTGGCAGGAGTGGCTCGACACCCGTCAGCGCCGGCGCCGAACCGACCTTCCAAACCCGACCTTTCTCACCACGACAGGCGTGGTCAAAGGTGACGTGGCCATCGTCGAGCACCTGCTCGAGAGGCACCTGAACGTTCCACTCGACATTCCGTCGCTCGAAAAGGACCTGTCCGGGCTGTCGGGGCTCGACCGCTACCAGTCGGTCGACTGGCAGCTGACCACGGAGGGCGCCCGTACCGGCCTCCTCGTCAGCGCGCGCGAGAAAACATACGCGCCGCCTTTCATGATGCTCGGCCTGACCATCGAGAACACGACGTCGGAAGACTTTCGCGTCCAGTTCGCCGGGCGGTACCTCGCGTTCGACGTGGTCGGTTCCGGATCGGAGCTCAGGATCGACGGCGGCGTCGGCGCCGACCCGAATGTAGCCGCGGCACTCTACAAGTCTCTTGGCGGCAGAGCGCTGTTCGCGCGCGCCATCGCCGGCGCCAACAGAAAAACATTCAGCTTCGTGAATGCCGACGATGCGATCGTCGCGCAGTATAGAGAGACCCGGGCGGGGATTGAAGGAAATCTGGGGGTGAACCTCTCCCGCGTGAGTGAGTTGTCGGGCGGCTTCTACCTGGGTCACATCAGCGACAGCGTCCATGCCGGCAGTCCCGGGCTGCCGGAGTTGAGCGGCTCCGAGACGATCGGGCTGATCCGCTACATGATCGACAAACAGGACAGCCCCGTTGTGCCGTCCCACGGCTATCGTGCCGCCGCGTCGTTCACTCAGACGTTTGACTCGCCCGAGGCGCCGGGGATCGTCAGGACCAACAAGGACCTCACGCAGGCCGAGCTCAGGTTCTCGACCTTCTATTCCGTCGGGACGCGGCACCGTGTCTTCGGCGTGCTGTCCGCTGGCACGTCATTCGACGACCAGCCTTTACCCACACGTCAATTCACTCTCGGGTATCCCTACGTGCTCGATGCCTTCGGGATTGGCCAGGAGCGGGGCGACCACTACGCGGTTGGAACGATTGGCGCGATGCGGCGTGTGAGCCGCCTGCCAGACTTTCTTGGCGGTCCGGTGTTCCTCGGTGCCTGGCTGCAGAACGGCGCGGCGTTCAACACCCACCAGAATGCCGACCTGCACACGCACGTAGGAGTGGGCCTGATCGTCGATACGCTTGTCGGTCCGGTACTGCTTGGCACCAGCGTCGGGCTCGACGGCGGCTGGCGGATGCTCGTCGGTATCGGCAGAATCTTCCGGTAGGACCTCGCGGGGAATCGATCGGAGGCTCGACCACACTATTTCGGCTGGTTGCGCGCCAGCCCCTGTTTCTGCAGCTGCTTCACTGAGTCCTTGACCATCGTTTCGACGAACTGTCTGAGATTCTTCGGATTCTTGGTCTCGGTGACAGCGGCCCACAACAGCGCGTTGCGGGGCACACTGTAGATCGTGCTCTCGACGATGACGATGGTGTCCTCGCTCACCGTGCCCGGAATGTACACGTTGCCCCACCCGTAACCGTAGTAGCCGGTGAACGTGCTGTAGTACGGGTTCATCCAGATGCCAGGCGTGTAGCTCTGGCGTTTGTCGGCGCTGACCGGTCGAATCGCCACGACGCCCTCCACATTGGCTTTGTCGTACCAGACCTTGGCGCGGTCGGCGGACTTCAGCTCCTCTTTCGGAGCGATGCGATAGGTCGCGACCCCTTGCAGCCCCCGCGCGGTCAGCTCCGACGCGAGCGCCTCTTCGCCGGAGACCCTGAGCGACTCGTCATTCGAGATCACCAGCGCCGCGACCTTCTTGCCAGCGAAGCTGACCGTCCCGGCATCGGGCGACTTCCACGTCGACGTGAACTTCACGGCTGCGGAAAGGGGGATAGCGACGGCCGCTAGCAGCGTACAGATGGTGACCAGGCGTTTCATGAAGGCTCCGGTGCGAAAACGTGAAGGAGGGAACGACGCTCTGACTATCTCACAACTCAATCAGAGGCCGGCAGACGCCGCCCGCGCTCATCAACCAGCAATACCGGTCTCAATGTAGTATGGTCGAGCTTTCGGGGGAGAGAGTCATGTCTGACGACGCGGCCGTCGGAAGTCAGGACCTGCAGTTCGAGCGTGTCACCTCCGGCTCCGGGCCAGCGTCGGGGTCTCCCGCCGCAGAGTGCTCAGGCTGCCACACCTCTATCACCACCGAGTATTACGACATCAACGGCCAGCCGTTCTGCGACCGATGCCGCAAGGCAGTCGAACTGTTTGCGGAAACGCCCCGTGGAGTTGGTCGATTCCTCATCGCCGGCGCATTCGGTTTTGGCGCGGGCCTCGTAGGGGCCGCCATCTACTACGCGGTTATCGCGATCGCGCATCTCGAGATCGGCATCGTCGCCATCCTAATCGGATACATGGTCGGCTACGCCGTGCGCAAGGGTGCTGGCGGACGCGGCGGCCTGCGCTTTCAGATTCTCGCCGTCGCGCTCACATACGCGTCAGTCGCGCTCGCGTACACGCCGATGGTCATCCGCGACCTTCGAGCACCCCGCACCGCCTCGACGGAGGCCAACAGCAAGGCGCCTGTCGCTCCTGCGCCGCTCACCAAGACCGACAAAGCTGCCGCGCCGCCGAGTGCAGGCAAGTTCTTCCTCGCCCTGGCCTTGTTGGCAGGCTTCGTCGCGGCTCTTCCCGTCCTCGTCGTGATCGGGTCGTTCCCGTCCGGTCTCATCAGCGCGTTCATCATCTTCATCGGGATGAAACAAGCCTGGAAGATGACCGGAGCGCCGCATCTCGTGACGTTGGGGCCCTACCGCGTGGGGGCCCCGTCCACAGCCGCGTCCGTGTGACCCCCACTGAGTGTCCGCAATGCGGCACCGAACTGCCGGCCGGCGCGCTGGCCTGCCCGGCCTGCGCGTGGCTGGTCCACTCCGAGACGCTCAAGCAGCTCGCGGCATCGGTGGATGCGTCGATCCAGGCGGGCGACCTCCCAGGCGCCAGGAGTCACTGGGCGTCGGCGCTGGATCTGCTGCCGGTGTCGTCGCAGCAGGCGACCGTTATTCGAAGTCGGATTGCCGAGCTCACGCGGCGAATCGATAGCGACGCGCCATCGCCCGCCACGGCTCGAGACCATCGCGGGTGGAGGCGCTGGACGGCCGGCGCCGCTACCGTTGGCCTGCTGCTCCTCACCAAGCTGAAGTTTCTGCTGCTTGGCCTGACCAAGGCGAGCACGCTCGTTTCGATGTTTGCGTTTTTCGGCGTCTACTGGTCGATCTACGGCTGGCCGCTCGCGCTCGGCCTCGTCCTGTCGATCTACGTGCACGAAATGGGTCACGTCGCGATGCTGCGCCGCCTGGGTATCGCCGCCAGCGCGCCGATGTTCATCCCGGGCGTCGGCGCTCTCGTGATGTTGCGCCAGCACGTGACCGATCCGCTGATCGACGCGAAGATTGGCCTGGCCGGGCCAGTGTGGGGCCTCGGCGCCGCGCTCGCCGCGCTGCTCGGTACGCCATCACCGGCGCGCCAATCTGGCTCGCGATCGCCCAGCTGACCGGCTTTCTCAACCTTTTCAACCTGATTCCGTTCTGGCAGCTCGACGGCGCGCGCGGGATTCACGTGCTTGCGAGGTGGGAACGCTGGGCGCTGGTTGCGGGAATCGCGGTCGCGTTCATGGTTACTGCGCAGCGTCTCCTCTTCATCGTCGGTGCCGTTGCAGTCTGGCGCGCGGTGCAGCACGATACGGGTCCCGGCGACAGTCGCGTGCTGGCCACGTTCGTGGTTCTTGTGGTGGCGCTCTCGCTTCTCGCGCGAGGGGTGGGCTGACGCCGGGCACCCGGCCAGCGCGCTGCGGCGAAGGCTGCATCAGAGGGAGGACGTTCTTCATGCGGATCGGACCGATCGTGATCGCCCTGTTGTGCCTGTCGCCAGTGGTCGGCGCGCGGCCCGACGCGCCCTTCACTTTTCCTCGCAGCGCTCCCGAAGCTCAGGGTGTCTCCTCTTCCGCCCTCCTTCGCTTCGTCGACGAGGCCGATCAGAAGCTCGACGCGCTGCACAGCTTCATGCTCGTACGGCATGGCCAGGTGGTTGCGGAGGGATGGTGGGCGCCTTACGCGGCCGGGGAGCCGCACATGCTGTTCTCCCTGAGCAAGAGCTTCACGTCAACCGCGGTCGGCCTGGCGGTGTCCGATGGAAAGCTGAGCGTTGAGGATCCGGTGTTGCGGTTCTTTCCCGACGAGGCACCCGCGGATCCGAGCGCGGCGCTCAAATCGATGCGTGTGCGCGATCTGCTGACCATGTCTACCGGGCATCACGATGAGGACATCCGCGATTTTCCGTTCGGCTCCGACGACAGCCTGGTGAAGAAATTCCTGAACCTGCCGTTGGCTCACAAGCCCGGGACTTTTTTCGTCTACAACACGCCCGCGTCGTACATGCTCTCCGCGATCGTGCAGAAGGTCACCGGTCAGCCGGTGCTCGAGTACCTGCGACCGAGACTGTTCGAACCGCTCGGCATCGAGCACCCCACCTGGGACACGAGCAAGCAGGGGATCTCCCTCGGCGGGTTCGGCCTCAGCGTCCGTACAGAGGACATCGCGCGTTTCGGCCAGCTCTATCTGCAGAAAGGACAATGGCAGGGGAAGCAACTCGTGCCCGCGACGTGGGTCGAGACCGCCACCGCGCGTCAGACGTCGAACGGCAGTTCGCCGAACAGCGACTGGGAACAGGGCTACGGTTATCAGTTCTGGCGTTGCCGCCATGGCTTCTACCGCGGCGACGGCGCGCACGGCCAGTTCTGCATCGTCATGCCGCAGTACGATGCGGTGGTCGCGATCACGAGCGGCACGCGGGACATGGCGTCGGTGATGAACCTCGTCTGGGATCGGCTCGTACCAGCGCTCGCAAACGAACCGCTTGCACCCGACGCCGCGTCGGCGGCGACGCTCAAGTCGAAATTGTCGGGTCTCATGCTGCATCCCCAAGGAAACAGCGCCGAGGCAGCGGTCGCCGCCAAGGGCGCGGTTGGCCGGCGGTATGTCATTGCCACGAACCCGAGGTCGATCGAGGCGATTGCGGTCGATTCGATCGACGTGGCAGGCACGGCCGCCTTCACCGTGAAGGTTGCGGGAAGCGAGCTGAAGGTCAGAGCGCCTTCCAGCAAGTGGCAGCCGGGAACCATCCTGGTGAATGGCGTGTCGGAGCCGATGGCCGCCAGCGGCGGCTGGACGGCGCCCGACACCTACGCGCTGAAGATCGCACGCTACCGGACCCCGTTTGTGACGACCTATCGACTGCGATTCGTGGGGGATAGGCTCGAGGGCGAGAGCGAAGAGAACGTGGGATCCCCCGAGTCGCGGCTCGTGCGGTTTTCGGGCATCGCCAGCCCGCCCCAGTGACCTCAGCCATGAGTATCTGAGTCGGCGGTCGGTCGCATTTGTATTCAAACAAGTGTTTGATACACTTGTTTGAACTTATGCAGCGTGCGCGTCGATTCATCGTGCCTCTCGTAGTCATTGCCGTGGCGGTCGGGGGATACGTCTACGCGAACCGGCCCCCCTCCTCGCTCCTGCTCACCGGCATCGTGACGACCAACGACGTGATCGTGAGCCCGCAGGTCGCCGGCCAGATTGCGCAGCTCCTCGTGAAGGAAGGAGACGCGGTCAAGAAAGGGCAACTGCTCGCGGTAATCGCTCCCGACGAATTGAAGGCCGACACCGCTTACTACGCGCAAAACAGCCAGGGGCTGTCGGCGCAGATTCGCCAGTCCGAAGCCGCGCTCCGGCTCGAGGAGCGTCAGACCACCGATCAGATCAAGCAGGCCGAGGCGATGCTCGCGTCGAGCGACGCGCAGGTCAAGGCGGCGACCGCCGATCTGGAGAACGCGCGCCTCGTTTACACCCGCACTCAGCGTCTGGCTGAGCAGCGCATCGCCTCGACCCAGGAGCTCGATCAGGCCCGCACGACCTCCAACGCGGCGCAAGCGAAGCTCGACTCGCTCATCAAGCAGGTCGATGCCCAGCGTTCGACCGTTGCGCTCGCGCGGGCCAATGCCGAGCAGGTGGCGGCGCGGCGAAACCAGGTCGAAACCAATCAGCACATGCAGGCCGCCGCCGCGGCTCAACAGACCAAGGCGGACGTCCGGCTGCGCTACACCGAGATCACTGCCCCGATTGACGGTCTGGTTGACGTGCGCGCCGTCCGACAGGGCGAGTACGTGTCCCCCGGCGCTCCCATCGTCACGCTCGTGAACCCCGACGAACTGTGGGTTCGCGTCGATGTCGAGGAGACTTACATCGATCGAATTCGCCTTGGCGATCAACTGACGGTTCGCCTGCCTTCCGGCGTCGAGCGTCAAGGACGCGTCATCCTGCGGGGCGTCGACGCCTCATACGCGACGCAACGCGACGTCAGCCGGACCAAGCGCGACATCAAGACCTTCGAAGTACGGCTCGGCGTGGACAACTCCGACCGCCGGCTCGCGGTCGGCATGACCGCGTACGTGCTGCTGCCATTGCGATGACACCCGCCATCGACGTCAACCAGGTGGTGAAGAAGTTCGGCGACTTCACAGCCGTCAACGGCATCAGCTTCGCGGTCGAGGATGGTGAGATCTTCGGGCTGCTCGGGCCCAACGGCGCCGGCAAATCGACGCTCATCCGGGTCCTCACCACGCTCCTGCCACCGACCGCCGGTTCGGCCCGCGTGAATGGGTTCGACGTCGCGACCCAGGCAGACGGCGTGCGTCGATCGATCGGCGTCATCCCGCAGGCGCTGACCAGCGACCTCGAGCTGAGCGTCGAGGAGAACCTGATCATCTTCGCCAAGCTGTACGGCGTGCCCCGCGCCAAACGGCAGCAGCTGATCACGGAGCTCCTCGATGCCGTCGAGCTGAGCGAGTGGCGAAGCGCGCCGGTGAAGAACCTGTCGGGAGGCATGCGGCGTCGTGTCGAGATCGCGCGCGGCCTGGTGCACGAGCCGCGGATTTTCTTTCTCGACGAGCCGACGACCGGTCTCGATCCCGTGTCTCGCGTTGCGGTCTGGGAAATGCTCAAGAAGATCAAGGCCAGTCGCGATCTGACGGTGCTGCTGACGACGCATTACATGGACGAAGCGGACAAGCTGTGCGATCGAATCGCGATCGTCGATCACGGCGAGCTGAAGGCGCTCGATTCCCCGATCCGGCTGAAGATGTCGATTCCCGGGAAGAACGCGCTGGAGGTCAGTTTCTCCACCGTGCCGGCCGGCTGGCCGGATCGGCTGAAGACCTTGCCGTTCGTCGACGGCGTGACCGGTGAAGACGGCATCTTCCGCATCAACACGACCAACGGGCCGGCAACGACGCTCGCCCTGCTGGAGGCTGCCGAACAGGCCAAGACGACCGTGCAGTCGCTGACCGTCCAGAGCACGACGCTCGACGACGTGTTCGTGCACTACACCGGCCGTGCCCTGCGGGACGCCCTTCAGGAGCCGTCGGCCGCAGACAGCCCGTTCATGCTTCGGAGAGGGTAATGGGACGCACTCTGGCCATCGTCGAACGCGAGATGCGCCGCTTCCGGCGCAGCCCGATGCTGATCGTCGTGTCGATGGTCTTTCCGATCGTGCAGCTCGTCGTGCTCGGCTACGCGTTCGGCGGGAACGTCAAGCACCTGAAAGTTGCGGTAGTGAATCAGGATCGCGGTGTGCCGGCGGTGCGCGTCCGCGAGCTTGCCGCGGCCGCCTCGTCGGGGGCGCGGACCATCGATACGATTGAATACGCGGACTCCGGTCAGGCGCTGACCGATCTCCGCAACGGCCGGGTCAATGGCGTGCTGACGATTCCGCCGGATTTCTCGCGGCGCGTCCTTGCCCGGAACGAGCCTCGCGTCGCGCTCATCGAGGACAACACCGACACGTTCGTGTCGACGGCCCTCGCCGCGACCGTGGGAGGCCTGATCGCGTCCTACGACCAACCCGCCACCGCGGCGCGGATTGCCACTCAGCCGACCCTGGACGTGGTCGAGGTCTATCCTTACGTTCCCTACGTCCAGTATCTGCTGCCGGGCTCCGTGGTGATGTCGATCTTCATGATGGTGATGATCGGCGGCGGCATCATCTTCATCGACGACAAGGCGCGCGGCCTCCACGAAGGCTACCTCGTCACTCCGATCACCAAGTTCGAGCTGATTGCCGGCTTCAACATTTCAGGCACGGTGAAGGCCGTGCTCGCCGGCATGTTCCTGCTGATGATCGGCTCACTCATCGCCGGCATTCCCAACCCGTTCGATCCGCTGCGTCTGTTCCGGCTGTTCGTAGTGGTCGTCGTGACGGCGTTCGCGCTGATCAGCCTGATGTTCTTGCTCATGGTCCGGGTCACCGATCCGTTGATGCCACGCGCGATCTTCGGCGTCCTCAATACGCTTCTGTACTTTCCCAGCGGCGCGGTGTATCCACAGCAGGGATTCCCCGGGTGGATGCAGGTCATCGCCGTGGTCGATCCGTTCACCTACGCCGTGCACGCGTTCAAGAACTTGCTGCTCAAGAACACCGGCTTCGAGGCAATTACCTACGATCTCGGATTTCTGCTGGTCTTCTCGGTCATCGCGATGTCCGCAGCGACCAGGCTCTTCAGGCGCACGCTGTGACCGAACCGCGCGAGACCCGCGAGCGCCTGCTGACGACTGCGGAGCAACTGTTTGCGGAGCGTGGCTTCAAGAAGGTGACCGTCCGCGAGATCTGCCGGAGGGCGCGAGCCAATATCGCCAGCGTGAACTACCACTATGGCGGGAAGCTCGGTCTCTATCGCGCCGTCATGCGCCAGGCGATCGAGACCATGCAGGAGACCACCGCCGCCGCGCGCGCTGCCGGCGAGGGACAGCATGCCGAAGAGAAGCTGCGCCGCTACGTGGTCATCTTCCTGCGGCGGCTGTGGTCACCGCGCCACGAAACGGTGTACCGCTTGTTGCAGAGCGAGATGCACGACCCGACGCCGGCGCTCGACGAGGTGGTCGAGCTCGGGTTCAGGCCCCGGATCGCCTATCTTGCTGGTGTGGTCGCCGAGATGATCGACTGCGACCCCTCCGACGTGCGCGTCCTGCGCTGCCTGGCGAGCATTCAGGGCCAGTTCGCCGCGTATACCGCAAACCCGATCGCCGAGCGTCTCGGATTCCGGTTCGAGGGCACGGCGACGCAAATCGACGAAGCCGCCAGGCACATCGCCGAGTTTGCGGTGGCTGGTGTGCACGCCGTCGCCCCGCACCAGCCGCAAGTCCGGACCGAATAGCCTTCGGCCGGCTGGATCAGTCCCGCGATCCTGCTACGCGTGTCGCTCGGCGATCTTGCGCATGGCGATCATCATCGCCGCAGTCCCGAGCGTCTTCACCAGCGTCGGATGTTGTGCGTAGAAGCTGCTCATATGGTCGACGATCGAAGGATTGTGCTGCTCGGCCTGCTGGGCGACTTGCGCCACCACGTCAGGGGAGAGGCCGGTGACCTGGGCCCCGGTCACGCTGCCGCCCGACACGCCCGGGAGTAGCGCGCTCAGCTTTGCCCGCTGGTCCGGCGACAAAGCGCCGAGCAGCGAGTTGAGCATGGCCGCTTTCTGGTCGGTCGAGCCGTTGGCAAACAGTTGCGCGACGAGCTCATTGAACGGCGGCGTCTGATCCGACCGCATCGCGGCGGCAATGCCCTGGGCCAGGGTGCCAGGGTCGGCCGACTGGGCCACTTGCTGAAAGTGCGCGGCGGCGTCCTGCTCCGATGCCGTGCCGGACGTGTACTGCCCCAGCAGATTCTTGAGGTTGTCGAGTAAAGCCATTGGTATTTCTCCTTCGGCGGGTCTCAAAAGACGAAGCGATAGACCAGAAGCAGGGCCATCGAGCCGACGACGGACATGCCGAATCCGGCCGGTTGCCCTGGCTGATACCAACCCAGCGCCCGACCGATGAATCCGCCAAGGACGCCGCCGATCAACCCGATGATCGCGGTCACGATGATGCCACCCGGATCATGTCCCGGCAGCAGCAGCTTGGCGACGACTCCGATGACGAGCCCGAGCAGGGCATGTCCGATCATGTGCAGCATGACTGTTCCTCCACTCCTCGGTTGGGCAGAGCTATTTCTTCTCCGACGTCCCTGACTTGGCTTCGCGATAGCCGGCCTTGATCGCGTCGGCTTCGGTCATGTATTTGCCCTCTTTGGTCTTGCCGTAGTACCGGTCGCCTTCGTGGTGGTACACCTTGGTGGCGGTGTTCACCCACACCATGCCCTTGACCGGCGGAGGACCCGCCGTCGGCGTCGCGGTTGTCGTTGACGTCGCGGGCGTGGTCGCTGAAGGAGGCGTCGAAGGTCGCACCGGAGATGGTGGCGGCGGTACGGTGGGTGTCGGCGAGGGGGGCCTCGTTGCACCGACCGTCACGAGACCGGCGAGCGACTGGATCGTCTTTGCCGGGACGCCGGCCTTGGCCAGGTCGTCCACCGCGGCATACGGCCGGCCGCCGACGATTTTCTTGGCGGTCGCAGGCCCCACCCCTGGCAGCGCTTCGAGGTCGGTCATGCTCGCGGTATTGAGATCCACTGGCGCCGCGCCGGCACCGGCCTTTGGCGACGCAGTGGCGGACGAGGCTGGCGCGCGTGCAGGCGAGGGTGTCGGCGGCGCCGCCGCCTTCGCGCCGCTGACGGTGACCAGACCTGAAATCGATTGAATCGTCCTGGTCGGTACACCCGCCTTGGCCAGGTCTTCCACGCTGGCATACGGACGGCCGGCGACGATCTTCTTCGCGGTCGCCGCCCCGACCCCGGGCAACGCCTCGAGGTCAGACATGCTGGCCGTATTCAGATCGACTTTGGCTGTCGGTCCGCTTCCCTTGGCTGGAGACTGCGCGGCTGCCGCAAGCGGTAACAGGAAGCAGGTGAGAAAGAGGATGGGCGGTCGCAGGGCCCTGGTGACGAATCGCGTGCAAGTCATTGCAGCGCTCTGTCCCTTTCAGTCGAGAGGAGCGGGGGCCCTGCTTCCCTCGTCGGTGCGGTGTCGCCGCACCATCGGCAAGCAGAGCACAGGCGCAGTCTCGAATGCAACTGGCCCGTTCCCTTTGGGCTAGAATCCGACCAGCTGCGCGTGACATCTCGAGGGTGTGACGGAATCTTCCCTTCCGGAGGACAACGATGGTCGAGACAAACACCGATGGGCGGATCCTGCAACTGGCCGTCGGCTTCGGTCAGGGTGCCGGGATGATGATGGCGACCGAGGACGCCCTGCTCGCTGCGGTCAGCAGCTATGAGAGCAGCGTTCGTCGGATGGACGATTGGCTCGACTACGCGATCAGGGCGATCGAGTTCAGTCGCGCTCTCGGCAGCCTGGCGGCGCAGCACGCGCTGCGGCACGCGCGTGCGGTCATCGATGTTCCGGATGTCGAGTTCGCGTTGAAGGCCGTCAGATCGAGCGAGCTGCATCCCCTCGGCATCTGTCGCATCACGGAGAGCGAAAGCCGCCACTGACTCCCGTGCCGCGATGATCTGGCTTGCCATCGCGACCGCCAAGGCCGTCGCGGGTGGCGTCGCGTGGCTCACGATCCTGGCCCGCGGCGAGCACCTGCCCACTCCGCTTCCGCCCGCGGTCCATGCGCTGCTGCTCGCCGTGTTCGTCGGCGTCGGCCTGACGTTGATCGCGGGCAGCCGTCGGGAGCTGCCGGCGCGCTGGCTGGGGCTGACGTTCTGTCTTTTCGGCAGCCTCTTCGCCGACCCGCTGCTGGCAGGTGTCTCCTATCACCGTGCCGGGCTCGACGGGATCCGCCACGGCTTCCTGGCGATGTCTCCCGTGGCCATGGTTCCACTCTACTTCTGGCGCTTTGCCTGGGACTTCCCTCGGCGTCAGCCGGCGCTCCTGCCGGCATGGGCGCCCCGTCGTATCGAAGCCTCTCTGTTCGGTGTCGGACTGGCACTCTTCGTCGCGATGCTGGTCACCACGCTTGCTGCGGACGGGCTCGCGGCGCGCACGCGCGACGTCGCGTGGACGATCGTTGTTGCCCTTCAGTTTCCGACCCTCGCGCTGCTCATCGCCAAGGTTCGCACCGCGCTGCCCGAGGAGCGGCGCCGCGTCGCGCTCTTCATTGCCGGCCTGGTGCTCGGCATGGTCCCCCTCCTCGTCGACATCCTGTTGAGTGGATTCGTGGCGCCGTACCGCGAGTACCTCTCGACGCCGGGTCGGACCCGGGCCGCCGCGCTCGTGATATCCCTCGCCATTCTGCTCGTGCCCGTGATCACGGCGTACGCGGTGGTCGTCGACCGGGTCCTCGAGACCCGTCTCATCGTCCGCCAGGCCATTCAGTACGCGCTCGCGCGCTACTCGGTGTTCTCGCTGATGGGCGTGCCGATCGTCCTGCTGGCCGCCTACCTGTATCGTCACCGTCAGCAGCCGCTGGTCGACATCTTCACCCAGGCACCGCCCCAGGTCTGGCTGGTGACGCTGGGGCTGGTGATCTGTCTGGCGCTGGTACGGCGGCCGCTGCTGCTCGCCATCGACCGGCGCTATTTCCGCGAACAACACGACGCCCGGGAGATTCTGGCCAGTCTGTCCGATAGCACGAGGCGGGCGGCATCGCTCGAGCAGTTGTCGCGACTGGTCGCGGGGGAAATCGACAAGGCGCTCCACGTCAACAGCGTCACGCTGCTGTGTCGCGGCGAGGACCGATATGAAGATCCCTTGGACGGGATACCGCCGTTGCCGTCCGCGTCCACGCTGGCGACGCTGGTAGCCGGATCGGCCTCGGCCCTGGACATCGATACCGCCGACAGTGCCTCGCCGCTGCGGCGGCTTCCCGCCAGCGAGCTGGACTGGCTCGGTCTGGCGCACGCGCGGTTGCTGCTGCCGCTGCTCGACGCGATGGGCGCCCTGATCGGCCTGCTCGGTACTCGGCGACAAACGCAGCGAGACACGATACTCGGCCGAGGATCGCTTTCTCCTGCAGGCCGTGGCCGCATCCGCCGCCGCCGCCCTGCAGAAGCAGCTGCGCGCGCGGACACCGTCGGCGGCACCCTACGCGGCGGTCGATACCTATCCCGATCACGAGGCCGCCAAGCAGTGCGATCGATGCGACCGCATTTTCGAGTCGAGCGTGACGACCTGTCAGGCGTGCAATGCGGCGGTGCGGGAAGCGCCGGTCCCGATTCTGATCGCCGCCAAGTTCAAAGTGGTACGGCGCCTGGGGTCTGGTGGCATGGGGGTCGTCTACCGCGCTCAGGACATCACGCTGAACCGGCCTGTCGCGATCAAGACATTGCCCCGACTGTCAGACGAGGCTGCGAGACGGTTGCGTCGGGAAGCCCGCGCGCTGGCGACGCTCTATCATCCGCACCTCGAAGGAATCTACGGGGTCGAGTCGTGGCGCGGTATCCCGATGCTGGTCCTCGAGTATCTGCCGCGAGGGACGCTGGCGACCCGGCTGCAGCAGGGGGCGTTGAGCTTGCCTGAGGTCACGCGGATCGGCGCCGCGATGGCCGATGCACTGCACAGTCTGCATCGCGCCGGCGTGCTCCACCGCGACGTCAAGCCGAGCAACATCGGCTTCACCGACGACAACACACCGAAACTGCTCGATTTTGGTCTTGCCGTGGTCGCCCCGGCTCCGACCCCGCCATCATCCAGCCAGCTCTCTGACTTCGGCGAGACCGCGACACGAACTCACACTGAGCTGGCGCCGGTTGCCGATCCCACCAGCGGCAAACTCGCCGGCACGCCGATCTACATGTCGCCGGAGGCGCTGGCCGGCGAGCCGCCGGAGGTCAGCTTCGACCTGTGGGGACTCGCGGTGACGCTGTTCGAAGCGGTCGCGGCAAAAAATCCCTTTGTCAGCGGCGACCGGTTCGAGACGGCGCGGCTGATTTCGAGCGGGACGCTGCCGGACATCCGGTTGCTCCGGCCGGATTGCCCCGAGGCCTTCGCGGCGTTCCTCGAGGATGCGCTGAGTCTGCAGCGGCGTCGCCGTCCCGCCGATGCCCGCGAGTTCGGCGCGCGCCTGCGAAGCGTACAACCCGCCGGGTGAAGAGGCGATCGCCGTCAGGAGCTTTCCCGCAGCGCCTTCAGCGGATCGATCCGTGCGGCGCGGGCCGAGGGCAGCCAGCAGGCCCCAAGGGCCGTCACGGTGAGCAAGGCGGCGACCACGGCGAGGGTCGCGGCGTCGAACGGGTGCACGTCGTAGAGCAGCGAGCCCACCCATCGTCCGAGCGCGATCGACGCAGCCAGACCGGCAGCGAGGCCGAGGAGCGCGGGCATCATACCCTCGCGCAGCATCAGGTGGCGGATGTGTGCGGAGCCCGCGCCGAGCGCCATCCGTATTCCGATCTCGGGCCGGCGCTGGCTGACGTTGTACGACATCACGCCGTAGATCCCGATGAGCGCGAGCAGCACGGCCAGGCCTGCGAACGCGCCGAGCAGCTGGGCACCGGTCCGCGGTGCCCACATCACCTGATCGAGGATGCCGCCGATGGTGCTGGCGCCCTGAATGGCGAGCGCCGGATCGAGTCGTTGCATCCGCTCTCGAACGACCGGCAGGAGGGCGTCGGGCGAGCCGACGGTCCGCACGTGGAGCGTCGAATAGGGAGCATAGAGCTGCCGCATCGGAAGGTAGACGAACGGGCGTGGTTCGGCACCGAGCTGATCGACGGCAACGTCGGGGACAATCCCGACGATCGTGCGCCAGACCGGATCGTTGAAGAACTTCACTCGGTGTCCCAGAGCGTCGGCGCTCGGCCAAAACCGCTTCGCGAAGCTCTCACTCACCACGGCCACCGGCTGCGCGCTCGCGGTGTCGGCGTCGGACAGGAGACGTCCCCGCCGAAGCGGGATCCGCATCGTGTTGAAATAGGCAGGCGTCACGGAAGAGGTCGTGATGTAGACGCCACGTGACGTCGGTGCGCGATCGTCCAGGAAGATGCTCCTCACCTGCGCGCCCGAGAGGGGCGACGATCCGGCGACCGCAGCGCTGGCCACGCCGGGAACAGTGAGTGCCTCCTGGATGGCGGCAGCGAAGAACTGCTGGCCTCGTTCGACGCTGTACCCGCGGCTATCGAGGTTGGCGCTGAGGACCAGGAGGTGCCGCGATTCGAAACCGGGATCGAGCTGCTGCGCGTGCTGGAGGCTTTTCAGGAAGAGGCCGGCGCCGACGAGGGCCGTGACCGCCAGCATCACTTCCGCCATGACGAGTCCCCGGCGAAGCGTGACGCCGGCAGAGACGTGGCCGGATCGACCTCCCGCATTGAGCGCCTCGACCAGGTCTGGACGTGACGCCCGCACGGCTGGCAGCAGGCCGAACAGCAAACCGGTGATGACCGTGATGACCGAGCTGAAGAGCGCCACCCGCCAGTCGAGCGTGAGCTCGATCGTGCTGTCGTCGAGGAACGGCGGCCGCATCGACCATAGCAGTCCTCGTCCCCAGAGAGCGAGCACCAGTCCGGCAGCGCCGCCCATAGCCGAGAGCAGCAGCCCTTCGGTAAGCATCTGCTTCATCAGACGCCCACGCGTCGCGCCGAGCGCGCCACGCAGCGCCATCTCACGGCTACGTGTTGCCGAGCGCGCGAGCAGCAGGTTGGCCAGGTTGACGCACGCGATCAGCAGGACGAAGGCGACGACGGTTGTCAGCACCTGGGCGATCAGGACGTACTGCCCGCGCGCGTTGATGCCCACCACGGCATCCGCGAGAGGACGCGCGGTGAGCGTGCGATCGGCGTTGTCCCGCGGGTACTCACGGGCCAGCCGCCGGCCGATTGCATCCAGCTCCTCGTTGGCCTGGCGCAGCGTCACTTCCGGTTTCAGACGGCCGATGGGATAGAGCATCGCCACGCGTCGCACGTCGAAGTTGTCGCGCGCCTGGCCTGACAGCGCGACCGTTCTCGCCCCGAGCGTGACCCAGAACACTTCAGCCGGCGAGAAGGCCCAGGTGCCCTTGAAGTGAGGCGGGGCAATCCCGATGATCGTGAAAGGCTGAGAGTTCAACTGAATCGTGGACCCGATGATCGCCGGGTTGCCACCGAAACGTCGCTGCCACAGGGCGTGACTGAGCATCACGAGTCGTGCGCCGCCGCGCGGATCGTCTTCCCCGGCAGCGAACGCGCGTCCCAGTGCCGGCTTGACGCCGAGCACGTCGAAGTAGTTCGCGCCGACCATCTCGCCGTTAATCTCCTCACCGCTGCCCGCGCCGGAGAGCGTCATCGACACGAGCTCGATCACCGAGAGCGACGAGAGCGTCGTCGCCGCGTCGCCGACGTCGCGATAGTTGGCGTACGACGTCGGCAGGTACCGGTTGCCGGCAATCACGTCCTTCGAATCCACCATGTAGACCGCGACCAGCCGTCCCACGTCATGGACTGGGGGCGGCGACAGCAACGTAGCCTTCACCACGGTGAACATCGTCGTGTTGGCGCCGATACCCAAGGCCAGCGTGAGGGTGGCGATGACCGTGAACAGGGGACTCTTGCGAAGCATCCGAACGGCGTACGACAGGTCGGTGAGCATAAGCAGTCCGATCGAAGCGGCCACGATGACAACCAGGCCGCATTCTGCCGGCTTGTCCCAGCAGCCGTACCGATTCAGTGACGAATGGCGAGCGCGAGGGGTGAGCGACCGGCCGGGAGTGACCCGTGCGAATCAAGCCTGCCGGGCCGGCCGCGCTAGACTGGGACGGATGTTCTGCGGCGGGCGGCCGGGCGCCGGCGCCCGCGGACGAGGAGGACGGATCCGATGCCACTCGACCACCACATGACCACTACCGCCAACACCCTCGACGGCTATCGCACGACCCGGACGCTGGGCGTGGTCCGCGGAATCACGGTGCGTTCACGATCGGTGCTGGGGACGATCGGGGCGTCGCTGCAGACGATCGTCGGCGGCAACATCACCCTGTTGACCGAGCTTTGCGAGAAGACGCGAGAGGAGGCGTTCGATCTGATGCTGCAGCACGCGCAGGCCTTGGGCGCCGGCGCCGTCATCGCCGTGCGCTACGACGCGACGGAGGTGATGCAGGGTGTTACCGAGGTGTTGTGCTACGGGACGGCGGTCGTGGTCGAGCGCGATAGCCGGTAGGAACCTGCAGCACTAGCGCAGCTCTTCGATTTCTCCCGGTCGCCATGTCTTCTCGAACCACGGCTCGAGCGGTCCGTACAGGCGCAAGATCGCAAACCAGCTCTTGCCCGGCGACCGTCTCCGATCCAGTTCGGCTTCTTTGCCGGCCGGCGCCTTCGGGCCCGAAATACAAGTCGACTGAGCCGTCGGTGTTCACGATCAGCTTGTCGCGCTTGTTGTTCTTACTGGGGAATGGCTGCGACGGTCTGCAGCTCCGAGCGCGTCTGCGGGTCGTATACGCACAACCGACCAGAAGTCCTTCGCCGGCGCGTTTGCGGGAATGTTCAGCCGATAGCTCTTCGCACCCTCGAGGAGCTTGCCGTTCTTGTCGGCGGAAGTCGACCGCATACTGCGAGCCCTTCCCCACCATCTTCACGGCCATTGCGGGCGTGTTGACGGTCGCCATGTAGAAAAACGCCGTGCGCGCGTCCAGGTTGCGGCCCGACATACCGTCGCCGTCGAGCCATCGGTAGTCGCCGCCGATGAACCCGGTCTTCCAGTGGCTGTTGTCGTAGAGGGCGGCGCGGGGATCACGATTGCGGAAGCCCGATCGCGCGCGCGGTCGCGTTGCCGACGGCGACGGCTTCGATCAGCGTCCTCCTCATTCGCTCGTCCGGCGCGAATGGCGTGCCCTTGCGGATGCCGATGCTTGCCGCGAGGCCGCGCAGCTCGGGATCGATGAAGTCGAGCGGCTCCTTCTGAATCACGTGATCGAGCTCGTCGTAAAAATCGAAGTCGTTGGCGTGAACGGTATTGAACGAAACCTTCGAGCAGTTGATGAACTCCATCGGCGGCGGGGTCGCCGCTTTGGCACAGCGGATAGATCTTCAATCCTTCGCGGAACATCTTCGACGCGGTATCCGGCTTGCCGTCCACGAGAAAGCCGCGGAGGATTACCAGTTCACGTACGACGGTGAGCGCGCGACGAAGTATCGCCGCCATCCTTCTCCTTGGGCAGCTCGCCCTTGATGCTCGTTCGGAACAATCAGGTACTTACCGCCCTTGCCCTGGTCGGGGCCGGGGATTCCCATGTCCACGATGAAACGAAAGAACGCATCGTTGACCGTGCCCGGGCCGCAGCCGGGCGGAATCTCGACCACCGTCGGCCCGTCCGCTTCGCAGATCGAGAAACGCCGGCGCAATACACCGTATCCGTATTGCCGGTGAGCAGCAGCGGCGCGGAGTCGAGCAGCTGGTCGTAGATCACTGCCTGATTGCTGCACGTTGCGCCGCGTTCGACGTTGCCGAGCCGCAGACCCTCGATCGAGGCAGCCGGAATGAAGTTGAGGAACACTTCAACGCCGCGGAGGAAATCGAGATTGTCGTAGACGAGACGCGACGGTCTCATCAGTGGGCACCCCGTCGACGAACTTGAGCGTGCCGATGCGCGTTGCGACCGTATCCGGCGTCATGATCTTCTCGGGAATCTTGAAGTTGAATCCCGGCGTCTTATCGGCGCGCCTCATAACTTCGCGACCTCCGCTTGATTGTCGGACCACACAAGCCGGCGGACGAGATCAGGTCGGAATTCGGAGAGGTCGCGATCAATGAACGATCTCGTCGCCGGTCTCGATGAGCTCGAGGTGGGGAATATCGAGCGATCGAATGGTGCGGAGCGCGAGGTCGACGACGTCCTCGGGCCGTCCGTGGCTCGAGCCCTCGAGATCCTTGCGCATCTGGCGGAGCGCGCGAAGTACCTGGCTCGATCGAATCGCTGGCCTTCACAATGATCGCAGTAGCTCATAAACGCGGTTCCAATCCACCGCTGGGCTCGTGGGGTTCGTACCAGCAGGATAGTCGGGACCGCTGAAGTTTTCCACTGCGGGTGGGACGGAGAGGGACTACGACTTCGGGCGAAAGTAGCCTTCCGGAGCTCCTCGGGCAATTCGATCTGTGGCATAGACGGGAGAGTCTAAGTCTCGGCCGCAGACCTCTCAAGACTGCGAATGCACTACGATTCGTGGACGATCACTGCAGGCCAACCTGTGTGGCCTTGACCACCGTCTTTCCGGTCAGCGTCGTGTAGTCCACGCTCGACGCTCCCGGGCTCGAGCTGACGTTGTCGATGCTGATGCCACCGGTGCCGCCGCTGGCCACCAGGAGCACGTCGTGGATATTCGCCGTCGGTTAGCCGCTCGTGCGTCGTTCGATCGATACAGCCGCGAGTAATCTTCGCCGTTCACTGCTTGCTCGCCCTGATGAACAGAAATTGCTTGTTCAACGTCGTGTTGAAGAACGCGGTCACCGGCGAGGCATTGATGTTGGCGAAGTTTCTCGCCAGCGCCAGCGGTCCGAACGTCGGCGACGCGTTCAGCTTGAAGGCGGCGTTGAACCCGATGGCGTAGAGCGCCGGCACGCGGTTGGTCGTGGCGTCGTTGCCGACCACGTAGAGGAGCGCCGTGCTCGCATTGCCGTTGTAATACTCCTCGGTGAAATCCCCCATCAGCGGCGGTAAGTTGGACGTGGCGCCCCCGACGTTGACAGTCACCTGGCTGGCCGCGCTCAGGTTGGTGTCGGCCTGACCGACGACGGCGAACGACCCGGTCGGGTTGGCGGAGAATCCATAGACCTTCTGGTTGGTCGAGTCGACCATGACCGGCGCCGCGGTCGCGAGTCCGGGCGCGAAGAAGAACTTGTTCGTCACCGCAACCGCCGGCACCACGAGTCGTCGACGTAGTCGATGCCGCCGTTGGCCGAGTCGGTGAAGAAGACATGCCTCGAGATTCCGTCGAATACCGGGGTCGAGATGCCGCCGCCGAGACCGCTCGAGACCGGCCAGCCACTGCCCGCGGTCGTCACTTCCTTCGGCGTTCCGAGAAAGACACCGGTGAACTTGTGCACCACGTTGTCCGAAGTGGTGACATAGGCGACGTCGGCGTCGTAGTCGATGAACGGCGCCGTCGACGTGCCGCCGGTGAGCGCCAGCTTCACGTCCACCGCTGAATTACCGGTCCCGGGCTTCACCGCCGCGGCGGCCGTGGTGCCGTTGCCGGCTCCCGATGCCCACTTGAGAATATCGAAGAAGGAGCTCGCGTTGTTGTTCTCATTAAAGGCGACCTTGGTTCCGTCGAGCGACAACGCGAGGTATGAATTGATCACTCCGGGACCGATGTTGTAAGCGAAGAGCACCTTCGGCGCGGTCCCCGCGCACAAGCCGTTGCCTGCTGGCGTGTTGTAGAGGCTGTTCAACCCGATCAGGTTCGCCTGGGCCGCGGCCCCGGCCACGTTGACGCCGGTGACGATGAAGTCGTTGGTACAGCTCGTCGGCGAGTTCACGTCGAACACGTACGTGGCTGGCTGCGAGATCATTCTCCCGCTGCCGCTGCTGAGGGAGAAGCTCCAGTCGCGGGCAGCAGAGAGTTCGGCGGTCTGGTTCGGCAAGACGCCCTGCGCATCAGGTCCCAGATGGCGCACGTGGCGCCGCAGGTACTGCTGCCAGAAACGGGTGCTCCCATTGATCTTCGACGCGAGCTCAGACGGCACGACCTCGGGCGAGATGACCTGACGGTCGGAGAAGTCGCGGATCATCGGCACGCGGCGCTTCGGGCCGCCCGCTCGAGGACTGCTCTCCGTCGTCCAGTCCCACTGCAGCCGGACGCGCCGCGGCGATGGGGCCTGGGCTGTAGGCCGGCCAGCGTTCGCCAGGGTGAGCAGCAGGAGTGTTGAAACCGCCCATATCTTTGTTGACGTGAAGGTCGAACGCGTTCCCATGTGAACCCTTAGTATTAAGTCCGTTATTGTCATCTAAAGTCATTTTGTGTGCTGCAAGGGCGATACCGCGCAATGTGCGCGCACACTTCGCACAGAGGCGCGAATTTTCTAGTGTTTTCGAGGGTCTCGTTCGAGCAGCCGGAACCAGCGCGCACTAAGGCAGTGCAAGTCGGAAATCAGGTGCCCCAGTCCGGAACACTTCCGGGGCTTTAAGGACGGGACGCGCGCGAGGTCGTGACGACGGCGATCGCGAAAAGGGCGGTGACGATAGCCATCGTGATGAGCGGTGGAGGCACGCGGTAGACCCAGTAAAGGAGCGTCAGCGCCGCGGAGAATCCTCCGAGAACGAGTGCCGCACTGGAGAGGAGACGTGCGGTGGCATCGCGTGAAGCCGCGATCATGAGCCCGAGCGCGCCCATCGCGACGAGGCAGATGCTCATCGTGAAGACGAGACCGCGATAGATATCCCAGAGCGAAGGGGACATTCCGATTCCGAGAGGGATCGTGTAGCCGCGCATGGCGCTCACGACCGCGGCGTAGGCCGGTCCGGCGGTGGCCTTGACAACGTGTTTCCGATCGTTAGCGCCGCGACGCGATGGTGGCGATACAGCGCTGCTGAACGCCCTGCGCCCGCGCTCGAAGAGTGTCATGCGACGCTTCTAACGGATCGCGCCAGCTCTGATCAGGGTCACCACCAGGCCCTCGGTCTTCGGATCTAGTAATCGGAAGGCGTCCGCAATGGCTCGAGACGCAATGCCTCCATGTCCAGCACGTAGACTTTGCGATCGGGTGCGAGTGCCGCCAGTCGGTCGTTGTCCGCGCCGCGATCGTAGACGACCCACGATCGCGCCTCCGCCAGGTCCGGCTCATTGCGGGTGATCGCGAAGTGCGGGCTCTGGGTCGATCCGTACCTGACGAAGAGAATGGAATGCGGCGGCGCACGGCGCACCAGCTGATCGGCCTGTCGATGAAAGGCGTTGCGCCGATCGATCCGTGCCCTCACGCGTGTGAGGTCGCCGGCGCAGAGTGGCACCAGCGCCACCACGACGATCGTGGCAGCCCACCCCAGGTTCGCCTGGATGGCGACACGCCGTTGGTCCGCCGCGCCCCCCGGCGCGAGCAGACGAACGAGCGCGACCGCCGCCATGAAGTGCAGCATCGGCAGCAGCTCCACGTAATACACCACCCATTCCGGTGGCTGCGCGAAGACGAGATACGCCCCCAGGAGACTCGCGCACGCGACGGCCGAGAACACCACAGCGCGCTGGATGCGGACGAACGACGCGAGCAACAGCAGGACGAGCGCCAGCCGCCACCCCTCGCCAAACGTGATCAGGACGGCAAGTGTGCGCTGCGCCAGAGCGGCCGGGACCGCCGCCGGAACGTACGAGCGGTGGACGTCCCGCGACCAAGCATCCATACCGGCCAGTTGGCTCGGCAGGGATCGCAACGGCGGCGTCGTCTCGACTCCGAAGCCAGGCTTGTCGAACGGGAAATAGGTTCTTGAATAGACCGGGTAAGGGTCGGTGAGCCACCCGCCAAGCGTCCGATGGTTCCACAGTGGACCGATGGCCAGGACCAACGCTCCCGCCAGCACCGGTCCGACCAGCGATCGCCACCCTCCCGTCTCGACGACCCTGCGCACGATGACGAACATCAACGGCGAGGCGAGCGCGATCATGGTCAGAGGCCGCGTCTCGAAGCCCCACGCCAGCGCCGCCGAGACCAGGAACAGGTAACGCACGCGGCCTGTCTCATGCCAGAGGAGCGTCGCGCACACGGCTGCGAGCCACATCACCAGGCTCGTGCTCTCCGAAAAGTACGTGGTCGCCCAGATAAGCACCGCAGGTGACGTCGTCCAGAGAAACCACGTCAGGAGAGCGGTCCAGGTGTTCGATACGCGCCGGGCGAGCCAGTAGATTGAGGCTCCCGCCAATCCGGCAAGCAGCGCCGGCATCAGTCCCGGCAGTCCGAACCAGATGCCGGGCACGAGCGTCAGGGCGTGCCCCGGCGGGTATTTGGCAAAAACGGCCGGCTCGACGAACACGTGCATCTGCTCGAAGAAGGCCGGAATGGGTGGCGACGGCGCCGTCCAATGACCGTGCGCGAAGATCGCAGCCTGCAGGAGATACGCGCGCTCGTCGTGGACGATGCCGGGCTCGGCCAATGATCCCCACACAAAACGCACGATGCCGAACGTGACCGCGCCGGCGATCCATGGCGCCCACCTCCCCGCGAGCAATGTCGCGAGGCCGGCAGGTCCGCTGGTCCATCGCCGGCTGATTCGTCCAACGACAACCAGGAACGGGAGCAGCGCCAGACCGATCAACCAGCTGACGTAGGGTGGCTCCAGCGCGCGTGTCATGTGCGCTTGCGGCAGAGCACCATGTACTGTGCGCCGGCAGGCAGTCGAGCGATCTTTGTCTCGAGTGGCCTGAGCGCCGCGAGCGCCCGCGGAAACAGGAACAGGAAGTCAGTGCAGATGACGTCGAATCCCGCAGCGTCCAGGAGACGCCGTGCCCGAGGGGCTGAGATGGGCTTGGCATCACGATCGAACGGGATGCGATACATCACGAGTCTCGTCGCGGGATTCCAGGGGTTGTTCTCCCAGAATGCGAAGTAGCCGCGCGAGCACAGCGAACGACTGATGTAAGCGAGCGCGTCGCCTCGCTGATCCGGTTCGATGTGGTGGAAAACCCCGTTGCAATAGGCGAGATCGCATTGGCCGGTCGGAACCAGCGCGGCGATCGTGTCGAAAGCCAGGGCTGCGCTCGCATGGTCGCGGCGCGCCACGTCGATGCTTTGTGGCGAGGCGTCGACGCCGCTGACGGCGGATGCGCCGAGATGGTCGAGCAGCGCCCGTCCACTTCCACCAGTGCCACAGCCAAAGTCGAGGACGTGTCGGGCGCGGTGCCCGGCGGCCACGAGGCGCCCGGCGGTCCACTGGATCCGCGCGCGAGCGAAGTACTCCTTCGACTCTCCCGAGAGCGACAGGCCACGGTTCAGCGCCGCGTCGTAGTCGCCCGCATACGTGTCGAAGGTCGCTCGTTCGCTCATCGCCTTCTCATGGTCAGGAGGCTGAGGAGGAAGCAGCTGAGGATCGTCTGGTATCCGAGCACCGCCAGGGTGACACCGGGGACGACGATCCGCATCGTGTCGGCGTAGTCGAGATGGCCGAAGTCGCGAACGCGCCATTCGTTGACCGCCGCCAGCAGCATCACGCCGCCGACGATGGCAGTCCCGAGTCCGAGCAGCAGTCCCCGCTCCAGTGGCAACAGCCGCGCGAACCGTTCCACCCGCGGATCGCGAGGCAGGACACCCTCGGTCGTCGCGAACGTCTTGGCAATGGCGGCAAAGCACATGCTCTGGTAGCCACAGATCACAGCCAGGCTGGCAAACAGCAGCGTGTGCGCGTCGAACGTCATCCGGCCGATCGTCATACGCGGCATGGCCACCGTGTAGCCAGCGATGCCGACGACCATCAGCATCAAGCCGGGAATCAGGAACAGCCGGCGCGGCGTGCACATCAGGAAGAAGCGCAGCGTCCGCCACCCATCACGGAAGGTCTTCAGGTGAGGAGGATGGCTCTTGCGTCCGTCGGGGTGGAGCGTGATTGGCACCTCGCCAATCTGTGCGCCGGCGAGACTCGCCTTGATAATCATCTCGGTGGCGAACTCCATACCGGTACATCGCTGATCGAGCCGTTCGTACAGTGTCTTGGTGAAGGCGCGCAGGCCGCAATAGATGTCGTGCACCGGCGCGCGAAACCAGCGGCGGGCAATCCGCGAGAACATCGGGTTGCCGAGCCATCGGTGCAGTCGCGGCATCGCGCCGGGCAGCACGCGGCCGCCACCGGATTCGAGGCGGCAGCCCTGGACGAGCTCGTCAGCCCTGGCGCAGCCGCTCGACAAACTTCGGGAGCTCACCGAAATCGTAGCTGTCGTCGGCGTCTCCCATGATCACGAATCGACCGCGCGCGGCATGGATGCCGCCCATCAGTGCCGCGCCGTAACCCTTGTCGGCGACCGCCACGACCCGAGCGCCTTCAGCACGCCCGATGTCGATCGACCCGTCCGTGCTGCCGTTGTCGGCGACGATGACTTCGCCGACGATGCCGGCCTCTTCCATCGCGGCCAACGCCTTCCGGATACAGGTGGCCAGCGTGTCCGCCTCGTTCAGGCACGGCATGACGACGGTAAGCTCGATGTCGTTCTGTGCAGTTTCGTGTAGGGGCTCGACGGACCCGTCGTGGTCGCCGCTGGTCACAGCCGTCGGCACGTGGTACGCGTGCAGCCCTACCCGATGTCCGCTTCGAGCCTGTTGCAAGGTTGTATGCGAGATCCGAATTCTGGTGGTTGCGATCGGGCGGTCGTCCACGTTCGCCGGACGGACGCCCAGGCAAAGTCAACGCAGCAAGGGGTTTGCCAGTTGGGTAGCGGGAGGGCGCGACCCCTCGGCCGGAGGGTCCAGCTCGAACGACGGCCGGGCCTTTCAGTCCGGCCGCCGCCGAGATCGTGCCGGCCGGTTAGAACTTCACGCGGATGCCGAAGGTGATCGGCATGGTCCACCGTGCGGACTTGTCGTTCGTCTTGTCGAGGCCGGTTCCCTGCAGCGCGTCGATCTTCGACAGCCCGCTGTTGTAGCGGAACATGATTTGACCGTTCAGATCGAAGCGGTCGTTCAAGCGATAGAGCGCGCCGCCGGCAACGCCCATCGTCAGCGCGGCCGTGCCGTCGTACAGGTCAGTGGCGTAGCGGGTGAGGCCGGCCTCGGGTGCCGCGAACACGCCGTCGATTTCCGGGATGATCGAGACCCCGAGCAGACCGCCGGCATACGGGCGAATGTGCTCGCCACGCGGCGCGAAGTAGCGTCGATAGCCCCCCTCGATGCTCGCGGCCTTGTAGTCGTCAAAAGTGCCGACCAGCGTCGACGTTCCTGCGGTACCGATGGTGACCGCGTCCGATCCGGCGCGTTGGTAACTGAACTGCGCCCTGATTTCGTTGAGATCATCCAGCATGTAGCCACCGCCAAAGCTCCAGTGGATGCCGGTGCCATAGACGCTGCCGAACGATTGCGATTGGAAGACCACCGGTACACCCTGCAGAGTGCCGATTCCGGCAGCGAGGAAATCACCGCTCAGGCTGACGTCCCAGCCGACCGCTGCATCGGCGCTCCACCGCGACTCCGAGGTTTGCGCAGCCGCATCCGACGCCGCGACGAGCGACGTCGTCGCGGCGAGCGCGACTGCCCACACGATTGACGATTTCACGATTTGAGCCTCCATCGATCCCATAGTAGCTCGCCTGATGCTGTTGATGGAGTGCCGATCAGGCGAAAAACGACAGCGACAGGAGCCAATTTCCCGGCCTTAATGTCCAGTTGGCCCTGGTCGTGGTATCATTACGAGCATCGGATCTTCCCACACGCTCTGCCATCTGTAGGCGCAAACGAGTCGTTCCTGACTCGCTTCTCCTCGAATCCAGCTTAGCAACGAGACGAAATCCGTGCGGAAGCCTGTGCTTCCCCCGTCATGTCGAAGTACGACGACGGGATCGTTCATCGGGTCCTGCAGCGGCGTTGGGAAACGCTTCAGGCAAGTTTGGAGCCTCTCAATGCCGTTTTCGAAACTCGGGCTGACGCCCGCTCTCTGCCTTCCGCTCGCCCGATTGGGTTATCGCCAGCCGACCCCTGTTCAAACGCAATCGATTCCCGTCATCCTGCGCGGGACCGATCTGCTGGTGCGCGCCCAGACGGGCACCGGTAAGACGGCCGCGTTTGGTCTGGCGATGATCGAACGTCTGTTCGCGCGGGCCGATCGGCCGCGCGCGCGTGGACCGCGCGCGCTGGTCCTGGTGCCGACGCGCGAGCTCGCGTTGCAGGTGCGGGAGGCGCTCACGACCTACGGCGCTCCCGTCCGAGTCAGCGTGACGCCAATCTTCGGCGGCGCGCCGATGGGCGCGCAGATCCGATCGCTCAAGCAGGGCACCGACATCGTTGTCGCCACGCCCGGCCGACTGATCGATCACCTGCAGCGGCGAACCATCGACCTGTCAGGGGTCGAGATGCTGACGCTGGACGAGGCGGACAGGATGCTGGACATGGGCTTCATGCCCGCGCTCCGCCGCATCATTCCCGCCTTGCCGACCGCCCGCCAGACGCTGCTCTTCTCGGCGACGCTGTCGAGCGACATCCTCAAGCTGTCGGCGCAATTCACCCGGAACCCGGAGCATCTCGACGTGTCCGACGGCAAGATCGTGGCGGCGACGGTCACGCACCTGGTGCATCCGGTGGCGGTCGATCGCAAGCGGGCCTTGTTGACCCACGTCCTGACGCAGGCTCCGGCCAGTCCGACGCTGGTCTTCTGCAAGACCAAGCGTGGATCGGATCGGGTCGGCCAGCATCTCGATCGCGCCGGACTCAAGGTGGCCGTGATTCACGGCGACAAGAGCCAGGGCGCGCGGACTCGCGCGCTGGGCGATTTCAAGGCCGGACGCGTGACGGTTTTGATTGCGACCGATATCGCGGCGCGCGGTCTGGACATTGCGCAGCTACCGCTCGTGGTCAACTACGATCTTCCGCTCGTCGCGGAGGACTACGTGCATCGGGTTGGCAGGACCGGCAGGGCCGGCAAGGCAGGACGTGCGGTTTCACTCGTGTCGGCGTCGGACGCGGCGCTGCTGCGCGATATCCAGCGGCTGCTGCCCGCGCCGCTCGAGCACGTCGTTGTCGAGCGGTTCGAAGCACTGGACACTCCGCCGGTCGCCCACCGGCCCCAGCACGTCGGGCGCCCGCACCACGGCGGGCCCCGCAGATCGTTCGGGAACCAGCAGCGTCGCCACCACGGCCCGCGCGCCGTGTCGGCGTGAACGCCATGAGAGACTTTCACTCCCAGAAGAGTCACAACACCACGCCAGAGCCAGTTGCGGCCCCGGCGCCGGCGGCGTGCCCGACGTGCCGGTCGGCGTCGATTGTCACCACCGCCAAGAGCCCGACCGCCGACAGCTACTGGCGTTGCACCGCGTGTGGCGAGGTGTGGAATGTCTCACGACGGCAGACCTCGACCTACGGAACGCGTCGCTGGCGTTAGCCTGCGCCTCAGCTCACTCGTAGACTGAAACGGAATCCGATCCGGGCCGGGAGGGCTCCCGCCCAACGAAGGGAGTTCGAGAGCCCCAACCGGCCGTGATCGGATCACGACTTGCTCGAGGCTTTCGATTACCGCAACTCGACGAGGGATTCGGGCGCGCTGTTCGCGCCCCGACCGCCGGCACCACCCGGTGCAGGTGCCTTAACTGACCTTGACGTTTTCCGCCCGCGGTCCCTTCGGGCCCTGACCGCGCTCGAAAGTCACGGCCTGTCCCTCCCGGAGATCGTCGAAGCGGGCACCCGTACACGCGGAGTTGTGGAAGAAGTACTCGTTTCCGTCACTCGCGAGAATGAACCCGAAACCCTTGTCACTGACGAGTCGTTTGATCGTGCCGTTCATAGGCGCCATGAAGTATTCCCTTCATCCCTTCCGTTCGAAGCGAGGTAAGAGCATACTCGCTTTTGGTCCGATCGCAATCCGTTGAAATCCGTTCCAGGCGCGTCCGGCTGGTGGGGTGGCCCGGGACGGCCGGCGGCCGGGCAACACCCCCGCTACCGGCCACAATCCGGCCAATTCGTCAGCGCCGCGACCTGAAGCGTCGACGGTGCGACGCTCTGGTAACAGTCCCAGCTGGTTCAGCTCTTGTTTGGGGCTCCGCCCGGGAACGCCTTCTTCAGCCCCAGCGCCCGCAGCCGCGATGTCAACGTGTTCGGGTTCATCCCCAGCCGCGCGGCCGCTCCCTTCGGGCCCGAGACCCGGCCTCCGGCAGCCTCCAGCGCAGCCAGAAGGTTTTCACGTTCGAGCCGCCGCCATTCCTTCTCCGTGCGATAGCGCGGATCGGCGCGAGGATCTCCGCCTTCCGCAGACGACAGCCTGACATCGAACTGGACGTCGCCCCCCGCCGCGGCGAGGATCACGGCGCGATCGACGACGAGGCGTAGCTCACGGATGTTTCCGGGCCAGTCGTAGGCACCGAGCTTCGCCATCTCGCGTTGCGGAATACCTGGAGGCGCCCGGCGCAACCACTCGCTCGCGAGACCGACGAACCTCTCGGTCAGTGCCGGCACGTCCTCGCGCCGTTCCCGAAGCGGTGGCACCTGTATGGCCAGCACCCCGAGGCGGTAGAAGAGATCCGGCCGAAAACGTCCGGCGTCGATCTCGGCTCGCGGGTCTCGACTGGTCGCGGCGATGACCCTGACGTTGGCGTGACGGGTCGCTTCGTCACCGACGCGCTTGAACCCGCCATCCCGCAGAGCGCGGAGAAGCATGTCCTGGAGATCGAGCGGGATCTCCTCCACCTGGTCGAGGAACAGCGTGCCTCGATCGGCGAGCCGAAAGCGTCCAACGCGATCGGCACGCGCGCCGGTGAACGCTCCCCGAACGTCGCCGAAGAGCGCGCTCTGCAACAAGTCCCTGGCGGTGGACGCGCAGCTCACCTTCACGAGCGAACGTGACGATCGCGAGCCGCGCTCGTGAATGGCTCGGGCGATCAGCTCTTTGCCCGTTCCAGGCTCTCCTTGAATAAGAACGTTGTCTTCCGTCGGCGCCACCAGATCGACCTGTCGCAGGACGCGCGCCATGGCCTCGCTCTTCCCGAAGATGGCGGAGGCACCGTCGGTCTGCGCGGCTTCTTCGCGCAGATAGTCGCGCTCCTGCTCGAGTTCCTCGTGCAGGCGGGTGATCTCCTGGATTGTGCGGCCATTGCCGATCGCGGCTGCCACGTGCGCGGCAAAGGACGGCAGGCAGGCCAGCAGCTCGTTGCGAGGCGCCGCCCGGAAATAGCAGACGAGAATCCCGACGACGCCACCGCGAAAGCGCAGCGGGTATCCGAGTACTGACCGTATCTCGCGGGCGCCGGCGCGCGTGGGCTCGAGTCCCCAGCGGTCGATCGGCTGGACGGTCGAAGACATGGAGGGCTTGCCGCGGGCAATGATGCCGGCAAGCCGGGACGCGCCGGCCACCGGGATCAGGTGATGGTCGCCGGCAATGCCGGCCGGCGAGACGGCGGGAGCCGGCTGCTCGCCGGTTGCACGGAGGTGCAGGATCCCCGTAGGTGGCGTCTCGCGCGAGGCAGCGCAGACGGGACAGTCCCGGTCGTCGAGCAACCAGATCCGAGCCAGCCCAACCTCAGGGAAGCCCCGGAGTGCCGCGAGCACGCGCTCGAAGACTTCATCCGATCCTTCGACGGCGGCTATCGGGTCCATTGAGGCGCTGAATATAACAGATTGGCGAGTTCAAACACACGAATTTGTTTAATTACACGACACAGTACATGACGGATGACGAATGGCGCGTGGCAGTTGACGAGGACCCAGGACCGCGGACCGACGACTGAGGACCAAGGACTAGGATGAGAGACTGGAGCCTAGCGACTCATGAGCTCTGCGACGATTTCATATGAGCGGAGCCTCGCGGCGTGGTCGTAGATATGTGAGACCACGATCAGCTCGTCTGGAGACGTCTGGGCGATGAAGCGTCGAATGCCGTCGTGCACCGTCGCCGGCGCGCCGACCACGGCGATCGAGGTCGCCTCCTCGAGCCGGATGCGATCGAACGGCAGCACCTCTTTCTCGAAGTCCCGGTTCGGCGGCGGCAGCGTTGTCGGCATGCCACGCCGCAGGCTCGCGAACGACTGACGGGCGGACGTCGCGAGAAATCGCGCTTCGTCGTCGGTGGACGCGGCGACGACGTTGATGCCGAGCATCAGGTAGGGCTGTGCCAGCGTGTCGGATGGACGGAAGCGGGCGCGATAGATTTCGATCGCCTGCATCATCGCCGCGGGCGCGAAGTGAGAGGCGAACGCGAACGGCAGCCCCAGCGCGGCAGCTACCTGTGCGCCGAACAGGCTCGATCCCAGAATGTAGATGGGCACGCGGAGACCGGCGCCGGGAACCGCCCGAACGATCTGCCCGTCCGCCGGCGAGAAATAGGCCATCAATTCCAGAACGTCCTGTGGAAAGGCGTCGGGGTCGGATTGAAGCGTCCGCCTCAGTGCACGCGCGGTGGCGGGGTCGGTGCCCGGGGCGCGGCCAAGCCCGAGATCGATGCGCCCGGGAAAGAGCGATTCGAGCGTACCGAACTGCTCGGCAACCACGAGCGGGGCGTGATTGGGCAGCATGATTCCGCCAGCACCGACGCGGATCGTCTGCGTGCCGCCGGCAACGTGGGCGATGACGACCGCCGTCGCCGCGCTCGCGATGCCTGGCATATTGTGATGCTCGGCGAGCCAGTAGCGCGTGAAGCCGAGTCGCTCGGCGTGCCGTGCGAGATCGAGCGTGCGGCCGAGCGCGGTGGCCGCGTTACTGCCCTCGATAATGGGCGCGAGATCGAGAACCGAGAGCCGAACCATCTCACCAGTGTGACACGTGAGTCCCCGGTCCCCAGTCCCTCGTCCCTCGTCCCCTGTCCTCCGTCCTGGTCGTGCGATAACGGCTATGGCTCATCCCCGCTCGGTCCATAGATTTGCGGACGGTCGATCCATCGGGCGGAGGTAGGTTGTGATCTGCCCGCGATGGGGTCACGTTGATCGCGGGAACTCCGTGATCCTGATATTGGTGCAGCCATACGGGGTCAGCGTGATGGCCTCTTCCGGCTCCGACGCGCGCGGCCGCCCGGGATCGGCCCAGGTGCGATCCGAGGACGAGCGCTCCCCCGCCCAACCATGTTCGAGTTTCCAGTCGGGCAGACGCCGGGCCCGTGCCGTCGCGGTCATGCCGGCGCCCTCGGGCGAGAAGGGTCGCTCGCCGATCGCCCGCTCCTCGAACCGCAGCCCGGCCACACCGTCTTCGGATCCAATCAAGGCGTAGTTCCACGGCGCGGTCGGCCTCACCTCGAAGTCGCCATGGGGCAGCTCGCGATGCGGCTTGTCGGCGTTGACGCGGGTCCATTGCTCCTCGAGCTTCAACGAGTAGACCAGCGGCCCTCGTTCGATCGCGACGGCGTCGTTGTATCGCCGCGTGACGCGCGCGGTCATCGGGAAGCGGATCGACAGCTCGGTTCGACCGGTCCACTCGCGTTCGAGTCGGTGAAGCGTGCCCGGCAGCATCGGCTGGGGCGTACCTGATTCGATCTCTACTGTCGCACCGGCCGCCCAGGCCGGCACCCGCAACAGCAACGGAAAGCGGACCGCACGTTCTGGCGTGACGCTTAATCTCACGGTCTCACGGAATGGATAGTCGGTCTCCATCACCGCCTCGACCCGGATGCCTTTCGCCGAAAACCGGACTCGGTTGGGGGCGTAGGCAGCGACCACGACACCCTCGTCCGGTGTCTGCATCCACAGGTGCGTCACCAGCTTCGGCCAGCCCTGGTGCATGTTCGAGGTGCAGCATCCGTAGTTGGGCTCGAGGCCGAAGAGATTCGATTCAGGCCCGTTGGTCGACCAGCCGAACTCCGGGTTGATCGTGCACTGCACCTGATTGACCTGCTGGTCGTATTGATGCGACCACATGTCAGGGGCAATCGCAGCCGGGAGCGCGTTGAACGCCACTCGTTCGAGTCGATCGCCGAAGAGAGGATTGCCGAACACCGAGAACAGCACCTCGAGCGAGTACATGAATTCGACGACCGCGCACAGCTCAGTACCCTGAAGCGGGTTGCGTCCGGACAGGCACTCATCCCCAGAGAACATGCCGGTGACCTGTCCGTGATAGCGATCGAGAAACGCGATCATCTCGGTGCCCCAGGCGCGATCCGCGGGTCGCTGATCCAGTCGCCAGCTCAACGCCGAGGCCTTGGTCGCCATCGCGGTGTTGACCACGTGCTTGGTCCACTTCCACAGACCACGGCGCGGCGTCGCGATCATCAGATCGTCGCTGCGGAACATCGCCTCGAAGTCCACACCCTGCGAGCGAAGCTTGCGGGCAAGGTCGAGCAGCCACGGCTCGGGCCGCCGCTGGTAGACGTAGTAGATTGGCACCAACCCTTCGTACCAGCGGAAGCGGCCCCAGTCGTAGAGCGGTGTCCGATCGAGTCCTCGCGCCATTGCGCGCAGGCTGTGGCTGATGGCGTCGAGCACGCGAGGCTCGCCCACGGCATCGTGGTACTGCGCGAGCACCTTGTTGATCAGCAGAATCGCCCACATGTCGTAGCGGCTGCTGACCGCGTCGACCGGGTAGGGCGCATACCAGCCATCGTCGCGTTGATGATCGACGATGTGAGTGACGTACCGGGTAATGCGACTCTTCAGGACGTCGTCGTCGAGCAGCCAGGCCAGCGGAATCGCACCGTCGAGCCAGTACGGCGCACGCTCCCAGCCCTCGGCCTTGCCGCCGAACCATTGACTGTCGGAGATGTCCGGCCAGAACTGGTCGAGGTGCCCGCTCAAGCCGGACGCCTGAATTTTCAGTTGGCGCAACAGCCAGCCTTCCGGACGGATCGCTCCGAGCGGCAGCGGCCTGAAGCTCGGCTCTGCGAGCGCTTCCTGCACCGAGTCGGCGTTTGCACGATGTGACCCCGATAGAGCGCGAACAGCCGAGACACCAGCCACCAGGCTCGTCACGAACTGGCGTCGATCAACCGTGCTCATTGTCGTCGGTCCTCTTATGTACTCCTCATGCTACCGCCTTACGGCCTATCGTCCCGACCTTGACGTCGATCCCGACCTGCTCGTTCCGGATGTAGTTGATGAGCACGCTGCGACAGTCTTCGGCGCCCGGATCGCGCTGAGGCGTTTTGATGGACGAACGGATGACCTCGGACCCCGCAGCTACTGAATGCATCCGCGGACTTAACCGCTGTCCGGGTAAGGCCTCTTGACGCCCATCGCTACCGCATTCGTGACGTTCGTCAGCACCTTTGGCTCGTCGATGCTCGCGACGGTCGCCCGCTCGAAGTTGCCGCCGGCGCATCTCAGCAAAGAATCGCAGGACGTCGTGCGGCTCGGTATCGGTCTGGTGGCGACGATGACCGCGCTCCTGCTCGGTCTGGTGACGGCCGCTGCCCGAGGAACGTTCGACGCGCAGGACGCTGCGCTCCGGAATGCCGCGGCCAATATCCTCACGCTCGATCGTCTCCTTGCGCGTTACGGCCCGGAGACAAAGCCCACGCGAGACCTCCTCCGCAAGACCGTCGCGTTTCGGGTCGAGACGGTGTGGTCTTCAAAGGGCTCATCGTCAGCTCTGGACCAGTCTCGGGTCGCTCCGCCCGTCGAGGAAATCGAAAACCAGATCCTCCGCCTGACTCCGGAAACCGAGACGCAACGCTGGTTCAAGTCGGAAGCCCTGAAGCTTAGCCAGGACGTCGTGAAGACGCGGTGGCGAATCCTGGAAAGCAGCGGCGGCTCGGTACCGTTTCCGTTCCTGATCGTCGTGATTTTCTGGCTCACCGCCACGTTCGCAAGCTTTGGCCTGTATGCCCCGCGGAATGCCACCGTCGTGGCCGTGCTGCTCGTCGCCGCCGTGTCGGTGGCGGCGGCCGTGTTCCTGGTTCTCGAGCTGGATGGCCCGTTCGACGGGCTGATCAAGGTGTCTAGCGGACCGTTCCGATTCGCCCTCACGCAGCTCAATCAGTAGTTCAGAACCGGCCAGGTTGTGTCGGGTGGGACGAGCGCGCCAACCCTTCACCACCTGAACTCGTCCAAGCCCAGTGACATGAGCTCGGTCATCGCCGACCTTCGCTATGCGGCGCGAGAACTACGCCGCCGTCCAGGGTTCGCCCTCACCGCCGTCCTCTCGCTGGCGCTCGGGATCGGAGCCACGAGCGCCGTCTTCAGCGTCATCTACGGTGTCCTCATCAATCCGTTCCCCTACGTCGGCGCCGATCGGATGATGCAGCTCGCGGTGAAGGACACCGCCGGCCGCTTCCGTTATCCAGGCTTCACGGGCACCGAAATGGACGTCCTTCGAAAGACCCGGACGGTCGAGAGCATCGTCGGCGAGGACGGATGGAACCTCACGACCACTGACGGCGATATCCCGGAGGATGTCGTCGCCTCGTACATCACGCCGAATGCCCCGAATCATTGGGGTGTGGCGGCGCTGATGGGCCGATGGCTGATTCCAGCCGATGCGCCTCCGGGGCAGGATCCGGAGCGGGTGGTCGTGCTCGGCTACCAGTTCTGGCAGCGTTACTACGCCGGCGATCCCACCGTGATTGGTCGCACGCTCCAACTCGTGCGCAAGAACTATCAGGTCGTCGGCGTGATGCCGCCGCGCTTTCGCTGGCGCGAGGCCGACATTTACCTGCCGGCCAAGCTGAGGTTCGAATCCAACATCTCCTATGGCGTCAGCCTGAAAATCCGCCCGGGTGTTTCGACGGCGGAGGCCAACGCGGAACTTCAGCCGATCCTGGAGGACTTCGCCAGGCACACATCGGGGCGTTATCCGGACTCGTTCCGGGTGAACCTGCGCAGCATCATCGAGATGTACGCGCGGCCGATGGGCCCCAGGCTCTTCCTGCTTCTCGGCGCCGTGACATCGCTTCTGCTCGTCGGCTGCGCCAACGTGTCGATCCTGCTGCTCGTCCGCGGCGCGCATCGCCAGCAGGAGCTCTCGGTGCGTGCGGCCCTTGGCGCGGCGCGGGTTCGCATCGTGCAACAGCTGTTGACCGAGGCACTGGCGATCGCCGTGGTCGGGGCAGCGTTGGGCGTCTTGATCGCGTGGAAGGGGTTGGCGTTGATCGTCGCGTGGGTGCCGACCAACTCGTTCGCCGCCGAGTCGGTGATCGAGATGAATCTGCCGGTCCTCTTGTTCAGCACCGCGCTGGCGCTGGCGACCGCGATTGTGTTCGGCGTCTGGCCGGCGCTGCAGCTGTCGCGGCCCGACCTCGGGCGCGTGGCACAGGTCAGCGCCCGACGCGTGATCGGCAGTGCGCAGGGGCGGAAGATTCATCGCGTCATGGTTGCGGTCCAGGTCGCGTTGACGATCCTGATGTTGACCGTCGCTGCCGCGGCGGGGAAGGGGTTCATGCGCCTGGCGAACGCCGACCTCGGATACAACCCGGAGAACACCATGTCGCTGCCGATCCCCGTTCACGACGGTACATACCAGACGTGGAAGGAACGTTCGGAGTATTTCGAGCGGCTTCGCGCGACCGTTGCCGCGATGCCCCAGGTGGTGTCGGCCGGGATCTCGACCAACGCCACGCCGCCCTCGAACGGCGGCGACAGCCGGCTCGAGATTCGCGGCACCGATGCGCTCGAGAAGCCGGTGGCCCGTTCGAATTTCATCAGCCCCGAATACTTTCCGCTCCTGCGCATTCCGGTGACGCAAGGACGCCTCTGGAACGCCGACGAGACCAAGCGTGGGGCTGCGCTTGCCGTGATCAACCAGGCGATGGCCCGACAGTACTGGCCCAACGGCGATGCCCTCGGCCGTCAATTCCGCTTCGCGACCATGAAGGACGAGCCACCGTATTCGCCCGCCTCGGCAGGCGCAGACGGATGGCTCGAGATCATCGGCGTCGTCGCCGACGCACGCAATGACGGCTTGCGCAATCCGATCAAGCCGGCCTTCTACGTGCCGTATGCGCTGAAGATGCGGATGTTCACCCAGATCCTGGTGCGGACCCGCGTGCCGCCGCTGTCGATCCTGCGCGACGTGCGCGCCGAGCTGGTTCGCATCGATCGCGAACAGCAGGTCATGCGCGTCCGGGATCTCCAAGGCTGGATCACCAACCTTCCCGAGTACGCCCAGCAGCAGCTGGTTGCCAGACTGTTCGCCATTTTCTCGATACTGGCCCTCGCACTTTCGGCGGTCGGCCTCTACAGTGTCGTCTCCTACGGTGTGGCGACGAGGACCAACGAATTCGGCATCCGCATGGCGCTCGGGGCGCGCACGCGCGACGTCTTGCGGCTGGTACTGTCGGGGACGTTCTGGAATGTTGGCGGGGGACTGCTGGCGGGCGTCCTCCTGTGCCTGATCTTCGACCGGTTTGCCTCGTATTGGGTGACCGAGAGCTCGCGCGATCCGCTGATCCTCGGCGGCGTGACCGTCCTGCTGATCCTCGTTGCCGCGATCGCGTGTCTTGCGCCGGCCCGCCGCGCAGCCTCGATCGATCCGATGGAGGCCGTGCGGCACGACTGAGGAAAAGCGGTTGTCCCCTTTTTTCTGATCTTCGGTCGACAGACGGGCCGCAATTCGGGCTATCGTCCACGACGCAGCCATCAGAGGGGAGGGTTCAATGAAGGTAAGCAGCGTCCTGGCGATTGCAGCATCTTTGCTTCTGGCATCGACGGTACTGGCTCAGGAACCCGCGGGAGCCAAGCCGAAACCGGCTCCAAGGGCGGCCGCCCGGCAGCCGATCGTCAAGCCGGCGGCCGACCTGAAGTGGACCGACCTCGATCCGACCGGCGCGCCCGGCGTCAAGGTCGCGGATCTGTGGGGGGACCATACGAAAGGCGCATTCGGCGCTTTCCTCAAGCTTCCCGCGGGATTCGCCGTCCCCCTTCACACCCATACCCACGACATGAAGGTCGTGTTCGTGTCGGGCACGTATATTCAAGCTCCCGAGGGCAAGCCGGAGTTTCGTCTTGGTCCGGGCTCCTACCTGATGCAGCCCGGCGGCAACTACCGGCACACCACGTCCTGCGACAAGGCGTCCGAATGTCTCTTCTTCGTCGAGAGTAACGGACCGTTCGATCTCAAGGTGGTGGAAGCGGCGAAGACGCCCGGCAAATAGTGAATGGCTCTGCCGGGAGCATCGTACGTGGGCCGTACTCGCGCAGGTGTCATGGGCGTCCTCTCGGTTGCCTCGGTCTTGATCTGTACGGTCGGCGCGGAAGGGCCGGCCCTGCAAACCGCGCCGACGCCAAGGAGGGCGCCGGTCATCGTCAAGTTCTCTGCCGACGATTTCTGGCTCAACGTACAGGCGGCATCTGGGAGCGCGGCGCGAATCCCTCGCCGCGTCCATCACTCGAGACGGCGTGGCTCCCTTATCTCAATGGCCACGGCACGCGCGACGAGGCGCTCGCAGCGCTGATGAAGCTCGCCGGCAAATAGCGCCACGGACGACGCGGAATCGTCATCCAGTTGGCCGGGGCCGCCGGCGAGTCGACACGAGGACTTATTCGTAGCGCAAAGCCCGCAGGGGATCGAGCCGGGCGGCGCGGCGAGCCGGGACATAACTGGCGATCAACGCGATCGCTGAAAGGAGCACCGTCACGCCGGAGAGTGTCGGCACGTCGATGGGACGCACCCCGACCAGCAGCGTGGTGAACAGCTGCGCCGCCGCCGCCGCGAGCAGAAAGCCGATCGCCAGCCCGATCGAGGTCAGCCGCAGCGCCTCACCGAGGACGAGGCGCATGATGTCTCCGCGTGTTGCGCCCAGCGCGAGCCGCGCCCCCAGTTCCCTCGTCCTCAGCGACACCGAATACGCCATCGTCGCGTAGAGGCCAATCGACGCCAGCAGCAGCGCGAGCCCGCCGAAAGCCGACAGGAGTGACGCCGCGATACGCTGCTGAAACGACGCGGATCGGATGTGCTCCTCCAGCGTCATGACGCCGAAGACCGGAAGCTTCGGATCGGCGCGGCGAATGACGGCGCGCATCGGTTCGGCGAGACGCTTCGGATCGGACATCGTCCGGACCTGAAAAATGACATCCGGTCGATAGTTCCAGGTCGTCGACAGATAGACAAACGGCGCGGCGGGTTCGTTCAGGCGACGGTATTTCGAGTCGGCCACGACGCCGGCGACGGGGTACCAGTCCCGGCCATACCGTATGCGCTTGCCGACCGGATTCTGTCCCGGCCAGTAGCGATTCGCGAACGTCCGGTTGATGACGAACCCTTCGGGATGTTCCGGTCGGTCGGCGGCGGTGAATTCACGGCCGGCGACGACAGGAATGCCCATGGTGCGGAAGTAATCCGGCCCGACCCAATTGAGATACGACCAGGAGGGCTCGTCCTTCGGCGACACGTACCCTTCTGGTTCGAGCGTCGTGGAGCTGTTACCGGTCGAGATCCCGAGTGGGACACGGCGCGCGAAGGTCGCGGACTCGACGCCGGGCAACGCCCGGATGCCGTCGAGGACTCGCGCCAGCGCCAGGGTGCCTCGAGGCTTGTCGTAGCCGGCGGAAAACAGATCGACCGACGCCAGCAGCATGCGATCGGTCCTGAACCCGGTGTCGAGGAACCGCGCGTTGTGCAGGCTTCGCAGAAAGAGCCCAGCTGAGGCCAGGAGTACCAGCGAGAGTGTGATCTGGGCCACGACCAGCGTACTCCTGAACCACGCGCGGCGTCCGCCGGCCTGACCGCTGTGGTGCTTCAGCGATTCAACCAGATCCGTGCGGCCTGCCTGCAGCGCGGGCGCCAGGCCGAACATCACCGCGCTTGTGAACGCCACTACTGTCGTGAAAATCGCTGCCGTCATGTCGAGGTGCGACGACAGCGCGATCGGAAAGTCGTTGGGTGGCAGGAACGCGACGAGCAATCCACCAGTCCAGAATTGCACGACGATTGCCGCCACCGCGGCGACCAAGACGAGCAGCAGCGACTCCGTCAGCAATTGCCGGACGAGTCGACCCCGACTGCAGCCAAGCGACAACCGGACGGCGAACTCACGACGTCTGGCGGACGCTCGCGACAGGAGCAGGTTCGCCAGATTCGCGCAGGCAATGATCAGCACGATGGCAACCATCGCCATCAGCACCAGCAGCACAGGTCCGAGAATCGACTGGGCGCCACGCGGCGATCGCCACAATGGGACGACAGTCATATGGCCGCCCGGATCCCCGCTCTCGGCGCCGGCGATTCGGCTGGCGACAGTGGTGAGCTCGACCGCCGCCCGCTCCGGCGTGACGCCGGGCTTGAGCCGCGCGATGGCATCGAGCCAATGGTTGTTCCGCAGTGGCACGCGGGTCGGGCCGGGCATGACCTTGTCCGCCATCTGGATCGGCAGCCACACATCCATCGCCAGCCCGGTGTAGCCGCTCGAGAACGCGTCTGGCGCCACTCCGACAATCGTGAATGGCGTCGCGTTGATGTCAACGGCCTGACCGATGGCCCGGGCGGCACCGCCATAGCGGCTGGCGGCGAGACGTTCGCTGATCACGACGACCGGAATCGGCACGCGCCCCTCTGCCTCCTGAAACCCGCGTCCTGCCGCGAGCCTGACGCCAAGCACCTCGAAGAAATTGTCGGACACGATCTCGGTCCACACACGTTCCGCCCCGGCCGGCCAGGCGATCGATGCGGGTTGGATATCGTGGACGATGAGGCCCGCGAGCGACGTCGATGCGTTGCGCAGATCCATGAAGTCTGGATAGGACATCGCCGTGTACGAACTGGTCTTCGTCTCCAGCCCCACGTCGACGAGGCGCGTCGAGTCGGCGCCGGGCAGGGGATTGAGGAGAATCGCGTCAACCCAGCTGAAGATGGTCGTGTTCGCGCCAATGCCGAGCGCAAGCGTGAGAATCGCGACGGCGGTAAAGCCGGGCGCGCGCCGGGCGAGTCGTGCCGCAAACCCCACATCGTGGATCAGACCGGCGAGGAGCCGTGCGCGGACGCCGCCCCCGGCCGCGGCATCGGCGGCGCGCTCTTCGAGGCGGTCGAGCGGTGTCGAGGCGACGTGTCTGGACTCCGTGACCTGGCGCGCGAGCGCTGCCCAGTCGGTGACGTGCGCCGAGGCGGCCGCGTCCGCCTCGGACTCCGACAGCCCACGGTCGATGGCCTCCCGATAGGCGTCTTCGAGTTGTCCAGCCAGGTCGTCGATGACGTCCATCTCGCTGGTGGGGCGGGCGGCGCTCAGATGCAGACGCTCGCGGACGTAGGCGTGCCAGTTACGCATGACGGCTCCGGAGAATCTGATTGACGGCGTCGGTGAACTCTTCCCATGCGCTCTGCTGCCGCTTGAGCACGGCTCGGCCCTCGGCGGTGAGGCGATAGAACCGCCGCCGCCGTTCGACCGCCTTCTCCGCCCATCTTCCGCTGATGAGGCCGCGGGCTTCGAGTCGACACAAGACCGGGTACAGCGATCCGATTCGGAAGGTCAGACGCCCGTTCGATCGCGTTTCGATGAGTCTGCCGATCTCGTAGCCGTGGCGCGGCCGATGTTCGAGCAGCGACAGGATCAGCAGCTCGGTGCTGCCTTTTTTCAGTTGGTCGTGGGCCATGGCAGGAGGCTTGATAACCTTGACTCGAGTATATGTTATTAAAACATATTGCAGTCAAGTTTATTCCGGGAGCGCGACTTGAAGCCAGCGGAGGCGTCCGAAGACGCCCGTCAAGCGCGATGAAGCCCGCACCGACCGCGGACCCTGGCTCTCATTTCAACTCCGGCGCCGTCTGCTCGGCGGTGGTGACGCCCGGCGGCAGCTCCAGGATGCGGATATTTCGAAAGTGGATCTCCGCACCCTCGGACTCCAGACACAGATATCCCTTCTTCTGCGTTGCGTGCGAGATGCCGTTGACGACCTTGCCGTTGACAGAGAGTTTGATGGTGCCGTCGACGGCAACGACGTCGTAGGTGTTCCACTCGCCCTTGCCCTTGCATCGGTTTTCGACGGACTTGCTCCTGTCGCCGCGCGGGTTGTCCGGCGTGGTCGTGACGCCGCCGACGCCGAAGAGCTCTCCGTGCACGTAGGCGAGAGGCGGCGTGACGCCATTTACTTTGTTGAGATTGGGCCACTCGAGTTCCAGCATCTGGACCTCGACGCCGTTTGGCAGCCGCGTCGTGGGATCGGGTTGTGCGTTGCTCCAGGCAAAGACGCCCGAGTTGCCGCCCGCCTCCATATGCATCCACTCGATATGCAGCACGAAATTTTCGTACTGCTTCTTCGTGCGCATCACCCCGATGGGATGGCCCGAGCAGATCAGCAGACCATTGCGGACTGTCCACGTGTCTTCGGCAGTATTGACGTTGACCCAGCCCGCGAGATCCTTGCCGTTGAAGAGCGCCTCGAACTGCCCGATCGCTTGACCGGTGATGGTCGCAGAGGCAAGGAGACCGCTCAAGAGAGTGACAGCGAAGAAGCGCTTCATAGCGGCGCAGCCTATCACGGTGACAGCCGGACGGACCGCATGTTGCCCGTCAACCGGCTGGGCCAGCGCAATCGGAATCCGACAGATGATGGAGGTGAGCTGAACCGGCGGCCGCTCAGATGCTGGCCAGGATGGTGTCGTAGACTCCCCGGATGAGCGAGGGCTCGACCTCAATCGAGTACAGCCCCTGGTAACCGAGCTCGTTGTTGGTGAACCTGATCGCGGTCGCCAGGTCCCAGGCCGGACTGACCTTGATGTGCATGTTGCCGGAAGTGGTCGGGAACAGGCCCTTGATCACCATGTGCAGCGAGTCCTGATCGGGCGCCCTGATGTTGCCGACATCCACGTTCGAATACGTCCCCGTGGCTTCGACGATTTCCTTCACCAGCAGCCAGGCCGGCGGTCCACCCGGAGCCGAGAGCGGAAGTCCTGGCGCCGGAGGCGCGTCAGCGGGAGCAGGCGCGGCGCCCCGACCGCCACCCACCACGCGCGTCTCGACCGAGATCTTGACGTTCTTGGATTTGCCGTACTCACCCATCGCCTGCAGCGCGACCGTGGACCGAGCCTTGCTCTCCGGTGTGAGCTGACCCTGATTGATCATCACGCGCGGGCAATTGAGCGCCACCGCGTGGTCCACCCACCGCATGGTCAGATCGATGGCCTGGTTGCGCTGAACCGGATCGGCGGCGGAGATGGTCATCGGGCCGAACTCGACATTGATCTGCGTCATCCGCGACTTCGCCTTCTCGATCCGCGCGCGAAGCTCCTTGAGGTAGGCGGCGTCGGTCGAGGCCAGATGCGAGTGCTGGACTTCGACGTTGTGCACGCCGTAAATGTCGGCGAACATGTCCGCGATGTCGAAGAGCTCGAGTGTCCGATCGGGCGACGCGGGCTGGCTCTCCAGCTTCATGACGGACGTGAAGTTGTACGTCATGATCGACACCCGTTCGAGCTTGGCCGGACTCACCGCCGCGGGCTTCCCTCGATCGGGCAGGGCACCGGCCTGCGCCCACAATCGACTGTGCAGACGCGCCAACGCCGCCGCACTCATGCCCGCGGTGATGAGGAAGTCTCGCCGTTTCATCGGTCACTCCAGTCAAGTGCGAATCAGGGCTCGAGACGGCCCTCCACCGACGGGCCGCTGGCGCAGTCTATCGCGAGCACGACATTTGGCGTTTAACCTCACGCCAGGATCGCGCTTGACGCTCGGCCAGACTGATGGTTCCCTTTCAGACTCACTCTCCCATTCGACTCGTTCTACCGAAAGCCCTCCACACCCAGAATCCGAGTACACTCTCGCTGCAATCCCATGTGCCCTCCGAGCGTGTTTGACAACGCGGAGAGGACACCATCGGTTCCGACCCTTTTGCGGCCCCGCAAGCGGCCGGGTTCGGCTTCAACTGAGCCCTCGGAGTCGCCTTTGTCGCATAAGGGAGCGAGGATGAACACGCCATGAAATCCGCCCTGTCGCTCACATTGATCGTCGGTTTGGTTGGGTGGACCCTTCCGGTCTCAGCTCAGGAAGCATTTCGCGAGACGACGCAGGGCCCGATGACCCGCGCCACTGTCAGCGGAGCCGTCCGAGTGGCGCTCACCCAGCAGAATTCGCCAACTGCCCCATCTCCAAAGGCGGGTGGTCCACTTTCCCAATCTGCCTCACGCGAAGCAGCGAAACTCGCCGCGGCCTCTTCGCGTCAAACGCATGCGAGCAAACGGATGGTGTGGACGGGTGTCGCCGTGGCGGCGACTGGTGTGGCGCTAGCGGAAATCGCCTTTCATGAGGCCAATGTCTCCTATTGTCCGGGATCGACGGTGCGTGGCTGCGACGAAAACGTGAATGGCGGGCTGCTTGCGGCCGGGGCTGTCGCAATTCTCGCAGGGTCGGTTTTAACAGTTGTAGGCGCGCTCCCGATCCATGCCGACGTCACCGCGGGAGCGGGTGCGGTCAGGATTACGCGTCGAGTGACGTTCTGAGCGGCCGGCCAGACTTGCTGGTTACAAGACGAAGGACGTGAGCTACCACGCGCCGTAAGGGTTCGGCGGTCAATAAGCTCTTCTTGCCCCGCCGGGGCATGATCGCAGCGGGTTCCCCCCGGTTGTCCAATCTGCTGCATTCAAATTGACGAAGAGCCTGTTTTCAGGCGAGACGACGAGGACGCGCCGACCTTGCGGAGCACTGGTTGGCAGACATGCCGGCGACGCCGCACTTCCCATGGATCTGTCCGAGGACCGAAGCGGCGATCCTCGAGGCGCACGGTGATGTACGCGGTACCGTGGGAGAGCTCGAAGAGTGCGAAGAACAGCTGGTCGGCTCCCCGGACACCCAGAGCGCCACGAGCGAGCGAGAGATGAAGCTGACCGAGAAACCGGAAGCCGCAATGGCCATCAGCCTTCTCGTGACGGCCGTGCTGTATCTGGTGCCGTTCGGACGGACGCTGGCATGGCCGCTCATCCTGCTGTCGACGCTGGCACACGAGCTCGGGCACGGCCTTGCCGCCGCCGTCCTCGGCGGCCGGTTCGAGGCGCTCCACATGTACGCGGACGCGAGTGGTGCGGCGATCTGGAGCGGCTCGTTCGGGCGATTGGGGATCGCGACGGTCGCTGGCGCGGGTCTCCTGGGACCAGCCCTCGCCGCCTTGTGCCTCCTCGCGCTCGGGCATACGCCACGAGGCGCGCGGGCTGTGCTCGGTGGCGTCGGGGTGGCGCTTCTGGTGATTGCGGTCCTCGTCGCGCGCAACGCGTTCGCCCTGGCCTTCATCTTCATTCTGGGCGTGACGTTCCTGATTATCGCGGGCCGTTCCGCACGGCTCGGACAGATGGTCGTGGTGCTGATCGCGGTGCAGCTCGCGCTGTCGGTGTTCTCGCGCAGCGACTACCTCTTTACGAGAACGGTGCTCACGGCAGCCGGACCGAGACCGTCGGACGTGGCGGTGATGTCGGCCGCACTGTTCCTGCCGTACTGGTTCTGGGGCCTGCTGTGCGGCACGCTCTCGCTCCTGCTGTTGGCGTTGGGGGCCTGGAGGTTCTTTCGGCGCTGACGACTGGCGCCGACCGACGACCTGTGACGCTCCCGTCAGAGCAGACGATACCTCGTCGCGTCTACCGAGATGCCGGGCGCTCGCGTATGAACTGTGAAGGGTTTTCCGACTCGTGCCGGTACGCCTCGAGCGCTGCTCGCTGTTCAGGCGTCAGGATCCGTTCCACCCTCCGCGTACCAGCGCGGACCGCGGCACGCAGATCGAGCGCGGCATCGAGCGCGGCCTCCGTGCTCGGTCGCCGCCCGTTGTCGGCGCGCAGCAACTCGTCCACGATGTCGGCGGCATCGTGAAACTCTGCGAGCAGCTCGGTCCGCACAGCCGGCACCTGGTCGGGCGTGAGGTTCACGCGCGCGGCCAGCGTCTTCAGTCGCGCCTCGGCCATCCACGCGGCAGTCACGGCGCTCCATAACTGTCGCTGGTGGGGCAGGTTCGCAAGCTTGGCCTTCTGCTGCGGCGTGAGCAACGCATTCAGCTGCGGGATGAACTCCTTCTTGATCGACCGCGCTTCGGTCAGCAGATCGATGACCGAATCGAAGCTGACGTGGCCGAAGGAAGCGGCCACGACTTCGGCCCGCATCAGACGGTCGGACACCAGCACTCGCAACTCTTCCGCCTGATCATCGGTCAGCGCCAGCTCGGTCCTGATCTTCTCGGCGGCTTCGACCAGTACCGGTGTGACGGTCGATTTCTGAGGCAGGCCCTGAGCTCGCACCGCGGGCGGGACAACGAACAAGGTCACCAGACCGATTCCACCAACCGCTCGCCAATACATTGCTCGCCTCCTACGCCTCGCGGCACCTCGATGATGATGGCACAATGCGGTCACCGCGGGAACCACCTCATCAGGCCCGCCACCGGTGACCTCAGCGGTTCACGGCGACTTCTGGATCGCCCAATAGCCTGCCCTCGTTCGTACCGAGAACGGACCGCGCGATCCCGAGACTCTGACACGGATAGTGCGGTAGCGCCCGTCGAGCGCCTGATCGACCGGTGTGTAAGCCAGTGTGTACTGGTTCCGGATCAGATGCGCGATCTCCAACATCACTGGCTCGATCTGATCGATGGACCTCGGAGAATAGAGCATGCCGCCTGTGCGCTCAGCCAGCTGCTCGAGCTCGTGCCGGCCGCGCCTTGTTCCCCTCCCGTCTTTGAACAGCCCGACCGCGAAGATCGCCGTCTCGTTGTGCTCGCTCATTTGCCGAAGCTGATCCCTCGTGGCCATGCTGGAATTGTCGTTGCCATCCGAGATGACAAGCAGCACCCGCCGATCGTGCGATCCGTGGGTCTCGAGATAGTTCTGGGCCAGAATCACTGCATCCCGGATCGCGGTGCCGCCGATGGCCTCGACGGCTGTAATGCCCGCCTCGAGAAGGTGAACGTTGCTTGTCATCCCGACGTCGACGCGCGCCTTGGCCGCAAAGTTGACCACGAAGACTTCGTCGAGTGGGTGTGACGCGCGTACGAATGCCAGGGCGGCAGCCTCGACCTGTGCTCGCGATGTTCGCATGCTCCCGCTGTTGTCGATGACCAGTCCGATGGAGACGGGAACGTCATCGCGATGAAAGAGGGTAATCGCCTGCCGCGTCCCGTTCTCGTACACGGTAAAGGCGCCCTTCTCGAGATTGCTGATTAATTCGCCTCGGCTGTTCCTTACCGTGGCGTGCAGAACGACCAGGCGCGCCTCGGCGCGAAACGTCGGCTCCTGGGCTCCGACACTGGCGAAGAGCAGATTCGCGACCACGACCGCGGCAAGTGGATGGTTGGCCATTCGAGAGGTCGCGGATCGCCGGAAAGATCGGGTTACAGGTGCGATCGGGAGTCGTCGTCGGTCCACTGATTGTGGATCATCTTATCCACAGCGAGCCGCCGATCCCGCGCCGCAACCAAACAGGCCCCGATACCGTCTAAGTCGATCGTATATAAGATGACCTTATGTCGACGACCAGACGGCTGCCACGGCTGACGCACCTGCAGTTCCTCGTCCTCGGGCTCCTGCGCAACGGCGAACAGCCGGGGCGCGCCGTCCGCGACCAGCTCGCGGCGCATGGAGTGCGCCGGACGTCGGCGGCGTTCTATCAGCTGATGGCGCGCCTCGAGCGGGACGGAGTCATCGAGGGCTGGTACGAACAGCTCACTGTAGGTGACCAGGCGGTGACCGAGCGGCGCTATCGGTTGCGTCCCGCCGGCGCCAGGCTCTGGTCCGAGGCGCGCGACTTCTACGCGTCGGTCGGTGCCGGGAGAGCGCAGCCGCGCTTGTCCGATGCGTAGCGGTCCGACGAGGCCCCGGTGGGTCCGCGCGCTCGCCAGCGTACTCCCGCCCGGCGTGCGGCGTGACCTGTTCGAGCCCGCGATGTGCGACCTCCAGATCGAACAGGCGCGCGGGATTCGGAAGCGTGTTCCGGTCCTGCCCGCGTTCCTGCTCTTCCTTGACTGCTGGCGTCTGGCGCCGGCCGAGGTGCTCGAGATGTTTTTCCATGACGTTCGTCACGCGTTCCGTCTGCTCCGCCGCGAGCCCGGCTTCACCCTTGCGGCCGTGCTCACCTTGACGCTCGGAGTCGGGGCGAACGTCGCCGTGTTCGCGGTCGTGAACGCCGTGTTGCTGCGGCCGTTGCCGTATCCGGACGCCGAACGGCTCGTGCTGCTGCAGCATCGGGATCGACGCACCAGCCTGACCAAAGAGTTCATCGCCATCGGCGACTACGTCGATCTTCGCAACGGTCAGCAGGCCTTCGAATCGCTGGCAGCCTACGGCAGCCGCCGGGTGGTGGTGTCGACCAGCGACGAACCGTTCGACGCGACCGCGCTCCTCGCGACGCCCGAGCTCCTGCAGACGTTGCGGTTCACGCCGGCGCTCGGTCGCGGGCTCGAGGCGACCGACGGCGCGGAAAAGGCCCCGCCCGTCGTCATCCTCGGCTACGAGGCGTGGCAGACGTACTTTGCTGGCGACGCGACCGTGATCGGCCGATCGATCAGGATCGCATCGGGCACGGGACAGGTCGTCGGCATCGCGCCGCGGGGCTTCCGGTTCCCGGTCAACGGCAAGACCGATTTGATTCTGCCGCTCAGCGTCCCCATGCAGGCACCAGCGCAGCGCAAGTCGGACTGGACGTTCACGATCGCGCGCCTGAAGCCGGGCGTCTCGCTCGAGCGGGCCACGGCGGATCTGGCGGCCGTCTCGCGCCAGATGGAGCAGGCTTACCCGCAGCAGAACCAGGGATCGGAATACTTCCCCGTCTCGCTGCGCGACGCCCTCGTCGGCGATACGAAACCGGCGCTGCTGATGCTCCTCGCGGCGGTGGGACTCGTGCTGCTCATCGCGTGCGTGAATGTGGCCAACCTGCTCGTCGCGCGATCGCTGGGGCGGCAGCAGGAAATGGCGCTGCGCGTCGCCCTCGGTGCCGGACGCCGTCAGATCGTCATGCAGTTGCTCGCCGAGAGCGTCGCGCTGGCCACACTGTCGGGGGCCGCCGCCATCCTCTTCGGCTACTGGGCGGTGCCAGCGCTCGTCCGTCTCGTGCCGACCACCGTCAACCTTCCGCAGATCGCGACGGTCGGCCTCGACGGGACGGTGCTCGCCTTCACCGTCGGCGTCACCCTGCTGACGGCCGTCGCGTTCAGCCTCTACTCGGCCGCGGGGATCCGCATCGACCGTCCCGTCGATTCATTGATGTCACCAGGACGTGTGTCATCCAGTCGTGCGGCGCGCCGGGCCACGTCGACGCTCGTCGTCGTCGAGATCGCACTCGCGCTGGTCTTGCTCACCGGCGCCGGACTCATTTTGCGCAGTTTTGCGAAGCTGCTGTCGGTCGACCCCGGATTCACGATCGCCCGCGTGCTGACGCTCGAGATGTCGGTGCCCGCGGATCGCTATCAGGAAGCGGCTGCGCTCGGCGCCTTCTATGCCCGTGCCGTCGACGCGGTTCGTAATCTCCCTGGAGTGCAGGCGGCGGGAACCGCCGCGGTGACGCCACTGACGGGAAACAACTGGACGGTGGGCTTCGAGCGGCCGGAACGACCATCGCCCGCAGGTGATCGTCCGCCGGATGTGGGTTGGCAGAGCGCCAGCGGCGGATACTTCCGTGCGCTGCAGATTCCGCTCGAGTCGGGCCGACTCTTTTCCGACGCCGACACTCCCACGAGCCCCGCAGTGGTCATCGTGAGCGACGCCATCCAGCAGAAGTTCTTCGACGGTCAGAACGCCGTCGGCCGCAAGATCAAGCTCGGACGTGACCACGCCACCATCGTCGGCGTCGTCGGCAACATCCGGCGTGCGGCGCTGACCGACGAGCCCCGCGCCGACCTGTACTTTGCCGCGGAGCAGGCGCCCCAGGCGTCGACGCAGCTGTTCGTGCGGACCTCGAACGATCCGGCGAATCTCGTGCCCTCGCTTCGGACGACGCTGAGATCGATTGAGCCGGGGATCGTGTTGCGGGAGATTGCCACCATGGAGGACGTGGCGCGCGAGTCGGTGCAGGTGACGCGGCTGGCGCTGTGGCTGCTCGGCCTCTTTGCCATGACCGCGTTGGCGCTCGCGGCTGTGGGGATCTACGGTGTGATGTCGTACGCCGTGCGTCAGCGCATGCGGGAGATCGGTACGCGCGTGGCGCTCGGCGCCTCACGCGGCAGCATTCTCTGGCTCGTGCTCGGGCAGGGCGTCCGCATGGCCGCGCTGGGAATCTTCCTGGGTCTCGCGGTCGCGTGGGCTGCCGGCCGCGTGCTGCGAGGACTTCTCTACAGCACCTCAACGGCCGATCCCGCGGTCCTCGTCGGAGCCGCCGTCGTGCTGTTCGCGACCGCGATCCTGGCGTGCTACCTGCCGGCGCGCCGGGCCACCCGGGTCGATCCGGCGAAGACGCTGGCAACGTAGCCCATCCTCGTCTACCTCCGCACGCCTTGACGTTGCCCGGGCCGGCAGGTAACGTGCCCGGGCACGTAACCCTCGGAGCGGAGGCGCAGAGTGAAGCTGAGCACCGAGCTTCTGTGGAGTGCGGCGGTCGCGGCTCTCGGAGGCTTCCTCTTCGGGTTTGACACCGCGGTGATCTCAGGCGCGACCGATGCCCTCCGCCTGCAGTTTGCGCTCGACAGCGGTCAGCTTGGCTTCACCGTGGCCAGCGCGCTGCTGGGCACGATCGTCGGATCGGTCGCCGCCGGCGCGCCGGCCGAGCGCTACGGACGCCGGCCCGTGCTCAGGGCGTTGGCGGTGCTCTACTTCCTGTCGGCCGTCGGCTGCGGCCTCGCCCCGACCTGGGTGTCGCTGCTGATCTTCAGATTCATTGGCGGTCTCGCCATCGGCGCCTCCTCAGTGGTTGCGCCGATGTACATCGCGGAAATCTCGCCCGCCCCCGTGCGGGGCCGATTGGTGGCGCTCAGCCAGTTCAACGTGGTTGCCGGGATTCTCGCTGCTTACTTCTCGAACTACATCATCGCGACGATCCTGGGCGGCGCCGCAACCACGGCATGGCGATGGATGCTCGGCATCGCGGCCGTGCCCGCCGTGCTGTTCTTCGTGTTCCTGCTGCGCATCCCGGAAAGCCCGCGCTGGCTGGTCAAGCAGCATCGCCGCGACGAAGCGGTCGACGTGCTCCGCACCATGGGCACCGAGACCCCGGACGTTGTCGTCCGGGACATCGCCGACTCGTTGCACGAGGAAACCGTGTCGGCGCACGAACCCTTCTTCCAGCGGAAGTATCTCAAGCCGATTCTCCTGGCGGTCATGGTCGCGTCGTTCAATCAGCTCGCCGGCATCAACGCGCTGATCTATTACACCGCCGACATTTTCAAGATGGCTGGCGCGGAGCGGACGAGCGCGTTGCTGCAGTCCGTGATCATCGGTGTGACGAACCTGATCTTCACCATGATCGCCATGACGATCATCGATCGCTTCGGCCGCAAACGGCTGCTCCTCATCGGAGCGGTGGGCCTCGCCGCCTGCCTCGGTCTCACCGCGTGGGCATTTCACGCCGGCGTTGGCGGCCGGCTCGTGCTCATCAGTTTGCTCGGCTACATCGCCTTCTTCGCGTTCTCGCAAGGCGCGGTCATCTGGGTGTACATCAGCGAAATCTTTCCCAATCGCGTGCGGGCGCGAGGGCAGGCGCTGGGCAGCTTCACCCACTGGTTCTGGGCCGCGGTGGTGAGCTGGACGTTCCCGGTCATCGCCGACGCGTCCGGGGCCGCGGCATTTGCCTTTTTTGCCGTGATGATGGTGCTGCAGTTCGTGCTCGTCTGGCGATTCCTTCCGGAGACCAAGGGCGTGTCGCTCGAAACCATTCAGCGGACGCTCGGGATCGAGTGAGGACGCGGCCATGAGACGTTCCGCTGCCTGTGCGATTGCGATAGCGACAACGCTCGTGGCAGCCGCCGGACGTCCGGAGTACCAGGAGCCGCTACGCCCGCAATTCCATTTCACGCCGTCGCGCAACTTCATGAACGATCCAAACGGCCTGGTCTACTACAAGGGCGAGTACCACCTCTTCTACCAGCACAACCCGTTCGGCGAGGTCTGGGGACATATGAGCTGGGGGCACGCCGTCAGCCCCGACATGCTCCATTGGCAGCATCTGCCCGTCGCACTGCGCGAGGAGAACGGCGTGATGATCTTCTCCGGCAGCGCCGTGGTCGATCGCGACAATTCCAGCGGCCTCTGCCGGCCCGAGGGAGGCGATCGTTCCTGCCTCGTCGCCATCTACACGGGACACGGTCACGACCGGCAGACGCAGAACATCGCCTCCAGCAACGATCGTGGCCGCACCTGGACGAAGTACGCCGGCAACCCGGTGATCGATCTGGGACTGAAGGATTTCCGGGATCCCAAGGTGATCTGGCACGAGGCCACGCGCCAATGGATCATGGTGACCGTCCTCGCCGATCAGCACAAGGTGCGTTTCTTCGGCTCGCGCGATCTGAAGAAGTGGAGCACCTTGAGCGACTTCGGTCCGGCCGGTGCGACAGGTGGTGTGTGGGAGTGTCCCGATCTGTTCGCGTTGTCCGTGGACGGCGACCCGAAGAGTGCCCGTTGGGTGCTCGACGTGGACATCAATCCAGGCGCCATCGCCGGCGGCTCGGGCGGTCAGTACTTCGTCGGCACCTTCGACGGCACGAGGTTCGTCAACGAGAACCCGCCCGAGCAGACGCTCTGGGTCGAGCGCGGCAAGGACTTCTATGCGACCACGTCGTTTGCCGACATCCCCCCGGCTGACGGGCGGCGTATCTGGATGGCCTGGATCAGCAATTGGCTCTATGCCAACGAGGAACCGACGGTGGTCTGGCGTGGGGCGCAATCGGTCCCGCGAGTACTGGCGCTCCGCCGTTTGCCCGAAGGTATTAGGCTGGTGCAAGCCCCGATTGCGGAGCTGAAGGCGCTGCGCACTGCCTCGATCCCCAGAACGATCACGGCCGCCGGGCCTCTACCAGGCTCCGCGGATGTCGAGATCGATCTCGGTCGCGGCGACTGGCGCGAAGCAGGGTTCAGGATTTCGAATGCAGCCGGCGAAATGGTGGTCGTTGGCGTCAACGCCAATCCGCTCGAGCTGTTCGTCGATCGTCGCCACTCGCGCTCGGCGGCGTTCCACGAGGCATATCCAGGCCGGCATGCCAGCCCGGTCCGTTGGCGCAATGACCGCATGACGATCCGTGTGCTGTTCGATCGGTCGGTGCTCGAGGTCTTCGCAAACGATGGCGAATCGATCATCACAGACCGTGTTTACCCGACGCAGCCGCTCGACCGGATCGAGTTGCTGACCGAGGGTCAGTCAGCCATCACGGCACGCCTGTGGGAGATGCGATCTGTCTGGCCAGGACGGTGACGCCATGGACGGACTCTACGGTGCGGTCGAAGCCGGCGGCACGAAGTTCGTCTGCATGGTCGGCACGGGTCCGGACGACATGCGCGAGCAGACGCGCTTTCCGACGACATCCCCCGATGCGACGCTTCGCGAGACAATCGCGTTCTTCCGCTCGGCCGAGTCCACGCTGGGCAAAGTGGCGGCGGTGGGCATTGCCTCGTTCGGTCCGGTCGACGTGCAGTCGGCCTCGCCCACGTTCGGCTTCATCACCTCTACGCCGAAAGCCGGGTGGGCGAACGTGGACATCGCCGGCGCGTTGCGCAACGCGTTCGACGTGCCGATCGGCTTCGACACGGACGTCAACGCCGCGGCGCTGGCCGAGTGGCGCTGGGGCGCGGCTCAGGCGCTGGACACGTTTCTCTACTTGACGATTGGCACGGGCATCGGCGGTGGCGGCATGGTGAACGGTCGCCTGATGCACGGCCTCGTTCATCCCGAGATGGGGCACGTGCGCATTCCGCACGATCTCGAGACCGATCGCTTCGCCGGCATCTGTCCGTTTCACGGCGACTGCCTCGAGGGCCTGGCCAGCGGTCCGGCGATGGCCGCGCGATGGTTGCAGCCTGCCGAGCAGCTTCCGTCCGGCCATCCCGGATGGACGCTCGAGGCGCACTACCTCGCCCTCGCGCTGGTGAGCTTCATCTGCACGGTCTCACCCGAACGCATCGTCATGGGCGGTGGCGTGATGTCGAACGGCCAGCTCTTTCCGGCAATCCGTCGGCGCGTCCTCGAGCTGTTGAACAACTACGTGCGTGCGCCGCAGTTGCTGCAGGGCATCGACGACTATATCGTCGCGCCATGGCTGGGTGCCCATGCGGGAGTTCTCGGTGCGTTGGCGCTGGCGCAACGCGCCCACGAGGTTTCGAATCATCAGATCCAGTGATGTTGCAGCAGGCCTGCACAGCGGCTCCTGGAGTCCGTGTCGCGCGCGACCTGCCAGTGATCGTTATACTGCCCCGACGTCCTTCTTAGTACATCGGTCGATGAGGATACAGCCATGCCGACCACGGATGTTGCCGCCCATTTCACTCGCAAAGATCCCGTTGTCCGCGCCATCTACGATCGACTGGTTGACGTCGCCAATGAGTTCGGGTCGGTCTCGCAGGAGCCCAAGAAGACATCGATTCACCTGACGCGCAGGACGGCCTTCGCGGGCGTCGCGACGCGGCGCGAGGCGCTGATCCTCACGCTCAAGTCGGACACCGACATCCGTAGCCCGCGCATCTTCAAGCGCGAACAGGCGTCGGCGCGTCGCTGGTACCTGGAGGTCAAACTGACGGATCCGAAGCAAGTCGATCAGCAGCTCGCCCGCTGGCTCGAGCGCGCGATGGCGCTCTCGGGCTGATTGAACCAGCAGCAGTCTTGACCAGGGACCTCGGACCAGGGACCACCGACTGGGACCAAGGACGAGTGACTGGGGACCAGGAACGTCGATGCGCATCTGGTGTGGCCTGATTGTCGGCATCGCCCTCATTACGCTCGGCGGACCGCGGACGTTCGCGGAACGTTTGCCTGCCCGCGCCTATACCACGGCTGATGGCCTCGGTCACGACCGCGTACTCTGCGTCGTCCAGGACTCGCGCGGCATTCTGTGGTTCTGCACGGTCGACGGCCTCAGTCGCTTCGATGGCCACAGCTTCGTCAACTACGGCGAACGCCAGGGTCTGCCGGGCGTCCCTGTCTATAGCTTCATCGAGTCGCGCCCCGGCGTGTACTGGGTCGGCACGCATGGCGGGCTCGCGCGCTTCGATGCCACCCGCGCGGCCGGTACCGTTCCGTTCGTCACCCACGATCTTGGCGTCGAACCGGCCAGGCGACCGCTTTTGAGCTTTCTTCGAGATCGATCCGGCACTCTCTGGGCCGGTGGGGAAGCCGGGCTCTTTCGGATTGACGACAGCGCTGATGATGGGGATGTTCGAATTGCACCGGTGACGCTGCCGGGGATCGACTGGTCCAGCGTCGGGCGGGTACGCGCGCTCCTCGAAGACCACGAGGGCAGTCTCTGGATCGCGGGCGAAACTGCCATTGTCCGGCGGACGGCCGATCGACGCGCGGTGTCATATGCCATGCAGGCGGGCGGCCGGATACTGAAGGGCCGCTGCCTGATCGAGGTCGAGCCGGGGACAATCTGGATCGGTACGAACGATTCGGTGATCGTCCTGCGGGCGGAGCCGCAACGGGTAGCGCGCGGCCTCGACGCGACTGCATTCGCGAAGGCGCAGCCGTGTCGTTCGGGAGTGAACGGGCCTCGACCGACGGTGTGTGAGTACGGCACCACCATCGGCCGTGCCGGGTCTCAGATCAGAAGCCTGTTCCAGGCGTCGGACGGCACCATCTGGATCGGCGCCGTCAATGGCATCAGCACGTTCGATGGCACGCAGTTCCGTACTTACGATAAAGCCAACGGTCTGACCAACGAGACGATCAACGCGATAACGATCGATCGAGCCGGCAGCGTATGGCTCGGCACGGATTTGGGGGGCGCCATCCGCATTGCCCCGAACGGCATCACCACGTACACGCTCGCCGATGGATTGGCGGCCACGGATGTGAACCAGATCGTCCAGGATCCGGCCGGACGGTTGTATGTCGTCACGCTGCGGCGCGGATGGGTTCATCGCTTCGACGGCCGGAGTTTTCATCTCGTCGATCTCGACTTCGGGCGGGCGCGCTCGACGAAGTCCGCCTCACGGTCCGGGCGACCTGGATGGTGGCTCGATGCCGATCCAGCCCTCCATGTTCCCGATCAGCGGTTCGACGACAACCAGACACATATCTTTGCCGCCTTCCCCGACTCGCACGGTGACGTCTGGCTCGGCGAGCACACCGCAGCACGCGACAACCTGATGCGATGGCGCCACGAGACGATGACCCTTCAGCGCTTTGGCGCAGGACATGGCGAGCCGACGTTCGACACCGGAGATACTTTCGATTCGACGCTGGTGTTCGCCGAGGATTCTCACGGTGGCGTGTGGATTGGTGTGGTCGACGGGGGGGTGGCCCGGTTCCATGACGAACGATTCGTGTGGCTACGCGAGTCGTCCGGTGCGCTCCTCCGAAACGTGAAGGATGTCTCAGCTGATCGTCAGGGACGGATCTGGATCGCGTCCAGCGACGGCATCTGGCTGGCGAACGACCCGACGGCCACGGACTTACGCGCGACGATGGTCGTGCCGGGATCGGCGCTAGGCCGGATCAAGTGCATGACAGCCGATCGTGACGGCCGACTCTACGTCGGCACGCCGAACGGGTTGGAGCAGGTGGACCCGCAAGCGGGGAGGGTGGTCAGACGGTACTCAAAGGCGGAGGGGCTGCCGCACAACGAAGTGCTGGCCGCTTTTCGCGACCATTCCGGCGCGCTGTGGTTCGGGACCTACGAGGGCGTTTCGCGGTTCATCCCACCGCCTGAGCGGGTCGAACCATCCCCGCCGGTGTTCGTGAATGCGGTCGTCGCTGCCGGCACACGGCAGCCGATCGCCGAGCTTGGTGCCGCGACGGTGGAAGGGCTGTCGTTGCCACCGGATCAGCGACAGATCCAGATCGAATTCGGCGGTCTGCCGTTCGGCCTCGGCGATCCGCTGCGGTTTCAGCATCGCCTCGTCGGAGCGGATCGTGACTGGAGTGTCCCCGACGATGCCCGAAGCGTCTCGTACGCGCAGCTCGCGCGCGGGGCATATCGCTTCGAGGTACGGGCGGTTACCGCGTCCGGCCTTGTCAGTGACGTGCCGGCCCTCGTGACGTTTCGAGTGCTCGCACCCGTGTGGGCACGCTGGTGGTTCATCGCCGGGGCGTTGGCGCTGGTTGGACTCGCCGTGCACCTGGCCTACCGGATGCGCACCGCGCGGTTGGTGGAGCTCGAGCGGATTCGCACGCGCATCGCCGCGGATCTGCACGACGACATCGGCGCGAACCTCTCGAGGATTGCGATGATGAGCGATGTCGCCCAGGCGCAGGCCGCTGGTGAGGGCGGGCGTACCGGACAGTTGCTCGCGTCAGTGGCGTCGATTTCTCGTGAGTCCGTCGATGCGATGAGCGACATCGTCTGGGCGGTGGATCCCAGCAGGGATCGCCTGAAAGACCTGACCCAACGCATGCGCCGGTTCGCGAACGATGTCCTGGCCGCGCGCGACATTGCCGTAACGTTTCGCTCGCCTGGCTCCGATCAGGATTGGCCGTTGAGCGCCGACGTACGTCGCGAAGTGCTTCTCATATTCAAGGAGGCGGTCAATAACGTCGCGCGTCACTCCGGTGCGACAGAGGCAACCATCCAACTGGTCGCGGTTCGGGGCGCATTGAATCTTGCGGTGAGCGACAACGGCCGGGGCTTCGATTCAGCGGCGACAACTCAGGGAAATGGCCTCGCCAGCATGCGCCGACGCGCGGAGCGGTTGGGCGGCGAGCTCGACGTTCGATCGACAGCCGCTGGCACCGTCGTCGAGCTGCGGGCGCCAGGGCGTTAGACACTCCCCGCTCCGCTCGTCGTTTGGGGGTTGGGAGTTGGCCCTCTGGCCTCCGGGCCGATGCCTACTCATGTTCGTAGCGACAGTTTCGATCACTGCTGCGATACTGGACGCCCGCGCTGCACCATGACTACAGCCAGCCACGGTAACGTTCGATCGACGTCCACCGACCGCGGCGATGTGATTTCGGCGATCGTCATCGAGGACCAGCGCGAGATTGGAGAGTGCCTCGCGCTGCTGCTGAATGGCACGACGGGTTTCCGGAGCATCGGGGTATTTCGAACGATGGAACGCGCGCTCGACCATCTCGCCTCGACGGCGGACACGCCCGACGTCGCCTTGATGGACATCGGCCTGCCGGGAATGTCAGGGATCGATGGTGTTCGGCTGATTCGGGAGCGGCATCCCGCCATCATGCCGCTCGTCCTGACCGTCTACGAGGACGACCGCCGGATCTTCGATGCCTTGTGCGCGGGCGCCTGCGGATATCTTCTGAAGAAGACGCCGCCGGCGCAGCTCCTCGCCGGCATTCGTGACGTGGTCGACGGCGGCGCGCCGATGTCGCCTGAGGTCGCCCGTCGGGTGATTGCCATCTTCCGGGAGATCCGCCCACCCGATCTGGCCGAACATCATCTGACCCCACACGAGATCCGTCTGTTGACGCTGCTCGTCGAGGGACACAACTACAAGACCGCCGCCACCGAGCTCGGCGTGACCGTCCACACCATTTCGTTTCACCTCCGCAGCATCTACGGCAAACTGCACGTCCACACCAAGACCGAAGCCGTAGCCAAGGCCCTGCGCCACGGATTGATTCGGTAGCGCTCTCCCGCAGGTTCCTACGCGTCTGTGTGGTGACAGGCTGGTCGAACACGACCACACTCCGCCCAGGTCAGCGAGCCACAGGAGGGTCGGATGCTCGAGCGCGCTCGGTTGCTGCGTTTCCTTGCCGCGTCGTGCGTGGCGTTGGCATCCACGGGCGCGACGGTCGTCGCCCTCGGCGGCGTCGACGCCCTTCACCATCATCGTTCCAGGACCGATCCGGACGCCGATCTCGACCGCGATGGCGTCGTCAACGCGCTGGACAATTGCCTGGTGGTCGCCAACAGCGACCAGCGGGATGGCGATCATGACGGCATCGGCAACGCCTGCGATGCCGATTTCAACAACGACGGCATCGTCGGTCGCCGAGATCTGGCCGCGCTTGTGCGCGCCCTGGGCACGAGCGATCGAGTCAAGGACCTGAACGGCAACGGTGTGGTCGACAAGAACGACCTGTGGATCTTGCTGAAATTGTTTGGTCGTGCACCTGGCCCGCGGTTGGATACGGACGACGACGGCGTGGCTGATCTGGAGGACCCGTGCCCAACGAGATCGGTAGGCGTGGGTTCCAGCCTCCGTGGATGCACGGCGCTGCAGCTGCTTCAGCAGCCGCAGGCGGCGATCGGTCCCGCTACGATACGGGCGACGCGGTTGGTTGCCGACCTCGAGAATGCAGCCGAGCTGCGCGAGGTGCGAGCGGATCTCCAGGAGGCAATCCTCAACCTGTTCGGCGCGCGGACGGCCGTGAGCAGTGGAGATGTCTGCGGCTCGAGCACGTCATTTGGGCTGAGCGACGAGCGACTGTTGCACGCCCACGCTGAAATCGAACGCCAGCTGAACGAGGCCAGGGGAGCGGTCAGGCCGTCGGCCGGGCTATCACCGGGCGGCGCGTCGGCTCTCGTCGACAGGGTCAACGACGTGAGCGAAGCCGATTCGCTTGTGATTGGGCTGACGTACTGGGGAGCGCAGGTCGACAATGTGCGCGCGCTCACGCAGTCAGCGGCGCGGGCATTTGCCGGGCTATGTGACGCCGCGGGTGTCGGTACAATCCATGGCGTTGTCGAGCGCGTGTTCGACGCCAGACGCGAAATCGTTCTTACTGATGGGCGAACGTTCGCGCTGGCTCAGCCCATTGCTTTGAGCGGCGACGTGTTTGCCTCACGCCGGGTGATGGTCAGCGGCCTGATCTTCAGCGACGGAAACGGCTTCGCGACGCAGCTTGGTCCCGAGGGTCCGGCGGCAGACCTGCCATCGGCGTCTCTGGTGGCCTGCGAGCATCTGCGCTTCGCGCCGGTTCAGCGGCTACCGCCCCTGTCAGCGGGACCATTCGTGCTGCACAACCCGCTGGGATACAAGAGCGGCAACGACTATGTCGTGGAAGACGGGATGGCGGTCGCCGCGGTCTCCAGCTGTCCGCCATCAATCGGCAGGCGCTTCCCGCGCTATTCCATGAGGGTCGAGATCTCCTATCAGCAGAACCACACTGGCGTTGCGATCGATCACATGCTGATGGCCGCAGAGCTCGCTGCCGGCGACGCGCCCGTCCAGTTTCCGCTCGATGTCGATCCGCGCGCGCCCGCCACGCTCCATGTGACGAGCGAGGTTCGTACCTGCGCGGGAGCCATCTCTCTGCGGTGCGGCGATCCAAGCACGATCTCCGCGACCGACTATCCACTCTTCGTCAGGGCGCGCGGGGCCATGGCGTTCGCCATTTACGAGCAGACCGAGTTCGACGTCAACGACCAGATACCGAGCGATTTCCGCTTCGCGCACGTCTCGTTCTTCACCTCGATCCATGGCGCAGACGACGGCACGAACCTCACTTTCGTGGCCGAGGGCTTCGGCCCGTTCTTCGGCGGCGTCGCAGAGATGTCGATCATTGACGACGACGCCTTTGCGATTCGAAACCTCGACTACTATCCGGTCTTTTCGGCGTGGTCGCAGGCGGAGATCGATGCCGAGATGCTCGCCGGTCAACTCTCGGGCGTGAATCATGCTGCCGGCCTCCGCTGGCCACGGGTGCAGGGAAGGCGCAACGGTCACGATTACTGGTACAGCGCGTCGCTTCCCGTCATCACCCGCGACGTCGTGAACTTCTGCGAGGCTCCGAACGCCTACTATCGTCTGCCATTTGCGCAGGATGATCTCAGCTGGACGCAAGGGCAGGGGAATCATCCCGAAGCCTCACAGGACTCGGGTTACACCCATGCAGGCGGGTACGCCTATGACATGCTGGCGCCACTGGGGACTCCGATTCTGGCGGCGCGGGCCGGCCGCGTCGTGCAGATCGAGGAATCGCTCACCGTCCAGTGCGCGCCCGGTCAATGCAATCCGAACAACATCTTCGTGATGCACCAGGACGGCTCGATCGGCGAATACGCACACATGCCGATGAACAGCGTGATTCCGCAAGTCGGTGATCTCGTGAAGCGGGGCGAACAGCTGGCGGTCGTCGGCGTCGTGGGCCCGACTACCGGTCCCCATTTGCACTTCGCGACTGGTACGGCGCCCAAGCCCGGAGGCGTGACCTTCCTGGCCCGGTTCGAGGCGCTCTTTCCGTTCCTGCCCACGCTGGTTTTGAAGTGTTACGTGCCGCAGGAAGGCGATTTCCTGCGGTCGAACAACGTCAAGACCCCCTGAGCATCCGGGCAGCACCGGGGAGGCCCGAGTCCGGCCAACCTATCTGGTCGGTCTGAACACAGTCCAGACTGTCGCCAATTCCAGACGGGCACGTGGTCACGGAGCTGACGGGGGAAATCTGCATGCCCTGAACACGCGACTCTGATACGGCGGAGAACCGCGGCCGATGTGGCTCCATCAGAGACCGTCGTATACTCAGCGCCCCCATGCCCGACGACACTTCTCAAGACTTTCGTGGGCGCGTGGCCATCGTGACCGGCGCTGCCCGCGGGCTGGGGCTCGCCGCCGCGGTTCGGCTCCACGAGCGTGGCGCATCGGTCGCCGTCAATGTGCGGGGACAGGAGCGAGCGGAACAGGTTGCTCGGGAAATCGGTCAGAACGTCCTCGCTCTCTCCGGCGATGTCGCCGAGGCCGGCGTCCCCGACGCGATCGTCAGGCAGACGCTCGAGCGGTTCGGCCGCATCGACATCCTGATTAACAACGCGGCGCTGCCGCTGACGACGCGATTCGAGCAGATCTCTGCCGAGGAATGGCGGCAGGCGATGGAGGTCAACCTCACGGCTCCCTTCCTCCTCATCCAGGCAGTGCTGCCGTCGATGAAGCAGCAACACTACGGCCGCATCATCAACATCTCGTCCACGGCCGGGCGGATGGTCAGCACGCTGGGCGGTGCCCACTACACCACGTCGAAGACCGGACTCCTCGGGCTGACGAGGGCGGCGGCAAAGGAGCTCGGGCCGTATGGCATCACCGTCAATGCCGTCTGTCCGGGCATGATCGACACTGAGCTCACGCGCGAGAGCGCGCCGGCCGATGTGCTCGACCGCTTGGCACGGGGCTATCCGGTGCCACGCCTCGGCACCGCGGTCGAAGTCGCCGACCTGATTTGCTTCGCCGCATCCGAACGGGCCGGCTATATCACCGGCGCGTCGCTCGATATCAACGGCGGCGACCTGATGATGTAGGAGCGATGAAGGAAGGAACCCGCGTTCTCGTCGCGCTCGTGGCCGGTCTCGTCGTTGGCATCGCCATCGCGGCATCGCATAGCCGCGCGCTGCTGGCCGCCGGCGACCTCGTTATTCCGATCGGTACGCTCTGGGTCAATGCCATCCGGATGACGGTGATCCCTCTCGTGGTCTCGCTGCTGATCACTGGCGTGGCGTCGGTCTCCGACATCTCGATGATTGGACGCATCGGCGGCCGCACGCTCGCGGTGTTCGTGGCGATGCTGGCCGGTGGCGCGATACTTGCGATTCCACTGGGAATAGCCGTCTTCGCCTGGCTTTCGCAGCTGATCACGACTCGACCGGAGTTGCCGCCAGGCGCGGCCGAAGCGGCGAATTCCGTGGCGACGGGCGCGTCGGCAGTGGGACTTGCGAGTTGGCTCACCTCGCTCATTCCGACAAACCCGATCGCAGCGGCGGCGAGCGGCGCGATGCTGCCGCTGATTCTGTTCACCCTGTTCCTCGCCCTCGCCATCGCCCGCACGTCTACGGCAGCACGCGAGACACTGCTCGGGTTCTTCCGGTCGCTCGGCGAAGCGATGCTCGTGCTGGTGCGCTGGGTCGTGTGGCTGGCGCCGGTGGGTGTGTTTGCCTTGATGCTCCCACTGGGCGCGCACGGCGGAACCGGACTCGCGGGCGCCCTGGGCTTCTACATTGCGGTCTATTCCATCGCCAGCGTGTTGTTCACGCTTCTTCTCTACCCGGTCGTCGCCAGCGTCGGACGGATTTCCCTGCGCGACTTCGCCGCCGCGGCATTCCCGGCACAACTGATCGCGTTCTCGTCGAGCTCGTCGATCGCATCCTTGCCGGCGCTGGTCGAAGGTGCAGAGCAGAGGTTGCGTCTGCCGAAGGACGTGACCGGGTTCGTGCTCCCGCTCGCGGTCTCGACCTTCAAGTTCGCCGGCCCGGTCTCGTGGACGTTCGGGTCGCTCTTCGTGGCGTGGTTCTATCGCGTCGAGCTGCACACCGCGCAGTACGCCACCATCGCCTTTGCGACGACGTTCCTGGCGTTTGCCGCCCCCGGAGTGCCGCGCGGCGCCTTTCTCATGCTCGCGCCGCTGTTCCTGGCGATCGGCTTACCCGTCGAAGGGGTGGGGATTCTCATCGCGGTTGACGCGATTCCGGATCTCTTCTCCACGGTGCTCAACGTCAGCGGCGACCTGGCGGCCGCGGCGCTCGTGGCGCGCTACTCGACGAAGGCGGCCTGACCGTCATGTCGAGATCGTTATAGGATCTCCGCGTGGAACCTTCAATCTCCGAGCCGTACCGACAACATGCGAAGTCGTGACGAAGGGCCGGGCACTGCCAACCGGGCATTGAACTCGCCTTACGGCGGCGAGCTGATCGATCTGACGGTCGGACCGAAGGAGGCGGATCAGCTGCGGGCGCAATCGAGGGACTGGCTTTCCTGGACCCTCACGCCGCGTCAGCTGTGCGATCTCGAGCTGCTCGTGACCGGCGCCTTTTCACCGCTCGCGGGCTTCATGTCGCGCCCCGACTACGAGGCCACCTGCCAGTCCATGCGCCTCGCCAACGGTCTTGTCTGGCCCATCCCGATCGTCCTCGACGTTCACGAGGACCTGGCCCGCAAGCTCCAGGCGGCAGCGATGCTGGCGTTGCGGGATCCCGAGGGCCGTCTCCTGGCGGCCCTGCAGGTGGACGACGTCTGGGCTCGCGAGTGGGCGCGGGAAGCGAGCGACGTGTACGGGACGCAAGACACGCTGCATCCCGGCGTCGAGGCGCTCTCGTCGGGCCACCCGTTCTGCGTTGGCGGGCGCGTCATTGGCCTCGAACAACCCGCGCACTACGATTTTCCCGCCCTCCGGCGGACTCCGGCGCAGCTGCGCGCCGACTTCGCCGCCGACAGCTGGAGTACCGTCGTGGCGTTCCAGACGCGCAACCCGATGCACCGGGCGCACGTCGAGCTGACCTTGCGGGCGCTGGAGGAAATCGGCGACGCACGGCTGCTGATTCACCCGGTGGTCGGCATGACCAAGCCGGGCGACGTCGATCACTACACTCGGGTCAGGTGTTACCAATCCGTGCTCCAGGCCTACCCGACCGGCCTCGCGAAGCTGGCGCTGCTCCCGCTCGCGATGCGGATGGCGGGCCCGCGCGAAGCGGTGTGGCACGCGATCATCCGCAGAAATTACGGCTGTACGCACCTGATCGTCGGCCGCGATCACGCCGGACCCGGACGTGATTCGCACGGCACGCCGTTCTACGGTCCCTACGATGCCCAGACGCTGCTCGAGGAGCATCAGGACGCGATCGGCATGCGGATGCAGCCGTCGCGCGAGATGGTGTTCCTTCCGGCGGAGCAGCGCTATGTGCCGGAGGATGCGGTGCCGGCGGGCGCCCCGGTCGCGCGGCTCTCCGGGACCGAGCTTCGGCAGTTGCTGACCAAGGGTGAGCCGATCCCCGAGTGGTTCAGTTTCCCGAGTGTCGTCCGCGAGCTGCGACGGACCCATCCGCCGCGATCCCACCAGGGATTCACCGTGTTTTTCACCGGGCTGTCGGGCGCGGGGAAGTCCACGATTGCCAACATTCTCCTGGTTCGCCTGCTGGCTGAGGGCGGCCGGCCGGTGACGCTGCTCGACGGCGATCTGGTACGGCAGCATCTGACGTCCGAGCTCGGCTTTTCGAAGGCGCATCGCGACCTGAACATTCAGCGGATTGGCTTCGTCGCGTCCGAGATCACACGACATGGCGGCGTGGCGATCTGCGCCGCAATTGCCCCGTATGACGCGGCCCGCCGCAAGGTCCGCAGCATGATCGAGCCGGTCGGCGGCTACGTGCTGGTTTACGTTGCGACGCCGCTCGATATCTGTGAAGAGCGCGATCAGAAAGGGCTCTACGCCAAGGCACGCGCCGGCGTGCTGCCGCACTTCACCGGGATCTCGGATCCGTACGAGTCCCCGACCGACGCCGACATCGTCATCGACGGCATCGGAGCCAATCCCGATGTCGGAGTCGAACAGATTCTCCAGGTACTGGTCGCACGCGGCTATTTCGACAAGGCAGACTGACGCCGACCCGGCGTCAGGCGATGGCAAACACTCGGCGGCGCAGCGGCGCCGGGTGCAGGTCGAATCGTACCATCGCGCCCGATTAACCGAAACCTCACGCGACCCTTACTTCTCCCTCACGTACCCGTTGTCGGCCCGGGGCTATGGTGGGACGAGAGGACGCCGTCGTTCGCACGGCGCAACCAGAAACCAGGATCCGATTCAGGTACCGAAGACCCCCGCGCGCGCGGCGCGATGTGTCTGACGCCGTGTGTCGGAATGTCGGGAAGGAGTTGTGATGCTACCCGGAATCGTTGACGTGACCAGAATCACAGGTGCAAAAGCGGTGGGCTCGCCGACGAGCTGGCAGACGCCGAACGGGCCCTTCAACGTGGAGCACATAGGCGTGACCAGCCCGGCGAATGAGCTCCTGGCGTTCTGGTGGTCGCCGCAGCACGACTGGCAGGTTGTCAACGTCACCGCGAAAACGGGCCAGCAGGTCATCGGCGGTCTGACGAGCTGGCAAACCCACAACGGACCCTTCCTCGTCGAACACCTCGCCGGACGCTCCCCCGCGGGCGACCTCCTCGTGTCGTACTGGTCGCCACAACACGACTGGCAGTCGGTCAACGTGTCCGCGAAGACCGGAAGGAAAATCGCTGGTGCCCCCGTGAGCTGGGTCACACCGGACGGTGTCGGTGGAACTGTCGAGCATCTCGCGGCGCGTGGCGCCCACAACGAGCTGCTGGTGTTCTTCTGGACACCCGCCCACGACTGGCAAGTGGTGGACGTGACGGCCAAGACCGGTCGCGCCGTTGTGGGCGACGTGACGGCGTGGCAGTCCACCAACGGTCCGATGATCGTCGAGCACGTGGGTGGCGTGTCGCCGGACGGCACCCTGTCGGTGTTCTGGTGGTCGCCGGCGCACGACTGGCAGGCGCTCAACGTGTCGTCGATCGCGGGGGGCGCCGTCACGGGCCGGACCGTCAGCTGGCTCGCGGGCGGCGTCGAACACGTCGCCGCGCACGGCAGCAACAACGAACTGTTCGTCTACTGGTGGACACCTGCGACGAACTGGCGCCGGGTGGACGTGACCGCGATTACCGGCATCTCGATTGCGGAGGTCGCCGCGGCGTATCAAGTCACGGAGACCGGCGCGAACGTCGAGCTCCTCTCGGCTCGAGGGGTGGACAACTCCCTCCTGCGCTTTTGGTGGCGGCCCGATCGTGACTGGCAGGCGCAGAATCTCACCCTCGCAACCGGCACGTGCCGTGTCCTCCGGACCGACGGCCTGGCTGGCGCCATCCGGCAGTACGTTGATCGAACACGCCGCGGCGGCGACGCCACAGCAGTCACTGGTCGTGGTCTGGGACGAGGGCCAGAGCCGCCGTCTGACCGATGCGACCGGCCAGCCAATCGCGCCGCTCCGGAGAAAACAGGGGCGGGCGAAGATTGTCGCGATCCTGTGGGATCCGAAGCGCGCAACCGATCCCGCGCCGACGGTCGCGGCGGTAGAGGATGTCGTGTTCGGTGCGGTGAACAGCGCCCGCGACTATTACCTGCAGGTGAGTGGCAACGCGTTTACCTTCGACCGCGCGGGTGTGCTCGGGTGGTTTCCCGCCAGCCGTCCGGCGTCGTACTGGTGGGGCCCGCCCGACACCAACGACACCGACCACGATGGCTGGGTGAACCCTCACGTGCAGAAATGGACGGAAGCAATCCGCGCAGCGGATCCGCAGTTCGACTTTCACGCCTTCGACGTCAATCCGCACGACGGCCATCTCAGACCCGAAGATGAACTCGGCATCTTGATCGTGATCCCGCAGAACGGACCGTTTGGCTCGAACAGGGGAGTGGTGTCACGCGAATATCCCAACCCGATGCCGCTCGTCGTGGATGGGGTGACGATTCCGGTGATCGCGGAGGTCTACATCGGTGCGCCGCCAAACCGCGGCGTCGTGGCCCACGAGCTGGGCCACTTGCTGTCAGATCTGCCCGATTTGTACTTCGCCCTGCCGGACGAGCCGAAATGGAAGGGCATCCCGTTCGACAACCCGTTTGCGGCGGGTGACTACTGTCTGATGGACAACACCTACAACGGCGCGCATCTGTGTCCGTTTCTCAGGCTCAAGCTCGGCTGGCTCAGGCCGCGACTGATCTGCCGATCCGGTCACTACGATCTGCGGGCGATCGAGAGCGCACGCGAGGTGTGGATCCTGATGCATCCGAGCCGAGGCACACGCGAGTATTTCATCGTCGAAAACCGGTTCAGTGACGGATCGTACGATGCGGCGCTTCCCGATAAGGGCCTTGGCGTCTGGCACGTCATCGAGGATCCGACGTTGTATGGATCGTTCATCCCGCCGCGACCGCCGAATCCGCCGGCGACTTCGCGACAGGATCTCTGGGAACAGAAGTGGGCCTTGATCGCCAAGAACGACTGGGGACGCCGTGGCATCCGGATGATTCGACCGGTGTGGGATACGTTTCGTGCCGCACAGTCGCTGTGGGACGGCTCCGATCCCGCGACCGGCTACGATCTGCTGCCCGACGCGCCGCCGCCCCACGCGAGCCTGCGCTGGGCCGATGGCACGCCGAGCGGATTTGCCATCCGCAATATCTCGCCCGCCGGGGCGGTGATGTCGGCCAATCTCACAGTACCGTGGTGAGCCTCATCACCATTGTCGCCTGAATGTTCGCTGCGGCCGACGCCATGGCAGCGTGGCATACTCACGGGCGGTGGAGGTTCGATGGCCCCTCTTTCTCAACCACAGTCGAGCGGCGGGCGCGCGCACTACGACACGAACTACGGCCATTTTCAGACTGCGCTGTACGAGGAGATCCGTCGCGAAGCCTTTGGGGAAGACATTGGCCAGAATAGCTGGCTGACGGCGGACGAGCAGGACGGCTTTGCTGGATGGCTCGATCTGGCCGCGGGCAAGCGACTGCTCGACGTCGCTTGTGGAGCCGGCGGCCCGGCGCTGCGCATCGCCGCGAAGACGAATTGTTCGCTCGTGGGGATCGACGCGCACGAACAGGCCATTTCGACCGCTCGTTCCCTGGCCGAACAGCGCGGTCTGAGCACGCAGGCTGATTTTCAGCACGCCGATGCGCAGCGACCGCTACCGTTTCCGGATCACAGTTTCGACGCGATCACGTGCGTCGATGCCATCAACCATCTCGCCGATCGTCCACGCGTCATCGCTGAGTGGACCCGACTGCTGAAGGTTGGGGGCCGCATGCTGTTCACTGACCCCATCGTGATCACAGGGCCGCTGACGCATGCGGAAATCGCCGTCCGCAGTTCCATCGGCTTCTTCCTGTTCGTGCCGCCTGGCTATGACGAGCAGGTGATCGCCGACAATGGCCTGCGGCTCCTCGCCCGAGAAGACGCCACAGCGAACATGGCGATGATTGCCGAGCGTCGGTGTGCGGCCCGGGCGTCGAGAGACGCCGCTCTGCGTGAGATCGAAGGCGAGGAGACGTACGCGGCGCAACAGGAGTTCCTCGAAACTGCGGCGCGCGTCGCCAGAGAGAGAAGGCTTTCCCGGTTCCTCTACGTAGCGGAACGCGCGCAGTGATTGGTGGAGTTGGTCTCATGACCCCTCATAGTCGTTCCTGACGTGAACTATTGGTCGCTGTTGGCCAAGAGGTGCTCGAATCTGACCCCCTGCTCCACGCCCGTTCCGCGCTTCCGCACGATCATGCGGCCGCGCCACGGCGCCGAGGAGAGGGGCGTGTCAGGCTCACCGCCGGCGCTCAATCCGGTTGTCAGGTACACATCATCGATCAGCCTTGCGTCCAGGAGCTGGCGGCCAAGCGTTCGGCCGCCGATGCACGACACCCGCCCGATCCCCGTCGACCAGAGCCGCTCGAATGCCCGCGGCAGATCTTCTGGCCCGTCCATGAGCAGCGGCGTCACCCACGGCCTGGCTTTAAGGGCTTGGCGCATCTGTCGCTCTCCCGAGGGCACGGTCAATAAGCGGACGGGAATGTCCGGAAGGTTGAACAGCAGCGCATCGTCGAGCTCGAGACCACGAATGGTGGCGACGATTTGTACGGGATGGCGCGGCAGTCCGAGCGATATCCTGAGGTCAACCAGTTCCGGGTGCCAGACGGAGAAGACGACATCACTTCGGCGGACGGTCTCAGCTCCAGCCAAGACTGCGTCCGCGGCAACGCGCGCGAGCCCCTCGTAGATCAAATGCTTGTCGGTGTTCCCGCCGCCCAGCACTCCAGGATCAGGGCCGGACGTATTTCCGTCCGACGACTGTACGAACACCAGCGAACACGCAGGTCGCCGCGGTCTCGCAGCGGGCGAGAGGTAGAACGGACCATCGAACAGCCGCTTCGACCAGGCGTTGCCAACACCCAGCGCATTTTCGTCGGGATCCTCGAATTCGGTGAAGTACGGTGGCAGTGGCACAGTCGTGGCAAGCCAGGTTTTCCGAACCACGAATTTTTCGAATCGCTCAACCCAGTCGTGTCTCGAGCGCGTCACATGACTCCCTGGCACCTGTTGCTGAGAGATTGTTATGTCAGCTCGCCTGCCGGTCGCAACTCCTGCCTCAACGTCTCATGGTCTTTCTGATACCGCCTTCACGCCCGCACGAGGCAGCGGAGTTTTTGCACCGCCTCGCGTTTCTGCATCCAGCAGCGCCTCAAGATTCGGATAGGCGTAGATCGTCGGTGCCTGGTTCTGCATCAGACCTCCCGTGTCGGCTGTGGGACCGTAGTTGCTGTGCAGATCGCGTCCCCACATCCGGAGCATGGCCATTTGCTGGCCGCGATGATGAGACGTATGCGTCAACCGCCGCGTCATCACCCACGCTCTGGAGCGATCGACATCAAAGAACGTCGTCAACTCCTCCCACCAGCGATCGGTGGTCCGGCGAAGTCTGTCGAGTCGTTTGCCGCTGTCCTCCGCGTAACGTCTCAGGAACTCGACGCGTGTCTCACGTTCTGGGAGTGGCGGAGCATTGACGTCGATGCCGAGCATGTTGCGAAACCACAGATCCTCGCTCACACATTGGTGCACCATCTGTTCGTGCACGCTGCGTCCGCGCGGATCGCTCTGCCTGGGTCGCAGCGGCAGGTCTTCGTCCTTGAACTCGCTCCACACGCTCAAGACCTTCACTCGTTCAGTCTCGTAACTGCCGACGAGAAACTCGTACTTCATGACCACACCTCAGGAAAGACAGCTTCTAGATTCTGAAGAGTTTGTGCGCGTTGTCGTACAGCAGCTTGCGCTCGATGCGTCTGGTGGCGGAGAGGCGGCGGAGGACGGCGATGGTCTGCGCACCGCTGCACTTGGCCCCGGCGCCGTCGAAATCGGTGCAGTCGCTGCCGTACAGGAGCTTGTCCTGGTGACGCGTCAGGAAGTCGCGGGTGAAGCCCTCGTCCCGCGTCAGCGCGTTGAGGCCGGAGCCAGCCGACAGATCGCCGAACATGTTCGCGTAGTCGGAGAGATAGCGGTCCGTCAGGCCGCCGGGCGTCACCGGACCTTTCGGATAGAGCACCTTCTGATCCTGATAGTTCCTGTCGATGTTGGCCCACCACGTCTGGGCGTGCCCGATGAAGTTCACCCGCGGATACTTTTCGAGAATCTTGTCGAACCGCTCGAAGCCGTAGTTGTACATCTCGAACTGCCAGTGCATCAGGACCGGCACGCGGTGCGCCTGGGCGACGTCGTATATCCGCTGCATCTCGGGCGAGTCGCACGCGACGCCGAACTTCTGCTCGGCTATGACAATCGCCCCCTGGTTCAGGTACCGTTCGATTTCCCGCGTCGCGCCGTCAGCGTCCGGTACTTCGTTGGCGCCGAAGGCGAACGCGCGCGGATGGGCTTTGGCGAACCGGGCGCATGCCTCGTTGCCCAGCGCCTGCGCGTCGAGCCCGTTCGATGCGCCGCCGTGCGTCGACGGCGTGTTCATCGGCCGGCCGGCGGGCAGGAGAATCGTCATCGTGGCGCCGAGGGCCCGCTGATGCGCGCGCAGCACCTCGTCCGGACGGCCGCTGTAGCCGAGATGCTGGTGAATGTCTATGATCGGCTCGTGCACCTGCGCACCGAGGAGCGCCAGGCCCGAGACGGTCAGGAAATCGCGGCGGGAGTATTCCATCGGCAGGGTATTTTGTCTTAAGGTGCACGTGGCACCCGACTTTTATGCTGAAGCTGAGGCTGATTCTCTGTCTGGCGGCGGTGGCGGTGACGAGCGCGTATGGCTCGCAAAGCTCTCCCGCGAATCGCGCCTGGCCGCCGGGCGTGCAGAAGGTATCGAACGAATCCCCACCGCTCTCACCCGAGGACGCGCTCAAGACGTTCTACATGCCGCCGGGCTACCGGCTGGAGCTGGTGGCCAGCGAGCCCCTGGTCCAGGAGCCGGTCGCGATGGACTGGGACACGGACGGCCGGCTCTGGGTCGTCGAGATGCCCGGCTTCATGGCCGACCTCACCGGATCCAACGAGGACGAGCCGATCGGCCGCGTGGTCGTCCTCGAGGATCGCAACGGCGATGGCCGGATGGACACGCGCACGGTCTTCGCCGACGGCCTCGTCCTCGGACGCTCGATCAAGATCCTCGATCGCGGCGTGCTCGTGGCGGAGCCTCCCAACCTGTGGCTGATGCGCGACACGAACGGTGATCTCAAGGCGGACACCAAGGAGCTCGTCACGAATCAGTTCGGGCGCCGCGGCGCCGACCCGCAGGAAAACGCGAACGGGTTCGTCTGGGGCCTCGACAACCGCTTGTACACCGCCGGGCAAGCGGACATCCAGCTGCGGCTGAAGAACGGCGTCTTCGAGACGCAGCACACGTTGCAGCGCGGCGAGTGGGGCGTCACCGAGGACGATGGCGGGCGGGTTTACCGGAATACGAACGAATCGGCCCTGCACGTCGACGAAGTTCCGACGGCGTACTTCGCGCGCAATCCGCACCTGCTCCGCACGCGCGGCAGCTACGAGCGGCTCGCCGATGACAATCCCGAGCTCAACACCGTCTGGCCGGTGCGCCCGAATCCCGGGACGAATCGCGCCTACCAGGTCGGCATCGATCGCGCGGATGGCACGCTGGCGAAGTTCACGTCCGCGTGCGGCCCGCTCGTCTATCGCGGGGATCGGTTGCCCGCCGAGCTCTATGGCAGCGTGTTCGTCGCGGAGCCCGCGGCCAATCTGGTCGGCCGCCTCGTGCTCGACACCACCGGTCCCTCGGTGCGGGCGCGCAAGGCGTATGAGCAGGGAGACTTCCTCGCGTCTACCGACGAACGGTTCAGGCCCGTCTCCTTCGCCAACGCCCCGGACGGCACCCTCTACATCGCGGACATGTATCGCGGGATCATCGAGCACCGGATCTCGATCACCGAGTACCTGCGCGATCAGATCCTCTCGCGGAAGCTGCAGCAGCCGACCGGCATGGGGCGCATCTACCGCGTCGTCCACGAAACCACGCGCCGCGATCTCGCGCGCCCGCTCGCGAACCCGTCCACGGCGAACCTGATTGCGCTGCTCAACCATGCCAACGGCTGGTGGCGCGACACCGCGCAGCGCCTTCTCGTCGAGCGCGCCGACAAGGCAGCGATACCGGACTTGAAGAAACTGACCGCTGCCGGAACGGATCCGCGTCTGCGCACGCGTGCGCTGTGGATCCTCGACGCGCTGGACGCGATCGAGCCGGCCATGGTCGTCACGGCGCTGGAGGACACGTCGCGTGATGTTCGCGTGGCGGCCGTGCGCATGGCAGAGCGGTGGCTGGCGCAGCCGGATCCCGCGATTGCCGTTGCCCTGATGAAGCGCACCGCCGATCCCGACGCCGCGGTCCACCGGCAAGTGGCGGCATCGATCGGTGGGTTGCCGCCGCGAGGCGCGCGAAGGGGCCGCGGCCGTGCTGCTGCAGCGCTATGCCGACGATCCGATTACCGTCGATGCGGCGCTGAGTGCCATCAACGGCGTGGAAGTCGCCGTGCTGAACATGATCCTCGCGGATGCAGGGAGCGAAACCGGAGTCGAGCCCTGCCGTCATGATGTTGACCGCGACTATCTTGCGAGGGGGGGACGCGACGGCCGCGCAGGACGTGTTCGCGCACGTCGCCGACACGAGTAAAGCGGAGTGGCAGCGGTCGGCAATGATGCAAGGCGCGGAAATCGCGCTGGTGGGTGGGCCGGTGCCGGGCGTGCGCGCCGAGCGAACGGCGCTCGTCACGAACGGCGGTCCGCTGCCGTGCCCGACGTGCCCCGGCGGCCGCGCGGGCCCCGGCGGTTCTTATGCCTTCCAGCGGCCCGGCGATCCAACGGTGCCGGCGAATCGTCCCGATCGCCGCGCCCCGGCGCTGCGCCTCGATCGCGAGCCGTCCGCACTGACGGCGCTCGCCGGAACCCGGGATGATCTCGGACGCCGCGCGGCGGCTGTCCTCGCGCGCGTGACCTGGCCGGGGAAGCCCGGCGTCGAGCCGGCCGCCGCACCGCTGACGGCGGACGAGCAGAAACGGTTCGACGAGGGCCGCGACGTCTACCGGAACATCTGTCAGGCCTGCCACCAGCCGGATGGCCGCGGGCAGGAGAAGCTGGCGCCGCCGCTCGTCGGCTCGGAGCTGGCGCTCGCGCGGCCGGAAATCCCCGCGCGCATTCTCCTTCACGGAAAAGAAGGCCCGATCGGCCTGATGCCGCCGATCGGATCCACGTTGAACGACGAGCAGGTCGCCGGCGTCCTCACCTACATCCGCCGTGAGTGGGGCCACACGGGATCACCCGTCGACGCTGCGACCGTCAGGGCCGTTCGCGCGCAGACCGCCGATCGCACGCGGCCCTGGACCGACGCCGAGCTGAGGGCGATGCTGCCGAGATAGGAGTGGGAGTGGCAGATGCCCTGCGCGGAGGACAAGGATCGGACTCCGCAGATGACGACGCGTACGAAGAAGAGGCGCGGGGCTGAGCACAGGTGGTGGCACTCGTGATGCAATGCTGTCTCAAACCTTCCACGGAGTCATTCCATGCCCTCGTCTCGAGTCGTTCGCTTCCTCGTGTGCCCGCTGTTCGTGTTGCTCCTGGCCTCCGTCGCAGCCGCACAGCAGTTTGGCACCCTTGCCATCCAGGCCCGCCCGGCCGGCGTGGAGATCCTCGTCGATGGTGAGCACTGGACGGGCAATGGAGAAACCGGTCCACTGCTGGTGCAGCTCGCTCCGGGGTCGCACCGGATCGAGATCCGCGCGCAGGGCCGGCGGCCGTACGTGTCCGACGTCACGATCCGCGCGGGCGAGACGACACCCCTGAACGTGTCGTTGCCGATGGCGCCGCCGCCACCGCCGCCGGAGCTGGTCAGGCGGACGCCCCCGTCAGCTGCCGGGCCGCCGCAACCGGGCAGCATCGTCGAAATGTCCAATGAGGAAGACGGTCCGGTCTTCGCGCCCGACGTGAAATTCACCGAGGTCAATCACGACTTCGCCACGCTGATCGGCGCGTACGGGGGATACGTCTTCGCCGGGCAGATCATGTTCGGAGGCGGCGGTTACTGGCAGGCCAACTCCACCAACGGCCTGCACATCGCCTACGGCGGCCCCGTCGTCGAGTGGCGCGCCCTGCGCGGAAGGACCATCGGGTTGAACCTCCACGCGCTCGTCGGCGGAGGCACGAGCTACAGCGACGATCACTTCGCCTACTACAATCGCGGTGTCTACGTGGACCCGCGCGGCCAGAACGGCCGCGATGGTCACACTTCCCCGGCCACGTACGTGTATCCCTACCCGTATCACTACTACGATGCGTTCTTCGTCGCCGACCCGGAAGCCCAGCTCGTGATTCACTTCGGATCGAGCGTGCGCCTCCAGGGTAGCCTCGGTTATCGCGCGACGTCGACCAGCAGCGTCAACGGCGTGACTGGCGGCATCTCGGTGCAGATCGGCCGGTAGCCTCGACGTCCGCACGCATTCTCCGTCGCTCATCACGTCCGACGTGCGACGAAAACGGTTTGGCAGGTGGTCGGTTCTGTCGTTCAGAGCCACACGCCTCGGCCGGTTGACTGCGGCTCGGTCGGGCCCGCACGACAGTATCGCAGTGTGAAAGCCGCCCACCCGGAATCGTTCCTCAAGTACCCTGAGGGCACGTCAGACATGCGGGTATCTAAACATCCATCGGCTGATCAACCACAGTGACGTCGTTGCACGGACTGTTCGCGGCGGTTTCCGCCATCGTGCTGTTTCTCTATGGGCTGCAGGGTTTCAGCCGCGAGATCCAGACCATCGGCGGAGCGGCCCTTCAATCGTGGCTGGCACGTGTGACGGCCAGCCGCTGGCGCGGCTTTGCCGTCGGAGCTGCGGCGACCGCTCTCGTGCAATCCAGCAGCGCCGTCACCGCCCTGACGACGGCGCTCGTTGACGCGGGTGCGATCTCCTTCCGGGCGAGCCTCGGAGTCGTGCTGGGATCGAATGTCGGGACGACCGGAACGGCCTGGCTCGTGTCCTTCAAGCTCACCGGAATCGGGCCCGTGTTCATCGTCCTGGGCGCGCTGGTGTCGGCGTTGCCCGTCCGGGCCAGAGTGGCTGGTAAGGCGGTGTTCTACTTCGGTCTGATCTTTTTCGCGCTCGATCTCGTGTCGACGGAGCTTGCGGCCCTGAAGGATCTGCCGGCGCTCAAAGAGTGGCTCGCCCTCGCGCACGCACCCTGGCTGGGAGCTCTCGCGGGTCTCGTGTTCACGGCGTTGATCCAGTCCAGCAGCGTGACGACCGGTCTGGCCATCCTGCTGGTTCAGCAGGGGATGCTTCCAGCCGAGGCAGCGATCCCGATTGTAGTGGGCGCCAACGTGGGTTCGACATCGACGGCGCTCATTGCCAGCCTGGGCATGAACAATAGCGCACGGGCGACGGCGATCGCGAACACCCTGTTCAACGTCGGTGGTGCGCTCGTCTTTTTTCCATTCCTGGGGCCGTTCGCGCGAGCCATAGTGGCATGGGCCGGCGATCCCGGGATCGCAGTGGCGTGGGCGCATCTCCTGTTCAATCTGACCCTCGGCATAGTATTCCTCCTGACGCTGGACTGGGTCGAGCCGCGCCTTCGACGCTGGCTAGTCCGCGATTCGGCTGGAGCTGCGAGCGTGCCCGCGAGTTCGTGAGCGCAGCCAATCGCGTTGCAGAGCAGCGTGCACGGAGAGCAGGGACAGACACGCCGCATTGCGCGTAATTGCTGATTGGGTGACTCCGGTTGCTGAGTGCGGTTGCCGAAAGGCTATAGCATCGTCGCCACAACGTCTGTCAAGAGCAGCCAGCCCGCGAGCCCGGCCACTTGCACCGCAATGGTCTTCGGCTTACGTTCGGACGTCCAATGGTTGCGTGCTGCAAACAACAGCAGCAGCACCGCCAAGGGCGTGGCGGCAATCACCCCTAGCGTGAAGCCGGCGGATGGCTGCATCAGCGCCCCATAGGCGGCGACGGCGTGGTGCGCTGGCAGCAGCGCGATCACCAGCCAGTCAATGCACCTCGCGAGCAACATGGCTGCCGCACTCGCAGGAAGCAGCAGCGCGAGCGCGATAATGCCGCTTCCGCACCACGACGAAATGTACAGGCTCCATGTCGTCAGAAGCGCGATGCTCGCCACCAGCGGCCAGAAAGATGCGCGCGACAGCTGCGGCGGCGCGAAGACGAACCAGGGCAGAACCGCGCCGAGCACGAGTGCCAGAACGAGCACGACACCCGCTTTCACCGCCCATTGATGCCTACGCGGGACCGGCAGCATTGCCTGCGATTGGAGCATGCCGAACTGCCGCTCCTGCGCGCTGGCGAGGGATCCCATGAGCAGCGGTAGCAGCGCGAAATACAGCATGCCGACCCCGCGCATCGGGAATTCCCTGGCGAAGTCCAGGTCGAGCCGGCCGGCAACTGTCAGGCCGGTCCATATGAGCGCATACACCGCGACCATGGCAAAAGTCATCTGCTGCAACCGCAGTTCCTTCTTCGCGAGCATCCAGAGCGGCGGCCGGGTCGGGCTGGCGTCTGTCACTGTGAGCCATCGCGGCAGGCGCAGTTCCTCTCGCCCACCCTCAATGTCCTGCAGACGCATGAACGATCGCGCAGACAGGACAGCCCCCACCGCGGCGAAGATCCACATCGCCGCCATCCAGACGTTGCGGGCCAGCGCCTCGGCGGCAGCCGTTCCGGTGCCGTAGATGATGACGCCGCCCAGCAGCGCGAGGAGGTACGTCATCCCTGGAATGGACGCCGTGAACACGACGCCTGCCATCTGACTCCGCAGCCGCATCGTCAGATACGGCGCGACACAAAAGCCGCCGATCAATGGAAGGTACAGCGTGGGGTATCGCGGAAAGTTCCCGAACGCCCGGCCCAGCGACTGGAACACCACGACCCTGGCGATGATCCCGAGCGCCACCAGCATCACGGCGAGAACCGACGCCTTGGTCAACAGGATCGACGATCGCCTGCACGGCTGGACGAGCAGCGATGCCAGCGTGCGGTTCGTGAATTCATGCCCGATGACGTGCGCGCCGAGCGCGATCGATCCCACGATGTACGCGAACATGCCCAGCGGGAATAGCGAGTGCATCGCCGTGCCGCGCAGCAACGGGTCGGCACCGATGGTAAAGGCCGCCGCCGCCCACACCGGGAGCAGCGCGCGGAATTCCTTCGTCGCGAGCGCCGTCAGCGGGCCGTTCATGCCGTCACACCATGTGGTTGAAGGGTCGTCACGAAAATCTCCTCGAGACTCTTCTCGTGGCGCGCGCGTGCCGCGTCGGCGTCGAGCGTGAGCACTTCACGCCCGCGATCGACGATCGTGAACTCGTCGATCAACCCTTCGAACTCGGAAATCAGGTGGGTGGAGACGAACATGGTCCGGCGGCCGGGATCGCCATCCTGGTACGCGCCGATCACGGTCCGGATGAACTCGCGGCGGACGATCGGATCGAGTCCCGAGGTCGGCTCGTCGAGGATGAGCAGTTCGGGCTCGGGGCAGATTGCGATGACGAGCGCGAGCTGCGTGCGCTGGCCTTTCGAGAGGTGACTCGTCTTCTGCCGCGGATCGAGGCGGAACTGCTCGAGGAGCGCGCGCTCCGTCTCGCTGTTCCACTTCCGGACGAAACGACGCGAAGTACCCAAGGGCGTCGCGGACCGTCATCCACGGATAGAACGCGACGTAGTCGGGGACGTAGGAAATGCGCGACTTGACGGCGACTTCCTCGCGCGCGGGATCCATCCCGAACACCCGCACCTCTCCGCTCGTCGGCCGCAGCAGGTTCAGCAGGCACTTGATCGTCGTCGTCTTTCCGGCGCCGTTCCTGCCGAAAAACCCGTAGCACCGGCCTGCCGGCACCGAAAGGCTCAGCCCGTCAACGGCGTCGGTGCGTCCGTAGCGGCGGACCAGGTTGCGGACTTCGATCACGGGATTGTTGTGGCTCATAAGCATTCAGGAGTTCGCCGCGTGGCGCTTGTGCTCGAGCGCGTCGAAGCGCTCCTCGGCGACACGCAGGAAGTCCGCCTTGTCGATTTGCAGGTGATGCGCCTGAATGACTGCACCGTCGAGCGTTTCGGCGAGCAGTTTCCGGCGCACCTCTTTTTTGAATGGCGAATGGTTCGCGCGAACGAAACAGCCTTTGCCGGCGATGGTCTCGATGACGCCCTGACTCTCCAGCGCCGAGTACACCTTGGCGACCGTGTTCCGGTTGACGCGCAGTTCTTCCGCGAGTGGACGGATCCCCGGCAAAGGTGATCCTGCGTGCAGCGCACCGGATGCGGCGGCCGCCTTCACCTGGTCGACGAGTTGCAGGTAGACGGCCTTGCCCGATTTGTAATTCAACTGAAACAGCATGTCACTACTGTCATATGTCAGTATGACACATGACTGCGGTTTGTCAAGAGCTACCGTGCCGGCAACATTGGGTCAGTGAACGATGGAGATGAGCCGTGACCATTGATGACGGTGCGCCCATGCACGAGCGAGCCGATGCCGTCACGGCCGTGGGGATCGTGACACGCGGCCGTGCTGAGAGCTTGTGCGCGTGCGTCGATGGTTTGACCTCAAACTATTAAGGCTGGTAGGCTCAACGAAGGGGCCGTGCCATGAACTGTGCTCCTGCCCCGAGCCGATGGAGAGACAGAACACCAATTCATGTTCCCGCTGCGGCGCTCCTCTTGTTGACGGCCGGTGCCGGGCCTGCGACCGGACAGCCGACTCCAGATTTGTACATCGGGAGATCGTGGTACTGGTCGCCCTGTGTGTACTGGTCGTGGTCGGTTTCGTGCTCACCCGTGCCGCGGCTCGTGCCAATCGCGCCCTTCGGCTTCGTGACGGCGTTGCCTGGTACGAGGCGGGCGAGCACCACCT
>CAVYTI010000008.1:0-1251273 GCA_963771415.1 uncultured Acidobacteriota bacterium | reverse complement strand
GCAGACCTCGATCCCTCAGGAGTGGCGGCCGAGAGCGGCCTGCAGGAAGGCGACGTCATCGTCAAGATCGACGGCCGTGCCGTGAAGACCGCCGAGGAGATCCGATCAGCTCTGGATCGGCGGGACGGGAAACCGTCGATGCTGCTGGTGAACCGCAAGGGAAGCAGCCTCTTCCTCACGCTCAAGGCCCAGTAAGATCGCAACCGGCGTACGAACGAACGAGGCGAGGGCCCGTGCCCTCGCTTTGTTTGTACGCTCAGGCGATCGTCATTCCATTCTGATCGCGCGGATCGCGTCCACTCGGACGGCGCGCAGCGTCGGAAGCAGCGTTCCCGCGATCGCCATGACAATGGTCAGCAGAATGGCGGCGGCGAACGTGAAAGGATCGGCCGGCGCCACGCCGGCGAGGAGCGCCTGAAGCGATCGGCCGGCGGCATACGCCAACGCGATGCCCGGAATGAGCCCCAGGGTCGTCAACGCCGCAGCCCGTTTGAGGACCATGATCAGGATGTCCCGCCGCTGCGCCCCGAGGGCCATGCGCACGCCGATCTCCTGCGTCCGCTGCGATACCGTGAACGACAACAGCCCATGAATGCCGATGGCGGCGAGAAGCGTGGCGATGGCCGCGAAGACGCCAAGAACGCGCAACTGCACCGAGCGGGAGGCAATGTCGGCCGCGACGATTTCCGACATCGGCCGGATATCCGAGACCGGCTGCTGCGGATCCGCCTGATGGATGATGCCGCGAACCGCCGGAATTATTTGATCGAAGGGCGCCGATGTTCGCACGACCAGGTCCTTCGGGGCGTAGCCCGTCACCGCGCCATCGGAGACCTGTCTGTATGGCAGGTAGACCTGCGGCTCGCTCTCCCGCTCGAGGCCGCGTACCCGCACGTCGCCGACGACGCCGACGACCATCCGGTCGGCGAACGAAAACTTGAAGTGCCGCCCGAGCGGATCCTTGCCCGGCCAGAACCGACGGACGAACGATTCACTGACCACCGCGACCATGGGACGGTCTTTGGTATCGGCGTTGCTGAGATCTCGACCGGCGCGGATTGGAATGCCCATCGTGACAAAGAATCCAGGGCTGGCGAAGCGCATGCTGGCGGTGTGGCCTTCGAGCCGCTCCTGGATGTCGCCGTCGATCCCGACCGGCCAGATGCCGCCGCCCCACGCCATGGGCACCGACGTGATGTAGGCGGCGTTGGACACGCCGGGAAGGGCCGCGACCTGGTCGAGCACCCGCGAGTAGAACGCGGTCCGTCGAGCCGTCTCGTCGTACCGTGGCGACGAGAGCGCCGTCCGCAGGGTGAGGACGCCCTCGGCGCGGAAGCCGGGATCCCTCGCCTGGACGTTCCAGATCGCCCGCATCAACAGTCCGCACGAGATCAGCAGCACGATCGATGCGACGACCTCGACCACGACCAGCGTGGATCGCAGCCGTTCCTTGCGCCCGCCGCCGGAGCGGACGTCTTCGCGAAGCCCGCGCGGGTCGGTATCGCCGCTGGACCGGACGATGGGGGCAAGCCCGAAGACGAGGCCCGTGACCGCGGTCAATGCCAGCGCGAACACCATAGTGCGCAGGTCGAGCGCTGGAACGTCGGCCGCCGGGAAGGACGGCGGCACCAGCCTCGCCAGCAGCGGCATGACCAGCCTCGCGAGCAGGATTCCCAGGCCGCCGCCGAGCACGGCAAGCGCGACACTCTCGGTGGCGAGCTGACGGACCAGCCGCTCGCGTCCGGCGCCGATGGCGGCGCGCACCGCCAGCTCCTTGCGACGCCCGAGCGCGCGCACGAGGAGCAGGTTGGCCACGTTGGCGCACACGATCAGCAACACCCCCAGCGCGGCGGCGCTGACCGCGAGGAGCAGCAGACGGGACTGCTGCGACAGCTCGTCGCGGAAGCTGTTCACGCGCATGTCCGTGTGCTCGTTCTCTTTCGGATACTGCTGGCGGAGCCGCGAGGCGACGAGTGTCATTTCCGCGTTGGCGGCCGCCATCGTCACGCCGGGCTTCAGCCTGGCGACCACTTCAAGGAGGTTGTCGTTGCGATCCTCGAACGCCTGCGCGGGTAGACGCGCCGGGATCCACAGCTCCTCATCTTTCGTCGGAAAACTGAAGTCCGCCGGCATCACGCCGACCACGGTGTGGACCTCGTCGTTCAAGGTGACGTGGCTGCCGAGAATGTTTCGGTCGGCGCCGAACTCACGCCGCCACAACCCGTCACTCAGGATCACGGTGGCGGTCGCCCCTTCACGCTCGTCCGTTGCCTCGAAGAATCGGCCGATCGCCGGGCGAACGCCGAGCGTCGGCAGCAGGTCCGCCGTGACCATCGCGATGTCGACGCGCTCCGGCTCGGTCCGGCCGACGAGATTTGCTTCCCACGAAAAGAAGGCGCCGGCGCGCTCGAACGAGCTGCTCATCCGGCGCCAGTCGCGGTAGTTGGCCGGCGAGAACTCCATCCGTCCGTAGCCGCCGGGGTCGCGTTGCCAGGCGCGCACGAGACGGGCGCTGTCCGGGTACGGCAGCGGCCGCACCAGCACGAAATCCGTGACCGAGAACGCGGCGGTGTTCGCCCCGACGCCAATCGCGACCAGGATCACGGTGGTAAGCGCGAAACCGCGGCTCCGGATCAGCGTTCGCGCGGTGTATCTGAGATCCTGGCGGAGGATGTCCCAGTGGACGGCGGCGGCGTTGGCCAGAATCTCGACGACGGTACTCAGCCACAACGCGGCGGTCGCGACGGGACCGCGCGCATCGTGCCGGCGGCGGCGGAAGATCGCCGACATCTCCTCACCGTACTCGGCGCGGAACGAGGCAGGATACGCCAGCAGCAACGCGCGATAGAGGCGCATCGCTATATCCGGCCGGGCGCGAGGCCCTTCGAGCGCGCCAGTTTCAGCATCTGCGCGAGCCGTCGAGCCTCGGCCCTGGCGACGCTCCTGCCGAAGGCGGTGAGGTGATAGTAGCGCCGCCGCTCGTCGTCGAGCTCCGGCGCGGGACGCTCGCGCCGCTCCTCGATCAGCCCCTGTTCGAGCATGCGCTGAATCGATCGATACAACGTACCGGCGCTCAGCTTCAGCTCGCCGCCGGTGCGGGCGGCGACGTCCTGCATGATCGCGTAGCCATGTTGTTCTTCGTCGGCCAGGGCCACGAGGATATGAAAGGTTGCCGACGGCAGCGGCAGCAGGGACTCAGGCGAAGTCGTCACCCATCGAGTATAGCCACACTGGATATAGTGTCAACCACTATGGGACGAGCGCTCAGGAGCAGAAAGACGGTTCGCATGGTGCGCATCATGTGCCCATTGAGAAAGGTTGATGACAGCCATCGAACGGGGAGCGAGTGTGCAGATTGTGCAGCGGCACAATGAGGCACAATAGCTCCGTGACACTCGAAGAATTCAAAGGCACCACGACCGCCTCCGAGCCGCCGGCCGGGATCACGCCTGCGCTGGTCGCCTTGTGGCACGACGCGCGCGGCGACTGGGAGAAGGCACATCAAGTCGCTCAGGACATCACGGATGCCACCGGATCATGGGTCCACGCGTACTTGCATCGGAAGGAAGGGGATCTCAGCAACGCCGGCTACTGGTATCGCCGAGCGGGCAGACCGGAATCCCACATCGCGCTGGATGTGGAATGGGCGCAGATCGTCAGCGCCCTCCTCGGCATGTAGCTCGGCTCAGCGCAGGACCGCGAAGAGCCGCGTCGGGCCACCTGAGCCTCCCGCCACGTCGATCGGCGCGACGATGACCGTGAACCCTTTCCTCGGCAGCGTCGTCAGGTGCGCCGCGTTCTCGATGTGGTACACGCCCTGGGGCATGCTGACGCGATGGGCCTCGAACGCGGTCGACGGCCCGTAGTCGACGCTCGGCGTGTCGATGCCGATCCCGGCGACCCGCCGCTCCTTCGCCAGGTAGGTCATCGCCTCGACCGATAGTCCTGGAAAGTGCTTCACGCCGTTCCGCTCGTTCATGTATCGCGAGCGATCGGGCCAGAACCGGTCCCAACCGGTGGCAATCAACACGACCGACCCTTCCGGGACAGGACCGAATTCCGACTCGAACGCCGCGATGTCAGCGCGGGTCACGCGGTAGTCCTGGTCTTTCAGCGCAGCGGCCGTGACGTCGATGCAGACGCCGGGCCGATAGAGGCGCTCGACGGGAATCTGATCGACCGTCCAGCCACCCTTGGAGAAGTGGGCTGGCGCATCGAGGTGCGTGCCGAAATGCTCCTCGACGACAATCTTGCCGGCGCTATACCCATCTTTCTCGAACGTCGCAACGCTCGAGCGTTCGAACGCGGGGCTCGCATCCCAGCTTGGATCGCCAGGGCTCAACGGATGCCCCAGATCGACAATGCGCTCGGTCGGCTGCATGTCCGCCCGGATCCGCGCGGATCCGGCGAGGAAGAGAGAGGCCGCGCACGCCAATGCGGACGCCAGATGGGCCGTCGTCAGAGTCATGTGCGTATTCTGCCACTCGCCTGGCTGGTGAGGGCAATTGTGTCAGCGATTGCGCGCTTCGAGCTTTGCGGCCAGCCGTCTCAAGGTATTGGCGTTCCTCATCGTGCCGCCGGCGAAGGTCTTGTCGAGCAGGGATGTCGAGACGCGGATGACCTGCATCGACGGGCGGCAATGCAAATAGAGCTCCCGATCGTGAAGGTGAAAGGCCACATCCGCATGCCGCAGGTCAGCGACAGCCCGGCGGGCCGCCGCGCCGGGCTTCCCGGAGAGTAGGGTGATGTAGGTTGCGGCGCCGGGGATCGGCTGGCTGGAAAACGGCTCCCGGCGGGCGATGGCGGCGACCTCCGCTTCGGAGCGGATGATCGCGTCGACGCGGAAGCCAAAGGCGTCGATCAGGCGCGCCTCGATCCGGCGGGTGAGCGCCGGCTCACTGGTCGACCGCGTCTCGAAGATGACGTTGCCGCTGGCGATGAACGTCTCGACGCGGCGGAAGCCCAGCGACTCGAAGGCCGCTCGCAGCGCCTCCATCCTGACGCTCCGTCCGCCGACGTTGACCGCGCGTAAGAAGGCGACGTAGCGGGGCAAAGGGCGGTTGTCCCCTTTTACTCGTACCGCAGCGCGACGATCGGGTCGACGCGGCTGGCGCGACGGGCCGGCATCCAGACCGCGACGAAGGCGACGACCGCGAGCAGGATCGGGACACCGGCGAACACGAACGGGTCTCGCGCCGTTACCCCGAACAGGAACGCGGTCATCAGACGCGCCAGCCAGAAGGCAAAGCCCAGCCCGATGACGACGCCGATGACCGCCAGGACCATGCCCTGGCCGATCACCATGTTCTTGACGTGCGAGGCCTGCGCGCCGAGCGCCAGCCGGATCCCGATCTCCTGCGTGCGTTGTTCGACCGAATAGGCCATCAGCCCGTAGATTCCGATCGCCGCCAGCAGCAGCGCACAGCCGCCGAAGATCGACATGACCCACATGTTGAAGCGCTGGCGCGACACCGAGATCGAGACGATGTCGTCCATCGACGCGATGTCGGAGACCGGCAGGCCGGTCGACTGGCGCAGCTGATCCTGGATGGCGTTGCTCAGCGACTGCGGCGGCACCTTGGTGCGGACAATCCACGAGATCGGCGTCAGGCTGACGTTGAGCGCGTTGGCCAGGTCCGGAACCTGCGCCTGGGGGATGAACATCTGCGGCTGCGGATCGCTGTCGAGGCCGTTGCTCTTGATGTCCGCGACGACTCCCACAATCTGCCGTTCGCCTTCCGACGCGAACTCCCGCATCACGCCCTTGCCGATCACCAGTCGATCGGCGAGCGGATCGCTCTTGGGCCAGTACTGCTTGGCCATCGCCTCGTTGATGATGACGACCGGCGTCGACGCCGCCATGTCTCGCTCGTTGAAGGTGCGACCGTGCCTCACCGGGATCTTGAACACCTCGAAGTAGCCGGGCGAGATCGTCATCCAGCCGCCGCCGCCGTGGAACGGACCCTGACTGTCGGCGGCCAGCGGCCGGCCGACGATTCGGAACGGCAGGCCATACCCGCCCTGGAGTGGAACACAGCAGGTCGCGCTCGCATTCTCGACGCCCGGTATCGTCCGCAGCTTCTCGACGCCGTTGCGGACGACCTGCTCGACCGCCTCGGCCTTCTCGAACTGCGCGCCCTTCAGCGACATCTTCAGGGTCAGGACGTTGTGGGTATCGAAACCGGGGTCGACGCGGCCGAGCGCCATCGCGGTGCGAATGAGCAGGGCCGAGCCAATCAGCAGGACCAACGCCAGCGCCACCTCCACCACCACGAGGATCGCGCGCATCTTGTTCTGACGGAAGCCGGTCCCCGATCGGCCGCTGCTTTCCTTGAGGGTGGTAGTCAGATCCGTTTTCGAGCTCTGCAGCGCAGGCATCAGGCCGAAGATGATGCCGGTCAACAGCGATACGAGGATCGTGAAACCAACCACGCGCCAATCGAGCCCCACGAGCGTGCCATTCTCGCCGACGCGCGGCAGCCCGGCCGTGTTGATGGACAGCAGACCGCGGATGCCGGCCCATCCGACCACCAGCCCGAGAACACCGCCCGTAAGCGCCAGCAGAACGCTCTCGGTGAGGAGCTGCCGGATGATGCGACCGCGCGAGCCTCCGATCGCCGCGCGAATCGCGATCTCGCGGCGACGGCCGGTCGCGCGCACGAGCAGCAGGTTGGCCACGTTGGCGCAGGCAATCAGCAGCACGAAGCTGACGGCGCCGCCGTAGACCATCAGCGACGACTTGACGTCGCCGCGGACGATGACGTCACGAATCGGCTGCACGCCGAAGCTGTTCTGTGGCCCGATCGCCGTCGGAAACTTGGCGCGGAAATCCTTGGCCGACGCGCCGAGGCGGCCGTTCGCCTGCTGCAGGGTCACCCCGGGTTTGAGCCGGCCCATCGCCTGGAAATAGTGCCCCTGGTCGGTCGAGTTCGCATCGAACTGGAAGAGAACCCAGATTTGAGGAGTCGGGCCGAACTCCCGGAAGTCGAGCTGGTTGAGGACGCCGACGATCGTATACGGTTCGCCGCCCAGCGAGATCGTCTTGCCGACGATGTTCGGGTCGGCGTTGAATCGCGTCTCCCAGAGATGCCGCGCGATCACCGTGACCCGCGGTCCGGCGGGCCGATCTTCATCGGCCGTGAACGTGCGCCCGAGCAGAACCGGCGCGCCAATCAGTTTGAGGAAGTCGACGGAGACCCGTCCCGACCGCAGCTGTTCGGGAAAGCTGCCGCCCGTGTAGTTCATCACGCCGGTGTTGAACGCGGAGACGTCCTGCACGACGTCGGTCTGTTGCCGGTAGTGCGCAAACTTGGCGGGAGACGCCGCCGGGCCGGATCCCCGCGGCGAGACGTTCATGAAGACGATGACCCGATCCGGATCCGGCACACCCACGGGCTTGAGCAGCACCGCGTTGACCACCGAGAAGATGGCGGTGTTGGCACCGATGCCGAGCGTCAGGGCCGCCACGGCCGCCAAGCTGAACGCCGGGCTCTGCGCAAACATCCGCAGCGCGTGCTTCACGTCTTTGAGAAACGTCTCGAACATCGGGGTGTCCTGCGTACTGTCCGGTTGTGGACAAGGGTGGTCGGAATCGCACAGGCAGGCGAGCCGACCTCGAACGGCAAGTTAGACGCCCATCCTCTTGTTTTTGTTGCTCTTCCGAGCAGCAATTTCTGACGGTCAGGAGTCGCGTGCCGCGGCGGTCGGGATCGAACGGGTGCGAAGAGAGTGCCGATTCCTGTGCCGGTCAGCGCTCGAGCGGGAACATGGTGAGCGGAGGAGCTGGGTTGGCGAGAAACGCCGCTGAATCCCAATCTTTGGCAAACGTCCTGGCGGATGCCCGGTCGACGAGCGCCCACACGCTTCCCCCGAAGCCGGCGCCGAAGCTGCTGGCGGCGAACGCGCCGCGGTCGAGGGCGGTCGCCACGAGCTCGCTGGTGGCCGGAATCTGGTTGTCGATCAGACGCTCGGCGTCCTGTTGGGAATCGGCGGCTGTCGCCGCCACCGCGCCGACATCGGCACTCTCGAAGGCTTCGAGGGCGCGGACAATCCGGGCGTCTTCCCGGATGAAGTGATCCAGGCGCGCGTGCAGCGCGGCGGGCGGCCAGCCGGGAATTTTCGAGGCATCGATGGACGCGCGCAGACGCGATGCGCCATCCGGAGTAGACGACAGCGCGCCCGCCAGCGACGAGGCCGGCGCTCCGATCGCGTTCCACAGCTGAAGAAGCCGACCCGTCCCCTCCGACAATCGGTTGTATCGGTCACGCGCGGCGCCGGTTTTCTCGGAGGGAACGCCCGAAGGCGCCAGCACGAACTGCCAGTCGTCGGGCACGCGGACGTCGGCGAGGCGCCTCATGGGCACGAACGAGAAAGCCGAGAGCATCGAAGGTTGGCCGGTGAGAATCGCGGCGTGGTCTTCGCTGCCGCCGTGCGTGCCGACGCCGGCGTCACCCTGGAGCGTTCCAAACGTGCGTCCGTTCTCGAGGCAGGCGTAGTAGCCGGCGACGTCGAGCGGCGCTCGAATGTTCGCGCGCCACTCAGCGCGAGCCTCCAGCTGCGCGACGGCGCCCAGCGCCGCGGCCACGCCGACGACGAGCGCGCTGGAGCTGCTCATGCCCGAGGCCCTCGGCAGATCGCTGGCGAAGACGATGTCCGCGGCGATGCGGCTCGCGGGGAAGTTCCGGACGAGCCGCTGCGCGACGACTTCCACGTAGTGCGCCCAGCCGGCATGAGTCGGCCGATCGGCTGTGCTGCTGATCCGCGCCCGCTCACCGCTCCTCGCGTCAACGATCGCAACGATGTCGTCGTTTCTCGCGCGTACGGCCAGCGTGAAGCCTCGCGGGATGGCACAGACCAGCGTGCGGCCGCCCGCGTAATCGGTGTGCTTCCCGAACACCTCGAGTCGCCCTGGAATCCACCACACTTGCGCGGGTCCTTCCCGGGCAGCCGATGTGTCCGTGAAACTGGTGAGAACGCGTGCGACGAGCGCTTCTTTCGCGGCAGCCTCCTCAGCCGGCAGTCCGATGCCGACCAGCCTCTCAACCAGGGTTGCCGCGGTCATGGCCGGGCGACCACGCTCGTCAGTTGTCGCGCCACGGCGCTCATGTCTGCGCGCCGTGACAGATCCAGCACAGGCCCGCTCGCCCGCAGGGCGCGGAACGGGACGCCGACCCGAATCGCCAGGCCGACCGCTTCGGGAAGCTCGTATTCCCCACGAGCCGATCGCGGCACGCGCCGGCACGCGTCGAAGATCCGCGCATCGAAGCGCCAGCAGTTCATGCTGATCAGGACCCGCGGGTCGTCCCGCCGCAGACTCTGTTCCGCAGGCTTCTCCACGATGCTTTTCAGGTACCCGTCGTCGGTCACCTCGAGAATCGCGAACGCGCGGATTCGCTCCGGCGGAATGTTGCTCGAGGCGATCAGGTCGGTGGGCTCGAACGCCGGCAGGCCCGGCTCTTCGAGCGCGACCAGGTCGGCGAGAGCCTGGCGCGGATACAGGTTATCGGCGTTCATCGCAAGGAACGGCTGGCCGTCGGTCCAACCCTCGGCCGCCAGAATTGCGTTCGCGGTGCCCAGCGCGTCCTCCTGGACGACGAACGTTACGCGGACTCTTGTCGGCGGCGCGTCGGAGGCGTAGTAGGCGTGAATGGACTGGTGATCGGGGGCGACCACCAGCGCCACATCTCGCACTCCCGCATCGGCGAGGCTGCTCAGAACGTAGTCGAGGAACGGCCTCCCGTTGATGGGGATCATCGGCTTGAGGCCCGCCTCAGCGGCCCGAGCCTGTTCGGGTGAGAGCTCGATGCCGGGGTCCGCGGCGCGCATACGTGTGCCCAGACCTCGAGCCAGCACGACCGCGCGCGTGGTCATCAGCGTCTACATGTGCACGATCGGCAGCGGCGGGTTCGTCTTCCAGCGCCCGCGCGTGAAGTCCGGAAAATCCATCGGCGCGGACTTGCGCGACACCGACTGGGAGCTGAGATGCACGACCGCGCTCAGCGAAGCCGCATCGTAGACGTTCATGTCGGTCGTTTGTCCTTCGCGCAGACACTTGATCAACCGGTAGTCCTCGATGAAGTCCATGCCGCCGTGGCCCGCCCCCTCGGCGGCGTCGGCCATTTCTTTCCACAGCGGGTGCTCGAACTCCGCCAGGACGGTCGCGGCGTCCTGCCACTGATCGGCCGTGCCGCGCCCTTCGATGTAGAGGCGATTCGGGTATCCCTGGAACAGCCCCTTGGTGCCTTGCACCATATGAATCCGGCTGTACGGCCGCGGCAGGTTGGTGCAATGTTCGACGACGATCGTCTTGCCCTTTGCCGTTTTGATCAGGCTGACGTTGACGTCGCCCAGCACGTATCGCTCCTGCCGCTTCGGCGAGTCGGCGGGCAAGTGTTGTGTCGCCCAGTCCTGCAGCCCCCGCGAGGGACCGCTCATCGACACGAGATACTCGAAGCGATCGCCGCGGTTGATGTCGAGGCAGTTGGCGACCGGACCGAGACCGTGGGTTGGATAGATGTTGCCGTTCACCTTCATCGCCCACGCCCGTCGCCACAGTCCTTCGCCCTCGTCAGAGAACTTGATCGATCGCAAATCGTGGAGATAGCCACCCTCCGCATGCAACACGTCTCCCAGCAACCCCTGGCGGACGATGTTGTAGACCATCATTTCCATGCGGTCGTAGTTGCAGTTCTCCATCATCACGCAGTGCCGGTGGTGCTTCTCGGCAGACTCGACCATGGCCCAGCAGTCCTCGACGGTCATCGCCGCCGGCACTTCGGTGGCGGCGTGCTTGCCGTTCTTCATCGCGGCGAGCATGATCGGGACGTGCCATTCCCAGGGCGTGGCGTTGTAGACGAGATCGAGGCTCTCGGTCTCGCAGAGACGCTCGAAATCCCGCGGTCCCCGGTTGTACGCGGTCGGCGCGGGGTGTCCGGCCGCGGTGATCGCCTGGGTTGCCCAGTCGGTTCGTTCGCTGCGCACGTCGCACACCGCGGTGATGCGGCAGCCGGGGATCTTGAGCAGGTTCCTGACATGGCTCGATCCCTGGCCGCCGATCCCCACGTAGCCGATGCGCACCGTCTCGATCGGCGCGGCCGTCAACGGTGCCGCGCCCGTGGCGGCGGCTTGATCTGCTGCGGCCGCCGGGCGTCCCGCCAGCGCTCCCGCCGCCAGCGCCGATCCGCTCACTTTGAGGAAGTCTCTTCGATCCATGCGGGGTATCTTACCGCCATCGGCTGACGGCTGACAGCCGCAATCCGGGAGGCGGCAAACTGGAAGCCGGACCCTGCCTATGACCAAGAGTCGGACCGAAGCGTTCAGCGATGGCGTCATCGCCATCCTGATCACGATCATGGTGCTCGAGCTGAAAGTGCCGGAAGGGGCCGGATGGTCCGCGTTGCGCCCCACGATCGCGGTGCTGTTGAAATACGCTCTGAGCTACGTGTTCCTTGGCATCTACTGGAATAACCATCACCACCTGTTCCACCTGGTAACGCGCGTCACGGGCGGCGTACTCTGGGCCAATCTGCATTTGCTGTTCTGGCTGTCGCTGGTGCCCTTCGTCACCAGTTGGATGTCGCAGAATCCGTCCGATCCGCTCCCGACCGCGGCTTACGGAGCCGTGCTGCTGCTGGCGGCGATCGCCTGGACCCTTCTCCAGCACATCATTATCGTCGCCCAGGGCCCCTCGTCAGTGCTTGCGGCGGCGGTCGGGGACGACACGAAAGGCAGGCTCTCGGCGCTGCTCTACGTCATCGCGATTCCGCTGGCGTTCCTGCATCGGTGGCTCGCCGACGCGGTCTACGTCATCGTCGCGCTCATGTGGCTCGTGCCGGATCGGCGCATCGAGGCCCACGTCACCGAGACCCACGTCGGTTGACCATCGAAGAGGGACGGTGACGGTGATCGGCCGCACAATTCTGTGCGACCGCCCTCGGCCCGAGATCGGGAACATCCGTATCGTTTCGAGCAAATCCGGTCCGCGACAGGCTCTGGCCGCCGGCACGGATTCTGCGTCCCGGCGGTCGGTTCGGATCGTGCCTGCCAAGCCAACGCCGCGTCGACTGAGCTCGGTCGCGACCCGCCTGCCGTTTCCCGACAGGCGCATCTGCCTGGTCACCGCAGTCCTCCTGCTGGTCGGGGCGGTCCCCGCGTCGGCCCAGAATCCCGCGGTCGTCGTGACGATCGACGCCACCGCCAACCGACATCCGATCAATCCCAATATCTACGGCGTGGCGTACGCGTCGATGGCACCTGCGAATCCTGCAGGACTAGCAATCGCTACTTCACGATGACGTAGGGTACGTTGGCCTGCGTCGCGCGCTGATTGAGCGCGGCGACATCGGTGGTCAGAAATGTCTTCGTCTCGGCCTCGAGCGCCGCCAGTTCCTTTTCCTGCTCGGCCAGCACCTGCAGCATTCCGGCCGTGGGCGGTCCCCCGGCCTCGACCGCCCAGGCTTCCAGCGGGCTCAGACGGGAATAGAGGCGTGTGCCGCCGCGCATCGCGAGGATGTCGTAGACGACTTCCGCCGACGGGTTGTGCAGCTTGTCCTCGAGTGCCGATGCGCGCTTGACCGCCTCGTCTGAGCTCTTGATCAGGTCGGCGACGGCCGGTTCTCCCTTGCGACCACTCAACGCCGTCGTGCGCGCCGTGAGCTGGTCGCGGACCGACCGCAGCTCGTTCACCGCGTCGGTCAGCTTCGAGATGTCGTCGCGCACCCGGACGGCGAACGACGCCTGCGCTTCCAGATCCTTCTGCGGGAGATCGCCGCGCGGATCCGGCAGGACCTTCAGGGGTGCGGTGAGGGTCTTGCCCGCAGCGATCAAGCGGACGGTGTAGATCCCTGGCGCGACTCTCGGGCCCTCGGCGGGATCACCCGTGTCGATTTTGCCACCCTTGATCTTGTGGGCGCCCTCGTACCGCAGATTCCACACGGCTCGCTGCACGCCGGCGGCGCGGGGCAGCGCCTTGTCCTTGAAATCGTTCGGGTCCTCGTTGTCGTCGCTGCCCATCGGTTGCTCCGCCGTGCTGCTGAGCGTGCGGACGACCTGACCTTCGGCGTCGAGGATCTCGATCTTGATCTCGTTCTTGTCTTCGTCCTTCAACGAGTAGTCAATCACCGCGCCGTGCGGCGGGTTGGGGAGTCCGCCATTCGTTCCCCACGCACCGGAGCCGTAACGCCATCGGATCGCATCCGCCGGGGCGAACAGGTACGCGGCCTCCGACGCCACCTTTGCGTCGTAATCACGCAGCGGCTGGATGTTGTCGAGCACCCAGAGCGATCGACCGTGGGTGGCCAGCACCAGATCGTCACCCTTCACGATCAGGTCGTGCACCGAGACCGTGGGCAGATTCAGCTGCAACGATCGCCAGGTCTGGCCGTCATCCGTCGAAAGCATGACGCCCGCATCCGTCGCCAGATACAGCTGTCCGCGCTTTTTGGGATCCTCGCGGACCGCGTGGAGATACGTCGTCTGCGCCAGCGAGCCGTCGAGCCGCTTCCACGTCCGGCCCAGATCGCTCGTCTTGTAGAGATAGGGACGGGGGTTGTCGAGGCGATGGGCATCGACGACGACATAGGCGGTGTTCGCGTCGAACGGGGAAGGCTCGATGATGCTGACCGTGGCCCACTCAGGGAACCCGGGCATCGCCGCCGTCACGTTCTTCCAGTTCTTGCCGTCATCGGTGGTCACGTGGACGAGGCCGTCATCGCTTCCGGCCCAGATGAGCCCCTTCTGGCGCGGCGACTCCGCGATCGCGAACACCGTGCAGTACGTCTCGACGCCGGTGTTGTCCCCGGTGATCGGCCCACCCGCCCACTTCTGTTTCGATTTGTCGTTCCTCGTGAGATCGGGGCTGATCGCCTCCCAGCTCTGGCCACCGTCGCGCGTGCGAAAGATGACCTGGGCGCCGTGGTAGATCACTTTCGGATCGTGGGGTGACCCGGCGATCGGGGCGGTCCATTGAAAGCGGTACCGCATGTCTTCGCCACCGTGGCCGGAGGGATTCTCCGGCCATGCGCTGACGTTGCGCGACTCGCCGGTGCGATCGTCGTACCGCGTGATGATGCCGAGGTACTCCCCGGCAAAGACGATGTTCGGGTCGGATGGGTCGGAGACGACATGGCCGGCTTCGCCGCCGCCGACGCCGTGCCACTCGGTCAGGTGGATCGAGCCCTTCAGGTTGTCGCTCGGTCCTTGCGCGGTGCCAAGGTCCTGCATGGCGCCAGCGACCCAGTACGGCCGTCGGCTGTCGGCCGCCACATGGTAGAACTGCGAAATCGGCAGCGGCGGTGTGTACCAGGTCGCGCCGCCGTTCCGGCTGATGTGGACGCCGCCGTCATTGGCGACAATCATCCGTTTTGGGTCCTGCGGATCGATCCACATGTCGTGGTTGTCGCCGTGCGGCAGCCCCTTCACGTAGTCGATCGTCTTGCCGCCGTCGATCGAGTGCAGCATCGGCACCTGAGGGAACCAGACATCCTCCTGGTTCCTGGGATTGACCGTCAGCGTCGAGTAATACCAGGCGCGCTGACGCAGCGCGTGTGATGGATTGATCAGCTCCCAGTTCTCGCCGCCATCATCCGAGCGGAACAGCCCACCCTTCTCCGCCTCGATCAGGGCGTAGACACGTTGCCCGTTCGACGGCGCGATTGCGATGCCGACTTTGCCCCAGATGCCCTCGGGAAGTCCGTTGCCGGTGAGCTGCTTCCAGCTGTCGCCCCCGTCGCGTGACACGTAGAGGCCGCTGCCGGGTCCGCCACTCTGGAGGTCCCACGGAAAGCGCCGTGCCTGCCAGAAGCCGGCGAAGACGATCGCGGGTGTGGACGGATCGATGGCGACATCGGACGCGCCGGTGTCCGCGTCCTTCTTCAACACCTGCACCCAGGTCTTGCCACCGTCTCTGGTTCGGTACACGCCACGTTCGGGATTCGGGCCAAAGGCATGGCCGAGCACGGCCGCGAACGCGACGTCAGCATTCCTGGGATCGACCGCCATCGTCCCAATCTGGCCTTCCTGGACCCAGACGTGGGCCCAGGTCTTGCCCGCGTCGGTCGACTTGTAGATCCCGTTGCCGGCGACGACGTTGCCGCGAATGTTCGCTTCGCCGGAGCCGACGTAGACCACGCTCGGGTCGCTCGGCGCGACAGCAATCGATCCGATTGAAGATACCGGCTGCTTGTCGAACACCGACTTCCATAATGTGCCGCCGTCGGACGACATCCACACTCCGCCGGAGGCGGTGGCGGCGTAATAGAGCGACGGATTGCCGGCGACGCCGGCGGCGCGCGAGACACGGCCCCCGGCGGCGGGACCGATGTTTCGATACTTGAGCGCCTTGAACTCCTTCGGACCTTCGGGTCGCGAAGTTGTAGGGTTGTCCTGCGCGGTGGCGGAGACGAGCGCGACGACGGCGATGGACGCCGTTATGAGGGCACGATGCATGAGCGCGATCTTACCGTAGGCGGCGGGTGCTACTGCGCCTTCAATGCGGTGAGCGGGTCGACGCGGAGGGCCCGCCGCGACGGCACGTAGCTCGCGACGACGGCGATGAGGAGCAGGAGCAGCGAGACGAGCGCGAAGGTGACGGGATCGGTTGCGCCCACGCCGAAGAGGAAAGCGGAGAGGACGCGGGTCAGTGCCAGCGCCCCGGCCACACCGATGCCGATGCCGGCAAGCGCCAGCACGAGTCCCTCACGTACGACCGGCAGCAGGACCTGGCGTGGCTGCGCGCCGAGCGCCACGCGAATGCCGATCTCGCGGGTCCGCTGCGTCACCGAGTAGCTGATCAGCCCGTAGACGCCGACCGCGGCGAGCACCAGCGCGAGCAGCGCAAAAGTCCCGATGAGCAGCGTTCGAAATCGCGGCTCGTCCACCGATCGGTCGACCACCGATTGCAACGTCTGGAGGTCGCTGTACGGCAGATCGGGGTCCGCCGAGCTCAACTCGCTGCGCATCAGCGCCGTCACCGCTCCCTCCGTAGCGCTGCTGCGTACCGTCACATCCGTGAAGGGCAGCGGGAATTGCTGGTACGGGAGGTAGATCAGCGGGGGAGGCGGCTTGCTCAGCCCCAGCTGACGCACGTCGGCCACGAGCCCCACCACGGTTGTCCACGGATCCTTGGCGTCGAATCGCAGATGTTTGCCGACCGGATTCTCGTTGGACCAGTAGCGCCGCGCCAGCGCCTGGCTGACGATCACCACGCCGGGGGCGTCGGCCGAATCCGATTCGGCAAACGTCCGGCCGGCCATGAGCGGGATGCCCATCGCCGCAAAGTAGCCGCCCGACACCGATCCGAGGTGGGCGAACGGTCGATCGGCGCGGGATGGCGACGGCCGCCCCTCGATGAAGAACGTGCCGCTGGCGTTGTTGCCGCGCAGCGGTCCGGGGAACCCGAGCCCCACGACCTGCAGCTCGTGATGCTGCGACAGGCCGTCGACCAGACGGCGGTACAGCGCCAGCTGCTCCTTCGCCGTCGGGTAGCGCGTTTGCGGCACGTTGAGCGACCCGACGGTCACGTGAGCCGGCTCGAAGCCGGGCTTCACCCGCTGCAGGCGCAGAAAACTGTTGGCGAGCAACCCGGCCGACACGAGGAGGACGAGCGTCAGCGCGATTTCCGCCACCACCAGCACCGATCGCGCGCGCCCGCGGGCCGTACCTCGCTCGCCGCCGGCGTCCTTCAAGGCGGTTACGGCGTCGGTCCGCGAGGCCTGCAAGGCGGGCAGCAGGCCGAAGAGGATTCCGGTGGCCAACGACGTCAGAACTGTGAACCCGGCGACCCTCAGGTCCAGGCCGATCTCATCGGCGCGGGGAATTCCCGGCGGCAGGAGCCGAACGAGCAGCTGCAGGAGCCACGATGCGGCGAGAAGGCCCAACACGCCGCCGACCACCCCGAGGGTCAGGCTCTCGAGGAGCAGCTCGCGCATCAGATCGGATCGCGACGCGCCGATCGCTGCCCGGATCGCCAGTTCCCGGCGGCGCCCCGTCGCCCGCGCAATCAGCAGGCTCGACACGTTGGCGCAGGCAATGAGCAGGACCAGGCCGACGGCGGCCTGCAGCACCAGCAGCGCATAGCGCACCGGTCCGATGAGATCCTCGCGCAACGGTACGATCAACAGGTCGCGATTGCCGCTCTGATCCGCATGCGCGCGCTGGATGCTCGTCGCGATCAGGTGCAGATCGCTCTGCGCGTCGGAGATGGTCACGCCTGGCTTCAGGCGGGCGATGGCCTCGAAATAGCGCACGTCGCGATTGCTCGGCAGATCGCCGCTGTCGATCGGCGACGGCGGCACCGACTTGGGCGCGAGGAGCCATACCTGCGAGCCTTCCGGCCAGCGAAAGCCTGCCGGCATGACGCCGACGATGCTGTGCGGCTTGCCATTGATGCGAATACGAGTCCCGATGATTGCCGTGTTGGTGCCGTAGAACCTGTGCCAGGTCGCCTCATCCAGGACCGCCATGTCCTCCGACGGTACGGTGTCCTGTGCCGCCGAAAACGTTCGTCCCAGCTTCGCCGGCGTGCCGAGCACATCGAAAAACGGGGCTGTGACGTAGGCGCCCGGCACCTGCTCGACGTCGCCAGCCGTGGCGGACACGGCCACGAGATCATTGCGGACGCCGGCAATCGCGGCGAGCGTGCGATTGTCGTGTTGGATATCGAGAAAATCGCCAGCCGAGTGGTTGCTGTGCGGCTCCTCCGCCGACGTCGACCAGACGCGGACGATCTTTCCCTCGTCACGGAAGGGCAGCGGTCGGAGCAGAACGGCGTTGACGACGCTGAAGATGGCGGTGTTGGCCGCGATGCCGAGCGCGATCGTGACGAGGGCGATGGAGGTGAACGCGGGCGTCTTGAGCAGCGTCCTGATGGCGTAGCGCATATGGTCGCCGATCCGATTCGGTTATTCCGCGCGCAATGCGCGAACAGGATCCACGCGCATCGCGCGAAGAGCCGGCACCACGCATGCGGCTAGAGAGATCAACGCGAGCACCGCCGCGGTACCAGTAAACACTACCGGATCGGTGGCTCGCACTCCATACACCATGTCGCGGAGCAGCGAGCTCGAGAGCCACGCCCCGATCGAGCCCAGCCCGATGCCGGCGGCGGTCAGTAGCACCCCCTGCCGGGCCACGAGCCCGATCAGATCTCTGGGCGAGGCGCCGAGCGCGACGCGAATGCCGAACTCCATCCGCCGCTGGGTGACGGCGTAAGCCATCACACCGTAGATCCCGGCGGCGGCGAGCAGGATTGCGGCGCAGGCGAAGACACCCAGCAACGACACGGCAAGCTCGGCGCTGGCCATCGAGCCGCTGACCAGATCGCTCAGCGGTGTCAGCTCGGTCACTGGCAGGTCCGGGTCGAGGCGGCGCATCGCCTCCCGCACGGCCCCCGCGACCGTGGACGGAGCCCCCGCCGATCGCACGACGATCTGCATGGCCGTGTCGGGAGACTGCGCGAACGGCATGTACACCACCGGCCTGGGCTGACCCTGCAACGATCCGTGCTGCACGTTGTCGACGATTCCGACGACCGTACGCCAGGGCGCCTGGATCTCGTACCGGGCCAGCTTGACGCGCTGGCCGATGGCGGTTCGTCCCGGCCAGGTACTGCTCCGCGAAGCGGCGGCTGACGATCACTACCAGCGGCGCATGCTCGTCGTCGGTCGCGGTGAATCGACGTCCGTCCGCCAGGCGGATGGCCATCGCATCGAAGTAGCCAGGGGTGACCGTTCGCCGATCCGCGTTGGGTCGTGTCGCCGGTGTCGGAGCGGACTGACCTTCGATGGTGAGGGACCCGGAGGAGTTGTCTCCCGACAGCGGCAGAGCATTGGTGGCGCCGACCGCCAGGACACCCGGCACAGCGCGCAAGTCGTCGGCGGCCCGCTGGAAGAAAGCCCGCTGCCGAGCGGCAGTGTCGTACTTCCAGTCCGGCAGGAAGGCCGGCACCACCAGCGCGTGATTCGCCTCGAAGCCGGGATCGACCCGGCGCAGGTGCTGGAAGGTGGCGAGCAGCAGGCCGGCGCCGACCAGCAACATCATCGCCAGCGCGATCTCGGAGATGACGAAAACGCCGAGCGCGCGTCGATGCGCGCCGGCGGTCCCTCGACCTTCACGTTTCAACGTGTCGTTCACATCGGTCCGCGATGCGTGCCAGGCCGGAACGACCCCGAACAGGATGCCGGCCACGACTGCGATCGTGATCGCAAAGATCAGCGCCCAGCCATCGACGTGAATCTCGTCGGCCCGGGGTACCGCATTGGCGGCGGCCTTGGCGAGGATGTCGGTGAGCCAGGTGGCGAGCAGGGCACCGCCGACGCCGCCGAGCGTCGAGAGCACGACGCTCTCGGTAACGAGCTGGCGGACGACCCGGCCGCGGCCGGCTCCCAGTGCGGCGCGCACCGCGATCTCCCGCTGACGTGCGGCGCCGCGCACCAGCAGCAGGTTGGCGATGTTGGCGCAGGCAATGAGCAGCACGAAACCGACCGCACCGAACATGAGCAGCATCGGCGTCCGCGCCTCGCCGATCACCAGGTCCTTAAGCGGAACCAGCGCGACGCCGGTCAGGTGATTGGTCGGGCCTTGCGCGCCCAGGGCGAGGCGCGAGAGCTCAGCGCCGGCCTGCTCCCGGGTGACGTCCGGCGCGAGGCGCATGAAGACGTCGTACGAATGGCTGTCGTCGAGCGCCGCCAGCTGCGGCGTCAGCGTCATCGGGACGACGAGGTCGACCCGCATCTGAAACGAGAACCGGGGCGGCAGCACGCCGACGATGGTCGCCGGCCGCCCTTCGACACGAACCGTTCGGCCGACGACGTCCGACCGTCCACCGAATCGGTCCTGCCAGACTCGATAGCTGACGAGCAGCACGTCGCCATGCCCCGGCAGCTCGGCGTCGCGACCGAACGGTCGGCCGACGACCGGCGTGATCCCGAACAAACGGAAGAACTCCGCCGAGACCTGCAGCGCGGGAAGGCGCTCGGAATCCTTGTCGAGCACGACTGCCAGACCCGGGTAGCTGACGATGGCCGGATCGGTGATGACCGGCGTTGCTCGCGTCCATGCCAGATATTCCGACGCCGAGACGACCGTTCGCTCGAATCCAGCGACCGCGCGCGTTTCCCGCATCACGTAGAGGTGGCCGGCGTCCGGATACGGCAACGGTCGCAACAAGACGGAGTTCGTGGCGCCGAACATGGTCGTCGTGGCGCCGATACCCAGCGTGAGGACGAGCAGCGCCGAGATCGTAAAGCCCGGTGAGCGGACCAGAAGACGAAAAGCGTATCGAAGATCGGCGAGCATGGTTACTCCGTTCGCAACGCGGCCATCGGATCGAGCCGCGCCGCGCGCCACGCGGGCAGGACAGCCGCCACAACCGCGACGACAATCAGCAGGGCGCACGAGGCCGCGAAGCCTGCCAGGTCGCCAATGTCGATCCCGAACACGAGTGCGCCGAGAACCTTGGCCAGCGGCAGCGCCAGGACAGCGCCGATGAACGTGCCGATCAGCGCCAGCCGTAGACCATCACGCGCGATCAGCCGCGTCAGCTGACCGGGCGTGGCGCCCAGCGCGAGACGTACGCCCATCTCTCTGGTCCGACATGCCGTGGTGTACGCCATCACGCCGTAGAGACCCAGCGAGGCGAGCAGCAGCGCGAGCAGCCCGAAGCTGGCGAACAGGACCGTCATCGCCCGCTGCTTGTCGGCGCGATCGCGCAGCACCGCGTCAAACGGGCGGACGTCGAAGGCGGGCAGCCTGGCGTCGAGGCCGTGGACAGCGTCCTCGAGGGCCGTCGCGCGCACGCTTGCGCCGGCCAGGGTTCGCACCAACAGCGTTTCGGTGTCGAACACCGGCTGCTGGGCGAGGCACAAATACAGGAACGGCCGCGGACGTTCGGTCGGCTCGTCGTACTTGGCGTCCTGCGCGACGCCGGCGACCTCGAGCGGCCGGGCGTTAGCCGAATCGAACCGCAGGCTCCGGCCGACCACGTCCTCGGTGTTCCACAGCCGCCGCGCCAGGGTTTGATTCACAATCACGACGCCGGGGGCGCTGCTCGTGTCCCGGTCGGAGAACGGCCGACCCCTCACGATCGGAATCCGCAGCGTCGAGAAATACTCGGGACCGACGCCGTTGAGAAAGGTCATCGCGCGGGCGCGTGTGGCGCCGTCGTCGGAGCTCTCGACTTCGTCGCCGACCAGGGTGCCGCTGAGCGGCGGCAGGTTGGCGAGCGCCGCGGACTCCACGCCGGGGATCTCGCGGACGCGCGCGAGCAGATCGCGACGGAAGCCGACCCGTCGTTCCGGCGCATAGTTCTGCAAGACGAGGTCGTAGGACGCGGTGAGCAGATTACGGGACTCGAATCCAAGATCGATGCGGGTCGATCGGTCGAGGGCCCTGAGGCTCAGACCCGCGGCGAGGAGCAGCACGAGCGACAGCGCCAGCTGCGTGACGACGAAGACACTCTGGAGTCTCGATCGTGATCCTCCGGCCGAGGGGGTGAGTCGAAGAAAAGGCAGAAGCGCCGTGCGCGTCGAGGTCAGAGCCGGCACCAGACCGAACGCACAGACGCTGACCACGGCCAGCACCGTGGTGAAGCCGAGGACGCGCGGATCGACCGCCGGACGCAGCGCCTCCAGCTCCGGCCCGGCGAGCGAGACGAGAAGGTCGGAGGTCCAGAACGACAGCAGGAGCCCACCAGCCGCTCCTGCGAGCGCGAGCAACATGCTCTCGGTCAACAACTGCCGCACCAGTCGCCACCGTGACGCGCCAACCGCCGCTCGGATGGCGACTTCGAGCGATCGGCCGGCGCCACGCGCCAGCAGCAGGTTGGCGATGTTGGCGCACGCGATGAGCAGAACTACGCCGGTGAGAGTCAGGAGCAGCACGGCGAGAGGAAAGAGGTCGCCACGACCTTCCGGTGGCACGGGCGATCCGGCGCCGGTCACGGCCACGCCACGATCCTTGTCAGCCTGCGGATAAGTGGTCTCGAGATGCGCGGCGACGCGCGACAGGCTCGCCTGCGCTCGCGCGACGCTGGCGTCCGGCCGCAACCGCCCCATGACCGAGAGCCACGACGAGCGCCGGTTGTCGAGCAGGCCGGGCTCCGAAGACCGTAGCTCGGGCCAGATGGCGAAGGGGACCCAGACGTCCGCGGCGTCACGAATCGACGGCCCGCGGAAGTCTGGCGCCGCGACGCCGACGAGCCGGAACTCGCGGCCGTTGATGAGAATCGATTGGCCGAGAATCTCAGGCCGGCCGCCGAACCGACGCTGCCACAACTGATAACTGATCGTCGCGATCCGTTCGGCGCCGCCGCGCACGTCGTCGGTCGGCGCGAGCAGCCGGCCGAGCGCCGCTCGGACACCAAGCGTGGGAAAGAATGAACCGGATACGGCTTGCCCGCGGATACGTTCCGGAGCACCGCCAATGCCCAGGCTGAGCGGCGACGAACGGAACGCGAGCATGTCCGTGAACACGTCAGGCGAGGCCTCGCGGTAGTCGAGGTAGTCGGGGTAGGAGAGGCCGATAAGGCGGCCCTGCCCGCGCCACACGGAGGAGACCCAGACCATCTGATCGCCCCGGGCAATGCCCGCGAGAGGTCGGAGCAGGGCGCTGCTGGTCAGCGAAAAGATGGTGGCGTTGACGCCGATGCCCAGCGCGAGCGTGGCGATCGCGCCGCCCGCGAACAGCGGGCTGCGGGCGAGCGAGCGCAGCCCGAAGCGGAGGTCGTGCAGCATGTCAGGTCGGACGGCTAGCCATTTAGCTGCCAAGCGCGGGAGCCGACGCCCCCACCAATACTCCGGTTTTCGCGTCGACCGGTTCGCAATTCCGGTCCGGTTGTCCGAAGATGGGACGGGCTCGTTCCGGAACGAACACTAACGGCTACGCCGGTCCGTCGATCGCGTTTAGCATGGGATGGTGCGATACCTCATTGGAACGTCGGGATACAACTATCCCGAGTGGCGCGGCACGTTCTATCCCGAGAAGTTTCCGACGTCGAAGATGCTTGCCTTCTACGCCGAGCGATTCACCACCGTCGAGGTGAACTACACCTTCTACCGGATGCCCACGCCGCCGCTCCTCGAGGGGTGGTCGAAGGGCACTCCGGACGCCTTTACGTTTACCTTGAAGGCGCCGCGACGGATCACGCACGACTCGAAACTGCAGCGCTGCGAGGAGCTGACGCAGGTCTTCTGCCGGACCGCGGCCGGCCTTGGATCCAAGCTCGGCGTCCTGCTGTTCCAGCTGCCGCCGACCTTCAAGCGCAACGACGAGATCCTGGCCAGCTTCGTGGACCTCCTGCCCGAGGGGACGCGTGCGGCGTTCGAGTTCCGGCACGAGTCCTGGCACGACGAGGCGGTCTTCGCGTGCCTGCGCCGGAAGAACCTGGCGTTGTGTGTGGCGGACAGCGAGAAGATGAGCACGCCGGTCGTGACCACCGCCGACTACGCCTACTTCCGGCTGCGTGACGAAGGCTATCAGGACGAAGATCTGGTTCGCTGGGCATCGACCATTTCGCACCTCAACGGCCTTCGGGACGCCTACATCTATTTCAAGCACGAGGAAGAAGGAAAAGGTCCGCTGTTCGCGACGGCGCTGGGGAAGTGCCTGGCGAGTCAGGACTGAACGGTTTCGGGAGCTCGCTTGCGGGCCGCGAAGGCGGCGGCCTGCCGCACCGCGAAGTCCACCACCATCCGTTCCGCCCAATACCCATCGTCGTCCGATCCCTGCGACGGGCCGAAGAATCCGCAGTGGCCGCCGTGGTCTGTGATGATGACCTCGATGTTGGGATTGGCGGCGAGGATCGGATTGCGGAAGATCGTGTTGGGTACGAAGGGATCGTCGGCCGCCGAGATCACCAGCGCCGGAATCCGGATCCGGTCGACGACACGCATGCCCGCCGCGCGGTGGTAGTAGTCGGCCGCGCTCTGAAATCCGAAATACGGGGCGGTGTAGATCTCGTCGAAGTCGCGAACAGTGCGGATGCCCGCCAGCCGGTGCACGGCGAACGCCCCCGGATACGACTGCGCCTTCCGCCGCATGCGCGCTTTGAGGTTGCGCACGAAGTTCCACTGGTAGATGAAGTTCGATCGCAGCTCCAGCGCGCGCACGCACTCGGCAAGCTCGAGGACGGGCGATACGGCGCACACCGCCGCGAGTGACGGCAGCGTTGCCGGCGGATGCTCGCCGGCCAGCTTCATCGCGAGATTCCCACCTAGCGAATACCCCGCCGCCACGACACAGTCCAGGCCATCGCGTTCGGCGAGCTCGCGGATCACGAGCGCTGCGTCGGCGCTCAAGCCCGAGTGGTACAGGCCAGGGCCGAGGTGCTCGGTGCCGCCGCAGTTTCTTTGATTCAGCAGGACGGCGTTGAGTCCGGCGCGCAACGCCTTGTGGGCGAGCCCGCGCATGTAGTGGGCGGTGCTCGAGCCTTCGAGGCCGTGCAGGGCGAGCAGCGTGGGGCGCGAACGGCGGTCGGCCTGCCAGTAGCAGTGGGCGAGGACCTGTGTATCCGAGGCGACCTGGAAATGCCGAGCCTCCGGGGATGGCAGATCGAGCTGCCGTCGGGCGGCCCAGCAGTAAACGGTCATCCAATGGCCGCGCTTGAGGCGCGGATGGGGCTCGAACGTGTGGGTGGCCATCGGGGGTGTAAACGATTCTATGCGACGTGCCGATAGGACGGCTGAGGACGGTCATGGCAACTGACGCGATTCACGAACGGCTCAGACGAACCCGTCTCGCCCGCGGAGAGGGGATCGACTCCATCGCCAGGCGCACCGGCCTGCGGCCGGCCTGGCTCCGCGCGATGGAATCGGCTCGTTATGAAGAACTTCCGCGCGGGATCTATGCCCGATCGGCGGTCAAGGCTTTTGCCGAGGCGCTGGGCTTGGACCCACGCGCCGTCATCGCGGAAATCGAGCCCCATCTGCCGGGGCTGGACGATCCCATCGAGGGCCTGGCACGGATCAGGGGAATGCGACCCTCGTCGGCGCCCGCGGCGCCGTTGCTGGCGTCCGGCCGACGGCCTGTCACGACCGGGCACGCGGCCGCCGATCGCCCGTCCGTCTGGACTTCGCTGAAACGCGACGGATGGCTCGTCAAGCCGGCCGCGCGGATGCCGAGCTGGCGACCGTTTGCCGCTTCCGCGATCGACGCCTCGATCGTCGTGACCATGCTGGCGGTGGTCGTCCTTGCCACCCTGGCCATTTTCAGGATTCCCGTTCATGCACTCGGGGCGGGCGCGAGGCCGGCGTTCGGATTCGTCGGCGCCGTCATCGGCGTTTGGTACTTCTCGCTGTTCGGCGGCGTGGCCGGTCAGACCGCCGGTACGCGGCTCATCGGCGTCGCCGCGCAACGCTCCGCGTCACGTGTCGATCTTCCAACGGCGGGAGTGCGCGCGTTGCGCTCGGCGCTGCCCGACGTCCAGGTATTCGAAGAGCTGTTCGCCCGGGGGTTGTCCTTCACCGCAAGCGGTAAACCGTCAGCGAGCCCGCACGATACGCGACCGGTAGGTCAAGCGATCCGCTAGTCACCAGATAGTCGAGGTCGTAGCGGCGCGCCAGCGCGTGCGCGCCTTCGACACTATTCCACGCATTCTCTTCGAGCGCCCGGCGTCGATCCGCGACACGCATGGCGATGCCGCGATCGTAGATGGCGAGCGCCGAGTCCTTCGTCGCATCGAGCAGCACATCACGGTGACCCGCGGCCCGTACGCTCGAACCGTACAGCGCGGCGTGCACCGGGTCCGCCAGCCATCCGGTTGATGGCGGTGTGGTTCGAGCCCACGCCATCGCCGCGCGCCAATCCGGATGCTCGATGTCGAACGCCACGATCGGGCGATCGGGGAACTGGACGAACATGTTGTACGTCCCACGGACTACCGAGAGGACGATCAGGACGGATGCAGCCAGAGACGCCCGCCGCTGGACTTTCGGTGCCATTTCCCTTCCCTCCGCCAGCACCCACACGACGTAGATAGTGGCCAGGATATCCAGCATCCAGAACACACGACCTACCTGCAGCTGAACCGCGAGCGCCACGCGAGCGGCATCGAGCGGCAGCGAGACGGCAAAGACGGCGGCCAGGGCGAGCGCCCCGAACACGATGCCGGTCTCCTCCGCGAACAACAGCCCGGCGCGCCGTCGAGCGCGCCACGCCCACACGATGATCGGGAGAGACACGAGATTGGTCACCCACGCGTTGAGCGGCCAGGCCATCGGAAACAGGTAGTCTTTGTCGGCGATGACCGCCAGCCAGTCGCTGTCCATGCGGTGCAGCCGAGGCGCGAGCGGACCTCGCCACAGCATCCAGACAGCTACCAGCCCGGCGGCCGTCAGCGCCCAGATGATCCTCGGGCGCCAGCTCGCACGCGCGACCCACGCCACGACGAGCAGCCACACCGCGAACCACAGCGCCGTTGTCGGGTGCATGGCAGCCACGACAATCATGATGATCAGCGCCCGCAGATGGCGCCGCTCGATGAACATCGCCAGCGCAAGGAGTCCGAGCGCAAACGCGAACTGACGGGGGTGGAAATAGCCCTCGAGCGTGTTGGTTCCCGTTCTCGCAATCGCGTGGCGCAGCGTGAGGGCAGCTGCGAGCGCGACGACGGCCCCGCCGGTCTTGAAATAGTGGCCGCCCAGACGGGTGATCGCGAACAGCAAGGTGAGAAGGGTCAGGCCGTAGAGCGCCAGGAACTCGACCGGCAGCGAAGCGCCGGTGGCGCGGGCAATCAGCGCCACGATCTCGTCGTTGAACATCAGCCGCGCCTGCGTGTCGATCAGCGGCGCGTCGCGCGGGAAGAGCGCGGGGTCGAGATGGCGCAGGACCGCGGGCAGGTAGAGCGCCTGGTCGGAGGCACCGAAACGGTAGCCCGCCGAGTTCATGGTGCAGAGCAGGAGGAAGCCGGCGGCTCCCAGCGTCCAGTAGAGGGCGTGGTATCGGTGCGGTGAAGCGATCACGACCTCAACGTCGCGCACGTGCAGGAGGCGCGCCGCGGTCAGCCTTCATCGGCGGTCGGTCCGTAAATCGACGGCAACGGCACGTTGCGAAGCCTGAGGTAGACCGTCAGCTGACCGCGATGGTGAATCGAATGGTTCATCACGAAGCTGCGCAACGCGGCGATTCTCGGCATCGTGAAGACGTCCTCTCCCTGGTTCTGCAATGTCCACATGACGGCGAGCGAGGCGTCGGTCTGGTCGACGATCGTCTTGCGCGCCTTGGCGACGTTCACGTCGAACGCCGACATCACGTCGGCCTTCGAGCTGGGCTGCCGGGTCCGCAAGTCCTCTCCCAGCGATGCCAGATCGAAGACGGTGAGGTCGCAGGTCGGTACGACCCACGTCGGGATGTTGGCGAGATGCGCGGCAAGCTGGCCGAGGCTGAACGACTTCTCGTGCGGCTTCCAGGCCATCTCCTCCTCGGGCACTCGCTCGAGAAGCCGACGCGTCGTTCCCATCTCGTGGTCGAATTCTGGGAGCAGGGCTTCTTTGACGGCCATCGGGAAAGTATATGTCGCACTGGTCGTCTCGTTTCGACGTCCGCCCGCCGGATCATCGCGCTGGCAGTACACTGGGCGACATGACGGATCGAGCTTCTTCCATCCAGGTCGTCAGCGCGATCGCCGAGCTCAAGGCGCTGCTCGGCGCCCGAGCGACCGATGCCGCGTCGGTCCGCGAGCATCACAGCCACGGCGAGTCCTATCACCCGGCTGCCGCCCCCGACGTGGTCTGCTTTCCGTCCACCACTGACGAAGTGGTCGGCATCGTCGACATCAGTCGGCGGCACCAGGTGCCGCTCATTCCGTTCGGCGCCGGAACGTCACTCGAAGGACACGTGCACGCGCTGCGGGGCGGGATCACGATCTCGCTGAGGGAGATGAACCGGATCGTCCGGATTGGTGCTGAGGATCTCGACGCAACCGTCGAAGCCGGCGTGACGCGCGGGCAGTTGAACAAGGCCTTGCGGAACACCGGCCTGATGTTTCCGGTCGATCCGGGGGCCGACGCCACCATCGGCGGGATGGCCGCGACGCGGGCGTCGGGAACCACCGCCGTGCGTTACGGCACCATGCGCGAGAACGTGCTCGGCGTGACGGCGGTCCTCGCCGACGGGAGAGTGATTCACACCGGCACGCGGGCCCGGAAGTCGGCCGCCGGCTACGACCTCACGCGTCTCTTCGTCGGGTCCGAAGGAACGTTGGGCGTCATCACCGAGGTGACCGTCCGACTACATCCCCGACCGGAGGCGGCCTCGGCAGCCGTCTGCTCGTTCGAGACGATCCGAGGCGCCGTCGATACCGTCATTGCGACGATTCAGCTCGGCATCCCGGTTGCCCGTATCGAGTTGCTCGACGAGGCCCACCTGGATGCGATCAATCGATATTCACACACCACCTATCCCGTCGCTCCTACGTTGCTGTTCGAGGTTTATGGCGAAAGCGAGGCCCACGTGGCGAGCCAGGCCGAGACGCTGCAGGCCATTGCCAGCGAACATGGCGGCCACGCCTTCCAGTGGGCTTCACGCCCCGAGGAAAGAGAGCGCTTGTGGGAGGCGCGCCACAACGCGCACTATGCCGCGCTCGCGCTCAGGCCCGGCTGCCACTCGTGGTCGACCGACGTCTGCGTGCCGATTTCGAAACTGTCGGATTGCGTGGTGGAAACCAAGCAGGATCATGAGGGGCTGCCGTTTCCGGTCTGCATCGTGGGGCACGCCGGGGACGGGAACTTCCACCTGGTCTATCTGCTCGATCCGGCCAACCCGGCGGAGTTCGAGGCCGCCCGTCGGCTCAACGACCGGATGGTGGCCCGGGCGTTGGCCATGGGGGGTACCTGTAGCGGCGAACACGGGGTCGGCTACGGGAAGATGAAATTCCTGGAAGCTGAACATGGTCAAGCACTTTCGGTCATGCGCGATATCAAACGCGCGCTCGATCCTGAGAACCGGATGAATCCCGGGAAGGTGGTTGACGTCTAGCCGAGCCGGCTGCGATACTGTTGACGCCCCCCGGCCCAACTCTGCCTTTCCGCTTCTTGCCGGACGGAGTATCGTTAGGCGGTCATATGACAAAACTTCGATGTGCCGGGGTCGTAGCGTTGCTGCTGGGGCTGTCTGCGCCGGTCATGGCCCAGACGAATCCGGCAGGTCAGATCAAGACCGTGTCCGGTAGTGCCTTCCTCGTTCGACAGAACGTCGCCATCGCCGCTCAGGCGGGTCAGACCGTCTTCGAGGCCGATCAGCTGAAAACCGACGCCGACGGCTTCATCGGGCTCACCCTGAAGGACGACACGCTGCTGTCTCTCGGTCCGAACAGCGACGTGCACCTCGACCACTTCATGTTCTCTCCCGGTGAGGGACGTCTTGGGTTTGCCCTTCGAATCGCGCGCGGGGTCGTGGCCTACGTGTCGGGACGGATCGCGAAGCTGTCTCCTGATTCGGTCCGGCTCGAGACCCCGTCGGGTATCGTCGGCGTGAGAGGCACGCGCCTCGCGATTCGCGTCACTCCCTGAAGACGATGAGTCGCGCGTCGTCAGGATCCGTCGTGCTCGCACTTGCTGCGGCGCTCGTCGCCGCGGCGTGCGGGCCGCGGCGGGTCGCCACCCCTGCGGAGCCGCCGCAGACGCTTGCCGTGCTCCTGCCGGATACCGAGCCTGGTGCCCGCTCACGGGCCACGGTTTCCAATACCGCCGGCAACGTGGAGCTGAGTCACGAGCGTGACGCGACGCGGGTCGCGACCAACCAGCCGCCCAGTCCGCCTGCAGCGATGAAGGAGGAGGAGCTTCAGCGCGTCTTCGGGCCGACGCTGACGCACCTCCCGCAACCGGTCCAGCATTTCAACCTGTACTTTTTGTTCGAGTCAGACGAGCTCACCGAGACCTCACGCGCCGTTCTGCCGACCGTGTTGAGCGCCGTTCGCGACCGCCCGTCGCCCGAGGTCACGGTCATCGGTCACACCGACACGACCGGGGAGGCCAAGGGAAACTACGAGCTGGGCCTGAAGCGCGCGACCGCGGTTCGCTCGCTGCTCATCTCCGCCGGCCTCGATCCCTCGCTCGTCGAGGTGGCCTCGCACGGCGAAGCTGACCTGCTGATACCGACACCGGACGGGACCGTCGAACCCCGCAATCGCCGGGTCGAGATTACGATCAGGTGAGCGTGCAGGACACCCCTCAGATCACTCGGGCAGCCAGCCGTCGAATCGTTCTCCTGTGCGGCCTCGCCTCGGCGACGCTGACGGTCCTGTTTGCCGTCTATCGCCCGGCGTTTCTCGCCCAGATGGACGACCGCGTCTACGACGCGCTGGTGCGCTCCGCGCCGGCGTCGCCAGCCGAGCGCCGAATCGCGATCGTGGATGTGGACGAGCGCAGCCTGGCGGCGATCGGCCAGTGGCCGTGGCGTCGCGATTTGATCGCGCAACTCGTCACCCGCGTCCGCGAGCTGGGCGCCGCGGTGGTCGCGCTGGACGTCATCTTCGCCGAGCCGGATCGCTACGTCGCCTCCGGGTCGCCGGAGGCCGGCGAATCGGCGCCCGACGCCGCGCTGGCCGGTGCGCTCGCGGGCGGTCGGGTCATTCTCGGCTACGCGTTCACGTTCGATCCGTCGCAGTCGTTTGGAGGCGATTGTGTGTTGCACCCGGTCAGCCTGCCGATCCTGCACCCTCGCGGCAGCGCAGTCGAGTCTCCGATCTTCCACGCCACCGGCGCAATCTGCAGCCTGCGGCCGCTGGCGCGCGCCGCCGGCTCGTCGGGTTTTCTCAACGCCGTACCGGACGCCGACGGTACGCTCCGCCGCGTGCCGGTGCTGATCGAGTTCCAGGGCCGAGTCTATCCGAGCCTGGCGCTGGCCGCGACGATGGCGGCCGACGATTCGCACGCCATCGCGCTCCGTTCCGCCAACGTCAACGCCTCGGCCCTGATCCTCAACAACGCGGAAGTGCCGCTCGACGGTCGCAGCAACATGCTGTTGCGCTATCGCGGCGGCAACCGATCGTTCCGCCACGTCTCGGCGGCCGACGTGATCCAGGGGCGGACGCCACCCGCCACCTTCACCAACGCCATCGTCTTCGTGGGCGCGACGGCGCTGGGCACGCGCGAGATCGTCGCGACGCCGCTCACCAGCCAGTTCACCGGCGTCGAGGTACAGGCGACGGTGGCCGACAACCTGCTGCAGCAGGACTTCGTGTCGCGGCCGGAAGATGCCCTGATCCTGGAGACGCTGACGATCCTGATCGCCGGCATCGCGGTGACGCTGGTCATCGCGCGCTACGGGCTCGTCATCGGCAGTGCGTCGGCCATGGTCGTCCTTGGATTTCTGTGGGCCGGAGCCCGGCTCCTGCTCTCGTCGAGAGGCGAATTCCTTTCGCCGCTGTTCCCGTCAATCGGCCTCGTCGCCTCGCTTGCCGGCGCCACGATCGCCAAGCTCACCCACGAGCGCGGACGCGCCGATCGCGCGGACACCGAAAAGGATCTCGCGCAGCGGCTCATGGTGCAGTCGCTGTTGTCGCTCACCGAGACGCGCGACGCAGAGACCGGCCGCCATTCCCGCCGGACGCGTCAGTACACCCGTCTGCTCGCCGAACAGCTCGCGGCCCATCCGCAGTACCGCGAATACCTGACCCCGTTCTGCATCGATCTGCTGGCCACGCTCGCGCCGCTCCACGATATCGGCAAGGTTGGCGTGCCGGACCAGCTGCTGAACAAGCCCGGCGAGCTGACGCCGGAGGAGTTCAGAGAGATGCAGAAGCATCCGGTCTACGGCCTCGACGTCATCACTCGCGCCGAGCGCGATGCCGGTGCCCACGACGATGTCATTCTCGAGATGGCCAAGGACATCGTTTACACGCATCACGAGCGGTGGGACGGGAAGGGGTACCCTCGTGGCCTCAAGGGCGAGCAGATTCCGGTCGCCGGCCGACTGATCGCGCTGGTCGACGTCTACGACGCGATGACCACTCGTCGCCTCTACCGGCAGCCGCTGTCGCACGATCAGGCCGTCGAGCGGATCGTCGCCGCCAAGGGCACGCATTTCGATCCGGCGGTCGTCGAAGCGTTCGCCCGCATCGCGCCGCTCATGCGCACGCTGTCGACCGATCCGAGTCTCGTTCAGCCCGTCGCCCCCACGGCCGCCTCCTGAAGACGGACAACCGCTGCAGCGCGGTGTAAGCTTCGCAGGACCACTGTCACGGTCCAGCCAGCGAGGAGCAGATGATGATGATCCTTCGAATTCATGGGCGAGGTGCGATCGCCGCAGCGACGCTGGGTGTCGCCGTCGTCGCGCTCATCGGCGTTCGGATGACGGCCCTGGAACGGCCGCAGGCCTCCGGCGCTCCAGACCAGCAGGGCGTGCGTTATCTTCCCAACGATCAGGTCCAGGCCGCGTTCGCCAAGGGCGCGCCCATGATCGAGACGGACGCGTTCAAAGTGCTCGCCAGCCGGCGCGACCGGGACGGTCAGGCGGAAGTCCACGCGCGGGACACCGACATCATGTACGTGCTCGAAGGCACCGCGACGCTGGTGACCGGCGGGCAGGTCGTCAACGGCAAGGCCACCGCCCCCGACGAGCAGCGCGGCGATTCCATCACCGGCGGCAACCCGCGTCCCCTGGTCAAAGGCGATGTCGTCGTGATTCCCAAAGGCGTGCCCCATCTCTTCAAGGATGTGAAGCCGCCGTTTCTCTACTACACGTTGAAGGTGACGGCCGCGAAGTAGCGCGCATCGTCCGTGGGACGTCTCTTCCGGCCTGAGCGATCGCTACTGGAGGCTGTCGGCTTCGATGACGACGGTCTTGGTTCCGATCGTCTTGCCATCCGCGGTGACTTTCAGCAGATAGGATCCTGCCGGCAACACCGGACCGAGATTTCCGCGCCCGCGCCCTCGGCCTGTCGGCTGCGCTGCCGGCGTCGCGGCGGCGGCGGTTGGCGCCGCCGGGGCCTGGCCGCCCTGCGTGGCACGACCGGCAGCGGGGGGCTGATCTTCGCGTCCCTCACCCTGCCGGCCGGCAGCAGGCGGAGTGGCCTGCGCCGCCGGAGCGGGAGCCTCCTGTGGTGGATTGCCTGGTCTCCCGCCGCGTGCCGGCGGATTCGCCCGCAGGTCCCACTGCACGCGGTTGATCCCGGCGTCCTTGGGACCGTCGATGGCGCGGACTTCGCGACCGGTGACGTCCGCGATGCTGATCCGCACGTTCGAGGCGGCGGTCTTCAACCAGTAGGTGACGGACGTTCCCGGTGGCGGATTCTGGGCGTGGTAGTACTTGGCGCCGCCGACCTGGAGCGCCTTCTGGATGTCGTTGATCCACGCTGTCCCGGGACGGATGTCGAACAGGTAATTGTCGCCTTTCATCGTCTCGTCGCTCAGTTGCTCGAGCGCCGTGATGTCGTCGATGATCCAGATGCTGCGCCCGTGCGTGCCGGCGATCAGGTCGTGCTCCCGCGGATGGACGATGATGTCGTCGACGCGCACGGTGGGTAGCCCGGTCATGAACCGCTTCCATTCCTTGCCGGCGTCGAGCGAGAGATAGAGGCCGTATTCCGTTCCGAGAAACAGCAGGTTCTTGTTGCGCGGATCTTCGGTGATCACGTTGACGTTGGCCTCGGGCAGATTGGCGGCGATCGACGTCCACGTTGCGCCAAAGTCGCGGGTGACGAACACGTACGGCTTCATGTCGTCGGTGCGGTGGCCGTCGAACGTCACATAGCAGGTGCCGGCGTCGAAATGCGACGGCTCGACACGGGAGACGTGCGTCTCCTTCGGGACACCGGGAACCTTATCGACAACGTTGGTCCAGCTGTCGCCGCCGTTGCGGCTGACCTGCAGGTTGCCGTCGTTGGTGCCGACCCAGAGCACGCCCGGCATCACCGGCGACTCCCCGATCGTGATGATGTTGCTGAACGAGGCGGCGCCGTCGTGCTTCGAGGCCATCGCCGACTTGCCATCCACACCCATGATCGGCCGATCGTTTCTGCCGATGTTCCTGGTGAGGTCTGGGGAGGCCACCCACGTGTCGCCACGATTGGTCGAGCGAAACAGCCGATCGCCGCCCAGATAGACGGTCGACGGGTTGTGCCAGGACAGCATGAACGGCGTGTTCCAGTAGAAGCGAAAGCTGGTGCCCTCGGGCGGTACCGGCACCACGTTGCTCGTGGCCGGCACGGCGCCGAACCCGAACTGCCCGGCGCCTTCCTGATCTCCACCCTCGCCGCCGCCCGTCGCTGCGCCGCGACCCTGAGGTCGCGGTCGGATGCTGACCGTCCGGCCGGCCTTCAGATCGAGACGGTTCGTCGCGCCGTCCTGCGACTCCGAATACATGATCGACCAGTCGCTCGCGTCGTTGGCGGTGTAGAACCCGTCGCCGCCGCCGACGCGATACCAGTCGGAATTGAGGATGCCATTCGCGGATCGTGTGCCGCTCGGACCGCACCAGCTGCCGTTGTCCTGCAGTCCGCCGCAGACGTAGTACGGCCGCCGCATGTCGACGCTGACCTTGTAGAACTGGCCGACCGCCATGGTGTTGACGAATTCCCAGGTCGCGGTCTGGTCGTAGGTGATGTCGAGGCCCCCGTCGTTGCCGACGATCACATGATTGCTGTTCTTCGGATCAATCCAGATCGCATGGTGGTCCGAATGCGCGAGCCCCGCCACCTGTTGCCAGGACTTTCCGCCGTCAGTCGTCTTGAAAAACGGGGCGCCTCCCTGGTAGGCGATGTCGGGGTTGTTGGGATCGACGCGGATCTGGCTGTAGTACATCGGCCGATCCATCGAGTTCGCGAGAAACCGCCACGACTTTCCGCCGTCGTCCGAGCGCCAGATCCCTGATTTGGCCGGATCGGGCGGTGGCTGATTGCCGCGCCCCTCACCGCCACGGCCCTCACCGCCGCCCGCGCCGCGCTGTCCGGGCGCCTGCAACGTGCCGTCTTCGTTGACGCCGGCGCCGGTGCCGCCGCTCGGCCCGACCTCGATCGACGCGTAGATCGTCTGGGGTTTCGATCGCGCCAAATCCAGCCCGATCCGCCCGATGACGGGATTGGTCGGCAGGCCGTTCCCGGTCATCCTGGTCCAGCTCTGACCGCCGTTGGTGGTCTTCCAGATTCCGCTTCCCGGTCCCGCGCCGTTGAAGCCCCACGGCACCCGGCGGCGTTGGTACGAGGCGGCGTACAGACGTGTTGGGATTCGACGGATCGATGACGACGTCGGTGAAGCCGGTGTCGTTGTCGATGAATTTCGTGTTCGTCCACGTCTTTCCGCCGTCCGTCGTCTTGTACAGGCCGCGCTCGGGATTGGGACCAAAGAGGTGGCCCGTCGCGGCAACGTAGGCGATGTCTGGATTTTTCGGGTGGACGACGATCCGCGCGATGCTTTGTGTCTTCTCGAGGCCGACCGGAACGAATGTCTTGCCGCCGTCGATCGACTTGTAGACGCCGGCGCCAAATGAGGAGCTCTGCCGGTTGTTGGCCTCGCCGGTGCCGACGTAGAGGATGTCGGGGTTCGATGGCGCGATGGCGATGTCGCCGATCGAAGAGACCGGGTATTCGTCGAAGATTGGCGTCCAGGTCGTGCCGTTGTTGACCGATTTCCAGATGCCACCCGTGGCGAACCCGACGTAGATGATCGAGGGGTTGCTCTCGACGACCGCGATGTCGTCGATGCGGCCACCAATGTTGGCCGGACCGATTTCGCGCCACACGAACGCCTTGAGCAGCGGATCGGTCGAAGCGTTGACTGGCTTCGGCAGGGGGGGTACCGGTTGCGGCGTCTGCGCGAGCATGCCGCGCACGCCGAACGCGCCCAGAGCCACCGCTACGAGTCCTGCACCCAGCCGCAGACCTGCTAGTCGTCGCGCGCGATCCCCCACTGCAATCCTCCGGTAATGGCGGCCGCCCGTTGACATGCCTCGGCCACTCCCGCGGGTGTCTACGACTCCGCGAGCGAGACTGTTACAAAGGCAACCGATTCGAGTCGAGCGGATTTACTTCTTGAAGTCGACCTTGGGGGCCGTCTGGGCCGACGTCGGTGCCTCGAAGTACGGATACTCCTTGAAGCCGAACAGCTTGGCCGTCACGTTGGCCGGGAACCGCCGCCGCTGCGTGTTGTATTCCTGGATTCGCTCGTTGTAGCGCATCCGCTCCGTCGCGATCCGGTTCTCCGTGCCCGCGAGCTCGTCCATCAGCCGATTGAATTGCTCGTTGGCCTTGAGGTTTGGATAGTTCTCGACGACCGCGAGCAGGCGGCCGAGGGCCGCGGTTTGCTGGTTCGCTGCCTGAATGGTCTCTTCGGGAGACTTGGCCGCCAGCAGCTTCGATCGTGAATCGGCGATGTCCTTGTAGATGCTCTCTTCGTGGCTCGCGAAGCCCTTGGCGGTCTCGACCAGATTGGGAATCAGGTCGTTGCGGCGCTGCAGCTGATTCTGCACCTGGCCCCACTGCGCCTTGATCGCTTCTTCCTGCGTCGTGAAGGTGTTGTAGGAACAGCCCGAGAACGACACAGCGAGCACGAACACCAGCACCATCTTGATCGATTGCTGTGAGTATCGACGCATCACGACCTCTTCTTTCAAGGCTCGAGCGCGGCGCGTCGGCTTACGCCGGCGCCCGAGACATCCATCACCAGACCACGAAAACACAAAATCACCAAATCGGCGGGCGCTCACCAGCTGCCCGAGGCGCCACCCCCGCCGGAGCTGCCGCCGCCGAAACCACCGAAGCCTCCGCCGCCGCCACCGCCGCCAAACCCGCCGAAGCCGCCGCCGAAACCGCCGCCGCCCCGGCCGAACGGGCCGACGCCGCTGTTCCAGCCGCTCCACGGCCCGCCGCCCCAATAGCCGCCCCGCCTGCGCCGGCCGCTGTTGGCGAGCGCGATGATAATGATGATGACGAAGACGATGAGTGAAAACGGAATCTGCGGCCGACCGGCGGACTCGGCGGGGCGCGGCCTCGGTACGTCCGGTACGGTGACGCCGCGTCCATCGGCAATCCGATTGATCAGCCGAGTCGTCCCGGCCAGCAGGCCGGCACCGTACCGACCCTGCCGGAATTCCGGAGTAATCGTGTTGCGAATCACGTCTCCGGCGAACCCGTCGGTGATGTAGGCCTCATTCTCGTAGCCGGTCTCGATCCGCACCCGACGATCCTTGACCGCGACGACGATGAGAACGCCGTTGTCCTTCTGTTTCTGGCCGATGCCCTTCCCGCCGTTCTCGAACATCTTGGTGGCGTACTCGTTGATGTCGGCGTAGGGCTGGAAGGTGTCCACCGTGGCGACGACGACCGCGTCGCCGGTCGTCTGCTGCAGCGCGCGTATCCGCCGGTCCATCTCGGCCTTGCTGTTCGCGTCGATCACGTTGGCGAAATCGTTGACCGGCTCGGTCAGCAGGGGCGGTGGTGGTTGCGCCGCGGAAATCGCCGGCAGCAGGGCCACGACGAACAGCGTGACCGCGAGCGTTGCGCGCGATCCGCTCATGCGCGCCATCGGTCGACGTAGTCCCAGATTCGCTGCCCCGCATCGAGGTAGCGGGAGAGGAGCGCCGACGGCTCGGCAATCGTGCTCTGGCCGCTGCCGGCCGCGGCAAATACTTCACGAACCAGACCTGCCGGTACCCCCATCCGCGACTCGGCCACGTGCGCGAGCGACTCGTCGGTCAGCCCCGACAGGTCGGCCGCTAGTGTCGCACCGTCGGGCAGCCGCGCGATGTTTGCGATCAGTGAGCGCAGAGATCCGGCCGACCGCGCGATCAAACGCGCGATGGCCGTCGCTTCACCATGCGACTCGAGGAAGCCTTCACGCAGATGGATGACGTGACTCTTGGCCTGCGCCTCGCACGCGCGGCGCAGATCTTCGGCGGGGATGGAGAACGCCGGCGAACGGATTGCGCCCGCGCACGACGGAATGAGTCGAGGAAATGCCGGCGTATTCCAGCGGGAAGATGTCGACCGTGCGGGTCAACTCGGCCTGGGACAGCATCAGGGGCACCGCCAGACCCCGTCGCCGCCAGCCGTCGGCCAGCGGCAGGCACGCCGTCAGATCGCGAAAGGCCAGCCCTTCGACGATGGCGAGCGAGTGGAGCATGCCGTCGGCATCGTGGCCGGCGTAGGCTACCAGCGATTCGAGGCGGGGCCCGAAGACCCCTTCGAGATCTCGTGCCAGCCCGTCCAACGCACGTTCTTGCGAAGCAGACCAGCGGGTCATCAACGAATTATATCGTTCTACAATCTCTGCGATGCTTTTGCGCACGCTCAATATCGGTTGCTTCGGCGGCGGCACCGGCCTGCCGAGCCTGCTCGGCGGCTTGAAACGCAACCCCTGGCTGTCGCTCAACGCCGTCGTCACCATGTTCGACAGCGGCGGAAGCTCGGGGGTGCTGCGCGACGAGCTCGGCGTGCTGCCCCCAGGCGACGTCCTGAAATGCGCGCTGGCGCTGGCGCGCAACGAGCGCGAAGCCCGCCGTGTCCTGCTGGCCAGGCTCCCCACCCTCGAGCACGCCCGCCTCGGCGGACATACGGGAGGCAACCTGCTGCTCTCGATGATGGAACGCTACAGCGGCGACTTCGTCGCAGCAGTCGATGGTTTGCGCGGGCTGCTCGGGTGCGCCGGACGCGTGTGGCCGGTCAGCGTCGAGCAGGCGAGCGTCTGCGCCGAGTACGAGGACGGCAGCCGGACGCGCGGTGAGGTGGAGGTGGATGCGGGGCAGAACGCCGGGCGTTCGGTCACGCGGTTGTGGCTCGAGCCTGAGGTCCGTCTGCACCCGGCGACCGAGTCGGCGATTCCTCAGTTCGAGGCCGCGATCATCGGTCCGGGCAGCTTCTATACCAGCCTGATGCCGATTTTTCTCGTCAAAGGCGCGGCGCAGGCGGTGCGCGAGATGCGCGGACCTCTCGTCCTGGTCACCAACCTGCTGACCGAAGGCTCGGGGATGTCTGCCTTCACAGCCGGCACCTCGGTCCGACTCCTGGCCGAAGCCATCGGCCGTCCGATCGACGTGGCCATCGTGAACACCACCGTCCCCTCCGCGGCCACGCTCGCGCGCTACGCCAAGGAGCACAAGGCTCCGCTGGAGATTGGTGACGTTCCCGCCGAGACCGAAGTCGTGCGCGGCGAGTTCTGGTGCGACGAGATCGCGCGCCACGATCGCCGCCGGCTCGCGCACGCGGTCTGGGCGGTGCTGGCGCGGCGGTTGCTCTAGTGACCAAACAGTGAGCATGCTTCACGTGCAGCAGGTGTCGCTGGCCTTCGGCCACTTGCCGCTTCTGGATCGGGCCGATCTTCGGATCGAGGCCGGTGAGCGCATCGCTGTCATTGGACGAAACGGCAGCGGCAAGTCGAGCCTGCTTCGGGTCATCTCCGGCGAGCAACCGCCTGATTCCGGAACGGTGTGGCGCGCGCCAGCGCTTCGCGTCGCCCGGCTCGATCAGGAAGTGCCGGCCGGTGTCGATCGCACGGTCTTCGACGAGATCGCCGACGGTCTCGGCGCACTGGGGCAACTCGTCGCCGACTATCACCACGCGACCGTCACGGTCGCGGATCGTCCCGAAGATGCGACGGCCCTCGCCACCCTCGACAGCCTGCAGCAGCGACTCGAGCGCGAGGACGGCTGGCGGATCGAGCAGAAGGTCGAGCTCGTGATCTCCCGTCTCGGGCTCCCCGCCGATCGGCGCGTGAGCGAGCTGTCCGGTGGCTGGCGCCGTCGAACGCTGCTCGCCAAGGCGCTCGTGTCGCAGCCCGACGTCCTGCTGCTGGACGAGCCGACCAATCATCTGGACATCGAGGCCATCCGCTGGCTCGAGGAGTTCCTGCTCGAGTACGCCGGGACCGTGCTGTTCGTGACCCACGATCGAGCGTTCCTCTCGTCGCTGGCCACCCGCATCGTGGAGCTCGATCGCGGCAGGTTGACGTCCTGGCCGGGGTCCTACGGCAAGTATCTCGACAGCAAGGCAGCGGCGCTCGAAAACGAGGCCCGCGATCTCGAACGGCTGGACAAGAAGCTCGCACAGGAGGAAACCTGGCTCCGCCAGGGCGTCAAAGCGCGGCGGACGCGCAATGAAGGGCGCGTGCGGGCGCTCATGAAGCTGCGCGAGGATCGGGCCGCCCGCCGGGCCACGCTCGGCGACGTCACGTCTGGGGATCGACGCGTCGGAATCGACGGGGAAGCTCGTCTTCGAAGCAGAAGACGTGAGCAAGGGTTTCGACGGCCGTCCGGTGATCCGCGGCTACTCGCAGCGGGTCGGTCGTGGCGATCGCGTCGGCCTGATTGGCGCCAACGGCTCGGGCAAATCCACGCTGTTGAAGCTGCTGGTAGGAGAGCTCGAACCGGACGCCGGCACAATCCGTCGCGGCACCCGGTTGCAGCTCGCGTATTTCGATCAGCAGCGTGAACAACTCGATCCGGATCGCACCGTCGCCGACACCATCAACGACGGCAACAGCACGGTGACGATCAACGGCGTGCCCCGGCACGTCCTCGGCTACCTCGCGGATTTTCTTTTCCCGCGCGAGCGCGCCCAGTCACCGGTGCGCTCCCTGTCCGGTGGCGAGCGCAATCGACTGCTGCTGGCGCGGCTCTTTGCCAGGCCGGCAAACGTCCTCGTGCTCGACGAGCCCACCAACGATCTCGACATCGAGACCCTCGAGCTGCTCGAGGAGCTGGTCGCCGACTTTCCGGGAACGGTCTTGCTGGTCAGCCACGATCGCGTCTTCCTGGACCGGGTCGTCACCAGCACGCTCGCCTTCGACGGCAACGGTCGCGTCGTCGAGTACGTCGGCGGTTATGAGGATTACCTGCGCCAGTCGTCCCTCGTTCCCGGCGCCACCACAGTCTCCGCGTCGGCGGGCCGGCAGCGGCCATCGCCGGACGACCGGCCGCAGACGGAACGACGGACGCGTCCTCGCAGGCTCACCTTCAACGAGCGTCGTGAGCTGGAGAGTCTGCCCGAGCGCATCGCCACCCTCGAGAAGGAACAGGCGCGGTTGAAGGAGGAAGCGGCCTCGCCAGAGTTCTACAAGTCACCAGCCGACCACATTCACGCCGTCCTCGCGCGGATCGATAGCGCGCAGAGCGATCACGACGCGGCGCTGGCGCGGTGGCTGGAGCTCGAGGAAGCTGCAGAACGCCCGGTAAACGATGGCGACCGGATACTAGAACTTCGCGAACAAGGCTTCGATCGCCTGTTTGCCGGTGGGCTTGATCGATCGCGTGCCGCTGCCGGTGAAGTGCGGATGGCTGATCGTCGGCACGCCGCAGGGATCCCAGTCATCGCCGGTCCAGCGGAACCACCCGTTCTTGTCCTGATCGAACACGAACAGCGGCTTGTTGCACAACTTCGCGAATTCGGCGCCCCAGCCCGTCCCGCCGCGCACGGTCCCGTCATCGAGAATCGCGCCGACGATGTAGATCTCCTGACCGTGGTTGACCTGGTACCACATGGTCTGCAGGACTTTCCTGATCGTCGGGCTGTCGGTGTAGCGCCGGTGCATCAGCTTCGAGACGTAGGCCAGGCTGACGTCGCCGGCCTGCAACTCCTCGTGGTTGAGGACTCGAACGCCACGGCGGCGCTCGATGTTGTGGCCGTCGAACGTGAAATTCACTTCCTCGATGCCATGACGCTCGGCGCAGGCACCGAACTCGGCCTCGGCGCCCGGCGCGCCGCCGCTGAACAGAATGTAGTCGGCAGTGTTCATGATCGTTGTCGGCTGTCAGGTGCGTTTCGCGCGCGGCTTCGCGCCGCCGGTCGTCGGTGGGGTCACGGCGCGTGACTTTTTCGGCGTGGTCTTCTTGGTCGGTCCCCGTGTCGTCAACCGCGAGGAGCGTGTCGTTTTCGTCTCGGCAGGCACCGGCGTGCCCGACTTGATCGCCGCTGCGCGCTCGATAATCTTGGCCAGCATATCGCCCGCTTCGCCGCCCTTGGCCGGGCGATTCGAGACCCACACATCCGGCCGGTCAGCCGCCAGGATATCTTCGAAGTCGCCGCTGCTCTTGACGCTCTTGGGCGCGAACTCGACGATGTCCACCTCGCCGGCCCATTCGTCCTTGTGCTTGATGAGGAGCCAGGAGCGGTTGCCACCGCTGCCCGGATACCGACCACTGGTTCGCACCAGCACCCAGGATCCTTTGAGCTTGTAGCCATCGAGCGTGAACTTGAGGTCGCCCTTCTTCAGCGCCGCATCCACGTCGTCCACCTGTGGCGTCCAGGTGCCGACGTCCCACAACATCACGATCCCGGCGCCGTAGCCTTCCGGGATTACGCCTTCGAACGTTCCGTATTCGATGGGATGGTCCTCGACCATCATCGCGAGCCGCTTGACCTTCGTGTCGAGCGCGGGCCCTTTCGGCACCGCCCACGAGAGAAGGACACCGTTGTGCTCGAGCCGGAAGTCGTAGTGCAGGTGACTGGCGAGGTGCTTCTGGACGCAGAAGAATCGCCCCTTTCCCTCCTGCTGGTTCCTGGCGTGCGACGCCGCGAGCTCGAGATCGCCAGCCGGCTCGGGCGACGACTTGAAGTTGCGTTTCTCTTTGTATTTTTCGAGCGGCATGATGCGACATGGAACGTGGTTGCGTGGTTGCGTGGTTCGGGGTCTGGTTCACTGGTTCTGAGTTCAGGGTTCTGGTTCTTGGCTCTGCCTCTAAATCTACCCCTTTTCCCCCATCATCCGTCGGATCGGTTTGACCAGCGCAAACATGCCGATCGCGGCCGTGATCAGGACGCCGGTGACGACCGCGAAAAGTGTCTGGAGCGGCATCTCGCTGAAGAAGCCGGCGGCGAATCCGGCGAGCTTGTTCCCGAACGCGTTCGAGAGGAACCAAACGCCCATCATCACGCCGACAATCCGGAGTGGCGCCAGGCGAGTCACCGCGCTGAGGCCGACCGGACTGAGGCAGAGCTCGCCGAGCTCGGCGATGCCGTACGAGGCGACCAGCCACCACGGGCTGACCCTGATGCCCGGTCCGCTCTGCGCCATCGCGCCGGCGGGCACGATCACCAGAAACGCCAGGCTCATGAAGACCAGGCCGATGGCGAACTTTGCCGGCACCGACGGCTCGTTTCGGCCGAGGCGCGTCCAGATCCAGGCGAATACCGGCGCGAGCAGAATCACGAATACTGGCGGCACCGACTGGAACCACGACGAGGGGAACGAGAATCCCCATACGCTCAACCGCGTATAGCGATCTGCGAACAGGTTCAGAGTCGATCCAGCCTGTTCGTAGGCCCCCCAGAAGACAACGGCGGCGACGAAGAAGATGACGATCGCGCCCATCCGCTTCCATTCAGCGGCGGTGAACCCCTTCGACGGTGACGCGGCAATGGGTGTCGCGGCTGCCGGGCGTGGCTTGCCGCTTCTGCGACAGGCGATGAATCGCGGCGTCCAGCCGCTTCTTCCCGAGCACGTACTGGATCACGCCGAGCGCCATCCCGATTCCGGCACAGGCGAAGCCGACGTGCCAGTCCACTCGCTGTGCCAGATAGCCGGCGACGAGCGGTCCGATGAACGCCCCGAGATTGATGCCCATGTAGAAGATCGAGAAGCCGGCGTCGCGGCGCGTGTCGCCCGCGTCGTACAAAGACCCGACGAGCGTGCTGACGTTCGGCTTGAGCAGGCCGGTGCCGAGCACGATGAGTCCGAGGCCGGTGTAGAAAAAGGGAAGCGCCTTGAAGGCGAGCGTGAAGTGTCCGGCGGCGATGATGAGCCCGCCGAGCAGCGCGCTGCGGTACTGGCCGAGCACCCGGTCGGCGACGAGCCCGCCGAGGATCGACGCGCCCCAGGCGCTTCCCGTGTAGGTGCCATACACTGACGCAGCGCTGGCGACAGGGAAGCCCAGGCCGCCGGCCGCCGCCGGCGCGGTCATGTAGAGGATGAGGAACGCGCGCATGCCGTAATAGCTGAAGCGCTCCCACATCTCGGTGAAGAACAGCGTCGCCAGGCCGGAGGGATGGCCGAAAAATCCGGTGTCGCGTGCGTCGAGGGAAGAGCCCGTCGCCGCGGTTGCGCCGCGGCTCGCCGAGTGTGACGCCAGCGAATCCGTCATTCGGGCGAGTGTAACCTATTCCGGTCTCGGGCTTGACCAACGAGACACAGAGGGGAGGCAGGCCGAAGTGAACATCGACATCGGACGGCGGGAGATCTGGATCTGCGCCGGCGCAATTCTGCTGGCGGCCTGCGCGCACGCTACTCGCGCGAAGGCGCCCGGGCCGGGTGCTCCGGTCGAACCCTGGCGCGATCTGCTGCCGGCGCCCGTTTCGGCGGAGCGAGGCGCTGGAGCGTTCCCGCTCGCCGCCGGGATGGTCATCGTCGCACCCCAGGGCGATGCCGGTACTCGAATCGCGCGACAACTCGCCGAGATGCTGCGGCGAACGACCGGCGTGCTGCCGGGAATTCTGTCGTCGGCTGAAGGAGCGGCCACGGGTCGCATCGTGCTGTCGCTCGACCCGACGTCGCGCGACCGGCGACGAGGGCTACGATCTCACCGTCGGCCCGCAGGAAATCACGATCAAGGCGGCGGCGCCGGCTGGCTTGTTCTACGGCGTGCAGACGTTCCGCCAGCTGCTGCCGTACTGGTCAGAGTACGAGGCGCTCAATTTCGGCAAGCCCAAACCCGCCAGCGTGTCAGCAGTCCACATCGTCGATCGTCCCCGCTTCGCGTGGCGTGGCGCGATGCTCGACGTCGCGCGCCATTTCTTCGGGGTAGAAGACGTCAAGCGGTACATCGATCTGCTGGCACTCTATAAGTTCAACCGGCTGCATCTGCATCTCGCCGACGACCAGGGCTGGCGCATCGAGATCAAGTCGTGGCCGGAGCTGGCGACGCGCGGCGGCAGCAGGGAAGTCGGCGGCGGCGTCGGCGGGTTCTTCACGCAGCAGCAGTACGCGGATCTCGTGTCCTACGCCGCCGATCGATTCATCACCGTCGTCCCCGAGATCGACATGCCCGGGCACACGAATGCGGGACTGTCGTCCTACGCCGAGTTGAACTGCAATGGCGTGGCCCCGGAGCCCTACACCGGAACCGAGGTCGGGTTCAGCGCGCTCTGCGTCGCCAAGGACGTCACGTACCGATTCATCGACGATGTCGTCCGCGAGATCGCCGCGCTGACCCCCGGCCCGTATTTCCACGCGGGTGGAGACGAGGTGAAGACGCTGACGCCGGAGCAGTACAAGCAGTTCGTCGAGCGCGTCCAGACGATCGTGCAGTCGCACGGCAAGCAGATGGTCGGCTGGGACGAAGTGGCGTCCGCCACGCTGCTGCCGACGTCGATCGTCCAGCACTGGCGCCCGGACGCCTCCCGGGAGCAGCTGGCCGCCTCGCCGCACCTCATCCTGTCCCCGGCCAACCGGTTGTACCTCGACATGAAATACGACGACAGCACCATGCTGGGCCTCAACTGGGCCGGCAATGTGTCAGTGAGACAGAGCTACGATTGGGATCCGGCGGCGGGTCATGGCGCGGCGGCCGACAAGATTCTCGGCATCGAGGCACCGATCTGGTCGGAGACGCTGACCAACATGCGCGATGTCGAGTTCATGGCCTTCCCGCGTCTGGCGGCCGTGGCCGATCTGGCGTGGGCTCCGGGATCGAGTCACAATTGGGAGGCGTTCCAGTCCAGACTGGCCGCGCAGGTTCCGAGGTGGACGGCGCTGGGGGTCAATTTTCACCGCGCCCCGGACGTCCGGTGGCAGTAACGCTCACACGCTGAACGAATGCGAATCCTTCTGGTATCAACCTACGATCTCGGCCGCCAGCCGTTCGGCCTGGCGTCGCCCGCCGCCTGGTTACGCGAGGCGGGCCACCAGGTGCAGTGCCTGGACGTGACGCGGACGCGACCGGAGGACGCGGCGATGCAATCCGCCGAGCTGGTTGCGTTCTTCCTGCCGATGCACACCGCGACGCGAATGGCACTCCCGCTCGTCGATCGCGTACGCCGCGTCAATCCGGCCGCCCATGTTTGCGCCTACGGTCTGTACGCGCCGCTCAACGCCACGATGCTCCGAGAACGCGGTGTCGAGACCGTTCTCGGGCCGGAGTTCGAGCAGGATTTGCGTGGGCTTGCCGACCGGTTGTCGCGTTCGGAGGAGGCACCCGCCGCCGCGACTAGCCGCATTCGCGACTGCCACGATTGACGTTCCGGACGCCCGACCGCTCCGACCTGCCGCCGCTCGCGCGCTATGCCACCCTGCAGGCCGACGGGGCGTCGAAGGTCGTGGGCTACACCGAGGGCACGCGCGGCTGCAAACACCGGTGCCGACACTGTCCGATCGTTCCGGTCTACGACGGGCACTTCCGAGTCGTGGCTGCCGAGGTCGTGATGGCCGACATCGCCGCACAGGTTGCCGCCGGCGCGCAGCACATCACCTTCGGCGACCCCGACTTCTTCAACGGTCCCCGCCACGCGATGGCGATCGTCGAGGGGTTGGCCGGCGCGCATCCCGGCCTCACCTACGACGTGACGATCAAGGTCGAGCACCTGCTGCGTCAGCACGACCTGCTCGCCGCGGCTCCGCGACACCGGCTGCGCGTTTGTCACCACCGCGGTGGAATCGTTCGACAATCGCGTTCTCGCGTGGCTCGAGAAGGGACACACGCTCGAGGACTTCGAACAGGTCGCCCATCACTGCCGGACCATCGGTCTCAACCTCTCGCCGACCTTCGTCGCGTTCACACCGTGGACGACGATGGAGAGTTACGCGTTCATGCTGTCGACGCTCGATCGGCTCGATCTCGTGGCCGGCGTGGCCCCGGTTCAATACGCGATCCGGTTGCTGATACCGGACGGCTCCCGGATGCTCGAGCTCGACGAGGTGAGGGCTCGGGTCACACATTTCGATCGAAAGTCGCTCACGCACGTGTGGCGCCACGACGATCCGCGCGTCGATGCGTTGCAGCGGGAGCTCGAGGCGCTGGCCGGTGCGCGGCTCAACGCGCCGCGCGAAGAGATGTTTGCGTCGGTCGGGGCCCGGCTGCACCATGCGTCGGGGCTCGCCGTGCCGGTGCGGGCGCCCGCGAGCGGGGACCGACGCGATGCCGTATTTGAACGAACCGTGGTATTGCTGTGCGGAGCCGAATGCCGAGCAGGTGACCCTGGTCTAGATTTGGCGATGTCGCTCATCCATGTCTGGCGGCGATGGTCGATGGCGCCGTGGATGCGGCCATTCACGGAGTGGAGGGTGTATCTCGCCTGGAGCCGGGCCGGCCGTCCGGTGCCGGCGCCGCCGATCGTGAAGCAGCGCCTGGTGCGGCGATGTCTGCAGGCGCACCGCCTCGACGCCGTGGTCGAAACGGGAACCTTCACCGGCGACATGGTCGATGCGCTGATGGAACACGCGCGGCGGATTGTCTCGATCGAGCTCGATCCGCGGTTGTACACGGCGGCCAGGCGCCGATTCGACGGACACCCGCGCGTGCAGCTGCTGCACGGCGACAGCGCCAACCTGCTCCCATCCGTGATCGCCGGCTTGAACGGCAGGGCGCTGTTCTGGCTCGACGGCCACTACACGGTCGGCGTCGCCGGCCCGGAACGTGAGAGCCCCATCCTCAATGAACTGCGAGCGCTTCTCGAGGCGCCGCCGCAGGGCCACGTCATCATGGTCGACGACATTCGCCTGTTCGTCGGCCGTGACGGATATCCCACGGTCGACGCGATCCGCGAGTCTGATTCACGATCGGCGCCCACACGCGCGGGTGGACGTCGCCGACGACATTCTCTGCTGGGTGGACGCCATCGCATGAGCGTGCTCGTGCTGTCTTACACGACCGGCTACCAGCTGCGGTCCTTCGACGAGGCCGCTCGCTCCCTCGGCATCGAGTTGATCTTTGCCACCGACCGCTGTCATCAGCTCGACGATCCGTGGCAGGACCGCGCGATCGCCGTCCGCTTTCACGAGCCGGAGTCGTCGATGCGGGCGGTCCTCGCGTCGCCGGCGGCACCGGAGATCGACGGCGTCATTGCGGTCGGCGATCGCCCCGTCGTCACCGCCGCGCGGGTGGCCGAAGCGCTCGGGCTATCGTGGCACTCGGTGGCCGGCGCCGCCGCCAGCTCCGACAAGCGCCGGTCGCGAGCACTGCTGGCAGAAGGTGGGCTGCTGGCCCCGCGCTTTCGGGTTCTCCCGCTCGCCGCGGCGATGATCTCTGGCGGCTCGGTCGAGGACTTGAAGGTCGATTTCCCGTGCGTGCTCAAGCCGGTCGGTCTTTCAGGGAGCCGGGGCGTGATCCGAGCCAATTCCCGAGCGGAGCTGACCGCCGCCCTCTGGCGCATCCGCGCGCTGCTGGCCCGCCCCGAGATCCGCGCCGCACGCGCCGGTCTCGAAGACGAGATTCTCGTCGAGTCCTACATTCCCGGCGCGGAGTTCGCGATCGAGGGCGTGCTGACGCGCGGACAGCTGACCACGTTCGCGATCTTCGACAAGCCCGATCCGCTCGAAGGGCCGTTCTTCGAGGAGACGATTTACGTCGCGCCGTCCCGACTCGATTTGCGCATGCAGCAGACCGTGATCGATTCGGTGGCGCGCGCGGCGCGTGCGATCGGCCTGTACCACGGTCCGATTCACGCCGAGTGCCGGGTGTCCGGCACGGATGTCTACGTGCTGGAAGTCGCGGGACGGCCGATTGGCGGGTTGTGCTCGCGCGTGCTGAGGTTCCGCGATCGATACGGTGCGGCGGACGAGCCGACCGCGTCGCTCGAGCGGGTGCTGCTCGAGCACGCGTCCGGCCGTTCAATCGACCCGTGGTCGCGCGAGACGCGCCGCCGCCGGCGTGATGATGATTCCGATTCCCGCGCGTGGATTGCTGCAACGGGTCGATGGGGAAGAGGCGGCGCGCCGGATCGACGGGATCGTCGAGGTCGTGATCACCGCGAAACGACAGCAGTTGCTCGAGCCTCTGCCCGAAGCGGGCAGCTATCTGGGATTCATCTTTGCGCGGGGTCGGAGTGCTGCGGCCGTGGAGCAGGCGCTGCGCGACGCGCACGCGCACCTGCGATTCCAGATCGACCCCGCGATCCCGGTCCGGAGTGCGAACGCGTCCGCCTGAGCCTGCCGGTGATCGGGCCTACTGCTTGCCCTGTTGCGGAACGTAGCCGGGTGGAAGCGCCGCCCCCTCTCCGAAGAAGAACTCTTCCATGTGCTTGCTGACGAGCGCCTGGGCCTCCTTCTGCCACGGCATCAGGCGGTATTCGTTCAGGATCATCTTCATGCGCTCTTCCCAGAGCTTCCACGCCTCAGCGGAAATATTTTCGTAGATCCGTTGGCCCAGCTCGCCGGGCCACGGCTGAATCTCCAGCCCGGGCAGCTCTTTCTGGAATTTCTTGCAGAACACCGTGCGCACGGCCATTGCCCGATGGTATCAAATCGCGCAATGTATTGAGGGATCGTCGTCGAAAACCTCATGTATTCCACCACTGCTGAGGTGTAGGAAATCGCTCCAGCCATGCTTCGCGTGGCTGACGCAGTGGTCCGGAGACGCCTCATTCTTCAGTCAGTTACAGCTGATTTCCCGCCCCATCCATGGCACAGGCTTTGATTGATAGCCCGGCGGTAGACGACTGTCCGGGTTGGACGGGATCGGGCAAATCGACGATGGATCAGGGCAAAAAGGATGGTTGAGCGCCGTACACCCGACGACGACCGTGGAAAAAGCCCGCCGGATGGTCCCAAGGCTCCAGAAACGCCAACGGACGAACCGCAGCCCGTGCCCGTCCAGGACCCCCCAGAACCCGAGTCGCCACCTTATGTCGTGGGTGTGGTGGCGGGCTGAGGGTGAGTAACTTACGCGACTTTCGATGAAAAGGATGGCAGAATCATGAACGCAGAACGCAAGGAACGCCGCGGCTTCGCCTCGATGTCTCCTGAGAAACAGCGTGAGATCGCCAGCAAGGGCGGACGCGCGGCGCACCAGAAGGGCACGGCTCACGAGTGGACGTCCGAGGAAGCGCGCTCGGCCGGTCGTAAAGGTGGACAGATCAGCCGGGGCGGTCGCGGTCGTCTCGTCGAGGGCGACGACGTGATTGGCGTTGAGAGCACGTCCGAAGGACCTGCGGAAGGCTCGGGCATCATCGGCGAGTAGGGTGTCCGGCGCAGGCCACAGCAGGAGGCATGAGCGTATGTGGAATCGCGTAGCAGTAGCCCTTGTATTGACATGTGCGGTTGCGAGCAATGCTGCAGCCCAGAATCAATCGGCCGGGGCGCAGACTTCGACTACGCAGACGACGAGCGCGTCGGTGTCTTCCGCCTCCGACGAGGTGCACACGCGGCCTGCGACGACAACGCTCATGGGGGACACGGGGCTGTGGTATGTGCCGACGGGCGAAGTGTTGCCGGCCAAGCGGTGGTCGCTGAGCGTGTATCGCGACGAACTTCGACGACAACCAGGGCTTCTCCGATGTGTCGAACTGGCCGGTGACGTTCGGGTTCGGGCTGAAGGACCGGGCGGAGATCTTCGGGTCGTTCGTGGTGGTCAACCGCATCGACCGGGACATCCGGCCGCTGTTCCTGCCGAGCGCGGCGTTGGCGGAGGTGGGCGGCGTGGTGCCGCAGAATCCGCTGGCGCGCGCCGGGTGGAGCGGCAACAATCTGGGCGACTTCTGGGTCGGCGCCAAGGTCAACCTGACGTCGCAGTGGAAACAGCAGCCGGCGGCGTTTGCGGTGCGCGGGCTGGTGAAGCTGCCGACGGGCGATACGTCGAGCGGCGCGAGCACGGGCAAGGCGGACTTTGCGTTTGACGGGGTGGTCAGCAAAGAGGTCAACGAGCGGGTCGAGGTGTCGGGCTACGCCGGGTTCATCGTGCGCGGGTCGCCGGACGAAGTGGACACGACCAATGGGTTCCGCTGGGGGTTTGGCGCCGGCTTCCCGACGCGCAAGCCGCTGCGGTTCACGGCGGAGATCGAAGGGGAGCACTACTCGAACGACACGCTGGTGACCAAGCAGGTGCTGACGGCGGAGGACGGGTCGATCCTGCCGGTGGGGTTCATCTCGGACGTGCGCTCGCCGGCGAACCTGCATCTGGGGTTGACGTGGCAGGGGGCCAACGGGGTGTTTGCGGGGGCGGGCTGGACGTGGCGGATGACGATGGACACGCGGGACCATTTCCTGAGCCAGTACACCAATGGCGCGGGGGACAAGATGGACCTCGTGGTGCGCGTCGGCTACCACCCCGGCGTGCGCATCTACGTGCCGCCGCCACCCCCGCCACCGCCACCACCACCGCCCGCGCCGCCCGCTCACGATCTCTCCGTCAAGGCGCAGTGCAATCCGTGCACGGTTGAAGTCGGCAAGACGTCGACGGTCTCCGCCGTGGCGACAGATTCCACCAGTTGCTCGGTGACCTACGCGTGGACGGCGCCGACCGGCACGTTCACCAATGCGCGGGGCCAGCAGACGCCATGGACCGCCCCCAATCAGGAGGGACCGGTTCCTGTGACGGTCACGGTGGCCTGCCCGGACGGCAAGACCGCCACCGATTCGGTGACGATCCAGGTCGTCAGGCCGGTCGTGAAGCAGTTCGTGTTCGAGGACGTGCACTTCGACTTCGACCGCTATAGCCTGCGGCCGGAAGCGACGCGCGCGCTCGACGAAGCCGTCCGCACGCTGCAGGCCAATCCGGAGCTCCGGATCGAGATCGAGGGCCACACCTGCAACATCGGCACGGCGGAATACAACCTCGCGCTCGGCGAACGCCGGGCCACCGCGGTGCGCGAGTACCTCACCAGCCGCGGCGTCGGCGCCGATCGTCTCCGCACCGTCAGCTACGGCGAGGAGCGACCGAAGTTCGACAACAGCCGCGAAGAGACGCGCCGGCTCAACCGCCGCGCCGCGCTCGTCGTCAGGCTGACCCAGTAGGATCGGCCGCCGGCGATGACGGAGGGCGTGGGCTCTCCGTCATCGTCCCCGGCTGTTCAACGGTAAATCTTTACCGATCCGCCGTAATCCCCGTCCTGGCTGGAGTGACCGCATGCGCTTCATTAACCTGTATCTCATCGGCTACTTCATTCTGATCCTCGGAGCCCTCGCGGCACTTTGGTACGGGGGTGTGTTACGACATGTGTCAGGCATGTGGATCGCTATCGGCCTTTTGATCGCCATTGGACTCGGCATCATGCTGTCGGTCTCCGGCGGCAAACCCACCATAACCAACGAGTAGGCATCGCCAGGCGCGGTCCACTCCCCGCACGGCCACTGTTTTTCGCAGCGTTTCTGAATTGGCACGCGACGTGTTTCAGTCTTTCCCGTGCACAGCTGGTCCGGCCGTCTGACGGCGATTGTTCGGCTTACGCGCGCCGTCCTCGTTCCCGTGTGCCTCTGCGCAGCCCTTTCCGGATGCCTGGAGGAGCAGACGGTTCGCGTCAACCGGTTGAAGTTCACGGGCGTAAAGGCCGTCGATCAGGGACAGTTGCGCTCGGTCCTCTCGACCGTTCAAAGCTCTAAATTCCCCTGGGGCCAAAAGCACTATTTCACCAGGCAGCAGTTCGACGCCGACCTGAAACGCATCGTCGCGTTCTATCGCGATCGCGGGTATCCAGACGCCAAAGTCACGTCGTTCGATGTGCAGCTGAACCAGACGCAGGACGCCGTCAACATAACCGTCAACCTCGAGGAAGGGCAGCCGATCATCGTCGAGCGGATCGATCTGACGGGCGTCGACTTTCTGCCCGCACGACGTCTTGGTGGGCTCAGGCGGCGGCTTCCGCTGAAGGTCGGCGCGCCCCTCGACCGGGCGCTTGCACAAACCACCCGCGAAACCGTGCTCGACGCGGTGAAGGACCAGGGCTATCCCTACGCGTCTGTGCGGCTGACGGATCACCAGGGCAGCTCCGAGCACCAGCGCATGATCGCGATTGAGGCGACTCCCGGACAGCTGGCCCGCTACGGTCCGATCGAGATCGTGGGCAACAGCAGCGTCAGCGATTCTGTCGTGATGCGTCAGTTGACCTACCGGCCGGGCCTGCGATACCGATTGAGTCAGCTAGAAGAGAGTCAACGCAAGCTCTACACTCTCGAGACCTTCCAGTTCGCGAACATTGAAGCGGAGGTGCCGGAAGGTCAGCAGCCGGAGACCGTGCCGACAAAGATCACCCTGACGGAAGGCAAGCATCGGAAGGTGAATTTCGGCTTCGGCTATGGCAGCGAAGAGAAGGCCCGCGCCAACATCGACTGGCGCCATGTCAATTTCTTCGGCGGTGCCAGGACGATGCAGTTCATCGGCCAGTATTCGTCGCTCGACCGGGGTGTGCGCGCCAATTTCAAGCAGCCGGCGATCTTCGGTCCGCGTTACGGGCTTCTCGTCAGCGGTCAGATCTGGCACAACGACGAACCGGCCTATACGCTCGACACCCGCGGCGGCAGCGTCACGCTCGAGCGCCCGCTCGCCAGACGCGGCCCGCAGTCGCAGCGGCTCGCGCTGACGACGCTGTCGTTGAAATACACGAACGAGTACGAACGATACAGCGTGAGCGAGGAGGCGCAAAACGATCCGACTTTCAGGGACGACTTGATCGCCTTGGGTCTCGATCCCGAGACAGGCGAAGGTCACGGACTGCTGTCTTCGTTGTCATTCGACGTCAGCCGAGGCACGGCGTCCGGCCAGTTGAACGCTCGCAGCGGCTATTCGGTAACGGCGCACGTCGAAAAGGCGGGTGACTTCCTGGGTGGCGCCTTCAACTACTGGGATACCGTCCTCGAGGGCCGCGCCTATCTTGCACTTCAACGTCGCGCGCTCGTTGCCGTGCGGCTGCGCGGCGGCTCGATCAACGGATCCAACAATCAGTCGACCGACGTGCCATTCTTCAAGCGCTACTTCCTCGGAGGCGCGTCGAGCCTTCGCGGGTGGGGACGATTCGAGGTGAGCCCGCTCAGCGGTGGCGGCGAACCCGTGGGCGGCGCCACCGAGCTCGAAGGCTCTGCCGAACTCCGTGTACCGGTGTGGAAAGACCTGAGCGCCGTGGCGTTCGTCGACGCCGGGAATGTCTGGGCGGATCCGTGGTCGTTCAAGCTCGGGGACATCCGCTACGACGTCGGGCCGGGTATCCGCTACAACACGCCGGTTGGCGCGTTTCGCGTGGACGTGGGCTACCAGCTGAATCCCATTCCCGGCCTTGTCATCAATGGCGAGCCGGAAAAGCACCGCTACCGCATCCACTTTTCGATAGGGCAGGCGTTCTGACGTGACGTCGACACTGTGTAACGGCATCGCGGAATCAGGACCCCGACGTCGGAGACGCTGACAAGTCCATGCTGCAACGTCGCGTCTCACCGGCGGCCGGCTCCATGAGGCGATTGCTCCAGGTCGTCGCGCTCGTGAGCACCCTGATCGTCGGGATCGTCGCGCTGGCGCTGATCGTCTCGCAGACGCCGTGGTTCCGCGAGTGGCTCCTGCGCTACGCGGTCAAGGAATCCAAGCAGTTCCTCAATGGCGATCTGACGATTGGCAGCCTCGAGGGTAACGTGTTCTACGGAGTCCAGCTCCACGGTGTCTCCATCGACGTCAACGGGGAGCACGTCGTCACCATCAAGGAGGTCGAGCTGAAATACAGCCTGCCGGAGCTGCTCACGAAAGGTATCGTGATTCCGGAGATCCGGCTCGAGGAACCGTTCGTGCTCGCGCGCCACGACGCCAGCGGCTGGAACCTCGCGAGCCTGATCAAACGGCAGGAGCAGGAGGCGGATCGACGCGGGCCCCAGCGTCCAATCTCGCTTCCGCACGTCGAGGTGTTGCACGGTCGCGCGATCATCGACGATCGTGCACCTGCGGCCGGATACCGGCTCCCGGCGCGGATCGATGAGCTGACCATCAAAGGCGGGTTCGGGTACGAACCGGTTCACTACAGCGTCACGCTCGACCAGTTCTCGTTCGCGGGAAAGTCTCCCGATCTCACGGTTACCAAGCTGGCGGGCCGCTTCGGCGTCCGCGACGACGATCTGCACGTCGAGCAGGTTCAACTTCAGACTTCGCAGAGCTCCGTGATTGTCGATGGCGTGATCCGAAGCTATTTGAGTCATCCGTCCCTGCAGATTGATGTGTCGTCACCGCGGCTGACGCTGCCGGAGTTCGTGGGCGTCGTGCCGGCGCTCAACGGCTACGATCTTCATCCGTCGCTTCATCTCAAAGCGGCCGGTCCACTGGACAAGGTGGATCTCACCGCTGACTCGACCTCCGAAGCCGGCACGATTGCCGCGAGGCTGGTGGCCGATGTTGCGGGCGCGGAGTTCAGAGCCCGAGGCACGGTCGATGCCACCAGCCTGAATCTGGCGCCGATCCTCCAGAGCCCCGCGCAAAAAAGTGACATCACCGGGCGGGCGAACGTAGACCTTCGGATTGCCGCAGCGCCGCCCGAAAAACCGGTCATCGATCGCCTTCGACTCACCTATTCGTTCCAAGGGCCTCGAGTCGTCGCCGCGGGTTACCGCGCCGAGAGCGTTACGGCTAAAGGAGACGTTCTCGGGCGACGGATCTCGTTCGATGGGCGCGCAAACGCGTACGGCGGAAGCGCTACCGCCAAAGGCTCGATTGAAACACCGCCCAACAGCCCCGTGCGCTTCGACATCGCCGGGACCGCCGGACATGTCGATCTCCGGAATCTCCCTCCTGCGCTGAACGTACCAAAGCTCGCGACCGATCTGAACGCGTCGACTTACCACGTTCAGGGTCGTGCGGGCGATTTACAAGGCAACGCGACGCTCGAGCAGTCGGTATTCGAGGGCGCAACGATCGAGACCGGCACGACGGCGGAGTTCGGCGTCACCGGGAAAGATGTTCGCTACGCGGGACGGGGAAGCGCCAGCCACATCAACCTGTCCAGAATTGGAACGGCGTTCAAAATCGACGCGCTGGCGAAACCGGAATACGACAGCACGATCAACGGACAGTTCGACGTCCGCGGCCGTGGCACCTCGCTCGACGAGTTGACGCTCGACGCGACCGCCACCTTCGCGGACTCGCAGGTGTTGGGCGGGAGCATCCCTCGTCTGGCTGCGGATGTTCATCTCGATCGCGGATCGATCCAATGGCGTGCCAACGGCGACTTCCGCGATTTCGATCCGGCCCGCGTGCTGGGAAACGAAGAATACAAAGGGCACGTCAGCGGCACGGTTGACGCGAGCTTCGGCATCAAGGACGTTTCGAGTCCGATCACGCCCGACTCGCTGACGGCGGACGGGCGCGTGACAGTGACGAAAAGCGACGTTGCAGGGGTTCAGATCGATGCCGCGGATATCCAGGGTCAGTATGCCGCGAGACGAGGCACGCTTCGCCAGGCGACCGTGAAAGGGCCGGACATCGAGCTCCAGGCGTCGGGACCAATCGCGCTGGACGAGAGCGGCTCGACCAACCTGAAATACCACATCGCGGCAACGGATCTCACAACCATCGGGCAGCGTTTCAAGCAGAGTCTCGGCGGGTCCGCGACCGTGGACGGCGGCGTGACCGGCAACGCGAAGTCGCTGCAGGCGATCGGGACGCTCAACGGATCGAACCTGAGTTACGAGGAGAACAAAGCGCTCGACGCCAACAGCACGTTTACCGTGACGGTACCAGATCTCGACGTGGCTCGGACGCGCGTGGAGGCGCAAACGACGGCGACGTTCCTGCAGGCGGCCGGCCTGCAGATCAACGAGCTACGGGCGAAGACGACGTATGCGGAGCACAAGCTCGATTTCGACGCACACGTCGCCGAGGGGCCCGCGAGCGAAGCGGCAGTTGAAGCGACGTCGGCGGCGGGCGGTCCTGCCCGAGAGCTCGACGCAGGCGGCACGGTCATCTTTCATCCCGATCATCAGGAAATCCACCTTCCACGGCTTGCGCTTCGGACGCAGGGTGTCGAATGGAAGATGGCGCCCGGAAGCGACGCCGCCGTGCAGTACTCCACGGATCGGCTCGATCTCGGACGCGTCCGGCTGATGAACGGCAATGAGACCATCGAACTGAACGGAGCGCTCGGAATCGGCGAGAACGCCGCGACGAATGCGGTCGACGTCGCCGTTCGCAACGTCGACCTCGTCGAGCTCGATAGGCTGTTGCTGCAGAATCGCGGACTGCGGGGCACGCTGAACGGTGACGCCAAAATCACCGGCACGCTGAAGGCTCCTGTGGTTGATGGACATCTAGCGGTGACAGGCGGCGGATTCCAGGGCTTCTCGTACCAGTCGCTCGACGTCAAAGCCAACTACGCGCTCGGGGATCCGGCACGCACCGATAGCGGCCGCGTCGTTCTGGACACGAAGCTGGTGCAGGGCCCCGGCGTGGAGCTGAACATGAGCGGCACGCTTCCGCTCACGGCGATCCGGCCGAACCCGCCAGGCGTCACGGGACACGTCGAAGCTCACGCCGGCGATCAGATCGACTTGAAGGTGCAGTCTTCCTCGATCGATCTCGGGATCGTTCAAGGCTTCACGAAGCAGCTGACCAACGTGACTGGTACGTTGCAAGCCGACTTGCGTGTGACTGGCTCGGGTGAGGATCCCCACGTCAACGGCACGGTCGACATTCGTGGCGGTGCCTTCACGGTCCCGGCGGCAAAGACCTCCTTCAGCGGCCTTACGACGACGATTGATTTCGAGAACGAGACGGTCCGCGTGCCGCGCTTCCAGATTCTCGACCAGCATGGCAAGACCATGACGATCGTCGGTGAGCTGGCGGTCCATCAGCGCCAGGCGGGCGCTGTGAATATTTCGATCGACAGCGATGACTTCAAGCTGTTCGATAACGAGCTGGGGAACCTCCATATCGCATCGCACCTAAAGCTGACCGGCGACGTCAGGAAGCCGAAGCTCGAAGGCGAGGTGCGGGCCGACGCCGCTCGCGTCGAAATCGACAAAGTGCTCCAGGCCTTTGCGACGCCGTACGCGGAGGAGGCACTCCCCGACGTGGTCTCGGCGGAGCAAGGGACGCCGGCGAGCACCAAGGGGGCAGACGAGACGACGAAGCAGGCCCTCGAGCAGGGTCGTGAGGCCAGCCAGAGGGCAGGCAAGGAGACCGTCGAGGCGCAGAGCAAGCCCTCGAGCGGCCCGTTGACTGCTCTTGCACTCGACGTGCACTTCGTCGCCGACGACAATGTGGTCGTTCGCGGCCAGAGTCTGCGGCCGGGTGGGCCGACCGCGGCGCAGATCGGAAGCATCAACACGACGGTCGGTGCAGACGTTCAGGTCCAGAAAGCAGCGGGCTCCACGGGTACGCTGCGCGGTACGATCAACACCGTCCGCGGGTTCTACGAATTTCAAGGACGGCGATTCGAAATCGTCCGTGACGGAACGGTGCGGTTTCTCGGATTACCCGAGATCAACCCCCAGCTCGACATCACCGCTCAGCGCCTGATCCCCAACTCGGGCGTGACCGCCACGATTCATGTGGCGGGGCGGATGCGGTCGCCGGAGCTCGCGCTCACCAGTACGCCCCCGCTCGACGAAGCCGACATCCTGTCGCTGATCATTTTCAATCGCTCCGTCAACGATCTGGGCACCGGCGAACGCGCCTCGCTGGCGGAAACGGCCGGCGGGATCGCGAGCGGGTTCGTCGCCTCGCCACTCAGCCGATCGATCGGCAAGGCACTGGACGTCGATTTGTTCGAGATTACGACCTCCGACCCGCAGACCGGCGAAACGGCGGGCGGCGTGACGTTGGGAAAACAGATCAGCGACAAGGCGTTCGTGCGATTCCGCCAGCAATTCGGTCAGCGGAGCTTCACGGAGTTCATGATCGAGTACCGGCTCGCGACGTTCTTGCGCCTCGACGCCACCGTCGCGCCCGAGACCTCCGCCGCCGCCAACCGCCTGACGCAGCGCAGAGTGGAGCGCGGCGGGGTGGATTTGATTTTCTTTTTCAGCTATTGAACCAGTGAACCCGATGGTTCGGGGTTCGTGGTTCGGCGTTCGAGGTCTGGTTCTCAGGTTCTCGGTTCGAGGTCTGGTTCTAAGTTCGAGGCTCAGTTCAGCAGTCGAAGTTCTAATCAACCACTTCGAACCAACGAACCAAGAACCAGACCCCGAATCCCGAACCCCGAACCGCCGAACCGGTTCAAGCAGTTCCGAGTTCCCAGTTCCCAGTTCTAGTGCCTCCCGAGCAACGCGACCTGGACCCGGGCGTCGTTGAAGCAGGCGCCATCGCCGAGGTCGGTCAGCGTGTCGGGCACCAGGGCGTTCGAGGTCGAGCCGTTGTAGGTGTTCCGGCGCCAGACGCCTTTGGAGAAGGCGACAGTGCCCTGGCGGACGTCGGCGTTCAGGTTGGCCGGGCAGTGCAGCTCGCCGAGCGCGTTGAAGACGCGGACGGGGTCGCTCTGCGCGATGCCGCGCGTCGCAGCGTCCTCGGGATGGATGTGGAGGAGCGCCGCACGTTCGCGCAGCTCGCCGAGGGTTGATGAGATGGTCTTCTCGGTGGCGGGCGAGATCAGCGCCAGCGGAAATTGCGCGGTCGACGGATCGGGTTGATACCGTATACAAGCCGGCGGTGGCCGAGGCAGCAAGTTCCGGCGGGAAGAGATGGACCTTGCGGTCGGACGTCAACGGGAACACGTCGACGAATTGAATTGGTACACCGTCGTGAGGAGGTGTCGCCGATCCGTGCTCGAGCAGCTCCGGGCCGACGCCGCCGGGGAAGCGTCCCGTGATGCGCAGCAGCGTTTCGGCCTCATCTTCGGTCGTGCTGATGCCCAACCGTTCGGCCAGTTCCGAGAATACCGCCGCGTTGGGTCGTGCCTCCCCCTGCGGCTCGATCACCGGTCGAACGAGTTGCAGGGTGATTGGTCCATACCCCTTGGCGATGTCGTAGTGCTCCAGGAACGTGGTGGCCGGCAGGACCACATCCGCGTAGCGGGCGGTATCGGTGAAGACCTGTTCGAACACGACCGTAAAGAGATCGGTACGTTCCAGCCCCTGCAGCACCCGATTCTGATCGGGCGCGGTTGCCAGGGGATTGCAGTTGTAGACGAACAGCAGCTTGATCGGTGGGTCCTGGTACTCGAGCAGTGCCCGGCCGAGCACGTTCATGTTGACCAGTCGGGTCGGCGGCTCAGGCGTGTCGATCAGTGCCGACCCGCGAATGCCAAATGCCGTCGAGTTGCTCATCGAGAACCCGCCGCCGCGAACACCGAACTTGCCGGCGACGGTCGGCAGCGCGAGCACCGCCGCGGCGGCGCTGCCGCCATTGCGATTCCGCTCCAGCCCCCATCCGCATCGGACGAGCGCCGGCGAGCTCTCGATGTACCAGTCGGCCAGGCGTCGCAGGGCCTCGGGCGCGATCCCGGCTTCCGCGGCCGCCCGATCGATCGTCCACGGGGAGGCCGCCTCCCGCAGCTGCTCGGCGCCGCTGCTGTGAGACGAGAGGAACGCACAATCGGCGTGTCGTTCTTCGAACAGTACGCGATGGACCGCGAGCGCCACCGGCAGATCCGTTCCGGGCTTGATGGGAAGATGCAGATCCGCCTGTTTGGCCAGGCTGGTGCGTCGAGGATCGATGACCACCAGACGTGCGCCGGCGGCCTGCGCCTCACGCAGGAACGGAATCAGATGGATTCCGGATGCGCCGGGATTGACACCCCAGAGGATGATCAGCCTGGCATGCGGATAATCGGCATAGGCGACGCCCGCCATCTTGCCGTAGAGCGCCTGGTTGGCCGCGCCGGTGGGAGCCGCACAGATCGTCCGCGCCAGTCGTGACGTGCCAAACCGCCGCCACAGATCGGCGTCGGTCGTGTCCTGCGTAATCACGCCGTTCGATCCGCCGTACCAGGTACGGGAGAATGCCTTCGGCGCCAACGGTGTCCTTGACCTCGAGCATCCGGCGGGCGATGAGATCGAGCGCCTCGTCCCAGCTTACCCGCGCGAAGGTGCCCTGGCCCTTGGCGCCCTGTCGGACCGCCGGGTAGAGCAGGCGATCCTCGCCGTAGACGCGTTCGTCGAACCGTCGGACCTTGGCGCAGATGAAATTCCGCGTGGCGGGATTGGCGTCGCCGCCGTCGATTTTCTGGATGCGCCCCTTCTCGACGGTGACATCCAGGGTGCAGGCATCCGGGCAGTCCAGAGGACAGGCGGTTCGGACGGTGGAGTGTCCCCAGGACTCGGACTCGGGTCGCGCCATGCCCGATTATAGCTGGCCGACCCGACGGTCCCGGAGGCCACTCCGCACGCTGGACCTACTCTTCGATGTCCGTGCCCTCGCCGGCGTCCATGTCGATGCCGGTCGCTCCCGAGTGTCGCTCGGGCCCCCCGGTGCTCCCGACCGGCGAGTCGGCCCCCCTCCGTATGCGGCGAAGACGACGAGCTTCTTCCGAATCTTCCGACGATTTCACCGGTATCGATGAGTCCGCCGCGATATGGCCCAGTCCGAGCACGTCACCAACGCGGTCCTTCTGTTCATCTGATCGATCCATGCAACCTCCTGAAGGTGTTACCGAGCAACGCCGGTGCCAGTGCTACACTGTGCGCGCCGCCAGGCGGCTGAGCTCGATGGGCCGCGGCCGCGGATCACGCGAGCTACCCCGATTAGCTTCGGGAGCAGGAGGGTGAAAGATGGCGAGTTTGCAGGAACGCATGATCGGAGCAATGAAGGGCGACGTGAAAACGTTCCAGGAGATCGAAGCCGATCCCTCGGCAATCAGTCAGGCGGTCACGGTCATCGTCATCGCGTCGGTGGCCTCGCTGATCGGCAACATCTTCCGCGCCGGTATCAGCGCTGGCATCATGCACATGATCCTGTCGCTGATCGGCTACGCGATCTGGTCGCTGCTGATCGTGCTCATCGGCACGAAGATCATGCCCGAGCCGGCCACCAAGGCGGACTTCGCCGAAGGCTTCCGCGTCATCGGCTTCACGGCCTCGCCCGGCATCTTCAATGTGCTGGCCATCATTCCGATCCTGGGGTGGCTCATTTCGGTGATCATTGGCCTGTGGATGCTGGTGATCGGCGTGATTGCCGTCCGCGAGGTGCTCGACTACTCCAACACCGGCCGCGCGATCATCGTCTGCCTCATCGCGTGGCTGGTCTGGCTGTGCGTTACCTTCTTGATCCTGACCCCGCTACTGATAGGACGCGTGATGATGGCGTCCTGACGCGGAACCGCGCGCCGGCGCGGGTGTCAAACATGGGAGAACGCCCGGAAAAGGAGTTCTCCCATGTCTCAACGGGGTGGTCTCACGGGTACCCTGCCGATCTCCATCGGCGCGCATGTCGTGGTCCTCGTCTTCCTGCTGATCGTGCCGCTGGCCGGCGGCATCGAACTACCCAGAGTGGCAACGAGAACGCCGAGCTATGTAGCGGCGATGGCCGTACCCAGCCCGCCGCCGCGAGCCGCCCCGGCGCCTTCGGCCGTCCGCGATCTGGCGTCGGCGATCCCGCACGACGCGGCGCCGACGAGCGCGCCGCCACGAATCAATCCGGAGTCGTCCACACTGGAACTGGCCGCGCCCGATCTGCCGATCGGGGACGCAGCGGGATCGCCGGGCTCTCTGGGCGTGGCCGTCGAGAATAGTGTGCGGGTCCTGGAGCCGCCTCCGCCGCCGAGAACGACCGGACCCGTTCGGATCAGCGATCTCGTGCGCGCTCCAACCAAGATCGTCGACGTGCGGCCCGTTTACCCAGCGCTCGCACGACAGGCGAAGGTTGAGGGCACGGTGATTCTCGAGGCGATCCTCGATCGGAGCGGTCGCATCGACGGTCTGAAGGTCGTTCGATCGGTGCCGTTGCTCGACGCCGCCGCGATCGACGCGGTACATCAGTGGCGTTACACGCCGACGGTCCTGAACGGCCAGCCAGTCGCGGTGCTGATGACCATTACGGTCCACTTCACCTTGCAATGAGCTGGTGGCTCGTCGTCCTCTGTCTGTCGGCCGCCGGCCCGCCACAGGCCGGCGACGAGGATCTCGTCCGTCATGTCATGCAGGACTACTACGCGGCGCAGGAAGCGGAGGACGTCGACGGCGTTCAACGGCTGTGGCGTACGGAAGCCGCCGGCAAGCCGACCCGCGAAGCGCTGACGGCCGTCTTCGCCGCAGGGGATGATCGCTACAGCGTCACGATCAGGCGCCTGGCAATTGCCGGGGACGAGGCGATCGTGCGGGTGGCGGGAGAACGCGTCCGCACCCTGCCACACGACGGATCGCCACAGGTGTTTCGCTCGACGGTGTTGACTTCGTTCACGCTCGCGCGAGCCGGAGGGACATGGCAGATCGTCGCCGAGCGCTCGGGAGCGGATGAGGTCATCGACGATCTGCTGGCGGCGTCACCGGCCGAGCGTGAGCGCCTGTTGTCCGATCCGATCAACAGCACCGCTCCCGTGCTCCAAGCGCTGGCGTCACGCGCGAGCCGGCTCGCGATCGGCCAGCAGTACCACGAAGCGCAAGCCGTCCTCGAGGCAGCCCTGGCCGCTGCCCGGGTGGCCGGCGATCAGCGCAGCGAAGGGGCGACGCTGCAGAACCTGGCGAACGCGCTGTATTTCCAGCGCGATTACGCCCGCGCCCTGGAGTACTACCAGCAGCACCTCGGGCTCGCGCGCGAGGTGCACGACCAAGAGGGAGTTGCGGCGTCCCTCCTCGGCGTGGCGACTACTCGCTATGCACGCGGCGACTACACAGCTGCCCTGGTGTCATACCGGGAGGCGCTGACCATCTACGAGCGCAGCGAGACCGCGCCCGCCATCGGCTCGACGCTGATCAGCATCGGGAATGTGGAATTCATGCAGGCCGACTACGACGCTTCGACGCGCTCGTATCGTCGCGCGCTCACGTTCCTCCAGGCAGGCGTGGATCCGAGGGCAGTCGCCATGGCGAAGGCAGGCCTGGCCCGCGTCTTGTCCGCGCAGGGCGACCTCGCGGCGGCGCTCGACCTCTACTCAAGCGTCGTGGGCGAGGCTCGCGCCGGTGCCCGCGCTGGTGCTCCGGCCGTCGCCGATCTCGCCGCGACACTCGAGAGTGTCGGCGAGCTGCACTATCGGTTGGGGAACACCGATCAGGCCAGGGCTGCCTTCGACGAAGCGCGCAAGCTGAGCGACGATCGACACGACCCGGGGTCTGCCGGGCGGCTGCTTTTCAATCTCGGGTTGACCGAGCTCAGCGCCGCACGTCCCGATCCGGCACTGGCCGACTACGTCGAGAGCCGCGCACGATTCGAGACCGCGCAGCAGCCCGAGGGCGTGGCCCACGCGTGGGTCGGCATCGGATTCAGTCAGACGGCCCGCGAACAATATCCCGCAGCGATCGCCGCCTACCGCAACGCCATCGCCTCGTTCGAGAGCCTGCACCTGCCAGAGGAACGAGGGCGAGCGCTGCTCGGTCTTTCGTTCGCGCAATCGGACAGCGGCGACGTCGCGGCGGCGCTCGACAGCGCCCGTCGAGCGCGCGAGATTGCCGACGCAAGCCCGAATGACGAGCTGAAATGGCGGTCGCGCGTCAGAGAAGGGGAGTCCCTTCGCAAGCTCGCGCGCCTCGACGAAGCGGAGCGCGCGTTCCTGGACGCAATCGGGTTGATCCAGCGAATGCTCCCCGACCTTGCCGTCAGCGCCGAGGTTCGCACGCAGCTCGACGAGAGCGCGACCGCCTGGGCCGGGCTGGCATTCACGCGGGCGCAGCGCGGCGATGGCGCCGGTGCCCTCATCGCGGAGGAACGCCGCCGCGCGCACATTCGCCGGCTGTTCCTGGCTCCCTTCGAGCGCGACATCGCCCTCGGCGTCGCGGCCGCCGATCAGGATGCCGAGCGGGAAACCGTACGCGATCTTGTCTCGGTCCGCGCGCAGTTGCGCGCCGAGCGATCGGCGCGCCGACCGGATCCGGTCCGCGCCGCCGAACTGCGGCGGCGCCTGGCCGTCCTGACGAGAGCCCGGTCCGACCAGCAGACCGCGCTCTACTCGCGTCTGCCGACGCTCGCAGTCTGGAGGGGCCAGGAGCTTCCATCGGTGGCGGCCGATCTCCAGACACTCCTTCCGGCCGGTCTGGTCGTCGAATTCCTGGTCTCGGACGACGAGCTCCTGGTGCTGTCCGCTCAGCGTGGCGGGGCGGAGCCCGATGTGACGGCTGCGATCGTCCCAATCAAACGCCACGAACTGGCCGCCAAGGTTGTGAGCGCTCTCGATTCCGCCTGTCTACGCGACGCGGCGTTGTGGCGCGAGCGGGCGACGCCGCTGGCGGATCTTCTGCTCGCTCCCGTCGCCGCTCGCCTGACCGGGCAGGATCGCCTCGTCCTCGTTCCCGACGACGTGCTGTGGAGGCTGCCGTTCGAGGCCCTGCCGGGCGGGATCGATCTCGCGGCCAGGAGTGTGACCTACGGAACGTCGCTGATTGCGCTGGCCATGATGTCGGCCAATGGCGGGTCCTCGCCGTCGCCGTCTCGCGATCGCGCGACTGCGCCCTCCCTGTCGTTCGGAGCGCTGGCGGGTCCCGTGCTCGCTCCACCGCTGCAAGCGCAGCTGGCGATCTCGGCACCGGCGTGGAAGACCGACGACGCGCCGGAGGCGATCGAGGCGAGCGCAAGGCTGGCGGCACTCTACGGTGACGCGTCCACCCTCGTCTCAGGCGCAGCGGCGACCAAGGCCGCAGCGAAAGACCTGCTGGCGTCCCGGACCGTTCTGCACCTGGCCGCACCCCTCCAGATGAGCGGAGCCAATCCGCTATTCTCCTCCGTGCTCCTCGCGTCTGCCGGCGATGACGACCTCGGCCGCTGGGAACTCAGGGAATGGTTCAGCGGACGAGGGAGCGTGGACGTGCTTAGCCTGCCCGATGGCTCGACCTTCGGCAGCGGACGCGCCGGCGCAGCGATCGACGCGCTGGCCTGGGCGGCTGCGGCGACCGGCGTCTCGACGCTCGTGCTCGGTCGCGATCCCGCTGGCGCCTATTCGACCGACGCGATATTCACGCGCCTTTCACGAGCGCATCGCCAGATCCACTCCTCCCGCCGACGCCCTGCGCGCGGCTATCGCGTCCGCCCGCTCAACCGGGGGCGACGCACCTTCGGCCTGGGCCGGCGCACGATTGCTCGGTGGCCTCCGCTAAATCGGTTCGAGACTCGTCCGACGCTCTTCAGTTCGCAAACCTGCGCTCGATGTCGTACTGTGATTTCGATGCCACGCGTCCTGATTATCGGAGGGGGGTTTGGCGGCTTGTACGCGGCCCGCGCGCTGCGGCGCGCGCCGGTCGAGGTCACGCTCGTCGATCGTCGTAACCATCATGTCTTTCAGCCGCTGCTCTATCAAGTGGCGACGGCCGGCCTTTCGCCGGGTGACATCGCCTCGCCAATTCGATGGATTCTGCGCAGGCAACGCAACATCGAGGTGCTGCTCGGAGAAGTCCAACACGTAGACACGGCCGCCCACGCGGTTCGTCTCGAGGATGGTTCGTCGCTGCCGTACGACTACCTGATCGTGACCGCCGGCGCGACCCACGCCTACTTCGGACACGATGATTGGCAGGCGTACGCACCAGGGCTCAAGAGTCTCGAGGACGCGCTGGAAATTCGCCGCCGCGTCCTGCTGGCCTTCGAGCATGCGGAACGCGAAACCGATCCCGCCCGGCGCCAGGCGCAGCTGACGTTCGTCGTCGTCGGCGGCGGTCCGACCGGTGTGGAGCTCGCCGGCGCACTCGCCGAAATCGCCCGCAAGTCACTGGCGCGGAATTTCCGTCACTTCGATCCGAGCTCGGCGAAGATCATGTTGCTCGAGGCGGGCCCGGCCGTGCTGGCCACGTTCCCCGAGTCGCTCCGCGAGTCGGCGCGTCACGCCCTGGAGCGTCTCGGCGTCGAGGTTCGCACCAATACGCCGGTCACACGGGTCGGTCCGTCGCGGGTCGAGACCGCAGAGTTCAGCGTCGCTGCTGAAACCATCCTGTGGGCGGCCGGGGTGGCGGCCTCGCCGTTGGGCGCCACGCTCGGCGCCCCGCTGGACCGGGCCGGCCGCGTGCTCGTCAATCCGGATCTCTCCATCCCGGACCACCCTGAGGTCTTCGTCATCGGCGATCTCGCATCTTTGAAAGGACCCGACGGCAAGCCCTATCCGGGTGTCGCCCAGGTCGCGATGCAGATGGGGGTGCACGCAGTGCACAACATTCTGCGCAAGGTTGAGGGTCAGCCAACGCGGCCGTTCGTGTACCACGATCTCGGCAACATGGCGACGATCGGTCGCGCCGCCGCCGTCGCCGACTTCGGCTGGTTCACGCTGCAGGGGCTGATCGGATGGCTGGCGTGGCTCTTCGTCCACATCTTCAATCTGATCGGCTTCCGCAACCGTATTCTCGTGATGATCGAGTGGGCGTGGGCCTACGTCACCTATCAGCGATCCGTGCGTCTCATCACGGGTGAAGATCGCACGCGGCGCTCATGAGCGCGCGGGTCCGGCTTGGCATCATCGCCGCAGCGCTGGCCGCCGGTGTCCTGCCACTCCCTGAAGGCGTCATTGAGCGCTGGTATTCGAACGGGTTCTATTCTCGACTGCAGCCGCTTCTGACGACCCTGTCCAATGCGGTGCCGTTCGCGATCTTCGACGTTCTCTGCGTCGGCGCGCTCGTGCTGACCGCATTGCTGATCCTGCGGCGTCTCCAGACGCTGGGATGGCGCCGCGGCGCCGCGGCGGCCGGCTTGACCCTGCTCACCGCGGCCGCAGGCATCTACCTCGTGTTCCTCGCGACCTGGGGGCTCAACTATCGGCGCGTCAGCCTGGAAGACAAGCTGCGATTCGACAGCGGTCGTCTCACCTCAGCGGCCACCGAAACGCTCGCCATGCGGACCGTCTCGGAGCTGAACCGGCTGTACCTGCCGGCTCACGCGGATGCTGCGTCGATCGCGACGCTTGTGTCGGCCTTTCACGACGCGCAAACCGCCCTCCGGATGCCCCGTCCGATTGTCACCGGCCGGCCCAAATCGACGCTGCTCGGCGGCTACTTTCACGATGCCGCCATTGCCGGCATGACCGATCCCTTTGCGCTCGAGACGCTGCTGGCGCCCGACCTCCTCGACGTCGAGCGTCCGTTCGTCATCGCGCACGAATGGGGACACCTGGCCGGCTTCGCCGACGAGTCGGAAGCTAATTTCATCGCCTGGCTGGCGTGCCTGCGGGGAACACCAAGAGCGCAGTACAGCGCCTGGTTGACGCTGTTCGGTCACGTCTACGCTGCCGCCGGCAACAAGCGCGAGGTGATAGGCGCGCTGAGAATCGGGCCGCGGATCGACTTGCGATCCATCTCCGACCGCTACGCGCGGACGCCGCGCTTCGTGCGGTTTGCCGCGCGCGAGACCTACGATCGATATCTACGGGCGAACAGGGTCGAGCATGGGGTGGAGAGCTACGACGAAGTCGTACAGCTCATCCTGGGGTCGACCTTCGATCAGGACGGCAATCCGCAGTTGCGCTGAGTCTGCGGCGCGCGGCTTGCACAATGGTCGGCCGTGGGCGGGCGCTGCACCAATCTGGCCGGTCGATCAGGCTTCAGACGTTGTATATCTGACGGTTTCAGGCCGGGTCGAGCTCGTCAACATCAGCGGACGCGAGAGGCACTGAGCCGCGGCCGGTCCGCAGATCGTCGGGGCCGACGTCCGGGTTCCTGTTCAGAAACTCCACGTCGCGCCATTTGCGCCATCCGCACTCATGGCATCGATAGGGCTGGCGGTCGGTCACCTTCTGGCGAAGCTGTTCGGCCAGACCACGCAGGCGCGAAGGGTACACACGCGTCGACGCACACTTCGGGCACTTCATCTTGGGGTTGTCTCGAGGGGAGTAATTAATCTTACCACGGATGAGTTCATGGCGCGCCATTTGACGTTCCCAGCCCCGAAGAATGCCCAGGCCGCCGCGCGCGCCGCGGGACTTCGATACAGCACCGACACACGACCTGGTATCCGACGCGTGAAAAAAGGGCGCAGCGTTACCTACTCGCGGGCCGATGGCGGGCGCGTAACCGACCAGGACGACCTCGCCCGCATCAAGCAGCTCGCCGTACCGCCGGCGTGGACCGACGTATGGATCAGCCCGGATGCGCGCGGTCACCTCCAGGCCACGGGTCGCGACGCGCGTGGCCGGAAGCAGTATCGCTATCACCCGCGGTGGCGGATCGTCCGCGACCACACCAAGTACGGCAGGTTGACCGAGTTCGGCCGCGCCTTGCCGGCGATCAGACGTCGCACCGACGCCGATCTGCGACGCGCGGGCCTCCCCCGCGAAAAAGTTCTTGCTGCCGTCGTCCGGCTGCTCGAGCGGACGCTGATTCGTGTCGGCAACGCAGAGTACGCCCGGACCAACAAGTCATTCGGCTTGACGACCATGCGCGACGCGCATGTCAGGATCTCCGGATCGACCGTCAAGTTCATTTTTCGCGGCAAGAGTGGCATCGATCACCAGCTCGCGCTCGACGACCGTCGTCTTGCCACCATCGTCAAACAGTGCCGCGACCTGCCCGGCCAGGAGCTGTTTCAGTACCGGGACCAGGACGATCGAGTGATCGACGTGTCGTCGGACGATGTGAATGCGTATCTCAAGGAGATTTCGGGCGAGGAGTTCACGTCCAAGGACTTCCGAACGTGGGGCGGGACTGTGCTGGCCTCGGATCTGCTGCGCGGGGCAGATGCCGACACGGAGTCTCCGACCAGGAAGCGTGTTGTGCGGGTGGTCGAGGAGGTAGCGAAGCAGCTTGGCAACACCAAGGCCGTCTGCCGAAAGTGTTACATCCATCCTGCGGTGATCGACGCGTATCTGGATGGTGCGATGGGAAAGAGCGGCGCCGGGCGCACCGCGCGCGCGATCGGGAAGTTGACTCAGGCCGAAGCGGCCGTTCTTGCCCTCCTGCAGCGCCGGATGGCAAGAACCGCCAGTTAGCGCTATCGCCCGGTCAGGGTAATTCCGCCGTTGGTTCCCTCGATATCGATGCGGGGGCCGCCGCCATTCAGGCGTCCATCGAGACGACGCCGGCTGTTCTCGCCGCTGCCCTCGATGGCCAGATCTCCCGCGCTGATTCCGCCGTTGGTGATTCTCGCCGAGATCGTCGCCTTCGCGTCGCGGGGCAGCCGCAGCTTGATCCCGCCGTTCGTGCATCCCAGCTTGACGCCGCCCTCGGGCATGGTCGCGAGGTCGATGTCCAACCCGCCATTGGTCGTCGACGCGTCGATCTGACCGGAGACCGATTTGGCATGGACGCCGCCGTTGGTCGTTTCGGCGTTGATATGACCCTTCAGCCCCTCGAGATCGATCCCGCCGTTGACCGTCGTGAACTTCACTTCAGCGCCCGCCGGCACCTTCACGTGATATTCGACCTGGAGCTGGCCGCCGTTGAACAACCCGCCACCCGACCTCTGGAGCTTTGTATCGATCTTGACGTTGCCGCCCGAGGCGTCCTCGGTAATCGTGATCCGGTCGAGGGCTGTCTTCGCGGCCTCTGAGGACGGCCCTTTGGCCTTCTTCAGCGCGACCACCTCCACGGTGTTCCCCTCGGACGGCTGGACATCGATCTTGCCGTTGACGTTGCTGATCTCGACGCGCCCGGAGGGCCCGAGTTGATAGGACCGGCGCCACTCGGCCGTCTCTTCGGACCTGAAGTCGGCGGTGACGATGTCGCAGGCCGCGCTGGTGAGCAGCAGGGGCAGCAGCAGGGCGGGTAGTCGACGGCGCAGACGTTCTCGGTGCATGGCAGCTCCCTTCGACTGTAATACGCCGGGCGCGCCAGAGACGTTCCGGGGGCGGCTGACGCACCAGGTTTGGTGCATTGTAGCGCTCTCAGTACAATGCGCTCGACGGCTTCCCACGACGGGCCGGCCGCCGGCACACCAGAATCGATATGTCAGACCGCAAATACCGGCAGCGAGGCTATCGCGACGAACCGTCTGAGCCGCGCGAGCGCGGGCCGCAGGCCCCGAAGAAGGAATACGCGCCGCGAGGCCAGCCGCCGATTCAGCCAAAAACCTTCAACATGCCGGGCTTCCGGGAGGTGGTTAAGTGCGCCCGCTGCGGAGCGGAGCTGACCGTCGCGTCGGCCTGGAGCCCCGTGGGCACGTGCGCCCGGTGCCACACTGACCTGCACACGTGCGCCCAGTGTACGCACTTCGACACCAGTGCCGCGTTCGAATGCCAGCAGCCCATCCCGACTCGTATATCCCCTAAAGACGTCCGTAACGAGTGTTCGCTGTTCGAGCCGCGGACGACGGTTGAGCGTGAAACCGGGTCGTCGACGTCGCCGTCGAGCACGTCGAGCGCGAAGAAGGCGTTCGACGACTTGTTCAAGTAGGGCCGCGGATCACGGGCCGCGGAGTACGCAGAGACGCGGAAAGAAAATGCATCAGGCCGGGCCGCGGAATACGCAGAAGACGCGGAAAGAACATCTGGCCGGGCCGCGGAATACGCGGAGCCCGCGGAAGACGTTGGTTGATTGGGCCGCGGAATACGCAGAGCCCGCGGAAGACGTTGGTTGATGGGCCGCGGAATACGCAGAGCACGCGGCAGACGTTGGTTGATTGGGCCGCGGATCACCCGCATTACGAGCCGCGGAACACGCCGAGTACGCCGGAGACATTCGTTGGATTGGGCCGCGGCCCGAGGTAAATGGCATGCGCGCACTCATCGGCGTGATCCTGACCCTCGTTCTCATCCAGGCGGCGCCGCAGCCGGCGCCGGCCACTCTGACGCGCGACGAGATGGCCACCTTCCTGCGCGAGGCGAAGGTGCTGCACTCCAAGGAAATCGGTACCGGGTCGACGGTGCCGCTGCGGCTGACGCTGTCCGACGGGCGCATCACCCACGACGCCGCGTTCCAGTCGGTCGACGAGCACAAGCCGTGGATGGAGTTCGCCGGCGGTGGCAGAGAGCTCAATTTCGTGGATTCGTGGCGCTACGACGTGGCGTCTTACCGGCTGGCCGAGCTCCTCGGACTCGGCGACATGATGCCGGTCACGGTGGAACGAGACTTTGAAGGGAAGACCGGGGCGATCAGCTGGTGGATCGACGTCCTGATGGACGAACGGGAGCGGGTGAAGCGCAAGCGGGAAGCGCCGAACCCGGCGATCTGGAACGAGCAGATGCAACGGCTCCGCGTGTTCGCCCAGCTCGTCGACGATACCGATCGCAATCTGGGCAATGTGCTGATCACGCACGACTGGAAGGTCGTGATGATCGATTTCACGCGGGCCTTCCGGCTGATGCCGACCATCAAAGAGCAGGAGATCACCCGCTGCGATCGCCACCTGCTCGAAGCGCTCGAGCACCTGCAGCTCGACGCCCTCACGGCTGCGACCCAAGGGTATCTCACGCCGCCCGAGGCCAAGGCGGTGATGGCCAGGCGGGACTTGATCGTGGCGCATGTGCGCAAGCTGATCGCGGAAAAGGGTGAGGCGGCGATCCTCTACTGAGCCGGAGGTGGAATCGGTGCGATGCGCGTCGAAGTGGATGCTCGCGACGACGGTTCCAATCGTGTTGAGCGCTGCGGCCTCGTCACCTGCGACGCATCGGCTCGAAGCAACCCCGCAGACGGTGGCCTATGGATGGTACGACGCGGCCGGCACGCCGGTGCTGCGGATCGCGTCCGGCGACATCATCGACGTCGACACGCTGCTGACCAATACGCCCTCGGGCCTCGAGAAGGCGGGGCTGCCGCACGACCAGGTTCAACCGTCGCTGATCGCGATCGTCGACCAGGTTCCGCGCGAGCAGCGCGGGCCGGGCGGCCACATTCTGACCGGACCGGTCTTCGTCGACGGGGCCGAGCCCGGCAACGTGCTCGAGGTGAAGATCCTGTCGATCGATCTCGCCATCTCGTACGGATACAACGGCTGTCGTGGGTTTCTCCCCGAAAATTGCACGCCCAACAGCACGCGCATCATCCCGCTCGACAAGAGCCGGATGGTGGCGACCTTCGCGCCGGGCATCGAGGTCCCGTTACAGCCGTTTTTCGGGAGCATGGGCGTTGCCCCGCCGCCCGAGGCCGGCCGTGTGAGCAGCAATCCTCCCGGGACGCACGCCGGCAATCTCGATAACAAGGCCCTGGTTGCCGGCACCACGCTGTTCATCCCGATTCACGCGCCCGGAGCGTTGTTCGAGGTCGGAGACGGCCACGCGGCACAGGGAGACGGCGAGGTCGATCAGACCGCAATCGAAACGTCGCTGCGGGGTCGGTTGCAGCTGACCGTGCGCAAGGACATGACGCTCACCTGGCCGCGGGCCGAGACCGCGACCGACTACATCAGCATGGCGGCCGACCAGGATCTCACCAAGGCGACCAAGCTCGCGGTTCAGGAGATGATCGATTTCCTGGCGGCGACGAAGAAACTCGACAAGGTGGCGGCCTATCAGCTCACCAGCATCGCCGGCAACGTCGCGGTGACCCAGCTCGTCGACGGGAACGTGGGCGTCCACGTGAAGATGCCGAAGGCTGTCTTCAAGTAGTGGAGCGCCACGCCCAGGCCGATCTGGATCGGCGACTCTCTTCAGCGCTGACCGCAAACCAGGTCCGGGGATTCTGGGCCGCGTGGGGGGGCTGGGCCCTCGACGGCATGGATTCCTTCATTTATGCCCTGGTGCTCGCACCGGCCATGACCGAACTCCTGCCGCGCTCGGGCATTGCCGCAACGCCCGCATCGCTGGGCTTCTACGGCGGGCTGCTGTTCGCGCTGTTCCTGATCGGCTGGGGCCTGTCGATGCTCTGGGGACCAGTGGCGGATCGATACGGCCGCGTGCGCACGCTGTCGCTGACGATCCTCTGCTATTCGCTGTTCACTTTTCTGGGAGCGTTCACCACCAATGTCTGGCAGCTCGCCGCGTGCCGGCTGCTGGCCGGGATCGGTATCGGCGGCGAGTGGTCGATGGGCGGCACGTTCCTGGCCGAGGAATGGCCCGAAGACCGTCGCGCGACGGGCGCGGCATACATGCACACCGGCTACTACGTCGGCATCTTTCTCGCCGGACTGCTCAACTACACCCTCGGCGCGCGCTTCGGCTGGCGGGCGATGTTCCTCGTCGGCGGCGTGCCGGCGCTGTTCGTCACCTTCATCCGCCGCTCGGTGCGCGAGTCCAGGCGCTGGGAAGAGGCGTCGGCGCAGACCTCGATGACAGGCGCGTTCGCGAAGTTGTTCTCCGTCACCTACCGGCGCAGGACCTGGCTCAATGCGATCTACCTGCTCGTCTCCATCGTCGGATTGTGGGCCGGCTCGGTCTATGTGCCCTCGTCGGTCGCGTATCTGGCCGCCGGCGCCGGATATGGTTCCGTGGCCGCGACCAGGTTCGCGTCCGTCGGCACGATGTTGCTGTCGCTGGGCACCATTGCCGGCTGCCTGGTCCTTCCTCGATTGGCCGCTGCGCTCGGTCGCCGACTCACGCTGGCGGTGTACTTCGTCGTGATGGGGGTGACCATCGTGCTGGCGTTCGGCTACGTGTTCTATCTGCCGGCCGGCGTGGCGCTGCCCTGGTTCACGGTCTGCCTGTTCGTGCTCGGCGTAGGCGGAGCGAACTTCGCCATCTACACGCTGTGGCTCCCCGAGCAGTACGACACCTCGTGCCGCGCCAGCGCCTTCGCATTTGCCACATCCGTCGGACGCTTCGCCGGCGCCGGCATCACCTTTCTCGTCGGGGCGGGCGTCTCGCGCTACCACACCATCGGTACGCCTGTCGCGATGACGTCCGTCGCGTTCGCGATTGGCCTGCTCCTTCTCCCGTTCGGAGAAGAAACGAACCGCCTACCCGACTGAGCGTCCGGACAGTCCAGGGTGTCTTCAGCGGCAGGCCATCAATTCCAGCGCAGGCCTTTCAGCTGCTCGAGGTTTACGTTGCCGCCGCTCAACACGCACACCACCTTCGCCCCGGCCGGCGCTTTGATCAGGCCGTGGAGAAGCGCCGCCACCGGCGCCGCGGCCGCGCCTTCAGGCACCAACTTGAGGTGCGACATGATCCAGACGACGGCGTCGAAGATCTGCTCGTCTGGCAACGCCACCAGATCGTCGACGTGAGCGCGGACGATGTCGAAGGTGCGCTCGCCGACGCGCTTCACGCGCAGGCCGTCAATGCTGCAGGTAACCGTGTCGAGCGTGACCAGGTGACCGGCACGGACGCTCTCGATCATGCCCGGTGCGCCGGTCGATTCCACGCCGACGATCCGAATCGACGGCTTGCAGCCCTTGAGCGCGGTCGCGACGCCGGAGATCAGTCCGCCGCCGCCAATCGGCACGACCGCGACGTCGACCTCGGGCCAGTCCTCGAAGATCTCGAGCCCGAGCGTGCCCTGGCCGACGATCAGCTGGTGATCGTCGAAGGGATGGATGTAGGTGTAGCCGCGCTCGTCGACGAGCTGCCGAGCCTTGTCGTTGGCCTCGTCCCAGATGGTGCCGTGCAGGACCACGTCCGCTCCATATGCACGGGTGGCCTCGATCTTCGATGGCGTTGCGTTCGCGGCCATGACGACTACGGCCTTGATGCCGTACAGAGCCGCCGCGATAGCGACTCCCTGGGCGTGATTGCCGGCGGAGGAGCAGATAACACCGCGACGCTTCTCGTCGTCGCTCAGGAAGGCGAACTTGTTCATCGGCCCGCGGAGCTTGTAGGAGCCACCCCGCTGGAACATCTCCGCCTTCAGCCGGACGTCGAAGCCGGTATGCGCGGAGAGGAGCCGCGAGGTCACCAGGGGCGTGCGGCGGACGTGCGCGCCCATCCGTGCGCGGGCCTGCTCGAACGCGGATCGTGGAAAGGGCAGCATGCGCCGGAGTATAGCGGTATAGTCCTCAGCTGTCGGTGATCACCATCTCGACCGCGCGCCTGACTCTGATCGCCGCCACCCCCGCGATGGCCCGCGCCGAGCTGCGCGACCCGATGGAGTTCGCCCACGAGGTGGGATGCACCGTTCCCCTCGACTGGCCGCCCCCATTGAACGACCCGGCGTCGATGACCTGGTATCTCGAATACCTGATCGCGCACCCGTCAGCCGGCGGGTGGTCGAAATGGTATTTCGCGGATCGGCGCGCCGAACCCTGCCTGCTCGTCGGCAACGGCGGCTTCAAGGGCGCGCCCTCACTCAACGGCACGGTCGAGATCGGCTATTCGATCCTGCCGGCACAGCAGCGGAACGGGCTCGCATCGGAAGCGGTCGAGGCGTTGGTCGAGTGGGCGTTCGACCATCCAGAGGTCAGGCGCGTCATCGCCCACACGTATCCGGACCTTCACGCGTCGATATCGGTGTTGCGGCGGAATGGATTCCTGGAGCTGGGGGCGGGGCCGGCGATGGAGCCGGGCACGATTCAGTTCGAGCGCAGACGCGCCGTCGGGAGTGGACGCGGCTAGACCGGTTTGGCCTTGAGCACGCCGATCTGTACGAGAAGGCCTGTGAAGTCGAGGATGCGACGTTCGTGCGTGATCTCGCCGTTGTCGACCGTGGTCACGATCGCCGCAGGAACCGATACCTTGCGCTTCGTCGCGGGCGCGCCAAAGAATTCACCCTCGTGCGTCCCCGACACCAGAGCGATTTCCACCACCCGGTTGCCGTCGATGATCAGTTCCTCGGACTTGAACACCAGATCGGGGAAAGCTGAGAGCCACAACCGATAGACACGCTCGATCTCGGGGCGTCCTTCGAGCACGCCACCAGTCGGGCTGACGACGACGCCATGTTCCGCATGGGTCGCGGCCAGCGCGGCGGGGTCCCGTGCAGCCCAGGCAGCCGTGCGCCTGGCAAACAGCGTGACGATCTCCTCCCTGGGCATGAGAGGGTTGATGGTACGCTCGTCCGCCGCAGGACGCAAATAGTTCATGGCCTGCTCATTGGTCTGGCAAACGCCGGATTCGTGAGGAAGCGCCGGTCGGTCAGACTCTTCAAGAACGCGACGAGGTCGGCGGTCTGGGCAGCGGTGAGGCTGAAGCCCTTGACGCGATCGCTCTTGTACGGGCTGTTGACGCCGCCCGACGCGTAGTGCGCGATGGCTGCTTCGAGAGTCGGGACGCTGCCGTCGTGCATGTATGGCGCAGTGACCGCGACGTTGCGCAGCGTCGGGGCACGGAAACGACCCATGTCGGCTGGCTGCTGCGTCCGATCGATGAGCCCGCGGTCGACAGCCGGATAGCTGCCGCGGCCGTCGACGTTGTAGAGGCCGGTGTTGTGGAACAACGCGCGCGTCGGGGTGGCCCGTTCGAACGTCACCGGCCCCGACAGGTTGAAGCTGGCGTGACACTCGCTGCAGCGAAGGCGGGTGGAGAAAAACAGGTCCTTGCCTCGCAATGCGGCCGGCGACATCGCCTGTTTGTCGTCGCGATAAAGATATCGATCGAACGGCGAGTCCGCCGAGAGCAGCGTCCGCTCGAAGGAGGCGATGGCCTTGACCACATTGGCGAGTGTCAGCGGCGGCTGATCGGTCGGGAACGCGTCCCGGAATTGCGCCGCCAACCGTCGATCGGCATCGAGACGGGCAAGAATCTCGTGTTCGTGACCCTTCATGCCCATCTCGATCGGATGCTCGTTGAACATCGGGATCGCCATCTGCGCCTCGAGCGACGTCAACGAGGCGTCCGCCCACCCGTAGCTGACGTTGTAGGCCACGTTCGCCAGCGTCATCGTGCTGCGCGCATGGAGGCCGCCGGTCGATCCGACCGCGTGCGCGCGTCCGTCGGTGAACGCTCGCGCCTGCTGATGGCAGCTGGCGCACGAATAGCGCCCGTTGCCCGAGAGCCGGGAGTCGTAAAACAGGCGCCGCCCGAGATCGACCTTCGTCTGCGAGATGGGGTTGTCAGCAGGGGCTTTTGGAGTGGGGAGACCGCGTGGCAGGTTCCACGGAAACGGCGTCCCATCCGGAGAGGCTGTCCAATGCCAGATGCCGATCGTCAACAGTACCGCAGCGATCGTCCGACGCGGGATGGTGACCATCGGCATACGGCATTGGACACGGGCGCGCCCGTGGCGCTATCGCCAGCTGTCGTGCTGCGCCGCGAGCGCCATGCTCGCCGTCTGGCCGGCCAGCGCGCTGCGCTCTTTGATCCAGGACTCGAGCGCTGAGACCGACGCCGGATCGGCGCCGGCCGCATCCACGCGACGCTTGGCCACCCAGTCGGTCATCGCCTTCATGAGGATGTCGGCCTGCTTGCGGTCGCTGGCGAACAGCTCGAGATACGCCTGCTTCGCATCGTCCACCCGGTTCACACCGAGGTACGCTTCGCCGCGATATTCGACGGCGTCCGGGAAGCCTGGCGCGAGCGCGAGCGCCTTGTCGTACATCTCCAGCGCCTTGGCATAGTCGCCGGTCTTCCGGTAGGCGAAGCCCATGCCGTTGTACGCCTGGTAGAGGCCCGGCGCCAGGTCGGTGGCCTTCTTGAAGTCCTTGATCGACCTCTCGTATTCCCCCTTCGCCTTCGCGAGATCCTTCTCCTGGTCCTTGGCCTGCTCCGCCGCGGCCTTCTGTTCGAGCTTGAGGCCCTTGTCCTTGTGATCGATGCCGCTGTTGTAGGCGCCGCGCGCCATTTCTTCCGGCGTCATCATCGGGGCCGACGGGCCCGCCCCGGCAGATGGTGCGGGAATCGAAGATCCGGATGCGCCAGCACTCACCTGATACAGCGCAACCGCTGCGGCCAGGAAAACGCCCGCCTTCCACATGCGTCTCATGTGATTACTCCTTCGCTGCTTGACGAGTCACTTCGAGATCGATCGTGATGCTGATTTCGTTGCCGACGACCGCCCCTCCGGCCTCGAGCACCCGGTTGTAGAGGAGCCCGTAGTCTCGCCGGTCCACGGTGGTCGTGGCGGTGGCGCCCACACGCGCGCCGCCCCAGATGTCCTTGATCTCCTGCGTGGGTCCCTGGACGTCGAGCGTCACCTCTTTGGTTACGCCGTGCATCGACAGATCGCCGACCACCTTGAAATGTCCGGCGCCGGCCGCCTCGGCCCGCTTCGACTTGAACGTGATGCGCGGGAACTTGTCCACGTCGAAGAACAGCGAGCTGCGCAGGTCCTTGTCACGATCGGGATTGCGTGTGTTGATGCTCTTGGCCTCGATCGCGGCGTCGACGCGAAGCGTTCCCGCCAGGTCTTTGGGATCGAAGGTCACCGTCCCCGACGGCCCGTCGAACTCCCCGCGCACGTTCGCGACCACCATGTGCCTGACGGAGAACTGAGCCGCCGAATGCCCGGGATCGATGGTCCAGGTCGCGGCTTGGGCTGCCGCCAACGAGGGAAACGCGAGCGCCGCCGCGACGAGAAGTCCAGTCCGCATTCGTGTGAGGAATCGGATATCAGCAAGCATCGTTCCACTGGGTCCAATGCTGCTTGTTCCGGGAAAGGGGGTCTAGTATACCGGCTTTCGGGTTCGGAAAGCGTAAGCGCTTTCAGGTTGTCGTCGATAGCAGCCGGCCGTCCAGCCCGGGAGGAACCCGCCTCACCACCTCGGGGCGGGGTCGTCACTCCGTTCGAACCACAGGGCGAGGGCCACGGCTAGGATTCGGCCATGTGTCGACCCGCATCATCTTGGTTAGTCGGCGTGCTCGTCTGTTTCGCCCTGTTCGCGCAGCCGTCCATTGGCGCCACAAACAGCTGATTCCTCGCCCTACCAGGTTGTCAAACTGGCCGAAGGCGTCTACGGCTTCATCTGGACCGCGACTCCGATCATCCCCGAACCCAACGTCGCGTTGCCGAAGACGTGGTCGCAGTATCGCCTGGCCAGGGGTGAGGTCTCCCGACTCACTCGTGACGGATGGCCACGAGCGGATCGACGCGCGTCGCTCTCGATGCTGGTATGAGGATGGCGACGAGCGCCGCGAGGCCGAGCGCCAGCGACGAGGCCGCGAAGGATACGAGATCGAGAGGCGGAATCCCGTACAGCATCGACGCGATTGCTTTCGCGACCAGCGACGCGCCTGTGAGACCGGCGACGACGCCAAGGATGATCGGCCGGACTCCCTGCTCGAGCACCAGGCGCAGGACTTGCCTGGGCTGCGCTCCCAGAGCCATGCGAATGCCAATCTCGTGCGTCCGCTGGGCAACGGCATAACCAACCAATCCGGAAACCCCCAGACAAGCCATCAGGAGCCCAACCGACGCCACGATCGCGGCCAGGGCGCCGCCGATCCGCGAGACGACGAATCGAGGATCCTGCGACGCCATTTCGTCGAGCACTCCGGCCACCACCGGGACGCGCGGGTCGACGCGGCGTACCGCTGCCGCGATCGACGGCATCAGCGTCGCGGCGCTTCCCTCGGCCCGCACCAGCATGGTGGCGTCGCGTCGATTCCGAGCCGGGAGCGGCAGGTAGAGCGCACTCTCGTCTATCTCGCGCACGCTGACGCTCCGGATGTCTTGCGCGATGCCGACGATCTGCACCCGCCGCATGGGCGGAAGGGCGGGCCCGTCGGGGTCGTCAACCGAGTGCGACGGGTTGCCGACAACGATGTGCTGGCCAATCACCGGTGTACCGGGAAAGTAGCGCGCGGCCGTGGAGGCACTGATGACCGCGACGGGAGCGCCCGCGTCCGACTCGGCGGTGGTGAACGCGCGGCCGCTCAGGATCGGCACGCCAAGGACTTCGAAGTACCTGGAATCTACGAGCGTAAAGCGGACGCCGGCCGTCCGCACGGAGGAATCGGCCGTTGTGCCGTCGAGCGTCATCGCGGTTCGCCAGTTCCCCCCAAACATGGGCGACCTCGCTGCTCGCGCGACGGCCTGCACACCTTTCAATCCGACGATCTCGTCGCTCAGCCGCCGGTAGGCCTCGGCGGCGGAGAGCTCAGGCGCGCCATCCTGCGATCGGCGAAAGATCTGCAACTGGATGACGCGATGGGCGTCGAACCCGAGGTCGGCGCGCAACGCCTCCCGCGAGCTTCGCAGCAGCAGCGCCGACGAGATGAGCAGCACCAGGCAGGCGGCAATCTGAATGCACACGGACAGTTGCAGCAGCCGGCCGCGACGGATCGCAAGCGTGTCGCCACCACCGTCTTCTTTGAGTGCGCCGTTGATGTTGATTCCGGACGAGTGGAGCGCGGGCGCCAGACCGATCAGACCGACGGCAAGGGACACCATCAAGGCGCAGGCGAAAATGCGGACGTTGGGGGCCGTTTCCATCACAATCGTTCCCCAGTACTCAGGGAGTGACGAAGCGACCGAGGCGATGAGCAGGCGCAGCAGCCACCAGGACATCAGCAGCCCGGTGGCCCCGGCGAGCAACGCGAGGAGCGTGCTCTCCGTCAGGAGCTGCTGCAGCAGGCGCGCGCGGCCGGCACCGAGCGCGAGCCGCATGGCGATTTCACGCCGTCGTACCGCGGCGCGGGCCAGCAGCAGGCCGGACACGTTGGTACATGCGATCAGCAGCAGGAGCAGGACCGCCACGAGCGACGCGGCGATCACGCCCCAGGCCGTGGCGTCGAACGGAGGCGCGTAGCTCTTGCCGCTGGTAACCGTAACCGTGGCCTTGCGTGACCGGCGCGGATCGGCATCCGCGATCCGACGCGCGAGCACGTTCAATTCTGCTCGGGCCTCGGCAAGGGACACGCCGTCGCGGCGCCTGCCCTCGACCCAACCCGACGGCACGGCAGGATCGCGCAGCCGCTCGAGCGTGACGCCGAATTTCGTCTTTGCCGCCACCGGCATCCAGATATCGGGCACGCTCGCGGCCGTTCCCAGGTAATTGACGGGCGTGATGCCAATGATGGTGAACGGCACGCCGTTCAGATGAAGCGTCGAGCCGACGACCCCCGCGTCTCCCTCGAACTGGCGCATCCAGAAGTTGCCGCCCAGCACCACCACTGCCGCCGCCCCGGCCACATCATCGGAGGAGAGGATCAGCCGCCCGTGGATGGCAGACGCGCCGAGCATCGAGAAGTAATTGCCGGTGACGAACGGGCCGCCGATCGGACGCGCGCCGCCCTCGACGACCTGGGGCAGGTGAAAGCCGAGGGCGCCGGCGAGGCGAGGGACGATCGGGCGCGCCGCCCTCACCTCGTCCGACGTGAACGTCGTGCCGAAGGCGAGCATCGCCATATCGGCCATCGTTCGGCTGCGCTCGCGGATGTATTCGTAGTCGCCAAGAGACCAGGGGCCGTAGAGGTCATCGGGCGTCGAGCGATAGATGCGCGCCAGGCCGTCGGGATCCTTGACCTCCAGGGGCCTGAGCGCCAGCGCATCGAACGCCGTGAAGACGGCCGTGTTGACGCCGATGCCGATGGCGAGCGCCAGCACCGCGACGAGCGTGAACAGCTTGCTGCGCCGCATCATACGGCAGGCATACGAGGCGTCACGCCACAGGTTCTCGAGCGTCGGCAGGCTCCGACCGGATCGATGCTGTTCCCGGATTCCGGTCATTCCGCCAAGCCTGACCAGCGCGGCGCGACGTGCTTCCTCCGGGCTCATGCCGGCGCGCAGGTTGTCCTCGACGTGCATCTCCAGATGGCTCTGGAGCTCCTCGTCAAAGTCCCGATCGCGGTCGGTGGTGCCAAACAGACCGCCAAGTCGACGGACACTACGCATCAGACGCCCCACGGTGAGTCTCCGTGGCGATCGGTCCCGTTGGCCGAAGAGACGGGAGGGCCAGGATATGCGGTCAACGCCAGCTCCTATGGGAACACCATAGCAGCCTACACTGTTGTCCTATGGGAATACAATAGGTGCGCCGGAGGACACGCGATCAGTTGACCGGTTCCGGGGTGACCCGGCCGTCGAACAGGTAGATGTGACGCTGCGCCATGGCGATGTAGTCGGGGTTGTGGGTCGCCAGGCAGATCGTCGAGCCGCCGGCGTGCAACTCGTGCAGCATTCCCATGACCGCTTCACCGCTCTTCGAATCGAGGTTTCCAGTCGGCTCGTCGGCAAGGACGATGGGCGGGCGCCCGGCGATCGCTCGGGCGATGGCGACGAGCTGTTGATGTCCGCCGGAGAGCGACCCTGGGCGCTGCTTGGCGCGGGCCGCCAGGCCGACGCGTTCGAGCGCCGCGTCGACGCGAGACTTGCGCTCCGGGCCGGCCACGCCGCGGACGGTCAGGGGATATTCGACGTTCTCGTACACCGTCATGTCGCCAATCAGGTTGAAGCTCTGAAAGATCAGACCGACGTCGACGTTGCGCACCCGCGCCTTGTCGGCGGGGGCCAGCTGATCCACGCGACGGCCGTTGAACCAGTAACGACCGCTCGTCGGGGCGTCCAGCAGCCCCAGGATGGAGAGAAACGTCGACTTGCCGCAGCCCGAGGGGCCCGACACCGAGACGTACTCTCCCTGCGCGATGTCGAGGCTCACCGCGTCGAGCGCCCGCGTCTCCTCATCCGCGTCGCCCCTGAAGACCTTGCTCACCCCGTCGAGGCGGATGAGCGGGAGTCCCGGGTCTCTCGTCTCCGGCGCGGGTTTCTGGCGTGTCCACCAAGCCATCGTTGGCTGCCTCCGGGGTATTGGACGTAGATGAGCGTGCCGGCGTTGGGACAATCGGACGGTGGCAGTGAGTGCAGGTCGAGGTAAGCGCACCGCGCCGCTGACACGTATGAAGGAGCGATGCCCCCGATCTGCCTGAAGGGGCTCGCTTTCGGCCCGGCCGGAGACTCCGGCGCCGGTCTGATCCAGCCACGAGGGGACGGCCGAAGTATCAATATCGGCCGTGATACCATCCCGATTTTCGCGAGCCGAGAAAGGTGTGTCGATGGCCCCTCGGAGGTTCCTCCCCGCGCTGCTGCTCCTGTTCGTCGGCAGCGGCTGCGCGGCCCTGATCTATGAAGTCGTTTGGTTCCAGCTCCTTCAGCTCGTCATCGGATCCTCGGCGGTGTCGATCGGCGTTCTTCTCGGGACCTTCATGGGCGGCATGTGCCTGGGGAGCCTGCTCCTTCCGCAGGGTCGCGGCGGCCCGCCGGCAACATCCCCTTCGTCTCTACGCCGCCCTCGAGCTCGGCATTGGCCTGATCGGCCTGCTGGTCCTCTTCGGCATGCCGCTGGTCAGCGGCGTCTACACCGCCTGGGCGGGATCCGGGGTCACCGGCATCCTGCTGCGCGGCCTGGCCGCCGCGGTCTGTCTACTGCCGCCCACTCTGCTGATGGGGGCCACGCTTCCCGCGATCTCGCGATGGGTCGAGTCCACGCCCGAAGGCGTGTCCTGGCTCGGGTTCTTCTACGGCGGCAACATCGGCGGAGGCGTACTCGGCAGCCTGCTCGCGGGCTTCTATCTCCTGCGGGTGTTCGACATGGCGATCGCGACCTACGTGGCTGTTGCGATCAATGCGGCTGTAGCGGTGATGGCGATCGTGATCGCGCGATCGGCGCCGGTCACCGACGCACCCGTCGTTTTCGAGAGGGCGCCGCCTCAAGTCGCCGGCTCCGCGACCTGGGCGGTCTACGTCGCGATAGCCCTCTCGGGGATGACCGCGCTCGGGGCGGAGGTCATCTGGACGCGGTTGCTGTCGCTGCTCTTCGGCGCGACGGTCTATACGTTCGCGCTCATCCTGGCGGTGTTCCTCTTCGGACTCGGCATCGGCAGCAGCCTGGGCTCGGCGATCGGTCGCAGCACCACGCACCCACGTGCCGCGCTCGGCTGGTGTCAGATGCTGCTCTGCGCCGCGATCGCGTGGGCGTCCTTCATGCTGACGGACTCGCTGCCGTACTGGCCGATCAACCCGTCCATCACCACCGATGCCTGGTTCAACTTCCAGCTCGATCTGGTTCGCTGTCTCTGGGTCGTGCTTCCCGGCGCCATCCTCTGGGGTGCGAGCTTTCCGCTGGCCCTCGCCGCCGTCGCAACGCGCGGCCAGGATCCCGCGCGCCTGGTTGGCGGCGTCTACGCGGCCAACACCGTCGGCGCGATTGTCGGCTCGCTGACGGCAAGCCTGCTGCTGGTCGTGTGGCTGGGCAGCCAGCACTCGCAGCAGGTACTGATCCTCACCTCGGCGCTCTCCGGCCTGCTCGTGCTGTCGACCGGCGTGGTCGAGGAGGTCCCGGGCCGGAAATTTCAGCTCGCCGGCACGCTGGCGATCATCGGCGCCGCGGCGGTGGCCGGCCTGTTGTCGCGCGGCGTGCATCCCGTGCCCGGCATTTTCGTCGCCTACGGCCGATACACGGCCACACGTCTGGGACAGGCTGACATCATCTATATGGGTGAGGGGTGGAACGCGTCGGTGGCGGTCTCCCGTCTCCCGGGCGGCGTGCTGAACTATCACAACGCCGGCAAGGTCCAGGCGTCGAGCGAACCGCAGGACATGCGCCTGCAGCGCATGCTCGGGCACATGACGACGCTGATTCCCGAGCATCCTTCGTCGGTGCTGGTCATCGGCTGCGGCGCCGGTGTGACGGCCGGTGCCGTCTCGATCGATCCGGCCGTGCAACGCGAGACGATCGCCGAGATCGAGCCGCTGGTTCCCAAGGTCGTGTCGAAATACTTCGGCGACCACAACTTCAACGTGGTCGACAACCCGAAGGTCCACGTGCAGATCGACGACGCCCGCCATTTCCTGATGACGACGAAAGAGAAGTTCGACGCGGTAACGTCCGACCCGCTCGACCCGTGGGTCAAGGGGGCGGCGACGTTGTACACGCGCGAGTTCTTCGAGACGGTAAAGCAGCACCTCAATCCGGGCGGTGCCGTGACGCTGTTCGTCCAGCTCTACGAGAGCAACCCCGAGGCCGTCAAGAGCGAGATCGCCACGTTCTTCGAGGCGTTCCCCAACGGCGTCGTGTGGGGCAACACCAACAACGGCGCCGGCTACGATCTGGTGCTCCTCGGTCAGGTTCAGCCGACCAGGATCGACGTCGACGCCATCGAGCGCAAGCTGCACCAGCCGGCCTATGCGCCGCTGGCGCAGTCGCTGCGCGACGTAGGCATGAAATCCGCCGTCGACCTTTTCTCGACCTTTGCCGGGCGCGCCTCCGACCTCGCACCGTGGCTCAAAGACGCCTCCATCAACCGTGACCGGAACCTGCGCCTGCAATTCCTGGCCGGAATGGGGCTGAACCTCTATCAGAGCGACGTGATCTATTCCGGGATGCTGGTCTACGCGCGGCATGTCCCCGATGACCTGTTCGTGGCCTCGCCCACGACCATGCAGGCGTTGCGCGAGGCCATCCAGCGGGCGCAAGGGCAGTAGCCGCACGTGCTCAGCTTCCTGCTTGGTCTTGCGATCGTGGGACAGGCGGGGTCCCAGGCGAAGGTGCCGATCCGCCACGACCTCGTCGTGGACGGCCATCACGTCGCGCTCTGGGAGAAGCGGCCGGTCCAGCCGCGGGCGGCCATGCTCCTGGTCCACGGTCGAACCTGGAGCAGCCTGCCGAATTTCGATCTCCAGGTCACCGGCGAACGGCGCTCGTTGATGGATCTCTTGTCGGAGGCCGGGCTCGACGTCTACGCGATCGATCTCCGCGGGTATGGCGCCACGCCTCGCGACGCGACCGGATGGCTGACGCCGGACCGCGCCGTCGCCGACGTGCGTGCCGCCGTTGACTGGATCAGAGCGTCGGCCGGAAACGCGCATCGCCAGGTCTACGTCATGGGGTTCTCGCGTGGCTCGCTGATCGCCGCCTATCTGGCGCAGCAGTCACCCGAGAAGATTGCCGGCGTCATCCTGCTCGGCTTCGGGCTCGACGTGGACGCCAGGATCGCGCCGTCCGAGACGCCCTCGACACCACCGCGTCGCAAGAACACCGTCGATGCCGCGATGTCGGACTTCATCACGCCGGAAGCGGCGACGCGCGGAACGGTCGAGGCGTTCGTGCGCGCCGCACTGCGCGCCGATCCGATTTACGCCGAATGGCGCGACGAGCAGCAGTTCAACGGCTTCGCGGCCGCTCGCGTCCTCGCGCCGACGCTGCTCGTCCATGGCGACCTCGACCCGTCCACGCCGGTTCTCCTCGAGGCCAAGCTGTTCACGCGGCTGGGGACGGCCGACAAGGCCTGGATCGTGCTCCCCGGCGCCGACCACGTCGTCCACCTCGAGAAGGCCTTGCCCGATCTCGTGCGCGCGATCGTCTGGTTCGTGCGCCGCCACGACACCTCGGCTCCATCGACGGACAATCCATGAGACCTGCCGCGTCCATCGTCGCGCTCTGTGCCCTTGGCTTTGCAACGTGGTCGCAGCCTTCGCCGACCGCCGCCCCCTTCGTCGTGTTCGAAGCGAGCATTCCCGAGATGCAGGCGGCGATGAAAACCGGGCGTGTCACGTCGCACGACATCGTCCAGCAGTACCTGACGCGCATTGCGACCTACGAGGACAAGCTGAACGCTGCCATTACGGTGAATCCGAATGCGCTGCATGAAGCGGACGAACGCGATCGCGAGCGGGCGCAGGGTCGCGTACGCGGGCCGCTGCACGGGATCCCTGTTGCACTCAAGGACAACATCCACACTGTTGACATGCCGACCACCGGCGGCGCGCTGGTCTTCGACGGGTTCGTGCCGCCGTACGAAGCCACGCTGACGAAGAATCTTCGCGAGGCCGGCGCCATCGTCATGGCCAAGACCGGCATGACCGAGCTCGCCAACTGGGTGGCCGGCAACATGCCTGGCGACTACAACGGGCTCAAGGGCTACGGCATGAATCCCTACGATCCGCGCAAAGATCCGCGGGACGCCACCTTCGACGGCCGACCGGCGCTGGGGACCGGAGGGTCCAGCTCCGGCATCGGCACCGCGGCGAACTTCTGGGCCGCCAACGTCGGTACTGAAACGTCCGGATCGATTCTGAGTCCCTCGAATCAGAACATGCTGGTCGCGGTGAAGCCGACGGTAGGGCGTGTCAGTCGCTATGGGGTGATTCCCATCACGGCCGATCAGGACACGCCAGGCCCGATGGCGAAGTTCGTGGTCGACGCGGCGATCATGCTGGGCGTGCTCGAGGGTTCGGCCCCCGATACGAACGACCCGGCCACCAGCGCCTGCGCGCGGCCGCCGGATCACGACTACACGCGGTTGCTCGGCACCGACGGGTTGAAGGGTGCCCGCATCGGCATCCCGCGGGCCTCGTTCTACGACCGCGTGACGCCGCCGGGAACGGAGCGCCCACGGGGCGGCCTGAACCCCGAGCAGACGAAAGTCATGACCGACGCCATCGCGGTCCTGAAGCAGCAGGGTGCCACGGTCATCGACCCGGTCGAAATCCCCAGCGTTGTCGACCCCGATCCCAAGGAAAATTTTCTCTTGTGGAGCGTCTGCGGCGGCTCCGACAACGCCAAAGGGAAGGACGAGGACTGTTCCGTCGTTCTGAAGTACGGCATGAAGAGGGACTTCACGAAATGGCTGGCGTCTCTCGGACCGCTCGCCCCAGTCAAAACCCTGGCCGAACTTCGCGCCTGGAACAAGGCGCACGTGAAGGCCGGAGCGATCAAGTACGAGCAGGCACAGCTGGACATCTCCGACGAGATGGACGTTGACGCCGACCGCCAGCGCTACCAAGCGGATCGGGCCAAAGACATCCGTCTGGCCGGAACCCGCGGGATCGACGCGGCGATGAAGACGAACACGCTGGATGCGCTGCTGTTTCCCGGCGCCAACGGGGCGGCGATCGCCGCGCGCCCGGGCTACCCGACGGTTATCGTCCCATTCGGCATGGTTCCCAACGCGCCCTTCGTTCCCCCGACCGCGACGCCGGCAACGCCCGCCAACCCGTTCCCGCCCGGGTTCGATCCGAAGCCGCAGCCCTTCGGCGTCAGCTTCACCGGGATGGCCTGCAGCGAGCCGACGCTGCTGAAGCTGGCCTACGGCTTCGAGCAGGCGACCAGGAAACGCACGCCGCCGCCAGGTCTACGCTGACGGCCGCGACCGCCGCTCGCCATCATGCGATCGATCTCGCGATCAGATCCTTGTCGATGTATTGCTGCACGATGGCGTCGAAGTCCCGGTCGGTCGGAAAGCCGAGCGCGGTGGCGCGCGCCGCGTCGCACGCGCCGGGCCACCCTGCGACCATCCGCATGATCTGTGGATCCTGGTCCCAGTGAATCCTCCTCGCGACTTCCTCGCCAGCCACGCGCGTGAGCGAGTCCACCATCTCGCGGACGGTGACGGAGATCCCCGGCAGATTCAGGGTTCGATTCGTCCCCAGGCTCGCGTCCGGCAGGTCGTGTGCTGCGATCAGACACTCGACAACCGTGTCGGGCGACATCAGCCACAGCCGGGCCTCACCGGTCACCGGGCAGCGGGCCGTCTCGCCGTTGAGAGGCTCACGGATGATGCCGCTGGCAAACGACGATGCCGCGGCGTTCGGCCGCCCGGATCGCACGGTGATCGTCGGCAACCGCAGTGCCCGGCCGTCCACGAACCCGCGCCGAGAGTAGTCGTTGAGGAACAGCTCGCCGATCGCTTTCTGAGTGCCGTAGGAGGTCTGCGGCGTGAGGGCCGTGGCTTCAAGCACGGTGTCCGGGAGCACGCCTCCATACACCGCTACCGAGCTCGTGAACACGAGGCGCGGCTTGTGGCCCAGCCGACGGCACGTGTCGAGGAGCTGGCGGAACGCATGGACGTTGATCCGCATGCCCAGCTCGAAGTCGGCTTCCGCCATGCCGCTGACGATAGCGGCGAGGTGAAAAATCGAGGCCGGGCGCTCGTCGAGGACCTGCCGCTGCAGCGCCGGGTTGCTGATATCCCCCTCGACGGTGACGACGCGGGAATCGCCAAGGTCCGGCGCGCGGGTGACGTCGAGGAGCACGATGCGATCGATGGACTGGGGTCGATGGTCGGCGCCGGAGAGCACGCCTCTGGCGACGAGCGCGCGCGCCAGCCGCTGACCGAGAAATCCGGCACCGCCGGTAATCACTACTGTCATTTCTCCCTCATCCCTTAGAGTAGAGGCACCATGACCTACGGCGGAACCACCATGTCGTCGTCGGCGGAAGAACGAGCCTATCGCAAGGTCACGTGGCGGCTCCTGCCGTTTCTGATGCTGTGCTACTTGGTCGCCTATCTCGATCGCGTCAATATCGGATTTGCCAAGCTGCAGATGCTCAAGGATCTGGGCTTCAGTGAAACGGTCTACGGGCTTGGCGCGGGCATCTTCTTCATCGGCTACTTCTTCTTCGAAGTGCCCAGCAACATGATTCTGCACCGGGTCGGGGCCCGCCTGTGGATCGGGCGGATCATGATCACCTGGGGGCTGGTCTCCGGAATGTTCATGTTCGTCACGAGCCCGGTCATGTTCTACGTCTTGCGATTCACGCTCGGCCTGGCCGAAGCCGGTTTCTTCCCCGGCATCATCCTCTATCTGACCTACTGGTATCCAAGCCACCGGCGCGCGCACATGATCGCCCTGTTCATGGCGGCGATTCCTCTCTCGGGGATCCTCGGCGGCCCGCTCTCCGGCTGGATCATGAAGGCGTTCGCCGGCGTGCACGGCTGGACCGGGTGGCAGTGGCTCTTCATGCTCGAGGCCGTTCCCGCGCTGGCGATTGGCATCGCCGTGATGCTCTATCTGGACAACGGCGTGAGATCGGCGAAATGGCTGACCGACGCCGAGAAGACGCTGCTCGAGGAGAACCTCACACGCGACCAGGCTGCGGCGCCGGTACATCCTTCACTCGGCGCCCTCGCCGCCGATCGGCGGCTCTGGCGCATGGCCCTGATCTACTTCGCCTCGGTCGTCGGCAACTACGGGCTCACTTTCTGGCTGCCGTCGCTGATTCAGTCCGCCGGCGTCCGCGACGTCTTCCACATCGGTCTGCTGACGGCGATCCCGTACGGCGTCGCGATCGTAGTGATGATGTTCGTGGGCCGCAGCGGGGATCGCCATCGCGAGCGCCGCTGGCACACGGCCATTCCGATGCTGATGGGTGCGGTGGGGTTGACCGGCAGCGCGCTTGCCGGGACGAGCACGACAGCCGCGATGATCTTTCTGACGATTGCCGCCTGCGGACTGATGACGTGCGCGCCGTTGTTCTGGAGCCTGCCCACGGCGATCCTCCGCGGGAGCGCCGCAGCGGCCGGCATTGCTGCAATCAATTCCGTCGGCAACCTCGGCGGGTTCGCCAGCCCCTACCTGGTCGGGTGGCTCAAGGACCTCACCCATAGCACTGCGCTTGGCATGTACGTGCTCAGCGCTGTGCTCGTTCTCGGCGCCGGGCTCATCATCAGCATTCCTGCGCGCACGGTGAATCGCTAACCCCAGCCGTCAAACCTCTGGCAAGAGGCTAGTCCACAGACGAGTCAGCAGGTTTCTTACCTGGGCCGTTCGCTACAGCCGACTGAATTTTTGAGCAGCTTCGTAGCGAACGACTACTCGGCCGCAAGCCGTACCCCTGTAAATACACCCTGCTTTGTGGCGATCGACTTGCAGTAGGGAGGCAGGGAATCAACCCAGGAGGCAAACGAATGAAGCGTCAATTCTTATTCGGCACCGTGCTCGCAGCGGCGATGGCTGTTGGCGTCGGCGCGCAGACGCCGCAGACTCCGCCCCCGAGCCAGACCCCGACTCCCACCCAGGCCCCGACCTCGTCGATGGATCGATCGAGCGGGATGGGCAAGTCGGTGACTCTGACCGGTTGCGTCGAGAAGGCGGGCAGCAGCTCATCGGCCGCCGGCACCGCCGGAACAACTGGAGCGAGCGCGTCGCAGTTCGTTCTCAAGAACGTAGCCGCGGGCGGCAGCTCGGCCAGCAGCACCACCGGTACGAGCGGATCCACCTTGAACCCCAGCTGGCAGAATGGTCTGAACCTCAGCGCGGGTAGCGAAGACCTCGAGAAGCACCTGAACAAAAAGGTCGAAATCAAGGGGACGGTCGACACTTCTGCATCGTCCGCAGCCGGCGCAGCGGCGAGCAGCCCGGCGTCCGACATGGCGACGTTGAAGATCAGTTCGATCAAGGACCTCGCCGACACGTGCTCGGCCGGCGGCCAGTAGCTCAATCAGCGCTCAATCAGCGCGCCTGTCGTGAAAGAGGCGTCGGAGCCCCGGGCTCCGCGCCTCTGCTTCGCGTTCAAGAGTATTGTCGCGCGCCCAACCTCGACCTCTGTGACCGATCCAGTGTTAAATAGGTCGCAGTTGTCGAAGGAGGGCGTGTTGATAGCAGGAACCGTGGCGCGCGTGGTGGGGGTAGCCTCCGCTGCAGCGCTTCTCGTCGGGATCAGCGTTCGGGCACAACAGCCGGCTCCGGCTCCAGCTCCACCGGGCGCACCACCTCCAGATCAGCAAGCGGCTCCCGGTCCACAAACTTCTCAGCCTCTGCGTCCGCCGCGCCCTGGCGAGACCGCCGTCGAATACTTCAAGAACATCAAGGTACTGAAAGATCTTCCGGCCGAGCAGCTCCGGCCGACGATGGAGTTCATCGCCGCCTCGCTCGGCGTCCGTTGCGACCACTGTCACGTCGTCGGTCCGCAGGGTGGCTTCGACAAGGACGAGAAGAAACCCAAAGAGACCGCCCGGCAGATGATGCAGATGGTCAGCGAGATCAACACTCGCGCCTTCGAGGGACGCCAGAGGGTGGGATGTGCGACATGCCATCACGGCAGGACGCCGCCAGAGCGAACCCCACCGCTCGCGACGGAAATGACGCAGGTCGAGGCAGCGCGGGCGGCGCAGCAGCGCGCGGCGCGTGGCGCCGGTCCGGGCGGACCGCCTCCAGGGATGGCACCGGGCCAGCCGGGCGCCGGTCCCGGCCAACCGGGAGGCCGAGGCCGAGGCGCGGCGCCAGCAGCCGAAGGAGCCGACGAGCCCCATCCGACCGAGACGATCGATCAGGTCGTCGACAAGTACGTGCAGGCACTGGGCGGCCAGACCGCCCTCGCGCAGGTCAAGACCCGGGTCATGAAGGGCACCGCGACGACGCGTGATCTCCAGACCCTTCCGGTCACCGTGCAGGAGAAGTCCAGCGGCGAGTATCGAATGGATCTCGAGACGACGCCACGACCGACGATTCGCGCCACCGACGGCAAGGCCGTCTGGGTGCAGATGGGTCCGAATACTCGCGACGTGGAAGGGATCCAGGCACAACAGGCCACGCGCCTCGCCGACTTCGGCGTACCGCTGACGATGAAGCAGCACTACAAGAACCTGACCGTCTCCCGTTATAGCAGCGTGGACGGCACGGACGCCATTCTGGTGACCGGACGTCCGGCAGAAGGCATCATCGAGCAGATGTTCTTCGACAAGCAGAACGGGCTGCTGCTCCGGCGCGTGATTCTGACCACCACCGGCCTGGGTAACCTCCTCGAACAGGTCGACTACGGCGACTACCGCGATGTCAGCGGCGTCAAGATGCCGCACCAGGTCCGCTACGCCACCTGGAACGATGTCGTCACCGAGAAGTTCACCGACGTCAAGGTGAACGCACCGATCGACGACGCGCAATTTGCCAAACCGGCCAAGTAGGTCCGTGCGATGAGCGTCCGGAGCTTCCTGCAACTGTTCGGGTGTGAGCCTGCGGTTGCCGCGAAAGCTCCGGGCCGCGTCAATCTGATCGGCGAGCACACCGACTACAACGGCGGCTTCGTCCTGCCGGCGGCGATCCCGCTCGAGACCACCGTTGAGATCTCGCCGCACGAGAGCGGTCGGGTGCGGGTGTGGAGCGTTGCCTTCTCCGATGAGCCCCCGGTGACTTTCGAGCTCGGGGCTGAGCAGCGGACCGGCGATTGGGCCGACTACGTTCGGGGCGTGACGTGGGCCCTTGGGTCCGCCGGGTCCCTCCGCGGATTCGACGCCCGCATCGAATCGCGAGTACCGGTTGGCGGAGGGCTGTCGTCGAGCGCTTCGCTCGCCATCGCCCTTGGCCGCGCGCTGCGCACCGCGTTCGCTATCCCCCTGGACGATGTCGGCCTCGCGCTGGCGGCGCGTCGCGCCGAAACCGACTTCGTCGGTGCCCCGGTCGGCATCATGGATCCCCTGGCGTGCAGCCTCGCCGATGCGAGCAGCGCGCTGCTCATCGACACCCGAACGTTGGCCCGGACGCGTGTCCCTCTGCCGCCCGAGACGGCGCTCATCGTCATCGATTCTGGCCTGCGCCACAGTCACGCGGCCGGCGACTACCGGACCCGTCGTGACGAGTGCGTCCGCGCCGCTGCCGCGCTCGGCGTGGCCGAGCTGCGCGACGTCGACATGGGTGATCTCGATCGGATCGGTCGGCTGCCGGAGCCACTGAACCGACGCGCGCGTCACGTCGTCACCGAGAACGCCCGCGTGCTGGCCGCGGTCGAGGCGCTCCGTGCGGCGGATCTCGAGGCGGCCGGCCGCTTGTTCGTCGCGTCGCACCTGTCGATGCGCGACGACTTCGAGGTCTCGGTGCCGTGCATCGACGCGCTCGTCGATGCCGCCATCGGCGCACCGGGCGTTTACGGCGCGCGGCTGACCGGGGGTGGCTTCGGCGGCGCGATCGTCGCGCTGGCGGATCGGAACGAAGCGCCAACGGCAGCTGCGGAGATCCTCCGGAGGCACAGCGGCCGGGGCTTTCCGCCGGCGCGGGTCATCGTGCCCGAGTGAGCAGCCGCGGTCGACACGGCGACGTGGTTGCGCGTCCCGCCGGTACAATCGCGCCAGGCTCGAGGTGTCTATGACCGCGCGTGCCAATTTTGCCTACGTCGGCGTAATCGTGTCGGTTGCCGTTGCCGTGGTGAGTGTCGCCTGGGCACGAACCGACCTGCAGGGCACGGCGGCCGATCGCCGCGTCGACGCGTTGTTCTCCGCCTGGACGCACGACACGCCCGGCTGCGCGGCGGCGGTGGGAGTTCAAGGAAAGACCGCGCTCGCCAGGGCCTATGGGATGGCCGATCTCGAGCATGGGGTTGCGAACACGCCTGAAACCATCTTCGAGGCGGGATCGGTCTCGAAGCAGTTCACCGCGGCGGCCGTCCTTCTGCTCGCCGGCGACGGCAAGTTATCGCTCGACGATCCAGTGAGGAAGTATGTCCCGGAGTTGCCGGACTACGGCGCGCCGCTGACGATTCGGCACATGCTGACGCACACCAGCGGGCTGCGCGACTGGGGAGAAGTGGCCGGCATCGCCGGATGGCCGAGAACTACCCGTGTCCACACCCATGCGCACGTCCTCGACATCGCCTCGCGACAACAGTCGTTGAACTTCACTCCAGGCACGAAGTGGTCGTACAGCAACACCGGATACAACCTGGCGGCGATTATCGTCTCGCGAGTGAGCGGTGTGGCGTTTCCGGAGTTCACGCGACAGCGGATCTTCCGGCCGCTGGGCATGGCGAACACGTCGTGGCGCGACGACTTCACCAGGGTCGTGCTTAACCGTGCGATCGCCTATAGCCTGCAGACTGACGGTTACCATCAGGACATGCCGTTCGAAGACGTCTACGGCAACGGCGGGCTGCTCACGACGGTCGGCGATCTGCTCAAGTGGAACGAGCACTTCGTGCGGTCCACGATCGGGAATGCACAATTCGTCGCCGACGAGCAGACGCCCGGACATTTCAACGACGGGCGCGCCCACGACTATGCGCCGGGTCTCTACGTCCGAGCTGTACAGAGGAGTCGCTGAATACAGCCATAGCGGCGCGACTGCCGGATATCGCGCGTTCCTCAGCCGCTATCCGGAGCAGCACGTCTCGATAGCAGTGCTCTGCAACAACGGCAAGGCCACTCCAACCGAGTACGCGCACAAGATCGCTGAGATCTATCTGGACACAGCCCTGAAGCCCGAGGAGGCATACCCCCCACAAGCGTCGGGGCCGGTCGAGGAGACGCATCTGACGGAAGGGCAACTGATGGCCTATCTTGGGCAGTACCGGAGCGATGAAGCGGAAGTCACGTTCACGATCGCGCGCGATTCGTCCGGCCTGGCTCTCAAGCGCCGGCCCGACACGGTCATCCACCTCACGCCCACCGGCGCCGATGCATTTTCCGCAGGCGCTGTGGGCCGCGTCACTTTTCACCGTGAGGCCGACGGCCAGGTCGCCAACCTCAGCGTCAGCCAGGATCGGGTCTGGGACCTGCGATTCCGCCGGTTATCTGAACCTTAGTCGGCACGGATCCCGCAAGAGCCGATCGAGCAGCGTTCGTGGGAAGGGCTGAAGGAGCCGAGATGGGTCTGGTGCGAGGGAGAGTCGTAACCGCGTCGATTGGAGTCGTCCTGATGGCTGTCACCATGACAGCACAGACGGCCATCACGCCGCCCCCGAACAAGTACAGCCCCGGCGACGACGTCAAGCTGGGTCGCGAGGCTGCGCAGCAGGTCGAGCAGAAGATGCCTATCCTGCACGACGACAACGTCAACTCGTATCTGAATGGCATCGGTCAGCGTCTCGTCGGCGCCATTCCTCCCGAGTTGGAGCACGCCGAGTTTCAGTATTCCTTCACCGGCGTGAATGTTCGGGAGATTAACGCCTTCGCCTTACCGGGCGGCCCGATGTTCATCAATCGCGGAATGATGGAGAAGGCGCACAGCGAAGGAGAAATTGCCGGGGTGATGGCCCACGAGCTGAGCCACGTTGCGCTGCGGCACGGCACCGCCCAGGCGACGAAGGCCTCGTCGTATGCGATGGGACAGATTGCCGGCGCCGTGCTCGGTGCCATCGTGGGTGGTCGAACAGGATCGGTGATCGCGCAAGGCACGCAATTCGGCGTCGGCACCGCGTTCCTCCGGTTCAGCCGCGAGTACGAGCGTCAGGCCGATCTGCTGGGCACGCACATCATGGCCAGGGCCGGCTACGATCCCCGCGATATGGCCAATGTGTTCCGGACGATCGAGCAGGAGAGCGGTCCGGGCGGCCCTCAGTGGATGAGCGATCATCCGAATCCGGGAAACCGTTACGACTACATCAACCAGGAAGCCGCGCAGCTGCGAGTCGAGAACAGCCGCGCCAGCGACCTGCGCGATTTCAACAACGTACAGGCCCATCTGCGCTCGATGCCGCCGGCGCCATCAACAGAGGAGGCGACCCGAACCGGAGCGGGACGCACGTCGTCGAGCTCCGGCGGTGCGTCGAATCGACGACCGTCGGGCGGTCACATCGAGCGCCCCGCCGAGAATTACACGGACTACGACGAGGGCAATCTGTTCCGGGTGAGCGTGCCGTCGAACTGGCAGGAAGTCTCCGGCAACAATGCCGTGACCTTCGCACCCTCGGGCGCTTACGGCACGGTCGACGGCCAGAGCGTGTTCACGCATGGCGTTGAGATCGGGGTTGCCCGGAACGAAACGCATGAACTCCGGACCGCGACCGACGAATTGATCCAGTCGCTGGCGCAGAGCAATCCGCGCCTGAGCCGTCCCTCGCGCTACGAACGGACGACGATTGGTGGGCTGGAGGGAACCCGGACGCTACTGTCGAACGTGTCGGATGTGACGGGAGGGGAAGAGCGGATCTTCGTGTATACGACGCTGCTCGGCGATGGCACGCTGTTCTATCTGCTCGGCGTGGCGCCGCGTGCGGAATTCAGCGACTACGAGACGGCGTTTCGCAACATCGCGGCGTCGGTCCAGTTCGTGCGCTAGGCTATTCCGGTTCGGGCTCGTCTTCGTCCCAGAGGGGAGGCTGCGGGCCGGGGACGATGCCAGCGATATCGGGATCTTCCTCGCCCTCTGGGCGAGGACCAGCGGCCGCTCGACGCGCCCGATTTTCCTGCCGACGCAGCTCTTTTTCCTTCTGCCGTTCCTGCCGGGCTCTTTCGCGTGCGCGCTTTTGTTGACTTGGTTTTGCCTTGGCCACCGTACCCCCTTCGCCCTACAGAGTAGTCTATAACCGTTACAGAAACGAAGTACCCTCGACCGAAGGCCGACGATCCAAGTATTCTGACTCTATGAAAACTCAGTGGCGATGGCGCGTGCGACGTGACGTGGCGGCTGGCGATCGGAACCTCGAATCTCCGGCGGCACGCGCGATTGCCGGTGCGCGCATCAGCGCCAACGGGGTGACCTGCTGATGCGCCGCGCCGCGATGCTCGTCATGTTCGCGCTTTGCGTCGGTGCGGCGATCACCCCGCTGGCGCAACAGGCGGCGCGCCCGTCGCGCTGGCCGGGCTATCAGGGCAACGGCGTCACCCTGCTACCCAACGGCTGGCGAATCTCACCGGCCGGTCGACACGTCTACGTCGGCGATCTGCCAATGAGCGTGGCGCCGTCGCGTGACGGGCGCTTCCTTGTGATTTCTACGAGCGGCTGGGAGACGCCGGCGCTCGTCGTCTTCGATACCAGGAGCTTGCAGGTGGTGAGCCGCGCGCCGATGGAACACACCTGGCTCGGTCTCGCCTGGCACCCGGATGGCACTCGACTCTACGCGTCCGGTTCGAGTGAGAACTCGATCGTGGAGTTCGCCTGGGCCGAGGGAAAGTTGACCCAAAGCGGCACGATCGGGCTGGGGCCGGCCGAGCGACACCCGGGCGGCGACCGGATTGAGAATGCCGGGTTCGTCGCCGGACTTGCTGTCAGCGCCGACGGGCAGAGGCTCTACGCGACGCAGCTGTACGGCCAGATGGTGCGCGCGATTGATTTGCAGGAGCGTCGCGTGGTGGCGACCGCGCAGCTGCCGGCGGAGCCTTACACGTGCGTGCTGTCGCGCGACGGCAAGACCCTATTCGTCTCGCTCTGGGGCGGTGGCAAGGTCCTCCTGTTCGACAGCGCCACGCTCGAGGCGCGCGGCGAGATTCAAGTCGGCGAGCACCCCAATGCGATGGAGCTCTCGCGCGACGGATCGCGTCTCTTCGTCGCCTGTGCCAGCACCAACGCGGTGTGGGTCGTTGACGTGGCGGCACGAACCGCCAACGAACAAATCTCGGTGGCGCTCGATGCACAGGCACCGGTGGGATCGACGCCGAACGGCCTGTCGATTTCGCCCGACGGCGGGAAGCTGCTGATCGCCAACGCCGACAACAACACCATCGCCATCGTCGACGTCTCGAAGCCCGGCTGGAGTCAGGTCGAGGGTTTCGTGCCGGCCGGCTGGTACCCGACCGGCGTGTTGTTCGATCGGGACGGGTCCCGATTCTTCGTCCTCGACGGCAAGGGGCTGTCGACGTCGGCCAACATGCGCGGACCGCAGCCGGGCGGTGCGCGCATCGATGGGCAGTACACCGGCAACATGTTCCAGGGCGCCATTTCCACCGTTCCCCTTCCCAACGATGCAGCGCTGGCGCGCTTCTCGATGCAGGTGCGGGAGCTCACGCCGTACTCGGACGCACATCGGCTCGAGCCGCTCGATGCGCCGAGGGCGTCGCCGATCCCGCGCCGCGTCGGCGACAGCTCGCCCATCAAACACGTGTTCTACGTGATTCGCGAGAACCGTACCTACGACCAGATTCTCGGCGACCTGCCCAAGGCGAACGGCGACCCATCGCTGGCGCTGTTCGGCGAAGAGGTCACCCCCAACGCCCACGCGATCGCCAGAACCTTCACGACCTTCGACAACTTCTACGTCGACGCGGAAGTGAGCTACGACGGGCACGCGTTCTCGACCGGCGCGTATGCGACCGACTTCGTGGAGAAGATGTGGCCGGCCAACTACGGCCGACGTGAAGGCCTTTATCTGAGCGAAGGCGGCTACAAACTCCGCAATCCCTATGGCAACATCGCGGCGCCACCGCAAGGCTACTTGTGGGATTTCGCCAAGCGTGCGGGTGTCTCGCTGCGCAGCTATGGTGAGTTCGGAGCCTGGCTGGAGAAGGGCGGCGAAGTCAAGGCGACCGTGCCCGGTCTCGAAGGCCTCGTTCATCCTTCGTATCCGCCGTTCGACTTGAGTATTCCGGACAGCCGCCGTATCGACGTATGGCTCGAGGAATTCCACAAGTTCGAACAGCAGGGCGGGTTGCCGCAGCTCTCGATCATCCGGCTGGGCAACGACCACACGTCGGGCACGTCACCCGGCACGCCCACGCCGCGCTCCATGATCGCCGAAAACGACGTCGCGCTCGGGCGGCTCGTCGAGACGATTTCGAACAGCAAGTTCTGGCGCGAATCGGCGATCTTCGTCCTCGAGGACGATGCGCAGAATGGGCCGGATCACGTCGACGCCCATCGTTCGGTCCTGCTCGCGGTGAGCCCGTTCAGCCGGCGTGGCGCGGTCGACAGCACGCTTTATTCGACCTCGGGTGTGCTCCGCACCATGGAGCTGATCCTCGGCATCCAGCCGATGAGCCAGTACGATGCTGCCGCGACTCCGATGTACAACGCGTTTCAGACCACTCCGGTGTCAGGCGTGTTTACCCACCTGCCGGCACGGGTGCCGCTCGACGAGAAGAACGACTGGTCGTCCCCCGGGGCGGCGGCGTCGTTGCGGATGAACCTGAAGGACGCCGACATGGCGCCCGACCTCGAATTGAATCAAATCATCTGGCAGTCGGTGCACGGCCCGGCGTCACACATGCCGCCGCCGCGCCGAAGCGCGTTCGTGCGCCCGATCGAGGCGGACGACGACGATCGGTAGAACCGAGAGCCGAGGTCACAGAATCCGAGAGTCGAGGTCCGAGGTCCCGGCGCCATTCGCGGTAGCCCTGCACGCAGAGCGCGAGAAACACCAGATAGAGGCCGCAGGTCCAGTACAGCGACTTCACGGCATAGACGCCGATGTAGACGATGTCGGCGATGATCCACAACGTCCAGTTGTCGATGAATTTCCTCGTCATCAGGAACTGTGCGATTACGCTGAGCAGCGTCGTGAAGGCGTCAGGATAGGGCAGCGCGGCGTTCGTATAACGGTGCATCGCCGAGCCGAGCCCGGCGGTGCCGGCGCCAACTCCACCGACGGTTGCCGCCCAGCCGGTGCGTCCGAGGCGGTGTATCGCCGAACGTGATCGAGCGTGCTCGACCGGTCCGCGAGTCCACTGATACCAGCCGTAGAACTGCATCACGAGGAAGAAGACGTTGAGGAGCGCGTCCGAGTACAGCCTGGCGCCGAAGAAGATGTAGATGTAGAGCGACACCATCACGGCGCCGATCGGCCAGCACCAGATGTTCTGCTTGACGGTGAGGTAGACGTTGGCCAGGCCGCAGGCGGCCGCGATGAACTCGAGCATCGCTGCGCTAGGCGGCCTTCTTCAGGGTCGCTCGCGCCGCCTCCGACGATCGGAGGAACCAGCGATCGAGCACGACGCGGCGCGTGAAGCTGGCATTGCCGAGCAGCCAGCGCCCGAGCGGCCGGACCAGACCTCGCGGCAGCACGCTGGCGACGCCCCCGCCGGGCTGCCGCCCGCGTAGCCCGGTCTCGTACGGCAACAGGTCGCTGCGTCGTCGGCCGGTCGCGTTGATGAGTGTACGGGCAGCCAGCAGCCCCGACTCGACGGCCGTTCGAATGCCTTCGCCACTCTCGGGATACGCGAGCCCGGCGGCGTCGCCGACGAGGATTACGCCGTCCGCCACAAACGGCGTGCTCACGCTGCCGGCGAGGAGATACGCGTGCCCGCGCCAGCGCGCTCGCGTCGCCACCGCCGGTGCGCGACCGGTGCGCTCGAGCCACTCGACGAAGTTGCGGACGTGTGCCGGGAACGATCCCCCTTCACGGCGCCCCAGCCCGACGTTGAGATACGGCCCTTTGCGCACGCACCAGCCGTAGCCTTCGAGATCGGCGCAGAAATAGAGTTCTGGCAGGGTGCCTGACACTGTGCACACCGTCGAATCCGGCAGCCGCAGCTCTGCCTCCTGGGCGACGATCAGGCCGGACGGCAGGTTGGTGCGGCCAATCATCTTGGCGACCGGACAGAAATGGCCGCCCGCACCAACGACGACAGCCGCCTCGATGGTGTCGTTCGCGATCCACGAACCGCCGCGCCGGACCAGCGTTCGCAAAGGGGTCCCGGTCAGCAATCGGGCGCCAGAGCGCTCGAGCAGGTAGTGATCGAATTCGCAGCGCCGGATCGCGTAGCTGACGATCCCGTCGTAGTGCGTATCGATCGACGCGCCGTCCACGACGCCGGTACGGAAGCCGGTGATGGGCTGAATCGTCAGACCACGTGATGCGTAGTCGTCGGGGTTCAGGTCGAGCGCCTCGACGACCGGCGGCGTGATCCAGCCGGCGCAAATCTTGTCCCGCGGAAACCGCGCGCGGTCCATCACCAGCACGTCGACGCCGCCGCGGGCCAGAGCCCTGGCGCAACTCGAGCCGCCTGGCCCGCCGCCCACCACCAGAACGTCGCAGGTTGTCGTCATGGGGCGGTCGTCGCCTCGGGAAACGGCTGCGCCGCGTAGAGTGGCGAACGGCCGGACGGCGCAAACACAATCTGAAAGAGCTGCAGCGAGCCGATGACGAACGACGCTTCCGATGCGGCGAGGTAGAGATCCCAGGCGCGGTAGAACGCGTCGCCGAATTGCGAGCGGACCTCGCGCTCGGATTGGCCGAAGCGCGCCCGCCAGTGTTCGAGGGTCCGTGCGTAGTGCAGGCGCAGATTCTCGAAATGGTGGATCGACTGGTTCGCCGGCTCGAGCACGTCGTGCACGACCTCCCCCATGGTCGGAGCATACGCTCCGGGAAAGATTCGGCGAGCGGTCCACGCATTCAACGGCCTGGGACGATCGCGGCCGATGAAGTGGAGAAGCCCGCGTCCCGTCTGCGGCTTCAGCACACGCTTGATGGCCGAGCCGAGCGACGGAAAGTGTCGGCGGCCGACGTGTTCCAGCATGCCGACCGATACGAAGACATCGAAGTGACCGGCGACATTGCGATAGTCGTCCTCGATGAATTCGACGCGATCGAGGAGCTGTTCCGCGGCGGCGCGTTCGCGGGCAAAGCTGATCTGCTCGCGCGAGATGTTGAACGCCTTGACCCGTGCCCCGTAATGTCGGGCCATGTGCAACGCCAGCGCGCCCCAGCCGCAGCCGGCCTCGACGACCGTGTCCCCCGGCTGCAGCTGCAGCTTGCGGCACACAAGATCGAGCTTGGCGACTTGCGCTGCCTCGAGCGTCGATTCCGGCGAGTCGAACAGCGCGCAGGTGTAGACGAGCTGGCGATCCAGCCACAACTGATAGAAATCATTCCCGAGGTCGTAGTGGTGGTGCACGTTGCGACGGGCCAGGCGAAAGCCGTTGGAACGCGGGATCAGCAGCGCCAGCCGCTCGCGAATCGACAGGCGATCGCAGCCCGGCAGGCGGCCAGACGCCTCCATGACCCTCGCGAGCCCCCCTCGAATGTCGACCCGACCCTCGGTATAGAGCTCGCCGAACTGCAGATCCGGATCGGCGATCAGTTTCAACAACGCTTTGCGATCCCGTACCACCACGTCGCCCACCGCGGCGGCAGTCGATTGCCAGGGGGACGACCCGTCCCACAGTTCCAGGCGCAGGTCGGCCGGCCGCAGCCATCGTTGAAACGCGTCGGCGATCTGACGATCAATCCAGGTGACCCGATGTGCTCCGCCGCCCGCGAATGTGGCCCCACCCCCCCAGTTGGAACGCTGTCGCAGCGATAGTGCGTCGCGCATGCCTGCCCTCTCTGCACCAGATTCTAATCTGCGAACGGCCGGACCGAGTCAAGCCAGATTTGGGCTAAAATATGAGGTTTCTGCGGTCCAGCCCCCCGTCCGAAAAAGCACTTGTACCTTTCGCCCTGGCCTCGGCCGGCTGGGGCGCGTCTTGGAGGCAGCATGACCTACTACGGCAGCAAGCAGCTCGCCGACAGTTTTCGCACCGTTCGCAAGAACACACTCGCCATCGCCGAGGAGATCCCGGAAGAGAAATACTCGTTCAAGGCGACGTCCGACGTCATGAGCGTGGCGGAGATGCTGGGCCATCTCGCCGTGAGCCCGTTATGGCAGATCGAGCTCCACCGGGATCACGTTACGCACATCGATTTTCCGATGTTCACCCAGCGCCTCCAGGAGGCGGCGGCGCTGCAGAAAGCGTTGACGACGAAGGATCAGATCGTGGGGGCGCTTCGCACGCACGGCGAATCGTTCGCGAGCTTTCTCGAGTCGATGGACGAAGCCTCGCTGGGGGAGATCGTCTCGTTCCCGCCACCGGTCCAGCCTGCCGTCAAGAGCCGGTTCGAGCTGCTGCTCGGCGTCAAGGAGCACGAGATGCATCACCGGGGTCAGTTGATGCTGATTCAGCGGCTCCTCGGCCAGGTGCCGCACCTGACCCGCGAGCGCCGAGCGCGCCAGGCTCAGTCGGTTGCCGCGCAGGCCTGATCGACGATCCGCCCGTCGGCGTTGGGCCTCCCCGGAAAAAGGCGGGTTATCCCCTTTTTCACTACTTCAGCGGGGGAACCGACGCCGGCGGACGCCGATGCCGGGTCGACTGCTCGTAGGCATAGGCGAGCTTGATCAACGTCGGCTCGCTCCAGGCACGGCCGAAGAACGTCAGGCCAATCGGCAGCGTCCCACGTGTGTAGCCCATCGGCACATTGATCGCCGGCCATCCCGTAGTCGGCGCAAAGACCTGGCTGTTGTCGCCGTGCGGCGTGTTGAGATCTCCGATCAGGCGGGGCGGATTGCTCCACGTCGGGTAGACGAACGCGTCGAGGGTGGCGCTGTCCATGGTGTGTTGCACGGCGCCGCGGAATTGCTCCCGATACTCCTGTTCGGCGCGACAGGCCGGCGTGTCCGGTCCATTCTCAGGACCGTCCTGCGACTGCTGAAGTCGCAATTGGATTGACGGGTGGAAGTTGCGCGACCGGATGATCTCCTCCAGCGAGTGCACCGGCGCCTTCTGCGCACGTGTGGCCAGATAGCGGTTGATGTTGTACTTGAACCCACCGCAGGGCCCGATGTCCTGGACACGACGGACCTGATCGAGATCCACCGTCGCGGTGTCGACGATCGTCGCTCCCGCGTGCTTGAGGTCCTCGATCGCGATGCCGAAGACCGTTTCCACTTCTGCGTCGGTCGTGTCGCGGCGATAGGCCTGATGAAGGATGCCAATGCGTGTGCCCTTGAGCCCGTCGCCGATGAGCGATTCGGCGTACACCGGAATGGGGCGGCCATGGCTGGCCGCGGTGGTCGGATCATCGGGATCTTCGCCGACAATGGCCTGCAGAACCGCAACGGCGTCGGCCACAGTACGGGTCATGGGACCGGCGATATCGGCCAGCAGGTTCAACGGCACCACACCAGCCCGGCTCGTCAACCCCATCGTCGAGCGGATGCCCACGAGCGCTTGATGCGACGAGGGTCCACGAATGGAGTTACCGGTGTCGGATCCCAGTCCGATGGCGCCGAAATTGGCGGCGATCGCCGCGGCGGTCCCGCCGCTCGACCCGGCCGTCACCCGATCGAGCGCGTAGGGATTGCGGGTGTATCCCGGCAGCAGGGAATTCACGGTCTCGTAGGGGCTGAACGCGAATTCCGCCATGTTCGACTTGGCCAGCACGATCGCGCCGGCGTCCTTGATGCGTTTGACCAGGAAGGCATCGCGCTCGGAGACGAAGCCTTTCAGCGACAACGAGCCGGCGGCGCTCTGCAGCCCGATCGTCTCGAAGTTGTCCTTGACGATCGCCGGAATGCAGTGCAGCGGCCCAACCGGCCCACCGCGCGCGTATCGCGCGTCGAGCCGGTCAGCGTCCTGCAGAGCCTCGGGATTGACGAGAACGATGGCGTTCAGGGCGGGACCGTTCTTGTCGTAGGCGTCGATCCGGCGCAAGTACATCTGCACCAGGGCGCGACAGGTCAGCCGTCCGGTCGCCATCGCCTGGTGAACCAACACGATCGTCGCCTCTTCGACCTGGAAGGCAGGTGGGCCCGAACCCTGACCGTCGGGAAACGACGCGAGCAGCGCCGCGACCGCGAGGGAGAGCGCGATCTTTCGCATGGCGCCCCATTATGCCCGTGAGGGATAATTCAGGTCATCACCCTCGCCGACGTCCTCTCCCGTTACTGGGGTTACAACTCGTTTCGTCCTCTGCAGCGCGAGGCCATGCACGCGATCCTGGAGGACCGCGATTCGCTGGTGGTCATGCCTACCGGCGGGGGCAAGTCTCTCTGCTTCCAGGCGCCGGCGCTGGTGCGTCCGGGCCTCGGGATCGTGGTGTCGCCGCTGATCTCGCTGATGAAGGACCAGGTGGACACGCTGGTCGCCAACGGCGTACCGGCCGCCTGCTACAACAGCGCGATGCCGGCCGACGCCCGTGCCTCGATCGTGGAAGGGATTCGAGACGGCAGCTACGCGCTCCTCTACGTCTCGCCGGAGCGCCTGGCGGGAGAGGGGCGCGAGAGCTTCCTCTCGCTGCTCGGCAGCAGGGCGGCGGAGGTGTCGTTCATCGCCGTCGACGAAGCGCACTGCATCAGTCAGTGGGGGCACGACTTCAGACCGGAGTATCGCCAGCTCGGCGCCCTTCGGGCGCGATTTCCCGGCGTCAGCCTCCATGCCTACACGGCGACCGCCACGGCGCGTGTCCGTCGCGACATCGTGTCGCAGCTCGCCTTGCGCGAGCCTCTCGAGCTGGTGGGCTCTTTCGATCGTCCGAATCTCGTCTACCGCGTCCTGCCGAGGGCGGGGCTGAAGGAGCAGCTGCAGGAGGTTCTGGCCCGCCACCGCAACGAGGCAGGCATCGTGTATTGTCCGTCGCGGCGGGAGGTCGACAGCCTGTCGGCCTGGCTTTCGGACCGCGGCGTTCGCGCGGTTCCGTATCATGCCGGCCTCGACGACGGCGATCGCCATCGACATCAGGACGCGTTCCTGAACGAGAAGGCCGATGTCGTGGTCGCGACCGTCGCGTTCGGCATGGGCATCGACCGCTCCGACGTCCGCTTCGTGGTCCACGCCGGCGCGCCGCAGTCGCTCGAACACTACCAGCAGGAGTCGGGCCGCGCCGGGCGCGACGGTCTGGCCGCCGAGTGCGTCCTGATCTATTCGGGCGCCGACTTCCTCAAGTGGCGGATGATGCTGGAACGATCCGGAGAGCTGACCGACGCGCGCCGTGCGCTGCTGCGCGACATGGAGCGATATGCAACGGCGGTCGGCTGTCGTCATCGGCACCTGGTGGGCTACTTCGGCGATCGCTACGAGAACGACGACTGCGGCGCCTGCGACTATTGCATCGGCGAGCTCGAGGCCGTGCCGGAACCGGTCGCGACCGCGCGGAAGGTCCTGTCGTGCGTGGCCCGCGTCGGGCAGCGCTTCGGGGCGGCACACGTGGCCAACGTCCTGTGCGGGAGTGAGGCGCAGCAGGTCAAGGATCGCGGACACGATCGGCTGTCGACGTTCGGGCTCCTGCGCGACGCCTCCATTGTCGAGGTGCGCGGCTACATCGAGCAGCTCACCGCCGAGGAACTGCTGCGACAGACCGACGATCCGTACCCGGTGCTGGTGTTGACCGAACAAGGCGTCGCACTGCTGAAGAACGCCGAGGTCCTTCCGGCGCTGACCCTGGCGCGTCAGCGCCGGCCCACACGGGACCGACCGTCGAGCCGTACGCGCGTGGACGCCGAGTCGTGGCAGGACGTCGACCGCGAGCTGTTCGAACGCCTGCGCGCGGTCAGGCTGCAGATCGCCAGAGAGCGCGGCGTGCCTCCCTACGTGATCTTTCACGATACGACGCTGCGCGAGCTGGCGAGGATCAAGCCGACATCGCTCGCCGATCTGCAGCAGGTCTACGGCATCGGCGCCCGCAAGGCAGATCAGCTGGGCGAGATGTTCGTGACCGCGATCGCCTCGTACGTGGAAAGCCGCTGAGACACGCCGCGGCGCGTGGCCGGGATATCCTGAGACTCCCGAGGAGACGACATGACGGTGCGGAACGCGACATGGAACTGGGCTCGTGCCCTGACGGCCGCCGCGGTGGCAACCGTGTGCCTGCACGTGGCGCCGGCGGCACAGGACCGGCTGAAGTCGATGCCCGGGTACGACCAGTTCCAGAAGATGACCAAGGACACGCTCAGCCTGGCGGCGTCTCTGGCGACGCCGACGATCACCTGGTCGGACGACAGCTCCGCATTCGATTACGTCCGCGACGGCAAGCTCTATCGCTTCGACGTCGCGGCCAGACAGGCGTCCGTTGTCGGCGATGCGCCGCAAGGCAGGGGACGCGGTGGACGTGGTCTGGTTGCGGGCGCCGCTCAGGGACGCGGGGACGCCCAGCCGGCGCCGGCCCGCGGCCGTCAGTTCGACTCCGAGGAGTCACCCGACAAGAACCGGAAGGCGTTCTACAGGGATCGCAATCTCTGGCTGGTTGACGCGGACGGCAGCAACGAAATCGCGCTCACGACCGACGGCAACGACAAGGACCGCATCAAGTACGGCACGGCGAGCTGGGTCTACGGCGAAGAGCTCGACCAACGCACGGCGATGTGGTGGTCGCCCGACAGCCGCAAGCTCGCCTACTATCGCTTCGACGAAAAGCAGGTGCTCGACTACTACCTGCAGATGACGCAGACCGAGATTCAGGACACGCTCGACGTCGAGGCGTATCCCAAACCCGGCAGGCCGAATCCGATCGTCGACCTGTTCGTCTACGACGTCGCGACGAAAAAGACCACGAAGATGGACGTGCGCGACGGCAAGCCGTTCGCCGACGAAGTCGTCGGCCACTATGTCTACGACGTGGAATGGTCGCCGGACCGGCAACGAGCTGTTCGTGAACCGCACGAATCGACGCCAGAACGTGCTCGAGTTCGCGCGCTGCGCGCCAGACACCGGCAAGTGCCACGCGATCGTGCGCGACGAATGGCCGACCGGCTGGGTCGACAACAGCCCGCAGCGAACGTTCCTCAAGGACGGCCAACGCTTCATCTGGGAATCCGAACGCAACGGCTGGAAGAACTTCTATCTCTACGACCTGAGCGGGAAGCCTGCTGACGCCACTGACCAGAGCCAGCAGCTACGAGGTGTCGACGATCGTCCGCATCGACGAAGAGGGCGAGCGCCTCTTCTACACCGCGCGCGACGGCGACAATTTCATGAAGCTGCAGCTGCACAGCGTCGGGCTCGACGGCTCGGGGTGACAAGCGCCTGACCGATCCGGCGCTCAACCATACGGTCACGATGTCGCCCGATGGCAAGCTTTTCGTCGACGTCGCCCAGACGCACGACAGCGCCGCCCACGACCCGTCTCTGCACCGCGGACGGCGCCGTCGTCTCAGAGGTGGCTGCGAACACGCTCGTCAGGTTCGACCAGGTCGGGCTGAAGAAGGTCGAGATGTTCACCTACCTCGCGGCTGACGGCCATACGACGCTGCACGGGTTGATTCACTTTCCCTCGACGTTCGATCCGACGAAGAAATATCCGGTGCTGGCCAACGTCTATGGCGGTCCGGCGTCGGCCGCCACCAGCGAGCGCTTCACGATGCCGAGCGCCGTCGACCGAGTACGGCTTCCTCGTCCTGACGCTGGACTCGCGGGCCGCCCCGGGATGGGCAAACGGATGCTCGATCAGCTCTATCTCAAGCTCGGACAGGTCGAGATCGACGACATGGCGGAAGGCGTCAAGGCGCTGTGGAATCGTCCGTACTTCGACAAGAACCGCGTCGGCATCTTCGGCGCGTCGTACGGCGGCTACAGCGCGGTCATGGAGATTCTGCGTCATCCCGGACGTCTTCGCCGCGGCCGCCGCCTCGTCTCCGCCCACCGACTGGCGCAACTACGACACGATCTACACCGAGCGCTACATGTGGACGCCGGAGGGGAACCAGGACGGCTACGACAAGGGCTCGGCGATGCGCTATGTGGACAACCTGAAAGGGCGGCTGCTGCTCTATTACGGCAGCGCCGACAACAACGTGCACCCGGCCAATTCCATGCAGTTGATCAAGGCGCTGCAGGCGGCCGGCAAGAGCTTCGAGCTGCAGGTCGGCCCCGACCAGGGCCACTCCTCGGTCAACCAGCAGCGCATGATGGAATTCTTCATCGAGAATCTGGTGTTGAAGGCAGCACCGCAGTGAAGGGTGCTGGGGTGCTCCGGGTGCTGACGGTGCTGGGGGTGCGGTGCTGGGGTGCGCCGGGTGCTGACGGTGCTGGGGGTGCGGTGCTGGGGTGCTCGGGGGTGCTAACGGTGCGGTGCTACGGTGCTCGTGTGTGCTCTCGCGCATTTCGCAATGCTGAGTTGTTGGCTATGCCGAACGTTGGGAGGAATGGACAAGAGCACCCTGGCACCGCCACTCCCAGCACCTCAGCACCCTCAGCACCGGCACCTTTGGCACCGGCACCTTTAGCACCGTCAGGACCCTTAGCACCATCAGCACTATCTCTGGAGCCGCCATGTCCGCCTACATCGTCGTCCAGGTAGAGATCACCGATCCCGTGCGTTACGAGGACTATCGCAAGATGGTCCCGCCGACGTTGACCAGGTTCGGCGGACGATTCATCGTGCGCGGCGGACAGGTCGAGACGGTCGAGGGTACGTGGGCGCCGAAGCGGTTTGTCGTGCTCGAGTTTCCGGATGCCGATCGGGCGCGGGCGTGGTGGGCGTCGGAGGAGTATGCCGAAGCCAAGGCGCTCCGGCAGGCAACGTCGCGAACGGAAATGATTCTGGTCGACGGCGTGTAGGCGGTTCCGGACCGGCCGTCCACGACGACCGGTCGAACTCGCCTGAAGGTGGGCGGAACGAGCGCGGCTACTTGGCCGGGTCCGTCTGCAGCTCGCCGAGCTTGGCGGCCATGTCTTCGGCCGATGTCGCCGGCTTCACCGCCTTGTCGATGGCCTGAACCTTCCCATCCTTGCCGATGTAGAAGGTCCAGCGCCGGGCCACGCCGTTCGGGTCGTTGAGCACGCTATAGGCCTGTGCGGTCTGCTTCGTCGGATCGCTGAGGAGCGGAAAGTCCGCGTGCTGCTGCTCGGCGAATCCCTTGTTCTGCTCGAGCGGATCGACGCTGGCCATGAAGTAGATCACGTTGTACTTCTTGATCATGTCGCCGTGCTCCGCCAGCGATTTGCACTCGATGGTGCAGCCGCTGGTGTAGGCCTTGGGGAACCACGCCAGCACGACCGCCTTCTTGCCCTTGAAGTCCGAGAGCTTGTAGGTCTTGCCGTCGGAGGCCTGCAGGCTGAAATCGGGAGCCTGATCGCCAACCTTCAGCTCGGGGGGCGGGGTCTGGGCGGAGATGCCGACGGCCATAAAGGTCAGCACGGTCAAAAAGAACAGAAATCGCATACACGCTCCTTGAAGCACGAAGACACGAGACCGGTCGGGCTCTTGGACGCCCATGCGCCGGCCGCGGATCCCGGCCGGGCGCGCCGCTCTTCAGATCAGCTGTCCACAGTCGCGTAGAGCCGAGGGCGCTGCAGGTCGGCGGGTCGGGGCGGTTGCGTTGGCATGAACGGCTCAGGAACACGACAAAAGCCGCGACCGTGAAAAATCCTGAGCGCTCCCTGAGGAAGCTGTGAATTTCAGCGAAAGAAGACCAGGCGGTCGCTCAGCGTGAAGTTCATCAGCCCGCAAATGCCGACGGAGACGACGTTTGCGACCACGAGCGGCAGGTGGGCCTGGCCGACAAGGAGACTCATGGCGAGGACGTTTCCGGCCAGCGAGACCAGCCCGTTGAGGAGGTGAAAGCGCCAGAAGGTGTGTTGCGAGAGTCTGGCCCGCTCCCGTTCGGACCACGTCCAGCGGCGGTGCCAGAAGAAGTTGTGTACCACCGCCGCTTCGACCGCGAGCACCGTACTCAGGAGGTAGTGCAGTCCGAGACCGACGAGGACGTTGAGCACCGCCAGCTGCACCGCGAAGCCGAGGATGCCGACCGCATTGAAGACGCACCAGCGCCTCATCGACTGGTAAGGCGTCATCCGTCGGCCGATAGGCTCAGCGCCTCGCAGGAGCGCGACCGTTGGTAGTATTGATTCGTATTATATGAATCAATATAATGCCCGACCTATGGCGGAGTCCGGCGCGCTGAAACCCCATTGGTTCTACATCCTGCTGACCCTGTCGGAGGGCGAACGGCATGGCCTGGCGATCGCCCGTGAGGTCGAGAGCCTCAGCGACGGGCGCATCCGCTTGTGGCCCGCGACGCTCTACGGATCCCTCGACGATCTGCGCCATCGTCGATGGATCGAGGAGATCAACGACCCGCGTGAGCGCCCCGAGGCCGAGAGCGAGCGTAAGCGCTATTACCGGCTGACGCGCAGCGGCCGCCAGATGCTCAGCTCGGAAGCTGACCACCTGGGACGGGTATCACGGCTGGCGCGGAATCGGCTGAAGCCCCGCTCGGGAGAGACGGGATGAGAGCGATCTCCCGCCTCTATCGCGCGCTGCTGGTGATCGCACCGGCGCCGCTGCGCGAGACCCACGGCGCCGAGATGGCGGAGCTGTTCGACGAGCGAGTCGTCGCGGCGTCGGCCCGCGGAGTGTTTGCGGTCGTCGGCGTTTGCGCCAGCGCTGCACTCGACCTGCTGGCCGCGCGAACGAAGTCCGGCCAGGGACAGCGCCTGCTGCCGTTGTCGATTCCAATCGAAGAAGGGACGGGGTTCATGCTCGGCTCAGATGTGCGATACGCATGGCGGGCGCTTCGACACCAGCGCGGGTCAACCGCGATGGTCGTGCTGATGCTCGCGCTCGGCATCGCCGCGAACATCACGGTCTTCAGCCTCGTCAACGGGCTTTTCCTGCGTCCGTTCCCGTTCGCCCGGCCCGATCGCCTCGTCTACATCAATACCGCCGCGCCCAAGTGGAACCTCGAGGTGGTCGGCATCAACTATCCCGACTTCGCGCGCTGGCGGAAGGATCAGAAGCTGTTCGAGGCCATCAGCACCTTCCAGACCGACTTTTTCAACCTCGCGGACGCCGGCGGGGCCGAACACGTTCGCGGCGCGTTCATCACTTACGATTTTCCGAAGGTCCTCGGCGTCGAGCCGATTCTCGGCCGGACCTTCACCGCCGACGAAGACAAACCGCACGGGCCACCGGTCGTGCTGATCAGCGCCGCGCTCTGGAAGGAGCGCTTTGCCGAGGACCGCTCGGTCGTCGGACGGTCGTTGAGAATCGACGGCGTTTCCCGGACGATCGTCGGCGTAATGCCCGCCGAGGCCTCGTTTCCCGAGGATGCCCGTCTCTGGCTGCCGCTGGGCGGCGACCCGGCAGCACCGTACCAGAGTTATTCGGGAGATGGCATCGGGCGCCTCAAGCCCGGCGTGACCATCGAGCAGGCCGACGCCGACCTGAAGCGCGCGCACCAGCCAATTTGGGATGCCCAGGACAAGGAGCACATCGTCACACCATTTGTCCGGTCGCTACGCGAGATGTTCGTGCACGACTATCGCGGTGCCGCGAAGACCATCACCGCGTTCGTTGCGGTGCTGCTCATCATCGCCTGCGCGAACGTCGCGGCGGTGATGCTGGCCCGCGCGCTGGCCCGACGGCGTGAGATGGGGATTCGTCTGGCGCTCGGTTCGAGCCGGATGCGGCTGCTGCGGCAGCTGCTGATCGAGAACCTGATGCTGTCGGCCGCCGGGGGGCTGCTCGGTCTGGTGGCGGGCCGATGGGCACTGGGCGCGCTGGTGCGGATGATCCCCGACGAGCTGCCGCGTTGGGCCGCTTTCCAGGTCGACTTCCGCGTCCTGGCCTTCTCATTCGCGGTGGTCATCGGTGCCGTCGTGCTCTTCGGGTGGGCGCCGGCGCTCCATGCGGTCGGTGGCGATCTTCGGTCGGCCGTCAACGCGACGACCAACGGCACGACCGGCGCGCCGCGTGCACGCCGCACGCTGTGGTGTCTGGTGGCAGGCGAGTTCGCGCTGGCGGCCATCCTTCTCGTGTGCGGCACACTCCTCGTGAAGGCGTTCGATCGCGTGCGCCACGTTGATCCAGGTTTTCGATCCGATCACGTGCTCGTGGCGACAATCCCGCTGTCAGAAGGCACTCGGCCCAAGCCCGAGCAGTGGACCGCCTTCTGGGACGAGTTCGAGCAGCGCGCCTCCCATCTTCCCGGCGTCGACGCTGTCGGCCTCATCACCTGCGCGCCGATCTCCGGTTGTCACCTCGGGAATTTCTTCCAGGCCGAAGGAGCAGTGCCGCGACCCGACGGTAAGGACCCGGTGGTCCTCACCCGATTCGCGTCGAACGGCTATTTCGGCGCCATGGGCATACGCCTCAAGAGCGGTCGCTTTCTGCAGGAGCCGGACGGCCGGCCGAAACAGACGGGGACGGTCGTGGTCAACGAGTCGTTCGTGCGCGCCTTCTGGGGCGATCACGTCGACCCGGTGGGCAAGCGGATCAAGTTCCGCGGCAAGGACGCGCCCTGGTTGACCGTGGTCGGCCTCGCCGGCGACGTGAAGCACTACGGGCTCGAGCAACCGATGCGGCCCGGCGTATACCTGCCGCTCCGCGTCGATCCGCGATCGAACATGACCATGGCCGTCCATACGATTGGCGATACGGCCTCGGTGGCGCCGGCGCTTCGAGAGCTGCTGCGCCAGATGGATCCCGAGATTCCCTTGTATCGCGTCCGGACGATGGAGCAGGCAATCAGTCGATCGATGGCGCTTCGCGCGGCGTTCTCCTGGATGTTGGCGATCTTCGCGACGCTTGCGTTCCTGCTCGCGATCGGCGGCGCCTACGGCGTGGCCACCTATCTCGTGACCCAACGCACGCGCGAGATCGGTATTCGCGTGGCGCTCGGCGCCGGGACGTCAGACATCTTCCGCAGCGTTGTCGCGAGCGGGATCACCGTTGTGGCCACCGGCGTCGGGCTGGGACTGGTCGCCTCTGTGGGCGTGACGCAGTTGCTTGGCTCGGCGCTCTTCGGTGTCAGCGCTCACGACACCGTGGTGCTCTCCTTCGTGACGATCATCCTGCTGGCCACGGGGTTGATCGCTAATGGCTTGCCCGCCCGCCGAGCCGCCAGCATCGACCCGATGCGGTCGCTGCGTACGGAGTGATCGGGGGGCGGAGGCCGAGGTCCGAGGCCCGAGCCCCGGACTGCGCACCCCGGACCTCCGACCTCGGCCCTCGCCCCTCAGCATCCGGCCTCTCTGCGTAAGCGCTCCGCCGGCAGCAGCCGTAGTACATGACATACTTTGCTGTTGGAGGATGGCTGCTTCATGAAATCTGGTTTCGCGCGCGCCACGTGTGCAGTGGCGCTCCCTCTACTGCTCGTTCTACGGGCGTCGGCCGCGCCCGCCAGTCGCCCTGCGCCTGTCACGCCGTCGAGCGCCCCCTTTATCAACGATGACGGCGGTGTCGGCTCGATCACTCCTGGCGAGCTCAAGGAGTGGCTCAGTTACATCGCCTCGGATCAGCTGCAGGGACGCCGGGTCTACACCGAGGGCCTCGGGCTCGCGGCCGCTTACATCGCCGATCATCTCAAGGAGTGGGGCGTCAAGCCGGCAGGCGATGACGGCACCTACTTCCAAGTCGTGAAAGTCCTCGGCCTCAACACCAAGAGCAACTCGAGCGTCACGGTCACCGTCAACGGGCAAACGAAAACCTTCAAAGACGGCGAAGGGGTGACGTTTCCCAAGAATCAAGGCGGCAAGCAGAGCGTTTCAGGCAAAGCTGAGCTGATCGGCTACGGGTTGACCGTGCCCGAGGTGAACCTCGACGACTACAAGGGGCGCGACGTCTCCGGCGAGGTCGTGATCTACGTGGGCCATGGACCGAAGGACACCCCGTTCAGGACGATCAACGCCCGAGGGCGCACCGCGATCGAGCTTCATCATGCGGTCGCGTCGATTGGTCCCTCGTCCTTCGCCTCTTCGGCCGGACGCGGTACAGCGGCGTCAGCGACGGCCAGCCCGGCCACTCAGCCGGCGCGGGGCCAGGAACCGGCGCAGCCACAACGCGGCGGTGGCGGTCGTGGCGGCGCGGCCCAGACCTTTGGCGATTTTCAGACGGTGCAGCGGCTCGACACGCTGATGCCGCCGCAGATCACCGCGTCGGACGAGTTCTTCGACTTCATCTTCAGCAGCAGCGGGCTGAACTACGCCGACTTCAGGACGAAGATCGACGGACCGGAGCCGCTGCCGGCGTTCGCGCTCAAGGACATCACGATCACGATCGACGTGGACGCCACCTACGACGTCGTTCAGACGCGCTTGACCCGCAACGTCGTGGGCATTGTCGAGGGCAGCGATCCACAGCTCAAGAACACCTACGTGCTGTTTGGGGCGCACTACGATCACATCGGCTACCTCGAGACGGGAGGCCGAGGCGGGTTTGGCGGCGGAGCAGCCGGCGCCGGCGGATGCACAGGGCAGACGCGCGACACGCCGAGGCCCGGCGACATCATCAACAACGGCGCCGACGACGACGGCTCGGGGACGGTGTCGGTCATGGCCATCGCCAAAGCGTTCGCGCTGGGGCCGAAACCGAAGCGTTCAGTGATGTTCGTGTGGCACGCCGGTGAGGAAGCCGGCCTGCTGGGGTCACGCTACATGGCGGACTACCCGGAGGTGCCGCTCGACAAAGTGTCGGCCCAGCTGAACATCGACATGATCGGCCGCAATCACTGCGATCAGGCCTCGGAAGGCAACACCGTCTACATCGTCGGGTCAGACCGCATCAGCACCGAGCTGCACAATTTGAACGAGGATGCGAACTCGTCGCTGACGGCGCCGATGAAGCTCGATTACGAGTTGAACGATCCCGCCGATCCCGAATCCATCTACACGCGCAGCGATCACTACAGCTACGCGTCAAAAGGGATTCCCATCATCTTCTACACGACCGGCCTGCATCGCGATTATCACTATGTGACCGACGAGGTATCGAAGATCGAGTTCCCGAAGATGTCGCACATCGCGCAGCTGGTCTACACCACGGGCTGGCGCCTGGCGAACCTGGATCATTTCCCGGCGCGGGACAACAAGGGGCCGAGGCAAGGGAAGGGCGCGAGCGGGAAGATCGGCGGATGACGGATGGCGGATCGAAGAAAGAACCGCCACCCGCCAAACCGTCATCCACCAACCGTCATCCGTCAACCACCATCCGACCTACTGCAACTGGCCGCGGACCGCGCCGCCGGGGTTCACGGTCGTGTGCACGTTGAAGTAGAAGCCTGCCGGGTTGTTCAGGATGTTCTGCAGGTCGGTCAGGCTTTGTGGTGGAACGCCAGTCTTTGTGAACGTGCCGGAGCCATTGGTCAGCACGATATTGTCGCCCGCCGTGACTCCAGTCCCTACGATGACGCCGCCTGGTACGCCGGCTGCCCCGGTGTGAATGTGGGCGAGGATCACCTTTGAGTCGGTCGGGAAACCGTTCAGGGACACGTTGAAATCGAACGTTCCGCCGGTCACATTGCCCGACGAGTCTTTCGTGGTGTTCACCGTGATGACCGCTGTGCCCGCGCCGTTCGATTCCGAGTTCGTGATCGGCGGCGTTTCGTTCGACGCCTTCAGCGCCACCGTATAGACCACCGGGGCGTTTGACGGGCTGGTACTGGTGCCGCATCCGGCGGCGACCACTGCGCTGAGACACGCGAGAAGCGCGAAACGTTTCATCTTAGCAACCCTCCATTTGTCAGTAGAACTTGCGGCTGATGTTGAACCCGAGAAAGACACTGCCCGGCACGCCGCCCCGCGCGATCTGGCCCGGCGTGGTGTTGAAGTTGTTCCCGAAATTGAGCTGCAGCACGTGGCCGTGCGTCAGCTTCTCGACGCCGACGTTCCACCCCGGCTCGTCCGGGTCGTAGCCGGCCAGGCGCGGCGCCGCTTCCAGCACGACATACATCGTTTCCAGCAGGCGCACGCGACCGCCGATGCCGAGAAAGAACGTGTCGCGCCTGGTATCCACCACGACACCCGGAAGACTGTGCCCCTCGTGCAGCGCGAGGAGCGTGTCGGTGTGTGCGTGATGCACGTAGCTCGGCGTCGCGTAGAGCGCGAGCCGTGTGCCCTGGGTCCGCGAGACGGTCACCGCGGCCGCCGGTTGAAAGTCCTGCTGCAGGTTGTTCGCTCCCTCGTACGATGCCGCGGGGCTGATGCTCACGGGCGTGGTCTGGCTCTGCTGCCAGCCGTCCCATCGGGCGAAGGTCACGATCGTCTTGCCGAAGTTGGATCGGTGCACACCGGCCTGCAGCGTGCTGGTGATGCCGTATCGGTATTCGAGCCCGATGATCGCGCCGCTATCGAGGCCGAACAGGTCCTGCGCCAGATCGCCGAACGAGCCCCGGCCCAGGTCGCGCGCGAAGCGATGGGTCAGCCGGAAGTAACTGCCGTGCCTCTTGAGCGGCAGGGTGGTCGGCAGCACGACGATCGTCTCGTCGATCTGCGCCGGCGCGGCGATGGTCGCTGTCGGGGACGCGGTGACATCCTGCGAGGCGAAGACCGACGAGCTGGCGTGCAACAACACGACTATTTCGAGTATGTGGACGTACCGGTGCGTCCTCATGTTCGACGCGGTGCACGGCAAACCGCGTGCCCATAGCGCTTTCCACAAGCGATTCCATTGACTCAACTTTTCTGCACGTCCCGCGACCTGCCGCGGCTGAACCTTACCGTTTGGGAAAGGCGTTACGCCGACCGAAAGGGTCGCGCTCGTCCAGTAGCTCGACGATGAGGTCGAACTCTGTCGTAAAGTAGGGGTCCATGGCCGACCGCGATGCCGATCCCGGCGGTGGCTGGCGGCTGGCCCGATCCAGCGTCAGCCTCCCCGAAGTACACGGCTCGATTCCCGTTCCCACCACCGGCGGGTTCCTGCGCAAGCTGTTCGCGTTTGCCGGGCCCGGCTACCTGGTCGCGGTCGGCTACATGGATCCGGGCAACTGGGCGACCGACCTGGAAGGTGGGGCGCGCTACGGGTACACGCTGCTCAGCGTGATCCTGCTGTCGAACCTGATGGCCATCCTGCTGCAGGCGCTGTCCGCGCGGCTGGGGATCGCCAGCGGGCGCGACCTGGCGCAGGCGTGTCGCGACCACTTCTCGCGCAGCACCACGATCTTTCTCTGGGTGCTCTGCGAGATCGCGATCGCGGCCTGCGATCTGGCGGAGGTCATCGGCGCGGCGATCGCGTTGAACCTGCTCTTCGGGCTGCCGATGATGTGGGGCGTGTGTCTGACGTCGGCGGACGTGCTGCTGGTGCTGCTGCTCCAACACTATCAGTTCCGGTATGTCGAGGCGATCGTCGTCCTGCTGATTGTCGGCATTGCCGGCTCATTCGCGGTGGAGCTGTGGCTCGCCAAGCCCGATCTGACCGGCGTGCTGTCGGGGATGTTGCCGAGCACCGAGATCGTCCGTAATCCACACATGCTCTACATCGCTATCGGCATTCTCGGTGCGACGGTGATGCCGCACAACCTGTACCTGCATTCGTCGATCGTCCAGACCCGGAAGTATGGCGACGATCCGAAGAGCAAGAAGGAAGCGGTCGGGTTCTCGGTCATCGACTCGACCGTCGCACTGATGTTCGCGCTTTTCCTCAATGGGGCCATCCTCGTCATGGCAGCGGCGACGTTCCATGGGTCAGGACATGAGGGCGTCGCAGACATCTCGGACGCGTACCTGCTGCTGGCGCCGCTGCTGGGCACCCACATGGCCGCGACGCTCTTCGCCGTCGCGCTGCTGTTCTCGGGGCAGAACGCGACGCTGACCGGCACCCTGGCGGGTCAGATCGTGATGGAAGGATTCCTCAATATCCGTCTGCGTCCGTGGCTCCGCCGTCTGATCACCCGCCTCATCGCCATCATCCCGGCGCTGATCACCGTGGCGATCTACGGCGATCGCGGCAGCGGCGCGCTCCTCGTGTTGAGCCAGGTCATTCTCAGCCTGCAGCTGCCGTTCGCGGTGTTTCCGCTGGTGATGTTCACCGGCGATCGTCGCAAGATGGGGGATCTGGTTGCGCCCCGCTGGATGCTCGCCCTGGCGTGGCCGGTCGCCTTGGTGATCGCGGCGCTCAACATCTGGCTGTTGTGGCGGACGTTCTTCGGCTAATCATGTACAGCCACATTCTCGTCGCCATCGAGAATTCCGCGGCCGATCGCACGGTCATCGAGCACGTCCGTCAGCTCGCGACGCTGACCGGGGCGTCGCTGCTGCTCGTGCACGTCGCCGACGGTTTCGCGGCGCGCCACTTCGACGAGCTCAAGCTGCGCGAATCGGAAGAGATCAAGGACGACCGCGCCTATCTGGAACGCCTGGCCACAGATCTGGGCGCGAGCGGCTTCAAGGTACGCTGCCGCCTGGCGATGGGAGATCCCGCCACCGAACTGGTGAAAGTGGCCAGGGAAGAACAGGTGGATCTGATCGCGATGTCCACGCACGGCCATCGCTTCCTCAACGATCTGCTGCGCGGCAGCACGGCGGATCGGGTCCGGCACAACGTCGCGATGCCGGTGCTGATGATCAGGGCGCGATAGCGTCGCAGGCGGACGGGCTTATCCGCCGTCGCTCATCAGCTTTCGGGCCAGCCTGGCCCCCGATTGCAGCGCCCCTTCCATGTAGCCGACAAACGCGTAGCAGGTGTGTTCACCGGCGAGGTGGATGCGGCCGCCGGCGGCCTGCTGCAGCAGCGGACCGAGCGTGGTGACCTCGCCGGGCGCGGGGAACGAGTACGACGCCTTGACCCACGGATCCGACGGCCAGTCCATGAATCGCCCGCGGATGAAGCTGGCGCGCAGGCCGCGGTAGGAGGGCGCGAGCGCCGAGAGATAGCGCTCGGTACGCTCGGTGGCAAGCCAGGCGCGGCAGTCGTCCGCCGCGGGACCACCCGAGAAGGCAATGAGGCCGGCCGTGGCGGTGTGCTGTCCCTCGGTCGCGTACCAGGTCACGTGTACCGGACCGTCGCTCAGTGACGCCGGGGCGAGCTTCGCGCCCTTCCAGAACGGACTCTTCAAGGCCATCAGGAACTTCACGTTCGATCCCATCTGCGGCATCGACGTGACCGGTAGCACCGGGGCGATCGCGAGGCGAGTCCACGTCGGTGGGGGCACCGCGATGATCACGTGGTCCGCTTCGTAGCGGACGCCGGACTGGGTGACGACCTCGACGCCATGCTCCGACGCCGTCACGCGCGCGGCCGCCTGCCGCAGGTGGATGCGACCGTCCCCGAGCTCGCGTGCCAGGCGAATGGGGAGCTGCTGCGATCCGCCGGCGCACCGAAAGACCTCGGTCTCGGTCCAGTACTTCTCGACCCCTCCACCCTTGATCATCGCCAGGTTGCCGAGATAACTCTGCCAGGCGGTCGTCATGCCGTTGTCCGACGTCATCTGCGCTTCGATGCCGATCTTGCAGAGCGGCGAGACTGGCTGCTCGGCCAGCCATGCGCCGAGCGACCGGCGGTCCAGAGCCACGGCATTGTCGGTCGTCCAGGGAGCGAAAGCGTCGGGCACGGCAGCCGCGTCCCGGTTGAGGCCCGATAGCGCCTCGTCCATCTCCTTCCACAGCCGCTCGGATTCGGCCGCGCTGAGGCGCCGGCCGTTCAGCAGAATCGGCGCTTCGGCCTCGTCCTCGGTAATGTTCAGAAACCGCATCCCGAATCGCTGTTGGTATTGGTTCCACAGCGCGTGGTTCGAGCCGATCAACTCCGCGCCGCCTTCGATATGACCGCCCGGGATGAGGTCGTAGAAGCTAATGACCCTGCCGCCGACGCGATTGCGCGCTTCCAGCACCGTGACGTCCGCGCCGGCGCGCGACAGCTCGAACGCCGCGCACAGCCCGGCGAGCCCGGCGCCGACGACTACCACGCGCGGCGCCGACGAACGCGGGGATCCGAAGGCGAAGCGCTCGCTGAGGAGCAGACCGGCAGCCGCGGCGAGCGACTGCCGAATCATCTCCCGTCGATCGATCCGGCCGTCACGCGGCGCGTGCCGCTCGTACAGCCGGGCGTAGAGGGATCGCTGCATGGAAACGTGGGAACGCGATACATTCTAGTCGGATCGAGCCCCCGGAACTGGAGCAATGATGCGCAGAGTGTGGATGGTTGTTGGACTGGTGCTGGGCGTGACGCTGGGGTTGCCGGCGCAGGAGCGGGAGGATCGCACGCTGCTGACGCAGGGGCAGATGAACGCGATCATCAACGAGGCTTCGGGCGAACGGGCGCTTCATCACGTGATGGAGCTCGTGCCCTATCAGTTCGTCAGACCGCCATCGGAGTATCAGGGACACTTTCGCGAGAGCGACGCGCTCGCCAGGATGGCCAGGGAGTACGGCTTCAGCAACGTCGCCATCGAGGATTTCCCGACCGGGCAAACCTGGCAGCCCCTCGTCGGAGAGCTGTGGATCACCGCCCCCGACACGCTGAAGCTGTACGACATCCATGACATTCCCGAATCACTGGCCTCCTCGAATGCAACCGGCGACATCACCGGCGATCTGACCGACGTCGACCAGGGGACGGCGAAGGATTTCGAGGGCAAGGACGTCAAAGGGAAGTTCGTCCTCTCGCTGGCCCCCAGCGGTTTGGCTGGCGTCTATGCTCGGGCGGTGGCGGGCGGCGCAATCGGGGTTCTCGGCATCAGCGCGATCGGTGCAGGCGATCGCGCGGTCGATTACCCGACGGAGGTGGTGTCGACTACCGTTTCGGCGCAGCCCGGCACGGCGGCCTGGGCGCTCTCGCCGCGCACCGCGCGCGCGCTCGAGACCCGGCTCAATCGGGGACAGACGGTGACCATACGGTCGCTGACCCGGAGCGAGCAGGTCCCCAACAAGCAGGAAATCGTCCATGCCGAGATCCCCGGCGACGGCAGCAGCTCGCAGGAGGTTGCCATCGGCGGGCATCTCTTCGAGGGCTACATCAAGCAGGGAGCCAACGACGACAACTCGGGCTGCGCCCTGACGCTCGAAATCGGGCGCACCTACCTGAAGCTGATCACCGAAGGGAAGCTGCCGAAGCCGAAACGCACGATCAACTTTCAGTGGGTCCAGGAGATCAGCGGCACCAACGCGTGGCTGGGGGCTCATCCGGACAAACAGAAGAACATCATCGGCGACCTGAACTTCGACATGGAGGGCATCCGCCTGACGATGAGCCGGAGTTACTGGATCATGCAGCGGACGCCCGACACGTTTCCCTCCTACATCAACGACGTCGGCCAGAGCATGATGGAGTACGTCTCCGAGCTGACCCGCGAGCGGGTGCGGTATCGCGCGAACGGCTATGGTCCGAGCCTCGACCTGACCTCGCCCAATGGCAGCACGGACGCGTTCTATATCAAGATCGATCAGCACTACGGCGCCAGCGATCACGTGACCTACATGCAGCACGGGATCCCGGCGGTCATGTTCATCACCTGGCCGGACATGTGGTACCACTCGTCGCAGGACACTCCCGACAAGCAGGATCCCACCCAGTACAAACGTGCGGCCATCGTCGGCACTGGCGCGCTCGCGGTGATCGCCACCGGCGGCGACGAGCTCGCGGCCCGCGTGACGAGTGAGAATCTGAGCCGCGGGACAGAGCGGATGGGGGTCGCCGAACGCAAGGGGACCAGCTATCTGGCCGATGCGGCATCAGGCGAGGCGCTGCAGGCAGCCTGGAAGGATGCTCGCGTGGCGATCGCGCATCAGGCAGCCGTGGAAAAGGGCGTCATCCGATCGTCGGCGATTCTCTATGCGGACGCGGCCGCTGCGCCGAAGCGCCTGGCGAGCGTCGAGGCCTCGATCGACAAAACCGCCGCCGCACTCACGGAGGCTGCTCGGTCGATCTACGCGGTCCAGGCCCAGCGTCTCAACGTCCAGCAAGTGGCCGAACCGGCCCAGGCGGCGGATGAGAAAGAAGCGTCCTCGCTGATCGTCGAGTGCGCCAGTGGAACGCCTGGCTTTGCCGGCTGCGGCGGAGCCGGCCGAGGTGGCGGCGGCGGCGCTGGGGGCGGTGGTGGGCGAGGCGCCGCGTTTCCGCCGGCAGGCGTGCGCGGACCTGTGCTGCCACAACACATGAACGCCGAGCTCGCGATCCTGCTCGGGCAGCACAAGAGCGTGCTGGAGATCCGTGATTTTCTGTCGGGAGAATTCGAGCCCATAGCGTTGGCGGATGTCCTGGCGGTTCTGCGCGCCCGCGAGGCGCAAGGCACTATCAAGCTGGTGCCGCGCGCCGCGGCCTCTAAGCCAGCTGTTCGGTGATGGCGGACGTGGAGGTGTGCCGTGAGCGCACACGACCTCACGGTCCGACTCCTGCAGCTCGTCTGCGCTGGCGCCGATAACGAAATCGTGCGAGAGTTAACTCCGCACCCGCGTTGAGGCGCGGGCAGCAAAAGTTGATGCCGGACAAAACGTCTGCCCCTCTGGAGACGATCCTGTTGGTGGAGGACGAGCCAGCCGTCCGCCAGCTGTTCGCCCAGGCGTTGTCGCGCGCCGGCTATTCCGTGCACGAGGCGCGCAACGGTCAGGAAGCGCTCAAAGTGTTCGAGCGCCATGGCGAGGTGATCGATCTGCTGGTGACCGACATGCGCATGCCCTACATGGGTGGCGCCGAGCTCGCGCATCACCTGCGCGGCCGGCGACGGTCGCTCAAGCTCCTGTGCATTTCCGGCTATCCGGGCAGCCTCGACCCCGACCTCTCGTCCGACTTCCTCGCCAAGCCCTTCTCCCGCGACGATCTGCTCCGCAAAGTGCGGGAGCTGCTCGACAGAGCCTAGGGCGCCTGTCACGATGCCGCCGACTGATCAGTTTTATGGAATGCGGGAGTTCGCCATCAAGGACCCGGATGGCTATGCGCTCATCATCGCGCAGCGGTTCTGATCTCCTCGTCATTGCCGGAATCGTTCTGGGTGCGGCGGCCTGGGCCGTCGCGCTCGTCGCTGCAGCGCAGCCGGATGACCGCCAACGGTTCACGATGGGCGTGCTGCGCCGGGACGGCCTGCTGCTGCCGTTTGCGTCGTTCGACGGCGGCGACTGGTCGGTCCCGTGGCCCGCGTCGCTGAAAGAGACGGCCTTACCGATCGCGCTCGGCGACGTGCCGCGAAAGTGGTGGGGCGCTGCCGGTCCGGGTGCGAAGTGGACCGCCTGGCTGGCGGACGGTGACGCGCGGCCGCTGACGCTCGTCAAACCGGTGCCGTACCCGGTTTTCTGCACCAGCCGGCTCGCAGTGGCGACGGACTATCGCGGCGGTCCGTTTCCGCTCAAGGAGCCGACGGTGCCCAAGGACGGTCTCGCGATCGCCGGCAACGCCAAGCTCCTCCCGATCGACAACGTCTCGGTCAAGTCATCCGATGCCGCCCGTGTGCTCGGTCTCATCACCAAGGACTTCAACGAGGAGGAAGCGCAGGCCGCCAGTCACTTCACGCGGTGGAAGCACCCGTTTGCGGCGGCGCAGCGGGAGAAGGTACCGATCGAGATCGAGGCGTACTACCGCGCCTCGGAAAAGACATCGCGCGGCGCCTGGACGACGTCGTATGTCGAGGCGGTTCGCAGCTTTCCAGCCGGGTCCAAGGACAAGGGCTGCGGCCTGATCACCTTTGCCCAGGCGTGGATTCGGGAGCAACCGGGCGAGCCGCCGAGCGTCGATCTGGGCGCGCGCATCACCTACTGCGACCGCGCCGATGCCGCCTTCGTCCAGCCGTTCGGACGGCTCCACGTGCGTGACGAGGTCTATTGGGTCTATCAGACGTCCAGCTGGACGGACGAGCTGTACACGGTCGCGCGCATGACGCCGAAGGATGTGAAGCCGGTTCTGGTCGTGTCGGGAGGATTCTGCGCGCGCTAATCGGGCGCAAGCGACCGTCGGGTATAATCTCCTCCTCCAATTGATGTCTGCTCCGTCTGCCGCGCGCCGCGCGGCTGCGTTCCAGCTGGCGCTCATGCTCGCTGGATTGCTGCTCGTGCCGCTTGCCCTTCGCGCGGTCAACCGCCTTCGACACGCGCCGCGACTCGACGCCACCTATCTTCCGGCATTCGAGGGACCACGCGAGCGCAAGCCCTTCGATCGCGGACCCATCGACGATCTCGTCGCCATCAACCCGGGCTACGTCGTCATTGGCGACTCGATGGCCGGCACCCGGATCGAGGCGCCGTTGCTGGCCAAATTGACGGGACAGTCGATCGCTCCGGTGCTGCAGGCCGGCACCGGGTCGGCCTTCTGGTACCTGGCCCTCAAGAACTGGGTGATCGCGAGCGGCGTCCACCCGCGATGCACTTTCATCTTCTTCCGCGACACCAATCTCACCGACGCGCTCTTCCGGGCAGAGGGAGCGTTCCGCTGGTCGCTCGATCTGGTGGCGAGCGATCGCGAGGACGAGGTGAATGCGGTCCTCGGCCGGCGCGTCGCGGGACCGCTCTATCGGGTGCGCTCGACGGTTGATCGCACCTACGACACCGCCGCAGCGCGCGACTGGCTGGAGCCGGCCGTCAACAACGGGCCGGCCTGGGCCATGTTCGCGTACCGCCGCCCGCGTCAGATCTTCATGGAGCACCTCAACGAGCGTTTCGGCCTGTCGCATCTGCGTCCGATGGAAGCCGCGGACTTTCAGGCGATCGAAGATCGTGAGGCCGATTTCGATCGCTTCATCGATCAATCGTTCCTGCCGTTGATGCTGCGGGACGCCCGGCGGGCCGGACTGCCGATCTGCTTCGTACGGGTGCAGCGCCGGCCCGAAGGTGGCCGCCCGCCATTCCAGTCGCCCGCGCTGCAGGCCTACATCGGGAAGCTGAAGGCCTATATCGAGGCCAACGGCGGCATGTTTCACGACGACACCGGGGATCCGCAGCAGACCATCGACCTCTACGAGGACGGCGACCATCTCTCGTACGACGGGCGATTCCGCTACACCGCCATTTTCTACAATCACCTGCGACCGCTGTTTCCGTGATCTTCCACAGCCTCGAGTTCGTCGCGTTCTTCCTGGTCGTCGTCACGGTGTACTGGCAGCTCGATCACCGCAGCCAGAACGTGCTGCTGCTGGTTGCCAGCTATATGTTCTACGGCTGGGTCCATCCCTGGTTCCTGATTCTCATCGCCACGTCCACGACCGTCGACTACTGCGCCGCGCGCGGGATGGAGCGATGGCCGGAGCACAAGCGCACGTTCCTGTGGCTGAGCGTGACGTCGAACTTCGGGATGCTTGGCTTCTTCAAGTATTTCAATTTCTTCATCGGTAACGTCGCCGCGGTGATGACCGCAATGGGTCTCCACGCTCATTTACCGGTCCTTCGGGTGATCCTCCCGGTGGGCATCTCGTTCTACACCTTTCAGGCGATGAGCTACACGATCGACGTCTACCGCGGGGAGCTCCGCGCGCGTCGCAGCCTGCTCGACGTCGCCGTGTTCATCTCCTTCTTCCCGCATCTCGTCGCCGGGCCGATTCAGCGCGCGTCCTATTTGCTGCCGCAGGTAGAAGGGGAGCGGACGTTCGCGTGGCCGCGGCTGTCGAGCGGCGCGGTGCTCATGTGCTGGGGGTTCTTCAAGAAGCTGGTGATTGCCGACAACGTCGGGGTCATCGCCAACAAGGTTTTCGCGTTATCCGATCCGTCGTTCGAGATCCTCTGGGCGGGTGTATTCGCGTTTGCGATTCAGATCTACGCGGATTTCTCGGCCTACACCGACATCGCCCGCGGCGCGTCGCGCTGGCTGGGAATCGAGCTGACCGAAAACTTCGATCATCCCTATCTGGCCCGGTCGCCGTCCGACTTCTGGCGGCGATGGAATATCTCGCTCTCCACCTGGTTTCGCGACTACGTCTACATCCCGCTGGGTGGCTCGCGTGCGACCGGCGGGTTGTGGGTGCGCAATATCCTCATAACGTTCCTGCTGTCAGGTTTCTGGCACGGCGCGAGCTGGAACTACGTGCTGTGGGGTTTCTACCACGGGTTATTGCTGGTGCTGACACGGGCCCATCGCCTGCTGCGCCCCGCGGCACGCCCGTCGCGTGAGTGGCTGCGTCTGCCGCAGACCGTCGGCATGTTCGCGCTCACGCTGATTGGATGGCTGCTCTTTCGTGAAACAGACCTGTCGGCGATCGTTCGTGATCTCAGGCTGACGCCGTGGCACACGACGCCGATCGATCGCCAGGTCGGCCTCTACCTGTTCCTGCTGACGTTGTTCTATTCGATTCCGCTTTGGGTGCAGAGTCTGTGGGTCGAATGGCACCGCAGCCAGGCGCCTTCGACTGAGGATGTGCCGGGCTGGTCCACCGCGCTCGTCCGCGCGATCGCCTGCGGCGCCGCCTTGACCGCGATCCTGGTGCTGCGCTCGCGCACGTCGCTGGATTTCATCTACTTCCAGTTTTAGGCGATACAGTCCCGCGAGCCCAGTCCCAGCCTTCCATCCCTTTCGCGTTGACCGCTTTGACCCTGACGACCGTTCCTGCCGAAACGCCGGGGACCGTGGCGTGCGGCTGCGTCACCCGCAACGAGTGCAGCGCGGGATTCTCGACCGTTCCCCAGGTGATCAGGTAGGCGACGATCCCGGTTTCCGGCGCGGGCGTCCAGGACAGCGCCGCACCGTTGTCCGACGCGGTGGCTTGCAGTCCCGTGATGCGGGACGGGCTCGACGCCAGCAACATCAGCGTGGCGGCCGTTGTCTTCGCAACCTCGGCGACGAGCTGATGGTTGATGGTCTCCAGCAGATCGTGAGACTGATGGTAGTGCGGGTTGCCCAGCACGGGGTAAGAGCCAATGCCGCCGACGATGTCGCCATACGCCTCGTAGTAGGCCGCGGCGTCCGTGCTCTTGTAGTAGAGCGCGTCGTAGGTAATGAGGTTCGTGAACTCGATCGCGGCGCCGTGTTGAACGTCGCGGATGCCTGGATTCGAATAGCGGATGGTGTTGTCGAGACGGTTGTCGTTGGCCCAGCCGATCATGTCGTTGTTGAGGGCGCCGACGATCTTCAGCTTGTCCTGCACGGCCCGCCTGACGAACTCGCGGCTGCCGAGCAGACCTGCTTCCTCGCCGGTGAACGACGCGAAGATCACTGTCGCCGGCAACGGATGCCCGGCCAGCGCCCGGGCGGTCTCGAGGAGCGCCGCCGTACCCGACGTATCGTCGTCGGCTCCGGGTCCGACGGCCACCGAGTCGTAGTGACTGCTCACGACGTAGATGAGCTTCGGATCGACCGTGCCCTTGAGCGTAGCGACGACGTTCGCGGTCTGGCCGCCGAGCGCGCCACGTGGCGAGAACCACTGATATTCCGGCGAATAGCCGAACGACGTGTAGGTGTTGAACAGGTACTCGGACGCCAGCTTGTTCCCCGGCCTGGTGATGTGCTTCGAGTCGAAATCGAACAGCGCCTTTTCGTAGGAGTACGCGTGACCCGAATCGATGTCCGCGATCGTTGTCCTGACGGTCTCGGCGATCGGCGCGAACATGCGGCGTCCCTGCTCACGCAGCGCGCGCTCGGCATGCAGGGCACTCGTCACCCGCATGCGGACCTCATCGACCGTGACCGTTGCGGACAGGTCCATCAGGTAGACGCCGCGATCGGGTGAGACGGTGTTGCCGTCTCTCTCGGCGACGATCAGCACTTTGCTGCCATCCACGCTCGGGATCCACGCGTATTCCGGCGCGATCGTCCTCACGGTGTTGTTGTGGAAGAGCCGCGTTCTTGTCAGCGACGTCAGGTCGTAGAGGTACGAGCGGCGATGTCGCGGTTCGCCGATGGCCGCGAGCAGCGTCGAGTTGGTCAGGAACTGCGGCAGGATGTCGTGTTGAATCTCGCGGGTGACACGCGTCTCGTTCGTGCCATCCGTCCCGACGACGTAGATCTCCCAGTCTTCGCGGGACATCATCTGAAAGGCGATGCGCGCGCCATCCGGCGAGATTGCCGGCGCGTCGAGACGCTCGGTTCCTTTGCGGACGACCGTGGGCTTCCATGTACCCGAGGTCGTCGCCAACATCAACCGTTCGCCAGGGGACTCCGACCCGTTCGAGATCGCGCTCGATCCAGGCGACCTCACTTCCGTCACGGGACAGAGCGGGAGCCACGCCGTCGATTGACGAGGTCCTGCCGTCGGCGGTGAGCACGCCGAACGACGATTGCGGCCGTGCCGCGGCTGTCGTCTCGGTCCCGCCGAGCACGCTGAACAGCAGGGTTTTGCCGGCGGTGTCGGTTCGGAGCGGACTCTTGATGCCGGGGCCTGAGGTCACCAGCAGCGGTGCCGATCCTGCCTTCACCAGATAGATTTGCGCGATCGAGCGATCCTCGCTGACGCCGGTAAAGAAGATGCCGTCGGCGGCGCAGAGCGCGCTTCCGGCCCGGTAGCTGACGGTCGATTGCAAGGTGTCGTCCTGGCCGTTCGTAAGATCGCGCAGCATCAGCGACTGACGCTGAGGACACCGCGCGGGTCAACTCCTGCTGTCGCTGGACACGTTCGGCACCGGTCGTGGCCGCGGCGAGTGCGCTCTGCGCATCGACGACCGCCTGCGTCCTGGTGATCTTGACGTAGGCCATCCTGCGTCCGTCGGGACAGAAGCTGGCGTCTCCTCCGGATAGTGTCATCAGGTCGGTCAACGGACGATCGACCGCGCGGACGTGCGTCACACGATCGGCGCCGGCGGCGACTCCGGCGACGACCGACGCTCCGGTCTCGTACGAGAACCGTCCGTTCGCGCCGAAGACCGGGTTGGCCCCATCCGTCGTGAGCTCGACCGAGCGATAGAGCTCGCCGGTCTGGAGCGCGATCGCCTTCAGGACCTGGCCGGCGTCGGGACCCGCCAGTAAGGACTCATAGAGCGAGAGCGCGCTGACGTAGTCGCCCTTGTTCCACTCGTATGCCGCCCGCTGCAGCGCGCCGGCCGATGACGTGGGATCCGCCGCGACAGCCGACAACCAGCACGCCGCGCAAAGCGCAGCGACCGTGCTCACGTTTCGATACATTTCGACGAGGCCTCGGAGGCGGAGAATAGCATACGGTCCGCGAGCAAAAGCGGACCGGATGCGGACGGGACGACGTTAGAAAGGAGATCGCTGAGGAGAACGGTAGGCCTGGCGGCCGGCGCGAGGCTGGACCGCCAGGAAGTCGGCAGCAGCGTGGGATCGGAAGATCCGCGACGCTACTTTTCCGCGGGCATCTCGATCTTGGAGACCGTGATCGAATCGCCCTTCATCTCGCCGCTCAGCGCTACCTTGTGGCCGGCATGATCCTTGAGCGGAGCAAAGTCCTGATTGGCGATCGTGTAGACCTTGCCTTCCGACACGAACACGTACTTGCCACCATGCTCGTTGACGCAGGCCTTCGCGCAGTCGGCGTCGGTCATTTTCTTGCCATCGTGCTCGCCACCAGGGTGTTTCGCCCCGCACATGCTGTCGCTGATCGTGCCGTTCCAGGTCTTGTCCGCCGCGAGAAGCGGGGCTGCCGCCATGAGTATGGTCGCAGCGAACAACGCGAACGTCTTCTTCATATGAAGAACCTCCTGAGCAAAGGATAACAACTGAGGTGGCCAGTCTATTCCATCTCTGACGGGAAATGTGAAGCTGGACCGTCTGTACGGAGAACGAGCCGGATCCCCAGACCCGGCCCGCCCCTCAAGGGGTCCCTTACTGCTTGTTCAGCAACTGCCTGAGCTGATCGACGTGCACCTTGATCTGGTCGGTCTGCTCCTTGTCGAGCTTCCCGTTCTTGGCCTTGCTGATGATGTCCGAAATCGCGTCGAGATGGGTGCTCGCCTCCGCGCTGATCGAGGCCGCGTCGCTGGGCCTGGCCGTCATCGAACCCGAGGTGCCAGTCGCCCCAGGCGTTCCGGACGTCGTTGGCGCAGGGGCCGCCGACGGAGTTGCGGCAGCGGCTGCCGCGGTCGCTGCTGCAGCCTCAGAGGCCGGAGTCGTCGACTGCGCGGCCGCCGGGTTGGCCGTCGGCGCTGGCGAGGCCGGGCTGCTCGATGACTCGGTGCTCACCGAGGGTGACATCGCGGCCTGGCTGGCGGCGCTCGTCGCCGGGCTCGCCGGTGCGCCACCCGCTGACTGGGCGAACTCCTTCAGGTGCGTGCGGAATTCCTGCAGCTTCGTACGGATTGCGGGGTCGAGCGCGGCCGACACCCCGGTCGTCCCGGCCGCAGCCGCCCCGGCCGCGCCCGGCGTTCCGGCCGTGCCGGTCGGCTGCGCCGCCGGTGCGGCGGCTTCGCCATTGTCCGGACCGAGGAGCGCACTCACGTTGCCGTCGACCTTCTGGTAGGCCGCTTTCCAATCGTTCTGCGTGGTAATGAGCTCGTTGAAGCTCGAGATCAGCTGCGAGACCTGTGTCCGTGTCTCACCCTGAAGCTTCGCCGCTTCGGGCAGCGCCGCCAGCTGACTCAGAGATTCACGCGCCTCGCTCAGATGCCGCTTGGCGGCATCCTTGTCTACTTGTCCTGCAGGCGCTGCTGACGGCTGATCGGCCTGTGGCGTTGCGGGCGGCTGTTCCGCCTGCGGCGCCGGACTCTGCGTGGTGGTCGGTGGCGGCTGCGTCTGTGGACTTGCCGGGTTCTGCGCGAATCCTGCAGCCGGAAGACCAATGAACGCTGCCGCTGCTATCGCGGTGGTCCAACCTGACGTAGAACGCTTCATCACTCAATCCTCCTGAGTCTTCATTATTCATTCTCAGTCAGGGCCGGATTGAGCAAGCGAGGTGCCACGCCAACCTCGACCGCTGAATACACGGGAATTGCACAATCTTTTCCCGCCGAGGTCGAAGTGGATGAGGAAGTTCTTACCTAGCGATGTGCACGAGCCCGACATCACGCGTCGATTTGTGTATCGATCGAAACAGCTGTCCGCCGCGATCGATCGTCATCCAGGAATGACGTAGAACGCCGCGCCGAGTATCAGGTACAGCGCCAGGAGCTGCAGCCCTTCGAGCCAGTTACTCTCTCCGTCGATCGCGACCAGCGTGACCGTGCCGACCGACAGACCGATCGCGGCGATCTCGAACGCGTTGAAGACGAGCGACATCGGTCGGCCGAACAGCGGGGAGACGAGGACCAGCAGCGGCGCGACCATCAATGCGATCTGCGCGCTGCTGCCAACCGAGATTTCCAGCGCCAGCGTCATCTGATTGTTCGAGGCGGCGGAGATGGCGCTGTAGTGTTCGGCCGCGTTGCCGACGAGCGCGACGACGATGACGCCGGCAAAGAGCTCGGTCATGCCGAAGAAGTGCAGCGCCGGCTCGAGCGCTCCCACCAGGATCTCCGCTTCGATCGTCGTCAGAAGCGTGGCCAGGGCGAGCAGCACGATCGCCGCGGTCGCCGTCATGTGCGCGGGCCCGTGGCCCGCCGGTCGCAAAGGATCCCGCTGCGTCCTGAACGAGAAGATCAGCCCGCACGCGTAGACCGCGAGCAGCACTATGGCCGTCCACCTGCTCAAGTGGTCGATCACCTCCGGCTGGGCATGAAGCGACCCGAACGCGAACAGATCGACGACGGCGGGCATCGCCAGCGCCGCCACCGCCAGCACCAGCATCGTCGTCGAGCTGCTCGCCGCGACGCGGCTGAACTTCTGCGTGCCGTGGGTCAGGCCGCCAACCAGACACGACCCGCCGAAGACGAGCAGCAGGTTGCCGATGATGCTGCCGGTGATCGAGGCCTTCACCACCTCGATGTGCCCGGCTTTCAGCGCGACCAGCGCGATGATCAGCTCCGCGGCGTTGCCGAACGTGGCGTTCAGCAGCCCCCCGACGGTGGGGCCCGTATGGCAAGCGAGATCTTCGGTCGCGCGGCCGATCAGTCCTGCTGCCGGAATCAGCGACAACGCCGCGGCGAGAAACACCCAGAAAGAGTCATGCTGTGCCACGGCCAGCCAGCTGATTGGCACGGCGATGAGCAACAGGTTGAGCCAGCTGGACGTGACCGCGCGCCGGATTTGCCCCGTCACAGACATGGCGCGAATTATCGTTCAGGTCCGGCTTTTTCGAACGGTAGAATCGCGCCGTTCCGTCATCGTCTGGATCTGCGTGACGCCTTCACGCGGCATCTGCCGACCCGCGCGTATCCGCTGCCCGCCGCCGTGGCCGTGCTGTCGCTGGGGCTGGGTATCGGCGCCAATGCCGCCATCTTCTCGATCCTCGACAGCCTGCTGCTGAAATCGCTGCCGGTGCGAAACCCTCAGAGCATCATCGCGCTCGCCGGCGAACGTCCCGGCGTCGATGCGGCCATGGGCGACGCCGTATGGCGGCGCGTCAGGGACCGGGGCGTGCTGGGCGATCCGTTCGTGTGGTCCACCGATCACCTCACCGCGACCCACCGTGGCGAGAGCCTTGCGCTCGATGGCGTATGGGCGAGTGGTCCCTTCTTCGATGTCCTCGGCGTGCCCGCCGTCCTTGGGCGCACGTTTGCCACTGCCGACGATCAAGCGAGCGGCGGACCGGACGGGCCGGTCGCCGTGATCAGCTATCGGCTGTGGCAGCGGGTGTTTGGCGGCGCAGCCACGACGCTGGGCGAGACGCTCGAGATCGATCGGGTGCGGTTCACCATCGTCGGTGTGACCCCCTCAGATTTCTTCGGGCTCGACGTCGGCCACTCGGTCGACGTGATGTTCCCGCTCGAAACGGAACCGCTTCTCCGCCGCCTGCCAGCGCGAACCGGCACGTGGCCATGGCTGCACATCACTGCTCGACTACGGCCAGGTGACACGATTGATTCGGCCACTGCCGCAATGCGCGGTATCCAGCCGCAGATCCGACGCGAGACCATGCCGGATTTCCTGCGTGCGGACGACCGCGATTCGTATCTGCGAGCGCCGTGGACGATGAGGTCAGCGGCAACGGGCAGCTCGTCGCTGCGCGAGCGCTACAGCACCGCACTCTTCACGCTCCTCGCGATCGTGGGGACGGTGCTTCTCGTCGCGTGCGCCAACGTGGCCAACCTCCAGCTCGCGCGCACGGCAGGACGGCGATCCGAATTCGGCGTCCGCGCGGCCCTCGGCGCCTCGCCGGCCCGCATCGCGAGGCAGCAACTCGTCGAATGCCTGTTGATATCGGCGATCGGCACTGTGCTCGGTCTTCTGTTCGCGCAATGGGTCGGCCACCTCATCGTCGCGCAGTTGTCGACCTGGGCTGCCACGGCGTTTCTCGATCTGACGCCGGACTGGAGAATCCTTGGCGCGATCGCCGTCACGATGATCCTGACGACGGTGATCTTCGGGACGGCGCCGGCGCTCCGCGCATCACGGTCGGATCCACTCGAGGCACTGAACCGTCAGCGACGCGGCGTCGTCGGCGGCGCCTCGATGGGGCTCACCGACGGCATCGTCGTCGTGCAGGTGGGGCTCTCGTTGCTGCTCATCGTAGGCTCGTCTCTATTCGTGCGGTCCTTTCTCATGCTCGTGACGCGCGATCTGGGATTCGATCGCAGCCGCGTGCTCGTCGCGGTCATCGATGGCCGACGAAGCAATGTCGGCCCGGAGGGCCGGCTCGCGCTGTACGAACGCCTCCGCGACGCCGCAGCTGCGCTACCCGGCGTCGAGCAGGCGGCACTGTCGATGGCGACACCCCTCGGAAGTGCCGGTGTCCGGTTCACGCCAAGTGTTTCCATTCCGGGCAACCGGGCCGCCACCGAGCTGAGGATTCTGGTTGTGCCCGTGTCGCCTGGCTGGTTCGAGACCTTCGGCACGCGCCTCCTGGCCGGGCGCGATTTCGACGCACGTGACCGTGCGGGGGCCGGTCCGGTCGTGATCGTCAACGAGGCATTTGCGAAGCGGTATCTCAACGGTGCGCCGCCGATCGGGCAGACCATCCTGATTGGGGAGGGCCCGTCTGATCTTCGTCCAGCGGAGATCGTGGGTCTCGTCCGGGACGCGGCGTTCACGTCCGTTCGCGATCCGATTCAACCGACGCTCTACCGATCGTTTGCGCAAACGGTCGATGAGAGCCTGCTGGCACGCCTCCCGTCGATCAGCCTCAGCGTGCGCCCGGCAGGAGGGGGGCCGGCCGCGAGCCTGACGAACGCGTTGGCGGCCTCGGTCAAAGAGATCGACTCCGGTCTGTCCATGTCATTTCAGACCGTCAACGAGACACTGCGTCCGTACCTACATTCGCGACCGTTTGCTGGCCATCGTGTCGGGCTATTTCGGCATGCTCGCCTTGCTCCTGGCCGCGGTCGGACTGTACGGACTCACGGCGCACTCGATCCACCGTCGCCGCACGGAGATCGGCATTCGCATGGCGATGGGCGCAACCGTCGCCCGGATCGCGCGTCTCGTGATGGGACGTGTCGCAATGCTGGTCGTGCTTGGAACGATGCTCGGCTTGCTCGCCAGTGTCTGGATGACGCGTCTCGTCGAATCGCTCCTCGTCAACACCCCTAGCCGCGATCCGGCGACATTTATCCTCGCGACCGTGGTGCTGACGCTCGCTTCGATAATCGCCGCGTGGCTGCCGACGCGTCGCGCGGCGCGAATCGACCCGGCCACGGTGCTGCGGGAAGGATAGGGGAGAGGGCTGTCGTTACTTGTTCGCGGCGCGAATCTGCGTCACGAAGCTGTTCACCGCCTTGGCGAGTGCGTCCATGACGGCGGACGCGTGCACCGCTGGCGAGCCCCCCGCCATCCCGCCCTGGCGAAGCAGCGGCACCTCCACCTGGACGAGGCCTTTGAGATACGGCAAGGTCGCGTCCGCCTGCGCGACGAGCGACGCGTCGTAGCGCGACACGCACGTGCCGTCCTGCAAACGGCTCGTCACGACGCTGACCAGCACGTAGCTCTCTTCGTTGCCGTAGGGCTGCGCCTTGAAGCCGCCGTCGGCGAGAGCTTTTGCGACCGATGTCTTGATCTTCGACTGATCGAGGCCGCACGCCATCCCCTGCGCGCTGAGGTCTTCGACCTGCGTGCCGATCGTGGTGAGACCGCGCAGCTCCGATCCGGGAGGCAGCACCGGAGGACGTGCGGCCGGCACAGCGGCGTCCGGTGGAACGGGCAACGCGCCCGCCGGCGCGGCCGGGGCGGCGGGCGACGTCGACCCGCCCGATAAGATAGTGCGCTCGTGCGCGTCCGGCCGCTCGTAGGTGAGCTTGACTTCGTCTCCTTCGTGCCCGTGCTCGAGAAATCTGATGTCGATCAGCAGCTGCTCCGGGTTCGCCGTCGGCGTGTAGGTGTAGCGCAACTGCCGTCCGGTCTCGACTTCGTAGAGGACGACCAAGCTGACAGCATCCCACCGCGCGGTGGTGGGCAGCGCGACCGTGCCGAGCGTCAGCTCGTCGAGGGTCCCGCTGGGATGGAACGTCCGCGAGCGCCCCTGATCGTCGGTGATCGAGACGCTCGTCTCTTTCTGAACGATCGTGATGTGTGCGGGCGGCGTGCGCGCTTCGGCGGTGAGCTGCTGGACGCGCGTGGCGTCATCGGCGGTTTCGCGCGAGAACGTCGGCACTCCAGTGGCGCTGCCGCTCGACCCGGAGCCGCCGCGACGGCCTCGTCCGCCACCGGATCGTCCAGCGGTGTCGGCGCCCGGTCCGCCGCGCGCCCAGTCCTGGCTGAACCCGATCTCGTCGGGCTTCTGCGTCAGCGCCGGATTCAACGCCCAGACACCGGCGATGGTCGGCGACGCAGGTAGACCGCTCGAAGACGACTGCGCGGCGGCGGTGCCGGCGAGCGCGACGAAGAAGAAGATGAGGAGCCGAAACGGACGAGCGATGCGGAGCGGCACAACGACCCCTCTTCGCACGATAGCACACCGTCAATGAGACATGGCGTCAGCGCGTGCGAAGCTTGCCGCAGCCTGGCACCTCCCGCGCGAGCGCGACGCGCTCGGATCGCGCAATTTGTGAGGGATATGGTGCCGGAGGTGGGAATCGAACCCACACGGGGGGTGAACCCCACCGGATTTTGAGTCCCACCGCACCACGAAGAACGGGCCAGAATACGCACTTTCGCTCAGTCATTTCACGCCATAACTTGGTTCCAGTTGGTTGGCTTTTGAAGTCGCCATTGTTGGTCTTAGGGCACACCCATGGGCACAGTCCGTTTTTAGTTAATATTGATAAATTATCAACACTTGATTATATTACAGTGATGGAGGGTGAGCCCCTACACCCCGACGCTGCCAAGAAACTGGCGCGGCAGATCATGGCGACTGGACAGGTGGTCTGGCCCGAGCACGTCTGGGAAGAGATGGCCAAAGACGGCCTGACCACCCAGGACGGAATCAACACGATCCGGGCTGGCGCCTATCAGCCGGCGGAGTATGTCAAACGAGAATGGCGCTACAAATCGCAAACGCAGCGCATGAGTTTCGTGATCACGTTTCGAAGTCAGAATGAGATGCGAGTCGTAACCGCCTGGAGGCATAGACGATGAACTGCCACGAGTGCGGACACACGATGACAACCCAGCGCACGAGCCTTAAGTACGACGCCTCGGGCCTTCCCGGGATTACGCTCGAAAATATTGAGGTTCGGCGCTGTGTAGGCTGCGGCGAGACCGAGTGGGTCATCCCTCGGATGGAGCAATTGCACGCGCTCATCGCGGCCACCATTCTCAGGAAACCTTCTCGCCTAACACCACAGGAGATCCGGTTTCTTCGAAAGCACCTAGGCTGGTCTGGGGCTGATTTTGCTCGGATGATTGGTACGAAGCCGGAGACCGTGTCGAGATGGGAGAGCGGCGCGACACCCATGGGCGTCCAGGCCGATCGCTTGTTGCGACTGATGGTTGCGCACCTGAAGCCGACCGACGAAGTGCACGGCGAGGAAGAAATCAAAGAGAACCGCGGTCGGCGCACCGAAACAGGCCAAGTTGCGGTTGGAGCACGATCGCAGCGGCTGGCGGAACAAGGCCGCCTAAGTTGGCGAAGCCTAAGAAGGGCTTCTTCGTCTGCTTCAATCCCGCGGATCCGCTCGAGTACCGCGAGAAATCGGACGGATGCACGCCTTTGCAAAGAATGGCGCGGACACTCCGGAGCGGGCAGAGCTCCGTCTGCGCCTCCGCTCCCTGGCCAAACACGGCAGCACTTCGATCGTCATAAATCACCCCGAACCACAACTAGAGCCTACGGTTCGGTTTGATTTCGAATGCGCGCTAAGAAACCTATCTGAATGGATTCGTGTGGGTGGGTGTTACCTGCGGCTTTGCACCCACTGCGATGAGCCTTTCATCTCAAAAGATAACCGCCAAACATTGTGCAAGAGCCCGTCCTGTCAGAAGGTAGCCGCCAGGGACCGCAAGCGTCGAAGCCGAAGCTCGAAAGGCGAGCAACGCGCCGCGAAGCGACGAAAGGAAGAGACAGAAAAAATCGAGCAGACCCTTGCTCGGTTGAAGAAAACATCAAGGCGATCCCGTCACGGCAACTAGACCGCGCGCTCTTTATAAAGCCCCGCCTAGGTAATTCCCACCGACACGACTATCGCCCACAATTGGCTCATTGCTTCCAGCAACAAGGAGCCATTGAATGTGCGATTACCTGCTGACCGGTGAAGTCGCTCGTCTCCTGAATCGATCCGCCGCGACCGTTCACTACTACAACCGAACCGGAAAACTGACCGCGACACGTGCAACCGGTGGCGTGCGCCTGTTTCTCCGCGAGGACGTTGAGCGCTTAGCGGCGGAATTGAACTCGGACGCCGGCAAGCCTGCCGAACAGCCAGTCTCAGCGATGGCATAGCCGTACGTGACAAACGCGCCCGTTTGCGGCGGACGCGTTGATGAAAAGGAACGACGACGATGGAAACGACGACAGAAAAGAACCTACCACGACTTGGAGAACTCCGCTCACGGGAGGACGAGATCCTGGCCGAGCTTGCTGGCATCACTCGATAGATCGCCAGGGTACACAACCCGCGTAGAGCAACTGGGTCTCACGCTCCGCTCCGTTCGTCAGGAAATTCGCGAACGGGTTGCGCAGAGTACGCAAGGCGCAGCGGCGTGACCAACGTCACACCCTTCGGCCCCGTGGCGCGCGAGCTGGACGCCGAGGACATCGCCTTCGGTCCTGCTCAGCCGTCCCGCGATCGAAGCCGTACACGAACTGAATCACCCGGGCGAGCCGCTGACTTCGCATGTAGCTCGGTCGTTCTACTCCGCGCTGTCTGCGCTGAGGCAGACCGCGATTAGCGAACAGGACACGCCGCGGCTTCAGACTGGCTATCCCACGATTGACCGTGCGACACGAGGGTTGCAACCGGGCGAACTGTTCTGCATTCTCGGCCGCCCTGCCTGCCTGAAGACTCAGCACAGTCTCGCGATGGTCGAGTCCATGCTGCGGCAGCGGCCGACCTCCGCGTTTCTCTTGGTCAACCTTGAGATGCCGGCCGTGCAACTCGTGATGCGCCAGGCCCGGATGCACTTTCGCCTCACGGAAGCCGCCATCGAGGACGGGCTCCGACGCGATGTCCTGGACGTCGAGGGTTTCTCGCGCAAGCACCAGAACCAATACCTCTACGACCAGGGACTCGTGAGCCTGTCACAGATCGAACGTGTGGCGATCGACCTCCAGCGCCAACTCGGCGACACCCCATTGGACGCCATCGTCATCGACCACTTGTCACTCGTGAAGGCCGAACGTGGCGCGTCCGCCTATGAGCGGATGTCTGCAACCGCCGCAGGCGCCAAGCAATTGGCGCGGACGCTGAACTGTGTGGTTATTGCCCTGGTGCAGGCCAACCGGGGCGCCAAGAGCGACAGCGATCCCGTGCCTCTCGAGGGCGCCCGCGACAGCGGCGCTGTCGAGGAATGCGCAGACTTTCTCTTGACGGTGGGGCAACTCATCGAGGGCTCCGGCAGCGGCCGACAGCCGTTCATCAAAGGCCGACTCGCGAAGAATCGGCGTGGGGCGACCGTGTCGGTGGCGTTCACGTTCGATCCGCTCTCGATGCGGATGGGCGAACTCGAGAAGGACTGTGAGTGATTTCGGGCTCTCCGTCTCCCCGTCCTTTCGGGACCGTGGCCTTCGGCGGGTCTCTCCACGGGCGTTGCAGCTCTGGATCCTGTTGGCGAGCTACGCCGCGCACGTCCGACATACCAGAGACGTCGCTGGCGTGCCTGTCACCGTGGAGCCCGGTGAGGTGCTGATTGCGATGCGTACGCTGAAAAAGGATCTGGGCTGCGGCATCACGCAACTACTGCGCAGCCTCGACGAACTGAGTGCGGCACACGCCATCGAACGCACGACCGTTGAACGGCCGGCCACGTTCCCGAAACGAGAACGTCCACGTTCCCAAAGCGAGAACGTCCAACGTTCCGGAAACGGGAACGCTGTCAGATGTGTGCTATCTCGCATCAAAGTCCATGGACTCAAAGCGTTACCGCGAAATGGACACGTTCCCGAATCGAGAACACAAGTATTACAGGCGACTTCGTCGCCCTATGGGCGTCGTGAACAGCAAGAGCGTGCGCGCTTCGAACGCCAGATGGCTGCGGAGGGTCGATGACGCATCGGCTCGTCGATCTTCGTGAGGCCGCCGGCTATCTCAGTGTGAGCTTCTGGACGATTCGCGATTACGTCCTTCAAGGCTTGATTCCCACCGTGCAACTGCCGGCCCTCAAGCCGCGAGAAGGTGCGCGCCAGACCCGGCCATCGCTGCGACGGGTGCTCATCGATCGGGCCGACCTTGACGCGTTCGTTGAGGCCAGGAAAATCCGATGAGCGAACAGGATAAGCAATCCGTCGCGCCTCAAATTGGCCCTGTAAATATTGGCTCAAGTTGCACAGGTGTGCCCGCAGTGTGCCCGAATGCGAGCGGCGAGAGTGATCAAGCCGAAGGCGCCAACGCTCCGTTCGGAGAACTTGCGGCGAGCGGGCCGGACGTTGCCGCGTGCTTTCGGGAGGCTCGCAACACTGGCCGATTCACAGTCGGCAACACCCTCAGCTTGAAGCATGGGGCTCGCTCGGCACGGGTCAAAGCCGCGCTGCTGCCCGAGCAGGCGGAAGCGCTTGCAGCGCTCGCCGAGAAGCGCATCGGCATCGAAAACGATCGCGGCGGGGTCGAAGGGATGGCCGTCATTGCCCGCGATATGGTGACGCGCTACATCGAGCTCGACAACGTCGCGACTTGGCTCTCAGACAACCTGCAGCGGCACGGCGCGTTGACTGGAAAGGGACGACAGAGAGCCGCGCTGACGGCCTATCTCGGGATCGTGGACAGGCAAGTGAGGCTCGCGCAGCTCCTCGGCCTCGAACGCAAGCAGAAGCCCGTTGTGAGTCCGCTCGACTACATCGACGGCAAGGTGGACGCGTGAAAAGCAAGGCTCGGCGAACCATCGTCGATGTGATGACCGGGCTGTATGCCCGGCTCTTTCCGCAGCCATCGTGGCGGCCGTGGGTATTGTGTGCGGCGGCGATCTTCGGGCTCACGTACGGACTGAACGACGAGGAGCAGGCGTTCATCCTGTCGTGCCTGCAGCGGACGACGTTGCCGCGTACGCGCGCCGAGTGGGCGGTCTTGCTGGTCGGTCGCCGTGGTGGCAAGTCACGCTTCGTGGGCTTCCTGGCCGTCTTTCTGGCGTGTTTTCAGGATTATTCGAACGTCCTCGCGGCTGGTGAGCGCGGGATCGGGATGGTGATCTGTCCCGACCGACGGCAGGCGCGCGTGGTGTTCAGGTACATCAATGCGTTCATCGATCACGTTCCGATGGTGGCGGCGATGGTCGAGGACCGGACGAAAGAGGCTATTCATCTCCGCAACGGCATCTCGATCGAGGTGCACACCGCCTCGTTCCGATCGGTTCGCGGCTACACCGTGGTGTGGTGCATCGTGGACGAAGTCGCGTTCCTGCCAACCGACGACAGCGCCGAACCGGACCACGAGTTGATCCGCGCGATCCTGCCAGCCTTGGCGACGACCAACGGCCTGCTGATTCTGCTGAGCTCGCCGCACGCCAAGCGGGGCGTGTTGTGGCAGGCGATGCGCGATCACTTCGGCAAAGACGATGACCCGATCGTCGTGTGGAAAGCGCCGACGTCGGTGATGAACCCGAGCATCAACAACCGAGTGATTGATGCGGCGAGGCAGAACGACCCGACCGCAGCTGCCTCGGAGTGGGACGCGGAGTTCCGTAACGATCTTGAAACGTTTCTGGTGCGTGAGGTGATCGACGCCGCCAAGGTTCCGGGGCGTGTGCTTATTCCGCCGGTAGCGGGCGTGAAGTACTCCGCATTTGTTGATCCGGCCGGTGGGGGGAGCGCCAACGCGGACGACTTCACGGGCGCGATTGTCCACACGGAGAAAAACGGGCGTGTGGTGCACGACGCGAGCTTTGTGCGACGGCCGCCGTTCTCTCCGGAAGCCACGGTGTCTGAGATAGCGGCGTGGCTCGAGCCCTACGGTGTGACCAGCGTCACAGGAGATCGATACGCCGGTTCGTGGCCGTCCGATCAGTTCCGCAAGCGCGGGATCACCTACCGCGCCGCAGAAAAACCAAAGAGCGAGCTGTACAGAGATTTCGGGGCTCTTCTGAATTCCGGACAGGTCGAACTCCTCGATGATCCGAAGCTCGTGGCGCAATTAGCGAGCCTGGAACGTCGCGTTTCGCGGAACGGCAAGGACTCCATTGATCATCCACCTGGCTCGCATGACGACCTCGCGAACGTCGTTGCGGGTGCCGTCGTGCACGCCACGATCTTCGCACCGAAGCAGGCCGTGGCGCTGATTCAGGCGGACACCAGGTGGCAGAAGTCGCGATGGGGTCTGTCGCGACAGCCTGCGGATCTGGCCGACCACATCGGCGCAGCCGCGCAGGTTGGGGCGGATCTCTTTACCTTGAGGGCGCGATGACACGACGAGAACGGATCCGGCGGTGGCTCGTGAGCACGCGACGGGGCGAAAGCCTGTCGCAGGAGTTGGCACGTTGTCGCGCGGCGGATATCGATCGGGCCGCACTTGGAACGCAAGGCGCCTTTCTCGACAACCTGGCGGCTGGGATTGATCCGTCGCGGCGTTGGGACGCGCAGATCTGGGAATCGATGTCTAGGAAAGGGAAATGATCAGATGGCAACAGTGGAATCGGTCAAGGAGCGATTGATTGAGCGCGGCGGCCTCGAAGAGCTACCGACGGCGAGGGCCGCACTCGAGCAGGCGAAGAAAGATCTATCGGCGCTGGAGGACCAGCGCGGGCGCCTGCTGCCGAATGTTATCAGCAGCGAGCGCACGGCCATCACGGCGCGCGTTGTGGCGGAGGTATCCGACGCGTACGAGCAGGAGCAAGCGAGACGCCTCAAGGCGCTGGAGAGCGAGCGCGGGCGTGCGATTGCCGATGCGGCGGGCGTGGAGGCGCTCCCGGTCGGCGCCGAGCGACGAGCGATTGAGACGCAATGGGCTGCCGAGGTACCCGCGGTGATCGCGGCGCTGCCGCATATCGCAGACGTCCCAGAGATCCAGGACATCGCGGACGCTGCCTTCGCGCGTCAATCGCCGCTGCTCATTCGCACGATCGTGCCGGCGGTGCTTCAGCGCCTCCGGGCTCTCGACGCCGGCGGGCCTGAGGACGCTCTGCGCGCGCGGTTTGGTGAGTGGCGCAAGGAAAATCCAACCTTCCGCGACCGGATCGCCGCGATCGACGCACGCGCCGCATTGATTACCAGCACGATGTCGCGGTCGCGCGACATGTTGCTGGAAGTGCATGGGCTGAGAAATAGGTGGGATTCGTAACCGCGGTGACCCAGCGTAAAGACAACCGACTAACCAAGGAGCACAGCATGGCAGCGACATTCGAACCAAGTCCGATGCGGCGGGCGCAGACGGAATCGGAACGTCAGGTGATCGACAGCGTGGAGACCTCGCTGCGGGAGCGCATCTCCATTTTGCGCGACACGCGATCGGCGGATGGCATTCAGGAGAGCGTGCTCGACCGGTATCGCAAGATCAACCCGCCAGCCCGCGGAACACTCTAATCCCCTTGGCCATGGGGGGAAGCCGGGCGGGCGTGGGCCGCGGATGTCGGCGCGTCCGCCCGGTGCATCGGTTCAAGAGGAGAGAGCACCATGATTGGATTAGCGCCAGAGTTGTCGGCGGAGTTGGCCAAGCGCGGATTCACGGAGCAGGACGTCCTCCGCCTATTTTCCAGAGAAGCCCACAAAGGCGACTTGAGAATCATTTACCAACGATCACCATCCAGTGACAGGACGGCAGGCTTGCCCAGTTCGAGGCACCTCTATTACGTCTCTAAGGGATGGGTCGCCGTGGCCGTGGTTGACGAGGATCTTCCTGTACCTGTGCGTGGCGAGGCTCCGTCACCTATCGCGGCCGTGAAGAAGTAGGCGGGCACCATGCAGGACTCACCGATTGCCGAGTGGCGGGTGTGTGTCGATTGCGATGCGGACTTTCCGGTCCACGAGGGCGAAATCGTCTACTTCAGCCAGCGGGATCTTAAGACTCCGCGACGGTGCAAAGACTGTCGCCTCGCAAGACGACTGCTGCGCGACGTAGAGACGCCGCGAAACGCGTATTAGGCGAGGACTATCCGGCGGAGATGGCGTCAATTCGTCGGGCGGTTCTTGGGCTGGCGCGGCCGCGCAGTTCCTCGCATCTTGTCGCATTCACGTTGAAGGTCAGCGGCCCGCAGATAGAACACGTGCCGGCAGGCGCGACAGGAAAACTCATGGAGATCGTGCCCGTGCACGCTCACCTCGCGCACGCCGAGCGCGTGACACTTCGGACACGGAAGGGGGGAAGCGGCTGTTGCGTGCTGGTTGTTCATAAGGCCGCTCCTCGGAGGGCAAAGCCAACACAGTACCCCGTTGAACGCGCGACGGCTATGCAATACCGGACACCAGCCAACTAGCAGGTTTTGTGAAACAACAATTACCAGGTACCGAGACATGCCACAACCATCGGACGATTTCAATCTGCAGCGGATCGCGAAACTCGAAGCCGAACTCCGCCGATCAGAACTGGCGCGGAAGTACGCGGAGGATTCCAGTCGCCGCGCATGGGCCATGGGCAGTTGGGTCCGGCGACCCGCCCAGAGCCCGCCAGCGACGAACGGACGCGACGAGGCCCAGAGCCCCACGCCATGACGAACTCGCCCGCAAAACGCGTTCTTACGCCATCGTCTGGTGTCTGGTGCGAGCGGTGTAGGCGCCCGTTTGCGCCGGTACGCCCGCATCAGCTGTATTGCCGGCCGTCGTGTCGGTGGGAATCTTTCAAGGCGAAGCAGACGCGCATCGTTGATGCGCCCGATGCCGAACACATCTCACGCGGGCTCTTCGAATGAGGACGGCCGAGGGCGCCTGAGCGTACCGTAGGTCGAGTCTCTCAATTGCTCTTTGAAAACAGAATAAACGCTCCCCATCTTGCGGAGTATTGCGGCTGGTGCTTGCGGATTTTGAGACGGCCAGTTTCGAGGGGTGGCTCGGACCACCCCTCGGCTCGAGATTGTTCGGCTTGCCGCGGCGGTTCAGCGATGGAGAATGAGCGACTCCTCTTGTGCCGCGATGGGCTATTTTGTCGGCACGAGATCGAACTTCCCAGCTCCCTCCTGATAGAACAGGGCGCCTTCGGTCTTGTCCCCGCCGCTCCAGTGTTTGTGGCCGCCGGGCACTCGAATGAATTCCCCGGGGCCCACTCGCTTGTCGCCGCCCTCGTCTTTGTAGAGATACGCGCCCTTCAAGACGACTATCCAGACATCGTTGGTATGGGTGTGCATCCCGGCGTCGAAGCCTGGTGCGAACTTCGAAAACGTCGCATGCGCTCCTTTGTCGGGATCACCCCAGATAACCGCCATCGTCACTCCCTGCTGCCCTGGCCTCTCTTTGTAGTCCGCGCTCTCAGACGACAGGTAGATCAGCTTGCCAGCCTTTGCGGACTTCTCCTGGCCGGCGATGATCCGAATAGAGCCGGCGGTCAGAAAGGCTGCCGCGAACGCCAACGCGATCGTTAACTTCTTCATCGGACCTCCTTAAGCGGCCCATATCATAGCCCCGCCGCAGTTGATTTGACGGGCGTTCCGCATAGGACTGCCAGTCCTCAATCGAATCAGCCGATTGTGACCCGCTGGAAGGTGGCAGGTGGCAAGGACCCCTATTAATCGAGGACTATCTGATGGAACAGCGGGTCATTCGCTCGGACGACTTTTGCCGCGAGCGGATCGCACAGCTCGAAGCCGACCTGCGCCGCACAGAACTGGCCCTCAGCTACGCGCAGGATTCCAGCCGGCGCGCATGGGCGATGGCCAGTTGGGTCAGACAACCGTCAGCCACCAGCCCGCCAACGACACCGAGCAGCAGCGGACAGGCCGATAGGCCGACCTCATGATCGAACGTAGCGGAGAACGCGTTCTAACCTCGACGCCGGGTCTCTGGTGTGCAGGCGTTGATCCAACCGGCCGACGGGAGGACTGCTATTTGCCGAACACTCTGGCTGCGGCGTCTGCTGCCTGGGCATCCTCGACGATCGGATTCAGTTCGATATCAATCAGGTCGCCCCAATTGTTCACATGCTCGGCGAGGGCGGTCATATCGTTCGTTTCCAGGACGTGCCAGCCCAGAACCGAGCCGGGCACGTGATACCGAGCAACCTGTTCCACTCCCTTGGCCGGCGAACCGCCGGTTTCGAGAAACTGTTGAAACGCCGCCTTGTAGAGGCCGGGGCGCGTTCGCCACGTAAGCATGAATTTCACCGGTACACTCTCCTTACTTCATTTTTGAGGTGTGGAGCGGACGTCGCAACATGCCACGCTACGGCATTGGCGTAGGAGGCTCACCAGCCTATCCCATAACTCCTGCCTGGTCGCGCACTGTTTAGAGATGCGCCGCCGAAGACACGTGCGACTCGCACTAGTCGGCGACGAAATTTAGCGGTTCGTGCCGATCAGGGTTTTGTTACAGACACAAGAGGGACCATCGATGCTAATCACCAGAATTATCGACTCGGATCAGCCCAATAAATCCGTCGTAATCCCTGTCCCGGCGGGGCAATTGTTGGTCATCGTGAACTTTGTTTCGAACTCAACTGGCCCACTATCCAGGGTCGGTGTCGCCCCGGTACCTGCGGCGGGGTTCGGGCTGGAGGTGCTGTTGGCGGCGAACGTCTCTTCCATTGAGGGCGTTGATGGAAATGCGTCGGGGCGGCAGATCACCATCGCCGGACCCGCCAGTGTGAGCGTTGACATTGGAAACGGCGTCACACTGATCAGCTACGAGCTCATCGACAACAAATGACGGCTGTTGAGGTCAATGAGAGGCCCTCAAGGGTGAAGCACGCGGATACGTTTCCGTCAAATGGACGAGTGTCTGGACGTTCGAATGAGCAAAGCGAAGGGATCGCGGGCGGAACGAAAGGCGATCAAGCTGCTCGAAGCGGGCGGCTACACGTGCTGCACGAAAGCACGCGGCGGCCTGGGCGTCTTCCACATGAACAACGGTACGGCAGGCACGTGCTCAGCGCGTTCATTGACAACTGAATAAGACCCGCACATCAGCGCACTGGAACAACCTCGCGGTGTAGAATGCGCGGTGCCGTGCTGACGCTATTGCTGATTGTCGCGGCCGTAGCTGCGCTGGTACTCGCGCGACGTGGCCGATCCATGTTCATCCCTCCACAACCTCAGAGTGGCGCGGGACCACTCCGAAACAGCTACATCCCGACAGGCGCCATCATGGACGCATCGAAAACGGGAGATCGCGTTGATCTCGAGTTGCGTGCGCTTGATTGCGGTGATCACGGCGACTGCGGTTTCGCTATTGTCGGAGAGAGCAACTATCAGCCAGCGTTGAGGCGGATCGCGAAGCGCAGTCGGTTCTTCCGCGCGGTCTTGATCCCTGAAACTAGCAATCCATACGACCCCAATGCGATCCGAGTGTTCGCACAGGACGGCGGCACGATCGGGTACTTGTCACGAGACAACGCACTTGAATACCGTGAAGTGTTTGCCCTACTAAGCCGATACGGACACGTTGGCGCCTGCCGGGCGAAGCTGATCGGCGGAATGCCAGGGAAGCCGACCCTTGGTGTGCTCATCGATTTGAAGGATACAGAACAATTGCTGACGGACATCCGCGATACCCTCGCACAAGGCACGCCGGTCTCGGAAAGCGTGCCGCCGTTCTGATCGCGCTCGATAGACCGTAGCCTCGGCGTGAGTCTGCGCCCTGCCGTTTCTGTGCCGAGGCCTCGATACGACAAACCGATTCCCTTTAATTGAGCGATATTATCGCCTGACCCCTATTTGCTGACGAGCTTGCAGCGTGGAATCGGTGTGGCGACTCGCAGGGTCTGTAGGCTCTTGCGCACTGCCTCTCGGTCCGACTTGTCGGGTTCGGGCTTCAAACCAGGGACGTCTCCCTCGACCTCCGCGACGAAAAGGCCTGGCTGGGGCGCTAGCATTGCGATGCGATCCGCCGGAGCGTCCACGGCAATCAGATCGTGGATAGCACCGGAGGAGTCGTAATGAACATAAACTTTCATAGCATCTCCTTACGGGCTGATAAACGAACCGGCCACAATGTATTGGTCTATTGGCCTGGGCCCAACGTTTCGGACACTAAATAACGCTTTATGTCCTTCCGGCCCGTTTGTAACTATGACGTTCTCGACTATGACGCTGGCCGTGCCAAAACCGGCGGCACGGGCGACAACAGAGAAGGAAATGGCCTCTGCTAAATTCCCGAGATTCCAGAACCAGCCTTGAGACTGTCCTGGTTGCAACTCGTCTGCATCTCCAACCGCATACCAGGTTATATTGCCGGCCACGACATTTGCCATGATGAAACTCTCCTAGTCGGTGATTCACACACGTCAATGTTTTTCACCCTCACGGGGTGACGACTACTGGCGGGCACGCGCCCCGGTGACGCACAGGGCCGGCGCACGCCCAGCGAAACCGTTCGCCTCAGCATGCGCGGTGAGCTACGACGAGGCAAGCAAAATCACCCCCGCGATTTCGAGGTGGGACCCTCCGAACGTCAAGCTCAGCGGCCACGCCCCTGCGCTTTCGCGCTTCGCACGAGCGATTGCCGCGCTGACGGTGCCTGCGAATGTGACTTGTGAGGTATTGACGATTCCCCCGACTACGCGCGGAAGCCGATAATAGAGCACCTGCAAGGCTGCTCGTGCTCTTGATATGTATATAGAACATATATACACTGGAGGCAGTGTTGAGCCCCCGTAAACTCTATTCGTTCTACATCAACGACGTGCAGGCCGCCGGGCTGAAGACCATCAAGAAGGCAAGGGACATCAGCGAGAGCGAGCAGATCCGGCAAGCACTGAACGAGTGGCTGGAAAAGAACGGGGTCTCAGCATTGAAACCGGAGCGCAAGCGGGCGGTCACCCGCTTGCGCTCCTAACCGTCCACCGTTGTCTTGAGGCAACGACTCGCGGCTCTTCCCATGATACGCCGCGGGTCCGTTGCCAACGGAGGCTCACATGTCACGTTCGAAGAACGCTCCAAAGACTCCACGCCCGGATCCGCAGCAGCTCGCCCGAGCAGCGATCGACACCTACATGGCGGAGCTCTTGTACGAGCTGCCGGACCCGGACAGCCACGCCCCGGCGTCGCCCACGATCAATCTGCAAGACGCCGCCAGAAAAATCCAGGCGGCGTTGATCCTGCGAGACGGCTCGGGTGCCTGGCCGCCGGACGAGGAGGCCCAACGGCTGGCGGAGATCTACTACAGCAGGAACGCGGGCTTTTTGCTTGGCGTGGAGCTTGGCCGGCGGCTCGGAGGTGGGCGATGAGTGCCACGCACGATGCCTGCGCTGAAATCAACGGACGCCTGCAATGCGCGCTGGACCTGCTCAACGACTATCGGGAACTCACGCCGGCAGAACTGCGCGAGTCGTGGGCGCCGAACGTGATTGCAGACCTCATCGTACAGTGCCAGCAACTCGCCTGCGCTGCACAGGCCGAAGACGATCGCAATGCGAAAGCCGCAGCTCAGAAAGCGGCAGGCGCGTAATGGTGCGCAGCGTCGATCCGACGCGTCCGCATGCACGGACCAGCGCCACCCCCACGGACGACGCGCCGCGGCCGATTATCCGCGCATTCGTGCTCACGCCTCGGCTGTCTCTCGCATTGTGGGTGCTGTTCTGGGTGGGCGTGTGTGTCTTCGTCGCAGCGTTGGTCTTCGGCGAGAGTTCGGCGCGATGATCGTTTTGCTACTCGCCCAACTCGTGCCATCACCCGGATTCGCGCGACTGCTCGCGCGGGTCCGGCCTCTAGTCTTTATTCTTGATACGACCGAGCGTTGTCGAGGGCTCCAATGGCGAAAGCTAAGAACGTGCGTCCGCTTTCCTTGGCGGACATCGGCGCTGTGCGGGCAAAACTCTTAGAAAATAGCGCTTCCCTTATCGGCGACGCCGACTTGCTCTTTAGGAATGAGCGGTACGCGCGGGCCTTCACGCTCAGTGTTATCGCGATCGAAGAAGCATCGAAGATTCAGTACTTGCTGGAATGCTCTGAGAAGGCGCTCGCCGGCGAATCCCCGGACTGGTCCGAGGTTCACAGATTCCTCACCAGCCATCACGAGAAGTTGATGGCAAGCCTCATCAATTTCAAGAGACTTCAATCACCGAGCAAGGTTCCCCTCAAGGGCAGCGCGCCCTGGGACGATGCCGTTGCTCGTGTCCGAGAAATGAATGGCCTTAAGCAGGATGGGCTCTACGTCTCAGCGGCAGACGCGGCGCCCCTCGCACCCGATGAACGGTTTGATCGCACTAGAACCGCCATGGTTTTGGAGCTTGCACAGGTGTCCTTCAATGCTGCGGATCTGATGGGAAGGGGTTTTGACGCAAAGCAGGCGGGAGACACACAGATCGATCTGCGCACCCGATTTCCGTAACGTGGCGAAACCTGTATGGAGGACTCATTTCTTGAGAAGGGCTGGACGGCCTGAGCGTCCAAAATCGGCAATCAGCGACTGATCCTAGAAGGTCCTAACAAATGGGCAGCATCTACCGCCGGCCTCGATCTAAGTATCTGTGGATCAAGTACTACCAGAATGGACGTGTCGTGCGAGAGAGCACGGGCACGACCAAAGAAACCGTCGCCCGTCGCATGCTGCGTGTTCGCGAAGGTGACGTTGAGCGAGGGATTCCGATCACGCCCAAGAGTGGCCGTGTGACGTTTGAGGAGGCAGCCGCCGACATGATCAACGACTACACCATCAACGGGAAAAAGAGTCTCGAGGATGTTCAGCGTCGGATCGATCTGCACCTAACACCATACTTTCAGGGCAAGCGGATGGCCACTATTACGACCACGGACATTCGCGCATATATCGCCCAGCGCATGGCGGCGAAAGCGTCGAACGCGGAAATCAACCGTGAGCTGTCGGCGCTGAAGCGGATGTACTCGCTGTCTTGCCAAGCAGGTAAACTCCACGCGCGTCCGCACATTCCGATGTTGCAGGAACGAAATGTCCGCACCGGTTTCTTTGAGTTCGAGCAGTTCATCGCCGTCCGTCGTCATTTGCCCTCGGCCCTTCAGCCTGTGGTGACCTTTGCGTATCTGACGGGTTGGCGCGTGCCGAGTGAAGTCCTCACGCTGCAATGGCGTCAGATTGATCTGAAGGCCGGCACCGTGCGACTTGATCCGGGCACGACCAAGAATGATCAGGGCCGACTACTGCCGTACGGCGATGTCCTGCCCGACATCTCCAAGCTGCTCGAAGAGCAGCGACAGGCCACGAAGGCCGTGGAACGCGCCAGGGATGTCATCGTGCCGTGGGTGTTCCATCGGAACGGCAAGAAGATCCGCGACTTCCGCGGGGCGTGGGAGGCCGCCTGCAAGGCGGCTGGCTGCCCCGGGCGCATCCCGCACGATTTCCGCCGAACCGCCGTCAGGAACCTGTCGCGAGCGAATGTGCCCGAGCAGGTGGCGATGCAGATTACCGGACACAAGACACGTAGCGTCTTTGACCGCTATCGGATCGTGGACGAAGCGGACCTTCGCGACGGGCTCAAGAAGCTCGCGGGCACACTTCCGGGCACACTGACGCTCGATCGCGCAAAAGGCGCGACGAGCGAAAGTGCGTAAGTGTTTGAGGATATGGTGCCGGAGGTGGGAATCGAACCCACACGGGGGGTGAACCCCACCGGATTTTGAGTCCGGCGCGTCTGCCAGTTTCACCACTCCGGCGCGCAAACGAGATTATCATTGTACGACGATCGGGCCATCGGTATGCGCCGGTGCGCGCTCGTGTCATCAGGCGCACGTAAACCGAGACCAATCGCTTCCCAACTCCGATCGCTTGTTCGTCGCCCTTCGTCATCGCAACTTCCGCCTGCTCTGGATCGGGCTGCTGATCTCGTTCTCGGGCAGCCTGATGCAGACGGCCGCCATTCTCTGGCACGTCTCCCTGCTCGTTCCCGACGATCGCCGCGCCCTCGCCTTGGGCATGGTCGGCCTCGTGCGCGTGGTGCCGGTCGTCTTCTTTTCGCTGCTGAGCGGCGTGGCGGCCGACGTCTTCGATCGCCGACGCCTGATGCTGATCACGCAGACAGTGATGGCGATTCTCGCCGCGATCCTGGCGGCCCTCACCTGGCACGGCCTCGACTCGGTGTGGCCGGTCTACCTGATCTCGGCGGCCAGCTCCGCGGCCGGGGCCTTCGACCTTCCAGCCCGTCAGGCGCTGGTGCCCAACCTCGTCCCGCGCGAGCACCTCGCCAACGCCCTGAGCCTGAACACGATCATGTTCCAGGTCGCCGCCGTCACTGGTCCTGCTCTCGGCGGCATCGTCATCGGACAGTTCGGCGTCGCCTGGGCCTACGCCGCCAACGCCGCATCCTTCCTCGTGGTGCTGGCGGCAATCCTGATGATGCGTGACGTCTCGCAGCGGACACCGTCGAGCGCCGGTCCCGAGGGATCGCCCCCTCCGCAGAAGGCGGACTTCACGGTTGCCGCGGCGCTCGAAGGCCTGCGGTTCGTGTTCCGTTCACCGCTGATCCGCTCGACGATGCTGCTGGATTTTTTCGCGACGTTCTTCTCGTCGGCGACGGCGTTGCTTCCGATCTACGCGCAGGACATCCTTGGCGTTGGCGCACACGGATATGGCTGGCTCTACGCCGCCCCGGCGGCCGGCGCGATCATCGCGAGCGCGATCATGGTCCGCGCCGTCGACCTGATCGAGCGTCGCGGGTGGGTCCTGACCGGCGCCGTCGTCTCCTACGGGCTGGCCACCATCGCGTTCGGCGTCTCACGCAACTTTCTGCTGTCGTTCCTGTGCCTGGCGGCGACCGGCGCGAGCGATACGATCAGCACCATCTTCAGAAACCTGATCCGGCAGCTCGAGACGCCGGATCATCTGCGCGGCCGCATGACCGGCGTCAACATGGTCTTCTTCATGGGGGGGCCGCAGCTCGGCGAGCTGGAAGCCGGGCTGGTGGCGAACGCGTTCGGCGCGGTCCCGTCGGTCGTGAGCGGCGGCATCGGCTGCGTCGCGGTGACGCTGTGGATCGTGGCGTCGACGCCCGCGTTGAGGATGTATCGCGCCACCGAGCAGCCCGAGGTCCTCCCGGAAGACACCGGCCCCGCCGCCCACGCCGGCCAGCCCGAATGACGCCCGGTCGAGCTTTCGGATAGTCGAGACGTCGCCAGTCGGCAGATCTATACTGACCGCCAGCGTGCGCGCACACTCCGTGACGGTTCTGCTGGTTGTCTGCGTCGGCGCCCTCGGCGTCGCGCTGCGAGCCCAGCCGCCAGCCCAGATCCCCCAACCCTCCTTCAGCTCGTCGGTCGACATCGTCTCGGTCGACGTGAACGTCGTCGATCAACAGGGCCGACCGGTTCCGGACCTCGGTCGCGACGACTTCACGCTGACGGTTGACGGACGTGTCCGCAAACTGACGTCGGCGCAGTTCATTTCGGTTGCGGCCACCGCTCCGGTGACGACTCAGCCGGCTCAGGCGCCCAGCTTCAGCTCGAACGCGGCACCCGCCGGCCGGATGATCGCCGTGGTGGTCGATCGTGGCAGCATCACGCCGGTGAGAGCGCGGGACGTGTTCGCGGCCGCCGCGCGCTTCGTCCACGGGCTCGATCCCGCCGACCATGTTGCCCTCTACGCCATTCCGACCGGTCCGTCGATCGACTTCACCACCGATCACCGATCGGTCGAAACGGCGCTGAAGCAGATCGATGGCGAAGGGGATTTCCAGCACGGTCCGAGGGGCATCGGCATCGCCGAAGCGCTCGCCTTCGAGAAGAACAACTCGATCATGATGGATCAGGCGCTCGATCGCGAGTGCGGGCAGGTGAGCGGACGCGGAGGTCTCTCCGACGTCATGGTCTGTCGCCGGATGGTCGCCGAAGAGGCGTCGATCATCTCGACCTACGCGCACGAGCGCGCGAGGAACGCCATCAATGGCCTCCGCGCGATTCTCGAGCGGTTGGGGTCGAGCGAGACGCCGAAGACGCTGCTGCTCGTGTCGGAAGGCCTCGTCGTCGACAACGAGCGGCGGATTCTGGAAGGATTCGCCCGCGCCGCCGCGGCGGCGCACGTCACGCTCTACGCGCTCAAGCCGGAACCGTCGGAGAACGACGCCTCGCAGGCGCGGCAACCGGCGCTGCGATCGCAGGATCGGTCGGTGCGCGAAGAGGGGTTGCAGTTCGTGAGCGCGGCCGGCGGGGGAGAGCTCTTTCGTATTCTCGCGGATCCGGATTTCGCGTTTAGCCGGGTAGCCTCCGAGCTGTCAGGCTACTACCTGCTCGGTTTCGAGCCGGAAGCCGGCGATCGCGACGGCAAGTCGCACGCGATCTCCGTGAAGGTTCGCCGGACCGGTGTGCTCGTTCGCTCGCGCCGTGAGTTCGGCATCGGGTTGGTCCGGGCCAAGAACGACCGGGACGCGATTACCGATCTGCTGCGCACGCCGATCCAGGAAACAGGTATTCCGCTGACGCTGACCACCTACGTCTTCCAGGATCCCGGATCGTTGCGCGTCCGCCTGCTGGTGGCCATGGATATCGACCGCGCCGTCGCCCCGACCGGCCGGTTGTCGATCGGTCTCGTTCTGCTCGACGACAAGGGGGCGGCCGGGGCGAGCCTCTTTCAGCCGTCGGTTCCTTCCGCGACTTCCGCGACCGGGATGCAGCGGTATTTCGCAACCCTGCTGGCCGATCCTGGCCCGTATACGCTGAGAGTTGCCGTGTCGGACGAGGCGGGACGCCGCGGCAGCGTCGAACGGCCGGTGTGGGCTTATATGCGCCGCATCGCGCAGTTCAGGGTGACCGAGCTGCTGATCGGCGAAGGACGCGGGTACTGACGGCAAAGGCGAGGGCGCGGCGGCGTCGATCCTGCCGTCCGTGACCGGCGAGACGTCCGCCAACGTCCTGCACGCCTACCTGGAGCTCTTCTCCGAAGCGCCGGCGATATTCGCCCGCGCCTCGGTGGCCCTCGAGGTCGTGGCCACCGCGGCGTCGCCGACGCTGGAGAGCGTCGCCGCCAGCCTGCAGACCCCCGACAACGACGAGCATTGCCGGGCCGCGTCGGCCGCAGTGCCGCTGTCGACCCTTCCCGCCGGCGCCTACCTGGCGCGGGCGGTGATCAGCGTCGATGGTCAGAAAGTGGGAGAAGTCGTGCGGCCGTTTCGGATCGTAAAGACGGCGCACTGAGACCGGGTCGCGAAACCCCGGGCCGCGGATCACGCGGAATACGCGGAGAGCGTTTCCAGCCAGGGCCGCGGATCACGCGGAGTATGCGGAGAGAGTTTCCAGCCAGGGCCGCGGATCACGCGGGAAGGACTCTCGCCGCGGCCTGCAGGTCACCCGAGCAGGTGCCTTGCATTCTGTTCCTCACTGGTTCAGCATGGCGTCGCCGACCTTCCGGGTGCGATCGTTCTCGGCGACCCGATGGGGCGGAAGGGGCCTTCCACCGCTACCTCCACGCCTTCGCCTTTGCACGGACGGTTCGAGCTCGTGGTCGTTAGACTGCCAGTAGAGACCGCCCCGGGATGAACCCAAAAATGGACCAAGATGTCACCACTGGAGAAAGCCGTATTCTGCGGGCGGCGATGGCGTGGATCGGGTGGCCTCGTCCTGGGCCCGCCTCGCCTCTCAGCCACGGTTCCATCCGCGAGTTCGGACCGTTCCGGCTTGATCCCACCGAGCGACTGCTGTTGCGTGACGGCCATCCGGTTGCGCTGACGCCCAAGGCTTTCGATCTTCTGCTGTACCTCGTCGACCGCCCGGGACGCCTCGTCAACAAGCAGGCCGTCATGGCTGCGGTGTGGCCAGACGCCATCGTCGAAGAGGGCAATCTCGCCTCGACCGTGTCCTCCCTTCGAAGAGTTCTCGGTGATCACGGTGACGAGCCGCGCATTATCGCAACCGTTCCGACGCGAGGCTATCGGTTCGTGATGCCGGTCGCGCGTCGGGATCCTCCGCAGCGAGGTGATGCGGCGAGTCAAATATCGAACGCACCTCTGACGCACCAGGCCCACACCACACGGCGTGTCGTCGCGATCGCGGTGTGGTCCGTGGCGATGATGGCGATCGGGTGGATGGTTGCCGGGCGATTCGCTCGCACCCCGAGTCCCGTGATGTCTCTGCGTGTAGGCATTGAGCCCGCCGATGGCATCCGTGGACCGGACGTGCATGGAGAGCGGTGGGGAGGTCGAAACCGGCCGACGCGCACGTCGATCGCGCTGTCACCGGACGGCACGCGACTCGTGTTCGCCGGTCTGCGCGGCGATCGACAACAGCTGTGGATGCGGCCTCTGGACCGGGAGGAGGCTACGCCCATTCCAGGCACGGAGCAAGCCTCGGCTCCATTCTTTTCTCCGGATGGGCGCTGGATCGGGTACTGGTCTCGCGGCGCGTTCTGGAGAGTACCCGTCGCTGGCGGCGCCCCTGCGAAGATCTGCCAGGCTCGGCTGCCGTTCGGAGCCAGCTGGGGGACCGACGATGCGATCGTGTTCGCCGACGAGCCTGACGGTGGATTGCGCCGCGTTGCCGCAGCGGGCGGCGTCGAGCACGTGCTGACCACGGTTGACCTTTCCAAGGGTGAGGGCGGTCATGTACTTCCCCACGTGCTGCCTGGAGCGAAGGCGATCCTGTTCACGGTTGTCGCCGTTCCCAACGCTCCCCGGCTCGGCACGTACGTCGCCCTCCTGTCGCTCGAGACCGGCGAACGACGCGTGCTCTTCCGAGATGCGTCCGATGCCCGCTACGTGCCGACCGGACATCTCGTGTATGTCGCGGGTCAGACGCTGATGGCTGCCCCCTTCGATCTGGGCAGGCTGCGTGTCACCGGCGATTCCGTCGGCCTGCTGGACGGCGTCATGCGCGGAATCAAGGACAAGATCATCTCCACAGTCGCCGCACAGTACACGGTGTCCGATTCGGGCTCGCTTGCCTGGTTGCCTGATGTGCCGGATCCAAACCTGGAGATGCTCCGCACGATCGTATGGGTCGATCGGGAAGGTCGATCCACGGATATTGGAGCGGCGCCGGACGCGTACTATCAGCCCCGGTTGTCTCCGGACGGCCGACAAATTGCTGTACACACAGTCGCGTCTGTGGCGGCCATCTGGATCTACGACATCGAGCGCGCGAGTCGAACACGGTTGCCGTTCGACGGGTTCGCCAACCATCCGCTCTGGACACCGGACGGGAAGCGGGTGGTCTTCAGCGGCGCACGCGCCGGAAATGTCAATCTGTTCTGGATCCCGGTAGACGGCAGCGGGCCCGCCACCCGCTTGACGACCAACGCGGCGGCACAGTTCCCGGCGGCGTGGACGCCCGACGGGCGTACTCTGGTCTTTCACCAGTGCACGTCCCAGTGCGATATCTGGGCGCTGTCGATGGACGGTCAGACCACGAAGGTGTGGCCGGTCCTTCAAACGCCCGCTCAGGAGTTTCACGCCGCGCTCTCGCCTGACGGACGGTGGCTCGCTTACATGTCGAATGAGTCCGGGCGTCCCGAGGTCTACGTGCAGCCGTTTCCTGGACCTGGCCCCCGCCAGCAGATCTCCACAGAGGGAGGCTGGTTTCCCCGGTGGTCCTCCGACGGGCACGCGCTGTTTTACGGCGCCACTCCCGACGAGGGTCCTGTGCCCGCGACGCTGCCTCTACCGGTTCGCACGGGCCACACGTATCTGGTCTCCGCCATTTCGAGTGGTCCGCCATTTCGCGCCAGCGAACCGCGCGTCGTGTTCCGGGACCCCGACATGAAGTACACAATCAACCAACCGATCGCCGGCTATGATATCGCGCCAGACGGACGGTTCCTGATGGTCGAAGTCCGGCGCGGACCTGGCGTCATTCCTCCGCCCCCGGCTGACGTTCGCCTGATCGTGAACTGGTTCGCCGAGCTGCGTGCACGCGTACCCGCTCGATAGCCCACCAAGACGCCTGCATAACACCTGCAGGATTCATTCGTAAATCCTTGAGTGTCCCTGCAGGACCTTTTCGAGTGCTTTTCCTAGTGTTCAGGAAGCGCGCGGGAGGGCAGGTTGACGCAGCAGCACGCCGGCTACAGGGTTCTCGCCTTCGTCATCATCGTCGCCGTGCTCCATCGAGTGGGGCATCTGAGCGAGGTTCGAGCGCGCGAGTCCGTGCCTCTCCGGATCGAGCTGATGGTCGTCCGGGGACTTGGGCCACGCCAGGTTGACATGGTGAGACACGAAGTCGACGCGATCTGGTCGGCGCAGGGGGTGACGATCGAGTGGTCCGCCGATGCGACGAGGCCGTCCGTTCGCGTGCTGATCGACCGGCCAGCCTCTGTGCTCCCGAAATCCGAGGACACAGAACGATGGCCCGTCGCCGCCACTCGGACGGTCGACGGACGGGTGACACCGCCGGTCTACGTCTCGTTGGATGCGGCAGAACGTGTCGTGCGCGCCGCCAGCCCGCCGGCCTCGGCTCCCGCGCTTGGCGGCATCATGGTGCCGCGTGTCGTGGGCCGGGCCATCGCCCACGAGCTGGCGCATTTCCTGCTCAATACTCGCGTGCACACGGTGCGGGGGCTCCTGCAGGCCCGCTTCACGCCCGACGATTTCGTGTCGCCCGCCACAGACGCGTTCAACCTGGAGCCATGGCAGATCGCTGCGGTGCGCCAGCATCAGATCCTGGCACTTCGCCAGTAGTGGCCGCAGATTGCGCGGACCTCGCCTTTATCGAGACCGCGAACTCACTGTTGCGGTGTATTCCGCGTACGCCGCGGCCTGGCTGGGAACCTGCCGCGTCTCCAGCGGCCCTAGTCGGCCTTGGGCTGCATGTTGTCGGACGGCAGATCGCTGCTCCACATCGTGTACTGCAGCCGCCATGTCCCGTTCATGTTGCGAAGGACGAAGAGGTACTTGCCGCGGTCGTGCTTTGATCCATCCGCGGCGTAATCGAGCTCGTACGGACCGGTCTGATAGGCGATGGGGCCGTGGCCGGAGACTTCACCGACCTCGAGCTTGAGATTCGTGGCGCCGCCGTGGAAGAGATCGCCATAGTACATTTTCAACGCATCGCGGCCGCGAAGCGTCGGCATATTCGGCGGCATGAAGACGGAATTGTCGGCATACAGATCGAGAATTTGCTGGACGTGCTTGGCGTTGAACGCGTCGACGAACTCCTGATTCTTCTGCCGGATATTCGCCGCGTCCTTGGTGGTGAACTCTTCTCCCTTCGGTTGTCCGCACCCGGTCGCGGCCAGCGCGACGACAGCCAAGACCCACAGTGACCTTCTCATCGTGATCCTCGTGCGTTGTGGCGCGCGGTCCTGCCCCTGTCCTGCCCGGCTCGCGCGTCGCCACGCTGCGCGGAACGGCGAGCGCCGCGCGCGCTCGTCGTGCGTCCATCCTGCTCTCAAGCTGGTGTCTGCGGCCGGAACTGCGATCATACAATATGCCGCCTGCTATAATCGGCGACGCGTGGCCAGTCTCAACATAGTTGTGCTCTACGATCGCTGGGAGGAGCCTGAGGAAGACACCACGCACGCCGACAAAAGTCCGCTGACCCGCACCCTCGACAAGAAAGAAGTCGAGGACGAAGTCGCCGACGCCCTCACCAAGCTTGGACACCATCCGACGCTGCATTGCCTCGATGGATCGCTCAAGAGCCTGCACGCGGTGGCCCGGATGGAGTGCGACCTGGTGTTCAACCTGGCGGAATCGTTCGCCGGCAACGACACCGCCGACTATTGCATCGCCGCCTACCTCGAACTGGTCAACAAGCGATTCACCGGCTCAGGCTCTCACGGCCTCCTCTACGGCCAGGAAAAAGCCAACGCCAAGAAAATCCTCGAATTCCACGGCATCCATACTCCAGTGTTCGCGCGATCGTTTCGCGGGCGCCTCGACTTCTCGCACGATCTCGAGTTCCCGGTCATCGTCAAGCCGGCGCGCGAGGACGGGTCCATCGGCATCGAGTTCAACGCCGTCGTCAATTCGATCCGCGAGCTGATGGAACGTATCGACTGGCTCCATGCCAATTTCGATTCCCCGGTGCTGATCGAGGAGTACGTCGAAGGGCGTGAGATGTACGTGGGGGTGCTGGGCAACGGCACCCCGCTCGCGCTGCCCGTGGTCGAACTCGATCTATCGAAGCTCCCCGAGGGGACGCCGCGGATTGCCGGCGCCGAGGTCAAGTGGGGCCAGGGCACCCGCGCCTACCGGGACACGAAATCAGCCATCGCCGAGGGACTGCCCGACGAGATCGTCGCCACGCTGCAGCAAACGGCGCTCGCGGTCTTTCAGGCGCTCGAACTCCGTGACTACGCCCGTATCGACATGCGCCTCCGCCCCGATGGGCGTGTTGCCGTGATCGAGGCCAACCCGAATCCCTGGCTTGCCTCGAAGGCGGAATTTGCCATGGCGGCGAGGAAGGCGGGCCGGACCTACACCCAGCTCATCGGCGAGATTGTGGAGCTCGCCTCGGCCCGCTACGGAGCCTCGTAACACGCTCGGGCATTCGGCCGCAAACCGTTACTTGCGGCCAAGTTAGACGTCCGACGAGGGCATAGGGAGGAGTCGGGCAGCGACTCCTTTCGAGAGGGGCACAGCCCGGAAATGCCCAAAACAGGCCGTTTTTGGCTGTATTCCGTTGCCTGTCACCCTGTATTCAGCTATACTTACAGGGCTGCTCATCGGGTCGCACGCCTTACCGACTCACCTTACGCTGTGGGGGACATGTGACATTCCAGGTTGGTGACAAGGTCATTTACCCAAATCACGGACTCGGCGTTGTTCAGGGTATAGAAACAAAAACCATTCTCGGCACCACTTGCGGGTTCTATCACCTCCGCATGGTCGCAAACGAAACAACCGTGCTGGTTCCCGTCGACAACGTCGACGGCGTTGGTCTCCGTCGCGCGATAGGCGATGAAGAGATCGAACGACTCTTCTCGCTGCTCGGAGACGGGAAGATCGACAACCACCAGAACTGGAAAGGGCGGTTCAAGGACAATTCCGATCGCATGCGTACGGGTCGATCTACGACGTCGTTGAAGTGTTGAAGAGCTTGACCTTTCTCGCCCGGTCCAAGAATCTCTCGTTTCGTGAGAAGCGGATGCTGGATCGCGCCAAGTTCCTCGTCATTTCCGAGATTTCCGAAGTCTCGCGCGAGAAGAACGACATGGTCGAAAAGAAAGTCGAAGTTGCGCTCGAGCGCTGCTTCGTGACGAAGGCGCGCTCCATCGCGCGCGCCAAGGCTGCCAAGGCGGCTCCGACGACGCGCGTGACGGCCAGACGGACGGCAAAGGCATCATAACTAGACGCGTCATCGTTCCAGGATCGAGAGGCCGCGAGCAGATCGCTCCGGCCTCTCTTTTTTTGTCCCGGGCGTTCCGACGATGTTCACCCTGATTGCCGCCATCCGCTCGCTCGCCACCTATCTCGCGGTGTCGCTCTACGTCGTCGTGGTCGGGCCGATCTGCCTGCTGATCGCGTTGACCACGCAGAATCCGCTGATTCTCTATCGCGCGGGCATCGGCGGCATTCGCCTTGGGACGTGGCTGTCGGGCGTCACGACCGACGTCATCGGCGCCGAGAATCTCCAGCACTCGAGAGCGGCGGTGTATGCGGTCAACCATGCCAGCAACGTCGAGCCGCCGCTGATCTTCAACGCCCTGCGGTCGCTGTTTCCGCGGTTCCGGGTCCTGTACAAAGCCGAGCTGCGCAAGCTGCCGATTCTGGTGAGAGCGTTCGACCTGGCTGGCTTCGTGCCCCTCGAGCGCTCGAACCGCGAGCAGAGCCTGCCGGCCATCGAGCGGGCGGCCCAGGCCCTGCGTGACGGCAACTCCTTCCTCATTTTTCCCGAGGGCACGCGCAGCCGCACCGGAGAGCTGCTCCCGTTCAAGAAGGGAGGCTTTATCATGGCTCTCAAGGCGCAGGCGCCCGTCGTCCCGGTGGCCATCACGGGGGCCCGCAACGCGATGCGCAAGGGGAGCCCGCTGATCTATCCGGTGCGGGTCACCATCCGGTTCGGTCCGCCGATCGAGACCGCGGCGATGACGCTGAACGATCGCGATCGCCTGGCGTCGCAGACCCGAGCCGAGGTGGGCCGCCTGCTGGCCGCGGGCCGCTGACTACGCGGAACACGGGCCGCCGAATACGCCGAACACGGGCCGCGGAACACGCGGAGAGAATACGCGCGGAATACGGGCCGCGGAACACGCGGAGTACGCGGAATACGGCCGCGGAACACGGGCCGCGGAATACGCGGAATACGCGGAATACGCGGATCACTCCATGGCAATTGACGGAGGCATGAGATGGACGTGCTGTCGTCGCTGGGCCGTACGTTGGGGTTCTCGTTTGCCGCGGGGATCAATCTGTACGCTACCGTCGCGATGCTGGGCCTCGCCAGCCACTTCGGTTGGGTCGATCTGCCGCCGCAATATCGCGTGTTCGACAACCCCTGGATCATCGGGACCGCGATCGCCCTTTACCTGATCGAGTTCGTGGCCGACAAGATTCCCTGGGTCGACACGGCTTGGGATGCTGTGCACACCGCGATCCGTCCGTTCGGCGGGGCCTTGATTGCCATTGCCACGCTGGGAGACGCATCCGCGTCGACCAAGGTGATGGTCGGCCTGCTCGGTGCGGCGCTGGCCACGACCACGCATCTCAGTAAAGCAGGGACGCGGGCGCTGGCGAACACCAGCCCGGAACCGTTCACCAACTGGGCGCTGAGCATCGGCGAAGACATCTTCGTGGTCGGCCTCGGTGCGCTGGCATTGAAGTATCCAGCCGGGGCCGCCCTCGTGGTGATCGTCCTCGTTGCGGTTATCGCGGCGTTTGCCACCTGGATCGCCAGGGCGCTGCAGCGACGGTTCGGTGCCTCTGCACGCGCCGCGTGATGCCAGCGGGGACGCTCGCCGCGTTACCCACCTGTCGTAAACGTCAACGACCAGGCCGCCAACGGCTGGTTGTCGAGGTTGCTCAGAATACCCTCGGACAAGTTCACCTGCACACCCCGATAGCGATCCAGCGGCTCGGCGAACTTGATGTCGAGCGAGTGATTGCCCTCGTTGTACTTGACCGTGAAGGCCGGCGGGGCCGCCGGAGACCCTGGTGGCGGCGACGCGGGAGTGGTGTAGGTCACACGCACGTGATCGCGGAACGTGCGCGGATCCATGTCGCGGGAGAACTGGATTCGGATCGTTGCGGATCGATCCGCGTCGGTTTCGCCGGTGACCGGCGCGGTGAAGACTATCGTTGGCGGCGGTTCCGGCGGCCGCGGAATGCTGACCTCGATGGGCGTCGAGGTCGGGGCGGTCGCGGGCGCGATCGCGGTGGCTTCGACCCAGACCAGCGCGCCGTCCCGCCTCAGGGTGCCGGTGACCTGGAGCCAGCGACCGGTGTCGACGCGCGCGTGCGGATCGAGATCGAAGTTCTTACCGTGCGGCCGCAGTCCGGTGATCCAGACCGCGCCATCCGCCGATTGCAGCACGAAGTCCCAGCGGCTCTTGCCGGGCGCCTGGGGAAGGTCGCCGTACAGGTTGGCGCCGCGGAACCGTCCAACGATGGTGATGGCACGGTCGGCATAGTGCTCCGGCGCGATGGCAACCGATCTCAGCGTCGGCTCGGTAGGCAAGGGGGACTCGACGGCCGTGGCCCCGATCAGCACGAAGACCTGGTCCCGTGGCGGCCAGGTACCGTGAGAGGCGGATTCCAGCACGCTCCCCAGATCGAGCGACGAGAGCCGGGAATCGTCATGCTGCAGGCGTCCGAGATCCCAGAATTCGCCGCGCACCTCAGACTCGGACGCGAGCGAGGGGCGCTCCTTCCAGAAGACGAAGATCGGCTTCGACGTGTCGCTCAGCTTCCAGAGGCGATCCTGCGCGACCACTTCCCGGCGCACGACGACTTGCTTTCCGTGATAGAACACCGGCGACCCGACCAGCGCCTCGGTGGTCGTCGCGATCCGCGTGGCCTGTGCCAGCAGGGAGAAGTTGGCGGCCGCAGTGTAGACAACACAGCCGCCGAGGAAGGCTCGAGCGACCCACGACAGCACCCGGACGCGCGAGGAGACTGTGACCGCAGCCCGTAGCCTTGTCCGCACGGTACCAGACTAGCACCGTCCGGCGGTGGTCATGTGGCTACGAGAGCTTCTTCTGTCCGGCCCGCACGAGAATGGCCCCGAGCACCGCGAACAGCGCCAGCCCGGCAATCATGCCCGAGGGTCCTTCGTGCAGGAAGGGGATCAACCCGGTGACACCGTCGGCATCGTGAATGATGTTGCGGCCGAAGAGCACCGCATAGAGGATGCCCGCCAGCGATCCGCCGGCGATGAGACCCGAGCTGAAGAGCGTTCCTGATCCGATCTCGGACTCTTCTTTCACGCCGGTCTTTCTCTCGACGATCGCGCGCACGACGCCGCCGGCGAAGATCGGCGCGGTCGTCGCAATCGGGAGATAGGAGCCGACCGCGAAGGAGAGCGAATGGATCCCGCACAGCTCCAGGGTGATCGAGATGAAGACGCCGACGAGCACGAGGCCCCACGGAAGGTTCTGGGCTAGCAGCCCCTTGATAATCGTCGACATCAGCGTCGCCTGCGGGGCTGGCAGCGCCTGCGATCCAATCGTCATCACATTGTGCAGGTAGAGCGTGGTCAGCCCGATGACCAGTGACGAGGAGAGGACGCCGATGATCAGGCCGATCTGCTGGTAGATCGGCGTCGCCCCGACGAGAAACCCGGTCTTGAGATCCTGTGAGGTGCCGCCCGCCTGCGCCGCCGCGATACAGACGATGGCACCGACGCAGATGGCGACGGGGGCGTAGGCATCGCCGGTCCAGCCGAGCGCTACGAAGATCGTGCAGGTCAGGATCAGCGTCGCGATGGTCATGCCCGAAATCGGGTTCGACGAGGTACCGATCAGCCCGGTGATTCGCGACGACACCGTCACGAAGAAGAAGCCGAAGATGATCGTGAGGATCGCGACCAGGAAGTTGCCCTGGGTCGGCATCTTCGGACCGACGGCCAGGAAGATCGCGAGCAGCAGCGATCCGATCAGCACGACGATCGCCGGGATGTCGCGCTCCGTGCGCAGCCTCGCCACGCCGCCGGATCCCGCCTTGAAGTCCTTCATGCTGTCGCGGAACGACGAGACGATCGTCGGAATCGTCCGCGTCAGCGTGATCAGTCCCGAGGCGAGCACGGCACCGGCGCCGGTGTAGCGGATGTACGCGCTCCACAGCTGGCTCGCCGACATCTGATCGATCCGCAGCCCGCTCGCCGGCACCGGTGGGAAGGGAACCGTCATGTAGTTCCCAAGGATGCTCAGGAGCGGCAGCAGCACCAGCCAGGACAGCACGCCGCCGGCGAACATGACCCCGGCGATGCGCGGGCCGATGACGTAGCCGACGCCCATGTACTCCGGCGAGATGTCGACGTTGACCGTGGCGTTGGGAAAGAAGCTGGTCCGGGCCATCGTGTAGCCGACGGCGGTCCGGAAAATCTGGAAGATCCACGACAGCGATTTCCAGAGCGCGCCGATTCCCAGGCCGGTGAAGACGGTCGTGGCCAGCGCGCCGCCCCGTTCGCCGGCGATCAGCACGTCCGCACAGGCCGAGCCCTCCGGATAGGGCAGCACCCCGTGCTCCTTGACGATCAGGGCGCGGCGGAGGGGAACCATCATGAGCACGCCGAGGATGCCGCCGGCAAACGCCAGCATCATGATCTGGAAGTACTTGAAGTAGGCGGGTCCGTACGGCGTCAGGAAAATCAGCGCGGGAATCGTGAAGACCACGCCACCGGCCACGGATTCGCCGGCCGATCCGATCGTCTGCACGATGTTGTTCTCGAGGATGGTCGAGCCGCCAAGGCGCTTGAGCACGGAGATGGCCAGCACGGCGATCGGGATGGAGGCGCTGACCGTCAAACCGGCACGGAGGCCCAGATAGACGGTCGAGGCGCCGAAGATCAACCCGAACAGGATGCCGAGCACGACCGCCTTGGCGGTGAACTCGGGGATCGACTGGTTCGCCGGCACGTAGGGCTGGAACGCCGCGCGTGTCTCGGGCGCCGTCTTGGTGGTCGTCTGGGCCATAGGCGGGATATTACTCGAACCCCAAGGTTCGGGGTTCGGGGTTCGGGGGTTCGGAGTCTGGTTCAGGGTTCCTGGTTCGGGGTCTAGGTTCGGGTTGGCCCGAACGCTGAACCAGACCCCGAACCTCCGACTCGCGAACCCCGAACCGCCGAGCGCGAAGCGCGAAGCGTTTATAATCGAAATCGCTTGTGACAAAAGAGAACAAGCCGGTCACCGACCCCTCCTCTCGCGTCGTAGGGGAGGCCATTTCGGAGCTCACGACCAATCGGCTGTCGGTCTATCTGCGCTGCCTCAACGCGCTCGACGCGGCGGGCGTGCGGACGATCTCGTCGCAGGCGCTCGCCGAGCAGTTCAACCTCAACGCCGCGCAGATTCGCAAGGACCTGGCGAACTTCGGCGAGTTCGGCGTGCGCGGGATCGGCTACTACGTCAAGGAACTCCGCCGGCATCTGCGCGAGATCCTCGGGCTCGATCGCAGCGTGCGCGTGGCGATCATGGGGGCAGGCAATCTCGGCCTGGCGCTCGCCGACTACGCCGGCTTTCGCGAAGATGGGTTCGAGGTCGTCGCGCTGTTCGACATTCTGAAGGACAAGATTGGCCGGCGGTCGCGCGGCGGCGTGCCGATCTTCGACACCCGCGAATTGCGAAAGCTGGTCAAGCGCGAGAGTATCGGCATCATGGTGATCGCGGTCCCGGCTGCCGTCGCTCAAGCGGTCGTCGATGCGGTGGTCGGCGCCGGGGTGAAGGCGATTCTCAATTTTTCCCCCGGATCCGTAAAGGTGTCGCGTGGCATCAAGCTCAAAAGCCTCGATCTGACCGTGTCGCTCGAGAGTCTGTCGTTCTTCCTGGCACAGGGGGAGGGAGCGGTCGATGGCTAGGATCAAGCCGGCGGCACTGTCGCACGTGGACCCCCGCGGCCACGTCCGCATGGTCGATGTCAGCGAGAAGGCAGTCACGGCGCGGCAAGCGATCGCCGAGGGACGCATCCGCATGTCGCCCGACGCGCTCCGTCAGGTGCGTGCCCGCACGGTGGCGAAAGGCGATCCGCTCGAGACCGCACGACTGGCCGGCATCATGGCCGCGAAGCAGACGTCGACGTTGATTCCACTCTGTCATCCGCTCTCCCTCACGCACGTCGACGTCCAGCTCGAGCCGCGAAAGGACGGCTATCGCATCGAGGCGCGGGTGCGGACGAGGGCGACTACCGGAGTCGAGATGGAAGCGCTGACGGCGGTGACGGTGGCGGCGTTGACCGTCTACGACATGGTCAAGGCGGTGGACAAGGGCATGGTCATCGACAGCGTCCAGCTGCTCGAGAAGTCCGGCGGCCGGAGCGGGACCTGGCGTCGATCGCGATGAAGATCCTGGTCGCGATTCACAGCGTCGTGGACTCGTGGTGTATCCCCGACGCCAACGTCGAATGGCTGCGGCGGGAATTTCCCGATCACACGATCGTGCACACGACCTCCAGCGAGGCGACGCAGGCGGCGGTTGCCGACGTCGAGGTGGTCTTCAGCGCGCAGGTGTCGGCGGCAGCGCTCTCGGCGGCGCGACGCCTGCGCTGGATTCACAGTCCGGCAGCCGGCGTCGGCAGCATGCTGTTCCCTGAGATGATTGCCAGCGACGTGCTGATGACGAACTCGCGCGGCACCAGCGCCATCACCATCGCCGAGCATACGATCGCGGTGACGCTGGCGCTGCTGCGCAACCTGCCGCTCGCCTGGCAGCGCCAGCGCGAGCGGGTGTGGGCCCAGGACGAGTTCAACTCCGGCACGTCAATCGAAACGCTGCACGGCAAGCGGATGCTGATCGTCGGGCTCGGCGCGATTGGCTCGACGACCGCCGCGCTCGCCCACGCCTTCGGCGCCGACGTCGTCGGCGTGCGACGGCACACAGACCGTCCGCTGCCGGCGGGCGTGAGCGCGGTCGTGCCGCCGTCCGCGCTGCACGAGCAGCTTCCCCTGGCTGACGTAATCGTGCTGTCGGCGCCGCAGACCGCCGCGACGACTCACCTCATCGGTGCCGGCGAGCTCTCGCGCCTCAAGCCGCAGGCCGTGCTCGTCAATGTCAGCCGCGGCAAGCTGGTCGACGAGCCCGCCCTCCTCGCGGCACTCGAAGGCGGGGCGCTGCGCGGCGCGGCGCTCGACGTCTTCGAGCACGAACCGCTCCCGCAGGTGAGCGCGCTGTGGGACCGCCGCGATGTGCTCATCACGCCGCACGTCTCGGGCTTCCACGCGACCTTCTGGCGGGACGTGACCGCCCTGTTCGCCGAGAATCTGCGGCGTTTCACCGCGCGCCAGCCCCTCCTGAATCCAGTCGACAAATCCGACGGGTACTAGGGGCAGGGCCAACTCCCAACTCCCAAGGGTCAAAGCGCCGTGCACGGCCGTCGTTGACCCACACTGACTTGACCCCCGTATATATTGCTTAATAACATATCGCTATGACACAGCAGATGGGGTTGCCCGATCGTGAGCTGAAGAAGGGGAGCGCCGAGCTCCTCGTGCTGTCGTTGGTCGAGAGCCGGGCGCGGCACGGCTACGAGATCGGCAAGCTGATCGAGACCCGCTCGCAGGGGGCGCTCCGCTTCAACATCGCGTCGCTCTATCCGCTGCTCTACCGGCTCGAAAAGCGCGGCTGGATTCGCGGCCGATGGGTCGAGCGGCCAGCGCAACGCCGTCGGCGCTATTACCGACTGACGCCGGTCGGACGCAAGGTGCTCGCCGCCCAGCGCAGCGGCTGGCGCAACTTCGTCGCCGCCATCGATCGGATTACGGGCCTCGAGCATGCCTGACGACCGGGCTCGGGACGCCGCCGACTGGCGTTCGCCGATCGATCGCTACCTGGCCAGCCACGGCGTCGCCCCGGCGCGCCGCGTCGACATCATCGACGAGATCGCGCAGCACCTGCAGGATCGCTTCGACGAGCTGGCGGCCACGGGCGCGAGCGAGTCCGAGGCGCGCCGGCTGGCGCTGGCCGATCTCGAGAGTCCGCGGCTCGTCCGCGAGCTGGCCCGCATCGAGCGAGGACCAACCTTCGACCCACCCGTGCTCGGCAGGACGAGGAGCTCCGTCATGGAAAGCCTGTGGCAGGACTGTACGCTACGCGATTCGATCGATCCGTCAGTCTCCCGGCTTCAGCATCGTCGTCATCGGCACGCTGGCGCTGGCGATCGGCGCCAACGCCGCCATTTTCACCGTGACCGATGCCGCCATGCTGCGTCCCTTTCCCTATCCACAGATGGAGCGGATCGTCGCGCTCTCAGAGGCCACCCGCGCGGGCCAGCAGATGTCGATCTCGTGGCCGACGTTCCAGGATTGGCTGGCGCAGAACCAGGTCTTCGAATCCCTCGGCATCTACCGCTCCGCCGCAGTCAATCTCGCGACCGGCGAGCAGCCGGAACGGTTATCAGGAGCGGTCGTGTCCTCGGGTGTCTTCGGCACGATGGGGATCCATCCGCTGGCAGGTCGGCCCTTCACGGCGCAGGATGATCTACCCGGCGCCGCGCGCGTGGCGGTGATCAGCGAACGCCTGTGGCGCACACGGCTGGGCGCCGACCCCGCTATCCTGGGGCGCTCGATCGTCCTTAATGGCGAGCCTCACCTCGTGGTCGGCGTGATGCCCCCCGGCATGCGCTTTCCGTCGAGGCTGACCGACGTCTGGCTGCCGCTGGGCCCGATCGTCGCATCGTTTCCGCCGCGCGGCGCTCATCCGGGTCTCTACGGTATCGGTAAGTTGAAGCCGGCCGTGACGTTCGATCGCGCGGCGGCGGACATGGACACGATCGCGCGTCGCCTCGAGGCCCTGTACCCTTCGTCCAACAAGGACGTCGCCGTCGGGATGATCCCCTACTACGAGCAGATCGTGGAGAACATCAGGCCGACGCTCCTGGTTCTCCTCGGGGCCGTCGGGTTCGTCCTGCTGATCGGGTGCGCGAATCTCGCCAGCCTGATGATGGCCCGGGCCGAACGCCGCCAGCACGAGATCGCCTTGCGCGCGGCGCTCGGCGCCGAGCGTCGCCGCATCGTGCAGCAGTTGCTCACCGAGAGTGTCGTGATGGCGGTGATTGGCGGCGGGTTGGGCGTGGTGCTCGCATGGTGGCTGGTGGGCCTGTTCGTGGCGTCGCAGCCGACCTCGGTTCCGCGCATCGATCTGGTGGCGGTCAACTCCCGCGTGTTGCGGTTTGCCGGGGCGCTGTCGGTGGTCTCGGGCATTCTCTTCGGCCTCGTCCCGGCGCTTCGCGGTGCGTCGGGCAACCTGGTCGGCGCCTTGAAAACGACCGGCCGGGGATCGCTCCTCGCGCCATCCCGCCGCTTCCGGTCGGCGCTGGTGATCGCAGAAATCGCGCTCGCGCTCGTCCTGCTCGTCGGCGCTGGCCTCATGATTCGCAGCTTCGCCAGGCTGATGGCCGTCGATCCCGGGTTCGATGCCCAGAACGTGGTAACGATGCGGATTACGCTGCCAGCCTCTCAGTATCGCGAGCAGTCGCACTGGCTCGCCTTTCACGACGAGTTGTTACGCCGGATTTCGGCGATCCCGGGGGTCACCGCCGTCGGCCTCAACAGCGCACTTCCGCTGGAAGGCGGCGGCTCGGAGGCCCCGATCATCGCCGAAGGTCAGTCGCTGCCGGAGCCGGGCAAGCCCGGCACGATGTGCCTGTTCCAGGCCAGCAGCCCGGATTACCTCGCCGCCATGGGGATCGCGCTCGTCAAGGGGCGATTCTTCACCGCAAACGACGTCGCCGGCACCACGTCGGTCGCCATCGTCGACGAGACGCTCGTGAGGCGGGTGTTCGGCACGGAAGAACCGCTCGGCAAACGGATTGCGTTCGAGTTCGGCGGCGATCACGATCACTCCACCCCGATCTGGCGCGAGATCGTTGGCGTCGTGCGCCACGTCCGGCACTATGGCCTGGCGTCGGAGCCTCCCTTCGTCCAGGTCTACGCTCCAATGAAGCAGCTGCCGATGTGGTTTCAGCAGCGGCGGCCGTCGATGGCCGTCGCGGCGCGAACGAGTCTTCCAGCGGAGTCGCTCACTCCCTCGGTGCGCAAGGAGGTGAGCGCCATCGATCGCGACATCCCGATCTACGGCGTTCAGACGATGAAGCAGTACGTCGATCAGAACACCGAAGAGCCTCGGCTGAGCGTCGTCCTGCTGATCGGATTTGGCGGTCTGGCGCTGTTGCTCGCGCTCATGGGCATCTACGGCATCGTGGCGTATTCGGTGACGGAGCGAACGCAGGAGATCGGTATCCGCATGGCGCTCGGCGCCACCCGGCGAAGCGTGCTCCAGCTCGTTCTTGGCCAGGCCATCGTCCTGATCGGTGCCGGCGTGGCGCTCGGGTTGATGGCCTCCCTGGCGCTGTCATCGATCATGCGCTCGCTCCTGTATCAGGTTTCCGAGCGCGATCCCTCGACCTTCATCGCGATCGCGCTGACGCTGGCCAGCGTCGGCCTCCTCGCCAGCGTGCTGCCGGCCCGCCGCGCCACGCGCGTAGATCCGGTGGTGGCGTTGAGGGCGGAGTAGGAACCGCGAACGCTCGAAGCCCGGACCGCCCTTTTTTGTTACCATCGCGCGTGCCCCTACCTGCCATGGAGCCCGCTGCCGAGCTCGCGACGGTGGCTGATCTTCCTTTTCATGTTTCCGGCCGACACCCCAAGCCTCTCCTGGTCGGGCGTGCATCTGCGGACGGGATCCATGGTGAGTCGACGCGGGACTGGTTCGACGGACTGCGAGATCTGGCGCTCGGTCTGGGCACGCTTGGCGTTCGGCCGGGCGATCGCGTCGCCATCATTTCCGACAGCCGACCCGAGTGGTTGTTGACCGACCTGGCGGTCTTGACCACCGGCGCGGTGACCGTGCCCGTCTATCCCACGCTGTCTGCGTCGCAGGTGCGCTACATCCTCCAGGATTGCGGCGCGCGGTTGGCGGTGGTCTCGAACCGCGAGCAGCTCGAGAAGTTTCAGCAGGTCCGCCATCAGCTGCCGCTGCTCGAAGCCGTTCTCATGATCGACGGGGACGCTGCTGGCGCCGCCTCGGTCGTCACCCTGGCGTCGGTACGCGAGCGGGGCCATGCGCGGATGGTTGCCGAGTGGGGCACCGCGCGGGAATTCCGCGATACGGCGCGCGCCGTGCGTCCCGAGCAGCTCGCCACGATCATCTACACGTCGGGGACGACCGGCGAGCCGAAGGGCGTCATGCTCTCGCACGGCAACCTGATCTCCAACCTGCTCGCCTCCCAGGCGATGCTCCACGTGCACTCGGCCGACGTCGCGTTGTCTTTTCTGCCGCTCAGCCACGGGTTCGAGCGTTTGGTGTCATACCTCTATCTCGCCAACGGCGTCACGATCGTCTTTGCCGAATCGCTCGAGACCATCCGGCGCGACATGATGACCATCAAACCCACGATCATGACGGGCGTTCCACGCGTCTACGAGAAGTTCCAGGCGAACATCCTGGCCGGCGGCGCGGCCCTTCCCGAACCGCGGCGGAGCCTGTTCAAGTGGGGGATGCACGTGGCCGCCGCACGGGCGGCCAAGGCGATCCGCGGGCAGGCCGTCGGGCCACTTGTCTCGTTGCAGTCGGCGATGGCCGAACGTCTCGTGCTGACGAAGATTCGCGACAACGTCGGCGGCCGGCTGCGGATTCTCGTGTCCGGGAGCGCGCCGCTCTCTGCCAGCGTCGCCGAGTTCTTCTTCGGGATCGGGCTGCCGATTACCGAAGGCTACGGTCTCACCGAGACATCGCCGGTCCTGACCGTCAATCCGCAGGATGCGCCGAGGCTCGGCACGGTCGGCAAGGCCATTCCCGGCGTCGAGCTGCGGATCGCCGAGGATGGCGAGATTCTGGCCCGCGGCCCCAACGTGATGAGCGGTTACTTCAACAAGCCCGAGGCGAGCGCAGAAGTGTTGCGCGACGGCTGGTTCCACACCGGCGACATCGGCACGCTGGACGCCGACGGCTACCTGGCGATCACGGATCGCAAGAAGGACCTCCTGGTGACGTCTGGCGGCAAGAAGATCGCGCCGCAGCCGATCGAGGCCGTACTCAAGCAGAGCCCGCTCGTGAGCGAAGCCATTGTCCTCGGCGATCGGCGAAAGTTCGCGTCAGCGCTAATCGTCCCCGAATTCGCCGCCCTCGAGCGCCGCTTGCGCGATCTCGGCCGACCCGGAGGCGAGCGCGCCGCGCTGGTCGCACGGGACGACGTCGTCGCGTTGTTCGACGAGATTGTGGACGGCTTGAACCGCGATCTGTCGCAGTTCGAGCGCATCAAGAGGATTCGCCTGCTGCCGCGGGAGCTGTCGATGGCGACGGGGGAGCTCACTCCGACGTTGAAAGTGCGGCGGAAGGTGGTCGAAGAGAACTGGCGCGAGCTGATCGACGAGATCTACCGCTCTGACTCGTAGTCCTCAGTCTCTGGTCCTTCGTCCCTGTTCCCTCGTCGTTCGTCCACAGTCCGTGCGCCTGGACGGAGTCGTCACCGCAGCGTACGACCGTGGACCGGCGACCAGGGACAGAGGACCAGGGACGAAGGACCAGCGACTGCTCAGCGCTCGTGCGGCGGCGGCTCGATGTGGATGACCGCATCGGCAATCTGCGGATACTTCTCGATCAGGCGATCCTTGACGACGTGGGAGAGCTCGTGCGCGCGCGTCAGCGGCATGGTCGCGGGCAGCCAGACGTGGAGATCCATGAAGGCGTGGTCCGAGGATCCTCGGGATCGAATCTGGTGGCAACCGAGCACTCCCGGGACACTCATGACGATATCGCGCACGTTCCCCTCGTCGATCACCACGCGGTCTGACAGGATGCGGGAGGTCTCGCGAGCGATCTGGTAGCCCGTGTAGGCGATCAACACGGCGATCACTCCGCCGCCGATCGGATCGAGCAGCGGGAATCCCAGCCAGACGGCGGTCAGCGAGAACAGCACACCGATGGTCGCGAACACGTCGCTCCTGGTGTGCATCGAATCGGCCAGCAACAGCTCGCTGTTGAGCCGACGTCCTTCGCCGGCTTCGTAGCGCACGACGAAGAGATTCACCGCCAGCGTCGCGATCATGACGAGAAAGGTGAGCGGGGTGACGTGCGGCGGCGTGGGATTGCCGAGGCTTTTCAGCGCGGAGCGCCCGATCTCGAGGACGGCGAGCAGGAGGAAGATGAAGATGCCCGCCGCGGCGAGCGTTTCGTATTTGCGGTGTCCGTAGGGATGATCGCTGTCCGGGGGCAGGCGCGAGGCCCGCAGCCCCACGAGTCCCATGACGTTGGAACCTCCGTCGGTCAGCGAGTGAAAGCCATCCGAGACGACGCTGACCGACCCCGTCGCGTAGCCGAGGACCAGCTTCGCGATGGCGACCCCGATGTTCAGCAGGAGGACGCGGACCAGCACCCCGGAGACCGCGCCATAGCGTGCGGGCGACCGCGTCGCGGCCGGCTCCGCGCTCAGAACACGTGCGCGTGTGCCATCGGCCACCAGCGCAGCTGCACTTTCCCGATAATGTATTTCTTCGGCACGAAACCCCAGTGCCGGCTATCGGAGCTGTTGTTGCGGTGGTCACCCATCACGAAGTAGTAGCCCTCCGGAATCACCTGAGGACCCCAGTCGTCGTGGCTGCGGTATTCCTGCGGCACGAAGCTGTCGTCGAGCGGCACGTCATTGCGATAGACCCGGCCGTCGACGATGCGTACCTGGTCGCCTTCTTCGGCAATGATCCGCTTGACGAACGATTTTTCGGGCTTCAACGGATAGTAGAGCATCACGATGTCGCCGACGTGCGGGTCGCCCAGTCGATAGGCCAGCTTGTTGACGATCAGGCGGTCCTGGTCCTGCAGCGTCGGCGCCATGCTCTGTCCCTCGACGCGCGCGACCTGAAAGCCGAACGTGACGATCAAGGTGGCGTAGACGGCGGCCGACGCGAGGGTCTTGAACCAGGCAATCAGCTCTTCGCCGAGACGGTTCAGCCACGCCGACGAATTCTCGAGCGCGAGGCTCGCGTCCGGTGGCGGCGCGGCGGCCATGGCGGCGGCCGGCTCGCCGCCCGGAACCATCGGATCCGGAGCGGACATCGGCGGCGCCGTGGGTGCTTCGTGGAACCGTTCCGGCTCCGGGATCTGGTAGATGTCGTCGTTGGGCGTGCTCATAGCTTCAGGTACTCGCGAAGTCGGCGCGTCTGCGCCCGGCTGACCGGGATCTCCGTCCCCTTCCCGTCTCTCATCTTCAGGATGTAATTCCGGCTGAACCAGGGGACGATCTCCTTGATTTTGTTGATGTTCACGAGGTGCGAGCGATGCACCCGCCAGAAGATGGCGGGGTCGAGTCGCGCCTGCAGTTCATCCAGTGTCCGATAGTTGGACGTTCCAGACAAGCTGTTCGTTACAACTCGGATTTCTTCGTCTTCCACCGACACATGGACTACCTCGTCCGCATGCACGAGGAGGAACCGGTCGTCGACCTTGAGCGCGAGCTGTTCCCGACGGCCGGTCCGCTCGTTCAGCCGCTGCAGGAGGCGGTCGAGATCCTCGCCGGGCTGCGGCGGATGCGGGCGATCCGCCGCCAGCCGCTTCCGGACGCGCTCGACCGTCGTCGCGAGCCTCTCAGGCTCGACCGGCTTGAGCAGGTAGTCGACGGCATTCACCTCGAAGGCGTCGAGCGCGTACTGGTCGAACGCCGTGACGAAGACCAGCTGGGACTCGAGCCCTTCCTGCACCACCCGACGGGCGACCTCGAAGCCGGTGAGGCCGGGCATCTGCACGTCGAGCATGACCAGGTCCGGCTGCTGTTCCTCGATCACGCGCAGCGCTTCGACGCCGTTGGTCGCCTGGCCGATGACGTCGACACCGCCAACCTGTTGCAGCAGGAAGCAGAGCTCATCCCGCGCGAGCTGCTCGTCGTCGACGACCACCGTGCGCAGGGCCGTGTTCGGCATCTCAGGCGCTGATTCGCGAGTGGACGGAGGTCAGATCCGGAATCACGATGCGGGCGCACGTCCCCTCGCCTGGAACGCTGTCGAGCTGCAGCTGATAGTTGGCGCCGTAGATGACCCGCAGCCGCTCGTTGACGTTGCGCAGTCCGATGCCGGTTCCCGCCACGCGCGCCGCGTCGGAGCGGGCGACGCCGACGCCGTTGTCGATGACATCGATGACCGCATGTCCCTCGCCGCGGACGCTGCGAATGGTGATGCAGCCCTCCCCCAGCTTCTGCGACAGCCCGTGCTTGATCGAGTTCTCGACGAGCGGCTGCAGCAGCATGCTCGGGACCACCAGGTCGAGCGTCGCGGGATCGATGACTTTCTCGACCCGCAGCGAGGGTCCGAAGCGGATGCTCTCGATGTCGAGATACTCGTCGATCGCTTCGAGCTCTTCCCGCAAGGTGACGAAGTGCTCCTGGCTGCGGAGCAGTCGGCGGAGCAGACCGGAGAGCTTGGTGATCAGTGTCCGCGCCGTCTCGGGCTTGGAGCGGATCAACGACGAAATCGACGTCAGCGTGTTGAAGAGGAAATGCGGGTTGATCTGGCTCGCCAGCGCGTCGAGGCGGGTCGCCATCAACAGCTTTTCCTGCTCCTGGAGGCGATGCTCGATGCGCGCGCTGTTCCAGATCTTGATCGGGATCGCGACCGAGAGCACCGTCGCGAGCGGAATCATGAACCACATCGCCGGCGAGGTCGAGGTCCCGTGGAGCAGGAACACCCGGTTGGGCCAGCGGTAACCGAGCGCCTGCAGAATGATTTCGAGGCCGATCGGCGCGGCCAGCAGCAGCACCACCCAGTCGATCTCGAAGCGCCGGACCAGCCGCCAGACGTGCCGGTGCAGACCGGTGAAAAAGAGCGGCGAAAAGTGCCAGATCGCTTCCTTGGGACAGATTTCCCGCAAGCCGCCGCCGGCAAATCCGCAGCCGATCGCAAACGGCAGGGCGATCCACTCGCCAGCGACAAAGGGCGGGCCCCCGAGCATGGCGCCAACGATCGCGCCCGCGTAAGGTCCGGCGAGCAGACCGGCGAGAAATGCACCCGGCAGCGTCAGATCGGCGGCGTAATAGTTCAGCAGGAGCCGGGACAGGACACCCGCCGTGAGCGGTAGCCCGAGGCTGGCGGCAAAAACCAACCGCTCCGGCCAGTCCCGCTTCTCGGTGAGCAGAATCCGTGTAAACCACGGGAACCGCACCAGCATCGTTGCCAGAATGGCGCCGATGGCGAGCTTGACCATCAGCGTGGTCAGCAGGACCTTCTCGGGGCTGAGCAGGGTATTCTGGCCAGGCAAGGGTAAGTACAATTATATCAGCCCCTTGGTCCTTAGTCCTTCACCCTCGGTCACTTGTCCTCAGTCCTCCATCCTGGTTTCTGGTGGCCGGTCTCCGCACAGTCCGAGACCGAGGACCGAGGACGAAGGACCAAGGACTATGGACCGGAGACTCGGGACTGTTATGATCAGCCCATGATTCGTCCGTTCATCGTGGGCTTTGCCACGACGCTGAAGCATTTCTTCAAGAAGAAGATCACGGTCAACTACCCGGACCAGAAGATTCCGGTGTTCCCCAAGTACCGAGGCAAGCAGGTGCTGATGCGGGACGAGAACGGCCTGGAGAAGTGCGTGGCCTGCGGCCTGTGCGCGGTCGCCTGTCCGGCCGACGCGATCTATCTTGAAGCGGCGGAGAACGACGGGACCGTCCAGGCAGGGCCGCGCTACGCCAAGGTCTACCAGATCCACAAGACGCGCTGCATCTTCTGCGGCTACTGCGAGGAAGCCTGCCCGGTGTCGGCCATCTTCATGGGCAAGGACTACGAGCTCGCGGTCTACAGCAGCAAGGATTTCGTGTGGGACAAAGCGGACCTGCTGGTTCCTGCGAGTGCCAGCAAGTAATCAGGCTGTAACGAGACGCGGTCGATCGACGGTCGGTCGCGCAACGATATCCGATGCTGTTGGGGGCCCTCGGCGATGTTCACGGCGCGTTCGCCGACGCCCGGCGCATTGTCGAGCGCCATCCCGAGGTTCCCGCCTGGCTGTGTGTCGGCGACATCGCGAGCGAAGCGGGGACATACGAGCCGCTCGGCGGATCGATCTTTTGGATCCACGGCAACAACGATAACTTCGACGCGATCGCTGCCGCGGATCTGCCGGCCGGCCTGCATCACCTTGCCAACGGCACGGTGATCGAGGTCGAGGGGGTCCGCGTTGCCGGTCTCGGTGGCACATTCGCGCCAACGTGGTTCGAGGCCGCGGCTGCCGCGCTGCCGCATCCGGTGAAAAGCACGGCAAGGGCCACGGCGCTGGCAGACAAGCGGCGCCACTTCGTCCGTGACGAAGTGGACGCCTGCCAGGCCCTTCGATCTGTCGACATTCTGCTGACGCATGAGGCGGCGAGGCCATTTCGGCCGCTGCCCGGCGGGCGCGGGCCGGACGCGGGGAAGGAGCAGATCAACGATATCCTTCGCGCCATGCAGCCGCGGCTGCACCTGTTCGGGCACCATCATCGGTTCTCTGAACAGCGGCGCGAGAAGGTCCGGTCGGTCGGCTTGGACCTGGTGAGCCACTCGTATCTGCTCGTCGACAGGGATTCTCTCGAATACGAACACCGAACTGTGTAACCGATGTCTCTACCCGATTTCCGACACGAGCTCGACAAGCGTGTTCTCGTCTGCGACGGCGCGATGGGGACGATGCTGTATGCGCGCGGGATTTTTCTGAACCGCTCGTTCGACGAGCTCAATCTGACCCAGCCGGATCTGGTTGCAGAGGTCCATCAGGCGTACGCGCACGCCGGAGCCGACGTCCTCGAGACGAACACCTTCGGCGCCAACCGGATCAAGCTGGCGACTTTCGGGCTGGGCGATCGTGTTCACGCGATCAACGTGCAAGGTGCCAAGATCGCGCGGCATGCGGCTCGCGACCACGCCTATGTCGCGGGTGCCATCGGCCCGCTCGGCATCCGCGTCGAACCATGGGGGCGCACCGGCATCGACGAGGCGGAGCAGCATTTTCGCGAGCAGGCAAGCGCGCTGGCCGAGGCCGGCGTCGACCTGTTCGTGCTCGAGACCTTTCGCGACGTCAACGAGATCGGCGCCGCCATCCGCGCCGTCAGGAGCGTCTCCGATCTGCCGATCGTCGCCCAGATGACGACCGAGGAGGATGGCCACACGCTCGATGGCGTCGCCCCGGAGACCTTCGTGCCGGATCTCGAGGGTCGAGGCGTTGATCTGGTCGGCGTCAATTGCAGCGTCGGGCCGGCCGCCATGCTGGAGACACTCGAGCGGATCGCTCGGGTGGCACGGGTGCGGCTGTCCGCCCAGCCCAACGCCGGACGTCCGCGCGAGATCGAGGGCCGCAACATCTATCTCTGCTCGCCGGAATACATGGCGTCGTACGCCAGGCGGTTCATCAACAGTGGCGTACGGTTGGTCGGCGGCTGCTGCGGCACGACTCCCGAGCACATCCGCCACATCAAGATGGCGGTGCGGTCGCTGGCCCCGGCCGCGCGCCCGGTGGCCACCTCGCCGAGCGCGCGGGTCGTTGACCCGGCGGCGCCTGCGACGATCGTCGCGCGTCCTGACAAATCGCGGATGGCCAACGCGCTGGCCCGTGGCGGCTTCGTCGTCTGCGTCGAGCTGGTGCCGCCGCGCGGCTCCCGCCCTGAGGCCTTTCTCGAGCAGGCGCGCCAGCTGCAGATCCGAGGCGTCGATCTCGTCAACATTCCGGATGGACCGATGGCCAGCGCCAGGATGAGCGCCCTGTCGGCGGCCGTCCTGGTTCAGCAACAGGCCGGCGTCGAGACCATCCTGCACTACGCCTGCCGCGACCGGAACCTGCTCGGGATGCAGTCGGATTTGCTCGGCGCCCACGCGATGGGGGTGCGCAACCTCCTGATCGTGACCGGCGATCCCCCGACCCTTGGCGACTATCCGGACGCGACCGCCGTCTTCGATGTCGACTCGATCGGTCTGACCAACGTGGTCGCGCAGCTCAATCGCGGCCTCGACATCGGTGGCCAGCCAATCGGCCAGGCGACCGGGTTTCACATCGGCGTGGCGGTCAACCCGGCCGCGCTCACGCTCGAGGAAGAGCTCCGGCGCTTCGCCTACAAGGTTGAGGCGGGTGCTGAATTCGCGATCACGCAACCCGTGTTCGACGTCACCGAATTCAGGAGCTTCCTCGGGCGCGTCGCCTCGCACGAGATTCCGATCATCGCCGGTGTCCTGCCGCTGGAGAGCATTCGTCACGCGGAGTACATGGCCAACGAGGTGCCCGGCGTTCATGTGCCCGAGCCGGTGCTCGAACGGATGCGGCAGGCGGACGCGGCGGGCCGCGCGCCGGCCGAAGGGCTGGCCATCGCCCGGGAGATCGCGGCTGAGATTCGCCCGCTGGTCCGAGGTGTCCAGATTTCAACCGCCCCGAAGGCCCTCGATATGGCTGTGGGGGTCATCGAGGTCGTGGAAGCGTAGGGCTGGATCGCAAGCACCACGGTCAGTTGTGTCATCTTTCTTGCTGATTTGTCTGCTCAAGGGTTATAGTCCACTGTCCCCCGGGGTGGGTCCGCGTCCGTCAGGGCCGCCTATCCCCGACGCGCGATTCCTGCAGATGGGGCATCCGGCTTGCTTTACATCGCGTCCGTCGCACACCCTGCGGCGAGTGGACGGGACGACTTGATGGCCTTATTCGACCGAAAAGACGAGCCTGAAAATGTGACCGGTGACGCGGCCACGCGCGCGCTGTCAGTGGCCGCCGTCGAGAACGATTTCGTCGAAGGCGTCTACGACAAGCTCGCCAAGGTCTACGACCTCATTTTCGGCCCCACGCTCCACCCTGGACGCCTCCAGGCCATCGAGCGGATGAACATCCAGCCCGGTGAGCGGGTCCTCGAGGTTGGCGTCGGCACCGGGATCAATCTCTCGCTCTATCCGCGGGCCGCCACGGTGACCGGCATCGATTTCTCGTCCTCGATGCTCGAGAAGGCCCGCGAGCGGGCCGCCCGCAAGAACGCCGCGCCCGTCCGCCTGCTGCAGATGGACGCCGCCGATCTCAAATTCGCCGACAACGCCTTCGACATCGTCTACGCGCCGTACCTGATCAGCGTCGTGCCGGATCCGGTGAAGGTCGCGCAGGAGATGCGCCGCGTCTGCCGGCCCGGTGGGCGTATCATCTTCCTGAACCACTTCCTCAGCCCACACGCGGTGCTCTCGCGTGTCGAGCGGCTCATCTCGCCGTTCACGATTCACGTCGGATTCAAGGCGGATCTCGACCTCCCCGCATTTCTCGCCCAGGCAGATCTCCGGCCGGTCTCGATCGAGAAAGTGAACGTCCCGAGGATCTGGTCCCTCGTGACCTGCGTGAAATAGCCGAACAGCGCTTCAGAACGGTTTTTCGAGCGACTCCGACGGCGGCGTGAACAGCTCCGCGCCCTGCTCGGTGATGTGCATGTCGTCTTCCAGCCGCACGCCGAACTCCCCGCGGATGTAGATTCCCGGCTCGTCGCTGAACACCATCCCAGGCTGCGCGGTCAGCGCCTGCTCCCACCCGAACATGTTGTTCTTCACCAGGTACGGCCACTCGTGGCCATCCATCCCCATGCCGTGCCCGAGCCGATGGCTGAAGTACTTGAATCCCGGACCGTAGCCGGCGTCGACGATGATCTTCCGCGCGACGGCGTCGAGCTGCTCGAGCGGGACGCCCGGCCTGGCCGCCTTCAACGCCGCCGTCTGCGCCTGCTTCACCACGTCGAACACCTTGTTCATCTTGTCGGTCGCCTTGCCGAGCACGAACGTGCGGGTGATGTCCGACTGATATCCTTCGACCGTGCAGCCATCGTCGATCATGATGATCGTGCCCTCGCGGATGGTCTGCGGCTGGATCGATCCGTGGGGGAGCGCGGTGTACTCGCCCACCTGCACGCTGGCCTCACCCGGGAAACCGACCCGCTGATAGGCCTGCCCGATGAGCGCGCTGACGGTGTTCTGGGTCATGCCGGGTTCGAGCGCGTGGTAGACAGCTTCGTAGACCTTGAGCGTCGCCTGACACGCCAGGCGCATCAGCTCGATCTCGTGCGCGTCCTTGATCATCCGGCAGCCGGCGGTGATCGGCGTGCCGCTCACCACCTTCAGCTGCGGCGCCGCGCTGGCGACGCTGTCGGCGAACACGAACTTGACCGTCTCTTCGACCCCCAGCCGCCCGGCGGCGATGCCCCGGTCCTTAAGCCCTTCGGCCACGCGAACGAACGGGCTCTCGTCTTCCTGCCACGTCCGGATATCCGCCGTGCCGCCACCAAAGGGACCCAGGGCGATTTGTTCCTGCGCGCGATCGAGCTCGAACGCCGGGCAGACGAAGAACGGTGCGCCCTTGACCGGGATGACGACGGCGAAGAGGCGCTCGCTTCCGCCCCATCGCATGTTGGCGAAATACGACATCGACGTGCCGCCGGCCAGCATCAGCGCGTCGATCTTCGATTGCGCCATCAGCTGCCTGGCCCGCTCGATTCTCGCGCGGCGCTCGTCGTTGGTGATCGGCCGCGCCTGGGCGCGCATCGAGGTGAGCGCGACAATCGACGGCGGCAACGGACCGTCAGGCAGGTTCGGCCGGCCGCCGCGTTGCTCTCCGCTGGCAATCGCGCCGGCCCTGCTGAGGACCATCGCGGCGGCGGTAGAACCAAGGAATCGACGGCGGCTGATCATGGGTTTCGTCTCCGGATGGATGCGGTCAGCGCTCCGCCGAACTCGTCGACGGCTGCACCCGGCTGATCTCTTTCATGCGGGGGCCAGCGCCGCGCAGATCATATCCGCAATGACCTCGGCCCCGTTGGTTGCGGGGCGCGGGCCGGGCGGCGGCATGGTGATGACGGTCTCGAGCGCGTCCAGCCACCTGCCGCCGAACAATTGATCGTGCGCAATCTCGATGCAGCGCAGCACGCGGGGCATCTGCGCGACCATCACTGGGTACTCGGCGAAGCGGCCCCGCGAGGTGTAGATCATAGCCGCCCCGTTGGCCACGCACTCGGAGACGATGCCATATCCCGGCTTGGTGATCACGACGTCCGATGCAGCGACCAGATCCTCATACCGCAGCCCGCGCGCATACGTCGCATCGTCGGCCAGCATGTGAACGCCCGCCGGCTGCGCGCAGGGCAATGTCGCGCCGGTCGTGACGACATCCCAGCGATCGAGGCAGTCGAGATTGCCGAGCTCGAGGGCGGACACGCCGTAGCCGCCGAACGAAATGAGGGCGACGCGTCGGTCGAGCGGCAGGCCAAGCGTGGTCCGCGTGACGGGAGCGGCGTGCCGGGCATGTCGCGCGACGAAGGGCGCGTCTACGATCGTCTGAATGGATGCGAAGCCTCCGTGGATGGGAAGCCTCCATGCGCCGGCGGCGCTCGCGTAGGCCTGCCGGATCAGCGGAATGACCTCGGGCGCCGACGCGAACTCCTCGTATTCGCCGTAGATCCAGTCCCAGGTGAAATTGGAGACGACCACCGACGGGATCCGAGCGGCGGCTGCGCCGGCACAGCCCAAGGGCGGTGCGTCGACCACAACGAAGTCCACGTGTTCGTCGCGGAGCAGAGCCCGTTCCTCGGCGATGCGCGCCTCGAACGAGGCGTAGAAGGTCCGGGCCGCGTCCGCGGTCGCCTGCGCATCGAGCCGGAGGCTGTCGACCTGGACGATGCCCGTGTCGCAGGGAGCAGGGAAGAGGGCAAAGCGTGGTTCGATCGTGCGCTCGAGCAGCCACCGCGGCACGGTCGTGCGCAACAGGACTCGAAGATCGGGTCGCCGACGCGCGAGCGCGTTGACGATCTCGATCTGGCGGGAGGCGTGTCCGAAGCCGTGGCCGGAGATGTAGAAGGCGACTGTGGCCATCAACGGAGCAACCGATCGGCCGTCAGCGCGCGGAGACGACCGACCGCTTCACTTCGTCCGCGCGGCCGCGGCGGCGCCGCTGCTGTCCGACGAACGGGAGACGTCCGCGGTGGTCGCGGTCACGGTCTCCGGGAGCGCCACGCGCAGCACATCCTCCAGCGTGCGCGCCGGCACGAAGGTGACGTCCTTTCGCACCTCGTTGGGCAGCTCGACCAGATCCGGCATGTTTCCCTCGGGCAGAACGAAGGTCTTGATGCCGTGCCGCCGGGCGGCGAGCGCCTTCTCGCGGATGCCGCCAACCGGCAGCACCAGCCCCGACAGGGTGATCTCGCCGGTCATCGCGACGTCGGGGCGAACCGAGATGCCGCGCGCCGCCGAGACAATCGCCGTCGCCATGGTGACGCCGGCGGACGGCCCGTCCTTCGGTATCGCGCCGGCCGGCACGTGGATGTGCAGGTCCTGCTTGGTCAGCACGTCCGGATTGATGCCGAGGGCCACCGCCTGCTGACGAACGTGGCTCAACGCCGCGCGCGCCGATTCCTGCATCACGCTGCCGAGCTGACCGGTGAGGGTGAGATGTCCGGCTCCCGACGGCAGCAGCACGGCTTCGATGTAGAGCACATCGCCACCGGTTTCGGTCCACGCCACGCCGGTCGCGACCCCCGGCCGTGACAGCCGGAAGTCCCCCTCCGATCGGAACCGCGCCGGCCCGAGATAGTCGGGAACGTCCTTCGCCGTCACGTGTCCCACGTGAGTGGCATCGGTCGCGACCCGTGCCGCCACCTTGCGCGCGATGGTGCCGATCTGTCGTTCGAGGCTGCGCACGCCCGCTTCGCGCGTGTATTCGCTGATGACCCGTCGCAGCGCGTCCTCCTCGATGACGAGCTGCTCGAGCTTCAGCCCGTGCTCATCGCGCTGTCTCGGGACCAGATACATCTGCGCGATATGGACCTTTTCTTCCTCCGAGTAGCCGCTCAGGGAGATGAGCTCCATGCGGTCGAGCAGCGCCGGATGGACGGTGCCCAGCTGATTGGCGGTGGCGATGAAGAGTACGTGCGACAGGTCCAGCGGGATCTCGAGGTAGTGATCGCGGAACGTGTGATTCTGTGCCGGGTCGAGCACTTCCAGCAGGGCGGCCGCCGGGTCGCCCTGCACGCCAACCGAAATCTTGTCGATTTCGTCGAGCATGAGGACCGGGTTCGACGACTCGGCGGACTTCAGCGCCTGCACGATCCGGCCGGGCAGCGAGCCGATGTAGGTGCGGCGATGGCCGCGGATTTCCGCCTCGTCGCGGACGCCGCCGAGCGAAATCCGCACGAACTTCCGATTCATCGACCTCGCGATCGACTGGCCGAGCGACGTCTTGCCGACCCCTGGCGCCCCGACGAAGCACAGGATCGGCCCCTTCATGTCGCCTTTGAGCTTGCGCACGGCCAGGTATTCGACGATCCGTTCCTTGACCTTGTCGAGATCGTAGTGATCTTCGTCGAGCACCTTGCGGGCTTCGATCGGATCGATGCCGGTCCTCGGTGCGCTTGTCCCACGGGACCTCGAGCACCCAGTCGAGGTAGGTCCGGATCATCTGGTACTCGGGGGAGGCGGCGGTCATCCGCTCGAGTCGATCGACCTCGCGGGTGGCGACGGCGGCGACCGACTCGGGCAGGTGCGCGTCGGCGACGCGTTTGCGCAGCTCCTGGATTTCGCTGTCGCCCTCGCCGAGCTCCGACTGGATGGCCTTCATCTGCTGTCGCAGCATGTATTGCCGCTGCGCGTCGGACATCTCCTTCTCGGCCTTCGATTCGATTTGCCCCTTCAGCTCCAGCACGTCGATCTCGCGGGCGAGCGCCGAGGCGACGGCGTCGAGCTTGACCAGGACGCTGTCTTCTTCGAGAAGCCGCTGCTTGTCTTCCGGCTTCATGTCCATGAGGCTGGCCAGCAGATAGGCGACGCGAAGCGGGTCGTCGAGGTTACTGACGAGCGTTCGCAGATCCGGCGACAGACCCGTCGCCAGCGACAACGCGCGGTCGACGAGCTCCTGCAGGCGGCGGACACGGGCCTCGACGTCGAGCGAGGGCGCGACGGTTTCCGGCAGCGGTTTGATGAGCGCAGAGAGATAGCCGCGCTCGCTCTGCAGGAATTCCGCCCGGACGCGCTGAACGCCCTCGACCAGCACGCGCACGCCGGTGGGCGCCTTGGCCATCTGGCGAATGACGGCGACCGTGCCAACGCGATAGAGGTCGTCGGCGCCCGGCTCTTCCGTCTCGTTCTTCTGCAGCAGCGTCAGGATCATCCGATCGCCGGCGAGCGCGCGGTTCACCGCTTCGACCGACAGACCTCTCCCGACGCCGAGTGGCGCGACGGTCAACGGCAACACGACCGCGCCGCGAAGCGGCACGACGGGCACCTCGGAGGGAAGCGGAGGAGTCTCTGGAGTATCAGCCATCGGTTCTGTCAGCAGTCTAGCGTATTCCTGTTATCGTCGCGGGCAAGCGCTGCCAGCGGACGCTCGAGATCCTGTCTCAGCAATCGCTTGTCTTCATTTGACCGCGTGAGTTACCAGATTCCCGGGAACAGGCGGAACCTGGTCGTCTGCTGGAATCCGCGGTAGTCATCACCGAACACCGCGATCAGCGCGCGCTCCTCGAGCGGGATTGCGAGCACCAGATACATTGTACCTGACGCCGGCAAACACCGCCCGGGTTCCAGTCATGTCCGGCGTGCCGAACACGAAGAGCGCCCACCCGAGATAGAGCGGGTGCCGCACGATCCGGAACACGCCGCGCTCGTACAGTGGGACGTGCCGAGGACGAGCGCCGTTCCGGGCGGCCAGTACTGGACGGACGCCGGCGAGGTCGAGCACGTCGAGCGCGCGTGCCCCGGCGCCCGTCAGCAGCAGCCCCATGCCCTGCAGGAGATAGCCCGCCACCCGCCAGAGTCCGGACAGCGTATAGAGCGTGCCGGGCACGGGATGCCAGGTCAGGCACACCCAGATCAGGAGTGCGCTCGACACCCACGTGAACAACGATCGCTCGGCCCAGACCGGAATCAGCGCTGTGACGAGTCGCTTGACATTCGGGCGCGCCAGCAGCGAATGATGAAGGGCAAAGATCGAAAAGAGCGCCACGTCGATGGCGATGGCCGCTCCCACCGGTCCTGCCGGCGCGGGGGAGCCATAACCCACGAGATATTCGAACAGAAACGTGGCGAGCGAGCCCACAAAGACGACGCCCCCGCCCCACGCCAGGGCCAGCGACGGACGACCAGGTACCTGAGCCGCGCGGGGGTTCTGATTCATAGCGACGTGAGAGGCGCCGCTTATTATAGGGACGGACCCAGGTCCGAGGGTCGAGGAGAGGACCGAGGACCGAGGGTCGAGGGACTGGATGTTCGACGTCATCATCTCGGGCGCGGGTCCGGCCGGCAGCGTGGCGGCGACGGTGCTGTCGCGGGCTGGTGCGCGCGTGCTCCTCGTCGATCGCGCGCGTTTCCCGCGGGACAAGCTGTGTGGAGACACGATCAACCCCGGCGCGCTGGCGGTCTTGCGGCGCCTCGGCCTGGCGGGGTGTTTCGAGTCGCGCGCCCGGACGATTCACGGGATGCTCCTCACCGGCGAACGTCAGGCGCTGGTCCGCGGTGAGTACGGACCAGGGCTGCACGGGTTGTCGATCGCCCGTCGCGATCTGGATATGGCTCTGCTGCATGAGGCCGCTCGTGCCGGCGCCCGCATCGAAGAGGGGGTCCTCGTCCGCGGCCCGCTCGTCGATCCTCAGCAGGGGGCACCGATCGTACGCGGGGTCGTGATTGCCGGCCGCGACGGCCGCAACATCAGGGTGCCGGCCCCGCTCGTCATCGCGGCAGACGGACGGCGATCGCGGATCGCGGTATCGCTGGGTCTGGCGCGGCACCCCAACTGGCCGCGTCGCTGGGCCATCGGCGGCTACTTCGACGGGGTGAGCGACGTCGGGCCGTTCGGTGAGATGCACGTGCGCCATCGCCGATACGTGGGGATCGCGCCGATGCCCTCGGGCGGCGTCAACGTGTGCGTCGTGACCTCGGACCGGATTGGACTCGATCGCCCCGCCGATCTGCTGCGGCGGGCGGTCGACGGTGACTGGCATCTGGCCGACCGATTCAGATCGGCGCAACTGGTGACACGGCCGGTCGTCCTCGGGCCGCTCGCGGTGGATCTGGTCGATCGCGATGTGTCCGGGCTGCTGCTCGCCGGTGATGCGGCCGGGTTCATCGATCCAATCACCGGCGATGGCCTGCGCTTCGCGGTGTGCGGCGCCGAACTCGCCGCCGCCGTCGCCTTGCGCACGCTCGAGCGTCACGCCGACGATCCGCAGGCGACGCTGACGCGGCTCCGGCGCCAGGCGTTCGCCGCGAAGTGGCGTTTCAACCGCACCGTGCGGCGGCTGGTTGCCACACCGTCCGCCATTCACGCCGCCGGACTGGCCGCCGCGGTCTCGCCAACGCTCTTCCGCCGGGTGATCGCGTTCGCCGGCGACGTCCGCCACGCGTGAGCGTCGCCCCCCCTGCGCCACGCACCGTACCCCCCTGGGTGCGGATCCTCGACTTACTGGCGGTCATTGCCCTCGCGCTGGCGACGCTGGTCGTCATCGTCGGATCCGTTTCGCTGTACCTCGGTTCCTTCCGGCTCTCGATACGGGCGGTTTCGTGCGCGTTTGCCGCGGTTGCCCTCGCCGCCATCCGGCACGCCGCCTTCCCCTCCGTCCCATTGCACCAGAGGCTGTCAGCCGGCGTACGCGCCCTCGGCGCGAATCCGCCGCGTCTCGCGGCAGTGCTCGGCCTGGCATCGCGAGTCGGTGTCCTCGTGGTCGGCTACCTCGCCGTCGTCACCATCGGCTTCCCGCCGGCGACCGAGGGGCTGGAGCTGTCGGCCGATCCGCTCCTCAACCTACCCGCCAGGTTCGATGCGGGCTGGTACGGCGGGATCGCGCTCGACGGCTACAGTTTCGAGGGGCGATTCGACAAGCAGCAGAACGTGGCGTTTTTCCCGGCGATGCCGGGCCTCATGCGGGCAGTCGGCGCGCCGGCGGGCGCCTCGCAACCGACCGTGCCGAGACCGCTCCGACTGGCGCGCGTGTTGTGGGGAGGAGTCGTGATCTCGGTCGTGGCGTTTGCGTGGGCGAGCAACTATCTGGTGCGCCTCGCCCGCGAGATGATCGGCGAGGCTCGCGCCCCCGCCGCGGCGGCATTGATGGCGGCGTACCCGTTCGCGATCTTCTTCAGCGCGCCGTACACCGAGGCGCTCTTCGTGCTGGCGGCGGTCGGTACCTTTTATCACCTGCGGCGTGACGAGTGGGTGCAGGCGACGACATGGGGGATCGTCGCGGGTCTCAGCCGGCCGAATGGATGTCTGCTGACGATCGCGCTGGTCTGCCTTGTTGCCGAGCGTCGATGGCGAGCTGTCGTGCGGCCCATCGATCTTCTCAAGCTTTTCAAGTCCGGTCTGGCTGCCGCCGCTCCCGCGCTCGGCATGCTGGCGTACAGCACCTACGTGCACGAGGTCACCGGATCGTGGTTCGGTTGGGCGCGGCTGCACGAAGCGTGGGGACGATCCTTCCAGGGTCTGGCGCCCGTGAGTCGCGGTCTCGCGTCGGTCTCCGTCTCGCGCCTTACCGCTGACGGACTACTGAGACTCACCACCGACGCACCGTACGATGCGTTCAATGCCCTTGGTGTTTTGTTCGTCCTGGTGATGCTGTGGCCGGTCGCGCGCCGGCTCGGTCCGGCCTCGGCCGTGTTCTGCCTTGTCAACCTCGTTCCGCCGTTGCTCGCCGGCGGGCTGCTTTCGACCGGACGTCTGTCGTCGACGCTGTTTCCGACGTTCGTCGCACTGGCGGCCGTGCTGCCGCGCCGCGCGGTCACGCCGTTCGTCACGGTGTGGGGACTCGCACAGGGGCTGGTGGCAGCGTTGTTCTTCACCTGGCGTCCGCTTTTCTGAGGACGCGGCCGACTCCTTCGCCCGTTAGGGCCGTCGAGGCGTCTAAACCTCCGTGGACCCAACCGGATGGCGAGAACGCGTGGACTATAATCGAACAGAATCCATGCGAGATTCTCGCTCGCACCGTCGCTGGCCGGTGTCGATGCGACCGCTGGTCGTCATCCTGCTGTCCGTTTGCTTCGGACTCGCCGGCTCGGCCGTCCATCCATCTCATCTCTATTCGCAAGCGACGGCCCAGACAGACTTCGCCACGACCGCAGCCGCGGCTGCCGCCCACGGCAAACGCGCGGAAGCGGAGCAGCTGGCCACCTCACGCGGTTCGTCGGATTCGGCGGCCGCTGTCGTCCTCGCCCAACTCCTGATCGAGCGCGGCAACTACCGCGAAGCGCAGGATCTGCTGCAGCCGCACGTCGCTCGTGATCAGACAGGGGACGCGGCGCTCGAGCTCGCCCTGCTCTACAGGATGACGGGGCGGGCGGCCGAAGCCGAACCTCTGCTGAATGGCGTCTTCAAACGCGGCGCGTCGTCAACGGATTCGGCGGTGCTATTCAGGGCCGGGCGGGCGGCGCATGCGCTCAACCGCGCTCGCGACGCCAATACCTTCTACCGCGACGCCGAGCGGGCCGGCGGCAATCCGGCGGTGATTGAAACTGCCTGGGGCCGACTCTTTCTCGAGAAGGACAACAAGCCCGAAGCGCTCAAGTCGTTTCAGGCGGCGCTGCAGTCCGATGCGTCGTGGGCGCCGGCGCATGTCGGTCTTGCCAGCGTCCTGCAGGACGACGATCCGCCGGCGGCGGCCGCTGCGGCCGCGCGCGCCCTCGAGATCGATCCGCAGCTCGCGGAAGCCCATCTGCTCCTGGCGTCATTTCATCTCGACGCCGATCGCGCTGATCAGGCGCGCGAGGAGCTGGACAAGGTCCTCGCCTTCAATCCCTCCAGCCTCGAGGCACATTCGATTCTTGGCGCGATGGCCTACGTGCGGGACGACCAGGCCGGATTCGATGCCGAGGTCGCGAAGGTTCTTGCCATCAATCCGATGTACGGCGAGATCTACCGGGTGGCCGCGGAACAGGCGGCGAGCCACTATCGCTTCGACGAGGCCGCGGCGCTCGCGCAGAAGGCGCTGACGCTCGATCAGACCGACAGTCGCGCATCGGGCGATCTCGGCATGCACCTGATGCGCACCGGCGACGAGCCCGGCGCGCGCCGCGCCCTCGATCGCGCGTTTCGTGCCGATCCCTTCGATCGCGTGACCTACAATCTGCTCGAGCTGCTCGACAAGCTGGATCAGTTCGTCACCGTTCGTGATGGCGATTTCATCTTCAAGATGCATCGCCAGGAGGCGCCGGTCCTGCGCGAATATGCGATTCCGATCGCCAAGGACGCGTTCACGACGCTGTCGGCCCGCTACCAGTTCACGCCCACCGGGCCGATTCTGGTGGAGATCTTCCCCGACCACGACGACTTCGCCGTCCGCAACCTCGGTCTGCCCGGGATGATCGGGGCGCTCGGCGCCTGCTTCGGTCGCGTCGTGACGCTCGACTCGCCGCGAGCCCGGCCGCCGGGAACGTTCAGCTGGCAGGCCACGCTCTGGCACGAGCTGACGCACGTCGTCACGCTCCAGATGTCGAAGCAGCGGATCCCGCGCTGGCTGACCGAAGGGATTTCCGTCTACGAGGAAGGGCAGAAGCGGCCCGAGTGGGGGCGTGACATGGAAGTCACGTTCGCCAAGGCGATGGACAAGGGAAAAGTGCTGAAGCTTGGCGATCTCAACGCCGGCTTCACCAAGCCCGATACCATCGCGCTGGCGTACTACGAGGCGTCCCTCCTCGTCGACCACATCGTGAAAGGACATGGGCAGGAGGGGTTGAACGCGCTGGTTCGATCCTACGGGGACGGGATCGAGACCGAGGCGGCGTTGAAGAAGACGCTCAACGTCTCGATGGACGATCTGCAGACGTCCTTCGATCGCGCGCTGGACGCGCAGTTCGGCGGCATCCGGCGCGCCATTCACGACGCCGACACGCCGATTGACGGCAGCTCGATCGAGCTGCTCCGCACCAATGCGGCGGCGAAGCCTGACAGCTACATCTCGCAGCTGGCGCTTGGAAAAGCGTTGGCGACCGCGGGAGACGCCGGCGCCTATCCGGTGCTCGATCGGGCCGCCACTCTCGTGCCGTCGGCGATCGGTCCGGAGAGTCCGCACCTGCTGATGGCGGAGCTGGCCGAACGGCTCGGCGACAAGCTGCGAGCGATCAAGGAATACACGGCGCTTCTGGCTGTCGACCACACCAACGTCGAGGCCGCGCGCAAACTGGCGACGATCGCCGAACCGGTTGGAGACGTCAGCTCGACGAGCCTGGCGCTGGAGCGCGTGGTCGCGCTCGATCCGTTCGACGCCGCGGCGCATTCGCGCCTCGGCCGTCTTGCGCTGACGGCCAAGGACGCCGACGTCGCGATGCGCGAGTTCCGTGCCGCGATTCAGGCCGGTTCCCCTGACAAGGCCGCGGCGCACTGCGATCTTGGCGAAGGCTACCTTCTCGCCAACCGGCCCGCCGACGCCAAGAAGGAGGCGCTCGCCGCGCTCGAGATCGCCCCCGGGTTCGAACGCGCGCAGGAGCTCCTCCTCAACGCCATCGAGAGGAAGTCGTGACCGGGCGCTGGCTGCGCCTCATGCCGCTCGGCGCCGCCGCGGCGCTGCTGACCTGTTCGGCGGGCTGGCTCCTCGCGTCGCGCGCCGACGCGCAGCCGCCACCGACACCGGCCGCTCCTGATCTGCGCTTCGCCGGGCTGCAATGGACCTTCGCTCGCGTCCGCTATACCGCATGGACGATGCCACCACGGGCCGGCCTCAGCATGTACGACGAGCCGTGGTACATCGACGCCCCGGCCGCCGATTGGAACCTCTCGCGCCGCGTGCGAACCGCGACCGCCATCCAGGTCAACGACCCTGTCACCATCACGATCGAAGATCCCGCCCTCTGGAACTACCCCTGGATCTACATGGTCGAGGGCGGCAACCTGCGCTTGAAGGAGACCGAGGTGCCGATCCTGCGCGAGTTCCTCCTCCGCGGCGGCACGCTCACGTTCGACGATTTCCACGGACCGATCGAATGGTCCAACGTCGAGCGCGAGCTCAAACGTGTCTTCCCCGATCGCAAGATCATCGACCTGCCGAAGGATCATCCGGTGTTCAGCTGCTTCTACAAAATGGACGGCTTTCCGCAGACGCCGGGTCTCGGATCGTTTCTCCAGGGGCGCACCTGGGAGAAGGGCGGCTACATCGCGACCCTCCGCGCGATTGAGGACGACGCCGGCCGGGCGATGGTCCTGATCAACTGGAACACCGACATGGGCGATGGCTGGGAGTGGTCGAACGCCACCGAGTACCCGGGCTACGTGAAGTTCACGGCGCAGGCGTATCGCATGGAAATCAACGAAATCATCTACTCGCTGACCCATTGATGAACACGACGTCGCAGACGGAATTGCCGGCCGTGGCCGAGCGCATCGCGCTCGGGCGCGAGCGTATCCTCAACGAGATCCGCAAGGTCATCGTCGGTCAGGATGCCGTCATCGATCAGGTGCTGATGGCGCTCTTCACCGGCGGTCATTGCCTGATCACCGGCGTGCCGGGGCTGGCCAAGACGCTGCTGATCAAGACCCTGGCGCAGATTCTCGATCTGAGCTTCAAGCGGATCCAGTTCACGCCGGACCTGATGCCTGCCGACATCACGGGCACCGAGGTCCTGGACGAGGCGAACGGGCATCGCAGCCTCCGCTTCGTGCAGGGGCCGATCTTCGCGCAGATCATTCTGGCCGACGAGATCAACCGCACGCCGCCGAAAACGCAGGCGGCGCTGCTCGAGGCGATGCAGGAATATCACGTCACCGCCGCCGGCAGGACCTATCTGCTCGAGCGTCCGTTCTTCGTCCTCGCCACGCAGAACCCGATCGAGCTCGAAGGGACGTATCCGCTGCCGGAAGCGCAACTCGATCGCTTCATGTTCAACATCGTCGTCTCCTATCTGTCGGAAGACGACGAGGTGCGCGTCGTGACGCAGACGACGGGAACGGACGCGCCGACGCCGGACCGGGTCCTCAACGGCGCCGACATCCTCGAGTATCAGCAGCTCGTTCGTCAGGTGGTGGTCGCCGAGGAGATTGCCCGCTATGCCGTCCGGCTGGTCGATTCGTCCCGTCCCGGCCGGCAGCAGGATCTCTCGTTCGTGAAGGACTGGGTGAAATGGGGGGCCGGGTTGCGCGCATCGCAGTCGCTGATTCTCGCCGCCAAGGCCAGGGCGCTGATGCACGGTCGCTATCACGTCTCGCTCGCCGACCTTCGCGCGCTGGCGCACCCGATCCTGCGCCACCGGATCATTCCCAATTTCTACGCCGAGTCCGAGCGGGTGAACTCCGACACGCTGGTCGATCGGCTCCTCGAAGCGGTGCCGCCGCCGCGCAGTGGAATGTAACCATGGCCGCGACCACGACACGCCGCGAAGTTCGGTTTCTCGATCCCGCCGTGATTGCCCGGCTGGCGGGAATGGAGCTGAAGGCGCGGACCGTGGTCGAAGGGTTTCTCTCCGGGCTTCATCGCAGCCCGTACAAGGGCTTCAGCGTCGAGTTCGCCGAGTATCGCCAGTATCTCCCCGGCGACGATCTGTCCACGCTCGACTGGAAGGTCTACGCGCGATCCGATCGCCATTACGTCAAGAAGTTCGAGGAAGAGACCAACCTCGAGTGCCACCTGCTGCTCGATGTCAGCCGATCGATGGCGTATCGCGGCGGCTCAGCGATGAGCAAGCTCGAATACGGCAGCGTGCTCGCGGGGTCGTTGGCCTACCTGATGAACCGCCAGCGAGACGCGACCGGGCTGATCGCGTTCGACGAGCAGATCGTCACCCGCCTGCCGGCCAGCGCGCGGGCCGGGCATCTGCACGCGATTCTGCTCGCGCTGGAGAAGATCGCGCCCGGTACCCGATCCGATGTCAGCCGCCCTCTGCATCAGCTCGCCGAGGCGCTCGTGAAGCGCAGCCTGGTGGTGCTGATCTCCGACCTGCTCGACGAGCCCGACACCGTCGTGCGCGGACTGAAGCATCTGCGCTTCAAGGGCACGGATGTCGTCGTGCTCCAGGTCCTGGACCCCTACGAGCTGCAGTTTCCCTTTCAGGGCGCGTCGCGCTTTACCGACGTCGAGAGTGCGGCGGAAGTGACCGCCGAGCCGTCGCAGATCCGGGCCGGGTATCTGGCGGCGTTCTCGGCGCTGCAGGCCCGCTACGAACGGGAGCTGCGCGGGGCGGGGATCGATTTCGTGACACTCGATACGTCACGGCCGCTCGATTTCGCGCTGCTGGCGTACCTCGACGCGCGGTCGCGCCGTAAATAGAATCCGTCGCCGATGCGTTTCCTGATCCCTGCGTATCTGCTTGGCGGCGCGCTCATCGCGCTGCCGATCGTGCTGCACTGGCTGCGTCGCGATCGGGCGCCGAATGTACCGTTCACGGCCGTCCGCCTGCTGCAAGCCAGCCAGATCGATCGATCCCGGCGCCGGCGGTTCCGCGATCTCCTGTTGCTCGCAGCGCGCATCGTGGCGCTCCTGTTGCTGGCGGCCGCGTTCGCGCGACCGTACGTCGTCGGATCGCAGGGGACGTCGCGACCGACCATCGTGGCCATCGACCGGTCGTTCAGCATGAGTGCGCCCGGCCGGATGGCCCGCGCGCGCGAGATGGCCCGGCAGGCGGTGGTTGATGCGGGTAACGACCGCGTCGGCCTGATTGCGTTCGATCAGCGCGCGGATGTCGTCGCGTCGGTGGGATCGGCGTCGGACGCGCGGGCGGCCATCGACCGGATCGACGTGGGGTTCGCGGGCACGCACTACGGCGCCGTGCTCGACAAGGCGACCGAGCTGCTCGCTCAGGAGGCTCGCGGCCGACTGGTCATCGTCACGGACATGCAGCGCGGCGGCTTCGACGGCGGCATCGCCACCGTCCCGGACAACGTGGAGCTCATCGTGCGGGACGTCGGCGGCGCGCCCGCAAACGTGGCGGTGACCGACGTCCGCGTCGAGGCGAGGCGGGTGGTTGCGACGATCCTCAATGTCGGCGCCGGAGCGCGCCAGCTCCAGGCGCGGCTCGAAGTCGCCGGTCAAATCCGGGCGGTCCGGCCGGTCAACGTCGGAGCGATCGCTTCGGTTGACGTCGCATTCGACGGCGTCGCACCGATCGGTCCGTTCGCCGTTGCCGTCGACGACGCCGAGGGGTATGCGGCGGACAACATCCGCTATTCGGTCAACGCCGCGAGAACCTTGCCGCGAGTGCTCATCGTCGGCGGCGGTGATGGCAGTGGAGACGGCTTCTACGTGTCGCGCGGGCTCCAGGCCGGCGGCGACGAGGGATCGGACTTCGACGTCAAGCTGGTATCCGGCAGCGCATTCGCCGCCATGTCGCCGGATGACATCAAAGGGCAGTCGGCGATCGTCCTGCTCTCGACCCACGGCGTCGATCGGCGTGTTCGCGAGCCGCTGCGCTCGTTCTTCGAGGCCGGCGGCGGCCTGTTGATTGCCGCCGCGAACGATGTCGACGGTTCGGTGCTCTCGACGGCGCTCGACTGGACACCGCCGTTAAAGTCGCGCGAGCACGCCGGCCGGGGCGTCCTCACGGCAACCGACCTCCGCCATCCGATCTTCAGGCCGTTCGCGGCCATTGCCGCCAACCTCAGTCAGGTCACGTTCGAGCGCGTCTGGGAGGTCGATCCGGCGAAGGATTGGCGGGTGGTGGCGCGTTTTACCGACGGAGGAGCTGCGCTCCTCGAGCGCACGGCCGGTCGCGGACGGATTCTGCTCTTCGCCTCGGATCTCGATCGGCGATGGAACGACTTTCCACTGCACTCCACATATGTGCCGTTCCTGCAGGAATCGCTCCGCTACCTTGGCGCCCGTGTGCCGACGAGCGGGTCCGTGCTCGTGTCGGACGTACCATTAGGGGTTCCGGCGAAGCCTGGCGTGGTCGATGGCGACGGCCGGTTGATCGCGGTCAACGTCGATCAGCGGGAGAGTACGATCGACCGCGTCAGTCCCACGGAGTTTGGCCGGCTGATCACGCGGACCCCGGCCGATTCCAGGCCGGCCGCGCTGGCCACGGTCCAGCTGATCGAAACCCGACAGCACTACTGGCAATACGGCCTGCTGCTCATGCTGGCGGTGTTGATTGCGGAGGCATTCGTCGGCGCGTTCTAGCCGCCCGCGGAGCGGGCGAGGACCTCTGACAATTGGATGCGGTTCGTCGAAAGGTGAGCGATAGTAGAACGAGGCGCTTGAGAAATCTATCCGGCTGGCGATGACCTACTCATCCGAGCTGCAACGGCACCTCCATTCCGTCCGCCGACGATGGTCGGCGATGGTGTGGCTGCAGGTGTGGGCGCGAGTCCTTCTGACGGTCGCCGTCGTGATCGCGGCAGCGACATTCGCCGACAGATGGCTGTCGCCCGACGGCACGCCGCTGCTGTTGCTCGCCATTGTGGTTTTGCTCGCCTCCCTCGCCAGTGCCCTCTACCTCGTCTGGCCTCACCATCGCGCTCCGGACGATCTGCGCGTTGCGCGGTTCATCGAGGAGCGGTGCGCAGAGCTCGATGACACCATCGCGACCGCCGTCGACCTGGAGCGTGGAGCGGGGCGCAGTGCCTCCCAGCCCTTCGCGGCGCTCGTCACCGATCGAGCCCAGGAGGCCGTTCGCCATCTGGACCTCGGTCGCATTGTCTCGGCCGAGGAGTTGAGGCGATCTGCTCTCCGCGCCGGCGCAGCGGCAGCCGGCCTTGCGGCCGCATGCTGGTTCGCCATGCCCCTGGCCACGCACGTGGGGGAAGTTGCCCGCCTGCGATTCCTTCCCGCGTCGGTGGCCATTTCGGTCGAACCGGGAAACGTTCGGCTGGCAGCCGGACGCCCGCTGCGGATCGCGGCCCGGTTGCAAGGCCGCGCCGGAGCGTTGACGCACGTCGCGCCGATGCTGTCGGTGGACTCGAGTGGGCAGCGGCGTACGGTGGCGATGGAGCCGGTGTCGGACGGCAGCTATGCCGTCACCGTCCCTCGCGTCGATCGTTCGTTCGCGTATCACGTCAGCGCCGGGCGCGCGGTCTCCTCGTCGTATTCGGTGACCGCACTCGTGCCGCCGCACGTGCAGCGCATCGATCTGCGCTACGAGTATCCGTCGTTCACCGGTCTCGGCTCCCACGAGGAGCGGGACGGCGGCGACGTCTTCGCGCCGGCTGGCACGCGAGTCCGGCTCCGGGTCGTTACCGACAAGCCGGTCCGCTCTGGACATCTGACGATGTCGGCAGGCAAGCCGGCGCTCGATCTCGCGCCGGTTGAGGTCCGAACCCTGGAGTCGACGTTCACGCTCAACGAAGATGGCGGGTACCGCGTCGCGCTGTCTGACGCGGACGGCCTCACGTCTGACGGCACGGAATATTTCATTCGCCTGATGGACGATCGGCCCGCCGAGGTCCATCTGCTGCGGCCGGTGGGCGACCAGCAGATCACGCCGCTCGAGGAAGTCACCATCGAGGCCCGGGCCGACGACGACTACGGCATTGCCGCCTTCGACCTGGTCTACGCCGTCGCCGGCGGCAAAGAGAAGATCGTTCCGTTCACGACGCTGGGCGGCACCAACGTGTCGCGCGTCGGGTCGCGCCTGCTCGCGGCCGAGGATCTCGGCGTCAAACCGGGCGACGTGATCACCTATTACGCGCGGGCCCGCGATGTCGCCCACGCCAAGCCATCGACGCTGTCGAAGAGCGAGATCTTCTTCCTCGAGGTGAAGCCGTTCAACGAAGAGTATTCGATGGCCCAGAGCCAGGCGATGGCCGCGGCGACCGGAACTGAGCTGGACAGCCTGATCGCCGCGCAGAAGGACATCATCAGCGCGACGTGGAACCTGGAGCGGCGCTCGGGCGCCGGCCGGTCCGCGCGTGACATCAAGGCCATCAGCGAAGCGCAGTCGGAGCTGAAGGCTCGCGCCGAACAGTCGGCCGGCGGTCAGCGGCCGCGACGGCGCTTGTCGCAGGCGCCGCAGCAGGTGTCGGAGCAGGACGGACCTGCGACGAGCCCGGTGACCCAGGCGATCGCGTCGATGGGACGCGCTGTGCAGCAGCTGGATGATCGACACACCTCGGAGGCGATCCCGCATGAGATGGCGGCGCTCAGCGCGCTGTTGAAAGCCGAAGCAGACGTCAAGCGTCGGCAGGTCACCCAGCAGGCCAACGGCGCCTCGAGCGCCGGGAACGGACGGCAGGGACAGGATCTTTCGAGTCTGTTCGATCGCGAGCTGAAACGACAGCAGCGGACGAACTACGAAACGCGCTCCCAGATCGAAGAACAGCCCGACTCCAAGCAAGGCGCCAGCGCGCTCGATCGCATCCGTGAGCTGGCCAAGCGCCAGGAAGAGCTGAGCCGCCAGCAGCGCGACCTGGCCAACTCGGAGCTCTCATCCGACGATCTGAAGCGCGAGCTGGAAAAGCTGATGCGAGAGCAGACCGAGCTGCGCAAGCAAGCCGACGATCTGGCCAGGCAGATGGATCGTCGCACGCAGCAGGGGGAGACCACCGGTCAGGAATCGCAGAAAAGCGTCGGTCGCGCCGCCGACCAGATGCGCAGCGCCGCCTCCGAGCTCGGTCGCGACGACGTCGCGTCGGCCGCGGCACGTGGCGAGCAGGCCGCGCGCGAGCTGAGAAACCTCGAGGCGCAGATGCAGAGCGCGACACCAGACGCACGGCGACGCGCGCTGGGAGAGCTGCAGCTCGAATCGCAACAGGCGGCCGACGCGCAACGCCGAATCGCGAACGAGGCTCAGGGGATGGACCGGCCGGGCAGCAGTGCAGACGCCAGACGTCGCCTGGCCGGCGAGAAGGAGGAGCTGGCGGATCGGGTCGAGGCGCTGCGGCAGTCCGCCCGTCGCCTGGCCGCCGATCCGAAGACCGCCGCCGCCGATCGACCGGCCGTCTCCGACGCGCTGAAGGAAATGGATCGCCAGCAGCTGCCCGATCGGATGCGCGCCACCGCACGACAAATGCGTGAGGGCGCCGGCTCCGGAGAGAAGCCGGGGGCCAGCACGAAGCCCCTCGCCGACGCCGAACAGCAGTTGGCCGACGCCCTCGAGGCGGTCGCGAGGCGATTCAACGGCGCGGATGCGGGTGGCGCCAAAGGCGACACGCGGCGTCTCGCCGACCAGCTCGATCAGGCGCGCGATGCGCGGGACAAACTGGCCCGGCTGGAGAAACAGATCAAGGACAAGGAGGCGGAGGCGACCCAGCAGGCGGGCTCGCGTGGAGAGCGGGCCGGGAGCCCGAGTCCGGACGGACGCCAGGCGCAGCGTGGGTCGCAGGCCGGGGGTGGCGGCGGGGGCGATCTCACCAGCCTCAAGGACGAGTACGCTTGTCAGCTGCAGCAGACGCGCGAGCTCCTCGATCATCTCCAGCGCGGGACGCCCGATTCAGGGCGCAACATGTCGACGCCCGAGGAGCACGAGTGGAGCCGGTCCGCCCCAGGGACCGAGGCCTGGAAGCAGGACTACGCCAAATGGGAGGCGCTGAGCAAGGACGTCACCCGGGCTCTCGAGCAGGACCAGAGCGGCGCGGCGGCGCGGCTCTCCCGGGCGCTGACCGCCGACCGCCTTCGGGCCGGCGGAAGCGACCGGGTTCCTGATTCGGTACCGAGCAGCGGATCGCGAAGTACTTCGAATCCCTCGCGAAGCGGTGAGCATGGCGTTCGCGAATCCTTTGCCCTGGTGGGCGCTCGTGCTCGTCGCGGTCGCGGCGGCGCTGGTCGCGTGGAACGCCTACCGTGGCGTGCCGATTCCCTCGCGCGGACGCCGTGTTCTCTCCGCCCTGCGATTCATCACCCTCCTCTGGCTGGTCATCTGCCTCATGCGCCCGATGGCGCGGCCGTCCGATGCCGACGTGCGTCATGCGGTCGTCCCGATCCTCGTGGACACCTCACGGAGCATGTCGCTCAAGGACGTCGACGGGGGCGCGCGCATCGACCAGGCGCGGTCGCTCGTCGACCGCGACCTGCTGCCGGCGCTGTCCAGCAGATTCCATCCCGAAGTCCTGCGCTTCGGTGAGCGGCTCGCGGCATCCGACACGGCGGCGCTGACCGCGACCGATCGCCGCACCAACCTGGGCGCTGCACTCCAGGCCATTCGCGAGCGATACCGTGGCCGTCCTGTGGCCGGCGTGGTGCTCATCTCGGACGGCGGGGACAATGGAGAAGTCGACGCCGCCGTCGAAGCCATGGCTGGTCCGCCGGTGTACGCCATCGGGGTTGGACCCGAAGCGGTGGCCCGCGACCGCGAGGTGATCAGCGCCACCGCCACCGAATCGGTCCTGGCAGACTCGCTCGTGGAGGTCGGCGTGTTGGCCGTCTCGCACGGTTACGGCAAGGCTCCATTCGACCTGCGTCTGCTCGAGAACGGCCGTCTGGTGGACTCGCGTCGTGTCACTCCCGCGGCGGACGGCATTCCCGTCAGCGAGACCTTCCACGTGTCGCCGACTCCCGATGCCGCGACCGTATACACAGTCCAGATCCCTGCCGCAGCAGATGAAGTCGTCGCGGAGAACAACGGTCGCAGCGTGCTCGTGCCGCCACCCGCGCGCGCGCGTCGCGTTCTGCTCGTCGAGGGGGCTCCCGGGTTCGAACACAGCTTCCTCAAGCGCGCATGGTCGGGCGATCGCGGGCTTGAAATCGATTCCGTCGTTCGCAAGGGGCGCGACGACAGCGGCGCGAACACCTTCTACGTGCAGGCTGCACGGACGCGGGCCGAGGCCCTGACCTCGGGCTACCCGGCCAGGCGCGAAGCCCTCTTCGACTACGACGTCGTCGTGCTCGCCAACGTCGACGTCGATCAGGTGACGGGGGTCGAGCTCGATCTGACGCGGGCGTTCGTTGGCGAGCGTGGCGGCGGCTTGCTGGTCCTCGGCGCCCGTGGCTTCCAGCGTCAGGGCCTGCGCGGCACCCCCCTCGAAGACGTGCTGCCGCTGGAGCTCGCCGATCGGGCCGGTGGAGTGCTGCCGGCGGCATCACCGGGGATGAACCGCGTCGCCCTGACGCCGTCCGGTGAGGACCATCCGGTGATGCAACTGGCGACCACCCCTGGCGAGACCCTGAAGCGGTGGGCGGCCGTGCCGCCGCTGGCCTCGATCTCAGCGCTCGGAGGCCCCCGGCCCGGCGCCGCGGTACTGGCAGTGACGGGCGGACCCGGCGGCGCACCGCGCGCCCTGGTCGCCGTTCAGCGCTATGGCCTTGGCCGATCGATGATCTTCACCGGAGAAGCCGCCTGGCGCTGGCGGATGATGCTGCCGACGAACGACCAGTCGTACGATCGGTTCTGGCGTCAGGCTGCCCGCTGGCTTGGCCAGGCCACTCCCGATCCAGTCGCGGTGACGCTGCCGGTGGCACCTGCCGCCGGCGACCCGGTGCCGATCACCATCGATGTGCGCGACAAGGCCTTCGTGCCGCAGCGCGACGCGACCGTCGACGTGCGCGTGACCTCACCCGACGGTCACGTCGAGGCGATCAGGGGCGAAGCGGTGCCGACACAACCGGGTCGTTTTCGCGCGTCCACCCGGGCATTGCGATCCGGCATCTACCGGATCACCGTGGACGCTCACCGGAATCAAACGATCATCGGCAGCACCGGCGCGTCGGTGCTGGTCGGTGGTGTCGATCCGGAGATGACCGATCCGAGGCTCAACGAGGAAGCGCTGCAGCGCGTCGCCCGCGGCTCGCGCGGTCAACTCATCGCCGCCTCTGACATCCAGACGCTGCTCGAGCGCCTCAAGGCGGGCGCACCCGCGGCCGCGCTGGCCGTCCGTCACGACCTCTGGAACACCGGCTGGTCCTTCGCGCTGATAGCCGGTCTGCTGGCGGCCGAGTGGTTGACCCGTCGATATTGGGGACTCCGGTGATCGTCCGCGTCGCTCTCCTCGCCCTCGCGCTGTTGTCGGTCGCGCTTCCGGCCGCCGCCGCGGACCGCTACGCGCTGATCGTGTCGGGTGCCGACGGCGGCGACTGGTACGGCACGCAATACGAGAAGTGGCGCCAATTGCTGACGACCGCGCTCCGCGAGACATTTGGCTTCGACGAGTCGCACATCGTCGCGCTCTTCGAAGGCGCCGACGAGGCACACGTCGCGACCGCGCCGATCGTTCGGCGGGAGTTGCAGTCACTCGCCGCGCGGATGACCGCCGACGACGTACTGTTCCTGATGCTGATCGGCCATGGCACCTTCGACGGCACCGACGCCAAATTCAATCTGGTCGGCCCCGACATGGACACGCACGACTGGGCGTCACTGCTCAAGGCGATTCCCGGCCGTCTCGTCGTCGTCAACTCCACGTCGGCCAGCTTTCCCTTCATCGAGCGGCTGGCCGGGCCGAAGCGGATCGTCATCACCGCCACCGAATCGGCCGCGCAGCGCTTCGACACGGTCTTCCCCGAGTACTTCATCAAGGCGCTGACCGATCCGGCGGCCGACCTCGACAAGGACGGCCGTGTGTCCATCTGGGAAGCGTTCATCGCCGCCAGCGGCGGCGTCCGTCGGTATTACGAACAACGGGGGCAGCTGGCGACCGAGCGGGCGCTGCTCGACGACAATGGCGACGGTCAGGGACGCGAGGCAGGTGCGGATGGGGACGACGGCTCGAATGCCAGCCGACTGTATCTGGCGCCCGATGTGCCGGGCGCGCCGCCACCCGACGAAGAGCTCCTCGCGCTGCTGCAGAAACGCGCCGCCCTCGAGGCCGACGCGGACGAGCTCAAACAGCGACGGCCGTTGATGACCCTCGACGAGTATCAAAAGGAGTTCGAGCGGCTGATGGTCGACCTCGCGAAAGTATCGCGCGACATCCGTCGCCGCCAGAAGACGTAGGGCCGGGTCGGATCAGTTGGGGGAGCGCTCCATCTGATCGCGATTCCATCGCCGTCCGTTTCTCCGCAGGACCAGGCCGACAACTGCGCCGATGACGAAGCCGCCGATGTGGGCCCAGAAGGCGGTTCCGCCGCCGGTGCTCGAGATCCCGAGCGAGCCGACCCCGCTCAGCAACTGCATGACGAACCAGATGCCGAGGAAGAAGATTGCCGGTATCTCCACCAGGTCGAAGAAGACGAAGATGAAGACGGCGGTGAGCACCCGGGATTCCGGATAGAGGACGAAGTAGGCGCCCATTACGCCGGCGATGGCGCCGCTGGCGCCGAGCATCGGCACTTGCGAAGACGGGTTGAACACGACCTGCAGCAGCGCCGCCCCGCAACCACACGCCAGGTAGAACAGCAGGAAGCGGGCGTGCCCGAGCCGGTCTTCGACGTTGTCGCCGAAGATCCACAGATACAGCATGTTCCCGATGACGTGCATCCATCCGCCATGGAGGAACATGCTGGTCAGTACGGACAACCAGCTGAAGTCCGCCGGGATGAGGGTGTACTGCATCACGAACTGATCGAGGAGCTCGTGGGGCAGCGTGACCTGATACAGGAAGACGAGCGAGTTCACGACGATCAGCGTCACCGTGACGACGGGCGTCGTCCGGGATGGGATGACGTCGCTGAGCGGAAACATCGCTCGCAGTATACGCGGGGTCGCGCGCGACTTACACTTTCAGAACGTCGTCCTTCCGCGCCGCCAGCGTGTAGAGAACCGGCGCGAGAAAGATCGACAGCGCCAGCCGCGAGAGCAGCCCGCCGACGATGACGATGGCGAAGGGTTTCTGAGAGTCGCTGCCGATGCCGGTCGACGTGGCGGCCGGCAGCAACCCGATGCAGGCAACGAGTGCGGTCATGAGAATCGGGCGCAGACGCAGCAGTGACGCCTCATGCGTGGCGATCAGGATGTCCTTGCCCTCCAGCCGCAATTTGTTGATGAAGGAGTAGAGGATCACGCTCGTCTGCACGGCAACCCCCATGAGCGCCACGAAGCCGAATCCGGACGAGACGCTGAAATGGGTGCCGGTCACCGTCAGCGCGAGCAGGCCTCCGACCGGGACGGTCACGAGCACGCTGAAGACGATGATCAGCGGGAATTTCATGTTGCCGTAGAGCGCGAAGAGGATCAGCAGGATCAGCACGATGGTCAGCGGGACGATGACCAGCATCTGCGACCTCGCGGCGAGGTATTCCTTGAATTCGCCGCCCCAATCATAGGTATAGCCAAGGGGGAGCGGGACCGCATCGGAAACTTTCTGCCGTGCTTCCTGGACGGCGCTGGCCAGGTCGCGGTTCTGGACGCTGAACTGGATGCCGACGAAGCGCGAGTTGTCCTCGCGGTAGATGAAGGAGGCGCCTTTGTCGATCCTGACGTCCGCGAACTGGCTGAGCGGCAGGTGCTGGCCATCCGGTGTTGCAATCAGCAGGTTCTTGATCGCGTCGAGGTTCTGACGGAATGGCTCCTTGAGCCGGACGACGAGGTCGAACTCCCGTTCACCCTGGATCACCTGCGTGGCCGCGGTCCCACCGATCGCGGTTTCGATCAGCGTATTGATGTCCGCGACGTTCAGCCCGTAGCGGGCGATCAGCTCACGGTTCGGTTCGATTGTCAGGCTCGGCTGTCCGAGCTCACGCACCAGGGTAATGCCGGTGATGCCGGGAACGGCGGCCAGCACTTTGCGCACTGCTTCGGCCTTGCTCTCGAGGGTTTCCAGACTGGACCCGAAAATCTTGACGGCGAGTGAGCTCTTCAACCCGGTCTCTGCCTCGTCCACCGCATCCTCGGCCGGCTGCGTGAAGTTGAAGATGATCCCGGGAAAGGCGTCGAGCTTCTGTTGGATCGCGTCCACGAGCTGGGCCTTCGACTTGATCGATCCCCGCCACGCTTCATCGCCGTAGGGCTTGAGCCCGACGAAGTACTCGTCATTGAAGAAGCCGATCGGGTCGGTACCTTCGTCGTCGCGACCGAGCTCGTTCGCGACTGTCGTGACCTGCGGGAAGCTCAGAAGCAGGTTCCGCATCTGCGGCCCGAGCTTGGACGCCTCCTCGAACGAAATCGTGTAGGGCATCGTCGCGCGCACCCACAGCGAGCCTTCGTCGAGGTGCGGCATGAACTCCGCGCCGATGAGCGGCACCAGCCCGAGGGACGCAGCGCACAAGAGGACACAGCCTGTCACGGTCGCAGCGCGGTGGCGGAGGCAGAAATGCAGTCCACGATCGTAGGCGCGTTCCACCCTCTGGTAGAGCGCGACCTCAGGCTCCTTGAGCTGCTTGCGGAGGAAGTAGGCGCACAGAACGGGCAGCAGCACCAGCGTGCAGAGCAAGGCCCCGAGGAGGGCGAACGACATCGTGTCCGCCATCGGCCGGAACAGGCGTCCCGATGGACCGGTCAGCGCGTAGATGGGGAGGTAGCCGGCGATGATGACCGCAATCGCATAGAAGATCGGTCGCTCGACGTCACGGGCCGCGTGACGGATGACTTCGACGACGTCGAACTTCTTGCCGTGGCGTGCAGCCAGTTCGCGGAAGATGTTCTCGACCATGACGACCGCGCCGTCGACGATCATGCCGAAATCGATTGCGCCGATCGACAGCAGGTTGGCCGGGATGTGCGCCCAGTCCAGGCAGATGAACGAGAAGAGCAGGGCGAACGGAATGGTGACGGCGACGATCAGCGCCGTGCGGACGCTGAAGAGCAGCAGCCCGAGGACCACGAGGACGAGGACCATCCCCGTGACCAGGTTGCGCTCGACGGTATCGGTCGTTTCCTTGATCAGATCCGTGCGGTCGTAGTACGGCACGATCTTGACGTCGGGCGGCAACACGCTGTGGTTGAGCGCGTCGGTCATCGCCTGGACCTTCTTCAACACCAGCTGGGCCTGCTCGCCGACGCGCATGAGGACGACGCCTTCGACCGCGTCCGGTTGGCGCATGTAGCCGAATTGGCCGAGGCGGGGAGCGTGGTCGATCGCCACCGTCCCGATATCCTTCACGTACACCGGGATGCCGGTGTGCGTCGCGATCACGATATTGCCGATGTCGTCGAGGTTGCGGACCAGCCCGAGACCGCGGACGTAATAGAACTGGCCGCCCTGGGAGTAGAAGCCGCCCCCCGCGTTGGCGTTGTTGCTGGCAAGTTGCTGGGTGATCTGCTGCACCGACACGCCGTAGGAGAACAGCTTGGTCGGATCGATCTGAACCTGGTACTGCATCGTCGTGCCGCCGAGACCGGCGAGATCGGCGACGCCCTGAATCGATCGGTATTTACGGCTGAGGACCCAGTCCTGGATGATTTTCAGCTCCTGGGCCGAACGATCCGGACTCTGGAGGACGTAGCGGTAGATGAGACCGCTCGGCGAGAACAGCGGCGACATCTGCGGCGTGACGCCGTCGGGAACGCTGGCGTTGGGAATGCGCTCGAAGGCCTGCGCCCGGGCGAAGTACGGGTCCGTGTCGAACGCGAAGTTCATCGTGATCGACGACAGGCCGTAGAGCGAGATGGATCGCAGCACATCGAGCTTCGGGATGCCGTTCATCTCGACCTCGAGCGGGATGGTGATGAGGCGCTCGACCTCCTCGGCCGCATGGCCTGGCCATTGGCTGACGATCTGCACCCGTGGCGGCGCCAGGTCAGGGTAGGCGTCGATCGGCAGGTTCTTGAAGGAAATCACACCCCAGATCGCGAGGCTGAGCATGGCCACGAGCACCATGAACCGCTGCGACAGCGCGAACGAGACGAGACGATCGATCATGGTGTGCTGCTAACCCCGGTAAGTGTTCGCGAACTGCAGGAAGACGCTGCCTTGCGAGACGACGGGCTCACCCTCTTTGAGCCCGTCGGCGACCTCGGTGACATCGTCGTGCTGCGGCCCGAGCCGCACCAGACGCTGCGCGAACTTGCCCGGCTCGACCTGGACGTAGACAAAGGGCATGTTCTCGTCGTCGTAGAGCACGGCGGAGGTTGGGACCACGAGCGACTCGTGAGTGGATCTGTCGTGGAGCGTGACGTTGACGAACTGATCTTTCTTGAGGAAAGCGCGTGGATTCTTCGTGACAATTCGAACCGGCGTCGTGCGGGTCGCCGGGTCGAGCATGTCGCCGACGTACGCTACCTGCCCCTCGAATGTGTCGGAAAACGAAGGGCTCTGCACGTCCGCTTTGTCGCCGACCCGGACCAGCCGCAAGTCCTTCTCGTAGACGTGGCCCTGCACCCAGACCGTCGAAACGTTGCTGACGACGAAGGCGACCGTAGTGCCGGCCTGAATCACCTGTCCGGGAGAGACCAGCCGCTGGACGATCGTGCCGGCGATTGGCGACCGCATGGGCAGCTCGGGGCGGATCGGGACGTTCTGCTGCTCGGCGTCCTGCACGTCTTTCGGCGCCACACCGAAGATGCGCAGGGCCTGCAGCGCCGTCTCCACGTCGGTCTCCGCATCGTTGTAGTCGGCCTGCACCGACTCGTAATCACGCTGGGAAATCGCCTTGTGCTCGAGCAGGTCCTTGTTCCGATCCAGGTTGTGGCGCGCGAGGTCGAGACGATTCTTGGCTTTTCGGTAGCTCGCGATTGCTCCGGTGATGTCGGGACTGGCCACGTAGAGGAGCGGCTGGTGCGCGGTGACCTGCGCGCCCGCGTCAACCAGAATCCGCGCGATCGGTCCGCTCACCTGCGTGATGGCCTGGGTGGTGTGGTTGTTGTCCCAGTCGACTGTCCCGGTGAGCTGGAGCGACGTCGCAAAGGTGCGCTTGCGGACCGGCCCCACCTGAAGATGGGCGAGCTGATCGGGCGGAACCGTGAAATACCCGGGCGTCGATCCCGGAGAGCCCCCGCCGGCGGTCGGGGCCGCGGCCGCAGCTTTCTCCGCCGGTGATTGCTCGCCGGGCCGGCCGCCACACGCCGCCAGGGCAATCGAGAGCGGAACCACGGCCGTGAGAAGGGCTTTGTTCATGGAATCACCTGCTTTCCGACCGCGAAATTGACCTGCTGCACGCTCGTCATGTAGGCCGCCAGCGCCTGGAGGTAGCCGAGTTGCGTGTCCCGATACGTCCGCTCGGCGTCCAGCAGATCGAGCAGGCTGCCGGCGCCCCGCTGGTACACATAGCGACTGATCTCGAGAGACTGCTGCGACTGATTGAGGTACCCGGACTGGTAGAGCCCGACGACCTTCTGGTTGGTCTGCCACTGCGCGTAGGCCGTAATCACGTCGGTGATGACGACGTAGCGCGAGGCCAGCTCCGATTCGGTGGCCTGCCGCACCAGCACGGCGCTGCGCGCGATGTTCCCCTGGTTGCGGTCGTGAATCGGCAGATCGAATGCGGCGCCGACGCCGAACGTGTTGTCGGGGCCGGTATGTGAATAGTCCACGTCACCACTCACGTCGCGCGCCCGGTTGCTGCGCTCGAGCGTGAGCGTATCCTGTGCGAGCTTCAGTCCGTTCTGCGCGCCCAGCAGGTCGGGACGCGCGGCGAGGGCTTGTCGCTTCAAATCTTCGAGATCGAGCGTGTAGGCCGTGTACGTCAGGTCGCCGGTGACGTCGAAGTCTTCCGGCACGGCTTCGAATCCGACCAGTTGCCGAAGCGTCGCTCTAGCGCGCACGAGTGCCACCTCCGCGCTGGAGACGTCCTGCTCGAACTGCAGCTTCTGCAGCGAGATTTTGTAAAACTCGGACTCGGCCAGATCGCCGGCCGTGACACGCTGGCGATTGACATCCACCACTTCTGAAAAACTCTTCAGATTCGCCTGCGCCAGGTCCAACGTGGACTTCTGGAGGAGCAGATCGACGAACGCCCCCGCCGTCTGGAATCGCAGCTGTCGCTCGGCGTCGAGCACGGTCTTGGTGGTCACGTCCGTGGTGTCTTCCGCCACCGTGACGCGGTTCTTACGCTTGCCGCCACGCTCGAAGGTGTAGCTGAGAGAGCTGCTGTAGCTGACGGCGTTGCCCAGAAAGTCCCAGTTGATTTGTCGCGGTGAGAACACCGGGAAACCATCGACGCTGAAGGACACGCCCGGGTTGGGCTTGAGGCCGGCCGTAATCTGATCGGCCTTCGACGCGTCGATGGCGAGCCGCTGCGCCCGCATCGCCTGGTTGCGATTGAGTGCCAACTGGATGGCGTCGTCCATCGAGAGACGGGTCGGGGCAGGCGGGGACGCCTGCGGCCAGGCCGCCACCGGGAAAGTCAGCACGATGACGAGGGCCGAAACACCTCGTCGGATGACGTACGCTGCGCGCATTGCCTCGTTCTCCTTGACGCCGACGCACGCCGCGACTGCGGCTGTACGACGGCGGGCCGCTCCGCGGGAAACATGCGGGGCCACACACGATGGGCGGTGTCACTGACGCGCGATGCGCGTCAAAGGCAACACCACCAGAACTTGATTTGTCGTGGGTTATGCGAAGAACGGACGGGGAGGGCCGCGGAACGCCGGGGGATGAGGAACGGGACTCTCGGGCGCTTCAGTCTGCGCTGCGTACACGACCGCCGGAAGCATCCCGAGCGCGGTAGCAACCGTCACCGATGCCTGCAGCCGGGTGCCCATCCGGAGCCATTGGCAGACTGCGCAGGAATAATCCGGCAGCTGGGCGGACTGTGACGCGGGAACGGTCAGGGTGCTGGGGGCCCCTGCCACCTGGACGTGCAGCCCCGCCCGTCCCCATGCCGGGTGCACGTGGAGAAAGTCCACGAAGACCGACAGGAGCAGGTACGGCAAGCAGGCGGCAACGAAGCCGCGCCGCCATCGCGACGACCGCACGAGATGCAGTCCTATGATGGTCCCCACTCAATCTTACCGGCCGAGGCCGGTTCGCGCAACCGGCCGGGGCGGTGGGGGTAGAATCGCTGCGCTGATGATCTGCAGGAATTGCGGAACCGAAATCGCCGACAAGGCGATCATCTGCTATCGCTGCGGCACCGCGACGACCGATCCCGTCCGCAAGCCGGCCGCCGTGCGCCCCCGGCGGAGCGGGCTGTTTTCCGTTGTCGGGATCGCCGCTCTCGCGCTTCTAGGCCTGTTTCTCGGCCAGGCCGGTCGGACGATGGGGCCGGGTCAGGGTGGTCTCCTCGAAACAGTGGCGGCAATCTGCGTCGGCACCGCGCTCGTGATTCTGGTTGTCCGAATCGTCCGTCGTCGCAGATAGCCGGGACTGGATGCCGGATAAGGGGTCGCCAACTCCCAACCGTCATCCGCTATCCGATCCGGTCTTTGATACACTCCTCACTGATGCCAGACGCTCGCCTCGAAGTAACCGACGCCCTCGGGCGCCGGATTGTTCCTATCTCGAAGGCACTCTTCGGGATAGGGCGACGAGAGACGAACGATCTCCGGTTGGCCGGCAGCGAGGTCTCTCGCGACCACGCGGAGATCGCATCCGACAACAAGCAGTTCGTCATCCGCGACCGCAATTCCCGCTACGGCACCTACGTCAACGACGAACAGGTGACCGAGCGTCCGCTCGTACACGGCGACCGCATCCGACTCGGGCGCAGCGGCGGCGCGGAGATGGTGTTCCTCCTGGCCGAGAGCGCCCACCCCGAGAACAAGGCCACCACGACGGCGATTGGCGATCTGCGGCAGATCGCCGCGCTCCTCGACGGTCTGCGCGCCCTCGGCAGCGGTCGCGTGCTCGACGACGTGTTGGCGCTGGTGATGGACTCGGCGATCGAGGTCAGCGGCGCCGAGCGCGGCTTCATCATGCTCGTTTCCCCCGAGAACGAGCTGGAGTTCAAGATGGCGCGCGGTCGTGGCCGCCAGCCGCTTCCCGGCACCGGCTTCGCGGTCAGCCGCAAGATTCCGGACGAAGTCTTCCGGACCGGCGAGCCACGAATGGTGGCGGACCTCCTCGATGGCGAGCTGGCGAACGTCCACATGGGGACCGTCGCGCTGGGAATCCGCAACGTGCAGTGCGTGCCGTTGCGTCTCGTGCGCTACCTCGATCGGGCGGATGCCGCCGCCGACGAACGCCGCATCGGCGTGCTCTATCTCGACAGCCGCGAAAAGGGGACGTTCCTCTCGAACTCGACGCGCGCCGCGCTCGAAACGCTGGCGACCGAAGCGGCGGTCGCGATCGAGAACGCCCGCCTCTATCGCGAGACGATGGAGAAGGCGAAGATGGAGCAGGAGATGCGGATCGCCGCTGAGATCCAGCAGGCGCTCCTGCCCAAGTCCGGCCGGGTTGGCGCGTTCTTCCGCGCCGCGGCGGCCTCGCTGCCGTGCCGCTCGATTGGCGGCGATTTCTTCGACTACGTTGATCTGCCGGACGGGGCCTTCGGGTTCGCGCTGGGTGACGTGGCCGGGAAAGGCCCCCCCGCCGCGCTGCTGAGCGCGATGATGCAGGGGATCTTCGCGGCGCAGGCGGCCGCCAGCGATCCTCCGTCACGCACCATCGCCCGGGTGAATCTCGCGCTGTACCGGCGTGGCATCGAGTCGCGATTCGTGACGCTGATGTATGGTTCGTTGCTGGCCGACGGACGCCTGACCTACTGCAACGCCGGGCACAATCCGCCGCTCGTGGTGGGGAAGGGGACCGTCCGGCGCCTCGAAGTCGGCGGACCCATCGTCGGCCTGTTCGAGGGAGCCACGTTCGAAGAGGAGACCGTCGAGCTCATCAAGGGAGACTGGCTGATCGTGTTCAGCGACGGCGTGTCGGAGGCCTTGTCGGCGGACGGCGAGGAGTACGGCGAAGCCCGGATTCTGGACACCGCGCAGAAGCACACGGGCGTCGAGCCCTCCGCGATGCTGCAGGCCATCTTCACGGACGTCCGTGCCTTCACCAAAGGGGCCGCGCAGAACGACGACATCACCGCGCTCGTCCTGAGATACGGCGACTAGTCGCCGGGTGGACCGGACTCGAACCCGGACCGCGCCAGCCGCCGACCGAGCGTCGTCGACGATCGACCCCCGGGACGCTTCACCATGTCGCGCATCGAAAAGCGGCTCCTGATTCTCTGGTTCGCCCTGGCGTTCGTCGTCTGGAACGGTGTCTATGACATGCGCCTCCACGACACCATGCGCGGCTATCTGCTGGAGGCCGCCCTGGCGCAGGCCGGTATCGGTCGCGGCGTCGACATGCGCACCGTCCTCCATCGCGGCACCGTCGATGCGGTCGCCTTCTCCACCGCCTGGGCCCTCGGCGTCTTCCTGGCCGGAGTCACCACGATGTGGACCTACCGTCGCTACATCGCCGAACGGCGCCACGATCACGAGGCGACCTTGAGCACCCTCAGCACCTGGCACCGGCACGTGCACCCTGAGCACCGGCACCGTGAGCACCGGCACCGTCAGCACCTTGAGCACCCCGAGCACCCTTAGCACCTTGCACTCCATGCATCCCCTGATCTACGACTGGAACCGCATCGCCGGCGCCCCGCCGCCGACGATCCTGCTCAATGACGAGACGCTTGCGCGACGGCCTGCAGTCGCCGTCCGTCCGCTGTCCGACCATCGACGAAAAGCTTCGCATCCTCCATCTGATGGAGCGCCTCGGGCTGGACACCGCTGACATCGGCCTGCCCGGTGCCGGGCCGCACGTGGTGCAGGACGTCGAGACGGCTGGCACGGGAGATCGCGGACCAGCGGTTGCGGATTGCCGCCAACTGCGCCGCGCGAACCGTCATCGCCGACATCCGTCCGATCGCCGAGATCTCGCAACGGGTCGGCATTCCGATTGAGTGTTGCGCCTTCATCGGATCGAGCCCGCTCCGGCAGTACGCGGAGGGTTGGACGCTCGATCAGCTGCAGAAGCTGACCGAGGAGTCGATTGCCTTTGCGGTGCGGGAGGGGCTGCCGGTCATGTACGTGACCGAGGACACGACGCGCGCCGATCCCGACAGCCTTCGTCACGCTGTATACGACGGCGATTCGTGCCGGGGCGATGCGAGTCTGCATTGCCGATACGGTTGGTCATGCGACGCCGGCCGGCACCGCGGCGGTCGTGAAGTTCGTGAAGTCCGTGGTTGACGAATGCGGCGGCGGAGTCGGCATCGACTGGCACGGTCACCGCGATCGCGACTTCGCCATCGCCAACACGCTGGCCGCGCTCGAGGCCGGGGCGACGCGGCTGCACGGCACCGCGCTCGGGATTGGCGAGCGGGTCGGCAACACACCGATGGACCTTCTGCTCATGAACCTGGTGCTCATGGGCCTGATCACGCGGGACCTGTCGGCGCTGTGCGAGTACTGCGAGACCGTCTCCGCCGCCACCGGCGTGCCGATTCCCGCCAACTACCCGGTCGTCGGCCAGGATGCCTTCCGTACCGCCACCGGCGTCCACGCGTCCGCCGTCATCAAGGCATTCAGGAAGCAGGATCGCGAGCTCGTCGACGCGGTGTATTCAGCGGTGCCCGCGAGCCTGGTCGGACGGGAGCAGCAGATCGACATCGGACCGATGTCGGGCAAATCGAACGTGCTGTTCTGGCTCGAGCGGCGCGGCATTCCAGCCAGTGAGGCGCTGGTGGATCGGATCTTCAGCCGCGCGAAGCGGTCCTCGACCGTGTTGAGCGAGAGCGAGATCCGGGCGGAAATCGACGCCGGCTAGCGCTACTTCAGGTGCGCTTCGATCGCCGGCAGGGCGGCCACGAGGACGTCCCCCACGGCCTGCAGGCTGGCGGCCGAGACGTGATCGAGGCGGTCCTCGATACGATGCCAGGCCGGATACTCGAGATCGATCACATCCACCGACGGCACATCGGCGGCGAGAAACTCCTGGTGGTCATCTTCAATCGGCGTCGTCTCCTCGAGGAATTCCGAACGCTTCAAGCGTCGTGCGGCGCTCCAGATCGCATCGGTCAGCCACGGCGTGGAGTTCTGTTCGCGCCGGATGCCGCAGCTCGCGATCCCCAATCATGTCGACCAGCACGAAGGCGCGGATGTCCTTGACGGTGCCGGTGCGGCGCGCCTCGGCGACGTAGTATCGGCTTCCGTAGGTATGGTCCGTCCCTGTCCAGTCGACGACTGCCTCCTCGCCGTCGAGAAACAGAAGCTCGATGGGGATGAGGTTCTTCCGCCCTTTGAGCGCGCGGGCGAGTTCGAGGAGGAACGCCGCGCTGGATCCGCCGTCGCTCGCGCCGACGAACGGAAACTCGCGGAACAGCTTCGTGTCGTAGTGACCGCCGATCACCAGGCGCCCTCGTCCCGGCGTGGTGCCCGGCAGCGTCGCGCGCAGGTTGATCATGTGGATCGGACCGAGCGGCGTGTGCGCGTCGAACGGCTGTTCCTGGACCGTCAGGCCGGCGGCCTCGAGTTGCTTCTTGATGTAGGCGCGAGTGCGATCGAGCGCAGGCGACCCGGCGGGCCGCGGGCCGATGGCCACAAGCTGACGCAGATCTTCGAAGGCGCGGCCGCCGTCGAACTTCGGCGTGGCCACGGGCTGCGCGCAGACCGACGGCCGTCAGCGCGACGAGCGCCGCCGCGACCATGCCCAGGGCGGCCTGGCTGCGGCGCGTCATCGGCGTTTGTCCTTCGCGACGTAGGCGCGCATGGTCGGGCCGACATAGATCTGGCGCGGCCGCGCAATCTTCTGATCCGGATCGGTGAGCATCTCCTCCCATTGCGCGATCCACCCCGCGGTGCGCGGGATGGCGAACAGCACCGGGAACATGTCCACCGGAAAGCCCATCGCCTGGTAGATCAAGCCCGGAATAGAAATCCACGTTCGGATAGAGCTTGCGGGAGACGAAGTATTCATCCTCGAGCGCGATCCGTTCGAGCTCCAGCGCCATCTCGAGCAGCGGACTCTTGCCGGTCACGTCGAACACCAGATCGGCGATCCGCTTGATGATCTTGGCTCTCGGGTCGTACGACTTGTAGACACGATGGCCGAATCCCATCAGCCGGCCCTCGCCGGCCTTGACCCGCTTGATGAAGCCCGGCACGTTCTGTATCGATCCGATCTCGTGGAGCATGCGCAGCACCGCCTCATTGGCGCCGCCATGCAAGGGACCGTAGAGCGCTGCCGCCGCGCCGGCGATGGCCGAGTACGGGATCGGCGTGCGAGCTGCCGATCGCCGCGCATGACGCTGGTGCTGCAATTCTGTTCGTGATCGGCGTGCAGGATGAAAAGGACGTCGAGCGCGCGCTCGAGGACCGGGTGCGCGTTGTACTTCAGCTCGGTCATCCGGAACAACATGTTCAGGAAGTTGCCGGCATAGCTCAACTCGTTGTCGGGCTGGTTGAACGGCCGGCCGATCGAGTGACGGAACGCATAGGCGGAGATGCTCGGCACCTTCGCGATCAGCCGCACCGTCTGCAGCCGGCGGGATTCCTCGGAGAAGATGTTCTTGGCGTCGGGATAGAAGGTCGAGAGCGCTCCCATCGTGCTGATGAACATGCCCATCGGGTGGGCATCGTGGCGGAAGCCCTCCATCAGCTTGGCGATGTTGGTGTGGAGCATCGTGTGCAGCGTGATCTGATGCGTCCACTGCGTCGTACTGCGCGGCGTCGGGCAGCTCGCCGAACAGGATCAGATAGGCGGTCTCGAGAAAATCGCTGTGCTCGGCCAGCTGCTCGATCGGGTAGCCGCGATAGAGCAGGATCCCCTTGTCGCCGTCGATGTCCGTGATCCGGCTCTTGCACGCCGCGGTGTTCATGAACGCCGGGTCGTACGTCATCATCCCGAACTCGTCCGCCTCGACCTTGATCTGCCGCAGATCGGTCGCGCGGATCGTGCCGTCCTGGATGGGAACGTCGTAGCGTTTGCCGGTGCGGTTGTCGGTGATCGTTAACGTGTCGCTCATCGTGACTCTTCGCCGTCCAAACTACCGCTCGTCATCGTCATCCTGAGGGAGAGCGTCCGCAACCGGGATTCGATAGTCGCCCCCGAGCCACCGGCCCAGGTCTGCCAGTTTGCAGCGCTCGCTGCAGAATGGCCGCCAGGCAGGGTCAGCCGGCCGCCGGCGGCAGTAGACGCACAGGGGTTCCGGTCGGGGCAAACCCTCTTATTCTATCGAATTTGCTGGTCGCGCGACGGGGCGGTCAGTGGTGACGATCGCGGTCGGCGGCCGGGTCAGAGCTCTTCCGCGTGGTGCCGGACGTCCCGGGCGGACACCATGAAGATGACGTCCTCGGCGATGTTGGTGGCGTGGTCACCGATCCGCTCGAGGTGCCGGGAAACGAGAATCAGGTCCAGCGCCGGCTCGATGGTGTGCGGATCGTTGAGCATGAAGGTGAGAAGATCGCGGAAGACCTGGGTCTTCAGCGCATCGAGCGCGTCGTCTTCGTTGAGGACCTCGCGGGCGAGCGCGAGGTCGCGCTTGACGTAGGAATCGAGCGCGTCGCGCAGCATGCCCTGGGCGATGTCGGCCATCCGCGGGATGTCGATGAGCTCCTTGACCGGGGCGTGGCGCAGATAGCGGCGCGCCGCCTCGGCGATGTTGATCGCCAGGTCGCCCACGCGCTCGAGGTCGGTGTTGATTTTCACGCCCGAGACGATCGCCCTGAGGTCCACCGCCATCGGCTGGTGCAGCGCCAGCAACTTGAAGCAGCGGCTGTCGATCTCGATGTGGAGCTGGTTGATCGGTTGATCGCCCCCGAGCACGTGCTCGACCAGGTCGGGGTCGCGTTCGACGAGGGCGCGGATGGCCGAACGGACCCGTTCTTCTGCCAGGCCCGCCCATTTCGAGCAGCCGGGCCTTGAGCTGTTCGAGCTCTTCCTGGAAATGTGGAATCGTCGTGGTCATGTTCGATCGTTGCCGGATTACGTCTTGTTGTCGGGTTCGAGCCACTACCCGGGCGTCGGCTTATCCGAACCGTCCCGTGACGTAGTCCTCGGTCAGCTTCTCCCCCGGGTTCGTGAAAATCTTATCGGTCGGTCCGACTTCAACCAGTCGTCCGAGCCAGAAGAAGGCGGTCTGGTCGGAGACCCGCGCCGCCTGCTGCATGTTGTGCGTCACGATGACGATCGTGTAAGACGTCTTGAGCTGGTAGATCAGCTCTTCGATGCGCTGCGGTCGCGATCGGATCGAGCGCCGACGCCGGTTCGTCCATCAGCAGCACTTCCGGCTTGACCGCCAGCGCCCGCGCGATGCACAACCGCTGCTGCTGGCCGCCGGACAGCGCCAGCGCCGACTCGTGCAGGCGATCCTTCACCTCGTCCCAGATGGCGGCGGCACGCAGGCTCTCTTCCACGCGCCCGTGCAGCTCGGAGCGGCTGCCGGCCATGCCGTTCAGCCGCAGACCGTAGGCGATGTTCTCGAAAATCGACTTCGGAAACGGGTTCGACTTCTGGAAGACCATGCCGACGCGTCGCCGGAGCGCCACCACGTCGGTTCCCTGAGCGTAGATGTCGCGACCGTCGATCTCGACGTCGCCCTTCGACGCGCGCCCCCGCGATGATGTCGTTCATCCGGTTGAGCGTCCGCAGGAACGTGCTCTTGCCGCAGCCGGACGGACCGATGAACGCGGTCACCAGGTTCGCCGAGATGGAGATGTTGATGGCTTCCAGCGCCCGCTTGGCGCCGTAATAGAAATTGAGATTCCGCGCGACGATCTTCTGCGTGTCGGGCGACGGGCTCGTCGCCGGGCGGACGGGCACCGTGAAGGCTTTGAGCGGCTTGGCTTCAGGAGCGCGGGTCGACATCTGCGAAACATGCTAGAACCGGCCGGTTTCGCGCCAGTTTCGGCCTTGTAAAGTCGGTGTAACAAGGTGTCCGTATTGGCTGGTCGGGCCTCATGCGGTCTGGTGCGGTTTCATTGGGGCTCCCTGGGGTTCTCGTTCTCCCTTCGTTGTGTTTCGCTGGCCTCGTAGGGTCTCGTGTTGCCCCATGTGTTAGCGGATTGTTAGCAGCCGTCAGCGGGCCAACAGCGCATCCAGGCGTGCCGCCGCATCCGCTTGCAGGTCAGGCGTGGCGTGGGCGTAGACCTCCACGTCGGCATGACCTGCGCGTGGCCAAGCCGCTGCGCGACGACCTGCACCGGGACCCCGCCGACAAGAGCAACGTAGCGCAGGTGTGACGCATCCCATGTAGCGTGATCGCCTTGACCTTGGCGTCCTTCACGACCTCCGGAAAGTGATGCCGGACGAGCCGAGCACCGGCTGCCCGAGCGCCGAGCCGGGCGTCGTCAGGTCCGCCGGCTCCTTGGCGAAGATCAAGCCGTGGTCCTGATAGGTCGTCCGATTCGCCATCTTCGATTTCGGCCTGCGCTTTCTGGTGCGCCTTCAGCCGGGCGATCGCCTCGGCGCCGAGGGTGACGACCCGCGCTTTCCCGGTCTTGGTCGGTCCCCACGTGGGGTGTTCCTGGCTGCGTGGCTCCAGTCTGCTTCGTACGGGTACCCTGCTCTTCGCGCAGAACCAGGTCTATCCTCGCGTCGAGGATCTCGATGCGAGGATCAGAAAGTCGACGGAGCGGATCGAAATGCTCCAAGGGCAGCTCGCAGCACATCTGCAGCAGGCCGAGGTGCTGCTCGCCGAGCCGGTTGCAGAGTAGGAGGGCGCCTTCGTGTCGTCCAACGTGGGTTCGGTCCCCTTTTGTCCGCGAGGTTGGGCATCGACGAGAGGGAATGGTGGTTGCTCAGCGCCTTTCCCACATCGGAAACTGAAAAGACCACCGCAAGATGAAGAGGAAATGTGGGCAGTCACTTGGCACCCTTCAGCAATATTCAGGAGGTCGTGATGCGATTTGTGCTGCTGTGCTTGCTGCCGATTAGCTCGGCCGCTTGGCCTGCGGCCGCGAGCGCCGATCCAATCCGAGTTCCGACGGTGAATGATGGTAGCTCGGCTATTGCCAATGTAATTCATATAGACGCCCAAGGCGTTTTACATGAAGCCGACCAGGTAACGCGCGGAGCCGGCGCAACCGCGGCGGTCGATCTGTCGTTTCAGGGGAATTCCGGCAGTGCGGTATCGACACTTTTCAGCAGCGTCACGGAGAACGCCCTGTTCGGTGGAGGGGCCGCTACGGCTACGACGAGCTCTACGGTAGACAATGGGGGCCGTGCAATCGGCACAGCCGCCTCCCTCATCGAGTTCGAGCTAACCGAGCCACGATTTGCTGATTTCAGCGCTCAGTTCACTGGGGACACGAACGACCCGCACACAAGTGCCACAGCTAGAGCGATCTTTCGTACGCCCACGAAAAGACTAATCGACATCGCGACCCAGCCGGTTCCATTCCCGGTGCACCGAAGGATGTTCCTCCAGTCAGGTATCTACTTCGTGGACCTCCGGGCAGACGCCTTGGCGTTCTTTGGCAGATTCGGCGATCTGGAACCGGGATCGACGCGCATGGCGCACTCAGCGTATTCATTCGCGCTTGATTTGAATCCCGCGCCCACCCCCGAGCCCGCCTCTTTGGTCCTTCTCGGCGGCGGCTTGTGCGCGATTGCTGCTCGGAGGTGGCGACAACCGTCATCGGTGCGGCGGCGCGTTGGCGCCGCGCCCGGACTCGTCCCGCGTAGCCCGAGATGAAAGGAGACGGTCCATGCGCTGCACCATCGTCGCCTTCGCCGTGACCTGCTTCCTCGCCTTGGGGTTCGTCTCGCCCGCCCAGGCGGACCCGATGTTCTTTTTCCAGTTCGACAACGTCGCTGACCTCGCGGTGCGTCCGCCTCTCGTCGGGACCGGAACGTTCAACTTCGACCGCGACCCCGGCATCGGTACGTTCCCGCTCCTGTCGCTGGGCGCCTTCAGCATGTCGTTCAGTTTTGTCAACAGCGAAACGTTCACGGAGGCCAACATAGTTACGCCGTTGGACGAGGTGCTGGTGGTGCTGACCCCCGCCGGTCGCGGGCGGCGGCTACAGTTCAGCAACTTGTTTGACTTTGGGAGTACCGAGTTAGGCGGGTCCATCGACCTCGTCAACTTCAACAACTTCGATACTCTCACGTTCGAACCGCCCGGGGTTGGGGCCGGGCTTAACCTGTACTTCACCGAACTATACTTCGGCGATTACTTTGCCACCGACGTTGCCGCCACTCCGGAGCCCGCCTCATGGGCGTTGCTGGGCACGGGCTTGGCCGGGCTGCTGGCCGTGACCCGGAGGCAACGCAAGGCGCTCTGATCCTGATTCGGACTCACCGGCCGTCGTCGTGCGCCGTGCGGCCGGAGCAGCTACTCTGAATCGTGACACGGCAGTTCAAGGACGAAATGACCCGCTCGGGCTCCTCCCCATGTTGCGTTCTTTCGTTGATCACGAACTCTAAGTAGGCACCCGTCCTGATGTCATGTCTCCCTGGTGGGGTACCTGCCCGAGCCTCCGTCCTGAGTCCTTATCGAGCAGCACGCGCACCTCCGCTGTCTTCATCAGTGAGTTTCAGCCGATTTAAGGTACTCGCTCATCGCGGTCTCGGCCATGTGCCACTGTGCCGATATGGCCGCCCGGTGACGACCGCGCACGCCTCCAGGCGACTCTCAAGGCCATCGGGATCAGAATCGTCAGGCTGGGTAGCCGCCGGTCACTTCACCTTGAGGTGGGCCTTGGTAGCCTCATGTGCCTCGCCCTGCATCCGCCGAAACTCCTCCATGTTCACTTTGAGTGAGCTGAAATCGACGCCTTGGTAATTATTGCGAAGCTCATTCATTAGGTAGCTGCGTCTGACGGCGTGATTGTCATGGTTGCTCCAAAAGAAGTTCGTCGGCTGTAGCCCGTATTTTTGGGTCATCTGCTTCCACACTCGCGGCGCCTCGCGCGGGTCATACCCCGCGGCGGTCATATACTCGAGCCCCACGCGATCGGCCTGGTTCTCAAGGTTCCGCGAGATACCCGTTCTGGATCGCCGCCTGCGTTAGAGTTAGTGCGTTACTGAGGTTGTATTTGCCGTAGGCCGCGGCGAACGCCGATCCGATCGCCAATCCCATTCGTTCCGTCTTGTGAAACTGGAGCTGCCTCCACGTGTGTTCCTGGGTTGCGTGCGCCATCTCGTGGCCCATTACCGCGGCAAGTTGGGCCTCGTTGGCCAGCACGTCCAACAGGCCCGAATAAACAATGACGGTGCCGTTGGCCAGAGCGAAGGCATTGGCCTCCTTATTCTCGACGACATACCACTGAAACGGGATCTTGCGGGGATCGGACGCGGACAGGTCCCGCTGGTACCGTGGGATCAGCGAGGCGCCCACCGTCTTGATGTAATTCTGCACGTCGTCGTTCGGCAGCAGCTTGAACTTGCCAACCCTGTCGATTGTGAGCTCGCCGGGTTTGAGACCTTGGGCCGAACGAGCTGATACTTTGAGGGACTTCCAGAGTTTCGCCTCACCCGGCTCAAGGTCGTCGCGCATGAAAGTCACCTTCTCGGCTTGAATCGCCCCTGAGATTGGGTCGCGGTTCCCTTCGTAGGTCAAGGACATGCCCGCAGTGACCTGATCGATCGAATGCAGCATCTCCGTGTTCGCGTCATCGAGGCTCGGGGCGCTCGCACTCTTCGGTTGTTTCGCCGCCTTCTGGAGCTTCTTGTCGCTTCCGGACAGACGGAAGAGAACCTGTGTCTGTGGCGAGACGTGGATGCGTTGGCCGTCTGCGATAAAGTCCCCCGTCCAACTAGCCTGTGTTTTGGAAATACCCGTAGGGGGACGGCTGATGATAGCGGTAAGAGGCTTCACGCGGAATTGATCCAGGTCCACCTTCATCGACTTCGCTCGCAGTTCGCCGGTGGACTCGTCCAAGACCCCCACAATCTGCACCTCGACACCGACTCGCAGGTCTTGCAGGGCGAACTTCACGTCAGGTCCAGCGTTGTCGAAATCCAAGACCAAGTCGCGATCAGATGCAATGCGGTAGTCCTCAATCTCGAAACTCGTTGGTGAAGACACCTGGGTCACGTAGCCGTGGATCTTGACGTTTCTTGTGGAGCCGATCAGCGGAACCGCTCCGAGAGCTATAAGTGCGATTGCAAATACGCTCGCCCGATATCGCATGAGTTCTCCTCAGTTATCCGCCGTGCTGCCAGCAGTACTTGCTTCCGGGTTTCGCCTTGCGACTGCACTGTGTGCCCTTCTTGGTCGTCGCTTGGCATCGGCCAGATTCGGCCGCCCGCTCGGTGGGTGCGGCCTTTGGGGAGGGGTTTACCGCGGGTGCGGCAGCAGCGGCGGTCTCCCCAGGAATCGGGGGTTTGCAGATCTTGCATGGCCCGTACTTGCCCGCCGCCTGCGAAAGGGGCATAGGAATCGAGCTGCTCCGCAACGAGCTACACCCGGCTCGGTGATACTTTGTATCTGTCTTGGTGACGTAGACGGTCTCGGTCTGAGCGGACGCGGAGACCGCCGCGGCAAGGGCCAAGACAAGAACGGCCGCAATGCGCCGTAGGTTTCGCCGCATGGCTTGCCTCATTTCTTTTCCTCCCTAGCGAACCTCAGTGAATGACCAGCCGACACCGCTCGAGTCGACAATTTCGACGGTCGTACCGCTCACGAGGTGCGTTCCGTCGTAATGGCGACCGATTCCCACAGGGCACGCCCCCAAAATCTCGTTCACAACCAGACTACCGCCCACTCGAACAACGAAATTCGAACAATAGCCGCCGTAGTCCCCAGTGATATGCAGCCGAGTGACGCCGCTCGGCATGTCGAAGACCGTATTTCCGTTCCCAGACTTCGAGAATGGATCTCTGAGGCCCGAGCCGGAGATGGTCGTCGTGTTTCCGCCGCTCGTCTGGTCGGCCTGGACCGTCAGCGTCCCGCTATAGCTGCGCGCCTCGGTGGGGGAGAAGCGCACCGTGATGCCCGGACGTCCCAGCCTGGATGACGCCGCTCGTCCAATCAGGGTTGTAGCCACTCGGACCGGTCAGCCCTGTAACCGTAATAGGTTGGGTGCCCTCACTGTAGATTCGCAGGATCCGATCGGCCGTCGACCCCACCGGAATCGAGCCATAGGACAGGTTCGCCTCGATCCGCATTACCTTCGTGCCGGTGGTCGGCTTGTTCGGGTTCCCGCCGCTATCCCCGCCGCACGACACCAACAGTACACACGTCGCCACCAGAGCGCTGACACGCTTCATTCTTGAGCACCTTTCCCGTTTCCTGATCGGAGGTATGCAGTTATTTGAACCGAAATCGCTCGGCCATCCCATGACCGGGCGGGCCAGTTTGTTGACAATGGGGGCCAGTCTTCGCTAAATAACGCTGCCGTGGCACCCAGGAAGGCCGCACACAAGGTTCGTACGACACCGCCCGGGCCGTCTGTTCAAGGATGGGTGTTGCCACACCTCATCGCATGGGTTGAGAGGCAGGGGTTCGACGGCACGTCGATCCGACGATTGCCAGGCTTGGCCGATCTGACGGACCCCGATCTCCGCGTGCCCGAGGCGTCGGTTGAGACAGCCTGGCGCCTGGCGACGACGTTCACCGGCGATGCGGTCATTGGCGTTCATGTGGCCGAGTCGCTGCCTCGCGGAGCGCTGGACCTCGTCGATACGCCTTCAGATCGAGTGCATCGCTGGCGGCGGGACTCGAGCGTCTGGCTCGCTATGGCCGTGTGCTCAGCGATCGCGTGGCCGCGCGGATGGAGACCCATGGTGAGGGTCTCCTGCTCCTGGTCCGCGATACCGGGCGCACGGCGCTGCATCCGGGGCGCGCAGAGTTTGCGCTGGCGGTGGCACTGAAATTCGCGCGTGAGAGCACGGAGCGGACATTTCGCCACTCCAGGTGTGCTTCGCGCATACCGCGCCGGAGGACGCGTCGGAACACCGACGGTTTTTTCGCAGCCCCGTCCGCTTTAGCGCGGGCTCGAACTCGATGATCTTGAGCGCGGTGGATGCGGCGCGCCCCCTGCAGGCGGCTGATGACGCCCTGTCCTTGATTGTCCGTCGTCGGCTTGACAAGGCATTGGCCGAACGTGAGCGGCACGGCTCGGGAGCGCTCAGCGGACGCGTGCGGCACATGATGGTGGAGCATCTCGGCGAGACGACGCCGACGCCGGCGACGGTGGCCAGAGCGCTCGCTGTCAGCCGGCGGACCCTGAGCCGCCGCCTCGCCGACGAAGGCGCATCATTTCGCAACATCCTCGACGACGTACGCCGAGAATTCGGATGCGCCTTGTTGCAGGATCGCAGCCTGAGCATCGGCGACATCGCGTTCTTTCTCCAGTATTCCGAGCCTGCCGCGTTCCACCGATCGTTCCGGCGATGGACCGGTCGGACGCCACAAGCGTTCCGCGAGGCCTGACCGCGCTCACCGACCGCCGCAAGAGTCCGGAGCGATGCGCTCCGCGGCACTCCGACTGACTCCCCGCGCCAGCGGTAGTCGGATTTGGCCTCCCCGGTTATCTGGAAATCGCGGCGAGTTCGCTACCCTTATCGCGCCGCCAAATTGTCACCGTGGGCCGTCCCGGCCACCAGTTTTGTGCCGGTAACTCGGTGCAGGATTGTTACTGAAGTTTATGAACCCCCAGGACCTCAACGCAATCCTAAAAAGCGTTCATTCCCGGATTTTGAATCTCCAACGTTTCATTGCCAGAGAAATTCCATGCACTATTATCGAGTGGTTTCCGTCGCTCTCGCATTACTCCTCGTTTCAGGGGCTGTCGCTGCGCAAGGCCTCCAATTCCCTACCGCGATCGTGATTGTCGACGCGCCGATTTACGTGAAGCCGGATGTCAACCGGACACCGCTCACGGGTCGCCGCGGCGAACACAAGCCTGAAGGTGGTCGCGGACAACGGGGAATGGCTTAACGTCGAATTTCTCGACCCCCAATTCGGCACCCGTGTGGGCTTCATCGAAAGCAAGAACGTCCGAGTTCATCAACCGGCCCTGCGACCGATGGATTTGTCGGTCCGCCCGACGACCGCTCCGGAAACCGCGCAGAGTCGTCACATGCCGCACAGGAGCCCGTCGATCGATCGCAACCGCCGACCGCACCTGGTCGTGCCTGGGTCGATGTGAATTTCGGCGTTGCTGCTTCTGCCGCTGACAGTCAGACGTTCGTCTTTACGGACGTTGTCGATTTTGAGACCAGAGCGATGGCCACGGCCTACGGTAAAGTCACCACGCGGAACGGAGTTCGACTTTGGCGGTGGCTGGATGTTCACTCCACTGCTGGGCCTCGGCGTCAGTTTTACTGGGACGGCACATCGCGACATCGTAGGCCTGGGCGTCACAGCGCCACATCCATTCTTTTTTGACTCGTCTACTACCGCGGCAGGTGCGACGCAGGAGAAGCTGGATAGGACTGAAGGCGGGGCGAACATTCAGCTGATGGTTGTTCTGGTACACACTCCCGCTCTGCGTGTACGTCTGTTCGGCGGTCCGCAACGACTATCGACTCCAGCAGGACATGGTGTCAGATATCCGGGTCTCCAGACTGCCGCTGTTTTTAGCAGAGCAAACCTCGTGGAGATCACAGGCTACGATTCTGTCAAAACTGAGGGAACAGGTTGGGGGTTTAACGTTGGTGGTGATGCAAGCTACTTCTTACGTGTTGTCGGCGTGGGTGGTTTTGCGCGCTACGGTAGCGGCAAGGTAACAATTGCCGAGCCGATGTCGGAAACCGAGCAAGACGTTACGGTCGGCGGTTTCCAGACCGGCGGCGGGCTGCGTCTGCGCTTTTAACGAGAATCATCAAGCCGCTCGCACGGACGGTCATCCGGCCGTGCGAGCGAGCCGGTAAATGACTAGGTGTTATTGATAGCATCAAATCGCTCGTTTGAGCTTTTTCTTTGTCTTTCGTTCTGTCGTGAGGACGCGCCGATGAACCACATCAACCCCCGCCCAGTGTCCTTCTTCGTGAGATCACCGACCTGGTGTTGACGGTTCGGGATGAGTGCAGGAATGGTCGCACGGCAATACCGACAGATTGTCGCGTGGTGGTTTTTTACCCCTCATGCCCGCAGACTGGACACGTTCGCATGGGCGCGTCTCCAAGCCGAGAGTATCCCGTGCCGGCTGACATTCGAGCTCCTCCGCGCCGCGTCTCGCCGGAAACCCATCGGTGACGATATCGTAGCGTCGAAACATGCGTGCTACGATCTCACCATGATGCGAGTGTATTTCGACACCGTGATCACCTCTGGTCGGGTGCGGAAGGACCTTCGCCCTGCCGAGGAGATGGCCGCCCTTGAACAGATTGAACTGCTGCACGCCGAAGGTCGCTTCAAAGAAGAGCGACCTCCAAAATGTCACTGATGGAACAAGCAGACACCCGCGATCCTGTCGTGCGGGCGGTCCTTATAGCACACGCGCATGAAGTCTCCGTCGTGCCGAACGATCATCGGTTGCTCGGATTCCAGAGTCTGGATCAGGGACGGTATGGCTTCATCAGCAGCCCGATGATCAGCGACATCGTCGACGAGGACCTCTTCGCCAAGTTGATTGCCGCAGGACTGAAGGATGCAGACGCCAAGCATGTGATGTATGCGGTGGCGAATGACTGCCAGGTGTTCGTGACACTTGACGGTCGCGATTCCCGCCACACCGTGCAGCGATTGAGGCAATCTGCCCGCACCTACGGATCTTGAGGCCAACGGAGTTTGTGGCCGAGTTGACCTAGCCCGCCGTTGGCCAGCGCCGCCGGAAGAAGAGCCGCGAGTGGAACTATTCGGAAGACCTGTGCGGCGCAGGATCCTGCTCTGATGATCCCCTGGCCATGACGTCGGCGTGCCACAGCTGTCCGCATCGCTCACAGCGGCAGGACAAGCCGTCCTGGCTTGTCATCGTGAGCCGTACGTTGGTGGTGTTGTGGCATTTCGGGCAAGGCGGCCGTCGTGGCTGGTCCATGACACGTCTCCTGGGTGGGAGCGGCCATATTACTCAACGCAGCTCCAGCTGTGCAATACCGGCATCGGTCGTCGTGAGGTGGGGATCGACATGTCCTGCCGTCGTGAGGAGTCTGCCCCCTGGGTCTGTCAGCAGATGGTTAGCAAAACCACCCGCAACACGCAAAAAGGCCAGCAAAAGCTGGCCTTCATGTGGAGGGTCTGTTAGCGATCGGTTAGCATCCGAATGGAAAACGCCCGGTTTCCCGGGCGTTTCTGAGGGTCTGTGTTTAGTCGGTGTAAACTAGTCCGCCCGTCCGCCCCCGCCCAGGGAAGGCACGTCGGATTCCACCAGAAACGCGGCGATCTGGCGACGCAACTCGTCCTGAATCACGTCCACTTTCCGCCTCGCGTCGAGGACCCTGAACCCGAACTCGTCCCCCATCGAGGCGTACTCTTTCAGGAGCGCCTTCTGGTAGACCCGGAAGCTTTCGTAGATGTCGTCCCCCAGCTTGAGATCCATCCCCGACTCCCAGTAGTCCATGCCCCTTGCCTGGAGGACCCGCCGGATCAGGCTCTTCTCATCGATCCGCAGGTAGAACACCAGGTGCGGGGCAATCGCGAAGCCGTAGATGTTTCTGACCCAGGCGCGATCGACGCCGCGCACACCCGCGCGCGCCATCGCCGTGAAGATGTATCGATCGGAGAGGACGATGAAACCGGCCTTGAGGGCTGGAATGATCTCCTTCTCCAGTCGATCGGCGAAGTCGGTGGCGTAGAGCAGGACGAAGGTGAGCTTGTTGAGCGTGTTGCTCGATTTCGCGACCTCGATGGTTGGCTGCATCAGCTCCGAGCGCGTCCAGCCGGTCTCGATCACGCCGTACCCCTGCACTTCGAGCCATTCACGCAGCAGCGCGATCTGGGTGGAGCGGCCGACGCCGTCGGTCCCTTCAATGGCGATCAGCCGACCGGGGTAGTCGCCGATCGAGAGGTAGGGAATGCCGTAGCTGTAGTAGTGCCCCGGGCGACCGTTGCCGTCCGCCTCGGGTTCAGGCGGATTCGTCGAGCTGTTCGTCGACATTCTCGATCTCCAGGTGCTGGGACACGAGCTTGCGGAAGACGCGCTGCTGTTCGGTGATGCTGCCGCTGGCGTTGACGAGGCTGAGGCCGAACTCGTCCACCAGGCGGTCGTATTCGTCGAGGACCTTGCCCTGGAAGATGCGGAAGCTCTCCACCGCGTTCGCGCTCCATCCCATGTCGAGGCCCGCCTCGTAGAACTTCAACTTGACGCGTCGTGCGAGCAGGCGATCGACGGACACGTCGATCGGGACGCGGAAGTAGACCGCCAGGTCGGGCTTGACGGCGAAGCTATAGAGCTCGCGGACCCAGCGTCGATCGACGCCGCGGGCCGTGTCGCGCGCGAAGGCGGTGTAGGTGTAGCGGTCGGCGAGCACGATCATGCCGGCCTTGAGCGGTGGAATGACGTTGTAGAGAAGGCGATCCGCGAAGTCGGTGGCGTGCAGCAGGCTGAACGTCATCGGCGTCAGCGCGTTCTTCTTCTTGCCGGTCTTGGTCGCGGCTTTGACCAGCGCCGACGAGTTCCACTCCGTCATGAAGACGGGGTGGCCCGCGGCGCTAAGCCACTTCGCCAGCAGCCCCAGCTGCGTCGTCTTTCCGGACCCGTCGATGCCCTCGACCACGAACAGCTTTCCGGGATACGCGTGTGGCGTGGTCAGATTCGTCAGCATGCGGTAGTCGATCCTTGTAATCCGGTCCCGGCGACCTCGAAACGAATCGGTCGCTCGAGGATCCCTTCCAGCGGGGCCGCGTGCCGACTGGCGGCCCACAGCTCCAGCTCGGCGTCTCCCGAGGTCCGCAGCCGCACGAGGTAGTCGTCGCCGCGCGGAAACACGTCGACGCCGACCAGCGCCTGCGAGTGGCTGCGGTCGAGACCTTCGGCGAGACGGATCATCGCGGAGAGGGTGCGGACCGTCCGCCTCATCGAGCCCTTCAGGCCCGAATAGCCCTCGTGAGATTTCTTCGGCGTGGCCTGACGATGATAGCGCGCGAGGAGCGCGATGACCTCGATCTCTTCGGGAGCGAAGCCGCGCAGATCGCCGTTCTTGATCAGGTAGTAGGAATGGCGATGGTGGCGCTCGTAGCTGATGTGCACGCCGACGTCGTGCAGGAGCGCGCCGTACTCGAGCCATTCGCGCTCGCGATCCCCGAGCTTGTGGACGGCCCGCGTCTGGTCGAAGATCGAGAGGGCGATCTGGGCGACCTGTCGCCCGTGCTCGGGCCAGTAGCCGCAGCGCTCGCCAAGCTCGATGATGCTGCGGCGGCGGACGTCGGGATAGTTCTCGACCTTCTTGATCCGCGCGGTGTTGCGGTGAATGTAGTCGAGGATCAGGCCTTCACGCAGCGCGAGATCGCACAGCGTCAGGTCCTTGGCGCCGATGCGCTTGAGAATCGCGTCGAGCAGGACCGAGCCGGCGACCGCGATATCGGCGCGACGCGGATCGAGGCCCGGTGTATGGAGCCGGGCGTCGAGATCGACCGCGGTGAGCCGCTTGCGGACGCGGCGAATGGTCTTGGCCGGGACCCGCTGGTTCCGCAACTCCTCTGGCGCCACGCCGGCGTCTTCGCTCAACGCCAGCGCGCCGAGGCTCAGAATCGTTCCTGAAGTGCCAATCACCCGTTCGAAGCCACGTTTCGCGATCTCATCCAGGTAGGCGCCCGCTGTCTTGTTGATGTGTTTCACGAGACGCCGCTCGTCGTGGCTCGATAGCGGGTCGCTCCGGACGAACCGCTCCGTGAGACGGATCACGCCGAGCTTGAAACTCTGCGCCTGAGTGAGATGTGTTGCGGTGCCGAGCGTGACCTCGACGCTGCCGCCGCCGATATCGATCACCACCGCCGGCGTCCCGCCGATGTCGACCCCGTATCCCGCCGCCAGGTGAATCAGCCTGGCCTCTTCGGTGCCGGAAATCACCCGCACCCGGATCCCGGTTTGACGCTCGATTTCGGCGATGAAGTCGCCGCCGTTGTCCGCTTCGCGCGTCGCCGAGGTCGCGGTCGCGAGAATTTCGTCGACTTTGTGCGAGGCGGCCAGCCGGCTGAATTTTGTCAGCGCCTGCAGGGCTGCCGTCATCGCCATCGCGGTGAGGCTGCGGCCGTCCAGACCCCCCGCCCCCAGACGCACCATTTCCTTTTCCCTGTCGATGATTTCAAAAGACAGGTCGGGGCGGACCTTCACCACAATCATGTGAATCGAATTGGTTCCGATGTCGATAGCGGCTAGTCGCATGAGGGCCGGGAGGAAGAACGGCCGGGGTGGTGGTGCTCCCCTGTTGTTACATAGCCGTTATATACTGCGTGTTCGGTCGAGTTGGCCGTCATCCTACCATGAATGGAACGCTCCCCCTGGTTCGCCTTCTGGAGCGCCGCACGCGGGCGCTCAAACGTTACCTCGCCGCCGCCGTCAAGGGAGACGGCATTGGCGTCCACCACGCGCGGGTGGCGTCCCGGCGGCTCCGCGAAGCGGTTCCGGTTCTGACCGACGGCCTGCACGGGAGCAAAGCCTCGAAGGCCCGGCACAAGATTCGTCGGCTCACCCGCGCGCTCGGCGCGGTGCGCGAGCTGGACGTGACGCTGCACCTGATCGACGACCTGGCGGAGAAGCCTGGCATGCCGCGTCAGGCCGTCGCCGATGTCCGCGCTCACGTCATCGAGGCGCGCGAGCAGCGCCGCGCGGTGATGCACGAGCGCCTGGCGGACGTGGATGTCGACAAATTGATGCGACGCCTCGACGGCGTGCGTGAAGCGCTCAGAAATCCCGCGCAGACTCACAACTGGCGATCGGCGCTGGCCTCCCGGGTCGCCAAGCGCGCCCGCCGGCTCGGTGCGGCGATCGAAGGGGCGGGGCAGATCTACGCGCCCGAGGCGCTCCACAACGTACGGATTGCCACCAAGAAGCTGCGCTACGCCATGGAGCTGGCCGACGAGAGCGGCGCCGCGCCGTCGGCGCTGCTGGTGCGAACGCTGCGCAAAGCACAGGACACGCTCGGCCGGCTGCACGATCTGCAAGTCCTGCAGCATCACGTCTCGGAAGTGGCCGCAGCTCCGCACACGCACCGGCCGACACCGGACGCCGCGCTGGCGATTCTCTCTCGCTCGATTGAAGACGAGTGTCGCCACCTGCACGGTCGCTACGTCACCCTCATCCCGGCACTCGTCGACGTCGTCGAAACGGCGCGACGGGATGTGGCGGTGAGGCTGACGGTGGCGTCGCGCGCCCGCGCCGCGCGAACCGCAAAGATGAAACTGCCGGTTCGCCGACGCGCAGCCACCGGACAACACTGATGGCGATGCTGGAGTTGTACCTGATTCGGCATGGGATCGCCGAGGACCGCGGCGACGAGTGGCCGGATGATTCCAAGCGGCCGCTGACCGCCGACGGTATTACCAAGCTGCGCAAGGAGGCACGCGGGCTCATCGAGCTCGACGTGACGATCGAGCACATCGTCGCCAGCCCGCTGGTGCGCGCGCGACAGACCGCGGATGTGTTTGCCGAGACGCTCAAGAACAAGCCGGCGGTGACGACCACCGACGCGCTGGCGCCGGCCGGAACGCCGGCCGCGGTCGAGCAGGAAATCGCCAAGCACGTGCGCAAGGGCCACGTCGCGCTGGTGGGTCACGAGCCGAATCTGGGCGAGCTGGCCGCGCACTTCATAGGCGCGCGCGCGCCGCTCGAGTTCCGGAAAGGTGGCATCTGTCGGATCGATTTCGACGTGCTGCCGCCCAAGGGACGCGGGTCGCTGGTGTGGTTCGCGACCCCGCGGATGCTCCGCAAGATCTCCGACTAGCCCTACACGACCAGCTCGCGTCGCACGACGCGCGCGGCATTCTGCGCCGCCTCGGTCTCGTAGCAGTGCCCCAGCCCGCTCCGGCGTCCGATCCGCTCGTAGAGCTTCGTCAGATCCGATTCGTTCCTCACCCTGGGATCGTCCGCGACCTCCACCGCATGACGCAGTTCGTGCGCGATGACCGCAATCATGTCGTCGGGTCCGGCGGCGATCGCCACTTGAATCCGGAGATAGCGCTGTCCATTGGCCATCGGCATCAGCAACAGCCGTCCGGCGAGCGTGGTCGGCAACATCTGCGTCGGCTCGATGTAGACGATGACGTCGCTGGCGTTGAGGTGATCCATGAGCGACGCGAACGTCTCGGACCGGGCGACACCAATCCCGAGCAGGCGTTGCACGCGCTTATCGATCGTGCGGACGTGACGGACGGGCGATTCGAGCAGGGCGTACGGCGATCGGGCCGGGACCGCGGTGCCGAGGGCGGTCGTCGAGAGCAAGAGCGGCAAGAGCGACAGCATGGGACCTCCCCACAGACTCTTTCGCTCTCATCTATCCTCAGGCGCTTAGACGGATAATCCTCGTAAAGGTTTGCAAATGTGCGGTTTCGCCACGTCCGGACAATATCGGGACGGTGTGTGGGACCAACCTCACTCTCCGAGCCCGGTCCGCACCACTGCTCCCTTGGTCACGATGATGATGCCGTCACGGACGCACCAGCCGTCGCCGTCGCAATGTTGGATCCCCTCGGTGTTCCGCAGCCGCACGCCGTCGGCGATTCTGGCGTTCTTGTCGACAATCACCCCCTCGAGGATGACGTCCCGCCCGATGCCGAGGCTGACCGCGTCCGTCCCTGGATCCTCCTCCTGGTAGAAGTCGGCGCCGAGAAGGACCGAGCGCGAGATCTTCGCGCCGGGGCTGACGTGCGTGCGGATGCCGACGACCGAATCGCGGATCTGGCAGTCGTCGAGCTCGCAGCCCTCGGCAACGATCGATGCGTCCACCTGACAGCGGTGCGCCCTGGTCGATGGCAGGAAACGGGGGTGGGTGTAGATCGGGAAGCGGGGATGAAAAAAGTTGAAGGGCGAGTCGGCCCGCGTGAGCTGAATGTTGGCGTCGTAGAACGCGGCAATCGTGCCGACGTCGGCCCAGTAACCACGATAGAGATAGGCCTGCACGCTCAACGTGCCGAGTGCACCGGGAATGATCTCCTTGCCGAAGTCGACGCCAGGACGCTTGATGATGTCGAGCATCACTTCGCGCGAGAAGACGTAGATGCCCATCGAGGCGATGAAGGGGCGATCCGGGGTCAGCCCGCCGACGCCTCGTGGGCCGCTGCTCTTCATGGCGCTCAGCCGGTCAACCGTCGGCTTCTCCTCGAAGCCTTCGATCTGACCGAGATCGTCGAAGTGGAAGATCCCCATGTCCGTTGCCTCGCGAGCGGTCACCGGCTGGGCAGCAATAGTGATGTCGGCGCGACTCTCGATGTGAGCGTCGATCAGCTCGTTGAAGTCCATGCGATACAAGTGGTCGCCGGCGAGGATCAGGTAGTACTCGGCGTCGTAGCTCGCAAAATGTCGCGCCCCCTGACGGACCGCGTCGGCTGTGCCTTGGAACCACTCCGAGCTATCCGGCGTCTGCTCCGCGGCCAGCACCTCGACGAAGCCGCCCGAAAACATATCGAGCCTATAGGTCTGGGCGATGTGACGGTTGAGCGACGCGGAATTGAACTGGGTGAGCACGAAGATCCGCTTCAGGTCGGCGTGCAGACAATTGCTGATGGGCACGTCGATCAGCCGGTACTTGCCGCCGATCGGTACCGCCGGCTTCGACCGCATGTGCGTCAGCGGAAAGAGACGCTTTCCACGTCCGCCTCCCAGAATCAGGGCCAGCACGTCGTTCATGCCGGAGAATGTTAGCGGATTGCCTCTCGAATTTGCTCGAGAGTCACCGGACCGTCACCGGATGGTGACCCCGACGGGAGATGCTGCTGATGGCGGATAACCGAGGGCCGAGGGTCGAGAAATAGGGTCCAGAGATCAGCCGGCGGCCGGTGGTCGGTCTCGTGAAGGTGGGTGCGGGAAACGGGCGGATGTCCCGGACGAGCGCGCCCGGCAGCCCTTCGCCGATCACCGGGCGCTCGCTGCTCTCCAGTCCGTCATCCCTGGTCCTGTGTCCTCAGCCCTCGATCGTTGTCTGGAGTCGGACGCAGGACTGAGGTTGAGGGACGAGGGACAGGCGACGAGGGACTAATGCGCAGCCGCCTGCTTCATCGGTCGCGCACGCTGGTAAACGCGTCGCATCAGATCCGGGGCCACTCGGAGCCCGATGCGCGCCAGACGCACCTTCCAGTTGCGGATTGCAGTGGCGTGGCGCCGATGCACCTGCGCTTCCGCGACCTCGGCTTCGCTCAACGCCTGTTACGTGAGCTCGACCTCGAGCTGATCGGTCAACAGCGTCAGGCGCTGGTGCAAGAGCCGGAGCTCGTCCGCCCGGAGCGGCAGCTTCCGGGCGGCTCCCCGATTCGGCGTTCGGGCAAATTCCTTTCGTCTTGTCGAGCTTGAACAGTCCAGCTATCTCATTGTAAACGCAAGCTTTAGCTGAGTTTACACACTGTTTACACCCCGTTTCGCTGAATCGGGGTACAAGATCCTTGCACCCTGAAATGGCTGCTGATCATCAAAAAGTTCCTGAGGCCTTCATGTTTTCGAAAGAGCTCCATCACGCCGGGCATACCAAGCGGTTTTCCATTCAGGAAAACGGCCGGGATGGATGGGACGTGCGCGAAGAGCAGGACAACCGCGTGTTACGGGAGGCCTGTTTCACGGACTGGCACCGCGTCGAGCGCGCCCTCAGCGCCTTCACGCAGGAGATCGGGCAACTCGAAGATAGCGGTTGGAGAGCTGATCGCTAGGCGGACGGCTTTTCCACGAATCGGTACCCCAACCCCACGACGGTTTCGATCTGCTCACCCGCCTGGCCGAGCTTGGCGCGGAGTCGTCCGACGTGTACGTCGACGGACCGCGTCTCGATGAACCGGTCGTAGCCCCAGACGCGCTCGAGAAGGCGATCCCGCGAGAGCACGCGGTTGCGGTTTTCCACCAGGAATCGCAGAAGCTCGAATTCGCGTCGGGTCAGTCGTACCGGAGCTCCATCGACCGTGATTGACACCGCGTCGAAGTCGGCCACCAGGTGCGCACCGCGATACACGGACGGGCGCGGCGGCTCTCCCGGAACCTCCCGCCGGCGGAGCACGGCTCGCACTCGCGCGCTCAACTCGCGCAGGCTGAACGGCTTTGTGACGTAGTCGTCCGCTCCCAGATCGAGACCAGCGACGCGGTCGGTCTCCGACGTCTTGGCCGTCAGCATGATGATGGGGATGCGGGCCGTCTCGGGTCGTTGTCTGACGATGCGGCAGATTTCGCTGCCGCTGAGCACCGGCAGATTCAGGTCGAGGATGACGAGATCGGGTGGCTGCTCGGTCACGGCGCGCAGCGCTTCATCGCCCCGATGCACGATCTCGACGAACGCGTCGCCCGATCGTTCGAGCGTGTGCTTGATCAGCGCGGCGATATCCTGCTCGTCTTCGACCACGAGAATTCGTGGCGGGTTCATGCCGGCCGCACGCCCAGTCGGGCCCTGGCGGGCCGGCACTCGATGCTGCCATGTTTCCACACGCGTCCTCCTTGCTCCGTTGGTCTCGGTTGAGGACAGCTTAGGGGTACCGGATTTCCCAGGTGTGTCGCGTGTGTTAAATGCCTGTTTCAAAAGGAAAAACTGGCTGGTAGGGGTCTCGTGTGGGCTGGTGCGGTTTCATTAGGGTTTCTGGGGTTTTCGTCCTCTCTTCGTTGAGCCTGGTTTGGTCTCGTAGGGGCTCACTTTGCGCCGTGTGTTGGCAACTTGTTAGCAAACTGTGCATGCCAAAGTTGGTGCGTCACGCCAACAGTTTCCCGAGCTTCGCCGCCGCCAGTCGCTGCGCACCCGGCAGCGCATGCGCGTGGGTGTTGAGCGTCTCACACACGTCGGCGTGCCCGAGCCGTCGCGCCACAATTTGGACGGGGGTGTCCAGCTCGAGGAGCAGAGTCGCGACGGTGTGCGCGCCGTGCGGCGTGATGCGCCGAACACCCGCCGCCGTGATCACCTGCCGGAAGAGACTCCCGACCAGCGCCCGCAGGGCTCGCCGGTGTCCGTCGCGAACCAGTCCATGATCGATGTACATCGTCCGGTGCACCATCATCGCTTCGCGTTGCAGTGTGCAGTGCGTCCGCAGGCGAGTGATCGTCTCCTCGCCGAGCGTGACCGTCCGCGCTAGTTTGGTTTTCGTCGGTCCCCACGCCACGCCCGCGCCCGGCTCCAGTTGTCGCGCAATGCTGATCGTGCCGTCATCGAGATCGACATGATCCCACGTGAGCCCGAGCGCCTCCGGGCATCACAACAGTCGATCGCGATCTTGACGACACCATCCAGAAGAGTCCGGCCTGGCGTGCGAAAGAAAACCTGCTCCGCACCGTGTCGGGCATAGGTCCGGTCGTGAGTCGCACGCTCCTCGCGGACCTCCCCGAACTGGGGCGCTCAATCGCCAATAGATCGCCGCGCTTGTCGGGGTGGCACCACTCGCCCGCGACAGCGGCACACTCCGAGGCAGGCGAGCGGTCTGGGGCGTCCGCGCGGTGCTCTACATGGGAACGCTCGTCGCGACGCCTCGTAACCCGGCTCTGCGTGCCTTCTACCGCCGTCTGCTCGCCGCCGGAAAACCCAAGAAGGTCGCACTCATCGCCTGCATGCGCAAGCTGCTCACGATCCTCAATGCGATGATGCGAACGAGGACGATGTGGCGGGAGATCGCTCAACCGGAGAACGCTTGACTTTCAAGACAGTTGCTATCGTCCGACTACCTGTTCTGAGCGCGCGCGCTGACGATTTTCCAGTCGGATCCGGTCTTCTCGAACTGGAAGGTCCAGTTGCGTGCTTCGGTTCGAGGGTCGGCGTTGCCAATCTTCGGCGACCATGTCGCGAACCCAGCGCAGTTGGCGTTGGCCGTGATCCCGCTGATGCTCACCTGACATCGCTCGAAAGACAGGCGCTGCGACGCCAGCCCGTCGAACGCGCCCGCCAACGCCGATCGGTTCACCGCCGGCCACACTTCCTGGGCGGCTGTCGCATCGAGCCGGCTGTAGGCCGCCTCGTAGCGGTCCAGCACATCGCGCAAGGCGACGTAGTCCGCCGACATCGACAAGGCCACGGCTTTCTCCGGCTTGGCCGAACTCGCCAGCGGAAACGCGGCGACAGCGCGCGGGCGGGCATCGAGCGGCGCGGTGTCGACCGCGTCCAACACGGGGGAGGTCGACGCCGCACGCTCGGACGGACTCGCGGAAGCTGACGCATCCATCGGTCGCGGTTGCGACGGAGGAGCCGACGACGGGGAACTGCCTGCGTCGGAGTGTGCGCTGGGGGAGGGTGCCGCGAGCAGAGCCGTCGCAGTCGGAGCTGCGGGCGGGTTGTTGAAGTACTCGAACGCTCTTACCTGCAACGTCTCGACGCTCACGCGCGCCGATGATCGCTGAGGTTGAGTACCGACTGGGCCCGCCCGTCGCGCATTGGCAGGATCCGGCGGCGCTGGTAGTGACATCTGCACGTCGCCCAGGGATGGGAACAACGCGCCAAGCTGCTCCGCCGGAGTCGTGTAAATACTCAAGGCGATTAGGCCGGCAGCCGCGACCAGCACCGAGCCAGCAGCGAGGGCCAGCTTGGCCGCGCCGCTGCTCGTGCCAGCTGACGTCTCGCCTTCGGCTACCGTCTCGATCGTCGAGCCGTCGGTCACGATCAGGAGATCGGTCTCCTCCTGTGGCGATGGCGGCGCTCCCATCGCCTGTTCGATCGACGCAAGGCGTTCGATTCCTGCCGCGAGACGCCGAACCTCGTCCAGGGCCTCCGCGACCTCGTCTTTGTGTCCTGCCGTCAGCGCCGAGTCCGCACGACCAAGGAGCCTATCTACGCGGCGCTGACGCATGCGCATCTCGAAGCTCTGCCACTGCCCGGTGGACATGTGAGCGCCGGATGGCGCTTGATCGCGTGGTGGCTCGTCCACGACGGGACGGGGAGCAAGATGTGGGCCCGAAGTGGCTCAACCGATGGGTCGAGGTCTGGTGAACAGCAAGCACCGTCTCTTTGCTCAGCAGACCCAAACACCGTGCCTGGCCGTACCGAAGAGTGTAACCTTTACTCAGTCGGAGCTCTCACCCAAGAGCGTCCGTCCACAGCTCACAGTCGGCGATGCGCCGCCACCTGGCGACGATGAACATCGAGCCGAGGCGGATCGTCCAGGCACGCACGACAATTCACCGCAGATCCCGGAGACCAAAATAGGCCTACGTGCTCCAGGGAAGGACAGTGGATCTATTTTTTCCTGGGGCCCAAACCGTCCACTCAGCCTGTCGGACCAGGTCACGCGTCACCAACGCGACAACAGCCGCAGACAGCCAGACGACACCGAGCACGATGAACACGACTAAAAGGACAACAGCTCTAAATCGTCTCATTGCGGGTCCCGCGGGGGTCCCGCGAGTTACACCTGAGCTAGCTCGCGTGACGTGTGCAGACCCAGACGGTCGACGGTCTGTTAGCAATCAGTTAGCAGCACACGACAAAACGCCCGGTTTCCCTGGCGTTTCTGGTCCTCCGTGTTAAATGCCCGTTACTAATTGGCTTACCGGCCGATCCGGCGTCGCGCCAGCTCGTGCGTTCGTGCCGGGAGGAGAGGTTCGCCACACTCGCCAATGTGACACGGACATCGTTTAGCAGCGCGTATCACACGCGTGGTTCGCTCAGCGATCGTTGGGATTGATGATTCTGAACGCCAGCGCGGCGGCCACGCCGCCGGCAAGCTCCGAGACCACGTAGAGCGGCAGGTTGGACCAGGGCAGCAGGTGCAGGATCATCGCGCCGACCGCGACGGCCGGGTTGAGCGCACACCCCGAGACCCCGCCGACCGAGAACGCGGCGGCGAGAACGGTGAAGCCGATGGCCAGTCCGAAGTACGAGTTGCCGCTCGTCGCTTTCGCCGTCGCCACGTTGAGGATGACGTAGACCAGCGCGAAGGTGAAGAGGAACTCCGCCAGCGCGGCGGCGGCCGGCCGGACCAGGAGAGGCGTCGCCGTGTCCGTCTTGAAGTAGAGCACGACCATCGCGGCAACGACGGCCGCCACGAGCTGCGCGATCCAGTACGACACCAGATCGGCGACCGTGCACCGCCCTCGCACCAGCACGCCGAGCGTGACCGCCGGGTTGTAGTGGGCGCCCGAGACGTGTCCGCCGGCATAGATCATCACCATCAGCACAGACCCGATGGCGAGAGGAGCAATGATGCCTGGTCCGGCGCCAAGCGACGTGCAGCCGACCGTCAGAACCAGAAAGAACGTGCCGATGAACTCCGTCAACGCCTTCTGCATCAGAGATCCTTTTCCCAGACGTGCAGGACGACTCTAATCGAAATCGCGCCGCTCGCAAGTTGGATCTTCAGCTGCCGCGCTGCATTTTCTCCATTCGGGCGGTGGCGACCCGGGCGAGCAGGGAGCAGATGAGGACGATCGAAACCAGCACCAGCGCGCCGGCCCAGGCCTGGCGATGCCAGTCCTCGTAGGCCGAATTGGCGTAGGTCCAGACCTGCACCGTGAGCGTCGAGATTGGCTGGCGCGGGTCGGTCGAGAAGAAGCGGTTGTTGAAGGCGGTGAAAATCAGCGGCGCCGTTTCGCCGGCGACCCGGGCCAGCGACAGAAGGACGCCGGTGATGATGCCAGGGAGCGCCGCCGGCACGACCACCGTGAACACCGCGCGGGCGCGCGTCGCGCCCAGCGCGAGCGCCCCTTCCCGAAGAGTGCTCGGCACGAGCAGCAGCAGCTCCTCGGTGGTACGCATGATCAGCGGCAGCATCATCACCGCCAGCGCGAAGGCGCCGGCAAACGCCGAGAACTGATGGAAGGGCAGCACCGCGACACTGTAGGCAAACACGCCGATGACGATCGACGGCACGCCGTTGAGCGTGTCGGCGGCGAATCGTACCGCCGCCGCCAGACGCGTCCCCTTGTACTCGGCCGCATAGATTCCGGCGATCAGGCCGACCGGCACGGCCGCCAGCGCGCCCAACCCGGTCACCATCAGCGAGCCGAGAATGGAGTTGGCCATACCGCCGCCAGTCTCGCCAACCGGGGCCGGCATGCGGCTGAAAAACGCCCAGTTGAGTGACGTCACACCCTGGGTCAGGACATAGAACAGGACGAGCGCCAGCGGCACCAGCGCCAGCAGCACCGACGCGATGCAGAGGACCACGATTGCGTGGGACAGAAGGAGTCGCCAGCGGTTGCGCATCAGGCGGGCTCCGCGGCGGGGACGGTGCGTGAGACGCGACGGGGTCGCGCCTGCCGGCCGAGCGACCAGATGAAGCTGCGCGAAATCACGTTGATCATCAACGTCATCAGGAAGAGCACGAGCCCGATTTCGACCAGCGCGTGCAAGTAGAGATCGCTGGCGGCTTCCGCAAATTCGTTCGCCAGCACCGCCGCCATCGTGTATTGCGGCGCGTAGAGCGACAGCGAGATCTTCGGCGTATTGCCGATCACCATCGTGACCGCCATCGTCTCGCCCAGCGCGCGGCCGAATCCAAGCATCACCGCGCCGACGATGCCGGTGCGAGCGTAGAAGAGCGCCATGCGAATTGCTTCCCAGCGCGTGGCGCCGAGCGCGTAGGCGGCTTCGCGTTGCGCCTGGGGAACCGCACGGAGCACTTCCCGCGCCACCGAGGCGGTGAACGGAATCACCATGATGGCGAGGACGATCGCCGCCGACAGCATGCCGACGCCCAGTGGCGGGCCGCTGAAGAGCGGAATGCTCTTCATCCACGCGGGCGTGTTGACCTCGAGCGTGCGCACGAACGGCACCAGCACGAAGATGCCCCACAGGCCGTAGACAATCGAGGGGATGGCGGCCAGCAGCTCGGTCAGGAACACGAGCGGTCGCTGCAGCCGCACAGGACTGAGCTCCGAGATGTAGATGGCGATGCCGAGGGCGATCGGCGCCGCAATCAACAGCGCGAGAACCGAGGAGTAGAGCGTGCCCCAGATGAACGGGCGCGCACCGAACTCACCGGAGACCGGATCCCAGATGTCGGTCTGCCAGAACTGCCAGCCGAAATGCTTGATCGACAGCAGCGACTGGGTAATCAGCGTGTAGCCGATGGCGAGAACGACGGTGATGATCAGGATCGCGAAGAAACCCGTCCCGATGCGAAAGCCGATGTCGTCGGGACGGGTCGCCTTCTTCATGATGGGTGTCCAGGAATCGCCGCGTGGCGCGTTACTGGACTTTGACCTGGGTCAGGGCCTTGAGCTCCATCTCGACTACGGCCTTGGGCAAGGGAGCGTAGCCGAGAGACGGCGCGAACTGTTGACCATCGGTCAGCGCCCACTTTGTGAACTCCACCATGATCTTGCTCTGCGCCTTGTCCTTAGGCGACTCGTAGAGCAGCAACCAGGTGAACGACGAAATCGGGTAGACGTCATCGCCGGGCGCGTTGGTGATCGAGACGCGGAAGTCGGGCGGCATCTTGGTGGCCGCGGCGCTCGCCGCCGCCGTGACCGAGTCGACCGACGCCTTGACGAATTTGCCGTTCAGATTCTGCACCGTGCCGTAGCTGATCTTGGTCTGGAGCGCGTAGATCAGCTCGACGTAGCCGATCGCGCCAGGCGTCTGGCTGACCAGTCCCGAGACCCCCTCGTTGCCCTTGCCACCGACGCCGACCGGCCAGTTCACCGAGGTAGCAATGCCGACTTTGCTCTTCCACTCTGCGGAGACCTTCGCCAGGTAATCGCACCAGATGTAGCTGGTGCCGGAACCCTCGGCGCGATGGACCACGGTGATATCGGTGGCCGGCAGGTTGACCCCCGCGTTCAGCTTGGCGATCTGCGGGTCGTTCCACTTGGTGATCTTGCCGAGGAAGATGTCGGCCAGCACCTGGCCGCTGAACTTCAGCTCCTGCGACACTCCCGGGATGTTGTAGACCGGGACCACCGCGCCGAGGACGGTCGGGAAGTGCAGAATCTTGCCGGCGTTCGACGAGTTCAGCTGATCGTTGGTCATCGGGCCGTCGGTGGCGCCGAAGAACACCGTCTGGCTCAGGAGCTGCTTGATGCCGGCGCCCGATCCCTGCGACTGGTAGTTGATCTGGACGTTGGGATGCAGCTTGTTGTACTCCGAGAACCACTTCGAATAAATCGGGTAGGGAAATGTGGCGCCCGCCCCGTTGATCTGGACCGTTCCCTGCGCGCCCAGCGTCGCAGCCGCGAGCGCAACTGCCGCCACGCCGCTAAAGATCTGCTTCATGTCCGTCTCCTCCAAAATGTCATTGCGTCGCGCGAGTCTCCGTCAGAAATTCACCAACCCGTGCAGCGCGATCTTCGTCTGCGTCACCTGGGCCGGCGTGAAGTTCTTGAACGTCGCGTTGTCGTAGTCGAGCATCAGCGCGGTCGAGACGTTTCCCTGGTGCGGGAACCAGTAGGAGAGGCCGATGATCTGGCGCTCACGCTTCTGGCTCGTGTGGTCGTCGGGCTCGAAGTGATCGAATCGCGCCAGTAGCTCGAAACCCTTGGGCGACTTGGGATTCAGCCAGACCGACCAGCCCTTCCCGTCGGCCGCGAGCTTTGTCGCCGAGGTCTGATCCTTAGTGGCGAGGTACTCGAACGACCCGTTGAAGTAGGTGTGCTCGAACGTCGTGGCGAATATCCCGCGGCGCTTGTCGGCGTTGTTGACGTAGGCATCGGCATCGTAGAAGCCGGTGAACCGGAGGCCGCGGATGACCGAACCCTTCGGGATCGGCCGGAGGCTGCCGCGAATCTGGAAGGCCTTGGTGTTGTTGAGTTCTGTTTTCGAATACCCCTCGCCGTTGTAGAACCCGGTGTGGAAGTCGCCGAAGTTTTTGGGAAAGTTGTAGTGGAAGGAGGCGCCATTGTCGGACGAGGTCAGGAACCCCTCACGTTCGGCGAACGTCGTGCCCTGGAACCGGTAGCGGTAGATGCCTTCCGAGTAGTCGACGTAGGGCGTCTGCTGAAGCCCGAATCGCGCCCACGACCCGCGTGTCATCCAATCGTCGAAATTGAACTGCGCGAACGCGTACTTGAGCCGGAACGTGTAGCTGCCGTTCAGGGAGCTCCCCACACCGGCCTCTCGCGTGATGTCCGGGGTGACTCTGAACGCAATGTAGTGGTTGATATTGCCCGTGACGTTGATGTAGCTGCGGGCCACGTTGAAGCTGCTCATATTCACGCTGTTGCCGTCTGCGTCGGTGACCTTGGGCCTATCCTGATAGGTGTAGTCGGCGAAGATCGTGACCCCCACCCTGATCGACGGCGTGTCGTCGGGTGGGGTGTATCCCGCCGCAGGCGTGACCTGCGCAGCGCAGGGGACGGCCCACGCAAAGGTTGCAACCGTGGCGGCACCCAAAAGGCGCCTGAGACCGGAAACATCGCTCAACAAGTCACTCCTCCTTCGACATCCTGAGAGGCCGACGTTACGCGCGCGTCACATGGTTGTTTCAACCGTGTTAACTTGGCGCGGTCCTATCGGATGAAGACAGCCGCAGCGTAAGCAGCGGGTGTAAGCCGGACGCGACGGCCAGGTTTCACATCCGTTAAATCGCGTGGGACCGGGAAGTGTAACGGATCGGTTAAATCTGCGGATGATCTGCTAAGATCCTGCCGCTCGGGAGGACATGTGGCGTTCAGGCTGATCCCCAGGGAAGAGAAGTTCTATGACGACTTCGCCGCGCTGGCGGACCAGATCCGTTTCGGTGCGGGACTTCTCCGATCAATGCTCGCCCCGGACAAGCCCATCTGGGACAAGGCGGATGAGATCAAGGAGGTCGAGCACAAATGCGACTTCCTGACGCACGAGATCATCCAGCGCCTGAACCGGACGTTCGTCACCCCCCTCGATCGCGAGGACATCCACACGCTCGCGCGATCGCTCGACGACGTGATGGATGCTATTGATGCGTCGGCTACGATTCTGCGCCTTTATCACATCGACACCGTGCGGCCCGGGGCGCGGGAGCTGGCACACATCATCTTCGATTCGGCGGAAGAGCTCGTCCAGGCGATCAAGGCGCTCGAAGGGCGGAAGGGGGTCGCCGAGCGCGCCGTCGAAATCAATCGCCTCGAGAACGAGGCCGATCGCGCCCACCAGGCCGCCGTACAGGCGCTCTTCCAGGAAGAGCGCGACGCCATCGTCATCATCAAGTGGAAGGAAATCTTCGACTTCCTCGAACAGGCCACGGATCGCTGCGAGGACGTTGCCAACGTGCTCGAAGGCGTCGTCGTGAAGCACGCCTGAGCGGATGGACAGCAACCTGCTGGCCGTCATCGGCCTGATCGGCGTCGCGCTGATCTTCGACTACATCAACGGCTTTCACGACGCCGCCAACTCGATCGCCACGGTGGTGTCGACGCGGGTGCTCAGCCCGGGCAAGGCCGTGATCTGGGCGGCGTTCTTCAATTTCGTCGCGGCCTTCACGTTCGGGACGGCGGTCGCGAAGACCGTCGGCTCGGGCCTGGTCGATCTCCGGGTCGTGACGTTCTCGGTGATTTTCGCCGGGTTGATCGGGGCCATCGTGTGGGACCTCATCACCTGGTACTACGGCCTGCCCACCAGCTCGTCGCACGCGTTGATTGGTGGGTATGGCGGGGCTGCCGTCGCCAAGGCGGGCTTCTCAGCGATCATTCCCGCCGGCTGGACGAAGACGCTGGTGTTCATCGTCCTCGCGCCCATGATCGGTCTCGTCCTCGGCTTTGCGATCATGATTGCCCTCATGTGGATCTGCTCACCCTTTGCGCCGTCGCGGGTCGATCGATGGTTTCGACGGCTCCAACTCGTGTCGGCGGCCGCGTACAGCCTCGGTCACGGCGGCAACGATGCTCAGAAAACCATGGGGATTGTGGCCGGCGCGCTGTTCGCCGGCGGCTACATCAGTTCCTTTCGCATCGACTGGTGGGTGGTGCTGATGGCCAACGGAGCGATCGCGCTTGGCACGCTGTCGGGCGGCTGGCGGATCATCCACACGATGGGATCGAAGATCACGAAGCTCCAGCCCGTCGGCGGATTCGCGGCCGAGACCGCCGGAGCGATCTCGCTGTTCACGGCCACGTATCTCGGCGTGCCGGTCAGCACCACGCACACAATCACCGGGGCGATCATCGGCGTCGGATCGATCCGGCGCCTCTCGGCGGTCCGTTGGGGCGTCGCCGGCCGCATCGTCTGGGCATGGATCCTGACGATTCCCGCCGCTGCCATCATCGCCGCGATCGTCTACTGGATGACCGCCGCGACGGTTGCTCCGTGAGTTACGGCGGCAACTCGATCGTGAAGATCGCGCCCCTGGTCGGTCGGTTCGCGGCGACGATCCGTCCGCCGTGCAGCTCGACGAGGTGCTTGACGATCGCCAGCCCGAGCCCGGTGCCCCCCGGGTCCTTTCCCTCACGCGTCCGTGATTTGTCGACCCGGTAGAAGCGTTCGAAGACTCTGGGCAGGTCGGCATCAGGAATGCCGGGTCCTTCATCGGTGACAGTGATCGCGATTCGCGCGCCGCGTCGCTCGGCACGCATCACGATTGTGCTGCCCTCCGGCGAGTAGTTGGTGGCGTTCTCGAGGAGGTTCCGCAACGCGTCCTGCAGCTTGGCGGGGTCGCCGTGCACGGTGGCGGCGTCGGCTTCGACGATTCGCTCGACGACTTGTCGACGAGCGGTCAGCAGATTTGCCAGATCGGTCTCGACCGCCCCGAACAGGTTCTCGACCGGGCACGGAACCCGCTCGAGCAACTCCTGCCCGGCGTCGAGTCGTGCCAGCCGCAGAAGATCGCGCACCAGCCGTTCCATGCGCATCGTGTGGCGCGTGACGATCTCGAGAAAACGCCGACTCTCCTCGGGGTTGGCATCCGCCAGTGCCTCCACGTAGCCGCGAACCGCGGTGAGCGGGGTGCGCAGCTCATGCGAGACGTTGGCAACGAAATCCCGGCGGATCTGATCGGCACGGCGGAGATCGGTGATGTCGTGCAGCACGACGACCGCGCCGCGCCAGTGGGTTCCCTCGACCGGAGCGGTCCTGGCGATCAGCGTGGCGGTGGAGTCGCGCAGCTCGGTCAGCTCGACGCTCTCCGTCGGTCGTCCGGCCAGCGCCGCCGCGATCTGCTGCGCCACCGCCGGCTGGCGAACGATCTCCGGGTAGTGGCGGCCGACGCCGTCCTCGATCCTCAGCATCCGTCGTGCCGCATCGTTGGCGAGCTGCAGGCGTCCGTGCTCGTTGACGACGAGCACACCTTCGATCATGCCGGCGAGAATGGCTTCCATACGCGCGCGATCGGCTTCGAGGCCGCCGAGCCGCTCCGCGAAGTCCTGCGCCAGCCGATCCAACAGGCGGGCGATCGTGCCGACCTCGTCGTCGGCATAGTCAGGCGCGGGCCGCGACAGATCGCCGCTCGAATAGCGCTGGACCCGCTCCTGAATGGAGCTCAGGCGTCTCGTGATCGGCGCCGAAAAGACCCAGGCCAGGATCAGCGCCGTCCCCACGCCGGTGACGAAGCCGAGGAGCGCCAGCGTCCGCACCCACTGCAATTGCCGGTCGACGTCGGTCAGCGGGACTGCCAGACGGATGACCGCCAGGAGCGGCATGCCTGGATTGCTGACCGGAATCGCCACGTACATCATGTCGGTGCCGATCGTGGCGCTGTGGCGACGCGAGGTGCCCACTCCGAACTGCTTCGCCTCGACGACCTCCGGGCGGCCGCTGTGATTCTCGACCTCCTTCAGCTGCGACGGCGTCAGATCGGAATCGCCGACGACCCGCCCGTCCGGCGCGATGAAGGTGACGCGCGCCGAGAGAATCCGCCCGAGGGCGTCGGCCTCCGTGTCGAGCTCTGCCTCGCTGCCGTTCGTACGGTGGGCGAGCACCTCGGCGCCCATCCGGGCGTCGCGGGTCAGCTCCCGCTCGATGCGATCTTCCATGTTGCGGCGCACCGACGCCGACACCAGCGCGGTCGCGACTGCGACCGCGAACGCCGCGGCAATCAGCGCGGTCAGCAAGATCTTGGTGCGGAAAGTCACAGCGATCTGCGGTCAGCGACGGTCTTCCAGTTTGTAGCCGAACTGCTTGATCGTGATGATGGCGTCGGAGAGGAGTGGAACCTTGTCGCGAAGCCGCCTGATGTGGACGTCGACGGTCCGCGTGCCGCCGGTGTATTGATAGCCCCAGACGTCGCTCAGCAGCAGATCGCGAGACAGGACCCGGCCGCGGTGCTGGACCAGATAGAGGAGCAGCAGAAACTCCTTGGCCGTCAGTCGCACTTCCTCCCCGTCCACGTGAATAGTGTGGCGGTCGACGTCGATGGCCAGCGAGCCATAGCGCAGCGCCGCCGGGCCGGTGTGACGCTGGGCCCGTCGCAGCAGCGCGGCCACCCGCGCCGTGAGCTCTCTCGGGCTGAACGGCTTGGTCACGTAGTCGTCGGCCCCCAGCTCGAGGCCGGCAATCCGATCGCCTTCGTCGCCTCGGGCCGTCAGCATGATTATCGGTACTGACGCGGTCGCCGCGTCGGATCGCAGCGCCTGGCACACCAGCAACCCGTCCATGCCCGGCAGCATCAGATCCAGGATGATCGCGTCGGGTGGCGTCGCGCGCACCCGGGCCATCACTGCCGATCCGGAGGTCACGGCTTCGACGATGTGCCCGGCTTTCTGCAGATAGTGGACGATGAGATCCGAAATGTCGTGGTCGTCCTCGACGACGAGCAACCGGCTCACGAGGATCGACCCCCTCGAGCGAAGCCCTCGACGATCTCGGGCGGCGTATCGTCGAACGCGGCGCGCAGGTCTGCCGCCGATGCGAAGCGCCGATCGGGCAGCCGTCGCGCCCTGATTCTCACCGGGACGGGCTCACCGAACGGATCGGGGCTCACCTCGATGCCGTCGTCGGCGTACCTGACACGGCAGCCAGACCGCTCGTGCTCTTCGGTCCACGCGTGGCAAAACGACAGCGACAGCAGATCGACCACACTCAGAAATCGGTAATCGGTGGCGAGCTCCTCTGCCGAGTGGATCGTTCGTGCCAGTTCCTGATCGCGGCGGGATTCCATGTCGGCGAAGAAGCTCGCCCAGGCCGGTTTGCCACGGTGCGCGTCGTAGACCGCAGCGGCGTGCTGTGCCACGAGGGCAGCCGCGTAGGCAGACGTCTGTCCCACGCGCTCGATCGCTCGAGGCCAGACCGACTGCTTGATCTCGTCCGTCACCGCAATGAAGTCGAGCGCCATTCCCGTTGACGAAGAGAATACCGGAGCGTCGTCCACTTCGCGCCAGCCATTGTCGTGTTCGCGCGCCGCTAACACCACCGCCTCGCGCCGCGGATGCGACGCAAAACCGTCGGCGGTCCAGTGCGCCAGCAGATCGGCGGCCAGCCGCGCGTGATCGGGTTGGGTCATAAACAGCAGCGAATCGCCCTGACGACGAATGATCATGAGATGCGGGGCCCTGTCCCTTCCGCTGTCCGCCGTTGAGCCATGCAGAGGACACTACGATTCTGGCATCGCCCGTAGCCTCACGCAATCCTTCGACATTTCAGTGACTTAGCGACAGAGCGACTTGGCACTGCCATTGAGTATTCTGCCGGCGACGGGGCGATCGGACTGCGAGCCGTTGCTTCGATCGGGAGGACACGATGAGAGCCTTGCACGGGATCCAACGCACGACTTCGGCGGCTGGCGCGCTGGCGATCGCGGGAACCGTTCTGGCCGGCGCCTGCAGTCCTAGCGAGCTCGCCGAAGCGAGAGTTCAGTCGCTGCCGACCGGCGCGCCGATGACGGTGAGCTGTGAGCCCACGCAACGCGCTGTCGTACGGCAGGTGGTCATCAACGGCGTGGCGATGTCGCAGGTCGAGTGCACGACGACCGGTGCGGTCACTGCCCCTGTCGCCGTCGGCTATCAGCCCGGCACAGCCTCCGCTGTTCCCGTATCCTATACGACGTCAGCGCCGGCGCTGGACGATGCGCGCGTCGTCCACACGTCGACCACACGCGTTGCGCCCCGGCCGGTGACATACGTGAGGAGCTCCGAGCGGGTCGTCTATCGGCCGAAACGGTCGGTGGCCAAGAGCGCGTTGATCATCGGCTCGTCGGCCGGCGCCGGGGCGGGCCTGGGTGCCCTGATCGGCGGCAAGAAGGGCGCTCTCATCGGCGCAGCGGCAGCCGGCGGCGGTGCGACGCTGTGGGATCAGCTCACGCGTCGCCAGCAGTAGCCCATCGATCGACAGCGGTCAGCAACAGGGGCCCGGACATCGGTCCGGGCCGCCCTCCTTCAATATCACTTATACTCGCCATCATGCGCTGGTGGCGGCTGCCGATCCTGGCCTTGTCGATGCTGTCGGGTCCGCTTTTGGGAGCCGCAGCTGTTGACGCCACTGCCAGCGGTCCCGTTGTCGAGACCCGGCATCTCAAGATCACGACGTCGGCCGTTGCCGCCAAACCAAACCGATTGTCCTTGTTCGTCGACGTGACCCCGAAACCGAAGATGCACCTCTATCCGCCAGGGCAGCAGGGGTTCAGCACGATCACGCTGACGCTCGATCCCAATCCCGCCTTCACCGCCGCGCCGGTGCGGTTTCCGCCGGCGGAGAAGATCGTCCTGGAAGCGGTGCACGAGACACAGTTCATCTACGCCAAACCATTTCGCATCGTCCAGGACCTGACGCTGACGGAAGGTCGTGCGGGGGCCTCGCCGCTTGTCGTCAAGGGCAGCCTTCGGTATCAGGCGTGTGACGATCGGATCTGTTATCTGCCCCAGACCGTACCGCTGACGTGGTCGATCCCGCACTGACGGCGGCGTGCCGCCACGGCCGACCTGTATAATCACCTCGCGTTGGTTCTCCTTGCCACCTCTCTCTGTCTCGGATTTCTCCACGGTCTGGGGGCGGATCATCTGATGGCGATCGCCGCGTTGTCGGTCGATCCCTCGGCGAACACCGCCGCGGCCCGTCGGGCCCGCGCGCTGGGAGTGGCGGTGCGGTTCGCCGTCGGCCATGCGATCCTGCTCGCCGTGGGCGCCGGTCTGCTGGTGCTCGTCGGCTGGTCCATTCCGTCGGTGGTGGAACGCGGTGGCGAGATGCTCGGCGGCGCGCTCCTCATCATCCTGGGCGCGATGACGCTCTGGGGGCTCGGATCCGGTCGCCTCTACGGCCATTCGCATCGGCACGGTCAGGAACCGCGCGCGCACTGGCATCTGCACGTGGGCCGGCGCGACCATCATCCGGCGGCGACCTCACATTCGCATCTGCCGACGATGATTGGCGCGGCGTTCGCCGTCAGCAGCCTGCGGGCGCTGGCCATGTTGACGCCCTTCGGCGATCGTCTGGGGGCCGCACCGCTGACGCTGCTGCTCCTGCTGATTGTCGTCTTTGCGGTGGGGATCCTGCTGTCGATGTCGCTCTTCGGCGTCGCCCTCGCCCGTGTCCTCTCCACCCGCGCGCTCGAACGGATCGGTGAAGGGGCGGGCGCGCTCGTCGGCCTGTCGTCGGTCGTGCTCGGCGTGGCCTGGGTAGTGACGGCCTGAGAGTCGCTCGTCCTTAATCCTTCGTCCCGGGTCCCTCGTCCTCGGACGAAGGATCAGAGACGACCTTACAACTCGCGGACGCCGTGGCTCTTGATCAGGAAGTAGACGGCGACACAGAGAATCAATGCGCCGTTGACCGCCAGCACACGCGGCGCCGATGTGAAGCTCGCCACCCAGCCGGCCGCCAGGCTGCCGAGCGGCATGCCGCCGCGGAAGGCCACCATGTAGATGCTCATCACCCGTCCGCGGAGGTTGTCGGGCACGATGAGCTGAATCAGCGACGCGGTCATCGAGAAGACCACCAGGAGCGCAGCCCCCGTCGCAAACAGCAGCAGATCGCTCACCCATCCAATCCGCGAGATCGCGAACATCGTCACGAGCCCCCCGAAAATCGCCTGTACGACCAACACGGCGAGCCCCATCCGGTGGAAGCGCCCGAGCCAGGCCACGATGAGCGCGCCGCAGACCGCACCGGCGCCCGAGAAGGCCATCATGTGGCTGTAGCGGTTGATGTCCCCATGAAAGATGTCGCGGGCGAAAATCGGTAAGAGCGTCAACAGCGGCAGCCCGAGAAACGTCGTCAGCGAGGCCAGGATCGTCAGCGCGACAATCGCCGGCTGTCCTTTGGCATAGCGCAGGCCTCCCTTGAGCTCCTGCAGCATCGATTTCTTCTCGACCGGCGGGATGTGTTTGATCGTCAGCGACATCAGCGCGACGATGACGACCAGGAACGACAGACCGTTGAGGCCGAAGCAGGCCGCTCCGCCCCATGCCGCGAGCGTGAAGCCGGCGAGCAGCGGCCCGAACACCCGGGCGAGGTTGAACTGGATCGAGTTCAGCGCGATCGCGTTCGGCAGATCCTTCTTCTCGACCAGCGAGGGGATCAACGATTGATAGGCCGGTCCGCCGAAGGCCTGTCCCAGCCCGGCCACGAACGAGAGAAGCAGGACGTACTCGACGCGCACTGCGCCGGCGAACACGAGCGCCGCCAGGATGAAGGCAGTGGACATCTGGATGTACTGCGAGCCGAGCAGTACCCGACGACGATCGTGGCGATCGGCCACGACCCCGCCAATCAACGTGAAGAGCAGAATCGGCAGTTGCCCGAGGAAGTCATCGAGCCCGAGAAAAAACGACGATTTGGTCAGATCAAAGACGAGCCACGCCTGGGCGACCTCCTGCATCCAGTTGCCGACGGTGGAGCTGAAGGCGCCGAACCACAGGACCCGGAAGTCACGGTAGCCAAAGGCGGCCAGTGCCCGGGAAAGCACCAACCGATGCATCGCAACGGCACGCTCAGCCGGGGCCTGGTCGCCCGGGGTGGGGGCAGCGCTGGCCAAGGAACCTCTATCTTACGACACAACTGAAGTTACGGGCACCCTTGATCCCGCAGGGGCGCATGCATATACTCGGGCAGGCAGGCGAAACAAAAGCGAATGCGTGCGGCTCTCGAATCCCTCCTGCGTGCCCGGAAGCTGGATACCACGCTGACGACGACGGTTCCGTGGTCGGTGCTGCCAACGGATCGACTGGCGGCGACCGGGCGGGCGGAGCTGGATTCGGCATTGGGGGGAGGGCTGCGCCGCGGTCATCTGTCAGAGATTGTCGGCACCCCGTCGAGCGGTCGATCGACGCTGACCGGTGAACTGCTGGCGGCGGCGACCCGACGCGGGGAGGTTGCGGCGATGGTGGACGCGTCCGACACGTTCGATCCGGCGTCGGCGGTAGCGCTCGGGATCGATCTGACGCGTGTGCTGTGGGTGCGCGAGCGTGGCGACGCCGGTCGAGCGCTGAAAGCGTTTTCCTTGATCCTTCAGGCCGGCGGCTTCGGGCTCGTCGTCCTCGATCTGGCGGATGTGTCGCCGGCGGCAGTCCGGCGTTTTCCCTGGACCACATGGTTCCGGGTGGCCCGGACGATCGAGGGAGGCGATACGGTGGCGATGCTGGTGGCGTCGCACCGGCTCGCCCGCAGCTCGGGTGGCGTCACGATCGCGCTGGGACGATCGGGCGGACGCTGGATCGGGCAGGCTTCCCGGGAGCGTCTGTTTGCCGGCGTGTCACCGGCGCCGCGGATTGTGAGCGCGCGATGACCAGCCGCGTCGGGCAGCGCGCCGTGATTGATGATGCGGCGATGAGCCCGGTGGCGCCGCTCTACGCCTGTCTGCTGGCCAGCCCGCATCCGTCGGCGCGCTCGTCGGAGGCGCTTCGTGCCGTTGCCGGTGATTTTTCTCCGCGCGTCATGCGGGTCGGCCCCGACGAGCTGCTGCTCGACGTTTCAGGGCTCGGACGGTTGATTGGCGAGCCGCCGGCGATTGCCGCGGAATTGCAGCGGGCCCTGCGCGAGATGGCGATCGACGGCGACCTTGCCGTCGCGCCGACGCAAACGGCCGGACGGCTCCTGGCGCGGAATCGAGTCGGTGATGCAGGCGAGGCCTTCGCGTTGGCGACGACCGCTGATCCGGCCGCCGCACTCGCGTCGCTGCCGGTCACGCTGCTGCAGGGGATCGAGGTGGTGTCGCCGGCGATGACCGTCCGCGATCGGGCGCGACCCTACGAGACGTTCGAGCGGTGGGGCATCAGGACCCTGGGGGCATTGGCGGCGCTGCCGCCCGCCGACCTGATGACGCGGCTGGGCCGGCGCGGTCAGGCGCTGCACCGCCTTGCCCGCGGGTTGGATCTGCGTCCGTTCGTGCCCGATCGGGAGACGCCGCGCTTTCTCGAGCGCCTCGAGCTCGAATGGCCGATCGACGGGCTCGAGCCGCTGTCGTTCATCCTGGCACGCCTGCTCGACCCGCTGTCGCTCGCGCTGGAACGCGCCGATCGCGGCGCGGCCGCGGTGCATCTCGAGTTGCGGTTGACCGATCGCTCGGTCCACGTTCGCCGGTTGCAGTTGCCGGTCGCCCTGCGCGACGCCCGCGTGCTGCGCACGCTGATGCTGCTCGATCTCGAATCGCATCCTCCCTCAGCCGCCATCGACATCGTCACGCTCGAACTGGATCCCGCGCCGGCGCGAATCACGCAGTTCTCGCTGCTCGAGCGGGCATTGCCGTCGCCGGAGGCGCTCTCGACGCTGACGGCGCGATTGTCGGCGCTGGTGGGAGAGACACGCTGTGGCGCGGCGACCCTCGTCGACACCTACCAGCCGGGCGCCTTCGAAATGCGGATGTTTGCGATCGACGGGGGAGCCGGCCATCCCGGGTGCGAGCTGCCCGCCGACCGCGGCGTCCTGCGCCGGCAACGGCCGCCACCCGCTATCCGTGTGCAGATCGCGGCCGGTCGTCCGGGGCACATCGCCAGCGCCCGTCGCGGCCTGCCCGGTGGCGGAGTCGTCCAGTCCGCCGGTCCATGGCGCAGCTCCGGCGGATGGTGGACCGACGCCAGCGGGCCGGGTGCGCCTGATGCACGGCGATGGAACCGTGATGAATGGGACGTCGAGCTGGCAGATGGCGCGGTCTGCCGGATTTTTCAAGACCGCCCAACCGGATGCTGGTTTCTGGAAGGCGTGTACGACTGAAGAAGGTGCTGGGGTGCTAACGGTGCTCAGGGTGCTAATGGTGCGGTGCGAAGGGTGCTGGGGGTGCGAAGAGTGCCGGTGCTGACGTGCTGACGGTGCTGGGTGCTGACGGTGCTGCCGGTGCTGCCGGTGCTGACGGTGCTCGTGCGGACATCCGCTTGGCGCGGTTCGCACCCTCAGCACGGCACCCTTCGCACCCTTCGCACTCTTCGCACCCTTACGCACCCTTCGCACCCTCGCACCGCACCCTAGCACCCTTAGCACCGCACCATTAGCACCGTCGCACCTTTAGCACCGCACCGGTAGCACCCTTAGCACCGTTAGCACCGTTAGCACCGCGAAGCATCGTGTACACCGAACTCCACGCCTCTTCGGCGTTTTCGTTTCTGGACGGGGCGTCACTGCCGGAGACGCTCATCGATCGGGCGGTGGCGCTGGGCTATCCGGCGCTGGCGTTGCTCGATCGTGATGGCGTGTACGGCGCGCCGCGATTTCATCTCGCCGCGAAGAAGGCGGGGCTCAAGGCGATCATCGGCGCGGAATTGACGGTGGCGATCCAAGCCCCCGACCAGATGGCCCGATCCGCGGCCCTCGACGCCCGGTCCGCGGAGTCCATCTTCAAACTCCCGGTCCTCATCGAATCCCAACACGGCTATCGCAACCTCTGTCGGCTGTTGACCATGGTGAAAATGCGATCGCCGAAAGGAGAGGGCGCGCTGGCCCTCGAAGAGCTCGAGGGCTGTACGACCGGACTCGTCGCCCTCGGGGGCCGCGCCATGCTCAATACGTCCCGGTTCGGCGTGGGTGGGTTGCTCGATCGTCTCGTCGGTGTGTTCGGGCGCGACAACACCTATCTGGAGCTGCAGCGGCATCTGCTGCGTGACGAAGAGGCCGACAATCACGCGCTGCGTGAGCTGGCCGACGCCTTCCACGTGCCCATCGTGGCGACCAATGGCGTCCGCTTCGCCGAGCCGGAGGATCGTCCGCTCTACGATGTGCTCACCTGCATCCGCCACAAGACCACGATCGAAGGCGCCGGCCGTCGATTGAGCTGGAACGCCGAACGGTACCTGAAATCGAGCGCCCAGATGACGCGGTTGTTCAGCGATCTGCCGGAGGCGGTCGAGGCGTCGGGGATCCTGGCCGATCGATTGAGCTACACCATGGCGGATCTCGGTTATCGTTTTCCCGAATATCCGGTGCCGCCTGGGGAGACGATGGCCTCGTTTCTGCGCAAGATGACGCAGGCCGGCGCGCGCGATCGCTACCGGCCGCTGACCTCACGCGCAGCACGACAGATCGACCGGGAACTGCACCTGATCGAAAAGCTCGATCTGGCCGGCTACTTCCTGATCGTCTGGGACATCGTCAATTTCTGCCGCCAGCAGGGCATTCTCGTCCAGGGACGGGGTTCGGCCGCCAACAGCGCGGTCTGCTACAGCCTGGGCATCACCGCCGTCGACCCGGTCGGGATGGATCTGCTGTTCGAGCGGTTTCTGTCGGAAGAACGCGGCGAGTGGCCCGATATCGATCTCGATTTGCCGAGCGGCGATCGGCGCGAGCGGGTAATTCAGCACATCTATCAGAAGTACGGCCGGCTCGGTGCCGCGATGACCGCCAACATCATCACGTATCGTGGCCGGAGCGCCGCCCGCGAGGTCGGCAAGGTGCTCTCGATGGAGCCGGATCTCGTCGATACCCTGGCCAAGGTGATGAACCAGTTCGAATGGGTCGATCCCAAAGAGACGCTGCAGCGTAACCTGCGCGACGCCGGGCTCGATGGCCAGCTCCCGACGGTCCAGACCTTCGGGCGGCTCTGGCAGCAGATTCAGGATCTGCCGCGCCACCTCGGCCAGCATTCCGGCGGCATGGTGATCTGTCAGGGACGACTCGACGAGATCGTCCCGCTCGAAAACGCCTCGATGCCCGATCGCGTCGTCATCCAGTGGGACAAGGACGACTGCGCCGACATGGGGATCGTGAAAGTCGATTTGCTCGGCCTGGGCATGATGGCGGTCCTGCAGGATGCGTTGGAAGTGGTGAACGCGGATGGCGGAGGGCGGATGACCGGATAGCGGAGATCCGGACGCCGTGTCCTCTTTTCCGTCCTCCACCATCCACCAACCACCGTCCGTGCTCGACCTCGCCCATCTCCCCCCCAACGATCCCGCCGTCTATCGCATGCTGCAGGAGGCCGACACCATTGGCATCTTTCAGGTCGAATCCCGGGCGCAGATGGCCACGCTGCCGCGGCTTCGCCCCGAGACCTTCTACGACATCGTCGTCGAAGTGGCGATCATCCGGCCCGGCCCGATCGTCGGCCAGATGGTCCATCCCTATTTGAAACGTCGGCAGGGAAAGGAGCCGGTGATCTATCCGCATCCCTCGCTGGAGCCGATCCTGGCACGGACGCTGGGAGTGCCGCTCTTTCAGGAACAGCTGCTCAGGATGGCGATGGTGGCGGCCGGGTTCAGCGGTGGCCAGGCCGAGGAGCTGCGGCGGGCGTTTGGGTTCAAGCGATCAGAGAAGCGGATGCAGGCGATCGAAGGCAAGCTGCGCACCGGGATGGCGGGGCAGGGGATCACCGGCGACGCGGCGGAAGAGATCATCCGTTCGATTACCTCGTTTGCCCTCTACGGTTTCCCCGAATCGCACGCCGCGAGCTTTGCCCTGCTCGTCTACGCGAGCGCGTATCTCAAGGCGCACTATCCGGCGGCGTTCTACTCGGCCATGCTGAATAACCAGCCGATGGGGTTCTATCATCCGTCCACGCTGGTGAAGGATGCGCAACGACACGGCGTTCGCTTTGCGCCGATCGACGTGCAGCTCTCGGACTGGTGCTGCCGCGTCGATCCCGACGGCCGGGTGCGTCTGGGACTGATGTACGTCAACGGCCTGCGCCAGGAAGCCGGCAAGACCATTGAAGCGTGTGGTCGGGAGTCGAGGACCGGTCGGGAGTCGACGCCCGAGGGCCGACGGTCGGAGCGTTGCCCGAAATGCGGGTGCGACGACGAGTCGATGCTCGAGACGCTTCACACGGAGGAAATGTTCTGCAACATCTGCTCGCATCTGTGGCCGTTGGCCCTCGATGCTCGGTCCACGACCCTCGATCCTCGGCCCTCTACTCTCGGTCCGCGTTTCGCTTCCCTCGACGATCTCGATCCGCCGCACTGGAATCCGCCGCGACGAGATTGCCACGCTGGCGGAGATTGGCGCGCTCAATACCTTCGGCTATGACCGGCGAACGGCCCTCTGGCAAGTCGAACAAGCCATCCGACCCGCCGGCGAATTATTCGACGGAGCAGGCTCGAAATCCGAGGGCCGACGGACGAGGGTCGAGGGTCCAGGGTCGAGGACCGCGGGGCGAGGGTCGAGGACCGAGGACCAACCACTGAGCCCGATGACCTTTCATGAGCGCGTCGTCGCCGACTATGCCGGCACGAGCCTGACGATCGGGCCGCATCCCATGTCGATGCGGCGACCCGAGCTGGCGCTGCGCGGCGTGATGCGAGCCATCGATTTGTCGAATGGACGGCACGGCCGGCGCGTGCGCGTGGCCGGTGCCGTCATCACCCGGCAACGACCGGGGACGGCAAAGGGCTTCGTCTTCCTCACCCTGGAAGATGAAACCGGCATTGCCAACATCATCGTCCGTCCCGACCTCTTCACCGACCAGCGCGCCGCCATCGTCAGGGAACCCTACCTGCTGGTGGAGGGCATTCTTCAAATCCAGGAGGGGGTGACCTCGGTCAAGGCGGAACGGCTGATTGCGCTGGGAGGGGAGTCCCCGCCAGTGGATTCACACGATTTTCGATGACCCCGCCCCGACGGGCTGAAGACGTGGGGGACTCTCATATAATCCCACGCATGAGCTTGCTGGCCTACGCCTTGCACTCGTAAATTGGATGAGTTGGTCACTGCCACTGGCGAGGCCCGGGCGAGCGTCGCTGGACTGTCACATTCCCCTCTGGGGCGCAGACCGAAGTCGTGGCGTGGCGGATACTTTGGGCAGTCGGTTACCAACAGCCCCGTCCATTGCCTCGGGAAATCGACCGCCGTGGGAGAAGAGCGCCGAATCCGCCGCCGTCGGGAAGACGCCGTTGATTCGCGGCGTCGAGCGGCGATTCAAGCAGAAGATTCGGGAGAGTCCGGCACGGCCGGACCCTCCGTCCGGAGGTCGCTGGTGAAACGTCGGCTCGTTCCGCTGCTCGTCGCTTTCGCGCTGCTGTCATCGACGGCGGCCTTCGCGCAGGATCCGCTCGGCCTCGAGCGCGAACGCAAGGAAGTCCAGCAGGCGGATCCGCTCACTGATGTCACCGCCGCGATGATACGCCTGCCCGTGGCGGCGCTGCTGGGCGCGGCGCTGGCTTTGCGTCCCCGGCGGCGCGGCACGCCAACGCGCCAGCCGGCCGTCATCCAGACGCAGATCATCCTGGCGATCGTCGGCTCCGTCGTGATGATGGTGGTCGGCACGAACCTGGCGCGAGCGTTCGGCGTGGTCGGGGCGGCCGGGCTCGTTCGCTATCGCGCCAAGATCGAGGATCCCAAGGACGCTGGGGTCATGCTCACGACGCTGGCCATTGGCCTGGCTTCCGGAGTCGGCCTCTATGGCCTTGCCGCCTTCTCTGCGGCCTTCATTCTCGTTGCCCTCTGGATCATCGAATCGTTCGAGCCGAAGAGTCTCAAGACCTTCGAGCTGAAGATCGCGATGGGCGACGAGACCGACGCGAGGCGCGCCGAGATCGAAACGATTCTCCACCGCTCGCGGATCGAGCACCAGCTTCGCTCTTCGTCGGACACCGAGCTCTGCTACGACATTCGTGTGCCGCTCGAGGTCGAACGCGATCAGATCAGCAACGCCATCCTCGCGCTCGACCCGGAAGGTCACGCCGCGGTTGACTGGTCGGAGAAGAAAGCCAAGTGAAACTGATCATCCAGCCGGACGACGGAGTCAAGCCGGTCGTCGCGGCGCTCCGCAAGGCCAAGAAGACCATCGACATCGTCATCTTCCGCTTCGATCGACCCGAGGTCGAGAAGGCGCTCGAAGCGGCGGTCGCCCGCGGCGTCGTCGTGCACGCGCTCATCGCCCACACCAACCGGGGCGGCGAGAAGAATCTTCGCAAGCTGGAGATGCGGCTGCTCGAATACGGCGTCACGGTGGCCCGCACCGCCGACGATCTGCCGCGCTACCACGGCAAGATGATGCTCATCGACGGCTCGATTCTGCACGTCTACGCCTTCAACTACACCAAGCTGGACATCGACAAGAGCCGCAGCCTGGGCATCGTCACCCGGGATCGCCGTCTCGTGCAGGAGGCGGCGCGGCTCTTCGAGGCCGACACCTGCCGTCAGCCGTTCAGTCCCGGCTTTTCGCGCTTCGTGGTCAGTCCGGAGAATTCACGCGAGGTCCTCACCGCGTTCATCAGGGGCGCGAAGAAGCAGCTCCTCATCTACGACCAGGGGATCAGCGACAAGCTGATCCAGCGGGTGCTGATCGATCGCGGGCGAGCCGGCGTCGACGTCAGAATCATCGGCGAGATCCAGCGCGACCTGCCCAACGTGCAGGCCCTGAAGCTCGGCGATCTCCGTCTCCACGTGCGCGCCATCGTGCGCGATTCCGACAGCATCTTCGTCGGCAGCCAGAGCCTGCGCCGGCTCGAGCTCGACGGCCGCCGCGAGATCGGCCTGATCGTCAAGGACGCCGCGATCGCGCGGAAGGTTCAGTCGCTGTTCGAGGCCGACTGGGCGAATTGCGGCGGGAAGGCCGAATCGGACAAGGAGTCGAATCGGGAGAAGGACAAAGACAAAGACAAAGAGAAGGATAAAGAGAAGGACAAGGACAAGGACAAGGACAAAGCCGAAAAGGCGTCCTGACCTAGGGCGCCTTACGACGGTGGATGACACCCGAATCCACCACGTCGCCACGGCGCGAGACCGCAAGAAAACTGAGCTCGTCCTTGTCGATCTCCATCAGCATGAACGTCCGGTCGGTGTCGAAGCCCTTGGCTGTCAGCGGCGAGCCCTTGCGCAGGTCGCCATCCCGCAGTTGTCCCGACGATCCCTCGACGAAGTAGGGAATGCCGTTCTGAGGCTTGATGCGCTCGTAGACGTGATCGTGGCCGTTCAGGACCAGGCTGACGTTGAACTTGATGAACAACGGTTCGATGACGGCGCGCAGCTTGACCTCGGATCCGTGCGTGCGCGACGACGAGTAGAGCGGATGGTGGAAGAACATGATCTTCCAGTCTTCGCGTGATCCGTCGAGCTCCTTTTCGAGCCAGGCGAGCTCCTCCTTGTCCATGTAGGTGCTCTCGAGCGCGAAGAACCGTACGTCCTGCGCCGGCGCCTTGAAGCTGTAGTAGCGCTTCCCATCCATGTTGTAGAACGTGTAGAACCTTTGCTCGGGCGAGTCGTGGTTGCCGAGCGATGCGTAGAATTTCACCCCGGCGTCGAGAAGCGGCTTGTACGGCAACTCGAACTTCTGCTGGAAATCCTGCGGGCGATCCGATCCGTAGATGTTGTCCCCCATCATGACCGCGAGCACGAACGGAAACTTGCCGTGCCACGCCAACATCTGCTTACCCACTTCGTATTGCGGGGTTTCGCCGGTTCCGTTGTCGCCAATCACGGCGAACTTGAGCGAACCGGGCTTGTTGGGGAGCTCCTTGAGCGCCACTTCGGCCTGTTCCTGAAACAGTCCGGCAGGCCGCGACGCGATCGCGGTCTGACCGGCGGACAAGAGCCCCAGCAAGATCCAGGCGAGCACCCAGGTGCGAACGGACGGAAGGCGCATGTTAGCTCTCAATTGGCCGCTCTAGCGGGACATCATGGCAACACGTGTTCCATGTAGTCGACGATGATGTGAGCGCGTGGATCGAGGAGGATCAGCCGATCGCCGACGAAGCGATACTGGAGCTCCTCGGGAAGATCGGGCAGCCCCTTGAGCACCTGTGGCGGTACCGTGGAGAGGGGCACGGCGTCAGGGTAGCGTCCGTTCACCTTCACCACGACCGGCTCGGTATATTCCTCGAGAACCTCTTTCTTCAACTGCGCCCCCCCGGGTCCGCGAAACACGGCACGCAGCAGCCGCCGCGCCAGACTTTGCATCGGCGGTGTGAAGATGTCCTGCGGTTTCGCGGTCGCGCGGTTTTCCTGGACCAGCTTGCCGAGTGCCCGCTCGTGCACGTCCATCTGTTGCGGCGTCGCCTTGTCGGGGAGCTTCGGCAACGTCTGCTCCAGCTTCTTATGAAGCGCGACGTATTCGTTCACCCGCTTCATGAAGTCGGCAATCGTCGCGGCGTCGGGGTTCACCCGCGGTGCCTGAGCGGCAGCCGATGAGCTGACGAGAAGCGTCAGCAGGCACACGGTGAGCAGTCGAGCGGCACCGGATAGAGTCATACCTGAGCGGAGTGCAACGGCTGGGCCGTCAGCGGGGGAGATGTCAGCCCCGGTAGTTGCCGAATTGGAGCGCGACGCCGAAGTCGTGCTCGCGCAGCTGACGCATCGCTTCCTGCAGCTCATCTTTGGAGGGAGATGATACACGGACCTGCTCGGCCTGGATAGCGGCCTGGACCTTTTTCATCTTTTTGTCCTTCAGGAACTTGACGATGTCCTTGGCGGCCTCCGTGGGGATGCCCTGCTGCAGGGTGATCGTCCGCCGGACGGTGTCGTTGGCGGCCCTTTCCACCGTGCCCGGCGTCAGGTTCTTGATCGGAACGCCTCGTCGCACGAGGCGCGTCTGCAGGATTTCCCAGAGCGCCGTCATCTTGAAGTCGTCGTCGGCGGTCAGGGTCAGCGTGTTCTCGGTGCGATTGAGGTCGATTGCTGCCCGCGAGCCCTTGAAGTCGTAGCGCTGCGCGACTTCCTTGCGCGCCTGGTTGACAGCGTTATCAACTTCCTGCAGATCGACGGTCGAGGTGATGTCGAAGGATGCGACAGTGGCCATGCGTTGCGGTAATCGAGCCTAAGACGCTGTGGAGATCGAGCTTTGCGGCACTGCCGGATCCTGGCGCTGCGGCTTTCTCCAGTAATCCATCGTCGAGACGCGATGCACGCATCCGATGGTGCACATGGGAGCACACCATTTCGGAGCCAGGAACTCGCGCCGGATGTCGTTGACGGTGTAGGTCGCGAGCGGCACCCCCGGGCAGCCCCGCTGCTGCGAGCACCAGTGGACCAGCCCGTTCTCGCAGACGTAGAGGTATCGCGCGCCGGCGCGGCACTGCCAGTCGTTCGGCTTCCCGTCGGCGAGGTTCAGCTGGAACCGGCGAATGCCGGAGTACAGGTTCTTGAGCACCTGGCGGCGTCCGTCAATCCTCTGCATCACCTCGTCAAACACCGCGCGCTCTTTCGGTCCGAGGGGCTTGAGCAAGCCGGATCCGTCGTGGATGATGCCAATCGAGGTAGAGAAACCGAGCTCCGCCGCCCGCTGATTGATCGTCCGCGCGTCATCGGGGTTCTTGATGCCGCCGCCGACCACCGAGTTGATGTTGATGTCGAAGTCGGCGTATTCGGCCAGCCACTGGAGCTTCTTGTCGAGGAGGCGGAGGCTCTTCTTCGAGACCTCGTCCGGCTCGACGTTGTCGATGCTGATCTGGAGGTAGTCCAGCCCGGCCTCGTTCAACGACTCGATGCGCTTGGGGGACATCAGGTAGCCGTTGGTGATCAGGCCGGCGATCATGCCGCGGCTCCGAATCCGAGCGATCAAGGCATCGAGATCGGGATGCAGCATCGGCTCGCCGCCGCTGAAGGCGACGACCGAAGTGCCAAGGGTGGCGAGCTTGTCGATCCGCGCGAACATCTCCGCCGTCGGGACCGGCTCCGACACCTTGTCGTACTCGTTGCAATAGCCGCAATCGATGTTGCAGCGACGGATGGGGACGACGTGCACCAGCAGCGGATGATCCGTACGGGCGAGGCCGCGCAGGAATTCGCGCACGGAACGGGCGCGTCGGCTGAGGGTACGAAGACGTGGCATGTAGCCACTCAGTATATCAGGCGGCTGGGCTGGGCTCGCCGATCGGGCGAGAATCGCGGCGGGCCCTCACCGCCCGTCCAACCTTGAGCGACGTCTCGAAGATCGCGCCGACACGCAGTCCGCCTGGGAGCCGGTGCGAGCTGACCGCGCCCAGTCCCGCCGACGCGATGCACCCGCACTGCGAACAGTCAGGCGTGCCGCCGAACTGGCACGGGGTGATCCGGTGGACGAAGTCGGCCGAGATGCAGCTGGTCGTCAGCGCGAAAACACATTCGTCGGGGCTCTTGGGCGGGTTTGCGTACTTCTTGATCAGCCCTTCCGGCATCGCCAGCTTCGGATAGCGGTGTCGCAGCGACATCAGCGCCGCGACGACCCGCTCGCGATCCGCGGGGCCGAGGATCTCTTCCGCCACTTCGCCGACCTGCGGCGTGAACAGGCTCATCCAGATCTGGCTCACTTCATCGCGAGCCGACCAGAGCCGGATGAACTCTTCCAGGTAGTTGTCGCGCTGCACCTGTTGCCGCGTCACCGTGCAGTGAACGGTAATCTTGTGACCGACGATGTGCTTCTGGATGCGATCGTAGGTGGCTGGCGCGCGGCGCGCGTCGTGCTCCGGCTGCAGCCCGTCGATGGAGACGACGATCTGCAGGCGTGGAATCCTGGCGAACTCTGCGGGAATCGGCCGGACCGCGCTGGTGACCAGCTGGGAGTAGATTCCGCGTTCCGCCAGCAAGGGAAGAATCTGCTGCAGCTCGCGGTAGCGGACGAGCGGCTCGCCTCCGACGATCGAAACGTGAATCGGCTTTTCCTCCTCGACGATCGCCAGCACGCGATCCACGAGCTCCTGTCCCTTGTAGTCGGTGACCTGTCGGAGCGTGACGTCGCCGCCGAGGTGCTCATCGTTATAGGCGTAGCATCCCGGGCAGCGTAGCGGGCATTCGCGAGTGATTTCGATCGAGAGAGAGGGCTTGTAGCCGCGGAGGATGCGACTCCAAGCAGTGATGATGCCTTCCATTCGAGGACTATAGCACGCACGTCGGCCCCTTTTCCGAGGGTCGACGAGCGTGCGGATCACGCGGCCGTGACGCTCACGATCGCTTGAGGCTGATGCCTCCGTTCACGGTCTCGAGCGATAGCGTTCGGCCGCCGGAGCCGATCGTGCCTTCCAGTCGCCGCCGGGAGATGCGTCCCGTGACGGTCAAGGGAAAGTCGGTCGAGATGTCGCCGTTGACCGTCTGAGCTTTGACCTCGGTGCTGAGATCGGAGGGCAGCGTGAGATGGATGCTGCCGTTGACCGGTACTGAACTCGAGCGCGTCGTTCCAGTCGGCGCGTCCGAGCTCGCCGCGGATCGTTCCGTTCACGGTGGTCGCCCGCCCTGAAGAAGAGGTCGAGAAGTTCACCGACCCGTTGACGGTCGCGAGGGTGATCGGGCCGTTGAGATGCGTGGCTTCGACGTCGCCGTTGACCGTGGTGCCAATCAATCGCACACCGACCGGCACGCGGACGGTGAACCGCACGGTCACGTCGTTGTTCTGGACGTTCATCCGTCCTTCTTTGCCGGGGGCGCAGACGTTCGGTCGAGCGCTGTCACGGCTGGGGTAGACGGCGCAAATCGTGACCCCGTCAGCGTGCGTCACGACCTCGATGCGCACGTCTTCCGGATTACTCCGGCGGGCCTGCTTCTCGGCCATGACCTCCACCTCGTTACTGCCTGAGGCTTCGGCGCGGACGTCGCCATTCACCCCTTTCACCTCGATCGAGTTGCCCTGCGCGATCGAACCATGCCAGTGGAACTGGGGAGACTGGGCCGACACGGCGCCGCTGCCGGGAAGTAGTGTGGCGGCGAGCAGCGCGGCGCTGGTCGCAAGCCAGGATTTGTGCACACGCATAGAACCTCCGATGTCGTGCGATTAGACGGTTGGCGGGGCGGCAAGGGTTGCCGAGGTGCATCCAGCCGATTCTTTACGGTGTAAGTTCATGAAAATACGATAGTTGTAGGTAGGATCAGCTTGAAAAATCGCGGCGAACGTGCTCCAATAAATGGCGGGGACGTCACACCCATGTCTGATCGCCATTTGAGCCGGCGCTCGTTCTTCGGTATCGCGGCCGCGGCTACTGCGGGCGCGTTCGTCCCCGCGACCGCCTTTGCGTCAGCGCATGCCGCCGACGCGCTCGGCAGACTGGCGCCCGAGCGGTCACTGTCGTTCTTCCACACGCACACCCAGGAGCGGCTCACGACCACGTATTGTTCGTCGGGCGAATACGTCACCGGCGCGCTCGGTGATTTGAATCATCTCCTGCGCGACTTTCGCGTCAACGTCGTCAAGCCCATCGACCCGGAACTGCTCGATCTGCTGTTTGCCCTGAATACGCGCCTCGGCACCGATCAACCGTTTCACGTGATCTCGGGCTACCGCACGCCGGAAACGAACGCCATGTTGCAGGAGCGGGGCGGCTCGCACAGCGGCGTCGCGACCCACAGCATGCACATCGAGGGGAAGGCGATCGACATCCGTGTGCCGGGCATCCGGCTCGAGCACCTGCGCGACACGGCGAAGGCGCTGCAGATCGGCGGAGTCGGCTACTATCAGGCGTCCGACTTCGTGCATGTCGACACCGGACGGGTCAGGCACTGGTGACGCGGTTGACGCCGCCTCGGACGGCCTGACCGCGGTCGCCAGGTCATCGAGTCCGACCACAGCTATTCCGACCCATGATCGAGAAGCGGCGTTCGCCCATTCAGGGGTGGGGAGTGTTTGCGACCCAGCCCATTTCGAAGAACACGCGGATCATCCACTACGCCGGTGAGAAGATTACCAATCGCGAGAGCTTGAAGCGCGAGAAGAGCTATCTCAAGAACGGGCACATCTGGTGCTTCAAGTTGAACCGACTTTACGTCCGGGATGCGGCCGTCGGCGGTAACATCGCCCGCTATGTCAATCACGCCTGCGAGCCGAACTGCTACACACAGGTCATCGACCAGACCATCTGGATCCGCGCGGCGCGCAAGATCGGGCGCGGAGAAGAACTGACCTACGACTATTCGACCGACGGCGAGGGTTCGATTCGCTGTCGCTGCCGTCCGGGCTGCCGGACCATGATCTGAGAAAGGGTCGCATGCAGGTGTTGTATCTGCACGGCTTCGCATCCTCCGGCCGTTCCTCGAAGGCGACGTTCCTGACGCAGCGGTTCCAGGAACAGGGCATTCCGATGCGCACGCCGGATCTGAACCTGCCGGACTTTTCCACCCTGACGGTCTCGCGCATGCTGCAGCAGGTGGACACCGCGATCGACGAGCTGCCCGACGAGCCGCTGGTCTTGATCGGGTCCAGCCTGGGTGGCTTCGTCGCCATTCACGCCGCCGCACAACGGCCGGATCGCGTGCACCGGCTCGTCCTGCTCGCGCCGGCAATCGACTTCGGCGGTATCAGGATGCGACAGTTGGGGAACAACGATCTGGCAGACTGGCGGCGGTTCGGCCGGACGACCGTCTTTCACCACGGCTACGGCCGCATGATGCCGGTCCACTACGAGCTCTACGAGGACGCGTCACACTACAACGCGCTCGACGCAATGCTGCCGCAGCCGATTGTGGTCTTCCAGGGGCAGCACGACGATGCGGTCGATCCCGCGGCCGTCGAAGCGTGGGCCCGGCGCCGGCCGAACGTCGAGCTGCACATGCTCGACGACGATCATCAGCTGACGGCCAGCCTGCCGTTCATCTGGGACACGCTCCGCAAGCATCTCATCGTTGCCTGGCGCGGTGGTGTCCCAGCCGGTTACCAGCAAATCCCGCGATAGTCGGCCCTGATCTGTTCGCGCGGAGTCTTCACCCGCACGAGGTCGAGGACGATCTGGTCCTCGCGAGTACGGGTGAGCGCATCGGAAAATTCCGGAGCGGCATTTCCCACCACGATCACGTCCGCATCCTGCAGGACCTCGTCGACCGAGTCGCGAAGTAATGACGACAGGTGAGGAATCTGCTCGTTGATATAGGTCTTGTTGGCCCCCACCAGCCTGGCGATGGAGACGTTCTTGTCGTAGATCGTGAGCTGAAAGCCCTTGCCGAGGAGGGCTTCGGCGAGGATGACGATCGGGCTTTCGCGCAGATCGTCGGTCCCGGCCTTGAAGCTGAAGCCCAGCAGGCCGACGCGCTTCCGACCGGTTTCGACAATCTCGTCGATGGCGTGCTGCACCTGCAGGCGATTGCTCGCGAGAATCGACTGGATCACCGGCATGTCCAGATCAACCTCTTTGGCGCGGTACTGGAGGGCGCGGACATCCTTCGGCAGGCACGAGCCGCCGAACGCGAACCCCGGCTTGAGGTAGTAGGACGACAGGTTCAGCTTCTCATCGCGGCAGAAGATATCCATGACGTCGTGGCTGTCGATCTGCAGCCGCTTGCACAAGTTGCCGATCTCGTTGGCGAACGAGACCTTGAGCGCATGCCACGTATTGCTGGCGTACTTGATCATCTCGGCGGTGCGGATGCTGGTCGAGACCACCGGCGCCTCGACCTTCGCGTAGAGCGCCGTCGTCGGCTCGGCGTCCGATTGATAGTTGTGTCCGACGAGCGTCAGCGGCGGGTTGCGGAAATCGTGAATCGCCGTGCCCTCGCGGAGGAACTCGGGGTTGACCGTGACGCCGAAGTCGACACCGTAATTTTTGCCAGAGGTCCGTTCGAGCGCCGGAATCACCACGTCGTGCGTCGTGCCCGGTAGCACGGTGCTGCGGACCACGACCACGTGGTATCCGCTTTTCGTCCGTAGCGCTTCGCCAATCTGCTCGGCGACCCGCTCGAGATAGGCCAGGTCGAGGCTTCCGTTTTTCCGACTGGGAGTGCCGACGCAGATGAGAGAGAGGTCGCTCTGCGCCACGGCATCGGCGGTGCTGGTCGTGGCGCTCAGCCTGCCGGCGGCGACATTGTCGCGAATCATGTTGTCGAGATCGCGTTTCGACGATGGGACTGCGCGCCGCGTTGAGGCTGGCCACCTTGTCCGCGTTGACGTCGACGCCGATGACGGTGTGACCGTCCGCCGCAAATGACGCCGCCGAGACGCTGCCGACATATCCGAGACCAAAGACTGAAACGTTCATTCCTTTTCCTCCATCGCAGCCGGACGTCAGATCCGCCTAGGCGGTGGCCGTGAGCGCCGCGTCGGGCGACAGGCGCGCCGCGGCCGAGGGCGTCGGCAGAGTCTGGATGCCGTCGCCATCCACGAACGTGCGATACCAGAGTTCCAGATTGAGCAGCGCCCAGATGGCGTCGGCGGCCGACGCGGTGCCGGCAGCGTGTGCCTGCATCAGCTGAGCGAGCGCCCGATGATTGACGATGCCGCGCTCGCGGCTGCGCCGATCGAACAGCACGTCGCGCGCCACGTCCGCCCACGGACCCCGCATCCAGATCGAGAACGGGACCGGGAATCCCATCTTGGGGCGGGTGAGAATCTCGCGCGGCAGGATGTCCTTGACCGCCTGGCGCAGGATCCATTTCGTGGTCAGGCCCCGCAGCTTCATGCGCGGCGCCAGCGTAGCCACAAATTCCACGAGGTGATGATCGAGAAACGGGACGCGGCTTTCGATCGAGGCCGCCATGCTCATCTGGTCCTGCTTCATGAGCAGTTCGACCAAGTAGGTCTTGATGTCGGCGTAGAGCAGGCGGTCCAGCGTGTCGGTGCCTTCCGGTCGAGCGTCGAAATAGGCGCGCGACGCGTGGTACGCCGAGCTCCAGGTCGACAGGGGCGCGAGCCGTGCGTCGAGGAGCGACGATTGCCGGCGCATACCGACCGCCGCGAAGTTGTCGAAGAAGATCGCCTCGGGCGTGTGAGGCATGGCCAGAAAGGATCGCGTCGCATAACGCGCGAGCGCCGCGGGCAGCCGGGGCACGACGGACCCAGCGACGAACCGTCGCAAGGGCTCCGGCGCGACCTCCCAGAGTCCCCCGGCCCGCCAATTGACGAGCGCCCGGGGTACTTGCCGTACCCGGCCAGCAACTCGTCGCTGCCCTCTCCGGTCAGCACCACCTTCACGTGCTCGCTGGCCAGCCGCGAGACGAAGAAGAGCGGCACGCTGGATGGATGGGCGATGGGCTCGTCCTCGTGCCAGACGAGCCGCGGCAGCGCGCCGAAGAAGTCACTGTCGTTGATCACGACTTCGTGCGCATCCGCGCCGATCGCGCGCGAGACCTGACGTGCGTATTCGAGCTCGCTGTACGCGCGCTGCTCGAACGCGACCGAGAAGGTCTGGAGCGGACGGTCGATCATCCTGGCCATCAGCGCGGCGATCGCGCTGCTGTCGAGCCCGCCGGAGAGAAACATCCCGAGCGGCACGTCCGCCATCAGCCGCGTCCGCACCGCCTCCTCGAGCGCGTGACGGAATCGATCGACCGTCTCACGCTCCGAGAGAGGGTCGTGGGCCGCCTGGTGGTCGATCGACGGGACATCCCACCACATGCTCGTCCGGGCACGTCCGTCTTCGAAGACGAGAAGATGTCCCGGCAGCAGACGATGAATCCCTTTGAACAGCGTCTCGGTGCCCGAGAGATAGCGGGTGCTCAGGAGCTCGGGGATGGCCGCTTCGTTGGCCTCGGTCTCGACCAGACCGCTCTCGAGGACGGCTTTGATCTCCGAGCCGAACACCAGACGATCGCGGACGATCGTCCAGTAGAGCGGCTTGATCCCGAGCCGGTCGCGCGCCAGCAGCAGTCGCCGCCGCGGCCTGTCCCAGATCGCAAACGCGAACATGCCGCGGAACCGCTCGAGGGCGCGATCTCCCCACTCCTCGTAGGCGTGGAGGATCGTTTCAGTGTCGCAGCGCGTCTTGTAGCGGTGTCCGGCCGACTCGAGGAGTCGCCGGATCTCCGCGTGGTTGTAGATCTCGCCGTTGAAAACGATCCAGATGCTGTCGTCCTCGTTGGCCAGCGGCTGCTGACCCGCGGCGAGATCGACGATGCTGAGACGGCGATGGGCCAGGCCGGCGACCTCATCGCAGTACAGGCCGGATTCGTCGGGTCCACGGTGGGTGATGACGTCGCGCATGACCGGCAACTGTCCGATCTCGCGCGGCGTCAGCCGATCGGCGGCGACGATGCCAGCGATGCCGCACATGGCTATATCGCCTCGGCGAACCGCGGCCGAGCCGCCGCGGCGCGATCGACGAATTGCCGGAACCAGAGCTCGAGCATGACCAGCTGCCACAGCCGATGACGGTGATCGGCGCGGCGTTCACGGTGCTCGGTCCAGAGACGGGAAATCTCCCGATCGTTGAACAGACCACGAGCTCTCAGTCGGCCATCGCCGAGCAGTGCGTCCACCATCGGGGCCAGCGGCCCGCGCAGCCATTCCCCGATCGGTGCTTCGAAGCCGCGCTTGCCTCGCTCCAGAATTGATCGCGGGACGCGGCGGTCGAGCACACGGCGAAGCAGATATTTCGAGCGGCCCTCCCGCAGCTTTAACGATATCGGGACCGACGCCGCGAATTCCAGCAGGCGATGATCGAGCAGCGGCTCGCGCGCTTCCAGCGAGACGGCCATGCTCATGCGGTCGACTTTGGTGAGGATGTCGTCGACCATATAGGTGTGGACGTCGACGTAGAGCGCACGATCCAGGGGGTCGGACGAACCGCAGCGCCGGTAGATGTCGCGGAAGGACGACAGCGGATCGGATCCGTTGACGCTCGCGCGGAAATCGCTCGAGTACAGCCCCGACTTGATGCCGGGCTCGAACATTCCGTACGCGTGCTTCAGCGCGTAGGCCTGATCGGAGCGCTGCCCGAGATGTCGAAGCGAGCGCGCACCCTTGAACGACAGCGGCAGCGTTTGTCCGACCCAGCCCGCGAGTGCCCGGGTCGGGCCGAGCATCTGGCGAGCCCGCTGTTCCGCCCGTTCGACGCGGTGTCGTGTGTAGCCGGCCCACAGCTCGTCGCCTCCATCACCCGAGAGCGCGACCGTGACCAGGCTGCGCGCGGCCTGGGAGACATAGTAGGTGGGCACCGCGGACGAATCACCATACGGTTCGTCGAAGTGCCACGCCAGTGTGGGGAGCAGCGCAGCAACGTCGGGCGTGACAGTCCGGGTATGGAAGTCGCATCCGAGATGCGCCGCCACCGCTTTCGCGTGCGACAGCTCGTCGTACTCCGCGTGATCGAATCCGACGCTGATCGTCAGCGGCGGCCGGGGGCTCGTCTCGACCATGTAGGCAACGACGGCGGTCGAGTCGATTCCGCCGGACAGAAAGGCGCCGATGGGGACGTCGCTGATCTGGCGCAGCGCGACCGACTCGCGCAGCAGATCATCGAGCTCCTCGAGGTAGTCAGCCTCACGCCGCGGATTCTGATCGCCGGTGAACTCGAGATCCCAGTAGCGGAACGTGCGGACCGACCCCTTCTCGGCGACGAGGACATGCGCGGGCGGGAGCTTGGCGATGTCGCGGTAGACCGTGCCAGGCGCCGGCACATAGAGCAGCGTCAAGTACTGATCGATGGCCTCGGGGCGCCACTCGCGCGGCACGTCCGGATCTTCGAGGAGTGACTTCAGCTCCGAGCCGAAGACCACCCCCGTGCCCGGCAGCTCCGCGTAGTAAAGAGGCTTGACGCCGAGGCGATCGCGGGCCAGGACCAGCCGGCGCGCCAACGCGTCCCAGATGGCGAAGGCGAACATGCCGCGAAATCTCTCGACGCACAACTCGCCCCACTCCTCGTAGCCGTGAACGATGACCTCGGTGTCGGATTGGGTGCGGAAGCGATGGCCGTGCGCGATCAGCTCGGCACGAACCGCGGCAAAGTTGTAGATCTCGCCGTTGAAGATGGTCCACACCGTGCCGTCTTCGTTCGACAGCGGCTGATCGCCGGTCGAGAGATCGATGATGCTCAGCCGTCGGTGGCCGAGACCTATCCCTGACGAGACGTGGAAGCCAGCCTGGTCGGGTCCACGGTGCGCGACGATGTCGGTCATCGCGCCAAGCACGTCGCGGTCGACGAGGTGCAGCGGATCGAAGTTGAAGCGTCCGGCGATGCCGCACATGCGCTAGGCAGACCGCCGGTGTGTCACGTATTTCACAATAGTGCTATCTCAGCAAGGCAAGTGCCACGACGACGAGGCTCGGTACCTGGATTTGTCTAGGGAAATCAGGAATCTCGTGAAACTGAGCGGCGTAGGTGGGAACGAGATTGCTAGGAGATGGTCAGCCGTTCACCTGATTACGTGAAGGTCGAGATATTCTGATACCAATGCTCGTAGACGAGCAGCCTGCTCGGCAACTGAGGCAGCTGGTCGGTTGACTGGAAGAGGTAGTCACGGATGAGGCCGGCGGTACGGCCGGCGCTCGCAGACAGCGGATAGGTGAGGCACGTTAGGCGTCGACCGGGGAACCTGCCGACTGCGCCGCCGCGTGGCGGGCGTAGCCGGGCATGACGGCATCAATCCAGCCGATGGGGTAGATCAGCAGCGTCGACCCCGATCCATCCCGCACAAGACGCGAACCGGTAGGAAAATCACCCAGAACATCTGCGTCGGACACACTCGACGGCACAATTGGCCAGCGGAACTGTTCGAATGCTCTGCGGACTATTGGAATCCTGTCCGGATCGTATCCCAGCAGTTGTGCCCCGATGCGATCGACCGCCGCACTATTGCTCCCCGCCAGCAGCATGCCGATCGGGGTTGGCTGCGGCGCCAGCGGACCATCTCCGTGCCCGGCAACGATCGCGTCGACGATGTTGAGCACGCGCCGTTGAGGCTCCTCCGCCATCGATCCATCCGATCGTCCGTATAGCAGAATTCGATTGAGGTCCAGGCACGTTCTCCAGATGGTGTCGTTACCAGACCACGAACCTTCCACGCCGACTTTGTCGCCTTGGATGAAGGCCAGGCGCCGCAGTACACGGGCTGCGGCCGACCATCCTCTTCCGGCGGCCTGCGAACCGGCGGTGTTCAGCCGGTCATACGTGTATTCCAGCGCGCGCTTGACCCGACTGCCACCCGGGTAGCAGTCGCCGCCGGACTCGGAGCCTCCGACCCTGTGATGCGGCAAGTACTCCTTGTTGCCGTTGATGCCTATCAGGTTCTTGAGGGCACAGGTGACTCCCGCCTTCTTGTGCGTCTTCAGCTTGGGAAGATTGATCACGACATCCGCCTCGATAAAGGCGCGTGCGATCAGATACTGGTGACGACCCGAGTGGTGGGTGCGGGCCATTTTCGCGGGATCGTATTGAGTGACCCGGAACGAGGCCTGTGATGTGGTCACCGGCTCGAGGAGGCTGTCGCCGCCCAAGTCGAAAAGCACGAACTGATCGAGCGGCACGAGATTTTCGCGAGCCCGTCGCGCTCCGTTCTCGAACACGCACGTGGTGCGACGAAAATCCTGGACACCAGCGAACCGGCGGTCGGCTCCGGCCAGTGCCGCAGCCCATTCGTCCATTCCGGTCTCGGCGAGGAGACACGCGAAGTCGCAATTTTGGATAGGAGCGTCCCCCAGGACAACGGAGCTTGGCCGCGCCCGAAGGACCTCCTCGACCACCGGCGCGGATCACTGATGCATGGGTCAGCAGTGGCTCCAGGCCCCATGGTCCCTGGTTCTGGTGCAACACCCAATTTGGCTTGACGACGACCTTCGCGCCATCAGGAATGGCCGCACCGAACGCGCCGTCCCCTGGTTCGGCACGGGCCCATCCCAGCAAGTGCCCCAGCCGACCCAGCGCATTCGACATCACTGCGGGAGAGTCGCCTGACGAAGGATATGCCGCCTCGGGCAGACGCACCGCCGCCACCCGCATGTCGAAGGGGTCGGGCTTCATATCAGGTTACGCGGTTCGCGTTCACGTCACTGATCACCGGTCGCAATTTGTTCGATGCCGTGCGTGGAATGTCGTCAACGAGCTGCAGCTCCACCGGAAGCTTTGGCAGATTGGCCCGTACAATCTGCAAAAGCCCGCGGCCGGTTTCCTCGGTGAATGAAGCAGCTGGCAAGACGCGTACGGTCACGCTGTAATCGGCTCGCTGGTGAATCTGAAACTCGCGAACGGGGTAGTCCTTCATCAGGTGCGGAAAACTGAGTCCGTGCATCCAGCGGCCATCCGGGAGCCACAATCGATCGGCCTCGCGCCCTACTACCGAGAGGAGTCGGAAGGATGGCATGCCTGGCGCACACCCGCCAGGAAAACGGGCCACGTCGCCGACGCGATAGCGAATCATCGGCATGACATCGGCCTGGAGCTTGGTCACCAGAACGGATGAAATCTCGTCCGTGGTTTCCGGCTCGACGAGCAGGAGGGACCAATCCGTTTCGAAGTCGAGTGTCTCCGGCACGTTCGTCTGAAAGGCCACCACACTCACGTCGCGACCGCCGTAGCGTTCGTGCACCGGGCACCGGAACACCCTTTCCACGATGGCGCGCTGATCGGGGAGCAGCTTCTCCGCGCCCGTGACCAGCCGGCCGGTCGGATAGTCGGGCACGATGCCGCGGGCCTCCAGATGTTGCGCCAGAGCAGCAAGCGCACTGGCGTAGGCCACGATGCACTTCGGACGGAGCTTGTCCATCTGGTGATGGTATCGGTCCAGCGTTTCAGGCGAGAGCCGGAGACAGTCGAAGGTCCGGACGTTGAGTACCCAGTCCTGGAACCGCTCCCGAAGACTGTCTCGCTGCAGCGGATCGAGGTGGTGACCCCAGAGAAGCGTCGTTCGACTTCCCGCGGGTAACCCAATCCGCCGCATGAAGTACTCCATCCCGCTCTCGCGCCAGCCGCGCTCACGCGGCCCCGTACGAATCTGCGTTGGCGCCCCCGAGGTACCGCCGGTCGAATCTTTGGCAATCTGGCGGGCGGGGACGGCCGCGCTGAACATCCGATTGCCGGCGACGCGCACATCCTCGCGGTCGACGATCGGAAGCCTGGCAAAGTCCTCGAATCCGAACGCGGCGTCTGGGTCGAAACCGGCCCGGGTGAAGTGTTCGCGATAGAACGCTGTCTCGCGACCGGCCCGCCGCACGACCGCGCGAAGCTGGCGCAATATCCATTCGAGCTTTCGCGACTCGTCCCAGCCTTCGGCCTGCGTCCTGAATTCCAGTCCCTCCCAGAAAGACAGCACCGTCGGCCTCGTCCGCGGACGCGCCCAACGGTACAGTCGATGGAGCGGTTGAAGGAGATGAACCGAAGAGAGATCGTGGATCTTGTTCATGCTTCGCGTGAGCGTACGTCGACGACCTTCTCACCTGAGTCGGTATCCACGACGATCCCTCCTAGGCAAGCCACGGTCCTCGGCTGTTCCGCGCTCATGGCGTCGCCTCCACCGGCGCACGGTCAAGGACAGAGCTGCCGCTGACTTCCTCCGCGACCTGCAGCCCTTCTCCATCGACCAGCATCAGTCTTCTCCAGCCGCCGTTGCTGCGACGGAGCGCCGCGAGTCGCGCATCGGTTCTTACCGTAGAGGTTCCCCAAAGCCGGCCAGGACCAGATGCCGCCACGTCGGGCGATGCGGCCACGAGGATCAGCAACTCGACACCCGTCGACCCTGATCTCGAATGCCGTCCCCAGCCACCCGTCCTGGAGAGCAGCGGCGATTGGCACCAGCGCTGAAGCCAAAGTTGTCGTCGGTCGCTGACTTGATCGCGCGCGGATTCGCAGCAACGAAGCTCCCCCACGCAAATGGCGTCTGGCCCCGTTCGGTCACGCGCAGCGTGGACCCTGATTCGATCCGACCATACTCCGGGGAAAACATGGTGAGGGTTCCGTCGGGAAGAGCCGTCACGTCGCCGGAGGTGAATTCCATCGCCAGGCGCCGATTCCCTCCTCGCAAGGCGACACATCTCTCGCGCACCGCAGGCGTCCACATGGGATGCAGGTGCCAGAAGGACTCGGCCCTCACCTCGCCGCTCCCGAACACGTGATCCACTACCAGCCAACCGATATCGTGGAGCGCCAATACGGAACGCACATGGGTGGCGTGCTGATAGGCGTTGTGTGTGGCTTGCGCGAAGTCGGCCTCGGACCCGATACTCGTGGCGAGAAGACGCCCAGCGGGGGCGCCGTGCCAGCGAAACGGTGCGCGAGGTTCGGCGTGATCGCGCCCGTCGATCACCACCGTGTTGTGCATGCGAGTGGAGCGGAAACCGTCCCGGATCGCGGGGTTCATCGTGTAGGTTGCTGTTCCCGGATCCACGAGCACCGGATCGCCGCCGACAGTCAGGACGACGGCCAGCGCGTCTGAATGGCTGTGGCCACCGTTCAGGTACCCGTGGGGGCCCGCATCCAGGATTAGATGATCGCCGTGCGGTGTGCGAGAGACGAAGTATCCGCTCGAGGCGAGCATCCGGGATGGCCACGCGCTCCGCGCGGCCGTCGTGATCGAAACCACGGGAGCCTGACCCAGAATCCAGTACACTTCCTCCGATGCAGCGGTCACGGCCAATGTCGGATCGCCTAGCGCCGAAGCCGCAGCCGCGAGGGTCGACGAGGCGTCTGCCGGACGCCCGCCGCATATCCCAAACAGCTGTCCGCCATCATCGTCACCAAGCAGCGGAAGGTGACCGAGATCGTCGGTGATCGTGCGGAGATATCGCGCCTGCAATCGGACAGTAGCTTCGAGTCGATCGACTGCTCGATCGCCCGAGCGTCGGGCAACGAGCAGCGCCAAGAGATAGAAGTCGGTCGAATACCGGTGATAGTGCGCCGAGAGCTCGGCGTGCCCGCCGTCAGCGCCGACCTGGCGTTGGGACTCCCGGAGCAGAATGCCTCGGCCGATGTCTGCGCGCGCCGCGACTCTCACGCAGCTCCGGAAACGCGAGCGACACCGCATACAGGGCGAGCGCTTCGCCCGTGAGATGAGTATTCGGGCTGAAATAGCGCGACAGATTGTGGCCGATGTGGTCGAGCTGGCGATCGAGCGCCACGACCAGATCAACGAGCCACGGCGTGTCGTCTCGTTCGCAGTCCCCGCAGAAGAATGCAGCGGCCCATGCCCAGGAGAGGGTGCGAAACGCCAGCTCGAGCGCGCTTGTCCAGTTGATGCCCCGTTCGGGAGGGTTCGCACTCAGCCAGTCTTCGAACTCCGAAATGAAGACATTCCGGTAGGTCTCGACGTTCGTGAGCCAGTAGGCGCGGCCCAGCGCGCGCCAGTGCTGATGCCGATTCAGCTCCCAGATCACCTTGTGATCGCCACACGCCGGTTCGAGATACGGAATCGTCGCCCAGAAGGCCTGTGGCGATCGCGCATCATTGATCCGATCGTGGTGCCAGTCGGGGGGCGTTCCGCACGAGACGTTGCGATAGCCAAGGAGATCGTGACGCCCAGCCGGCGAGCGCGTTGGCTCGCATGGTCGCGTCTGCGGGTGCGTCCGGAAAGCGCTCGCGAATCGCCTGCGAGAGGGACGCCCGGCAAGAGGTCCGTAGCGGCCAGGACGACTCCCGGTCGCTGAAGTGACGGCCCAGCGCCCGGTGCGCGGCCATGAAGTCTCCGCTGCGGGCGCAATCACGGGCCTCGGCCAGATCGCGCGAGCGCGGCGCCGTTGAGAATCGAAACAAGCGCATATCGGTTCCAGCGAGCGGGTGAGAGCGTGTAGCGCGCTCGTTGGAGCGTCTTCCGTGCTTCAGACTGAAGTCTGAAGAGCAACTCCTGGCGGCTCATTGCGGCCACGCGAGTCGCGAGCGACGCCATGCTCATGCGATGCCAGACGCAGCCAGTGCGGGGGAGCCCGCCAGACCGCGATAGACCGCGAGCCACTGCCCCCGGACCGACGTCCATCGGTATGCACCGCAGCTCTCACGGGCCGTCTCGGCCAACCGCGCGGAGAGCGGAGGGTCATCGAGAAGCCGGCGCCATGGCCGCCGCCGCTCCCACGTGGTCGTCACAAGGCACCAGAAGGCCGTGCACTTCGTTCGTGAGGATGGCGCCGACGCCTCCCGCGTTGGTGGAGACCACCGCACAGCCGCTCGCGAAGGCTTCGAGGATCGACGCGGGCATGTTGTCGATATTGGGAGTCTGGAGGTAGATGTCGGCGTCGGCGTAGTAGCGCCACATGTCCTGCGGCGGCACTCGGCCGGCGAACCGCACCGCCCGGAGACCGAGGGTATCGACGAGCTCGCGGACGGCGGTTTCTCGAGTCCCGCCTCCAACCAGCGTCAGAGAAGCCTCTGGGTACCGCTGCTGGAGAAGGCGCAAACGCTCGCAGCGTGCACGGCAGATTGTAGAGGTCCTCGAAATTCCGCGTCGACAGTACGCGAGGCCGCAGCGGCTCTCGTCGGCGAAAGGCGAAGCGATCGACATCAACGATGTTGGGAATGATCGCTGACTCGATTCCATGCCGAGCGAAGACATCCTTGAGAAACGACGACGGCACGACGTTGCGATCGACGTGCCGGAGCAGCATTCGAGCGACCGCCGATCTCTGCAGATGGTCGGGCGCCTCGCCGCTGCGGTAGTTCATGACGACGGGCTTTCCCAGCAGGCGCGCCACCAGGACCGCCGGAAGGGGAGCCAGCAGGAAAGACCAATACGACGCCGAAAAGACGTGAACGACGTCGGCCTGCTGAAGCCGTTTCGCCAGCAGGGGCCAATAGGTCAGCTGCGTCACGAGCGTCCGGACATAGCGGATATCGAGTGCTCGCCGAAACGGCGCCGGAGGAATCGGGTTGATCGGAACCAGCCACGCCTCGACGTCGGGGTCGGACTCCCAGGAGTCGATCAGGCGCGCCGCCTGCACTGCCTGGCCGCCCAGGATGCCCATCGAAGGGGCGACGAGCGCGATTTTCAGCGGTCTCTCGAGCACAATGGTCATTACAAAAGCTTCGTAACGGTTACGAAAACTAGCAGTACCGCGCTATCTGTGCAAAGCGTGCGCCTGCGGTGAGGAGTGTTTCCGTTCGCTGCAGCATGCCGGCTGAGGATGGGGGTGGAACTCTTCCGGCCCAAAAGCTGTCGCGAGATACAACTCAACGGTATTGCACTACCTTCAAGTTACGTGCAGTTACAGCCGCAACCGTGTAATTTGTTCAAACGGCTGAGTTGTCCTCTTGCCTGTCGGTTGAGTTCTGAAACCAAGCACCGCCATTCAAAGCCCGGAAATTCAACCATTTTTGAATGTGGTCGCATTCTTGCCCTGCGACGGCCGTTCGCAAAATGACAGTGGGCTAGCCGTTCCATCCAGTTTCGTGTCGCTCCCTGCTTTGTAAAAGCTCCCTGCGGACGGACGGCGAGACGCATTCCCGGCACGTCACGGGTGTGCGTGCGCGCGAATCGCGCGTCCCGAGGGCCAGAATCTCAATAACTCAGACGGAGTGTCGATGACTCACCAGACTGTTTGGCGGTTCAAGACCGTCGCGTTCACTCTTTGCGCGCTGGCGACCGGCGCGGCGACGGCGGCTGCCCAATCAACCCTGACGCTGACCGACAGTTCCGCTACGACCTTGCGGGGGGGATCGTATGCGTCAACGAATTTCAGCCACCAGACCATCATCGAGACTCGCGCCAGCAGCGATGCGAGCTACGTTCGCCGCGGGCTGTTGAAGTTCGATACCCACACGACGTTGCCCGAGGGGACGCCGATCGCCTCGGCCAAGCTCACTATCACTGTTGCGGGCGGGAGTGCCGAAACCCGCACTCTCTCGGCCTACAACGAGAACTCCTCGTACGACGAAAACGTCGCCACGTGGAAGTCGCGCAAGTCGGGGGTCTCGTGGTCGAAGGCCGGAGGAGACATCGGCGCCCGTTACGATGCGCGCTCGATTACCAGCAGCGTGGGTTCGAAGGTCACCTTCGACGTGACGGCGCTCGTCCAGGCCGTCGTCCGCGGCGACTTCGATCCGAGCTCACGCTACACGCGCGTCGAGCTGATCGACGAGGGTGGGGCGAGCGACAATTCCTACAAGTCGATTTATTCGGACGAGGCGCCCGATCCTTCGACCCGGCCGACGCTCACCATCTCGTACGGCTCCGGTGCGGCCCCCGCGCCCGTCCCGCTCCGGTCCCGGCACCGATCACGAGTGGCGGCGGCACGACCCTTCGCGTCCTGCAGTGGAATACCCATCACGGCGGCTACGGCACCGACGGCAAGTACGATACCAATCGCCTCGCCACCTGGATCGTTCGCATGCAGCCGAACGTCGTGGTGTTGAACGAGATCGAAAAGTTCACGTCATGGGGCAACCAGGATCAGCCCGAGGTCTACAAGAACCTGCTCCAATCGAAGACAGGCAAGACCTGGTACTACATCTTCGCGCAGGAATTCGGAGCCTGGAGCTCGAACGGGAAGGGCAATCTCATCCTCTCGACGGTGCCGTTCTCGTTCACCGACCGTCATGAGCTGGTGCACAACGCCGATCGGAGCATCGCCGAAGGCATCATCACGTGGGGCGGCCGGCGGATTACGCTCATTTCAACGCATCTCGATCCCTACTCGCAGCCCCTGCGCCTGACGCAGGCCACCGAGGTCACCACATGGGCGGCGGCCGAGCCCGAGAACAGGATCCTCACAGGCGACATGAACGCGTGGCCGGATCAGACCTCAATCGCCCAACTCGACAAGTACTACTACGACTCGTGGGCCGTTGCCGCCTCGCACGGCACAGTCCGTCGCGTTCTCGGGCAACGCCGGCGAGACGAAGAACGGACGCATCGACTACATCTTCTATTCGAAGAGCGCGGCGCTCTCGGTCAAGTCGTCGCAGGTCTACGACACGCGCGACTCGAACGGCGTGATGCCGTCCGATCACCGGCCGGTGCTGACGACGTTCACGGTGCAGTAGACAGTCGAAGGCGCCGGGTTGACCGGCCGCTATGGCTGAGTGGTCATGGCCCGCTTGGTGGGAGACTGCGCCGACTGGGGATCGACGCGACGCTCCCGCTGGCGGGCCCAGAAGTATCCAGCGACATAGGCGAGCAGCATCTCCTGACGGAATGCCGCCGCGCCGCGGCCGCGCAGGCGGTCGACAACCAGCCCTCGAGCATTGCGCAGCGCTGACCCATAGAGGGCTCGCGGCACCTTCATGAAGTGCGGCGCGACCCGCAGGTCGACCCCGGCGTCGTTGATCGGTTGCACGCGATCGAGCGCGGCACGCGACACGCCCTTGCCGAACCACCACCGTCGGAAGTACCTGTCGCGAGAGCCGGCGTGCCGGCACATGATGACGGAGGGCCATCGCCGGCTGATAAGCCCCGCGGAACCCTGCTGCGCGCACGCGCATCAGCAGCTCCGGGACTTCCTGCCCCAGAATCACCCGGCCGGCGCTGCGCCCGAGGTCGGCGCGAAACCCGCCCGTCTGTGCGAGCACGGCGCGTCGCACGGCCATGTTGGCGCCGAGCGGCACCTTGCCGCCTTCCTCGTAGACGAACCGCCGATCGCCGTGGTCCTGGATCGCGATCGTGCCCCACAGATCGCCGCGGGTCAGCTCCAGCCACGCCGGTGGCGGAACCTCCCAGATCGGTCGGATCGGACCGCCGGCGTAGCCGACGGAGGCATCGCCGCCCGTCAGTTCGTCGCAGGCGGCATCCAGCCACCCGGGAGCGACCAGGACGTCGTCATCGGTGAATGCGATGACCTCGCCAGCGGCGGCCTCGATACCGGCATTCAGCGCGCTCGAGCGTCCCTGCCGCGCCTCGAACAGATACCGCAGGCGAACGGGAAAATCTCGCGCCTGGCGCTCGACCACGGCGCGAGTGTTGTCGCTCGAATTGTTGTCGACGACGATGACTTCCCAGCGTCGGCCTTTCGATACCAGGAGCGACCGAATCGACCGGAGGGTGTCGTCCAGGAGCGCGGCGCGGTTGAAGGTCGCGATCAGGACCGTCGCGTCGAGAGCGGCCGGGGTCACGAGACCCCCTCGACAGGTCGGTCCGCCGCCGCTCGTTCCGTCGGGTTGTCGCTCTGTCGCCGCCCCATCAGCCCGTCGATCAGATCGATGGACCGGGCAGTGGCACCGCCAGGCTCATGGAACATCTCACCGGCGACACGCCGTCGTTCGAATGAGAGCCGTCCGGGAGCGTTCAGCTCCTGACGGGCCAGAGCGGCCAGCTCCGCTCCCGTGCGAGCCACAACCGCGGCACTGCGGAGCAGCGCGACCTTGTCCGGATTGATTCGCGCCGCCGCCACCAGCTGAGGGGCATCGAAGATGAGCAGCGGCCGGTCGAGCACGAGGTATTCGAATCCGATGGAACTATGGTCGGTGACCATGACGTCAGCTGCGGCGAGCGCCTCTGACGCATCCGGCGTCTCGAGGTAGCGAATCTGGCCGGGCGCCTCGAGTGCTTCACACCTCTGGCGCCAGTCGATTCCCGCGTTGTATCGCGGATCGCGATCGAGCGATCGGTCGTGGAGCTTGATGACCACGTTGAATCCCGCCGCGGCCAGCGTGCGCACGATCTCCTCTCCGGCGAGGTGGAGCGACGAGGCCTCGGAATAGGTTGGCGCGTAGAGCGCGGTCGGCCGCGAGGGGTCCAATCCGAGAGCGGCGCGGCAGGCAGCCCGATCGTATTGTCCGGATGCTAGTCGATCCAGCTTGGGGTAGCCGATCAGTGCGGCCTGGTGTCGAGACACGATGCCGGCCCCGACGTAGCGGTCCATCCGGTCGCGATTGATGAAGGCCACGCGATCATAGACGTCGAATCCCATCGGCAATCCGGCTGGGCAGATCGAGGTCGTACTTGCCGGCGACACCGTGGAAGAAATTGATCCGGTGCTGGCATCGCCGCAGCCGCGCGGCCACCCAGGGATCGGCGTTGAAATAGAGAGAGAATCGACGCCACTCGGCCTGCTCGCGCGTCACGAAACTGCCGCGCGGCACGAGCGGTTCGATCCATTCCGGATATTCGCTCGTGAACCAGATCTGCACGCTGGGCGCGCGTGGCTCAGGCGGTTGGCGATTGGGCCGAGCACGCCCAGGTACACCGGCGTTCTGGCTTCGACCAGAACGTGATCGACGCGGCGCCGCGCGACCGATCGCGTGATCGAGAGCGTGAACGATGCCGGTCAGACGCCGCAGCCCGGTTCGCGCCATGGTCACCTGGTGGAGTGCACGGTCTCGGGGCGCAGCCGAGTGCGGTTGCCGTGGCGGTCCGCCCACCGCTGCTTGATGATTCCGGCGAAAAACCAGAGCCACAGCTCGTGCTCGAACGCTGCGACCCGATCGCGCTTCACGGTCGAGCCGACGCAGGCGACTATCTGCGCGAGCGCTTTGCGAAACAGATATCGAGGCACTCCGAAGACATGCGGGACAGTCGTGAAGTCGAGCACCCTGTCTTCAGGCTTCTCCATGTCGAGGCCGAACTGCTCGTAGAGGAGCGCCCGGCTGATGCCCCGCCAGTAGAACCAGCGCCGGAAATACTGCTTGTTCAGGCGTGAGGCGGGAATGACGTGGCGGACCATCATGTCGGGGATGTAGAACCCCCGCAGCCGGGCCGCCCGCGCGCGGATGCACCACTCACGGATTTCTTGACCGAGTAGGGTCCCGGCCTTCCGCCCGGTCCCCGGATCGAAGAGGCCGGCCCGTTGGAACGCCTCCCGCCGGAACGCCATGTTGACGCCGAGCGGCACTCGCGCACCGAACTGCATTGGCGCCGGGCCGTAGTCGAGGAGCGCGATGACCGCCCACTGCTTTCCGCTGCGGTTCGGGAGCCAAGCCGGCCGGGCCGCGCCCCAGATCGGCAGGACCTTGCCGCCGACGTAGTCGCACGCCTCGGCGTCGAGACCAGCCGCCGCGCGGTCGAGCCAATCGGGCTCGACCCGCACGTCGTCGTCGGTCGTGACGATGATGTCACCGAGAGCAAGACGTATTCCCGCATTGAGCGCCGGACTTCGGCCCTGCTCGGTTTCGACGAGGTATCGCAACGGCGCCGGGAAGACCGTGGCCGCCTCATGCACGACATCGCGGGTGCCGTCGCTGGAGTTGTTATCGACGACGATGACTTCCCAGTCGGCGGTGGGACACAGCCCGGCGAGACTGGCGAGCGTCTCGCGCAGATCCGTCCGCGCGGTTGTAAGTTGCGATAACGACCGAGAACCTCATGACGGCCTGTGTCCTTCGAGCTCCATCGCGTCAACGCCGACACGACGGGCACGACCTTTCACGAGCGACATGTCGCCTCCAGGGTCGTCGCGGGTGTCCGCGCTCCCTCGAGAGCCATCGCCTCGTACAGGTATTTCACCGATCTCGCCGTCGCGGTGCCGGGCCGATAGAAGAGGTCGGCCGCCACCTGTCGTCGTCTCTCGGCGCGGGCGAGCGGATCAGTCAGGCCGGCGTCGACGGCTGCGAGTGTTTCCTCGAGCGTGTCGACGGAATGCGAGACCGATTCGAGCAGCGCCGCGTAGTCGGGATGGACAAAGGCGAGCCGGAGCAGCTCAGGCCGACGGATTCGTACGAGCGGGCGGTCCCGCAGCAGGAACTCGAACCCGGCGGAGCTATGGTCGGTAATCATCAGATCCGACGCGACGAGATATGGACAAATGTCGTAGCCCGGAGCGATCGCACCTCTCGAACCCTGGAGCAGAGGCCGCAACGCAGCCAGCCAATCGATACCACCCGAAAAGCGCTCCCGCAGATCGCGCGATCGGTCGTGGAGCTTCACGACGACGTTAAGAGGGCGCTGCAGGAGCGCGCGTATGAGATCCACCCCCATCGCGTTGAGCGATGATGCTGGGGACCAGGTCGGCGCATACAGGACGGTCGGCAGCGCAGGGTCGAGATTCAAGGCCTGCAGTACCGCGTCGCGCCGCAAGCTGCCATCGACGAGACAATCGACTTTGGGCATCCCGACGAGTCGGATCGCGGGGCTGTCGGGGTCGATCGCGCCCGCGGAGATGAAATTGCGGAGTCGTCGCTCGTTGATGAAGAACAAGCGATGCCATTCCCGCATCGGCACATCCGGCGCGTCGAATCCGTACTTCCCCGCTACGCCGTGGAACACTTGAATCCGACAGGTGCCTCGTGGGAGTGTCGCCCACATGAAGTCCGACGCGACGTAGGCGTCGAATTTCATCAGGGCCGCGCGCGCGGGAGCGACAAGAGAGACGTCTCCGGCTCCGGCGTCTCGATAGATCTCGGCCATGCGGTGCGGTTCGTCGCTGGCCGTGAAGAGGATTTCGACCCGAGGATCGGTTTGGAGGGCGCGATATACCGGCGCGACAATGCTGAAATTGACGGGGGTCCTGGCGTCAAACAGGATGTGGCGGCGGCCATTGCGCCGGGAGATCCAGGAATCCATGCGCCGCAGGGTCTCCAGTCCTTGTCCGAGAGCGCGTCGCATCATGCGCGCGCAACCTCGAACTGCGCCGGTACTTCCACCCGGCGGCGGCGCCGTGTCGTAAGAGCACCGAATTGGCGCGCCAGCAGGATGTCACGCGGTGCCGCCGCAAGCGCCAGGAGATAGTAGAACGTCCAGTTGTATGCCACAGAGCCGAAGAGCGCGCAGACAAACCAGCCTGCCAATGCCGCAGCCATCGAGGCGGAGTGCACATCGAAGAAGGCGGCGTCGTCTGGCTGCGACCGGTTGAACCGGCGGCCCGCCGCCACGCTTCGTCTGCGCGGCCGTCCGGCGACGATTGGGATAAGCCCGGGTCTGGCGGAGCAGGCGGCGTGTCTCGCCTACGCACATCGCACCTCGTAGGATCAGATACGACATGATGAGCACACCACCGATCCCGAGCTCGGCGGCAACCTGGAGCAGCACGTCGTGGCTCTCGTGCCATGGTTGCTGCCGTCCCTGCTGGATTCCAGTTCTTGAACTGTCCGGCTCCCACGCCCGTCAGTGGGTTCTCGAGAAACGCCTGATACGATTCGCGAAGCAGCGTGCGTCGTGTCTCGCGTGAGCCCGTATCATCCTGGGACTGGTCGGTGATACTGGCGAGGCGATGCCAATAGCTCGCCGGGGCCATCGGCGCAGCGAGCGCCAGCGTGATCGCCACGCCGAACACGAGCCCAGGCCGCCGGCGCAGCAGGAACAGGCCGAAGACTCCGGCCATCGCGGCGAGCCCCAGAGCTCCACCGCGTGAGTGAGACGCGATGACGGCGCCGAACATGAACAAGGCGCAGACCCCCGCGAAGCCGCGCCGCAGAGCCGACCCATCCCGCAAGGCGAGGAACAGCGCCAACGGTAGAAGCGCGACCATGTTCAACGCGAGGTCGTTCGGATTCCCGAAAATCCCACCGACGGCTCCATGGAGGCGCCCGCCGCTTTCCGTGAGCTGTACGCCGCGCGCAAAATCGAACACCGCGCGAAATGCGAGATAGCCGGACGGGAGTACGAGCACCCAAGTGAGCCGCTCGATACGGCGCGGCGAGGTGAGGACATTCGTCATCAGGAGATAGATGACGATGATCTTGCCGTAATACTCCGTGAAGACGCCGATCGCACCGCTGAACCAGATAGAAAACGGTGCGGTCACCAGGATCAACCCGCCGAGCGCCACCACGCCAATCAACTCGGGGTTTATCCGCGTGACAGGCAGATTCCGGCCAAGACGTCCCCCAATCAACGACACCAGCGCGGAAATTGCGCTGAGCTCTGCCAGGTGAAGGTAGTGCAGGCCCGGTATCGCGTCCTGAGGCCGAAGAAAGACGAGCACGGTAAAGACGAGCAGGAAGAAGAATGCCCAGTCCCGACGCTCGGGCTTCTCGACGGACGTTGCCTCGGTCGTGGTCGTTGCTGGCTCCGGCCCTTGAGGATCAAGGACTCGTGCCACCGACGGCGCAGCGGTCATTCTGCCCTTGACCTTGAACGCCAGCCAGTCGTTCATCACCAGACCTCGCGTCCCCGTCGCAACGCCGCGAGCCCGGCGATGGCCGCATAATTCATCAACACAAATGTGAGCGCGACGCGAGCGGGGCGATCGCGCAGGCTCAGCCAACCGCCAGCGGCCGCGAGACCATAGAACCCGAGCTGGGCTGCGAGGGCGGCGATGTAAACGTAGCCACCGTCCAGCGCCAGCGCGATGCTGACAGCCAGGAGCATCAGGAGCGCCCACGGTACGATCAGGCGCCCGACCTTGTGCGAGAGATACTGGAACCAGACCGGATTGACCCGGGGCATGAGCAGTCGCGGCTCCAGGCCGAGGATCTGGTAGTTGCCCGCCAGCGTTCGTGTTTTCCGGCGTGACTCGATCGCGGCGTCCGGGCTGGTGCGATCGAAGGCGACGGCCTTCTCGTCGAACACGATGCGAAAGCCAGCCAGGACCGCCCGCATCGGCGCGAGCACGTCGTCGAGCAAGGTCCGCTGAGGCAGGGGACGCCAAAGAGTACGGCGCAGCGCGTAGATGGCCCCAGTCGCTCCAAGCGTCGACCGCACCTGGCTTTCACTTCGCCGAATCCATTTCTCGTATCGCCAGTAGAGGCTGACGCCCTCGCCGATCTCCGAGTCGGTGCCCGTGCTCAGCTCGCTGTCGAGAACGAGCTCCCCCGTGACGCACCCAACAGAAGGATCCGCGAAATTACTGACGAGCTCGAGAAGCGCGCCCGGCGCGAAACTCTGCCGCGCGTCGGCGAAGACCAGAATCTCCCCACGGGCAGCGGACACGCCCGCATTCAACGCCAGCGGCTTTCCGCCGGCCGGTACTTCGATGAGCCTGATGCGATGCAGGAACTCGGCTAGCGCGGTCGCGGGCGCGTCCACCGAACCGTCGGAGACGACGATTAGCTCGCGGTCACCCGGATATGACTGGTCGAGCAGGTTGCCGACTCGCGCCGGGAGACGTGTCGCTTCGTTGCGGACGGCGACTACAATGGAAATCGACGGCCACTTATTGTCGGGGAACCCGCGGGTCTTACTCGGCCGTTTGACGGCCCTCGCCCACAGAGCCACGATTAGTGGGTAGCCGGCGTATACGTAAAGCACGACGATTACCGAAAACCAGAAGAGAGATTTCATAACCTGAGCAGCACACGGTGCTCTCCTCAGGTGGTGCAAGATGGGGACCTGATCCTTAGGCCAGCGCGACGTTCTCCGGTGCCTCGGCCCGTGGGGCGCCAAGCTTGAACACGTTCGGCCGTGGCCGCTTGATCGCGTTGCGGGTGTCGACCACGACGTCGGCCTCGGCCGCGATTGCTTCGTAGTCGAACGACTGGTGGTCGGTCACGATGACCACACAATCGTACTTGCCGATCGCGCCCCGGCCCGCCTCGACCGACTTGACATCGTAGCCGCCGGACCACTCTCTCGCGCGGACCTCCGGGACGAACGGATCGGTGTATTCGACCTTCGCGCCGCGCGCGATCAGCAGTCCCATGATGTCGAGCGCCGGCGATTCGCGCATGTCGTCGATGTCGCGCTTGTAGGCGACGCCGAAGATCAGAATCGACGATCCATTGACCGCCTTGCGTCGCGTGTTCAGTGCCTCGCCGACCTTCTCGACGACGTAGTGCGGCATGCCGGCGTTGATGTGGCCAGCCAGCTCGATGAACCGCGGATCGAATCCGGTCTGCTTCGCCTTCCAGGATAGATAGAACGGATCGATCGGGATGCAGTGACCACCCAGACCCGGACCGGGATAGAAGGCCATGAAGCCGAACGGCTTGGTCTTGGCCGCATCGACGACTTCCCAGACGTCGATGTTCATCCGATCGCACATCAGCGCCAGTTCGTTGACGAGACCGATGTTGACCGCCCGGAAGGTGTTCTCGAGCAGCTTCACCATCTCGGCGACGCGTGTGGAGCTCACCGGCACGATGGTCTCGATCGCCGAGCCATAGAGCTCTGTGGCGAGCTCGCCGCAGGTCCGCGTGACGCCGCCCACTACCTTCGGCACGTTGTGCGTCTGAAACGTTGGATTGCCGGGATCGACGCGCTCGGGGGAAAACGCCAGGAAGAAATCGACGCCAGCCTTGAGGCCCGTCTCTTCGAGCATCGGCTGGACCACTTCGTCGGTCGTACCTGGGTAGGTTGTCGATTCCAGGATGATGAGCATGCCCGGATGCAAGTGCCTGGCGATTCCCTCCGCGGCCGACACGATGTACGACATGTCGGGATCCTTGGTTTTCCGCAGCGGCGTCGGGACGCAGATGTTGATCGTATCCAGCTCTCGCACGACGTCGAAGTCGGTGGTCGCTTCGAGCTTGCCGCCCGCGACGAGCGCCTGCACGTCCTCGGTGGCCACGTCGGGAATGTAGGAGCGCCCTTCTCCAATCGCGTGAACCTTTCGCGCGTCGAGGTCGATGCCGGTCGTGCGAAATCCGGCCTTCGCGAATTCGACGGCGAGTGGCAGGCCGACATAGCCCAGACCGACCACACCAATGCGTGCGGTACGCCTCTTCAATTTGTCCCGAAGGGTCTCCGACAGCGCTGACATCGAGGCTCCTCGCAGTGTTCGATTAGTTCTTCTCGGGAATCGGTTCGGATCCCCCCAACATACTACGCCTCACCTTGCCCCAGAAACCGACCGGGCGGATGGGCGAGAACGACAGGGTCTGACCGCCCGATGTGGCGGCACGATAGGGCGCCGCTTCGCTGGCGAGCGGCGGCGCCTGCCGCTGTGCGCGGAGCAGACGGTATTCCTCGGCCAGAATCCGGCGCTGCTCCGCCAGTTCCTGTTCGCGGTGGCGCACCGTCTGCTCGCGCAGATCGAGAGCCTCCGCTCGGGCGCTGTCGTCGGAGGTGCGTCCGCCCGCCGGTGGCCAGTGCCGGGCGTCGAGAAGGCGGCCGGCAGCCGCCGACATCGACCCCGCGTCGTTCGAGCCGGGTACCGCCACCGCGAATCTGGTGGCCGGGCTCTGTGCGCTCTCGTTGAGCGCGGGCGCCAGGCGGGGGAGAACGCCCGTGCTCTCCAGCTCCACCAGCACGTCGCTGATCAAGGCCCGATCGACCTCCCGGCGCTCCTCGGCATAGCCGAACACGAGCGCGGCATCGCAGATCACATTGATCAGACGTGGCACCCCGCCACTCCGCGCGTGAACCAGGTCGGTCGCATCCTTGGGGAACTCCAACGGCGGCCCGATGGCGGCGCGTCGGAGCCGATGGTTGATGTATAGCCGGGTCTCTTCCGCGTCGAGTGGCGGCAGGTGGTAGCTGACCGTGATCCGTTGCCGCAGCTGTTCCAGCTCCGGCCGCGCGAGCTCATCGCGGAGACCGGGTTGGCCGACGAGCACGACCTGCAGCAGCTTCGATTTTTCGGTCTCGAGGTTCGACAGCATCCGCAGCTCTTCGAGCGCTGCGGGGCTCAGGTTCTGTGCCTCGTCGATGACAAGGAGCACCAGCCGTCCCGCGAGTCGCTGGTCGACGAGGTACTGCGCCAGATCGCGAAGCAGCAAAGGCTTGCTCTGTCCGAAGCCATCCAGGCCGAAATCGATGGCAATTGTTTCCAGCAGCTCGCGCGGCTCGAGGATGGTGTTGACGATCCGTCCGACCGTCGTCTGGCTGTCGAGACTGCGCAGGAGCGTCTGCAGCAGCGTCGTCTTGCCGGAGCCGATTTCTCCGGTGATGACGACGAAGCCCGCCTGGCTCTCCAGGCCGTAGCGCAGGTAGCCGAGCGCTTCCTGATGCACTCGGCTCGGATACAGGTATTCCGGATCAGGAGTGAGCGCAAAGGGCCGCTCGCGGAGCTGATAAAACCGTTCGTACATAAACTTACGCGCCTCCGACCTCTGACCTCGAGCGCCACGCACCGAGCTTTCCCTGCGCGACGGCGCCGATCGCCGCCGCCAGCCGCTCCGGGTGATGCCGGATTTTGCCGGCGGGGTGCTCCGATACGAGCGGCACTCCGATCGCGCGAACCCCCAGTCGATCGAGCGCATCGAGCGCGAAAGACCCGGCAGTGACCGGATGCGATCCGGCCTGTTCGTACGCGGCGGCGACCAACTCGGGAACCGGAGCGGTGTTATAGATCACGCAATCGAACAGCTGCCGTCCAAGGTGACGCTCGATCGCCAACACGTGTTCGAGCACGCCGAAGGCGTCGGTCTCGCCGGGTTCGGTCATCAGGTTCGCCACCAGGATGCGGATCGCCTGCGAACGCTGAATCGCAGCAACGACGTCTGGAACGAGCAGCGGCGGCAGAATACTCGTGAACAGACTGCCGGGCCCGGCGATGATGACGTCCGCGCGGGCGATCGTGTCGACGACCCGCGGCGAGCAGCGGGGGTGTTCGGGCAGCAAACTCAGATGTTCGATTGGCGCACCGGCAGCCGCGATGGCGGTCTCTCCGCTGAGCACGCGGCCGTCGGTGAACTCCGCCACCAGCGTGACCAGCTCGGTCGTCGCCGGCAGAACCATCCCGCGTGCGCCAAGGACGTCGGCGGCAATTTCGACGGCGCGCGTGAAATCGTTCGTCAGGTCGGCCAACGCCGTCAGGAACAAGTTACCGACCGAATGACCGTTCAGGCCGTCTCCCCTACCAAACCGATACTGAAACAGATCGGCGATCTGCGACCGATTGTCGGACAACGCCGCCAGGCAATTACGGATGTCTCCCGGCGGAATGACCTTGAACTCCGCCCGCAATCGCCCAGAGCTTCCGCCGTCATCCGACGTCGCCACGATTGCCGTCAGACGATCGCGACTCTGGTCGGCCCCCTCGGCGAACACCATGGGGCGTAGTCCACAGAGCACGTTCGGCAGACCTGTGCCTCCGCCGAGCGCTACAATCCGCGGCCAGGCCAACTGTGTGGCGCCATGTGTCTCGGCATCGTCGTGGCCGATCGAGGTGAGGTTCGACAGCATTCCGGATCTCATCTGGCATCCGCCGTATTGAGTGGCGGCAGAGCGCGGGTCGACCGGTAACCGTCGCCGATCGTTCTCGAGACCGTCGGCATCGAGTTGGGGCAGGATCTCCTGGATTGCCTGGCGATAGTCCTCTGGAAAATCGATTTCAATCCAGGGAAAGCCTCGAGTCCCGATCGCAAAGAGCGGATGGGTGCGTGAGAATTCGAGAAAGGCCCGTGGCGCCCAGGCCTTTACGTCGCGAGCCTCGATCAGGCCGTCCATGATTTCCACCAGCCTCGACGCGCCGCTGGCGCTGAACTTCACGATTCCGAGGTTCTCCCCATCCGCGTCGGCCGGATCCATCGTCTTGGACATATCGACCACGCGACCTCGGCGAACCTTCACTTTCATTTCCTCATCGCCGAGCGGTGCTTGGTCTGGCGCCTGATAGGCGAGCAGCAGCGCATCGGGATGCCGCGACGAAAGAAGGTCGCCAAGCAGCACCGGGTGGAAGAGGATGTCACAATTCAGCACCACGAATCCCTCATAAAGCAGAGCTCTGGCCATCCAGAGGGAGTACAAGCTGTTCGTCTCGGCATACCGGGAGTTCTCAACATAGGTAACCGAATGCCCACATCGGGCTCTGACGCGATCAGCCTGGTAGCCCACCACGACAACGATGTCGTCCACGCCAGAGAGCCGGAGCGTCTGAATCTGTCGTTCGAGAAGAGTCAGCCCACCCATCTCAACCAGGCACTTCGGCTTGTCGCCTGCTGAACCGTTGAGGCGCGATCCCTTGCCCGCTGCCAGAATGATTCCTCGCATCGATTGGGTTCCCTCGTTTTGATCAGGCCGCCGGCACCAACCGGCCACGTCGGGCAACCAACTCCCTGAATTTGCCCGCATACTGCGCCCGATCGCGCCGTCCGAGCGCGATCAGGAAGAAGAGCGCCAGATACAGCAGACCTGCCCCCCCTGCCTGGAGCATCACAGCCAGAAGCGTGCCGGATGAGATCCCCCGCGTCAGGAAAAGACAGCCGGCTGTTACGAGCGCGGGCCACAAGGTCGGCCACAGCGCATGGCGAAATGCCGATGGGAGCGATACGTCAACCCGCTGGCAGGCTACTGGAAAGATGACGAGCCCGGAGACAACCGCAATCGGAATGAGCGTGCCGATCGCCACCCCGACCAGACCGAGCGGTTTCACGAGCAGCACACTCAGAACAAGGTTCACGAGTCCGGCAATGATGTTCGCCGTGGCAAGATAGCGCACGCGTCCGGCGCCCTTGAGCAGCGTGGTCGCGCTGGCGTTGCCGACGCGAATAGCGACGGTGAGGGCCAGTATCTGCATGACGGGCACGGCTTCGAGCATCTTGGGCCCGACCCACGCGAGGATGAGGGGCCGCGCGAGCACGATGACCGCAACGGTGATCGGCACTACCATCGCCAGCGACAGGCGAGTTCCTTCCAGCAGGACTTTTTGAAGCCGCTCGGTGCGCTGCATCGTGTCGGAGTCAACCACGACCGGAAAGAGGACACCGTTCAGCTGGTTCGTCAATCGCTGTGTGCCCGAGGCGACCCGGTCGGCGACCGCCCAGACCGCGATCGGCGCGCTGCCCATGAATGCGCCAATCACGATGGCGTCGAGCTGATAGTTCAGCTTGTTGGCCCAATCGATGATGGAGGCGTAGACCGAAAACCCGGTTACCTCGCGTAGCCGGCTGCGTGTGAAGAGCGCGGGGTTGACCCGGAGGCCCGGGAAGATGCGGTATGCGTTCAGCCGGTACACGAAGTAGGTGACGACGCGTACGGATGTCGTGCACGCGACCAGCGTCACGAGACCATAGCCAGCCCACAGCACCGCCACGTTGACGACCGCCACGAGCAGGCTGCTGCAGAGGGCTACCATGCTGTTCGCGTCGTAACGCTGAAATCCGTTGACAACCGCTCCGTAGACACTGAAGGGAAAGTTCACGGCGACGTTGACGCCGATGATCAGGAGGATCCACTTGCCGACCGCCGCTTGCTCCGGAGTGATCCGGAACAGGGCACCGAGGTTGAACGCGATCCCCACCGCGACGGCGTACGCCACCAGGCCGGCGGCGCCGAAGACGATGAACATCGTGCTCGCGATCTCGTTCAGGGCGCGCCTGTCGCGCCGGGCCCGGTACTGGGCAATGAATTTCACGATGGCGCCGCCGTACCCGAGATCGAGGACCGAGAAGTGCACGGTGACCGACGCGGTGAGCATCCACAAGCCGTAGGTGGCCGGCCCCAGATGACGCACGTTGAAGGGCAGAATCACGAGGCCGAGAATCGTTTCGATGAGGATGACGAGATAGCGCGTGGAGACGTTGCGGAAGATGAGAATGTGCTGACGTTCTCCCCCGCCGAAATCATCTTGTGAAGGGCTCACGACCTGTCCTTCGTGACGACCGTCAGGCGGCGGCGTCAGCCCCGGGCCGACGTCCGCTGATCCGCCAGCAGCAGACCTCTGCCGTACGGGCGCACGCAGGGTCGGTAGCAAGCCGAATGCCCGCACGGTTCGGTCGTCAGCGCATACATTTGGCAGAAACGCCGCCGTCGATGGGTATCCGCCGACATACTTACGCACGTGCGATGGCCTGCTGAGGTGCGGCCGGGCGTCCGGTGTCACCCTCAAAGTGGTAACGACCTGCCACCATGGACACAGATACTCCTGGCACGTGAGTCGCATTCTCATCCGCGCCGTTACGTCCTGATGCGCGAGTCCGTCGACAAACGCTTGTATGAGGCAGCTTGGAAGGTAGGTGGTGGAGTGGGCGAGGGCTGTAGCGAACTCGGCCTCACGCGAGGCGCCGCATGACGGCAAGGAGCGACCCTCCGGCGGTCAGTATCATTGTGCCTTCGTACAACACTGCCGCTTACATCGGGGAATGCCTCGAGTCGGTCTTTCTTCAGACGTACCGCGACTTTGAAGTGATCGTGGTGAACGACGGCTCGCCCGACACGCCGGCGCTCGAACGCGCACTCGAGCCGTTCCGCAGCCGAATCATCTACTTGACACAGAAGAATATGGGGATTGCGGGGGCGCGCAATACCGCCGTCCGCGCGTCGCGCGGCCGCTACATCGGGTTGCTGGATAGCGACGACATGTGGAATCCTGACTTTCTGGAGGTGCAGGTCGCGGCGCTGGAGCGCGATCCGACGCTCGATGCGGTGTACCCCGATGCCGTGCTGTTCGGCGATCACTCCGCACGCCGGGCGCACGTTCATGGAATTGTGCCCGTCCGAGGGACCCGTCACCTTCGCATCGCTCATCACCCAGCGCTGCAACGTTCAGGTCAGTCTCCTGATGCGACGCGACGCGCTGGTTCGTGTCGGATTGTTCGACGATTCACTGCGCAGTGTCGAGGACTTCGATCTGTGGACACGGCTGGTCGCGCAGGGCGGCCGTATCGCCTACCACCGCAAGATCCTGGTCAGATTCAGGAGACGCCGGGACAGCCTGTCGGCCGATCCGGTGTCGATGCTCGAGCACGTGACGGCTGTGCTCCAGAAGCTGGATCGCACCCTCACGCTCGGCGACGATGATCGTCGGCTCCTGCACCAGCGTCAGGCGCACTTCCAGGCCCTGCTGGAACTGGCGAAAGGCAAGCGCGCCTTCTTCAACCTCGACACCAAGGCGGCGGTCGCGCACATCCAACGCGCCAACGAATATTTCAGGAGCCGCCGGCTGGCGCTCACGTCCGCGATGATCCGCACCACGCCGGGCCTCTTGCTGAAACTGTACGATTGGCGCGATCGTCTGCTGGTGGGCGTCAGCACCCGCTTCTGACGCTTACGACGCTCCCTTCCGGAAGAGCACGACCTTGACGGTGTCGAACACAATGGTCAGGTCGAAGATGACCGACAGGTGTTTGATGTAATAGAGGTCGTAGCGCAGCTTTTCCATTGCGTCTTCGACAGAGGCTCCGTAGCGGTATTTCACCTGCGCCCAGCCGGTCAGGCCGGGCTTCACGGCGTGGCGTTGCTGATAGAACGGGTTCTCCCGTGACAGCTCCTCGACGAAGAAGGGCCGTTCCGGCCGGGGCCCGACGAAGCTCATATCGCCTCGAATGACGTTCCACAGTTGTGGCAACTCGTCGAGCCTGGTCGTGCGGCTGATTCGGCCGACCCAGGTGACGCGGTCGTCGTCGCTGGTGGCCCACATCGGCGTGCCGCTCTTCTCGGCATCCTTGCGCATCGAGCGGAACTTCGAGAGGACGAACGTCCGGCCGTTCTCGCCGACGCGCTCCTGGCGGTAGAGCACCGGCCGACCGTCCTCGAGATAGATCGCGAGCGCGGTCAGCAGCATCGCCGGCGCCGAGACGACGGCGAGCGCTGCTGCGAGGGTCAGATCGATGGTGCGTTTCATCAACCGGGCGAGGCGCGATACCCGGAACCCATCGGAAAAAATCAGCCAGGATGGCCGCAGGTCATCGATGAGGATCTTCCCGGTGACGCGTTCGTAGGTCGTCGTCGCGTCCTCGACCCTCACCCCGGCCATCTTGGCGCGAAGGAGCTCGGGAATCGGGAGGTGGCCGCGCCGGTCCGACAGGCCGACGACGATGCGGTCGATGTGGTGTTCGGCAACGAGCCGATCGATGTCGTCTGGGGTGCCGATGATTCCGGGGTTGACGATGCGCTGGCCGATGCGGGAGGCGTCGCTGTCGATGAAGCCGATCACCCGATAGGCGAACTCGTGCTGATCGAGGATTTGACGGGCAACCTTGCGGGCGCTGTCGCCGGTGCCGACGAAGAGGAGCCGCTCCTCGAGGCGCAACGAGCCGGTCACCTGGTTGAAGGCCAGGCGCCATCCGAGGATGGCGAGCAGGAATACGAACATCGCCGACACGAAAATGCCGTCGCCAATCATCAGCTGCGGCAGGACGAAATAGAGCGCCGCCAGCACGATCGAGGCGGCGCCGGCCGCCTGCAGCAGCCGCACCACCAGTTCGCGACTGGAGTGCACCAGCGTGAGATCGTAGAAGTCGTTGTAGTACAGACACAGCTGGCAGATCAGCGTGACCAGCCCGATCTTCCAGAAGTTTCCGACCAGATTCGGCGTGTGCTGGACGAACGCCGCGAGCGCGACCGATCCGAAGATGAGCAGGAGCTCACCCCCGAAGATCGTCAGCCGCCGCGTGGACACGTACCGATTGAACAACTGCATCGCCGCCACCCTCAGGGTTATCCGGCGATATAAGCGTAGCTGCCGTAGCCTTCGCCGCTTCCGTCGGTTCCGGTCTCGTTGAGCACCAGCCCGAGCACCTTCTGCGGATCGAGGCCCGCCAGGGCGCGTTCGATCGCCGGCTTGGGCGTGACACCGGCCCGGACGATCATCAGCACGCCGTCGGCCATGCCGGCCAGCACGTGGACGTCGGCCAGGGGAGACGCCGGCGGCATGTCGAGAATGACCCGGTCGAAGCGCGTCCGCGCGGAATCGAGCACACGACGCATGGCCGCCGATCCGAGCAGTTCAGCCGGGTGCATCGCCGGCACGCCGGAGGGCATCACGGTCAGATGGTGATCCGCCAGCGGCACGAACGCGTCGTCGAGCGTCACCGCGCCCATCAGGACGTCGGTCAGACCAGGCGCCTCCGGAAGCGAGAAGAGACGATGCAGCGTGGGGCGCCGCAGGTCGGCGTCGATGAGCAGCACCCGATGCTGATACTCCTGGGCCATGGTCAGCGCCAGGTTGGCGGCAGTCAGGCTCTTGCCGTCGCCCTTGCCAGGGCTCGTCACGATGATGGCGCGATTGGCACGGCCGTTCTCAGCGCTGCTGATGCGGGTCCGGAGCGAGCGGGTACTGTTCAGCGGCCAGCGACTGCGGAGCCAGCGCCGCCACGAGGCGATGGTCGAGTGTCGCCTCGCGAGGCGTCGTGGCGCCACCCGAAGCGGTCGGCTCGGCCGCCGGTCTGTCACTCGCTGGGCGGGCCTGCGTTCTCTCCACGGCGGTGGATCGCGGCGGAGCGGCGGTGGCGGACGCCGCAACGTCGGCAACGGCCGTCGAGTCGCCGAGGCCGCGGGTCCGCTTCACGGTACCTTCGCGCTCGGCCTTGTTGAGAATGTCCTGAATGCGACTCATATGAATTGTTCATCCCTCTGTCGTCCGTCATCTGCCAATGGAGCTAAGCCGGGATGCGGGGGATCTCCCCGAGCACCGGAACCTCGAATTCGTTCAGCGCGCGTGCGTCGTGAACCGAGCGGTCGAGGAACTCGCGGCCGACCGCGGCAGCCGCGCCGAGCACGAGGCCCGCGGCGATGGCCATGGCCATGATGCGCAGCTGGTCGGGCTTCAACGGGCGATTCGGCAGGTTGGCGGGGAAAAGGACGCTGAAGCGCTCGCCGCCCTGCTTGCGCGTGAGATCCTCGGCGATCGACGCCTGCTGGTGACGCGAGGTCAGATCCGCGTAGTGCGTCTTCTCGAACTCGTACTCGCGGTTCAGCGACGCCAGCTCCTGCTCGACCATCGGTGCGGCGTCGACGCGACTCTGGTACTGGCCGATCTGGGTCTGCACCCGCTGCGACGAGCGCTGGAGATCCCGGATCGTCAACCGCGCGGTGTCGCGCTCCTGAAGCTTCTGCCGGTACATCGGATCGGCCTGGAGAGCGTTGGGACCGCCATCGGACCCGCGCGCGCTCTCGAGGTCCGCCGTCGCGTGCTTGAGCTCCTCCTGAAGCGTGATCACTGCCGGGTGCTTGTCGGTGTACCCCTGCGCGCGCACCTGAACGAGCTGCAGCTGCAGATCGCTGATCCGCTTCTGCGCCGTCTGCACCGCGGCCGCGCCGGATGACGTGAAGGCCTCGCCACCCGTCCCCTGCTTCATCTGCTCGATCTGTGTTTCCACCATCGAGAGGCGATCCTGCTCGCCGCGAAGCTGCGTCGAGATCGACTCGAGCTGACTCCGTAATCCGTTGACCATCTGGACGTTGGCGTTGACCTGATCCGGCAGACGGCCCATGTACGCCTGCTTCTTCTCGCGCAGCTGGCCCTCGAGCCTGGACAGGCGAGCGTGGCTGGCCTGCACCTGTTGACTGAGGATTTCCGAGGTGTTCTCCGAGCGTTCGAGCTGCTGCTTCGAGTTCTCCTCAGCGAACACGTAGGCCAGGCGGTTCGCGATCCGCTGGGCCCGCTGCGGATCGCTGTCGGTGTAGCCGAGGATGAAGCTGTCCGGCCCCTTCTGGGGGTCGGTCTGCTTGCCGATCGGCTGCGGCACCGAGATGTTCTGACTGACGTTGGTCCGCAGCCACGACGCCGACTCGTCGACCGGGCGATCCCGATCGATCTTCTCTTCGCGCACCACCCGCTGCAGGACCGTCGAGCTGAGCAGCTGCTGGCTGATCGCGCGCTGCCGCTCTTCCTTGTCCAGCGAGCTGACCCCGCGAAGGAGCTCGGGGGACAGCGTCGGCGCCGCCACGCCGATAGTTGCCTGCGACAGGTATTCCTTCGGCAGGAACATCGCCAGCAGCACGCCGGCGACGATGCAGATGACGACGGGGGCGATCAGCCACCACTTGCGGCGCCTCAGCACCACGGTGTAATCGAGTGGATGGAAATGCGGTTCGTCCATTACGGAATCCTCACGGGGTTGAAGAGCACGAGCTCAATGCCGAGGCGATTGCGATTCACCTGAACGACCCTGGCGATCGAATCCTGGTGAGTGAAGAAGTACACACCCTGGAGCCGGATCTGCCGTGACACGGTGTAGCCAGCGGTTGCGCCGAGCGTCATGGTGTCGAGCCGCCGGACATCGGTCAATTCCAACGGCTTGCTGCGACGCCACGAGGTCGATCCGTGCAAGTAGAGCCGTCGGCCGATCGGGGGCAGGTTGACCCAGCCGATCATCTGTTGATTCCGGGTGGTGCCTCCGAAGCCGAACGATGGAACGAACGAGCGTTCGTAGCTCGCGCCGACCACCGCGCGTTCAGCTGTGTGCGAGATTGACGCCCGTACGTATGGTCCCGACCTCGTAATGTTCCGCAGCTGGTCGTCGAGGTGCGACATGCCGCCAGCGGCTGAGACCGTCGTGAATTCACCCAGGACGTACGCGATCGTCCCGCCGACGTCAACGAACTGCAGATGACGACCGGCTCCGACATCCATGTTAGCGAAGCGATAGCTTCCCTCTCCTCCCACCTTCAGTCGATCCGTCAGGTGCTGGATCAAACCACTCTGAATCTCATTGGTGGTGCCGCCGGTGAGGTCGGGCGCCTGACGATCGAAGGCTCCCCACCTGAAGTCGTATCGTCCCGTCCAGTCGGTGCGCTCGCTGAGCCGGTAGGTGAAGCCAGTGCCGAACGTGTCGGACCGTGATCCCACACGCCGGAACGGCACCCCAACCAGGTCGATCTGGTCCGTCGTCGGCGACGTCCAGAACTGGTTCTGCCCAAAGACGGTCAGGCGCTTGGTCGCGCGGCGCTCGAACGACATTCCCGCCTGCTGGTCGTAACCGTCGAGGCCGTCGAGCGTGGTGTAGCGACGGATGTTGCCGCGATAGTTCGCGCCGAAGCTGGTGCGACGCCCGAGATAGCGCAGCGAGCCGGTCGGGTCGACCGTGAACAGCGTGTCGCTTGGCGGCTTCCCTGTCTCGGTCACCGACGTGGTGACGACGACGTTGGAATCGTAGATCGCGCCGACGATGATGCCGGGCACGAACGTCCAGCCCGGCATCGACGAGGCCGGCAGCTCGGTGGTTTGCGGCTGTTGAGCCCGCAGGCCGACCGAACAGGCGCAGACTGCGATCGCGGTGGCGACGAAAAACTTTCGCAAAGTCAGCATGGCGCGCCTACGGCACGATGACGGTGTCTCCGGCTTCGAGGAGCAGCGGAGAACCGGAGCCCTTGATCGCCTCGTTGTAGTTGAACGACAGCGTGCGGACGCCGGTCGAGGATTTGCGCAGGATGCGAATATCTTTGGTGTGCGCGAAGTCCTTGAAGCCGCCGGCCATGGCCAGCACCTGAAGGATCGAGATCGGCCCGTTCATCGCCTGCGGACCAGGCTTGTTGACCTCGCCCATCACGAACACCATCGCCGGCATCGTCTCGACCACAATCACCGTGACCACCGGGTTGCTGATGTATTCACGCAACGCGGTCGTGACCGTGTCGCGCAACTCGGTAGGTGTCTTGCCCGCGGCGGCGATGTCGCCGAGCAGCGGAAGCGTGATCTTGCCGTCGGGCCTGATCTGCAGTGACTGCGAGAGCTGGGTGTCCTTGTAGATCTCGATGCGGAGCTTGTCGCCCAGAACGAGGCGGTAATCCGGTGAGACGGGGGCGGCCGGGCGAACCGGTGCCGGTTGCGGAGCTGGTGTCTGCGCGGCCGGTGGCTGCGCTACCGGTGCCGGCGCGGCCGGCTTTTGAGCCGATACCGTGCTCAGCAGGAACACGAAAGAAAGCGCCGTGGCGATTCCGGTCGTCTTGCTCACGATCTCCTCACTTTTAGTGCGCGTTAGACGCATTGCCCCGGTTTTCACGCCGGGGCGTCACCGTTCGGGTGGACGCGACGCGCCGGAGCGTGTCGGCATCCGTCCCGTGGGTCGGACAACTCGCGACGCCGATCTCGATCGAGAGCGGCGCGGCGAACTGGTAGTGCTCGAGGCGTGAGAGCAGACGCTCGATCACGCGCATGGAGTTCGGGAGGTCGGCATCCAGCAGCACCATCGAGAGCCGCTCGTTGGCGCTCACCGACAGCAAATCGGTTTCTCGAACCTCGCGGCTGACCAGCCTTGCCACTTCGCGAACCATTTCGTCCGCTTCACGTCCCTCGGCTCGCGGCGCCATCAACACGAGGGTCAGGTAATTCTGCGAGCGGACGGCACGCTTGAGCTCGTTGTTCAGCACGAAGTCGAACGCCTCGGGCGTCAGCATGCGGAAGTCCTCGGGCAGGAAAGGTTCGCCGGTCACGAGGCCCTATCCAACTCCGCTTCCTTAATCTTGTAGAGCAACGCTTTGTAGCTGATGCCCAGAATTTCCGCCGCTTCTCGTCTGTTCCACCGTGTCTGGGTCAGCGTGCGCGAGATCAGCTCGCGCTCGGCTTCACGCGCGGCATTGCGCGCGATGTCCTTGAGCGATCCTGTCGGGACCGCCGCAGCCGCCGCGACCACTGCCGGCTCGGGCGGCGCCTGCGTAGCGATCACCACCACCGGCGGTGGAGTGGGGACCGCGGTCGACTGGAGCGCCGGAATCGGGCCGACCCGCAGCGCGCGTCCGGCGATCGACTCCGCCACTTCACGGCGGATTTGGGCGTCCGTACCGACAATCACCATCCGCTTGATGAGGTTCTCCAGCTCTCGAACGTTACCGGGCCAGTCGTACTCGGCAAAGAGCCGGAGCGTGTCGGTCGCCAGCGCCGGCGTGGGGCGGTTGTAGTGCTGGGCGTACTGTCGCAGGAACTGCCCGGTCAGGATGGGAATGTCGTCGCGGCGCTGGCGCAACGGCGGCAGCGTGATGCAGACGACGTTGAGCCGGAAGAACAGGTCTTCACGAAAGTGCCCGTCAGCCACCGCCGATTCGAGGTCGCGATTGGTGGCCGCGACCACGCGGACGTCGACGCGCACGTCCTGCCGTCCGCCGAGGCGTGCGAATTCCCCATCCTGCAGCACCTGCAGGAGCTTGGCCTGCAGAGGAGCGCTCATCTCGCTGATTTCGTCGAGGAACATCGTGCCGTGATTGGCGAACTCGAACTTCCCGGGCTTGTGCTGGATGGCGCCGGTGAACGCGCCGCGCTCGAAACCGAAGAGCTCCGACTCGAGCAGCTCGGCGGGAAGCGCCGCGCAGTTGACCTTCACGAAGGTACGGCTCTGTCGCGGCGATGCATCATGAATGGCGCGCGCGACGAGCTCCTTGCCGGTCCCACTCTCTCCGCGCACGAGCACGGTGACGTCGGTATCGGCTACCCGGCCGATCAGCTCGTGCACCTCACGCATCTTGTCCCCGCTCGTCAGCAGCGCCGCCTGCGGGCGGCGTGATCCGGATGCTGAGCTCTGCGGCACGAAAGGTTCAGAGCTCGGTATGTGTTCGATAGCCAGAAATTCCCGCGTCATCCGTTTAGCTCCGCCGGGACCTGTCGTAGCTGAGTGGCTCAGGCACAGACGGCACGTTGAGCAAGGCGAATGCCACAAGAGAAAACTTTTGGAGTGCTTGACGAAAATGCCAGCGTTTCGACCACAACAGCCGGGGCTGTCAGACGCGGACGACGTCGGATGTCGGAAGCGGAGTACCTACTGTGAGGTACTTGAGGAGGATAAGTGGTAAGCGAGCGTGCGGCAGGTGCGCGCGAAGGGTCGAACCGGGCTCGACGCCTTCGCGCTGTGGATGTCGATCAGGCGCGGCTGATCCCGCACTCTTTGATTTTGTTGAGGAGGGTCTTGTAGCTCACGCCGAGGATCTGTGCCGCCTTGCGCCGATTCCAGTGCACCTGCCGCAGCGTCCGCTCGATGGCGACGCGCTCAGCCTTCATCGCCGCGGCCTTGGCCACAGTGGCGAGCGATCCACCGCCGCTTTCAGCCGGTTCGGTCGGGAGATCCACTTCCTCGACAGCTTCGGCTTCCGCCACGCCAGGGCCCGAGGGCACGTACGGCAGGGGCGGCATCGGCCCGCCACCGCCGATCCCGACATTGCCCACCCCAACGCCGGCGACGGCATAGACTGGAGCCGCCGGGGCCGGGATGGCGACGGCGCGCTGGATGTTCCGCTCGATCTCGCGGACGACCAACTGCTCGTCCTGAAGAATGACAATCCGCTTGATCATGTTCTCGAGCTCGCGGATGTTGCCGGGCCACTGGTACTGCATGAACAGCTGGCGCAGCTGATCGGACACCGGTCTGGCAGGTCGGTTGTACTTCCGGGAATAGCGCGCGACGAAGAAGTCGGAGAGCGTGGCGATTTCATCCCGCCGCTCCCGAAGCGCCGGGACCAGTAGATCGATCACCTTCAGGCGATAGTAGAGGTCTTCGCGGAACTCGCCGTTCATCAGCATCTGTTCGAGGTCGCGGTTGGTGGCGGCGACGATTCGGACGTCTACCTGGACGCGCTTGTTGCTGCCCAGTTTGGTGAACTCACCGTCCTGCAGCACGTGCAGCAGCTTGGCCTGGAGCGCCGGTTTCATCTCGCCGATTTCGTCGAGCATCAGCGTGCCGCTGTCGGCCTGCTCGAACTTGCCGATGCGGGTCGTCGCCGCTCCGGTGAAGGCCCCCCGTTCATGCCCGAAGAGCTCGCTCTCGAGCAGCTCTGCCGGAAGCGCGGCACAGTTGACCTTGACGAAGGGTCGGTTGTGGCGGGTCGAGCGCTGATGAATGGCCCGGGAGACGAGCTCCTTGCCGACCCCGCTCTCTCCCCGGATGAGCACAGTGACATCGCTGTCCGCGACCTGCTCGATGACGGTGGCGATGCCACGCATCTTGTCGCTGTTGCCCCATACCGTCCGATCTTCGTCGTCGCTCAACTGCTGACGCAGCTCGCTGAGCTCGGACACCAGCCGATTCTTCTCGATCGCATTCTTGATAGCGACGTCGAGTGCGATCTCGCCGAGCCCCTCGGGGTCGTCGGGCTTCACGACGTAGTCGGCCGCCCCGAGCCTGACCGCCTCGACGATGGTCGAGGCCTGATTGCGGCCGGACAGCATGATGACCTGCGTTTCGGGGCGCGACGCCTTCAGCGCCTTCAGCGTAGCCATGCCGTCGAGCCCGGGCATCATGACATCGAGGAGGACTATGTCGGGCGGCTCATCCTGTTTTATGGACGCGAGAAGCTCGTCGCCCCGGGTGTAGCACCGCGCCTCGTAGCCACGCAGCGAAAGGAAGGTCCTGAGATAGCCGCCGAATGCTGAGTCGTCATCGACGATGGCTACGTACTTTTTCATCACTCTCCCAGCAGCGGGAACTTTCCGCCGATCTGCATCGTTCGACTGCACAGAATGTGCGGTGTCCATCCAGTTTCCCTTTCTATTCAAGACTCGTACCTCATCCGCGGATGAGTGGTCCCGTCGGATCCACTTATAGGCAACATGTTGCCGAACAGCGGTCGCTCGACGGGGGCGTTGTGGAAAGAATCGCGGCCACATGCTGGTACGTCGCTTGTAGCAATGACTTGCGGGAAATGGCGAACTCACATCTGCGGCGACATCTGGCACTCATCATCTTTGTAGGATCCGCGACCGTCGTGGGACCGGCCGAACTGCGGGCGCAGTCGCCGGTCGCTGCGAGTGCACACGCACGGACGAGCGCGACTGAAAAACAGTCGGTCGTTTCGCGTACTGGACTCGCGCTTCCGAACCTTCCCGATCAGGCAGCCATGGTCCTGGTCGGCGCCGCACTCATCGTTCTGGGGTCGATCGTTCGGCGGTCTGCCTGATTTCGACGCGCGAGATTGGCGGCCGGCCGGCGACGTATGTTCGCTTCCGCCGGCCGTTCAGCCGCAGGCGACGTCGAGCAAATCCTGCCTGACGTCGCGGCCGGTGCTCCCCTGCTTGGCGACGTATCTCTCAGCTATTGCGAAGCGCTCATCGGCGAGGGCGGGCTAGTCGGCGGGCTCGACGGTCACGTTCTGGCCATCGCGATCAAGACACCCCGGGTCTGAAACTTCGAGGTTCAGACAGAGCGTCTCGGGGAACGCCCACCGGCGTCGGCGATCCCTGCGCGATTCGAGTCAGGGCCCGGTCCAAGTCGTGCGCGACAGCCGACCAGTCGTATTGTTCGACCACCAGCGCGCGGGCGGCTGATTCCAGCCTGCGCCGGCTGTCGGCATCTCGAAGCACTCGCACCACGGCGCGCGCGAACGCCACCGGCTCGTCGGCGAGCAGCAAGTGTTCGCCGTCCCGAACCGGAAGTCCTTCGGCCCCGATCGCCGTAGAGACGACCGCTTTGCCCATCGCCATCGCCTCGAAAATTTTGAGCCGCGTGCCCCCGCCAATCCTGAGCGGGACTACGTACACTGCGCTGTCCGAGATATGTGGTCGTACGTCATCGACGCGCCCGGTCACGGTGATGCCTGATTCTTGAGCGAGTCGCGCGACGGCCGGTGTGGGCGCCCGCCCGACAATCGAGAGGGTGACCTCCGGCTCCTCGGCGCGGATGCGCGGCAGGATGTCGCGGCAGAAGAACAACATCGCGTCTTCATTCGGCAGCCAGTCCATCGAACCGGTGAAGACGAGACGACGTGAGGTGACTGGCCCGACCGCCGGCGTGAAGAAGCGTGTGTCGACCCCTGTGGGCACGACGTGGATGGGCGCCCGAATGGCCTCCGGATACAGCCGGCTCAACGTTGCCCTGTCGGTATCGGAGACGGCAAGCACGCCGTCGAAGCGGCCGAGCGCACGCCGCTCGAACCGGAGCATCCGTCTAAACTGGGTGTTGTACAGGGCGCGGGTCAGGATACCGGTCTTCGTCTCCGCATGGCGGCGCCAGATCTCGGACTCCACGTTGTGGGTAAAAACAACCGATGGACAGGGCAGGCGGTCGGGCAGGTTCACGGCCGGCAGGATGAAATCGCTCACGACTAGGTCGAATGCGCGATCGCGAAGCAGCGATCGGACGCACGACATGAACTGCCGCGAGCGATAGCGGCCGACGGCATACGGGAGCGGATCGGCAAGATGGCGCGCGGCGGCCGCATAGAACCTCAACGACCGTTTTTGCGGCTCGGATCGCGCGATCAGGTGGGTCGAGCGTGAAACTTCGCGCATGCCGTCGACGTTTGAAGCCGGTTCGTCGGGCCGCGCGAACGCAACATACGTGATCTCATGCCGCTGAGCCAGGTGCCGAAGCAGGTTCCACGTCCGAAGTTTGCCGCCCTTGTCGAGCGGCAGGAGAAGGTCTGACTTGAGCCACAGAATGCGCACGGAAGGACAACCCGAGCAAGGGAAATGCCACGACATTCAGGCGGAGAGAATCTCGCGAGTCGACTCGCAAGTCGATTGGCCCAGGACCCTTGAACCCGGTGATGGAAGAATTGGCCTTGCCAGCGTGACCGAATTACTTTGAGTCTCACACGTCCGAGGCGTGGCACGCCGATTGAAGTCAGGGGTCGATCTACGCAGAAGCATCACAATAGATGAGTTGGGCACTATGAAGGCGATTCTTGCTATGGCCTCCGCCGTACTTGCGGCGACTGTCGTGACTGCCACGATTCAGACGCAAGGGGCCGTGATCGCGGTTGGCGCCGGTGGCGACCTGCAAGACGCCATCAATCGGGCGCGATCGGGCGACACCATCACTCTCGAACCAGGCGCGACCTATGTCGGCAATTTCGTACTGCCGGCCAAGGATGGCACTCGGTTCATAACGATTCGGACTGCGGGGGCCGACGGGCTGCCGACAGCCAATCAGCGCGTGGATCCGACACAGGCGCCCCTACTGGCGAAGCTGAAGTCGCCGATCAGCAATGCCGTCCTGCGCACTGACCCGCTCGCGCATCACTGGCGCCTGCAGCAGCTCGAGTTCCAGGCGAATGTCGGCGGGTTCTCGGACATCATCCTGCTCGGCGACGGCGGCCGCGACCAGAACGATCTGTCGATCGTGCCGCACGATCTCGTCGTCGACCGCTGCTACATTCATGGCGACCCGAGGCTTGGCCAAAAGCGCGGCATCGCACTCAACAGCGCGTCGACCACCATCGTCAACTCGTACATCTCCGACATCAAGGCCGTGGGGCAGGACTCGCAAGCGATCGGCGGCTGGAACGGTCCGGGGCCCTTCGTCATAGAAAATAACTACCTGGAGGCTGCAGGTGAGAACATCATGCTCGGGGGAGCCGACGCCAGCATTCCCAACCTGGTCCCGTCTGATGTGACGTTCCGTCGCAACCACTTGGCGAAGCGGCTTGACTGGCGAGGCTCGAAGTGGTCGGTCAAGAATCTGTTCGAGCTGAAGAACGCGCGGCGTGTCCTGGTCGAGAACAATCTGCTGGAGTACAACTGGGTGGCGGCGCAGCCTGGTTTTGCCATTGTCCTGACACCGCGCAACTCCGACGGCAGCTCGCCGTGGTCGACCGTCGAGGACATCAAGTTTGAATCAAACGTTATCCGGCACGTTTCGGCCGTTTTCAATCTCCTCGGCCAGGACAACGTGCGTCCGTCCGGTCCGGCGCGGCGCATTCAGATTGTCAATAACCTGGTCTTCGACGTCGACCAGAATGCATGGGGGGGAAATGGGGTCTTCCTGCAGGTGGGGGAGAACCCGGCCGACGTTCGCGTCGTGCACAACACGATTCTGCACACCGGGAATCTCGTGTCTGCCTATGGTGGCACGAAAGACAAGCCCACACCCATCGTGGGATTCGATTTCGAAAACAATATCGCGCGCAACAATACCTATGGGGTAATAGCGACCGGCCGAGCCCCCGGCGCCGACAGCCTCGCGACCTTCTTTCCGGGCGCGGTGTTTACCCACAATGTGCTGGCTGGAGGGAATGCGTCGCGGTATCCAGGCGGCAACCTGTTTCCGAGCCTCACCGAGTTCGAGCGCCAGTTTGTCGATTTCAAGGATGACGACTTCCGGCTCGTGCCGACCAGCAGCTGGAGAGGCGCTGCGTCCGACGGGTCCGATCTTGGGGTGAGTGTCGATGCTCTCGAACAGGCGCTGAGCAATCGATCCGTGATCGAGCGGCCTGATCGACCGCGCCCCGGTCGCGGCCGAGGTGGCGGGTCACTTCATCCGTGAGTTCAACGCTGCTCGGAAGGCCGGAAGGGTAGTCGGGAAGTCGAGGGAGTCAGGCGATCCCGGAACTCCGCCAGAAGAATGTCGGTGAAGCCTCCGACCATCCGCTCCATGCTGAAGCGGTCCGCTACGGTGGTCCGAGCCGCTGCGCCAAGGCTGCCGGCACGTCGGGGATCCGACGCCATCTGAACGATCGCCCCGCCAAGATCCTCTACGCTGCCCGGTGTCACCAGGAGGCCCGTCACACCGTCTTCGAGCAGCTCGGGAATACCGCCGGTGTGAGAGGCAATAATCGGAAGGCCAGCGGCCATCGCTTCCATCACGCTGTTCGGCAGGGCTTCGGTCAGCGAAGGCAGGATAAACAGGTCGGCCTGTTCGAGAAGCCGCGGGATGTCCTGCCGCTCACCGAGAAACGTCACGTGATCGGTGACGCCACGCTCTCGTGCGCGCCTCTCGAGCGCCTCTCGGCACGGACCGTCGCCTGCGAAGTCGAACTGCATCTCCCTGAGCTGCGGTCGGGATGCGATTGCGTCGATCAGGACGTCGTGCCCCTTCTCCGCTCGTAGGTTGGCGACCGTAATGGCGCGTCTGATCGGTCGTGATCTGGGGGCGGGGTCGTCGGCAGGCAGGTCAATTCCGTTCCAGACGACACGAATCGATGTCGATCGCATCCCCTCCTGCCGAAGTCTCGCCGCCGCCGCTTGTGAATTCGCCACGACTCGGTGCGCCAGGCCGTACGCCAACCGCTGCAGCAGTAATTTTGCCGCGGTCTTATCCGTGTTGATCTCACGACGCCCTGCTATGCGGACCGGGACGCCGGCGAGTGCCGCGCCGGCCATTCCAAACACATTCGTGTAGAAATCCGACGTAATAACCGCCGCGATCCCTTGTCGTCGGCACCAGCGCGCGTAGGAGCCGACCTGTCGCCAGGTCTGGGGCCGCTGGAATCGGTGCATGCGGAACTCGGCCACGGAGGCGGCGCGTGAACTGACAGCACCCAGCCACGGGCCTGCCGCGTGGAAGCACACCGCGTGAACCGTGAACAGCGCCGGATCCAGACCGCGAATGAGATGAACCATCTGCCGCTCGGTGCCGCCGGCTGCGAAGCTGGAGACCCAAACCCCGATTGGAAACGGCGGACCGACCACACCCCTTAGCTGAGCAAGTGGCGTACCAGAGCGCCACATCGACGCGCGCCACTGCTTCTTTATTTCCAATTCAGAGCTCAACAATTCGTTCTGTCGACCTAGTTCAATACGCCTCATCCGTAAGTCTCGCTAGGCCGCCGGATCAAGTGAAGGTAACTTTTTCAGACAGCTGAGTTGCGAACGAGGACGTTTCGTCGCTTCGGCTCCCGCCCGGCCGCAAAAGTCCAACACACGGGCCACCCGGCTGAGTGGATCGCAGCTTGCTCGGCCTCCCGCGCCGCCGGCTCACCCGGCACGGCCCCCCTCAGGAGCTCATGGTGTTTGTTGAATCGGGTTCGTTCTGCCTTTGTCTTCGTCGTGTCGCGTTCGGGTTGATCGTCCTCCTGTATCTGCCCGCAATTGTCTCGGCGGCAACGCTGAATGTTTGCGCAAGCGGGTGTGCCTACCCGAATCTGCAACCCGCGCTTGATGCTGCCCAGCCCGGAGACACCATCCTGCTTCGTGCCGGACAGACGTTCGTCGGAAATTTCCTGCTGCCGGCCAAGACGGCATCCTCCACGGCGTTCATCACGATTCGTTCCGATGCCTCGGACTCGACGCTTCCCGGGCAGAGCACACGTCTGGTGCCTGAGGGCAAGCCGGGGGCAAACACGTCACGGTCGCTGCTCGCCCGCATCGTCGGCGCCGGCGGGACCGCCAAGAGCCTGCCGGTCTTGCGGACCTCATCGGGCGCCCATCACTATCGGCTGCAATTCATCGACTTCGACGGTGCCGCGCAGCTTGGCTACGAAACGCTGATTGCTGTCGGCACGGACAAGGCAGACGCGAGCCCACCGCATCACATCGTCTTCGATCGCGTGTATGTCCACGGGCATGCGACGAAAGGGCAAAAGCGCGGGATTGCGTTGAACGGTGGCGCGGCGGATGTACTCAACAGCTATATCGCCGACATCAAGGCCGCGGATGCCGAGTCCCAGGCCATCGCAGGCTGGAACGGGACCGGCCCCTACCGCATCGTGAACAACTACATCGAGGGAGCCGGAGAGAATGTCATGTTCGGCGGAGGGGTGCCGTCGACGACCGGATTGATTCCAAGCGACATCGAGATTTCTGGCAACGACATCTCCAAACAGATCGCCTGGCGTAATCCCATCCTGGCGCCGCCCGGGTCGGTGCACGCTGTCGCCTCTCCCACCGGCTCGCTGGCCGCCGGCACGCACTATTTCAAGGTGGTGGCTGTACTGGTCTCCGCGACTGCGGGTCTGGTCTCCCTGCCATCGGCGGAAGTCTCGGCTACAGTTACCGCGGGACAAGGAGTAACCCTGTCGTGGACCGCGAGCGCCGGTGCAGAAACCTACCGCATCTATCACGGCACGTCGGTCGGTGGCGAAGCCAAGTACCTGGCGACGACGGGTGCGGCGACGTCGTTCGTCTATACGGGCACGGGCGAAAGCGCTGGCCAGGCGCCGACGGCCGGCACGCGCTGGGTGTCGAAGAATCTCCTCGAGCTGAAGAACGCGCAGCGTCTCACGATTGACGGTAATGTGTTCGAGAACAACTGGATAGGTGATCAGCCGGGATATGCCATCGTGCTGACGCCGCGTAACACCGATGGAAAGGTGCCGTGGAGTGCGGTGCGAGACGTCACCTTCACCGACAACATCGTGAGGCACACGGCGGGCGGCTTCAACATTCTGGGCTTCGACGACACGCAGCCGGCGGGCAGCCAGCAAACCCAGCGCATCACCATTCGCAACAACCTGTTCTACGATATCGACCCGTCGCGGTGGGGCGGAGGCCTGACCAAGTGCTTTCTCCTGGGTCAGGCTGCGTCAGACGTGGTGTTCGACCGCAACACCATCGACCAGCACACGACGACGGTCCTCGCGGCCTACGGTCAGCCGACGGTTCGGTTTGCATTCACGAACAACATCGCATTGCTCGGACAGTACGGCGTAATGGGCGACGGATCGTCGCCCGGAAACCCGGCACTGGCGAGATACTTTCCGAATGCGGTGTTCACGTACAACGCGCTGGCCGGCGGAGCGGCGTCGCTCTATCCAGCGACCAACTCGTTCCCAACGGTGGCCCAATGGAACGCCTCGTTCGTCGACGCGGCGTCGGGCGACTATCGCCTGCTGTCTTCGTCGACGTTCTACCACGCCGGCAGCAGTGGCACCATTCCAGGGGTCGATATGGCGATGCTCGATTCTTCCCGCCAGATTCCTGCTCCTCCGTCCGCGCTTCGAATCGTACGAGGCCTCTGAGTAGGGGCGGCGCTTTCTACGGTCGCCACGACCGGTCACGAATGGGCACACATAGTCGGCGTTCGCCACGAAGGTAGCGGCTCGTCCAGGTTTTCGCCAGCGAGGCCTGAAATTCAGCGCTCCGGGAGTGCTCCGAGCGATACGTGGCGGCACCAACGACTCCGCAGCGTTGCCTCACTGTCGCATGGTCCGCCAATTACAAAAGCGTGCGACCGCCTGCAACATCCGATCGCCCGTCAGGAGTGGGTAACCTCAATTCCCCGGTTTTACTGATTGTTTGGCAAGGCACCTCTCTTGCCCTGCGGTTGTCACCGAGGTGACACCGATGCGTTTGGTCCTGGGTGTGTGCGCTGTCTACTTAGTCGTTTCTTTCGGCCCCAGTGCAATGCCAGCGGCGCTTGCCGCAGGAGGCCAAACAATCCGCGTGCCCTCTGGAGGCGACCTTCAGGCCGCGCTCAACGCGGCACAGCCCGGCGACAAGGTGCTCCTCGCACAGGGAGGAGTCTACAGGGGCAATTTCGTGCTGGGTCCGAAGTCCGGCACCACGTTCATTACCGTGCAGACCGAGATCAGCGAAACCGGCTCACTCGCGGCCGGTGTGCGCCTCACCCCCGCGGCCGCCGCCCCGCTCGCCCGAATTCAGTCGTCCAACACCATGAGAGCACTGCGGACGCTGCCGGGGGCGCATCACTGGCGCATCCAGTTGGTGCAGTTTGGTCCCAACGACAAGGGTTACGGAGACATCATCGAGTTGGGCGACGGCAGCGCCGCACAGAATGCTCTGAGCCTGGTGCCGTACACGCTCGTGCTCGACCGCGTCTATGTCTACGGAGACCCGTTGCTCGGGCAGAAGCGTGGTATTTCAATCAACGCCCGGGACGTGACGATAACGAACTCCACCGTGCGCGACATCAAGGGCATCGGGCAGGATACTCAGGCCCTCTGCGCCTATAACGGGCCGGGCCCGTTCTGGATCGAGAACAACTACCTTGAGGCGTCCGGGGAGAACATCATGCTCGGCGGAGCCGATCCGTCCATTCCGGGCCTGATACCTGGTGGCATGACGTTCCGACTCAACTACGTGACCAAGCCCCTGAGCTGGCGCGGTCCAATCCTGGCGACCCCTCAGAACTTGTCGGCGACAGTATCGGCCGGCGGGGGGATTCCCCCGACTACGTACACCTATCAAGTCGTCGCACGACGACCGGCCGGCCAGACCACGATCGCGCAGTCGTTCCCTTCGGCACCTGTAGGGGTCAGTCTCACGGCGCTGGGCCGGGTAAGTCTATCGTGGACGGCAGTCCCTACCGCGACCGAGTATCGGGTATATCGCAGGTTCTTCGGACTGGCCGAATACTGGACAGTCACGCAGCCCGCCTTTACCGACACCGGCGCAGACGGCTGGACTGCCGGCCAAGTTCCCACCGCCGGCACCGTGTGGTCGGTGAAGAATCTCTTCGAGCTCAAGAACGCACACGACCTCCTCGTCGAGCGAAACATCTTCGAGAACAATTGGGCGGAGTCTCAGGTCGGCTATGCAATCGTGCTGTCGGTACACAACTCCGGGGGGGCGTGCACGTGGTGTACGATTCAGAACGTCGAGTTCCGCGGCAACGTCGTGCGGCACACGGCGAACGCGATCAATATCCTGGGTTACGACGACCCGTCTCGACCGAGCGTGCCGGCCGCCAACTTCCAGATCCACGACAATCTGTTCTATGACATCGACAGCAGGTGGGGCGGGACAGGGTTCTTCCTGCAGGTGGGAGAGTCGCCGCGCAACGTCGTGGTCGACCACAACACGATCGATCACACGGGAACCGTTCTCATTTCAGCCTACGGCGGGACACCCGCGGCCCCACACCCGATTTACGGCTTCCGTTTCACGAACAACTTGTCGCGCCATGGCACCTACGGCATCTTCGGCGCGGGCCTGGCGACTGGCTATCGCACAATCACCGCCTATTTTCCAGACGGCGTGATCCAACGTAACCTGCTCTCGCAGGGGCCTCCGAGCAAGTATCCGGCAGACAACTTCTTTCAGCCCGACTTCAACACAATCTTCGCCAGCACTCCAACCGCGGACTACCGTCTCCTGCCGAACAGTCCGTTTCACCTGGCCGGCACGGACAACAAGGATCTGGGAGCCGAGATGGCGACGCTGATCCTGACTGGTCCGCCCTCGTCGACGCCGCCGTCTATTCCGAACGGCCTGAGAGTCACTGTTCGCTGAGCTAATAGGCACGAGCCTTGCTCCAGCGGCCGGCGTGCTGTTGCGTACGCTCGCCGTTTTCACAAAAACTACCCGCGGCGTTCATACAGTCGCTCGCCGCAGGGGTTGGGGCTACTTCGGCTATTTGATCGCCGGCTTCGCGTGGCCCCAGTTCCTCTACCGGTATGTCTGGGGGGCCGATGCTCCGGCGCCGGCACGCCGCTTGTTCGACAGGATTTCCCAGCGTTCTGGACGTCTGATGAGTCCGGCGGAGCTCAGAGAAGCGGGACTTCTCGCGGACTTTGGCGAGACCGGTGTCAGTTCGGCTGGTGCCGACGAGGTTGAGGGGCTGATGAACACCGCGCATCGCGCGGGGATCGTCGGTCTTCGCACGGCTTTCGAACGCGCCGCCCGAATGCGCGGAGGACAGGTTCGCTTTGCGGCCATGCCGGGTGCCCGTCGACTCCGCATATCGTCGGCGCGCTTCCTGGCGGAGCGCGACAGCGATCGGCGCGCCTTCAATCATCGCTTCCACCGCACGCTGCTCACCGAGGCGGGTACGCGTCACACCTTGCAGAGATTGAAGGCAGGTGTCCCGCCGGGCTACCGCGACTATGCGCCGATCGATTTCGGCCGCGGCCTGGCGATTGGGCAGATTGCCTCCACCGACAGCGGCACCGGGCGTTGGGAGTTCCTCAACGGCAAAATCGTAGCTCCCATCGTCAACGGCAAGCGGGTCCTCGATCTGGGATCGAACAACGGATCGATGCCGCTGATGATGCTGCGGGCCGGTGCGTCCGAGGTCGTCGCGATCGAATTCACACCTCAGATCGCCGAGTTCGCTCGCTTCAACGCCCAGGTGCTCTCGTGGCGGGACATGCAGCCCTACAAGATCGACGTCCTCGACGCCGACATGCGCCTGTTTCTCACGCAGGATCTCGGACGCTTCGACGTTGTCACCACGTTCTGCTCGTTGTACTACCTGCCGCCAGTGGACATGGCCCGCATAATCCGCACCGCGGCGTCCATGGGCGCGACACTCGTTGTTCAGGCGAACGAAGCGATCGATAACCTGCCAGCGAAAGCGCGCGACCTCGAGCCGCTCCTGAGGCAGAACGGCTACGGATCTGTGGAGGTCTACGCACCCATCGGGTTCCCTCGACCGCTGCTGATCGGAAAGTCGCCGGTTGTTGCGGCGACGTTCGCGGAATCTCTCGCCGCTCGCGCGTGACGGCTCAGTGTTCGACGGCCTCGAAGGGATACGACACGACGATCCCATAGTGATCGGAGGGTCCCGCGTCACCGGGTTGGACGAGGCCGAACCGCGTGATGTCGAGCGGCCGATACGTCGACGGTGACCAGGCGTAGTCGATCCGTTTCCACGCTGAACCTTCCGGATCGCCGCAGCCGCGGCGATTGAGCATCCCGGTAAAGCCTTCCTGATCGCCGTGGACCGATCGCCAGGCGTCGATGTACTTCGCGGCAGCGAGGGTCTCGAGCGCTTCGGCGCCGTTGGGCGTCTGACGGCATATCGCGCCAGGCGCGGTCCACACGTTGAGATCACCGATCAACACGTGCGGCTTTCCCTCACTCGTCGCCTGCATGAAGTCGAGCGTCTGCCGGGCCTGTGTTCCATATGTCGACTGCTGGGCGGGCCCGGTCGCGTACCAATGGGCGACGTACGTCAGGAGCGTGCGGCGACAGGTCGCCTCGGTGCACACGGCCGCACGTAACACCCAGGCCGTGTCGGAGGGGACTTTGTTGCGGCTCGTATCGAGCTGCTGCCAACGCTCGTCGGTGAATCCGTAACGGGCCACAAGCGCCACCCCGTTCTCGACGTCGGACGCGGCCTTCCAGCCCAGTACGGCCCGCACCCGCTCGGGAGATGCGCAGGCGGTCTTCCAGCTCTCGGCCAGGCCGAGCGCCAGGATGGCTGGATCGGCTTGCAGGGCATTGGTCAGCGTCTGCTGCACCAGTCCGGTTCCCCAGGCATTCAGGGGCTTGGACCGGTCGGTGCAGTTGCTGGTGTCCTGGAACGGCACGGGCCGGCCCGGAAGGCCCAGGATGCCTTCCCCAGAGCGGATGTTGTAAAAGGCGATCCTGATCGACGCCTGGGCGTTGGCGGCGCTGATGACGCCAAGAAAGCGATCTGACGCGACGCCGAGTATTCCGACCGGGACCAACAGAAGAACGAGCAACCGCCGAATCACCGTACTATCCTCCAACTCTGACTCACGGCGTCCCCGGAATCATGATCACCGCGCCTGCCTTGTGCTGGTTGGCCGGCGCCCAGATACCACCACCGTGCGCGTTCAGCACGCGGCGGGCGACGAGCAGGCTCAATCCGCATCCGCCGCGCCACTCATCGAAAGCGGGGAAGTCCGTCTGCTCGCTCATGGCACCCTCCACGGTCTCGCGATCACCGAGGATGATTTGATGCTGCGGCGTTGCGCCGGCGAGTCGGCGTTCGACGACGAACAGCTCGTCGCTGGTCACCAGCTCCCGTCGCAGCGCGCCGGCGATCGAGCCGATCGCGGAGGTCAGACGTGGCGCGTCGGCCTCGATCGTGGCGGGGCCGTCGCCGGTCCGCACGGTCACGGTGATGTCGCGATCGGGCAGCCGCGGCAGCTGCTCGACGGCCGATCGTACGATCGCGCGGAGGTCGGCTGGTTGCCGGCTGAATGTCAGGGTGCCCCCTTCGAGCCGCCCGAGATCGCTCAATTCGTTGAGCAGGACCGTCATCCGACCGCACGACTTTTCGGTTTCCTCGAGGAGCTTCCGCTGCTGGTCGCCCAGCGGCCCGGCCCGTTCCTTCAGCAGCATTCGTACGTATCCGGCGACCACGGTGAGCGGCGTTCGAAATTCATGGACCGAGAGCGACAAGAGCTTTGGCAATTGGGGATCTTCGAGGCGCTCCGGCATCCGTGCATTTTATACGCGCAATTCTCGTTCCCACGGAGCCCGGCACACGGGGACCACCGGCTTTTGTCCGTGACGCGTAAAAAGGCGGTTTCCCCGTTCTGTCCGGCATGCGTGTCGCATACGGTGTTGGTTGGGCTGCTCAATGAGCATCCGATTGCTCAAGCGCGGTAACCCGGGTGTGTCTCAACTCCGATGACGTTGTCCACAGATGGATTTGCTGCGCTCCTGACGGCCCTGGCCGCCGGATCGCAACAGGTACCTTCGGCGATCCCGATGCGATTCTCGAGCCGGTCTCCCGCCTCGAACGCCCGTTCTCCGATCTCTTGCGCCTGCGTGTCACCGCCGCCGGCCGCGAGTCGCATGCGTTTCTGAAGATCTTCAAAGCTCGGCTGTCAACACCGGAAGAGCTGGCCCAGCTGCGACGCTTCGTCGAGCGCGAGTTCCGCGCGACCACTTCTCTATATGAGGCCGTGCGATCGCACTCGGGCCTCAACGCCTTGCGGCCGGTCGCCCTGTTCGCCGACGACCTTGCGATCGTCACCGAAGAAGTCGTAGGGGTCAGATTCGATCGACTCCTTCGCGATGGTCTATGGGGACGACGAACCATGGCGCCCGTCCCTGACGTCGCGGGGCGAATCGGCGCGTGGGTCCGGACCTACCAGCAGGTCATCGAAGCCGAAGGTCTGCTGTCCCTCGAACAGCTTCGCGATTACCTCGACGAGCGAATCCAGCGGCTGAAGGCTGCGGGGGTTTTCGCGGAGGGCGACCGGAAGCTGGTTCTGGATTATTTCGACACGACAGCGGCATTCATCGCGCCGCAACCGATGGCGCTCGTGGCCATCCACGCCGACCTGTGTCCGACCAACATCCTCATTGGGTTCGACGGCGGCGTCACCATCCTCGACTTTGCGATGGCCAAGACGGGCGCGCGGTACAATGACGTCGCGCACCTGTTCATGCACCTCGAGTTTCTGCGATGGCGACCACGTCTCCGATCGCACGTCATCAACGAGGCCCAGACGGCGCTCCTCCTCGGCTACGATCCGTCGCTATCGCCTGACGATCCGCTGTTCAGGTTGATGCTGCTGCAGCACCTCGTCTGCCATGTGACCTTCCTCGCTGAGCGCCAGACCGGGCATCTCGAGCCGGCGTATCGCTGGTTTCTCAGACGTCGATGGGCCCAGTGCTCGCGAATCCCGGCCCTCGGTTTCCGCGGGAAGGCGACCGCGTAGGCAGCCGCCCCGTCCCGTCTCCAGATCCTGCCTCCGGGCGGCGTACCTGATCAGAGGGAACCGTGCCCGCGGTTCCGGCATCTTACGGTCCAGCGACATCATGTTGATCAAGAGGACACCCGACGTCTCCTCGTCCGAGATCACGGACGAGCATCTCTACCTTCGCAGGCGGGACTTCATCCGGATGGCGGGGGGAGCCTTGGCCGGCGCGGCCGCCGCGACCTCCCTGGGGGCCTTCGGAGCTGTGGTGGACGCCGCCGAGGCGAGCGCGCCTCCCGCGGCAGACCTGCAGGCACCCCTTCAGAACATCGTCAGGAAGATGGTCACGACCAACGATCCGCCCAACACGTTCGATCAGATCACGAGCTACAACAATTTCTATGAATTCGGGACGAACAAGTCGGATCCGACGCGCTACGCAGGCAAGCTCACGACGAGCCCGTGGACGGTGAAGATCGACGGGTTGTGCAACAAGCCCGCCGATTACCACTTGGAAGATCTGATCAAAACGTCCGAGCTCGAAGAGCGGGTGTATCGCCATCGGTGCGTCGAGGCGTGGTCGATGGTGATTCCCTGGGTCGGCATTCCGCTCGCATCGGTGCTCAATCGCGTCGAGCCGACCGCCAAGGCCACCTTCGTCGAGTTCACCACGCTGCTGCGTCCATCCGAAATGCCGGGCCTCGCCTACGGCGGCCTGAACTGGCCGTACACCGAGGGTCTGCGTCTCGATGAGGCCCGCCATCCGTTGACCCTGCTCGCGGTCGGTCTCTACGGCAAGACGCTGCTCAATCAGAACGGGGCGCCGATCCGGCTCGTCGTGCCCTGGAAGTACGGCTTCAAGGGGGCGAAATCAATCGTCCGGATTCGACTGACCGACAAAATGCCCCGCACCTCCTGGGTCGAGGAGAACCCCGCCTGGTACGGCTTCTACTCCAATGTGAATCCGGATGTGAACCCGGTTCGCTGGAACCAGAGCCGCGAGCGTCGCCTGCCTTCGCTTTTCTCGACGACGAAGACGATGATCTTCAATGGCTACGGCGACCAGGTCGCGTCGATGTACCAGAACCTCGACTTGAAGAAGTACTACTGAATCCATGCCAGACGCCCGACAGATGCGGACGGTATGCGACGAATAGCCAAGCCGCTGGTCTTCATCCTCGCGCTGGTTCCCACGGTCCTTTTGATCTACGGGCTCGCGATCGGGAATCTGGGCGCCAATCCCGCCGAGACCATCCAGCTCCAGACGGGGCGATGGGCCTTCAAGTTTCTGCTGCTGACGCTGGCGATTACGCCGGTTCGCCGGCTGACCGGCTGGAACGTCCTCATTCAGTACCGGCGCATGCTCGGCCTGTTCGCGTTCTGCTACGCCACGCTTCACTTCACGTCCTACATCGTGCTCGATCAGTACTTCGACTGGCGCGCGATGCTCGCGGACGTGGCGAAGCGGCCGTTCATCACCATGGGGTTCACCGCCTTCCTGCTGCTGGTGCCGCTCGCGCTCACCTCGACCAGGGGGTGGATCCGGCGGCTGGGGAAAAAGTGGCAGACGCTGCATCGTCTGATCTATGTGTCGGCGAGCTGCGCCGCGATTCATTTCCTCTGGAAGGTCAAAGTTGCCAGCGGCGACCCCGTCTGGTATGCCGCTATCGTGCTGCTCCTGCTAGGCTTCCGGGCCATTGTGTGGCTCCGGAAGCGGTCCGTTCGGCAGGCTCAGGGGGCAATTCGACCTCAAAATCTGCCCGTTCACTGAAAGTCCCTGATTTCTGAACAACTTGCCGGTATTCTGCCGGCATGCACAAGCCGATCAAGTACGTCGAAAAGGGTGTCACGTTGGCCGCCAAGGGCGCGTGGGCGGTCTTCGACCGCTTGAACCGTATCAAGCCGAACGCCGCATTCACTCCCAATTGGTCCGAGCTGCCGCTTCAGAAGTCGTGGCAGAAGGTGAAGCCTCCGCTTGGCTGGCCGCGCGAGACCGATTCGCTGTGCCCCAACTGCGTGCGCGAAGCGCGGCAGGCGATCGTCGACGGCAAGCAGGACTACAAGATTCTGCTGAATGAGAAGGTCGGCGAGATCAAGGCCACGATCACGGAGAAGGACGGCAAGATCGTGATGCTCAAGGATTGCCCGATCCACGGCCATTTCGAGGACGTGATGGCCATCGATCCGGCGTTCTTCAAGCATCTCGAGGAATCCTTTCCGGGCAGCGACATCCGCTCGCACAACGACGAGAAGCTCCACAATCACGGCAGCAGCACGATCAAGTACGGCCGCGGCTCGGTACTCACTATCGACCTGACGAACCGCTGCAACATGATGTGCGACCCGTGCTTCATGGACGCCAACCAGGTCGGCTTCGTGCACGAGCTCACCTGGGACGAAATCAAGACCATGCTCGACAACGCGATCACGCTGAAACCGCGCCGGCAGATGTCGGTGCAGTTCTCCGGCGGCGAGCCGACGATGTCGCCGTACTTCCTCGATGCGGTACGCTACGCCAAGAAGGTCGGTTACAACTCGGTGCAGGCCGCCACCAACGGCATCGAGTTCGCCAAGAGCAAGGAGTTCGCGAAGGCGGCGTTCGAAGCCGGCCTGCGCTACGCCTATCTGCAGTTCGACGGCATCGGCAACGCCGCCAACTCGCACCGCCTGGTCGGCAACCTGTTCGACGTGAAGCTGCGCGCGATTGAGAATCTGTGGAGCTCCGGCGTCGACATCGTGCCGGTCATCACGATCGTCAACGGCATCAACAACGAGCAGGTCGGCCGCGTCGTCCAGTTCGCGCTGGACAACCCGCGCAAGATCAACTTCCTCTCGTTCCAGCCGGTGTCGTTCACCGGACGCGACGAGGAGGTCACGCCGGAGCGGCGCGCGGCGCAGCGCTACACGCTGTCGCACCTCGCGCACGATGTGAAGAACCAGACCGGACTCGGAGAACCGATTCGCGACTGGTTCCCGATCTCGTTCATGGGCACCTTCACCGACTGGGCAGATCTGGTGCACGGTCCGACGTCGGAGTGGGGCAACCTCACCTGCGGTTGTCACCCCAATTGCGGCATCGGCATGGCCGTGATGATCGACAAGGAAACGAAAGAGGCCGTGCCCGTGACGGCATTCCTCAACGCCGATCAGCTGGCCAAGGATCTCCGCCACGTCAACGACGCGGCGCGCGGTCGGGGGCTGTCCGTGGTCGGTATGGCGCTGGCGCTGATGAAGAACTACGACCCGTTCAAGGCGCCGACGCACTTCAAGCTCGCGGACCTGATGAAGAAGTTCGACAAGACGTTCGGCGCTACCAAGAAGGCGGAGTCGGGCGGTTACGGCCGCGTTGACGGCACCAGGACGGAAGCGGACCAGAACATCCGCCGCGGCGATCGCTGGAACTTCCTGTTCATCGCCGGCATGTGGTTCCAGGATCTGTTCAACTACGATTTCCGCCGCACCGAGCGCTGCATCATCCCCTACGCAACGCAGGAAGGGGAAATCTCGTTCTGCGCCTACAACACCGGGATCGGCTGGCGGAACATCATCGAGAAGATGCACATGACCGCGACGTTGACCAAGTGGTACGACGAGCACGGCCGGCATCAGATCTACGCCGGCGGCAAGAACGTCGAGCTCTCGACCACCGATCACAACCTGGTGCTGGATGCGGCAGCCGTCGCCGCGGGCAAGCAGAAGGATCTCGACGACCTCGGGATCGCCAAGAACGCCCGCGAAGAAAAGCTGCGCGCCCGCAAACAGCAGCAGGAGAACGACCGCATGGCCGCGCTCTACCGCCAGCACGTCCTGAAAGAAGAAGCCCCGGAACCGGTCATAAAGATCGGGGGCCTCGGCGGCAAGAAGAAGCCGGCCGTCCAGGACGTCGTGCACAAGGAGACGCAGTAGAGCGCCGAAAGCGCACGACCGACTTCTGGGCCAGCCGTTTTCAACGGCAGAGCTTGCCGATGTGCCCGACTTCGACGCCGAAACGTGAAGTTGGGCACACGGCAAGGCGCGTTCACTCAACTGTCGCGCCGGTTCCACTCAGTGCCGCGCAATTGCCGATTTAGCCACGACAAGACCTTCCAGCGACCATCCTGACGGGTCATCTGTTTGCATAGCCACTCCCCGTTGCCGCAAGAGGGCACGAAGGAGTAACAATGCACGAGGTGGAGCAGGCTCGGTTGGTCAGGACCCACTTTGACGAAGTCTCGGAGCAGTGGGGAACCCTTTACGTCCCCGAAGTCACGTTCGCGAACTACAATTTCCTCATCCGCAAGCGACACGTCCTCGATCTTTTCGACAAGCATGGCGGTCGCTATCTCGACGCGGGTTGCGGCACCGGGGATTTCATCCCCGACCTCGTCCAACGCGGCGGCGAGGTCTTCGCGCTGGATTTCGCGGAGGAGATGGTCGAGAGGGCCAGACTCAGAGTCGGCTCGAGCGGCAGCGGACAGGGCGTGCATTTTTCAGTCGGCGACGTCTGCGATCTGACCTTCGAACCAGACTTCTTCGATGCCATCATCGCCGTCGGCCTTGTCGAGTATCTGGCCGACCTGGACGGCGCCTTCCGGCAGATGTATCGCGTCCTCAAGCCCGGTGGCAGCCTGATCGTCACCGTTCCCAATATCACGTCGCCGTTCATGGCGTATGAAACCCTGGTTCCAAAATGCAAGCGGGTGGTGAAGCGCGCGCTTGCGTCGGTGGGTCTGCGTGAACCGGAACGCTCGTACCTGCAGCGCCATTTCGTGCCGGGGATTTTCGATCGGCAGCTCCAGCGCATCGGGTTTCACAAGACCGGTTTTGCCTTTTGCACGTACGGATTCTCCGCCGCGCGCCTTGAAGCCTTTTCGCTTGGACTGAGCCGGAGACTCGACAGGTTCAAGCAATCTCCCATCGGGAGGCTCGGCACGAACTACATCGTCAGGGTGCAAAAGCCTCAACACTGATCGGGCGCTCGGAATTGATGAAACACGCCTTCCTCCAACTGATGCGAGGGTCAGGGGCCTTCGCCACGTTTAGACTGGCAAACCGGCGGAAGCTCCTGATTGTCACGTATCACCGCTTCAGCGCGGATCGCGCTTACGCTGCGACGTCTGCCGCGGCGTTCGCCGAGCAGGTGGCTTACCTGCGCGCTCGCTACACCATCGTGCCTTTGTCGGCGGTGGAGCGGTACTTCAGGGAAGGCCACCCCCTGCCAGTCGCCTCCGCGGCCATTACGATCGACGATGGCTACCACGATGCCTACGAAGTAGCCTTTCCGATTCTTAGGCGGTATGCGGCACCCGCAACGTTGTTCGCCGCGACCGACTTCATCGATCAAAAGGGCTGGCTGTGGACGGACAAGGTGCGCTTCATGGCGTTTGGGATGACGACGAACCGGCTTTCCGCAGATGTCGGGGGATCGGTAGTTGATGCGGAGCTCGATGGACCGATCTCCCGCTTCAAGGCCGCCGATCGACTCAACGCGGTGATCAAGAACCTGCCGGAGGAAAACAAAGAGCAGGTTATCGCCTCGATCGCCACGCAAGTCGGGATCACGTTGCCGAGCTTGCCGCCGGCACATTGCCGGCCGCTCACATGGAACGAGCTGCGCGAGATGGCCGCTGCCGGCGTCGAGATTGGATCGCACACAGTAACGCATCCGATTCTTCCGCGTGTCGGCACCGAGCAGCTCACGCGGGAACTGACGCAATCGCGGGCCCGTTTGGAAGAGATGCTCGGTCGCCAGGTCACGCTGTTTTGCTATCCGAACGGAGATTACGACCAGCGCGTGCGCGGCGAGGTCGAGCGGGCGGGGTACCGGCTGGCGGTGACCACGGAAGAGGGCCTGAATGACGCGTCGAGCGATCCGCTCGCGCTTCGCCGCATCCACACCGAATGCGATCTCACGCATTTCATCCAAAACACGAGTGGATTTGGAGAGTTGAAGAACAGGGTGAGAGGCTCAATCGAATCTAGACCTCGGGTGGCCCCGCACGATGCCATGACGGGGGCGTCCTGAAAAGTCCTGCGACTGACTAGCGCGACCGCGTGCAGTTCCCGAACATTGTTCCCCGACCGTCGACGATGCCCGTAGATATTCGCAAGCAGGTGTCCATCAGCATCGAGTTTACTCTGCTGTTCTGACGGCCCTCACGCTGACCGCACTGAGATGGATCCGCCGATTGAGAGAGCGTCGGCCCTCGGCCCTCGAGCCCGGGCCTCGGTTCAATTCGACCCGCCGAGCCGCAGGTCGTACCAGTTCATCCGCCTGGTGATGTACATCACCCACGCGAGCACCAGGAAGACGCCAATCGAGCCCGCCAGCAGCGCGTAATCCTCGAGACGCAAAAGCAAATACAGAAAGCCGTAGAGTCCGATGAGCGCGGCGAGGACGGTCAGGCCCTGGCGAGTGCCGCTGAAGATCGCGCGGGCGTAGCCGGCGATCAGCAGGGTCGTCACGCTGGCGGAGATGCCGTAGGCGACGTCGAAGCCCGCCCGCTCGGAGATCGAGACCAGCAGGAGGTAGAACACGCACAGCGCGAAGCCGACAAACGCGTACTGCATCGGGTGCAGCAGCGTTGCCTGGAACACTTCCCACAGGAAGAACACCAGGAAGGTCAGGATGATGAACAGGACTGCGTATTTCACCGCCCGCTCTGATTGCTGATAGACGTCGACGGTCTGGACCAGGCTGACGCCGAATGTCGCAAGCCTGGCCATGGGCGCCAGCTGCTCGGCCGGCGCTTCGTTGCCGGTCCAGCGTGCGGGAAAGGGCCTGGCTACGTCGGTCGCGTGCCAGCGCGCGCCAAAGCCCGAACGATCGAGCTTCTCGATGGTCGGGTTCGGACTGCCCGTGAAGCTCGGATCGGGCCAGGAGGAAGTCAGGGCCACCGCCGTTTCCTGCGCCGCCGGCAGGAACATCAGATCGCGCGTGCCATTGAGCTGGATGGTGCAGGCGAACGGAACCTCGGTGCCCCTCACGGCGGCCTCGAGGCCGGGGACGGTTGCACGGACGCCGGTCGCGAACAGGCCGACGGGCGCGACCCCGCCAACGAGCGGTAGATCCTGCGTGCCCCAGCGGACGCTCATGCGGTGCGTCAACCCGCGCGGATCGGTAATCCCGATGTTGACGGACGCCTGCTGCCAGTCGATCTCGGTCGGCGTCGGGCGGACCCAATCGAGATCGGGCCGCACGAACGTCCCGCTGATCTTCAGCTGCGTGCTGTAGACGACCACCGGGAAGATGCCGCGTTTGCGGGTTTGCGGGTCGAGCGCGCCCTCGACCTGAAGGTCGCGCGGCAGGAACTGCGCCCGCCCACCGGTTCGTTGGTCTCGTCCCGACGAATCGATCCAGGTCGTGGTGTAGGGCACCGACAGAACGAGGCCGCCGATTGTCTGCTGGCCACCCCAGGTCGTGCCGATTTCGGCGACCGCGATGTCACGCCGGTTCGCGCGCTCGCTGACGATCGAAGAGACCCACGCCAGCGGAACCAGCAACGCGATCGTCAGGACCCCCATCACCGTCAGTCGTGCCAGAGCCGAACTCCGCATGTCACCTCCAGTGCCGTCGAAGGTACCGGCCGACGCGGGCATGACGATGGCCGGACAGGACCATCTCGGAGGCGAATTGTGGCCGAACAAAGGCGGCCGCCGGCCGCGCGCTCCGCGGTAAAGTTGGACGCGGATGGCCCAGCCGTCACCCCGGCGCGTCGCCGTTGTCGAAGACGAGGAAACGATCCGCGAGGGCATTGCCTACGCGCTGCGTCGCGACGGCTATGAGCCCCTGACGTTCGAGGATGGCCTGACCGCCTGGGAGTCGTTGTCGGCGGCGCCCGCCGACCTTGCGATTCTCGACATAGGCCTGCCGCGCATGGACGGCCTGGAACTGTGTCGCCGGCTGCGATCGCGGTCCGAGCAGCTGCCGATCATTTTCGTGACGTCGCGCGAGGAGGAGTTCGACCGCGTGTTGGGGCTCGAGATCGGCGCCGATGACTATCTGTGCAAGCCGTTCTCGATGCGGGAGCTGCTGGCGCGGATCAAAGTGCTGCTCCGTCGCGCCGGCTACGTCGAGGCGGCGCGTGAGCCGGCCGATCGACCGGTAACCGTCGGTCGCCTCGTGCTCGACCCGGTGCGGCTGCTGGTGACCTGGCGCGACCGGAACGTTCCGCTGACCGTCACCGAGTTCCTGCTCCTTCAATCGCTGGTGCGGCGACCGGGCGCCGTCAAGACGCGTGACCAGCTCATGGAGGACGCGTATCCCGACCGCGTCTCGGTGAGCGATCGCACGATCGACAGTCACGTGAAGCGGATCCGCCGCAAGTTCGCGGTCGTCGATCCGTCCTTTGCCGCCATCGAAGGCGTGTATGGCGCGGGGTATCGCTACATTCAGGACCGCGCATGACGTGGCCGGCGCGTCGTGGGTGGCGACCGTCCCGCATCGCGCTGCGCCTGCTCGCTTTCAACCTGCTCGTCGTCTTCGTTCCGGTCGTCGGCGTGCTCTACCTCAACGTCTATGAGGCCCGCCTGCTGCAAGCGCAGGAACAATCGATGGTGCAGCAGGGGCGCGTCCTCGCCGCGGCGCTGGCGGCAGAGCCCGCCCTTGACGCCGCTGGCATCGAGCGCTTGTTCGCGCGACTGGGACCGCGGGGAGACGCGCGGTACCGCGTCTACGACCTGCACGGGGCGATGCTGGCAGATTCCGCGCGCGGACGCCCGGTTGTCGTCCCCGACGACAAGTACGGCGCGAGCATCACCACCACCGAACCGCGCGACGTTCGCAGCCGCATTCTGTATCGCCTCGGGGCCTTGATCGCGAACTCCCGGAAGAAGGTCGATTCGACCCTCGGCCGGCAGACGCCGAACCCGCGCGCGCCCGAAACAGCCGGCGTACCCGCGGAGGTCCAGGCCGCGCTCGCCGGCCGCTACGGATCGGCGACACGACCGACGCCCGGCCAGCGGTCGGTGACGATGTTCAGCGCGCTCCCGGTCGTGCACGATGAGACGACGATGGGTGCCGTGCTCGTTACGCAGTCCACGTACCGCATCCTCGCTGCCCTGTATGACGTGCGATTGCGGATTTTCGAGGTCGTCGTCGGCTCGCTGGTCGCGGCGTCGATGCTGACTGCGCTGGCCGCGACGACCATCGTCGGTCCGCTCGGGCGGCTGCGGTCGCAGGCGTTGGCGATCGCAGAGCGGCGGGGGCCGCTTCCCCTGGGTTTTCCCGGCACGGCGCGCGCGGACGAGCTCGGCGACCTGGCTCGCGCCCTGGACGAGCTCACCAGACGGGTCAACGATCACGTTCGCCTCGTGCAGTCGTTTGCGGCCGACGTCTCGCATGAGTTCAAGAACCCACTCGCGTCCATTCGGACCGCCGCCGAAACGATGGCGGTGGCGGACTCGGACGAGGAGCGCCAGCGATTCCTCCAGTTGCTGCTCCGCGACGTCGGCCGGCTCGAGCGGCTCGTGTCAGGCCTGCGCGAAGTTGCGGTCGTCGGCGAGCAGCTCCACCAGGCATCGTTCGAGGACATCGACCTCGTCGAGATGATGAAGGAGCTCGGCCGGCGCTTCGAGCTGTCCGCAGGGCGCAGCGTGCCGGTCGTCGTCGATACGCCACACGGTCCGGCGCTGGTGAGAGGTTCGCGCGAGCGGCTCGATCAGGTGTTCGACAACGTGATTGGCAACGCCGTCAGCTTTTCACCCGACGGTAGCGCGGTCGATGTCAGCGTCAGCATCGGCGAGCGTGCGTCTATCGTGGCGGTGGTGGACCGCGGCCCGGGAATCCCGATGGCGCACATCGACCGCGTGTTCGACAGGTTTTTCAGTTACCGTCCCGCCGCTGCGCGAGGACAGCACATCGGCCTGGGGCTCGCCATCGCGAGGCAGATCGTCGAGGAATATCACGGCACCATTACCGTGACCAATCGTCCGGAAGGCGGGGCACGATTCGAGGTGACATTGCCAACCGCGCCGGTCCGGTCGTAACGTCTGGGATCACCTGGAGCGTAGACAACGATGAACTTGCTGATGGTCTTTCTGGGCATAGTGCTGGTGCAGGCGCCGGCGGCGTCCTCGTCGCTGTCGGTCTCCTACGGCGATAAGGCTGCACGGATGTCCGTCGAGGACCTGGCCAGACTGCCCCAGGTCAAAACGGTGGTGCACTCCCACAACGTCGAGGGCACGTACGAGGGCCCGCTGCTGCGCGAGGTTCTCGCCTCGGTCGGCGTCCCCTCCGGTGAGGCCTTGCGCGGACCCGCACTCAGGCTCGTCGTCGCCATCGACGCGGCGGACGGCTACCGTGCCGTCTTCTCGCTCTCCGAGGTCGACCCCGGATTTGGCGATCGACAAATCGTCCTCGCCATTCGGCACGACGATCGGCCGCTCGATTCCGCAGAGGGCCCGTTTCGTGTCGTCGTGCCGGACGAGGCGCGTCCGGCGCGATGGGTGCGGCAGGTGACCGGCATCAGGGTGATCGACGTAAAGCCCTGAATCGGCCGTCGCGCCGGCTCTCAGAACACGCCGATCAGCCGAAGCGCCGCGATCGCCGCGAAGCAGAGAAGCAGCAGATCGAACACGCGCTGGGGGAGCCGATAGACCAGCCAGCGACCGCCCAGCACGCCAGCCACGACGATCGGAATCAGCGCGGCGTTGAGAAGGAGCGTCTCCCGTCGGATCAAGCCCAGACCGGCGCTGAACGGCACCTTGAACGCGTTGATGATGAAGAAGAACCAGGCGTTGGTGCCGACCATTTCCAGCTTCGGCAGCGACAACGCCAGGCAGTAGATCGCGAACACCGGGCCGGCCGCATTGGCCAGCATCGTCGTGATGCCGGCGAGCAGCCCGATGCCCCACGCGAACATCCGGCTGTGCGGGACGCTCTCGAACCAGCCTGGACGCTGCATGCGAATCACCTGCAGCAGCGTCAGCGTCAGGATGATCCAGCCGATCACCGGCCGGAAGGCATCGTTGCTGATCCGCCGCATCAGCAGCGCGCCGATCGTCACCCCCACGCAGGCCGGCGGCAGCATGCGCCGGATGTAGTTCCATCGCGCGTGCTGGTGGTAGGCGGTGACCGCGCAGACGTCTCCCGCCAGCAGCATCGGCAGAACGACGCCCGTCGAGTTGCGCGCATCGAACAGGAACGCGAAGACGACGACGTGGACGAGGCTCAGGCCGACAAGTCCAGCCTTGCCGATTCCGAGACAGGCGGCGGCCGTCGCGGCCAGCAGCCATTGAGTGAGCGTCAGATGCGGCACGGGGCACGATTATGACCAATCGCCGCTGGTCGTGCCGATCGAGGTGGTTTTGGGCCGGCGGATGCCACGGCACGGCAGCAGTTTCCGCCGCCGCCGTGTAGCCTCAAGGCACTATCCGACCCGTTGGAGCGCGGTGCTAAGCTGGCAGGATATGTCGATGCGCAACGGCGTTGCAATCGCCCTGGCCTTGCTGGTGACGACGGCCTCACCACACGCCATGAAACAGGCGCAGGCCCCGACCCGGGCGACCCTGGCGCTTGGCGAATTGTCGAAGTCGCTCGAAGAGCTGGCCGCCCGGGTGAGCCCGTGCGTGGTCCAGATCTTCGTGACCGGCTACGCCCCGCCGGAAGAGCAGAGCGAAGGCGGGACCGGCGAGCCGGCCATCGAGCGCACCAGCGGCTCGGGTGCCATCGTCGATGCCGACGGCTACATCGTCACCAACGCCCACGTTGTCGAGAACGCGACCCGGCTCGAGGTCGAGCTGTCGTCCGCGACGAGCGGCGTCGCCACGGGTCGGTCGATCGTGAAGCGCCGCGGGCGCATCGTTCCCGCCAGAATCGTGGCCATCGATCACGAGACCGACCTGGCGGTGATCAAGATCGAAACGTCCGGACTGCCGACGCTGCGATTCGGCGACTCGGACTTGCTCCGGCCCGGCCAGATCGTGATGGCTTTCGGCAGTCCCATGGGTCTCGACTCGTCGGTGACCATGGGTGTGGTAAGTGCCGTCGCCCGGCAGCTGCAGCCCGACGACCCGATGATCTACGTCCAGACGGACGCCCCGATCAATCCGGGCAACAGCGGCGGTCCGCTCATCGACACCGAGGGGCGTCTCGTCGGCATCAACACGTTGATCTTCACCCAGGGCGGAGGGAGCGAGGGTATCGGATTCGCGGCGCCCAGCAACATCGTGCGTAACGTCTTCACGCAGATCCGCAAGAGCGGCCACGTCCTGAGAGGTGAAATCGGCATCACCGCTCAGACGATCACACCGCTGCTCGCCGAGGCGCTGCAGCTCTCGGGTGAAGGGGGCGTCATCGTGTCGGACGTCGATCCTGACGGGCCGGCGGACAAGGCCGGCGTCAAGCCGGGCGATCTGGTCCTGTCGCTCGACGGAAAAACGATGGAGAACGGTCGCCAGCTCAGGGTCGATCTCTACTCGCACGCGGTGGGAGAAGCCGTGACCCTGGAGTTGCTTCGCGGCGACGCGCGGCAGAGCGTCACCATCTCGGTCAAGGAGAGAGAAGACGATCCGGGGCGCCTCGCGCAGATGATGGCCGTGCAGAAGCAGCTCGTCGCGCTGGCCCCGCTGGGCGTGACCGCAGTCGACATGAACGATCGAATCGCCAAACTGCTGCCCGATCTGCGTGAAAAGACCGGGGCGGTCGTGGTCGCGATCGCGGCCGATGCGCCCTATTCGCAGCAGGGGAAGCTGAAGCCCGGAGACGTCATTCGCGGCCTCAACGGCAAGCATCTCGCCACGGTGGCGTATCTGCTGGAGCTCACCAAGGACCTCAAACCCGGCTCGCCGGTCGCGCTGCAAATCGAGCGCGGGGGCGACTATCTGTACTTTGCCTTTCGGGCGAAATAGCAGATGGGGGATGGCGGATGCCGGATAAGGGATGCTCGATGGCGGAATAAGGGATGCCGGATAAGGGATCAGGGATCCGAGATCAGGGATCAGGGATGGGCGATCCCTAACCCCCTCGAGTGTGCATCTCGAGGTGCGCGTCTTTCTTGAGCGACGAGATCGGAATCAGGGGTTGCCTGCCTGGCGCGCCCAGCCGCTCTTCAGCGCCCCGGTCGGCGCGCATCGACCACACCGTTGAGATCAGCCGCACCAGGTCGTCGGCGGAGGCTCCCTCGCGCAAAGGCCGGCGCAGGTCGAGGCCGCCTTGCGCGTAGAGACAGAGCAGCCACAGACCGTCGGCCGTGAGACGGCTACGATCGCACTCCGCGCAGAACGGCTCCGTGGTCGATGCGATGATTCCGAAGGTCGTCCCACTGGGCAGTTGGAAGCGCTCGGCCGGGGCCGAGGCGCGTCCCAGCATCGGGCGAACCGGTCCGTAGTGCGCCTCGACACGTGCCAGAATCTCGGTGCGCGGCACCACGTCTTTCATCCTCCACTGCGTGGCCCCGCCGACGTCCATGTATTCGATGAACCGCACCTCGGCGCCGATCGACCTGCCGAACTCGAGCATCGAGACGAGCTCGTCGTCGTTCTGATTGCGGATGACGACCGTGTCCAGCTTGATGGAGGTGAATTCCGCCTGGACCGCGGCGTCGATGCCGTCGAGCACCTCCCGCAGACTGTCGAAGCGGGTCAAGGCCCGGAAACGTTCGGGCTGGAGCGTGTCGAGGCTGATCGTGATCCGATGCAGTCCCGCCGCCCGCAGCGCGGCCGCATGGCTGCGCAGCAGGACGCCGTTGGTGGTCAACGCCAGGTCGGTGATCCGGGGGCGGGACGCCAGCCGCTCGACGAGCGACGGCAGGTCGCGACGAAGCAGCGGCTCGCCGCCGGTCAGCCGGACACGATCGACCCCGACGACCGAAAACGCGTCGACGAGCCTGGCGATCTCCTCGAAACTGAGAATGCTATCGCGTGGCAGCCAGACATAGTCCGGCTCCGGCATGCAGTACTGACAACGCAGGTTGCACCGATCCGTGACCGACACGCGGAGGCTGCGAAGCGGACGATCGAAGCGATCGTATGCGGGCGTCACCGTCTTCATTATGGCATTGCGGGAATATAATCGGGGCCGTTGAGCTCGGCCCTGCGGCTCGGCCATCTTTTGGGGAGGACATGCATGTCGATTCGTCAGCGGTCCTGGGTTGCCGCGCTGGTCCTGACCGGAAGCGTCGCGGTCATCCCGCTCGCGCTCAACGGCGCACAGAAGACCGATGCCGCGGCCAGGAAGAACGTCAGGCTCGACTCGTTCAAGCAGGAGGCGGTGGCCGACGTGGAGTCCCGGCAGCAGATGGCGCAGCGGATGGTCGACCAGATCTTCAGCTACGGCGAGCTGGGGTTCCAGGAGATCGAGACCAACCGTTATTTGATCGATCTCTTGAAGACGAACGGGTTCAGCGTCCAGGAAGGGATCGCCGGCATTCCCACCGCGTTTCTCGCGACGTGGGGATCCGGCAAGCCGGTGATCGCGCTGGGTTCGGACATCGATTGCATTCCCCAGGCGTCGCAGAAGCCCGGCGTGGCGTATCACGATCCGATGATTGACGGCGCGCCCGGCCATGGCGAAGGGCACAATTCGGGGCAGGCGGTGAACATCATCGCGGTCCTGGCGGTGAAGAAGATCATGGAGCGCGAGCACCTGCCCGGTACGATCCGCATCTGGACCGGAACAGCGGAAGAGCTCGTTGGCTCCAAGGCGTACTTCATCCGCGCCGGGCTCTTCAAGGACGTCGACGTCGCGCTGTTCACGCACGTGGGCGACGACCTCGATGTGTCGTGGGGCGATCGGGAAGGCACCGGGCTCGTTTCGGTGCAGTACTCGTTCGTCGGCGAGAGCGCGCATGCCGCCGGAGCGCCGTGGCGCGGCCGCAGCGCCCTCGACGCCGTCGAGCTCATGGACATCGGCTGGAATTTCCGTCGCGAGCACCTCCGACTGAGTCAACGGTCGCACTACGTCATTCCCAACGGCGGCGATCAACCCAACGTCGTGCCGCGCACCGCGGCCGTCTGGTATTACTTCCGCGAGACGGACTACGCCCACATCAAGTCGCTGTGGGAGACCGGCGACACCATCGCCCGGGGCGCGGCGATGATGGCGGGCGTCGACCTCCAGCCAACCGAGGTGCTCGGCAGCGCGTGGCCGCAGCACTTCAACAAGGTTGTCGCGGAGACCACCTGGGCGAACATTCAGAAGGTCGGCCTGCCGACGTGGACCGACGCCGATCAACAGCTGGCCCGGGCCCTGCAGAAAGAGCTGAAGAATCCCAAGGTTCAGGGTCTGCGCACCAAGCTCAAAGACAAGCTCCAGGGTCCGGTCACGGAGAACAACGGCGGCGGCTCGGACGACATCGGCGACATCTCCTGGAACGTCCCGACCGTCACGCTGCGCTATCCGGCGAACATCCCGGACCTGCCCGGGCACAACTGGGCCAACGCCATCGCCATGGCCACGCCGATCGCGCACAAAGGTGTGGTGGCCGGCGCCAAGGTCCAGGCCATGACGCTGCTCGACCTGCTCACCCGGCCGGAGCTGGTCGAACAGGCCTGGACGTATTTCACGGACGTTCAGACCAAGGACGTCAAATACGAGCCGCTCCTTCGTCCCCAGGACAAGCCGGCGATCTGGTTGAACAGAGGGACCATGGACAAGTACCGGACCGAGATGAAGAAGTTCTACTACGACCCGTCCCGCTATCCGACGTATCTCGAGCAGCTCGGGATCTCGTATCCGACGGTGCGGACCGTGACGTCCTCGGTGCATTAAGATCGATCGAATGCTTCGGGCACATCAAGGCCGGCTGCCGGTCGTCCACGAGAGCGCGTTCGTGGACGCGTCGGCGCAGGTCATCGGCGACGTGGCCATCGGCCAGGAAAGCAGCATCTGGATGAACGTGGTCGTGCGCGGCGACGTGCACGCCATCCGAATCGGCCGGCGGACCAACATCCAGGACGGCACGATCGTCCACGTCATGCGAGACACCCATCCAACGACCATTCACGACGAGGTCACCATCGGACACGGGGCGATCGTGCACGGCTGCACGATTTACAGTCGGGTGTTGATCGGGATGGGGGCCATTCTGCTCAACGGCGTGGAGATCGCCTCCGACAGCATCGTCGCGGCCGGCACGCTGCTGACCGAGGGCACCGTGGTGGCGCCGCGATCGCTGATGATGGGCAACCCGGGCAAGCTCCGGCGCCAGCTGACCGACGAGGAAGTCGGCTCGATCAAATGGTATGCGGACAACTACGTGCGCTACCGCCTCGACTACATGACGGCGCAGACCTGATGCCGCCACACACGCAACCGGCGCGCGGCATGCGCGATTTCCTGCCCGAGGACGTCCGCCGGCGCGAATACGTCATCGACGTCGTGCGCCGCGTCTACGAGCGGTATGGCTTCGAGCCGCTCGAGACCCCCACGCTCGAGAACATCGAGACGCTGACCGGGAAGTACGGCGACGAGGGGGCGAAGCTGATCTTCAAGGTGCTTCGTCGCGGGGAGCACGGCGGCGAGACCGACCTGGCGCTTCGCTACGATCTCACCGTGCCGCTGGCGCGGGTCATTGCGGAACACCGTGGCAAGCTGCCGAAGTTCTTCAAGCGCTACCAGATTCAGCCGGTCTGGCGTGCCGATCGCCCCGCCCGTGGCCGCTTTCGGGAGTTCTACCAGTGCGACGTCGACGCGATCGGTTCGCGCTCGCCGGTGGTGGAGGTCGAGCTGTGCGCCGCGGTCAGCGACGTGCTGCAGGAGCTGGGGTTTACCCAGTTTCTCATCCGGTTGAACCATCGCGAGCTGCTGCGCGGCATGCTCGACAACTTCGGCGTGCCTGCCGCGCTTCACGATCAGGCCCTGGTGGCGCTCGACAAGCGGGACAAGATCGGGATGGACGGCGTTCGCAAGGAGCTGGCGACGCGAGGCATTCCGGACGCGGCCGCCGATCGCTTCCTTGCCGCGTTCAGCGATCGGGGTGGCGGCGTCGATCCGGCGCGCGTCAACGACGAAAGCCTAGGTCTGGCGCGCGAGCACGTCGGTAGCCAAGCCGACGGGATTGCCGGCGTCGACACGTTGGCCGGCATCCTCCGACTGGCGCAGGGCACCAGCGCCGCGCGACATCTCATGGTCGACACGAGCCTGGCGCGCGGGCTGTCGTACTACACTGGCGCCATCATGGAGATCGCGGTCGAGGGCATCGGGAGCCTGGGTGGCGGTGGCCGCTACGATGGGTTGATCGGTATGTTCTCGGGCGAAGAGATTCCGGCGTGCGGGTTTTCGCTCGGATTGGAGCGGATCCTCGTGGTGATGGGCGAACGCGGCCTGTTCCCCACGTCGCTCCAGACCGGCGGTCCCGACGTGCTGGTGACGATTTTCGACCCGGCCTCGATTGAAGACTCGCTGCGGCTGGCTGCGGACCTGCGCGCCGCCGGGCTGCGGGCCGAGCTGTATCCGGAGCCGGACAAGCTGGGAAAGCAGTTCAAGTACGCGTCAGCCCGCAACGCGGCGTTCGTCGTCGTCGTCGGCAGCGACGAACGTGACCGCGGCGAGGTCACGATCAAGAATATGAAGACGGGGGAGCAGCAGTCGATCGCGCGAGCCGACATTGCGACGTTCCTTCGCAGCCAGTTGGATCGACTCGATCACCATCAGAATGCGCACAGCCACGATGACCAACGTTGAGCCCCTCGGCACCCTCGCTCGAACCCACACCTGTGGCGGTCTGACCGCCACCGACGCCGAAGCGGACGTCGTCCTGCTTGGCTGGGTCCACCGCGTGCGCGACATGGGCGGCCTGGTGTTCATCGACCTGCGCGATCGCCACGGCATCACGCAAGTGGTGGCGCGCGAGGACCACGCGTCGCTTGTCGAGGCGGCCAAGCGTCTGCGCCCCGAGTACGTCGTCGCGGTCCGGGGTCGAGTCGAGCTGCGCGCGAAGGAGGCGGTCAACCCGAAGCTCAAGACCGGCGAGGTCGAAGTCGTGGCGACCGAGATCAAGTTGCTCAACGAGGCCAGGACGCCGCCGTTCCCGATCAACGAAGACGCGCCGGTTGCCGAGGAAACCCGGCTGCGCTACCGCTACCTGGACCTGCGCCGGCAGCGCCTGCAGCAGAACCTGATCCTGCGTCACAGGGCGGCGCTGGCCATCCGGCGTTACTTCGACGACCAGGGATTTCTCGAGATCGAAACGCCGATTCTGACCAAGTCAACGCCTGAGGGGGCGCGCGACTACCTCGTGCCGAGCCGCGTTCACCACGGGGAGTTCTTTGCGCTGCCCCAGTCGCCCCAGATCTTCAAACAGATTCTGATGATTGGCGGGCTCGACCGCTACTTCCAGATCGTCAAGTGTTTCCGCGACGAAGATCTGCGGGCCGACCGTCAGCCCGAGTTCACCCAGGTGGACCTCGAGATCTCGTTTGCCACCGAGGACCTCGTGTTTTCGATCCTCGAACCGCTGATGGGGCAGCTGATGGCGCTCATCGGACGCGACGCCCCGCGGCCGTTCCGCCGCATGCCCTACGCCGACGCCCTTGCGACCTACGGATCGGATAAGCCCGATCTGCGCTGCGGTATGGAGCTCAAGAATATTTCTGAGCCGTTCACCTTGTCGAACTTCAGCCTGTTCCGCGACGCGCTGGAGGGTGGTGGCGAAGTGCGTGGGTTCGTCGTTGCCGGTGGCGCGCGCTCGTCGCGCAAGGAGCTCGACACGCTCGTCGAAGAGGCGAAGCAGCTGGGCAGCACCGGGCTGGTGTGGGCACGCGTCAACGACGGCACCGTGCAGAGCTCGGCGCTCAAGGCCGCGGGTGAGGACGTGATCCGTCGTGCCCTGGAGCTCTCTGGCGCCGGCGCTGCCGATCTGCTGCTCATGACCGCCGGCCGTCGAGAGTCCACGACCAAGGTCCTCGGGCAATTGCGGCTGAACATCGCCAGGCGCCAGAATCTCCTCGATCCGAACCGATACGAGTTCCTCTGGGTCGTAGACTTCCCGATGTTCGAGTGGTTCGAAGAGGAGCACCGCTGGGAGTTCATGCACCATCCGTTCACCGCCCCGATCGAGGCCGACGCCGACCGCCTGGAGACCGACCCGGGCAGCGTCCGCGCGCGCGCCTACGATCTCGTGCTCAACGGCAGCGAAATCGGCGGCGGAAGCATCCGGATCCACAACCAGACGTTGCAGCGTCTCATCTTCAAGCTGCTCGGCATGAGCGACGAGGAGGCCAGGCTCCGCTTCGGCTTCTTTGTCGACGCGCTGGAGTTCGGCACGCCGCCCCACGGCGGCATCGCGCTCGGCCTCGACCGCATCGTCGCGATTCTGGCGGGGGAGCAATCGATTCGTGAGGTGATCGCGTTTCCAAAAACCGCGCAGGCTATCGATTTGATGGCCGGCGCGCCCTCCACGGTCGATCCGAAACAGTTGCGCGAATTGAAGTTGCGCGTCGAGCCATAGCCCGGAGCGTCAAATGATTGTTACCGGCCGTCCGGTTCGTCACGTTGTATCCTAGACGGAAGGAGTCGTCCCCCATCCCCACTACTGCCATGCGCAAGATTCCGATCCCCGAAGAGGGGGTCGAGTCTCTGTTTGGAACCTACGACGAGAACCTGAAGCATCTCGAATCGCAGTTCGGCGTTCGCATCCGTACGACTGGCAACGAGCTGATCGTCGAAGGCGAAAGCGCTGATGTCGCGCGTGCGGACAAGGTCCTCGACCAGCTGGCCTCACTGATCCGCGGCGGATACCGTCTGGCCAAAGGAGACGTGCGCACCGCGGCACAGCTCGTTGCGCAGGACGAGACCGTCGAGCTCGCCGACTATTTCCTGCGTTCGACGAAGACGTCAGGAAAGCGTCAGGTCATCCCAAAGAGCGTCACGCAGCGCCGCTATCTCGATACGATCGAGCAACGCGACATCGTGTTCGGCATCGGCCCCGCCGGTACCGGGAAGACCTATCTGGCGATGGCGCAGGCGGTGTCCTTCCTGCTCGCCAAGCGGGTGAGCCGGATCATCCTGGCCCGACCCGCGGTCGAAGCCGGAGAGAAGCTTGGCTTCCTGCCGGGCGACCTGCAGGAGAAAGTGAATCCGTACCTGCGGCCGCTCTACGACGCGCTCTACGACATGATCGACCTCGAGCGGGTTGAACGGCTGATCGAGCGAGGGACGATCGAGGTCGCGCCGATTGCCTTCATGCGCGGCCGGACGCTGAACGACGCCTTCGTCATCCTCGACGAAGCCCAGAACACCACGTCGGAGCAGATGAAGATGTTCCTGACGCGCCTGGGCTTCGGCTCCAAGGCGGTCATCACCGGTGACGTGACCCAGATCGACCTGCCGCAAGGCCGGACGTCGGGTCTCGTCGAGGCGATGAAAGTCGTCGGCAACGTCGAAGGAATCGCGTTCGTCCACTTCGACGAGCGCGACGTCGTGCGGCACAGCCTCGTGCAGCAGATCGTGAAGGCCTACGAGGCATACGGTGGCTCCCGATAAGAGGGGACAACCGCCTTTTTCCGTCCTGCGGGTCACCCTGACCGACGGGCGGGGCGGCCGTCCCCGGGCGCCCGGCCTTGCCCCGTGGCTGGCCAGAGTCGCCCCCGCCAAAGCGACGGGGGAGGTCACCATCGCCCTCGTCTCGGATGCCCGCATCCGCACGTTGAACAGGGACTTCCGCCGCAAGGACGCGATCACCGACGTGCTGTCCTTTCCCGCCGGCCCATCGTCTTCGGCCGCCGCGCACGCGCGGGAACTGGGGGACATCGTGATCGCCCTCGGCCGGGCACGCCGGCAGGCCCGGGAGGCGGGCCACGCCCTCGCGGTCGAGCTGAAGATTCTGGCCCTCCATGGCCTTTTGCACCTTCTGGGTTACGATCATCACCACCCGGCCGACCTCGGCCGGATGGCGCGCCTGGAGCGGCGGTTGCGGGCCCGCGGTGGGCTGTCGGCCGGCCTGATCGAGCGCGCGCGAGCGAGTAGCACCCGCATCGATACATGATCCCGCTCCTGCTGTTTCTGCTCGCCGTCGCGGCGGTCTACCTGGGGACCATCGAAACGGCCTTCAGCGCGTTGATGAAGCTCTCGCTGCGGTTCATGGCCGAGCGCGGCCGCAACGATCGCCTCAGCTACTACCTCGACGATCCGATTCAGCTCTTCGTCCCGGCACGCCTGCTCCTCGGCCTGAACTTCTCGCTGACGACCGTGCTGCTCGCGGTCCTCACCGGTCGGTCAGGTGTCAGCCTGGCGTCGGTGGCGACGCTGCTCGCGTGCGTGTCGGTCTACATTCTGGTCTGCGAGCACTACCTGCCGGCGGTCATCGTCCGGAAGAATCCGGAGGCCGTGCTGGCCGCGCTGCTCCCGCCCTTCAGCGTCATCGCGCGGGTCATGTCGCCCCTTTCCGGCGGCTTCGTCCGTCTGCTGACAGGGACGCCCGACCGCCAGTCGGCTCTGATTATCCAGGACGAGGAGGAGCAGGGAGAGGTCGCACACGCCTATCTCGAAGCCGGAGAAGAGCAGGGGCTGATCGAGCGCGACGAGCGCCGCCTCCTGCAATCGATCGTCGATTTCGGCGATACGCTTGTGCGTGAGGTCATGACCCCTCGCCCCGACATCGTCGCCATCCAGGAAGACGCGACCATGGGTCAGCTGCGCGCGCTCTTCCGCGAGCAGGAGTATCCGCGATTTCCGGTCTATCAGGGCAATCTCGACAACATCCACGGCGTCGTCTTCGTCAAGGATCTGCTGCAGCTGGTGGACGATGCCGACTATGGCCGCCCGATGACGCCGCTGATCAGGCCGATGACCTTCGTGCCCGAGACCAAGCGCGTGCCCGAGCTGCTGAAAGAATTCCAGCGCAAGCAGGTCCAGATCGCGATCGTCGTCGACGAGTACGGCGGCACCGCCGGCCTGGTGACGATCGAAGATCTGCTCGAAGAGATCGTTGGAGAGATCCGGGACGAGTACGACGTCGAGTCCGAGCCGGTGGTCGACGAGGGCAATGGCTCATACGTGTTCAGCGCGAAGGTGAACTTCGATCAGGTTCGCGAGCGCCTCGGCGTTGACGTGGAGCCAGAGGGGTTCGAGACGGTCGGCGGCTACGTGTTGACCAGGGTCGGCCGCGTGCCCGCCGTCGGCGAGACGTTCGACCTCGACGGCCTGAACGTGGAAGTCCTCGAAGCCGAACGCCGGCGCATCCACAAGGTTCGTTTCCGGAAGGCGCAGCCGGTCCAGGTGGACGCTCGCTAGGCGATCAGTCCACGTGCACGCAGGCTTCGTCTCCATCGTCGGCCGCCCCAACGCGGGCAAGTCCACACTCATCAATCGCATCATCGGAACGAAGATCGCCATCGTCTCCGACAAGCCTCAGACGACGCGCACGCGGATCGTCGGGGTGAAGAACTACCAGCCCGGTCAGATCGTGTTTCTGGATACTCCCGGCATTCATCGGCCGCTGCATCGCATGAACGTGAGGATGGTCGACGCCGCCGTCGACAGCCTGCAGGAGGTCGATGCGGTCGTGCTGGTGCACGATGCCTCGTCGCGGGCGGGCAAAGGCGATGAGTACGTCTCCAAGTTGTTGACCGCCCTCAAGGTGCCGGTACTGCTCGCGTTGAACAAGATCGATCTGGTGTCGAAGCCGAAGCTCCTGCCTGTGATCGATCAGCTGCGGCGGTGGCACGAGTTCACCGAGATCGTGCCGATCTCGGCGGCCAGTGGCGACGGGGTCGTCACGCTGGAATCGCTGCTGCTCCCGTTGATGCCCGAGTCGGAAGCGCTCTATCCGGAAGACTTCCTGACCGACCAACCCGAGCGGACGCTCGCCGCAGAAACCGTCCGGGAGAAACTGCTGCAGCACACCCGGGCCGAGCTGCCATTCTCGACCGCGGTCGTCGTCGATCAATTCGAAGAACCACCGACGCCAGGTGCCATCCTGCGTCTGTGGTGCACCATTCTGGTCGAGCACGAATCGCAGAAGCCCATCGTCATCGGACGAGGGGGCGAGATGATCAAGCGCATCGGGACCGAGGCACGGCTCGACCTCGAGCGCTTCTTCGAAACCAAGGTGTTCCTCGACCTGCGGGTCAAGGTGAAAGCCGACTGGCGCGACGACGAGCGCGTCTTGAGAGACCTGGGAATGGGTAAGAAATAGGCCGCCTGTTTTCTGTGGGAACTTTCCCCCCCGCCAAACTGAATATCTGACGCCAGCGTCTCACTGGCAACGATGAACGGCTCCGACGACGAACTCATGGCGGCGATTGCCGCCGGCGACCGCGAGGCGTTCGCGGCGTTGTATCGGCGGCGGCGGCCGGACGTCTACCGCTTTGCCGTGCACATGACCGGCGCCCCGACGCTGGCCGAGGACGTCACGCACGATGTCTTCCTCGCCGTGATCGAGTCGGCGCAGCAGTACAAGGCGGGTCGATCCGGTGTGGTGCCCTGGCTGTTGGGCATCGCCAGGAACCAGGCGCGGCGGCGGGTCTCGCGGGATTGGCGCCTGGAGCCGCTGGCCGAGTCCGACGATCAGCAGACCGAGCCCCGGGCGGTCATCGCCGATCCGCTCGACGGCCTCGCCCGGGAGCGTGAGATCGACGCGGTTCGGGCGGCGCTCCGCACGCTGCCGGTTCCGTTCCGCGAGGTCGTCGTGCTGTGCGACCTGCAGGAGCTGAGTTACGGCGAGGCCGCCGCGACCATCGGCTGCGCGATCGGCACGGTCCGTTCGCGCCTGCACCGGGGGCGTTCGTTGCTGGCGGCAAGTCTGCGGGGCGAGCGGCGCCCGTTCGTTCGGCGACCGGCGCCAGGCTGGGTGATATGACGCGTCAAGACAGCGATCTCGAAGCGGGAGAAGGCTACGTCGTCGCCGCGCTCGGACGGATGGCGCGGCAGACGGTGGTACCTGATGTCGACGGCCGTCGCGAGGGGCACTTGCTGGCCGCGTTCGATGCGGCGGCGAGGCGCCGCAGCGGCTCGCGCACACACTGGTGGTGGATGACCGGACTGGCGACGGCGACGGCGGCGCTGATCGTTGTCGGTTTACGACCCGGGGAGCTGGTTCGCCGCGCTCCGGCCTCGCCCGGAGTGCCCTCGCGGCAGATCCAGGCCGGCGTGGGCGACACGTCCGCCGCCGGCGACTTCGTTCCGTGGCCCGGGGCGATCGGTCTGCCACCGCTCGAGAGCGGATCCCTCGTGCGGGTGGATCTGCCGCTCTCGATGTTGCCCAGCCTCGGGCTGAGGCCGCCGGTCTCGCGGAGGGATGCGGTCAGAGCCGACCTGCTGGTCGGCCAGGATGGCCTTACTCGTGCGGTCAGGCTCGTCGACTAGAAAACAATCGGCCACCGGCCATTGATTTGGAGTCTTCACATGCGTTCACTATTTTCATTGGCGATGCTCGCAACAGTCGGCACGACGCTGCTGGCACAACAACCGTCCGAAGAAGTGCTGAAACTCAAAGTGCTCGCTGAGCGGAAACAGTCGGAAGAAATGCTCACCAGGCGCCGTGTTCCGCTCGAGCGCACCGTGACCGGGGCGCCATATTCGGCGGAATTCGTCGTCGAGTCGAATCAGACGCTTGCCGATGGTAATCGGATCGCTCAGCGATCGACCGGACGCGTCTATCGCGACAGCGAGGGGCGGACGCGCCGTGAAGAGGATCGCCCGAACGGATCGGCTTCGATCTCGATTGTGGATCCGGTCGCCGGCGTTGCCTACTCGCTCGATAGCGACGCGCGGGTCGCGTGGAAGACTCCGACGATGGAGGGCGAGGCCATCATGAAGATGGCCGACATGGCTCGTCGTGCGGAAGAGGAGCGCGTGCGCTCGGGGGGCGACGAGAAGGCCGCGGCGGAGCTGGCGGCACGCAAGCGAGACGCCGAGAAGAGTGCCTTGGCCGCTCGTGCCCCTCGCCTTGAGGCCGGCGGCGAAAAGGAACACTCGGAGGGTCCACTCGAGAGCAAGACGCTCGAAGGCGTTGCCGTCACCGGCCGGCGAAGCACGACGACACTGAAGGCGGGAGTGATTGGCAACGATCTGCCGATCACGATTAGCTCCGAGGAGTGGTCGTCGCCCGACCTCAAGATCCTGGTGCTGACGCGACACAACGATCCGCGGACCGGAGAGTCGACCTATCGGCTCACGAACATCGTCAGGGCCGAACCCGATCGGTCGCTCTTCGTGGTGCCGGCCGACTACACCGTCAAGGAGACCGGAATCCGTAAGATCTCCGTCGAGCAGTAGTCCGATCCTTCCATCGTGTCTCGACGAGGTGTCGTGCGACGCCTCGTCGTCCTGCCTCCCCCGCGGCCGTTAAGTTCAACCGCGCGGCCCGCACCCGGGGTAAGATAACGTGATCGGGATGCCCGTTTACACCTCTGAAGCACTGGTCCTCCGCACCTACAAGCTGGGCGAGGCCGACCGCATCGTGGTGTTCCTGACCAGGGATCGGGGGAAGAAGCGCGGTGTCGCCAAAGGCGCACGGCGTCCTCGCTCCCGGTTCACGGGGGCGCTGGAGCCGATGACGCGTGCGGCTGTGGCCTACTACGAGCGCGAGCTGCGGGACCTGGTGCGGATCAACTACGTCGAGCCGCATCGCAGCCCGCTGGCGGTGGCAGAGGGAGCTGACGCCAGCGAATCGGCGTTGGGCCACGTCGAGTATTTCGCCGAGCTGATCGATGAGTGGTCTCCCGAGGCGCAAATCGACGAGCGGCTCTATCGGCTCGGCGCCTCGGTGATCGACGCGCTTGCCGGCGGTGCGCCGGTCGAGCCATTGGCGCGCTACTTCGAGTTCTGGCTCCTGCGGTTGCAGGGCGTCTATCCGACGCTGACGGCTTGTCCCGAGTGCGGATCGGCGTTCGATGGCGGAGCGGTGATGCCGCCGCGTGAGGATCAATTCCTCTGTCGCCGGTGTGCCCCTGCCGCGGGCGGGACGATCGTGTCGATCGCGGCGATGCGGTTCCTCAGAGCCGCCGCCGCGGCGGCGCCGGACACGCTGGGCCGGGTGCCGCTCGACGCCGGCGCCGGTCGCGAGCTGGAAACCGCACACAGCCGGCTGATCAGCATGCACCTGGAAAAGGAGCTCAAGTCGGGGCGGGTGCTGCGCGAGATGGACCGGGGAATCCGGGCTGCGGAACACGCGGAAGAGTCCAGGCGACGATCGGGCAATTGAAGGATGCGGTTCAGGCCGGTACCACGGGAACCCGATCGCTCGACCACGCGCCTGCCGGTGCCGGCTCGTCGACCGGGGACGGAACGTTCATGACTAGTTTGTCGCTCGCATGGTGACGCTGCAGCAGCTTATTTTCAAACTGTCCGAGTTCTGGGCGTCTCGCGGGTGCCTGATCCAGCAACCGCTGGACATCGAGATGGGAGCCGGCACGATGCATCCCGAGACTTTCTTGCGGGTGCTCGGGCCGGAGCCGTGGAACGTCGCGTATGTGCAGCCCTCCCGGCGCCCGGCCGACGGCCGCTTCGGCGAGAATCCGAACCGGCTGTTCAAACACCATCAGTTCCAGGTCATTCTCAAACCCGCTCCCGACGAGGTGCAGCAGCTCTATCTGCAGAGCCTCGAAGCGTGCGGTATCGATCTGCGCGCCCACGACGTTCGCTTCGAAGAAGACAACTGGGAGTCGCCCACCCTGGGTGCGTGGGGGATTGGCTGGCAGGTCCTGTTCGACGGCCAGGAGATCACGCAGTTCACCTACTTCCAGCAGGCCGGCGGTATCGACCTGTCGCCGATTGCGGTCGAGCTGACCTACGGGCTCGAGCGATTCGCTATGGCGCTGCAGGACGTGGACAATGTCTTCGACCTGATGTGGGGGCCGGGGGTGACCTACGGTCACGTCCGGCATCGCGATGAAGTCGAGCAGTCGAAGTACGCCTTCGGTCAGATCGATCTGCCTGCCGCAGAGCTCAACCGCACGCACCGCGACTTGTTCGACGCCTATTACGGTCTCGCGCAGACGCTGCTGCGCTCCGGGCTCGTCCTGCCGGCGCTCGACTACTGCTTGAAGTGCTCGCACATGTTCAACCTGCTCGACTCCAGCGGCGGCATCGGGGTAACCGAGCGTACCGCCTACATTCTCCGCGTCCGCCAGCTGGCGGTCGCGATCGCCAAGAAGTGGGCCGGCGTGGAGGAGAGAGCGTAGGGGACTCGACGTCCAGCGCACTGACACGATGGATCGCGAACTGCTCATAGAAATTGGTGTCGAGGAGCTGCCGGCAGCCTGGCTTCCCGGCCTGACCCGGCAGATGGCCGAGAAGCTGGAAGCGCGCCTCCGCGAGATGCGGATGACGCCGGACGTGGCGATCGAGAGTTATGCGACGCCGCGACGGTTGACGGCGCGGATCGGCCGCATTCCTGAGCGCCAGGAAGATCTCGACGAGGTCATCACTGGTCCACCGGTCTCGGCGGCACTGTCCCCGTCGGGAGAGCCCACCCCTGCGGCCCTCGGCTTCGCACGCAAGCACGGCCTCGCCTTCGAAGCGCTGGATCGCCAGGAGACCGCCAAGGGTACGTATCTCGTCGCTCGCAAGCGCCACAGAGGGAAGAGCGCGGTCGATGCGCTCCCCGACTTGTTGGCCGGCTTGCTGCGCGACTTGTCCTTCCCGAAGCAGATGCACTGGGACGCCATGCTGGACGACGGGCGTGGCGAGCTGCTGTTCGGACGTCCCATCCGCTGGCTGTTGTTCCTCTACGGGGGCCGGGTCGTGCCGTTTGCCATCGGCCGGACGCCGAATGCGGCGGGCCCGTTGGTCCAGGAAGTCACCGCCGGCGCGGTGACCTACGGGCATCGATTCCTGGCGACCAGCGGCCGCGCCGGCCGGTCGATCAAGGTCCGCACCTTCGACGACTATCGAGGCCGTCTCGGCGAGCACTTCGTCGTGCTCGATCACGCGGAACGTCGCGACCGCATCGTGCGTGAGCTCGAGTCGAAGGCACGAAAGCTCAGTGGGCGCGTAGCCATTCGCGATCATGCGGCGCTGGTCGACGAGGTCGCCGATCTCGTCGAGTATCCGGGTGTCGTCGCCGGCTTCTTCGATCGGGCGTTTCTGGCCTTGCCCCACGAGGTGCTGACCACCACGCTCGTTCACCACCAACATTTCTTCCCCGTCGGCGACGACCGCGGCGACGTCAAGGAAGCATTCCTGGCGGTCGTCAACACATCTCCATCCGACGAGCGGCCGATTGCCCGGAACGCCGAGCGCGTGGTGACCGCGCGCCTGCGCGACGCCAAGTTCTTCTGGGATGCGGATCGACGCACCCGTCTCGAGGACCGGCTCGACCGCCTGGACACTGTCACCTTTCACAAGAAACTCGGCAGCTATCGCGACAAGGCGGAGCGGATCTCGTCGCTGGCGCGCACGATCGCCGCGGACGCGCTCGGGCAGGCCGATCGAGCGGACGCCGCGGCCACGGCGGCGCGTCTGGCGAAGGCAGATCTCACGAGCGACATGGTGTTCGAATTCCCCGAGCTGCAGGGGACGATGGGCGGGATCTACGCGCGGGAGGAGGGGCACGCCGAGCAGGTCTGGAAGGCCATCTACTATCAGTACCTGCCGATCGGCGTCGAAGCGGACGCTCCGCCGACGCGCGTCCAGCTCGGCGACGCAGCGGTGACCTGGGCCGCCGTATCGATGGCCGACAAGGCCGACACACTTGGCGTCGCTGTTCGGCGCCGGCGAGAAGCCGACCGGCTCACGCGACCCGTTCGCGCTGCGGCGTCAGGCCCACGGCTTGATCAAGGTGCTCGTGGATCTGCCGGAGCTGACCGGGCTCGACCGCGCCGTCACGCTGGGGCAGGTCATGGATCTGACCGGCGATGGGGCGGCAGCGCTGCGGCCGTTCCTGCTCGAGCGCGTGCGCTACGTCCTCGAGCAGCGCGGCTACGACGCGCGCAATGTGCGCGCCGTCACGCACAGCGAGGTCCACGCCCTCAGCCCGCTCCTCGCGCGCCGCAAGCTCGAGGTGCTGCCCGAGTTCACCTCGTCGGCGGACTTCACGCAGCTGGCGACCGCGTTCAAGCGCGTACGCAACATCGCGCGTGAGCTGCCGCAAGGCGCGAGCGAAGACCTCTCGCCGCTCAGCGAGGCGGCGGAAGTGTCGCTGCGCGGCGAGGTCCAGCAGCGGCAGCAGGTGATCGATGCGGCGATCGCTGCAGGCGACTATCGCCGCGGGTTTGCGGAGGCGGCGAAGTTCGCCCCCGCCGTCGACAAGTTCTTTTCAGACGTCTTCGTCATGGTCGACGATCAGACGCTGCGCAGCGCGCGGCTCGCCCTGATGAAGAGATTGGAATCGACGATTCTGAAGCTGGCGGACATCTCGGAAATCGTCGCGGAGGTGAGCCGGACCTGACCAGATCGCCAAGGCTACGGCGGTCCGTCGTAGCTGTAGCGATGACGGAAGGTCCGGCCGGCACCTTCGGACTTCGGACGTTAGGAGAGCAGTTGCGACAGCGACCGGAATGGAGCGAGCGGCGAAGCGCGAGCGCCATGAAGGTCGCCTAAGCGAGGCGCCGGAGGGGACCGCCGCGAAGCGGCGGCGCCGAGCGCCAGACACAGGAGCACAGCAGACGTAATGCCTAAGACACTCGCACGGAAGAAGGCGGCCGCGAAATCCGCGAAGCCCGCGACCTTGAAGAAGTCGGCTGGATCGACGAAGAGCGGAAAGTACGCCTACCTCTTCGGTCGCAAGACCGATGGCAACGGCACGATGAAGCCGCTGCTCGGCGGCAAGGGGGCGAACCTCGCCGAGATGTGCCGGATCGGGCTGCCGGTGCCGCCGGGGTTCACCATCACGACCGAGGTCTGCACCTACTATTACGCCAACAAACGGACCTACCCGGCCGCGCTGCGCGCCCAGATGGAAGCCGGCATCGCCTCGATCGAACAGCAGACCGGTAAGAAGTTCGGCGACCTGAAGAACCCGCTGCTCGTCTCGGTGCGGTCGGGCGCCCGCGACTCGATGCCGGGCATGATGGACACCATCCTCAATCTCGGCCTCAACGATCAGACCGTCGAGGCGCTGGCGGCGAAGACAGGAAATCCGCGCTTCGCGTGGGACTGCTACCGGCGCTTCGTGCAGATGTACGGTGACGTCGTCCTCGGCGTGCAGAAGCGTCCTGATGAGGATCACGACCCGTTCGAGACCGTGATTCATCGTCTCAAGCACGAGCGCTATCACCAGGATGTCGAGGACACCCGGCTCACCGTCGACGATCTCAAGGAGCTCGTGACGAGGTTCAAGGCGCTGGTGCAGGATCGCGCCGGCAAGCGGTTCCCCGATTCACCCTGGGATCAATTGTTGGGCGCTGTCGGCGCCGTCTTCGGCTCGTGGATGAACGACCGCGCGATTGTCTACCGCCGCAAGTACAACATCCCGGCGGAGTGGGGTACCGCCGTCAACGTGCAGGCCATGGTCTACGGCAACACAGGTGACCAGTCCGGGTCCGGCGTCGCCTTCACCCGCAATCCCGCCAACGGCGTCAAGGAGTTCTACGGCGAATTCCTGATCAACGCGCAAGGGGAGGACGTCGTCGCCGGCGTGCGCACGCCGGAGCCGGTCGCCGAGCTGAAGAAGCAGATGCCGAAGGCCTACGCCGAGCTCGAGCGCATTCGACAGACGCTCGAGAAGCACTTCAAGGATGTGCAGGACTTCGAGTTCACCATCGAGGACGGCGTCGTCTACATGTTGCAGACGCGCAACGGCAAGCGCACGGCGATGGCGGCGCTGAAGTTCTCGGTGGACATGTACAGGGAGAAGCTGATCGACTGGAAGACGGCGGTGCTGCGCAATCCCGCCGACCAGCTGGAACAGCTGCTGGCGCCGGTCTTCGATGCCTCGGAGGCGGCCAAGGTGAAGACGATTGCGACGGGATTGCCCGCCGGACCGGGCGCGGCCTCCGGTCAGATCTACCTGAATGCCGATCGTGCGGTCGCCGCCGCCGAGAAGGGCCAGAAAGTCCTGCTCGTCCGCGTCGAAACCTCTCCTGAGGATCTGCGCGGCATGATCGCGGCCGAAGGGATCCTCACCGCGCGCGGCGGCGTGTCGTCGCACGCCGCCCTCGTCGCCCGACAGATGGGCAAGGTCTGCGTCTGCGGTGCGGCGGCGGTCGAAGTGGACTACCAGGCCCGCACGGTCAGCGTCGATGGCCGGACCTACAAGGAAGGCGACTGGATGTCGATCGACGGGACGGCCGGGAAGGTCTACGCCGGCCAGGTGAAGACCGCTCCGTCCGAGATAGTCGCCGGCCTCATCGGCGGCGACGAGGCAGCAAAAAAGACCGAGAAGTTCAGGAATTTCCAGCAGCTGATGAAGTGGTGCTCCGACGCGAGCCGCATGAGCGTTCGGACGAACGCGGATACGCCGGAACAGGCCGAGAACGCGGTGGCGTTCGGCGCTGTCGGCATCGGCCTGACGCGAACCGAGCACATGTTCTTCGAGGGAGATCGCATCGATGCGATGCGCGAGATGATCCTCGCCGAGACCGTCAAGGAGCGGAAGGCGGCGCTGGCCAAGCTGCTGCCGTACCAGCGCGAGGACTTCGCCGGCATCTTCCGCGCGCTGAAGGGTTACCCGGCAACGATCCGCTTCCTCGATCCGCCGCTGCACGAGTTCCTGCCGCATACCAAGGAGCAGCAGGCGGAGCTGGCCAAGAAGATCGGCGTGCCCGCCGCGCGCATTCACCAGCGCGTCGAGCAGCTGCACGAGTTCAACCCGATGCTCGGCTTCCGCGGCTGCCGCCTCGGGATCGGCTATCCCGAAATCTCCGAGATGCAGGCGCGCGCGGTGTTCGAGGCCGCGGCACAGGTGCAGAAAGAGGGCGTCAAGGTCCGGCCCGAAATCATGATTCCGCTCGTCGGATTCAAGAAAGAACTGGACCTGCAGATCGAGGTCGTCCACAAGGCGGCGCGCGACGTGCAGGCCGAGCAGAAGGTCAAGCTGAACTACATGGTCGGCACGATGATCGAGATACCGCGCGGCGCGCTCACCGCCGACGAGATCGCGCAGTCGGCCGAGTTTTTCAGCTTCGGCACCAACGACCTGACCCAGACCGGCCTCGGCATGTCGCGCGACGATTCGGGGTCGTTCCTGCCGCACTATCAGGAGCTGGAGATCGTCAAGAAGAACCCGTTCGCGACGATCGACGCCACCGGCGTCGGGCAGCTCGTGGACATCGCGGTCAAGAAGGGCCGTGCCTCGCGTCCGAATATCAAGCTCGGGATCTGTGGTGAGCACGGCGGCGACCCGGCGTCGATTCATTTCTTCGAGAGCGTCGGGCTCGACTACGTGAGCTGTTCGCCGTATCGCGTGCCGGTGGCGCGCCTCGCGGCCGCTCAGGCGGCGTTGCAGGTGAAGGTCGGCGATTGATCAAGGTCTACGTCCACAAGGACGGCGTGACCTCCTCGGCGGACCAGGTCGATCCAGCCTGGCTCGCCGCGGACAGCAAACTGACGTTCTGGGTCGACCTGGCCAATCCGACGCCGGAGGAGGCGCGCATCCTCTCCGGCGTCTTCCATTTCCACGACCTCGCCGTCGAAGACGCTCTCGCCGCCACCCACCACCCCAAGGTCGAATCCTACGGCGATTATCTCTACCTCATCGTCCACCGCATCGACTTCGAGGCCAAGAAACACCGCTTCGTCACCCACGACGTCGACTTCTTTCTGAGCTATCGCTATCTCGTCACGATTCACAGCGGCGACTCGCGGTCGATCGATCGCATCCAGCAGGTATGCGCACAGAACGCCATGGCGCTCGGTGAAGGTCCGTCGGCGCTGATGCACCGCATCATCGATCTGATCGTGGATGCCTATCGCCCGGAGATCGACGAGCTCAATGCCAGGCTCGACGCGATCGAGAAAGAGGTGTTCGAGCGGACCAATCCCAAGCTGGCGCGCAAGATTCTCGACTTCAAGCGCGACGTCGCGTCGCTGCGGCGCGTGGTGCAGCCACAGCGGGACGTGGTCGGACGCCTCGCGCGACGGGAATTTCCGTTCATCGATGAACAGATTTCCTACCGCTTCCGCGATGTCCACGATCACCTGGTGCGCATCGCCGACGAGTCGATGTTCTTCCAGGATCGGATCAGCAGCCTGCTCGACGCGCACCTGTCGATGGTCTCGAACCAGCTGAACACGGTCATGAAGGTGCTGACGGTCATCGCCACCGTGTTCATGCCGCTGACGTTCATCACCGGGCTCTACGGAATGAACGTCGACCTGCCGCACTTCGGCCTCGGCGGCACGACCATGTTCTGGGTGTTGATGGTGGTGATGACGGGGGTCGTGGGGGCGATGCTGGCGTACTTCCACGCTCGCGACTGGATCTAGGAGAATCAATCGCCGGCGACCGGCCATTCCCGATGTCCCGCATTCATCGTCTGCCGCCCGACCTCGCGAATCAGATTGCCGCCGGCGAAGTCGTCGAACGTCCGGCTTCCGTCGTCAAGGAGCTCGTCGAGAACGCGCTCGATGCCGGTGCCCGGCGCATCACGGTTGCCGTCGAGCTCGGCGGCAAGAAGTTGATTCGCGTCGAGGACGATGGCGAGGGAATGGAGCCGGAGGATGCCCGGCTGGCGCTCGAGCGCCACGCCACGAGCAAGATAGCGCACGCTGACGATCTGGGGGCGATCCGGACCCTCGGTTTTCGCGGCGAGGCGCTTCCCAGCATCGCGTCGGTCTCGCACTTCCTGCTTCGCACCCGCGCCCGCGGCGCTGCGAGCGGAACCGAGATTCGCGTCAACGGCGGGTCGATTACCTCCGTGCGCGAAGTCGGCATGCCCGAAGGGACCTCGATCGAGGTGGCCGACCTGTTCTACAACCTCCCGGCCCGCCGCAAGTTTCTGAAGTCGGACACCGCAGAGACGACGCAGACCTCGCGACTGGCCAGCCAGATGGCTCTGGGGTATCCCGAGGTTGGATTCACGCTGACGAGTGGCGGGCGCACGCTGCTCGAATGTCCACCGGCGGCCGACCTGGGCGAGCGGTTCTTTCAGTTGTTCGGCGACAGGCCGGATCTCGTCGAGCTTCGCAAGGAGGCGGGCGGCCTGACGGTCGAAGGGTACGTGGCCCGACTGGGAGACCAGGGTCCGGTCCGCGGCGCCCAGAACGTCTTCGTCAATCGTCGCATCGTGAAGGACCGCACGATCGCCCACGCGATTTCCGAAGCCTACAGCGTGGCGACGATCAAGGAGCGCAGCCCGGAAGTGCATCTGTTCCTGCGCATTGCCCCCGACCGCGTCGATGTGAATGTCCATCCGACGAAGGCCGAGGTCCGCTTCCTCGAGCAGTCGCTGGTTCACGAGGTCCTTCGCCGGGGATTGGCGGAGGCGCTCGGCCAGGGTCACGCGCCGGAGCTGCAGCTGTCGCCCGTGCAGCCGTTCACCTCGACCGAGCCCCGGTCGATAGCGCTGCCCGGAGTGCTGGCGGGAGCGTCGGTCGGCAACCGATGGTGGGAGGGGCGAACCGGCGGGTTCGATCGCGTGCCGACGGCGTCCCCCGATTCAATGCCAGGAGACGCAGACGCGACGACCGGCTTCGCCAGGACGGGCGACCAGGTGACGGTCGAGATCCGTCCGATGATTCCCCTCGGCCAGTTCCGCGACACGTTCATCATCGCGGTTGACGACGAGGGCGTCGCGATCGTTGACCAGCACGTGGCGCACGAGCGAGTGCTATTCGAGCAGGTCATGGAGCGGCTGACGACCGGTCGTCTCGAGAGCCAGCGCCTGCTGACACCGATTGTCCTGGAAATGACCTCGTCGCAGCGTCTGGCGCTCTTGCAGCACGGCGATACGCTCGAGAAGTTCGGCCTCGATCTCGAAGACTTCGGCGGCGGCAGCGTGCGCCTGTCGGCGGTGCCGGCACTGCTGGATGCGGCGGAAGGGGAGGCCGCGATTCGCGCGCTCGCCGAAGACCTCGAAGGGTTCGATCGCGGCGCCCGCGTTGAGGACGCGCTGCGTCGGATTGCCGCCACCATGGCGTGCCATGCCGCGGTCAAAGCAAACTATCCGCTCACGCTGCAGAAGATGCGGTATATCCTGGACGAACTGCGGCGCACCGCGTATTCGAGCGTGTGTCCGCACGGCCGGCCGGTCGTCCTCCGCCTGTCGAGACGGGAGATCGAGAAGAATTTTCAGAGGATCTGACCCCAACCGTGCATATTTTCTTGACTTAACGGATTGGCAGGGTTACTCTTTTTGTATCCCAGCAAGTCGCGCCTGTTCCAAGCGATAAAGGCGTTCCGGACGCTTTCCGGAACAGCAAAGCGGTGGCTTCGTGCGCCCTGCCGACACGAAAGTGCACCGCTGCCGAACTTGGAGAAATCATGTCCGTTCGCGGTTTCGTCCCTACGCTCCTGATCGCCGTTTCGGCGGTCTTTTTCTTTGGCCTCGGCAGTTTTCTGACGGCGCGCCAGTCGGCCGAATCCGAGAGCGAACAGATTGCCGCCCTTCGAGCTGAGCTGGGCATGCTTCGCCGCCAGCACACCGAGCCCATCTTAGGGACGACCGGCCGAGCCACCGACGCGAAGGCCACCGGCGTGATGGACAACGAGAGCCGCGCGGCGATCGTTGCCGACGTCAAGCGCGAGCTGAAGACCGAAATGGGCCTCCTTCCCGTCAGCATGCTCCGTGAGCGTCGCGACAGCTTCGTCGAGATGTATTCCTACGACGCGAGCGGCTCGAGCAATTACGGGACGGCGGGTTACCTCGGCCACGGGTATTTCATCACCGTCAAACATGGCGTCGTCGCCCTCGGCGACGTTCCCGATTCGCGGAAAATCACCTCGATCAAGCTGATGTACAACGGCCGCCCCCTGGCGGCGCGGATCGTGGACACCGGCGACGCGCAGGTCGAGGTCGACCCGGGCGACTGGGCCGTGCTGAAGGTGAAGGAAGCGGTCGATTTGCCGCCGCTCGAATTCAATCTCGCGTACCGGTTCGATTTTGCCGACCCGATCTTCCGCCTCGGCAACGACTACTCGAAGGGCATCATCCTGTCGACCGGCTATGTTGGTCAGCGGACCACCAACAACCTGGTGACGTGCCTCACCGACGGCCATCCCGGCGTGTCTGGCGGCGGCGTGTTGAACGGAGACGGTCAGCTCGTCGGTATCCCGATCGGCCGGATGCAGGGAGACTATCGCTTCTCGTTCATCCTGCCGCTGCGCTCGGACATGTTCCGAAAAGTGCCGCAGCTGATTCACGACAGCGCTTCGTCGGACGCGGCGGGTGCGGCCAGGCCCTGAGCGGCCGATCCGCTAGGGTTTCTGCCGCCGCTCCTGCCAATCGCGCAGCCGCCGCCTGATTTCCTGCTCGAAGCCCCTGTCGGTCGGGGTGTAGAACTGTCGCCCGTGGTGCGCCGGGGGCAGGCAGTCCATATCCGCCACGCCCTCGGCCTCGTCGTGGGCGTAGCGGTAGTTCTTCCCGTAGTCCAGCTGTTTCATCAGTCGCGTTGGTGCGTTCCGTAGATGCAGCGGCACCGGCTCGGCCACTTCCTGAGCCGCCGCTTCCGACGCGGCCCCGTAGGCTCGATAGACGGCGTTGCTCTTGGGCGCCGTCGCCAGATAGATTGCCGCCTGCGCCAGCGCGGTGTTCCCCTCCGGCATGCCGATAAAGTGCACGGCCTCCTTGGCTGCGACCGCGATGGCGAGCGCCTGCGGGTCCGCGTTGCCGACATCTTCGGAGGCGAACCGCACGAGCCGCCGCGCCACATAGAGCGGATCTTCTCCAGCCTCCAGCATCCGCGCGAGCCAGTAGACCGATGCGTCCGGATCGCTGTTCCGCATCGACTTGTGGAGCGCCGACATCAGGTTGTAGTGTTCCTCGCCACTCTTGTCGTAGAGCAGGGCACGGCTCTGCGCGAGATCCGCAACGAACGCCAGGTCGATCGTCCGATCGCCGACCGTTTCGGCGGCGAGCTCGAGTACGTTGAGCGCGACGCGGGCGTCGCCGTTCGCGTACTTGCCGATAGCGGCGAGCCCCTCGTCGGTGGCCGAGAGATGCTGCAATCCGAGGCCGCGTTCAGGATCCTCGATCGCCCGGCGCAGGATGCCAGCGATCGCCGCCACATCGAGCGGCTGGAGCACGTAGACCTTCGACCGTGACAGCAGCGCCGAGTTCACCTCGAAGGACGGGTTCTCTGTCGTCGCGCCGATGAGCACGATGTCGCCGGATTCGACCCGCGGAAGAAAAGCATCCTGCTGCGCGCGGTTGAAGCGGTGGATCTCGTCAATGAACAGGATCGTCCGGCGTCCCGATCGGCGGCGCGCCTGCTCGGCTTCTGCCATCACCTCGCGAATCTCGCGGATGCCCGAGAGGACGGCGCTGAAGGCAATGAAGTGCGCGCGGGTCACCGCGGCGATGACCCGCGCGAGCGTGGTCTTGCCGGTCCCGGGCGGGCCCCACAGGATGATCGACCTGAGGCGATCGTGCTCGATCGCTTCGCGCAGCGGTCGTCCAGGAGCAATCAATGCCGTCTGGCCGACGAATTCGTCGAGCGTGCGAGGCCGCATACGCTCGGCGAGCGGTGCCAGTCGATCGGTCGCTGGGCTGGCCGGCGGTTCGTCGGCGAACAAATCCATCTAGGGCTTCTCCTGTTGACGCTGCCGGAACGCCTCGTAGAGGATGAGTGCCGCCGCGACCGCCACGTTGAGCGATTCGACCGCCGGCCGCATCGGGATGCTGACGAACTCCGCCGCGGTCCCGATCACCGGTTCGGTGACCCCCGCCCCCTCCGCGCCGAGGACGATTGCCGTCGGCGCACGAAGATCGAGCTGCGGAAGCGGTGTGCCTCCGCGCGGAACGGCGGCAACCAGCCGTACGCTCGCATCAGCGGCGACGCGAGCCACATCCTCGAGCGTGCTGCGCGCGCTGACCGGAAGGTGGAACGTTCCCCCCATCGCTCCGCGCAGTGCCTTCCATCCGAACGGATTTGCCGACCCCTCGATCGCGACCACGCCGGTGGCACCGCATGCGGCAGCCGTCCTGACGATGGCGCCGACGTTACCCGGATCCTGGATGCCGGCCAGGACGAGGACGAGGGGCGTCAGCGCGGCGGCGTCGGATCCGGGCGAGAACGCGGCATCGAGCCCTGACGGTTGCGCGTGCGCGATGGCGACCACGCCGGACGGATGTTCGACGGGACTCATGGCGGCGAGCACTTGATCGGTGACGCCGATCGTCCGCCCACCCCGGCGGCCAAGGTCCTCGGCGAGTTGCGCCAGCGGCGACTGCGCGCTGGCCAGGTGTCGTTCGGAAAAGGCCGCGACTTCGACCGAGACGCCGGTGGCCAGCGCCTCCTGCAACAGGTGGGCGCCGTCGAGCAGAATCTCGCTGGACGTCGTCGGGCTCGACGCCCGCGCCAGTTCCCGGAAACGCCTGACGATCGCGTTCTGGCGACTGGTGATCCGCTCCATCGTCTCCTATTATTCAGCATTCCATTTCTGCTACCATGACCAACGTGAAAGACCGGATTCTGAAGAAATTCCAGGACGAGATTCATCAGCTCGACCGCGAGCTGAAGACCGAGCTGCCGAAGGAAATCAAACGCGCCCGTGAGCTGGGCGATCTGCGCGAGAACGCCGAGTACCAGGCGGCCAAGGAGCGGCAGCGCCTGGTCGAAGCGCGCATCAGCCTGCTGCAGAAGCGCGTCAGCGAGATCTCCCTGATGAATCTCGATCGGATCCCGCACGACAAGGTGGGCTTCGGATCCACGGTGACCCTCCGCGATGAGGCCGGGCACAACGTCGTCTACCAGCTCGTGATGCCCGAGGACGCCAACGTCGACGAAGGGTTGATCTCGACGGCTTCTCCGATCGGACGCGCCCTGCTGAACAAGGAAGCAGGGGAAGACGTCACCGTCAAGACCCCGAACGGCGCCGAGCGGCACTTCGAGGTCACCAAGCTCGTTACCATCCACGACGAATGAGGCCATCGTCGGCCCTGTGATCACACCAGATTCCCCGGATCGCCAGTATTCGACGCGCCTGCGAACGGCGCTCGTACTGACTGGCGTCGGTACCGCGGGCGCGTACCACGCTGGCGTGCTGCGCGCGCTGCACGAAGCGGGCGTGCGGATCGATCTGGTGGCCGGACGTGGTATCGGCGCGCTGGGCGCGCTCTTCGCCGCGATCGATGGCGGCGCCCGGTTGTGGGAGCCGGGCGGATTCTGGCGCGGACCAACGGTGGCCGGCGCTTATGGCTGGCGGCGGCCCCTGAAAGTCGCCGCATGGGCCGTCGTGGCCGGATGTGCGCTCCTTGCTACGCCGCTGGTTCTGTTCGCCGGTGGGGTCCTCGCTGGCCTGATCGGATTGCTGTTCTGGTTGGTGAGCCTGACCGGTGTTGCCGCCACGCTCCGCGCGACCTATGCACACTGGCTCGATGCCCTGTTCGAGCCGACGGCGCTCCCGACGATCATCCCGCGGCTGGTCGTGTTCTGCCTGTTCGTCGCGATTGGCGCGCTGGGCGGCGCTTTCGCGCTCGCGTTCCTGCGGGCGCCGGCGCGGCGGCGGATCGGCCAGGGACATGTCTGGCGCCTGCTTGGGTCACCGCTGTCCTCCGCGACGCTGCTCGATCTCGCCGCCGACCAGTTGTGGAGCCTGATTCGCGGTGCGGCATCGATCGCCGCGCCGTCACGCGACGAGCTCGGACGGAAGTATCTGGAGCTTCTGCTCGAGAACCTCGGTCAACCCGGCTTTCGCGAGCTGCTGGTGATCGCCCACGATCTGGACGTCCGGCGCGACGTCGTGTTTGGTCTGCTCGGCGATCCGCACCGGGCCAGGTTTTTCGGACGTCCGGTCGTCGACGGCGCCAGGCAGGCGGAGGCGTTCGATCTCGCGGGGGTCGGCCGCGATCACGTCATGGACGCCCTGGCTGCGAGCCTCACGCTTCCGGTTGCCACGGATCCTCACCTTGTGCGGCTGCCCGCCGAAGGGGCGTGGCGCGGTGAGACCCACCGCATGTGCGATCGACCCGGTTCGCTCGAGCGGCTGCTCGAGGAGCTTCGCGTCGCCGGCGCCGAGCAGGTGATCATGGTGTCGGCCGCTCCGCCGGCCGGAGGGCCGCACGAGCTCAGCTCGGGCCGCGCCGATCCGCGTGGCCGCGCCGGCGAACCGCTGGCCGCCTTCGAGGTCGCCGACCTGCGCGACGTGCTCGAGCAGTCGACCGGCCGCTTCGCCGGGCTGTTCGTAATCAGGCCGTCGCACAATCCCCTCGGTCCGCTCGACTTCGACGGCATCTTCGACGAGCGCTCCGATCGGCCGTATGCGCTTCAGGAGCTCATCGATCGCGGCTACGAGGACGCCTACCGCCAGTTCGTGGAACCTGTGGTGGCCGTGAGCGGCGAGCAGATCGCGACCGCGCAACCCTCGCACGCCTGAGCCGGGACCAATGGACGATTGGCCGTAGGGCGGCTGCCCCCGGCGGGAGATAACAGAACCAACGTTGGATGGCGAGAGCCGGCCGACCACTGACAAACCTAACGACACTGACTATGCGCCCCTCCACTGAACTCGTGATCGGACCCGAGCGCGTTGACCGCGACGCCGAGCCACTGACCACGCCGATCTACGAGACGACAACGTTCGTCTTCGATACTGCGGAACAGGTCAAGGCCTACAACAGCGGCAAGTCGTCGAAGTTTCTCTACTCGCGCTACGCCAACCCGACGATTCTCGCGGTCGAGAAGAGCGTGGCCGTGCTCGAGCGGGCGGAGACCGCGTTGCTGCTGTCGAGCGGGATGGCGGCGACCGCCACCGCGCTCCTGTCGCTGTTGAAGTCGGGCGACGAGGTCGTGTGCAGCGCGGCAATCTACGGTGGCACGCTGCACCTGCTCGCCGACATGTTTCCGCGCTACGGCATCAAAGCGCGTTTCGTGCAGCTCGCCGAGCTGGCCGAGCCGGAGCGCGTGATCGGCGAGGCGACGCGGGTCGTCTGGTTCGAGTCGCCGATCAATCCGACGCTGCGCTGCGTCGACATCGAGGCGATTGGCCGGGCCTGCCGCGGTCGCGGCGTGATCTCGATCGTCGACAACACGTTCGCCAGCCCGATCAATCAGCAGCCGCTGACGCTGGGCATCGATCTGGTCATGCACAGCGTGACCAAATACATCAACGGCCATAGCGACGTCACGGCCGGTGCGCTGTGCGGGTCGGGCGCGATCATGCGCGAGGTCGAGCGTGCCCGCCGCATGCTCGGCACCGTCATCGACCCGCAGGCGGCGTACGCGATCGGCCGCGGGCTGAAGACGCTCGACGTGCGGATTCAGCGCCACAACGCCAACGCCGCGGCGGTCGCGGAGTGGCTGCAGAACGAGCGCCGCGTCGAGCGGGTCTACTATCCCGGTCTGGAATCACACCCCGACCACGCGCTGGCCGCGCGTCAGATGAGGGGCTTCGGCGGGATGGTCTGCGTCGACCTGGGTGGCGGGCAGGAGCGCGCCGAGCGGTTTTTCGACCGCTTGACGGTGTTCCGGCGCGCCGCCAGTCTCGGCGGCGTCGAGAGCCTGTGCAGCCTGCCGGTACTGACGTCGCAGTGGGGGCACTCGGACGAAGAGCTCGCCCGGGCCGGCGTGACCCGCAGCATGGCGCGCCTGTCGGTCGGTCTCGAGGATCCCCGGGATTTGATCGACGATCTCGATCAGGCGCTCAACTAGTCTCATCCGAGAGGCTTCGCCCCTCGGACTCCCCAACACGCTCTCTTGCGCGCCGCTTCGCCGGCGCGCTCCGGTCGCGTGGCTCGCTCACGGCGTTCGCTCGCGGCTACGAGGGGTCGGTGGTTTATGAGATGCCTCGTAGCCTCACTGCGTGCGGCGTTTTGGTTCCAGCCACAGTCGCTGATGCGGAAAGTCCACGGTCAGCGTGAAGCGTGCGAGCAGGCCATTCCCAATCAGCCCGTCCGAGGCGGTTGATGCGCCCGAGCCGGTCGGCTCGCGATGCGCCTGCACCAGCGGCCGGTCAAACGTCCAGCGCGACAGCGAGACCGTTTCGATCGGCACCTCCACGAGGCGCAGCTCGCCCGACGCCAGGCTCGGCGCGCGCGACGTTTTCGCATCAAGGTCGCCCGCCAGCTCGAACAGTCCGCTCTCGTTGGCGAAGGGATATCGCAGGATCACCGATTGTGACGCCGCCGTATCGACGACGAGGTGGGCCGCCAGTGTCTTTCCGCCAGGAAGTGTCAACGTCGAGGCGACTACAGGAAGTTTGCCAACGAACTGAATCGGCACCTGGACCGCCGCCCGTGGCGGCTTGAAGCCGGTCGGCGGCCACCAGTCAATCGCATGTGCGTCGTAGTCGATCCTGATCACGAAGCGCGAGAACACGTCATACCCCAGCAGTCCTTCGATCTTCCGCCCGCTCGCCTTGTACGTGTCGAACGGCATGACCATCACTCGCTGATGTTCGAGCGACAAGCCTCCCATGCTGAGGGTGACGTCTTCGGCGAAATCCCGCCCGCGGGCCCGATCGGTTGGCAGACTCAACAGCTTCGCGAGCCGGGAGCTGATCGCCGAATACTCCGATGCCGAATCGAGGAGAAACACGGCCGGTGCGTCGTTCACGCGAACGGGCAATTCGATCTGTCCGGGCGTCCAGGTGAACCGGATGCGACCAGAGCGTTCAGCGGCGTCGCCGGTGACGCCGGCGACGACCATCAGGCACGACGCTGACAGAAGCCCACAGGCGAGAGGAGGTCGCAGGAGAGCCATGAAGTAAGCGACCGATTCTGAGGTTGTGACTCGCGGGTGCCCCCGAACGTGACCGCGCTCAGCGGAGGTTGACCAGCTTCTTGTCCGTCAACGGCTCGTGCAGAAACTGTTCGGCCATTTCAGCGAGGCGCGCCGTGAAGGCGTCGGTGTCGAGATCGCCGTGCTTGGCGCGGAATCGGTCGATCGGCACCACCGCCTTGGCCATGGCGCGATGGCCCCCGGCCGACCCGATGTCGGCGAACCATCGTTTCACGAATTCGCCGGCGTTGCGCGAGTAGCCCAGATTCCGGACGCTGACGATCAGCAGCTGGCCGACGATGCCGGCGACGATCGTCCATTTGACATCCTCGAGCTGCAGGAAGAAATCCGCGGTGTAGGGGATGAAGTCTTCCCGCTGCGCCTCGCCGACGAACGCGCTGAACACCTGGTCGCGGAGAATCCCCGTGCGGCTGGCGCGGTTGACGTACTCGAGGCGTTCCAGGGTGATTTCCGCCCCTTCCATCTTGCGAATCAGCGCCGCGTCGGCGAGCGGGTAGAGGAAGGTGAACGCCTCGAGGTCGACGCGATTGGTATGACGCGCAAAAAACAGCGTGTCGGACTTGATGGCGTAGAGCATCGCGGTCGCGGTCCGCTCCGAGATATTCACGTCGACGGCGCGCAGGTGCTCGGTCAGAATGGTCGATGTCGAACCGTAGTCGGCGCGGATATCCTTGAAGACCGCGCTGTAGCCCGGTTGCTCCGGGTGATGGTCGATGACCAGGTCGGCGCGATCGAGCAGGCCGCCGAAGTAGTGCGGCTGCACGTCCACCGTCGCGACCCGGTCGTAGGCTTCGAAGGACGCGGGCGTAATCTGCTCGACCTGGATGTCGAGCATGTTCGCCATCCGCAGGTTTTCCGGCCTCGTCACACCCTGCATCGCGCCGATGATTGCCGTTGTCTTGGTCCGCCGCAGCAGATTGCGCAACGCCAGGCCGCTGGCCAGCGCGTCAGGGTCGGGGTCGTTGTGGAGAAGGATCAGAACCTTGTTGGCGTCGGCGAAGTACCGCTGGTACTGCTGCACGCGCGCCCGCGTCATCGATCGGCTCAGCTCGGTGACCAGGGTCGGTCGCAGAAGCTCGGACAGCTCGAGATGGGTCGTCTCTTCGTGGTCCTCGCGTGGCGTTTCGGCGCGTCCATTGGCCGGCCGTTTGCCTGTGTGCAGCACGTAGACGAGCGTGCCGCCGGCATCCCGCACGGCATCGAGCACTTTCTTGATGCTGCGTCGTCCGTTGTCCTCGACGATGAAGCAGGTATTCGGGGAGATGTCGGCTTTCAGATATGTATCGACGCGCCGGGGATCTCCGCTGAGGATTCCGATTTTGGCGTCGTGGAGGCGGCGGGCGAGGGGGCGGCTCTCGACGAGGAACTGGACCTCGAAACTCGGTAAGAGCACTTCGTCGAGCGATCGGATAACGAGTTCATCCTGACAGATGGCCAGAACGCGCACGTCAAACGACCCTTACGAAAGCACGACGCAAGTCGGGCTCACCCATGCCAAACCACCATTATACGCGGGCTCGGCCGCGCGTGTCCGGCGGCCTGGCGGAGTGACCGGTGCGGTTGTGCTGACCGCTGCGCTGATGCTGGTGTCTTCCGATGTCCTTGGTCAGGCGGCCGGCCCTGCCGTGGCGTCGCCGTGCGCCGCATGTCTGGTGATGACGTTGACGCCAGCCCAGGTGGCGGCGCTACCGGAGAGGCTTGCCGGAGCCCGACTGCTGCTGCGGATCGATGCGAGCGTCTCGCCGGCAGCCTGGGAGAGCCAGCTCGCCGAGCTCCGCCGTAAAGGGGCCGGGGTTGGACTGCATATCGTCGGCGTCCCGGGAGAGGCCGATCCGGCGCTGGCCGAGCGGATCGACATCCTGTTGATCGAGGTACCTGCCTCGACACCGCTCGACAATATCGCCTACCGCCTGAAGGCGGCCTTCACGCGAGCACGGGCCGCGAGCGAGACGGCGACGCTCGTCCTGGCCGGTGCTCGGGCCGTCATGACAGCGGTCCGGACCGACCTGGATCCGTATGTCGACGCCGTTCTCCCAATCGGGGCTACCAGCGAGGTCAGCGAGAGCCAACCGAAACGAACCTGGCTTGCTGGTGCTGGAGACGGAACTCTCGCCCCGTTGACCGACCTCGGCGACGTCATCACGCACCCGACCGACGCATCCGATCGAGTGCACGTCTGGATGCTGCCGGACGACATCAAGGTTGCAGGTCGGATCCTCGCCGATCTGGCCACGCTGCAGGCCTGGCTTCCCACCGGTCTGGTGCCGACGCCGGATCGGACGATCGCCTGCGGATCGATGCCAATGCGGGCATATCTGAATGCGCAGACACTCGATCTGGTCGGGGTGGCGGCCGCCTGTTCGGCGGACTCGACGATCCATTCCGACGTTCCCGGTGCGGCCGTCGAACGGCTGGTGCTGTCCGGCGTGACCCTCGCCCGCGTACGAGCCAACGACTCGGGACGGTTCGCCGAAGGCGTCAAGGTCACCGGCGCTCGCGAGCTGTCGGTCGAGGAGATCATCGCGCGCCATCAGGCCGCCGCCGCTCGTCAGGCGGCGGACATCCGGACGCAGATCTCAACCGGGACGCTGACGCTGACCTTCGAGGCCCCCGGCTTCACGGCCCCGATCGCCGTGACGTCAGAGACGGTGATCTACGAGTCGGCGGATCGGGTCGATCTTCAGCAGCGCGACATCCGCGTCAACGGCGTGTCGTTCAAGGGGAACGGTGGACCTCCCAGGCTCCCGATCATCGAGCCTGAACGCGTGGCGTCGCTGCCGCTGGCCATTGCCTTGACGAAGGCGTATCGCTACGCGCTGCGCGGCCGTGAGACGCTCGACGGCGTCGCCTGTTACGTCGTGGCCTTCTCGCCCCAGGACCGGGACGCGTCGCTCTATCGCGGCCGCGCCTGGATTGCGGTGGACGGATTCGGTCTGGTGCGTGTGTCGGCGGTGCAGACAGGTCTGCGCGGACCTATCACCGCATCCGAGCAGATTGACGTGTTCAAGGCCGATGGCTCCGGCCATTGGCTGCTGGCGCAATCGGACGTTCGTCAGACCTATGAAGGGGCCGCAGTCCGCACGCCCATCCACCGCCTGCTCGTCGTCGATCGTCACGACGTCAATCCACCGGACTTCATCGCGCGCCGCGACGCGGCCTACGCGTCGACGGACGTGATGCTGCGGGACACGCCGCAAGGCTTTCGATATCTCAGTCGCTCGCGGGCAGCGCGGGATGCCGCACGATCACCCGCCACCGGCGTCGTGTCCGAGCCGGTCCTGGCGGGGCGCGCCGATCGCGTGCGCACGCTGGCGTTCGGCGTGATCGTCGATCCCAATATCTCCGAGCCGCTGCCGTTTGCGGGTCTGAGCTACGTCGATTTCAACCTGTTCAACCGTGGCGCGCAGCTCAATGTCTTTTTCGGCGGCACCTACGGACAGCTGGCGTTTTCCGCCCCGTCGCTCGGCGGCACGCGCTGGCAACTCGGCGCGCGCGCGTTCGGCATCGCCTCGTCGTACAACGATCGCGCGTTCGAGCACGGACGGGAGATCTATTCCGAGAACATCGAGCAGCGTCCGGCCCAGGCCTCGGCCTGGCTGCTGCACCCGCTTGCGCCGCGAGTGTCGTTCCGTCTGGGCTACGAATGGGACTACACCAGGCTCGCGGCCGGCGACCAGACGTCACCGCAATTCGTCGTCCCAGCCAATCAGGTCGTCCACGCCGCGCTCATCGGGCTCGACCTGCAGCGCGCCGGGTGGCAGGCGTCCGTGTCGTGGAGCCCGGCCTGGCGTGCCGGCTGGCGGTCCTGGGGAGCGCCGGGAACCGAAGACTTCCGCGCACCAAAGCGCGACTTCCAACGCTACGGTGCCAGCCTGTCGCGCTCCGCGGTGCTGCGCCCTGGCGTCACCACACGGGTGGAGGCGGCGGCAATGGGCGGACAGAATCTGGATCGGTTCAGCCGATACGCCTTCGGCACCTTCGACAATCGGCTCCACGGGTATCCCTCGGCCCTCATTCGCTACGATCATGGCGCCGTCCTGCGAACCGCGATCGCCTGGGCCGCCGCCAAAGCGGTTCGGCTCGACGGTTTTGCCGATACCGCCGCGGTACACGACCCCGGTTTCAGTACCGGTCTGCGGAACTACACCGGATTTGGTCTAGCTCTGGAGGCTCCGGCGCCGTTCCGGACACTTTTGGCACTCGAGTGGGGATATGGGCTCCGTGGCGTGAATACTGACGGGAGCCTGGGAACGCAGGTCGTCCGCCTGACGGGCTACAAGGTCTTCTGAAGTCGCTCCCAAGGAACCGTTCCGCGTATTCCGCGGCTGAGGGAGCCTTCCGTGTAGTCCGCGTATTCCGCGGCTGAGGAGCCTTCGGTGTAGTCCGCGTATTCCGCGGCTGAGGAGCCTTTCGTGTAGTCCGCCTATTCCGACGGCTGAGCCTTCCGTGTAGTCCGCGTATTCCGCGGCCGTTTTCCAGTAGCGTTGTCGGCTCCGGCTGCGTATCATTCCGTCAATTCACCCAGGGGGCCCCGCTATGCGAGTCCTGTCAGTCGGTGCGATGCTCCTCGTTCTGGCCGCGGGCGCCAGCGCGCAGAAGCAGACCTTCCGATCGGCTGTGGATCTCGTGTACTTCGGCGTGTCGGTGCTCGACAAACAGGGACACCCGGTAACGGGCCTGACCGCGGACGATTTCGACGTCTTCGAGAACGGAAAGAAGCAGTCAGTTCAATATTTCGCCGTCGGCGATCCCGACGCGTCCCCGCCGCTGCACCTCGGGCTGCTGCTCGATACCAGCGGCAGCATGGCCGATGACCTCCGCGACGCGCGCTCCGCATCAATCAAGTTCGTCAACACCCTCGAGCACGCCGCCGACGTGACGCTTGTCGACTTCGACACCGAGGTGCGGGTGGCGCGGTTTGGACAGGAAGCCTACGAGCACCTGGTCGAACGGATCCGCATGCGCAAGGCGGACGGATGGACCGCGCTCTACGATGCGATGGGGGTGTACCTCAACGGCGCGCAGGACCAGGACGGTCAGAAGATCCTGGTGCTGTACACCGACGGCGGCGACACCCGCAGCTCCCTGACCTTCCGCGATGCTCTCGATCTTCTCAAAGCGTCGGACGTCACCGTCTACGCCGTGGGCTATCTGGAGCACCAGTCTTCGAGCGGCCGAGCCCAGCAGAGAATGGAGCTCGATCGCTTCGCCACGATGACCGGGGGACAGGCCTACTTCCCGGTCGCGGGCCGCAATCTCGCGGAGACCTTCGACCGCATACAGAAAGAGATCGCCGCGCGATACTCGCTCGGCTACGTGTCGTCAGATCCTCGCACCGATGGGGCCTGGCGATCGGTCGAAATCAAGCTCCGTCGGGCCGATCTGAAGGGCGTCCGTCTGCGCACCCGTTCCGGCTACTTCGCGCCCTACAAGGCCACTCGCTGACTGGCGCGGCCGATCGTCTCCCTCCCGTACCATGTGGTACGATCGTCTGTTGACGTGAGTCCCGGCGGGGCTCACCGTCCCACGACCATGGCCTCCAGAGTACGATCGATTCAAGCTGGTAACTGATTTCGAGCTGCGCGGCGATCAGGCGCGGGCGATCGACGAGATTGTCGACGGCCTGAACCGTGGCGACAATTCGCAGGTCCTCCTCGGTGTCACCGGGTCGGGGAAGACGTTTACCATGGCCCAGGCGATCGCCCGCGTCCACCGTCCGACGCTGGTCATGGCTCACAACAAGACACTCGCCGCCCAGCTCTACCAGGAGTTCCGCCGCTTCTTCCCCGAGAACGCCGTCGAATACTTCGTCAGCTACTACGACTACTACCAGCCGGAAGCCTACGTTCCGACGACCGACTCGTACATCGAGAAGGAAGCCACGATCAACGAAGAGATCGACCGCATGCGGCTGTCCGCGACCCGCTCGCTGTTCGAGCGCCGGGACGTCATCATCGTGGCGAGCGTCTCATGTATCTACGGCCTCGGATCGCCCGAGGCGTACTACGGCATGATGCTGCCGCTCGAGCGCGGCCAGCGCATCGATCGCGAGCAGATTCTCCGGAAACTGGTGGAAATTCAGTACGAGCGCAACGATCACGACTTCTCGCGCGGCACGTTCCGCGTCCGCGGCGACATCGTCGAGGTCTACCCGTCCTACGAGGACACGGCGGTTCGGGTCGGGCTCTTTGGCGACGAAGTGGACGAGCTCACGTCGTTCGACCCGCTCACCGGCAAGACCTTGCGGCAGCACGACAAGCTGGCGATCTACCCCAAGACCCACTTCGTGACGCCGCGGGAACGCACCAAGCAGGCGGTCGAGACCATCAAGGCGGAGCTCGAATGGTACCGCACGACCCTGGAATCCGAGGGCAAGGTGCTCGAAGCCCATCGTCTGCACCAGCGGACGATGTTCGATCTCGAGATGATCAAGGAGATCGGCTACTGCCACGGCATCGAGAACTACGCCCGGCACCTGACCGGCCGGCCCGCCGGCGCACCGCCGCCGACGCTGCTCGACTACCTGCCGCCGGATGCGTTGACGATCGTGGACGAGAGCCATCAGACCGTGCCGCAGATTCGCGGCATGTATCACGGCGATCGATCGCGGAAGGAAGTGCTGGTCGCCTACGGGTTCCGCCTGCCGTCCGCGCTCGACAACCGTCCGCTGAACTTCGAGGAGTGGGAATCCCGCGTCAGTCAGCTGGTGTTCGTCTCGGCCACGCCCGCGCCGTACGAGTTGCGCCGATCCGGCGGCGCCGTTGTCGAGCAGATCATCAGGCCCACCGGGCTGGTCGATCCGGTGATCGACGTGCGCCCCGTGCGTGGCCAGGTCGACGACCTGCTGGCCGAGATTCGTGATCGCGCCGCGCGCGGCGAGCGCGTCCTGGTGACGACGCTGACCAAGCGGATGGCCGAGGATCTGACGCAGGTACTACCAGGAGCTCGGGGTCAAGGTCCGGTACCTGCACTCCGACATCGACACGCTCGAGCGGATTGAGATTCTCCGGGACCTCCGGCGGGGTGCGTTCGACGTTCTGGTCGGCATCAACCTGCTGCGCGAAGGGCTCGACCTTCCCGAAGTGTCGCTGGTGGCTATTCTCGACGCGGACAAGGAAGGCTTCCTCCGCTCGGCGGGATCGCTCATTCAGACCGTCGGCCGTGCCGCGCGCAACGTCAACGGGCGCGCCATCATGTACGCGGACCGCGAGACCGACTCGATGCGGCAGGCGATCGGCGAGACCGATCGCCGCCGGCAGATCCAGGAGGCCTACAACCTCGAACACGGCATCACCCCCGCATCGATCGTCAAGAGCATCGACGATGTGCTGACCAGCGTGTATGAGAGGGACTACGTGACGGTCAGCACGTCGGCCGACGAGGAAGGGTTGTTCAAGACGCATGGCGAGCTCGAAGCCCACGTGGCGACGCTGCGTTCGCAGATGAAGGCGGCCGCGGCCAACCTCGAGTTCGAAAAGGCGGCGACACTCCGCGACCGCATCAAGCAGCTCAAGAGCCGCGAGCTGGGTCTGGCCGGGAGCCGTCGCTGACGTGACGCCAAAGCTGCAGGAATGGACGAAGGCGGCGCTCCTCGAGGTTCAGGAGTACGTCCGCCTGACCGGCCAGGTCGTTCGCAGCACTTTCAGCCGCCCCATCTACTATCGCGACATCGTCGAACAGTTCGAGGCCATCGGCATCGGCTCGCTCACGGTCGTCCTGCTGACGGGGTTGTTCACCGGGATGGTGCTGGCACTCAATTCCGGGTTCACGCTCGATCAGTTCGGCGCGCGCTCGATGATCGGACGCCTGGTCAGCGCCTCGATGGTGCGCGAGCTCGGGCCGGTGTTGACCGGCCTGATGGTCGCCGGACGCGTCGGATCGGGAATCGCCGCCGAGCTCGGGTCGATGACGGTGACCGATCAGATCGCGGCGCTGCGGGCGCTCGGCACCGATCCGGTGCGGAAGCTCGTCGTCCCGCGCATCCTTGCCGGGCTGCTGATGGTGCCGTGCCTGACGGTGATGTCGGGAGGCATCGGGATGGTGGGCGGCTGGCTCGTCACCGTGCTGCAGTTTCACGTGGCGGGATCGGTCTATTGGAACAGCGTGGTGGCGGGCCTGTACATCCAGGACGTGTGGATGGGCCTGATCAAGCCGTTCTTTCTCGGCTTCACTATCGTCAGCATCGGTTGTCACGTGGGTCTGCGGACCCGCGGCGGCACCCAGGGCGTGGGACGGGCGACGACCAACGCCGTCGTGGCCAGCTCCGTCGCGGTCATCGCGGTGGATTTCCTGGTCACCAAGCTGCTCATCGTCCTGATCTATTGACGCAGCGATGAATCATCTTTCTCCGCGCTCGCCGCTGCTCGACGAGGCGCTCGCCTTCGGCGGGCCGATCATCGTCTTCGACAAGGTCGACCTGTCGTTCGACGAGAAGGTGATCCTGCGCCAGGTGAGCTTCACGCTGCTGACCGGGCACACCAAGATCTTTCTTGGCGCCAGCGGTGCGGGAAAGTCGACCATTCTGCGACTCGCGCTTGGACTGCTCAAGCCGGACTCCGGCCAGATTTTCGTGAACGGCGAGCGGACCGACAACATGACGGAAGATCAGCTCATGGTGGTGCGGGGCGATCTCGGCATGGTGTTCCAGGAGGGTGCACTGTTCGATTCGCTGACGGTCCGCGAGAACGTCGGCTACAAGCTGTTCGAGCAATTGAACTGGCCGCTCGACAAGGCCAACGCGCGCGTCGCGGAGGTCCTGGGCTTCATCGGCCTGAGCGAGTTCATCGATCGGATGCCGTCCGAGCTGTCGGGCGGCCAGCGACGCCGGGTCGCCATCGCGAGGGCGATGGCAGCGAAGCCGCGCATCCTGTTGTACGACGAGCCGACCACCGGGCTCGATCCGATTACCGCGACGACCGTGGACGCGGAAATCATCAAGCTGCGCGATCTGGAGGGGGTCAGCTCGGTGCTGGTGACCCACCAGCTGCGCGACGCCTTTTACGTCGCCGAGCAGAGGGTTCAGCCCGGCGCCTCGGGACCGGAATTCTCCCGCGCCGACCGGCAGAAGGCGAACGAGGCGGAATTCATCATGCTGAAGGACGGCGGAATCGGCTTCGAAGGCAATGCCGAGGAGCTGCGCGAGTTTGCCGCGCACGATCCGTACGTCCGGGCGTTCTTGTCGTAGCCAGGAAGGAACAGGGAAGGTTTTATGCCGCGCACGCGCTCGCTGGCCTGGGCTGAGTTGAAAATCGGGATCCTCGCGGTCGCCGCACTGGCGCTGGCCGCGCTGATCATCGTGGCCGTCGGCGGACAAAGCGGGTTCTTCTGGAGCCGCTACACGTTGAAGACCCGCTTCGACAACGTGCAGGGTCTCAAGAGCGGAGCCATCGTCCGCGTCGCCGGCGTCGAGGTCGGCAAGGTACTGTCGGTCGATTTCTCCGGGGCCGCCGTGGAAATCACGCTGGGGCTCAAGAACGAGATGAAGCAGCGGGTGACGACCGAGTCACGCGCCTCGATCGGCTCCTTGAGCCTGCTCGGCGAGCCGGTGATCGACATCTCGCCATCGGCCACCGGCACGCCGCTGAAAGACGGCGACTTCATCCAGCCCGGACGGGCGCAGGGGCAGATCGCCGACGTCGCCGCGAGCGCCAGCGCCGGCCTCGACCAGTTGACCGGTCTCCTCAAGGACCTCAGGGCCGGTAAGGGATCGGTGGGAAAGCTGTTCACCGATCAGCAGCTGTACACCGACATCGACGCGTTCGTCTCATCGGCGCAGGTCGTCACCGGATATCTGGAAAAGGGGCAGGGGACGCTGGGGATGCTGCTGCGCGATCCGGCGTCTTATCGTCAGCTCAACGGCGCCCTCGGCAACCTGGAGGAGATCACGCGAAAGATCAATGCTGGGGAGGGCAGCCTCGGACGGCTCCTGAAGGACGATGCACTGGTGAAATCGTTGACGTCGGCCTCCGGCAACGTCGATCAGATCACGGGTCGACTCAACCGCGGTGAAGGGACGGCCGGCAAGCTGCTGACCGAAAAGGAGCTGTACGATCGCGTCAACAGCGTTGCGGCGCGGCTCGACAGCCTCGCCAGCGATCTGAACAAGGGCCAGGGGACCGCCGGCCAGCTGCTGCACGACAAGCAGTTGTATGACAATATGAATGCGGCCGCGACCGAATTGCGCGGCCTGATCGCGGACATCCGCAAGGATCCGCGGAAGTATCTGAACGTCAAGGTCAGCATCTTCTAGCCAACGAGACAGCGGAGCGCACATATGGCACGAGATGATTCCGGAGCGGGGACCGTCATTGTTGCGTTCGTCCTCGGCGCGGTGACCGGCGCCGCCGTCGCCCTGCTGATGGCGCCCACGACCGGCGAGGAGATGCGCCGGATGCTCGGAGATCGCGCCCGCGAGGGCCGCGAACGGGCCGAGGATGCGGCACGGCAGGGCCGAGAGATGTGGAACCGCCAGCGCGAAACCATCGCGACGGCACTCGAACGGGGTCGCGACGCCTATCAGCAGGCGCGGGCCGCCCAGCCGCCTGGTACCCCGTCAGGGGAGGGGCTGTGAACGACTGGAGTGTCCTGTTCCTCGGCGTGATTGCGCTGGCGACGCTGATCATGGCGTCGATCCAGATTGGTGCGCTCGTGTTCGCCGCGCGCCTGGGACGTCAACTTCAGCAGCTCGCCGCCACCGTCCAGAACGACATTCGTCCGCTGATCGCCCGCGCCAATCTCATTGCCGACGAGGCCGCCAAGACCGCCGCCATCGCGACCGCCCAGGCCCAGAAGATCGACCGTCTGATGACCGACGTCAGCCGTCGCGTCGACGAGACCTCGATCATCGTCCAGCACGCCATCGTGACGCCGGCCCGTGAAGGGCTCGCCCTGGTGGCCGCCTTCAAGGCCGGCCTGGGCGCCCTTCGCTCGATGCGCACCGCCCGTGGTCGCGCCGGCGCCGTCGAAGACGAAGACGCCCTGTTCATCGGCTGATCGCCGGCCTTTTTCCCGTCCGCCAAAAGTGGGCGCCGCGGCGCGTAATTGACGTGCTCTGCCACTCAATGGTAGAAAGCGGACATCACCACAGCCATTGCGGCATCCTATCAACGCCGGGGGCAGCCTTTCATGGCCAAGAATTCCGTCGTACGGGCGCGAGCCGCAGCCTGGATCGCGCTCCCGTTGAGTGCCGCCCTGCTGACCGCCGTCATGGCGACGGCGCAGGAGGCGAAATCGGCGGATCTGGTCAAGCAGCTGACGCAGGTCCTCGACCAGAAAAAACTGGACAGCATCGCCGCTGCCGATCCGCAGTCGCCGGGAACGTTCGTCGCGGCGCTGTACTTCTCGGGCAGCCAGTTGTTGATGGTCTCGGCCAAGTACGCCGCACCGACCTTGCTGGTCGACAAGATCGCCAAGAAGGACTATCGCGAAGTCTACCTCGATCTCAGCTCCGCCTCGGTCGCCGGCTCCAAGCTGTTCGTCATCGATACGAACGCGGACGGCCTGAACCCCAAACCCGGCGACGATCAGCCCTTCGACACGGCCGAGCGCGGCAACGCGCAATACTCCTTCGACGGCAACTGGAAGAAAGCCAAGATGACCGAGGCGGACTACATGAAGGCCTTCGCCGAAGTCGATGGTGCCTACGCGCACGCGCTCACGCTGCTGACCGCGCAGGCCAAAGTCGGATCCTAGTCTTATTCGAGGGGCTTCGCCCCTCGAACTCCCCTACACGCGCTCTCGCGCGCCGCTGCGCCGGCGCGCTCCGGTCGCGTGGCTCGCTCGCGTGGCTCGCTCACACCTTGGAACGAGCGTCTGGTTTATGAGACAGCTTCGAGTGTCCCGAGTGCGAAGTCGTACTCGGGACACCAGGCGCGTCTCCGGCGTCAACGCGTTGCCGCCCCGTGTCTATCTGCGATAAGCTAGACGTCTTCCTTGGAATTGGGCGCTTGGCTCAGCGGTAGAGCACCGCCTTCACACGGCGGGGGTCAGTGGTTCGAATCCACTAGCGCCCACTAATTTTCGACATCTCGTTTGCAACGAGGTTGCAACGGAAGCAGAGGGCACCCTTTGAGAGGGTGCCCTTTTCATTTTCCAGAGGGCAGCACCAGCGGGATCCACGCGGCTCTAGATGTGACCGCTCTCCGGTTTAGGAGATGACGGTCACTCCACGACCAGCGCTTCGCGCCGCGTTGGCTTGACTTGTGCTGCGTGCCGCGTTGCCGTCTTCAATCAGCGGGAGACTGTTCTATGTTTTACCAAACCACTGGCCATCGTCGGCATAGTAACGGCAATGCCAGCGGCTGTCCCGCGCACGGCACGGCGCCGGGCCCAGTTTCCATACCTGAGTTGTTAGACATTCCCGCCATTCCCATCGGAGGTGCGTGTGAGACGCCTTCTCTTCCTGACTCTCCTCGTGAGTTCGCTAACGTCTGCCCCCGCGTTCGCGGATCAAATACTCTTTCTGTCCCCCAATACTGGCAGTGGAGACAACTTTGGGTATATCACTCCGTCGCTCAGACTCGGCGGCGGTACGGACTTCCTTTTCTTCGGTGATATTGGCTACCCGGGAGGATTGACGGTGGGAGGAGGAGGGGGCCTGTTCCTGAACAGCACAGTCGTGGACATCGACGGCACGCCGCTTGAGTTTTTTTTCTCCCAAGGCACGATCTCTATGACCAGTTTTACCCTGCCGACAAATGGCAGAGATGTCATAGTTCCCGAAGACATCAGCTTCTCTGCCAGTGGATTCAACTTCGACACCCAGCAAACTATTAGCGTGAGTGGCGGTGCCCGAGGATGGGTTGGGTACTCCTTTTCCAACGGCCTCTATTACCCGGGCGACTTCGTAGAAGGCCCGCTACCACCCGTCGCAACCCCCGAACCCGGTACCCTGGGACTGATTGGAACCGGACTGATGAGCATCGCCGCCCTCAGACGCAAACGGAGAGGCCTGACGGCGGGGGCCAGTGGTTCGAATCCACTAGCGCCCACCAACTCCCCCTTTTTTCAACCAGTGTGATGTGCTGCCGCGAGGCGGCTACCGGCGTTTGTCCGGCACACGGCGCTGGCCGGCGCCATCGTACAGATGATCCTTGGGATCGATCTGCCGCATCGGGCGTTCGCGGTTGCGCTCTTCGAGCGCTTGTGCCGTGATGCCGGGCACGCGGGAAATGATGAACAGCGCGTTGGCAACGGCGGGCGGGATGCCGATATCGCCGCAGACCGCGGCAATGGCGCCGTCGATGTTGACGGGCAGGTGGCGGCCGTCGGGCAGCTCGTTGATCGTCAGCTCGACGGCGCGGATCATCTGAATGTGACCGCCCTCCACCTCGAGCTCGAGCGCCATCTGAAACAGTCGGGCGGCCCTGGGGTCGCGCGTGTGGAAGCGGTGGCCGAAGCCGGGAATCGGTTCCTCGCTGTCGAAGTACTTCTGCAGCAGCGTGAACGCCGCGTCCTTGTAAGTGACCCCACCGCGAACCAGTTCGAGTCCCGCGTCGAGAAACTGCATGCAGCTCTCGATGTCGCCGCCGTGAAAGCGGCCGAAGCCGAGCACGCCGGCGGCGACGCACGCGCGCAGCGGCGCACCGGTGGTGGCGGTGTTGCGCGCCGCCAGCGTCGATGGCGGCGTCGCCCCGTGATCGATGAACGACACGAGGATCGCCTCCATCAGGCTGCCGATGCTGGGTGAGGGCACTTCGCCCATCAGCAACAGGTAAATCGTTTCGCCGAACGTCAGACGCCCCATGATCTCGTCCAGCGGGTAGCCGCGGACGAGAATCTTGTTCGGCTCGATACAGGTGAGCGCGGTGCGCCACTTGTCGGTGTCGGCCGGATCGAACCGTCCCGGGAGCACGCCGTCGGTTCCGTCGGTGCGGCGGATTCTGGCCATGGTCATACCGTGCCGTAAAGGCGATCGCCGAAATCACCAAGCCCGGGGACGATGAACTTGTGATCGTTGAGCTCGCGATCGATCGCCGGTGTATAGATCCGGACGCCTGGGTGGCGCTGCTCCACGAGCCGCACTCCTTCGGGCGCGGTGACGATACAGATCATACGGATGTCGCGGGCGCCCGCACGGGACAACAAATCGAGCGCGGCGACGGCGCTGCCGCCGGTGGCCAGCATCGGGTCGATCATGAGAACGACGCTGTTCTCGAGCGCCCGCGGCAACTTGGCATAGTACTGCGAGGCGACGGCGGTAATCTCGTCACGCTGCAGGCCGATGTGCCCGACGCGCGCACCCGGGATGAGCTCGAGCACCGCATCCAGCATCCCGAGTCCGGCGCGCAACACCGGCACGACCACGACGTCCGCCGAGACCCGGCGTCCATCCGCCGCCGCGAGCGGCGTGGTCACCGTCACCGGCGCGACCGGTAGATCGCGTGTCGCTTCGGCCGCCAGCAACAGGCTGATCCGTACTGCCATGCGCCGGAACACTTCGGGCGGCGTCTTCGCGTCCCGTAGCGTGACGAGCGCGTCGTGGACGAGCGGGTGCTCGACGAGATGAACGGACACGGGTGAAAATATACATCAGGCGGGGTTCGGAGTTCGGGGGTTCGGGGTTCGGGGTCTGGTTCTCGGTTCGGGGGTTCGGGGTTCTGGTTCACGGTTCTGGTTCACGGTTCTGGTTCACAGGTTCACAGTCCTGGTTCACAGTCCCGGTTCATAATCCTGGTTCACAGTCCTGGTCTTGCCGTTCACTGCGTACGAGTCACACGTCACGGGCAATCGGTCTGGGTTCTACATCTGGCGACGGTTCTGTGATCGTGTGCGGTATAGAATCTGTTCACCTTATGCTCCGGCGCTCGTTCGTGATTGTCCTGTGTGCGCTTGCGGTGGCTGTGGGGCAGGCGCAAAGCCGGACCCAGGTCTCACTGATTGTCGCCAACGGCATGGTCGTGACGGTCGACGGCAACCGGCGCGTGATCGACCACGGGTCGGTGGCTATCAACGGTCGCGACATTGTCGCGGTCGATACGAGCACTGCGATCGCCGCTCGATACTCCGCGCGCCAGACGGTCGACGCGATGGGCGCGGTGGTGATGCCTGGTCTGATCAACACTCACACCCACGCCCCGATGGTGATGTTTCGCGGCCTGGCCGACGATCTCGCCTTGATGGACTGGCTCCAGAACTACATCTTCCCGGCCGAGGCCAAGACGGTGTCGCCGGAGTTCGTCCGCGCGGGGACGCGGCTGGCGGCGTTGGAGATGATCGAGTCGGGCACGACGACCTACGTGGACATGTATTACTACGAGGAGGAGATCGCTCGCGTCACCAAGGCGGCGGGATTGCGGGGCGTCCTCGGTCAGACGATCATACAGATCCCGGCGCCGGACGCCAAAACGCCGGCGGAAGGGCTTGCCAGAACCGAAAAGTTCATCGAGGAATTCAAGGCCGACGATTTGATCACGCCGGCCGTTGCACCGCACTCGATGTATCTGCTCGACAGCGGCACCCTGAAAGCGTGCAGGGCGCTCGCCGATCGGCTCCACGTGCCCGTGATTCTCCACCTCTCGGAGACGAATGAAGAGGTCGCGACGTCACGTGAAAAATATCAGGCCACGCCGGCGGCCTATCTTGAATCGCTGGGCTTCTGGGGGCCGAGGACGATCGCGGCACACGGTGTTCACCTGACGCCGGACGAAATTCAGATCCTGGCGCGCCGACACGTCGGGTTGTCCCACAATCCCGAGAGCAACATGAAGCTCGCCAGCGGCGCCGCGCCGGTCGTCGCGATGCGCGCGGCGGGCATTCCCGTCGGCCTCGGTACGGACGGCGCGGCCAGCAACAACGACCTGGACATGTTCGAAGCGATGCGCCAGGCGGCCTTCCTCAACAAGCTGACGTCCGACGACCCGCGGGCGATTCCCGCGCCGGTCGCGATCGAGATGGCGACCATCGACGGCGCACGCGCCCTCGGGATGGAACGGGAGATCGGCTCGCTCGAGCCCGGCAAACGCGCCGACCTGATCGTCGTGTCGATGTCGGCGGCGCGGCAGACGCCGCTCTACGATCCGCTGTCGCATCTGGTCTACGTCACGCGGGGTGACGATGTGCGGACGACGATCGTGAACGGACGCATCGTCATGCGCGACCGCAAGGTGCTCACGTTGAACGCCGACCAGGTCCTGGCCGACGCCCGCGCGCTCGCGCCGCGCGTGCGTGCGGCGGTGAGCTCCAGCAGCAGGAGTCCGAGGCCATGACCACCACGACCGCCGTTCTGCTCTCAGCCGCTCAGATCCACGAGCGCATTCAGGCCCTGGCCGCCGAGATCGAGCGCGACTATCCCGAAGGAGACGAGATTCACCTGGTCGCCGTGCTCAAGGGGGGCTTCATGTTCATGGCGGATCTGGTCCGCGCCATGAGCGCTCACGTCACGCTGGATTTCATGGCGGTGTCCAGTTACGGTAAGGGCACGAAATCTTCCGGCCAGGTGCGGGTGCTCAAAGACCTGGACAGCAGTCTCGAGGGCCGGCATGTCATCATCGTGGAAGACATCGTCGACACGGGCCTGACGCTGAGCTACTTGCAGGACATCCTGAGGGCGCGCGCCCCGAAGACCGTGCGCACCGCGTGTTTGCTGAGCAAGCCGTCGCGGCGACAGATCGATGTCCAGGTCGAGTACATCGGCTTCACGATCGAGGACAAGTTCGTCGTGGGATACGGGCTCGACTATGGGGAGAAGTACCGGAACCTTCCATATATCGCCGTGCTTGGAGACTGAATGGTTCGTCGCTTCGACATTATCACCGAGGCCGATGCGCGCCAGATCGAGCGAGGGGCCACAGTGGAGCTGGCACCCGGTGGCCATGTCACGCCGCTGGCGCGCGACACCCTGACCGCCCGCCGCATCTCGGTGGTGCCCGCGGGGTCCGTCGACCCGATGTTGCCGCCTGACCTGGCCCCGACGGCGGACATCCGACGCCTCGCCATTGGCAACGATCACACCGGCGTTGCGCTCAAGAAAGCCATCGTTCAGCATCTGCGGACGCGCGGGCTGGCCGTCGACGACCTGGGCACGGACACCACGGCCCCCGTGGACTATCCCGACATGGCGGCCCGCGTCGCCAGCGCCGTCGCACGGCGGGAGGTGGACGCCGGTATCGTCATCGACGGCGCGGGCATCGGATCGGCCATCGCCGCCAACAAGGTGAAGGGCGTCCGTGCAGCGATGTGCAACGACCAGACGATCGCGAGATATTCGCGCGAGCACAACGGCGCCAACGTGATGACGTTGGGATCGACCCTGGTGGCCGACACCGACACGGCGTTGCGCATCGTCGACGTCTGGATCGACACGCCGATGAAAGAGGCCCGCTACATCCGGCGCCTGATGAAAATCAGGCGTTTGGAGGAATCGTTCTAACTTTCAAACAATGCTGGATTCTCGCGATCTTCAGCGGCTCATCGAGATCATCACCGAAGAGGTGATGGCGGTACAGGGCCGTCCGGCGCAGACGCCATCGCAGTGTGCCTGCCATGCCGTGCTCTACGACTGCTGCCCGGACCGGCTTCGCGGCGTGCTCGATGCCGGCGCAACCCGGATAGGTCTGCACGCCTCGGGCGGCGCGACTGGAACGGTCGCCTCGATGATCGATCACACCCTTCTCAGGCCCGACGCGACGCGCACCGACATCGAGAAGCTGTGTCGCGAGGCGGCCGAGTTTCACTTTGCGACCGTGTGCGTCAACCCTGCCTGGGTCGCGCTCGCGGCGACTCTGCTGCGCGGCAGCGGGGTCGGCGTCTGTTCGGTCGTCGGGTTTCCGTTGGGCGCCACCACTCCGGACGTCAAGCACTACGAAGCCCGTCGCGCGATTTTCGACGGCGCGTCCGAGATCGACATGGTGATCAATGTCGGCGCGCTGAAATCGGGCGATCTCCAGGTCGTCGCCCGCGACATCGAGGCGGTGGTCGGGCCATGTCAGGAGGCCGGCGCGGTCTGCAAGGTCATCATCGAAGCGGCGCTCCTCACCGACGACGAGAAAGTGGCGGCGAGCACTCTGGCGAAGGCGGCGGCCGCCGACTTCGTCAAGACCTCGACCGGCTTCGCCTCGGGCGGTGCGACGTCAGCCGACGTCGCGCTGATGCGACGCGTCGTCGGCGCGGAGATGGGGATCAAGGCGGCAGGCGGCGTGCGGGACTATGAAGGGATGAAGGCGATGGTGGCGGCAGGCGCGACGCGGGTCGGCGCCAGCGCCGGCGTCAAGATCGTTCAGGAGTCCCAGGGGCAGAAGGCGGCGCCGACGACCGCGGGGTATTGAGCGGCGGCGGCAGCGAGATCTGTCCGCTGCGCCGAGAACATCTGAATGCCGCGCTCCGACAGCGCTCGCATGATTCGACGCCGCAGTTCCCGCCCGAGGTCCCATTGCTTCTGCGGCGCCGTCTTGATTCGCATCTTCAGGCGGACACCACCTTCATCGAACGAGTCGATGCCAATCACCTCGAGCGGCGCCAGGACGAACGGCTTATAGCGATCCTCCTGCAATCAACTCGTCGGCGATGTTCTTGATCAGCCGGCCGATCATATCGGTATCCTCGCCGAACGCCAGCGGCAGATTGATCACGTAGTAGCTGAAGTCCTTGCTGCGATTCGCCAGACTCGTGATCGAGCCGTTCGGAATGACGTGAATCGCTCCCTCCTCGTCGCGGAGGAGAGTGGTTCGGAGATTGATCGTTTCGACCAGCCCGCCGATACCGTTGATCGCACACCGTATCGCCGACGCGAATCTGGTTCTCGAGGAGCAGGAAGAATCCGCCAATCAGATCGCGCACCAGGGTCTGGGCGCCGAAGCCGAGCGCGACGCCGACGATTCCGGCGCCAGTCAGGACCGGGGAAATGTCGACGTGAAACTCGCGCAGCACCATCAGAGTGGCGATGCCGAGGACGAGCGTGGAGGTGATGTGGGTGAGGACCGTGCCGAGCGTGCGGGCCCGTTTGGCTCGTTCGAGCGCATCGAGCCCGGTGCCGAAGCTGACGTCGTGTTCGAATCGCTTCACGCCGACGGCCACCAGGCGAATGGTGGCGTAGGCCACGGCGACGATGAGGAGAACGCGAAGGCCGGAGTCGAAGGTCCAGCCGGCGAGGGTCTGGAGGTGGACACCTGCTCTCGGGTGGACGCCTGCCAGCTCGAACGCAGGCCCAATCAAAACGGCGAAGACCAGAAAGAAGGCGATGAAACCGATCAACCGCAGCGGCGCGCGCACCAGCGGGCTGGTCACCGCCACGGTGTCGCGCAGCACCCTCTTGAGCAGAGCGCGGACGGCTCTGCGGGCGAGGCGCGACGCCAGCCACGCCAGCACGACGGTCGGAACGACCGCGAGCAATACGCTTGGCCAGCTTGGGACGTCGATGAAGAACCGCTGTGGCATGCGATCAGACCGAGCGCGTCGACCCGACGCGCCTCAGGCGCCCATTAGTGTATCCAATCAATGGGAGTTGGGCCTCACGGCCCGCCGTGGCCGTCCGCTCCCAGCGGCGACCGTCGCGTGATCTCGTCGCGGACCGACCACAAGCGAGGATAGAAGCGCACGTCGATCCGCTTGCCGAGCACTTCGACCGGCGTGCCCTGGGTTCCGACGACGCTGCCGCCGATGATGCGCTCGACGACCTTGAGATGGTGGAAGCGCCACAGGATGACGCGCTCGTCCCAGGTGATGAGCTGCTCGGCGAGCTGGTACAGATCGTCGACGGCGTGGCCGCGTTCGTAGACATCGAGCACGGTGATCTGGCGGCGGGCGAGTGCGGCATCGAAGGCTTCGCCCAGCAGTGGCGAGCTGCGGTGCACGCGCCTGAATCCTGGGGAATCGAACCCTGCCCCATGGCCGAGCGCCGTGCGCACCACGGCGTAGTCCAGCGGCGAGATGTGCTCCAGCATGTGAATCTGATCGATGACCAGACTCAGGATCTCGTTCGCCCGCCTGAGCAGGCGGACCGCCTCGTCGATCGAGTCGGCGCCGATCAGCGATGTCGCCCGCTCGATCTCCTGGCACGCCAGCTTGAGCCACAGCTCGGAGGCCTGGTGCACGGCCTGAAAGACGTGCTCGTCGTGATGCACGACCTGGTCGGGGGTTTTCTGGAGAGACAGCAGCTCGTCCGTCCTCAGGTATCGCTCGTAGTCGCTGGCAGCGGAGCCCGGAAGGATCGGACGCGATCGTTCGTCCATGTGGCTAGCTTAGTCGGTCCGGCAGGCGTTCAGCACGCAGGCGGCGCCCTCACGCCTGCTGTGCGACAGGCTCGACCTTCAGCGGTGCGCTCGCGTGCAGGGGCAGCCGCAGGCTGGCGCGGCATCCAATTCGATCTTCGCGATTGGCCAGCAGCAGGCTGCCGCCATGGGCCTCGGCGATTTGTCGGCTGAGCACGAGGCCGATCCCCGACCCTCCGGGCTTGGTGGTGAAGAAAGGCACGAAAAGGTTGCCCGTATTCGACAGCCCCGGCCCCTCATCGTCTACCCACAACTCCATCGTCGGCGGCGAGGATCCCGGAAGGCGCTGCCAGCCGATCTCCACGCCGCCGCCGGTTTCCCGCACCGCATCGACGGCGTTTCGAATCAGATTGATCATCACCTGCTCGAGCTGATCGCTGTCCCCCTGGATGGTCAACCGGGGGCCACCGGCATTCTGGATGTTGTGTCCCTTCTCCAGAGCGACCACGCGATCGATCACCGCCGAGACGTCCAGCGCCGCGAACTTCGGCGGGGGCAGCTTGGCGAGCCGCGCATAGGCGCTCATGAACCGGCTGAGAGACTCGGCGCGCGAGCCGATCACTCCGAGCCCGCGCTGCACGTCGTCACGCCAGTCGGAGGGAGGAGGCTCCCGCTCGACGATCGTCGACAGGCTGCCGGCGATCGACTTGATCGGCGCCAGCGAGTTGTTCATTTCGTGGCCGATGACGCGAATGAGCCGCTGCCAGGCCTGACGCTCCTCTTCGCGCAGCGGCTGGCTCAAGTCGGAGAGCACGAGCAGTTCGTGGGGAAGACCACCCTGCCTGAACGAGCTGCGCCGGATCTCCCACCGGCCGACGCCGCCGGGAAAGGCGGTGTTGATCACGCGCGGCGCCTCACCGGCCAGGCAATCCTGCAGGCCGATCTCGTTCGCCCGACGGCCGAGGAGGCGCTCGGCGCGCTGGCTGAGGAGCCGGGCGCCGGCCCGGTTGACGAACTTCAGCTCCTGGTCCTCGTCGAAGGTGAAGACGGCGACGTCGATTTCCGCCATGACTTTTCTCAACAGCGTGGTCGCCTCGAGCGCGTCGAGGCGTTGATGCCGCAGCGTTTCGACCAGCGTGTTGACTTCGATCAGGACTTCGCCGAGCGGATCGCCGCCGCGCGCGCCCCTGGCGCGAATGGAGAAGTCTCCTTCACCAAGCGCGGCGAGGAGATTGGAGAGCGTCTGCAAGGGCAGGATGACGCGTTCGCGCAGCGCGAACGCGAAGCCGAGGCAGAAGGCGACGATGACGACGGTGAGGGTCCACTGGACCTTTGGGGTGTAGTCGCCCGTCCAGAGGAAAATCAGCGAAATCAGCGCCCCGGGCAGCGCCGACGCCAACGCCATGAGGAGGATGCGTCGGTCGTGGCTGAGACGAGGCTCGCGGGGTCGGCTGGTCGCCATCTCGATGTCAGTGATTCGAAGCCGACTGCCAAGCGCACCCGGCATCGCCGTTCACCCTGTGACATCGAGCATTCTACCTTTCGCTCAGAGCCCGTAGCGCTGGAGGCGGCGGTACAGCGCGGAACGGCTCAACCCGAGCGCCTTGGCCGCCTGACTGACGTTGCCGTCGAAGCGCGTCATGGCCTTCTTGATCAGGAAGCACTCGACGTCCTCGAGGCTCATGTCCTCCAGGCGTCCGCCGCCGTCCTTGCTGGTGCGCAGGCCAAGGTCGCCGGGCTTGACGAGCGGACCCTGCGCCATCAGGACGGCACGCTCGACCGCGTGATCCAGCTCCCGGACGTTGCCCGGCCAGCCGTGCTCCAGGAGGATCTGCATCGCGGCGCTCTCGAAGCCGGTCAGGCGCTTGCGGTAGCGCTGAGCGTGCTGACGGAGGAAGTGCTGCGCCAGCAGCGGCAGGTCCTCGCGCCGGTCGCGCAGCGGTGGCAGCCGAATCTCGATGGTGTTCAGCCGGAACAGCAGGTCCTGGCGGAAGCGGCCGCCGGCAACCTCCTCGGTGATCGCGGCGTTGGTGGCGGAGATGATCCGGACGTCGACGCGGCGCGTCCGCGACGAGCCGAGCCGCTCGAATTCGCCGGTCTCGATGACGCGCAGCAGCTTCGCCTGCTGGCTGAGCGGCACGTTGGCGATCTCGTCGAGGAACAAGGTCCCCTGATCGGCGAGCTCGAAGCGGCCGACGCGGTCGGCCTTCGCGTCGGTGAAGGCACCCCGGACGTGGCCGAAGAGCTCGCTCTCGAAGACTCCTTCCGAGACGCCGCCGGAGTTCACGACCACCATCGGGCGCGATGCGCGGCTCGAGACGGCGTGCAGGGCACGGGCGACGACCCCCTTGCCGGTGCCGTTCTCGCCCAGCACCAGGACGTTGGCGTCCGACGGCCCGACGCGGGAGATCACCTGCAGAACGCCCTGCATCGCCGAGGACTCGGCGATCAGCTTGGGCATGCCCTCGCCGCGCAGCAGTGAGTTCTCGGCCTCGAGCCGCTGGCCCTTCCGCAGCGCCTGGCTCAGCTCGATCTGGGTGCGGATGATCGCCAGCAGCCGGGCGTTGTCCCAGGGCTTCTGAATGAAGTCGCGCGCGCCACGGCGCATCGCTTCGACCGCGACCTCGACGCTGCCCCAGGCGGTCATCACGACCACCGGCAGCGTCGGATCGATTCCCTGAATCCGCGACAGGAGGTTCAGCCCCTCCTCGCCGGAGGTCGTGTCGCGCGCGTAGTTCAGGTCAATCAGCGCGACGTCGAACTCACGCGCCTCGATGGCGGCGAGCACGCCGGCCGGCGACGAGGCGGTCTCGAGGTGGAACCCCTCAGCCTTGAGCAGGAGCCTGAGGGCCTCGAGGACGTCAGCCTGATCGTCCGCAATGAGCACGCGCGGGTCGGCGGGCCGGGGCGCGTGACGCAGGTGGTCCTGGGAGTCGTTGCGATGTTCCTTCAGGTGATCGGTGATGAGCATGGTGGGTTGATCGTGGTTTCAGCCATCAGCCAGCAGCTGACGGCGCTTCGGTCCGCGTCAGTCGGTTCTCAAGGCGATCAGCGGGTCGATTCGCGTCGCCCGCCGCGCCGGGACGTAAGTCGCGAGCAGGGCGATCGCGCCCAGCCCGATTGCCGTCACCAGAAACGTCGCCGGATCGTGGGGGCTGACGGTCGTGAACAATCGCGCTGGCCAGGCCCGCGACGACGTAGGCGACCACCAGTCCGAGGCGCCAGACCGGCGGCCACGAGGATCATGCCGTGGCCGAGCACCAGCGTCAGCACGCTGGACGGGCGCGCGCCGAGCGCCATCCGTACGCCGATCTCGCGCGTGCGCTGCGACACCGAATAGCTGGCCACGCCGTAGAGCCCGATCGAGGCCAGCAGCAGCGCCAGCACCCCGAACACCGTCAGCAGGACGACGTTCATCTTCTGCGGCTGGAGCGACTGACCGACCTGCTCCTCGAGCGTGCGGACGTTGAAGAGCGACAGCGTCGGATCCAGCTGCTGGACTTCACGGCGCACCGCCGACGCCAGCGACGCGGCATCGCCGGCGCTGCGGACGAGGAGCGTCCCCGCCGGCGTGTACGTCCTGCGTCAGCGGCTGATAGATGAACGGCAGGGCTCTTCGGCCACGCCGTTGTACTTGCTGTTGCGCGCGACGCCGATGACCGTGGTGTAGTCGTTGTCGCCGAAAAACTTGAACCGCTTTCCGATCGGTTCATCGCCCTTCCAGAACTGCTGCGCCATCGTCTCGTTGATGACGACGACTTTTGGCGAGTCGACGAGATCGGCGCGGGTGAAATCGCGGCCGTGCACGATGGGAATGCCGATGGTCTGGAAGTACCCGAGACCGACAGTGTTCACCTCCACGAGAATGCGATCGCGGGTCGTGGTATCGGCGCCCTCAGGAAAGACGCTGCGGGAGATGCCGTTGGCGAGCGGGGGGTTCTCGGCGATGGCAGCCCCGCGCACCCCGGGCAGCGCCGCCGCCCGCTGGACGATCTGGTCGTAGAAGACCTGTCCGCGCTCGGGCGTGTAGCCCTCCCGTCCGAGATTGAAGTTCATCACCAGCACGCCGGTGGTCTCGAATCCCGGGTCGATCGCCTGGGTCTTGCGGAGATCGCGCAGGAACAGCCCCGCCGCCACCAGCGACACGAGCGAGGCCGCGACCTGGAGCACGACCAGGACCTGGCGCAGGCTCAGGAAGCCCATCAGCCCACGGCTGCCCGACGCCGACGGCACGAGCTCGTTCTTGAGGACCGGTACGACGTCGGCCTTCGAGGCCTGCAGGGCCGGGGCAAGGCCGAAGAGCATGCCGGTCGCCACCGCGAGGATGGCGGTGAAGATCAGGACCCGTGTATCCAGCGCGAGCGTATCGTCAACGGGGAAAGGGAGGGGCAGTTGAGCGGCGACGATCGCGTTCAGCGTCCAATACGCGAGCAAGAGCCCGGCGGCGCCGCCAAGAATCGCGAGCATCACGCTTTCGGTGAGCAGCTGACTGATGAGACGCGATCGGTTCGCTCCGAGCGCCAGCCGGATCGCGACTTCGCGCCGGCGCTTCGACGCGCGCGCCAGCAGCAGATTCGCGATGTTGATGCACGCGATGAGCAGCACGATGCCGACCACGACCATCAGCGTCGACGAGAGCTGCACCACCAGGTTGGGTCCCTGCCCGCCCGGGTTCAGCCGGGCGTCCAGGAGAGCAACGGCGGTCGCGCTGCGTCCCTTGTTATCGACGGGAAAAGCCTGTTCGAGGTTGGCAAAAACCGTCTTGAGGTTGGAGCGGGCCTGTTCGAGGGTGGTGCCGGGCTTGAGCCGCCCGAACGCGAAGATGAACAGGCCGCGCCGGGTGTCGTACCAGTCGAAGCCTGGCTGAACGACCAGGTGCATCGACATCGGCAGCCACACAGACGGTCCGCCGCCGAGCAGCGTGCCGGAAAAATTCTTTGGCGCGACACCGATTATCGTGAAAGGTGTTCGATTGAGCGTGATCGTCTTGCCGACGATGGTGGGATCCGACCCGAGACTGCGCTGCCAGAATCCCTCGCTGAGCACGGCGACCGGGGTGGCCCTGGTCTCCTCCTCGGGCAGGAACCCGCGGCCCAACGCCGGCTGGGTTCCCAACAGCGAGAAGTAGTTGCTGGTGACGATCTGCGCGGGAATCTGCTCGGACTCCTTCCCGGCGCTGTAGTTCACGGCGGCAAAGGTGAAGCCCGCCATGTCGGTGAACGCCGCGTTCTGGGTGCGGAGATCCTTGAAGTTGAGATGCGAAATCGGAAGATTGCCGGGATTGCGCTGATCGGTCGTCGAGACCGACGCGAGCGACGTCGCATCGCTGACCGGCATCGGCCGCAGGAGCACGGCGTTGATCAGGCTGAAAATCGCGGTGTTGGCGCCAATCCCGAGCGCGAGGGAAAGGATGGCGACCAGGGTAAAGCCGGGGCTCTTCACGAGCATCCGGAGGCCGTACTTCAGATCTTGAAGAAGCATGAATCAGCTCTCAGCTACAAGCGCTCAGCTCTCAGCTCCGGCCGTCGGCAGAGGGCTATCAGGTGATGGCGGTCAGCTGATAGCCCGTCCACTGCTAGTGCGCGATGTCGAAACCGCTCTCTTCGAGCTCGCGCTCGCCCTTCTTGCTGCCGTCTTCCTCGACAACGCGGCCGTCGAAGAGGTGGATGGAGCGATCGGCGTGGCGCGCGTAACGCGGATCGTGCGTCACCATGCAGATCGTCGCGCCTTCACGATGCAGTTCGCGGAGGAGCTCCATCACCGCTTCGCCGTTCTTCGAGTCGAGGTTTCCGGTCGGCTCGTCCGCGAGCAGGATCGACGGCGAACCCCCGACGGCCCGGGCGACGGCGACACGTTGCTGCTGACCTCCCGACAACTGGCTCGGGAGGTGCTTCGCACGGTGAGCCATGCCGACCTTTTCGAGCGCGTTCATCACGCGTTCCTTCCGCTCGATCGACTTCATCCCGCGGTAGGTGAGCGGCAGCTCGACGTTCTCGTAGACGTTCAGGTCGCCAATCAGGTTGAAGCTCTGGAAGATGAACCCGATCTCGCGATTACGTACCCGCGCGCGCTCGGAAAGCGGCAGATCCGCGACTTCTTTCCCGTTCAGCACGTACTTGCCCTCGGTGGGGGAGTCGAGCAGGCCGAGGATGGAGAGCAGCGTCGACTTGCCGCATCCCGACGGGCCCGCGATGGCGATGTACTCGCCGCTCTTGATGTCGAGGTGGATTCCCGCAAGGGCGTGCGTCTCGACCTCGTCGGTGAAAAACACCTTCGTAACGCCGTTGAGGTTGATGAGCGGTTGCGCGGACGTGTTCATCGTGGCTCCTTTGACAGCCGTCGGCTGTCAGCGCTCGGCTGACAGCTCTATTTCAGTTGCACTCTATTGAACGAGTCGTACTGGGACATGTCGGAGAGAATCACCTGATCGCCAGGCTGCAGCCCTTCGACGATTTCGATAGTGCTCACCGAGGCGCGGCCCAACTTGACCGGAGTCGAAATCGCCTCGCCGCTCGCCAGCACTTTGAAGATGCTGACGGTGCTGTTCTCCTGGCCGAATGCCGGCCGTCCGACGTTGATGATGTTGTCGAGCTTTTCCAGCTGAATCGTTCCATCGACGCTCAGATCGGGCCGCGCGCCCGGCGGCAGCGGTCCATCCATGCTCACGTCCACGCCGACCGTCCCGCCCTGCGATGCCGCGTCCATGCGTGTGACGTGCCCTTTGACGACTCCGTTGCGTGTATCGACCTCGGCATACTGGCCGATGCGGATGTCCTTCGTCTGCGTTTCCGCGATCCTGAGCTCCGCCTTCAGAAGTGAGGGGTTGGCGACGCGCGCGAGATTCGTCCCCGGGGTGACCGAAGATCCGCGCTCGAGTTGCGTCGTCGGATTGCTGCAGACGCACTGGAGCACTCCTTCCATGCCTGCCTTGACCTTCAGATCCTCGAGCTGCTTCCGCCGCAGCTCCCACGCGGTCTTCTTCTGATTGACGTCCGCTTCCTGGGGCGCGACCTGGGACTTGACACCCTGCCGAGAGATTTCCAGCCGTCGCTGGGCGAGGTCGAGGCGGTTCTTCAGCTCCTCGGTCGCGCCGCGCTTCTGTTTCAGCGTTAGTTCGGAGATGAGCCCTTCTTTGAACAGGGACTCATTCGCTTCCAGGTCGAGTGCGGCCTGTTTGTAGAGCGCTTCGACGTTGGCGGTGTCGGCTTCCTGGCTGAGAAGGCCGCTCTGGAGCTCCGCTTTCCGGTTCTCGAACGCCGCCAGCGCCGCCTGATAGGCGAGCTGGGCCTCGGTCACGGTCTGCGTCAGCTCGGGATTGCTCAATTCGAGGATCACGGAGTCTGGCGTGACCTGCGCGCCCGAGCGCAGGAGAATGCGCTCGACGCGGCCGCTCGTTTGCGCGGGCAGCCACCGGATGTCTTCCGGAACCAGCGTGCCCGACCCGCGCACCTGCCGCAACATGGGCCCACGCTTGACGGTGTCGATCCACACGACGGCCCGGTCAACGCTCGGGGCAGCCGGCTTGAGTCGGGAGACGCCCACCGAGATGAGCGCGATCGCGGCAATGGCGGCCGCGCCGTAGATGGCGCGGCGAATCTTTTTCTTTCGTGCTTGCGAAGGACGAGCAATATCAACCATGAAAAACTGCCTCTGTTGTGTCCGAGTACTCCGGTCGGAGATCAGACCCGGTCAGAACAGATAAGCCAAACGGCGTGCCATTAATTCGTCACCGAAACGGCCTTTGTTTGGAGACGTTTACGGCGGCTCTCGGTGAAACCCTCGATCCGTGACTGACCGCTGGCGGAATGGCAGCGTCCCAGATCCGAACACCACCCCTGAGCCCAACCGCCCTCGGAATGGTCAATTTGACGGAAACTGAAGCGTCCAGGTTTGCAATAAGTTAGAGAAAGTTAATTTGATTTGACAAAACAAGTAAATAAGGTAAATTGTTTGCCTATGCCCTCCGGCGCGGACGAGGTAACGGCGGCCGCAGAATCCGTCATGGCGCTCTACCCTCGCATCTATTTCGCCTGTCATACGCGCCACGTTCGCGATCCTCAGAGCCAGAGGCTCCTCAGCCGGCACCAGGCCAGCGTGCTCGATCACCTCGACGAGATCGAGCCGACGACGCTGATGGAGCTGTCGCGGCATATGGGCGTCACCGCAGGCACCATGTCGGTCGCCATCGATCGGCTCGAGCGCAAGGGATACGTCGTGCGGCTGCGCGATGCGGCCGATCGACGCAAGGTGCACGTACGGCTGACGGGCGCCGGGGTTCGCGTCCGCGAAGCGTCGTCGGTCCTCGATCCGGCACGCGTCATGGCCCTCGTCGAGCGACTGTCGAGCGCCGACCGCACACGCGCCGTCGCCGGCCTGGCGCTGCTGGCGCGCGCCGCCCAGGAGCAGATGCACGCAACCGCGCGCGAACATCAATCCGACCTGGCCGAAGGAGGCGCTCGATGATTCGTTGGGCCCTACTGATCGTTGCCGCTCTGGGCGGTCTCGTCGCGCTCGTGGCTCTCGTGGGCGCCACTCTTCCCAGGAAGCACACCATCTCTCGTGCGTCGCGTCTGGCGATGTCGCAGGAGGCCCTGTACGTGCTCCTGGTGAACGTGGATGGCTATCCTGCGTGGCGGCGGGATCTCCGGAAGTTGGAGCGACTGCCGGATCGTTACGGCATGCCGGCGTGGGTCGAGCACATGCGGGGCGGACGCATTCCGCTCGCCTTCGAGCGAATGGATCGTCCATCGCTGCTCGTGGTCCGCATCACCGATCTCTCATTGCCGTTCGGCGGCACGTGGACGTATAGCCTGAAGGCCACTCCGCCGGGATCGGAATTGACGATTACAGAAGACGGCGAGGTCTCCAACCCCATTTTCCGCTTCGTCTCGCGTTTCGTCCTCGGGCAGGCGGCGACGATCGAAGGCTTCCTCAAGAGTGTCGAGGCCATCGCGGGCACGCCCGCCGGCGGGTCGCACTCGTGACGGTGAAGCCACGGGCGAACGATGCGTGCGCTGCCAACTCGAAGAGCCGGATCGACAAGCTCGGCGTGAAGCCGGGTCAGGACGTGCTCGTGCTCGGGATCGAAGGCGACGCCGGTTTCATGGAGGAGTTACGCCAGCGCGGGGCAAGGGTGCGGACGACAGGCGGCAACCAGGTAGAGGCGATCTTCGCCGTCTTCCGCCATCGGGACGATCTGCGGCGCCTGGCGCCGCTGGTGCCGCGCCTGCAGGCCGACGGCACGCTCTGGACCCTGCGTCCGAAGGGCTCGAAGGACCTGACCGAGCAGGAGATGATGCGGGCCGGTCACACGGCTGGCCTGGTCGACGTGAAGGTCGTCAGCTTCTCCGCCGAGTTGACCGCGGAGAAGTTCGTCATCCCCGTGGCCAAGCGCGCCGCCCACCGCGCCAGGGCGAGCCGACGCAACCCGTAGGGCTCATCTGACCGCCGTTACTGCTTCGCGCACCCGTTCGGGCCAAGGAATGGAATAATGACGGCCGACATGAGCGACATCAGCGATCGGCTGCTCAACGACCTCGTCGACGCCGTCAAGGACACCCTGCGCAAGGAGCAGTCGGACCGGCTGCGCGACGTCTATCTGATCGGGGACATCGACAAGGACAGCGCGCGCAGCGTGATCGAACGGATGCGCGAGCTGGCCAACGACAGCCAGCGTCCCATCACGCTGTACATCAACAGCGCCGGGGGGAACGTCACCGACGGCCTTGCCATTCATGACGCGGTGCGTCACCTCGTCTCTCGCAGCATCGAGGTCACCATCATCGTCCAGGGAATGGCCTACTCGATGGGGTCGGTCGTCCTCCAGGCGGCCAGCGAAGGGCGGCGCGTCGCCTTTCCGCATTCATGGATCATGATTCACGAGCCGGCGAAGTGGGCGGGCTGGCAGTCGACCACCGCCGCAGCTCAGCATCTGGATCGGCTCAAACAAATGCAGAGTCAGATCTATCGCATCCTCGCCGATCGCTCCGGCAAGCCGCTCCGGCAGATCATTCGCGATACCAAGCGCACTGATTTCTATCTCGACGCTGCCAGAGCGAAAGAATACGGACTGATCGACGACATTCTCGGCAAGGCCGCTCCGCCGGTGACAGACGGCCGAATTCCGCCGGATCCTGCTGACGGCCAATAGCCAGCTCGACGGTCACTCGGGCGTGGCACGGGCGTTGCGACATCTCCCCGGCGTGGTCGTGGGTCGGTATTGGCGACCGTACCGGGGTGGTGACGAGCATGTCCAGGGGAGCAGGCCCATATCCGTTTCCGACGCTTCCCGGACCGGTCCGTCAATTCGTCTCTCTCTCGGTTGTCGTGATGGTCTTCTTCCTGGCCCGGTCCCCGACCAGCATCATCGATGACGGCAGCCTCTTTCTGCTCTTGAGTGTCACGGTTCTTGGCAGCGCCTGGTTCGCCGGAAGCAGTGCGGCCGTTGCCGTCACGGCCGCAGGCGCAATCCTAGGAATTTTCCTCACCGACTTTCGTCAGCCCGCTGCGGTGCAGACGCATCTCGCGCTCTTCGTCGTGCAGGGCCTGCTCCTGACCGCGCTCGTCTCCGCGCTGCGGCGAACGCGACGGGTGGCCGAGCGCGAGGCTCGCATCGCCCATGCGGCGCGTCTCGAGGGAGAGGCCGCCAACCGCATGAAGGACGAGTTCCTCACGACAATCTCGCACGAACTGCGCACGCCGTTGAACGCGGTGCTCGGGTGGATGCACCTGGTACGCACGGGGAAGCTCGACGATCGGACGACACGACGGGCGTTCGAGTCGATCGAGCGCAACGTGCGATTGCAGGCCCAGCTCACCACCGATCTGCTCGACATGTCGAAATCGTTGACCGGCCGCCTCCGCATCGACAGCCGCCCGGTCTCCATCAGCAGCGTCGTCCATGAGGCGGTCGCGTCGATTTACAGCGCCGCGGCGGCGAAGGACGTGCGCGTTCGCGTGGCCGCGCCGGACCGTCCGATCGTCGTCCGCGGCGACGCGAACCGGCTGCGGCAGGTGGTGTGGCACCTTCTCGCCAACGCCATCAAGTTCACCCCGCGCGGCGGCGTGGTGGACGTCTCGATCGAGTCGAACGGACAGGCGTGCGTAACGATCCGCGACACCGGCCCGGGCATCGATCCCGAGTTCCTGCCGCGAATCTTCGATCGCTTCACGCAGGCCGATCCGTCGACGACGCGCAGCAGCGGCGGTCTCGGCGTCGGGCTGTCGCTGGTGCACCACCTGATCGAGCGTCATGGCGGAGAGATCCACGCCGGAAACGACGCGAACGGCCGTGGCGCCGTGTTCACGATTCGTCTGCCGCTGCACAAAAAGGATCAAATCGAAGGCGCGGAGGCCCCGGCGCCGACGGTCCAGCGCGCCTCGTCACCACCCTTGACCGGCCTTCGCGTGCTCCTCGTCGATCACGATCAGGACTCGCGAGAGATTCTCGGTGTGGCGCTCGAGGGGCGAGGCGCCGCGGTGCGCCTGGTCGGATCGGTCGCCGACGCCTTGGAGCTGTTGGAAATCTGGCGTCCGGACGTCCTGGTCAGCGACAGCGCTTTCCCGGATCGCGATGCCTACGCCCTGGTCGCGAAGGTTCACGGCCTCGAATCGGATCGCGGCGGCCGGATACCCGCGATGGCGCTGACGTCCGCCGGGAGCGGTGACGAGCGCATGCGAAGAATGCTGTCCGAGGTTCAGCGCAGCCTTCCCAAGCCGGTGGAACCGGCCATTCTCACCGCCGAGATTGCCCGACTGACGGGCCGCGAGCGTCGGCGCGCCCACCGCTGACGGTCGCCGCGCCAAGCGCGGCGAGTGCAAGAGCGGCGATAATGCGGGGCACGAGCACCTCCGATCGACCCCACGCTGCCATGCTTACTTTGCACTGGTACCGTCACGACCCTGGAACATTGGGTCCTCGAGTCCTCGCCGACGACGGCCTCGCGATGTTGACGCTCGAGGATCTCGGCTGGTCTATTCGCCTCGACGAGGCGTTCGCGGAACACCGGGCCGCGGGGCTGCTGCCGGCGCGCGTCAGCCTCGAGCACACTCACATCTATCGCGTGCTGATCCCTGAAGGCGAACTGCTGGCCCGCATTTCCGGACGGCTGCGTCACCAGTCGTTGGCGCGCGCGGACTTTCCCGCGGTTGGCGACTGGGTCGCGATCGATCCGCCCGCCGATGCGGATGCGCGCATCCGTGCGGTGCTGCCGCGATCGAGTCGCTTCTCGCGTCGGGCGGCCGGCGATCCCACCGAGGAGCAGGTCGTCGCCGCCAACATCGACGTCGTCTTTCTTGTCTCCGGGCTCGACGGCGACTTCAACCCGCGTCGCATCGAGCGGTATCTGGTGACCGCGTGGGAGAGCGGCGCGGATCCTGTGATCGTCCTCAACAAGTCGGATCTCGTCGAGGATCCGCGCCGCCTCATCGAGGAGGTGGCGGCGGCGTCGCAGGGCGTTCCCGTCCTGGCCGTGTCGGTCAGGAAACCTGAGACGATGGGCGCGCTGCGAGAGCGGCTCGGTCGCGGGCGTACCGCGGCGCTGCTCGGTTCGTCGGGCGTTGGCAAGTCCTCGATTGCGAACGTGCTGATCGGCGAGGACCTGCTGCGCACCCGGGAGGTGCGCGCGGACGACAGCCGCGGTCGGCATACCAGCAGCAGCCGTCAGCTCGTGCTCGTGCCGTCGGGTGGCATTCTCATCGACACGCCAGGCATGCGCGAGCTGCAGTTGTGGGACACCGGCGACGCCCTGTCGGGTGCGTTTGCCGACGTTGAGGCGCTCGGCGAATCGTGTAAGTTCCGTGATTGCCGTCACCAGGGGGAGCCAGGCTGCGCCGTCGCCGAAGCGGTGGCGGACAAGCGACTGGATCCGATGCGTCTCGAAAGCTATCGCAAGCTGCAGCTGGAGCAGGCCCACCAGTCCCGCCAGCAGGACCAGCGCGCACAGCTCGAGCAGAAGCGTCGCTTCAAGGTCCTCACCAAGGCCGCCCGGAAGGTAATCGACGATAAAGGTCGGCGTTAGCGGCGTTCGCCGCCTTCGCGCCGCCGTTCGCCGGAAGCGCCACTCGGCGCCCGAGCGCCTTCCGTATCCTCCTCGTAGTTCGGCACGCGGGGAGAGCGCATGAAAGAAGTCCTGAAGATTGAAGCCGCCCGCAAGCGGTTTGGTGCGGTGACGGCGCTCGACGGCGCCACCTTGTCGCTCGGCGAAGGGGAGTTGCTCGCGCTCCTCGGTCCAAACGGCGCGGGCAAGACGACGCTGATCCGGGCGATCGCCGGGCGCGTGACGCTGGACGGAGGCGATATCCGGCTGTTCGACCGCCCTGTCTCCGGACGTCGCACGCCGCCCGATCTCGGCATCGTCCCGCAGGAGCTGGCGATCTATCCGCTGCTGACCGCGCGCGAGAACCTCGAAGCCTTCGGCCGCCTGCAGGGCCTGTCACGACGCGATCTCGGCGACCGAGTCAAGTGGGCGCTCAAGGTCGCTGCGCTCGACGATCGAACGAGCGAGCCGATCAAGACCTTTTCGGGCGGCATGAAGCGTCGCCTGAACATCGCCTGCGGCGTCCTCCACCGGCCTCGCGTGGTCCTCCTCGACGAGCCGACGGTCGGCGTCGACCCGCAGAGTCGGGAGCGTATCTACGACATGCTCACCGAGCTCACCGGCGACGGCGTGTCGCTCCTGCTCACCACGCATCATCTGGAGGAAGCGGAGGCGCGCTGTTCGCGCACCGTCATCATCGACCACGGGCGCGTCATCGCTTCGGGGACGCTCCCCGAGCTCGTCGATCTTACGGTCGGACGCCATCGTGTCGTGACGTTGCGCCTGACGTCGCCGCTCGCTGCAGCATCGAACGGTCTGGAGATGGCCGCCGACGACCCGCGGGTGGTGCGGGCGCGCGTGACCGATGTCGCACGTGAGCTTCCGGTGCTGCTCGCCGCGGTGGGATCGCAGGGTGGCGTGATCGAAGACGTAGAAGTTCGCGGTCCCAGCCTGCAGTCGGTGTTCATCCACCTGACCGGAAGGGAGTTGAGGGAATGATTGCGACGCTCTTGAAGATCAGCTGGACCAACCTCAAGCGCGATCGCGTCGCGCAGATGCTGGCCTTTCTGCTGCCGTTGATCTTCTTTTCGATCTTCGCGACGGTGTTCGGCAACCAGAGCAACGCAACCACGGCGAGGATCCGCGTTGCGGTTGTCGATGAGGACGACAGCGAGCTGAGCCGGCGACTGGTGTCTGGACTCCGCGCGGAGCAGAGTCTGCGCACGCGGACGACGATCGACCCCGACGACACGGGGGCGCGGCTGGATCGCGTCGCCGCCGAAAAACTGGTGCGTGACGGAGACGTTCCGGTCGCGATTGTTCTGCCGCGCGGGTTGGGCGCCGCAGCGGCGACATTCGGCCAGGCGAGCTCGACGCCGCACGTGCAGCTGCTGGCGGACGTCTCGGACCAGATTGCGCCGCGAATGGTCTACGGCCTGTTGCAGAAAGTGTCGATGACGTCGGCGCCGGACATCCTGATGCAGGGTGGCGTCGCGCAGTTCGAGCGCTACGGTGGGGCGCTGACCCCGCAGCAGCGCGCCGCGGTGAATACCTGGCTCGCCCAACTCAAGACAGGGACGTCCGCCACGACCGCGGCTCCGCCACAGGGGACGGCCGGCATTTTCGGCGTCGCCGTTGACACCGTCGACGTGATGCGCCAGGGTGGTCGCGAGAGCCTGATCTCGTTCTACGCCGCGGGCATCGGCGTGATGTTCCTGCTGTTCTCGATCACGGGTGCCAGCGGCGCGCTGCTCGAGGAAGTCGATTCAGGGACGCTTGACCGCGTGTTGTCCACGCGCGTCGGCATGTCGGGTCTGCTGACCGGCAAATGGCTGTTCCTGACCCTGATGGGCATGGCGCAGCTGACGGTAATGTTTCTGTGGGGCCGGATCGCCTTCGGCCTCGATCTGTTCCATCACGTGCCCGGGTTCGTCGTGATGACGGCGTTCACCGCGGCCGCGGCCGCCGGGTTCGGTCTGGTGCTCGCCACCGCCGCGAAGACGCGGGCGCAACTGTCCGGCATGGCGACGATCATCATCCTGGTCATGTCGTCGATGGGCGGCAGCATGTTCCCGCGTTTCCTGATGAGCGAGACGATGCAGAAGATCGGCCTGGTGACGTTCAACGCCTGGGCGCTCGACGGCTACCTCAAGGTGTTCTGGCGCAACGCGCCGCTGCTGGCCTTGTGGCCGCAGCTCCTGGTGCTCGCCGGCCTGACGCTGGCCTTCCTCCTCGTCGCTCGCACGTTCGCCCGTCGCTGGGAGACCGCCTGAAGGGGACAACCGTCCCCTTTATTTGTCGTCCGTCAACTCGATGCCGAATCGTTCGGCCATTCGGTAGAGCGTCCGCCGGTCGATGCCGAGCACTTCCGCGGCCCGCGTCCGATTGCCACCGACCTGCTCGATCACGTGGAGCAGATAGCGACGCTCGATCTCGTCGAGCGACGGCAGATCGACGAACAGGCGTTCCTGCAGATCCGGCTCGGTGGCGGCGCGGAACGGCAGATCGTCAACATCGATCGTCGAGCCGCGGCTGAAGACGACCAGCCGCTCGATCGTGTTCTCCAGCTCGCGCACGTTGCCCGGCCATCGATACGAGGCCAGCGCCGACACCGCTCCCGGCGTCAGATCGACGCGGCGTCCGGCGCGGCTGCACGCGTTGTGCAGGAACGTTTCGATCAGCAGCGGAATGTCTTCCCGGCGATCCCTGAGCGCCGGGACCGGGATGATGATCACGCTCAGCCGGTAGAAGAGATCCTGCCGGAAGCGTTGCTGCGCCACTTCCCGATCGAGATCGACGTTGGTCGCGGCGACCACACGGACGTCGACGTGAACCATCCGGCTGGCACCAACCGGCCGTACTTCACCCTCTTGCAGCACCCGAAGCAGCTTGACCTGCAGCGACGCCGAGGTCTCGCCGATCTCGTCGAGAAACACGGTGCCGCCGTTCGCCTGCTCGAAGATTCCCTTGGTATCGGTGACCGCGCCGGTAAACGATCCCCGGGTATGGCCGAAGAGCTCCGACTCGAGCACGCTTTCGGTCAACGCGCCACAGTTGATCGGCACGAACGCACGGGACGAGCGGCGACCGTTGTTGTGGATCGCCCGCGCGACGAGCTCCTTTCCGGTCCCACTCTCACCGACGATGAGGACCGGCGCGTTGGCGTTGGCAGCATGGGCGATCTGCTTGTAGACGACGAGCATGCCCGCGGTGCGGCCGATCAGCCCTGGCGGAGGCACCTCGAGGTGCGGGCGGGCCGTGGGCGCCGGGGCCGCGGCGTCGGCGAGCGCCCGCTCGACCGTCGCTTTCACCTCCGTGATGTTGAACGGTTTGCTGATGTAGTCGTAGGCGCCCGCGCGCACCGCTTCGATGGCGGTCTGCAGTGTACCGAAGCCGCTGATCAAGACGACGTGACCCGAGGGGTTGCCGGTCTTGAACGCGCGCAGGACATCCATGCCGTTCTGCGGCGAATCGAGATTGATGTCGGAAATGAGGAGGTCGAACGGCTCGCGCGCCAGCCGCAGGGCCTCGTCGGCCCGCTGGGTCGTGCGGATGTCGCGCTCTGGCTGGTCGAGGAGCTCCGCCATGAACCGGCAGGTTTCCCCGTCATCGTCAACGATCAGAATTTTGGACATGAGTATCGGTTGGACGGCCATCCACGGCCGGTAGAAGGATGGTGACCGTGGTGCGTCCGGGTTCGCTCTCCGCCGCGATCGTGCCGCCGTGACGGGTGATCACATCGCGCGTAATGCTCAAGCCGAGGCCGGTTCCACGTCCAGACGCTTTGGTGGTCACCCACGGCTCGAAAATGCGCGGCAGCAGCTCCGGTGAGATGCCGACGCCGGAATCAGCGATGTCGATCCGAACCCTGGCGTCCGACAGCGACGCGCGCATGGCGAGCTTGCCACCGGAGGGCATGGCGTCCAGGCTGTTGTTCACCAGATTCAGGATCGCGAGTTCGAGCTCCTCGCCGTCGGCTTCCACCGACGGCAGGTCAGGCTCGGCGTCGAGCGTCAAGGTGATGTGGGAGGCATCCAGCTTCGGTCGGGCCACATCGGCGACGCGCTTCAGCAACGTCTGCACCGACGTCGGCCAGCGCGTGTCCGGCCGCCTCGCATGATCGAGCATCGTCCGCACGACGGCGGCGACCTTGCCGATCTGTTCCTGGACGATCGCCAGCCGCCGGGCGGTGCGGGCATCGACCGCGGCGTCCTGCTGGAGCATCTGCACGTATCCCGAAATCAGGTTCAGCGGCGTTCCGACCTGATGAGCGACGCTGGCGGCCATCTGGCCGACCGCCGCCATCTGCTCGGCCCGGGCCAGCGCTTCTCGCAACGTGAAGACGCGCTGGTAGGTATCGACGAGCTCCTGGTTGCGCACACGTAGCTCGGAAGTCGCATCGTCCACCCGCTCCTGCAGCGCATCGTTGAGATGCTGCAGGCGGGCGAGCATGTCGTTCAGTCCGGCCGCGACCTCCCCGATTTCATCGGGCCGCACGATATCGGCGCGCGCCGAGAAATCGCCGGCGCCGGCCCGCTGCATCGCCTCGTGGATGCGCGCGACCGGACGATGAATCAGGTGCCGCGCGAACCAGTCGATGACCAGCGTCAGCAGCAGGACGACGATGGGCGCGAACCAGAGCGTGACCTGCCGGCCCTTTGTGCGCAGCTGTGCCACCGAGCCCAGCGAGACCGTCACGACCGCGGCTCCTTCGGCGCGGCCGTTGCGCAGCGCCGGGGTCGCCACCACGGTGCTGCCCGGGGCGCCGTCCACGACGACCGTCTGGTGCTCGCTGACCGCGCGTCGGGCCGCAGTGAGCGCCTCTTCGCGCTCACCGGAGGAGGTGCTGGCGAGGACCTCGGTCTGGTCGCCGGTGATGCTGATGATCGAGACGGTCCGGATGGCGGGCGCGCTGATCGCGAACTCGTGCAGCATCGTGGCCAGCGAATCGATATCGAGCGGATCGCGGCGCAACTCGAAGTCGTCGGCGACCGCGACCGCGGTGAGCCTGGCGGTCTCGAGCAGGTCCCGCTCGACCGTGCGCTCGAAGATGCCGATCTCGATGATTGCCTGTACACCGATGATGATGGCCACCGCCAGCGTGATGAGCAGCGCGAGTCGGGTTCGCAGCGAGAGTGAACTGCGCAGTTTCGCCACGCTGGGGCGCGCCTGCGTGGCAGAGGCAACTGTCGTTGCCGTGGTGGAATTCATCGAAGTCGTTGTGCGGACAAGCCTTGAGTCATTGTAGCGGGACCGGTGGACAGGTGGCACCCGTATTGTGTTCACGGGGGATGCCCATCGGCCGAGCGGCGAACGGCTGGTTCTTCCGGTCAACTCCTCCCGACTGCAAGGTCGATGGGTGCCTTTCTCCGGGGAGGTCCGTGCTCTTATTCGTCTGGCTGGCCGTTTCGGTCCTCGCTGGCAACTTCCCGGCCGCGACCGCACCGCAGGGCGACCCGGCGCCTCAGGCGACGGCTCCCGCACCGGCGGCCGAATCCGCGCTCGTCGGCACCATCGAACACTTCGAAGCTTCCGCCCGTCGCCTGGTGCTGCAGACGGCCAGCGATGCGCACATCGCTTTCACCCTGGCCCCGGACGCCATCATCCGGCTCGGCTCGCGGACGTTGCCGCCGGCCGAGCTCGCATCCCATCGCGGACGGAAAGCCAAGGTCCGCTTCACCCAGGCCAATGGCCGGCGCACGGCCCACTGGGTCGTGATCTCGTCAGATCCCCCTCGGGCCGCGCAACACTGAGCGACACGGCCGCGATAAGATCGCGCCGTGAAAATCGCGCTCGTTCAGCAGTCGGCCGGTCCAGACAAGGCACAGAACGTCGAACGCGGCGCCAGCGCCGTCGACGAGGCCGCCGCGAATGGGGCCAGCCTGATCGTCTTCGCGGAGCTGGCGTTCGAGCCCTTCCACCCGCAGCGTCCCGCCAACGGCGACCCGCTGTCGCTGGCCGAAACCGTTCCCGGTCCGACCGTCGACATCTTCAGCCTCCGGGCTCGTAAGCACGGCGTCGTCATCGTGCTGAACCTCTACGAGCGCGATGGCGATCGGGCCTTCGACTGCTCGCCGGTGATCGACGCCGACGGGCGTCTGCTCGGGCGGACGCGAATGATCCACATTACCGACTACCCCTGTTTCCACGAGCAGGCGTACTACACACCCGGCGATACCGGCGCACCGGTCTACCAGACCCGGATCGGGCGCCTCGGTGTGGCGATTTGTTACGACCGTCATTACCCGGAATACATGCGCGCGCTGGCCGTCTCCGGAGCCGATCTCGTAGTCGTTCCGCAAGCGGGAGCGATGGGCGAGTGGCCCGACGGGCTGTACGAGGCGGAGATGCGGGTCGCCGCCTTTCAGAACGGATACTACGTCGCGCTGTGCAACCGCGTCGGTGAGGAAGACTGCCTCACATTTGCCGGCGAATCCTTCGTGTGCGATCCGGAGGGACGGGTCTCCGCGCGGGCGCCGCAGCTTCGGGAGTCGATTCTCTATGCCGATGTCGATCTCGATGCGACGTCGCGCTCGCACGCCCGGCGTCTCTTCCTCCGCGATCGTCGTCCCGAGTTGTACGGCGCGTGGGTCGGCCGATGAGGGCGGCCGCGCGCACCGTGGCGGTGGCGCTGGCCGGTTTGAGCCTGTTCGCGTGCTCCGGCATCCAGGTGCAGGTCGGGGTGTATCAGACGCTCGAGGAAGCACGTCTGGCCGGAGCGATCGAACACGGCTGGGTACCACGCGGTCTGCCCGAATCGACGTCAGACCTGCGCGAGGGGCACCTGCCGGACGGCCGGTTGTGGGGTGCCTTCTCGTTCGACCCTGCCCGCAAGAACGCGCTCGAGAGCCTGGTTGCGACCGAGATCACCAGCGGCACCGTCGACTGCGACCCGCCGGGGCGTCTCGAGTGGTGGCCACCAATCCTGCGATCGCCCATCGATCTGGAACGCGTGAAGGCAACCGGCTTTCAGATCTATCGGGGACGCGATTCTGATCAGACCCTGGCCATCAACTGGCGGCACGGGAGAGCGTACTACTGGCGCTGACCGGTCGGCGGCTGCGTTCTCGCCGTGTGTGGGGATGCCGGCCGGGGCCACGTTCCTGCTAGAATCCCGCGCTAGCAATTCCCTCACATTTCTTGAGGACCTTCATGCCGATTCCGTAATCAGGCGGCGGTGTGCCTGACGAACCTTTGGCTGCCTGGAGGATTGGAGACGATGGCGACGAGCGACGTACCAGGGGATCCGCAGGGACTAGACGGTCGACCAGCAGACAGCACCATGACCACCGGAGGCGTCGGCGACTCGGCAACCAGACAAATCGGTCCGTACCGGCTGCTCCAGCTCCTCGGCGAGGGCGGCATGGGCGAAGTCTGGCTCGCCGAGCAGGTCACGCCAATCCGCCGAACCGTGGCGCTCAAACTGATCAAAGCAGGCATGGACACCAAGGCGGTGGTGGCGCGCTTCGAGTCCGAACGCCAGGCGCTGGCGCTGATGGATCATCCGAATATCGCCCACGTCTACGATGCCGGCACGACGCTGGAAGGCCGGCCGTACTTCGTCATGGAGTACGTACCGGGCCAACCCATCACGGACTATTGCGACCGGCACCGACTGACCATGAAGGAGCGGCTCGAACTCGTCATGCAGGTCTGCGACGGCGTCGAGCACGCACATCAGAAAGCCATCATCCATCGCGATCTGAAGCCGTCGAACGTGCTGGTCGTGACGCAGAGCGACAAGGCGGTCCCGAAGATCATCGATTTCGGCCTCGCCAAAGCCATGGCGCAGCGGCTGACCGACAAGACGATGTTCACCGAGCTCGGAGTCCTCCTCGGAACGCCCGAGTACATGAGCCCCGAACAGGCGGACCTGCTGGAGCAGAATGTCGACACCCGCACTGACGTCTATTCGCTGGGCATGATCCTCTACGAGCTGCTCGTCGGGGCCCTTCCTTTCGATATGAAGACGCTGCGTGCCGCCGGCCTGGAGGCGATCCTGCGGCTGATTCGCGAAGAGGATCCTCCGAAGCCGAGCACCAAGGTCCGCATGCTGGGACCGCAGTCGGTTGCGTCGGCCGAGAAGCGCAGGGAGGAGCCGCAGTCGCTCGCACGGTACCTCCAAGGCGAACTCGACTGGATCACGCTGAAGGCGCTGGAGAAGGACCGCGCGAGACGCTATGGCACGGTGTCGGAGCTTTCGGCCGATCTCTCCAGGTACTTGCGCAGCGAGCCGGTCGCCGCGGGTCCCGCGACGGCCGGCTATCGCCTGCGCAAGTATGCGTTGCGGCACCGGTTTGGCTTGGTGACAGCCGTCGCGGTCGTGATGTTGCTCGCCGGATCGGTAGGCGTGCAAGCGTTCCAGCTGCACCGCACCCGTCTTGAGCGCGACCGGGCGAATCGCGAGCGCGATCGCGCCAATCGCATCACCGACTTCATGACCGGCATGTTCAAGCTGTCGGACCCTGGCGAAGCCCGCGGCAACAGCGTGGCGGTGCGCGAGATCCTGGACAAGGCGTCCGCGGATATCGACACCAGCTTGACAAAGGACCCTGAGCTCCAGGCCCAGATGATGTTCACGATGGCGGGCGTCTACGACAACCTGGGGCTCTATCCACGCGCACAGTCGCTGTACGAGCGCGCTCTCGAATTATGCCGCCGCACGTTCGGCCCCGAAGACGATCAGACGCTCAAGACGATGCAGAATCTGGCTATCGTCATGGCGCACCAGGGCCACTACGACCAGACGGAACGATGGAATCGGCAACTGTTCGACATCCAGCGGCGCACGCGCGGCCCGGAAGACCCGCGTACCCTGGTCTCGATGAGCAATCTGGCCGTCGTCCTCCACCAGCAGGGGCGGTATGCCGAGGCGACGCAGTTGAACCGTCCGCTGCTCGACATTCAGCGGCGGGTGCTCGGACCCGAGCACCGGAACACCGTGCGGACGATCGCCAACCTCGCAGCCGTGCTGATCGATCAGGGCCAATTCGCCGAGGCCGAGAAGTTGGATCGGGAGGCGCTCGACATTCAACAGAAGGCGTTCGGACCAGATAACCCTGACGCGATACGGACGATGAGCTGGCTGGCGATCGTGCTCTACAACCAACAGAAGTATGCCGAAGCCGAGAAGTGGAATCGGCAGACCCTCGAGAGCCAGCGCCGGGTGTACGGTCCGGAACACCCATGGACGCTGCTGGCCATGAACACGATGGCCGCGATTCTGGCCGCCGAGGACAAATACGCCGATGCCGAGAAGATGTACCGGCAGGCGCTGGACATTCAACAGCGGCTCCTCGGCAAAGAGCACCCCGACACCCTCCGTACGATGGCGAACCTGGTCCTGGTCCTGGCCAGCGAGCACCGGTACGACGAAGCGGAAGCGATGGACCGGGGAGCCCTCGCCATCCAGCGCCGAGTGCTCGGACCCCAGCATCCGGACACGGCGGCGTCCATCTACAACCTCGGGTGCGTCATGGCTCAGCGCGGCAACAAGGACGAGGCGCTGTCGCTCTTGCGGCAGGCTGTGGACAACGGTCTCCCGCCACAGACCGATGTGAACATGGACAAGGATTCGGCACTGGCGCCGCTGAGGGGCGACGCCCGTTTCGAGGCGCTCGTCGCTCATGCCAACGAGGTCGCCGCCGCAGCCCAGAAGCCCAAGTAGCGGCCCGGGCTCACCGTATCAGCTCATCCGAGTTCTTGGACGGGTCTTGCAAAATGGAGATGGCCCGCGGTGGCCAAGTTCAATTCCGTTAGATCGGTTACGGAATGGAGATCGGGATCAGCGTTCGGAGACAAAAACGTAAGCCAAGCCCTTCAATTTAAACAATTGATTACAAAGCTGTTGGTGGTGACCCAGTGCACAACTGTGCAGCGGGCTCGCTGCAGGCTCGCCTCTTGCCAAGCGCCACGATGTGTTCCCCAGACTCCGATCGACCCTCGCAGTCCTCGCGATCCTCGGGTTCACGCTGCGGCCGGTTCCGGCCGTCGCGCAACGAGCGGACGCTCAACGTCCCAAGCTCGACCACGCGCTGAACGAGCTCGTACGAAACGGTGCCTCGGCTCAACAGCGGGTCATCGTGCAGGCAGCAGCGGGTGAACTCCCAGCGCTCACCTCGATTCTGAAGGGGCGTGGGCACGCGTTGGCCCACGTTCATTCGCTGATCAACGCAGTGAGCGTCTCAGTGCCCGCGGGCGAGCTCCTTGCGCTCTCGCGTCTGAGCTCGGTGTCTTCCATCTCGATCGACGCCGTCGTCACGGCTGATCAGTTACCATCCACATCCACATCCACATCCACATCCACATACACGCTGCGAGGAACGCTCGGACTTCCGACTCAGGCGCCCACAGGCAATCGCATCGGGGTGGCTGTCATCGACTCCGGTCTCCAGGCTGGATCCGAGTTCGGGGATCGCATCCAGGGGTTCTACGACTTCACGCACGGTGGAATCGCCGCGCCTCCGAGCGACGACTACGGTCACGGTACCCACGTGGCCGGGCTCATCGCCGCCAATGGCGATCTGTCCCAGAAGCAGTTTCGCGGCGTCGCTCCGAAGGCGCGTCTGATCGCGTTGAAGGTCCTCGATCAGAACGGCGCAGGAAGCACGAGCGATGTCATCAGCGCCGTCGAGTTCGCGACCGCGAACAAGGACCGGCTCGGGATTGACATCATCAATCTTTCGCTCGGGCACCCGATCCTCGAATCAGCGTCGACCGACCCGCTGGTCCAGGCCGTGGAAGCGGCCGTTCGCTCCGGCATTGTGGTCGTTGCGTCCGCCGGCAATTTTGGTCTCAACCCGGAGACGGGTGAGCCCGGTTATGCCGGGATCGTGTCGCCGGGCGACGCCCCGTCCGCGATCACGGTGGGGGCGGCCAAGACGTTCGACACTGGGATCCGCAGCGACGATCGGATGGCTTCTTACAGCTCGCGCGGACCGACGTGGTACGACGCGATCGCGAAACCCGACCTGGTCGCGCCAGGACATGGCCTGGTGTCCGTGGCCTCGACGTCGAGCACGCTCTACATCGACAACCCGTCGCTTCATGTCGGTGATTCTTATCTGCGACTGAGCGGAACGAGCATGGCCGCTGCGGTGGTGTCCGGTAGCGCGGCGCTCGTGCTCGAGGCAAATCGAGCCGCATTTCCAGGCACCCCCGGACTGAGCCCGAACGCGGTGAAAGCGATCCTGCAATTCACTGCGTTTCGAATGGACGACGATGCCGGCCTCGAGTACGACTATTTGACGCAGGGCGCCGGCGTCGTCAATCCGATCGGCGCGATCAATCTGGCTGCGCAACTCGATTCGTCCCAGGCGACCTCCTCCTGGTGGCTCACGAACGCGATTACACCGTCCACTTCGATCGCTGGCGAGACGTTCCCCTGGGCGCAGAACATCGTGTGGGGGAATGCCGTTAGTTCGGGGCCGATTGTCTACACGAACGAGCAAGCCTGGTCCCAGAACATTGTCTGGGGCAACAACATCGTGTGGGGCAACAACATCGTGTGGGGCAACAACATCGTGTGGGGGAACAACATCGTCTGGGGGAACAACATCGTCTGGGGGAACAGTCTGATCGGCGTATCGGATGGAACCACTGTCACGTGGGGCCTCGTCGCCAGCGACCCGACGGTCGCGGTGTGGGGCAACCTCACGGATCTCGTGACCTCAGTCAGCTCGATGGTGGCATCGCTCAGCTTCTAGTTGTGTTCGGCGTGTAATTTCAGTCTGCGAGCGGCAGAGGTATTCCTGTGACACGCCTTCCATTGACGGCTCGGATTTTCGTTTCCGTAGTGATCCTCTTCGGCGCCGCCGTCGTCGCGGCGTCTCTGCCTCTGATGCGATTCCCGCGGCCTGGATTGTTTGCGTCGCTGCTCGCGCTATCGGTGATCAGCTCCGCGCTGAAAGTCGACATGCCGGTGGGCGTGGGCAGTTCCTGCATTTCGCTGTCCTACGTCGTGGACTTCACCGCGCTCCTGCTGCTCGGGCCGGAGCCGACCGATGCTCATCGCCATGGCAAGCGGGTGGTGCCAGTGCACGTACCGCATGAAGGAGCGGAACCCGGCGTACAAGACAGCGTTCAGTATGGCCTGCCTGGCGCTGACGGTCGCCGCCGCGGGGTTTGCGTATCGATCGCTTGGCGGCTCGCCCGGAAGCCTCAGCGCAACGCCACTCCAGCCGCTGCTCGCAGCCGTGCTGACGTACTTCCTCGTCAACTCCCTTGCAGTCGCCACCGCGTTTGCGCTTGCCAGCCGACGTCCGATCTTGCGCGTGTGGCACGACAACTTCCTGTGGAGCATCACGAGCTACGTGATCGGTGGACTGGTGGCAGGGCTGACGGTAGAAATCTTCCAGCGTGCCGGACACTGGCAGACGTCGCTCGCTTTTATCCCGCTGTGTCTCACTTATCGCACGTACAAGATCTACCTCGGTCGAATCGCGGATGAACAGCGACGCGTCGAGGAATGGACCCAGCTGCACCGCGAGAGCACGGAGGTGCTGGCACGCGCGATTCAGGCGAAGGATGGATCGAACACCGCGCACGTCGAGCGCGTGCAGTACTACGCAGGAACGTTGGCACGACACCTTCACCTCTCCGAATTGGACAGGCAGGCTGTCGAGATGGCGGCGCTTCTGCACGACGTCGGCAAGCTGGCCGTGCCCGAGCACATCCTGTCGAAACCAGGTCCGCTGACCGCCGACGAACGGCGCAAGATGCAGATTCATGCGCAGATCGGCGCGGAGATCGTCGGCGCGGTGCCGTTCCCGTTTCCGGTCGCGCCACTCATCCGCAGCCATCATGAGCGCTGGGATGGCACAGGATATCCCTCGGGACTTCGAGGCGCGCAGATTCCGATCGGTGCGCGGATCCTCGCGGTGGTCGACTGCTTCGATGCGGTCACATCGGAGCGGCCGTATCGTCGCGCAGTGTCGCAGGATGCCGCCCTCCGGATCCTGGAGGCGGGCGCCGGCAATGCTTTCGATCCGGCGATCGTCAAGGAATTCACGCAGCTGGTGCCGACCGTGAATCCGCCGCCCTTCGACGAGTCGTCTCGAAAGCTTCGGCTCCCGAGCGACAACAGCGAGCACGAGACGGGGCTCACGGTTGCGCGTGCGACCGGTGCGGACGCATTCGCGGAAATCGCGCTCGCCAACCGGGAGAGCTATACGCTCTACGAAATCGCCCATGCGATGGGACGAAGCCTCAGCCTGGCAGAAACGATGACGTTGATCAGCTCGAAGATCAGCGGCCTCGTGCCATTCTCGTCGTGCGCGCTGTTCGTGCGCGAGCAGAACACTCTGCGCTGCCGTTTCGCGACCGGCATCAATTCCCACCTGATGCGCGATGCAGAAGTCGAGGAAGGCATCGGTCCGTGTGGCTGGGTCGCGCGGCACGAACAGCCAATCGTCAACGGCGTGCCCAACGCCGAGTGGAACGGCGTGGGCTCGGCATCCGCGGAGACGCTCCTCGAATCTGCGCTCGTCTGCCCGCTCATCGTCGACAACAGGTTAATCGGGACGATTGGCGTTTTTCACGTCGCGGCGGGATGTTACACGGACGATCATCGGCGCGTCCTCGAAGAGATCTGCCAGCAGGCGAGCGCCGTCATCCATAACGCGCTCGTGTTCGAGCAAACACAGGACGAGGCGCTCAAGGACGGGCTGACAGGTCTCGCAAACGCGCGGGCGCTTCATTTTCACGCCGCGCGCGAGCTGGGCCGCGCCCGGCGTAGCGGCTCGCTCTTCTCGCTTGTCGTCCTCGATCTCGATGACTTCAAGTCGATCAACGACACATACGGCCACCTCGCTGGAGACAGAGCGCTTCGTGAGGTCGCAACCGCCCTGCGCGAGACAACACGCTCGTACGACATGTGCATCAGGTACGGAGGCGATGAGTTCGTCGTGCTGCTGGCCGCCTGTGGAAGAACAGAAGCCGAGGAGCGGCGTCGCACGTTCCAGGAGACAGTTGCGGCAATCACACTCGAGACAGAGAATGGAGAGCCGATTCCGCTCGGCGTCAGCGCGGGGGTTGGTGTGTTCCCCGAGGATGGCGACACGTACGAACGTCTGCTCGCCAGAGCCGATCGTCGCATGTACAAGGACAAGGCGTTAAGAAAAGGGCTGCCGCGGCTCGAGCTCGTGGAGATGCCGCCACGGCTAGATCGTGCGTCACGACTCAGGTCGGTCGCGCCCTGATCATCTGCGCGATTACCGCGCGAAGGTTCTGGTCAAAATGGGTCCTCAGGTAGCGTGCGCATAGCTTGGAGTGCAGGTTTACAGGACGGGCGAACCTGGGAGACCCCGTAGAGGGGCTGCTGCAACACAACTGGAATGGTGCCGAGGAGAGGACTGGAACGGCACATGATTGGTTGTTCACCTTCGGAGACACGCTGTCTCCGCGCGTCTGGATGTCCCGTCCCTCTTTCTGAGGGATAACGAGCTCATTGTGACCTTCGGTCACGAGCTGCAGCATGCCCTGGAGGTTGCAGATGCTCCTGAGGTCGTAAGTCTCGCCTCGTTTGCCGCCTTTTGTGTGCTGAGGGGGAAGCCGAGCAAGCCAGGGCACTTCGAGACGCAAGCCGCGCAGCAGGTCGCCAAACGGATCCGCACGGAACTCAGTCGCGCGCGCGCGCCGTTTGGCGCCCAGGGGCTCATTGTGGGCAACCTGCCCAAGCAGTCTATTGGCTCCATGCCTCCGCCAACACCGAGCCCTCCAACGACAACTGGATCGCCGCGGACCGATCTACCGGGAGGCCAGCAGTTGGTCGTCCGGTCGCCTTCTAAGAGCCTGGAGATACCGAAGGCCGGTCACCTGATCAGTGACGCCGTCACGAACGAACTGTTGCCACAGCTCCTCCTCCGCTTTCCGCGCGCCGTGCTCGTCCTCGCCAGTGAGATGCGCCATCTCGTGCCACAGGATCGTGGCCAGCATCGCGCGGAAGAGCGTCGATCCAGCGCGGGCCGCCTTCAACACGGCGCTCTGCTGGACGACGTAGATCACGGCGTTGCCGTTGACGGTGAAGGCATCAAGCGTGAGGAGGTAGTCGCGGACTTCAGGTCGGTTCTGCCGGACGTCCACCACGGCGATGCGGACCGGCCGCTTCGGTAGTACCGCGACGGCTGCGGCCAAGGCCGCCCGGTCCGCGGCTGCGTTCTCGCCGTGTGCGACGATGTCGGTCGGGGTGTCGGACGCCACGGCAGGCAGGACGTTCAAGACCACGCTTGCCAGGAACAAGAACCCGATCGTTCGACGGATGAATTCGTGTCGCATCATTCGCCTCCGGGTTGCGGGAGGAGGCGACGGTGCGCGTTCGGGAGTGCTACCTCAATGCACTCGGGGTGAAACGAGGATGAGGCCGGGGTGATTTCGAGGCGACCGGCGAACTCGTGTCAGCAGAGTGCGTTAGCGTGGAAGGTGACGGCCGGTTTCGCGTGACACGCGCTGCTGATCGAGCGCAGCTCCGATTCGCTTCCCGACGCGCGCGCCGTGGTAGCATCCCACCACCAGTCCCCACAACGGAGACCACCTGTTGCTCGATCCCTCGGTGGCTCGCATCGTTCGCTTCGGCGTCTTCGAGTTGGACCTGCGTTCGGGCGATCTCCGGAAGGCCGGCGCCCGCCTGAACCTGCCCGACCAGCCCCTGCAATTCTTGACAGCGCTGCTCGAACGGCCCGGTGAACTGGTCACGCGCGACGAGTTGCGCCAGCGCCTGTGGGCGGAGGAGACATTCGTCGACTTCGAGCACGGGCTGAACGCGGCGGTCAAGCGCCTCCGGGACACGCTCGGGGACTCGGCGGACACGCCGCGGTTCATCGAGACGGTGCCGCGCCGGGGGTATCGGTTCATATCGCCGGTCGATCGCGATGACGACCGATCGGAGTCGGTTCAACTACCGGTTGATCTCCCGCCACTCGGCCCGGACGGCATCGTCGGCCACCTCGCGCGCCACCCCATCATGACCGGCGTGGCCAGCGTGGCGATCACGCTGTTCGCCATCGGCGTGGGGTGGACAATGCGGTCGCGGAGCGCGGGCAAAGCCGCTCCGTCCGCGCCGGTCCAGCGTCATCTGACCCGCCTCACCACTGATCCGGGCTTGCAGACCGACGTGACCTGGTCGCCGGACGGCCGCTTCATCGCGTTCGCGTCCAATAGAGCCGGCACCTTCAACATCTGGGTGCAGCCGGTGTCGGGCGGCGACGCGGTGCAGGTCACGAAATCACTGGGACAGGACACCGAGCCCGACTGGTCGCCGGACGGCAGCACGATCGTGTTTCGGTCCGAACGCGACGGCGGAGGACTGTTCGCCGTGCCAGCACTCGGAGGCACTGAGCGTCGCTTGACGTCCTTCGGCGTGCAACCGAAGTGGTCGCCGGATGGGTCTCAGGTGCTGTTTGCGTTGTCGTCTGTAGAAAGCCGGGCAACCTACGTGGTCGCTCTCGACCACTCGCCGCCGCACCCGGTTCTGGAGGGCTTCGTCAACGACGATCTGCGCTACGTCACGTGCAGGGGGTGGCACCCGGACGGGCGAGTGTCAATCCTCGGAGCGACGCGCAGCCAGGGATTCGGTCTGTTCACGGTTCCGCTTTCAGGCGGACGGCCACAGTTCACCAGAATCATCGGTCCGAGGGGGCCGGATGTGCCACGACCTATGCAATTCCAGTGGGCTCCGTCAGGCACGGCGGTGTATTTCGAGGGCAGGATCAATTACGTGTCAAACGTGTGGAGGGTGGCGGTTGATCGCGACAGTCTGGAAGCCGGAACGCCGGAACGGCTGACGACGGGCGGTGGGAACGATACTGGGGTGGCACTCTCACGCGACGGCAAATACGCCGCGTTTACGACCCGGGCCGAATCCCTCCGCTTATGGTCGTTTCCGTTTGACGCAGCGGCAGGACGGATCCTTGGCGACGGTCAACCGGTCACCTCCGTGACGACGGCGGCGGCCACGGCTGACCTCGCACCTGACGGACGGACGATTGCCTATTCCCTGACCGGCGTTGGAACGCGAACATGGGAGCTTTGGACCGAGGATTTGGTGAGCGGTGAGAAACGGCAGCTGGCCCGCGACAGTATCGATCGCTCTGGCCCGAAGTGGGCGCCGGACGGTGGCGGTCGACTGGCATACCAGTGGGAGCGCGCCACCGACACGACATACGAGACCACGATTGCGGTGCGCCCGGCTGGCGGAGGTGATGAGCTGCTTCTCTCCGCTCCGTTGCTCAACACCCTCGTGGCCATATACGCCTGGTCACCAGACGGCAAGTCTGTACTGGTTAGTTCCAGCCTGTCCACCAGTGCCGGGCCTCGCTTCTTGCCCGGGTGGTCGCGGTTTGCTGTCACGCTGTGGTCGTTGGCCGCGGCCCCCCACGCCGATCAGTCCGAGCGTGTCCTCGCATCACATCCGGACTTCGACCTGTGGCAGGAAAGCTTCTCGCCCAATGGGCGGTGGATCGTCTTCGAGGCGGTTAACCGGCGTGTGTCTGACGCCACGGCGACGCTCTACGTGATCCCGAGTGACGGCGGTGACTCGACGCATTGGAAGCGGCTGACCGACCCTCAAGGCTGGGCCGACAAACCCCGGTGGTCTCCAGATGGCAAGCGGGTGTACTTCTGGCTTCGACAAGGCTCTATGTATAACGTGTGGGGGGTGGAATTCGACGATGCGCACGGAACCACCGTCGGCGCGCCGTTTCAAGTGACGCATTTCGACGGTCCTGCGCGGCAAATCCGCGGCCGGGACCTCGGAATGCTCGAGCAGTCGGTGTCTCGCACGAGGCTCATGCTGCCGATGACGGATACCACGGGCAGCATCTGGATGCTCGACAACGTGGACAAGTGAGACGCCGCCCGTGATGGCCACCCGGTGTCGGCGCCCCGTCTCGTCCGCTGTGGTGTCCTCGAACTCGATTTGCTCTCGGGAGACCTTAGCAAAGCCGGCGCGCACGCCTGTCGATTCCCCGCACTAACTCAACGCCGCCGCGGCGGAGGGGATGAACCCCATGGAGCACCATCAGAAGTGGATTGGAATGTCTGAGTAGATCACCTGGACAGCCTCTTTTGGAAAGCCGTGCGCGTCAAGCCGGTCCACCGTACCGGCGTTCTATCCCTCGAGATCGGTACGGGCTTATTGTCCACCGTCGCTGGCCGCGAGGATCACTTCGTAGACTGATCGCAGGCAAGTCACCGACCGGTAGACCAGCCGTCAGTGCCGTTCGAGGCATCGAAGAGGAACTGGGCCGTCGGCTGCGAGACTGGGAGGCGACAATGAGCGAGGCGACCAGCCCAGCTCGCCGGATGCTGCGGATGCTCCTGGCGGACCGCATTGTCTTCACGCCAAATCACGAAACAGGAGAGTGCAGGTTTACAGGACGGCCGAACCTGCGAGACGCGATAGAGGGGCTGCTTCAACCATGTGGAATGGTGCCGAGGACTGGAATCGAACCAGTGACACCAGCATTTTCAGTGCTGTGCTCTACCGACTGAGCTACCTCGGCCTGCGACTCGCGCGCGAGCGGAACCCTAATCATAGCAAAGCGCCCGATGACGTCACAACCGGCCGTCGGGGATGGCGATCAGCGTGTCCACGCCGCACGAAAAGGGACTTGTACTTTTTCCTTCGGTGCGGTACTTTGCGCTTGTACTTTTTCAGACGTTTTGCTACGGTGCGACATCCGATGGGCCGAACGACGATCCTTTTTGCGGCGTGTGTGCTGCTGGCGAACGGGTTGATCGGTGAGCGCGGATTGACCGAGACGCTTCGCGCGCGGCGTGTCTACAGCGATGGGCTTCGCGATCTTGCGCGGCTACGACGCGAGAACGCGACGCTTCGCGAAACGATCCGCCGGCTGAGAGATGATCCGGCGACCCTCGAAGCGGCCGCCCGTAGAGATCTTGGCCTCGTCCGGCCGAACGAGATTCTCATTTCGATTCGCGACGTGACGCGCTGAGCGCGCCACGCCGCGTCGAGCGATTCGATCCGTTCCTCAGACCGCCGCGACTTCGGGGTCGCGCACCAGCCCGAGCTCCTTGCGGACCTTCTCTTCGATTCCTTTGAAGATCGTCGGGTTCTCTTTCAGGAACTGCTTGACGTTCTCGCGTCCCTGACCGAGGCGCTCGCCGCCAAAGGCGAACCAGGTGCCGCTCTTTTCGACGATCTTGCGGTCTACCGCGAGATCGAGCAAATCGCCTTCGCGCGAAATCCCTTCGCCATACATGACGTCGAACTCGGCCTCGCGGAAGGGAGGTGCCACCTTGTTCTTGACGATCTTGACGCGCGTCCGGCCGCCAACGACCGTGTCGCCATCCTTGATCGCGCCAATCCGGCGGATATCGATGCGGACGGACGCATAGAACTTCAGCGCGCGGCCGCCGGTCGTGGTTTCCGGGTTGCCGAACATGACGCCGATCTTCTCGCGGAGCTGATTGATGAAGATCAGGCAGGTCTTTGACTTGGACACAATGCCGGTGAGTTTGCGCAGCGCCTGCGACATCAACCGCGCCTGCAGGCCCATCTGCGCCTCGCCCATCTCTCCCTCGATCTCGGCGCGCGGCACGAGCGCGGCGACCGAGTCGACCACGATGACGTCGACGCTGTTGGAGCGGACGAGCACTTCGACGATCTCCAGCGCCTGTTCACCGTTGTCGGGCTGCGAGACGAGCAGGTTGTCGAGCTCCACGCCGAGCTTCCTCGCGTACTGCGCGTCGAGCGCATGCTCGGCGTCGACAAACGCCGCCATGCCGCCGACCTTCTGCGCCTCGGCAATCACCTGCAGGGCCAGCGTCGTTTTGCCCGACGACTCCGGTCCGAAAATCTCGATCACGCGGCCGCGGGGCACGCCGCCGATTCCGAGGGCATAGTCCAGGCTGACGGACCCCGTGGAGATTGCCGGGATCTGGGCGATCGCGTCCTTCTGCCCCAGACGCATGATCGAGCCCTTGCCGAACTGCTTTTCGATCTGGCCGACGGCCATTTCGATGGCCTTCAGGCGTTCGCGGTCGTTACGGTCGTCTGCCATGTCGCTCCTTCGCGGATACCGGAGAGGTCGCCAATCGCACCTCCGTCGGGAATTGCAGCATTCTAAAGTCGTGCCTGGGATCTGTCAAGCGAAAATAGATCCATGACGACTACGTATCTATTGTAATGTCAATCAGTTGCCATGATGTGTCACTTTCGCCTCTGATGCAGAATCGTGCAGGATTCGCGCAGTTCGCCCCGGCGCCGTGGCGGCAGCTTCTGCGATCGTCGTGGCGTGACGCATGGTCTGCTTCGCTTGGTCTCGCGCCTGTTCAACTCCGCGTCTTTCGCCAACCAGTGTGCCGCAGGGGTCGGACAGGGCAGGTCACAACTCGAGGCGATATAGTTACGCTCGCATCTCACAATCCACCAACGCATGCCCTCACCCGTCGGACACACCCTGGGAGGAATCGCGGCCGGCTGGACGGCGGTCCCGGCGCGAGCCCGATGGGAGCACGCCGGACGAGCCGCGCTGATCGTTGGCGGCCTCGGCGCGCTTCCCGATCTCGATCTGTTGTTCAACGATCACCGCGGTCCATCGCACAGTGTAGGCGCCGCGCTCATTGTCGGCCTCGTCGCCCTGGCCGTCACCCGCAGCGTTCGGTGGAGCGTCGCGGCCACGCTCGCCTGGGGATCGCACACCCTCCTCGATTGGCTGGGGAACGATACCTTTCCCCCGATTGGCATCATGGCTCTCTGGCCGTTCTCACACGGCTACTACCAGTCATCCCTGCACCTGTTTCCCGCGGTATCGAGAAGCTACTGGCTGGCGGATTTCTGGATCTACAACATCAAAGCGGCGGCCGTGGAGCTCTGCCTGGTCGGTCCCGTGGCCGCAGCGGTCATGGGCGTGACGAGGTCTCGTCGAGGGCGGTCGTGACGCTGCCTCGTTTTCTGGCGTCCGACCTCGATCCGATCGCGGGATCGGCCTCGCTCTCCGCCGACGAGGCGCATCACCTGATTCACGTCCTGCGCTTGCGGTTTGGTGACGAGATTTCGGTCTTCGATGGCAGCGGTCGCGAGTTTCGGGCCCGCATCGAACGGGTCACCCGCGACGGTGCCCACCTGCTGCTGCTCGAGGAGATCAGCGCGGCGCCCGAGCCGGCCGTCCGCCTGACCCTTGCCCAGGCCGTCCTCAAGGGCGATCACATGGACGACGTCGTGCGCGATGCGACGATGATGGGCGCGTCGGCGATCGAGCCCCTCCTCACGGAGCGGACCATCGTCCGCGCCAGAGGGCTCGCCGACGGGAAAGCGGCCGACCGGTGGCGTCGCGTGGCCATCGCGTCGGCGAAGCAGTGCCGCCGCGCGGTTCTTCCGATCATCGGCGGCGGCACGGAGCTGCACGAATGGATTCTTCAGGACGACGCCGAGCGGAAGCTGCTGCTCGTCGAGCCGGCTGCGTCCACCGAGGCACGCACCATCGGCAGCCTGCCACGCGACCTGCCCGCGACCGCAACGTTGCTGGTTGGCCCGGAAGGTGGGTGGAGTCCGCAGGAGATTGCCGCAGCGACAGGAGCCGGCTACGTCCTGATCACGCTAGGCCGCCGGACGCTCCGAGCCGACGCCGTCACCGTCATCGCGATCGGCGTCCTGCAACACCTGTGGGGCGACCTCTAGCAGGCTTTTAAGAAGGGCTTCACGACACTGCCCAACTCCACATGCGAGAAACATGTCGGACTGCGGGCGCCGCGATTGGGAGTTGGGAGTTGGGAATTTCTTAAGGCACCCTACGCGGTGCCGAGCAGGACGGCCTGCCAATCGCCTTCAACCAGTTCCTGGACCAGCCGCAACCGCCGGTAGGCCGGCATGACGTCGACAAGACCCTGCGGTGGCGCGAATCCGCTGAGGACCAGATAACCTCGACGGCGGATCAACTCCATGAGCGCGACAACGTGGCGGACGAGCAGCGCCGCGGTGAGATTGGCGACGACCACATCGGCGGGCGCCACCTTGAGCTGCCCGAGATCGTCGCGGACCACATCGATCGCGGCCCCCGCGCCGTTGCGCGCGATGTTCGCCCTCGCATTGTCGAGCGCATCGGGATCGTTGTCGACCGCCACAATGTCTCCGGCCCCCAGCTTCCACGCTGCCAGCGCCAGCACGCCGGATCCGGTCCCCACGTCCACGACTCGGGCGCCGCGCAGCTCCAGCTGCTGCAGCAGTCGCAGGCAGAGCCTGGTCGTCGCGTGGTGACCGGTACCGAAGCCGGTAGACGGTTCGATGACGACGACCGGAAGGTCACGCCCTTCAGCACTCGTTGCCGCCCGGGGACCGGGAACGTCCCACGGTGGCGCGATCACCAGTCCGTCGACCGTGACGGCTTTCAGATTCTGCTGCGAGCGCCGGGCCCAGTCTTCATCGGGCACTTCGATGGGTGAGGTACGCAGAAGATCCGGTGACACGAGAGAGCCGAGGTGGGCCGCCGCGCCATCGCGCTGCGACGCCGAGACGAAAAAGACCCGCCAGAGCTCGCCCGCTTCGTCTTCCTGGATGGCGGTCGGACCGAAATCGTCGAGGAGCGCGTAGAGCCGCTCTCGCAGATATGGTTCCGGCCCGGGCGCTCGCAGGAACTGGACCTCGAGCGCCGGGAAATCAGCCAAAGATGTCCTTGACCTTCTCGAAGAACGGTTTGTCGGTGGCCTCGGCGCCCTCGGGGTCCAGCGCCGATTGAGGCATGGTTTTGGCGAGTTCCTCGAGCAGGTGTTTCTGCTCTCTGGTCAGCTTCTTCGGGACGGCGACCCGTGCGATCACGTAGAGATCACCGTGCCCGCGGCCTGAGACGCTCGGCATGCCCTTGCCGCGCAGCTTGAAGCGCGCGCCAGCCTGGGTGCCCACCGGAACCGTGATCTCCGTTTCGTCTTTCACCGTCGGCACGCGCATCTCGCCGCCGAGCGCGAGAAGCGGAAAGCTGACCGGCATCTCGCAATAGAGGTCGTCACCTTCGCGGTGAAAGAACGGATGCTCCTGGACGTGAATAACGACGTAGAGGTCGCCGGGAGGGCCGCCGGCCGCTCCATGTTCCCCTTCACCGTAGAGGCGAAGCCGCTGACCGGTGGCGATGCCGGCCGGAATCTTGACCGTGATCTTCCGCTCCCGTCCGATACGGCCGGCGCCGCGGCACGACTGACAGGGCTTGCTGATCGTCTGGCCGCTGCCGCGGCAGGCCGAACAGGCCCTAGCGACGGTCAGAAAACCCTGCTGATAGCGAAGCTGCCCGGTGCCGCGGCACGTGCTGCATGTTTCCGGACGCGTGCCGGCCGCGGCTCCCGACCCGTTGCACGTCTCGCACGTCTCTTCACGCGGAATCTGGATCGACGTTTCGGCACCGTCGAAGGATTCCTCGAACGAGATCTCGAGGTCGTAGCGCAGGTCGGCACCGCGCTGCGGGCCGCCGCGCCGACGCCGCCCGCCGAAAACGTCGCCGAATCCGAAGATGTCGCCCAGCCCCGAGAAGATGTCGCCGAAGTCGGCAAAGATCGTCGGGTCGAAGCCACCCGCCCCCGCCGCGGCGCCGCTGACCCCTGCATGACCGAATCGGTCGTAGAGGGAGCGCTTGTCGCGGTCGGCCAGGACGGCATAGGCCTCCGCGGCTTCCTTGAATTTCTCCTCGGCGTCGCCATCCCCCGGGTTGCGATCGGGATGGTATTTCAGCGCCAGCTTGCGGTAGGCGCTCTTGATCTGCTGGTCCGAGGCCTCGCGTTCGACGGCGAGGATCTCGTAGTAGTCCCGTTTGCTCACCCTTTGGCCACCTTCACCATTGCCGGCCGAAGCAGCCGGTCGCCGAGCATGTACCCCTTGGCGAACTCCTCGGTCACCTCACCCTCCCGTCGTCCCTCCACGTGCTCGTGGGCGACGGCCTGGTGGTAGTGCGGATCGAAGTCCGCTCCGACGACGTCGAGCGGGCGGACGCCGCGCTTGCGCAATACCTCGAGCAGTTGACGGTGGATCAACTCGACGCCGCGGCGATAGGCATCGACGTCCTTGGAGCCGACGTCCACCTTGAGCGCCCGCTCCAGGTCGTCGACCAGCGGCAGCAGTTCGGTCAGCAGATCCGCCGCCGCCGCTTCGGTCACCTGTTGGCGTTCCCGCTCGATGCGCTTGCGATAGTTGTCGAACTCGGCGGACTTGCGCAGCAGGCGCTCGTAATACTCGTCCCGCTGCCGCTGGAGCTCGCTGGTGTCCGGAGCCGTCTCTACCGCCGATGCGTCATCGGTTTCGACGGCGTCTGATGGGTCCTCGCGTTGGTCTTGCATGATCTAATCGTTTCGTAGGTAGATGGTCCCGGTCGTGGGGATGGCGATCGAATGCCGTCTCCCGGGTCGACGGGCCTCAGGAATTCTCGAGCACTTTGTTGATGGCGCGCGACAAGCTGTCGACCGCGTTGATCGCGCGCGAATAGCGCATCCGCGTCGGGCCGATCACGCCGACCGCGCTTGTCCGCCGTCCGTCGACATACATCGAGGTCACGACGCTGAGCCGTTGCAGATCCGGATCGAGATGCTCGGATCCGATGACGACCGTGAGCCCCTTGGCATCCATGCAGGCATCGATCAGCTGTACGAGCCGTGTTTTCTCTTCCATCATCCGTACCAGCGTCCTCATCGTGGCGAGCGTGGTCTCCGGGTCGTCCGCGGGCGCCATGTCGAACACCAGCGACGTTCCCTGGATGAAGATGGACGGCTTCGGCTCGAGTCCGTCAAAGGTCGTGCTTGCCAGCCGCAGCGCGCGAGCCATGAGCTGATCGTACAGCGTCCGCTCTTCCCGCAGCCGATCGAGCACCTGCTGCCGGACCCCGCTCAACGAACAGCCCTTGAACTCGGTGTTGAGGTAGTTGGCGGCCTGCTGCAGCTCATCCCTCACGTAGGGCTCTTCCGGCTCGATCACCTTGTGTGAGATGTGTCCGCCGCCCGAGACGAGGACGACGAGGATCTTCGTGGCGTCGAGGGGGACGAAGTCCAGATGTTCGAACGACGTGTCGGTCGTGCGCGAGATGGCAAACGCGACCTGATGTGACGCCCGGGAGATTTCCTGGGATGCGTGCGACAGCACATCCTCGACCGTGCCGGCGCGCCGGAGACGTTCCTCGACCTGCGGCGCCGACCGCGCGGTCCGCCGCTCCGCCATGATCCGGTCGACGTAACTGCGATACCCGAGATCGGTCGGGACCCGTCCGGCAGAGGTGTGCGGCTGGCGGACATAGCCCTGTTCTTCGAGGCGGGCCATGACGCCCCGCAACGTTGCGGAGGACACCCCGAAGCCGCGGCCGGCAAGCCAGAGCGAGGAAATCGGCTCGCCTTGCTCGATGTAGGCCAGGACCACTTCGGCGAGGATTCGCCTATCCCGTTCCGGGAGTTCAGGATGTCGTGTCATGAGGGTTTAGCAGTCACACCCGGTGATTGCTAACATTATACATGACCCGCGGCGAGGGCCGATCGAGGCGGTCAGCTCAGGCCGATTCGCCCGGTCAGCGTGCGCGCCGCAGCAGCCGACTCTGCCGTTATCTGGCCGAGATCGCTCTCCGCCAGCAGGCCGTCCCGCACCACCACGCAGCCGTCGACCATCGTCATACGGACGTCACCGCCCCGACACGCGTAGACGAGCGTCGACCAGGGGTCCGGATCTGGAGCGAGGTGTGCGCCCCTTCGGTCCACGACAATCAGATCGGCACGCTTTCCCGGCTCGATGGATCCGATCTCGCCGTCCAGCCCGAGCGCGTGCGCGCCTTCCCGCGTCGCCATCCAGAGCGCGTCGCGAGCGGTCAGCGCGCCGGGTCGATGCCGGACCGCCTGGAGGGTGGCCGCCAGCCGCATTTCGTCGAACATGTCGAGGCGGTTGTTACACGCCGCGCCGTCGGTTCCCAGTGACACCGAGATTCCGCGCGCCCGCATCTCGGTGATCGGGGCGATGCCCGATCCGAGTTTCAGGTTCGAGCTCGGGCAGTGCAACACCTTCACGTTGCGCTCGGCGAGCAGCGCCTGCTCGGAGTCGGTCACCCAGACACAATGCGCCGTGCAGAGACGTGATGTGGCGAGCCCGGTATCCGCCAGGTACTCGAGATTGGTCATCCCGCCGGACAGACGCCGAACCAGTTCGACTTCGTCACGATTCTCCGACGCATGGGTGTGTACGATGACCTGCTGTTCGTTCGAGAGTGCGGCGACGGCTTCGAGCAGTTCCCGCGAGCAGGACACGGCGAAGCGTGGGGCGAACGCCGCGCGCACCCGGCCGCTGGCCTGCCCGTTCCAGCGCTGTTGCAGCGCCAGACTCTCGTCGATCGAATCTCGAGTCCGCTCGCGCAGCCGTGCGGGCACGTCGTCGTCAGCATCCATCATGCACTTGCCAATCGTGGCGCGCAGGCCGCGCTCGACGACGGTTTCGAACACGACATCGGTGTCGTGCACCGTCTCCATGGTCAGCGTCGTCGTCGTGCCGCTCAGCGCGAGCTCGGCCAGCGCCAGCCGGGCGGACGCGCGCAGCGTCTCGGGCGTGTGCGCCGCTTCGAGTGGCCACACCCGCGTCCGCAGCCATTCGAGCAGCGGCATGTCGTCGGCGAGACCTCTGAACAGCGTCTGACACAGATGGACGTGTGTCTGGACGAAACCAGGGAGCAGATAACCGCCGCCGGCATCGATGGTGGTCTGGTGACGTTCGTCGAGATCGGGTCCGACCGATTCGATGCGGCCGTCACGCACGCGGACCGCGCCGGGGACGATGTCGAGCGCATCGTTCATCGTGAGAATCGTGGCGTTGCGGATCAGAATCGAGGGGGAAGGTGAGAGGCTGGCGGAGGACGCTGGCGCCACGGCCACTAGGACGTTGCCGATTCTTTTCTGGCCGCGCGTCGCGCGCGGCGATGCGAGGACATCGACCGCTCGCGGATGTTGGACCCGTGCCGGATCGCGATCAGCTCCGCCAGAATACTGACGGCAATCTCGGCCGGCGTGACCGCGCCGATATCGATGCCGATCGGCGCGTGCACCCGATCCAGCGCGTCCGGCGGCAGGCCTTCCTCTTCCAGCGCGTCGAAGATGCGGGCGATCTTCGCGCGGCTGCCAATCAACCCGAGATAGCGCAGGTCGCGCACCGCCAGCGCGCGGAGCGCGTCGAAGTCGTGGGTGTGGCCACGGGTCACCACGACAACGTATGAGGAGGGAGAGAGGTCGGCACGACGGAGCCACGCGCCGATGTCCTCGACCGCGATCTCTTCGGCCAGCGGGAAACGCTCGCTGTTGGCAAATTTCTCCCGATCGTCGATCACGCAGACGCGGAATCCGGCGTCGGGCGCGATGCGCGCCAGATTCCACCCGACGTGGCCGGCGCCGACGATGTAGAGGCGTGGCGCCGGGGTGATCGGATCGATGTAGACGTCCATCTGTCCGCCGCAGATCAGCCCCGACTCCTGCACGAAGTCGTCGTTGAGGTCGTAGCGGGCGAGGACCGGTCTGCCGCTGGCGATGACCTCGCGGGCGCGCCCGATGGCGTCGCTCTCGTAGCAGCCGCCGCCGATGGTGCCGATGGTCCGCCCGTCGGCGAAGACCAGCATCTTCGCGCCCGTCCGCTGCGGCGTGGAGCCGTTGGCGCGGACGATCGTTACCAGAGCTGCGGCTTCGCCCCGTTCGAGGGCGGCGGCTGCGGCGGGCAGGACTTCTTCGTTCAGATCAGGACCTCGATTTTCGACTTCTTCTTCAACCCGGCGATGAAGTCGTCGGCCTTCTGCTGCTGGCGCTGCTGCGTCAGGAACTGCTTGATCTGGGCGCTCGCCTCGTCATACGACACGGTGCGCGCGGGCTTGTGGTCCGTGACCTTGATGATGTGGTAGCCGAAGGGCGTCGTCACGACGTTGCTGATCTGTCCCGGCTTGAGCGAAAAGGCGACTGCATCGAACGGGGCGACCATCTGGCCGCGACCGAAATAGTTCAGGTCGCCTCCCTGGGCGGCGCTGCCGTCCTGCGAGTGCTCCTGCGCGAGCTTGGCAAAGTCGCCTCCCGCCCGTACCTGTTTCAGGACCGAGTCGATTTCGGCGCGCGCTTTCTTCTTCGTGGCGGCGTCGGCCTTGTCGTTCACGCGAATCAGGATGTGGCTGGCGCGAACCGCTTCCCCCTGCTTGAAGCGGTCGGGATTCTTGTCGTAGAAATCCTTGGCTTCCTGATCGGTGACCGTTGCCTGACCGGCGGTCGCGGTGTCGATCAGCTTGTTGACGCTGAGGTCGACGCGCGCGTCGTGCTTCAAGCTGTCGAGCGTCATGCCTTTCGCCTGGAGTGCCTTGGTGAACGCATCTTCGTTGGGAAACTGACCGCGAAGCTGCTGCACCCTCTGATCGATCTCGGCATCCTCAATCTTGATCTGACGACTCTTGCTCTCCTGCGTCAGCAGGGTATAGACCACGAGCTGGTCGAGCGCGCCGCGCATGATCTCGTCGCGACGGTCGGGCGGGATCGGCTGGCCGGCCCGCGCCTCGATGCTCTGGACCATTCGCTCGAAGTCCCCTTTCTTCACCGCCTCGCCATTGACCCGTGCGACGACGTCCGGCAACTGCTGGGGGACGGGTTTCGGTATCTGGGGAGCGGCCGGTTGGGCTGGCGCGGCCGCGGCGCCGGCCGACGGAGCGTTTGCCGGGGGCTGCGCAGGAGTCGCTGTCTGTTGCGCCGCTCCCGCTGGAGCCTTCCGGCAGGCCCCCACGGCCACACCGACGATAAGTGCACACGTTACAACTTGTCGATTCACGAACACCTCAGGAATGCCGAAATGATCCCATTGATTTTAGCACCTGGGGTGCCGGTGCCGGATCGAGCCCGGCCGCCTCAGAAGTAATGGAGCGCGCAGGTCTCCGTCGGCTCGGTGCCGCTGAGGAACGCTTCACGGAAGACGCGCGGGCAGCTGGGGGTGGCGAGCTTGCCGGTATCGCGGTCGATATCGACGAAGACGATGCCGTCGGGAGTGGTGAAGGCCGTGCTGGTGTGGCCCGCCAGCGCGCGAATCATGAACTGGGTCCAGATCGGGAGCGCCGCCTGGCTGCCGCTGAGGCCGAGCGCCTGATTGTCGTCCAGGCCAACCCACACCACGGTCAACAACTCCGGCGTGAACCCGACGAACCAGGCGTCGCGCAGATCGTTGGTCGTGCCCGACTTGCCGGCGCCGTCGAGCGCGAAGCCGGCGGCGCGAGCCGACGCGCCGGTGCCCTCGTTCAGGACGCTGCGCATCATGTTCGTCACCAGGAAGCTCGTATCCGGGCGGGCTACGGTCCGCGGCGCCGGCACGTCGATGGCGAGATTGTCGCCGCCGCTGACGATCCGGCCGATCCCGCGGAGCGGCCGCAGCGTGCCGCCGTTGGGGAAGAGCGTGTAGGCGGAGGCGATTTCGTACGGCGTCGCCTCGAAGACCCCGAGCGCGATCGACGGGTAGGGACGCGGCGGTGTACCGGCGCCGATGCGCTTCCACAACGTTGCCACGTTGTCGTAGCCGGTGGACTCGGCCACCTTGATCGTGGCGATGTTGCGCGACAGCGCCAGCGCGCGCCGCAACGTGATCGGCCCGTCGTATTCGTTGTCGTAATTGTTCGGCGTCCAGGTCTGGTCGTTGAACGTGAACGCGGTCGGTTCATCGAGCACGACGGTGGCCGGCGTGATGTCGGTCCGTCCTTCGGCCTGGGCCCGCTCGAACGCCGCCAGGTAGACGAACGGCTTGAAGACCGAACCCGGCTGCCGTCGCGCGCTGACGGCCCGGTTGTACTGCGACTGGTTGTAAGAGCGGCCGCCGACCATCGCCAGGATCTCGCCGGTGCGGGGATCGATGGCGATCAGCGCCGCCTGGGCCTTCTGACGCTTGCGCCGCGCGAGGATCTCGTCGACGTGGTTCAGCCCCGTCTCGACGGCATCCTGCGCCAGTCGCTGCAGCTGCAGGTCGAGCGTGGTGTAGACGTCGATCGCGCCGACCGCCTTGGTGCGCTCCTGCAGCTCCTGGCTCACGTAGTCGACGAAATACGGCGCCTCGGCGTCGAGCGCGCGCTGCACGATCTGCAGCGGCTCGTGAGAGGCGCGATCCGCCGCGTCCTCGCTGATGAATCCGCTCTCCACCATGGCGTGGAGCACGACGTTGCGGCGCTCCTTCGATTTGTCCGGGTTGTTGAAGGGGGAGTAGCGGGGCGGAGCCTGGATGACGCCGGCAATCGTCGCCGCTTCGGTGAGCGACACGTTGTTGACGTCCTTGCCGAAGAACAGCCGGGCGGCCTCCGGCACGCCGTGCACCGCAAACGATCCGCGCTGTCCAAGCCAGACGTCGTTGAGGTAGAGCTCGAGGATCTGATCTTTCGACAGCCGGCGCTCGAGCGCGATCGACATCAGCCACTCGGTGAACTTGCGCTGCGGCGTCTTCTCCTGTGCCTTGGCGATCCCCCAGTAGGCGCTGAGGAAGGTGTTGCGCACGAGCTGTTGCGTGATCGTGCTGCCGCCCGACAGATACTTCCGGCTGCCGAAGATGTTGGTCAGCACCGCTCGAGTCGTGCCGATGGGATCGATGCCGGGATGATCGTAGAAGCGGCGATCCTCGATCGCGATCACCGCCTGGGCCATGCGTTGCGGGATGGCGGCGAGCGGGACATCCCGGCGCTTCTCGCGCCCCTCTGGGATGAGCGCGGTGATGAGCGGGGCGTCGAGCACCACGGAGTCGAGCGCCTGCTTGCGAGCGGGCACGTCGATGGTGGTCAGCGCGCCGGGCGCGGTGCCGGGCCGGGTCGCGAAGGCGAACCGGACGACCTGTCCCTGCCGATCGCCGGCCCGCGGGACGACCGCCATGGCATCGCGCCCGATGGCGAATTCACCGGGCTGTTCGGCGCGCTCGCGGTGCGCATAGCCGAGCTCGTTGAGGCGGTCGATCATCTGCGCCTGAGTCAGCCGTTGCCCGCGCCGCACGACGAATGGCCGGGCGAAGATGCGTGGATCGGTCCGCTGCACCTCGCCGTGGAGCCGGGCGTCGATCATCCGCGAGAAGGTGACGTAGTAGTAGCCGACGACGACCGAAAGGACCAGCGACGGGATGGCGAGCGCCAGAAAGACGTAGAATTTCCAGCCGCGCACTCGCCAGCGAACGCGAAACGCGCGCGGACGCCGGGCGCTCTTCGCCGCGGATGAAGAAGATCGAACCGTGGGCACAGAGAAGGCTGCAACCCGTATTCTACAATGCGCGTCTTATGATCCGCCCCGGCTCCTGGCGGATCTGCACGTATTTGCGCGGTTCGCGCGGCAGCCGATGATCGGGCACCCGAGGAGGAAAACGGCATGAATCGCGTATGGTCCGTCCGCGTCCTGATCGCCACGCTCGCGATCGGGCTGGCAGTGCCGGCGGCGGCGCAGTCGCAAGCCATGAATGGCAGCATCGAGGGCATCGTCAAGGACAACACCGGCGCGCTGCTGCCCGGCGTGACGGTGACCGTGACGAATACTGACACCGGCGCCCAGCGCGTCGTGATCAGCAACGAGGAAGGCACCTATCGCGCGCAGCTGCTCCCGCTCGGCACGTATCAGGTCTCGGGCGAGCTGCAGGGCTTCAAGAAGTTCGAACAGCGCGGCATCTCGCTCTCGGCCGGCCAGGTCGCGCAGATCAATCTGACCCTGAGCGTCGGCAACGTGGCCGAAACCGTCACCGTCACCGGCGAGTCGCCGGTGGCCGAGCCGGGCAAAATCGATCTCGGCCGGACGATCGGCGAGAGCGAAGTCCGCAACCTGCCGCTGGTCTCGCGCAATCCCTACAACTTCGCGTTCCTCCAGGCCAACGTCACCGGCTACGAGAACAACGAGTTCGGCGTGCCGCGCATCAACGCCAACGGCAGCCAGATGCACACCAACTACCAGCTGGATGGCAATACCAACACCGAGAAGGATCGGGCCGGCCTCCGCATGCTGCCGATCTCCGAAGTGCTCGTCCGCGAGGTGAAGGTCGTGACCAACGGGTTCGCCCCCGAATTCGGCCAGACCACCGGGATGGTCTACAACGCGATCACGCCGTCGGGCACCAACGGCCTCCACGGCTCGGCCAGCTTCCGCTTCAAGCGCAATCCCTTCTCGACCGATCCGTTCTTCCTCCCCAGCGGCACGCGCAAACCGGATACGGAGGCCAACGATTTCACGGCCACGCTCGGCGGCCCGATTCAGAAAGATCGCTGGCACTACTACGGCGCGTATGAATACGTCGATCGCAGCCTGGTCACCGGCGGGCAGGTCATCACCGTCTCACCCGCGAACGCCACCGCACTCGGCATCACGCTGCCCTCCGACGGCGTGATCCCGGCGCACCAGAAAGTCAACTTCCTGTTCGGCAAGACCGACTACCAGTTCAGCCCGGCCAATCAGCTGTCGGTCCGCTACTTCCTGTTCAAGAATTTCTCCCCGTCGAATATCGGCGGCGGATTGACGACGACCGATCGCGCCACCGATTTCACCGATCGGATGGACTCGGCCTCCGCCCAGCTGATCTCGACGTTCGGCTCGAACGTGCTCAACGAGCTGCGGGTCCAATACGCCCGGCGGCATCAGTTCCGGACGCCGGGCATCTCGGTGACCGGTCCGGCCATCACCGTGCAGGGCGCGGCCAACTTCGGTGGGGCGCAGATCGGCGACTCGAACTCGACCGGCTTCGACTTCAAGCAGGGGATCACGCAGGTCGTGGACAACGTCAGCTGGATTCGCGGCCGTCATGCGCTGAAGGGTGGCATCGACGCGCAGTTCATCGCCGACGACCGCGTCAAGGGGGACCTCTTCTCTTACACCTTCTCGTCGATCGACGGCTACCTCCAGGCGAAGAGCGGCGCCAACCCGTTCGGTTACACCAGCCTGCAGCAGGTCTTCGGCAATACCGTGGTCAACTACAACTCGGCGTTCTACGGGCTCTTCGTCCAGGACGACTGGCAGCTGACGCCACAGATCAAGGTGTTGTACGGCCTCCGCTACGATCTGTTCGATGTCCCGTCGGCGCGGCCGTTCGGTCCGAACCCGTATTCGACGAACTTCGCCATCGACAAGAACAACTTCGCGCCGCGCGCCGGCGTCTCGTGGGCGATCGATTCCTCGGCCCGTACCGTGCTCCGAGCGTCGACCGGGTTGATGTACGAGCCACCGCTGCTGGACTTCTACGACAACTCGATTCTCAACAACGGCGATCCGGCCAGCTACACGGTGCAGATTGCCGGCACCAGCGCCGGCGCCCCGGCGTTTCCCGGCAGCCTGGCGAACGTGCCCGCCGGGTTCGCACTCCCGCGACAGAGCATCAACGCCGTCGATCCGGCGTTCAAGACCCAGTCGGCGTGGCTGAGCAACGTGCAGGTCGAGCGCGCGCTGCGCAACGACATGGCCGTCTCGGTGGGCTACGTGAACTCGATCGGTCACAACCTGCCGGTGCTCATGGACATCAACCTGATTCCGACCGGGCAGGTGCTGCCCGACGGCCGGCCGATCTACTCGACCGCGGTCAGCGCGGCGACGCGCGTCGATCCGACATTCGACCACGTGAACATGTTCGAGTCGATCGCCGATTCGACCTACAACGCGCTCACCGCGACGCTGACCAAGCGCATGACGCACGGCTGGCAGGCGCAGGCGACCTACACGCTGGCGCGCGGCGTGGACAGTGCGCCGCTGACCGGCACATTCGTCGTCGGCAGCGGCGACGACCGCGTCTCCGACCCCTCGAACCTCGATCGCGACAAGGGGTTGACGCCGTTCAATCAGACGCACACCTTCGCGGTCTCGACGGTGATCGCGCCGGTCGTCTCGGATACGCAGACAGGGGCGGCAATCCTCAACAACAACCAGTTGGGGATCATCGTACAGGCCAACAGCGGCCTGCCGTTCAACATCCGGGCGGCTACCGATCTGAACAAGGACGGTGTGAACAACGATCGGCCGAACGCGCTGGATCGCAACGCCGGGCGGCTCGGCACGGTGTGCTATCTCGACCTGCGCTACTCACGGTTCGTGCCGCTGCGGACAGGCCAGCGCATCGAGCTGTTCCTCGAGGCCAAGAACCTGTTCAACACCGAGAACCTGGCCGGCGTCAACCGCGTCGTCACCACCGACGCGCTGGGCAATCCGACCGGGCCGATCCTGATCGACGGAAACGACTATCCGACGGCGGGAAAGACCGGTTACGATCAGCGGCTGATGCAGCTCGGCTTGAAGTTCACGTTCTGACGCGCGCTCCCGCGTGGGATTCCGCTGCTCGGGATCCCACGTCCATCACGCTCCCGTTACGCTGATGCGCCTATCACGGACTGTTCCGGCATTCGTTTTCCTGCTGACCCTCACTGCCTTTCCGTCCGCTCAGCTTCGCGTCGCGACCGTTGCCGAGCGGCCCGATTCCGAATCGCTGGAGCTGATGCTCCGCCGGCTCGCCTCGACCGGCACGTTCATGCAGACCGACGCGCACCCCGACGACGAGGACAACGCGCTGCTGTCGAAGCTGCAATACGGGCAGGGGATGCGCACGGTGCTCGTCACCGCGACCCGCGGCAACGGCGGCCAGAACGAGATCGGCCCCGAGTTGTTTGAGCCGCTCGGCGTGCTGCGGACGGAAGAGTTGCTGGCGGTCCATCGCTTCGATGGCGCCGAGCAGTACTTCACGCGCGCGATCGATTTCGGATTCTCCTTCAGCATCGACGAATCGATCGAGAAGTGGGGGCATGACGAGATCGTTGGGGATTTCGTCCGGCACATCCGCACCGTTCGACCGGACGTCATCGCCGGATTTCTTTGCAGCGGCGAGGGCGGCGGTCAGCACCATCAGGCATCTGCGCGCCTGACCGTCGAAGCGTTTCGAGCGGCCGCGGATCCGAACAGGTACCCCGAACAGATCGCGGCAGGCCTCAGGCCGTGGCAGGCGGACCGCGTGTTCTGCACCGACGTCGGCAGCTTCGGCGCCAAGCCAGGTGCCCCGCGAACGCCGGATCTCCTGACCGCCGACGTATCCGGTTTCGACACGTTGCTCGGACGCACCTATGCGGAGCTCGGCCTCGAGGCGCGCTCGATGCACAAGTGCCAGGGAACCTCGCAGCTGTTGCTGCTGCCCGGCCAGGCTCAGAGCCGGACCTATCGCCTGCGCGATTCGATTCTCGACAACGGCAACGTCGCGCCGACGGCGATGTTCGACGGCATCGACGTCACCCTGCCAGGGTTGACGCGGTTCGCCGGAGCGCATCCGCCCGACTTCGTGAGCAGTGGCCTGAAGGCGATCGCGCGCGCCGTAACCGATGCCCAGGAGGCGGCGGCGTCGAAGGGCGCCGGCGCAGCGGTGGCGCCCCTCGCCGCGGGACGCCGTGCGCTCCTCGATCTCGAAGCGCGTCTGGCAGCAGCCGGCAGCGGGATCGCAGCCGATGCGGCGTTCGAGCTGAAATTCCGGCTCGATCAGAAACTGGATCAGTTCAGCCGCGCCCTTCTCGCCGCCGACGGCGTCCGTCTCGACGCCCTGTCCGATGACGGGACCGTGACGCCAGGCCAGGGGGTCAACCTCACAATCTACGCGACCTCGAATGCGTCCGATGCGCCGGTCCTCCAGCGTGTGACCGTGGCCGGGCTCGACGCCGTCGGCACGACGCCCTGCCAGGGGCCGCTCGCATCGGGGACAGCGGTCACCTGCAAAGTGCAGGCAACGATTCCTGCGAACACGCACTATTCGACGCCGTACTGGACGCCTCGGGCGGACGCCGCGCGCTATGACTTCGAGCCTGGCGTGCCGTTTGGCGTTCCCTTTCGGCCGTCTCCCTTCCGCGTGACCTACGAGCTCACGATCGCCGGCCAGGCCGTCTCGGTCGAGCGGACGGTCGAGTATCGCTACAGCGACGTCATGGCCGGCGAGAAGCGGATGGATCTGAAGGTCGTGCCGCCCTACAACGTGCGCGTCAGCCCGGACATCGCCGTCATTCCGGTCGTGAGCCACGCGCCTCGCGACGTCCGGGTCACGGTATCGAACAACCAAAAGGGTCCGAGCTCCGGCGCCGTCTCGCTGCAGGCACCTGCCGGCTGGCGCGTCGAGCCGGCCAGCGCGGCGGTCGCGTTCGGCCGTGAAGACGAGCAGGCGACGGTGAAATTCGCGGTGACGCCAGGATCCGCCGCCGGTCGTGGAGTCACGACAATCACCGCGACGATGACGGGGGAGAATCAGCGCACGTCCGATCTGGGCTACGAGGTAATCGAATACCCCCACATTCATCGCCAGCACTTCCTGCAGCGCGCCGCGATGGAAACCAAGCTGATCGACGTGGCGATCGCGCCCAACCTTCACGTCGGCTACATCATGGGGGTTGGCGATCAGGTGCCGCAGGCGATCGCGCAGCTGGGCGCGCAAGTCGATCTAATCGACGCCGATACGCTGGCGTTCGGAGACCTGTCGCGCTACGACGTGATCGTCACGGGGGTGCGCGCCTACGAGCGGCGGCCGGATCTTCGCGCCAACAACCGGCGCCTGATCCAGTACGCTGAGAGCGGCGGCACGGTGCTGGTGCAGTACAACAAGTTCGAGTTCAACGACGCGCAGTACGGGCCCTACCCGGCCAAGGTCAGCGCCGATCGGGTGACGGATGAGAATGCCCCGATCGAGGTCCTCGTTCCCGACGACCCCGTGTTCAACCGACCGAACAAGATCGGTCCGGAGTCGTGGTCCGGGTGGGTGCAGGAACGCGGCCTGTATTTCCTCGGCGAGCGGGATCCGCGATATGTCGATCTGGTACAGACCCAGGATCCGTTTCCGCTCAACCGATCGCCGAAGACCGGTGCGCTCGTTGAAGCGAAGGTCGGCAAGGGCCGCTGGATTTACATCGGCCTCGGGCTGTGGCGGCAATTGCCGGCCGGTACCGAGGGAGCGTATCGCCTGATGGCCAACCTCCTGAGCCTGGGAAAACCGTAGTGGCCTTTTCCCCGGAATACGTCCGGCTCGTCCTCAACGAGAATTTCGAAGATGCCAAGGCGCAGTTCCTCGAACCGTTGATGGCGATCAACTACGCGCATCTGATCATGCTCGTCGAGCAGAACATCGTCACGCGCGAGGATGGGCACGCGATCCGGGAGGCGCTCGATGGCATCTCCCTCGCCGACGTCAAGCAGGTCGCCTACGACGGTTCGTGCGAGGACCTGTTCTTCTACGTCGAACGGCTCGTGGCCCGGGGCTGCGGCGAGGAGACCGCAGGTCGCCTCCACACAGCGCGGTCGCGCAACGATATCGACATGACCATGTACCGCATGCTGCAGCGGCAGATGGTCCTCGACCTGCTGGATCGAGTGCTCTCGTTGCGCCAGGTCCTCATCGGGCTGGCCGACCTGCATCGCACCAGCGTCTTCGCGGCCCATACCCACACCCAGCCGGCGCAGCCGTCCACGATTGCGCACTATCTGCTGGCCGTCATCGAACAGCTCGAACGCGACGCGCCGCGCCTTCGCGCCGCGTTTGCCACGACCAATCGCAACCCGCTCGGGGCCTGCGCGATCACCGGTACTGCGTTTCCCATCGATCGAGGGCGGACGAGCGTGCTGCTCGGGTTCGACGCGCCAACCGGAAACACCTACGGCAGCATCGCGACGGTCGACTACATGCTCGAGAGCGTGAGCGCGGCTGCCGTGCTGCTCGCCGGTCACGGACGCGTGCTCCAGGATCTGCTGCTCTGGTGCACGCCGGAATTCGGCTATCTGCGGTTGTCAGACGAGTTCGTGCAGTGCAGCAGCATCATGCCGCAGAAGCGCAATCCGGTCGCTCTCGAGCACGCTCGCGCCATCGCCAGCAAGGCGCTCGGTCAGGCGTCGGCGATCCTGCTGACCGTCCACAACACACCGTTCGGCGACATCGTGGACACCGAAGACGATCTCCAACCGCTCGTCGCCCAGATGTTCAAGGATGCCGCCCGCGCCGTCGGCCTGGTTGCGGCGGCGATGGAGCATGCCGACTTCGACGTGACCAGGCTGGCCCGTCGCGCCCAGGAGGGCTGGATCACCGTGACCGAGCTGGCGGACACGCTCGCCCGCGATCACGACTTGTCGTTCCGTGCCGGGCACGCCGTGGCCGCGCGGCTGATCGCCGCCGCTCGCGCGCAACCGGGGCAGCCGCTCTCGGTTCTGCTGCGCACCGCCTCGAGGGAGGCGATTGGCCGCGAGCTGTGCTACGACGAGGACCAGCTCGCCAGGATTCTGAGCGCCGAACATTTCGTCGCCGTGCGGACAACGCCGGGCGGGCCGGCGCCTGCGGAGACCGGACGGGCGGTTGGCGTCTCGACGCAGGCGCTGGCCCAGGATCGCGACTGGTTGCGCGCAACCCGTGAGAAACTGGCGCACGCCAACGACCAACTGAAACGCTCGGCCGCTGCACTCTAAACACGGGCGCGGCCGTCGCGCCCCCGGAATGCGAGTGATGATGCCGATGCGATTCAGCGTGTTGCCGGTTCTCGCGACTGGCCTTCTCATTGCCGCACAGCCTTCATTGCCCGAGCAGGGCGCCACCGCCACGTGGCAGAAGCTGCGCAAGCTCCAGACGACGGCGAGCGTCCTCCATACCACCGCACACCCGGACGATGAGCACGGTGCTGTCCTGACCTGGTTGTCGCGCGGTCAGGGTGCGCACGTATCGCTGCTCACGCTCACGCGCGGCGAATCTGGAGACAACGCCATCGGCCCGGAGCTCTTCGATGCTCTCGGCCTGATTCGCACCGATGAACTGCTCCAGTCCGACCGCTACTACGGCGTCGATCGGCAGTACTTCACCACCGCCATCGACTATGGGTTCTCGAAGCGTCTCGACGAAGCGATCGAGAAATGGGGACGCGAGGCGGTCCTGCGTGAGGTCGTGCGCGTGATCCGTGAGGACCGTCCCTTCGTGGTGATCTCGCGATTCCAGGGCAACGAGCGCGACGGCCACGGCAACCATCAGGCAGCCGGACTGATCACCGCCGAGGCGTTCAAGGCGGCCGGTGATCCCGCGATGTTCCCCGAGCAGCTGGCCGACGGGCTCCGACCATGGCAGCCGCTGAAACTGTATGTCGGCGGCGTGCGCGAGAACGAGGCCTGGACGATCAAGGTGGACACCGGCCGCTACGATCCGGTGCTCGGCGATTCCTATCAGGGCCTGGCGCGCCTCGGCCTCGCGTATCAGCGATCGCAGAACGGCGGGGTGACCGGGTTTGCGACGGGACCGTCGACCGCCTATTACCGGCGTGTCCAATCGCTCGTCGACGCGCCGTCACAGGAGACGAGCTTCTTCGACGGCATCGACGTCACGATTCCCGGTCTCTACCGCGCGCTTCGAAAAGAGGAGGAGCCGGCGAATGCGAAGCTCCTGCTCGCGCGAATCGCCGATCAGGTGGACGCGGCGGTCCGCGCCTTCAACGTGACCGATCCGTCGGTCGCTGTTCCGGCGCTCGCGCGTGCCCTCGCCGCGACACAGTCGGCGGCAGCGACGCTGAAGGATGAAGACGTGGTGTCGGTGCTCAAGATCAAGGCGGGCCAGCTCGAGGACGCCCTGAACGCGGCGCTCGGCATTCAGTTCACTGCCGTGGCACAACCGGCGGGCACCGCGCCACGCGGCCAGACGCTCAGCGCGATGGGTCCGGTCGTGCCGGGGCAGACGTTCGACGTCCGGTCCTCGTTCATCACGCGCGGTCCGCGGTCGATTGCCGGCGTACGCGTGACGCTGACAGCGGCACCGGCGTGGAGGATCCAGGGCACCCCGAACGCGCCACAGGTTGGTGACACGAATCAGCCGATCGTTAACGTCTTCCAGGTGAGTGTTCCACTGGAGGCCCAGCTGTCGAAGCCCTACTTCAGCCGCACATCCCTGGCCGCTTCTCGCTACGACCTGTCCGATCCGCGACAGTTCGGCAAGCCTTACGACGATCCGCCGCTGACCGCCACAGCCTCGTACGAGGTCGAAGGGGTCCGCGTACAGTCGCGCAGTGCCGTCACCCGGCTCGAAGCGAACCTGCCGTACGGTCAGGACTCGCACGTCCTCGCCGTCCTGCCCACGCTCGGCGTCACTCTGAGCCCGACGTCGGCCATCGTTCCGCTGGCCGCGCACGGTGGCCGGGTTCACGTTCGTGCCGCCCTGGTGAGCAACCGCGACGGGACGCTCGACGGAACTCTCAGGCTCGCGATTCCGGACGGGTGGTCGACTGAGCCGAAGAACCACACCTTTCATTTCGTTCGTGCCGGTGAGAAGGCCGACATCGATTTCACCGTATCGGCGGACAGCGTCGCCGCTCGCGACTACCGGATCGAGGCAATCGCATCGGCCGAGGGCATCGACTATCGCGAAGGCTACGATCTGATCCAGCATCGCGACCTCGAGACGCGCTACTTGTATCGGCCGGCGTCGGTGACCGTTCGCGGCGTGGATGTTAGGGTGGCGCCGCATCTGACCGTCGGCTACGTCATGGGGATTGGCGACGAAGTGCCGACGGCGATTGCGCAGCTGGGGGCGACCGTTCGTCTGCTCGGCCCGGCGGACCTTGGATCGGGAGACCTGCGACGGTTCGATGCGATTGTGACCGGTACGCGGGCCTATGCTGTTCGAGAGGATCTGAAGACCTACGGGCGCCGGCTGCTGGACTACGTCAAGGACGGCGGCAATCTGATCGTCCTCTACAACACGCGCGAGCTCGAGCCTGCCCTCTACGCGCCGTTTCCCGGCGAACTGCGCGAAGACGCCGAGGAGGTCTCGGAAGAGGATTCGCCCGTGGAGATTCTCGCGCCAACCGATCGCGTGTTCACCTCACCCAACCGGATCACGCTCGCCGACTTCGATCACTGGGTGGAGCAGCGCGGGTCCAAGTTCTGGAACCGCTGGGATCCGGCCTACACGCCGATGATTGCCACCCACGATCGCGATCAGCCGCCGCAATCGGGCGGCTGGCTGCACGCGCGATATGGCGCCGGCCACTACACCTACGTGGCCTACGCGTTCCACCGGCAGCTGCCCTACGGTGTTCCCGGCGCGTTTCGACTGTTGGCCAACCTATTGTCGCTGGGGAAAAAGTAAGCGGCCGCGGTGGTCTACAACGTGATGATCGTGTGCTCGCCAACGGTGAGCGGCAGATCCTCGAGCAGGCGATCCACCAGGCCGGGGCCGTATCTCGTCAAGAAATACACGACGCCGAGCGTTCGCTCCTGTGGGTGACCATGCGGGAACGCCTGCGCCTGTGCCCGTGTGAACTGGCGCCGGAGTGTCTCGTCACGCCGTTTGGCGGCGTGGATGATTTTGTTCCGCAGCGCCTGCAGCTCGTGCTGCATCTTGCCAAGCGTGGTGTTGGCCGCACCCGCCAGCGTCGGATCGAGCGCCGGGAGCGCCGCGGCGACTCGCGCCATGCTCTGCTGCAGTTGCGATTCGGCCTCACGCATCGACTGCTCGACGGCGGCCGGCAGCTGGCTCTGGAGCAGCCGATTCAGCGCGGACTCGTCCTGCGGCTGGAGATCCTCGAGCGGGACCGAGTATTTGGCGAGAAACCGTGCGGCGCCCGAGTCGAGCAGCGTTGCCGTGGCGCGCGGAAAAATCAGCGGCATCGGCAGATCGAACGTCTCGTATACGCCTCGCAGCTGGCCGAGGTAGGCGAGCTCGCTCGGACCGGCCACGTAGCAGATGGTGGGGAAGAGCGTGTCCTGGACCAGCGGCCTGAGCAGGACGTTGGGGCTGAAGGCGGCCGGATTCGTCGATGCTTCGGCCGACAGTCGATCTGGTGGATAGACGCAATCGTCGACCAGGTATTGATCGCCCTGACGACGGATCGGACGGCGACCGCCGTCGAGGCGGAAGAGCGGAACGCTATCGGGCTGAGGCACGACTTGCGGCGTGTGGCCGATGGCGTTGAATTTCGCGCCGGCGTCGGCGGCCAGCGTCGAGGTGCGTCCCGGAGACGCGAGCTCGCGGGCGAACACATCGGCGACCAGCGGCTTGGCCGTCGGATCGTTCGCCTCGAACACCACCAGGCCGTGACGACCGAGCAGCCCCTCGATCCACGTCGCGAAGGCGCGCGCCATGCCCACGCCAGGACGCCACGCGGTTTTCAACGCGGCGACGACGTCGGCGGTGAACTCGGTCGGCGGTAATGCGTCCGCCAGCTCCTGCAGGGTGTGCTCGACTCCGGCGTCCAGCGTGAGCGACCCGACCGGCAGCTCGCCCGCGCCCTCCACGTCTGGCAGTGTGACGGTGCGGGGCTGGAACTCGGCGTCGAGCACCGTACAGCTCCGTACTTCCGCCCAGTCGTGGTCTTCGGCGTCGACCCAGAAAATCGCGACCGCCGGTACTCGCTGTTCGGCGGCGGTGCGCCGGGCCAGCCGCAACGCGGTCAACGCCTTCAACAACGAGAAGAGCGGTCCGCCGAAGGCGCCCGCCTGCTGTCCGGTGACCACCGCGACGGTGTCGGCGTTGGCCAGCTGCGCGGCGGCGGTCCGGGCTTCGACCGGCGCGTTGCGTTCCTTCTGTTGGGAGGCGAGGATCGCCGCGATCGCGCCGCGATTGTGTGGATGGTGCTGAGCCCGCGCAACCGTGTCCTTCCACGCCTGCACGTCCGTGGGGTTGCCGGAATAGAGCCCTTCCACGCGCGTGAAGTTGAACGCGTAGTCGCCCGACAGCGGCCGAATCCATGGAAAGCGACGGACGTCGACGGACAGCGTACGAACGTGACCGGTCTGGTCGCTGGCGGCGGGAATTGCGGCGGAATCCGCGGACACGGTCTCGTACTCTCTCAGAGCGGTTGGAAACCTGTCAAGACAACCAGACATCCCATCAGCCTTCGACGCGCGGTCGCCGACGGAGGATCCCGGTCCGCACGGGGCGCTCATCTCACGCTGCCGGTGTCAATTCTGCGGCTGAGCCGCGCTGCGGCGGATGTTTTCCGATCCATTGGTTCGTGCGAAACATGTTAGAGTCACATGATCTGCTCCCAGGAGCTCCGTCGCTGACCAGAGAGGACCCCAGCGCATTCTCCCCGCCGCCCGCGTTCGGCCCGTTCCGGGTGCTGCACCAGGTCGGCGTTGGCGCGCTTGGTCCCGTCTTTCGCACCTACGAACCCACTCGCGATCGCCTCGTCGCCGTTAAAGTCTTCCGCCTCGATATCATCCCCGAGCAGGCGCAGTCGCTCGCGGATGAATTGAGTCGCGCGACGGAAGCCGGTCTCTTCCATCCGTCCATCGTCGAGCCGATTGCTGCGGGTGTGGAAGGTACGCTGGCGTACCGGGCTGAGGAGTATGTGGCCGCCGAGTCGCTGGATGTCGCGATGCGACACTATGCGCCGGCCCCGATCGACAAGACGCTGCCGTTCATAACCCAGCTGGCAGGCGCCATCGACTTCGCTGGCGCGGCTGGCGTTCGTCATGGCGGACTGCATCCGCGTGACATCTTTGTAACGCCCGACGAGGCGCGGGCGACCGGATTTGGTGTCGTCGAAGCACTCGAGCGCGCCGGCATCCGCGCGCCGGTCCGGCGACCTTACAGCGCACCCGAACGGATCGAGGCGGGGGAATGGGGAACGCCTGCTGACGTCTTCGCGCTCGCCGCGATCACGTTCGAGCTGCTGACCGCCCGACGGCCCGCCGGCACCGGCGATCGGATCGGCGCGCTCAACGAGACGACCGGCCCCCACACGGCGCTCCTCCACAGCGTGCTGGCCCGCGCGATGGACCCCGATCCGGCGGGACGTTATCGGACCGCGCTGGCCTTCGCGGCGGCACTGGAGGCCGCCTCGCGCGGTGCCTCGACCACGCCGGCGGTCGTGCCGGTTGCCGCGCCGCCGCCGCCGAAGGTCGAAGACAGGGTCGTGCCCATTCAGGCGAAAAGCGCCCCGCCCGTCGCGCCGGCGCCGATCCTCGAGCCGCTGATCATCGCACCCGCATCGAACGACGAGGCCGTCCGCGATCTGCCACTGGCGACGACGCCTGAGGCGCCGCTGCCGGTGCCCCCGGTCATCGTCAAGGACGAGCGCATCGAACCTGCGAAGCCGACACCGGCGCCCGAACCGCCGCCTGCGCCGCCGGGCGTCCAGGAATCGTCAGTCAAGGGGCAGTCGGCAAAGGCTGCCCAGAAGCCGAAGCCCTCGCTGTTCGACGAGCGGGAGCCCGCGTCGGCGGTGCCGATTGTCACGACCAGCCGATCGGTCGAGCCTGTGGACGCGGTGGACCATGTCGGTCTGCACCCGACCCCGGATCCTGTCGAAGACGAGGTGATCGCCGATCGGATCGAGCTGGCGTCGGAGGATGCGACGTGGGCGCCACCGCGCGAACCGATCGTGCCGGCCGCCGTTCCGCCGGTGGCGACAGAAGCGCCGGTCCCGGTTCGTTTCGCGGCGGAGCAATCGTTCAGCGCTGATTCGTACGGCGTGGACGCCGACGGGCGGGAAACGCCCGAACGAGCGCGTCCGGCGGTCCTGCCGATCGCGGTCACGCTCATTGTCGGGTTGCTGCTGGGATTCATGGCCGGCTACTTCGTGGGCGGCCGTGGCGAATCCCCCGCCTCTGTGGCTACGGCGCCGCCGGTGACACCCGGCATCGGCGCTCCGCCGGCCGCGGCCAACCCGTCGGCGCGTCAGTATTCGGATCACGCGGTCACACCCGCAGCCCCGACAGCGAAAGGGCCGACGCCATCGGCCACACCCCCGACCGTTCCGGAGGAAACACCCTCGTCGGCCAAGCCGTCCGGCCCCGCGGCGCCACCGGCGTCGCGTGCCGCCGCGCCCGTTCCTATCGCCACGTCCGGCCGGATCGTCGTGCGCTCGACGCCCGACAAGGCAGGTGTTCTCGTCAACGGCCGCTGGCGCGGCCGGACTCCGTTGACGCTCGACCAGCAGCCATTCAGGCACTACGTCGTGCGCGTGGTGCAGCCTGGCTATCGAGCGGACGAGAGCGAGTTCGCGCTGTCGGCGAAGGAGTCGGCGCGGACGATCAACGCCCGTCTGTCGCGCGAGCCCGCGGCCGCCCGGCCGCCGGTTTCGACGGGCGCGAAGGTCGCGCCGCCGCCGGACACGACCGGTGGATTCACCGGCATCCTCTTCATCGATTCGCGACCGCAGGGGGCGAACGTGCTGCTCGACGGACATTTCGTCGGCAAGACACCACTGCGGCTTCCCGACGTTAGAATTGGCAGTCACGTCGTCCGCCTCGAGCTTGCGGAACATCAGGCCTTTACGTCTTCCACGCGGGTCACCTCCGGACAGGAGAGCCGCGTCACGGGATCTCTCGAGCGAATTCAATGAAAGCTACTCTCGCCCTGGAAAACGGGCTGTGGTTCGAAGGGCAAGCTGCGGGCGCAGTCGGCGAAGCCGGCGGCGAGGTCGTCTTCAATACCAGCATGACCGGGTATCAGGAAGTGCTGACCGACCCGTCGTACGCCGGTCAGATCGTCACCATGACGGCGCCGGAGATAGGGAACTACGGCGTGGCGCCGGAAGACGTCGAATCGCGGGCGCCGCAAGTGGCCGGTTTCGTGATCCGCGAAGAATCGCCGATCGCCAGCAACTGGCGCGCCGACAGCACGCTGCGCGACTACCTCGTCCGACATGGCATCGTCGCGATTTCCGATGTCGATACCCGTGCGCTGACTCGCGTGCTGCGATCGGCTGGCGTCATGCGCGGGATCATCGCCACCGGCGAGGTCGATCCGCGCGCGCTGGTCGAGCGCACGCAGACGCTCGCGCAGATGGAGGGATCGGATCTCGTTCTGGGCGTCACCTGCGAGCGCGCGTTCGATTGGACGCCGACGCCGGGTCAGGACGAGTTCGCCCCTCCGCCGCAGCGACGGGCCAAGCGACGCCTGCGCGTGGCGGCGTACGACTTCGGCATGAAATGGAACATCCTCCGCCGGTTCAGCGCCTACGGCTGCGATGTCCGCGTCTTTCCGGCCACCGCCCCGGCATCCGACCTGCTGGGGGCGGAGCCGGACGGTGTGTTTCTCAGCAACGGGCCGGGCGATCCGGCGGCCGTCTCCTACGCCATCGACAACGCGAAGGCGCTGGTCGACGCGGATGTGCCGGTGTTCGGCATCTGCCTTGGCCACCAGGTGCTGTCGCTGGCGATGGGCGGCGAGACCTACAAGCTGAAGTTCGGCCATCGCGGCGCGAACCATCCGGTCAAGCAGCTCGATACGGGGCAGGTCGAAATTACCTCGCAGAACCACGGGTTCGCCGTCGACCCGGAGTCGCTGCCGAGCGACGTGCGCGTGACCCACGTCAACCTCTATGACGGCACTGTGGAAGGCCTGCGCCACACCGAGCAGCCGGTCTTCTGCGTGCAATACCATCCCGAAGCCTCACCCGGCCCGCACGACGCCGACTACCTGTTTCGACAGTTCCTGGATGAGATGGAACGAAGAGCCTGATGCCCAAGCGTACTGACATCAAGCGAGTGCTCGTGATCGGGTCCGGCCCGATTGTGATCGGGCAGGCCTGCGAATTCGACTATTCGGGCACGCAGGCATGCAAAGCCTTGCGCGCCGAGGGTCTCGAGGTCGTTCTCGTCAACAGCAACCCGGCGACGATCATGACCGATCCGGAGATCGCCGACCGGACTTACGTCGAGCCGTTGACCGCCGAAATGGTCACCGCGGTCATCGACCGCGAGCGCCCCGACGCGATCCTGCCGACCGTCGGCGGCCAGACCGCTCTCAACCTCGCCGTGGAGCTCGCCGAACAGGGAGTGCTCGCCAAGTACAACGTGGAATTGATCGGCGCGTCGGTCGAGGCCATCAAAGTGGCCGAGGACCGGTTGCTGTTCCGCGACGCGATGCGCGAGATCGGCATCGCCGTGCCGGACAGCCGCTACGTCAAGTCGCTCGAGGAGGCGTTCGCGGCGGTAGAGCCGATCGGGTTCCCGATCATCATCCGTCCGTCGTTCACGCTCGGGGGCGTCGGCGGCGGGATTGCCTACAACCTCGAGGAGTTCCGGGAGATCGCGCAGCGCGGCCTCAGCCTCAGCCCGGTGCACGAAGTCCTGCTCGAGGAGTCGGTGATTGGCTGGAAGGAATTCGAGCTCGAGGTCATGCGCGACCGGGCCGACAACTTCGTGGTCATCTGCTCGATCGAGAACGTCGACGCGATGGGCGTCCACACCGGCGACAGCATCACGGTCGCGCCGGCGCTGACCCTGACCGACAAGGAATATCAGCGGATGCGCGACATCGGCCGTCGCATCATCCGCCGCGTCGGCGTCGAGACCGGCGGGTCGAACATCCAGTTCGCGATCAACCCCGACGACGGCCGGATCGTCGTCATCGAGATGAACCCGCGGGTGTCGCGATCGTCGGCGCTGGCGTCCAAGGCGACCGGATTTCCCATCGCCAAGATCGCCGCCAAGCTGGCGCTCGGCTACACGCTCGACGAGATCCCGAACGACATCACTCGACTGACGCCTGCTTCGTTCGAGCCGACCATCGATTACGTCGTGGTCAAGGTGCCACGCTGGGCCTTCGAGAAGTTCCCGAGAGCCGATCGCACGCTGACCACACAGATGAAGTCGGTCGGCGAGGTGATGGCGATCGGCCGGACGTTCAAGGAAGCCTTCATGAAGGCCTTCCGCTCTCTCGAGCTGGGTCGCGGCAACATGCTGTTCGCGAAGAGCGGTGGGCGGATCAACGCCGTCGCCGGCGCGGACAGTGAAGACGACGACGGCGCGTTGCAACGGCTGCTGGCGGTGCCGACGGATCGCCGCATGTGGGCGCTGTTTCGCGCCCTCGAGCGCGGCTGGTCGATCGACGAGATCCATCGGCTGACCAGGATCGACCCGTGGTTCCTCACCCAGTTCCGCCAGCTGGTCGAGTTGAAAGAGCAGGCGTCGCTCGCCGGCCTGCGCGGCCTTTCCCGCGATTTGATGCGGACGTTGAAGCGCGCCGGGTTCGGCGACTGGCAGCTCGGAAGCATTCTCGGCGCCGACGAGAGCGCGGTGCGCGCGGTACGCCTCGAGCACGGCCTCCAGCCGGCCTACAAGCGGATCGACACGTGCGCCGCCGAGTTCGAGTCGTACACGCCCTACCTGTACGGCACCTACGAGAAGGAATGCGAGGCTGCACCCACTGCCCGCCAGAAGGTCGTCATCCTCGGCAGCGGGCCGAACCGGATCGGACAGGGGATCGAGTTCGACTACTGTTGCGTGCACGCCGCATTCGCGCTGCGCGACGACGGGTTCGAGACGGTGATGATCAACTGCAACCCCGAGACGGTCTCGACCGACTACGATACGGTCGACCGGCTCTACTTCGAGCCGCTGACCTTCGAGGACGTCTTTGCGATCATCGATCGCGAACGTACAGGCCGGCGGGGACGTCGCCTGCGTCGTCCAGTACCGGTGGGCAGACTCCGCTCAAACTCGCGCTGCCGCTGCAGGCTGCCGGGGTCAGGATTCTCGGGACCTCGCCTGATTCGATCGATCTCGCCGAGGACCGCCAGCGCTTCTCCGCGCTGCTCTGGGATCTCGGGATTCCGCAGGCGGCGAGCGGGACGGCGACCTCCGCCGAAGAAGCCCGGGCGGTTGCGCTCAAGATCGGGTTTCCGCTGGTCGTGCGACCCTCGTACGTGCTCGGCGGCCGCGCCATGGCCATCGTCTACGACATGGCCGCGCTCGACGGCTACATGACCACTGCCGTCCAGGCGTCACCGGAGCGGCCGATCCTGATCGACAAGTTCCTCGAGGACGCGGTCGAGCTCGACGTGGACGCCCTCGCCGACGCGACCGGCGCCGTCGTCATCGGCGGGATCATGGAGCACATCGAGGAGGCCGGCATCCACTCGGGCGATAGCTCCTGCGTGGTCCCGCCGTATCGGGTCGCCGAGCGGCACCTGGCCGCGATTCGCGATTACACCCGCCGGATCGCGAAGGCGCTCAACGTCATCGGGCTGATGAACACGCAGTTCGCGATCAAGGACGACACGGTCTACGTGCTCGAGGTCAACCCGCGAGCGTCGCGGACGGTGCCGTATCTCTCCAAGGCGACCGGCGTGCCGCTGGCCAAGATCGCGGCTCGACTCATGGTCGGCAAAACGCTCGCGCAGCAGGGGCTCACCGACGATTTGAAGGTGTCGGGTGTCTTCGTCAAGACCCCCGTGTTCCCGTTCGTGCGTTTCCCCGGCGTCGACACGATTCTTGGTCCGGAGATGAAATCCACCGGCGAGGTCATGGGCGGGGCGAACACCTTCGGCAGCGCATTCGCCAAGGCGCAACTGGCCGCCGGCATGAAACTGCCGGGCAGCGGGTCGGCGTTCATCAGCGTCTCGAACCACGACAAGCCGGCGGTGGTGCAGATTGCGCGTGACCTGCGCGCCCTCGGCTTCAGCCTGGTGGCGACGCGCGGCACGGCGAGTTTCCTGCGCGCCCACGGTCTCGACGTCGAGATCGTGTTCAAGATCAACGAAGGCCGGCCGCACGTCGGCGACGAGATCCTCAACAACCGCATCCAGCTCGTCATCAACACGCCGCTCGGCCGCGAGTCGTTCTTCGACGACCGAACGGTACGGCGGATTGCGATGATGCAGCAGGTGCCGTGCATCACGACGCTGACCGGCGCCGCCGCCGCGGTCAACGCGATCAAAGCCTTGCATACCGAAGGCCTCACGGTCCGATCGCTGCAGGAATATCACAGCGAAGGGGCGGAGAGCCGCAAGCCGCAGGTCGAAAGCCTGTAGTCGAGCGGCTCAGACCTCGACAGCAGCGCGCTCCTTCCACTGATCGATCAGCCGCAGGTAGCGCGAGGCGATGGTCTCGACCGCCTCGTCGTGCCCGACCGATCCCAGGAGGTATCCCGTCGCCGGCTCCATGAAGACGGAACGGCCGATGGCGAACCCCGCCGTCGACGGCAGACTCGCGGCGGCGTCGAACCAGGAGGCAATCGACGCGGGATCGGCCCCTTTGCCCAGGATCACCTGTCGCGGTTCCGGCCGCTCGCGAATCGCGCGGTCGATGGTTGTTGCCCCGACGCGGCTGCGCGTCCCCTCGATCTTCCACACGTCGGGAACCAGGCCGTCACGATACAACTCGCGGATGAGCGAAGCCAGCAGCGCCGGCCGTCCGTTTTCCTCGAACTCCTTCTCATCCTCGCCCTGCCGCATGATGATGATCTCGACGAGCAGCGGCGTGGCAGCGTCGCGGCACCAGCGCTGGAGATCGAGCAGCTTGCGCGCCTGCGCCTGCCGGTCCGCCTCCGGCCATTCAGGACGGTAGCGAATGAGGACCTTGCAGAAGCTGTTGCCCTCCGACCTGGTAGGAAACGGGTCGCGTTCCCATTGCAACGGGAAGACGCCTGCCTGCTCGACCGGCGTGCCGACCGGGACGCCGGCGAGTCGAGCCCGCGCCACGACGTCGGCGCCGTACTTGTCGTCGAGCAGCACCGAGCCGAACCGGCGAACGTCTTCCGAGCGATCGCGGGCCCGGACGAAGGCATCGAGCACGAGCGATTTGATCTCCGCGATCCGTGTGCGCGGGACCTTGGCGGCATCGCACCACTCCTCCCACTGCCACCGATGATCCGAGGCGAGCATGTAGACACGTGAACAATCCAGCCGCATTCGACTCCTTTTGTCGGTCCATACCGCCGCGGCGCCAATTGCCCGGCGTGTGAGCACTCCATATACTAAGGGCCGCTGACCTCCACTGACACATGAACGCGCCAGTCTCATCCGGCATTGTCGACGTGCTCGGCATCGGTGCCAACTCTGTCGACTACGTCTACCTGCTTCCCGCCTATCCCGAGGCGGACGGTCCCAATGCCAAGATGCGCATCAGCAGCCACTCGCTGTCGTGCGGCGGGCAGGTGGCGACGGCGCTCTGCACCTGCGCGTCGATGGGGCTGCGGACGAAGTACATCGGCGCCACCGGCACCGACGACAACGGCCGCCGTCTGCGCGAAGAGCTGGCCAGGTGGCAGATCGATCTGACCGATGCGGTGATCCGCGACGTGACGAATCAGTTCGCGGTCATCATGGTCGACGAGCATGCCGGCGAGCGCATCGTCCTCTGGGATCGCCATGACGGCCTGGCCCTGCGTCCTCGCGAGCTGCCGCCCGAGTTGCTCACCGCCACGCGGGTCCTTCATGTGGACGACGTTGATCAGGATGCGGCGATCCGGGCGGCACAGATCGCCCGCGAGGCTGGCGTTCTCGTCACCAGCGACATCGATCGCGTCACTCCCCGCACCGAGGAGCTGGTCGCGGCGGTCACCATGCCGATCTTCGCCGAGCACGTGCCCAACGCATTGACCGGCGAAGCCGATTTCGAGAGAGCCTTGCGCAAATTGCGGCGGGTGAATGCCGGACCGATGTGCATCACCCTCGGCTCGCGCGGCGCGCTCCTGCTCAACAGCGATCGCCTTCACACCGCGCCGGCCTTCAAGGTCGACGCGGTCGATACGACCGGCGCGGGTGACGTGTTCCGTGGTGCGCTGATCGTGGCCATGCTCCGCGGTGACAGTCCGGACGACATGCTGCGCTTCGCCAATGCCGCCGCCGGGATTTCGTGCACGCGACTGGGGGCCATCAACGGCGTGCCGACGCTTGAGGAGACCGCCGGGTTGATGCAGACCCGGACGCGATAACCTGCGCCGTCTGCGCTAGGCGATGGACCGTACCTCGACGGCGAGGCCTGTCTGATACGCCGTCGTCGCCGCCAGTGCCACACGCAGCGCCTCGATACCATCCTCCATCGTCACCGGCGCCTCACGTTGCCCGATCACGTTGCGGACGAAATCCTCGAGTTGCAGCGTGTAAGCCCGCTCGAAGCGCTCCATGAAGTACGGCACGGTGTCGTGCGCGACGGAATTCCTGGTCATCGTCAGCACCGGTGTCTCACGCAGGTAGCCGATGCGGATGGTGCCCTCGGTCCCAAGCAGCTCGGTGACAATGTCGTAGCCGTAGAAACCGTTGCGCGTGAGATCGACGACTCCAAGCCGGCCATCGTCGAAGACGAGCGTGGAGATCGCGTTGTCGATGTCGCCGACGGTCGCCAGCTCCGGATACGCGAGCACGCCGCCGATGGTGGACACCGTTTTCACGTCGCCCATGAACCACCGCGCCAGATCGAAGTCATGGATGCCCATGTCCACCAGGATGCCGCCGCTGCTCGCCGGGTTGGCATACTCGAGGCTGGGGCGGAACGGATCGCGCGAGGTGGCCTTGAAGACCACCGGCCTGCCGATTCTTCCCTCTGCAACCTGACGCTTCGCGGCGGAGTAACCGGGATCGAAGCGCCGCATGAACCCCATCTGAAAGAAGGTGCCGTGGCGGTTCACCGCCTGTTGCATGTCCTGGCAATGCGCCAGCGACAGGGCCAGCGGCTTCTCGCAGAAGGTCGGCTTGCCGGTGGCGGCCGCTGCGATCACCAGATCGCGGTGCGTGTGGGTCGGACTCGCAATCACGACAGCGTCGACATCAGGGCTGGCGAGCAAGTCATGAGGATCGGAAACCGACCGCGGCACGTCGAAGGCCGCGGCCACTTCGACGGCCAGCTGCGCATTGACGTCGGCGAGCGCGACGAGCCGCGCCCCGGCGATTCGAGTCGCCAGGTCGCGCGCGTAGACCTTGCCCAGGCGCCCCGCGCCGATCAGCCCGACGTTGAGTTTCATTCGTGCTCGCTCTTCTTCGCGGCGTTGTCCTTGGTCACCAGGCCGATTCGCACGTTCACTTCCGGTGGAACCGTTTCCCCCTTGACCGCGTGGAGCGCGGTTTCCACCGCCGATCGGCCCATCTCGTCGGGGAACTGGGCGACGGTCGCTTCCATCCGTCCCTCGGTCACCGCGCGCCGGGCATCGTCGATCGCGTCGAAGCCGAGCACCCGGATCTTGCCGGTGCGATTGGCGGAGGCGATGGCCTCGATCGCACCGAGCGCCATGATGTCGTTGCAGGCAAACACCGTGTCGATGTCGGGATGCGCCTGCAGGATGTTCTGGAACACGGTGAACCCCTGATCGCGCTCCCAGTTCGCGGGCTGAGACGCCACGATGGTCACGCCCGGACTGTCCTTGATCGCGTCGCGGAAACCGCGGACGCGCGAGTCGCCCGTCTCGTGCCCGGGAATGCCCTCGAGCAGCGCCACCTTGGCATGCCCTCCCGAAGCCTTCACGAGGTACTCGCCGATCAGCTGTCCACCGCGATAGTTGTCAGATCCGACGAAGCTGACCGCCTTCGCGCCGGCGGCCGTCGCCGTGGGCGCGTCGAGCCGCGTATCGACGATGACCACGGGAATTCGCGCGGCGTTGGCCTTGACGACGGCGGGGACGACTTCGCGCGAGCCGGAGGGCGTCAGCGCGAGAGCGTCGACGTGCGCCTGAATGAGGTTCTCGACGATCTGCATCTGTCGCTCGACGTCGGTCTCGCGCTCGGCCGCCTGCACCACCAGATCGACGTTCAGGCGCTTGGCTGCCTCCTCGGCTCCTCGCTGCATGTCGATGAAGAACGGATTGTTCAGCGTTTTCATCACCAGCGCGATGCGCGTCCGGCCGCCGCCGGCGGTCTCGGGCGCACGATTGCACCCGCCGACCACCGCCATCAGGACCGCGACCATCAGCGCCCGTCCTCTTCGTCCAGTGGACATTGTCTGCTCCTGCTTCTTCGCCCTGGCCTTCGATCCTCGACCCTCGGTCCTACCCCTTACGCGCCTTCAGCATGCTGTCGATGAGCACCGCGACGACGATCACCAGCCCGATGACGATCTGCTGCACGAACGACGAGACCCCCAGGAGGTTGAGGCCGTTGCGCAGCACGCCCATCACCAGCGCGCCGATGATAGTACCGCCAAGTCCACCTTCGCCGCCCATCAGGCTTGTGCCGCCGATGACCGTTGCGGCGATGGCGTCCAGCTCGTACATCATGCCCGCGATAGGCTGGGCCGAATTCAGCCGGGCGGTCAGGAGCACCGCCGCCACGCCGCTCGCCAGGCCGGACACGCCGTAGACCAGCGTCTTGTGGAACCGCACGTCCACGCCGGACAACCGCGTGGCCTCCTCGTTGCCACCGATCGAGTAAACGTAGCGTCCGAATCGCGTTCGCGACAGCACGAAATGGGCGATCAGGTAGACGGCGATCGTAATGAGAACTGGCGTCGGAATGCCGACAACACGCGAGGTAGCGATAGCGCGAAAACCGGGCTCGAAACCCGATATTGGACGACCGTCCGTGAAGAGCAGCGCGCAGCCGCGCGCGATGCTCATCATCCCGAGCGTGGCAATGAAGGGCGGGAGACGGCCCCAGGTGATGGCCACTCCGTTGAGCAGGCCGAACCCGAATCCAATGCCGAGCGCAACGAGCACCGCGGCGTAGGCCGACGAGCCCGCGTGCAGGCGCGAGGCCAGCAGGACGCCGGCAACCGCGACCAGCGAACCGACCGAGAGATCAATCCCGGCCGAGATGATGACGAACGTCATGCCGGCCGCGATGACGGCGTTGATGGCCGTCTGCTCCAGGACGTTGAGGAGGTTCGACACCGTCATGAAATGCGGCGTCAGGATCCAGAGCAGGCCGCAGAGCGCGAACAGGCCAGCGACCGTGCCGAAGCGTCGGCCCAGAAGACGGCGCTGCATGCTCAGGAGGCGAGCCCGAGTGCGGCGTGGAGGACGCGAGCCTGGGTAGCCTCGCGACGATCGAAGACGGCCTGCACGCGTCCCTGGTGCATGACAACGATGCGATCGCTCAGGCCGAGGATCTCGGGAAGGTCGGAGGAAATCATCAGGATCGCGGCGCCATTGGCCGCCAGGCGATCGAGGAGCTGGTAGATCTCCATCTTGGCGCCGACGTCGATGCCGCGCGTCGGCTCGTCCACGATCAGCACGTCGGCGCCCGCCGCCAGCCACTTGCCGAGCACGACCTTCTGCTGATTGCCGCCGCTGAGCGTGAAGACCCGGACATCGGCGCCGGCCGCCTTGATCCGGAGATCGCCAATCCAGCGCGAGCTCACCTCCTGCTCGCGGCCCCGGTCGATGACCCCGGCTCGGCAGAAGCGCGACAACTGCGGAAGGACCAGGTTGGCGGCGACGCTCTGTGTCGGCACGAGCCCGTGTCGCTGTCGATCCTCGGGCACCAGGCCGATGCCGGCACGAATGGCTGCCCGCGGCGACCCGGTCGCGATCGGCCGTCCGTCGAGGAAGACCTGGCCGGTTTCAAGGGCGTCCGCCCCGGCAATCACCCGGGCCAGCTCCGTCCGCCCGGCACCGAGCAGTCCGGCGACGCCGACGATCTCGCCGCGGTGCACGGTCAGGCTCGCATCGCGCAGCCGGCCGTGCGACGCGTGCTCGACGCGCAGCAGCTCGGCGCCGCGCACCCGGGTCGGCACCGGAAAGTGCTCGGACAGCTCGCGGTCGACCATCAATCGCACCAGATCCGAGACCGGCGCGGGCAGAGCGAGCGTCGCGACCCGCCGTCCGTCACGCATGACGGTGGCGCGGCGGCCGATCCGCGAAACTTCCTCGAGTCGGTGCGAGATGTAGATGACGGAAACCTGTTGCGCCGTGAGACGAACGATCGCGGCGAACAGCTGATCGATCTCCGCGTCGGTCAGAGCCGATGTCGGCTCGTCCATGATCAGGATGCGGGCGTCGAGCGACAGCGCCTTGGCGACCTCGATCATCTGTTGTTCGGCTACGCTCAACTGTGCGACGCGCATACCAGGGTCGATCTGGGTACCGAGCGATTCGAGCAGCCTGCGCGTATCCGCTTCGAGACGCCGCCGATCGACGACGCCTGGCAGGCGCGTCGGCTCTCGACCGAGAAAGATGTTCGCCGCCGCTGAGAGATGGGGCACCAGGTTGAACTCCTGGTAGATCGTGCTGATGCCGCGCGCCTGAGCGTCGCGCGGCGATCGGATCGCCACCGGCAGGCCATCGAGGAGGATCTCGCCCGCGTCGCTCGCGCACGCCCCGCTCAATACGCGCATGAGCGTGGACTTGCCCGCGCCATTCTCCCCGAGCAGCACGTGCACCTCGCCGCGCTGCAGCTCGAAATCGACCGAGTCGAGCGCGGTCACGCCCGGAAACCGCTTGCAGATGCCGTGCATCTGCAGCACCGGCGGAACAGGGGCCGCGGTGCTCACAGCGGTCGGGAGCGGGCAGGCTTGATCATCGCGAATTGAACGCGGGAGCAGTCAGCAGCGCCGGCTTCGCCTCGACGGCGATATCCTGCCAGCGATAGAACCGGAAGTTTCGGCCCGAGCTGTTCATCGCCACCATCAGCCCGACGGGAAAGTCAGGCCCGAGCGCCGCGGAGGTCACGTCGACCCCGTCGGTCGCATCGGCGTGTCCACGGAACGTCATCACCTCCTCGGAGTGATCGTGCGGACGCCCCGGTTCGCCTTCGCGTCGGAAGATGTGAAAGACGCTCTCGCCGGGCTGCTGATCGACCGAGACGATGTATCCCGTGCCATTGGCCAGCGCGTAGATACCAAGCCCCTCGCGCTCGCGGCGATAGCCGGTGGTTCCAAACAGGGCGAGCTCCTGGTTGGCGTCCGTCGCGTCCGGGTCGGCCGACCATTTGTGAATGCCCACGCGTTCGTCGGAGTAGTACACATATCCCAGCTCGTCGTCGACGACGATCGCTTCGATTTCGCCATTGCCGCTGAACGCGCCGAATCGGCGAATGAACGTCGCCTTGACCTGGCCGGCGCCGTCGTCCGACAGACGATATTGCCAGAGATAGTTGCTCTTCGGCCCGGCTTTGGGAGAGACGATCGCGAAGATCGCACCGTCTTTCGGGCGCCGATAGAGCCCGATGCCCATCGGTCCGCCTTGCGCTCCCGGAGCGCCGTCGAGAATCGGCAGAGTGCCCGAGGAAACGTCCCGCAGACCGCTGCCGTCGGGCGCGATGGCGTACACCCGCAGACGACGGCCGTCGCGTTCGGTCAACACCGCGATGTCTGTCGGCGTGCCGGCCAGGTCGAGCCCGTACTCGACGTCGACGTTGTTCGGGCGGTTGGCCCCCTTCAGGAGATGCTGCAGGCGTCCGTCCAGGCTGAAGACGGCCAGCGCGCCGTCGGGCGCCGCGACCTTCATCGTTCCCAGGATGAGACTCCTGGCCGGATCGGCGTGATTGACCCAGATCGCCGGATCGTCGGCATCGCGCGGCAGCGAAACCGTGCTTCGGACCGGATCGACCTCAGGCGGCGCACTGCGGCTGTCGGATTGGCTCAGCGTGGCGACCGGCTCGGTGGTGGACACTACGAGAGCGAAGCCGCCAACGACCAGGTAGCGCGCGAAGGAAATCATCGATAGCCTCGCCCTCGATTATGACCGACCGCGAGGTCGAATCGGTCGCACGGCAGGGCAGACGCGGCTGGTCAGTATGCTGTGCAGCCCAGCCGGAATCAAAAACTCGCGCCGCACTTTGATGCGGCCGCGCGCCGTCTGTTAGACTCCGCCGCGCGACGTGACGTAATCATGGCCCCCCATTACGATGTGCTCGCGATCGGCCGGAGCTCGATTGATTTGTACGCTCATCAGATCGGCGTGCCGATTACCGAGGTGACGAGCTTCGATGCCTACGTTGGCGGCTGTCCGACGAACATCAGCGTCGGCACACGACGCCTGGGGCTGAACTCCGCGCTCCTGACCGCCGTCGGCGACGATCAGGTCGGCGACTTCGTCGTGTCCTTCCTCGAGCGTGAAGGCATCGAGACCAGATTCATCCCCCGCAAGCCGAAGCATCGGACGAGCGCCGTCATCCTCACCATCCAGCCGCCTGATCGTTTTCCCTTGACCTACTATCGCGAAGGCTGCGCCGATCGTGAGTTGACGTGTGACGACGTGATTGCGGCGCCGGTCGAGGACAGCGCTATCGTGGTTGTCAGCGGTACTGGCCTGACTCACGAGCCAGCACGCGCGGCCACACTGTTTGCCGCCGACCGCGCCCGAGCTGCGGGACGCCAGGTCTTCCTCGACCTCGACTATCGACCCGATCAGTGGCCCGGCCGTGCCGATTACGCCATGATGGCCCAATTGCTGGCGGCCCGATCGTCGATCGTCGTCGGCACGGAGGAAGAGGTCGTGGCGGCGGCCGACAATTCGGATCTGCCGCAGGCGATCGACCTGCTGCTCGGCCTTGGGCCCCAGACGCTGATCGTCAAGCGCGGTGCCGACGGAGCGTCCATTTTCTCCCCAGGCGGCGCGCCGAGGAGCGTTCCCTCGTTTTCGATTCAGGTCCTGAACGTGCTCGGTGCCGGTGACGCATTTGCGAGCGGGCTCATCTGGGGGTTGCGGCGCGGTGCGTCGCTCGACCGCGCCGTTCGGATGGGTAATGCGGTTGGCGCGATCGTGGTCACACGACACGGCTGCGCCAACTTCATGCCGACCGAGATCGAGGTCGAGCGCTTCGTGACCGAGAAGGGCGGCTGGTGATGAAGACGGAGCGATTGACCGTCGCACAGGCGCTGGTGAAATTCCTCGGACGGCAGAAGGCCGCCCGCGACGGGCGTGAGCGGCAGTTCCTTGCCGGAGTCTTCGGAATTTTCGGGCACGGGAACGTCGCGGGCATCGGCGAGGCCCTGCTGCACCGGCCCGCCGTCCTGCCGTTCTACGTGCCGCGGAACGAGCAGGCCATGGTGCATACCGCCGCGGCGTTCGCCAAGGCGAGCTTTCGGTTGCGGACGCTCGCATGTACGACGTCGATTGGCCCGGGTGCGACCAACATGATCACAGGCGCGGCGGCTGCCACGATCAATCGACTGCCGGTTCTGCTCCTGCCGGGAGACATCTTCGCTACGCGACGTCCCGATCCGGTGCTGCAGCAGCTCGAATCGACCAGCTCCCGCGACGTGTCGGTCAACGACTGCCTGAAGCCGGTGTCGCGATTCTGGGATCGGATCAATCGGCCGGAGCAGCTGACCTCGTCGTTGCTCGAAGCGATGCGCGTGTTGACGTCTCCGGCCGACACTGGCGCCGTGACGATCGGTCTGCCGCAGGACGTTCAGACGGAGGCGTTCGACTATCCCGCCGCGTTCTTCGAGCCGCGGGTCTGGACTATTCCCAGGAACCGGCCGGACCGCGACTCCGTGGCGAACGCCGCGCGAGCGATTCGCGCCGCGCAGCGTCCGCTGCTCATCGCCGGCGGGGGAGTGCTCTACAGCGAAGCGACCGACGCGCTGGCGGCGTTCGCCCGCGCCACCGGCGTGCCCGTTGCCGAAACGCAGGCCGGGAAGGGCGCGTTGCCGTTCGATCATCCACAGGCGGTGGGGGCGATCGGGGTCACCGGAACATCGGTGGCGAACCATCTCGCGACCGAGGCCGACGTCGTCGTCGCCGTCGGCTCCCGGCTGAGCGACTTCACCAGCGCCTCGAACACCGCATTCGCCGGGCCGGAGGTTCGATTCATCTCGATCAACGTCGCCGAGCTCGACGCGGTCAAGCACGCATCGCTCGCGCTCGTCGGCGACGCACGCGTGTCCCTCGAGGAGTTGACCGCCGCGCTCGAAGGCTGGAGGGTGAGCGGGGCGTACGCGAAACGGATCTGCGCGGAGCAGACGACCTGGACGCGTGAAGTGGACCGCGTCTTTTCGCCCGGTTCGGGATCTGTCATCAGTCAGGCCGAGGTGATCGGAATTCTCAACGGCGTCTGCGAGCCGACGGACGTCGTCGTGTGCGCGGCCGGCAGCCTGCCCGGCGATCTTCACAAGCTGTGGCGGACCAGCACGCCAGGCGGCTATCACCTGGAGTACGGCTACTCCACGATGGGGTATGAGATCGCGGCGGGCCTGGGCGTCGCGCTGGCGCAGCCGGAACGCCGCGTCTACGTCATGGTTGGTGACGGTTCGTATCTGATGATGGCTCAGGAGATCGTCACGGCCATCCAGGAACGGATCCCATTGACGATCCTGATCCTCGACAACCAGGGGTTTGCCAGCATCGGCGGGCTGTCGCAGTCGGTCGGGTGTGACGGTTTCGGCACCAGGTATCGGGTGCGCGGCTCGTCCGGTGAGCTCGACGGGCCGGCGATCGACGTCGATTTCGTGGCCAACGCGGGATCCATGGGAGCCCATGCGATTCGCGCGGTCGACCGGCGGCAGATCGAAGAGGCGCTGGCACAGGCCAGATCCCGCCCGGGCGTCAACGTCATCGTCATCCCCGTCGACGCCGACCAGCACGTGGGTGGCTACGATTCGTGGTGGGACGTGCCGGTTGCCGAGGTCTCGCCGCTCGCGAGCGTCCGCCAGGCCCGGGCGACCTATGAAAGCGGACGACGGCGGCCCCGGCATCCTTTCTAATCTGATGGCGCATCCCCAGGAGTCGTCGTGACGGCAGTGGATCTCCGTGTGGCGAACGCGCCCTGTTCGTGGGGGGCGCTGGAATTCGACTGGGTCGGCCGGATGCCGCCGTATTCGAGCATGCTCGACGAGATGACGGCGACGGGATACGTCGGCACAGAGCTGGGCCGGTGGGGCTACATGCCGACGGAGCCGGCGGCGCTCCGCCACGAGCTCGACCTTCGGAACCTGGCGTTGACCGGCGCATTCGTCCCGGTGCCGCTGACGGTCGAGGCCGAGCACGCGTCGGGCGTCGAGGCTGCGGTCCGCGTCGCACGGCTCCTCGTTGCCACGGCCGGTCCTGGTGCGGTCGTGGTGTTGTCGGACGCCACGGCGCACGATGCCCGCCGCACCGCGATCGCGGGTCGTGTGACAGCGGCCGACGGTCTGTCGCCGGAGAAGTGGGAGATCCTCGCCCGTGGTGCCAATCGGATCGCGCAGGACGTGCGGATTGAGACCGGGCTCCGTACGGTGTTCCACCATCACTGCGCGACGTTCGTCGAGACGCCGTCGGAGATCGACGAGGTGATGGAGCGCACCGACCCCGCGCTCGTCGGCCTCTGCCTTGACACCGGGCACTGCACATTCGGGGGCGGCAATCCTCTTGCGACCCTGAAACGGTGGCAGTCGCGAGTGTGGCACGTGCACCTCAAGGACTGCGACCCGACGCTCAAGGCCCGCGCGGCGCGTGACGGCTGGGACTACCAGCAGTCGATTCGCCAGGGCGTCTTCTGCGAGCTCGGTCGAGGCGAGGTGGACTTTCCCGGAGTCCTCTCGTTCCTCCGGTCCGTAAACTACCGCGGCTGGCTGGTCGTCGAACAGGACGTCATCCCGTCTCTGGGCACCCCGCTGGAGAGCGCACACCGCAATCGCGACTACCTGCGCACGCTTGGCGTGTAGCAGTTTCTGCAGCACCCAGCCTGAGCACCGCCCGAGCACCCGAGCACCTCTCTTTGCATGCTGTTTCCGGCCGCGCTGATCGCAGCGCCGCTCCTGATCGGCGTCATCGTCGGCGCCGGACCCGGTTGTCCGATCTGGCTCGGCGTCGCGATGGTGATCGTCGCGTGGCTCGGCGCGGCCGCCTCTCTCGTACCCGATCGGCGACGCGCGTTCGTCGGAGCATGCCTGTGCGGCTGCTTCGGCGCCGGGCTGCTGCTCGGGATGCAGGCGGCGCGGGAGGCATCGCAGCCCTCAATCCTGGACACGATCGGGTCGAGCCGGCAGGAGCCGGTTCGCCTCGTCGGCGTGCTGCGCCAGGACGCGTCGATCGGTGGCTTCGGCGTCACCGCCGTCGTCGACGCGACGTCGGTTGTGGTCGGCGCCGTCGATCGGCCGGTCAGCGGCGGCGTGCGTGCTGCGATCCTGGGATCGCTCGCGCCGCAGCGGGCCGGCCAGTGGCGTCAGGGACGGACGGTGGCGTTGACCGCCCTTCTGCGCGAGCCGGCCAGCTATCGCGACTTTGGCGTCCACGACGATCGCGCCCGCCTGATCCGCGACCACATCGGTGTTCTGGCGACCGTCAAGAGCGCCGCGCTGGTGAACGTGGTCGCTCGCGGAGCGCTGCACGACGAGGTTGCCGCCGCGATCCGTCGATACGTGCGTCGTGCGACCCTCGACGCTGTCGGTCGCTGGAGCCCGAAGTCGGCCGGCGTCGTGACCGCCATTTTGATCGGCGATCGGAGCGGGCTCGATCCGGATGACGAACGTCGGCTGCAGGAGGCTGGGACCTACCACGTCATCGCCATCTCCGGAGGCAACATCGCGCTGCTCACGGCGATGCTCGTGCTGGTCGGCCGCTTCGCCAGAGTTCCCATGCGCACGACCTGCGCCATCTCCGGCGCGCTGCTGCTGTTCTACGGCTATACCGCAGGCCTCGCCCCATCGGTCCTGCGCGCCACGCTGGCCGGGATCATCTACCTGACGTCGAGGGTCATCGATCATCGCGGCGCGCCGATGAATGCGTTGGCCGTCGCGGCCGGTCTCGCCGCGGCGCTGGCGCCGCTGTCCATCCTCGATCCAGGATTCATCCTGTCCTTCGGCGCAACCCTGGCGATCGTCGCGGCGGTGTCACGCATGACTCCAGCCAGGGTGGTCCGGCCGGCGACGACTCGGCTTCGTGCGATCGGACACGCTCTGCTCGTGGCCGCGGCGGGCCTGGGCGCCGCAACGCTGTGCGCGGAGATCGCGCTTCTCCCGGTCGGCGCCAGCCTGTTCGGGCGCGTCAGCTTCGCCGGCCTGATCCTCAACTTCGCCGCGGTCCCCCTCATGTCGTTGATTCAGGTTGCCGGCCTCGCCGCGGTCGCGGTTGGCGCGATTTCGGCAACCGCTGCGGCGGCGTGCGGCTGGATCGCGCACGCGGGCACGATTGGGCTGCTCGACTCGGCCCGCCTCGTGGACGTGTGGCCGTGGCTCGTCGTGGATGTGCCGTCGCCCTCGTTCGCTCTGATCGCGCTTTGGTACCTCGCGGCAACCGCGCTCGTCTGCTGGTGGTCGCGCGCGACCGTCCGTTTCGGCCTGATCGCGGCGCTCGGTATTGTCGGCGTGACGATGATCGTCAGCCCTCCGGGCCTCCGGAGTGTGCTGGTTCCCGCAGTGGCGCCCGCCTGGACGCGTCTCGCTTTCCTCGACGTCGGCCAGGGGGACGCGACGCTGTTGCTGCCGGCAGCGGGTCCCGCGATCCTGGTTGATGCAGGTGGTGCCCCGGGATCCACGTTCGACCTCGGCCGCCGCGTTACGCTGCCGGCGGTCTGGGCATTGGGGGTCACCCGGTTGGGAATCCTGACGCTGACCCACGGCGATCCTGATCACATCGGTGGGGCGCCCTCAATCGTGCGCGCGCTCCGGCCGTTGACCGTCTGGGAAGGCATCTCCGTTCCGGATCACCGGCCGCTCCAGGCGCTCCATCAACTGGCCATCGATCGAGGGGTCACCTGGCGCAGCGTGCGGACGGGCGATGCGTTTCAATTTGGCGCCGCTCGCGTCAGGGTCCTGAATCCTCCGGATGCCGATTGGCAGCGCGTCAAAGTTCGCAACGACGATTCGATCGTGCTCGATGTTCGCGTCGGACAGGTGGGCTTCATCCTGCCGGGCGACGTCGGTCAGGCCACGGAGCGAACGATGGACTCGATCGAGCCGGCGCCGGTGATGATCGTCAAGGCACCCCATCACGGCAGCGCCGGCAGCAGTTCGCCGGAGCTCATCGCCCGGGCCCGTCCCGCGGTCGTCGTATTCAGCGCCGGCCCGCACAATCCCTTTGGTCACCCGGCTCCTGCGGTGGTCGAACGCTACGCCCGGGCCGGAGCCCGGATTTTTCGAACCGATCAGGACGGCGAGGTGTTCGTCGACACCGATGGCCGGCAGGTCATCGTCTGGACATGGAGCGGGCGGCGGGAGGCCTTCGAAGTCCGTTGACGGCATCCGCAGACATCACCACTAGGCTTTTTTGACCTGACCCCATTCGTGCTCGAGCTCGTCGAGCGTCATCTCACGAACGGTCCGTCCGGTGGCGTGCGCCCGGGTTTCGAGCGCCGTGAAGCGCTTCGTGAACTTCGCGTTGGCCGCCCGCAACGCCGATTCCGGCTCGATGCCCATTTTTCGCGCGAGGTTGGCGATCGTGAACAACAGGTCCCCCAACTCCTCCTCGCTCCTCTCGCGTCCCTCGCATGCCACCGCCTGGCGGAGCTCAGCGACCTCCTCTTCCATCTTGTCGACGACATCTTCGCTGCGCGGCCAGTCGAAGCCGACCGCGGCGACCCGGCTGCCGATCTCGTGGGCCCGCAGCAGAGAGGGCAGGGTCGCGGGGACGCCGGCGAGCAGCGATCGAGGTGTTCCGGCGTCGGTCTGTTCCTTCGCCTTGATCTGCTCCCACTGCTCGACCACTTCTCCAGCACTGACCAACGGCCGGCCGTGGGGATCGAAAATGTGTGGATGCCGACGAATCAGTTTCGCGCTGATCGCCGACAGCGAGTCCACAATCGTGAACGATCCGGCGTCGGAGGAAACCTGCGCCAGGAACACACCTTCGAAGATCAGGTCGCCGATCTCGCCAGCGAGCGCCGCTCGATCGCCGCTGTCGATCGCCTGCAGCACCTCGTAGGTTTCTTCGAGCAGGAACCCGCGCAGCGACGCGAGCGTTTGTTCCCGGTCCCATGGACAACCGTTCGGCCCGCGGAGGTGAGCCATGATGTCCACCAGCCGCTGGAACGCCGCACCGGCCGACGGAACACGCGATCGTGCGCGAGGTCGAGTGCGACGATGTGCTACGCGCGGCGCGGGTCGACGCGCGCGCGCTGCGGTACGCGTCTTCTTCGATCGGCGGGCCATGAAGCCGACTATGCTAGCATCGCGGAGTGGAAAATCAGGAAGAGTCCGAGATCACATTTGCCGGTTTCATCCTGTCGCTGGCGACAACCGCGGCCGTGCATTTCGGTGACCTCGCCGATCCCGGTACGGGCGAGCCGGGTGAACCCAACATCGTCGCCGCCGGTCAGATGATCGACATCATCGCGATGCTGCAGGATCGGACGAAGGGCAATCTTTCCGACGTCGAAGCCAAGCTCATCGACGATCTGCTGTACGAGCTTCGCATGCGGTTCGTTCAGGCCCAGCAGGGCGAGCGCCGGATCATCGAGCCCTGATGGGGCCGGTTGCCGCTTCGGTCCGGCAATGCGCATAACGTTTCTCGGCACCGGGACGTCGACCGGCATTCCCATGATCGGATGCGCGTGCGAGACGTGTCGGTCCACCGATCCGCGCGATTCCCGCCTCCGAACCTCCATTTACGTCGAGCTGCCCGACGCCCGGGTGCTGGTCGACGCCGGTCCCGACCTGCGTGTGCAGGCGCTGACCCATCGGATTTCCAGAGTCGACGCGATCCTGTTCACGCATGGCCATGCCGACCACATCCTCGGCATCGATGACGTCCGGCGGTTCAACATGATCCAGCGCCGGTCGATGGCGTGCTACGGCGACGAGGCGACGCTCGAGGACATCCGCCGCATGTTCGGCTATGCCTTCGATCCGGCGACAGTCAAAGGCGGCGGCCTGCCTCAGCTCGAGCTGTTTCGCATCATGGGTCCGTTCTCGCTCGGCCACCAGGAAATCGAGCCGATTCCCCTCATGCACGGGAAGCGACCGATTCTTGGTTTCCGATGTGGCGGCTTCGCGTATCTGACTGACTGCAATGCCATCCCCGACGCGTCCTGGCCGCTGCTGCGCAACCTCGACGTGCTGGTGCTGGATGCGTTGCGCGATCGGCCGCATCCGACGCACTTCGTGCTCAGCGAGGCGCTCGAGGCCTCGCGTCGTATCGGCGCCGGGCGCACGTACTTCACGCACATGTGCCACGATCTCAAGCACGCGCCGACGTGCGATCGGCTTCCGGTCGGCACGACGCTCGCTTATGATGGGCTGGTCGTGGAATGTTGACCTGCCGGTCGGCGCTGCCGGCGCCCTCAGGCGCCCTCGTCAATCCCTGACCTCGATGTGATCGCCTACTTTCCAGACGAACCGCCGCCGCGCTGGCCGAGCCCCGTCCTCGCGCTCGGCAACTTCGACGGGCTGCATCGCGGCCACATGAAGATTGTCGATCGCGTGCGCCGCCGCGCCGGCGAGCGGGCTGGCACGCCGGCGGCGATGACCTTCGATCCGCACCCTCCTCGCGTGGTCCGTCCCGACAAGGCGCCGCCGCTGCTGATGACCACGGCACAGCGGCTCGAGGCGCTGACGCGGGCCGGCATGCACGGCGTCGCCGTCGTCCGCTTCACGCCCGAGATGTCGAACTGGGATCCCGAGATGTTCGTCCGCACCGTGCTGGTCGACTGGCTGCGCGTGGTCGAGGTGTGGGTCGGGGCGAATTTCCTGTTCGGTCACGATCGTGCCGGCACCTTCAGCGTACTTCGCGCGCTCGGCGCGCGCTACGGCTTTCGCGCCGAGAAAATCGACGCGGTCCGCTACAAGGATTTCGTCGTCAGCAGCACACGGATCCGTCGCCTCGTCTCGGAAGGACGCGTGGACGAAGCCGGGGCGCTGCTCGGCCACCACTATTTCATCGATGGTGTGGTGACGAAGGGCGCGCAGCGGGGGCGCGAGCTGGGGTTCCCCACCGCGAACCTGCTGACCGAGAACGAGCTGCTGCCGCCCGCCGGCGTCTATGCCACGACCGCGAGCATCAGTGGGGTCGCGCACCCGTCGGTGACGAACGTGGGCCTTCGTCCCACCTTCGGCGACGTCGATCGCCTGCAGATCGAGACGCATCTCCTCGACGCCGATCGCGATTTGTACGACGCGCGGGTGCGGCTGTCCTTCGTCCAGCGCCTGCGCGACGAGCGGGCGTTTCCCGACGTCGACGCCCTGCGCGAGCAGATCGAAGCCGACTGCCGATCCGCCAGAAGGCTGTTTGGCCACATTTCGCTATAGAATCGTAGGGTATGGCTGATCGGTCGCGCGAACAGGAGATGCGGCTCACCATCCCCGCGGCTGGTGAGTTCCGTGCGCTCGCCAGCGAGCTGGCGGGGAAGTTCGCCGAGTATTCCGGGTCGACCCAGGGCGATGCCGCGGAGCTGCGGCAAACGGTCGATCGGATCGCCGCCAAGGTGACCAACGGCGCCGTACCGGACGCGTCGATTGATCTGAATATGGTGGTCCGGAACAACGTCCTCCGCGTGCGCGTGTCGTCCGGATCGAAGTCCGACGAAGCCACTTGTCCGCTGAGCGATTGACGCGCGATCGACTTGCGACTCTTCAACACACTGACCCGCCGGGAAGAAGACTTCGCGCCTGCGCAGAGCGATGGCGTCCGGATGTACACCTGCGGCCTGACCGTCTACGCGCGTGGCCACATCGGGAACTTCAGGACATTCGTCGCGCTCGACGTGCTGCGGCGCGTGCTCGAATTCGAGGGGCACACGGTGCGCCAGGTGCGCAACTACACCGACGTTGACGACCGGACGATCGCGGAGTCGGTCAAGGCCGGGCGGCCGCTGCGTGAATACACGCAGCAGTTCGTGGAGGCGTTCGAACGCGACGCGGCGTCGCTCGGCCTCGAGCCGGTCGAATACGCGCCGCGGGCCACCGACCATATCGATGCGATGGCGGGGATGATCAAAGCCCTGGAAAAGAACGGCCATACCTACGAGAGCGAGGGCTCGATCTACTTCAAGATCGCGACCTTCCCGGAGTACGGCCGCCTCGCCCGGCTCGATCACAGCGGCATCAAGAGCGGCGCCCGCGTCGACTCCGACAAGTACGACAAGGAGAACGCCCGAGACTTCGTGTTGTGGAAAGCGGCCAAAGCGGGGGAGCCGTCGTGGGAGCCGGGGCTTCCCGTCGGCCGGCCGGGCTGGCACATCGAGTGCTCGGCGATGGCCGAGGAGCTGCTCGGCGACCTCGACATCCATGGCGGCGGCGTCGATCTGATTTTCCCGCACCACGAGAACGAGATCGCGCAGGCCGAGGGCGCCACGGGACGACGATTCGCGCGCTTCTGGGTGCACATCGAGCACCTCATGATCGAGGAAGAGGATCACGGCACCGAGAAGATGTCGAAGTCGCTGGGCAATGTCTACAGCCTGCAGGACGTCGAAACCCACGGCTTCCGTCCGTCGACGCTGCGATTCCTCTACCTGGGAACGCACTACCGCAAGCAGCTCAAGTTCTCCTGGAGTGCGATGGGGCAGGCCGAGGAAGCGGTCCGGCGCCTGACCGATTTCCTGGCCCGCCTCGACACCCTGCCGTCCGGGCCCGCGCGCGAATCCACCGCTGCGCGCCTGCAGCAGGCCGCGACGACGTTCAGGCAGCATGTGACGCAGGATCTCAATACCGCGGCGGCGCTCGGCGAGGTCTTCGACCTCGTGCGGGCGCTGAATTCCGCCATCGACGCCGGCGAACTGCGCAGCGGCGACGCGCCGCCCGTCAAAGCCGCGTTCGAGCAGTTCGACCGCGTCCTCGGCATCCTCGCGCTGCGGCGCGCCGAGGACCAGCGGCCGCCCGTGCCCGTCGAGGAAATCGAGCGTTTCATCCAGGACCGCCGGGCCGCGCGCGCCGCCCGCAACTTCGCGGAAGCGGATAGAATTCGAAAGGACCTCGAATCGCGCGGTATCCTGCTCGAAGACAGCCCGGCCGGCACGAGGTGGAAGAGAAAATAGCCGCCTCGAGACGCGTCCGTCACCGGCAAGTGTTCTACTGTCGCCCGTCGTTCGATAACCGACAACCGATAACCGTCATCCATCGTCGGTCAACCGTCAATCCGTTATCCGTGATTCTGTTCAATGAAAACCGCTCCAGACATCAAGACCCCGCTGCCCGGCCCGAAGGCCAAGGCCATCATCGAGAAGGACACGCAGTTCGTCTCGCCGTCGTATACCCGTGACTACCCGCTGGTGATAGCCCGTGGCGAAGGGGCCGTCGTCGAAGACGTGGATGGCAACGTGTTCCTCGACTGCGCGGCGGGCATCGCCGTGAACTCGACCGGCGTGTCGCACCCCGACGTCGTCAAGGCCATTGCCGATCAGGCCGCGAAATTCATTCACATGTCGGGCACCGACTTCTACTACGAGCCCCAGGTGCGGCTCGCGGAGGAGATGGCGTCGATCGTGCCGATCGAAGGCAACGTCCGATCGTTTTTCGCCAACTCCGGGACCGAGACGACCGAGGCGGCCCTGAAGCTGTCGCGGTACCACACGAAACGCTCCGGGGTGATCGCGTTTCTCGGATCCTTCCATGGGCGGTCGCTCGGCGCGCTGGCGCTCACGTCGAGCAAGGCGGTGCAGCGACGCGGCTTCGGTCCGTTCATGCCCGGCGTGTATCACGCGCCATTTCCCGATGTGTATCGCTTCGACGGCGGCGCCGACGCGTGCGCCGAAGCCTCGCTCTCGTTCATCCGGCAACAGATCCTCGTCCATCTGATCTCGCCCGACGAGGTCGCGGCGGTGGTGGTCGAGCCGATTCAGGGGGAAGGCGGTTACATCACGCCGCCCAGGGCGTTCCTCCAGGGTCTTCGAGAGCTGACGACCGAGTTCGGGATGCTCCTGGTGCTCGACGAGGTGCAGTCCGGCATGGGCCGGACGGGGAAGATGTTCGCCTCCGAGCACTACGGCCTCAAGGGCGACGTCGTGAACGTGGCGAAGGGCATCGCGTCCGGCCTGCCGCTCGGCGTGACCTCGTCGCGCGCAGACGTCATGGATTGGCCGCCTGGCGCGCACGCGAGCACGTTCGGCGGCAACCCGGTTGCCTGCGCCGCCGCGCTCGCCACGATTCGACTTCTCAAGGATCAGTACGTGGCCAACGCCGCGGCGATCGGCGAGTTCCTGATCTCGGGCCTGCGTGAGCTGCAGGAGAAGCACGAGATCATCGGCGACGTGCGCGGCAAGGGTCTGATGCTGGGCGTCGAGCTGGTGCGAAACCGCAAGACGAAGGAACGGGCGATCGAGGAGCGCAACGCTCTGGTGCAGGCGATGTTCCGTCGAGGAGTGCTCATCCTCGGGGCAGGGAAGAACGCCATTCGCCTGGCGCCGCCGCTCGTGCTGACCAAGGATCAGGCCGCCACCTTGCTTCGCGTCCTCGACGAGGCGCTGAGCGAGGTCACGCAAGCGCACGCGGGGGCCGGGACGACGTCGCGCGCCAGCCGTTAGGGGTCGTCGGCGATCACTTCGACGTCGGCCGGGAAACCCGCTAACTCCAGCGCCAGGCGGACCGGGGGTTTGGGATTGCGCAACACCAGCGCTCCACCGTCGGTTCGCAGGCGGGCCGCCGCCACCTCGAGCGCCATGATTCCGGCGCTGTTGATGTAGTCCAACCCTCGTAGATCCAGGACGATACGCCGATCGCCGGACCCAATTGCGCTCGAGAGAGCCGCGACCAGCTCAGGAGTGCCCGCCGACCCCAGACGTCCGCTGATGAACAGGAGAAATTCGCCGGCAGACCGATGCGGCGATAAATCGAGGCGCCAGGCGGCGCCGTTGTTCGTCCCTGGTCCGGTCACCGTTGTGTTATAAAGCGACACTCAACCCCAAAGGCGGCGTCACCAACTTTTTCAGGGCACCCGTGTATTTATCACAGGATGCAGAAGACGCCGCGCTCGTGTCCCGCTGCCAGGCGGGCGACCATGCGGGATTCGAACTCCTGGTTCGGCGCTACGAACGGGTCCTCTTCAACGTGGCGCTGCGGATGGTCGGAGACCGGGAGACCGCCGCCGACGCTACGCAGAACACCTTCGTGCGGGTGTACGAGCATCTCGGCGAGTTCGATTTCAATCATCGGTTCTTCAGTTGGGCGTATCGCATCCTGGTGAACGAATGCCTAAACATCCTGCGGAGTCGGCGGCCCGGTACCGAGGGGACTGGCTCTCTGGCGGCGACCGACGCCGGGCCCTTCGAGAAACTGGCACGCTCCGAACGGCACCACCGGATTCAGGCGGCGCTGATGTCCCTGACCCCCGACTACCGGGAGGTAGTGGTGCTGCGGCACTTCGCTGGACTGTCGTACGAGAACATCGCGACGACCATCGGGTTGCCGGTCAAGACGGTCAAGTCGAGGCTCTACACGGCTCGACAACGTCTGGGTGAACTGCTGCTTGGTTGGGAGCCCGACTGATGATTGATTCGAATGACGAAGAGTTGCTGAACGCCAGATTGGATGGCGCGCTCTCGCCCCGGGAGGCACGCCAGATTGACGAGCGCATCGGGCGCAGCGTCGAAACGCGGCAACGGGCCGCCGAGCTCGAGCGGTTGGAATCGGTGCTCAACGACTGTGAGCCCGGCGAGCCACCGCCAGACCTGATGTCGAAGGTCATGGAGCGCGTTGCCGCCATGGCCTCGACGAAATCTCGCCCCCACATGGCAACGTCGGCAACGCCGGACGATCGATTCGCGCGCGCGCGGTCCCGGCAGACGGACGGAGGAGGGATCATGGCAAGAAAGGCAATGTGGGCGCTCGCGGCGGCTGCAGCGGTCGTCCTCGGGGTTCTCACGTACCGCGGCTTCCCGGCCGTGCGAGGTACGGAGGCCACTGTGGGCGCGGCGAAACGGGCGCAGGCGCCCCAGATGGCCAGCGACAGCGTCGTGCTCGCCGACGGGGACGCCCAGGCGTTCATGCAGAGCGATACGTTCGACCGGCTGATCAAGGATCCGGCGGCGCGCAAGATGCTCGCGGATCCGGCATTTTCGCAAGCCCTCAAGAACCCGGGTTTCGCCCGAGCAATGAGCGACCCCGCGATCGCCCGGGCGTTGAGCGATCCCGCGTTCGGCCGAGCTCTTCAGGATCCGGCGTTGATGCGCTCGTTGCAGGATCCCGCGTTCGCCAGGGCGATACAGGATCCCGCTTTCGCGAGGGCGATGAACGACCCCGCGATAGCCAAAGCCCTGACCGATCCGGCGCTGTCGAAAGCCATGAGCGATCCGGCTGTCGCCAAGAAGATGGGCGATCCAGGGCTGCTCAAGGCGATGCAGGACCCCGCGCTTACGAGAGCGATGCAGGATCCCGCGCTGGCGCGCGCACTGCAGGACCCCGCCCTGGGCAGAGCGTTCCAGGATCCCGCATTCGCGCGGCAATTGAGCGACCCGGCCATGTCGCGGGCGATGCAGGACGCGGCGTTCAGCCGGGCCTTGCAGGATCCCGCCCTCTCGCGGGCGATGAGCGACGCGGCGTTTGCCGACGCCTTGAAGAGTCAGGCCTTCCAGCAGGCGCTGAAATCGCCTGGCTTCGCCAAAGCCCTGCAGAGCGCGCAATTCGACGCCGCGCTGAGAAAAGAACGCTGACCCATCGCGCGAGCGGATTGATTCCATCGAGGTCTGCGGGACAGCCCACGGGCCTCGGTGTATCGTCCACGATGTCCATCAGGTGGTTCGCGTGTCTTGTCCTGGCGGTGTGGCTTCCCGCCGCGCCGGCGCACGCGCAACTCGCCGCGTTTCAGACGGCCGGCCTCCGACTCATCTACTTCAACGGCACTGAAACCTACCTGGTGCCGCACGCCGCCAGGACGTTTCTGAACTCCCTCGCCTTTCAGCGACGAATCTTCGGGCTCGATCCCAAGAAGCCCGTCACCGTCCTGCTGGTCGATTTCTCCGATGCCGGCAACGCCTCGGCGACCGTCGTTCCGCGCAACAACCTGACCGTGGACATTTCGCCGCTCAGCTACGAATTCGAGACGCTGGCCACCAACGAGCGGCTGAACACGATCATGAATCACGAACTGGTGCACATCGCGACGATGGATCCGGCGGCGAAGCGCGATCGCGTGTTCCGGAGGCTCTTCGGCGGAAAGGTGATGCCGCTGGTCGACGATCCTGAGTCGATCCTCTATTTCTTCCTCACCACCCCGCGGGTTGCCGCACCCCGCTGGTATCACGAGGGGATTGCGGTGTTCATGGACACGTGGATGGCCGGCGGCATGGGACGGGCCCAGAGCGGCTACGACGAAATGGTGTTCCGCGGGATGGTGCGCGACCAGGCGCGGTTCTTCGACCCGCTCGGCCTCGTCTCTGCCGGCACGAAGATCGATTTCCAGCTGCAGATCAATTCGTACCTGTACGGGACGAGGTTCATGACCTGGCTCGCGCGGCACTATTCGCCGGCGCAACTCGTGGCGTGGGTGTCCCGGCGTGACGGAACCCGGGCGTACTATGCGGCCGCGTTCAAGCAGGTCTTCGGCGTGTCCCTCGAGCAGGCGTGGCAGAACTGGATCGCGGACGAGCGGGCGTTCCAGCGGGAGAACCTGAAGGCCGTCAATCAGTTTCCGTTGACGGCGTATCGGGACGTGGCGCACCGCGCGCTGGGATCGGTGTCGCGGGCGTACTACGACGCGACCCGGCGCGAGATCTACGCCGCCTTCGACTACCCCGGCGTCGTCGCGCACGTGGGCGCGATCCGCGTCGATGACGGGTCGGTCCACAGGATTACCGACGTCAAGGGCCCGGTGATCTATACGGTGACGTCGCTGGCGTGGGATCCGGAGGCACGAGCGCTCTTCTACACGACCGACAACGGCGCGCATCGCGATCTGCTGGCGCTCGATCCGGACACGCGCCGATCGCGCGTCCTGCAGAAGGACGCGCGGATCGGCGACCTCGCCTTCAATCAGGCGGACAAGTCTCTGTGGGGCATTCGTCACCTCAACGGGCTCTGCACCATTGTCAGGATTCCCAAACCGTATCGACAGTGGGAGCAGATTGCAACGCTGCCGTATGGAACGGTTGTCTACGATCTCGACGTGTCGCCGGATGGCCGCTACCTCTCGGCGTCGTTCGGAGAGGTCACCGGCCAGCAGGACGTTCGGGTGTTCGAGACGGAAGCGATGAGGAAAGCCGATCTGACTCCGATCACGCGGTTCGACTTCGGTCCGAGCGTGCCGTCCGGCTTCGTCTTCTCGCCCGATGGCCGCTATCTCTATGGCAGTTCGTACTTCACCGGCGTGTCGAACATCTTCCGCTACGATCTCTCGTCACGGACGGTACAGGCCGTCAGCAACACCGATGTGGGATTCTTCCGGCCGATTCCCCTCGACAACGACAAGCTGTTCGTCTTTCGCTACTCCGGTGCGGGGTTTGTGCCGACGGAGATGACGGCCAGTCCCCTCGAAGACGTCAGCGCCATCACGTTCCTGGGCGAGCGGCTCGCGGAGGAGCGTCCGGAGATCAAGACCTGGAACGTGGGATCGCCAGCCGCCATTCCGCTCGATTCCATGCCGCAGGAGACCGCGCCCTATCGCATCGCCAAGAGCCTGCGGCGTGAATCGTTCTATCCGGTCGTACAGGGCTACAAGGCCACGGCTGCGGTCGGGATGCGCTTCAACTTCTCCGATCCGGTGCAGCTGAATCGGGCGAACGTCACGCTGGCGTGGTCACCCTCCGGTGTGCCGTCCAACGAACAGGTGCATCTGAACGCGGAGTACTCGCGCTACGATTGGCACGGGCGGGTCGAATGGAACAAGGGAGACTTCTACGATCTGTTTGGCCCGACCAAGACCAGTCGTAAGGGTTATGTCGTCGGCCTCGGTCATCACAACACGCTGCTGTTCGACGAACCGCGGCGGCTGGAGCTCGATCTCGACGGCGAAGCCTCCGGCAATCTCGATCAGCTGCCGCAGTACCAGAATGTTGCGGTCGCCATCGATCGGTTGTATTCGGTCAAGGCCAAGTTGGCGTACACCGACATCCGCAGCTCGTTGGGGAATGTCGACGATGAGACCGGCCGGCAGTGGTCGATCGTCGGCGAGGGCAACTATGTAGACGGCCTGGCTATCCCGATCGTCCACGGCACCTACGATCGCGGCTGGGCGCTCCCGGCCGCCCACTCGTCTGTCTGGGTTCGCAGTGCGGCCGGCTTTTCGCCCAGCAATGTCAATGAAGCGTTTGCCAACGTCTACTTCGGGGGATTCGGGAACAACTATGTCGATCACGGAAACGAGAAGCGCTATCGCGAATACTACAGTTTTCCTGGTGCAGACCTGAATTCGATTCCCGGTCGGAACTTCGTCAAATCGACGGTCGAGTGGAATCTGCCGCCGCTGCGGTTCGAGCACGCCGGCACTCCGGGCTTCTACGCCACGTGGCTGCGTCCAGCCATCTTCGCCGGCGGTCTTGTTACCAACGTCGACGCGTCTGACCTGCAGCGGCGCGTCGCTGACCTCGGAGCCCAGGTTGATGTCCGCTTCTCGCTGCTGTCAGCTCTCGACCTGACGCTGTCGGTCGGGGCAGCCGAGGCGTTCGAAGGTGGTCGCAGCCACGGTGAGGCGATGATCTCGCTCAAGATCCTGCGCTGATTGCCAATCGTGGCTCTGCATCTGCTCGTCGCCGTACTTCCCGTCCTTCTTTTTCTGCTCGTGCTGCTCCTGATGGACAGCTTCAAGCTCCTCCCCGTGCGACTGGTGCTCGTGGCCTTGAGCGCCGGAGGGGCCGCGGCCCTCGCCTGCCTCGGGCTCCATCACGCGATCGGCGACGTGGTGGCTCCAGGCGTGCTGAAGGGGGTCGTCGCGCCGTTGACCGAAGAGTCCGCCAAGGCGGTGTTCATCATCTGCCTGCTGGTCCGGCGGCGACTCGGCTTTGCTGTGGATGCGGCCATCGCCGGCTTCGCCGTGGGTGCCGGCTTTGCGGTTGTGGAGAACCTGGACTATCTCAGGGCCATGCCGGATGCCCGGATCTGGGTCTGGATCGTCCGCGGTCTGGGAACGGCGATCCTGCATGGCACGACGACGTCCGTGTTCGCGATGATCGCGCGGAGTATCTGGGAACGGCAGCCCGCCCACCGGTTGCGAGCGATTGTGGCCGGCTGGATCGCCGCGGTCCTCCTGCACGCGGGATACAACAACATGCTGCTCCCGCCGCTCGCGGCGACGCTCGTCCTGCTGACGGTCCTGCCGATCGTCATCCTCCTGGTCTTCCGCCGCAGCGAGGCTGCGACGCACGAGTGGATCACCGGCGGCCTCGATCTGGATCTGGAGTTGTTGCAGCTGGTTCAGTCAGAAGAGTTCGTCCACACCCGATTCGGATCGTACCTGCGGGACCTGAAGGATCGTGTCCCCGGCCCGCTGGTCGTGGACATGTTCTGCCTGCTGCGTGTCGAGCTCGAGCTGGCGATTCAGGCGAAAGCGATGCTGATGGCACGACAGGCGGGGCTTCAGATTCCGGTCGCCGGCGACCTGCGCGCGAGCCTGGACGAGTTGCGCTACCTCGAAGGATCCATCGGCCGCACCGGACTTCTGGCGCTCGAACCGCTGCAGGTGACGTCCGACCGCGACAAGTGGCACAGGTATCTGTTGCAGCAATCGCGCACGACCGGATGATCGGACACCGGCCGACCGGCCTCGCCCTGGCTCGGTCGTTGCCACACCCTTTTGGCATGACCGAACATCGTCAACAGCTGGGCATAATCGGCGAGAATCTCGCGGTCGCCGAGCTCACCCGCCGCGGGTACGCAATTCTTGAACGCCGCTATCGCACGCGATATGGCGAAATCGACATCGTCGCGGACGACGAAGGCACCATCGTCTTTGTCGAGGTCAAGGCCCGCGCGACGGGGGAGTTCGGCAGCGCCGTCGAAGCTGTCACCGTGTGGAAGCAGCGACGGGTGACGGCGATGGCGGTCGACTACCTCGCCCGCAAGCGGGTCGCCGATCGTCCCTGCCGCTTCGATGTCGTGGCGATTGACGATGCCGAGTCGTCGCCGCGGGTGGCGGTCTATCCGAACGCCTTCGATGCCGGCGGCTGACGTCGGCCACGAAATCAGCTACAGTAGAGCTTACCTTGCGCCGGCTCCTCTGCGTTGTCGGTGTCCTTGTTGCCGCTTCTGGTGCGCCCGCGTCCGCGGAGTCGAAGTGGGTCCGTGTCGATACCTCGAACTTCATCCTGCTCGGGGCGGTGGGCGAGTCGCGGCTTCGGATGGTCGGCACCCAATTCGAAGGTTTCCGTGAAGCGCTGACGCGACTGCTGTCGAGTCGTGTCACCACCACCGCGGTGCCCACCGTTGTCGTGGTGTTTCCGGACGAGAAGTCGTTCGATCCCTTCAAGCCGGTTTTCCAGGGGAAGAAGGTCGATATCGGGGGGCTGTTCGTTCCGCGGCAGAACATCAACTACATCCTGATCGGCCCCGATCGTGGTCCCGACGCGTTGCGCGCGGTCTTCCACGAGTACGCCCATCTCGTCGTCGACAACGTCCTGCCCGGGCTTCCGGTCTGGATGAACGAGGGGCTCGCGGAGTATTACAGCTCGTTCGAGATCGGCAACGACGGACGCGCTGTCACGTTCGGCCGGCCGATCGACAGTCATCTTCGTGAGCTGTTCAGCGAGACCTGGATGCCGATCAACGAGCTGGTCGCGACGGCGCACGATTCTCCGCAGTACAACGAAAACTCGCGGCGTGGCGTGTTCTATGCGGAGTCGTGGCTGCTCGTGCACATGCTGCTGCTCGGCAAGCCGGATCGAACGCCGCAGTTCTCGGCCTATGCCAAGGAGCTCTCGACCGGCGCGGCAGCGGAGGCCGCCTGGCATCGGCAGTTCGACGACACCGACATCTACAAATCGCTTCGTGCGTATTCCGGGCAGACGCTGATGTCGGCGCGGCGCTACACGCTGTCGGATCAAATCGTGCGTTCGCCCGGCGTCGTGGTGCCGATCACTCCCGCCGGCGTGGACACCGCGCTCGGCGAGCTGCTCCTGGCGCTGGGGCGTGCCGAAGCGGCGGGGCAGCGATTCGATCGGGCGTTGTCTACGGAGTCGGGATCGGTCCGGGCGCAGATCGACAAGGCGGTCGCCGCCGGCGCGGCGCCACATACGGAGGCGGCGCCTGCGGCGTCGGGCGACTGGTTCGCCGATTACATGATGGGGGTCACGCTGGTGGAGCGGTCGGAGTCGATCGATCGCTCGTCGCTGGAGGCTGCACGGCTGGTTCTGTCACGCGCGGCGGCCGTCCGAGAGGACATCCCGAACCTGCAGGTCCTGTATGCGAGGGCCAACGAGCTGACCAACGGCGACGCCGGGTCGGCGCGCGACGCGCTGGCCAAAGCACACGCGGCGGTTCCCGTCCGCGACGACTACACCATGCTCCTGGCGCATGCGCTGGCGCGGGCTGGCGACTTTCAGGGTGCGCGATCGATGTTGGGGGAGCTGATGGCACGTCCGCATTTCCCCGACAGCCGGGACGTTGCGCGGCGGCAGATGCAGATCGTCGTCGATTGGGAGAAGGAGATGCGCCGGCCGGCCGCCGCGTCGCCGGGGGCTGCGTCAGCGGCCGCGAGGGAGGCGACCGGGTTATCGTCTTCACCAGAGCCGGTGTCGCGACTGCGTCCGGTCTACCGCGAAGTCGGGGTAGGCGAGCAGCGGGTGGAAGGGACGCTCGAGCGGATCGAGTGTTCCGCCGCACGGACCGAGTTCGTGGTGCGTCTGGCCGACCGTGTGGCGCGCTTTCAGGTCGCCAAGGTGACCGCGGTTGATTTCATCAGCTACCGCCGCGAGCTGCAGGGCAAAGTGGCCTGCGGTGCGCGCACGCCGCCGGATCCGGTCTACGTGACGTTTCGAGCTGGCGATCTCGACGGGACGGTGGTCGCCATCGAGTTTCTGCCGGAGCGCTGACCCGATCGGTCGCAAGCGGCTGAGCGCACGAGGGTTGCGTGCGGGTTTGGCGGAGTGTTATCATCGAGAGTCTCTCAGGCGGGCGGGAATAACTCAGTGGTAGAGTGCGACCTTGCCAAGGTCGAAGTCGCGGGTTCGAATCCCGTTTCCCGCTCCATTCTTTACTACGTTCGGCGGGGCCCCTTTAGATTCCCCGCCTCACTGCGCGCTCGGGCCGCTCGGCGGCCACGCGGTGCGTGGCCCCGCCTCGCGGTTCCCTGACGGCCCTCGCTTGCGGCCGCAGGCGCTTTCTCCTTCGCTCGCAGGACTACCTCTCTGCGGCCGCGGGCGCCTAACTTCGCTCAGATTCCCCGCCTCACTGCGCGCTCGGGCCGCCGCTGCGCGGCGGTGCCCTCCGGCCCTCGCGTGCGGCCGCAGGCGCTTTTCTTTCCTTCGCTCGGCGGAGCCTCTTTACGTTCTCGACCTCGCTGCGCGCCCGCGGTCGCCTTCTTCACGTCCTTCGGCCTATCCCTGTAGACTCCGCGCGTCCTTGCGCGCTCATGGGAGCTCCGGCGAAGCCAGCGGGCAGGCCCGTTCTTGATTGGCTCTGGGGCGTCTGGTACGATGCCGTGTTGGCCGTTCGGCCAGCACTGCTCTCAAGGGGCGCCGTCGCCAAGAGGTAAGGCAGAGGTCTGCAAAACCTCCATCCCCGGTTCAAATCCGGGCGGCGCCTCCACAAATCCTTAGACAATTTGAAGATTTTCATTCGAGGGGGACCCCGAACCACCCGAAAACCGGCCCGACCGGAATTAACTGGAACTTACGAGGTGAAAGGCGGGGCCGGACACAAGGTCGTGGCGGCAGGTCAACTGCCGGCCTTCCTCTACAGGGCATTTCGTCGGTCGGAAAGTGAGCCGATGATGAAATTACTCAGTCCGCTCGCGCGATGATCCAGTTCTCACGCGCCGTACGAACCCACTTGTTCAGTAAGGTGTGTTCGATATAGCACGCACAGCTCACGTTTGGATTCGCTATCATCCCGGCGGCATGAAGGTAGGTCACTATGAAGGGATCAACTTTTGAGATTAGCTGTTGGGTAAATGGTTATCGGCGCCTGCTTGTGGCGCTAATTCTGGCGGTCCTCGCGGTTCCACTCGTCGTGGCGTCGGCGTATGCGCAGCAGGACCCTTACTTCGATCCGTCCCTCGGAGTGGGTGATTCCATCATCCGGAGTGACGTGTTCGTCGGCGACAAACAGGGCAGGGTGACAGCTACCGAAGGGCTGTTCACCAAGCAGATGTCCGGCTGGCTGAGCGGCGGCGCGGAAGTGCTGAGAGGAGCAGGTCGTGCTCGTGGGCCGGGGGTGCGCTGCGGATCCCAATGCGAATCCCCCAATAACTGCCACCGACCCTTACCTGAACAACCCCGCTGGCAAAATCGCGCTGATCGAGCGCGGACTGTGCACGTTTCAGAACAAGATCACCCGAGCTTACAACGCGGGTGCCATCGGCGCGATCGTGTACAACAACATCCGTCCGAATCCCGCAGACAACGATGTCCTCATCCGCATGGGCCCCGCCAGTGGCATTCCGAGTCCTGGGCTGGTTCCCATTCCCGGTTTCTTTGTGGGGCGTACCGATGGGCTGATCCTGGCAGCTACTCCGGTGACTGTGAAGATTCAGGCCGCGTCATTTAGAGCCCTGAAGGACGGGGTCCAAGCGCTCTTGGCGAGCGGGATCTTCAACAGACCGCAAGCCGGGGCGCTCAAGGACGAGATCTCCGCCGCCTCAAACGCTGCCGATGGAGGTGATTTCGCTGCGGCTGTGAACGTGATCGAGCAATTCCAAGCCGACATTCTCGCTCTTCGGACTGCCAACGTGCTGTCGCAGGCTGACTGGATGGGCCTTAATGATGCAGCTAACATTATCGTCCAAAGGCTGACGTCGCCCTTCACAAGTTTCCCTGGTTAGAAACGCAACAACGCCCGCACTCCTGAACCCTTGCCTGCTCTCACCAGAGGCGAGGGTTCGGCTTTCTGCAGCTGTCAAGGGTACAGTCGGCCGCTCGATCCGGGTCTGGCTCTCTGGCTTCACCCCGCTATAGAAGACGATGAAGTCGTCATGATCGAGGTCGGTCAGCCCCTTGCCTCTCCGAGTCCCGCTGTCGCCATAGGTGAGATTCTCGAAATCGGGATCGAGATGCATGTTGGCCGAGGCCAAACTCACGGGCAGCCTCACATGCCTCTGCCGTGCTGTCGGGTATTGGTGCGCGAATCGCGACAGGGCCGCTTCGACCAAGGTGTATGGAGTGGCGAGTTCTGGTCGCATCGGACGGCTCTCGGGTATCGGGACGTACGCGAACTCGCTTGTCTCGCGGAGCCATTGGCGCATTCCAGGCACCATAGGCTTGGTCGACGCCGATTCGAACAAGGTACGCTCGCATTCGACGCCCAAATTTATGATTTACCGAACGGTAAATTAGATAGCCCACCAACCTCGCGATATGTCACGAAGGTAATCCAGACAACAAACAAGATCGCCAGCAGCGAAATCGTCCATAGGAACCACTCTTTGTTGGCCGAATTCGACTGCTCAATCGGCACCTGGAGTAGCCGGGCAATGACGTATACGACGATGATGAGAAGCAATTTGCTGGCCCTCCCCGAAAGTGAGATTTAGCGCTCCGAGGCGAGATTCAGCTTCTGCGCCGCCTCGCGCAGATCGCCATCGCTGACGATGTTGTAGCGCTGAAACACGCTCGGCGTCTTGTGGCCGGTCATCGCCATCGCGACGCGCTCGGGAATCCCTGCGCGGATCAAGTTCCGGACGGCCGTCCTTCTGAGGTCGTGGGGAATCTTGCCGGGCAGCCCCGCCGCGCGGACCGCGATCTTCCAGGCCTTGGTGAAGCTGACGATCGCCTTCGGTCGTCCCACCCCGCTAACACCAAGGGGGCGGTAGGCTCCTTAAAGGCGGCGCTTCGGTTCACGACGACACGCGTGGGGTGTGTTGACCACACGCGATGTTCTCTCTGACCGGGGCCGCCATTTTTCATGTACGGCCTCGGTCAACCTGAAAGGGGCACTGACCGTGAAGTACATGGAACTCGCGCGTCGACAGAAGAAGTGGTCCCAGAAACAACTGGGCGACCATCCGCGCGTCCAGATCGCCCAATCCTTCATCTCCATGTGTGAGAACGGGACGGGCCTGCCCACGGCCGATCAGCGGACGCGCCTTGCCGCTTGTGTCGCTCGTCCCCTGGTCGGGACATGCCCGTCGCGCTGGGCGCGAACGACAGAGACTGATCCCGAACGGCCCGCCCGGATTCCCCGGCGCGCCGGGAGGCCCGTATCCGTCGAACGAGGGGCGGATCCGGAGGCGCCCCGACCGGGCCGCTGCATCGACAGTTTTTCCGCAACCGATCGCACCGGTGTGCCAAACGGTACAGATCGAAGAATTCCTCAGCCGTTATCCTGCAAACATTCTTTGAGCGCTCGACCGCGCCCGAACCATCACTTGAGGGCATTGTGAGTAAAGGAGATCGACCGGGGGTTTGAACGTCAAATCGGGAATTCTGGTTTCATTCAGTACACCTCGCCGGTTTAGACGGGCGCGCAAGGAGATTCCGATGGCACATCAACAGCAATTGAAGACGGTGGCAACGGCAGCGGCGATGGCTGTGGTTCTCGCCGTAACTTTCACGCTTTCTCTAACGGGAAGGGCGGCGAACGGAGAGGACGATAGCGAATCGAAGATTCAGAGGGGATTCGCCATCGCACCTGTTCCTCTAAACCTCGTTGGGAAGAACCGGGCGCGGGTGGGCCTCGGAAGCTACCTGGTCAACGCTGTTGGCGACTGCAATGGCTGTCATCACGCCACTCTTTCTGCTTCCTCCCCCTATGCGCCTGGCGGCAATCCATTTCAAGGGCAGGCGAAACAGGTTGAGCAGGCCGGATACCTGGCCGGCGGGACGCCATTATTTGGTCCGTTCTTTCTCCCCCGCAATTTGACTCCCGATAAGACGGGCCGGCCGGAGGGTGGTGCACGGTTTGAAGAATTCCGCGACATCATGCGAACGGGTATTGATCCGGATCAAGCGCATCCTCAGTTTGGGCCGTTTCTTCAGGTCATGCCCTGGCCGAGCTTTCAAGACATGACCGACAATGACCTTCGCGCGATCTACGAGTATCTGAGCGCCATTCCATGCGTTGAAGGTGATCCGGGCCTGCCGAACCCGCGTCCCATTGGCACCCGCTGTCAGTAGGACCCCGGCGGGCGAAACGGGACGTCCTGCCGATGGCCCGTAAACGGCGTGCATCTTTGCGCGAGGGTGTTGACGCAGGTGGCTGCGCCGAACGGCAATGGGAAATGGGCAAGATCATTCGACGCACTGCCACCGTGACCATCACGGAGACCTGGACAGTTGTCTGGACTGATGATGGCACGGCGGGGGAAGGGGCGGAGGGGCGGGCCCCCCGCCCGCGGCAGGCCTCGACCGGCGGGCCGGCCGGAGGCGCCCGTACGCGAAACCGGCCGGGAGGGGATCCCGGCCGGGAAGCCATATTAATCGACTTAACTTGCTTTTTTCTTGATGTGTTTTCCGAGCAGAGGGTTCCCCTCGTGCTCTGCGATCGTAACTGGAAACGTCCCTCTCCCGGCCCTACTCGCTCGGCCCTACTCGGCACGACTCGTTGTCGAGAATGCTTAGGAAATTCGACAATTCCTGAACATTCCGCACCAGGGCGCGAAACTGCAAAACCTCCATCCCCGGTTCAAATCCGGGCGGCGCCTCCAACTTTTCTTAAGAAAATCGCTAGTCTCGATCGATTCCGCTTTCGCGTGCCGTTCTGGCTACTCTCAATTTGGACCCAGATGGCCGCGTTTTACGCGAACGTCGATCCGCAATTCACTGTGAATGAACGTGTTGCACGAGCTTAAAATTGGAAGGGTGGAGGTTTCGAGAACCTCCTCCTGAGCGACGGAGATCTTCCTCGGATCTCAGCGCCAGCGCGCCCGCCCGGCATACACTACTTGCCCGACAAACAGTTCATCCGACAGTTGCGGACGCCATCCGTCAATGCATTTCGACCGCGCACGTTCCAATCCCGCCGCGAAAATAGTTGAACTGCACGTTCGGATGCTCGGCGAGGAGCGACATCGGCACTGACGTATCGACGATGTGCTTTGAGATCATCAAGGCGGTGAGACGCTGGCCGAAGGGGTTGTCGTGCTGGCCCGCGTGCCAGATCGAAACCTTCTCCGCCTTCCACGTTTCCACTGGCCCGACCGTGATCGCCTTCGTCGGCACCATGGCGATGTTGCCGCCGCCGCTGGTGCGCGCGTTCTGGGCGATGGTCAGTGGATGGAGATCGACGACGCGCGTGGCCAGCTTGCGATATTCCGCCGATGGCGGCGGTGCGTTCTTGTATCGTCCCTTGCGCGGCAGCGGGTCGTTGAAGGCCCAGTGCTTGACGTCTCCCTGCCCGCCCTGCATCACCGCGCAGCGCACGCCGGCGTCCCAGCTGCGACGGTAGGCGGCGGTGTCGGCCTTGGGGAAATGCAGGTGCGCGTCCGGCATCCGCAGCTTCCGGCGGATGCGATCGAAGCACAGCTCGCGGTCGGCGCGTTCGAAGCTAAAGCGGATGCGTCACCGGCACTTCCCTGTCGCTGCCGGCGTCGAACCACTCGTCCATGCCCCAGAAATGACCGCGGCGCACAGTCGAGCTCGAGTGCATTGACCAGTCGCGCGACCAGCGGCAGCTGCTCGGTCGGCCCGATCGGCCCGCAGATGCCGACCGGCTCGTCGTCAGTGCTCTGCCGCCACGCATCGATGTATTCGAGCGCCTCGGCGAGGTAGAAGTCCTCGAGCGTGTCGTACAGCACGACCCTGAACCCGGGCCTGGACAAGCGTTGCAGGTCGCGGACCGTCAGCCGCGCGGCTTCGTCGATCAGCGACGACTCCAGGGTCGTGTAATCCCACCAGTCGGGCGCAATCGCACTCAGTTTACGGGGCATCATTGAGCGACTCTTCGTAGCGTTGATTGATCAGATACCGTTTGCCGAGCGCGGCGCGCAGAGGATCGTCGTCGGGTCCGCAAAATCCCCAGTGGAGGTGCCGGCGCCATCCTTCGGCATGAACGAACCGGCCTGAGAGCGCCCCGACCTCACGGCTCAAATCGTCCATTGTCCGTAGATAACTGCTCATGCCCTGCGTGACATCGAGGAACTGGTCCTGACTGCGGTAACATCGGAGCGCAGACGTCTTTCGCTCGTGGACGGCTGTCGTATCGACGAAGGCGCCGGGATGCACGCGGCGCCGGAGCCCGTCGCGCAGGCCGTGCGGGTTCGCCTGGTAGATGGTCACGGGCTTCTGGACCGCGCGCGTCTTCGGGACCGTCTGGTACCCGGCATCGCCCGGACGAACGCTGCCGAGACCGCGAGCCGGCAGGTGTTCATATGGTCCTCCATGTAGTCCTGCGGCGAATGCGTGAGGATCGCGTCGGGCGCCACGGCCCTGATCACGGCGGCGAGGCGACGCAACGCCCGGGCGTCATAGAAGATTTCGAGGTCGTTGCAGAATGGCGCATGCCACACGGCGCCGGAGCTCCTGCGCTGCGGCCCGCGCTTCGCGACGCCGCACCTGGACGCGGTTCATTTTGCCATGTGTTGTTCCTCGTCGGCGTCGTCATCCTGTGCGAGCCGCGGCGACATCACCGCCTCCGTGCGGAAGAATGACCTCGCCGGGCGTTACCGCGGCGGCAAGGAATTCATGCCGGTGCTGCCGAACTGCGAGGCCGCGATCGCCGACGCGATCGCCGAGCGGGTCCGATTTACCATCGCGGCAGCGCCGATAATCGTCCGCGGCAAAGGGGTGTCGGTCACGGGGAGCTCGGCGTCACGATCCGCTTGTCCCGATCCCGACGGGGATCACAGACGCTCATCGCGAGCGCCGACGAGGCGCTGTATCGAGCAGAGGCCGGCGGCCGCAACCGCATCGCCATCGAATAGCCCAACTCGGAATAAGGCAGCTGAGCTCAGCTGTGCTGCTCCTACACATGAGCTGCATCGGACTTGAGCGAGTGCCACCGGCATTTGCCTGACGTTTCGTTGGGTGAGGGTTGCCACACGTGGACAATCGGTTTCGATCTGTCATAGTCGCAACGTCGCCCAACCTGAGATTCAGTCAGTTTCAGGTGGGTCTGTTAGTGTCCTTCTAGGGCAGCCCTGAAGGTGCTGCCCCGTACCCCATACCTAATCGCGACTGGCCGCGATCCGAGGAGCTCGACATGAGTGACGAAACCACATCGGGTGGCGCGAATCAGCCCCCGCTCCCCGGGGAAACTCCAACTGATTTGTACGAGGTGCGCATCACGGGCTCACACGAAACCCTCGCGAGGCTGCTCCGCGACTTCGAGCTCGACGTCGGCTGCCGCCACCCACACGTCGAGCCCAACCCGGACCGCACGGCCACCTTGATCGCCTATGCCACCGACGATCGCGTGCGCGAATTGCAAGCCGCAGGCTATCGCATCGAGAAAGGTGCGAACGTCACGGCGCTCGGCCGCGAGCGGCAGGCGGAAGTCGGCAAAGGCGATAGGTTCGAGGCTGGACGACGGGCGCCGTCCGGCCTGGGCGTGAAGGGTAGCCGCGGCGGCAAAGGAGCATAGGAATCATGAGCTTCCTCAACGTCGTGGAGATTGAGTCGGCGCTGAGCGCTCTCGCGTCTACCTATCCCAATACCAGCCGCCTGATCACTCTTCCCTTTGCCACCGCCGAGGGCCGGCGCAGTCACGCGCTCGTCATCGGCACCGGCAGTCGCTGTCCCGCGGCCGGCGTGCTCATCGTCAGCGGCACGCACGCGCGGGAGTGGGGCGGTCCTGACATCTGCATCAACTTCGCAGCCGACCTGCTTGAAGCCTACAGCCTCGGCACCGGCGTGGCCTATGGCGGCACGTCGTTCAGCGCCGCCGATATCAAGTCAATCATCGAGCGCGTCGACGTATTCGTGTTGCCCGACCTCAACCCCGACGGCCGCCATTACAGCCAGACCGCAGTTTCCACGTGGCGCAAGAATCGCAATCCGGCGAGCAGTGGGGGACAGGCCAGCAAGATTGGCGTCGACCTCAATCGCAACTACGACTTCCTGTGGAATTTCAACACCGCGTTCTCGCCCGGCGCGCAAGCTGGCGGAACGCTGGCGTCGACCAATCCGGCAAGCGATCTCTTTCACGGCACGTCGCCATTTTCCGAGCCTGAAACACGAAACGTTCAGTGGCTGTTCGAACAGTTTCCGCAGATCGGCTACTTCATCGACATCCACTCATATGGAGGCGACATCCTGCACGCGTGGGGAGACGACACGAATCAATCGGACTCGTTGGACAAGAACTTCACCAACCAGGCGTGGAACGGTCAGCGAGGTTTGCCGGGAGACGCGTATGGCGAGTACATCTCCCCGTGCGACCTTGGCCGGGTCGCCTCGGTCGGCAACGCGATGAGCGCGGCCATTGCCGGGGTGCGTGGCGAGACATACTCGGTCGCGCAGGCATTCTTTCTCCCCAGTTGGGGATCCACCTATCCAACATCGGGCGCCAGCGACGACTGGGCGACCAGTCGCTATTTCGCCAATCCTGCGAAGAAGAAGGTTCGGGCCTACACGTTGGAGTTCAACCGGGTCCAAACGTTCTTTCCCACGTGGGCCGAGATGGAGCCGATCATTCGCGACATCGACGCCGGCTTGGTGAGTCTATGCCTGAGCGCGGTCCCGTTTATAGCGCTACCGTCCTGGGTCTGCACACTGAAGCGATTGATAACCGAAGGCATCTGGCACCGCGTGTTCCCGCCGGAGCTCTGGGGGCCCTACGGACCATGGGGTCAGATCCGCCGAGTGTTCGAGCTCATATTCCACCCCATCGTCGCGCCAATCGTACGGAGCCTTCGCAGACGTTAAGAGCCGCCAGGCGCCGTGCGTGGCGGACCGGTTCGGCAATGGACCGCGCAGGGTGCCACGGGTGGACCTTTGTGTCGTCCATGTTCACAGGCCGGTTCAGCGCCTTTCCTGCTTAATCTGCAAAACCTCCATCCCCGGTTCAAATCCGGGCGGCGCCTCCACATTTTCGCTGGTGGTGATTCAAACGAAGCTTGCGCGACTCGAATTGGGGCGATCGTGATTACCGGTTGTCCGCCACCTTGCGTCGGCGCAGCATCACGATGCCGAGACCACTTCCCAGTAGCAGCAGCGACGCGGGTTCCGGTACCGGCGGAGCGGCAGTGAAGTCGGCCCACACGGCTATGGGATAAGTACTCGTGTTGAAATCAGTGAGGAAGTTGAAATTGGAAACCAGCTTACCACCCGGGGAGTTGTAGGCCGTCGCTCCGGACACCACCCCCACACCCCCGCCCGTCGAGACTTCCGTTGGGATCGCCACAGAGCACTGAAACGGGTCCGTGCATCCCAACGTCAACTCAGGATGCCCATCGAAATTTCCTACTGGGGGCGCATCAACGAACACCTGTCCGAGTAGCGCGCTCGCCGCTGCGGCTGCGTCCGCAAACGTCGCGAAGGTGAAATCCGATGCCGTTTCGCAGCCTCCGAACACGTCAACGCAGGTGCCGTCCACGAACGTCACGTCGTACAACGTTCCACCCACTTGGACATTGTGGGCACCGGTCAGGACACCGTTCGCATTGACGAGCAGCACCGGGTCGGCATTCGCACATGGGGCGCACCCGAGCGCAACGAGCACAGCGGCGAGCACAATTGCAGGCTTCATCGAGTCCTCCCAGTCCAGCTGGCACGCACAAACGGATCGGACAGCCCTGTAGCACGCATACTCCGCGCCACTGGCGAATCGACTCGGCGCGAGCGTCGTCTCGCCCCCCGCACGATGGCCGGGCGCATCGCCTCGACAGTTGACTCGTCGACTCGATCGGTGCACCATCCTGCCGATCGCCATCTCCGAAAAGCTCCAGTATGCTGAGGGCGAAGCACGCTTGCTGAGGACGAGACCATGTTGACACGCGTACACCTTCTGGCTTCCGCTGCGCTCATCACCGTGTTCGCGGTCCACGCAAGGCCGGTGCCCGCCCAGGAAGCTGGCCCGCCGGCACTGGTCGGGCGATGGGACCTGACCATTCACGGGAGCCGCGGCGACTATCCGTCATGGTTGGAAGTATGGACATCTGGCGATCACTACCTCGTGGGCCAATTCGTGGGCCGCGGCGGCAGCGCACGGCCGATTTCGAAAATTGAGTTCAGCAACGGCACGATGCGGTTCTCGATCCCTCCGCAATGGGACAAGCGCCCCGACGATGAGACGTATGAGGGCACGCTCAACGGACGGACGCTCGAAGGCGCAACCACCGACAGCGCGGGCAAGCGGATCACATGGAGCGGCGTGAGGGCGCCATCGCTGACGCGCGCGGGCAACCCCGCGTGGGGCGAGCCGGTGTCGCTCATCGCCGCCTCGAACCTGGAAGGGTGGCGCGAGCCGAACAAGGGGTGGACGGTCTCGGGCGGTGTGCTGTCCAGCGTCGGTGCGGCCGACAACCTCGTCTCGACGCGGACGTTCGGCGACTTCAAAGTGCACGTCGAGTTCCGTCTGCCCAAGGGGAGTAACAGCGGCGTCTACCTGCGGGGCCGGTACGAAGTGCAGATCGAGGATAGCGACGCCGCCGAGCCCCCCCTCGACCACATGGGCGGAATCTACGGATTCCTTGCTCCCACGTGGGATACGCGGCGTCAGCCTGGCGAGTGGCAGGTCTTCGACGTCACGCTGGTCGGTCGCATCGTCAGTGTCGAGATGAACGGCACGCGCGTCATCAGCGACCGCGAAATTCCTGGCATCACGGGCGGCGCCCTCGACAGCGACGAGGGTGCGCCAGGTCCGTTGATGCTGCAGGGCGATCACGGCGCGATAGCGTTCCGGCATCTCGTCGTGACGCCGGCGCGCTGACGCGGCCTTCACCGCGGCTCGATCGTAGTGTCGTCGCGCTGCGCGCCTGGCGCCACGGTCAGAACCCTGTCCGGGGACAGCACGATCTGATCGAGGCTGACCGTCTTCGGTTATACGAATTATTTCGTTGACATACGAAAAAATTCGTATAAGACTCGACGCGTGGCCTATCGATCCTTTTCCAAGAAGCCCGCTCCCTCGCCGCTTCCCACCGACGCCGAAATAGCCATCCTGGCGGTGCTGTGGCGTCAAGGCGCCAGCACCGTGCGCGAGGTGCATGAAGCGCTGGGTAAGGACAGTGGATATACCACCACGCTGAAGTTGATGCAGCTCATGTTCGAAAAGGGGCTGGTGGTGCGCAACGAGCGCTACCGCTCGCATCTCTACGAAGCGCGCGCACCCAAGGAGCAGACGCAGCGGCAGATCGCCGGCGACCTGCTGAAGCGCGCATTCGAAGGATCGACGAAGAGCCTGGTGCTGGGAGCGCTCGCCGCGCAGCCGGCTTCAGGCAAGAATCTGGCCGAGATACGGAGCCTGTTGGACGAACTCGAGAAGAGGAGGGAAAGAAAATGATCACGCTACTGAACCAGCCGTGGACCGAGCGTCTGGGCTGGACGCTGCTGCATTTTCTGTGGCAGGGCATTCTAGTGGCAGCCCTCTATGCGCTCGCCCGGGCTGTGGCCGGTGGCCGGATTTCGGCGCGCGGCCGCTACGCGATTGCCTGCGCTTCGTTGTTGGCGATGACCGCGGCACCTGCTCTCACCTACTGGTGGCTTGGAAATTCTGGACAGGCGGCGCGGATCGGGGACCTTACCGGCTGGGGCGCCCGGCAGCTTGCCCCGGCGGTTGCGTACTCAGCGGTCACCGATCCCTGGCAACAGGCGATGCCGGGGATTGTCATGGCGTGGTTCGCTGGCGCCGTCGCATGTTCCCTCCGGCTGCTCATGGGATTCATCTCAGCGGCCGCTCTGCGGCGTTCGCGTCCGGCGCCGGTGCTCACCGAATGGCAGCAAACCCTCGACCGGCTGATCGAACGCATGCACGTGTCGCGACGCGTGCGGTTGCTGCCCACGGATCGAGTGGACTCTCCGTCGGTCATCGGCTGGCTTCGCCCGGTGATTCTCGCCCCGGTGAGCGTGCTGTGTGGGCTCGCACCCGAGCAGGTCGAGGCCCTGTTGGCGCACGAACTGGCGCATGTCCGGCGGCACGACTACCTGGTGAACGTTCTGCAAGGGATCGCCGAGAGCCTGCTCTTTTACCATCCTGCGGTGTGGTGGATCTCACACCAGATCCGGACCGAGCGCGAGCATTGCTGCGATGATCTCGCCGTTGCGGCGAGCGGCGATGTACTGGTGTACGCTCGCGCACTGGCGGAATTGGAATCAATGCGGCCGGCACATTTCAAGGCGGCGCTCTCCGCAAACGACGGTTCGCTCTTGCGCCGGATCCAGCGGCTGGCCGATCCGGTGGCGGCGCACAGGCCTGCCGGATGGGGAGTGGCCTGGTCGTTGGGGGCCCTGTTGTTATTGGGGATCGCAGGAGTTGCGGTGACCGGCGCGCAAGCGCAAAGCCAGCCGGTGGTGAGCCTCGACACCGTGTGGATAGACACGGTGAAGCAAGGCGATATGAAGCTGGAGGTGCGCGGGCTGGGCCGATTGACCTCCGGCCAGACGGCGGCACTCAAAGTGGCCGAGAAGCAGGTGCAGGACGTGCGGCCAGGCGAGCCGGCCCTCATTGCGTTCCGGAATCGCAAGGAGCTCATTGGCGGCAAGGTTGCGGTGGTGCACCCGGAAGTGGCGAACGGCACAATGACTGTGGACGTAGTGATCGAGGACGCTCTGCCGCCCGGTATCGATCTGCAAGAACCGGTGGACGGGATTATTACGGTCGGGGGGCTGACGAACGTGGTGTACGTGGGCAGGCCGGTGGTCGGACAATCCAACAGTCGGATTATGCTCTTCAAGCTCGAACCCGACGGCCACTCGGCGAAGAAGGTTCCGGTACAGTTCGGCGCGACCTCGGTGAATCGGATCGAGATCAAGAGCGGTCTGTTGCCGGGGGACAAAGTGATCATCAGCGATATGTCGAAGTATGACGAGGTAGCCGCGATTGTGTTGCGGTGATGGCTTCGGCTACGGTTCTTCGGGTGTAGTTCGCATCGAGCCAGGGGGCGTCCGCCAGTTGTTAACAGAGAGCGTGCTTCTTGCCGGCCTCGGGGGTCTGGCCGGTCAGTACGCCACCGGGGTCACGTTGGCCCCGTGGCAAGGGCGGCTCAGCCTCTTCGGCCAATCGGGGCTGAACTCCTGCCGATAGAGCCGGCGTGTTCTGTTATTGCAGATCGCGAATTCTGATATTGCGAAGTTCTAGCGTACCAGGATGGTCGCCTTGGATGCCGAGATACCCTTTCGGCGCTTTCCCAAAGTTAGGATATTTCTCCGGCGTGAACTTGCTGGCCTTGATGGCTGCATTCCAGTCGGCGCTGCCGACGTCGTACGACGCGACCTTCTTGCCATTCAGCCAGTGCTCGACGTGGGCGCCCTTGGCGACGATGCGTGTCTGGTTCCACTCGTTCGCCGGACGCGCGGCGTCCTTCGGAGCCGCGTAGAGGTCGTACGCCGATCCCGCGAGGTGATTGTCTTTCTTGTTGTCGGCCGCGTTCACGTTGTCGAGCAGCTGGTACTCGGGCGCGCTCCAGTAAATCTGGTCGAACTCGTCGGTGCCACGGTAGAACACACCGCTGTTGCTGGCATTGCCGATCTTCCATTCGAGTTCGAGCTCGAAATCGCCAAACTGCTCCTTCGACGCGATGTCGTTCGCGTGGCCGTCCTTCCGCAGCACGCCGTTCGCGATCTCCCAGCAGTCTTTTGCGCCCGGTGCGTCGCACATCTTCGGGGCGGTGTCGGTCTTGAAGATGCGCCACGCGTTCATGCTCTTGCCGTCGAAGAGCGATTTCCACGAGCCAGCCTGGTGTGCGGCGGGCTGGATCAAGACGGCACTAAGCAGAAACGCGATTGTCCGAGTCATCCGATTACGTATACCACGACGGCACACGGCCGATGTTGAAGATTTCCAAGCGCACCTTCGCGCCGTGACGCATCGGTCGATCCGTTAGGCGCCCGACGCGTGGAGTGGAGGAGCTGACCGCGATTCAGGATCCCCTGACGCGCCCGATCTCCAGGAGTTCGGGCTCACGGGCCAACTGATCAGCACGATGCAACAGCGTACCGTGACCTTACGTCAGCACGCCCAGTCCGGTCGGACCACCGAGCCAGATTCTCCCGACGGGACTTCGTCCCAATCCTGATAGCCCCGAGTCAGTTGTCAACGAGCGCACCGCCTAAGTAGTTAGCGTCTCGCTATGCGTGCGCGCTCGCCTTCGGCATTCGAACTAGCCGCAGACGTCTGCATCGGACGTCGAACGTCTCGGAGCGCTTCGTCGTGAACGCTTTCCAGCGACAGGATTCGGCTGTTCACCGGTAGTTCTCGATCAGCATGAGGTCGCCTTTTTTCAGGGCGTGATGGCGGGGACTCGCGCGCTAACTGCGCGACAGGACGTAAATGCTCCACTGGCCGTCGTGGCGGCTGTGGAACGCGACCCGGCGGCCATCCGGCGACCAGGCGAACTCCTCCGCCATGGGGTCCGAGAGCACGCGCTGCATCGAGCCATCGGCAAGGTCGAGAAGCCAGGCGCCGTGGCGGAAGACCTGGAAGATGATCTTCGTGCCATCCGGCGAGACCGCGGGCGTTCGTACCAGCTGCCCCTTGACTGGCGTCGGATAGCGCGTCGCCTCGCCGGTCTGCAGGTCCATCACGGTCAGTGTGTCCTCGTGGCTGTAGGCGATGCGGCGATCGTCCGGGAACCACGAGGCCGTCCACGTCTGGCCATATCGATAGTTCGTGACGCGGCGCGCAGGGCCGCCGGCGGCGGGCTGAACCCATAGATTCCACACAGAGGGCTTGTCCGGTTCGGCCCGGATGTAGGCGAGCCACTCGCTATTCCGCGACCACGTCGGCACTGCGGCGTAGCCCGCGCCGCTGATCCTGCGGACATTCGAGCCATCCCGGTTCGCCACGTAGATACCACGCTGACCGTCCCGGTCCGAGTCGAACGCCACGAAACGGTCGTCCGGCGATGGCCGCGCGTGATAGTTGCGGGCGCCGTCATCGACGATCGTCATAATGCGCGGATCTCCACCCGTTTGGCTGCCGGCGGTGGCGACTTCGATTGCGCTGCGCGCGTCGCGCTCGCGGCCGGTGTGGAAGAAGATCGCCGTGCCGTCCGATGCGAAGGCCGGAGAGAAGGCGTTCGCGTGGGGCGCGCGGACCGCCTGGATGGCCCTGACCTGCTCACCCTCACCGACGTGTTCAACGGGCACGCGCACGATCTCGTCTCTCAGTTCTACTGCCGCATGGCTCGCCGAATCGTTCGCTGCAGGTGCGGCGGGGGAGACCCGCGGCGCCGCGCGCGCCGAGCCGGATGGCTCTGTCGCGGCACGCCGGTCGGTAATTCGGTCGCCGACGACGAAGCCCACCGCAAACGACGCGACGAGTGCCGCAGCGGCCGCGAGTCCCCACCGCAGCGATAAGTGCACACGCGAGTCCGCTGCTCCGTCGGCGCCGAAGGACGTGAACATCGGCGGCGTGGCAGCGACCGGCTCGGTCGGCTCGCTCGAGGACGCTGCCGCTTTGCCGACCACGGACCTCGGCGGCGGAACGACGGTGGGCCGCGGCGCCACTGGCGAACGCCGTGCCGCAGGCGGCGTGACCGGCGCCGGCGCCACGGCGATCGGCGCTGCGATCGGACGCGATGGGCACGCGCCGCGCTGCAGGACGCCTCTCAGCACGTCGCGGCTCGCTCCCTTTTCGAACCGCTCCAGCGCTATCGAGAACTCGTCCAGCGACGCGAAGGGCGGCGCTTCGACCGTTTCGAGCCCGCGCGCGATCGAGTAGCGAAGCGGCGCAGGCACGTTGGGGGTACCACTCGGCAGCAGCGTCAGCAGCAGGTCGGCGACGCTCGCCACCGAGGGCATGCCGTCGGTGATGATGCAGGACGCGGAGCCGTCGGAGCGGAGCTGGATGTTCTCGGGAGTCGGAATTCCGCACGGGTGTGCCAGGAGCTCCCGTGCGAGCGCAACCGCTTCGTGCGTCTCCAGGCGCACACCGCGCCCCAACAGGTGAGACAGAGCAATGGTGAGCATCGTGTTCGTCGTTAGTGCAAGAGAGCGACCCACGCCGACGCCGGCGTAGACAGGCGGCAAATACAGTTCCGCTGTCCTAGAGAGTGGAACGGCTGACCGATTTACAACGCGGGTGCGTATCTGAGCTCCGTCGAGCTCTCGCGCTCATTGAGCTGCCGAAGATCGGGCGCCTCACGCGGGTGAAGGCTGCCCCGCAGCAGTAGCGATCAGTTCGAAGCAGTTCGCCCTGGCAAACCCAGTGAATCCAAGGCATCACGCTGCTTGACGAAGTGACGCGGCGCGCCTCAACCATTTGCGAATCCGGTTCCAACTGGACGTTAGGGCTCGGCTGCCCTCGCCGTTCAGACCCGCGAGCCGCGGACCACGTGGGGACGCTAGTCGGCCAGTGAGAAGGTCACGGGATCGGCGACCAGGAGCGCATCCAGACCGACACGCTCCAGAAGGTGACCCACCCAGCGGGTGGGGTTGACGACCTGCATCGTGCCGTCGACGGCGCGCGCCATGTTGTAGGCACGCACGAGCTCGCCGATGCCGGCCGCGTCGATGTCGGACACGCGCGTCAAGTCGAGCACGATCCGTCGCTCTCCGCAGCGGAGTCGCGCACGGACACTATGGCGGACCTCCGGATCCACCGGAATCCGAAGCGGTCGAGTGATGGAAAGGACGGGGCCATCGATGGCACATGGCTGATTCAGGACAGTCATAGCGACCTGAGACCTAAGACGCGGGAGGCGCCGGGTCGGATCCCTCGCTGGACGCGCGCTCAGGCAGATAACCGTGTACGAATGATCGCGGCATCGTTATGGTTTGGATCCGTGGTTTGATACATTTCCAGGTATGAGGACATGTGTGAAGACGGCTTTGTTTCTAACCCTGGTAGCGGCCACCGCCCATGCGCAGGTCAATGCGGGCTCATTGGAGCCGCAAGCGAGCCTGCCCTTCGCCATCAATCAGGTGGCGACGTTCAATCTCCCCTGGCGTATCGCGTTCCTGCCCGATGGACGCATGCTCGTCACCGAGAAGGTCGGCAATCTCTGGCTGGTCACCCAGGAGGGGGCGAAGACGCCGATCACGAATGTGCCCCCCGTCCTGTATGAGGGGCAGGGTGGCCTGTTGGGCGTCTTCCTGTCGCCGAAGTACGCGACCGACCAGAATATCTACCTCACATATTCCGAGCCCGGCGACTACGGGTCGAGTCTCGCGCTGGCGCGCGCGAAGCTGTCGATCTCGGACACTGCGACGAGCCTCGAGGGGTTGGAGGTGCTGTGGCACCAGATGCCCAAGGGCAAGGGCGGACAGTTCGGCGCGCAGATTGCGTTTTCTGCCGACGGCCAGTATCTGTATCTCACCGTCGGCGAGCGCCAGCGCATGACACCCGCTCAGGATCCGGATCAGGAGCTGGGAAAGATCCTGCGTCTGACCCTCGACGGCAAGCCCGCGGCGGGCAATCCGACGGCGGGCAAGACCGGCGCGGCCAGCGTGCCGCTCATCGATCCGCCGGAGGATACCGAAAAGGCCAAGACCGCACCGGTCGTCAGCACTTACACATTCCCCAGCCCGAACCTGGCGCCGTCGGAGACGTGGTCCACTGGCCATCGCACGCCCTACGGTCTGGCGTTCGCGCCCGATGGCCGGCTGTGGGAAGTTGAACACGGACCGCGTGGCGGCGACGAGTTGAACCTGATCGAGCCCGGCAAGAACTACGGCTGGCCGCTCGTCTCGTACGCCGTCAACTACAACGGCGTGCCGATTCCGAGTCCCGACACGCGCCCGGATCTGGTCAAGCCGGTCATCTATTGGACCCCGATCATCGCGCCGGGCAATCTCACGTTCTACCAGGGCGCGATGTTTCCGCAGTGGAACGACTCAGCGCTCATGGGTGGCCTGGCGACACTGACGCTGAATCGCATCACCTTCGACGGCAAGGGCGGAGCGACGCCTGCCGAGCGGTGGTTCGTCGGGCACCGCATTCGCGACGTGGAGGTCGCGCCAGACGGTGCCGTGTGGTTGATCGAGGATGCGAATCCCGGCGGGCTCTATCGCGTGACGCCGACGCCGAAGTCGTAGTCGTGGAAGGCGAGATCTCAGACCTTGTATTCCTTCGCGCTCTCGGCCAGCGTCATCAGGACCTTGCGGTCCGGCAGCTTCTCGCGAAGGCCCTCGATCTCGTCAGCACCCGAGGTAAGGGGCAACGCGATCTGTCCCCCCTCGATTGCCGATCGATATAACCCCGACACGATCTCGAGGCCGTGATACGCGCGCGCGAATCGAGCTGGATGCTCACAGGCGTCGTCGTCCAGCCAATCCGCCATTTCCTGAACGTACGGCGCCATGTCGTGATCGTAGTCCATGCCACCCGGACCTGACTGCAGGCCGCGGCTCGTCACCGCCCGCCACCCCGATCCGGTATGCACTTCGGCATAGCCTTCAGTGCCCTGCGCACCAATCCGGCATTTCCGCCACCAGTACGGAACCTCGGCCACATCCGGCGCGCCCGCGCCGCAATCGTAGATGCCGCGCACGCCATTTCTGAAGTGCACGACGCCGCTCACGTAGTCCGGCGACGCGTGCACATCCGTCAGCTTCCCGCGTCCGGCGGCCTGCCCCTGCACCCATTCCGCGGGCTGGTAGTCGTTGAACCACGAGGTGTAGTCGACGAGGTGGCTCAGCATGTGCGCTGACCAACCCGTCGCGGTGCCGTAAACCGAATAGACGTGCCCGATCGCGCCGCTGGCGATGAGCCCTTTCACCGCCTGGTAATGCTCGCCGTAGCGGTGCTGATGGCTGACGACGGCCTTCACGCCGGCCGCCTCCAGCGCCTGCTTGATGGCCATTCCCTCGTCGCTCGTCATCGCAACCGGCTTTTCGAACGCGATCAGCGCCGCACCGCTCTCGATCCCCATCGTCACCAGCGGCAATCGAACGTGTGGCGGCGTGCAGAAACAGAAGACGTCAGGCTTGCTCTCGGCTGCGAGCGTGCTCGCATCGGTTGACGTTCTCACGCGGCCGCCAAGCCTGGCGGCAGCCGCATCGAGACGCCCCTGATCCCTGCTGCAGATCCCCGCAAGCTCGAACCGCGGGTTCGCCGCGAACGCCGTCGCATGATGCAGGCCCCGCTTACCCAGGCCAACGACGATCGCGCGGTAACGAGACGTCACTTCGCGGCCTTGTCCCACTCGAGGACCCTGGCGACGACGTAGTCCACTTCGCCGGCGGTCAGCTCGGGATACATCGGCAGGCTCACACAGCGGGCAGCGTTGGCCTCCGCGTTGGCGACGGATCCGACGACGCGCGCGCCTTTGCCCCAGGGATATCCGTCCTGCTGATGAATCGCGATCGAGTAGTGCGTCTTCGCGTCGACGCCGTGCTTCACCAGGAAGTCGACGAGCCCGTCACGATGCGCAGGATTCCTGGTCTCGACGACGTAAAGATGGAAGACGTGGCGGTAGCCGGGCCGGACGCAGGGCAGCTCGATGTGGGTGGCGCCCTTCAGGCCGGCGCTGTATCTCGCCGCCCAGCCGATGCGCTGGTCGTTCCACGCATGAATGTGCTTCAGCTTCGCGCTCAGGACGCCGGCGTGCAGATCGTCGAGCCGGCTGTTGAAACCGAAGCTGTGAACGTTGCGCTTCGCCGACCCATGGTTGCGCAGCTTGCGGATCCGCGCATCCACGTCGGCATCGTTCGTCAGAAGCGCGCCGCCGTCGCCGAAGGTGCCGAGATTCTTCTGCGTGATGAAGCTGATCGAGGTCGCGTCGCTCAACTCGCCGATCTTGAACGTGTCGCCGGCGGCATCGATCGCCTGCGCGTTGTCCTCGATCACACGGAGCCTGTGGGCATCGGCAATCTTCCGGACCGCCGGCAAGTCGGCGCATTGGCCGTACAGGTGGACCGGGACGATCGCCTTCGTCTTCGGCGTGATCGCTGCCTCGATGCGAGCGGGATCGAGGCACTTGGTCTTCGGGTCGCAGTCAACGAACACCGCCGTCGCGCCGGCAATCCAGATGGCCTCGGCCGTCGCGAAGAACGTGTTCGGATGGGTGATGACCTCGTCGCCGGGCCCGATGTCCATCGCCATCAAGGCCAGCCATATCGCGTCCGTCCCGTTGCCGGTCCCGACGGCGTGCGCCACGCCGTGGAACGTTGCCAGTTCCTGCTCGAACTGCTTGAGCATCGGGCCCTGGACGTATTCGCCGCTCTCGAGGACGCGTTGGATGTTCGCGTCGATCTCCGGCTGGATGTTCTTGTACTGCCGAACGTGGCCGTAAAAGCCGACTTGCATCATCACCTGCATCAGTTCCTCCCGAACAATCGTGAAGCGTGGAGTCTACCTCGGGGCGCCTGACCGACCCAACAACGCCGGCTTCAACGTCCACGCCTGCAACCGCGCCAGCTCCATGATCCCGGGCGCGTGAAACCCCTCCGGGAAGATCGGCCAGCTCCACAGCTCCGGCGTATCCTCGGCGACGTATCGATCCGCGGTGAAGCGTCCGGTCCGTCGAACGACCTCGGCGGGCACGCGACCCGACGAGGCGGCGTCCTGGACCGCCTGAGCCAGCGTCGCGAGATAGTCGGCGGGCGACAGGCTTTCGGCGCCGATCCAGATCTCGTCGGGGATGCGGTGCAGCGTCTCGCACGCGTTCGCCGTGTCCTGGACGGCTCTCGCGAATGCGGGCCACGCGAACGTTGACGAGTGCGGGCCGACGGAGGTTACGTAGGTGCGCGCCGGACCATCGAGCGCGACAATACGCCCCGCGGCAGGCCACTGCCCGGTATCGATGAAGCGCGTCATCGCGTTCGTGAGCAGGCCGAAGGCGTCGGCCGCCGACACCGCGTAATCGCCGTACGTCTGGAACGTAATCTCGTTCTGCATCGAACGCGCGATCGCCATCACCTCCGCCGGGCCGAAATCCCGTTCCCGCGCTCGATCGGCGTAAATCGAGATCAGGTCGGTGGCGGTGACGAACCGCACGCCGGGCTGGGCCTTCATGAATCTGATCCACCGATCGAAATCCGCGAACGCCTGCTCGGTCTCCGCGGCGGGCCGCAGGCGGGGCTGCTTCCACGCGTCACGCGGCGGGTTGGCGCCATGGCTGAAGTTCACCGCGTCCCAGAATTCAGCGTGGACCCATTCATTCGGGTGGTAGTAGATGCTGATCGTCCCGCCGCCTCGCCGGCGCAGCCTCTCGCTCGCCTTCGTGAACGCCGTCGTGCCGTCCTCGAGGCTTGCGCCTCCCTTCAGGTCCATCCGCACGAGGTTCGATCGCATCTTGAACACGTTCAGCATGCCGCCGTAGTAGAACGGCTGATCGTCGATGCCGACGTGATCGGCCTCGTCCAGATACATGGCAATGTGCATGTCACGAAGGGCCGGATACGCCTGAGGGGCCCAGGCGCTGCCGGGTTGGCCGTACGCGACGGGCGCGGTCCCGAAGATGCGCGCGACGTCGCGGGCGCCCTGCGCCTCGCGGCGGTAGAACTCCGCGCGTCCGTCCTCCCAGCCCGCGTTCTGCAGATACACCGCGATCGTCGGCTGCTGACTGTGTGTATTCGAGTGATAGCCGATGTCGTGACGGCCGATCGCGGCAATCACGTCGCGACGGCCGCGCTGCTCGAGCACGCGAGCCTTCTCGCCGACGATCTTGAACGTCGCCCGCACCCCAAGGCCCGTCAGCATCTCCGCCAGCCGCTTCGCCGCATCGTCATCCTGCGGCAGGATGTAGTCCTCCGTGTCGAACCAGAGCACGACGTAAACGGGCGGCTCAGGCTGATGAGCAAGCGCGCCAGGCGGAACGACCATCAGCAGCAACAGGAAGAGCACTCGGGTCAGCACGCGACCTTCAGCATTCATTATTCCCTACGGTCGTTCATCATGACATCACAGCGTCGCATCGCGTTCGAGCAAAAGAACGAGGGCGGACGGCGGCCTTTCCGCCGATCCGGCGGCCGCTCGGGGCAGAAGGTGTGGATCAGGCGATTGCGCTGCGGATTGAAGTCTGGGCGGCCGGTCTCACTCCCCGCGCAGCGCCGTCATCGGATCGACCGCCGTCGCGGTGCGGGCGGGAATCCACGCGGCGACGAGCGCGACCGCCACGAGGAGCGCCGCGGCTACGGCGATGGTCGGCGGATCGACAGGTTCGACGCCGAAGAGCAGGCCGGTCAGCAGCCGCGACAGCGGGATCGCCGCAAGACCGCCCACGACCAGGCCGACGACCGCCATTGCCGCGCCTTCCCCCAGGATCATGCGAAGAATCGTCCGCCGCTCGGCGCCGAGCGCGAGCCGGATGCCGAGCTCGTTGGTCCGTTGGCTGACAGAGAACGCCAGCACGCCGGCGACGCCGACCGTCGCGATGACGAGCGCCAGCAGCGCGAACAGCCCGATGAGCGTCGCGTTCAGCCGCTGCGGGGCGATGGTCTCGTCGCGGATCTCTTCGAGCGTCTGCACGTGATCGATCGGTCGGTTCGGGTCGAGGCTGCGAATGGTTTCAATCACGCGCGGCGCCAGGCGATTGGTCGAGCCCGCAGTCCGGACGAGCAGCGTCGACTGGGGCGTCGCCTGCGCGTCGAGCTGGTACATGGTGTGAAGTGGACGCTGATCGATCCCGTCAGCACGGGAATCGGCGGCGACGCCGATGATCTCGGCCCTTGGTGACCAGTTGCCGTTGAACAGCTTCCAGCTGAGGCGTCGTCCGATCGGGCTCTCGTCTTTGAAGTAGTAGCGCGCCATCGACTCGCTGAGGATCACCACCGGCGGTCCGGTGGCCGTGTCGGTGGTCCGGAACGCGCGGCCCGTCTTGAGCTTCGTGCCAACGGTTTCGAAATACCCGGTGCTGACGACGCGCGTGACCGTCTTCGGCGCAGACGCGACCGCGTCCTGCCCCGCACCGTCTACCTGGAATTCCTGCTGCTGCGGAAACGACCCGGCGAGCGGCGCCGTGGACGCCATGGCAGCCGACTGCACCGTCGCTTCCGTCCGGACACGCTCGAGCACGTCGCGGGTGAACTGCATCCGGCGTTCGCGGTTGAACGCCGTGAAATCCGGTGCCTGCAGACTGAGCACATTCGAGAGGTCGAAGCCCGGGTCCACCGCGTAAAGCTGCATCAGGCTGCGGCTCAGGAGCCCGGCGCCGATGAGCAGCGTGAACGACGCCGCGAGCTGGCTCACAACCAGGGCCCGCTGCGCGCGGCGCCGGCCAATCCCGCCGGTGGCGCGCCCGCCGCCGCTGGCCATCCCGCGCACGGGATCGCTCACGAAGTTGAGACGCGGTGCCCACGCGAAGATCAGCGCCAGCGCAATCGAGACGACCAGCGTGAAGCCAAGGACCCAGCCGTCGAGCGCGATTTCCCCCGTGCGGTTCGTGAAACGGCTGGCGTACTTCGTCAGCAAGTCGAGGCCGGCGACGGCCAATCCCAGCCCGAGCGCGCCGCCGATGACCGAGAGGACGAGGTTTTCGGCCAGGAGCTGACGCCGCAGCTGCGCGCCCCGCGCGCCGAGCGCCGCGCGGATCGACATCTCGCGCTCGCGCTGCACGAGGCGCGTCAGCGTCAAGTTCGCGACGTTCGCGCACGCGATGATCAGGACGAAGACGGTCGTGACCAGCAGGATCATCAGCGTCGGCCTGGCCTTGGCGGTGAGCTCGTCCTTCCACGGCGTCACGATCGTATCGAAGCCCTGCGAGGCCGGGTAGGCCGCCGGGTAGGTCGCGTGCAATCGCGCCGCGATCTGCCGCAGCTCGGCCTGCGCCGCGCCGACGGTTTCGCCGGGCGCCAGTCGCGCGTACACATCGGTCATCCGATGGCGCCGCTCGTCCTGCATCGACGCGCTCACGTAGTGATCGTTCGCCGCGTAATTCACGTAGAAGTCCTGCTTGCGCGCGGTCGCGTAATGCGATCCCGGCCTCAGCACGCCAACGATCAGGGCTTTCTTGACCGTCAAATCCAGAATCTGGCCGACGACGCTCGGGTCGGATCCGAAGACGCGCTGCCAGTAGCCATAGGTGAGCACCACTACCGGCTGAGCGGTCTTGCCCTCGTCACTCGACAACAGCATCCGTCCGAGATGCGGCTGCGCGCCGATCAGCTGAAAGAAGTTGGGCGTCACCAGCCCGCCCGTGGCGCGATGCGGCTCGCCGCGCCCGAGGACGTTGAACGTCCAGTCGCCGAATTCGATGAACTGGTCGAGCGTCTTCGACTGCGCCCGGTAGTCCGCGACCTCCACGAACGAGAAGCTCGTGTCCTCCACGCCCGCTGCGACCTGCGGCTGCCGCAAGTGCACGATTCGGTCGGCCTCGGGATAGGGCAGCGGCCGCAGGAGAACGCCGTTGATGACGCTGAAGATCGCCGTGTTGGCGCCGATGCCCAGGCCAAGCGTCAAGATGAAGGCGAGGGAGAAACCGGGGAGGCGCGGCAGCGTGCGCAGAGCGAGACGGATGTCGTTGATCACGGCGGTTCCTCGCGTGTCTTGTAGACGGTCGACAGAAGCAAAGTGTAATACGAAAATCGCCCGCGTCAAGGCCTTCGTGCGATGTTTCGTGGGACGGAGGCGGGACGGGGCGCCCACCCGCCCCATTCCGGGGCTGCGAACCGACTGGATTGACGGGGCCTTCGCTCCCGCGGTGAACGCTTTCTGCGGGTACCGGAGTAGCAGCGCATCACACCGGTGGATGATAGACTCTCGATTCCGCTGCGCAGGGTGCAGCCGATGGCCAACGGCGTCCGGACCGCGCGTGTCTACTACTTCGAGGGCTTCACCGTCGATGCTCGGACGGGCGAGCTGACGCACGCGGGCCGTCGAACGCCCCTCCGCGATCAATCGCACCAACTCCTGCTGGCGCTGCTCGAACGGCCGGGCGAGCTGATCACGCGCGAAGAGCTGACCGGACGCCTGTGGCCGACCGGCACCTTCGTCGACTTCGATCGCGGCCTGAACAAGGTCGTCAACCATCTGAGGGAAGCGCTCGGCGATTCGGCGGAACAGCCACGATTCATCGAGACGCTGCCGCGCAAGGGCTACCGCTTCATCGCCGCGGTGACCAGCACTGGCGAACAGGTCGAAGCCGCTCCCGCGCCACCCGCGCCGCGGCCGCGCCGCTGGCTGCCGCTGTCGGCGTTCGTGGCCGGCGGACTCGCCATCGCGATCGGCGCCGGCATGGCCGCATGGAAAAGGACCGCGAACAGCAGTCCGGCTCCACGCATTTCCGCGCTCGCGGTCATCCCGTTGGAGAACCTCTCCCGCGATCCCGACCAGCAGTACTTTGCCGACGGCCTGACCGATGCCCTGATCACCGATCTGGCGAAATCGGGCGGCGTCCGCATCACGTCCCGCACCTCGGTGATGCAGTACCTCGGGACGAAGAAGACCATCAAGGAGATCGGGCGTGAGCTGAACGTCGACGCGGTGGTGGAGGGCACCGTGACGCATGCCGGGAGACGCGTGCGGGTCACGGCGCAGTTAATCCAGGTGTCTACCGACATGCACTTGTGGGCTGACGCGTACGAACGGGACGTCAGCGAGATTCTCGACCTCCAGCGGGCGCTGGCGACGGAAATCGCGCGGCGGATCGACATCTTCCTGAAGCCGCTCGACCGCGAGCGCGCCGTGAATCCTGAGGCGTATGGGCTGTACCTGAAGGGGAGGTACGCCTTCTACCAGTACACCAACCGGGGATGGCAGGAGGCGATCCAGGACTTCAACGAAGCGATCGCAATCGATCCGGGGTTCGCCCCGGCCCAGGCTGGCCTCGCGGAAACATACGTGGTGGCGGGCGCCTACGGCGCGATCCCGACCGATGAGGCGCTGACGCGTAGCAAGGCCGCGGCCGCAAAGGCCCTGCAGCTGGATGACGCGCTGGCAAGCGCCCATTACGCGCTCGCCACGGCTCACGCCTGGTACGACTGGGATTGGGCCGGAGCGGAACAGGAATTTCGCCGCGGGCTCGACCTGAATCCACAGGACCCGCTCGGCCGGAACTGGCATGGCGGCTACCTGTCGCTGCTCGGCCGGCACGCCGAGGCGATCGCCGAGCACGAGCGGGCCCAGGAGCTCGACCCGCTCTCCTTGATCGTGAATGCGAACCTGACGCGGGCGTTCTACTGGGCCCGGCGCTACGACGACGCAATCGTCCAGGCTCGGAAAACGCTCGAGCTGGATCCCGGCTTCGGCGTCGCGCTCTTCTGGCTGGAAGGCTCGCTCCGGCACACGGGACGGTTCGACGAAGCCGTGGCGCTGCGCCAATCCGTCTCCGCTCCCGACCGGGCGCGAATCATTGCCCGCACGTTCCAGCGCGCCGGCTTCCAGGCCCTCCTTCGAGAGAGCGCAGAGACGTTCAAGCAGGGCGGCTTCCTTACCACGGCTGCCCGGTGCTACGCACAGATCAATGAAAAGGGCGAGGCGTTGACGCTGCTCGAGGACTGCGCCCGGCGACGGTGCTCTGATATCGCCAGCCTCAACGTCGAACCGGACTTCGACCAGATCCGGGACGATCCGCGCTTCCAGCAACTGCTGCGCCAGATCGGTCTGCGGTAGGTCTCCGGTCGCCAACAGCCGGGCTGTCCCGGCTGGGAATCAACACTTCACCGTCAGGGAATCATCCGGGAATTGACCTCAGCGAGTGCTGCGCCTATCTGTGGGGCCGCGTATTTGCGCGAAGGAGCCCCATGAACACCGATCAGAAACCGCACGCCGTGCTCAGGATGTGTGCGCTGGCCGCGCTCGTTCCGCTGCTTGCCGGAACGTCGCTTGGCAAACATGACAGCCACGACGAAGGTAAACCCGCGAAAACACTCTATGTCTGGACGGGGGACCAGGCCCGCGTCGCCTCAGACTTCCTGGCCGTCATCGACTTCGACGAAGACTCGCCCCGCTATGGGAAGGTCATCCGAACGGTTCCGGTTCCAGGACCCGGCGGGGCCGGAAACGAGCCACACCACTGCCACCTCTCCGCCGACAAGAACATCCTGGCGTGTGGCGGGCTGCTGGCCCTGCTGCGCGGCCAGAACAGCATCTTTTTCTTCGACGTGTCAGACGCGCGCCGGCCGAGATTCCTGTTTTCGACGAGCGGCACGCTCTCGAACATCACGGATGATTTCCTGCCATTGCACGACGGCGGGTTCCTCGTCACGCAGATGGGCTCGCACACCGGCGGAACGCCCGGTCGTGTGGCCGAGTTCGACCGGCACCTGCGGCTCGTCGGTGAGTGGCCCAGGAATCCCCCGGGGCACGATTTCAACCCGCATGGCATCTCGGCCCGGCCGGATCTCAACCTGATGGTGACGTCCGATTTCATGATGCCCGCCAGCTCCTTGAACGTCATCCCCGGCGATCCTCTGCTCCGCGGGAGCATCCGCGTCTGGGATCTGCAGAACCGTTCGATTGTCCGCACGATCGAGATTCCGAGCGCGGTCGGGACCATGGATGTGAAGCTGATCCCCAGAGATCCGCTGGGCCGGGCTTTCACGGCGGGAATGTTCGACGGCCTGGTCTATCTCGTCGACACCCTCAACGGCATGTGGCAGGTCGTCTTCGACTGCGAGACCATCGAGCCTCACGTGGAAGTCCCCGTTCGCGGAGGAATGACCCAGCTGATGGCCATGCCGCGCTCCGGGGATCGGCTGATCTTCGCGCTGTTCCAGGCGGGCCAGGTCGGCATGCTCGACGTCAGCGATCCCGAGCATCCCGTGCAGTCCGGCATCGTCAGCCTGGGCGTGGACGCAGGGCCGCACATGATCGCGCTGACCGACGACGACAAGCGACTGGTCGTCAGCGACTACTTTCTCAACGAGGACGACTTCGGCAAGGTCCACTTCGAGGGGGATCATCACGTGCGCGTGATCAGAGTGTTCACGCACGGGCTCGCCCTCGACACGCGGTTTGACATCGATTTCAATACCGCGTTCACGACGGGACCGGCCCGGCCGCACGGGGTTGCGATGAAGTGAGCGGACGCGGGTCGTTTGACCTCGGGCGACGGACCCAGGTGGAGGCGAGGGTCCTTAGAAGCGCATGGCCACGCCGACGTCTATCCGCCGGGCGGGAAGCCGGTAGTACTGAGAATCCCCAAGCTCGCTCTCCGACACCGGATCGCGGCGGTCGGCGAGGTTGTGGGCATCAGCCCGCAGTTCCCAGCGTCCAAAGCGGTAGCCGCCACCCAGGTCGACGACGGCGTATCCGCCGGCGAGGGCGGTGTTGCGCTTGTTGAGATATCGCGACCCGACGTATTTCACCAGCCCGTGCGCGAACACACCGTGGCCGGGCGCATACACGAGGCCCGCACCGAAGAGATGCCGAGCCGACATCTCGAGCCGATTCCCTGCGAGCTGCACAGGAATGTCGTCGAACGCCTGAACGAAGTCGACGAAGGTCGCGTCGTGAAAGCTGTAGGTCAGGCGCCCGGTGACGTCGTTCGTGATCCGCAGATCGGAGGCCAGCTCGATTCCCTGAAACCGTGTGCTGCCGGAGTTCTGCAAGGCAGGCAGGCCGTTGACGACCGTCGCGGTCAGGAGGTTTTCGAAATCGATCCTGAACACGTCGACGTCCAGATCGAGCCGTCCCTCGAGGGTCCGGACCTTGAGACCCCCTTCATAATCATTCGCGGTTTCCGGGTCGAGCAGTCCCTCGTCGCCACCTTCTTCCTCCTCACCGAGGCCGAAGTCGAATGCCGCCGGTTTGAACGTGGAACGGTAGTTTCCGTAGACGCGCAGGTAGTCGACATCGTGTGACCACACCGTGTAGAGGACGCCGACGCTTCCGCTCGGACGCACGTGCGTCTGGCCCTCGTCTTTCTCACCCGATCCGGCCTGTTCTTCTTCGCCACCGCCGCGTTCCTCGAACGTGATGTTGAGCCGCAGCCCGCCCGACACGGTCAATCGCGGGTTCGGACGCCATTCGATCAGACCGTAACCGCCGAAGAACTCCCGACGATCTTCGATACCGAGGTTTAACGCGGTCGGCTCGACAACCTGCGGCACCGGTATTCCTGAGAGAGGAGCGGTGTAATCGAACGTCGCCCCTTTGGCGTCGCCCATACCGTGCAGGAAATCCGTACCCGCGACGAAGCGGACGTTCGATTCCGACGGCCAGGTGAAATGCGTGTCCGCGTAGAGATCGTTCAGGTCGATCGTCTCCCGCAGCCCGCGCGCGTTGCCCGGCGTGTTCGACAGGTCTCCGAGAAAGCCGCGGAACGCGTCCTGCGTGGAGTGAGAGAACGACGCGGTCGTCGCCCACCGCATGTCGCCGCGAAATGGTCGATCGAACCCGTAGACGACCGTGACCCGCGTTTCGTTCAGGAACGCCCCGTCGGGATTCTGATTCGCGTCGAGCGGCACGAGCGGCGACAGACTACTGCCGTCCCGAGGATGGGGGCTGGCCGGATTCTGATCGAGCCAGTTGACATCCCCTGAGAACCACATCCGTCGATCGGTCTCAACTTTGGCACTGCGCCAGAGCGCGTGCCCACGGCTATAGGAGGTGCGGTCGTCCGAGTAGCCTTCCCGCTCGGCATCGACCGTCAACCGCGACCGCCACGCGCCAAAGGCCGGGATGGCCAGATCGGCCGAACCGCCGCCGGACCCGAAATTACCGCCACGAGCCGTCGCGTAGTTCCGGTTCTCGGTTCCCAGCTTGTGCACGACGTGAATGACGCCGACAAACGAAGTGGCGCCATAGGTCACAGGTGCCGGGCCGCGCAGGATTTCGATCCGCTCGACGTCCTGCAGGTTGAGGGTCGCCAGCGCGGGGTTGAATGCACCGCCCCATGGGATCTCGTCGACCACCAGCAGAAATGCGTCGAACTCGCGCAGACCGCGAAACTCTGGGACGGACGAGGCCGGGCCGTTGTCGCTCCCCGGCGAGACATCCACCCCCGCGGCGAGGGCCAGCGCCTGACTCAGCGTTCTGGCGCCACGATTCCGGAGACTGTCACCGGAGATGACCTCAATCGCCGCCGGCACCTCATGAGGCGATTCAGGAATCCTGGTGGCTACAACTTCGACCTGTTCCTGCACACGAGGCGGCGCCGGCTGGGCGGGCTGCTGCTGCGGTCCGGACTCCCGAGCAGAGCCAATTATGCATGCTGCGAGCAGCGTGATCCCGGTCACACCCATCGCGGGCTCCTCCTCAGACGGGCAGTGTAGGAGCCCGCCGCGTCTACTACCAGCGCTCGTAGGTCGGCGACGTCGACCGGAGGAATCCGCGGTGCACCCGGGAGAACGGGGCATCGATGCCCGTCCTCCCGGATGTGGTGCGTGCGGTGCGCTACTGAGGTCCGGCGCCCTTGCTCTTGCTCAACTCGAACATCCCACGGCCGTGGGTCGCGGCGACGAGACGTCCGTTCCGGTTGGTGGCCAGCGCGAAGACGGCCACGTTCGGCATGCCCCTCGAGAGTCGCCGCCAATGCGCGCCGCCGTCGAGCGATTCGAACACGCCGACGTCGGTGCCTACGTACAGCGCGGTGATCGGCTGACCTTGGTCCTTGGTCTGATCGACAGCGATGGCATTCACCGGAATATCCGGCAGGTCGCCTGAGATGTCGGTCCACGTCGCGGCGCCGAGACCGTTCGTCGACAGGAACACATGGCCAGGCGTCGTCGGCGTGGCATCGTTGAATCCGGAGAAGGTCGCATACACCGTGTTCCCCGTCGCATCGGCGGCGTCCGGCAGGACTTGCGTGACAGCGCGATTGGGTAACGGAGCCTTGTCAATCGCGGTCCACGCCGCCACAGCGGATCCGTCCACGGTTGTCGAGACGCTGATCCGACCGTCGGACGCGCCGGCATAGAGCAACTCCCTGCCGTTGACGAGCGTCGGGAGCACGCCGATCCAGCTGACGTAGGCGCTGCTCACCGTGCTCGTGCTCGGCGGGACGGGCACAATCGGTTTGGTCAACACCGGGCTCACCGCCGTCCACGATGTCGGCTGCGTCGTCGCCGGTGGGTTCGTGAAGATGAACGGCTTCGGATCCGCCGAGCGGTACACCCGGTTCGAGCCGAAGTAGATGACGTTCGGCGTGAACGCCGGATGCTGGGTCAGCGGCGCGTAGAACGAGACCGGATCGGTCGGGTCCATGCCGTTGTAGTACTGCGGCCCGTAGCCGAAGTACGCGCCCACGAACGGCCAGCTGCCGGGTCCGCCGACGCCGCCGACATCGGTGCGCGCGGGTCCCATGAGGTTGAACGCCTGGTTGAAGTAGGTGTGAAACATCCGGGCCGGCGTCGATTGATCGATCACGGCCATGCCGCCGTCGCCGAAGTCCGAGTGGAACCAGTTCGACGCTTTCTTCACCAGCTTCTCGCTGCGCAGGTTCGTGCCGTTGTCCTGGGTGCCGCCGAGCACGACGTTGCTGCTCGGATCGAGGGCGACGCCCTGGAACTGCGTGATGGCGATGTTGGTGTTCATCGACGTCCACGAGAATCCCCGGTCGCCCGACCGCCAGATGCCGCCGTCGTTTCCGTCGTAGAGCGAGCCGTCGGCGCCGAAGGCGTAGGCATGATCGTCGGTGTGCAGGCTGCCACCGTGGCCGTCCCCCTGTGAGATCGACGACCACGTCAGGCCGCCATCGTCGCTCCGCCAGTTCGTATGGCTGCTGCAGCGGAGCGTGGAGCTGCACGCGGTTTCGTTGAGGTTCGGAGCGTGGTTCGGGAAGAAGACCTGCGGGTTGCCGCCGATGTAGATGCGTCCGCCGGTGGATTCCGTCGGGTCGACCGCAACGGTCATGTCGTAGAAGCACTGGCCGTCGCAGTAGGCCGGGTAATTGCCCACGGAGTAGCTGGCCGTCGTCGCCGCGGCGAACCCGGTGGTCGTCCTCAGGAGCAGATGATCGGCGTCGATGACGACCGATACTGTGCGCGACAAGACCGCGCGGGTCGCGCCGGTCAGGGTGACCAGAAGGCGGCGGCCGGCCCACGAACCGTCGGTGACGAAGGACGGTCCGGAGATCCGCGTGACCAGCCCGCGCGCGGTCACGCCGGGGCCCGGATCGATGTCGACGTTCGCGAAGGAGGCGGAGCCGTTGAAGCCGGCATCGATATTGGACCACAGCGCGCCGCCGTTGGTCGACTTGAAGAGGCCCCACAGCGCGCTGCCGGAGTTGTTTTCAATTGCCGCGAACAGCGTATTCGGCGCGTTCGGTCCGCCGATGCTGATGTTGATGCGCCGGAGCGGCGAGACGTTCGAGCCGGCAGGGAATCCTGCCGTGACGGCCGCATAGGTCGCTGGCGAACCTTTCGCATTGATCGACTTGAACACGCCCGTGCTCCGCACTGCCGCATAGACGATGTTGCTGTTCGTCGGATCGATCGCGGCGTCCTGGACCGAGGTCAAGCCGGCACCGCCCGCAGGCACATTTTGAAGCTGCCAGCTCTGGCCGCTGTCAGTGGACCGCCACAAGCCTACTGGACCCACGCCATTTGGCGTATCGCACGTCGCAACGGTGCCGCTCTCGAAAAATCCAAACGTCGTCGAGGCCCAGAGCGTCGTTCCCGTGGCGGATCCCGCGGTCGTCGGGTCGATGAGAATCTTCGACACGGCCTTGCCGACGAATGGACCGGTGTTGCCGAACGGCCCACCACCGCCGCCTAGCAGCGTCCAGTGACGTCCGCCGTCGAGCGAGCGGAGGATGCCCTGGCCGTAATACGAATCGCAGGACCGGTTGGCCTCGCCGGTGCCGACATAGATGATGTCCGGATTCACCGGGTCGATCGCGATGGCCCCAATCGCCAGCGATGCCTCATGGTCGCTCAGTGGCTCCCATGACGGTTTCCCGGTGAGTGCGTCGCGCGTCTTCCAGACGCCGCCCTGTGCTCCGGCCACATACGCCACGTCGGCATTCGATGGATCCGTCGCAATCGCCGAGACGCGGCCGCTCACGGGTGAAAGCTGACCGGCGCTGGCGTCGGTCTGGCCGTTTGGAATCGAGTCGGGACCGATCGGGTCCCATTTCGGGCCGACGTTCTCGTCCCGCTCGTCGAAGTTCTTGTCGTTGGCGTGCTGATTCGCTTTCGCGACCGCACCTGGCGGCAAGGAGTTGCCTGGATACTTCCGCTGGTCATAGAACCATTTGTCGAACGCGTCTCGTACCGAGTTCCCATCGGCGTCGTCGCCGCCGCGCCTGGAGCCCTCCTGCGACAGCAGGTCGGTCCGTGAGGCCGATTGCCGTTCTTCGAGCATCCGTTCACGAATCGAGCGCGGCCGTCCGCGGCCGGCGTCGTCCGCCCGGTCACGTGTGGGATGGTGCGCGCGGATGGCAAGCGGGGTGATCATCGCGGCAATCGCGATCGTCAGTGTTGCGTACGACAGGGCCACTTTCTTCATGTGCCGAAACCCTCCCCTCGGACTGGGTAGATTGCTGGTCTCGAGCTGTCAACGAACGGTTTGCGGAAACGGCGTCGTGGGGGCGACGAGGATAAATACTATTCCAAGTAGTAGTTCATTTTGTCGACGTGCCGCCGAACTGACGGATGAACCGTTGGACGTCGGGCTGGTTCCGATCCAATTCAAGGGATTGCTCCCAGAGTTGAACGGCCCTCACCCGATCGTGGTGCACCTCGAACAGCAGCGCGGCCAGGGTTTTACACGCAAGCGCCGTTGGTTTCAGCGCGACGGAGCGCTCGTAGGCGTCGATCGCCTGCTCCAAATTGCCAGCTCGTCCGTAGGCGCCTCCGAGAAGCGCCCACAGCTGCGCCGACTCGGGCGAGCGGCTGAGAGCGGAGCGGATGTAATCCACCGCCGCCGGAGCATCGTTGCGCGCCAGCGCGACGTCCGCCCGCGCCGCCGCGATCTGGTCTGCTGACGCGAGCTCGGACGCACGCTGCAGCGCCGACGCGGCGTCGGCGCCACGGCTCAGCCGGGTGGCGGCATCGGCACGGAGCACGAGAATCTCGAGGCGCAGCGGCTCGGCATCGGTAAGCGACTCCGCTGTTGCGAGCGCCTCGATGGCGGCTGCCGGATTGCCTCGCGCGTCGAGCAGCCTCGCGCGCTGGACGTAGAGCATCGGCAGGCGCCGATCGAGCGACGCAGCCGCGGCGAGTTCCGCCTCGGCATCCGCCCATCGGCCGGTGCTGATCGCGAGGTTGGCGCGCAGGAGCCGGACATAAGCGCTGCCGGCGTCGAGCCTAAGCGCCTCGTCGAGGAGCGCGCGAGCCCGATCGAATTCGCGGGCCTCCAGATAAACGCGCGCCGCGAACGCGCGAGCATTGACGTTGCGGTCGTCGAGCTCGGCGGCCCGGGCGAAGGCTCGAAGCGCATCGCGTTGCTCACCGTCGATGTACAGCGCGACGCCTTCATTGAGAAACGACGCCGCGAACCGCCCGTCCGCTGCCGGCCGCGTTCCGCTCGAACCCGAGAGGTACCCGAGAGCCTTCAGCTCGGCAATCTTTTCCGGCGCCTCTGCCGATCTGGCGTCGGGAGGCGGAACAGGTATGAAGTCATACTTCGCGCTACGCGCCGAGTCGGGCGCGACCGAGCCGGGTGGGAACGCCTCGGCGATCGGATGCCCGGGCAGGTCGCGCGCCAGCGGGATACCGAGGGCGTGCAGCACGGTCGGCGCGATGTCGAGGATCGTTGCCCCGCTCGGATGCACGCCGCGCTGCACCGACGCGCCGCGCAGCACGAGCAAACCAAACGGCAGATGCCAGAGGGCCGCCTGGCCGACGTCGGCGCGGCCCGACGTGTCCGGCCGTCGGTCGCCGCTCTTGAAGCCATGATCCGAACACAGCACGACGAGCGTCTGGTCGTCGGTCATCGTCAGCAGATCGGCGAGCACTTCATCCTGGTACTCGTAACAGCGGTCGACGGTGTGTGAGAACGCCGCGTAGTCGGCCTCGGCGACCTGCGCTCGCCGCGGCGGCGCGTCTTCCATAAAGAGGTGACCGCATGCGTCAATCAGTTCGAAGTACACCCCGAGCAGCTCCGGTCGATAACGGCGTTGCAGCTGAATGGCCAGCCGCCGGTAGGTACTCGGCGCTCCCGTACATGCGACCGAGCTGGCGCAGGCGCTCCTGGCCGTCTTGCGTCAGAGCCGCGCTCGGCTGGGATAGAAAGCGTGAACGCACCGCGGCGTCAACCGACAGGGGTGGACCGGACTGTTGCAACTCGTGTCCGAGTTCTGGCGGAAACGCCGCGTCGCTCATCACGGCCTCGCTTGCCGTTTGGTGAAACGCGAGTCGATCCGACACCTCGAAGCCTCGCACGCGTTCGACCGGAAACGACGCGTACCAGCCGATGAATCCCGACGATCGACGGAATGCCGTCGCGATATTCCACAGCGCCGGCACACGACGCCGGGCGCTTGTAATCGGCACGGCGTGACCGTCGGCAGCGGCTTCCACGAAATCGAGCACGCCGTGGTCCTGCGGTGTGCGGCCGGTGGCGATGGTGGTCCAGATGACAGGCGAGATCAGCGGCTCGCGCGAACGAAGACGGCCGTACGCACCTTCGCGACGGAGCCGCGCGAACGTGGGGAGTGCACCTTGGTCGATGAGCCGATCGATGATGGTGGGATCGGCGCCGTCGATCCCAATCAAGAGCACGCGCGGGTGACGTCCGCTGCTTTCACTCCACCACCAGCCGAGCACGGCACCGATGATCAGGACGAGCAGGACGATCAGGTGAGCGCGGCGAGCCACCACGGGGTCGTTAGGCTATCATCGAAGGAGTCGAGGACGCCGGACGCGGAGGGGCATGCTCGCTAACGTATGGCAGAGCCGTAGAAGATCTTTGCGCCGATGTCCGTGATCCGCGCCATATACTACTGGACGACGGTTACGCTCATTCAACACGACGGCTCTCCGCGGCTCACGAGCTCGGCGGAGGAAAGAAAGCCGCTTGCGAGTTGGGAGTGGGGAGTTGATCCGATGTACGCGCAAAGGCATCAACTCCCAATCTCCAACTGCCAATTCCGAAGAAACGCAGCTGCTGCGGAGGCAGGGTGTCCAAAGACCGACGACAGCTCGACGATCTCCAGCCCTCCATTGATGAGGCTCGCCGATGGCTGGCCGTGCCCGACACCCACAACGCGCCGGCGGTCGACCGTCGCGGCCGTGAGCGCCGACGCCTCGACCGGCGCGGCTACGCCAGCACCGCGCGCCGCGCGGAAGAGGCCGAACGCAACCAACATCGTCGAGCGCTTTTGCTCTCGTTTCTCAGCACGCTGAGCCACGACGATCTGCTGTTCTGGATCGGTCGCTTGTGGTTGGGGAACGCGACCGGGCCACAGCTCGACTCATTGGCGGCCACCGTGCGCGAGTCGCCGCACTTTGCCGAGCGCATCGCGAGCAGCGGGACAGCCGGCCGCGCCCGGGCGGCCGACATGTTACCCGGACCGCACCAGCCCAAGAACGCGTGGCTCAGCGCTGAATGGCGAAACCTGTCGGAGCAATTGACCGTCCTCGCCTCGCTGCGGCGCCAGCACCATGCGGCCGGCAATCAGAAGCGAAACGGCACGTCGAAGTCGTCGCAGTATCGTGACGCGGGCCTCGCCTCGCCGATCGGCATGCGCGTGGCGACCGCGGAGCTCTTTGACGAATTCTTCGACCGTCTGGAGCTGACGCCTGCGCAAATGGCGGTGCGACTGCTCGAGCGCGAGGTACAAACACAGCTGAGCAGCCTCGAAACCTCCCCGCCGCGCAACCGGCGAGGTCTCGGATCCGTCACGGCCGCGGCGGCAGCCGTCACCGCGCTCGCGCTGTTTCCCCGCTGGCGAACGTTCTATAGAGAGCTGCGCAATCGAGCGCACAGCTCGCCCTCTGACACCCCGCGGAGCTGACGTCAGGCCTCCGGAGGGGTCTACTGGCGCGGTCGTTCGTTTCCTTGCTGGTTCTGCAACTGGTTGATTTGAGTGCGCAGGACAATCTCCTCGGTCACGCAGTCCGCCAGATCGCGCAGCGCCTCCAGCTCCCCGGTCGTCCATTCCCGGCGCTTGTCGTCCATGACGCAGAGCGCCCCCAGCACCTGCCCATCGATCGAACGTACGGGCATGCCGGTGTACGCCACCAGACGGAGCGCGTCGATCCCTGGGCAGCCGCCGATGACCCGATCCATCTTGGCATCCGGCAGCACGACGCCGCTGGCGTTGGCGACCACGTGCTTGCAGATCGAATGGGTGATCGGTGTCTCGCGCTTGGTGGCCCATGGCTCCGAGAGCCCCTGCGCGCTCTTGAAAAACTGACGATCCTCGTCGACGAGCGACAGCAGGGCCGTCCGCGCCCGGAGGACGTGTGAGGCGAGCCGCGTGAACCGATCGAAGGCCTCTTCAGGGGGAGAATCGAGCAGGCCCGATTGGGTCAGCGCGGCGAGGCGCGCCACATTACGGACGACATTCAGGACCGGATTCTCAGATTCGTCCATGCCGGTGGGCACAAGAATAGCGCAGACGCCACGCAGGCGGCGAAACATTCGCCAGGGGACGGATTCCTTAGGAGAATCGCGAATTTACTAGGCGTTCGGGTCTGCGACAGGCGTCCTCGCCGATCGGTTGGATCGACGAGAACGCAACGATAGGGGCTCAAAGCACTTTCTGGATAGGGGTATTCACGGTGATACGCCTAGCAGTGACCCGGCCGACGATATGATCGAGGAGGTTCCCCGATGGATCATATTGATCAATCGTAAACGTCCCCTCAAAGCGGTTCCCTTTGTGGTCCAGGACCACCTCTTCCCGAACCTGGGCCGGACCGATGAAATTACCGCTGGTATCCCAGGACAAGCCGAAGTGATTGAGCGTGTAGGTGGAAGGTCCGCTCTTCTCCCAGACCCCGTAGCAGGTGCTGCCGGTCGCAGGAGGGAATAGCGAGTTCGTGACTTCCGTTCCATCGCTGTGCCACTGTGCGTATGCGTCGTCGATAACGGTCCCATCAGGGATGCCGGCACTGCCTTCGGACACGAACTTCACTTTCCAGAACCCCACGATTCGGTCGTCAGCCTCTTTGTGGTCCGTGACCAACAACAGCGGCGGCCTCAACTGGGCCGGTTCTTGCCATGACTGTGGAATTACTCCTCCAGCGCGCCTGCCGTCGGACCGGCAGGCGGCAACCGCCTGGGAGACGAAAACCGTCCCGAGCAGAAAGATGGCGAGCGTGCTGCTGGTGCCTATTCTTGACGTATTGAGTGACATGGTTCCTCCCGTTCTGCAACGGTGCGCAGTCTGCCTCTCGCGCTCGCTGGACGTCCTGAGACTGACCTTAGATTCCGCTGAGATCTTCGGCGTGCAGGAGAAGGCGGGACCGGGCTTGGAAGGCTCGCGGCGACTAGCGTGCGGTCGGACTAGTGCCGCGAGCATCGCCTCCGCCTTCAGGGCATCGATACCAGCCGCTCGGGCTGGCAACCGGAGCAGAAGCCGCGCCTGGCACCGAACAATGTGCGCCAGGAAGGCGCGACTGGCTATTTGGCCGGATGTAGAGGAACAGGTCCAGGTCGGTCGTGACGTCGTCCTCGCTGATCGGTTGGGTCGACGAGAACGTAACCAGGGCGCCCGACCCACTGATCGCCGGGGCCACGCTGGGCGTCCACCATTCCCGCGCCGGCGAACCGCTGATGCGCGTGACGCAGCCCGTGGTACGGTCAAACAAGTAGACGTCAGAAAGAAGGTTCTTGTCGGGCACACGGGGCGGACAACCGGGTCTGGGTCCCAAGTTTGAGGCAACGGACTGAAAGACCACGGTCCGTCCATCCGCTGAGATTGCCGGTCGACTGCTCGACGCATTGGCCGCCTCGCCCCTTGAGGTGGCGCTCACGAGCGCAATCGACCGCGTCGCTACCTCGTAGAGATAGACGTCACTCTCCTGATTGCGATCTCTCGGCGCGAAATTGGCCGACTTGGACACGAATGCGACGTATCGACCATCGGTGCTCAGCCGCGGCCAGTAGCTCGGGGCGTCGGCAGGTCTCCCGACGCCCGCACTCACGAGCGACGTGACACCGCGTTGCAGATCCCGGATGTACACATCCGCGACGTCGTTCGTGTCCTCGGCGGCCAGCCGCGCGGTCGAGACGAACGCGACCAGTTCGCCATCGCGGCTCACGCTCGGTGAGTAACTGCTGCCGATCGAAGGCTGCACGCCGTTGCTGTCGACGCTCACGCGGGTGATCGTTGAGTTTTCGAGTCGCCACAGATAGATGTCGGTCTGAGTCCCGTTTCTGTCGGTCCCGCGACCAGGTTGGTCGCAGCAGACGTGAAGGCCACCGCCATCCCACTGGCGGCCACGATCGGTTGGCCGCTCTCGCCATTCGGCGGTTTCCTGGAGCGAGCTCGTAGGTGTTCGCAGGACGCCTGTTCCGACGATCGCGCACGACGACACGACCCGATCCCAACGGCAGGTCGCCGGAGACGAGGTTCGAGGCGAAGGTCTCGAAGGCAATGATCTGTCCGTCGGAACTGAGACTGGGATCTTGGCTGTCCGCGTTTGCGGGGCTGCCGTCGAGGCCGATGCTCTCCAGTGTGGTCAGCCCGGTTGACCTGTCGAGCGTGTACAGGTCCTGACAGCAGTGGCGCGCTGATCCTCTGCAACTTCGCGACACGAACGCGATCAGTCGGCCATCGTGACTGAGCGCTGCCAGCGTCAAGGTGCCAATCCCGTGGTCCGCGATTCCTTGTCTCGCGACGAGTCGCGCTTCATCATTGGCGATCCGATGCGCAACGATGTCGATGCTGCTGAGTGCAACGAGCTCCGCAAAGGCGCATGCACAGAAGATCGACGAGACCCCTGCGGTCCACTGAGCCCGCATCACGGCCTCACCTCGCGCGCGACCATCCGACCCACGGACTGCGCACGGGCCGTCTCGTAGTGGTGCCTTCCGAGATTCATGACGCCGTCTACCCGCTGACGCGCCAGACGAGGGAGATCCGTGCCGTCCACGGCCTCCAGCACATGCTCCAGTTCGTGCGCGATGTGTTCGACATACAGCGCGGGTTTGCTTATTTCGATGTACACCGCAAAATGGTGACCGTCATGACTCCGTTCGACCAGTGCGTTGGCTCGGCCGTTGCTAACACCGAGACGGAGCTCGATGTCGGCAAGGATCTCGGGGTGCTCGGCAAGACGCGCGCACTGCCTGCGGAAGGTAAGCGACAGCCGCCACATGGATGTCACGAGAGGCCTGATCATGCTGGGCACAACGAGATTGGGAGGCAACCGCGAGTCGAATGTTGGAGCGATCGCTCCAGATGACGATGGAGAGCGAGCCGCCTGGGGATTGGGGTCGAACGCCTGGCCGGCCGCGGCTTCGTCGATGACCGCCGTCAGAAGAAGAATCACCGCGGCCTGGCGCGCCGCGATCGCCCATCGTGTGCGTTCCCATCGAGGTGGCATGTTCCTCAGTGCTTCACGTGAGGCGCAGCATGCTTCTCGCGCTCGCTGGATGTCCTGAGATTGACCTTAGATTCCGCTGAGATCGTCTGAGTGGAGGAGGAGGTGGACCGGGCTGGACGGGCTCGCGGCGCCGGCTGACTGAAAGCGGCGCCTAGCGTGCAGTCAGACCGCGTCGTCTCGCGGATCGTCGACTGACTCAGTGGGCTTCGGTTGGCGAGCCAGGCGAAACGTGAATGTTGCCGAGCCCAGCTTCACGATATCTCCGTCCGCCAGGGCGTGGGGTGCCGTCAGGCGCTCGTCCTTGAGCCACGTTCCGTTCTTGCTGCCGAGGTCTTCGAGCGTGATGGACTCGCCAACGATGATGCGAGCATGCCGTCTCGAGATTGTCGGGGCTTCGATTTCAATCCCGTCGCCGATGCCGCGGCCGACGATGTTCTCCCCTGCACGAAGTGCCACACGTATCGATGCGCCGAGCAGCCATGCGGCCGCGGGCTCGAACCCCGATGCGACGGATGCCGGATCGCTGACCTGAACATCACCGCAAAAGCTGTAGCCGATGCCGTGAATCGTGCGAATCCAGGACTGTCGCGCTCCGCCGTCGTCGATCGCCCGGCGGATTTCGTGAATCAGGAACTGAAGGCTGGACTCCGACACGAACGTGTCGGGCCACACGCGGGCGTAGATCTCCTCCTTCGAGACCGCGTTGGGTCGGTTCTCGAGCAACAGGAGCAGCAGGTCGAAGCCCTTTCGCGTCAGATGCACCGTGCCTGCGGTCCCCGAAATGACACGCGCGTCTGCATCAACGCGTACGGAACCGAAGGCGTAGGTCACTGGCGGAACCCGGTCGACCTCAAGGGACACGTTCGCATGATTGCGGAACGCACGAAATACGTGCCGATGATGTCGGTGTCCTTCGCACGTGCGCAAGCTGAGCGATTCCGATGCCTGCGAGACCGGCTTCGATCGACGCCTTCCACCGAAACGCTCGAGCCAGGGCTGTCAAGCAAGCGCTCGTCACTGCGCCAGACGCCGGCCAAGCTGTACAATCTGCCCGGCCACTGCCATGTTCCTGGCTCCCGAGACGGAGCTCGGGCCGTTCGAGATTGTTCGCCTGCTTGGCGTGGGCGGCATGGGGGAGGTGTATGCTGCGCGCGATCGGCAGCTGAATCGCAGCGTGGCGCTCAAGGTGCTGCGTGCTGATGTCGCAGAGCCCCACCGGCACGCGCGGTTCGAGCAGGAAGCCCGCGCTGCCTCGGCGCTGAACCATCCGAACATCTGCCACACCTATCAACGCGGCGAGACGCCAGACGGCCGGCCCTACATCGCGATGGAATACGTCGAGGGCGAGACGCTGGATCAGCGGCTCGTCGAGCCAGTGTCTCTGCGCGAGGCACTCGACATCGGCATCCAGATCGCCTCAGCCCTCACCGCCGCCCACAGCGCCGGCATCGTCCATCGGGACATCAAGCCCGGGAACGTGATCGTGCGGCCCGATCGGCTGGTCAAGGTGCTCGACTTCGGTCTTGCGAAGCTCGTCCCGTCGGCCAATGCGATCGCACGGCATGATCCGATGCAGTCGCCGGCGGAGACCGAGCCCGGATCGCTGGTCGGCACCCCCGACTATATGTCGCCGGAACAGGCGCGCGGCCACGCCGTGGACGCGCGAACGGATATCTGGGCCCTTGGTGTGCTGCTGTACGAGATGGTGGCCCACCGGCACCCTTTTGCTGGCTCCTACACGCGCTGACGTGTTGGTCTCGGTGCTCGACCACGAGCCGGCGTCTCTGACCGACCTCGCACCTCACGTTCCCGCCGAGCTCCAGCGCATCGTCCGCAAGGCGCTTCGCAAGGATCCAGAGCAGCGGTATCAGGTGATGAAGGACCTGCTGCTCGATCTCGAGGCGCTCCGTGACGAGGTCGCGGCGATCGATCGTGGCGCGGCCCTGCCGAGGGCTGCAGCGGAACAAACTCCGCGTGACGTTGACAGGACCGCGAACATCCAACGCCGAACTCTCACACGCTTGGCGGCCCGCCGCGTCCTGGATACTTGCGGTCCTGGGCGTCGCAGCAGTGCTGCTGCTTGGATACTCGGCACGATGGAAGAGCACACCCATTACACCCGCGCAGCGGCTCAGCATCGAGCTTGGCATGTCCGGCGGCCTGCCGACGACCGATGTGCCGCTCGCACTGTCGCCGGATGGCACCTTGCTGGCGTTCGTGGCGCGGAGGAGTGGAGAGGCGCCTCGGTTGTACGTTCGACGTCTCGATCAGCTCACGGCCACGCCACTCAGCGGGACGGAAGGGGCAAGCACTCCGTGTTTTTCGCCGGATGGAGCGTGGCTGGCGTTTTTTGCCGACCTGAAACTGAAGAAGGTCCCCGTGACTGGCGGTGCCGTGGTGACGCTCGCGGACGCACCGGTACCTCGTGGAGCCTGGTGGGCTGAGGATGGCACGATCGTGTTCGCGCCGCACTACCGCAGGGGGTTAATGCGGGTTTCGTCGGGCGGCGGAGAGGCGCAACCGGTGACGACGCTCACAGACGGTGAGATCACGCATCGTTTCCCGCAGGTACTGCCGGGAGGCGTCGGTATCCTCTATACAGCCAGCACGGAAGTGATGATCGGGACGGGGTCGACGCTGGTCGTCCAGCCTCTGCCTTCTGGCAAGCGTACGATCGTCCAGCGCGGCGGCTACTTCGGGCGCTATGCGGACAGCGGCCACATCGTGTACCTGCAGGACGACACGCTGTTTGCGATGCCCTTCGACCTCCGGCGATTGACGGTGACCGGTCCGGCGGCCCGCACGATTGACGGTATCCAGTCGGATCACAACAGGGGCAATGCGCAGTTGACCCTGTCGCAGACGGGCACGATGGCCTACATTTCCGGCCGGGACACATACGGCGCACGCCCGATAGTGTGGATGGACCGGACCGGGGCGCTTGCCACGCTTCGCGCAGAGCCGGGTGAGTGGTACAACGCCGAATTCTCTCCCGACGGTCGGCGAATCGCTGTGGACATTCGAGACGGGGGCCAGACTGACATCTGGGTGCATGACTGGTCGCGAGGCACCCTGACCCGCATCACGTCTGGGGCCATGAACGAGGAGTTTCCCGTGTGGACCCCGGACGGGGCACGTCTCGTGTACCGTTCCTTCAAGTCATCCACCGATCCGTACGGGAACACCATCTCCTGGAAGAGAGCAGACGGCACGGGCGACGCTCAGGTGCTGGTCCACAGCGCAGCTGCGCTCCTGCCCGGATCGTGGCATCCCAAGAAGAAGCTGCTCGCTTATGCCGCGACCATGCCCGGAACTGGCGAAGACGTGATGATCCTGCCGGTCGAGGAGGATGAGGCCGGCGGCTGGAAGACGGGGAAGCCGACGGCGTTTGTCAGCAGCGCCGCCAGAGAGCGAGCGCCGACCTTCTCGCCCGACGGGAAATGGCTGTCGTATACGTCGAACGAATCGGGCCATGACGAAGTCTACGTGCGCCCGTTTCCGGGACCGGGCGCGCGTGTCACGGTCTCGAGCGCTGGCGGCCATAGTTCGTCGTGGTCCCCCGCGCGTCACGAGATCGTGTTTACCGCGGAGACGGCGGTCGACTACACGCAGGTGCTCATGGTCGCCCGATACCGTGTGGACAACGGGTCGTTCCTCGTCGAGAAGCCGCGGCTCTGGGCAGAGCGTGCGTCTAGGGTTCGCCAAGTGCTCGGTAGCCGGATGTACGCGCTGCACCCGGATGGCGTCCGCGTCGCGATAGCGCCTCCTGCCGAAGGCGAGACGGTCGCGCCGACGCACCTGACGTTCTTCCTCAATCTCTTCGATGAGTTGCGACGCATCGCGCCCCCGAAGCCCTGATGCAGCGAGGCTTCCCCGACTGGGAAAGGCGGGGTTTGAATTCACCCTGGCGAAAAATGGATCTAGACTGTCGGCCCATGCAGACATCCGCACGCCGTCGGACGATCGTCTTCGCAACGGTGGTGGTGGCCGTATCGACCAGCCTGCCGAACGCGGGCCGCACCGTCCAAACGCAGACCGGTGCTGGTGGACCGGCGTTCCGCGCACAGGAAATCGCTCGAGACTTCGGCGTTGGCTATGCGGTCGTTCCGGGAGACGTCAACGGCGATGGCCGAACAGATATCCTGGCGATCAACGGCACGGAGCTCGTCTGGTTCAAGGCTCCCACATGGGAGAAGGAAGTCATTCTCGGCGCAGGCGCCACAACGGCCGACAACGTCACGCTCGCGCCGCACGACATCGACGGGGACGGCCGTCTCGATATTGCGCTCGGCGCCGGATGGACTCGTGAGAACACCGGCACGCTGCAATGGGTCAGGCAGAATGCCCCTGGGGCGACGCCGGCGTGGGAGGTCTTTCCGATCTTCGCGGAGCCGACGCTGCATCGCATCAGATGGGCGGACGTCGATGGCGATCACAAGCAGGAACTCATCGTTGCACCGCTGCATGGGAAGGGCGCGAAAGGACCGGACTGGGATGGTCCGAGCGCGCGTCTGCTCGTCTTCAGACCCCCGGCCAACCCGCGAACTGATCCATGGCCGATGGAAGTGGCCGGTGAGGCCAACCACATTCAGCACAACTTCCTGCCGTTCAACCTGGACACCGATCCGCAGGACGAGATCGTGACGGCGAGCAAAGAAGGATTGAACGCACTGAAACGGCGCGCCGACGGGACATGGTCGCGCACGCTCATCGGCGAGGGCGCGCCCGGGGAAGTGAAGCTCGGACGGGTCGGGGGGCGGCGAATGCTCGCTACAGTGGAACCCTGGCACGGTGCCGGAATCGCGATTTACGCCGAGCGCCCCGGCGTGTGGAGCAAGACGACGATCGAGACGGGACTGACCGAGGGCCATGCGCTGGCCTGGGCCGATTTCGACGGCGATGGGAGCGACGAACTGGTCGCGGGCTGGCGGGGTGGTCCGAAGCCCGGAATCGCCATCTACGTCATCGATCGCGAAGGCGCGCTCAAGACGAAGACGATGGTCGACGATGGCGGCATGGCGACGGAAGATCTGATTGTCGGCGACTTCAACGGCGACAAACGGCCGGACATCGTCGCCTCCGGCCGCGCCACGCACAACATCAAGATCTATTGGAACGAGGGGAAGTAACCGGGCCGCTCACGTGGGTGGCCGAATGCCGCATTGGCGCCGACGATATCCCGTCTGCTCTCACCGTTGAGGTAGCTCCAACTCGGGGAACATGGGTTGCATGCTCAGCCATGAATGCGCCTCGATCTCCTTGTCCCAACGTTCAGGCGGCCGCAGCTGCTGAGGCGTGTTCTAGAAAGCATCGCCCGAGTCGAACCACCCCACCGACTACAAATTGCAGTAAGAGTCGTCAACAACGACGCCCGTCCCGAATTGCTGGGGTTAGAGGAGACACTCTCGTCAATCCCATTCCCGACTCGGCGTGCTGCACGAACCTCAGCCTGGGAAGTCTGCGGCGCTCAATACCGGAATCGCCGCATCGACTGCGGACTACATCGGCTTCATCGACGACGACGAAGAGCTGGCGCCGGACTGGTTTCGCGTGGTGGAGCAGGCGCTGGAAGCTGGTCCGGTGGATTTTCTCGGCGGCCGGGTTCTGCCGATTCCCGGCAGTGAAATTCCCACATGGGTTCCGCCCGGGTATTGGGCGGTGCTCGGAACGGCGGATTCCGGTCTCACCGAGCGTCCGTACGGCCCGGACTTTCCCGGCATGCTCAAAGGCGGAAATGCGGTCATTTCGCGAGCGACGTTAGACCGGGTTGGCCCGTACAGCACCGAGCTTGGTCCAACCGCCGACCGCCGGCTCTTCTCGTGCGAAGACGAGGAGATGTACCTGAGGCTCGTGGACGCCGGCGCCAATGGACGCTATTTGCCGAACCTGATTGTCTATCACTGCCTTCATACCGATCGCTTGCGCAAGAACTACTACCGCGCCTGGTCGTTCTGGCAGGGCGCGTCCAAAGGAGTGCTTGCGCGCCGTCGGCGGACGCCGTTTCGCGAAATCGCTGGCGTCCCACGACACGTGTACGGCGAGGCACTTCGCGGACTGTTCGCATGGTGGCGCACCGCGCTGAGTGGCGGCCCGGCGCAAGTGCGAATGGCTGGGGAGCTGCCGGTCTGGAATCTCGCCGGACGACTCTATGGCGGTCACATGCGTGGTCGTCGTCAGCACATGGCGTCGCCGCCTGTCGCGCGCCGGAACGAGGCAGTGAAAGTGTGGCGGTGATGCCCGTCATCTCCGTCGTGTTGTGTACCTACAACCGGTCCCACCTGGTCGCGGAGGCGCTCAATGCGCTCCTGGCGCAGGTACCTGGCACGCCGCCATATGAAGTCGTCGTGGTCGACAACAATTCCTCGGACGCCACTCGTGACGTCGTCGAGGCGTTTGTCGCGAGTGGCGTCGTCCGGTACGCATTCGAACCATGTCAAGGCTTGTCCGTCGCCCGCAACCATGGGGTCTCCATCGCGCGCGCTGACCTGATCGCGTTCACAGACGACGACGTCCGCGTCAGCTCGACGTGGGTTCAGTCCATCGTTCGGGCATTCAACGACAACTCGGACGTGGATATGGTGGGCGGCAAGGTCGAGCCCGCGTGGGAGGAAGCGCCGCCCCCATGGCTGCGGGAGGCGGGAGACGCGGCATTGGCCCTCGCGGATTTCGGGGAGGATGCCTTTCGAATCACGCCTCAACGCGGTGTCTGCCTGATTGGCGCCAACGTCGCCGTCCGTCGCCGTGCATTCGAGCGAGCTGGCGGCTTTTCCATCGCATTGCAGCGAGTACGCGACAGTGTCGGATCGATGGAGGACCACGACTTTCAGGTTCGTGTCCTTGCTGGCGGCGTGTCGGCGCTGTACGAACCACGCATCGTGGTCCGTGCGCTCGTGCCTCGCGAACGGCTGATGAAGCAGTATCACCGGGCCTGGCACAGGGGTCACGGCCGCTTCTATGCGCTCATGCGGGACCCGTCATTCGAACGCACACAGCTTGGCACGTTCCTCGGTGTTCCGGCACATGTGTATCGGAGCGTGCTTCGTGAAGCTGCCGCCTGGGGAGCAACCGTGCTGACGCGGCGCAGCGCCGCCGCGTTCGCGCACGAACTGCGCTTGTGCTTTCTTGTCGGGTTCGCCGTCCAGCGCATTCAGCACCGCACATGACGGACCTCAGTCATCGGCCCACCGTGACCGTCGTGATTCCGTGTTTCAATCAGGCGCGCTTTCTGCCGGCGGCGGTGGTGAGCGTGCGCGGTCAGTCCTATCGGGACGTCGAGTGCATTGTCGTGAACGACGGTTCTACCGACGACACTGCAGACGTCGCGTCCACGCTGGGCGTCCGCGTCCTCGAACAGTCGAACCGGGGAGTGTCGGACGCGCGCAACGCCGGCCTCGCGGCTGCGCGAAGCGAGCTCGTCGTATTTCTCGATGCCGACGACGAGTTGCTGCCCGACGCCGTTGCGCATGGCGCGGAGGCGCTCGACCTGCACCCGATCTCGGCAGCCGTCGTCGGACGATGTCAGGTGATGGACGCCGCTGGAAGTCTTCTTCCGACTTTCCACCATCACGTCGATTCATCGAAGCTCTACGAAGAGTGGTTGTCCAGGAACTTCGTCTGGACGCCCGGCGCGGCGATGTTCAGAAGGCGAGTGCTCGACGAAATCGGAGGGTTTCCGTCGGACCTTGGTCCAGCGGCGGACTACGCTGTCTACCTCCGGCTCGCCCGCACCGGCCGCGTGCGGCTCATTCCGGAGGAGCTGGTGCGCTATCGCCAGCACGAGACGAGCATGTCCCGCGATCCGGCACTGATGCTGCGGGCAACGCTTGCGGTGCTGCGTCGGGAAAGCCGTGAGGCGCCGGCGTGGGTACGTCGCCTGATCCGACGCGGCCGCAGAAACTGGTGCGACTGGTACGGCGAGCAGATTGTCGCGCGGCTCCGCGCAGACTGGCATGGAGGGGCCGCCCGTCTTCAGCTGCGTGCAGTCGTGACGCTCATGCACCACTGTCCCACGGTTGTGCTCCGGCATATCAGCCACAAAACAAGACGCGTACTCATGGCCGTGTGGCATCGCGCCATGATGGCGTTCCCGCAGCGCCCAGCCGCCGGGCGGCGGAAAGTCGCGCGTTGACATCTTCGGTGTCCGAGCACCCACCGGCGGATCGTGTGAGCGCGCGAACGCCAGCGGCACCGGAGTCCGCCTGGACGTTACCCGCGGCGGCGACTGTCGGCGTAGTCGTGCCGACCTACAATCACGCCCACTTCCTGGAGCAAGCGCTCGAGAGTGTCCGCTCCCAGACGCGTGCGACCGATGCCGTGATCGTCGTCGACGATGGGTCGACGGACAACCCGGCCGACGTCGTCTCGGGTTTGCCAAACGTCCGCCTGATCCGGCAGGAGAACCGGGGATTGGCTGCGGCGCGGAACACCGGACTCGCCGCGCTCGACACTTCATACGTCGTGTTTCTCGACGCGGACGATCGCCTCGAACCTCGAGCCATCGAAGCCGGGCTCGCCTGCTTCGCCCGGGCGCCGGACAGCGGTTTCGTCTATGGCGGCCATCGATACATCGACGTGGACGGCCAGGAGATTGGCGAGCGGTTCGAGCCGCCGGGTGAGCAGCCGTACCTGCATCTGCTCGGTGGAAACTTCATCGGCATGCACGGGAGCGTGATGTACCGCCGCGATCGCCTGGTCGCGGTGGGTGGGTTCGACGAGCGTCTTCGCCGCTGCGAGGACTACGACGTGTACCTGCGCATGGCGCGTCGTTATCGCTGTGACAGGCTACCCCGACCTGGTTGCCGCGTACCGTCTGCACGGCCAGAACATGTCGGCGGATCATCGTGCCATGTTGCACAGCGCCCTGGAGGTTCATGCACGTCACGCACCGTCGGCACCCGAAGACCTGACGGCACGTGAGGCGTGGACAGAGGGCAGGCGTCGATGGCGCCGCGGCTATGCGGAGGAGATGGCTGCGGTCCGGTATCGCAACCGGCGGACGGGAGGTACGTTGACGGCATCTCTGCCTGTGCTCGTGAGCATCGCGGCTGCCTCGCCGCGGGTGGCGCTGCAACAGGCGTTTGGTGGTATCAGGCGCCGGATCGCCGCGGTCCTGCCCGGCCGCCTGCGCGAGCGGCTGCTCAGAGGTCGCGAGCGCGTTCCGGCGGTTGGTCGCGTCAAGCTCGGAGATCTCCGCCGGCTCACCCCGATCAGCCAGTGCTTCGGGTTCGATCGCGGCCTGCCGGTCGATCGCTATTACATCGAGCGGTTCCTCGCCCGACACGCCTCGGAGATCGTCGGCCGCGTGCTGGAAATCGGCGACGACGCCTACACCCGGAAGTTCGGCGGATCACGCGTCTCACGAAGCGATGTACTTCACGTTCATCACGGCAACCCGCGCGCGACGTTGGTCGGGGACCTCACCGACCCCAATGTGCTGCCGGAGGCTGCATTCGACTGCATCGTGCTCACGCAGACGCTGCAGCTGATGTACGACGTCCGGCTCGCGATCGCCCGCATCCACCGCGCGCTTGCTCCCGGCGGCGTGGTGCTGGTTACGGCCCCCGGCATCAGCCAGATCGATCGGGGGGAATGGGGGAAGACGTGGTTCTGGTCTTTCACGCCCGCTGCACTGCACGCCCTGTTCAGTGAGGTCTTTGGTCCCGAGGCGGTGATGGTCGAACGGTACGGGAACGTCTTCGCCGCGACAGCATTTCTGCAGGGCCTTGCGGTCGAAGAGCTCGACACGTCCGATCTCGATCCGATCGATCAGGCGTATCCGGTGATTGTTGCGCTGCGCGCGCGCAAGCGTGTCTGACGTGCGGGCTTTCTTCGACCGTGTTCGACGTCGGATACGACCATCAGCGCCGCGGCCAGTCATACTCATGTACCACCGCATCGCACATCCGGCCGTCGATCCCTGGGGACTGGCCGTGCAGCCCGATCACTTCGAGCAGCATCTCACGGTGCTTCGCCGCTCGCGCCAGACCTTCCCCATGTCCCAATTTGTTCAGAGGCTCGAGCGCCACACGTTGCCCAGGAACGCCGTTGCGGTCACATTCGACGACGGCTACGTCGACAATTTGCGGGCGGCGAAGCCGCGACTGGCAGCGGGCGACGTGCCCGCGACGCTCTTCGTGACGACCGGTCCCGTCGGCCAGCGCACCGAATACTGGTGGGACGAACTGGCGCGCGGCATTCTCCTGCGCGACGCCGCTCTGGATTGTGAAGTCATGATCGGCGGCGAGCCGTGTCGTCTGTCGTTCGCGCGGTTGGGAGGAGCCTCGCCCGGCTGCACCTGGCGTGCATGGGACGAACCGCGGACGGGGCGCGAGGCGACATATCTCGATGTGTGGCGCCGGCTGCGGGACGTGCCGGCCAGCGAACGAGAGGCCGTGATGAAACGCCTGCGCCCTCTCCTCGACGCAGCACCTGCGGACGCGAACGATCTGCCCATGACCGAAACCGAGGTGGCAGAGCTCGCTGCGGGAGGACTGTTCGAGATCGGTGGTCATACCGTCAGCCATCCTCTGCTCCCGATGCTCGATCCGGCGGCACGCCGGCGTGAAATCCTGCAGGGCAAGCTGGCGTGTGAGCGGCTCGTCGAAGGGTCGGTTGTCGGATTCGCGTACCCGCACGGCGCGCTCGATGCCGATTCGCGCGCGGCGGTGCAGGAGTGTGGGTTCGCGTGGGCGTGCTCGACGGACTCGCGTCCGGTGTCTCGTCAGGAATACGACGCATATGCGCTCCCCAGACTCGGCGTCGTCGACTGCGATGGAGACGCGTTCGAGCGCGCGCTGCAGGCGGTATGCGCATGACGCAACGTGATCCGCGCGTGTCGATCATCACCCCGTTCCTGAATGCCGGGCGTTTCATTCAGGAGAGTATCGAAAGCGTCCTGTCCCAAACGTACGACCAATGGGAGCTGCTCCTGGTTGACGACGGGTCCACCGACAACAGCATGTCCATCGCGATGCGCTACGCCACGGCGCACCCGGGGAAGATACGGTACTTCGCGCATGAAGGGCGCTTGAACCAGGGCGCGAGCGCCTCGAGAAACCTCGGCGCTCGACACGCGAATGGGGAGTACCTCGCCTTCCTGGACGCGGATGACGTCTACCTGCCGTCGAAGCTCCAGCAGCAGGTTCCGCTGCTCGATTCGCATCGCGAGGTGGCGATGGTGTACGCGGCCACCGAGTACTGGTTCAGTTGGAGCGGCCGCGCCGAGGACGCGAGACGGGACTGGACGTGGCGGAACTACGGCGCGCCGCCGAACACCGTCATCGATCCGCCGCGGATGTTGATCGCCTTCCTCCAGGATGGAGGCACGGTCCCTTGTATGGGCAGCGTGATGGTGCGCCGCGCCGCGCTCGAGCGCGTCGGCGGGTGGGAAGACTCGTTTCGCTACATCTGCACCGATCAGGTCTTTCACGCGAAACTCTGCCTCCGATTCCCCGTGCTGATCGCCGACGCATGCTGGGATCGGTACCGACAGCACGAGGAGTCCGCCTGCCGGACCGTCGCACGTGAAGGGCAGTCGAACGCCGCGTTTCACCGCTATCTGACGTGGCTCGAGACGTACCTGTCGTTGGAGCCGAACGTCGAGCCGGCGGTCTGGACGGCGCTGCGAAAAGCGCTGCGGCCCTATCGACACCCGTTGCTCGATCGCGTCGAGCGGCTCCCGCGCTCGCTGCGCCGCCGCGTGCGTGCCCGGTGGCTGACGGGATAACGCCGTGCATCAGCCGGTCGTGTCGATCGTGATTCCTTGTTACAACCAGGGCCGGTTTCTGCGCGACGCGATTGACAGCGCTCTGCAGCAGACGTATCCCTGCATCGAGGTGATCGTCGTCGATGACGGATCGACCGACAACACCGCCTCCGTTATTTCCGTGAACGCTGCGGTGCGGCACATAGAGCAGCGGAACCAAGGCGCGGCTGCTGCCCGTAATTGTGGATTCCGTGAGAGTCGCGGCGATTACGTGATTTTCCTCGATGCCGATGACCGGCTGCTTCCGCATGCCGCCGCGACTGGAGTTGAATGGCTTGCCGCGCACCCGGACTGGGCATTCGTGACAGGGCACGTACGCCTCATCGACGAGGACGGGTCACCCACCGGCATTCCCCCGCAGGAGCACACTGGCGGCAATCATTACATCGAGCTTCTGCGCTCGAACTACATCTGGACTCCCGGAGTGGTGATGTACCGCCGCGGGGTGTTCGACAGCGTGCGCGCGTTCGAGACAGCCGCCGGCGGATCCGCGGACTACGAGCTGAACATCCGAATCGCGCGGCGGCTCGCGGTCGGTTGTCATCATCAGGTCATCCTCGAATACCGCCAGCACGCCACGAGCATGAGCACGGATGTCGGTTACATGCTGAAGTCAGCGGTCTCGGTTCGTCGCGCGCAGCGGAAGCACGTTCGAAGAGACCACGCCGCCGAACACGCGTGGAAGGAGGGAATCGCGATCGTGCAGGCCGATTTCGGAAACCGCTTGGTCGATCAGGTGAAAAAGGATCTCCAGGTGCGAGGTCGCCGAGCCAGGGGGTTGCGTGGGGCCCTGTGCCTGCTGCGGTACTATCCGGCAGGTGTCGTGAAGATCATGAGCGCCGGTGTCAGTCGGCTCCCTTAGCGGCCCGACTCTGAATCGCGGCGCTCTCGTCGTCGGCATGGACGACGCGCCACGAATGCGGCATATAGAACTGCCCGTCGGTGGCCGGGCCGTTTCGGACGTACAGCCGGCTCTCGCCATCCCACCACGCGAGAATCTTCAAGGTCGCGACGTCGCGAACCACGGCCCCGATCGAGTAGCTGCCCGGCTTCAGCGGCAGCGCGGCGCAGGTGAACTCGATGACGCCGCCGGGCGGTGTCAGATGCAGGGACTCGCGGTGCTCGCCGGTTCGCGGCGACGCAATCAGCGTTTTCCCGTCGGCAGAGTAGTACCGCAGCTCGAACTCGACGTTCGGTATGGGTTTGGCCGCGGCGTAACGCAGAGAAACCGTGAGCGGTTCGCCCGTCTTGAAGGAGACGGCCCGCGGTTCATCCGGATTGTGGAACGTGAGGTTGGTCAGCGCCACGCCGCTTTTGGGTGAATCGAGCGACGTCTCTCCGGACGGCGGGTCCCACAATGCCAGTCGACGATGGTAGCTGGCGACGACGTCCGCGGGGGTTCCGGTTGCGGCGATCGTTCCTGCCTCGAGCAGGACGGCCCTGTCGCACAACCGTTCGACGGCCGTGAGATCGTGGGAAATGAGGAGACTTGTCGTCCCCTGGTTCTTCAGCTCCTGAATCCGCTGAAGGCATTTCACCTGGAACTCCGCGTCGCCAACGGCCAGCACCTCGTCGACGAGCAGGATGTCGGGCTCCATGTGCGCGGCCACCGCGAAGCCGAGTCGCACGTACATGCCCGACGAGTACCACTTCACCGGTGTGTCGATGAACTGCCGGACACCAGCGAACTCGACGATGCGCTCGAGTTTCGTGGCAATTTCACGCCGCCGCATTCCGAGGATCGCCCCGCTGAGGAAGACGTTCTCCCGTCCGGTGAGCTCCGGGTGAAATCCCGAACCGACTTCAATCAGCGCAGCTACGCGGCCGTGAATCACGATGCGCCCGCGCGTCGGCGCCGTGATGCCCGCGAGCAGTTTGAGCAAGGTGCTCTTGCCGGCGCCGTTGCGGCCAATCACGCCCACCGACGCTCCGCGGAGCACGTTGAGGCTCACATCCTGCAAGGCCCAGAACGCCCGGGCATTCCGGCTCGTGCTCAACCGGTATTGCTTCCAGACGTTCTCGATCGCGACGTCGACCGTGGCTTCGCTCATACGACGTCCGCCATCGTCAGCTCGACGTACTTGAAGTAGACGTAGGCTGCCGGCACGACAACGACGACGACGAGCGCGGACATCGCGAGCGCGGGCAGATCGGGCGGCTGATGCAGCACCACCGCGCGGCGAAACGTGTCCACTATGCCGGCCATCGGATTGAGAATGTAGAGCGTGTAGAGGGGTGCAGCAAGCGCGGCCTTCACGGCGGAGAGTGGGTAGAGGACCGGGCTTGCGAATAGCCAGACCTGCACCAGCACCGGCATCGCCAGCCCGACGTCGCGATACCGCACTTGCAGCGCCGACGCCAGCAGTCCGAGGCCGACGAGCAGTCCGGTCAGTATCGCGATCGCGGGCAGGGCCCAGATGGCCGTCGAGGTCAACGAGACCCCGAACCACATCATGAGGGCAGCGAGCACGACCGACGCCGCCGCCATGTCGACGAGCGCCGCGACGATGTAGGTCAGTGGCAGGATCTCCCGAGGAAAGTACACCTTCGTCAACAGCGCCGCGTGAGACGTCAGCGCGGTACACGCGTTCGTCAGCGCGCTCGAGAACATCGTCCACGGGATGAGCGCGGAGTACGCGAACAGCGCGTACGGCACCTGAGCGCTCGGTGCGGTGCGCAGAAAGGTAAACATCAACGTGAAGACGAGCATCATGGCGAGCGGTTGGATGACGGCCCACAAGAGACCCAGACGCGACTGCTTGTAGCGCACCTTCACACGGTGACGGCTGAGGGTGAAGAACAGGTCGTCGAACTGTCGGAGGCGTCGGAGCGCGCCGAGCGGATGGACACGCCCGAGTGCCGGAGGCTCGAACACCGTCGTGGATGCCGTCATTCAGACCTGAACCGTTTGCAAGCCCGACGCCAGCTTCGTCCATACGCATGGGGTAGTGGGACGTCGCCACCTCAGCTGACGCCGAACATCGACCGGACCGTGATGCGCTTGACGCAGGTAATCGCCGACTGGCTGGCTGACTGAAACCGTCATAGCCTGACGTGTGTCAATGTGGGAGGTGTGAGTGGTCACTGTGCTTGCCGCGCTCGCCGCCGTGTGTTTCAGCATCGCCGGGTACTACACCAAGCTCTCGCATGGTCTGACCGTACCCGGTCCGAGTGCGCTGATGTTCAGCCTGTTCGGGCTCGGTTCCGCCCTGCAGGCGGTGGCCATGCGACACGAGTCGATGGCTCTCACGTACGCGTTCGTGCTGGGGCTCGAGGCGGTGACGGCATTTGGCTTGAGCGTCTGGCTGCTGGGCGAGAGTGCCTCGGCGCTCCGGATGAGTGGGATCGCCCTCGTCGTCGCCGGCATCATCCTGCTCAAGACGGGCACGCCGTGAGAATAGCCGACGGCCTGCAGGCCGTTGGGCACGCCAACCCGCTGCATGAACCATGTGATCCGGTCCGCGAGGATGCGTCCCGCGTCCGAGTAGTTCGCACCGGTGACGTGTCCGGCCAGCGCCTCCGCCGCGTGCAGCCAGCGGACAGCCAATTGTAGAACGGCGGCTCGACTGACGGCAGCAGGTACGCGGTTCGCAGAGCCACGAGGTTGAGGCGCAATGGAAAATACACTGATTCGCACCGAGCGATGCCCCGAATGCGGCGAAGAGATGCTGTGGACGCAAAACGCCTGGCCCCGTGACGCGCAGAGCGAGGCGGCGTTTCGGTGCCGCAATGGACACATGACTGACCCGGCGGAAACCAAGCAGTGCCCAGGGTGTGGCGTTCACGATACCCGACGCATCGACCAGGGTTCTGACGGCCACGCCGATTTTGAATGCTACCGGTGCGGAACCCGGTTCACCGTGCCACGGTGACGATTGGATATTGGGCCGGGACTAGTGGCCTGGACAGGTCACGAGGTTCCCTCGATTCGTTCAGAATGCAGCTCCCGGGCGAGCCACGCTCGGGCCAGTCGCCAATCGCGCATCACCGTCTGAGGTGAGACCTGAAGCGCCTCCGCTGTCTCGTCGACGCTGAGACCTCCGAAGAACCGCAGCTCGACGACGTGCGCGCGCCGCGGATCGATCCGCGTCAGGCTCTTCAGCGCATCATCGAGGGCGCAGAGCGACGACGCGCTCGACTCAGCAGTGGGAATCTGATCCAGATCGACTGCCGAGCTGTGATTCAGTTTGGTCGCGGCGCCGCCTCGCTTGGTCGCACTGCGCGCCCGCGCGGCATCAATAAGGATGCGGCGCATAAGCTGAGCTGACAACGCGAAGAAGTGCACGCGATCCTGCCAGTCGACGTCCTGGCCGCGGGCCAACCGAAGATAGACCTCGTGCACCAGCGCGGTGGTCTGCAGGATTTCACCTGAACGCTCCATGCGCATGTGACGCCGCGCCTGGGCTCGCAGCCGGTCGTACACCAACGGCATGAGCTGGTCCAGGGCAACCTGGTCTCCTCCTCGCCAGGCCTTCAGAAGGCTCGTGATGTCGATGGAATCGAACCGCGCCACGGTGCCATTGTAGGTCTCCCTCCCTTCCTGCGCTTACCCCGTTGAGATCGTTCTTGTCGTCCTCGCAGATGTCCGTGTACGCTTCGTCCGCCAAGGGGTCACAGATGAATTTGACTCCCGAGCGTTGGCATCAGGTCGCGAGAATTTACGAGCTTGCTGCTGATCGCGATGCGCGCGCGCGCGATGCGTTTCTCACGGACGCGTGCGCGGGCGACCCTTCTCTGCGCCAAGAAGTCGAGTCGCTGCTCAGCCAGGACGCAGCGCTCGTCATCCTCGATCGGTCCGTGTGGGCCACAGCCGCGCCTCTATTCCCTGATGGCACATAACATTGGTCGCGGCACGACGCTTGGTCCCTATCGCATAGAGAGCAGCCTCGGCGCCGGAGGCATGGGTCAAGTCTTCCGGGCCACGGATATACGCCTCGACCGTCCCGTGGCAATCAAGGTCCTGCCGACAGGAGTTGCACTCGATCCGCAGATGCGCACCCGGTTCGCGCGAGAAGCGAAGGCGGTTGCGGCGCTCACGCACCCGAACATCTGTACCCTCTACGACGTCGGACGTCATGACGAGATCGATTTCCTGGTCATGGAATGCCTCGAAGGCGACACCCTGGCCGCTCGACTCGCAGAGGGGCGATTGTTGCTCGAGGAGGCGCTTGAATACGCGATTGACATCGCCGGCGCCCTCGACCACGCGCATACGCACGGGATCATCCATCGCGACCTGAAGCCCGCCAACATCATGTTGACGGCGGGCGGTGCAAAGCTGCTCGATTTTGGCCTCGCGAAGGTTCGAGTCGCCGCATCGGGCGATGTTCACCAGACGCCTGCAACGCGCGAGGTCAGCGTTGCAGACGCGCATCAGAAATCGGGCTCCGACCGGGCGGACGGGGACGCCGCGCAGGTGACACGTCACGGCACTGTCCTGGGCACGATCCGCTACATGGCTCCCGAACAAATCACCGGCGACGAAGTTGATGCGCGCAGCGACGTATTTTCATTCGGTGCAGTCGCGTTCGAAATGCTGACAGGCCGGCCCGCCTTCGAGGGGGACACTGTAGCCGAGGTCCGCGACGCCGTTCTCGAGCATGATCCGCCCGCGGTGTCTTCTCTTGATCCGGAGGTACCTTCGGTTATCGACGACATGGTGCGCCGATGTCTGGCGAAGAATGTCAACGATCGATTTCAGACCGTGGCCGACGTGATCCGCGAGCTTCAACATACCTGCGACTCGATTGCCAGGGCCCGCGCGAAGTCGCCACCGCCGACCGATGTTCCACGCCAGTTGCGGCGATGGACGACCGGCATTCTCATCATTGCGCTCGCCGGGTTCGTCGGATGGGGCAGCCTTGGTGGATTCTCGCGGTGGCCGACCAGAGCCTCCGATCAGATTCGATCCGTTGCGGTCCTGCCCCTCCAGAACTTATCCAGTGATCCCGAACAGCAATACTTTGCGGACGGGTTGACCGAGCAGCTCATTGCCGACCTGGCGACGACCGGCGGCCTGCGCGTGATCGCGCAAAGCTCGGTCATGCCGTACAGAACGGCGCCGAAGTCCGCGCCCGCCATCGCGCGGGAGCTGCAGGTCGACGCGATCGTCGAAGGGTCAGTGCTTCGGACCGGCGGTCGCGTTCGAATCGCGACAAAACTGATCAGCGGAACCACGGGCGCAATCATGTGGGCCCAGACCTTCGAGCGTGATCTGGAAGAAGTCGTAGCTCTTCATCGTGAAGTGGCGAGAACGATCACGAGCAAAGTCGATGTCACGTTGACCCCGCAACGGCAGGCGCGAATCGCGGCGGCACGGCCGCTCGACCCGGAGACTCACCGGGAGGTGCTGCTAGGTCGTCACCACGCCGCAAAGGCCACAGAGGATGGCCTGCGAAAGGCGATCAGGTATTTCGACGCCGCCGTGGCGAAGGATCCTGCCGACGCGTGGGCCCATGCCGGCCTGGCGGAAGCGTATACGGGGCTGTCGGGTTTCTATCTTGACCCGCGGGAAGCCATGCCGAAGGCAAAGCGGGCCGCCGAGACCGCGCTCCGTCTGGACGAGACGCTCGCGGACGCGCACGCGGCGTTGGGATATGTGCATCTTGTGTGGGATTGGGACGGGCCGGCTGCTGAAAAATCGCTGTTGCGCGCGCTCGATCTCAATCCCACGCTGGCGACGGCCCGGCTAAACTACGCGGCATACTTGACGACTCAAGAGCGACACGATCAAGCGGTCCAGGAGATCCGGCGGGCACTCAATCTCGACCCGCGATCGATACGAACCCATGCCCAGGGCACGGTCCTTCTGTTGTTCACACGGCACTACGACGAAGCGATCGAGCTGGCTCGAAAAGGGCTGGAATTCGAGCCGGGCTCCGGGTTCACACTCGCCTTTCAGGGTGTCGCCTATGCCGAGCAGGGCCGCTTCGACGAAGCGCTCGACAACCTGCAGAGAGCGGTGCAGCTGGACGACAGCCTGACCATTCGAGCGCTGCAGGCGCACGTCCTTGCGGTCGCGGGCCGGAAGGCCGAGGCGGCCGCCGTCATCCGTGAGGTGCAAGAGGCGGCGAAGCACCGATATTTCTGCCCGTACGAAATTGCCACGGTCTACGCCAGCCTCGGCGACAACGAGACGGCCTACGAGTTGTTTCGCAAGGGAACCCACGAGCGTGCCGACTGCATGCCATGGCTGGGTGTAGAGCCATGGCTCGACCGATTCCGCCTGGACCCCCGTTATCGAACGCTCTTGCGCGATATCGGGCTTGCCCCGCTCGCGCAATAGCGTTGTCGTTTCCGCTTCCTTTCTGCGCTTACCCAGTTGAGCGTGCCGATCGGTCGGCCAGAAAGGGGGCGTTATGCGCCAGTTTCAGGGGACAGACTTTGTCGCGGCTGGACTCGTCATCGCGGCGTTGACGATCGCTTCACCAGTCTTCGCGACCGCTGATACACACGTCGTCCATCCGGGTGAGTCGATTCAAGCCGCCGTGGACGCCGCGTCGCCAGGCGACACGATCGTGGTGACGCCTGGCACCTACCGCGAGAGTGTCCGTATCGGAACGGACGGGCTGACCTTGCGGGCCCACGGTCCCGTGACACTCAAACCCCCGAGGTACAGCCATAGCGGGTGCTATCTGCCCGAGCACGTCGGGATTTGTATCGTGCCTTCCGACTTCGACCCGAACACGTTTACCTATGGTGGGAACCGCGTTCGCGACGTCACCGTCAGCGGCTTCCGCGTGGTCGGGTTCGAAGGGGATCGGCGTCTTCGGCTTCGGCACTCAAAATCTGACGGTGTCGCACGTGGTGGCGATCGACAACACCGGGTACGGCGTGGCGTCCTTCGAGGGGATAGGCACGACGTTCACGCGGAACGAGGCCAGCGGCAGCCATGATGCCGGGATCTACGTCGGCGACTCGCTGAACGCCAACGCCCTGGTGAAAGACAACCGCAGTTGGGGCAATGCAATTGGGATTCTGGTGCGGCACGTGCAGAACGCGATCGTCTCCGGCAATGAAGTGTGGGGAAACTGTCTGGGAGTGTTCCTGCTGAACGACGGTCAGGCCGGCGGCAGCGGCCATACTGCCGTGATGAACAACACCGTCGTCGCCAACAACGAGGTTTGCGAGCAGTTCGGGCCTCCCGGATACTTGCCGCCTCTCGGTGGCGGCGGGATCGTTCTCACGGGCTCGCAGCACAACGCCATCTTCCAGAACGTGGTGCGGGACAATCAAGGCACCACGCTCTTTTCCGGCGGCATCGTGCTCATCGCCACGCCGAAAGCGAACACCGACGATCGTTCGATGCGTCAACCAACAACCTGGTGTTTCTGAACCGGGCGCGCGGCAATGACCCAGCCGACATCGTCAAGGACGCCGCGAGCATGGGCAACTTGATCGTTGCCAATCGTTGCCGGACGTCAACGCCCGACGGCTTGTGCGGCTTCTAGTCTCATTCGAGGGGCTTCGCCCCTCGAACTCCCCTACACGCTCTCTCGCGCGCCGCTTCGCCGGCGCGCTCCGGTCGCGTGGCTCGCTCGCGATGCTCGCTCGCACCTTGGAACGCGTGGCTGGTTTATGAGGCGTGTTGAGCAGGACATGCGCGAGCTCGTGCGCGAGCGCGCGTCCCACCACGCGCGGAAGCTTCGCGTTCCTCGCGGCAGCCGTCGCGCAGGCGGCGACTCGCTACCGCAGGGCGAAGGCGATGATTGTCGGTCCGGCCGCGACCGCGATGTACTGCCGCTCATCGAAGACATACGTCATCGGTGAGGCCTTCCAGTCGGCGTTGGCGTCGAATCGCCACATCGCCGTGCCGTCCGACGCATCCACTGCGGCGAGCGCTCCGCTGTCGTCGGCGAAGAACACGAGGCCACCGGCCGTTGCCAGCGTCCCGCCCCAGGTGGATGCGCGTCCTACTTGCGGCACTTCCCACCGGACCTCGCCGGTGCGCAGGTCGATCGCGCGCAGGAACTTCTGCCCGGGTTCGTCCGGCACCTGGCGGGTCGCACCCGAGTAATACGACTGGCCGGCCCGCCACGTCTCCGGCGATCGCGAGAAGATGGTGCATTTTTCCAGGGCTTGTACGTAGTACAGGCCGGTCGCCGCGCTGAACGACGTCGAGAACCAGTTCGTCGCGCCCTCGACCGCAGGGCACACCTTGGTGCCTTCTGCTGTCGGCGTTTGTCCCTCGTTCAGGGCCGGGCGTCCGTCCGCGCCAATTTCACGCGCCCACGTCACCTTCTTGACGAATGGCCTGGCAAGGAGGAGCGCGCCGGTCACGCGATCGAGCACGTAGAAGAAACCGTTGCGGTTCGCCTGCAGAAGGAGCTTGCGCGGCTGCCCCTGCCAGTCCGCATCGACAAGCACCGGCGGCTGCTGTGCATCCCAGTCCCAGATGTCGTGCGGCGTGTACTGGAAGTGCCACTTGAGGCGTCCAGTCGAGGGGTCAAGCGCGAGGATCGAGTCGGTGTAGAGATTGTCGCCGTTCCGCTGGCTGCCATCGTAGTCCGGACACGGATTGCCCGTCGGCCAGTAAAGCGTGGCGAGCTCCGGATCGTACGTGCCCGTCATCCACGCGGCACCGCAACGGTGCTCCATCTCGGTTCCCGTCCATGTTTCCGCGCCGGGCTCACCCGGCTTGGGCACGGTCCAGAAGCGCCACGCTTCCTTTCCCGTGTCGGCGTCGAAGGCCGCAACGAACCCGCGGATCCCCTCGTCGCCGCCAGACGGCCCAACGATCACCAACTTGCCGACAACGAGCGGCGCCGACGTGGCGCCGTAGTTCTGGCGCGGGTCCGCCATGCGCGTCTCCCACACCACGTCGCCCGTGAACCGGTTCACCGCGATCAATTTCGCATCGTCGGTGACGATGAACAGGCGGCCGCCCGAGACCGCCGCTCCGCGATTGATGCCGGCCGCCGCGTCGCCGGCGAGCCCTTTCGAGCGGGGACGCTTGAAGTGCCAGATGGACCGGCCCGAGCCGGCATCGAGCGCGTAGCATTCGTTGACGGCGGTGACATACATGATGCCGTCGACCACGATCGGCGTGACTTCGAGCCGAGCGGCGTCTGTGAAGTTGAAAATCCAGGCGGGTGCAAGACGCGCGACCGTGGTGCGGTTGATCTGATCGACCGGAGAGTAGCGGTTGCCGTGCGGCGCGCCGTGATACGTCGGCCAGTCCACCTGCGACGTCACGCGACGATGGCGGGAACCATCCCTGCGAAACAGCTGCAGGGTGCCATCGTCGGCGAGCACCTGCATGTCGTCTGCCGAGCGATTGAGCAGGAACCCTGACAGCGAGGCGCCATCGGAGACGTTGACGCTGACGCGTGCCGGCGCTTCGTCGCGGCGCGGTCCGAGTGTGCGAACGAAGGCGACCAGCTGGCGAAGTTCGGCGTCGGGGAATTGAAACCCCGGCATGCCTTTCGCGGGGAGGCCCGCGCGAACGAGCATGGCGAGCTCCTGGTCGGTCCTCAACGGTATCCGCGTTGTGATGCCGGGTCCCATCTCGCCGCCTCGGCCATCCGCGCCATGGCAGCGCGCGCACGTGCGCTCGAATGCGGCGCGCCCCGCGTTAGGCCGGGGCGCCTGGGCGACGATCACGCTGGTGACGGATACGAGCACGAGAAAGAGAGTCACGGGCGCCCGCATGACCGCCGACGATAGCACGCCAGACGCGTGCGGGGTTGCCGGTTGTCACACGCCGTCTTGCCTGGCCCTGCGGTGCCATAATGCCAGACACATCAGAGGACCGCGACCATTGTCGAATGCGGTCCAGGGGGATTCTCGCCGATGCCGGAGACCGCAAGCCGCCTTGGGGAGTACAGACTATTACTCGAAGAGCTGTGCTGCGACTTGTGTCGCTTCGAGCATGTGACGAGAGACGGTCTGGCGCCGGAGGCGGTTCGTATCGATCGCGAGGTACTGGCTCGGGTCGCCGGGGGCGTTCGCGGATATCAGAGTGGCGCCCTCAGGACAATCGCCGTACTTCGTCGAAGTGAAGTACGGGTACACCAATGAACGACTGGTGCGTCATCTGGCGCGCAAGTATGCCGTTCCGGCCAGCCCCAATGCCGCTGTAGCGAGCAAGGTGGTTCTGGTGGTGGACCGACTGCCTCGGGCGGATTGGCATGCCCTCGAACGGGATTTGGTGTCGCGCCTCGCTCATGGCCTTGAGCTGGAGATCTGGGACGAACCACGATTGCTGGCGCTGCTCGCGAAACGCTTCAACGTGAGCAGCCCCGCGATGACGACCGACAACCTCCTCGAGGTGCGGCAGGCCATCGACCGCGCGAAAGGCTTCCACGCATTTGGTGGATCGTCGTTCGCGGAGTACCAGCACGATCCGCTGAAGGCGGACCTGCTCTGGCATTTCGGCTTCTGGCGCATCCAGCAGCTTCGTAGCAGAGGGCGGTCGACGCCGCGAGATATTCTCCCGCCGGGTCCGTACCAAGCCGTGGCTGTGCTGATCGCCGATCTCTGTTCCTTCTCGACGTATGTTCGCGACACCAGCGATGCCGAAATCGTCCGTGAGAGCTTGACCGCCTTCTACTCGAAGGCGAGGTACCAAATCATCAACAATGGGGGGATGTTGTACCAGTTCGCGGGTGACGAGGTTCTTGGGTTGTTTGGCATTCCGGATCATCCCGACGGATTCACCGATGGTGTCTTGGACACCGCACGCGCGCTCTGCAGAATCGGCGAGTCGGTATTGCAACAGTGGCAGCGTCGGATCGACCGCGTCCAGACAGACGCCGGGCTGCATGTCGGGATTGCGATTGGTGATCTGCAAATCGTGTCGCTCCGTCCATTCAGTCCGCTGCACATCGGCGCCATCGGCGACTGTATCAATGTCGCGTCACGGTTGCTGAAGCTGGCTGGTCCCGGTGAGGTGGTGCTCAGCAACGGCTTCCATCACAGGCTCGACGAGCACAACCAGGCTCGATGCTCCGAGATTGAACCGGTGGATGGCCGAAATGTCGGACGGATCAGGGCCTGGAAGCTGGCGGCCAGCGGCGCAGGTGTCGCATTGTAGTTGAGAACTGTTCACGATCGATTGTCGTACCCATGGACCAGGATGCGATCGCGCACTCGGCAGCCAGGCTCCCACGGCGCTTCGAGCCGCTCCTCTTGACGTTCTATGCTGCGCCGCGATGGCTGGATAGCGGTTATGCGGTGCTGGGATTGGACGAGAGGACCGAGTTGCGCGTCGAGGCCGACTCCGGCCGGGTCACGTCCGTTGATCCGGAAAGCCAATTGCCAACTCGGCTCGTGAATTCGACCGTCGAGCAACTGGTCCACTGCGTTGACGCGTACCGCGAGTACGCGAGCACCGTGCAGCGTGCGACCGACGAATCAGCCGCTCGTGCTGTTGCGGAGGATCTGAGGCGGACGCTCGCGACCATCGACCCGGCTGCGATCGCGGATCCGGAGGCCTGGTGGGCGCTCGTCGTCGAGCAGGCGTGCCAGGGTCTGCTCTAGGCGCGCGGTGCGTCGCAGAGCACGCCGAACGCGAACCCGCGATCCCGCAGCCGCGGGATCAAGCGTCTCACGATGTCGATCGCGTGGCGGCGGTCCGCGCGCGGATTGATGTGATGTCCGTCATGGATCACGAGGATCGACCCGGCGGATGCATGTCTCGCCAGGCGCGCCACCAATGGATCGACGTCAGGGCCGCGCCACCAGTTCCAGTCCCACATCCCCCACGACCAGCCGACGAGCAAATAGCCGGCCTTGCGCAACCCGGCGTACATCGGCGCGCTCCGCCAGCCGCCGTGCGGCCGGAACATCCGACACGGCTCGCGGGTGGTGATATTCCTGATGCGCGCGGCAGCGTCGTCGATCGTGTGTGCCATGACGTTGGCCGCATCGAGCAGCAGCCACCGGTTGCCGCTGTGCAGGCCAATGGCATGTCCCTCGTCGGCGATGCGCCGGACGATCGGTGCGGTCTGCGCCGTGATGTGCCGGTCGATCAGGAAGAAGGTTGCCCGGACGTCATGGTCCTGCAGCACATCGAGGAGCGCCGGGGTCCAATCCGGGTTCGGGCCATCGTCAAACGTGAGGTAGACCGTTGGCGGCGCGTCAGGCCCCGACGTGACGCGCCACATGGATCGCGAGCGATGGAACAGCTCGAGCAGAAACGGAAACGGCGCCGTGAGCGCGAGCGCTGTCAGTCCCGCAACCGCAAGAAGCAGCGCGACCATGACTGGATCCTCGTGTGTGTGGTGAGGGCTCACCGGGCCGCAGGCACCACCGACGCGAGCGTCGGCAGCGGCCACAGAGCTGGCCCGTTCGCCTGGTCTGACCTCAGGCCTTCACAACCTCGCGAATGGCGCGGCCGGCCGCGCGCAAGTTGTCGAGCCGCATCTCCGAATACTTGCGCGAGAGGATGATTCCGTGTGCGCCCCCGTCGAACGTCGCCTTGACCGCTTCATACACATCTTCGGGCGTCGTCTTCTTCTCTTTCTCGCCTGTGGGAATGTCGATCTCGATGCCCGGCCAGATTTTCGTCCGGGCGCCAACGCCCGCGACGGCACGGCGCGTTTCCCGACGCACGTAATCGGCCGAGAGTCCTGACGTCGACAGCTTGTCGATGGTCGCCTCGGATGGGTACTGCTGCACGCGATAGGTCAGTTCCATCGTCTGCGCCGGCGTGAGATCCGCGAACAACGTCGAGTTGACGTTCTGAATGTATCGGGCCAGGCGCGGGCCTCCGCTGTTGTGGTACATCACCACCTTCAGGAAATCCGAAAACGCCGAAAACATTCGATAGTCCTGCTCGGCACGGTAGAACGGGGCGAACGAATTGGTGTGCCAGATGTGCCAGCCCATCGGCTTCTGCGGCGCGATCTCGTGGGCGGTGCGGTACATGGCGCGATAGGTGTCCCGCAGCCCTTCGTTCCACAAGCGCTCCCACGACAGCACGTCGGGATGCTCGACGAGGATCCGCCAGAAGGTCACGAACGCCCCGTCCGTTGGACGGTCTCCGCCTTTCATGCCGGTAATCCAGCGTTCGAGCTCAAGGTATCCCTGCCGCGCGCGCTCGACGTTGATGCCGTCCTTCTTCGCGGCGGCGACGCAATGCGGGCAGAAGCAGCCGACGGTCGCGGGGCTGGGTCCGCCGCCATGGCTTGCGCCAAGCGCGTTGTTCAAGGGCCCCTGCCGCTCGCTCCCGAACATCAGCCCGTCGACATCGTACGAGCGCAGGTAGTCTTCAGTGAGCCCGAGCCAGAAGTGCAGCGTGTTGGGATTGCGGTAGCAGACGCGGGCTTGCGGCTGTCCGTGGACGTCGACTTCGAACGCCTGGTCGAGCCCTGGCACATCCTTCCGGAACACGTCTTCGAACCAGCAGATTACCTTCATGTCGCGCTTGCGCGCGCGCGGCAGCACGTCGGCGATCACATCATAGCCGGGGTGATCGGGCGCCTTCTCCGGAACGATGCTGGTGTTCTTGTAGTACTGCGGGTGCGGCGTGGCGAAATTCCCGCCGTGGTAATTGTCGTCGTATTCCTGCTTCCCGTGATCGGGCAGGGGATTGCCACGTGGTTGTCTGCCGCCGATGCCGCGGCCGTACGTGAATGTGGCCACGAAGAGCGTGTTGATGCGCGCTGCTTCAGCAAGAATCTCGAGCACCGTGTCGGTGCCCTCATCCAGGAATGAAACCGCGCCCACTTGGATGCCAATCGGCGTTGCAGGTATCTGCGCGTCAGCGCTGCGCCCCAATCGAGAGACGCCGATGCCTGCTGCGGCGGCCGCCGACCTCTCGAGGAACTCTCGTCGGTTCATTGTTCGCCCCTGCCGCTGGATTATCGCAGAGTGCGCACAAGCCGGACCAGGGTCGGGCACGCAAACGGTCACGACCGCTAGCGCCGGCGGCTACGGATTCTTCAGGAGCAGCTTGATGCGGGCCTGTTGTGCGCGTCTCACGTGGTTGCGCATCGCGGCCTCGGCGGCCGCGGGATCCCGCGCTTCGATGGCATCGACGAGAGCGCGATGCTCGGCGAGCCCGGTGTCTCGACGTGAAATGCCAGTTCTCCCGGCCGGCTGGAGCAGCAGCATGCCGGTTTGAATGTACTGGAGCATCCGCACGATGTAGCGGTTGTGCGAGCAGTAATAGATCGCCTGGTGGAAGCGGCGATTGTGATCCGCCAGCTTGCCGGCATCCTCGAGGATCTGCTCTTCCAGGTCGAGCATCTCGCGGAGCGCGGCAATCTCCATCTCCGACGCGTTTCTGGCGGCGAGGCCGGCAGCCGTCGATTCGAGCACCTCGCGGACGGCATACAGCTCCATCACACTCTGATAGTCGAGCTTGGTCACGACCCGGCCGCGCCCCCCATCGATCGAGACAAGGCCGTCCGCTTCGAGGGCGGCGATCGCTTCCCGGATCGGTGTACGGCTCATGTCGAGCAGCGAGGCCAACTCGCTTTCGAGCACGCGCGCGCCGGGCTTCAACCGGCCAGTGGCGATGGCGTCGCGGAGACGCTGATAGGCGCTGGCGCCGCGGGATCCTTTGCCGCCCGCGGGATCAGGAGAGTCGTCCTTGAAAATGGCCTCGAGGTCGTCCACCGCCTCGTTGCGCGATGAGCTGTGGGCGCGGCCGCCTCCGCTGCCGCGTGACACTCGCCGGCGGGACCCATCGCGTCCGGGTGCAACTTTTCGTGAGCTCTCGGACACGGTCGCTACCTCTGGGACAGGTACAAGTCAGTAAACCACTTCACTATACACGGATGGGCTGCCGTGGCCAGGCCCCGCCCGCGCGAGACGGCTCCTCGTGCCGTGAACCTCACCGAGCGCGTTCCTGCGGCGCCAACGCCTGCCGATGTGGCGCTAACCAAATGCTAACCAATCTCACAGAACACTTACGTATCTAAGTGTCGACATGTGGATACACTAGCTTTCGCGCCTGTCGAGATTGCCTCGAACGTAATCCCAACACTGAACGCGCCGCGCCGAAGAAAGACGCTCGTCATGTCCACTCCCGAGTCGGTGTTCCGTGTGCTCGTGCCGTGTCTGCTGTTGACGATTGGCGCGTGCGCCGACGCGCCACGCACCGCCACCGCCGGAACCCAGGGGACGACGCCGGGCGGGCCATCGTCGCCGACGCCGACCCTCGACGGCGTCCGTCGCAAGGGCTACGTCCAGTGCGGCGTGACCACCGGCGTGGCCGGGTTTTCCGCGCCTGACGCGCGCGGCCAGTGGCATGGGCTGGATGTCGACGTCTGCCGCGCCATCGCCGCCGCCGTGCTCGGCGACGCGGCCAAGGTACGGTTCACGCCGCTGACCGCCCAACAGCGCTTTACCGCGCTGCAGAGCGGCGAAATCGACGTCCTCTCGCGCATCACGACGATTACGTTTCAGCGCGATGTTCAGTTGGGCATCGAGTTTCCGGCGATCAACTGGTACGACGGCACCGGCTTCATCGTCCGTCGCTCGCTCAACGTCAAGACCGCACGCGATCTGAACGGCGCCACGATCTGCATGACGCCGGGCACGACCAACCAGATCGACGTCGCCGACTACTTCCGCAAGAATCACCTGACGTTCACTCCGGTCGTGATCGAGCAACTGGAAGACGCAACCAATGCGTACTTCTCCGGGCGCTGCGATGCGATGGCCCAGGATCAATCCGCGCTGGCCGCCGTGCGCGCGCGCGCGCCGAATCCGGACGAGCACGTCGTGGTGGCGGACGTCATTTCCAAAGCGCCGTATGGCCCGGGCGTGATGCCGAACGATTTGCGCTGGATGGAAATCGTCCGCTGGTCGGTCTACGCGATGATCGATGCCGAAGAGCTGGGATTGAGCTCGCAGACGATCGATCGCGCCCTGACCAGCGACGATCCCGCGCTGCAGCGCTTTACCGGCAGAGAGGGCGGGTTCGGATCGATGCTGGGCATCGACGCCGACTGGGCGGTCAAGATTGTCAAACAGGTCGGTAACTACGCCGAGAGCGTCGATCGCAACATTGCGCCGCTCGGCATCGCTCGCGGTGTCAACCGCCTGTGGCGCGACGGCGGCATCCTCTATGCCCCGGACCTCCGCTGATGATCGCGTCGCGCGTCGTCGTTCCCCCGTCCGCACCACCGTCGCTGGCCGTTCGCCGGCTTCACCACCATGGGCTTCTCTGGCAGGTCGCGGCGATCGCGCTCGTCGCCGTCGTCGGCACGGCGGTGACGATGCAGACGGTGATCAATCTGCGGCAGCGGGGAATTGCCTCGGGGTTTGCCTACTTGAGCCGCAGCGCCGGATTCGACATTCCCTCGGCCTCGTTCGCCTATTCCGCGCGGGACACGTATGCGCGCGCCCTCGCCGTCGGCGTCTTCAACACGCTCCGGATCACGACGTTGGGCATCGTCTGTGCCACCGGGCTCGGCCTGCTGGTCGGTGCAGCCAGGCTGTCGCGCATCTGGATCGCCTCGACCACGGCGCGCTGGTACGTCGAAGTGATGCGCAATACTCCGCTCCTGGCGCAGCTCCTGTTCTGGTATGCACTCCTGCAGTCGCTTCCGGACGTTCGACACGCGCTGCAGCCGATCTCGAGCGTGTTTCTATGCGAGCGGGGACTGTTTCTACCGACGCTTGGCTGGCACGCCGGCGCGCTCGGACTCGATCGGCCCGTGTTGACCGGCTTTGGCTTCCGCGGCGGAACCTCGGTATCGCCGGAGTTCGCGGCGCTGTTGATCGGTTTGTCAACGTACACCGCGGCATTCATCGGTGAAATCGTTCGCGGCGGCGTCAACGCCGTCGACCCGGGCCAGACCGAAGCGGCGGCGGCGCTCGGGCTGTCGCGCGGCCGGATTCTTCGGCTGGTCGTGTTTCCGCAGGCGTTGCCGGTCATCGTGCCGCCAACGACGAGTCAGTTTCTCAGCCTCGCCAAGAACTCGTCGCTCGCAGTCGCGATTGGCTATCCCGATTTGATCGCGATTACGAACTCGACGCTCAACCAGACCGGCCAGGCGATCGAGGCTATTTCGGTCGCGATGGTCTGTTATCTCGGCATCAGCGCGATCGTATCGCTGCCGATGACCATCTTCAATCGCGTCGTGATGGCGCGAGGCCGCGCCGGGTCCGCCGCATGAGCGACACGCTGCGCCGCGTGCTGCGAACGTGCCGTGCGACCATCGGCCGCGATCGGACAAGCGCGATCGTGAGCGTGGTTCTGGCGTTCGGCCTCCTGTATGTCGCCGTGCGATTCGGAAATTGGGCGCTCGTTCGTGCGATCTGGACCGTGCCCGACGGTCCCAGCTCCGCGGCGTGTCGGACAGTGGGCGCCGGCGCCTGCTGGGCGGTGATCAGCGAGCGTTTCCGCTTCATTGTGTTTGGCGCCTATCCGTTCGAGGCCCAATGGCGGCCGGCCCTCTCCTGCGTGCTGTTCGTCGCGCTCTATCTCGCCAGCGCCAGGCGCGCCTGGTGGACGCCGCGACTGCTGGTGGCCTGGATCGCGGTGCCAATCATCGCGTCGGCGCTCCTTGGTGGCGGGCGCTTCGGGCTCACCGAGGTGCCGACCGAGAATTGGGGCGGTCTCCCGCTGACGTTTGTGCTGGCAACAGGCGGCTTTGCGGCCGGACTGCCGCTCGCCGTGGCGCTCGCGCTCGGCCGACGATCGCGTCTGCCGGCAATCCGCACGCTCAGCGCCGCCTACGTGGAGCTCGTCCGCGGCGTCCCGATGATCACGTTCCTGTTCATGGCCTCGGTGATGTTTCCGCTGTTCGTGCCGCAGCGCTTCGCGATCGACAAGTTGCTGCGGGCGCAGGTCGCGCTGGTGCTGGTGATCGCCGCCCATGTGGCCGAAGTCGTACGCGCCGGCCTGCAGGCGGTCCCGGACGGGCAGTATGAGGCTGCGGCGAGCATGGGCCTGCGGTTCTGGCCGGCGACGCTGCTGATTATTCTGCCGCAGGCCTTTCGGGTGACGATCCCCGCGCTCGTCAACACGTTCATCGCCTTCTTCAAGGACACGTCGCTGGTGGCGGTCATCGGGCTGTTCGATCTGCTCGGCGCCGCCAAAGCCGTCATCGTCGATCCCAAATGGGTCGGGTTCGGCGTCGAGGTCTACCTCTTCGTCGCCGCTATCTACTTCGCTGTCTGCTACGCCATCTCCCGCTATAGCCAACATCTCGAGCTGGCGCTCGACGTCAACCGACGATCGTGACCATCACACCCTTCAGCGCCGACGGCCGCAAGACCTGCCACCTCGAGATGCAGGATGTGAGCAAGTGGTACGGCGACTTCCGTGTCCTGAAGGAAATCAACCTCCGCGTGCTGCACGGCGAGCGTATCGTGATCTGCGGCCCTTCCGGATCCGGCAAGTCCACGCTGATCCGCTGCATCAACCGGCTCGAGACGCATCAGCTGGGCCGCATCGTGGTCGACGGTGTCGAGCTGACCGATGACGACCGCAGCGTCCACACTGTACGCCGGGATGTCGGCATGGTGTTTCAACACTTCAATCTCTTTCCGCACCTCACCATCCTCGAAAACTGTACGCTCGCGCCGGTGTGGGTGAAGAAGATGTCCAGGCCGGCTGCACGCGAGATCGCGATGCACTATCTCGAGCGGGTGAGGATTTCCGAGCAGGCCGCCAAATACCCGGCCCAGCTCTCGGGTGGTCAGCAGCAGCGCGCGGCGATCGCCCGGTCGCTCTGCATGAGTCCGAAGATCATGCTCTTCGATGAGCCGACCTCATCGCTCGATCCGGAGATGGTCAAGGAAGTGCTGGACACGCTGGTCGCCCTCGCCAGTGAAGGCATGACGATGGTGTGCGTGACGCACGAGATGGGATTCGCGCGGCAGGTCGCCAACCGCGTCGTCTTCATGGACGCTGGGGAGATCGTCGAAACCGGTGAGCCCACCGAGTTCTTCAGCAGCCCGCAGCGTCTGCGCACGCGTTCGTTCCTCAAACAGATTGTGCGCTGACCGGCACCCTCCCACGCGCGGCGGGCCTCAGAGACCTCCTACGACGCGCGGACGAGCTCGGTGGCGAGCTGCGAGGCCGTGACGTAGTCGATCTTGCCGGTTCCCAGGAGCGGGACCTTGGGGACGAGCACGACCGATCGCGGCACGAAAATCTCCGGCAGGCCGGCTTCGCGCGCGGAAGTAGCCAGCGACGCGCGATTCGCATCGGCGCGATCGGTCACGCAGCACGAGCTGCTCGCCGCGCTTCGGGTCGGGAAGCGTCACGACGGCGTGTTGACTCTCGGGCCACATCGACGCGACGAAATCCTCGACAGCGCCGAGCGGCACCATTTCGCCCGCGACCTTCGCGAAGCGCTTCGCGCGTCCTTTGATCGTCACGAAACCGTCTTCGTCGATCTCGACGATGTCGCCGGTGTCGTACCAGCCATCAGCAGGTGGTTCGAGCACGCCCGGCTTCTCAGCGCGGAGATACCCGAGCATGACGTTCGGCCCGCGGACGAAGAGACGCCCGCCCGTCGCGATTCCCTCCACCCTTTCGAGTCGATGTTCGATGCCGGGAAGAAGACGGCCGACGGTGCCGGCCTTGAAATGCATCGGGGTGTTCACCGCAAGCGCAGGCGCCGTCTCGGTCGCGCCGTAGCCTTCGAGAATGCGAATGCCGAACTTGTCGAACCACATACGCCGGGTCTCCGGCTTCACTCGTTCGGCGCCGGCAAACACGTAGCGCACCGAGTAGAAGTCGTAGTTGTCGGCGACGCGCGCATAGCCGGCCAGGAACGTGTCGGTTCCGAAGAGGATCGTCGCATTCGTGCCGTACGCGAACTCTGGCACGGTGCGATAGTGCAGCGGCGACGGATAGAGAAACGTCCGCACCCCGGCCAGCAGCGGCATGAGCAGGCCGCCCGTCAGCCCGAAACTGTGAAACACGGGCAGTGCGTTGAAGACGACGTCCTTCGGGCTGATGTCGATGACCGACGACAACTGATGCCGGTTGGCCAGGAGATTGCGGTGACTGAGGACCACGCCCTTGGGCGTCCCCTCCGATCCAGACGTGAAGAGCACGACCGCCGGGTCGTTGGCGCGCTCCGGCCGGTGACGTGGCGTCGCTTTGAGCGATCGCGCCAGTGCCCTGAGCTTGGCGAACGTCCCGATGTCGCTGCGGATGTCCTCGAGGTAGACGATCGTGGCGTGCGGCTCGAGCGCTGCGATCAGGGCCTGCAGCTTCGCCTTCTCGATGAACAGACGGGCGGTGACGATGCGGGTGATCTCCGCGCCGCGGCAGGCAGCGATCGCCGACGCCGGGCCGGTCGAGAAGTTCAGCATTGCCGGCACCCGCCCCTCGGCCTGGAGCGCGAAGAACGTGACCAGCGAGGCGCGCGACGTCGGCAGCAGCACACCGACGCGCTCGCCCGGACGGGTACCGCGCGCCAGCACCGAACCGAGCGCGAAGCTGCCGGTCACCAGCCCGCGATAGCTCAATGGCCGCATCTCGAGATCGTCGGCGATGACGTGGCCGTCCGCCGTGCTGCTCACGCGCCTCGAGCAGCGCGTCGAAGAGCGTCGTGTCGATCCGTGCGGCGGCGAACATCGAGTCCACCATCTGATCGCGGAGCGTGCGGCGCAGCGCGGCGCGACGGGCGCGGCCGCTCACACCCTCCGGCGCGGTCAGGACGCGGGGCGGCAGCACGTGAATCCGGATCTTCGGCAGCAGGCGGCGACGGACCTTGCCCGCGAGCCGCGAGAACGCCGTGAACTCGACGCCGTCGATGCGAATCGGCAGCAGCGGCGGCCTTGGTCCGCTCGGCGATGACGGCCGGGCCTTCGTAGATCTTCATCAGGGAGCCGGTCGTGGTGATACGGCCCTCGGGGAAGATGATGCAGGCCGAGCCGGCCTCGACCGCGCGAATCATCGACCGAATCGACAGCGGGTTGGTCGGATCGACGGGAAGAGCGTTGACGAACACCAGAAACGGCTGCGCCCACCACTGCTTCGCGATCAGACGTGTCGACGGCGAAGATCGGCTCGCCGGGCAGAAACGCGCCGAGCAGCAGGCCGTCGAGGAACGAGGCGTGATTCGCGGCGATCACCGCCCGCGGCATGGCCGCACGGGCGTGCTCGAGCCCCTCGATCTCGACGCGATACAACAGCCGCAGCACGAGTCGCATCAGGCTCTTGGCAAGCGCGCGCCGCACGATCCACGCCGAGATGAGCGCCACCGGCAACGTCGCCATGCCGCAGAGTCGCGAAGAGTTGCCCCATCGACATGCCGCGGGCGAGGAACGCCGCGGCGCCAACCGCCGCGACCGACATCGCCAGCGCGTTGATGATGTTGTTGGCCGCGATCACCCGTGCGCGATGCGCCGGCTCGCTCTCGTGCTGAAGGATGGCGTAGAGCGGCACGGTGAAGAGACCGCCCGCGACCGCCAGGCCCACGAGATCGACGAGAATGCGCCAGCTGCCCGACTGAGCGAGGAACGTCGGGATGTTCGCCAGTGCGCCCGTCGACGCGCGCCCAGTGCTCGCCAGGTGCAGATCGATGGCGCAGATCGCCATGGCCAGCGCCGAGACGGGCACGTATCGGGCGCTGAACTCGCCGTGCAGCAGCCGTTCGGCCAGCATCGATCCCAGGCCCACTCCCACCGCGAACAGCGCCAGCATCATCGTCACCACCTGCTCGTTGGCGAAGAGCACGTCCTTGGCGAACGACGGCAAACCGGACACGATCGTCGCGCCGAAAAGCCAGAACCACGAGACCGCCAGAATCGGCAGCAGGAGAGTCGGTCGAGACGCGACGTGACCGATGACGGCGATGGTGTCGCGCAGGAGTCGCGGCCGCGGCGCGTCAATTCCGGTCGCCGATGGCGCAGGCGGGATCTGCCGCGCCGCGAGCCAGCCGCCGAACGCCGCCGTGATGCCACAGCCGCCCACGATCAGGGCGCCGCTGCCGAGCAGCACCAGGCTGCCGCCGAGAATCGTGCCGAGGAGGATCGCCAGGAACGTGCCGGCCTCGATCAGCGCATTGCCGGCGACGAGTTCGTCCTCGCGGAGATGCTGCGGCAGCAGCGCGTACTTGATCGGACCGAAGACCGTCGAGTGCGTGCCAAGACAGAAGAGCGCAGCAAAGAGGAGCGGGACGCTGCCCAACCACAGCCCCCACGCCCCGAGCGACATGATGCCGATCTCGGCGACCTTGACCACGCGCGCGATCGTCGACTTGTCGACCCGATCGGCGAGCGTCCCGGCGGCGCCGGAGAAGAGAAAGAACGGCGCGATGAACAGGGCGCCGGCCAGCATCACGAGCGAGGCCGCGCCGAGGCCCGTCTGCTCGGCCAGACGGAAGGTCACGACGATGCCGAGGGCGCTCTTGAGGAGGTTGTCGTTGAACGCGCCCAGGAACTGCGTGACGAAGAGAGGCGCGAAGCGTCGCGCGGTCAGCAACTGCACGATTGGCGAACCCATCACAACAGCTCCTGATTCAGACCGTCGTCACCGCCGCCCAGGACGCGGCGATGAGACGATCACTCATCGAAGTCAGTGAGGACGACAGCCTTCCGTAAGCGGCGAAAGCGACCGGCTGGAGAACGATGCCGAAGACCAGTGCCGTGGCGAGATCGGGGTGTTGCGCGGGAATCTCCTTCGATGAGATTCCCTGCGCGATCACGGCGCGGACCGCATCGACGGGCGTTGGAGATCCCGCCGCCAGCTTGCTCAACTGGCCGTGCTGCACGAAGAGCAGAAACCGGAAGAGCAGCGGATCCTCGTCGTGGGCGTGGCAGAAGCCGCGAATCATCGCGGCGAGCTTGTCCGCGGGCGGTCGTCTCGGCCTGTGCCAGCGACTCGAGGCGCCCGGCAAACTCCACGTAATTGCGTTCGAACAGCTCCCACACGAGCTCGTCTTTCCCATCGAAGTGGCGATACAGGGCGCCCTCGGAGATATCGACAGCCCGCGCGACATCGCGGACACTCGTCGCGTCGACGCCCTTCTCGGCGAACAGCTGAACCGCCGCCCGCTCGATGCGTTCCCGCGTGTTTGTGAATCGGTGTCTTGGCATAGTAAGTAAACGTTTACTCACTATAAACCCATCAGGAACCAGTGTCAAGTCAGGATGCTTGGCCCGGCTGGCCGGTGTCAGAAGAGTGGCCTGGGGGCCTCGGCTTGAGCCGCCGCACGAACAGGCATGCGGCAGTCGCGACAATCGCCGCGACCGGCTGACGGTTCTGTGATGTGCATTAGCTGGTCCGGGCCAGATCGGCGCCTCAGCCGTGGTCAGAGCAAGACGCGTGCTGGTCGCTCGGAGCCGGGCGACCGGCCGCTCGATCGCTGACGAGCGACCGTGCCTGCGTCACGAAGGTGGCTCGCGATCGGTGATCTGATGCCTCGCGGTCGCCGTGATGATGGCGTGGCGCTCCGCGATCGCCAGCCGCCGCTTTGTCCGGAGACGGCCTGCCGGCGTGGAGGGAGCCGAGAATCCATTATGATGCCTCGTCGCTGGTCATCGCGATGAACGCCAATGCCTCTGCCTTCCTTGCCAGCCACCTCGTCTTCGGACCATCCGCAACCATATAACGTTGCCGACGCGTTCGTTGACCGGCATGTGACCGAGGGGCGGGCAGAGAAGGTCGCGATCATTTCCGGCGATTGCCGGCTGACGTACGGGAGCCTGGCCGAACTGGTGAACCGCGTCGGACACGCACTTCTCCGCGCGGGGGTTCAGCCCGAACAGCGAGTCCTTCTTGTGCTGCCCGACGGCCCGGAGTTCGCCGCGGCGTATTTCGGCGCGATGAAGATCGGTGCTGTCGCCGTCCCCACCAGCACCGGGCTGCGTTCGGCCGACTACGCCTACGCGCTGGCCGAGAGCCGGGCCAGGGTGTTGATCGTTCATGCCTCGTTGCTGGCGGAAGTCTCGCCTGGGCTTCGCGATCAGTTTCATTTGCAGCAAGTTGTCGTCTGCGGCGCGGCCTCCGAGGCCGGTGTTTCCTGGGACGACTGGCTGAGCGGCTGTCCCTCGACACTGGAAGCAGCTCTCACGACAACGGAGGATGTGGCCTTCTGGCTGTGGACCTCAGGAAGCACGGGCCGGCCCAAAGCCGCCGTGCATCTGCACGGCGATTGGGCTGTTTGTTGTGAACACTACAGCGACGGCGTTCTGGGCATCGATCAGGATGACGTCACCTTCTCGGCATCCAAGCTGTTTCACGCCTATGGCCTTGGGAACGGACTGATGTTCCCGTTCCATGCGGGTGCGACCACCATCCTGGTTCCCGAGCGGCCGCAGGCGAAGCTCGTGCTCGAGATCGCGCAGGACAAGAAGCCGACGGTGCTGTTCTCGGTGCCGACGCTGTACGCGGCGATGCTTCAGGAGGGCGCGCGGACGCGGTACGATCTCGGCAGCGTGAGGCTCGCGGTGTCGGCCGCTGAACCACTGCCAGCTGCTGTCTTCTCACGCTGGCGAGACCTGTTTGGCTTCGAGATTCTCGACGGCATCGGATCCACCGAGGTGTTGCACATCTATCTCTCTGCTCGGGCAGGCAACGTCAGACCCGGCAGCACGGGTCAGGCAGTACCGGGCTACGAGCTGCGAATCGTTGACGCCGCGGGACTGGACGTGCCGCCAGGCACCATCGGCGATCTGCTGGTGGCCGGCAACAGCACAGCGCCGTACTACTGGAATCGCCGCGCCTTGACGGTCGATCGCATGCGCGGGCGGTGGTTCTTTACCGCTGACAAGTACTCGATGGACGCTGACGGCTTCTATTGGTACGCCGGTCGCTCGGATGACATGTTCCGTGTCTCAGGACAGTGGGTCTCGCCGATCGAAGTCGAGAACGCGTTGATTCAACACGCCTCGGTCCTCGAAGCGGCCGTCGTGGCCTACGAGGAGAACACGACCCTGCACACGCCGAAGGCGTTCGTCGTGCTCGTACCCGGCTGCGTGCCTGGGCCGGAACTCGTCGGCGAGTTGCAGCAGCTGGTCAAGCAGGAGATTGCCCCGCACCAATATCCCCGCCGAATCGAGTTTCTGGCGGAACTGCCGAAGAACGCGGCGGGAAAAGTGCTGCGTCACAAACTCCGAGAGGCACAGGCGCGCGTGGCGGCGTCGGCCGTGCCGTCCGACGAGCCATTCGTCCTGTCGGACCCCCCAGCCACGAAGCCAGTCCGCTCGTAGATCAAGGATCACGTCGCCGTCGTATCGTCGCCGCCGGCCGGGCGCTATGCCGGTCTGCGAAATGTCCCGCTTTCCCAGGATGCTCATCGCGATCGCGCTCAGCACGATCTGGCCATCCTGATTCCGTGCCTCGATACGAGCGCGCACGACGCCGCGATCCGGCCGTTTCCGAGAGGGGATGGATTCGAGCACGACGACTCGAGCACCGAGCGTATCGCCAGGCCTGACCGGGTGCGGCCACCGCAGCTCGTCGATGCCCGGAGAGGCCAGACTCGCCACACTGGACAGATAGTGGTCGACGTAGAGACGCATGACGAGCGCGGTCGTCTGCCACCCGGAAGCGACGAGGCCTCCAAAACGACTCATCGCCGCCGCCCTGGCGTCGATGTGCATCGGCTGCGGGTCGTAGCGAAGGCCGAATTCAATGATGTCCGTCTCGCTGACCGAGACATGGCCGCAGTCGTAGACATGCCCCGGGAGATAGTCCTCGAAGTAGCGATGTTCTCGCGGGGGAACCACGGACGTCATGTCGGCGATGAATTATGAGGCATCCCCGGTCTTCACGTTCCGACATCACTTCCTTGCTACTGCCGCGCCATGGCGATGCGCAGGCGGGGACGTACCCGTCGCGGTTGTATGATGCCCGGAGCGACGATCCGCTGACCGCCATCGCGGCAGCGATAGCCGCCATCGCAATAACCGTTTGTGGCGTTCTGACCGAAAGGCTATGTTCTGCCCAGTATGGCCCGAAATCCCCACTACCTGTCACAGTTGGCGCACATCGAAATCGTCAGCCCCGACGTGGACGCGTCGGTTCGGTTCTTTACTGAAGTCGCCGGCCTCGACGAAACCGGCCGTGACGCCACGTCCGTCTACTTGCGTGCCTGGGGCGACTACTTTCACCACACGCTCAAGCTGACGAAAGGGGAGGCGCCTGCGCTCGGTCATCTCGGGTGGCGTGCCGACGGTCCCGAAGCGCTCGCAGATGTGGTCGCGCATCTGGAAAAGACAGGTGCCGGCCTCGGCTGGCACGACGGAGATCTCGGGCATGGCAGGACCTACCGCTTCAAGACACCGGAAGGTCACACGCACGAGGTGTTCTGGGACGTCGGGTGGCTGAAGGAGCGTGGCGAAAAACACAGCATCTACGCCGACCGCTACGCGAGCAATCGCCGGCGCGGCGTGAACCCGCGACGGTTCGACCATGTCACGTACATGGTTGCGAAGTTCAAGTATGCCGAGGAGAAGGCGTTCTGGACGGCCATGGGCCTGCGGAATCCGGACGAGATTCGTATCTCCGATGAGATCCCGCCCGTAGGCGGCCTGTGGACCATCGCCAACCTGTCGCACGATATCGCGGTCTTCACCGATCCGAACATTCCGCCTGGCGCGGCAGTGTTCAATCACGTTTGCTATAACCTCGACAGCCGCGAGGAAGTGCTCCTCGCGCTCGACTGGCTCACCGAGAACGGGTTGAAGAGCGTCATGGGCGCACCGACCCGGCACAAGGCCGACGAAGGGTTCTTCATCTACGTCACGGATCCGGGCAGTGGCTACCTCGTCGAGTTCTTCGCCGGCGCTCGACTGATCTTCGCGCCCGACCACGGACCGGACGTCCATTACCTGCGTGACAACCCCAACGACGCCTGGGGTCTGGCCAATCCGTTCGCCGAGATGGACAAGGGACACCGGCTCGGGCTCAAGGAGGGTGTGCTGAATCCGCAGGATGTGTGATGTCCTGGCAGATGCCGCCACATGTTCAAGTACTTCCCGACCAACTACGTCTGGAACCTCTCGGTCGATCTCGCCATCGAGATGGGTGCACGGATCGGCGAGATCGAGGAGATGTGCGCGCCGCTGCAGGAGGCGGCCAGGGCCGCCGATGCCGCCGGCACGCAGGCCTTCCGCGAGACGTGGGTCCGGATGGCCGACACACTCTGCGGGCTCGCGGACGAAGATATCTCGCGCGGCCGGCTCCTCTCGGCCGGCGAGAAGCTCAATCGCGCCGCCATCTACCTGATCACAGCCGAAAGGCTGCAGGCGCACGGAGCCGAAGGCCGCATCGCGCTGTACAGGCGTGAGCTCGACCTCTTCGCCAAAGGCGTCACGCTCTCGCACGAGGCGTGCCAGCGCGTCGAAATCCCGTACGAACGAGAGCACCTCGCAGCCCTGTATGTCCGCGCCCACGGTGTTCAGGGTCGAGCCCCGATACTGGTTCAGGTCAACGGCCTCGACTCGACCAAGGAAATGCGCTACCGCGTCGGCCTTCCGGACTGGCTCGCCAGGCGTGGTGTGTCCTCGCTGGTGGTCGACCAGCCGGGTACGGGCGAGGCCCTGCGCCTGCATGGCATGACTGCGCGCTACGACAGCGAGCACTGGGCCAGCCGCATCTTCGATTGGCTCGAGCGGCGCGATGATGTCGATCCGGCGCGGATTGGTCTCGAGGGTGTCTCGCTCGGCGGGTACTTCTGTCCGCGTGCGGTCGCCTTCGAGCCGCGATTCGCCTGCGGCGTCGCGTGGGGAGCGAACCACGACTGGCGGGAGGTTCAGAAAGCGCGCCGCGTGCGTGAAGGCAACTTCCCCGTACCGCACTACTGGGCTCACGTCTGCTGGGTCTGGGGCGCAGCGGACGTCGACGAGTTCATGAAGATTGCCGACGACGTGCATCTCGATGGCGTCGTCGAGCGCATCAGGGTGCCGTTCCTGGTTACGCACGGCGAGAAGGATTCGCAGATTCCGCTCAAATGGGCGCAGCGCACCTACGACCAGCTCGTCAACAGTCCGAAGCGTGAGCTCAAAGTGTTCACCGAGCGTGAAGGCGGCGTGCAGCATTCGAGCTTCGACAACAGCATCAACGCGGGTCACTACATCGCCGACTGGGTAGCGGAGACCCTGGGTGGACGCACAGCCTGATCACTATTCGTGGCGGAGAGAAAGGAACAAGACCCTCCATGGCATCGGTCGCGCGGCGCATCGTGATCATTGGCGGCGGCTTCTCCGGCATGTCGGCGGCGATCGAGCTGCGGAAGCGCGGCGCCGAGGTCGATCTGGTGGAGCTGGATCCCGGCTGGCGCAACTACGGCGCCGGCATCAGCCTGGGTGGCGCAACCCTGCGCGCCTTCCGCCAGCTCGGCATCCTGCAGCCGTTCCTCGAGCAGGGCAGCGCGACCGACAACGTCGAACTTCGACTGCCGCACGGGCCGGTCGTTGCCACACTGCCAACGCCGCGCATCGCCGGCCCTGACGTGCCTGGCGGCGGCGCGATCATGCGGCCCGTGCTCGCGCGGATCCTCGCAGACGCGACCCGAGCGGCGGGTGTCAACGTGCGCCTCGGCTGTACCTTCACTACGATCGAACAGCATCAGGACGGCGTCGACGTGAGCTTCACCGACGGGCAACGCGGCCGCTACGACCTGGTGATCGGCGCCGACGGATTGCGTTCCAAGGTCCGTGGCGCAGTCTTCCCGGGTGCGCCAGAACCGCGCTACACCGGACAGGCCGTCTGGCGCGCCGTGCTGCCAAAGCCGCCGGAGGTCACCACGGTCACGATGTGGTTGGGTCCAAAGGTCAAGCCTGGTGTCAACCCTGTCTCCAGGACCGAGATATACATGTTCATCACCGAGCCGCGGCCGACCAGCGCCCACGTGGATGCGAACGATTTGGCGGCGCAGATGCGTGCGCTGCTCGAGGGGTTCCCGGACCCTCTGCTGCAGGCTATTCGCGAGGACATAAGCCCACACTCGCAGATCGTCGTCCGGCCGATCGAGAGTCTTTTGATGCCCCATCCATGGTTCAGCGGACGGGTCGTGTTGATCGGCGATACCGTTCACGCGACCACGCCACATCTCGCCGCGGGCGCCTGCATCGGCATCGAGGACGCGCTCGTGCTCGCCGAGGAGCTCGGCCGCGCGTCGACCGTCGAGGCCGCGCTGCACGCGTTCCAGAACCGCCGCTGGGATCGTTGCCGGATGGTCGTGGAGAACTCGGCGCGGCTGGGCGAGATTGAAATGACCGGCGGCGACAAAGAGGAGCATTCGCGTCTGATGGGTCAGAGCCTGATGGCGCTTGCGCAGCCGATCTGATCGGTGATCACCTACAAACAGCGCGCTATGAAACTCGCCACGCTCAAGAACGGCAGCAAGGACGGACGTCTCGTCGTCGTCTCGCGCGACTTGACGCGCGCCCTTGACGCAACTGCGGTCGCCCCGTCGCTCCTCGCCGCCATCGAGGGCTGGACGATGTCTGCGCCGCGCCTGCAGGCTCTCTACGATCGTCTCAACGGCGGCGACGCGAAGGACGCGTTCAATTTCGACGCCGGTCACGCCGCGGCGCCGTTGCCCCGCGCGCCACAATGGTGCGATGGCTCGGCGTTCCTCAACCACGGCTCGCTCATGCAGAAGGCATTCAATCTTCCGCCCATTCCTGATGTGGAGCGCATCCCGTTGATGTATCAGGGCGGGTCCGACGACATGCTCGGGGCGTGCGACGACATTCCCCTGCCGGATGAGGCGCACGGCATCGACTTCGAGGGGGAGTTCGGCGTCATCGTCGACGATGTCCCGATGGGCTGTCCGTCGTCGTTGGCGGGCGACCGCATCCTGCTGCTGGTGCAGATCAACGACGTCAGCCTGCGAGCCTTCGCGCCTCGCGAGATGCGCACCGGATTCGGCTTCTTCCTGGCCAAGCCCTCCTCCAGCTTCGCGCCCGTCGCGGTGACCACGGACGAAATTGGCGAGGCATGGCGTGACCGACGCGTCCATCTCGATTTGCAGATCGACTACAACGGCGGCCCGTTCGGCAACCTGAATGGTGGTGAGATGCATTTCGGCTTCGACCAGCTCATTGCCCACGCCGCCACGACTCGACGTCTCTCCGCCGGAACCATCATCGGCTCGGGCACTGTCTCCAACGCCGGCGGAAAGAACGGCTCGGCATGCATCGCCGAGCGGCGAGCCATCGAGGCCATCGAGCTCGGCTCAGCAAAGACCGCCTTCATGAAATTTGGCGATCGCGTCCGCATGGAAGCACGCTGGCAGGGCCAATCGGTTTTCGGGGCAATCGACCAGCGCGTCGTGCGGGCGCCGTCGCAGGTCTGAGGACACGGACATGCCGCGATTCGTCGATCTGTCGATCTACCTCGAGAACGATGTCCTCTCGGATCCGCCGATGCTGGCACCGAAGATCGAGTACCGGAAACATCAGGACACCCTTGCGGAGTTCATGACGCTCCTTCCCGGCACGAAAGAGGACGACTATCCGGACCGCGAGGCCGCGGCGGCGGAGCGGGTTCAGCTGACCACACACAATGGTACGCACCTGGACGCCCCCTGGCACTACCACTCGACGATGGACGCGAAGCTGGGAGGAGCGCGACCGTCGATGACGATCGACCAGGTGCCGCTCGACTGGTGCTTCAGACCGGGGGTCAAGCTGGACTTCCGCGCGTTCTCTGACGGCTACGTCTGCACCGCGGCCGACGTCGAAGGGGAGCTGCAGCGAATCGGACACGACCTGACGCCGCTGGACATCGTCGTCGTCAACACGCGCGCTGGCTCACGTTATGGCCGCGACGATTACGTCAATGCCGGCTGTGGCATGGGCTACGGAGCAACCATGTACCTGCTGGAGCGTGGCGTACGCGTGACCGGGATCGACGCCTGGAGCTGGGACGCGCCGTTTTCGTATACGGCAAAGAAATTTGCCGAGACCGGCGACAAGCGCCTGTTGTGGGAGGGACACAAGGCGGGTCGCGACATCGGCTATTGCCATCTCGAGAAGTTGCACAACCTCGAATCGCTGCCGGGCGATGGGTTCACGATCTGCTGCTTCCCCCACAAGATCCGCGGCGCGTCCGCCGGCTGGACCCGGGCCGTCGCCATTTTCAACGAGTAGGCTGCGGCCTCGCAGACGCACCGTCCCGGCCGTCAGCTCTTATCCGTTACCCTCGATCTCCGCTTGCGGTGGTCCTCGTCCGTTTCGGACGGCCGAAGCCCTACGGCACAGAGACGAATCAACCGCTCGGCCACCGACAAGAGCGCCTACGGCGCAGGCGGTGGCCCGGGTGTCGCCTGAACTGCAGGGCGTCATCAATCGGCTCGAGCAGGGAAACCTCACCCTCGTGGATCCCGAGACCGCTCGACGTGTTCTTCAGTCTCGAACAGTCCTCCGTTCTGGGCACCAACCTGATCAACGGTCCCTATGCGGCGAGCAAGATGTCGAAGCTCGTGCTGAGCCTGCGCAATTCGCAGAACGAGGACGACTACAAGGTGGCCGATTTCGAGGCGTACTACCCGTCGCTTGGCGACCCGAAGGCCTTTGTCGCCACGCCCGTCTTCGACGGTCCGCGGATGATCGCGATCATGGTGCTCAAGCTGCCGATCGAGCCGATCAGCAACGCCCTGTCGGGCAACCGGCAATGGGAGGCCGAGGGCCTCGGGAAGACCGGCGAGGTCTACCTGCTCGGCCCCGATCAGACGATGCGGAACGATTCGCGGTTCCTGATCGAGGATCGGGCGGCGTTCCTCGCGACGTTGCGGCGTTCGAGGCTCACGAGCCGCACGGTCGACACCATCGAGAAGCTCGGCACGACAATCCTCACCGTCCCAGTGGAGGACGAAGCCGCCAGGGCGGCGCTTCGGGGCGAGTCGGGCTTGATGGCGATCAACGACTACCGTGGCGATTCCGGCTCTTGATGGCGTACGGGCCCGTCGACCTGGACTCGTTGCGGTGGGGCGTCATCGCGAAGATCGACGAGGCCGAGGCGATGGCGCCGCTCGGTGACTACGCGAAGCGCGTGCTCACCTGGGGCGTCGGCCTGTCGCTGCTCGCCACGCTCATGGCGCTGCTGCTGGCCAAGGTCCTCACGCGGCCCATCACCGCGCTGGTGCAGGCGGCCAAGCAGGTGAGCCAGGGCGCCCTCGACGTCGAGGTCGAGGTGAACGCCACCGACGAGTACCGCGAGCTCGGGCGAGGCGTTCAACGAAATGGTGGCGAGCCTTCGCACCAACCGCGCAGGAGCTGGATCGCCAGGTGCTGGAGAACGAGCGGCTCCTCGTGAGCCTCCTGCCGGCGTCCGGCGCCGCGCAGGTGCGCGAGGGCAATGCGGAAGCGCGCCAGTCCTTCGCCGACGTCACCGTGGCGTACGTCAACCTCGTCGGCTTCGAGTCGCTCTCGCCCGCAGCTCGGCGAGGACGACGTCGATGGCGCTCCTCAGCGACATCGTGGCGGCGTGCGACGAGGCGGCCGAGCAGCACGGCGTCGAGAAGGTCCGCACCATCGGCTCCTCGTATCTGGCCGTCTCGGGACTGTCGGTGGAACGTCCCGACCACACCGCCCGCATGGTCGAGTTCGCGCGCGAGGTCGTGCGCATCGTCAAGCGCTTCAACGCCGAGCGCGGCGTGCGCCTCGTCGCGGAGATCGGCATCAACGCCGGACCGGTCATCGGCGGCCTCGTCGGCCGCCGCAAGTTCATCTACGACCTCTGGGGCGACACCGTGAAGCTGGCCAGAGGCATCGAGTCCGACGGCAGGACGTCCATCCTCGTCACGCGGCCCGTCTACGACCGCGTGCGCGAGCTGGTCGCCTTCGGGCCGGCGACCCGGGCCGAGGTGCGCGGCATGGGCTCGGTCGAGCTGTTCTCGGTGCTCGACGAGGCCGTCGCATGAGCGAGCTCCTGAATCTCGTTCAGGCGCAGTGGCGCAGTCGCGCTCGGCCTCGTCGTCGGCTTTCCGCTGGTGCTCGTGGTGCTCAACGAGTGGGGATTCGCGCTCGCGCGGGCCGGCCATCCCGTCGCCGCGTCGGTGCGGTTCGTCCGGACCTGGGTCGTGCCCGCTTCGTCGCGCTCGTGCTCTTTCTCCGCTGGGTCGTGCTCCTGCCGCCCACCGGTCTCTGCGGTGCGGCTCACCGAGTCGCTGTGCCTGGGCCGCCGCGATCATCGCCATCATCGGCGTCATCAACAACGTGGTGTTCGAGTCGGCTCGGCCCGGGAGCTGGCAGCGCAAGGTCCCCAGACTGCTGCGCGACCTGCTGCGGCTGCTGCTCGTCGGCGATCGGCCTGGCGATGGTCTACTCGTTCGTCTGGGGCCGGGAGATCGAGAACGCGCTCGCGGCCCTCGGCGTGACGTCCATCGTCGTCGGCCTGGCGCTGCAGGAGCCGCTCGGCAACCTCTTTTCCGGCCTCATGCTCCTGATGGAGCGGCCGTTCGAGGTCGGCGAGACCATCGAAGTGGGCGAGCGTCGCCGGAGAGGTGAAGGAGGTCAACTGGCGCTCGGCGCACATCGAAGCGATGGGCGGCGCGATCCATGGTCGTCCCCAACTCGACGCTGAACAAGGAGACGATCGTCAACTTCTCGCGACCGCGGCCGCAGCGCATGGAGATGATCGACGTCGAGTTCAGCTATCAGGATCCGCCCTACAAGGTGCGGCAGGCCTTGACGGAGCTGATGCGCGACACCGATGGCGTCCTCGACAAGCCGAAGCCGATCGCGGCGACGCTCGGCTACGGCGACTTCAGCGTCAAGTACCGCCTCATCTACCGGACCGCGGAAGAGCGACCGCTGGCCGGTCAAGAACGAGCTGGTCACCCGCATCTGGTACATGGCGAAACGGCACGGGTTCACGATGCCGTATCCCGTGCACGTTGCCCTGCAGCATCAGCAGGAGCGCCCCTTCACGCGCCGCGCACGCCGAAGGCGCCGATCTGCTGGCGCAGTTCCCGCGCCTCCCGGAGATTCCCGCCCGAAGATCGCGGCCGGACCCGGCCGCTGACCTTCGGCGCGGCCACGTGATGACAACAGGGCCCAAGTCTGGCGAAACCAGTCGGTTTTCGCCGTGTCCGCCAACTCGTCAGCACGTCTCGCAGCGCAGAACGCGCACAGCGAACCCGATTGTTGTTGCCGTCCAGCAGGCGCGAGCCGAGACTGCGCTCGACCTTCTGCGATCGTTCGACGTCAGGCGTCGAAGCTCCAGTCGGTCGCGATCAGGTGGTCCGCGGCGGAAGGAGTGCGGGGGCCGGCCGGGGACGTGGCCCGACGACCCGACCGGGAGGCACGTGCGGGAGGAAACTCACCATGAAAACAGCAGTACGAGTCATCGTCGCGCTGGTCGTCGTACTTGGGTTCGCCGGGACGTCCCGAGCCCAAACAGCGACCGGCCAGATCACCGGCACCGTCAGCGATTCCACGGGCGCGGTGATGGCCAAGGTCAAGGTCACGGTCAGCAACCAACACACCGGGCTCCACGCGCGAGACGCTCACCAACGATCAGGGCACGTTCACGGTTCCGTTGCTCCCGGTCGGGATCTACCTCGTCACGGCGGAGCAGACCGGGTTCAAGCTCGCCATGCTATCCGACGTGCAGCTGAACGTCGATCAGGTGCAGCGCGTCAACCTCGAGCTGTCCGCAGGCAACGTCTCCGAGAGGGTGGAAGTCAAGGCCGACGCCGCAACGGTCGACACCGAAACCGTCCACCATCGGGCAGGTCATCTCCGAGAAGCAGGTCACGGACCTGCCGCTGAACGGCCGCAACTTTCATCCAGCTGCTGTTCCTCGGCGCCGGCGCCGTGATGACCGACGGCGAGCAGGGCGGCATGCGCCAGGGGGTCGGCAGCGCCATCAGCATCATGGGCGCGCGGCCCGACATCGAACAACTTCATGCTCGACGGCACCGCGAACATCGACACGTCGCTCGGCACGGTGGCCGCGGTCCTCTCGATCGACGCGATTCAGGAGTTCAAGGAACAGACGTCGACGTACTCGGCCGAGTACGGCTTCAGCTCCAACCAGATCAACATCATCAGCAAGTCGGGCACGAACGCGTTCCACGGATCGGCGTTCGACTTCATCCGCAACGAGAAGCTGGACGCGCGCAACTTCTTCGACCCGGAAGATGCGGCCGAAGCCCAAGCTCGATCAGAAGCAGCCGGGGTTCGTCGTCGGCGGTCCGATCTTCCAGAACAAGACGTTCTTCCTCGTTCAACTACGAAGGCGTCGCGGATCGAGCGCGGGTTCAGCTCGTTCTACAACGTGCCGACCCCCGACCAGCTGGCGGGCCACTTCACGACGCACGATCATCGATCCGACGACCGGGCAGCCCTTCCCGAACAACACCATTCCGCAGTCGCGGTATTCTCGCGGCTGGCGCAGCTGGCCGTCAGCCAAGTTCGTTCCGGCGCCGAACAGCATGCGGCCACGCAGGGCAACTACCAGATCGATCCGGACGCTGCCACAGGATCAGGATCAGTTCACGATTCGCGTCGACCACAATCTCGGCCGCTACGGGACGGTGTTCGGACGCTTCACGAAAACCACCTTCAACAACGTCTCGACGGCGAGCCTCAGCTGACCTCGGCGACACGGCCGTTCAGCAGGACTCGACCAACTGGCAGCTGTCGCACACGTGGGTCGTCCACAGCAACCTGGTGAACAACTTCCGTCTCGGCCGCGTGAAGGCGACCGCCAACCAGGGCGCGTCGATCCCGGCCGATCCGGCTGACGTCACGGCGCTTGGGCTCACCGGCGTATTCACCGACCTGACCGACGCGCAACGCGCCCTACCCGCGCATCAACATCTCGAACACTTACTCGCAGCTGGGCGGCGGCACCAACGTCTACACGGCCAGCTACCAGCCGATGTGGGACCTCAGCAACACGACGACGTGGGTGAAGGGGCAATCACACACTCAACGCGGGATTCAACTTCCGCCAGTGGACGCTGAATCGCGACCTCGCCAACGAGTTCCTGGGCGCCTTCAACTTCAGCGGCGACTTCACCGGCAACCCGGTGGCCGACATGCTGCTTGGGTACTACTCGGGGGCCTCCGCATTCCAGCCGGCGGCGATTCAGCGTGCCGGGCAATCCGGCAACCCGCGCGAATACAACTTCAAGTATTTCGCGCCGTACGTGCAGGACGACTGGAAAGTGTCGTCACGACTGACGCTCAACGCCGGCCTGCGCTGGGACTACCGGACGACGCCGTACGAGACCAACGACCGCATGGGCTGGCTGGACATCGACGAACCCGCTGGGCGGGATGTGCATCGCCGACCAGAACCTCGTCACGCAGGGGATCGTCGGCGACGGCAGTTTCTACCGCGATTGCGGCCGGAGCAACCCGAAGGACCCGTCCCTGGGCGACTTCGCGCCGCGGCTCGGATTTGCCTGGCTCCCGTTCTCGGATGGCGCGGACGGTCGTCCGCGGCGGCTACGGCGTGTTCTACGACTCGGCCGAAGGGCGCGAGATCGACGGCTCCGCCGACATCTACCCGTACGTGAGCCGCGGCAGCTACCCGCAATCGATCGGTCAGCTGACGCCGCTGCAGACGACCGACGCGCTGTTTCCCGTCTTCAGCAACCCCGGGCCGGTCACGCCGGCCGCCAACAGCTTCATCGCCGTGATCATCTCGGAGAACCCGAAGGACCCGTACGTGCAGCAGTGGTCGCTCGGCGCGCAGCGGTCGCTGACGAGCAACACGACGTTCGAGCTGAACTACGTCGGCAGCAAGGGGACGAACCTGCTGATGCGACGCAACATCGCGCAGGCGTTTCCCTACACGCCCGATCAGCCCGAGCGTGCAGGAGCGCAAGCCGTTCCCGAACTTCGGCGTCTACATCAACAGCGACTGGAGCGGCTACTCGAACTACAACGCGCTCAATGCCAAGCTCGAACACCGGGCGCGCAGCTCCGCTGGTGACGCTCGCCTACACGTGGGCGAAGAGCACCGACAGCAAGTCGGCGGCCGCGGGCATCGGCGCCTCCGGGCTTCAACGGCTGGCAGGGATTCCTGAACAACCACGACCCGCAGCGCGATCACGGGCTCGTCCGACTTCGACGTGGATCACCGTCTGGTCGGGAGCTTCGTCTACAACCTGCCGTTCGGACAAGGCGAGAAGTTCGCGACAGACGCCGACGGGCGTCAAGAACGCCGTCGTCGGCGGCTGGCAGGTGAACGGCATCTACACCTGGCAACGCGGCTTCCCGATCACGGTGACGGCACAGGACCTCGGCGGCGTGCTCGATACGTTCGGCACCAACCGCGCCGACCTCGTCGGGGATCCGAACCCGTCGGGTTTCAATCCAGGCATCAACCAGTGGTTCAACACGGCGGCGTTCGCGCAGCCGGCCCTCGGCCAGTTCGGAACGCGTCGGGCGCAACACGCATGCGCGCGCCGAACACCAACAACCTGGACTTTGCGCTCTTCAAGAACTTCGAGCTTGCCGAGGAGCATGAGGATCCAGTTCCGGCTGGAGTCGTTCAACGCGTTCAACCACCCGCAGTTCAATGCGCCCGACACGAACGTCACTTCGCCGCGGTTCGGCGTGATAGGGTCGGCCAAGCCGGGACGCATCAACCAGCTTGGGCTGAAGTTCATATTCTGAGCACTCTATGCGGGCGAAGGCCGGACGACTCGTCGCTGCGGCGCTGCTTGGCGCCGTCGTCGCACGCGGGTCCGACCTTCGCGCGCAGACCGCCCATCAGCCGCGAGCCCGCGGCTGCGGCTGCGTTCGCGACATGCCGAGCGTGCGCTCGCTGAGGGGCGATACGACGAGGCGGAGCGACTGTATCGCGACCTCGTTCGCCAGATGCCCGGTGTCGCCGAGGTTCATGCGAAGCTCGGCGTCACCTACTACCAGGAGGGCAAGTTCGCGGAGGCGATCCCCGAGCTGCAGCGTGCGCTCGCGCTCAAGCCCGGGCTGCCCAATCTCGACGCGCTGCTCGCGATGTCACAGTCGGAGCTGGGGCAGCACGCCGAAGCGCTTCCGGGTCTCAAGCGGGCCTTCGCGCGTGGGGGGGATCCGCCGCTGGTGCGGCTCGTCGGCCTTCACCTGCAGCGCGCCTACATGGGCCTCGGGCGCGACGCGGACGCCGTGGGCGTCGCGCTGGAACTGACCCGCCGGTATCCCGATGACCCGGAGGTGCTGTACCACGCCGGTCGGTTGTTCTCGAACTACGCCTATCTGCAGACGATGAAGCTGCAGCGTGTCGCGCCGGATTCGGTATGGATGCATCAGGCCGCGGGCGAAGCGAACGAGAGTCAGGGACTCTGGGATGCCGCGATCCGCGAGTACGGAGAGGTCCTCGCCGCCGCTCCGAACCGCCCGGGTCTCCACTTCCGCATCGGTCGTGTGCTTCTGGCGCAGGCAAGTCAGCCAGGAGGCGATGCGTCGGCGCTGACGGCACGCGCGCGCGAGCAATTCGAGCTGGAGTTGCAGCGCGACCCGACCAACGCCAACGCGGCCTACGAGCTCGGCGAGCTGCAGCGCCGCGGCCGGCGAGCTCGAGAAGGCGGTCGCCTCATTCGGCGCGGCCGTGCATTCCGATCCAGGTTTCCCGGATGCGCTCGTCGGTCTCGGACGTACGCTGACCACACTGAATCGCGCGAGCGAGGCCGTTCCCCTGCTCGAACGCGCGACGACGCTCGATCCGGGGTCGGATGTGGCGTTCTACCTCCTCTCACAGGCCTATGGCGCGGCGGGAAACGCCGTCGCGCAGCAGCATGCGCTCGAGACCTTCACGAAGCTACGGGCACAGAAGCGTGGCACTGGTTCGATCGGCGAAGGGCGACCCGACGTGACCAAACAGGATCTGCCCGGCGTTCCGCGCGGGGGCGAACGCGAGAAAGAATGACGCATGACGAGCAACCTGGACGCAGCCTACCGCCTGGCCGCCGCACGCTACGGTGAACTCGGCGTCGACACCGAAGTGGCACTGGCCCAGATCGCGAAGATTCCCGTGTCGCTCCATTGCTGGCAGGGCGACGACGTCGGCGGCTTCGAGCCGTCCGCCAGCACGCTGAGCGGAGGCATCGCCGCGACCGGCAACTATCCGGGAAAAGCCGGTAGCGCCGACGAGCTCCGCGCGGACGCCGCCAAAGCGCTGTCGCTCATCCCGGGACGCCATCGATTCAGCCTGCACGCGACGTACGGCGATTTCGGCGGGCGATTCGTGGACCGCGATGCGGTGGGGCCGGAACATTTTGCCGCGTGGATCGACTGGGCGAAGGCGCTGGGGATCGGGCTCGACTTCAACCCCACGTTCTTCTCGCACCCGCGCGCCGCCGACAACTTTACCCTCGCGCATCGCGACCGGGCCGTGCGCGACTTCTGGATCGCGCACGGGCAGGCGAGCCGCCGGATCGCTGCGGCGATGGGGCGCGCGCTTGGGACACCTTCGGTCACGAACCTGTGGATTCCCGACGGCATGAAGGACACGCCGGTCGATCGTCTCGGCCCGCGAGAGCGGCTGCTCGAGTCGCTCGACGCGGTGTTCGCGGAGCGGATCGACCCTGCCTTCAACCTCGATGCGGTCGAAGGCAAACTGTTCGGGATCGGGGTCGAGAGCTACACGGTCGGATCGCACGAGTTCTACTTCGGATACGCGCAGTCGCGCCAGCTCCTGCTGACACTCGACACCGGGCACTACCATCCGACCGAGACGATCGCCGACAAGATCAGCGCGGTCCTGGCGTTCGTTCCCGGCCTCCTGCTGCATCTGAGCCGCGGCGTTCGCTGGGACAGCGATCACGTCGTGCTGCTCACTGACGAGGTCGAGGCAGTCGGCCAGGAGCTGGTGAGAGGGAACTACTTCTCCCGCGTCCACATCGGGCTCGACTTCTTCGACGCGAGCATCAATCGCATCGCGGCGTGGGTGATCGGGACGCGGAATGTCATGAAGGCGCTGCTCAAGGCGCTGCTCGAGCCCACGGCGCGGCTGAGGGCGGCGGAAGCGGCGGGCGACCACACGAGCAGGCTTGCGCTGCTCGAGGAATACCGGACCCTGCCATTTGGTCCCGTCTGGGACGCATTCTGCGAGCGATCTGGAGTTCCCGTGGCTGAAGCCTGGATCGCAGACGTCAAGCGATACGAGGCAGACGTACTGTCATTGCGGAGAGCACCAATGTCGATGACGCGCTGAGGGGCGCGTGCCTGCCATGAGCCACGTCCTTCGACGGGTGACGTTCGCCATCCTGGTCTGTGTCGCGGTCGCTCCGGTTCCCGCATCGGGACCATCCGCACAGCCGCCCGCGCCCGATCCTCTCGAGCAGGGGTTCGCGACGCCACCCGACGCCGCGAAGCCGCGCGTCTGGTGGCACTGGATGAACGGCAACATCACCAAGGAGGGGATCAAGCTCGATCTCGAGTGGATGCACCGCATCGGCATCGGCGGCTTCCAGAACTTCGATGCCTCACTGTTCGCAGACACGGTGGTGGACAAGCGTCTGGTCTACATGACGCCAGAGTGGAAGGACGCCTTCTCGTACGCGACCACGCTCGCCGATCAGCTCGGCCTCGAGGAAGCCATTGCGGGCTCGCCGGGCTGGAGCGAATCCGGCGGACCGTGGGTGACGCCGGCCCAGGCGATGAAGAAGGTCGTGTGGAGCGAGACGCGCGTCGAGGGAGGCCAGCCGTTCACCGGCACGCTCCCGAAACCGCCCACGACGACGGGGCCGTTCCAGAATGTGCCGCTGACGGACATCCTGGCGATGATGACCGGCCAGCATCCCAAGGCGCCGCCTGAGTTCTACAAAGATACCGCCGTCATCGCCTATCGCGTGCCCGCCGCAGATGTGCCGATGCGCGATCTGCATCCGACCGTGTCGTCGAGCGCCGGACAGATCGACGCATCGCTGCTCGAGGATGGCGATCTGGTCAAGTTCTCGTCGTTGCCGATGGCGCCGGTCGGTCAGCGCGCCTGGATCCAGTTCGTCTTCCCGAAGCCGGCGGCGATTCGAGGTGTGTCGCTCACGATCGCCGGCATGAAATGGCCGTTCGGACCACCGCCGCCAGGACCGGACCTCGAGGCGAGCGACGACGGGCGGACGTTCAGGAACATCGCGAACATTCCCCGCAGTACGGCCGAGCAGAACACCGTCTCGTTTCCTCCGGTCGAAGCGCGGTTCTTCAGGGTGGCGTTCCTGACGCCGCCGCCGGCACCTGCGCTCGGCATCGACATTCCGCTGCCACCGCCACCGACCGAGTATCAGATCGCGGAGCTCGTCCTGCACACCGGTGCGCGCGTGACGCGGTTCGAAGAGAAGGCGGCATTCGCGCCGCTCGTCGGGCTCTCGGATCTGCCGACGCCGGAGGTCGCGCCAGCCGATACGCTGCGGAAGAGTGAGGTTCTCGACCTTACATCGCACATGAAGCCGGACGGGTCGCTCGACTGGACGCCGCCGCCAGGCCGGTGGGTCGTCCTTCGTATGGGCTATTCGTTGCTGGGCATCACGAACCATCCCGCGTCTCCGGAGGGCACCGGGCTCGAGGTGGACAAGTTGAACCCCGAGCACGTGAAGGCCTACATGGATACGTACCTGGACAACTACAAGAGCGCCGTGGGACCGCTGATGGGTGCGCGCGGCCTCCGCTTCCTCATCAGCGACAGCTGGGAAGCCGGGGCACAGAACTGGACCGACCGGATGATCGAGGAGTTCACGCGTCGGCGCGGCTACGATCCCGCATCCGTGGCTGCCCACCCTGACCGGGCGCGTCGTTGAAAGCGCCGCGGCCTCCGATCGCTTCCTCTGGGACTTCAGGCGGACGCTGTCAGACATGCTGGCCGAGTACCACTACGATCAGATCTCCGCGATCCTGAAGCAGCGTGGCATGGGCCACTACGGCGAATCGCACGAGAGCGGCCGCGCCTTCATTGGCGACGGCATGGAGGCGAAACGCAGCACGGACGTACCGATGTCGGCGATGTGGACCCAGCAGCCGGGCGTCAACGCCGAACAGCACGGCTACAACGCCGACATCCGCGAATCGGCATCGGTCGCGCACTTGTACGGCAAGCCGTACGTCGCCGCCGAATCGCTGACGGCGGGGTCGGGTGCCTGGGCCTGGTCGCCCGCGACCCTCAAGCCCACCGCCGACAAGGAGCTCGCGATGGGCCTCAACCGGTTCGTCATCCACACGTCGGTCCACCAGCCGCTCGTGGACAAGGGCCCTGGCCTCAGCCTCGGTCCCTTCGGTCAGTGGTTCACGCGTAACGAGACCTGGGCAGAGCCGGCGCGGGCGTGGATCGCATATCTCGCGCGCAGCTCCTTCATGCTGCAGCAGGGGCGTTTCGTTGCTGACGTTGCCTACTTCTACGGCGAGGACACGAACGTCACGGCGCTCTTCGGCGACAAGGCGCCGCCGGTGCCGGCCGGCTACAACTTCGACTACGTCAACGCCGACGCGCTCGTCCACCTGCTGTCGGTGGTGGACGGCCAGCTCGCGACGCCGAGCGGGATGCGCTACCGCGTGCTGGCGCTCGATCCGAACAGCCGCCACATGTCGCTGCCCGTGCTGCGGAAGATTCGCGCGCTCGTCGCGGCCGGGGCGACCGTCGCAGGCGCGAAGCCGGAATCGACGCCGAGCCTGAGCGACGACGAGGCCGAGTTCCGGAGGCTGACCGACGAGCTGTGGGGCACCGGATCGGCAGCCGCCACAAGGATCACCGGTAAAGGAACGGTGAGTTCCGACGGCAGCCTGAGCGACGTGCTCTCGCGGCTCGGGGTCCCGCCAGACTTCGAGTACACCAAGCCACACACCGAGACCACCCTTCTCGCGGTTCATCGTGTCCTCTCCGACAGTGACCTGTACTTCGTGAACAATCGGACCGATCGTGACGAGGATGTCGAGGCCACGTTCCGCGTCAGTGGCCGTGAGGCGGAGCTCTGGTACGCAGACACGGGAGAGCGTACCCAGGCATCATTCAGAATCACGAATGGCCGCACTACCGTGCCATTGCACCTCGAGCCCTGGGGAGCTGTGTTCGTCGTGTTCCGCAAGCCTGCCGCCGGCAACGCCGTCCGACGACTGCCTGCCCAGACGGAACAAGCGGTCGCAACCGTCAACGGCCCGTGGGACGTTCGATTTCAGGCAGGACGAGGCGCGCCTGAGCATGCGACGTTCGATCGCCTGGCGTCGTGGAGTACCAACGCCGACGCCGGAGTGAAGTACTTCTCAGGTACAGCCACCTACAGCAAAACGATTCAAGCGGATGCCGCGTGGTTCGGGCCGGGAGACCATTTGTCGCTCGACCTCGGCGACGTTCAGAACCTCGCCGACGTCTCCGTCAACGGCGTGAGCCTCGGCATCGTCTGGAAGAGGCCGTTCCGCGTCGACATGACCCGCGCCGCGAAACCCGCCGCCAACCTCGTCGAGGTGAAGGTCACGAACCTGTGGGTCAACCGCATGATTGGCGATCGTCAGCCGGGCGCCGCGGAGCAATTCACCTTCACGCGGCCGGTGTTCTACAAGGCCAACTCGCCGCTCCTTCCATCCGGACTCCTCGGCCCGGTCCAGATCCTACGCCTCACGACTGTTGGCGGGGCGAGCGGTGATCCGGCCGTGAGGTTGCTGGGGCAGGCGACACGGTAGTCACCGCCGGCGATTGGCTCGCGCGACGGCAGCTGCCAGCCCGAAGACCACGCTGCACGCGCTGAGGCGGCGGCTGGCGATCGCGCTCGCGTCGACCCTGAAACGCGGGGCAGCGCAGGCGCGAGCCGTTTGCAAGCCACCGCGAGGTCCATTCGCGACAATCCCCGTCATCCGCAGGCCGGAAAAACGTGTCTATGGACTCCGCCCGACTGCCGAGCGCTGACGATGGACGGCGTCGCCGCCATGCCGCCGCTCCTGCTCGGCCGTGGCGTCCAGCAATGTGACGCCAGGGCTTAGCACAACGACAATGCGTTTACTGGCGGCCTGCGGCCGAAGGTGAGATTCTAGGCAGAGGGTTCACGAGGACGCTCGCCTGAGACGGCGACGCGTCGGGAGGTGGCGTGAAGCGAGCGATCATGGCGTGCCTCGTGCTGACCTGCGCAGCCTGCAGCCGTCCACACCTCACGGTGGCGTCCGAGGTTCTCGCGGCCGCGCCGCCGGGGCTGCTCGATCGCGTGCGGGCCGATCCCTACACCTACTTTCGCCTGACGAATCGTGAGTGGACCGCCAGGGTCTGCGAGGTCTTCGCCGCCGATCTGCCCAACCAGCCGATCGTTCAACTGCACGGCGACGCGCACGTCGAGCAGTACGCGTTCATGAAGGACGCCTGGGGGCTCGACGACTTCGACGACGCGACTCGAGGTCCGGCGCTGGTCGACATCGTCAGGTTCCTCGGCTCGATCGAGCTGGCGGCGCGCGGCCGCGGCTGGTCACGCGACCGCGATCGGCTCTTCAATCGCTTCTTCGAAGGCTATCGTCGAGGGCTGTCCGATCCCGCGTATCTGCCTCCGGAACCGGACATCGTGCGCTGGGAGAAGGCCAAGGCACCGCCCCTGCCCCGCGAGGCGTTCTTCGAGTGGGCCGAGGCGAAGATGGGGCCGATGTCCGAGCTCTCCGCGAAGCGCGTCGTCTTTGCGATGAAGGTCTTCAGCGACGCGGTGCGACGGGAGCGCCCCGGCCTGCGGGACGGCTACTTCCGCGTCGTCCGTGCGGGGTGGTTGCAGATGGGGGTCGGGAGCGCAGAAACCAGGAAGGTTCTGATCCGGGTCGAAGGTCCGTCGAACGATCCGGCAGACGACGTGCTGCTCGAGGCCAAGGTAATCACAAGTGGCAGGCCGTCTTGTCTCGAAGAACCGAAGACCCGACCAACGCTTCGCATCGTGCAGGGCAGCGAGCAGGTCGGGCGGTTGAAGCCCGACATCCTCGTCGCCGGACCCGAGCTGGCGATTCCGGAGATGACCATCCTGGGCGTGCCCCTGCACAATTGGTGGATCCGGAGCTGGGATCCGTCCTACTTTGAGATCAGCCGCGACGATTTGCGATCGGTCGAGGATCTCTCCGACATCGTCTACGACTCGGGTGTTCAGCTGGGCGCAGGAACGGTTCACGGCGCTGTCGCGGCCGACGACGCGGCGCTGCGGGCAAGACTGCTGGCCTCGCTCGACCAACTCGAGCCGCGGCTGCGACGTGCGGCCGAAACGATCGTCGAGGAACTGCTGCGAGGTTGGCACGACATGGGCGGTGGCTGAACCCGATGACACGTGACGGCTCGCCTCCGGCGACACCATGCCGGGCGCGATGCCGAGGTCTCGGACGATTTCACCTTGGGTGCGCGGCCATCGGCGATCAACAGGACTGACGCGAGCCACACCGGGCCCTGGTCAACGAATGCGTGCTCAGGCGGGCTCGCCGATCTGCAGCGAGATCGTGCCGACGCCTTCGATCGAGCCTTGGAGCCGATCGCCCGGCTTCACCGGACCGACGCCCTCAGGCGTCCCGGTATAAATCAAATCGCCAGGCTGCAGGTGGTAGTACTGCGACAAGTGGGCGACGACGGCGGGGACGCCGTGAATCAGCAGCGATAAATCGGCCGATTGGCGGGTCTGGGCGTTGACCTTGAGCTCGATGCGGCCGCGATCGGGGTGACCGATCTCCGCGGCCGGCGCGATCTCGCCGAGCACCGCCGACTGTTCGACGTCCTTGCCGATATCCCAGGGCCGCTGCTTCTCCTTCGCAGCGGCCTGCAGATCGCGCCGCGTCATGTCCAGCCCGCATGCGTACCCGAACACGTGGTCGAGGGCCTGCGTTTCGGGAATACGGAATCCTGCCGTGCCGATGGCGACCACGAGCTCCATCTCATAGTGATAGTTGTTCGAGCCCGGCGGATAGGCGACCGTCGATCCTGATGGAACGTAGTGCTCGGAGGCCTTGGTGAAATAGAACGGCGCCTCGCGATCGACCGCGACCCCCATTTCCTTGGCGTGGGCCTCGTAGTTGCGCCCGACGCAGAAGATCCGCCGGATGGGGAAGCGCTGCGCCCGTTGCCGAACGAGCGCCGACACGGGGGCCGGCGGCTGAAACACGAAGTCGCTCACGAGGTGTCTCTCCTCAAATTGCATCACGTTGCGTCTGATCTGGCCCAGGTGTTTCTCGACGTGCTGGGTCAGCAGGTCATCGATGATGAACGACGCCGGCTTGACTCGACAGCCGGCGAGGCGATCGGCTTGGACGGCACGCGATCCTCCATATCGGACTTGAGAGTATACGTTCACTGCTGCGTCATCCGCGCGAACGTGGCGAACGCCGCCATCACCAAGCCGAATCCGCCGAGGAAGACGGCCATGATCCAGTAGCTGTCGAAGAATTCCAGTGGTGCGGTCGTCGTGCCGGCGATGAGCGAAGATATCTCCTTGGCAAGGCCGGCGGAGGGCTCGCCGCCGATCAGATCGACTTCGGTCCCGCTCGCTGTCCCCACAACCAGCGTGTCATTGCTCGACGTCGTCGACGAAGTCGGGCCGCGGCCCTGGCGGTATTCCTGATGCTCCCCTGTTGACGTGCGGACCCACGCCTTGACGACGTGCGGTGCGACGATATGCTCGACGATGCGGCGTCCGAGCATCCGCGTGCGCGCGACCTCACAGGTCACACTGTCGCTCCGCTGACACGTCAGCTGATCGCCGCCGCCGATATACGTCGCCATCAGGATCATGGCGATCCCGGCGACGGCAAAGATCTGCGGCCCACGATCCGTCCATGACATGGTCGAACTCATAGCCGTTCGCCCCTGGGCTGCGGCCGATTGTATAGCCGCACGTGTGTGTGACCTTCTGGCGGGCCGACAAGGCAAGGTCCAGGGAGTCCGGCGGCACGGGACTCGGTCTGTCGATCGCCAGACAGATCGCCACGGAACACGGTGCCCACCTCGAGGTTCAGAGTGAAGTGGGCCGCGGCTCACTGTTCACCGTCCGCCTGCCTCTCACGTCCCCTGAGGCCCGCTAGCAGGTCTTGATCGACCTTCGCGGCTCCGTGATCACCTGATCCGCTCCGGGTTCGCGTTTTCGGCGCGCCGTCGCGCGTACTCGTGCTGTGGGCTCGATGACCGCACCGCGAGTCTCCGCACGCCCGGCAGATCGCGTGCACGCATTGCCGGCTGTTCCACCAGCAAGTAGAGCAGCGTGGCACCCGCGAACGACATCAGGAGGGCAATGATCGCCGCCACGGCCATCGTCGCGTGCGGGCCGAGCGTCGGACCCAGGAGCGCGGCCGTCTTGGGGAATAGCCAGAGCATGAACATCTCGTGCACGAGGTAGAGCGAGTACCAGACCTGGGCGATGGGAAACAGCACCTTCCAGGAGAGCAGACGCCGGAGCCCTTGACCGACGAATCCGGCCGAGTGCATGGCCGCGAGCACGAGGAAGATGACCGCGATCGCGAAGAGATCACGGTGATGCGAATAGTAGAGAATCCGGGCCCAGACGGGAATCTCGGTAAATAGCGGCGAGGACATCGCGAAATAGCCGGTCGGGATGATGACCGCGATACTCGCGACGGCCAGGGCGTTGACGAGACGCGTCCGCGCGAAGAACCGGCCTACGCGCTCGCGATGAAACACCATCAGGTACGCGCCAATCACCCCCGAGAGCAACGCGCCGTAGCGGGTGTAGAGATTCTGGTACTCGATCGTGAACCGGTCCACCCAGGACTGCATGTTCGGCAGATCGAGGAACGGCGGGATGAACCCGTGTCGGACGATCACGATCCACCTGATGATGCCGGCAACGGCCAGCAGGCCGGCGAGCACGCGGAGTGGCTTCCCGACGCGCATGACGAGGAGGATGAAGGCCGGCAGAACCAGATAGAACTGCTCCTCGATGGCGAGCGACCAGCACCACCCCATGTACTGCCGATTGATCGGCAGAAAGTTGTTCACGTAGAGGAAGTTCGTCCATATGTGATTGGCGTTCATGAAGGGCGGGAACTCCATGAGCACCGCTTCACGCGGGATGTTGTGGACGAAGTAGAGCCCGACGATCATCGCGACCGTGTAGACCGGGATCAGCCGCAGGAAGCGCCGGAGATAGAACCGCCGGACCTGCAGGTTGCCCGTCTTCCGGTACTCGCTCAACAGGATCGTGCCGATCAGGTAGCCGCTGATCACGAAGAAGAGATCGACGCCCATGTCGCCGCGGCTCGTCCATTGCGTCCACCGTCCCGTGGCGATCCCGATCGCCTCGGCGGTGAAGGATCCCAGGTGAAAGAGGACGAGATGGTAGGACATCACCCACAGGATCGCGAGCGCGCGGACGCCATCGACGACCGGGTCATGGAACGCTGGACGCGCGGTGAGCGCGTTCCAGTTGCGTCGCAGATCGAACAGACGAAGGTCGTCCCGAGATCCCTCGGGCAGGTTGGCCATGGGCGATGGGTGTGCGCAAAATTATACGGGACCCGTCGTCGATTGGAAACACTTTCTGCGGTGGGAGGCGGCGGCCATGGTCTATAGTGCATCCGGGCGCTGCGTACCTCCACCTCAGGATGACACCGACAGTCTTCGGGCACTACCGCGTCGACGGACGGCTCGGCAGCGGCGGGATGGGCGACGTGTTCCGCGCGTTTGACACGCGGTTGAACCGGCCGGTCGCGATCAAGTTGATGCGGCACGCCCTCGACGGGACCGACAGCCTGGTGCAGCGTTTCCTGCGTGAGGCCCGCGCGGCGTCGGCCCTCAACCACCCGAACATCGTGACCATCTACGAGGTGGGCGAGACACCGGAAGGCGAGCTCTTCATCGTGCAGGAGCTCATCGAGGGGCAGACGCTCCGATCGATCATCGAGGGAGAGCGGAGCCTCCCGGCGACGGTTGATATCGGGCGACAGGTGGCCCGCGCACTCGCTGCAGCCCACACAGCCGGCATCGTCCACCGTGACGTCAAGCCTGAAAACATCATGGTCCGCGCGGACGGTTATGTGAAGGTGCTCGACTTCGGCCTCGCGCGCGTGGTCGACCGTCAAGCGGCCGAGCGGTCCACGGTCGTCCGGCAGGACACCGAGCCCGGTACCGTCCTGGGCACAGCGGCCTATATGGCCCCGGAGCAGGCGCGGGGCGGCCTGCTGGGTCCTCCAGCCGACGTGTTCGCGCTGGGCATCGTGCTGTACGAGATGGTCGCCGGGCGCCGCCCGTTCGTGGCGCCGTCGAACCTGGCCGTCCTGGCCTCGATCCTGTCGGATCAAGCCGGTCCCGCTCGTCAGGCTCAACCCGGCGATTCCGCCAGTGCTCGACGCGTTGGTTCATCGGATGCTCGACAAAGCACCCGAGCGTCGTCCGTCGGCTCGCGAGGTCGACGAGGAGCTTGCCGCGCTGCAAGGACGTGACAATCTGGTCGACCTGTCGCGCCTGGGCGCCACGGTCACCCGTAAGACCGTCGGCCGCGAGGCGGAGCGCGCCGAGCTTCGCCGCGCGTATGCGCGCGCGATGGACGGTCAGAGCCTCATCGTTGGTGTCTCGGGCGAAGCTGGCATCGGCAAGACCAGCCTCATCGAGGATTTCCTGAGCGAGATCTCGATGCGCGCCGAACGGCCGATCGTGGCGCGCGGCCGTTGCTCGGAGCGCCTCGCCGGCGCCGAAGCGTACCTGCCGATCCTGGAGGCGCTCGACAGCCTGCTGCACCGGGCCGGCGGCGAGTCCCTCCAGACGCTGATGAAAACCGTGGCGCCGACCTGGTATCTGCAGGTGGCCACGCGATCCATCGACGAGTCATCCATGACCGAGCTCCGCGTCGATGCGCTGACGGCGTCGCAGGAGCGCATGAAGCGCGAGGTCGGTGCGTTCTTCCAGGATGTCTCGACTGCACGGCCGGTGGTCGTCTTTCTCGATGACCTGCACTGGGCGGATGTCTCGACGATCGACATCCTGAACTACCTGGCGGGTCGATTTGCGGCAATGCACGTGCTGGTCGTGGCGACCTATCGACCTGCGGAGATGGCGCTGGCGCAGCACCCGTTTCTCGGCATTGCGAACAACCTCCGATCGCGCGGCCAGTTCGAGGAGATCGGCCTCGGCTTCCTCGCCCCGGCTGATGTCGAACGGTATCTGGCGCTGGAATTCCCCGAACACCAGCTGCCCCCCGATTTCTCGTTGCTGATTCACGCCAAGACCGAGGGAAGCCCGCTCTTCATGGCGGACCTCGTGCGCTACCTCCGGGACTCGGGCGGCATTGTCGAACGGAACGGCACATGGGTGCTCGCCCGCTCGATGTCCGACCTGCCTCGCGACCTGCCGGAATCGGTCCGCAGCATGATTGCGAGAAAGATCGAGCAGGTCGACGCAGGGGATCGCGCCCTGCTGCTCGCGGCGAGCGTCCAGGGGCCGGAATTCGACTCGACGATCGTCAGCGAGGCGGCCGAGCTGAGCCCTGCTGACGTCGAGGAACGGCTGGACGTGCTCGAGCGAGTGCACGTCTTCGTGAAGCGCGGCAACGAGTACGAGTTCCCGGATCTGACCCTGACGCTGCAGTATCAGTTCGTGCACGTCTTGTATCAGAACATGCTCTACGCGTCCCTGCAGCCGACGCGTCGGGCGGCACTCAGTGGTCGCGTCGCCCGGGCCCTGGTCGGTCATGGCGAGGACACGCCGGCGACGGCTGCGCGGCTGGCGGTCCTGTTCGACGCGGCGCGCGACTTTGCGGCGAGCGCCGGCCACTACTTCGCGGCCGCCCAGCACGCGGTCGGCCTCTTCGGATTCCGCGAGGCGCTCTCGCTGGCCGAGCGCGGCCTCAAGACGCTCCGCGGCATGCCTGACGGCCCGCAACGCAAGCAGCAGGAGCTCGGCCTGCAGATGATCCGCGGGCTGGCGTTGCGCATGATGAAGGGGTGGGCCGCCGCGGAGATCGAGCCGGTGTTTGCGCGGGCCCGTGAGCTCTGTCATGAGCTCGACGACCCGCCGGAAGTCTTTCCGGTGCGGTGGGCGCTGACGCTCTTCCACGCGATCCGCGGCGACCTGCGTGTCTACCGTGAGCGCGCCGACGAGCTGATGGGCCAGGCCGAGCAGTCGGGGAATCCCGCTTACCTGATGGCCGCCCATCACCTGGTTGGCGTGTCACGCGAGTTCCTGGGCGACATGGTCGAGTCGAGCCGCGTGCTCGACCGCGGCCGTGAGCTGCACGTGCCCGCCGAGCACATGACCTACACGGCCATGTTCGGTCTCGACCCTGGGATGATCGCCCGCGCGATGTCGAGCCGGCCGCTGTGGGCGCTCGGCTATCCGGACCGGGCCTCGGCCCGCGCGCGCGAAACCCTGACGCTGGCGCGCTCGCAGCACCAGCCCATGACGCTCGCCTTTGCCCTTGTCGTCGCGCAAGGCATTCACTTGTACCGCGGCGAGGCGGCGGAGGCGGTCACCATGGGCGACGAGATCGTCGCGCTCTCCCTCGAGTACGAACTGAAGCAGGAAACCGAGTGGGGGCGCTCCTTCCAAGGGGCTGCGATCGCGGCGCTGGGACGGACTGCCGACGGGATCGACCAGCTGAAAGACAGCCTTGCCGTTCAGCAGGCGATCGGATCCGGCCTGGTCCGCACGGCCTTCCTCGCGTTGCTTGCCGAGATGCTTGGCCACGCCGGCCGCGTCACCGAAGGCCTCCAGGCGGTGGACGAAGGCTTCGTCCACGCCGAGAAGACCCTCGAGGGCGGCTACCTCGCCGAGTTGCATCGGATGCGTGGCGAACTCCTCCGTCTCGCGGGCGACGAGGTCGCCGCCGAGGCGAGCTTCAGACTGGCGATCGCCCGCGCGATCGCCCAGCAGGCAAAGTCGTTCGAGTTGCGGGCGTCGACCGGGCTGGCGAGGCTGTTGCTGGCGAGCGGCCGCCGCGACCAGGCTCGCGCGGTGCTCGCTCCCGTGTACGGCTGGTTCACGGAAGGACAGACGACCGGCGATCTCGTCGCGGCGCGAGCGGCCCTTCTCGAGACCGGCTCGTGACCGAGATCGGACCCCTTCCACTGTCGTTCGAACGTGTGCTCGAAGACGAGTACGCATTCCTGCACGTGGGATCGGATCAGCCTCCGCCCGGCGAGTTCGCCGCCGGCCTGTCAGCTGCCGATATCGTGCGCCGGCACGCGCGCGCCCGCTACTCCGCACTCTGTCTGTCGGGCGGCGGGGTGCGCAGCGGCAGCTTCGGGCTCGGCGTGATGCAGGGACTGGCCCGGGCCGGCGTTCTCGGAAAGTTCGATTACATTTCCACGGTTTCTGGCGGCGGCTACGTCGGCGGCTGGCTGTCTGCGTGGCGCCTCCACGCCAGAACCGGCAACGCAACCGATCCGTGCGAAGAGCTGGGACGCGATGCGGAGGCCGAAGCGCTGACGCGCCTCCGACGCACGATCAAGTTCCTGGATCCAAGAACGGGAATCCTCTCCGCCGATGTCTGGACGCTCGGCGGCACCATGCTCCGCAACCTCCTCGTCAACTGGATGGTGCTGATTCCACTGATTGCCACGGCGGCAATGCTGCCGCGAATCTATCTGGGACTCCTTGGCCTGCCATCACAACCCGAGCTCGTGAGCCGGGCCACGCTCGACTGGTTGTACGTTCACGACTCGATTCCCATTCTGCTCTTCGTCGCCGTCGCGACCACCTACGCCGCCATCCAGCTTCCCAGCCTCGGGCACCGCGCGGCGGGCTCGCGCAGCTTCATGATCTGGTTCCTGACACCGGTGCTGCTGGCCTTCTTTCTCCTGTCCGTCGACCGCTACTGGGCCTGGCGTTTCGGTGACGACACGTCGCTCGGCAGCGAGCTGCTGGTTTCGACGGCGGCGATGGTGGGCCCCTGGATCCTCGGCGGGGCCTTCAGCCAGCGCTGGTGGCGCCCGCGGACCTGGATCGCCGCGGCTGCGGCCGGCCTCGCCGGTCGGTTCGTGATCTGGTGGGCGCATCACTTTCTGACGGCGCTTGCGCAGCACGATCCGCAAATTTTCGTGGTGATCGATCTGCCCACCTCGCTGATGCTGCTGTTCTTGCAGATCACCATCTTCATCGGTCTCGCCAGCCGCGACATGACCGACGACGACCGGGAGTGGTGGGCGCGGGCGGGGGCGTGGATCCTGATCGTGGCCCTGACATGGCTGGTTGCGAGCGCGGTCGCGATTCTCGGCCCGCAGGTGCTCGACAAGGCCATCGTCGCAACCGGGCTGTCGCACGGTGGCGGCCGGGCGGGGCTGACTGTCCTGACCGTCGTCTCGGGCAGCGCCGCCTACCGACTGATCGCGGCATTCGTGTCGCGGGTTCGGCGCTGGCCCCTGGCGAACGCGCTTGCCATCTGTCTTGCGGCGCCGACCGCGACGATTCTCCTCGTCGTCCTCGTGTCGGACGGAAATCGTGAGCTCCTTCAATTCATCCACGACCTTCACTTGTTTCACGAGCGGCGTCACCCGGTCGGCGCCTCCCTGCCCGAGGATCTTCTCGCGCTCGCGTTTCTGCTGCTTCTCGGCGTCGGGCTCGGCCGCGCCATTTCCATCAATCTGTTCTCCCTCCACGGGATGTATCGCGACCGCCTCGTGCGGACGTTTCTCGGGGCCTCGCGGCCCAAGGAGGACCGCCACCCGAGCGCGTTCACGGGTTTCGACGCCGGCGACGACATGCCGATCGAGCGCCTCCGCGCGGTGGGGCGACCCTTGCACATCGTGAACGCCACGCTCAACCTCGTGGCCGACAATCAGCTCGCCGTCGCCGAGCGCAAGGCCACGTCCTTTACGGTGAGCGCACTCCACACCGGATCCCGACTCGAGTACAGGCCGTCGGAGACCTACGCCTCCGGCATCACCCTGGGCGAAGCGTTGACGACGTCGGGCGCCGCGGTCAGCTCGAATATGGGGCCGGATGCGTCGCGGCCGCTGACCTTCCTTTTGACCGTCTTCAACGCGCGGCTGGGCACGTGGCTCGGAAATCCCGGGCTGCCCGGCGCGGCGACCTGGACCCGTCCAGCACCCGCGTTCGGCGTGGAGCCACTCGTCAACGAGCTGCTGGCCAGGACGACCGATACCAACCCGTACGTCTATCTCACCGACGGCGGGCATTTCGAGAACCTGGGCCTCTACGAGATGGTACGGCGCCGTTGTCACACGATCATTCTCAGCGACGCCGGCTGCGACGCCGGCTACACGTTCGGAGATTTGGCGAACGCGGTCAGGAAGGTTCGCATCGATTTCGGCATCGAGATCGACTTTCCAACCGGCCTGCGCATCGGACCGCGCGAGGCGGCGCGTTTCGCCATCGGCAGGATCCGGTATTCGGCAGTCGATGCCGACCTCAAGGACGGGACTCTCGTGTACCTCAAGCCAACGGTCACCGGTGATGAAGTTGTCGACGTGGCGAACTACGCGGCGACGCATCCGACGTTTCCACACCAGTCGACGACGGAGCAGTGGTTCGACGAGGCGCAATTCGAGAGCTACCGCATGCTCGGACTGCAGACGGCCCGGATGTTATGCGGGGACAAGCGGTTTGCGAGTCCTCGTGAACTGTGCCTCGCGGCCAGTCATGGTCAAGGACCTTCATGACGAAGCGGAACGCAGCGATCGTTGCGGGTGTCTTTCTCGCGGGTCTCGCCGGCGGGTGGGCGCTCAGATCGCGGTTGGGTGACACGCCGACGGTTCACGAAGCCAAGGCGTTTCCGACGACACCCAGTCCAGGCGGTCGCAACGGCCTGTCCGATACGGACCGGGCGAGCCTCTATCACCTGTCGGAGGGCGGAGAGCTCTATCCGCTCGACTGGCTGCTCGCGCTCGACGTCGAGGTGCCGACCAACGATGGGGGCGTGGCCGTCCGGCCATTTCTGGAGAACATCGAGCGCTTTGGACTGCTTCCGGATCCGAAAGATGCCGGCAATCCGTACGGGTTACCGGTGGGCGTGTCGCTTGCCCGGTCCAAGATCAGCGGCACGCAGATGATCGGGCTCAACTGTGCGGCGTGCCACGTTGGTCAGGTGCAGTACCACAACGAGCGCGTTCGGATCGATGGCGCCGGGAACATGGCTTACATCAACAAGTTCCTCGAGCACCTCGCGTCCGAGACGGAAGCGACTTTCAAGACGCCGCGCCGGCTGTCACGCTTCTGGGAGCGGCTCCGCACGGTTCGGCGCGAGCGTCGTGCAGGAGGCGCGGATCCCGGCGACGTCGCTGAGGACGAAACGCTCGCGGGGCGAATCAAACAGCTCCTCACCAGCGATCGCGGGCTGCTCGAAGCCCAGGTAGCGGCCTTGCGCAACGTGCCGACCTTGCGCCGGTCGCTCGCCATCAGCACCGAGGAGGGCTACGGTCGCCTCGACGCGTTCGGGATCGGCCGCGATGAGCTGTTCGGCGCCATCGGTGCCAACAGCCTTCCTGCCGATGCACCCGTCAGCATTCCTCACATCTGGGGCATGGAGTACACAGGCTGGTTGCAGTGGGGCGCCAATACCAACTCGGTCATGGAGCGCAACATCGGGCAGGCCCTCGGCGTGGGCGCTCTCTTCGACGCCAAGACATTCGAGAGCACCTTGCGCCTGGAAGATCTCCATCAGCTCGAAACCCTGGCCTACAAGATCACACCGCCGAAATGGCCCGACACGTTCCCCCCGATCGACGCCGCCCGTGCGGCCCGTGGACGCGAGCTCTTCTACCAGCACTGCGCCGGCTGCCACGAGACGTTCAAAGTCGATGGCAAGATGCGTGTCTATCAGCTCTTCTCGCTCGACCAGGTCGGTACCGATCCGATGGCCGCGCTCAACTTCGAGCGCCAGGTCATGCTCGCGGACGGCACGGTCCAGCCGTTTCCGAATGCCGCGCTGGGACTGATCACGCGGATTAAGCAGAAGGCGTATCAGGAGAGGAAGCTCGATGCGCAGACGATCGCGCAGTGGGAGCAGCGACAGATCCGAAGCGGACCACAGTGGAACCCGACGTTTCGTGCGCCGCTCCTGAATGCGGACAGCTGGGCCGACACGAAAGGGCGCAAGGTCTATCGCGCCAAGACGCTGGTTGGCATCTGGGCCACCGCCCCCTTTCTTCACAACGGCTCGGTGCCGACAATCTACGACCTGCTGAAGCCTGCGGCTGAGCGGCCAGTGACGTTCCCGACCGGCCAGCGCGAGTACGATCCGGTCAAGCTCGGGCTCGAGACGGATCGCGCGAAGTATGTCCTCCCGCCAGGGCTGCCGGGATTCCTGATGGATACACGGCGGCGCGGCAACTGGAATACCGGCCATGAATGGTCGTTCTATCCGACGCTGACCGACGATCAGCGCTACGCCATCATCGAGTTCCTCAAGTCCTATACGTCAGAGCCCGAACATCCGGGCTCGCCGCCAACAGCAACGAACGCGAAGTAGTCCCTGACCTCATGATCAGACGTCGCCTGCTTGTCGGGTTCGTTATCGTGATGCTGGTCGGCATGTTCCTCGTGTGGCTGAGCGTCCCTGACGCCGAGCAGGCGAGTCGGACCGAAGCGGCGGACATCGAGGCGATCGTCAGCGGCATCCTGACGCTGCAAGCGCGCGATGCCGCCGGTCAGCAACGGCCGCTTGCGCGTGGAACGCACGCCAAGGGAGTGTGCGCACGCGCCGAGTTCGAGGTGTTCGACATCATGAAGACCGTCGTGGATCGCGCGCTCGCCTCCAGGCTGGCCCGAGGTCTATATGCGAGCCCCGGGCGGTATCCGGTCATGCTTCGCTTCGCGAACGCGGACTCGAACATCAACAACGACTCCAAGGCCGACGTGCGGGCGCTGTCGTTCGCCGTCGAGCCCGCCGGACGGCAGCGGCAGGATTTTTCGACCAACGACCGGCGCACGTTTCCGATCAACGATGCGCATGCCTTCGCGACCACGGTCAAGGTGGTGACGGCGCCGACGATGGCGGCGGGTGTGTGGGCGCTGCCGTTCCGCGACAAAGTGTCGTTCGCCAGGACGGCGGTCCTTGGCGCGGAACAAGAGCGGCAGTCGCTGCTGCCGTACCAACGACGACAGTATTGGAGCACGGTGCCGTTCCGGCAGGGCCCAACCGACGTCATCAAGTACTCCGCCATTCCATGCGCCGGCAATCCCGCGGCCGACTTGAAGTCGTCGGATCCGAACACCCTTGCGGACGAACTGGTTCGCCATCTCGAGACCGACTCGGTGATGAGCTGCTTTGATTTCGGCTTGCAGCTCCTCGACCCATCGGCCATGACCTACTGGGGAAGGCGGCGTGACGCGTCGTTCTGGATCGAGAACGCCAGCGTCGAGTGGAAGGAATCGGAGTCGCCCCTTCATGTCGTGGGGCGCCTCACGCTGGTGCCGAAGTCAGAGCTTCCAGCGGAAACCTGCGAGGCCTGGCATATCGACGTCACCGAGAACGCCACCCCGGATACGACGCCGCTCGGGAGCATCAATCGCGCCCGTTGGCACGCCGAAGCCGCGAGCCGCAAGGCCAGGCTTGGGCAGTAGCGCGCCATCCTCGATCTTCCAACGCGTCAGCGTCGCAACCTGACCGCTCAACCGGGCCTCCAGGGTGATCCGGCCGCGCCGAATGGCTTCTTCCGACCCGCATGGTCGCCGGATGGAAAGTGGATCGCCTTCTCCTCCGATCGCAACACTCGATGCCGCGATTTGTCCAGAGAACGGCGAACGTAGCTGACGGTGTGGCGCTGACTCCCCGCAGTCGGCACCAAACCACCCAGATCCTGTAGCCATTACCAATCCGAACGCCGATCCGGCGCCGAGCTGGTGGCATCGTTGTTGATACCTGGACGAGAGCAGGTATTGCCGCTGCGTGCTCGAGCGAAGGCACTCATCCGTATGACCCATGGAGTGCGCGTGGCGATCAAGGAGGAGGCAGGATGGTAAGGAGTCAGCTCTCGAAAGTAGTCGCGGTGGCTGGATTGATCGTGTGCTTCGCGGCCGGGCCGGCGCGCGCGGCCGACACGCCCGACGCCTGGATCACGACGAAGACGAAGATCGCACTGATGACGGCCGACGGCGTGAGCACGTCGCATTTGAACGTCGACACGGTCAAGGGCGTCATCACGCTGCACGGCACGGTGCCGACGGAAGCGGCGAAGAGCAAGGCGGCGGAAGTGGCGCGCGGGATCGACGGGGCGAAATCGGTCAAGAACCTCCTGCAGGTGGTCCCCAAGTCGGAGCGCGAGGTCGTCGAGAAGTCGGATGACGCGATCAAGGACAGCGTCGAGGCCGCGTTCAAGGCCAACAAGCGCGTCAACGACAGCGGCATCAAGGTCGCGTCGGTGAACAAGGGCGTTGTCCTGCTGTCGGGCAAGACGAAGTCGATCGAGGCGCACCTGGAAGCGGTGCAGGTGGCGGACGCCGTGAAGGGTGTTCGTCGCGTGTCGACTGAGGTCGAGGTCGTCCCCGCATCGTAGCGCGGAAACCGCCGAGCCGCTCACAAACGCGGCGCCGCACTCGGGCGGCGCCGCGCTCTCCGAATCCAACTTCAGAACATCAACTTGAAGCCGAACTGTGCCTGCCTCGGGTCGCGTGTGCCTGTCGCCTGACCAAACGCCGTTGACGGGGTGAAGGCCGTAATCCGCGTGGCGGTGGCTTGGCTCGCCCGTATCGAGCGTGACGCTCGTCGGGTTCAGGCTCGTGTTCACGCCGACGAAGTTCGTGGTGTTGAACACGTTGAAGGTCTCGAACCGGATCTGCACCTTCACCTTGTCGCTGATCTGGAAGTTCTTGTAGAACGCCAGGTCGGTCTGGAAGAAGTCCGGACCATGGCAGACGCCGCGCGGCGAATTGCCGAAAGTGCCGAGTTGAAATCCGGCCAGGGTGTACTTGTCCGGATTGAGTATCTGCTCCGGCGGTCCGCTTGATGCCGCGCAGTCCTGCCCGTCCACCAGATTCGGCCGCTGATTGGCGGTCAGGCCCGTGCCCGAGACCCGGTTCGTCAAGCCGGGAGTTGCGCCTGTGAACACGGTGACCGCCCGACCGGAAGACGCCTGAACGATCGTCGCCACCTCCCATCCACCGAGCACGCTCTTCATGGCGGTCGAATGATCGTCCAGGCTCGGCAGCGCCAGCACGAGGCTCGTGTTGAAGATGTGCGGCCGGTCGGTCACGGTGCGTCCCTCGATCGAGCCCCAGATTCTCGTTCAGGCTGACGCTCGACGCTCCGACGCCGTTCTCGCCTCCGATGAGCGTCACCAGACCGGTCGTTCGCGAGAAGGTGTACGACGCCTGGAACTGCGAGGCGCGCCCGAAACGGCTCACGAGCTGCGTCTGAAGAGAGTGATACGTGGTATCACCCTGGTGGGCGAGGATGGCGATACTCGCGTTGCCGAACACTCCGTAGGGTCGGAGTGCCGCCCGAGCCGAAGAACTGCTTCCCGCGTGGATGAAATCCAGCCGGTCGGGAACGCCGTTGCCGTTGTTATCGCCAGGTGGAACCTGGTTCACATCGAACGGGAACAGCAGATCGTACCCCTTGCTCCCGACGTAGCCGACTTCGAGCGTGGTGTTGCGCATGATCTCGTGCTGCGCGGTGACGTTCCACTGCCAGTTGTAGCCCATGTGTCCGGACGTATCCAGGCCGTACTGCGGGATGCCGTCGTTGGTCGCGAACGCATCCGGGAATGGTTCCGCGTTGCTGTCGAGCGTGCGGCTTCCGTTGAGTACGCCGATTGAACGGCGGGTTGAAGCCGAGATTCAGTCCGTTCTGCAGCGACTCGCGCTGATAGAACTGCCCGAGGCCGGCGCGCAGGGATGTCTTGCCGTTCGCCTTTCACGTCCCAGGCCACGCCGAATCGAGGCTGGAAGATGATTCAAGGTCTTGGCCAGCGACCGATTGGGCCCGTCCGCTCCGCCGAGCAGCCCGGCATCCTTGCAGGCAGTGGAGCCCGGCGGCACCAGCATGCCGTTGCACGCGTCGGCGCCAAGCGCCGGCATTGAACGTCGATGGGTCGAAGCTCGAGATCGTGTCGCCGAGATCGAGCGGGTTCTCGAAGCGCGACCATCGCAGGCCGTAGTCCAGCGTCACGCGCGGCGCCGACCTTCCACGAGTCGGAGGCGTACGCCTCGACGTCCCGCCATCGCTGCTGAATGGACCGTTCGGCCTTGGCTTCGCTGAAGTCGAAGGCCATGTCTTTGAGAAGCAGGTCGGCGAGCACGTTGCCGGTGGTGTCTCCCTCGCCAGTTAGGCCGACTGCATCCCCGAACATTGGACGACTCCGCCGACCCCTGGTCGAACACGTCCTCGTTCTTCTGGTTGAAGCTGAGGACGATGCCGGCCTTGAAGAAGTGCTTGCCAAAGACCGACGCGTAGTCGTCCTTCAAGACGAAGAGGTTCTGGTTGTTCTTGAACGGCGCCATGTTCTGGAGCGTCTCGCCGTAGTTCCCGCCGATGTTGAAGATCGCGTGGCCGCGATTCGGCGCCGTATTCCTTGACACGGTCGGGAAAGATGCCCGGGATGGCGGCGTTGAGCTGATCGTTGAGCTGCGGTGTCAGCCCGCCGCGCGTGACGGTGATGACGTTCGCCGAGTAGGTGAACGTCAGCGTGTTGACCGCCGCGGAGCCGATGTTCTGCGCTCAGCTGCGCGGTGAGCGATCGGCCGGGCTGGTCCCAGTTCGAGTCAACGGCCGGAAACGGGTCGTCGCCCCAGAGGGTCTCCTGCGCGCTCGGCGAGTTGTTCGTCCAGCTGTCCTGCGTGTAGCGCACCATGATCCGCGCCTGGTTGTTGATCGTGTAGTCGACCCGCGCATGATCCTGCCGCCAGTTGATCGGTGTGTTCAGCGCGGTCACCCAGTTGTTGCAGCTGCCCTCCGTCGGCGTGGTATTGGGCAGCGGATAGAGCTGCAGGGCCAGCAGACCTGCCGGGCTCAAGCGGCCGGCTGGAATCTTGTTGCCCGAGAAGGCCTCGCCGGTCAGTGGATCGATCGGTCGGGGATCGGAACAGCCGTCGATCAGGGCGCCGCTGAAGTCTCCGGCGCGCTCGGCCGCCGTCGGCACGAACGCGGCCCGGGTCACGCCGCGCTTCTCGCGGTTCCACTCCTCGGAGGCGAAGAACTGGAGCTTGTCCTTGATGATCGGTCCGCCGAAGGTGCCGCCGAAGTCGTGAACGCTCAACGGTCCCTTCGGCTGATCGGCCAGCTCCAGGAAATAGTCGCGTCGACGCGAGCGCGTCGTTTCTGCCCGAAGTAGTAGCCGCTCCCGCGGAACTGGTTGGTGCCGGCGCGAGTGACAATGTTGACCTGGGCGCCGGCGGCGCCACCGAACTCGGCGCCGTAGCTGTTGCGATGGACCTTGAATTCGTCGATGGCATCCACCGAGGGGAAGACCAGAATGGTGCGATTCGAGCCAACGTCGTTGTTGTTGGCGCCATCCACCATCCACATGTTGCCGCCAAGGCCGCTGCCGCTGACGGACAGCTCGATGCCAGACATCAATCCGCGGTCTTTCGTGTTGAAGCCGTCGCCCTGGCTGACGCCGGGCATCAGCGTGCCCAGCTGCAGGAAGTTGCGTCCGTTCAGGGGCAGCTCGCGAACCTGCTCGCCGGTCACGAGGCCCGCCACTTCGCCGCCCACGGTCTGGATGGAGACCGCTGGTGACTTCGACCGTGACGTTCTCCGAGAGCGCGCCGGGCTCGAGCTGCACGTCCTCGGAATGCACGTCCGCGACGTTGAGCGTGATGCCCTTGCGGATCGACGACTTGAATCCGTCCAGCGCCACTTCGACGGTGTAGGTGCCGGTCGGGAGCTCGGCAAACGAATACGACCCGGCACTGTTGGTGACGGTGGATCGCGTGAAGCCGGTACTCTCGTTTTTGACGGTGACGTTGGCGCCGGGCACGATGCCGCCAGTGCTGTCGGTCACGGTGCCCCGTATGCTGGCGGTGATGCGTTGGGCAAAGCTCGGAACGGCCACGCTCACCGACAACAGGAGCGCGAGAACGGCTACCCTGCGCATAATGCGGCCTCCTCTCGTTAGTTAAGATATTTTAGGAAGTGACTCTGGACCCATCCGGCACAGTTGTCAAGAGGTTTGACGGGAGAATTCACCCATGCCTGACTTTCCCCGCTTCGATCTGACCAACCAGGTAGCCCTCGTTACCGGCGCCGGCAAGGGGCTCGGGCGAGCCGCAGCTCTGGCGTTGGCTGATGCCGGCGCCGACGTTGCGCTTGGCCTGCGTGACGCCACCACCGGCGGCGAGGTCGTCGAGGCCGTGCGCGCGCTGGGCCGCACGGCGCTCCCGCTCCAGATGGACATCGGCGATCTGGCGCAGGTCGCCGCCGCCGTCGATCAGACGCTGACCCGATTCGGACGAATCGACATCCTGGTGAACAACGCCGGGATCGCGCCGGAGAATCCGGCGGAGAGGGTCACGGAGCACGACTTCGATCAGACGTGCGCCGTCAACTTGAAGGGCACGTTCTTCGTGAGTCAGGCCGTGGGACGCATCATGATCGGTCAGCGCCGGGGCCGCATCATCAATCTCAGCTCACAGGCCGGCTTCGTGGCCCTGCCGGGCGAGTCGGTGTATTGCATGACGAAGGCGGCGATTGCCCACCTGACGAAGTGCCTCGCGGTCGAGTGGGGACCGCACGGCATCACGGTCAACGCGGTGGCCCCGACCTTCATCGCCACACCGGGAACGGAGTCCGCCCTCAACGATCCCGCGTTCAAAGCCGATGTCGTCGAACGCATCGCGGCGCTGCATCGGATCGGCGAGCCGATGGACGTGGCCGGGGCGATCGTGTTTCTCGCTTCTTCAGCGGCGTCGCTGATTACCGGGCATACGCTCGTGATTGACGGAGGCTGGACGGCGCGGTGACACGAGGATGACTGGCGGGTCAGGCCAAGGCTAGCGGCCGAGGTCGCGAACGGCCGGGTAGCCTGGAAGTCCAGTGGCTTGTCTCACCGCCCGAAGGATCGCTTCCGCCATCACGTCCGCCGCCAGGGCGCCGATTCTCCCGACGTCAACAGGGCCCGTGTCGACGCCGGTCGACAGCGCGAAGACCGTGTCTCCGTCAGCCGGCGTGTGCACGGGATAGATCGCGCGGGCGAGCCCGTCCTGCGCCATCTGCGCGATCTTGGTGGCCTGGATTTTCGTGAGTGCCCGATTGGTGGCTACGACCCCAATTGTCGTGTTGCCGCCAACCGGACCTGGCGCGGTCCGCTCGTCGTGGAGCAGCAGGCGGGCATCGGCAAGGCCGCGCCCGTCGGGTGTGCGAACGCCGGCGACGACGGCCCCGGTCTCAGGATCGATCACGTCACCCAACGCGTTGACCGCGACGATCGCGGCGACGACGAGACCGTCCGACATGTGGAGAGCGGCCGTGCCCAGTCCGCCTTTCATGGCTCGCTGATATCCAGCGAGTTTCCCGACGGTCGCGCCGGCGCCGGCGCCGACAGAGCCTTCCGTCACCGGAGCGTCCGTGGCGGCGACGGCAGCCTGATACCCGCACTGCGCGTCGGGTCGCACCTTCGGATTGCCGCCGACGCCCAGATCGATCAGGACCGCCGCCGGGACGATCGGCACGGTGACCGGAATCCCGTGCGACACGACCTTGAACCCGATCCCGCGTTCGTCCAGGTAGCGCATGACGCCGGAGGCGGCGTCGAGACCGAAGGCGCTGCCGCCCGCCAGCACGATCGCATGGACCCGCTCAACGGTGTTGACGGGATTGAGCAGGTCGGTTTCTCGGGTGCCGGGCGCCGAGCCCCGCACATCGACACCGCCGATGGCGCCGGATTCGGCCAGAATGACGGTGCAGCCGGTCGGCCGTTGGGAGAGCGTAAAGTGGCCGACCTTCAAACCAGGAACCGCCGTCAGCGTGGCGTTCTGCGATCGTGTCGGCTGGTTGCCTGCGCTCATCGACAAGCACGTTACTACTGCTACCGTGGTTCTTGCCCACATCGATTCACGCTCCGGTTCTGTGGCTATGGTAGTTGGAGAGGGTGCTCGACCGCGACAACCAGACTCTGCCGGAGCCGTGTCACAACCTGTGCGGCTGTCCGGTCTTAGAGATATGAGACTGTTTGTCATTGGCGCGAACGGCCGAACTGGCACGGAGATCCTCGACCTCGCGGGCCAGCACGGCCACGAGATCACCGCGTTCGTTCGGTCGCCTGAAAAGCTCCGCCTCGCTCTTGCCAGCCGTGGCGCGGCAACCCGGTCGGTCACGGTCGTGGCGGGTGATCCGCGCCGACCTGACTCGATCGCGGCCGCGCTCCGCGGGCACGACGCGGTGCTGTCGGCGATCGGGCCCCACCCGCGCGAAGCGCTCCGCCCGAGCACGCTCGTCGCCGATTGTGCGCGCGCCACGGTGACCGCAATGACCTCGAACGGCGTCGCCCGCCTGGCGATCGTGTCCGCGGCTGTGCTGTTCCCCGAACGAGGTCTCTACTTCGGCTTCTTTCGATGGCTGACCAAGTACCATGCCCGTGACCTGCGCTCGATGGAGCAGATCGTGCGAGAGAGCGGCCTGGCCTGGACGATTGCACGCCCGCCTCGTCTGACCCAATCATCAGAGGCGAGCTTTGTCGCCGTGCCCGATGCCCTCCCGGCGGGAAGCCGCTCGATGTCGTTCCGGTCGCTTGCGGCGTTCATGCTGGATGCGATCGAGCGTCGATCGCATGTCGCTGAAACCGTCGGGCTGGGCCGGCCAGTGGAGGCTGCATCATGAGCGTCCTCTTCATGCCCGTGCGTCTGGTCCACGTCGTCGTTGCGGTTCTGGGCCTGGGCTCGATCCTGTCGATCGCCATCGTGGCGGCGACGGCGCGGAGAACGGGCCGCGGATCGCCCGAGGTCATGGCCACGCTCACGACGCTGTTGCGCTACTCGGCATTCAGCCTGGCCGCCATGCTGGCGACCGGCGTGTTGATGGACATGGCGGCAGGCGGCGCGATGAGCCGGTGGTGGTGGTTTCGCGGGTCGGCCGTGCTGCTGGTGGTGACCGGAATCCTCCACGGACAGGCCCGCCGGACGGTGCGGCGGGGGCTTGGCCAAGAGATGGGCGAGGCGGCCGTCCTTCGCAGGCTCGAGCGGATCGCATTCGGCATGAGTGCGCTCATCGCCGCGATTACGGTGTTGATGGAGGTCAAGCCGTTCTGATGACCAGCTCCACGGCCGACGATCTGGACGTGTTCGAATCGCATCGGGCCCTGCTCGTCGCTCACGCGTACCGCATGCTTGGCGATCTGGGGCGCGCCGAAGACATCGTCCAGGATGCGTGGCTCCGCTGGAGCAGTCGCCACGTCGAGGTCGAGTCTCCGCGCGCGTATCTCGTGACCCTGGTGACACGTTTGTGTTTCAACGAGCTCGATTCGGCACGCCACCGTCGCGAGGAGAGCCGCGGCGACCGTCTGCCTGAGCCCGTCGACCTGGATGAAGGAGGCATCGGCCGCGTGGAAACGCTCGATCAGATCTCGATGGCGTTCCTGGTCGTCCTCCAACGGCTGACACCGACCGAGCGGGCCGTCCTGCTGCTTCGCGAGGTCTTCGATTTCGACTACAAGGAGATCGCGACGCTGGTCGGCAAGAGCGAGGCCGCCTGCCGAAAGCTCCTCGAGCGCGCACGACAGCACGTGACCGAGGGGAAGCGCTTGTTCTCGGCGTCACCCGCCGAGCACCGGCGCTTGCTCGCGGCGTTCACCGAAGCGGCGTCGGCCGGCAACATCCAGGCACTCGTCGCGCTGCTGGCGGAGGACGCCGTCCTGGTGACGGATGGCGGCGCCGACGGGAGGCGCGTCGCGGGCATTCGCAATCTTCGGGCGCCGCTCGAGGGTGCCGCGGGGATTGCCGCCTTCATCGTGGCGACGGCTCGCAGCGTGGACCTCGAATCCGAGATGCACGAGCTCAATGGCCAGCCGGCGCTCGTCTTCTACCGCGACAACGCGCCGTTCGCTGCGCTGCTGCTTGCCGTCGCGGACGGGCGCATCCACCGAATCTTCTTCCACGCGGACGTGGAGCGCCTGCGCTACCTGGGACGCCGAGACGCTGACTAGCCGCCACCGGGCGCGCCTGTCAGAACGCGGGATCCCAGGGCAAGCCAACAAATTTGATCCTGCAAAAGATGATTACGACAAGATTGTTGTTCCACAGTCCGCAGTAGACCCGGCAGCGCCGAGACGTCGGCGCCAAAAACGCAGGAAGCGCGCTCGGAATGACGCTCCTAACCGACGAAATTGTCCCGCGTTGAGCAGCGTGGACGATCTTGTTCGTGATCGGTGCGAAGCCCCCAGATGCGGTCTGCAGCCCTAGGTCCTTTGGCAGCACGATGTTCCCTCCGTATTCGTCGCGTGTGCTGATGGCGCCCAACTTGCGAAGAGCGCCGCAGACATGGTGTCGCGCGCGGTAGCCGCCTGGATTATCGTTCTGATCGTGTCGCCCTTCTCGGCACCGTTCTGCGTGTGCGACCTGCTCGGCTCCTGGCATTCCTCGCGACCGCACAGTCCAGGACGGCCCACACGAGGCGTCCTCGACCACGACTCGTCGTCGCATGGGTTGCCAGGTACTCGCGTATCCCCGCGCGTGACCTTCATGGCCACGTCGAAACGCGCGCCGCTCGTGGTCCCGCCGAACGGTCGGTCACTGGCGGATCGCTGGGTTCCCATCCTCGCCTCGATCAACTCACCCGACACGGTTCCTCTTCGCATCTGAACCGATCGACGCCGTTCGATCGCACTGTCGTCATTGGCCGCGGCGGTCGTGATCCGGGTCGCCGTCCGCTCGACAGGCGTCGGCGTGGGCTCCGACGGGTCTGCAAGGCGGCGCGACAGATCAGGAGTGTCAACAGATTCCGTGTCGAGGTGTGTGATGAATCAGGCAGATACCGCGTGGATGCTGGTTTCGACGGCGCTCGTGTTGCTCATGACGCCGGCGTTGGCGTTCTTTTATGGAGGTCTGGTCCGATCGAAGAACGCGCTCAACGCCATGATGATGAGCTTCGTGTCCTTAGGGTTCCTGGGCGTCGCGTGGGCGGTTGTCGGTTACTCGCTGGCGTTCGCGCCAGGAAATGCACTCATCGGCGATCTCTCGCGTGTGTTCCTGCGCGGCGTCGGTCTCGAGCCCGAACGGTACGATTCCGCACCTGCTGTTCATGTGCTACCAGGGGACGTTCTTCATCATCACGGCGGCCCTCATCTCCGGCGCGGTGGTCGAGCGCATGCGGTTTCCTGCCTACGTCACCTTCATCACCCTGTGGGGACTGATCGTCTACTGCCCGGTGGCTCATTGGGTCTGGGGCGGAGGCTGGCTCTCGAAGCTCGGTGCGCTCGACTTCGCCGGCGGAACGGTGGTTCACGTGAATGCCGGTATCGCCGCGCTGGTCGCGGCGATCGTCGTCGGCAAGCGACGCGATTATCCGTCGGCTTCGCTGCTGCCGCACAACGTGCCCTTCACCCTGCTGGGCGCCGGGCTGTTGTGGTTCGGATGGTTTGGATTCAACGCCGGCAGCGCCGTGGCCGCGAACGGCATCGCCGCGTTGGCGTTCACCGCGACCTTCCTCGCTCCGGCCGGCACGCTGGTCGTCTGGACGTTTCTCGAGATCGCCAGGACCGGCAAACCCACCGCCGTCGGCTGTGCGACGGCGATCGTCGTCGGTCTGGTGGCGATCACGCCGGCCGCAGGATTCGTCGGCCCGATGAGCGCGCTCGCGCTCGGCGCGCTGGCGGCGTTTCCCAGCTACTTCGGCTTGATCATCCGCGCCCGGACGTCGCTCGACGATTCTCTGGACGTCGTTGCGGCGCATGGCGTCGGCGGAACCGTCGGTGCGCTTCTGACCGGTGTGTTCGCGCAGAAGGCCTTGAACGGCGTCGCCGACGGCCTGCTCTTTGGCAACCCGGCGCAGTTGATGATCCAGGCGGCCGCGGTCCTCGCGTCGATCGTCTACAGCGGAGGCCTCACGTTCGTCCTGCTCAAGGCGATCGGCGCCGTCATGCCGCTTCGTGCTGACGCCGCCGACGAGAGCACGGGTATGGATGTGTCGCAGCACGGCGAAGAGGCCTACCTCCACAGCGAGGGGGCGCGCGCGTTGATCGGCGCGCCGGCGCAGCTCGCCGGCGGGCATCAGGCGCTGACGGAGAGCCACTCGCCAGCACGATGACCACGCGATCGATCGCGCCGGGTGCGTCGACCGCAAATCGCATCGGTCACGTTGTTCGACCAGCAGGTCGGCGACGTCTCACGGGCGTTTCGCGTCGGCGCACCCACGCTCGCCACCATCGAGCTCACCACGCGCGGGTATGTCGAGGAGCGCGCCATGAAACTCATCAGCAGTATCGTCAGGCCAGAGAGGGTCGTCGAGATCAGGAGCGCCCTGCGTGCAAGAGGCGTTCAGAACACGATTGTCATCGAGCTTCGTGATTGCGGGTCGTACGGCCACGGCGCGTCCATCTGGCGCGGCCATGAGTACACGCTCTCCTCGTCTCCGCGCATGGCGGTGGAGGTCGTGGTGGACGACGATGAGGTGGATGCGGTGGTGGGAACGATCATTCGTCTGGCCCGCACGGGCGAGATTGGGGATGGCCATGTCTCCGTCATTCCGCTCGAGCATCGATACGACATTCGCACCGGCCTCCGCGAGGTGTCCTAGCGGCGGCGTTTCTGTCTGAGCTCGCCAGGCCGTGCGCGGTTGTGCGATCCTCGAGGCGGAATGGCCTCCCTCGAAGTGATTCAGAAGGCGCTGGGCGAGTTCAACACTCACGGCTATTGCGTCGTGCGAGGCCACTTCGACCCGGCTCTCGTGGAGGCCTGCCGGGCGTCACTGACGCCGGAGCAGCAGAGCCTGATGCGTTTTCCGGTCGGGGACTGATTAGAGAACGTCCCTGGCAATAGCGAACCGTTGCAGCCGGGCCACGGTTCTGACGACGATGTCGCCGGTAGGATCGGCGACCGGATCGAAGGGCACGAAGAGAACGGTTCCCTCCCGGCGCGACAGGATGTTGCTCGCCACCATCGCGCGCATCATCCAGACTGCGGCGCGGACGCTCTGGCACTCCACACCAAGCCAGCCTGCGTATTGATGGCTCGAGGAAGGAAGCCCGGTGTCGCGACGAATGCGCTCGGCCATCCGCGCGAACACCTCCTGATGGCTGGCCACTCGCACACCATCGCCCGAGAGGAAGGGCTGCAGCAGCGGCGATTCGACGGCGATCGTCGCAAACAGCTCGGCCACGAAAGCGCTGCTCGGCGCGCCACATGTGCCCCTCCCAGTAGTGGCACGTCTTGGCGATGACCGTGATGACGTTCTTGATTTCTTTCTCGAGTCGATAGTCCGGCCCCGCGGGAAGATCGAGAGCAGTGCCGTCGGCACGCGCCGACACGTTTTCCATGACGATCGCGCGAAGCAGCCAGCCAGCCATGCCCTCGCCGAGGCAGTCGACCCGAACCCAGCCGGGGATCGGCGAGGGCTCCGGGGTGAGATCGGTCACCATCCTGATGCCGCGGCTGATTTCCTCCACGACCTGGGCGTAGCGATCGGGCTGGGAGGCTATCTGCGCCGGAGACGCAGGCTCGAGCAGGGTGCCCTTATGAGGCGGGCCGCCTGCCATCGCCAGATCGCAGAACGTGGCCCACATCTCGTTCCACGCAACCCGCCCGTCGACGTCGTAGCGCATCCCTGCCGATCCCATCGAGACCGGCTGGACCTCTTCGTAGGTGTCCTGATACTCGTCCGGAAGAATGGCCCTGAGCCTGGCTTCGAGCGTCTCGAGCGAGTCGCGATCGTCCGAGCTCATCGTCATCGCACGACGTCTCCTATCCGATAGCGTAGTGCATCACCTCGCCGCGCGTCACACGTTGCCCAGAACGCAAAGATGACGCCGCCGAGGATGCTGCCAAAGGACGAAAGGACCGTCGTCATCGGTTACTGTTTCGCGCTGGGGTCGCTGGCCGGCGTACGCTTGAAATACCCGTCCGTCCACGGGAGGAAATATTTCCAGTTCGGGCCGTCGGTATGTCCGCCATCGTGCTGGCGCCAGGCGAGCTGGCCGTCCAGCAGCGAGACGTTGACGGCCGGCATCAGCTCCTTCGTGTAGTCGTCCGAGCGACCGAGGTCCTTGGCGCCGAGCAGCCGGAAGACCGGTTGCGCGGCGATCGCGGCCATGAAGCTGCCCTGGTGATCCAGCCACTTCGCGTCGCCGCGTTCGGGCACGCCGTGGCTGATGAACGTCAGGCGAGGCGCGCACAATGCGATCAGCTCGTGGGCGTCGACGGGGAGGTCACCAGCGTTCCTGCTGCCGAACGTCGCCTGCGCGGCGCCGTACTTCAGGAAGTTGCCGGCCATCCAGTGATACTCGCCGCTGCCGGTGAGGTTTTCGACTGCCTCGCCCCAGTTGCGCCGGTGCAGCTTGGTCCCCCCTTCGCCTGACGAGCCAATCAGCACGACCGCGAATCTGCGGTCGTAGGCCATCGTCACGAGCGCCGCCTTGCCGTATCGCGATACGCCTTCGATACCGACCTGTTTGGCGTTGACGCCGTCTTCGCTCGCGAGATAGTCGAGGCCGCGGGACGCTCCCCACGCCCAGGCGCGCAGCGCGCCCCAGTCGTCGGGTTTGCGTGGCTGCCCTTTGTTGACCAGCCCGATGATGCCGCGCGTGAGATTCGCGCCGTTGTCCGCCTGGATGCTGCTCGGATCGATCATCGCGTAGCCCCATCCATCGGCAATCAACTGCTCGGTCGCGGGCGGATCGACCTTCGGCCGGGGAGCCGCAGGATCGGATGGCGGCGGAGGAGGCTGAGCGCCGAAGCGGCCGGTCGGTTGCGGATCGCCGGGCAGGAAGCGGCCGCCGCCGAACATGATCATCAGCGGGACCGGTCCTTTCGCCTCCTTGGGCAACACCAGCGTCATCTGGATATCGACGCCGATCGCCGGGAACGAGGAGTTGTCGACGTGGCCGACGAGCTGCTTGCCGACGACGGCGTGTCCGCCAAGCGGGCGCTCGACGGTCCGCGTCACCGACCACGTGACCTTGGGCACATCCTTCGGCACACGGCCGAGCACTTCGCGATCGAAATCCTCGACGATCTCCTTACGACGGGTCTCCCACATCGCGGCGGTGGTGACCTTCTTCCCGTTCTTCAACGTCAGGACGTCAGGCAGCTTCGGGTAGGGATTGGCCAGCGCCTCGTCATAGTTGGCGTGGTTCGGCGCCTGCTCGTTGCCGCTCGGCCCCGGGCGCAATGCCGTGATGCCGAGCTGCTCCATCATGTTCTGGTGATCTTCCTGCGCCGTCCATTCCTTTGGCGGTTGCATGCCGGCGGGGACCTTCGACAGGTCGACCGGCGGAGCGGGTAGAGGTGCCAGCTGCGTCAGCAGCGGCACGCGGGTCACGCCAGCCAGAAGCAGGCAGAGGATCGCGAGGGTCACAGCACGCTCAGTGAGTTTCATGAGTCAGTCGTCCGTCGAAGCGTAAATGAATTGTCGATGGTCGAGTTGGTCGCGGTTTCGGCGCTCACCTGAAGGCGATTGGCAGGGACGAGGGACTGGCGACTAGCGACTACCGCTTCGGTACGGTGCGAAATCCTGCCAGACCTGCTGGACCACGGCCGGGTCAACCACCCGCGTCTCGCCCTTCTCCGGATCCTTGTCCGAATAGATGACGACCTTGACGCTCTTGCACTCCGGCGACAGCGCGCCCGGGTCGAAGGCGTAGAGTCCTTCGTACATCATGTCGCTCTCGGAGACGCGCTGTTCGAGCTTGAACGGATGGATCGGGGCGACCTCCGTGTCGCCGCACCAGGCGCGCAGCCTCGAGAAGCCGGATCTGAAGTGCTTGATCGGCGGGATCGCAACGCCTTGTGTCCGTGCTGCACCGCGCGCCACGGTCGTCCAGAACCCCTCTACCAGCCTGGGCGTGACCCGGGCCAGGAGCACCGGTGGAAAGTCGTTGACGTAGTCGGACCAGTTGGCGAAGTCGAGGAGGACCGGAATTGATTGTTGTTCGGTTGTCGGTGCGCCAGGCGATCCGCGGCGTCCGCCGGCGCGGGTCTGATCCGGTGGATACTGTGCGGCATAGGTGAGCACCGGCGTGATGAACGTCACGTCGAACGAGTTCGTCGATACCTGATACGCGCTCAGGTTGCCGGCACGTCGTCCGGACGCCTCCCGCAGCGCGTCCACCGGGAAGGGCTGCGCGGGATCCACGGGCGTGTGTGTTCCGCTCGGCGCCGACGCGCCCGTCATTTTCTTTTCGGCGGAGGCCAGCACCTCGCAGGCATCCTCGGCACGGACGATGCGAAAGTCGTCCCGCCGGCTGCGACTGTTGTCGTCGGCGAACGACGTGATTCCCACCACGCCCCCTTCGGCGGTGAAGACCGGCCCACCGACGCTGCCGGTGGCGAGGACGAAGTCGGACCCGATCGCGTGTGCCTCGAGACGGTTCACCGTACCGGACGTCATGCCCTTTTCCTCTCGCAGCGGCACGCCGATGGTGAAGACCTGCTGACCATCCACGACCGGCTTTGCCGGTACTTTGCACGGCAGGGTGATGGCGCGGGTGGAGGCGACTACCTTCGGATCGATCCAGAGGACGGCGATATCGCGGGCCGGATCGGCAGCGAGGACGCTCGCCGTTACTTTCACGGCTGGCGTCAGTTGAACTTCCGCAACCGTGCTGCTCCCGATGATCCGCTGAGTGGTTGCGACCAGCCCGTTCGAGTCGATGAGAAAGCCCGATCCGTGCGCGGTCGGCGTCCACACCGCGACAACGCTGTCCTGCCATTGAGGCAGGAGGAAGGAGGGATCGGCCTCGAGCGGCGCGGCGGCACCGGGCTGTGTCGATGTCGCCGTCTCGACCTCGGCATTCTCGGCGTTCAGCTCGAGGACGGCGTTACGGCCGGCGACGATCGTGACCGTCTGCGTCCAGCTGTAGGACTTGCTGTGGAACGTCACCGGCCGGTCGGATTCCACGGTGTAGTTCCCCGGCCGGAGATTCACGTCGGCGGTGCCGTCCGTTCCCGTGATGATCAGCCGCGGCGCCGCGGTCGCCGGATTGTCGCTGACGAGCAACGCATGCCGTGGTACCGGCGTCGACTTCCGATCGGCGTCGATCAGGACCACCTTGATGTGGAGGACGCTGAGCGCCTGATCTGAAGCTGGCAGCGTCATGAAGAGGAGCGCGGCGATCAGCAGCGCACGGAGCATGAATTCATCGTCCTCTCACGCCCCCGTGGATGTCAACGCCGGGTCCGGCGCCGCCACACACCTCACCAGTATGGTCCACCGCCTACATCGTTTCGAGATCTCGAGCGAGCGTGCCGGCAATTGTCCACACCGCTGCCGCCTGGTCCGCCGTGACCTTCGCGCCGAGATCGACAACCGCGCGGCCTTGACGCGCGTTCCGGGCGCCGACGATGACTCCGGTGAGGCCTGGCGTTCGCAGCAGGACACCGACGCACAACTGAGCGACGCTGAGGCCTCCGCCCGTCGCAATCGCGCGGATCTCGTCGATCGCCTGGAGGTGACGCTGGAATCGGGCGCCGGCGTAATCCTTGTGCGTGCTCCGGGCATCGTCGGCCGGGAACGTCTTGTCGCGTCCCCACGTGCCGAACAGCATGCCGCGGAAGAGCGGCGAGTACGAGATGGCGCCGACGTCGTGGGTCGCACACCACGGAAGGATATCGTTCCTGACGGCCGGCCGAAGGATGCTGAAGGGCGGCTGGTCGGAGTGGAGCGGCACGCCGGTCGCCCGCCACTCCTCGAGCTGCGCCACCGAGAAGTTCGAGACACCGATTGCGCGGATTTTGCCCGCTTTCAACAACCCATCGCATGCGGCGGCGGTTTCTGCGATCGGCTGCGGCGCCGGCCAATGCAATTGATACAGGTCGATCCGTTCGATGCCAAGACGACGAAGGCTGGCGTCGCACTCAGCGGTGACGTCGGCCGCCGCCGCCGAACGCCTTGGCGGCGCGGTGCTGTCGGTGCCGAGACCGAACTTCGTGAAGATCATCGGTCGCTCGGTCCCCAGTTGCTTCACCGCCTTCCCGACGACCTCCTCTGAATGCCCGGATCCGTAGATCGGGGCGGTGTCGATCCAGTTCACGCCATGATCGACGGCCGCGTGAATCGCCGCAATGCTGTCGGTGTCGTCCTGACCACCCCACATGTAGCCGCCGACCGCCCACGTGCCCAGGCCGATGATCGAAATGTCGAGTCCGGAAGTGCCCAGTGTTCGTCGCTGCATTCACGCTCCCGACCGGCATTATACGGTTCGCCCTCGGGGGCACCGTACCGTCCAGCGGGGTTCTACATACAGCCAGTCGGGCAGACCGCGCCGCGGCTAACGTGTCGCGGGCGTAGCCGGCGCGTCGTCAGCCTGCAGATCGCCAAGCGCGTACTGCACTCCGGCCAGGATGTGCGCCAGCATCGGCGTGATCTTGTAGATCGATTCGTCGTGGCCGAGAACCTCCACGAAGACGCGACCCTGGCCTTCGCGTCGGATGTAGCTGAGCGCGTAGTCTCCATCGGTTCGACGTGGCGCCGGTTCGAGCGCTTTCACGTCCGGCGGCATCTTCGCGTAGTCGATGCTGGTCAGCACGTGAGCGTTGGTGCGCGACCAGGAATCCTGGTTGAAGGTGTAGACCTCGTCGACGATGGCAAACGGCCGCGGCAGGCGGACACCGGACGGTTGATGAAGGCTGGTGAACGGCGCGTTGATCGGATTGTCGGCATCGTCGATCTTGACGGCGATTTGCGTCGGATAGATCCAGTGGAACTTGAAGAACCCGCCGATCAGCGTGTTGAACGGCTGCCAGAGCGGGCTGCCGCCGTCTACTGCGCGGCTGGCGGGCGCACCGGCTCCGGGGGCGGCGCCGTGATACGAGTCGGTCGCGGCGTGAATCGCGGCCAGACCCTTCCCGCCGCGCACGAACTCCAGCAGCGCATTGCGACGGGCCGTCGTCGCTGACGGGTTCGCCGGGTCGTCGAGGAACAGCCCGGTGGTGCTGGCGAGAAAAATCGCGTCGTACTGCTGCAGGTTCTCGGTGGTGATGTCAGCCGCGTCGTAGGTGATCACCGTCGTCCACGCTCCGGTCTTCTGTCCGAGCGCTTCGATCGTCCGCGCCGCGAGCGGGATTGAGGCGTGCACGAATCCTGCGGCCCGGGCCAAGACCAGGACTTTTCGCGGCTGCTTCGGCGTGGCCGGCGCACTCTCGGGGAGGGCGGCCATCATCTGAAGAAGGTCGCTCACTCTGGCGACCTGTGGCTGTGCCGGCCTTGCGCCGCTCTCCCGCCTGCGCCGCGCCCGCCGGACGTTGCGCCGGCGCGGAAAGCGTATTGCCCTTGGTGCCGGTGCCCGACATCTCGAACTGCCCGTCGAGCAGCGAGAAATCCGCCCTGATGTTGTTGCCATCCGGCGTCAGGATCAGGACCGTCGGGATCAGCGTGCCAGAGAAATCGGTTGTGTAGGTCAGAACCAGACTCTTCAACGCAGCCCGGATATTCGTGACGACCACGTCGGGCTGATTGGCGGTCTTGACCGTGGCGCGGACCGCGCCACCGGTGCTGGTCAGCGTCACCAGGTAGCTGGTTTGGCCGAGCGGGGACGAGGTGGAAATCGTCCAGTCGCCAAGGAACGGTGCCGCCTGCGCGGCGGTGACCGCTGAGGTCGATTGCCCGGGGCCGCCGCGTTCACCATAGACGATCGATCCCGACGCGCTCGACAGCAGCGTAAACGCGATCGCGACGACACGCAGGCTCGTGGCCGTGGACACTCGAGGCATCGGATGACTCCCTTCGGTCTTCGGCGGCGATTATAGGCCACGATTGGCCGGGAAGCCCGGCGCTCGACCTCGACCGGCCGGCATTCTAGGCTGCACGACCCGGTCGGCTCGCCAGTTCGCACGATTGCTGCGTAAACTGTTGGAGTTGCCCGCGCGTAATGAGAAGACGGCCGGTGACTGTTGCGCGAAGAAGAGTCGTAAGCCAGACTGTCGACCAAAGTCTCGTTCAAAGGGTGATTGCATGTCCCGTTTCGTTCCGTCCCGCTCGACCGCCGTCGTGGTCGCCATCTCCACCCTGTTTCTGATCGCGATCTCGACGGCCGGCGTGAAGGGCACCGGGCAGGCGCCTGCGGCGGCCAAGCCGGCGCAGTCCACGGCGCCACCGACGGCGGCGCAGGTCGCGCCATTCGTGGGCGACTGGCTCGTCACGGTCTATCTCCAGGCGATTGAAGCCAGCGTCGTCGTCTCGGTCAAGGCCGATGGCGGGAAACCAAGCGCGACCATCAGCTCCGATACCCAACCCACGACGAACGTCAGCGGCATGGCGATGGCGGGAAACCGGCTGATTCTCAGGGTACTCGGTCGACATGGGGGGAACGCCGATCTCGACCGTGATGACGCTCACGCCGGACGGCCCGGGCCTGCGCGCTGAAATGGCGGTCATGGACGGGCAGTATGAGCTGACCGGTACCGGGACCCGCCAGACTCCGGGCGCGCCGCGACGGGCGAGCGGTTTCGGCGGCGGCGGACGCGGTGCGCAGACCAGCGAGGCAACCGACTTCTCTCCGAAGCCGCCCTACACCGCGCGCACGGCGGCCGAAGAAGCGCGCGGCTTCATGCTGCCCGCCGGCTATCGCATGGAGCTCATCGCCTCGGACCCTGACATCATCAGCCCGTCCCTGATCGAGTTCGACGGCAACGGTCGCATGTACGTCGGCGAGATGATCAGCTACATGATGGATGCCAGCGCCACCCGCGAGCACGACCCGATCAGTCGAATCAGCCGATGGGAGAGCACCAAGGGCGACGGACACTACGACAAGCACACCGTGTTCGTCGACCACCTCGTCGCGCCACGGATGATCCTGCCGCTGCAGGACGGCGTGATCCTCACCAGCGAGACCGACTCCGACGACATCGTCAAATGGTCGGACACCAACGGCGATGGCGTCGCCGACAAGCGCGAGGTCGTCTTCACCGGCATCGGCCAGAGCGGCGACGCCAACATCGAGCACCAGAAGGCGGGGCTGCTCTGGAATATGGACAACTGGATCTACACCACCTACAACCCGTTCCGGATTCGCTGGACGCCGAGCGGCTTCCTCCGCGAGCCCACCGGACCCAATGGCGGGCAGTGGGGCCTCGCGTCCGACGATGACGGGAAGCCGTGGTTCGTGGATGCGGGCGGCGAACGTGGGCCGATGAACTTCCAGTTCCCGATCCACTACGGTGCGTTCACGCCGTGCCAGTCGGCCGGCCGGGGCGGCCGCGCCGGTGTGCCTGCTCCGGCGCCGCCGAATCCGAACTGCCCGCCGGGTATGGAGAACGGATTCGAGAAGGATTTCGCGGTGGTGTGGCCATCACCCGGGATCGGCGACATGCAGGGCGGTATTCCCCGCACGCGGATGCCGGCGCAGAACCTGAATCACTTCACGGCGACTACCGGCCCCGCGATCTTCCGCGGCGATCGGCTGCCCGCCGATCTCAGGGGCGATCTGCTGTTCACCGAGCCGGTCGGGCGTCTGATTCGTCGCGCCGCCATCGACAACATCGAGGGGCTGACCCAACTGCGAAACGTCTATCCAAACGCCGAGTTTCTGACGAGCGCCGATCAGTTGTTCCGCCCCGTGAACATCAGCAACGCTCCCGATGGCACGCTGTACATCGCCGACATGTATCACGGGATCATCCAGGAGCTGGAATGGTCGGGCCCGGGATCGTACCTGCGCGCGAAGATCGAGCAGTACCAGCTGGACAAGGTTGCGTCGTACGGTCGCATCTGGCGGCTCCGCTACGACGGGCGTGAGGCCGTGGCCGCAACCGCCACCAACATCGGGCAGCCGGCAATTCCGGCGATCACGCCGGCGTTCGCACCACCCCGAATGTACAACGAGTCTTCGGCGCAACTGGTGGCGCACCTGACCAATCCGAACGGCTGGTGGCGCGACATGGCGCAGCGGCTGCTCGTGCTGAAACAGGACAAGTCGGTCGTTCCCGCGCTGCAGGAGATGGTGCGGTCGTCCGAGCCGCCTGCGGCGGGCCCCCCCGAAGCCAAAGGCGGAGGCGGGCAACTGCTCGGCAGATTCCACGCGATGTGGACGCTCGAAGGGCTCGGCGCGCTCGATGCCGGTCTCGTGCGCGAAGAGATGAAGGACAAGAGCCCGCGTATGCGAGTGCAGGCCATCCGCGCCAGCGAGACGCTCTACAAGGCAGGGGACAAGTCGTTCGCCGCCGACTATCGGGCACTCACCAAGGATCCGGACCCGAACGTAGTCATCCAGGCGCTGCTCTCGGCGAGTCTCTTCAAGCTTTCCGACCTGGCCGATCTCGTGAAGGCGGCACAGGCCGCCACCCCGTCCAAAGGTGTGGCGCTTATCGGTGAGCGCCTGCTCGCGCCCCCACCGCCCGCCTTCGGCGGCGGCCGTCGCGGCGCGCCGCTCAGTCCGGACGAAGAGAAGCGGCTGCAGCAGGGAAGCGACGTCTTCGGTGCGGTCTGCTTCGCGTGTCACGGAGCCGATGCCATGGGCGCTCCCCTGGAAGGAGCGCCGCCAGGGACGATGATGGCGCCGCCGCTGGCCGGGTCGCCGCGCGTCCAGGCGCATCGCGACTATGTGATTAAGGTTCTCTTGAAGGGGCTGACCGGTCCACTCGACGGCAAGGCCTACCGCGACGTGATGGTGCCCATGGGCGGCACCGACGAGTGGATTGCCGGAATCGCGTCGTACCTGCGTACGAGTTTCGGCAACAACGGTGGTCTGGTCACGCCTGCCGACGTCGCGCGAGTCCGCGCCGAGACGGCGTCTCGCACCACTCCGTGGACGGTGCCCGAGCTCGAAGGCTCGCTGCCGCGTCCGCTCGATTCGCAGCAGTGGAAGCTGACTGCGAGTCAGGAGACCGAGACGGCCGTCGGTGGCGCTACGCTGCGCGGCTGGACCTCTGGCGTGCCGCAGGCACCTGACATGTGGTTTGCGGTCGAGTTGCCGCAGCCGACAATGGTCACCGAGCTGCAGTTCGACTCGATGACGCTGAGCCCTCGGCAGGGGAGAGGCAGGGCCGGCGGGCCGCCGGCGGGTCCGCAAGCGCCTGGTGGGCGGGGACCAGCTGCCGCCATGCCGGCACCGGCCGTCGGCTATCCTCGCGGCTACAGCGTGCAGGTCTCGACAGACGGCTCGACTTGGAGTCAGCCGGTCGCCCAGGGCAAAGGGGACGGCCCCCACACGACGATCACGTTCGCCCCGGTGCGCGCGAAGTTCGTGCGGATCACTCAGACCGAGACTGTTTCCGATGCGCCAGCCTGGTCGATCAGGAATTTGAGAATCTTCGAGGCGCCCGGGGGACCGGCCACCAAGTAGGCAAGCTTCGCATCACCTGACCGCTGGAGCCACCATGGCTGCAGCGGCCGCACTACACCAACCTGCCTTGCGCTGAACAACATCAGCGCTGTCTTCGTGCGGAGAGATCGGCATAATCGGAAGACAGAAACAGCGAATTGACGAGCTCGTTCGCACTTTTGTGCGCACGAACCGATGCGCGATGACGGCGGATGATCTGGGATAAGATAACTCCTCCCCCCAGCTATCCATGTCAGACCTAACGGCTGCCGACTTTGGCGATCTGATTGCCGGACGGATTCGGGCGGAGCATCTTTCGATCTCGGCACGATGGCTGGAGCGCCTCCGCGAGCTGCTGCCGGTTGACGTCAACGAGGTGTTCCCCACAGAGGAACTGCTCGATCACATTCCCGCGTTGATCCTGGAAGTCGCCGGCTATATCCATTCGCCCGAGACCGAGGCCGTGGCGTCGATCACGTCGATCACCGCAAAGGCGCAGGAGCTCGGGACGCTGCGGCACACGCAGCGGGCGTCGGTGCATCAGCTGCTGTCCGAATATCGGCTCCTCGGCGGAATTCTGACCCACTTCGTGCAGGCTGAGCTGCAGCAGATGGGGATGGCTCCGACCGCCTCGGAGGCGATCGAGGTATCTCGGCGTCTCAACGATGCCATCTGGATCCTGACTCAGACGACGGTCGACACGTTCGTCTCGAAGTACACGACCACCATCGCGAGTCATGCCGAGCGTCTCGAAAGCTTCAATCGCATGGTGAGTCACGAACTGCGGCAGCCGCTGGGCACGCTGGTCTACGCGCTACCCCTGCTCAAGATCGAGGCGGAACGCGGCGATCTGGCGCGATGCGAGCACTTCCTGGAAGTGATGCAGCGCAATGTCGCGAAGCTGACCCAGCTGATGGAGCAGCTGGAGGTTCTCTCGAGGCTCCAGAACCGCCCGCCGGATTCGCCGGACGTGCAGCTGGTCGAAGTCGAGACTATTGCCCGCGAGGTGGCCAGGCAGCTTCGCGAGATGGCCGATCTCCGCGGCGTCGAGATTCAGATTGCCGGCCCTCTGCCGCACGTGACGATCGATGTCGCCCGGCTCGAGCTGATCCTGGTCAACCTGATCTCGAACGCGATCAAGTACTCGGACCCCGACAAGGGCGACCGCTTCGTCCGCGTCGAAGCGGTGTCTGACGGTCCGTCCGAGACAGCCACCATCCTCGTTCAGGACAATGGGATCGGGATTCCGGCGGAGACTCTACCGACGATCTTCCAGCGTTTCGTCCGGGCGCACGTCGGACGCGACACCGAGCTCGGTGTTCGCGGGTCCGGCCTGGGCCTGTCGATCGCGGCGGAATGTGTAACCGCGGTCGGTGGCTCGATCCGCGTCGAGTCGACCGTCGCCGTCGGCACCACCTTCTTCGTGACCCTGCCGCCTGACTTGCCGCGCGCCGCCCGGTAGCGATGCGGTCGTCGCCTTTTCTCGCGCTGCTTGCCGCCAGCGCGACCGTCTTTGCTCAACCGCGAGAGGTCCCGCGACCGTCGATTCTCGTGTCGCGGCAGCTCGCGGAGAGCCACGGCCTCCATCTCGGCGACGCCGTAAAGCTCTCGCCGGATCGGTCGGCCGCCAGAGCCAGCGAATTCCGGATTGCCGGCTTCTACGAACCCACTCCCGATCCGTTGCGGTTCGCCCAGAAGCGACTCGAGGTCCGGCTGCACCTGCCGGACCTGCTGGCCTTGACTGCGGACCCGTCGGACTCGACACCCGCGGACTCGATCACGTCGATCAACGTCGCGCTGGTCGATCCGGCGGACGCGGCGGCATTCTCCCGCGATGTCAGCGAGCGACTCCCGACGATCGCGGCGCGCCCAACCAACGCGCCTGACGATCGAACCACCACCTTCGTCGTCGTCGAACGCTTCCACCTGGCCATCGCGATTGTCACCATCGTTGGCAGTGCCGTATTCCTGCTCGCGCTGATGGCGATGGCGGTCGAGGAGCGGCGGGGAACGGTGGGGATCTTGCGACTTCTCGGATTCACCCGGCAACGGATCCTGATTCAGGTCGTGGCGGAAGGCGCGTTGATCGCGACCGCGGGAGCGCTTGCCGGCATCCTGTTCGCGTTCCTGACGCAGGGCGCCTTCAACCGCTTTTTTCAGTGGCGGTACGACACGACGCTGGTCTTTCTTCGCATCACCCCCACGGTCGTCTGGCGATCGCTCGCGATGGCGGTCCCGCTCGGGATTCTGGCCAGCCTCATCGCCTCCTGGACGCTCCTTCGCCAGCAGGTGTTGGCGCTGGTCCGCCGCTAGTGACAGTGCGGCGCGCCCTTCACCTGGCGTGGCTGACAAGCGTCCGCCAACCGGCCCGATCGCTGCTCGGGATTCTCGGCGTCGCGGCGATCGGCGCGCTGCTCTTCGACATGCTCCTGCTGTCCCGCGGGCTGGTGCTGTCGTTCGGCGATCTGCTCGAGCGATCCGGCTTCGACGTTCGCGTGGTGGCCTCCGACGCTCCACCTTTCACCGGTCCGCGCCTCACCGGCGCGACGACGGTGGCGGCGGACATTGCGGCGGTGCCCGGCATTGCCGCGGTCCTGCAACTGCGAGTGCGGGAGGCGGAGGTCGTGCCCGACAGGCCGTCACCCTCGGGAACGGCTGGGGATCGGGCCAACGAGGTGCGAGTCCATTTCATCGGTGCCGATCCTCGCGTGAGGTCGATGTGGCGTGTCACTGAAGGACAGGACCTTCCGGACAGCGCCGCGTCAGGCGGGGTTGCCGTCGTCAACCGGCAGATTGCGAGGCGGCTGGGCCTGCGCGTTGGCTCAGCGCTTTCGCTGCGCGGCCGTTGTGACGAGGCTGGCGATGCGCTGCCGCCGGTGCGCTTCATCATCGGAGGCATCGCGGACTTTCCGTTCGACTCGATCTCGGCCGCCACCGTGGCCGGAACCCTGATCGACGTTGACAAGCTGTGCGGAGGAGAGAGCGGCGATCGCGCCGAGATGCTCCTGGTTCGATCGTCGCCGGCGACCGGCGCTCTCGCGGCAGCCGCGGCGATCCGCGCACGACATCCCGATCTCTACGTCGTCACCAACGAGGAGCTCGTCGAGCGTTTCAGCCGTGTGGAGTTTTCCTACTTTCGCCAGATCTCCACGGTCCTGGCGACGATCACGCTGTTCTTCGGATTTCTCCTCATCGCCGTTCTGCTCACGGTGTCGGTGAATCATCGTCTCGCCGACGTCGCGGCCTTACGCGCGATCGGATTGTCGCGATCGCGAGTTGCGGCAGGGGTCGTATGGGAGTCGAGCCTGCTGGTCGGGACTGGCGGGCTGCTGGCGATACCGATAGGCGAAGCGCTGTCGGTATGGCTGGACGCGATCCTGCGCACCCTGCCGGGCCTCCCGGCGCACCTGCATTTCTTCGTGTTCGAGCCCAGGCTGCTCATCCTCTATCTCGCGCTGCTCGCTGTGGCCTCGGTTGCGGCCGCAATCTATCCCATGCGAATCGTGTCGGTTCTGCCGATCGCCGCCACTCTTCGACGGGAGGGTATCTCCTGAGCGCTCCCATCGTCGAAGCACGGAACGTCTCGAAGGTGTACCCGATGGCTGCCCGGCCGGTCGCGGCCCTGCGCGAAGTGTCGTTGCGGATCGCGCCCGGCGAATACATCGGGGTGGTCGGGCCGTCGGGTTGCGGCAAATCCACTCTGCTGCATGTCCTCGGCATCGTCGAGGTCCCCACCAACGGCCAGGTACTGTTTGACGATCGCGAGGTCGGGTCGCTGTCGGACGCCGATCGCAGCAGGGTACGGTTGCACGAGATCGGCTTCGTCTTCCAGCGCTTCTTTCTGCTGCCGATGCTGACCGCGTGGGAGAACGTCGAGCTGCCGATGGCGGAGGCTGGCGTGGCGCGGACCGAGCGGCGCCAACGCACGCGCGAGCTGCTCGAGTATGTCGGTCTCGCGGAACGGACCGGCCACCGGCCTTCGGAGCTGTCGGGCGGCGAGATGCAGCGCGTCGCCATCGCACGGGCATTGGCGAATCGGCCGCGCCTCCTGCTCGCGGACGAGCCTACCGGTGAGCTCGATCAGGCGACCGGGGAACAAATCATCTCGTTGATCGACCGTCTGAACTCCGACGGCATGGCGGTCGTAGTCGTCACCCACGATCTCGCGATCGCCGCCAGGTCGCAGAGGCTGCTGCGCATGCGCGACGGCCGCATCCTGGAGGAGACGGTCCGATGATCGTCAGGCTCGCGCTGCGGTCGCTGGTCTCGAAGCCAATCCGAAGTGCTGTGCTCGCCGGCGGCTTCGGCCTGGGCGTTGCGGTCATGGCGGCGCTGCTGGGGATTGGCAGTGTCATCCTCGACCAGGCGCGAGCGCCGGCGCTGGTCGGCGGCGGTGACGTGATCGTCGGCAGCGCCACCGGACGGTTGACCACACCGAAGTTCGTTTTGGCAGATGTGCTCTCCCAGGGTGTACTGGGACGGCGAGTCAAAGTTGCCTCGCCCAACGCGCGTGCCAATCTCTACCTGATTGATGATCGCGGTGCGACTCCCGTCGCGGCCCGCGGCGGCACTCCGAGCCTGGAGCGCGAGCTGGGCGACCCTGAAACACGCGATGTCGCGGCGTGGGCCGACACGCCGGCCGACCTGTCGTGGCGCTCACCGCGTCACGAAGACGTCCTTCGCGCGCTGGATCGCTTCCATGGGATCCCGGACGTGCCGGCGCGCGCCGGTTCGTGGAGCGAATGGCTGTACTTCAACGGCCGCTCCGGCGACACCCGTTTCTATCTGACGTTTCTCGCGGGACCGCACCTCGCCGCCGGCGGTCGCTCGCTCGGCGTTCGGCTGCAGCTCGAGCGCGCCGGGAAACTGACCTTTTACTCGGACACGAGCAGCGTCACCGACGAGGACCTCGCGTCCGCGCCGGATTTGCAGGTCGGCCCGAACAGCGTTCGACTCGTCGGATCCGATTACCGGATTCAGCTCGACCTTCCGGCTGAATCCCGTGGACCGCGGGCGAGGGGAGATCTTGTCGTGCGGGCCATGACGGGTCGCGCCATTCCGCCGTTCACGATGCGCGGCGCCGGCGGCTGGGTCTCGGGCTACGTCGTGCCGGTCCCATCGGGCGAACTCACCGGGACGATGGCGGTTGGCACAGAGCAGATCGAATTCCGCAACGCAACCGCGTATCACGATCACAACTGGGGGTTCTGGGAGGGTGTGCGGTGGCAGTGGGGGCAGGTCCAGGGCGAAGGGCTGTCCTTCGTTTACGGCCGCGTCTATCCGCCCGCAGACGCGGCTGATGCGACGCGTGTGCCGGGATTTCTCGTCGCGCTGGGGCCCGACGGCCTCGTCGGTTACGCGACGGAGGTCACGATCGAAGAAACGAACGCGACCCCAACGTCACCTCCCACCCGCATCGTCGTTACCGGCCACAGCGAGACGCTGGCGTTGACGCTCGACATCGCCGTCGATCACGTGGCGACCACTCCCATGCGAGGCCGCGCACCGGGCGGCATGAACTTCCTTCAGCTTCGAGGGTCGTATCGCCTGTCTGGACGGGCAGGTCATCGCCAGGTTGACTTCACCGCTCCAGGCAGCGCCGAAACTTTCCGCTGAAGGGAGCGACGCCGCGTCAACCCTGTTCAGGCGGCACCGAGAGCTCTGTGGCATGGACCAGACCGGTGGTCACCTCCGGCAGAATGCCCAGCCTGACATAGATCGGGCGTACCGCGGCGCGAATCGCCGGCAAGAGGCTGGCAAACCACAGCGCGCCCAGAATGCAGCAGGCTCCGCCCAACAGCAGCGTGGGGCCAGGCCCGATGCGCGCCGACAGCGTGCCGGCGATCAGGCTGCCGAATGGCGCCGTGCCGAGGAACGCCATCATGTAGAAGCTCATTACGCGGCCGCGTTTCTCGTCGTCCACAATTGTCTGGATAAGCGTGTTGCTGGAGGCCATCTGCACCATGAAGCCGAAGCCGGCGACGACAAGACACGGAATGGCCAGCCACAAGACGTGAGTGAACGAAAAGGCGATCAGCCCGACGCCGAACAGCAACGTCGCGGTGGGAATGATGCGTCCCAATCCGATCACCGAGCGACGGCCGGCCAGCCACAACGCGCCGAGGAGCGCGCCGCCGCCGGAGGAGGTCATCAGAATGCCGAGGGTGTGCGGTCCGCCGTGGAAGACTCCAGTCGCAAACACCGGCATCAGCACAGAGTACGGAACGCCGACGAGGCTGACCAGCGCGAGCAGGAGGATGATCGAGCGGATGGGCCGGAAGCCAAACGCATAACTGAAGCCTTCGGTGAACTGCTGCCGCGCGCTTCCTCGCGCTCTCGCCGGCTCAGCGCTCCCCACGAACCGCATGCGTAGAAGCGCAACGATCACCGCGATATAGCTCACCCCGTCGATCAGGAAGCACCAGCCCTCGCCGGCGGCCGCGATCACCACGCCGGCGATCGACGGCCCGGCCAGCCGCGCGAGGTTGACCATCGACGAGTTGAGTGCGATGGCGTTCCCGAGATCCTGCCTGTTTTCGATCATCGTGAGGAGGAACGCCTGACGGGCCGGCATGTCGAAGGCGTTGACCAGCCCCTGGACGATGCTCAACGCGACGATCCATGGAATCGTGATTCGACCTGACAGCACCAGCGCGGCCAGGGCGAACGACTGCAGCATCGAGATCGTCTGGGTCACGACCAACAGTCGGTGACGATCGAGGCGGTCCACCACGATCCCGGCGAGCGGACCGAGCAGGAAGGCGGGGAACTGACTCGCGAACGCGACGACGCCAAGAAGCAGTGATGAGCCGGTCAGCCGATAGACGAGCCAATTGGTGGCCGTCGTGGTGATCCAGCTGCCGACCAGCGAGACGATCTGACCGCCGAAGAAAAGCCGGTAATTGCGATAGGCGAGCGCCCGTACCGTGAAGGCGGCGGGCGATGACGATCGGTCGGTCACTCGCACACGATTCTAGCAGGCGGCTGTGATCCACCCCGTGCCGCCAATTGGGTCGCGACGTGCTGCTTCGAGGGCCGAATGCAGGGTCGGACCCAGCAGTACAGAGATGACTCCCGCGATCTGTGCGGCGGGCCTTCATTGTGGTCCAGAATGAAGTCACAGATACTGCGATCGCAGGTGTCCGCCAATCCTCGTCCCGCTCGCGTCTTCTCCCGGTCGCGGTCTGTCGCGATCGTCCTGTCCATGGCGCTCGGTGTGTGCGCGCTGCTGCCGACCAGCGGGGCAACACAGCAGACGTCCGGGCCAGTTCCGGCCGAGGCACAGGAGCGATCGCGTCTTCTGGAGCTGCAACGAACCGCGGTCGCCCAGCTTCAGCAGGCCACACGTGAGGGCGCCACGGCGGATCTGGTGAAGCGGGCTTTGCTCGATGCCAGCCAGGCCCTCGAGAGGCTGGCCGCCGCACCGGCTGCGGGTGCGACTGGCGGTGCAGCGCCCGCGCCTCCGTTGCCGCCTGCGCTTCGAAGCGAGCTGCACGCAGCGTCGACCGAATTGACAGCTGTGGCGAATGGCGATCTTCGACGCGTCACTGATGCGACGCGACCCACCTTCGCGCTCCTCGACAAAGTGCGGTCGCAGCTCGAGGGGGGTCTCTCGGGCTGGCGTTCCAAGGCAGCTACAGCCAGACGAAGCCGAAGGATTCCGACGTATGGCGGTCATGCCTCGGCGATGGGGCCGGCGCCGGCGAACCCGCCGATACCGGACGACGGGGCACCCGTGCCCGTGACGTTCGAGGAGGCCGCACATCTGCCAACCCGGACCTATTGCGGCGGCCCCACGAAAGACCACATTCTCGAATCGGCCTGCGGCGGTGTCGCCCTGTTCGACTACGACGGCGACGGGCTGCTCGACATCTACCTCGTCACCGCCGCTGAGCTGACACCCACACGCGAGCGCATCCCGCACCGGAATGCGCTCTATCGAAATCTGGGCGGCTGGAAGTTCGAGGACGTCTCGAAGCGGGCGGGCGTCGATCTCGCGGCATGGGGTAACGGCGCCTGCGTCGGCGATTTCGACGGCGACGGGCGTCTCGATCTCTACGTCACGAACTGGGGCCCCAACGCCTTGTTTCACAACCGCGGCGACGGCACCTTCGAAGACGTGGCCGCAAGCGCCGGAGTGGCCGCCGGCGGCTGGAGCACGGGCTGCACGTTCTTCGATGCTGACGGTGACGGCGATCTGGATCTCTACGTCGCCCGCTACGTCGACACGACATGGGATTCGGTCCTCCATGCGCAACGCACGCTGCTCTGGCGTAACGGGCCGCAGATCATGGTCGGACCCACCGGCCTGCCCGGCGAGTCGGATCTGTTCTTCGAGAACGTCGGCAACGGCAAGTTCGTGGAGGCGACGGCAGCCCACGGTCTCTCCGATACCGGGCGCGCCTATGGCTTCGGCGTGGTGGCGACCGACTTTGACGACGATGGGGCCGTTGATCTCTTCGTGGCGAACGATTCCAACCCGAATTTCCTGTACCACAACGACGGGAAGGGCCACTTCGAAAACGTCGCGCTCACCGCCGGTGTGGCGCTGAACGGCGACGGCCGCGCGCAAGCGGGAATGGGAGCGGACGCCGGCGACTACGACGGCGATTCCCGTATGGATCTCGTGCTCACCACCTTCGCGCACGATCGGTACACCCTGTTTCACAACCTCGACGGCCGTCATTTCGAAGACGCCAGCGTGGCCGCCGGTATCGACGGGCCGACCTTTGCGCGGATGGGATGGGGAGCGGCCTTTCTCGACGCCGATCTCGATGGCAAGCTCGATCTGTTCTTTGCCAACGGGCACATCTTTCCGGACGTCGACCGCTTCCCGCAGCTCGGTGAGACCTACCGTCAGAAGAACCAGCTGCTTTTGAATCAAGGTGCGCGCTTCCGGGATGTGTCCGAACGTGCCGGTGCGGGCCTGCAGCTCGCCCGTGTCGGGCGGGGGCTGGCGGTGGGCGATCTGGACAACGACGGCGATCTCGACATCGTCGTCAACAACACGGACGACACACCCACCGTGCTCGAGAATCGGCAGAAGACGGGCCATCATTGGGTGGCGGTGCAGCCCGTCTCGGCAACCGGCAATCGCTTCGCCATCGGCGCCAGGGTGACGGTCAGCGCCGGCGGCCGCACGCAGCTGCGGGAGATTCGCTCGGGCGGTAGTTTCCTCTCGCAAAACGACCTGCGTGCCTATTTCGGTCTTGGCGACTACGCCGGCCCGGTCGACGTCGAGGTCCGCATGCCGGGGGGCCGCCGATGGGCCTGGAAGCAGCTCCCCGGCGATCGTCTGCACGTCCTCCCGCTGAACGAGTCGGCGAGTCTGCCCCCGGCTGGTGCCGCCCGATGATCTGCCTGGGCCTGAATCGAGGCTGGCCAATCCTGCTGGGCGTCCTGCTCTTCACGCTCACAATCGCCAGCGGCTCGGCGCAAACGGAATACCGACCGAAGCTCGCCGTCCCGGAAGCGATGCAGCCGTTTCTGAAGTACCTCGAGCCCGGAGAGGACGCGTTCCCGCTCGAGCGCCAGGCGAAGGAGCTCGAGGCGCGGCTGCGTGAGCTGGCCGACGCTCTGCGTGCGGGTCCGACTGGCCTGGCGGGCGTCACGAAAGGGCTCCTCGACCCGACCTTCCGGGGCGCGCAACTGCTGCCTGCGGACGGCACGTCGACCGGCCAGGGGCCGCTCGAGGTGAATCGCGCAAAAGAGTTACCGCGCGACCTGACGCTCGACGCGCGTTCGTTCGCGACGGAGCTGCAACGGCTGGTCGCAGACCTCCGCAAAGTCGACGTCGCCGAATTCCTGATCACGTCAATCGACCCGGAAAAAGGGGACAACCGCCTTCTTGAGACTACCGTCCGCTACGACCTCGTCGGGGCCGGCGCTCGGGCGTTTCGGGTCGAGCATGTGGGCGAGTGGGACATGACCTGGCGCCGAAATGCGTCCGGATGGCAGGTCGTACGGTGGACGGCTGTTTCTCACCTGGTCAGCCGGGCCCGCGATCCGATTTTCACGGAGATCACCGAGGCTGCGCTGGGGCGCAATGACTCTTTCCGCCGCCAGCTCAACATCGATCTGGATTCGTGGATGGCGACGTTCGACTCGGTGCTCACGCGCGACTCGAATGGCCATCACGGGGTGTCGGTCGGCGATGTCGACGGCGACGGGCTCGACGATCTGTATGTCTCCCAGCCAGCCGGATTGCCGAATCGTCTGTATCGCAATCGGGGCGACTCCACGTTCGAGGACATCACCGACGCCGCGGGCGTCGGGGTTCTCGATGACACGGCGGAATCGATCTTTGCCGACGTCGATAACGACGGCGATGAAGATCTCATCGTGGCGACCGCGACCGCGCCGCTCCTGTTCCTCAACGATGGCAAGGGGCACTTCACGCTGGCCCGTGACGCCTTCCAGTCCACCCGTCCGCTCCAGGGACTCCTGACGTCGATCACGGTGGCGGACTACGACCGTGACGGGTTTCTGGACGTGTATCTGTGCGTCTACTCGTACTTCTTCGGCGCCGGAGAGGACAAGGCCGGTACGCCTGCGCCGTATTACGACGCCAGGAATGGGCCGCCGGGAGTGTTGTTCCGGAACGACGGCCACGGCCACTTCATCGACGTGACGCAGGAGGCCGGGCTCGACGTCGGCAACGACCACTATCACTTCGCCGCCGCCTGGGGAGATTACGACGGCGACGGCTGGCCGGATCTGCTGGTCGCGAACGATTTCGGGACGAAGAATCTGTACCACAACCTCGGGCGTCGAGATGGCCGGGTGAAATTCGAGGACGTGGCCGCGACCGCCGGCGTACTCGATCACGGCGCCGGCATGAGCGCCACGTTCTTCGACTACGACAACGACGGCAAACTGGACATTTACACCGGCAACATGTGGAGCGCGCCCGGCCAGCGCATCACCGCTGCCCCCACGTTCATGCCCGATGCGAGCCCCGAGGTCCGGGCGCTCTATCGCCGGCACGTCCGGGGGAACTCACTGCTGCGCAATCTCGGCGACGGCCGTTTCGAGGACAAGACGATCGAGGCGCACGCGGAGATGGGTCGCTGGGCCTGGTCGTCGGACGTCATCGATTTCGACAGCGATGGCTGGGACGACCTCTACATCGTCAACGGCATGCTGACGCGGAAACAGGGCGAGGCGGCAGCGCCCGCGGCCCGAGCGAGCGCGGGTGCGCGAGCGCTGAGCGAAGACGATCTGGAGGGATTCTTCTGGCGACAGGTCGTGGCGCACTCACCGCTCACGCGCGTGCCGGGCACGCCGTACGACGATGCGTGGCGGTCGATCAATCAGCTGCTGATTCACGGGTCGATCGCCAGCCACCAGCGCAATGTGTTCCTGCGCAACGACGGTCACGGCGGCTTCGACGAGATTTCTGGCGCGCTCGGCCTCGATCTCGACCAGGACGGGCGATCGTTCGCGGTGCTCGATCTCGATCGCGACGGCGACCAGGATCTTGTCGTGATGGCCGCGCGGCAGGCGCCGCAGCTGCGAATCTTCCGCAACGACTTCGACACGCGGTCGGCGGCGCTGACCCTCCGGCTGGTGGGCACGAAGAGTAACCGCGATGCAGTCGGCGCCCGCGTCGTCGTCGAGACCGACCGGATGCGCAAGATGCGGGTCGTGCAGGCGGGATCCGGGTTTCTCTCGCAGCATTCGAAGGAGCTGTTCTTCGGGCTCGGGGCCAGCGAGCGCCTGGTCAAGGTGACGATCGATTGGCCGTCGGGCCAGTCACAGGTGCTCACCGATCTGGCCTTGAATACTCGCGCGCGGATTGTCGAAGGCGGTGCCGCCACCGCAGAGCCCTTCGCGCCCCGGTCGTCGGGGAAGGTGACGACGACGTCGCCTCCGACAACTGTCGCTGCGCCCGCGGCCACGTGGCTGTACGAGCCTTTTCCGGTGCCGGACTTTTCAGCTCAGGATCTGTCCGGAGCGACGCGGTCGCTCGCGCAGCTGAAAGGACAGCCGGCGGTCGTCCTCCTGTGCTCGGCCGATGGCGCCACCGACCGCGCCGCGCTCGAAGCGCTCGGGCGGGGCGCGCGGGCGTTGACGACGGCGGGGATACGAGCAATCGCCATCGCGGTCGAAGCCCCAAATGATCCGGCCTCGTCGCGTGCGCTCTCGTCCGCCGGCGTGCCCGTGGTGATCGCAACGCCCGAGATCGCCTTGAGCTACGCGATCCTCAATCGGCATCTCTTCATGAACCGCCAGAACCTGCGGCTCCCGACCAGCCTTCTCCTCGACGCGAATGGAAACGTCGAGAAGGTGTATCGGGACCGCGTGGACATCGATCAGATGGTGAAGGACGCCGCCGCCATTGACGTGTCCCAGACCGAGCGGCTGACCAGAGCGTTGCCGTTCGCGGGAACGTTCTATTCCGGCCTGCCTCGACGCAACTACCTGCCGTATGGGCGAGAGCTGCTCGATCAGGGCCTCGACGCGGCCGCGGTCGTGGCGTTCGAGCGCGCCGCGGAAGCCAATCCCGGCGCCAACACGCTATATCGGCTGGGCACGCTGCTAGCGAGGAGCGGTGAGCCGGCGCGGGCTCGAACGGCCTTCGAGCGTGCGCTGACCCTGCAACCGGACCTCTCGGAAGCCAACAATGATCTCGGAGCGCTGCTCGCGCAGAGCGGCGACCTCGACGGGGCCATCCAACGCTTTCGCGCGGCACTCGCGTCAACCCCTGATTATCCCGACGCGCTGAACAACCTGGGCTACGCGCTTCTGCTCACGGGTCGCGACGATGACGCGCGCGTGTTGTACGAAAAAGCCCTCGCGCTCCAGCCCGACTTCCCCGAAGCGTTGAACAACCTGGGACTGCTGCTCGGACGAGCCGGGGATATGGATCGCGCAGAACGCTATTTCCGCGAGGCGTTGAGCCGCCGCGCAGACTACGGCGAAGCGGCGAACAATCTGGCGGTCGTCCTCGTCTCGAAGAGACAAGCAGACGCAGCCGTCAGCCTGCTCGAAGACGTGCTGAAACGCACGCCGCAGTACGAAATGGCGTACATCACGCTGGCCAAAATCCACTTCAGCGCCGGCCGCACCAAGGAAGGGATTGCGGCACTCGAGCGGCTGCTGCAACGGAATCCAAAAAACGAGACCGCATTGGAATTGCTCCGGCAACAGAAGAGGTAGCGAACGCTCTGCCGACAGTCGGTGAACGCACGCCGAGCGTGATCGTGGAAACACTTTCTCTCGGCTCGCTCCTTGCGTAGTGGCTCGCCCTCGAGGGAGTGATCACGCGGCTTTGGGACCCACTTGCGACGATCTCCAAGTATCTTGCGCACTCAGCCTCGGTCGACCCCGAGATCGGATCCTGCGTGATCCAAGAGCCGTTGTAGCGGAATCCAAGAAACGAGATCGCATTTGTGGAATTAGTGTGGCAACGGCCGAGGCACTTGGTTTTCCGATAGATTGAGTTCCTCGCGAATCACGCCGTGATTATCTGTTGAGTTGACGTGTAAGAGACTCGACCTTCCCCCAACTCGAGTCTCTCCGTAGGAAGTGGTGGAGGAGGAGAGAGACAACGGTCCAAGTAGAAGGAGGGAAACGTCTATGTTTCTGTTGCGAGGCCTCAAGGGAGTGATTGGTCCTGCCCTCGTCGCCTCTGTTTTGATTGCCCATTCGACGATGCTGTGGGCGCAGACGACGAGCGCATCGGTTTCGGGCACCATCCAGGATTCGCAAGGCGGGGTCCTGCCCGGCGTCACGGTCACGGTCACCAGCCGCACGCAAGGGAACGTTCTCACCGCGGTTACCGACGACGGGGGACGTTTTGTGTTCCCAATCGTTCGTCCGGACACTTACTCACTCCAGGCCACGCTGCAGGGCTTCAAGACGCTCGAGCGGACGAACGTGGTCGTGAACGCGAATGACAAGCTGGCGGTTGGCATGCTCACGCTCGAAGTGGGCAACATGACCGAGGAAGTCAGCGTGTCGAGCCGGGTCACCGAAGTGCAGTCGAACAGCGGCGAGCGGTCGTTCACGCTCGAGAGCCAGGCGCTGGAAAACATCGCCAGCAACGGCCGCATGCTGTTCAACTTCGCGACCCTCGTGCCGGGTGTGCTATCCGGGGGCGCGGCCGGCAACGAGATCGGGTCGGTCGACGGCTTCACCGTGAACGGCCAGCGGCCGGAATCCAACAACATCACGATTGATGGCGTGGCCAACATCGACACCGGCAACAACGGTGGCAACATGGTGACCACCAACATCGACTCCGTCGCCGAGTTCAAGATCCTGACGAACTCGTACCAGGCGGAATACGGGCGCGCCGTCGGCGGCCAGATGCAGGTGGTCACCAAGAGCGGCACGCAGAACTTCCACGGCTCGGGATATTGGTACGGTCGTCGTTCGGGCTGGGACGCGAACACCTGGTTGAACGACCGGAACACCCCGGCCATCCCGAAACCCGACACCTCGCGGAACGATTCCGGCTACACCATCGGCGGGCCGGTGGCGTTTCCCGGATTCAACTCGAGCAAGACGAAGCTGTTCTTCTTCTGGAGCCAGGAGTGGCAGCGGCGGACCGACCCACCGTCGCTCCACCAGACGACGGTCCCAACGGCGCTCGAGCGGCAGGGGGACTTCTCGCAGAGCGTCGACAGCAGCGGCCATCCGTTTCCGTACATCCGGGACGCCAGCACCGGACTGCCGTGCGGTCCGGGCAACACGAGCGGATGCTTCCAGGACGGCGGGGTGCTCGGCAAGATCCCGGCGAACCGGCTCTACGCTCCCGGCCTTGCGGCGCTGAACATCTTTCCGTCTGCGAACTTCTCAGGCGGCAGCGGCCTGAACTACACGAGCCAGGTGCCCGACAGCTCGCCGCGCCGGGAAGATCTGCTTCGGATGGACTACCAGGTGGCCAGCAACTGGCGCATCACCGGCCGCTACATGAAGAACAAAGAGGACATCACGCAGGCGTACGGGACGACGTGGGCCGGCAACGGCAGCGACCAGCTCCCGACACCAGTGCTGTTCCTTCACCCCGGCTCCAACTACATGCTGTCGGCGACGGGCACCCTGAACAACACGACCTCGCTCGAGGTCAGTTGGGGGCGCGCCGCCAACTCGCTGAACTACCAGCTGCAGCAGCAGAGCCTGTTCCGTGAAAATGCCGGCCTCCAAGGTTTGCCGCTGCTCTTCCCGGATGCCGTGCAGTCCGACTACATCCCCTGGCTGATCTTCCGCGGTGGCCGGACCGGCAACGCGGGTCAGTATCAGACCGATCGTGGGCCGTTCACCAACGAGAACGTCACGCACGACGTGATCGCGAACATCACGAAGGTCTGGGGATCCCACGCCGCGAAAGCTGGCTTCTACTACCAGAACAGCTTCAAGCCCCAGAGCATCTTCGCCAGCTTCAACAGCCAAATCGACTTCACCGACAACGGCAGCAACCCGTTCGACACGGGGTACAGCTACGCGAACGCGGCGACCGGCGTCTTCAACAGCTACACGCAGGCCTCCAAGTACGCGCTGCCGGAATGGCGTTACCACAACTTCGAGTGGTACGCGCAGGACAACTGGAAGCCGAGCAACCGGTTCACGCTCGACTACGGCCTGCGGTTCTACTACTTGACGCCGCAGTGGGACACGACCCTCCAGGCCTCGAACTTCCTGCCGGATCAGTTCAGCACGAGCGGGGCCGCGACGCTGTTCACGCCCGTCTGCATCGGCGCGTCGCCCTGTTCGGACGCGAGCCGGCGAGGGATGGACCCGGCGCTCATTGCGGCGGGTGTCGCGCCGACCGTGGGCAACACGGTCGACCCCCGGTTCATCGGCCGGCTGACCCCTGGCTCGAACCAGTTCAACGGCGCGTTCCAGGCCGGTCAGGGCATCAACGACCAGCTGCAGAGTGGAAACGCCTTCAGAGTCTCGCCTCGCATCGGGGCGGTGTACGACCTGACGGGGAAAGGCGAGACGATCATCCGCGGTGGCTTCGGGATCTTCTACGACCGGCCGCAGGGGAACATGGTGTTCGACATGATCTCCAACGCGCCGGGCGTGCTGAACTCGACGCTCACCTGGGGACAGTTGCAGGGTCTGAGCGCGTCCGGCGGCGATCCCAATCCGACGCTCGGGATGAGCCCCACGGCCTTTGACTTCAAGCCGCCGCGCGTCAACGAGTGGAACGTCGGCATCCAGCACAAGGTGTGGAGCGACATCATCCTCGACGTCGCGTATGTGGGCTCGAAGTCGACTGACCTGCTGCGACAGGTGCAGATCAACTCGCTGCCGTTCGGAGCGGACTTCCAGCCGCAGAATCAGGATCCGACCCGAGCGCCGAGCGCCGTACTGGGATCGTCGGCCCTACCCACGGATCTGCTGCGACCCTTCCAGGGATACGGCGACATCCGGTTGTGGGATTACAGCGGCTACGGCAACTACAACGGGCTGCAGACGTCCGTCAGTCGTCGGTTCGACCGCGGGTTCATGTTCTCGGCCTTCTGGGTCTGGAGCAAGGCGCTCGGGATCAACAGCACCGACTTCGACGCCGGCGTGCCGAACCTGACTGCCGACCAGACCAAGCACCTGGACTACTCGCTGGTGAGCTACGACCGCACGCACAACATCGTGCTCAACGCGATCTACCAGACGCCGACGGTGACGCAGAGCAAGGCCTTGGGCCTCGCCGTGAACAACTGGCAGCTCTCCGGAGTCTACCGATGGTCGAGCGGCCAGCCCTATGCGGTCAACTTCTCGATTCCGGGAATCGGTTCGCAGAACCTTACCGGGACGAACAATCCCAACGCGCGCGTTGTCGTGACCTGCAACCCGGGCAACGGCTATAGCAGCGACGTGTACCAGATGCTCAACACCGCGTGTTTCGCGCCGCCACAGCCGGGCAGCAAGGGCGACGAATCCTCGCGGTTCTTCGTGCGTAATCCACCGACCAACAACCTGGATATGTCGCTCTCGAAGAACTTCGCGGTCGTGCGAAGCGTGAAGTTCGAGTTCCGGGTGGACATGTTCAACGCGTTGAATCACCCGCAGTTCACCGGCGTCAACGCGACCGCCAACTTCGCCAGTTTGACCGATCCGACGATCACCAACCTGGCGCGCGACGCGAGCGGCAACCTGGTGCAGCCGAACGGGTTCGGGACCATCAACGGCGTGGCGCCGCCACGCACGCTGCAGATCGTCACTCGCGTGACGTTCTAATCCGCCCGATGGGGCTCGGGAGCGTGGCTCCCGAGCCTCAACCTCCGTCGTCCGGCAGGAGCGGCCGCCACCCGCGGGCCGCGCAGCGTTTGAATCACACCGGCGGCCACTCTTCTTGCTGATCTTTGATACTCCACCGCTCGCTGCGCGAGAACCTGCGGACGCGATCGGTGATCGGGATCCCGACATCTGAAACAGACGACCGGTTGATCCCGGCTGTGGCGATCGAACGAGCGCACCGGTCATCGGATGACGCCTCGTGACCGTTGCGGGAACAATCGAGCTGCGTGACCGGACGCAACGAGGACCCGGGCGGGTGTCCAAAAAGGGATAGCGCGTCACGCGGATTCTCTGGAAGCTTGATCCCGACTGCTGAAGGACGGCTTGAGGGATCTTGATCACTGGCGTACGAGCGGCCTTACGTCTAACGCTGCCCAGAATCCCTCTCACTGCGTGATGCGTGAAAGGAGAGTCGAGGTACTCGAGCGATTGCAACCGGAATCGCGCGCGTCGATCCGCGCTGGAATTGCTCCGTAAACGGGAGCAAACACCGATTCCCATTGACTTTTCGCGCTAAACACGGCTAGCTAGCAGATTACCGATCAGTCAAATTTCGCTTCCGACGAACGTAGAGGAGGAGTCTATGTCTTTCGTTAGGGGCCTGAAAGGTGGGGTAGGGCTAACGCTCGTTGCCCTTCTCTTCCTGGCCCATCCGACCGTAATTAGGGCGCAGACGACGAGCGCGTCTGTGCAGGGGACCGTCGTCGACGCCCAGAAGGGCCTGCTGCCAGGTGTCAGCGTCACACTCAAGAGCAAAACCCAGTCGGAAGTCCTCACCGCCGTGACGGACGGGGAGGGCCGCTTCGTTTTCCCAATCGTCCGGCCGGACACCTACGTGCTCACGGCGACGCTCCAGGGTTTCAAGACCCTCGAACAGTCCAATCTGGTCGTGAGCGCGAACGACAAACTTTCTGCGGGCACGCTGATGCTGGAGGTCGGTGCGCTCACGGAGAGCGTCCAAGTCTCGGCGCGCTCCATCGAGCTGCAGTCGAACAGCGGCGAGCGCTCGTTTACGATGGAGAACTCGACGCTCACCAATATTGCGAACAACGGCCGCATGCTGTTCAACTTCGCGACGCTGGTCCCTGGCGCACTCTCGCAGAACGCCGGCGCGGGCACCGAGCTCGGCTCGGTCAGTGGCTTCACCGTGAACGGCCAGCGTCCGAACTCGAACAACATGACGATCGACGGGGTCGCCAACATCGACACGGGCGACAACGGCGGCAACATGGCGACGACCAACATCGACGCCGTGTCGGAGTTCAAGCTGTTGACCAACTCCTACCAGGCCGAGTACGGCCGGGCCGTGGGCGGACAGCTCCAAGTGGTGACCAAGAGCGGCTCGAACCTCTTCCATGGATCGGGCTACTGGTACGGACGCCGCCCCGGATGGAACGCCAACTACTGGAACAACAACCGCGACGGTCTGCCGGTCCCCAAGAGCACGCGCGACGACCGGGGCTACACGATCGGCGGGCCGATCCTGAAGCAGAAGCTGTTTTTCTTCTGGAGCCAGGAGTTCCAGACCCGGTTCACTCCACCCAACACCCGCTTCGCGACGGTCCCGACGGCCCTGGAGCGCCAGGGCGACTTCTCGCAGAGCGTGGACAGCAGCGGCACCCCGTTTCCGTACATTCGGGATTTCACGACAGGCTTGCCCTGCAGCGCCACCAATACGAGCGGGTGCTTCCAGGACGGCGGCGTAGTCGGCAGGATCCCCGCGAACCGCGTCTCCTCGCTCGGCCTGAACATGCTCAAGCTCTACCCGCAGTCGACCGGTAGCTACGGTGGCGGGCAGAACTTCGCAAGCCAGGTCTCGGACGAGGCGCCGCGTCGCGAAGACTTGATCCGCCTCGACTACCAGTTGTCGAACAACTGGCACGTCACCGGCCGGTTCATAAACACGAAGGAGAACACCCTGCAGGCGTACGGGACGACCTGGGCCGGCAACGGCAGCGACCAGCTCCCGACGCCGACGCTGTTCATGCACCCCGGCAAGAACTTCATGATGTCGACGCAGGGCGTCCTGAGCAGCACGATGTCCTTCGAGGCGAGCGTGGGCACGGCGAAGAACTCGCTCAATTACGGCCTGGAGCTCGACCCCCTCCGCCGCAGCAACGCGGGCCTGACCACGTTTCCCTACCTGTATCCGGACGCGGTCCAATCCGACTACGTCCCCTGGCTCCAGTTCCGCGGCGGACGCACCGGCAACGCCGGCCAGTATCAGACCGACCGTGGGCCTTTCACCAACGAGAACCAGACCTGGGACGTGGTGGGAAACCTCACGAAGATCTTTGGCGCCCACACCACGAAAGCAGGCGTCTACTACCAGCACAGCCGCAAGCCGCAGAGCATCTTCTTCTCGTTCAACGGGAGCGTCAGCTTCGTCAACGACTCGAGCAACCCGTTCGACACCGGGTACAGCTATGCGAACGCGGCGACCGGCGTCTTCAACACCTACACCCAGGCCAACAAGTTCTCCATCCCGAACTATGTCTACAAGAACCTGGAGTTCTACGCGCAGGACAACTGGAAGTACAAACGGCTCACGCTCGACTATGGCCTGCGGCTTTACACCCTGACCCCGCAGTGGGACACGACGGAGCAGGTGTCGAACTTCCTGCCCGACCAGTTCAACAAGGCGGCCGCGGCGACGCTGTTTTCCCCCGTGTGTCTGACGGCCAATCCGTGCTCGGGGAATGACCGGCGCGGGATGGACCCGGCGCTCATCGCGCAAGGCGTTGCGCCGACGCTCGCCAACACCGTCGAGTCCCGGTTCATCGGCCGGTTGACGCCGGGCTCGAACCGCTTCAACGGCGCCTTCCAGGCGGGCCAAGGTATCAGCGACACCGTCCAGAGCGGCAACGCGTTCAGGGTCTCGCCGCGGCTGGGCGTCGTGTACGACCTGTCGGGGACTGGCAACACGATCCTCCGTGGCGGCTGGGGCATCTTCTACGACCGCCCGCAGGGCAACATGGTGTTCGACCTGGGCGGCAACGCGCCGGGCGTCCTCAGCTCCACGATCCAGTGGGGCCGGCTCCAGGACATCAGCGGCGGAGCCTCGGCATCGTCCGACCCGTATGCCACATTGGGGCTCAGCCCCACGGCCTACAACTTCGATCCGCCGCGGGTGCAGCAGTGGAACGCCGGCGTGCAGCGGAAGCTGGGTTATCACCTGGTGGCCGACATCGCCTACGTAGGATCCCATTCCGACCACCAGCTGCGGCAGGAGCAGATCAACTCGATCCCGCTCGGCGCCGCATTCCAGTCGAGCAACCAGGATCCGACGAAGGCCGCCAGCACCGTTCCCGGCTCAACGGCCCTGCCGAACGACCTGATGCGGCCCTACAGCGGCTACAGTGGCATCCGGATGTGGGACTACTCCGGGTACTCCAACTACAACGCCCTGCAGGCGGGCGTGACGCGCCGCTTCGACAAGAACTACATGTTCTCTGCGTTCTACGTCTGGAGCAAGGCGCTGACCATCAACAACGACGACTTCACGGCAGGCTGGCCGTACACGACGGACGACGCGACTATCCGCCACTACGACTACTCGTACGCGAGCTTCGACCGGCCGCACAACTTCGTCTTGAACTCGATCTACAAGACGCCGCACTTTACGGACGGCGTTGCCGGCATTTTCACGAACGACTGGCAGATCTCGGGAGTCTACCGATGGTCGAGCGGCCGTCCGTACGGCATCAACTACAGCATCCCGGGCATCTCCAGCATCAACCTCACAGGCTCCGACTACGGCGCGCGCGTGGTGGTGACCTGCAACCCTGGGAGCGGCTCCAGCAGCGATCCCTACAAACAGATCGACACCTCGTGCTTCGCGCCGCCGCAGCCGGGCAGCAAGGGCGACGAGTCGGCGCGCTTCTTCCTGCACGGTCCGGCGCAGAACAACGTGGACATGTCGCTCTCGAAGCAGTTCGCCGTGTACAAGGAAGTGAAGTTCGAGCTTCGCCTCGACGCGTTCAACGCGTTCAACCACACGCAGTTCACGGGCGTCAACGCGACCGCGAACTTCGCGAGCCTGACCGACCATACGATCACGAACCTGCCATACAACGCGGCCGGGGTGCTCGTAAACAAGAACGGGTTCGGCACCATCAACGGTGTCAATATCCCGCGCACGCTGCAGCTCGTCACCCGCGTGACGTTCTAGCCTGATGCATGGGGCTCGAGGGCAGTCGCCCTCGGGCCCTACCCTCGCCGGACTCCCCCTCCACGGCGGTCACACCGCTCGTCCCCGCTCAGCTCCAGGCACTGCTGCTTCCATTTGACGAGCACGAACGGCGCTTTCGGCGCCGAACCGCCGAAAAACGGCCTGCCTCGTGACGACCCGACGTTGCCGGTATGATGGTCGGAGAATGGTTATGACCCGACGCCTCCGCCTTGCAGTCCTCGCGTTTCTGGTCGCCACCGCCATCACGAGCCTGGCGGCGTCGCCGCAACGTGCGGTCCTTTCCGGCGCCAACGACGCGCCGCTGACCGCCACTGTTCCCGTCGATCCGCGGATCACGGTCGGCACGCTCTCGAACGGCTTGCGCTACTACGTTCGGGCCAACAAGCAGCCGCAGGATCGCGCCGAGCTCCGCCTGGTGGTCAACGCCGGCTCGGTCCTCGAAGACGACGATCAGCGCGGGCTGGCGCACTTCGTCGAGCACATGTGCTTCAACGGCACGCGCCATTTTCCGAAGCAGGACGTCGTCGCGTTCCTGCAGTCGACCGGCATGCACTTTGGCGCGCACATCAACGCCAACACCAGCTTCGACCAGACGGTCTATCAGCTGCAGATTCCGACCGACAGCCCGGCCGTCATCGATCGCTCGCTGCTGATCCTGGAGGACTGGGCCCACGCCGTATCGTTCGAGCCGCAGGAGATCGACAAGGAGCGCGGCGTCATCCTCGAGGAATGGCGGACCGGCCTCGGGGCCGGGCGCCCGGATGCTGGACGCGCAGCTGCCGGTCATCCTCAAGGACTCCCGCTATGCCGATGCGCTCGCCGATCGGCAAGCCGGAGATCATCCGTACCGTTCCCGTACGATCGTCTGAAGAAGTTCTACACCGACTGGTACCGGCCGGATCTGATGGCGGTGATCGTCGTCGGCGATTTCGATCCGGCGGCGATCGAAGCGCATGATCAAGTCGCATTTCTCCGGCATTCCCGGCCGCGACCTCGCCCAGGCCGCGGCCGGTCTACAACGTGCCCGAGCATCCGGGCACGCTCTACACGGTGGCGACCGACCCCGAAGCGACGCAGACCACCGTCAGCGTCTCCAACACCATGGCCGCGCGCGATCAGACGACCCTCGGCGCGTATCGTCAGCAGACGATCGAGCGGGTCTTCGCCGGCCTGCTGTCCGGCCGCTTCGCGGAGATCGCGCAGCAAGCCGGACGCGCCGTTTCTGGACGCGGACACCAATCGCTCGATCATCGTGCAGTCCACCGAGGCGACGACGCTCAACGCGCTGGTCCGCGAGGGCGGGGTCGAGAAAGGGCTCGGCGCGCTGTTCACCGAGGCCGATCGCGTCGCCCGGTTCGGCTTCACCCAGACCGAGCTCGATCGCTACCGGCTGTCGCTGCTCAAGGCGTTCGAGCAGCTCGCCGCGTCGAACGACGAGCACACGTCCGAATCGCTGGCCGACGAGTTCATCCGCAACTTCCTGCAGCAGGAGCCGATTCCCGGCATCGCCTACGAGTACGCGCTGGTCCGTCGCTTCCTCCCGGAGATCACGCTGGCCGACGTCAACGGGCTGGCCGTCGCCTGGATGCCCGAGCGCAACCGCGTTGTCGCCGTGAGTGCTCCGAAGAAGGATGGCGTCGCGGTGCCGGACGAGGCGGCGCTCGCAGCCGCCATCAAGGGCGCGACGGGCGGCGCGCTGACCGCATACGTGGATACCGTGAGCTCGCGGCCACTCCTCGAACCGCTGCCCAAACCGGGCGCGGTGAGCAAGACCGCAACCAGGCCGCCAGCCATCACTGAATGGACGCTGTCGAACGGCGTGCGCGTCGTCCTCGACCCGACGACGTTCAAGCAGGACGAGATTCTGTTTCGCGCCTTCAGCCCCGGTGGCACGTCGCTGGCCAGCGACAGCGATTTCGTTCCCGCGGAGACGGCCACCGAGGTTGTCGACGCAGGGCGGCCTCGGCGCCCTGAGCGCCATCGATGTCAGCAAGAAGCTGGCGGGCAAGGCGGCGGTGGTCCGACCCGACATTCGACGAAATGTCCGAGGGTATGAACGGCCGGGCGTTGCGCCGCGATCTGGAGACGATGTTCCAGTTGATCTACCTGACGTTCACGCAGCCGCGCGCCGACCCCGAGGCCTTCAAGACCATGACCGGCCAGCTGAGAGCGGCGCTGGCCAATCGGCAGGTCGCTTCCCGAAGCGGCCTTCGAGGACGCGCTGACCGCCGCGGTCAGCCAGAACCACCTTCGGGCCCGTCCGATGACTACGGACACGATCGCGCAGATGAGCCTCGACAAGTCGCTGGCCTTCTACAAGGACCGGTTCGCCGACGCCAGCGATTTCACGTTCGTCTTCGTCGGCAGCTTCGATCTGCCGACCATCAAGCCGCTCGTCGAGCGGTATCTCGGCAGCCTGCCGTCGCTCCACCGGAAGGAAGCCGGACGCGACGTCGGCATCCGCCCGCCCGTCGAGCGTGGTCGAGAAGGTCGTGACCAAGGGGAGCACGCCGAAGAGCCAGGTCGGCGTCGTATTCACCGGCCCCTTCGAGAACAATCCAAAGAACCGCCTGATCATCCAGACGATGGCCGATACCCTGGGCGGCAGCCTGCAGCGGATGCTGCGCGAGGATCTCGGCGGCACCTACGGCGTCAGTGTCGTGCCCGACTTCACCAAGCGTCCGATCGAAGAGTACCGCGTGACGATTACCTTCGCCTGCGATCCGGCGCGCATGCAGGACCTGGTCAAGGCGCTGTTCGACGCGATCGACGGTTTCCGGACGGCAGGGCCAAGCGCGGGACAGGTGGCGGACGCCCAGGCGGCGCTGCGCCGGGACCTGGAGACCGAGAGCCGACAGAACAGCACGCTGCTGAATCAGCTGGTGTTCGCGTATCAGTACGACGAGCCGATCCCCGACCCGGCGACCATGCGCGGGCTTTACGATCAGCTGTCAGTGGCGGTGCTGCGCGACGCCGCCCGAACCTACCTCGACCCTGACCGGTACGTGAAGGTAGTGCTGGTCCCCGACGCCAAGTAGCGTCGGGGCACCCGAGCCGGGATCAGGGCTTGCTTCCTCCGATGACGAATCCGATTGAACGCTGAATCGGATTGAAGAACGTGCCGTAGTCGGGCGACGTGATGTTGTTCTGCACGTCCCGGTTGCTGCCTGAGGCGAACGCGTTGTAGATCTTGATCCCGCCCGAGAAGCGGTACTTGCGAAAACGGCAGCGGTCGCACCAGAGAGAAATCGAGGGTGGACACCGTCGGCAACCGTCCCGCCTCGTTCCGCGTCCCGACGTAATCCTGGAACTCGTTGACGGCCGAGTAGGGGAACCCGGTGCGCCATTCGTAGAGCGGCGTGAACACCCAGCGGCCGGGGAGGCCGATCGTGCCGCGCACGATCAGGCGGTTCGGGACGTCAGTCGGGCTGAGCGAATTCTCGTCCGGCCTGATGATCGGGTTACGGAAGTTGCCGAAGAACTGGTCGTAGTCGTTGAGATCGCGCGTGCTGTGCGATCGCACGTAGGAGACGCTCAGGTCCTTGTGCTCGCTCGCCAGATACCGTCCCGTCGTCTCGATCTCCCAGTACTTGGACGCGCCGTTGGAGGACAGCGCGAGGACCCCACGGCTGGCGTCCGGATTGACGATGTAGGCGCTCGATCCGTTGCGATGCAGGTAGGCCGACTTGAAGAAGAAGCGGCGGCCGAAGCGCTGATCCCACGCCACGGTTTCGACGATGCTCTCGGGGGTCTTGAGGTCACCGTCGATAACGTGCACGAAGGTGATCGGCCCTCCAATCGGCGAGCCGTCGGGCGCGAAGCGCCGCACCGTCTGCACGTCGAACTGGGTGAACGCGCCGACGGTGAGCGGCGTCCGTTCCGCGAACTTGCCGAAGCCGCCGCGAAGAATCCCGCGGCCCTCGGGCAGCACGCTCACCGACGCGCCGATGCGAGGTGAGTAGTTATACAGCTGGACGACGTCGTCGCGATCGGCGCGGAAGCCGAGCTCCAGCGCCACGCGATCGCTGACGCGCCACCGATCCTGCGCGAACACCGCGAACTCCGTGCCGCTGACGCTGGGATGGGTCAGGAGCGGCGAGTAGAGCGTCTGTTCGGCCAGCGAGCCGTCCAGCCGGCGTGCGTCCAACTCGTGGCTGAAGTTGTCGCCGTCGTAGGACGAGTGTTGCAGATCCAGTCCAAACTTGAACACGTGCTGGCCGGCCCAGTCGTTCTTCGAGACCGACAGCGCCTCGACGAACTGGACGCTCTTGACGTTGCGTTCCTGCCGGTTGAAGAAGTTGCCGCTCTGGGTCTGCGGCGCGTAGACCATCGGCTCATCCCCGTGCGGCTTCTGGTCGACCTCGAAGGTGCGCGCCGCGAGCGTCGACTCCAGGACGGCATTGGGCGACACGATGAGACGATCGGAGGCGCCCGCAGCAAACCCTGTTTGCGTCAGATTCGACGTCACCTCCGGCGGACGGAAGGTCGAGAGTGTCGCGTTGGTGATCTTTCGCGGGAAATAGATCACCCCTCCCGTCAGCTGGTGGCGTGAGGAGATCACGGCGTCGAGGCGCGTGAACGAGTCGAAGCTGTCGAGCCCGAACTGCGGTCTGCCCGGCAGACTCTTGACCTCCGTACGCACGAACCGATACTGCAGGTACTCGCCAAACAGCAGGCGGTCGCGCTTGATCGGTCCCGAAATCGAGAGCCGCGGCTCGAACTTGTCGACGAAAACGAACCCCTTCCCGAAACCGGGCACGAGATTGTCCGGCTTGAAGGACCATTCGTTGGTGCCGCGCTTGGTGCGCACCTGGGTGACGCTGGTGGAGAAATGGCCGTACTCGGCGGCGAATGGATTGGAGAGCACTTCGACCGACTCGACGGCGCCGCTGGGCAGCTCGAGATCGAAATCGCCCGTGGACGGGTCGTTGAGGCTGGCGCTGCTCAGCTGCAGGGCGCCGGTCGTGGGCGCGCCGCCCTTGATGCGAAGCCGGCCCTCCGGACCGCGAATGATGCTGGGCAGCACCGTCAGCAGCGACTGGAAGTCGTCGCCGGCCAGCGGCTGGATGACCATCTTGGCGCCGTCGAGCACGTCGCTTACCGCCACCGGCTGCAAGCTCTCAGTCGGCGAATTCGCCGGGACGACGACGTCCACGCTCTCGCGAACGAACGTCAGACGCATCTCGACGAGCACCTCTTCGGTCGCATCGGGGCGAACATGGAATGGCGCCGACTCGGCGTCGGCGAAGCCTTGACGCACGGCGCGCAGCACATAGAGTCCAACCGGCACGTCGGGGAACGCCACCTGACCGACCATGTCGGTCGTGGTTTGTCCGACGGGGATGTTTCCGTCGACGTTGCGCAGCTCAACGTTGACGGCGGGAATTCGGAGTCCTTCGAGCACCACGGTCGCCTTGACGCGGCCGCTGCCCGACGCCGGGGACTGCGGGGCGGCGGCGGCCGGCGGCTGAGTGGTCGGGTTCGACTGCGCGCCGACGAAGTTGGCACTACCCAGAGCGAGAGTCAGAAGCGCTATGACACGTGACATGGTCACCACTGCCGTGAAAGAGCCGGACCGTCCGTCGGCCGGCCGAGCGAACACGCAATTGCTGTAGGCGAAGAGTTTAATCGAACGCGCTCGAGTTTGTTGAGTGACTGTTTCATGAAGCGTTCATGTAGTCTCGAGTCGAAAGGTCAAGAAGACTTGAACCCTTCATGAAACCAGTAGTTCTCGCGCCGATTTGGTCACCGGAAGCCGAGCCACTAGAATGTCCGCTCCACTGCGGTCAGCCCTGTTGGTCCCGGCATGGACCCTCAGCTGCGGAGCCGTAACGCCCCGGCGGAGCCGGCGGCGATTGCAGAGCAGACCGAGGAGGTCGCATGTTCCAAATCAGAATGTTGACGTCACTGGCGCTGGTTGTGAGCCTGGCCTCGACGGTGACACTGGGCGCGGCGGGTGTGGGGTCGCTGGCGTCGGATCAGGCTGCCGTTGCGCCAGTCTCAATAACTGATGCGGCACCGTTCATAGGTGACTGGATCCTCGACGTCCAGGGCGCAAACGGTCCGGCCGCCATCAACCTGACGATCAAAGTCGATGGCGAGAAGGTCGTCGGCGAGATCAGCTCCGACCAGATGCCGCTGCAGCCAATCACCGACATTTCGAAGCACGAGAAATCGCTGGTGCTCAACTACTCGTTCGACTACCAGGGCACGCCGGTGCCGTGCGTCGTCACCCTCACGCCGGCCGGCGAGAAGACGGGCGTCGATATGGATTTCGCCAACGGCGCCTATCAGATGAGCGGCACCGCGACCAAGAAGGTGAAAGCGAAATGAGGAGTGATCGCATGGCGGCTGTCGGTCGTTCTCTCGGCGTCCTCGCGATGGTCGGCACGCTGTCGTTGTCGACTGCGCACGCGCAGGCCCCGGCCCGCGCGCAGCCACAGGTTGCCCGGGTCACCGACCTGATGCAGATGATGGCGGCGCTGCCCGATACCGCTCCGGCAACGCCGAAGCAACCGCGGAAGATTCTCGTACTGGCCAAGGCCGCCGGCTTCGTCCACGCCTCGATTCCGCTGGCGACGCGTACGATTGAAGCGCTGGGGCAGAAGACCGGCGCGTGGACCACGGTCATCAGTTACAACCCGGCCGACATCACCGAGGAGAACCTGCGGCAGTACGATGCGGTCTTCCTCGCGAGCACGACCGGAACGTTCCTCGACGATCCAGCCGATGCGGCGACGACGACCGCACGACGCAAGGCGCTGCTCGATTTCGTCCGCAACGGCAAGGGGATCGCCGGCATCCACGCCGCGACCGACTCGTATCATGGCAACGTGCCAGGCGCCGCGCCCGCTTCGGGCGCGGCAACCGGCACGAGCAAGCCGGATGTCGACGGTGGCGCGCCGCTATGGCCGGACTTCAACGCCCTGATCGGCGGCTACTTCAAGTTCCACTGGTTCTTCCCGACGCAGATCGCCGTCAAGATCGACGATCCGGCGAGCCCCATCAATGCGCCCTTCACCTCGCTCAACCAGCAGACCGGCGTCCGCACCCCGCGGCCGTTCTCGATCGTCGACGAGGTCTACACCTTCAACGAAAAGTCGTGGTCGCGCGATCGGGCTCACGTGCTGACGAGCATCGATTACGCGAAGATGCCGGCCGAAGTGAAGGCGCAGGAGCCGGCGCCGCAGCGTTCGGATCACGACTACGCGTTGAGCTACATCCAGCGCGAAGGCAAGGGCCGCGTGTTCGTCGAGGTGCTGGGTCACGACGAATCGATCTACAAGATGACGCCGATGCTGGCGCACATTCTGGCGGGCATCCAGTACGCGCTCGGCGACCTGCAGGCCGACGACAGTCCATCCGGCCCGGTCAAGAAGTAGCCGGACCCTCTCTGGCCCCAGACGTGAGCGCCGTCAATCGGGTGTGCCGATGGTCAGTCTGAAGCCTTTCATCATCGCGGCGGCGATCGTGGCGATCGCCGCCGGAACCAGTTCTCAGCCGTCGCCGCCGTTCAACGTGATTGGCTATTACGCCGATTGGACAGCCGATCGATACCCGCTCGCCGATATTCCCGCCGACAAGCTCACGCACGTGAACTATGCCTTCGGCAAGATCGGACCCGACAACCGGCTGACCTGGAATGCGGCCGTCGCGGTGGATCAGGTCTATCCCGGCGACTGTGGCGAGCCTGGCTGCCGGCACGGGCTGTTCAACCAGATCACGAACGTGAAGAAGAAGCACCCACAGCTGAAGTTCATCCTGTCCGTCGGTGGCTGGACGGATTCCGCGCCGTTCTACGAGATGGCCGCCAGCGATGCGGCCCGGCAGACGTTTGTCGACTCGTGCGCCAGCTTTCTCCAAAACTACCCGCAGTTCGACGGCATCGACATCGACTGGGAGCACCCGGTGGCCGGCGGACTGCAGCCAGGGCAGCCGCGCGACGCCCACAACTTCGTGCTGCTCCTGGAGGCGCTCCGCCGCGCGATCGGTCCGTCCAGGCTGCTGACGGTTGCAGTGGGCGCTGGACCGCGGGCCATCGAACCGCTCGAGTACCAGACCATGGCGGCGTCGCTCGATTGGGTCAGCGTGATGACCTACGACTTTCACACCGGCGGAACCCGCACCGGTTTCAACGCGCCGCTCTACAATCACGACGATCCGTCGGACCCACGCCTCAACCTTCACGATTCCATTCAGGCGATCCTGACCAAGGGCGTTCCCCGCAGCAAGCTCGCCGCCGGCGTGCCGTTCTACGGGCGCGGGTGGAAGGGAGTGGACTCCCCGGCCGTGGGCGCCACCGGCACCGGCTCGCTGCAGGTCGGCGGTTTCAGGACGATTACCGAAACGTTCCTGAAGACACCCGGTTACGTGCGCAATTGGGACGAGGTGGCGAAGGTGCCGTGGCTCTACAGCGCCGATCGCAAAGAGTGGATCAGCTACGACGACCCGCAGTCGATGCGGCTCAAAGGGGAGTACATCGCGGCGCAACATCTGTCGGGCGCGATGTTCTGGGAGTTGTCGAATGACGAGGGCCCGTTGCTCGACGCGCTGCGCGCCGGTCTGGGTCTGTCAGGGCCGAAACCGCCGGGTCCGGCACGGCCCTGACCTGGCAAATCAGCCTGCGGTCGATCCCCCGAAACGGATTTGTCGAATTCGAGCGTACCCGATCGTCATCAGGGTAGATGCAGCCTCGGCCCGCCAATCTGGCGACCGCCTGAGGGCATCCTCCGGAGGGTGATGACGATGAGGACGTGTGTGTTACTGCTTCTACTGATGCCTGGAGTCAGCGCTCCTGCCACGGCGCAGACCTCCAAGTACCCACCACTCGAGAACTATCTGATGGCAGAGGCGGCGGAGGTCGCGCTCGCGCGCACCGCGGCGCCCGACAACATCTCCAGCCGGGCCACCATCAGGGTGTTGACCAAGGCAGGCTTCCAAACGGTGCACAAGGGTGAAAATGGCTTCGTATGCGTGGTGATGCGGGCATGGAGCGCGCCGACGTACACGCCGGCAGCTTTTCGCGATCTGGTCTACGACGCGACGGTGCGGGCGCCGATCTGCTTCGATCCCGAAGCCGCCCGGACGGTGCTGCCGTACTACGAGCTGCGCACGCGGCTGGGCATCTCGGGCAAGACCCCGGACGAGATCAGCGAGGCCGTGGGATCCGCCTATGCGAAAGGGCAGCTGCCGAGGCGCGAAAACGTCAGCTTCGCCTACATGTGGTCCGCGGAACAACACCTCGGGCCCGGGGTGGGGCACTGGCATCCGCACATGATGGTCTTTTCACCGTATTACAAGAACGACATGCTTGGGGACAACGACTTCGCCAAACCAGTGCCGTTTGTGAGCGATGATGCCGGCAGCCCGTTTGCCGTCATTGTCATTCCGGTGGACGACCGGCTGGCGATTAAGGGCGCAGACAAGGAGTAACCGTGCAGTTCGTGATGCTGATCTATGAGACGGCCGAGGACTTCGACGCGCGATCGAATGGGCGGAATGGCGCGCTGATCGGCGCGTGGCGCGCCTACCATCGGTCCTTGATCGAGGCTGGCGTCTACGTGTCGGGAGCGCCGCTCCAGCCGGACGCAACCGGCACGACCGTGCGCGTCAAGAGCGGACAGCCGCAGGTGCAGGACGGACCGTACGCCGATACCAAGGAACAGCTGGGTGGGTTCATGATCCTGGAACTGCCATCGCTCGACGCCGCACTCGAGTGGGCCGGGCGATGCCCGACGGCGGCGACCGGTGCGGTCGAGATCCGACCCGTGTCGGACCACGTGCGCGATCTGGTGGAGTGCGGAGATGGATGACACGCGCGACGTGATGGAGCTCGTGGCCCGCGAGTCCTACGGACGGCTGGTGGCGTTCCTCTCGTCGCGCACCGGCGACGTCGCCGGCGCAGAAGACGCGCTCGGCGATGCGTTCATGGCTGCCCTGCGGACCTGGCCGCGCGACGGGGTGCCGGAGAACCCCGAAGGCTGGCTGTTGACGACGGCGCGCCACAAGATCATCGATCGGATACGCCACGAGAGGATGCGCGCCGGTGCCGTTCCCACCATCAGACAGCTGGTCGGCGAGGCCGAAGAGATCTCCACCGGCAGCGGCTTTCCCGACGAGCGCCTCAAGCTGCTGTTCGTGTGCGCCCACCCCGCGATCGATCGGAGCGTGCACACGCCGTTGATGTTGCAGGTGGTGCTCGGCCTCGATGCCGCAGCGATCGCCGGTGCGTTCCTTACGCTGCCCGCCACGATGGGGCAGAGGCTGAGCCGGGCGAAGACGAAGATCCGCGACACCGCCATCGCGTTCGAGATTCCAGATCGGCATCAGCTCGCCGGACGACTCGAGGCGGTGCTCGATGCGATCTACGCCGCCTTCGGGAGCGGCTGGGACGATTTTGCCGGCGCGGATCCGTGCCGGCGCGGCCTGACGCATGAAGCGGTGTGGCTCGCGCGCGTGCTCATCGAGCTCCTGCCGCGTGAGCCTGAGGCCGGCGGCCTGCTCGCGCTCATGCTTTACTGCGAGGCTCGACGTCCAGCGCGACGAGGCACAGGCGGGGCGTACATCCCGATGGCGGAGCAGGACACGAGCCTGTGGTCGATCGCGATGATCGAGGAGGCGGAGCGATTGCTGTCGTCTGCGGTGAAACACGGCCGGTCCGGGCGCTTTCAGCTCGAGGCGGCCCTGCAGTCGGCGCACATTGAAGGTATTCGCGCCGGTCACATCGACTGGCACGCCATCGCCGTCCTCTACGAAGGACTGGTTCGCACCGCTCCCACGGTCGGGGCGCTGGTCGGCCGTGCGGCGGCGGTGGCCCAGGCCGAAGGGCCGGCCGCGGGCCTCGCCGGACTGGAAGGGATTCACACCGGGCTCACCAACGCGTACCAGCCCTACTGGGCGGTGCGCGCGCATCTTCTCGGACGCCTTGGTCGATCCGCCGAGGCGCTCGACGCATTCGCTCGGGCGATCGCGTTGACAGAAGATCACGCGATCCGAGAATTCCTCGAGCGGCGCCGTGCCGCGGCGCAAGCCGGCCGCATACTGACGAGCCAGGTTTGAGCCGCCGCTCGATTCAGCCATAATTCGCCTCGCGCAGCGTCCCGTTGCCGCGCGCACGATCTGTCGGGCCGCAGCACGCCTCATCACGGCGATCGCTGCTCGAGGCGCTATGGCCGATCCCAAGTTCGTCTTCCTGGTCACGGGCCAACCACACACCGCCAGCGACAACACCTTTGCCAACGTGGCCTGGCTGCGCGTGCGCGAGCTCGTCAAGATTTTCAATCGCGATCGCGCCAAGGCCGTGGCCCTGGTCAAGACTGGCGATACGGTGCACTTCGTGCATTTCTGCGCGCGCACATCGGCCGACGGCAAGTATCCGCGTGTCGAGGTCTACAAGCACGCGTTCGCGACGTCGAAAGAGGCGCCGGCCCGGGCCACATGGGCCGCGTTCGAAGAGGCGGGCAGCTTCATCGAGTGGCAGCCGATTCGCGACGCAAAGAAGAGCGACCCCGATCATGCGCTTTCGATCGTGAACGTCTACCACACGGTTCGCCGCGCTCCGGCCGGCTCGGTGCTGGAGGTCGGCATCTTTGCGCACGCCTTCGTCGAGGGGCCGGTGCTGACCAACACCAGCGCCATTGCCGGACGTACCACGAGGACGGCGGGCGACACCGACGGCCGTGCGGCGATCGATTTCACCGCCAGCATGGGCGAGGATCCGAAGAAGGAGCTCGGTCCGTACGTGGACGGCAAGCCCGCGCCGAGCGGCGGTAAAGGCCCAGGCAAGGTCACGGCGATCCAGCAGCTCAATGCCGCGTTCGCCCCCAGGGGCACTTTCCGGGTGTGGGGGTGCAACATTCAGGACATCGTCTTCACCACGGCGCCGGGCGATTCCGACCCGAGCCGATGTCTGATCCTGAGCACGCCCCGCCAGGTGATCGAGGAAGCCTTCAAGCGTCCGATAAACAAAGGTGGACTGAAGGGGCTGTTCGGGCGCGGCGTCAAGCTGCCGGCGGGCAAGACGATGATTCGTCTGGATATGGGCGCGCAGATGCAGTTCGAGCGAGGGTTGCAGGGCGACAGGCACGCGGGATCCGGATTCACGCCGTTCGACGCCGCACGCCTCCTCGACGTGCACTACAACGCGGTCGCCAACGACACCGATCCGAGTAGCCCGAACATCGAGTTCTTTCAGCCAGTCGCGATGGGCGCCTCACTGAAGAAGGTCATCGATCGGTCGTTCTCCGACATCGCGAAGTTTGCCGCCAGCGTGATGATGATGAGTTATGGGTTCAAGGCCGCCAAGGCTCTCCCCAACGTCGTCGTCTACACGGGCGCGCCGGGTACCAGCGCCGACTTGAGCGATACGGAGCAGATGCACATCGAGCCGGCACGCGTCACCGAGGCCAGATTCTTCGCGCTGATAACGGGGACGTCGATCCAGGACGACTTGTCGTTGACGCAGCGGAGCTATTCCCGAATCGATGCCGCGGCCGTCAAGGCGATCGAGAACGTGGCGGCGAAGGGGTTGCCGTAGCGTCTCGCTCGCGGATTGGCCATCGGCTCGTTGTCAGAAGCCCGGCGGCGGTTCGGCGGCGACGCCGAGCGTTCGCTCGAGCGCCAGACCCGCGCGCGCCACGGTGCCTTCCTCGAACAGCCGGCCGAGCAGCGTGATCCCGTGCGGCACGCGGCGCGGCGGAGAGAACTTCGGCAGCGGATTCCTGGGATCGGGCGCCCAGTCGCTGCGCGCCTCGGCGACATTGAGGAAGCCGGCGCGAAGCGTCAGCGACGGATGCCCGGTGAAGTTCGACAGGGTCAGCATCTCGTCGCGGAGCGACGGCACCAGCAGCAGATCGACCTGAGAAAAGATCCTGGCCATTTCCTGCGCGACGCGGCGCCGCAGTCGATCGGCCTGCACGAAATCGACGGCCGAGAGGAATCGGCTCAGGCGAAACAGGTTCGGCCACGCATCGGGGACCTGCACCTTCAGCGTGTCCGCGGCGCCGCTCAGCGTCAGCTCCTCGAAAGAGGCGGCCGCCTCGCTGAAGAGGATCGGCATGAGCGATCCATACGGCCAATCCGGCAGACTCACCTCCACGGTCCCCATCCCGAGTGTCTTGACCGTCTCGAGCGCAGCACGATCCACGTCGGTGGCAGGAGCCTCTTTCATCCAGCCCGGAAAGTAACCGACGCGCAGTCCGTTGACAGGAGCGGTCGCGTCGAAGGTCAACGGGCCGGCGACACTCGACACATCGCCGTCGTCGGGTCCGCTGATCGCGTGGAGGACGAGCATGGCGTCCTCCACACTCCGCGTCATCGGGCCGAGCTTGTCGAGCGACCAGCAGAGTGTCATCGCGCCGGTCCGCGGCACACGCCCGAACGTGGGACGCAGGCCGGTGACGCCGCACCGCATCGCCGGGGCAACGATGCTGCCGCCGGTTTCGCTCCCGATGGAGAAGCCGACGAGGCCGGCGGCCGTGGCGGCGCCGGGCCCAGCGCTCGATCCCGACGCGCCCTCCTCGACCAGCCACGGGTTCATTGTCTGACCGCCGAACCAGATGTCGTTCAGCGCGAGCGCACCCAGACTGAGCTTGGCGAGGAGAACGGCGCCGGCGTCTTTGAGCCGCGTGACGACCGCCGCGTCGGCGCTCGGCACCCGGTTGCGGAATGGTTCCGCGCCATAGGTGGTGGGGATGCCTGCCGTGTCGAGCAGATCCTTCACACCGTAGGGAATGCCGTGCAGCGGACCGCGGTAGCGCCCGGCGCCGATCTCGGCATCCGCCCGCCTCGCCTGGTCCAGCGCCACATCTTTCGTGAGCGTGATGACACACCGCAACTTCGAATCGAATTGTTCGATGCGACGCAGATAAATCGTGGTCAACCGCTCCGAGCTGAGCGCCTTCTGTTCGATCCAGCGGGAGAGCCTGGTGACCGGCGAGAACGCGATCTCGGTGTCGCTCGACGGCAACGCCTCGCTATCGCCGTGGCTCCGGACGAACAGATCCGCGGTCGGCTGGCTGCTGCCGCCGATGAGGGCAGGCCGCCACAGCGTGGCGGGGGAAACCGACGGATCGAGCGCAACTTTACGCGGTCCGGTGCGTCGTTCGAGCAGCGGGGCCATCGATGTTCGCCAGCTCGCTGTCGCCATCTCACGTTGGTCCGGGCTCATCGTCACCTGCGCCAGCTTCTCGGCTTCGGCGAAGGTGGCTGGGGAGACCGGGGGGCCCGACAGCGGACCGGTCCCAAAGGTTGGCGGTGCGCCAGGCGTGGCTGGTGCAGCTGATGATCCGCTCTGGGGCTCGGCCCGGCACGCCACCGCGGCCGCGAGCGCACCGATCGGGGCCGTCATGAGAAACTGCCTGCGCGTGTTCATCGCGACCTATCGTCCCTTCGGAGCCCTGTCGATCGGATAGCCCTTCCAGACCCACTCGAGGGCCTGGGGCAGCGTCTGCTGCTTCACGGTGCGGTCGGTGTGCCCGGCGTTGCGCACGAACACGAACTGATACTGATAGCCTTTCGCTGCGAGCACCTTGGCCATGTTCTCGTTGGCGACGACCCAGTCGTGCATGTTGTCGCGCATGACGTTCGGGTTGAAGAGGTCGCGGTCGCCGACCTCCATCCAGATCCGGATCGGCTTGGCCGGTGTGTTCGGAATCAGATGTTCGTGGAACTCCCAGGCGCCGTGCGGGGTGTCCGCGTTCGGGGGCCATTGCTGGTTCACGTAGGTGCCCGAATAGGTCAACACGCGGTGATAGAGGTCTGGGCGATACCAGGCCATGATCAACGCCGCCGAGCCGCCGGAGCTCCCACCCATGGTCGCTCGCCCCTCGGGGTCACGCGTCAGCTTCACGCTGCATTCCTTCTCGACCAGCGGGAGAACCTCGGTTTCGACGAACTCCGCATACCGCGCCGACATCGTGTCGTACTCCAGCCCGCGCTGGCTGCCTTGCGCGTCGCCGCTGCCGTTGCCAATCGAGATCGCCACCATCGCCGGGACGCGCTTCTGCGCGATCAGATTGTCGAGGGCGGTGAACAGCAGCTGGTCAGGTCCGTCCGCGCCGACGATGAACGGCGCGGTGCTGCCGGCGACGTACTGCTTCGGCACGTAGACAGTCAGGCGGCGCGTGTAGGGAGCCGGATGACTGGTGGTCACGACGAGCTTGGCAGGATCGTCGGGATCGACGGTGCCGAACGTGCCAGCTTCCCGCGCAATGCCGGGATAGATCTTGCTGTCCGCCGAGCTCATCGTCAGGTTGTAAATCGTTCCCGACGGAACACCATCCTGCACCGTCATCTCCGGCGCAGGCGTGTGTGTGGGACCGAGGATGAAGTTCCCGTTGACGTCGATTGGCGGCAGCGTGCCGTCTGGCAGATCCTTCGCCCTGACAAACCCTGCCGTATTCGGATCGCGGGTGGGCGGGGTCGGTCGTGGTGCCGGTGCCGCCTGCGTTTGAGGAGTTGCCGCGCCCGCAGTGGCAGGCGGATTCAGCGCAACCACGAGGCTGGCCGAGGCCATCAGGCCGAGAAGGGTCGCAATCTGCAGTCGTAGCGTTGTCATTCGTCTCTGCTCGGCGGATGTCATCGGATGGCAGCGTTCGGCATTTCATACCGGAGCTGCGGATTGACCGGCATCATATCGGGCAGCCCTCCCGTCGTCTGCTGAATGCGGAGCAGTTCTGCCTTGAGCGACGCCAGCGTCGGTTGTGCATCCCGTGCGTCGATCAGGTTGTTCTTCTCCTTGGGATCGCGCGCGACGTTGTACAACTCCGCCTTCTCGGTATCAGGCTGCCCCTCGCCATTGGGGTAGTGCATGTAGCTCCACTCTTCGGTCCGGACGCCGCGGACGTTCGGGGTGTAGGGGAATTCGTTCTCGAAGTTGTACTCGTACATCCAGGAGGTTCGCCACGAGGTTTCGCGACCGGTCGCGAGCCTCCTTATCGAACGGCCGTGAATGTTGCCGAGCGACGGGGCGCCGCACATATCGAGCACCGTGGGGGCGACGTCGAGGTTGAGCACCATCCGATCGATGACGCGCGGGTCGCGGAAGCCCTCCGGGTAGCGGGCCAGCAAAGGAATCCTGATGCTCTCTTCCCACATCGTCCGCTTGTCGATGGAGGCGTGCTCGCCGAGCAGGAATCCATTGTCGCCGGCGAGGAGAAACAGCGTGTTGTCGAGCTCGCCCATGGCGCGCAGCGTGTCGTAGATCTCGCCAACGCTGTCGTCGACCGACGGAATCGTCGCGTGGTAGATGCGGATGAACTTGTCGAAATCGTTCGCTCCGTACAGCGGTCCGTCGATGCCGTGCCACGTCTTGATTCGTTGGGTCACCCAGTTGGGCGTGCCGGGCCCGGGATCGGCCGTCTCCGGACGAACGATCTTCACGTTGTCGTAGATGTGCTCGTATTTCGGCTCGGGGATCCACAGGCCGTGCGGCGCTTTATGTCCGACCGTCAATGAGAATGGCCGCCGCGCCGTTTTCAGCCACTCGCGGGCGAGATTGGTCACGACGTGAGAGTAGTAGCCCTTGAGGACCTGTCGGTTGCCATCGATGTTGAATGGCGTGTCGTAGTACTGCCCCTGGCCCTTGTGGCTGGCCCAGTAGTCGAATCCCGGACGCTTCTCGTCATTGCCCTCGCCCATGTGCCACTTGCCGATGTATGCCGTGTGGTAGCCCGCGTCATGCAGGCGCTGCGGGTAACTTGGAACGGAGGCGGGGAACTCCGTGAAATTGTTGATGACCCGATGGCTGTGTGCGTAGAGACCGCTGAGGAAGCTGGCGCGGCTCGGGGAACACAAAGAGCTCGTGCAGAACGCGTTCGAGAATCGAATGCCCTCGGTTGCGAGACGGTCGATGTTCGGTGTCTTCAGAAACGGATGCCCGGCGACGCTCATGCAGTCCCACCGCAGATCGTCGGAAAGAACGAAGACCACGTTGGGGCGCCGGGCTTGACCGCAGCCGACGAACGGGGTTGCGGCAGTCGCGAGCGCCGCGGTCTGCAGAAACTGACGCCGGTTCATGTTCGGCAACTGGTCACCTCGGCAATGCGCTCAGGCGCTCATGTTACGTCTTCTCGCAATTCGGCGCGCGATCGGTTACATCTTAATGACCCGCGAGGCCCGGACTCGCCCTGTGTTGCAACAGATCCCGGAGGTCCCCCAAGATGTCCTACGAAACAAAGCCGGACAGGATCGACGAGGTCGCCTCCGACCTCGACGACGTGAAGGTCGCGGTCGATGAGCTCGAGATCGATCCACCGGACGGTGTCCGGCCTTCCTCCATCGATTCGCTCAAACGCGCTCTCGATGGCGCCATCGATGCCGTCGACGACCTGGAGAACGAGAAGCCCTGAGCCGCTGGGGGATCGGCGAGCCCGAACAGTACCCGAGTTGGGAGTCGACTCCCGGTCCGCCCCCTATGCCGCGCAGTTCGTGCTATGACTGGAGGTGACCTGCCAGGCTGTGGATGAAGGGGAGTGGATACATGAGACGGCTTCTCACGTGCGGGGCATTGTGCGTGTGTGCCCTTGTCGCGCTGGTCTCCGGGCAGCAGAAACCCACGTTTCGCGGCGGCAGTGAATCGGTCCGCGTCTTCGTCACCGTCACAGACCATGATGGCCGCCTGGCGACCAACCTCACCCAGGAGCAGTTCGAAGTACGCGACGAGGGCAAGCCGCAGCCGATTACCCAGTTCGACAACCGTCCCCAGCCCATCCGGCTCATCGTCATGCTCGACGTCTCCGGCAGCATGGAAGGGAATCTTCCGCTGTTGCGTGCCGCGTGCGCGCAGCTGTTCGCACGTCTTCTGCGGGACGACGGCGCGAGGGTCGGCGCATTCGGCCGCGACATCACCATAAGCGAGTCGTTTACCCACGATGCCGCAGAGCTCGGCGCCGCGCTGCCACAAGTCATCGCGCCCGACGCTCCGACGCCGCTCTGGCGCGCGATTGAACAGGCCATGGCGGCCTTCGGGGAAGAGGACGACCGTCGCAAGGTCATCCTCGTGCTGACCGATGGCAAGGACACTGGTCCGCTGAATTTTCGCGAACGTCCGGCCAGTCAGGGGGACGTTATCGATCGTGCGCGCCGCGACGATGTGATGATTTATGCGGTCGGGATGCGGAGTCGGCCCTCGCGTACGATGCCGATCGGTCCCGGTCCCGGTGGCCTGCAGGCGGCACTGCTCGCGGATATGCCGGATCCCGGACTCGCCAAGGTCGCCGAAGACACCGGTGGCGGCTACACCGAGATTCGCTTTGGTCAGGATCTCGGGGCCGCGTTCGCCGCGGTCGCTGACGAATTGCACACTCAGTATCTGCTCGCGTTCACTCCGCCCAAGCGCGACGGGAAGGTCCACGACATCGCGGTGCGGGTGAGCCAGGGCGGGATGAAGCCGCGCGCCCGAAAGAGTTACGTCGCGCCGAAATGAGCACGAGGACGTCGGGGCGGCGCAGATCGAGTAACGTGTGACGAGATGCTGCGAATCGTCGAAGGGGCGGGCGCGCTCCTTCTGCTGTCGGTGTTCTTCGCCTATCTGATGGCGCCGGCCGTCGCGGCGGTACGCCGTCGCGTCCGGGTCGGTCCGCGCCAGCGGCCGGTGTCGAGCGCCGCAGCCATCCTTATCCTTTACGCCGTGCTGTTCGTTTCAGGCTTCCTGTTCTGGCGCATCTTCGGCACTGTCGTGACCCATTGGGTCGGGGTGACGGCGCCCGCGACCGTCGAGCAGCTGTTCGCCGGCGACAGCCGGGCGCAGCTGGAAGCGATGATCACCCGCACGGCGTTTCCGGTCGGGGCCAGGCAGGCCATCGTCCGCGCCGCGGCCTACGTCGCCACCGGCCTCGAGCGCGAGACGCGCCGCACCCTGGCGGACTGCATTGCGGCGTCACGTTACGCCTGGTGGCTGTTGCTCGCGCCACTGCTGGCCTTTCCGCTCCTGACCGGCGCTCCCGCCTTTCAGCGCTCTGCCCTGCGCGTGCTGCCGCGCGGACATCTTCAATGGCGCGCGGAAGAGTACCTGCGGGATGTGAACAGCGCGCTCGCCGGCTACGTTCGCGCTCAGATTGCCGCGGCGATGATTGTCGGGTGTGCGTGCGTGGCCGGGTTCGTCCTGCTCGGCGTCCCGTCGGCGGTGTCGCTCGGCGTCCTGACCGGCGTGCTGGAGCTCGTTCCCGGAATCGGTCCGCTGACAGCGTTGCTGGTTGCCTGCTCGCAGGCGGGCGATCACCTGCTGGCAGTCATCCTGTTTCTCGTCGGCGTGCGGCTGGTGCAGGATTATGTCGTCTATCCCGTGCTGATCCGCCGCGGGATGCACCTCTCGACGCTTGCCGTGATCCTGACAATCTGGTGCGGCGCCGCGCTCGCTCGCGCGCCCGGCGTCATTCTCGCCATCCCGATCGCTGGCTTCCTCTCGGTCAGCGTGCGCCACTGGCGGGAATACCGCGACATCGAACGCCTCGTCCACCCGGCGACCAAGCGCTCCGGCCGACGGCTTCGCTGGCGGGTCTCCGAATAGTCCGGTCGCGTGTCCCCCTGGCTCGGAGGGCACGGGGGTACGATCCAGCTCAGTAGCGCCAGGACGTCGTGTCGGCGCCCGCTGGCGCGGTTCGTGTCCAGTGATCCGCCATCAGCCTGATGAACCGGCTGTTATAGGTCAGGCGGGAGACCGCGTTGACGTGATCGTGGTCTCCGCTCCAGCAGTGCTCGTCGCGCGAACCGTAGTCCACTCTGGCGTCGGCCGGCGGGTTCGTCGCTGATTTGAGAAAGGCTTCGGCGCGATAGACGGCGTTGTTGAGAAAGAAATTGTCCGACAATCCGACGTTGAGCGTGATCTTGCCGCGAAGCTTCGGTCCGAGCGCCGGCCAATCGCGCTCCATGATGTGAACGAGGTCGTAGTGGTCACGCCACGAGGTTGCGACCGCGGCGTCGATCGCTCCGGTCCGCTTGTCGAAGATCCGCTGCGGATAGCCATCTGCCCCGACCGGCGAGAACACCGCCTCCCAGATGTCCCACTGTCCCCCCGATCGTGAGTGGGTGCCCAGGACGAGTTCCTTCAGGTTGGTCTGCTCGACGGTCACGCGCGTTTGCCCGAGATAGTCACGCTCGCCGGGCCGGGGTGTCCGCCTGAAGGGTCCTTCGCTGAAATACGCGCTCCGATCGGCATACAGATCGACGACGGTGTAGCTGTGGAAGTCGATCGGGTCGGGACAGTTCGCCCAGGCGCCGTTGTATTGATCGGGATAGAACACCTGGGCGGCCAGCGCCTCCCATCCACCCGTCGATCCGCCGTAGAGGGCGCGCGCCCACGGCCCGATGCCGCGAAACGTCTTTTCAATGTACGGCAGCAGCTCGTAAGTGATGGCATCGCCGTAGGGTCCGAGATTGTCCGAATTCACGGCGTACGAATCGTCATAGTACGGATTCGCGTGCTGGATCGTGACCATGATGACGCGCGGAAAGCCCGGACCGGTCCACTCTTTGAAGAACGCGTAGCCGTAGTCCTGCTGCATGCGCTCGTAACCGTACTTGTCGCAGAGATCTCCCTCGTGGCCGTTCGGACAATACTTCGCGATCCCCGCTTCGTCGGCCGGTGGCAGCGTCGGGTCAGGAGGCGTTTCACGCCAGCCGGCGACCTCTCGTTGAAAATGTCCGTGATAGATCGCCAGCGGATATTTGACCCGCGGATGCGTGTCCCATCCTTCGGGCAGGACGACGAGGGCACCCAGATACGTCGGCCGTCCCCAGAACTTCGTCAGCTTCTCGCTCTGGATCCGGATTCGTTTCACGTATTTCGTATCCGGCAGATCGGGCAGCGCCGGGATCTTCCGGTCGAGGACGATGTGGATTGGTTGTGAGCGTGCGGGATCGAAGTGGACCTTTACCGGGTCGCTGTACAGGTTCCCCGGCGCCTGCGCCCACTGTTGACCCTCCCCGCGATCGGGTGGCAGCTTCACGCGGTGCCCGTCACTCCGCGCGAACGTTTCGTACACATGGAGCAACCCTTGTATCCAGTAGTCGCCCGGCTTCAGGTCCTTGAGGCTGGCCACCGGGTATCCGAGGATCGCATCATCCACGAAGACTTCACGGCCGGCCGCCAGCGCCTCGGCATCGACGCCGAAGACCTGCGCCGTGCCATCGCCATCGGCGATCTGAAAGCGCGGCTCGCGCCGATTGTCGGTCGCCACAAGCAGCAGCAGCCGACCGTCCAGCGGGCCTGACGACTGGGATGGCGCAATGGACAGGCCGATTCGCTGCGGCTCCGGCCTGGTATGTCCGGCCGTGAGCGTGGCGGCACCGGCGGTCATCAGCGAAAACGTGAACGCAATAGCGACGGGGCGGGTGCGCATCGACGATCTCCCCGAGCGAGCAGCTGGCGGGCAGTATAAGAGCAGGCGGAACGCGGCGGACCTCGTCATGACGATCGAGATCCGCCGGCAAACACTATTTTTCGAAGACCATGACGTCGTTGCGGGGCTGACCCTGACCGTCCTTGCCCTTGACCGTGATGGTCAGCGTCTTGTCGTCCTCGGACAGCGCTCGCGAGTTCACCACCACGACCTTGCCGTCCTTCTTCATCGTGGTCTCACCGTGGTGCGCGTCGAGCCGCTTCACCGAGATGGTTTCGACGTCAGGATTGCCCTTCACCGGATAATCCTTCCCGTCATAGTTCGGCGTCATATCCCAGTGCTGTTCGGCGCCCGTTGCTGGCACGAGGTCCACCCTGATCCGCACGGCGTCTTTCACCGGCGTGTAGTTGACCGTCATGCTCTTGGGCGGCGGCCCCGGGCTGAACGTGGATTTCGCGAGGTTGAGTTTCCAGGTGCCCGCCAGATTGGATGGTGCTTGTGCCCGCACGACGGGGATGAGCACCAACGTGGCGACCAGGGCAACCGACGCGAGCGCAACTCCCCGAGCTAGACCTGACATACAGTCCTCCCTCTCACAGACAAACGCGCCATGTTGTCCCCGGCTGAGTCGGATGTCAACGGCTTTTAGCCGTGATGCACCGATACCGGCGAGCCGGCCGGTGAGGCCGTCTCAGTCGCCGGCGCCGAAGGGACGGGAGCGGAACGGCCGGTCGGTGTACTCGAAGTAGTCGAAATCGGCCGGCATCGCCGTTCCTGCCAGATCCTGGCAGCACATCCCGACGAACGCGCCGGTGAAGTTGGGGAGCCCTGGTGCCGTCGCTTCATCCGACAGGATGCTGGCGTCGAACTGCTCCGGCAGCCAATGCCAGCCCTCCTCGTCCAGCCGATACGCGAACTGCAGACGCTCGCAATCCACCTCGACGCGAAGGTGGATCGGCTGTCCGGGGGGAATGGGGATCAGGCTGGTGAACGCGTCTGACTGAACCTGGTCGGGCAGACACGTCATCACGCGCAGGCACTTGCCAACGCGTTCGTCGTGCGACACGTGAAGATAGTGGAACTTCGCGCCGTTGTAATAGCAGATCAGCCCGGCCGATTGCTGAAAGTGCTGCGGTTCGACGTCTACACCGGCTGATGCGCCGTAAGAGTGCGACTGCTGCCGCCTGGCGACGAGCGCCTGTCGAAACAGACTGCCCACGGTCTCGCGACCGTAGAGTCGGAGGTATCCGGGTCGTGCCGAGAGGCTGAACAGCTCCTCGGGCCATGGTGAGCGCAACCACTGAAAGTCGATGGGCAGCTGTCCATCGTCGAACTCCGCCCGCGTCGGATTCGGAGGGAACGGAGCGGCCGGCAACCCCGGCGCGGGAACGCTGGCCATTGGCGCGGCGTCGCCCGCCGTTGTGCGCAGCCACCCGTCAGCGGCCCAAATCATCGGCTGAATGGCCGTTTCGCGGCCAAGCGTGCAGCGCCCGCGATTGCGCAACGGCCGGCCGCACAGGTAGACCATGTAGGTATCGCCGTCCTGCGTGTCCACGAGATCCGCGTGTCCGGCCCGCTGGAGAGGAGCGTCCGGACGATCGCGTGACGTCAGGATGTGGACGTCGGGATGGAGCTCGTACGGGCCGGTCAACGCTCGCGCGCGGGCCATGGTCACGGCGTGTCCCCACCCGGTGCCCCCCTCCGCCACGAGCAGGTAATAGAACCCGTCGCGCTTGTAGAGATGTGGCGCTTCGGTGAATCCCAGGCGGGTGCCCTCGAAGATCCGATGCCGTAGGCCGATCAGTCTCTGTTCGGTGAGGGAGTACTCCTGCAGCACGATGCCGCCGAAGCGGTTGAGGCCGGGCCGGTGGTCCCACAACATGTTGACCAGATACTTGCGCCCATCGTCATCGTGGAAGAGCGACGGATCGAAGCCGCTGCTGTTGAGGAAGACCGGATCGGACCAGGCCCCCTCGATCGACGCGCTGGTCACGAGATAGTTGTGGAAGTCGCGCCAGGAGGCGCCGGCACTCCCCGCCTGCGACGTCCGGCCGTACCGCTTGACGTCGGTGTAGACGAGATGGAATCGCCCGTCCGCAAACGTCAGACACGGCGCCCACACCCCGCACGAATCGGGGTCGCCCAGCATGTTGAGCTGACCGGGACGCGACAGCGGGCGGGCGACGAGCCGCCAGTGGACCAGGTCGCGTGAATGATGGATCTGAACCCCGGGAAACCATTCGAAGGTTGACGTCGCGATGTAGTAGTCCGCGCCAACGCGAACGATCGAAGGATCGGGGTTGAAGCCGGGAAGGATCGGATTCTGAATCCGCGGTGCGGGGTCGCGCGGGGTCACGCCGATTGAACTCGAGCCGTTGCCGCCCATCGTGGCCGGTCAATCTTACTTGAACGCCCGATTCGGCCACGAGGGGCACCGCGGAGGCCGACGGCCGGCGCTCCACGGTTGCCGATCGATCAGCGGTGACGACGCGTTGCCGCGTCGGCATTCACGAGGCCGGCTCCTGTGAACGCGTTGACCGGTAGTTTCCGATCGACGACGAACGAGCTCGACTTCGTGGACCCGTCAGACATCACGACGGTGAACGTGCCCCCTTCCACGCGGTCGGCATCGACCTCTGTGACGAGCGGCAGCGCACTGGGCACGGCGACGATCGAGAACGTCAGGAAATCACCAGCGCCGAACGCGCCATCGGCAAAGGTGAGGGTCAACGAGCTGGCGTTGGCGCTCCTCGAGACGGTCACCTGCGAAGCGGTCAGGCCGTGGGTGGCGTTCACCTTGAATCCGAAGTTCGCACTCGCCGGATTGACGAAGAACATGTCCGGCTTGGTCAGATCGATCGTCACCTGTTTGACGGTCTGGCGCGTGAAGGGGAGCAGGGCGACGCTCCAGTAGTTGCCCGCGCCGGGGTAATCGCCGTTGGCGGCGCCAAGGACGGCTCCAGCCAGCGAGACCGCGGTCGTCCGCCGCGCCGCGAGGGGAATCGGCGTGGCGGTGTGCAGCAGTCGCTCGTAGATCTCCTCCGGGCTCGTCTCGGCGCTGCCGCCCATCGATTGGAGCACCAGCGCCGCGACCCCGGCGACGTTGGGCGCTGCGGCGCTCGTGCCGAAGAAGTTCGGCGCGCCGTTTCCCTCCAGATCGAACCCGAAGAAGGTAGTGTCCACACCGTCGACGCCGGTGATCTGTGGCACCTGGCGAATCTCCGGCTCGCGGAGGCGGCGGCCCCGTTCGTCGAAGAGGATCGTGACCGGCCCGCGCGAGCTGAAGTCCTCGGGAAAGTTCGTGATGCCGTAGAACATGGCCCCGACGGCGAGGGCTCCCTTGGCGGCCGGATGCCCGAAGATCGACGGCGCGTTCTCGCGCGGGCTCTCGCCGAGCGAGTTGACGTCGATGTACTTGATTCGCCGCGCGTTCCCCTCGTTCACCTTGCCGATGACCAGTTGGTACTCGCCGGGCGCCAAGAACAACACGAGTTCCGCCGGTTCGTCCGTGTCGGTGTTGTCGTCCTGCGTCGCGAAAATCGGCGAGTGTGGATCGTTGGGGTCGAGGTAATGGCCGGCCGCGTCGAAAACGTAGATGTTGTAGTCGGTCTTGACCTTGCCGACGTCGAACGGCTCGTCCCACTGGAACGTGATCGCGTCGCCACCGAAGACCGACGTGAACGTCTGCGAGATGCTGACGCTGCCGTCGAGGTTGCGGAAGTTGTGGAAACTTCTGGCCGGCACACCGAGGGTCGCCAGGCTGTCGAGATCCAGATTCTCCTTCCCGGCCGCGACGAGCTTTCGCGCCTGCGCCAGCGGCACGGCATCGTAGAAGTTTTCGTAGGCCTCGAGGCCGTTGTTGCCGGCGGACGAAAAGTACGCCGCCCCGTCGGCGGCAACCCTTGACACCGCCTTGGCGATCAGCCCGTCGGAGTACATCGGTTCGTCGCTGTAGCCCACATCGTCGACGATGATGTCGGCGTGGAACCGGCTCCGGAGGTCGAGGATGTTGTTCGAGAAGGAGACTTCTCCCTTGAAGGCGGTGGCGAATCCCAGCTTGGCGCCGGGCGCGACGTCGTGCACGAGCTGGCTCATCGCCCGTCCTTCGTCGGCCGCACCGAAATCGATGCCTTCCTGGAGCGACAGGTCGTCGAGCACGACCTCGTCCGGCGGCAGATCACCAGTCGCGGCGTCGTCCCCCGCGTCGGGGTGGAGGCCGGCGAGCTTGTAGAAGTTGAAGCTGTCCGAGAGGAGGCCCACTCGCGTGCCCTTGCCGTCGATCCCGCGTGCGTGGACCGCGGCGACTTTCTGAACGGCGACCGCCTGGCTCTGGACGAGGCCGGCGGAGGCGCGCGGCCGCTGAACGGCGAGGACGCGTCGCACGCCGGGGACGGCGGCGGCGGCACGGGCGGCCGAGAGCGGCAGGTAGCCTTCGACGAGGGTCGGATCGAGCAGGCTGATCGCCTGCAGGACGAAGCCGTGGCGCCGGAGCCCCTCGAGCACCTGCGCTGACGAGGCGTCGGGATCGAGCCGAACGTGGACGAGGACTGCGCCGGTTGAATTGCGAAGATGCGCGTTCAGCGCTGCGGCGAGCTTCGGGTTGTTCGTTTCATGAAGGCGAACCAGCTGATCCATGCCACGGCCGAGCGTTGCGGCATCTGCAGGAACAGCAGTAAGTAACAGGAGAGTCAGAAGGGCGAAACCGGATACCAGGCGTCGGATCACCGTAGACATCGAACCTCACTTCCCTCGATTTCATCGAGAGTCCGAAAGGGGCCGCAACGCTAGCGCCACCCCGCAGTCCTGTCAACGACGATGACACGAACGGCAGGGCTGCGAGGTCCGCGCGCTTCGCGACCGCGACAAGCGTGTTTCGTGCCAACCTCTGCGTTCGAAATTCCGTCCAAGGCTGGGTAGGAGGTCGTGTCTTCCATGTTCAGCGTTCTTGGTGACCTGCGTTATGCCGGCCGGCAGTTTCGGCGATCTCCGGTCTTTACCGTGGCCGCGGTGCTCACGCTGGCGTTGGGAATCGGCGGCACGACCGCGATCTTCACGCTGATGAATGCCGTGATGCTGCAGTCGCTGCCGGTCGTCGATCCGTCGCGGCTGTATCGGATCGGCGATGGCAACGATTGCTGTGTCGAGGGCGGGCCGCAGGACCGGTGGGGGATGTACTCCTTCCCGCTCTACGAGCGTCTCAAGGCGGCAACGCCGGAGTTCGACGAGGTAGCGGCTTTCCAGGCCGGCGGCTGGCAGATGTCGGTCCGGCGTGAAGGCGTCGAGATGGCGGCGCGACCGCTGCGGACCGAGCTCGTCACCGGTAACTACTTTTCAACACTTGGGGTGAACGCCTTTGGCGGCCGGGTGCTGACGCCGGAGGACGACCGGGCGCCGGCACCGCCGGTCGCCGTGCTGAGCCACCAGGTGTGGCAAGGCGTGTACGGCGGCGACCCCGCCGTCATCGGCTCGACGTTCGTCGTGCAGGGCCATCCCCTGACGATCGTCGGGATTGCGCCCGCCGGCTTTTTCGGAGAGACGTTGCGCGGCGATCCGCCACAGATGTGGATTCCGCTGCAACAGGAGCCGCTCCTCACCGGGGAGAATTCCCTCCTGCGCCAGTCGGTGTCGGCGTGGCTGCGGGTCATCGGCCGCATCCGGCCGGGCGCCTCGACCGAGGGCATGGGGCCGCGACTGACCGAATTGTTGCGTCAGTGGATGCAACACGAGTCGGGTTATCCGACCAACTGGATGCCGGACATCATTCGCGATCTTCCCAAACAGGTCATCAACGTGGTCCCAGCCGGGGCCGGCGTTGGCGTGATGAAGGAGGACTATGGCCGCAGCCTGCAGATCCTGCTTGGCGTCTGCGGCCTCGTGCTCCTGATCGCCTGCGCCAACGTGGCAAACCTCCTGCTGGTGCGCGCGATCGGTCGCCGTGGCCAGACCGCAATCCGGTTGGCGGTTGGCGCCTCCCGGGCGCAGATCGTGCGACAGGCGCTGGTCGAGAGCGTGGTGCTGTCAATCGTCGGTGGAATCGCCGGCCTGGTCGTTTTGTACGCGGCCGCACGGCTGCTGCTCGGCCTGGCGTTTCGCGGTGCGCAGTTTCTTCCGATCAGCACTCGTCCCTCGCTGCTCGTGATCGCCTTCGCGTTCAGCGTCGCCCTCGTCACCGGCATCATCTTCGGCGCTGCACCGGCCTGGTTTGCGACCCGCACCGATCCCATCGACGCGTTGCGCGGAGCCGGTCGCAGCACCGGCGACCACTCGTCCTTCGCGCGCCAGGCACTCCTCATCGTCCAGGCCACGCTCTCAGTCGTCCTGGTCGCCGGATCGACGATGCTGGCGCGGAGCCTGAGCAATCTTGAAACGCAGAATTTCGGGTTCCGCGTCGACGGGCGCGTGATCGTGTCCATGAACGCGCTGCCGGCCACCTATTCGCAGGAGAAGCTCGCGTCGGTCTACCGGCAGCTCGAAGAGCGGCTCGAGCGCCTGCCCGGCATCCAGGGTGTTGGTCTCGCCCTCTACAATCCGCTGACGGACAACTGGGGAGAGCTCATCCTGGTGAAGGGACATCCCGCCCCGCAGATGAATGGGGAGGGCGGCGCCTCGTGGGATCGCGTCAGCGCCAACTACCTGCAGAACTTCGGCGTGAAATCGCTTCGCGGACGGACCTTCACCAACGCCGACACGGAGACCACCGAGAACGTAGCCGTCGTGAATGAAGCCTTCGTGAAGAGATTCTTCAAGAGCGGCGAAGATCCGATGGATCAACACTTCGGTCTCGATCTGCCCGAGAACGTCGACACCTTTCGCATCGTCGGCGTGGTCCAGGACGCGAAGTTCGCGGGTTGGGGGCTGACGCGTGCGGCCCGACCGATGTTCTACGTGCCGCTCGCGCAGAACGTGGACTACAAGAATCCGTTGATGAAGCGGATCGAACGTCAGTCGCATTTCATCGGCGGCGTGATGCTGGTAACCGATCAGTCCGCCGGGGCGCTCGAGCCGGTGCTGACCCGCACGCTCGCCGAGGTCGACTCGAACCTGACGATTACCGGCGTCCGGAGCATGCAGCAGCAGGTCGATCGGACGTTCGATCAAGAGCGTGCGGTGGCGAGCCTGGCCGGCCTGTTCGGCATCATCGCGCTCCTGCTGGCCGCGATCGGGCTCTACGGCGTGACCGCCTACACCGTAGCGCAACGCACGAACGAGATCGGCATCCGCATGGCGCTCGGCGCCGATCGGGCGCGGGTGGCGCAGCTGGTGCTGCGAGGCGCATTTCAGCGCGTGCTGATCGGGCTGATCGTTGGCGTACCGCTGGCGGTGGGAGCCGGACGTCTGATTGCGACCCAGCTCTACGGCGTGTCGTTCTGGGATCCGATCGCGCTCGGGGTGGCCGCCGGCGCGCTCTCGGTGTGCGCCTTTGTCGCGGCGATCGTGCCGGCCGGCCGTGCCGCGGCGATCTCGCCGATCCGCGCGCTCAGGACGGAGTAGCGATTACCGCTCAGGCGATCGCCGCGCGTTCGGTGGCGGTCGCGGGGCTGATGACCGGCTCGCGGACCACCGTCCACAGAATCAGGGCGCCGATCAGGTCCAGCACCGCGAGCCCGACGAAGAACGGCGTGTAGCCAACGGTCGCGACCAGCGTCCCCATCAAGAGCGAAAAGACCAGGACACCGGCGTTGCCGCACGTGCCCGCCATGCCGGCCACCGTCGCCACCTCGTTTCGTCTGAAGAGATCCGACGACATCGTGATGACCGTGACCGAGAGCGTCTGGTGCGCGAACCCGGCGAGGCTGAGGAGCGCGATCGCCAGGTAGGGACTTTTCACGAATCCCACGAACGAGACACCGACCATCAGACACGCTCCGACCGTGAAGGCGCCACGGCGGGCGTTGAGCAGGCTGGCGCCGAAGCGCTTCTGCAGCGCCAGGCTGATGGTCCCACCCGACAAGCACCCGAGGTCCGCCGCCAGGAAGGGAAGCCACGCGAAGAGCGCGATCTGCTTCAAATCGAAATGCCGCACAGTCGTCAGATACAGCGGCAGCCAGAACGTGAGCGTGCCCCAGGTTGGATCCGCCAGAAAGCGGGGGAGGGCGATGCCCCAGAAATTGCGCTGCCGGAGAATCCCCGGGATCGACGGACGACGACCGTCTCCCTGGAGATGGCGCTCCTGGCCCGACCGGATGTAATCACGCTCCTCGGAGGAGAGAGCCGTATGACCGGCCGGCGACTGGTAAAAGATCAGCCACAAGGCCACCCAGACGAGGCCGAATGCGCCGGTGAGCACGAACGCCGCCTGCCAGCTGTAAGCGAGAATCGCCCAGGCCACGAGCGGGGGCGCCAGCATCGAGCCGACCGACGCGCCGATGTTGAAGACGCCGCCGGCCAGCCCGCGTTCCTGCGCCGGGAACCATTCCGACGTCGCCTTCATTCCAGCGGGATTCGCCGAGCCTTCCGCAAGTCCGAGCAGGCCGCGCAACCAGAACAACGTCGTCCAGCCGTGCGCGAGCCCGTGCGCCATGCTGATGAACGACCACGCCAGCGCGAAGATGGCGAAGCCGAGCTTCAGGCCGATGACATCCAGTACATAACCGCAGAGCGGCTGCAGCATGATCGCGCCCTGGAACGCTCCCAGGATCCAGGAATACTGCTGCGTGCTGATCGCGAGGGTCTTGAGAACGGTCGGCGCCGCCACGGCGAGCGTGCTGCGCGTCAGATAATTGATGATGGCGCCGAGCATCAGCAAGCTGATCATCCACCAGCGGACGCCTCTAACTGTGAAGGCCATGCTGGTCGGATATTACTTGAAGGAGTAGGGAAGCGGCGTGACCCTTGCCTCCGGTGCGGCGACACCTCGCGAGCGCCGGCGCTCGAGACTACGGGCCTCAGTTCTTCGAAGCCGGCTCGGTGTTGTTGTTGTGCAGCAGCCAGCGCAACGTCCCCCCGTCCCCGCTGACGTGGGCGCCGACGTCGAGCGGCGCCCGTTCCCGCGGGCGCAATTTGAAGCGCATGTCCAGTGGGGGACTACCCGGGGTGATGAGATCCAGATTCGTGAGAAATGTCGTTCTGGCTTCGCACACGAAAATGCTCAGCGTTTTGCCGACGAGAAACCGCTGGCTCACGTTGAGGAGCTCGGACGCGGCGCGGTTGGCCTCGATGATCGTCGAGTCGGGGCGCGTGATCACGTACCCCTGAGGCATTTCGTTGAAGAGTTGCTTGTAGCGTTCGGCCTGCGCCGCCAGCTCCAATTGGATTTCCTCGAGGCGATGGCGTCCTTCGACCAGGTGCTCTTGCGTGACGCGGAGCTCTTCGAGCGCGGTTTCCAGCTCCTTCAGCGCCCGGCGGAAGAGCCGAGGTCTGCCGTCGGGACCGGAATCGCTCATCCGCCTGAGTATGGCGAACCGCTGCATCGCCGATGAAATCTGCAGATCGCGTGCATCCACGTCAAACCTCACTCCGACAACGATAGATCGAATTGCCGGACGGCACGAGCGGGAATTGGCTGTGGTCGGCGGCGCATGGCTGGGATAGACTGAGGCCTTCCCAGGACACCCGAATGAGCCTCCCAGGGCGGACGAGTCAACGAGTCGCGTGAGACGTCTCCGCGCGCGATTCGTGACGTCGAAGGTGCTCGTGTCGCACGCCGTCGGAACGACACGGGGGTCGAGGACAGCGGACAGGGCATGCTGGCGCCTCGAATTGTGGGACAGCACGAAAATCGTATCAGTGTGGCGAGCGCAAGCACGCACGGCAGTTTTCTTGGAACTGGCGCATGGAACACCCGATAGAACAGGCGGCCTTCGAGCAGATCCTGGAGTATCTCCGCCAGTCGCGTGGCTTCGATTTCACGGCGTACAAGCGCTCGAGCCTGATCCGACGCGTCGTCAAGCGGATGCAGGGCGTCGGCGTCGAGAGCTTCGAGGAGTACCTGGACTATCTGCAGGTCCACCCCGACGAGTTCGCCTCGCTCTTCAACACCATCCTGATCAACGTCACCACCTTCTTCCGGGATCCCGACGTCTGGGAAGCGCTGCGCAAGACGGCTCTGCCGCAGCTGGTGCAGAACCTGGGCACCTCGAGGCCGATTCGCGTCTGGAGCGCCGGATGCGCATCGGGCGAGGAGGCGTACTCGAGCGCAATCGCGCTGGCCGAAGTGCTGGGGCTCGATGCCTTCAGAGAGCGGGTGAAGATTTACGCGACGGACGTCGATGAGGACAGCCTGCGCGCGGCGCGCCTGGCGGTCTACACCGCGAAGCATGTAGCGGACGTGCCGCCGGCGCTGCTCGAGCGCTATTTCGATCGCAACGGCGAGATATATACCTTCAGCCGGGACCTGCGGCGATCGGTGATCTTCGGCCGTCACGACCTGATTCAGGACGCGCCGATTTCACGCGTGGACCTGCTGCTCTGTCGCAACACGCTGATGTACTTCAACGCCGATGCCCAGGCGCGGATTCTGGCCCGGTTCTACTTCTCGCTCAATTCCGGCGGCCTGGTGGTGCTGGGCCGGGCGGAAATGTTGTTCAGCCACGCGGCGGTTTTTCACGCGATAGATCTCAAACAGCGAATCTTCACCGCGGTTCCCAAGGTCCAGCACCGTGAGCGCCTCCTGCTGCTCGCGCAGTCGGGCCGGGAAGACGTCGTGGGGCCCGACCCGACTCACGCCCGCCTGCAGAATCTTGCGTTCGAGACCTCGAGCGACGCGCAGATTATTCTGGATCCGTCCAGCCTGCTGCTGGCGGTGAACGCCGTCGCCCGGCGCAACTTCGGGCTCGGCAATGGCGACATCGGCTTGCCGGTCCAGGATCTCGAGCTCTCCTATCGCCCGGCCGAGCTGCGGGTCGCGCTCGAGCGGGCGCACGGCGAGCGGCATGACACCACGCTCAAGGACGTGGTGTGGGAGCGCGACGGCACTCGCCGTTTCCTCGACATCATCTTTTCGCCGCTCTACGACGAGGATCGGTCCCTGCTCGGCACTCGAATCTCGTTCGTCGACGTCACCCCGCTCAAGAGTCTGCGCGAAGAACTGAGCCGCTCCAAGCACGAGCTCGATACGGCTTACGAGGAGCTGCAGTCGACCAACGAGGAGCTCGAAACGACCAACGAGGAACTGCAGTCCACGGTCGAGGAGCTGGAGACCACCAACGAGGAGCTGCAGTCGACCAACGAAGAGCTCGAGACGATGAACGAGGAGCTGCAGTCCACGAACGAGGAGCTGCAGACCATGAACGACGAGCTGCGCAGTCGCAGCACCGAGCTGAACTCGACCAACTCGTTCATGGAAGCGGTCTTCACCAGCCTGCGCTCCGCGGTCGTCGTCATCGATCGCGACATGCGCGTACAGGTATGGAACGCCGGCGCGACCGATCTCTGGGGGCTGCGCCCGGACGAAACCCAGAACGCCTATTTTTTCGGTTTGGATATCGGCCTGCCGGTGACGGACCTGCATCAGCCGATTCGCGACGTCCTCAGCGGCGGCACCGCGCATCGGACAACGCTGGTGCCGGCAACGAGCCGGAAGGGCCGGCCGCTGCAGTGTCGCATCACCGTGTCGCCGCTGGTCGCCAACGATCGCTCAGTGACCGGGGCGATCCTGTTGATGGACGAGCAGCCGGCCCCCTGAGCGATGGCAAGCGTCTCCGCCGACAGACCAGCAGCTAAGATTGTTTGGTCGCCGGCTTGGGGCTGCCGGGGCCCGGGCTCGCTGTCGCGCCCTCTGCGACGCTGTGGGCTGGATGCGTGCGGCTTCTCAGCAGCTCGCGAATGTCGGCCGCTTCACGTTCCGCTTCCCTGGCCCGTGTGGTGAACGCGTGATCGACCCAATGGTGCGAGCGCTCCCGGCCGCGCTCGGCCAGCCGATAGGCCAGCGCGGCGCGCTCTTCGAGTGTCCGCAGCGCCACCCAGAGCGCGCGATCGACTTCATCGCTCTGCGCCGCCACCATGCTTTCGGGCGAATACACGTGACCGACGCGGCAGCGAAAGCGAAGCAGCCGCTGGTCGTCGAATTCCCATAACGTCCCATGACATTCGGGGCACGTGAAGATCGACGGTCGTCCGGGTCGATCCTCAGCATGGGTCGCCAGCGGCATGCGGCCGAGATCCGGCTCCATCCGACGCAGCTGCGATTGTTCCACCGCGGGCAGACGGCTGGGTGCGTCTTCCTCGACCAGAGCGGACAAGAGCAGCGGAATGTCTCCGAGCGGCAGGACGTGATCGACGCGCCCCGTGCCGATCGCGTTGCGAGGCATGCCCGGAGAGGACGCTTCCTCGGGATCCTGGACGATCGTCACGCCGCCCGCCTGTTTGATCGCGACGATTCCCGCCGCGCCATCGTCGAGCGTCCCGGAGAGCACGACCCCGATCACCCGCGATCCGTAGACGCGGGCGGCGGAACGGAACAGCGGATCGATCGCCGGGCGGACGCCGTTTTCCGAGGCGGTATGCGCGACGCGCGCCACGCCGGCGTCGACGACCAGATGATGATCGGGGGGTGCGACGTAGATGCGGCCGTATTCAAGCGGCTCCCCATCCATCGGGTGCGTGGCGGGCAAGCGGCTGGCGCGGGTAAGAATCTCCGGCAGGAGGCTCCTGCTCCGCGAGATGTGGAGGACGACGAGAATCGAGGCCGGCAGATCTCGAGGCAGATCGGCAACGACGCGGCTGATCGCTTCAACGCCCCCGGCTGAAGCCCCGATCACGATCACGTCGTGTTTGGCCACAACATCTCCTGGCATCCATCAGCCTGCACCAAGGAGTTCCTTCACAACTCGTTCCCGGCGGAGCCACGGATGGAGGACGCGCACGAGCCTGCCGACGCATTGCTTCGGGCGACGCCCCTGGTGTTACCGCGAAAAACTGATCAGGTGGCGCAGGTGCCGCTCCTGGATACGGTGGGCGTTGGACCGGGGTAACGAAGCTTTGGTGACCACAGTGCTCTCCCGCATCCGACAGTTCCTAGCCGGCAAGCATACCATCATCGCCCTGCTCGTCCGGATGGCGAGAAACTGTCCATCGCTGGGGTTTTCACTCGATCGCCGGTCTCGCGTCGGTGTCGCCGGCCGTCGACCCGGCGGTTCGCGCAGCCCGCGATCCGGTCCACGCGGCCGCCAGCAGCACGAGCCCGTTGGCGACGATCACGGGCCAGGCGAAGATGGCGACGCCGTAGATGATCCACATCGCCGCGCCGATCACTTGCAGCCGTCGCAGCGTTGACGGGTCGGCGCAGAAGTAGGACGACACGAACACGCCGGTCGCAGCCCATCCGAGATACGAGAGGATCATGATCGGCCTTCAGGCGACCGCATCCGACGCGCCTGGCGCCGGTGCGTGAACGGTGATCCGATCCGTGCGCGCCTTCTCCCAGTCTCCCAGCGCAAAACCGTGCGATTCGAAGAGCGCGCGGATGTCGGCAGGGCGCCACGCGAACAACTGATCCAGCACGGGCACCATGACGCTGAACGCACTGTCGCTCAGGACCCGTACTCCGCGCGATCCGGGCCAGCTGCTGATTCTCCGACACGGCGATCGTGAACCCGTCGCCATGATTCACGTGAAGCATCACATGCACATCGGAACTTCCGTCGCCCACATAGATCACCCGATCTGCCGCCACGCCCAGCCGGTGCGCGAGCTCGTCGAGGACCGCGACCTTGCCATAACCCGCCGGCACCCGTCGGATCTCCCGCACCTCTCGCGACTCGTCGTCGTATTCGAGCTCGGTGCCGAAGATGTGCTCCGGCGGCACGACGTCGGCGAGGGCCGATTCGATCACTTCACGCGGCGCGGCGGAGACGACGAAGAAAGAAAAGCGACAGCCGTCCAGGCCGCGGTTCAGAAAGGTCACCAGCGCCGGAATGCCGCTGCGCAGGCGGACGCGGCGTCCGGTTTCAACGAGGTGCTCGCGCCGCACGCCTCGAAATTCAGGATCGTGCCTGATGAGGTAGGCCAGCTCACCGCCCTGCTGGACGAGATTGCTGGCAGCCAGTCCCTTGACCTTGTGCTCGAAACCCGAGATCCCCAGGAGCTCCGCCAGCACGAAACCCGAATCGTTGAAGCTGAGCGTCTGATCGAAGTCCGACGCCAGGAGATAGTGCCGCGGCGGTGTTGAGACTCGAGCGTCTGCTGGTTCTGTCCTGTATTGATATAACATATCTACGGAGAACAGCATACCAGCGCCTGGCCTTGCGGTCAATTTTTGCAGTTAAATCACCGCAACTGGATTTACATGTCTGTCATAGTTGTTATATCATATTATCATGCGCGCGACGACCGGCACACGAAGCAAGCACGGCGAGGTTTACGCCGCCTTGCGGCGCCAATTGCTCTCGGGACACTGGAAGGGTGGCGATCGGATTCCGAGCGAAGCGGAGCTCGTCCGGCAGTTTCATGTGTCGCGGATCACCGTCGGCCGCGCTGTCCGCGACCTCGAGGCTGGTGGCTTCGTGGAGCGCCGGCGTGGCGCCGGCACCTTCGTGCGAAATCTGGAGGCACCCGGGCAGCTCTCGTTCGGGTTGCTGATTCCCGATCTCGGCGAGACCGAGATCTTCGAGCCGATCTGCCAGGGCATGATGGCCTCGCCGCTGGCGCGCAAGCACGTGTTGTTGTGGGGCGTCATGGCCGAAGCCGACACCAAAGACGCGCGCGCGTGGAGCCTGTGCCGCCAATACATCGACCGCCGCGTCTCCGGGGTGTTTTTCGCTCCGCTCGAGCTCAGTCACGAGCACAGCGAGATCAACCGCCGCATCGCCAGGGCGCTCGACGCCGCGCACATTCCGATCGTGCTGCTGGACCGCGGTCTCGAACCGTATCCGGGCCCCGATCGCTACGACCTCGTCGGCATCGATAACCGGCGAGCCGGCTTTACTGTGACGTCGCATCTTCTCAGGGCCGGCGCGCGGCGCGTCGCGTTCGTCGGCCCCGCGCCCGCGGCAGCCACCGTCGACGAGCGCGAGGCCGGCTATCGTGAGGCGCTCCACGCGGCCGGCCAATCACCGGATCCGCGGCTCGAGCGTCGCCTCCAGCCGGACAACGCGGAGATGGTCCAGGATCTGATGCGCGATCGGCGGCCGGATGGCGTGGTGTGCGCCAACGACCGCATTGCCGGGCTCCTGATGCAGACCCTGCAGCGGCTTGGCTACCGCGTTCCTCACGATGTGCGGCTGGTCGGCATGGATGATGTGAGATACGCGGCGCTCTTGCCCGTGCCGCTGACGACCCTCCGTCAGCCCACGCGCCAGATCGGTGACGCGGCGCTCGCGGTGATGCTGGCGCGCATCGCCCGCCGCGACCTGCCCCCGCGCGACACGCACCTGCACGGCGAGTTGATCGTCCGCGCGTCCTGCGGCGCGACCGGATAGTCGTCCCACATCGAAGACATCGAAGCACGGACGATGCGTCGAAGGTAGCGGCGAGCGTGCGCAAGAACCGCTCACTCATCCCCGCGGCTACCGGTCCGTCTTACTCCTGGACAATCGGCGGCGCGTCAAATCCGCCGAGGACCTCCGCCAGGAGCGCGGCGCATTCGATCGGCGTCTGGTCTTCCCACATCGGTCCCACAATCTGAATCCCGACCGGCAGGTCGCTGGCGGTGCGCCCGACCGGGGCGACGGTGGCGGGCAGGCCGGCGAGCGAGGCGCTGGTGATCCAGGACGGGATGGTCAAATAGGGACGCGGTCCATTCGGCGTCGGCACGATGCGGTTCTCGAGCGGATCGGAATGATCATGCGGAAACGCCGCGGTGAAGCTGGTCGGGAGCAGAAAGACATCGTGGTCGTCGAAGTATCGCTGCCATGCGGCACGATAGGCGAGCCGCTGTTGTGATGCCTCCAGCCAGCGCGCGTGCGGGTCCGCCATCGCCGCCGCCGCGAGATCCTGCGGATTCTTCCGCTGACGTTCGCGAGCGCTCTCCAGGGTCTTGGCGTCGGTTCCGATGCTGACGAAGGCCATGACGAGGTAGGTGAACGTTTTCATCGCCGACTGCGGATCGACGCCGGGCGGCCAACCCTCAGTCAACCGCGCGCCGGCACGTCGCAGCTCGGCCAGGGCGCGGTCGTACACCTCCCGCACATCGCTCGAGACCGGTGCGGTCTCGTCGTCCATCACGTAGCCGATTCGAAAGGCCTTGAGACGTGTGTGTCGCGAGGCTGGCGAACGCCAGCTCCACGCCTTCGCGTCGATCGCGGTAGGTCCGCCGAGGACCGACAGCGCCACCGTCAAATCCCGCGCCGCACGCGCCAGGATTCCGGCCACCGAGACATCGATCGGTGGGCCCGGCGATCCGTCCCACGGGCCTGGCTGGAATCCGTCGAGGCTCACGAGCTCGAGCGACGGTTTGTGCCCGTAGACGCCGCAGAAGTGCGCCGGAATCCGGATCGAGCCGCTCAGGTCGCTGCCGAGCGCCAGCGCGCCCAGACCGGTCGCGACCGCCGCCGCGCCACCGCCGGTCGATCCGCCCGCCGTCCGCGACAGATCCCAGGGATTGTTGGTCGTTCCGTACAGCGGGTTGTCGGACTGCCAGTCGCCGAGCATGACCGGCGTGTTGGTCTTGCCGATGACGATGGCGCCCGCTGCTTCCAGTCGCTCGACCGCGATCGCCGTTCGCGGGCTGTTGACGTCCTTCAACGGCGGCAGACCCCAACTGTTCGGCGAGCCCCGGTAAGCGAAGGCCTCCTTGATTGTGATCGGCAGGCCATGCAATGGTCCGAGTGTGTCGCCTCGCGCGAGGACCTCGTCGGCCCGTCCGGCCCGCGTCATCGCGTCGTGACGAGATTGCCACACGACGGCGTTGATGATCGGGTTGTACTTGTCCAGCCGCTGGAACGTGCGCTCGACAAGCTCTCGCGCAGCGATCTGTTTGGCTCGAAGCGCGGCCAGGGTCTCCTGCGCGCCGGCCATGTCGAGGTTGAAGGACGTGCTCATGAATGCCCGATCCGCTGCAATGCTCGATCCGCTCGCGTCGCCCGCACGCCGCCAGCCGGGTAGACTACGTCATGCACTTGCCGATGCGGCTGGCGGGAAGCGGAGCCCTGGTGGCGATGTGCGCCTGGCTCGTCGGCGGGATGGCGCAAGATGCGCGACCGTTCAAGGCCATCGCGTTTTACACCGGCGTCAACGACCTTGCCCACATCAGCTTCGTCCACGAGGCCAATCGCTGGTTTCCGGAGCTCGCCCGAATGCATCATTTCACGTATGAGTCGACCACCGACTGGACCAGGCTCAACGCGGACGTTCTGGCCGGCTACCAGGTCGTCATTTTTCTCGACACCCGACCCGAGGATTCGGCGCAGCGTGAGGCCTTCCGGAAGTACATGGAAAGCGGCGGAGCCTGGCTGGGATTTCATTTCTCCGGCTTCGCGCTCACCCCGTCCAAATATCCGCAGAACTGGAGCTGGTACCACGACGAGTTTCTCGCTGCCGGCTCGTACGTGAGCAACACCTGGAGGCCGGTGCCGGCGATTCTCCGCGTCGAGGCGCCCGATCATCCGGTGACGAAGGGTCTGCCCGGGACGTTCCGGTCGGCGCCGAGTGAGTGGTATCGCTGGGAAAAGGATCTTCGGAATAATCCTGCGATCCGGATTCTTCTGTCGATCGATCCGTCCAGCTTTCCGCTCGGGACCGGTCCGAAGCCGCAGGAAATCTGGCATGGCGGCTATTATCCTGTCGCGTGGACCAACACGCGCTATCGCATGGTGTACATGAACATGGGGCACAACGACATGGACTACGAGGGGAAGACGAACCGTGAGCTCTCCTCGACATTCGCCGAGCCGACCCAGAACGAGTTGATCACGCGTGCCGTGCTCTGGCTGGGCGGGCAGATCCGTTGAGCGTGGCAGTCTGTCCGCCTTTGATGAACGGGCTCACCGATGACCGATCCGCTGCTCTGGCACCGGCTCCAGTTCGCCTTCACGCTGATCTATCACTATCTCTTTCCTCAGCTCACGATGGGCCTGGCCCTGCTCATCGTCGTGCTCAAGCTCGCCGCGGTGCGCGGCGGCGCCGACGGCTGGAATGAGGCGGCGCGGTTCTGGATCCGGATCTTCGGGATCAACTTCGCGGTTGGCGTCGTCACCGGCGTGCCGATGGAGTTTCAGTTCGGGACGAACTGGGCGGCTTTTTCCCGATACGCCGGCGGCGTCATCGGCCACACGCTGGCGATGGAGGGGCTGTTTGCCTTCTTCCTGGAATCGGCCTTTCTGGGTCTCCTCGTCTTCGGCGAGCGGCGCCTTGGTCGCCGGGGGCATCTCGCGGCTGCGGTCGCGCTCTTCGCCGGGAGCTGGTTGTCCGGCTACTTCATCATCTGCACGAATGCGTTCATGCAGCATCCGGTCGGCTACGCGGTTGGTGAAGGGGGAGCGCTCTACCTGCAGGATTTCTGGGCGCTGCTACTGAACCCCTGGGCCATCGCGCAGTACGCCCACACCATGGTCGCGGCGGTGGTGACCGCCTCGTTCGTGATGGCGGCGGTCGGTGCCTACTACGCGCTGCAGCAGATCCACGTCGAGCACGCGCGGCGTTTCCTCCGTGTTGGCGTCACGGCGGGATTGATGTCGAGTGTGCTGGTTGCCTTTCCGACCGGCGATCGCCAGGCCAAGCTGGTGGCACGCTATCAGCCGGTCAGCCTGGCGGCGATGGAGGGCCGGTTCGAGAGCGGCGGGATGGCCGGCATCGTCCTCATCGGCCAGCCGAATCTGAAGGAGCGACGGCTCGACAATCCGATCGTGGTTCCCGGGTTCCTCAGCTTTCTCGCCTACGGGACCTTCCACGCCCACGTTGCCGGCCTGGACGCCTTTCCGCAAGAGACGTGGCCGGACAACATCGAGCTGCTGTATTACGCGTTCCACATGATGGCGGGGCTCGGGACGCTGTTCATTGCCGTGATGGCGATCGCCTTTCTTCTGCAGTGGCGTGATCGCCTCCTTCACACGCGACCCATGCTCTGGATCCTGATGCTGGCGTTTCCGTTTCCCTACATCGCCACCACGACCGGCTGGATGACCGCGGAGCTGGGGCGACAGCCGTGGATCGTCCACGGCCTGATGCGAACCGCTGAGGGCGCGAGTCCCACGGTAGAATCCGGCACCGTGCTCTTCACGCTGATCGGGTTTGCCGGGCTGTACTTCGTGCTCGGCGTGCTGTTCCTCTTTCTCATCGGGCGCGAGATCGGCCATGGCCCCGCGGTGCATGCGAGCGAGGTAGGCGTTGGCTGAATTGTGGTTCGCTATCGCCGCGGTCATGCTGACGGCCTACGTCGTCCTCGACGGCTTCGACCTGGGCGCTGGCGCAGTGCATCACTACGTGGCGCGCACCGACAGCGAACGTCGCCAGGTGTTGGCCGCGATCGGTCCGTTCTGGGATGGCAACGAAGTGTGGCTGCTCGCGACCGGCGGCGCGCTGATGGTTGCCTTTCCACCAGTGCTCGCATCGGGCCTGTCGGGGTTCTACTTTGCGATTTTCCTGGTGCTCTGGATGATCCTGGTCCGCGGCATCTCGATTGAGTTCCGCAGTCACATCGACCTGCCGCTCTGGCGTACTGCGTGGGACTTTCTCTTCTCCGTCGCCAGCACGCTGCTGGCGTTGCTCTTCGGCGCCGCGCTCGGGAATCTGCTGCGTGGCCTTCCCATCGATGCGCAGGGGAGCTTCTCGCTGCCGCTGTTCACCAACTTCAGCGCCAGGCCTCCGGTCGGCATTCTCGACTGGTACACGATCGCGGCCGGCCTCTTCGCCGTGGTCGCCCTCGCGGCGCACGGGGCCACGTTCCTGGCGTGGAAGACCGACGGCGAGGTCGGTGTCCGCAGCCGCCGCGCCGCCTTCAGCCTCTACGTCGTGGTCGCGTCTCTCTGGCCGGTCGCGACCGGCTTGACCTGGCTGGTCAACCCGGACATGTTTCGCGCAATTCCCGGGCGTCCCCTGGCCTGGGCGTCGATCGCCGTCGCAATCAGTGGTCTGGCCTGTGTCGCGGCAGGCCTTCGACGGCGACCGTTGCTGGCGTTCCTGGGATCGTGCGCGTATCTCTTCGGGATGCTGGCGGCCACCGCCGCCTGCACGTTCCCGGTGATGCTGCGAGCGATCGGTGACTCCGCTCGCTCGCTGACCGCCTACAATGCGAGCGTGCCCTCGGCCAGCCTCGAAACGGCCATCCGATGGTGGGCGATCGGTTTTCCGCTGGCGATCCTCTACTTCGTGGTGTTGTTCCGACTCCACCGCGGCAAGGCGGCGGCCGCCGTCGGGCATGATGGCTACTGACGCTGGCGATCCGACGTGACCCCGTTCCAGCTGTTTCGACGCCACCCCGATCAGCAGAAGGCCACGGTAACGATCCTCGCCGTCGTGACCATCCTGCTGGGCGCGCTGGCGCTCGCGACCCCTCTCAGCCACACGGAGTACCCCGAATCCAGCGTTGGCAGCCTGCTGGGGCTTGCGGCTGCTATCGAGGTCCTGCACGCCCTCAGGCGTTCCACCTCCGCAGGGCGACGACAGGGCACCACGGGCGCGATCATCAGCATGGTGATCGCCCTTTTCCTCATCAACGCGCCGTTGGTCGCGTCGCGGGCCCTGAGGGTGCTGATCGCCGGCTGGTTTGGAGTGGATGCGGTCCGCGACACGATTGCGGCGTTTCGCGCCTCCGATGCGCGGCAACGCACGATCGCCGCGTTGGCCGCGCTCGGCAACGCCGCGGTCGCGGTGTTCCTGCTGCTCGTCGGTGGCGTCGTCGTGACGTGGGGGGTCGCAATCGCCGGGGCCCTGCGAATATTCGGCATCGCCTGGACCATGATGGTCGCGCCCGTCTATACGACCGCGGAGGCGGACGAGACTGTCGTCGACGAGCTCGGTCTGGCCGACGAGCCTGCCGCGGTAGCGATCGCTGCGGAGGTCGAAGCGGGCGAACGAGCGCGGACCCCGATTGATTTCAGCTGGACCTGTTCGTTTGTCGCGACGCTCTTTGCGATTCACGTCGGACGAATGAACATCGACAGGACCCTGCTCGGTCTCCTCTCGCCGGCGGTCGCCGTCCTGGGCGACATGTCCGTTGCGATTGTCGTCGCGCTGCTCGCGATCAACCCGGTGAATATGGCCTGGCACGGGCCGACACGCTGGATCGAGCGCCGCTTGTGGCGGCTGCACCTGACAGATCTGGCGGCGAAACGCAGCGGTTGGCGCGAGCGATTGACCGACATGTGGCTCAGGCGGCGCCTCACGGTCGCGATCCGAATGCGCGCCGCCCGCTACTCGATTCCCGCCGCTCTGTACCGTGGCCTGCAGAGCGGCCTGCCGTTTGCGGCCATCCTCGCCGCGACGGTCCCGGTGTGGGGAATGAGCTGGTATTTCGACACCGAGAACTGGGCCGCCGGGATGTGGAACTCGTGGGCCGCTTCCCGGACCGACAAGTGGCGCGAGGCGATGATCCAGGCGGTCACGGCCGATGGGGGTTCCCGCTTCGGCGCCGCGCTGTTCGCCGTCAAGCCACCAGGGATCGACACGGGTGATTTCTCGTTCATCGTGATCGGCGACACCGGCGAGGGCGACGCCTCACAACATGTGTTGCGCGACCAGCTGCTCGCCGTTGGCGGCGAGCCCGAAGTCCGATTCGTGGTCATTTCGTCCGACGTCGTCTACCCAACCGGCTCGATGACCGACTACGAGGCAAAATTCTGGCTGCCGTTCAAGGGAGTCGCCCGGCCCATCTATGCGATTCCCGGCAATCACGACTGGTACGACGCGCTCGAAGCGTTCAACGCGACATTTCTGGACGCCGACGCCGCCCGCACGAGCATTCGCGCGCGGGTGGAAGCGGATCTGCGGGTGTCGAGCACGACCGAGAGCCGGATCGAGAGCCTGATCACCGAAGCGGCTCGCCTGCGCGGCGAATACGGCGTGCCCACCGGATTTCAGCGAGCGCCCTTCTTCGAGGTGCAGACCGATCGGTTCTCGCTCATTGCCATCGACACCGGCGTCATGCGAACGATCGACGATCAGGAATCCGCCTGGCTCGACGCGGCGCTGGCGCGTTCTGCCGGCAAGACGACGATGGCAGTGGTGGGCCACCCGTTTTACACCGGCGGCCACGACGCCACCGAAGGGGACGAGGCGTTCTCGCATCTGAAGGCGACGCTTCTGAGCCACGGCGTGACGATCATGATGGCCGGCGACACGCACGATCTCGAGTACTACTCGGAACCCGACAACCCTACCCAATATTTCGTCAACGGTGGCGGTGGCGCATATCTGAGTTTCGGAACCTCTCTGGCCTGGCCGACTCGCATCCCGACCGCCAACTGGGCGTACTATCCGAATCGCGACGACGTCACCGGCAAGATCGAGGCCCGGACACCGTGGTGGAAGAGGCCGGCGTGGTGGTGGACGCGTCAGCTCGGCGCGTGGCCATTCACCGCGGAGTGGCTCTCGGCGGTCTTCGACTACAACGTCGCGCCGTTCTTTCAGAGCTTCATGAAGATCACGGTCGAACGATCCACCAATCGCATCCGGGTGATTCCGTACGGCATTCACGGCCGCCTGACCTGGGGCGAGCTTGCGGTCTCCGACACCCTGCGCCAGAGCGGGGCGTCGGGCAACACGCCGGCCGAATGGGTCGTGCCGATGTCATCGGTCGCGCGCTGACCATGTGGACGACGGTGCGGCGTTTCCTGGGGCGGCTGCGCCATCCGACGGCGCAGGAACCCAGATCCGGCGCGTCGTCCGGTCTTCGCGAGATCGAACGGCGGCCGTTGTCCCTGCCCGATTGGAGCGAAGGGCAGTTCGTGGTCGGAGCGAACCTGCCATGGATCGACTACGGCACCGACTTCGGCACGAGCAGCTGGCACGTCTCGGGCGGGTTGGCCCGACGCAGCGACTCGCTCGAGCGGTTGGATCGCACCCTCGCCATCCTCGCAGCCGATGGAATCTCCTTCATCCGGTTCTTCATGCTCTGCGACGGTCGGTCGGGCATCCGCTTCGACAGCGACGGCCTGCCGACCAGGCTCGACGATGAGGTGTTTGCTGACATGGACGCATTGCTGGCAGCGGCGGCGCGTCATCGTGTCTGGGTCATGCCGGTCCTGCTCGACTTTCATCTCTGCAAGCCGCCTCGTATCGTCAGCGGTCTGCAACTGGGTGGCCGTGGCCACCTGCTTGCCGGCGACGACGCGGGACGCGCGTTAATCGATCGCGTTCTGCGACCGGTGGTCGAGAGATACGGCGGCCACGACATGATTGCCGCCTGGGACGTCTTCAACGAGCCCGAGTGGTGTCTGAGCGAGCCGTCGCTCTCGCGCACCGGCGATGCATTCACGGTGCTGCAGAGGTTTCTCGACCGTGCGGTGGCGGCCGTCCGGTCCGCGTCGATTCGTCCGGTCACGGTGGGTTCAGCCGGAACGTGGCAGCTGGATCTGGTCCGGCCGCTAGGCCTCGACTTCTATCAGATCCATTGGTACGAGCGTTTCGGCCGGCCGGCACTCGAGCAGCCGGTGTCTACGCTCGATCTGAACGCGCCGGCCATCCTGGGAGAATTCTCGGGGCGCAGCACGGGCCTGTCCGATCTCCTGCACGCAGCCCGTCGGGCCGGATACGCCGGCGCACTGGTGTGGTCGGTTCTCGCCGAGGACGATCAGTCCGGCTACACCCCCGAGCTCGCGGCGTGGGCCCGCACGCACGCGCGCGGGCCCGTGGATGCCTGAGCCTACTTCGTCGATCGGCCGGCGCTCGTGATTGGCGTCACGATCACCTTGCGGAACCACACTTTTTCGTGATCCCCCTGGATCATGATCGGACCGGGCTCGGTCTCCTTGGCGTCGAGCGCTCCGCCGGTAATGCCCTCGATGCGGGCGTTGTTGTGCACGGTCTTGCCGTTGAGCACGGCGGTGACGCAATTGCCGACGAGCGTGATCTGGACGGTCTGCCATTCGCCGGCCGGCTTGCTGGCGTTGACGTCCGGCGCGCGCCGCGAGTAGATCGCCATGTGGCCATGCGCTTCCGGTGCCGTCCCCGCATCGTCAAGTACCTGCATCTCGTAGCGGCCGCGCAGGTAGATGCCGCTGTTGCCCTTTGGCGAGAGCTTGTATTCCGCCTCGAGTTTGAAGTCCTTGAAACGTTCGGTCGAGACCAGGTTGTTCGCCGGCGGCGTGTTGGTCATGGTGCCGTCCTCGATCGCCCAGTTCGACGGCTTGTCCTTGAACTGCACGCCCCACGGTGTCATCGACGTGCCGTCGAACAGCGCGACCGGCTTGCCGAAGGTATGTGACGCGTTGGCGTCGCAGGCGGCCCATTGCGGCGGCCGGACGCCGGTGACCTTGACGCTGTTATCGGCAGCGCCGACGGTGCCGGTCAGCTTGCCGCCGGCAGCCCGCAGGACGATTGACGTCGTCGCGGCGCCGGTACCAGGCAGCGTGAAGGACAATTCGCCGTTGGCCATCTTGACATCGGTTGCCGGGACCGGGCTGCCGCCACGGTTGAGGAACATCGCCGAGAGCGCGCCGCCGTCGTTCTTGACGTCGAGCCAGTAGACGTGCCCTTCGTTGGGCGGATCGCCGGTGATGTTCCACTTGCCGAGAAAGGCGTTGTCCTGAGCGGCCACGCCGACCGCGCTCACGACGAGAGCCAGAAGAAAGAGCCCGATTCGCTGGAGCTGCATCCAATCCCTCCCTTGACTGTTTCAGCCGCGCGGAGTCCGTATTCTATGCGTTCGCGGCGGCGGCGTCAGCGCTCGCCGGCCGGCGCTCCGGTGACCCGTACCCAGTCGACCAGCATCACGGCGCGATCGCTCTTGACGAGATCGACCGTCCGTTGCGGCACCCCGAGGTACGGCGCGTTCGTGCCGTTGACCGCGTGGGGATATACCCCGCCAATCGCCTGGTTGACAATGAGATGCTTCGGGTTGTCGTAAGTCCAGCGACCGCGCTCTTCGACCGTGGCGCGCGTCACGCGATAGGCTTCCTGTCCATCGACGGCGAAGGCGAGCGCGGTCGGCGTCCAGGTCATCGAATAGACGTGCCAGTCCGTGATGCCGGCTCCCGACTGGAAATACTTGCGAGCGGTCAGCGCCTTTCCGCCTGAGTAACCCGGTCCGTGCAGCGCGAAATTCGTCCAGGTACGATCGCCGACATTCTCGAGGATGTCCATCTCGCCGGTCGCGGGCCAGTCGCCGTTCCCGAGCGCCCAGAAGGCCGGCCACAGCCCTGGTCCGGCGGTCAGCTTGATGCGCGCTTCGGCCACGCCGTAGGCGAAGTCGAATTTGCCTCGCGTGTCGATGCGGCCCGAGATGAAGTCGAACTTCTTTCCCTGCGGCGTGGTGAAGCCCGGCTTGTATCTGGTCCGGATCGCGAGCGCGCCGCTGCTGGCCCCAACGGCGATGTCGGCGCCGACGAGGGCGATGGTCTCAGCCGAATCGACATACGCCTGTTGCTCGTCGTTGACGGTCTCGCCGCTGACGACGACATTCCATTTGGCGCCGTCGAGCGCCGGGCCGGTGAACTCATCCGAAAAGACAACTGGCGATGCGGACGGCTGAGGCTGAGGGGCCGAGTTGTCGGCGCGAGCGACCGCCATCCCGCTTGCCGCGATCAGCCCGATCGCCACATATCGCCACGGAGAAATTGCGGGCCTGTTCACTGGTTGCGTAGTATAACGGCGTCGCTTCCCGGCAACGTACGCAACCAAGGCAGGCCCTCATGAACGATCGACGCGCTTTCCTGAAACTGCTCACCGCCGCCGTCGCGGCCGCCACGCCGGCGTCGCGGGTATGGGCCGATCAGGCGCAGGCCGCCGGCGGCGGTCCAGCGCCGACTGGCCAGATTCGCAAGTCCACGCTTATTTCACTGCTGCCCAAGGACCGGCCTTATCGCGAGCGGTTCGCGCTGGCGCGCGAGGCCGGCTTCGACGCCATCGAGATGCAAACCGTCGTGAAGGATGAAGAGGCGGCGGAGATCCACGAGGCGGCGAAGGCAGGCGGCATTCGCGTGCACTCCGTCATGAACATGGATCATTGGCGCCTGCCGCTCTCGAGCAGCGACCCGGATGTCGTCACTGGCAGCGTCAAGGGGATGGAGACTTCGATGCGCAACGCCGCGCTGTGGGGTGCCGATACGGTGCTGCTGGTCCCCGCCGTGGTCGACGCGAAGACCTCCTATCGCGACGCCTACACACGGTCGCAGACCGTCATCCGGGAGCGGCTGCTCCCGCTGGCACAGGAGCTCAAGGTCATCATCGCGGTGGAGGAGGTCTGGAACAAATTTCTTCTCAGCCCGATCGAATTCGCCCGCTATGTCGACGAGTTCGACTCGCCGCAGCTGCGCGCCTATTTCGACGTCGGTAACGTGGTGCTGTACGCCTTCCCGCAGGATTGGATTCGCACGCTCGGGTCGCGGATCGCGAAAATCCACTTGAAGGACTTCAACTTCGATCGGCAGAACGGCCGTTTCACCTGGAAGAACATCGGCGAGGGGGACATCGACTGGGTCGCGGTGCGCCAGGCGCTGAGCGACATTCACTACGCCGGCTATGTCACGACCGAGGTTGCCGCGGGTGACGCCGCGTATCTGAAGGATCTGGCCGGGCGCGTCGACCGGTTCCTCGCCGGGGAGAAGCCGGTCGCCTGACGTCCTGAAAGATGGCACAAACGGTCGGCGAAGCTCGTCTAACAACGCATGCTCCTGTCCGACGTGCGCTACGCCGTGCGAAGCCTCTGGAACAGCAAGGGGTTCGCACTCGTGGCGATCCTCTGCCTCGGATTCGGGATCGGCCTCAACACCACGATTTTCAGCCTCGTCGATGGTGTTCTGCTGCAGGCTTACCCCTTTTCGGAGCCCGACCACATCCTGGTTCTCGGCGAACAGAACAGGAAGGCGGACGATCGGGCCGGCCTGTCCTTCCAGGATTTGCGTGACTGGAAGGAATCGACCGCCACGTTCAGTGTCATCGCGGGAAGCCAGGCTCGACCCTTCACGGTCTCCGACGGCCTCGACGAGCCCCAGCGCCACCTGGGTGCGGCGATTTCGTGGGACCTCTTTCCTCTGATCGGCACGTTCCCAATCCTCGGACGCACATTCACAAGCGCCGACGACTTACCCAATGCGGCCGGGGTCGTGATCCTCAGCTATCAGCTGTGGACGACGCGTTATCAGTCGAATCCCGAAGTCATCGGCCGCAGCATCCAGGTTGACGCCAGGCCCTACACGGTCATCGGCATCATGCCGCCCCGATTCGAATTCCCCGAGAATCAACGGTTGTGGGTCCCGCTCGCGCCGCTCGCCTCGTCGGAGGACCGCGACAACCGCAACCTGTTCGTGTTCGGGCGGCTGAAGCCCGGCTCGACGCAGGCAAGCGCGACCGACGATCTCACCGCGATTGCCTCGAGGCTTGAGCAGCGCTACCCGACCACGAACACCGGCTGGGTTCCGCGGGTGCGAGCGTTGCGCGAGGCGTTCGTGCCGCGAGAGGTCTCTCTCGTTCTGTACTTGATGATGGGAGGCGTCACGCTCGTCCTGTTCATTGCCTGTTCCAACGTGGCCAACCTGCTCCTGGCGCGCGCCGCAGGACGCCGCCGTGAGCTTGCGGTGAGGGCGGCGATCGGCGCCGGACGCGGGCGGATCATTCGTCAGCTGCTGACCGAAAGCCTCGTGCTCGGCCTGGCCAGCGTGCCGCTCGGCCTGCTGCTGGCCGAGGCCGGGACACGGCTGATTGCCGCCGGCATCCCGACTGATCAGGTCCCGTACTACGTGCAGTGGCGTGTCGACGGCCGATCGCTTGCCTACGCGATCACCCTTGCCGCCGCCACCGCGTTGCTGTTCGGGTTGTTCCCGGCGCTTCACGTGTCGAGGGGGCAGTTGCAGGAAGGGCTGAAGGAGGGGAGCCGGGGCAACGTGGCCGGGCGCTCGCTGCTCCGCAGCTCGCTCGTAGTCGCGCAGGTATCGTTGGCCCTTGTCGCGCTCGTTGGCGCGCTGCTGTTCATCCGCAGCTTCGTCAACCTGGATCGCTACAACCTTGGATTCGAGACCGGCTCAATGATGACCATGCGCTACTACATGGCCGGCGAGCCCTATCGCGCCGACGGCGCCAAGACGCATCGGGTCGAGGACATCATTCACCGGGTCGAGGCGCTCCCGGGCGTCGAGTCGGCCTTTTCGTCCAACCTGATTCCGATTTCCGGCGGCGGCGACGACGGCGAAGTGGAGATCGAAGGACGTGCCGTCTCGACGGACGCTCGACCCCGCATCGCGCGCACCGCCGTCACCGCCCATTTCCACCAGACGCTCGGCCTTCGCCTGTTGCGCGGACGCGACTTCACCGAATCCGAGGGGTGGCAACGCGTGCCCGTCGCCATCATCAATTCCACGATGGCGAAGCGCTTCTGGCCGGACACCGACCCGATCGATCGACGCTTCCGGATGAAGGGTCGCGACAATGGAGTCTGGTTCACGGTGATCGGCATCGCACCCGACGTGCAGCTGTTCGGGATCGATCCGAGCGATCCGCAGCCGCCCGCCGCGGCCTTCGTGCCCTACCCGTATCAGGAAACGCTCAGCACCGGCTTGACCATTCGGGTCCACGGCGATCCCTCGTCGATTTCGGCCGCCGCCCGCAGCCAGATCCGGGCGTCCGATTCGAATCTCGCGGTCTATTGGGTGCGCACCCTGGACGACGTGCGCAAGGCGGCGTACTGGCAGTACGGCCTCTACGGGTGGATCTTCGGCACGATCGGTATTGTCGGCTTGCTCCTTGCCTCGATTGGCGTCTACGGCGTGCTCTCGTACTCGGTGACACAGCGGACACAGGAAATCGGGGTCCGGGTGGCGTTGGGTGCCAGCCGGCGCGAGGTGCTGAAGCTGGTTGTCGGACAGGGCCTGCTGCTGGCGGGCATCGGCGTCGTCGTTGGCCTCGGCCTCGCGGCGGCCGGGACACCGCTCACAAAGACCTTTCTCTATAACGTGAGCCCCTTCGATCCACTGACGTTCAGCAGCGTCGCGGCGTTTCTCGTCTTCGTCGCGCTGCTGGCAAGCTATCTGCCGGCGCTCCGCGCCACCCGCGTCGACCCGATCCTCGCGTTGCGCGGCGAGTAGCCTGACCTTGTCGGGTTGGCCGTGAACGTCACCGTTACGCGCCGCGGACTTCCTTGTTGAAGAAGTCGACCGTACGCTGCCAGGCGAGCTTTGCCGCGGCCTGGTCGTAGCGCGGCGTCGTGTCGTTGTTGAAGCCGTGCTGCGTACCGGGATACTTGAACATCGTGTAGCGGACGTTATTCGCCTTCAGCGCGGTTTCGTAAGCCGGCCATCCGGCGTTGATGCGGTCGTCGTTTTCCGCGTAATGGATCAGCAACGGCGCCTTGATCCTCGCGGCGTCCTCGGCACTCGGTTGATTGCCGTAGAACGGAACGGCGGCCGCGAGATCCGGGAGGCGCGTCGCCAGCATGTTAGCGATACCGCCGCCGTAGCAGAAGCCGACGACGCCGATCTTGCCGGTGCAGTCCGGACGATTCTTCAAGTAGGCAGCCGCAGCGACGAAGTCTTCGCGGGTCTTGGCCTGATCCAGCTTAGTGAACAGCTCCCGCGCCTTGTCCTCGTCGCCGGGATACCCGCCCAGCGGCGCGAGCGCGTCGGGCGCGAGGGCCACGAAGTTGTCGATCGCCAGCCGCCGCGCGATGTCCTCGATGTGCGGGTTGAGGCCGCGATTCTCGTGGACGACGAGGATACCAGGCAGCTTGCCTGAGGCGGCCGCCGGCCGCACGAGATAGCCGTGCGTCTTGCTCGAGCCCTGAGGCGACGGGAACTCCACCGATTCCGCCTTGATTCGCGCGTCGTCCTTCGGTACCTGCTGGGCCTCGGCGAAGCTCGGGTTGAGCGCGTCGAGCAGCATCGTGGCGGTGACGCCGCCTACGGCAAACTTGGCGGCTCGATCGAGGAAGCCGCGGCGGTCGATCTGGCCGTGGACGTACTGGTCGAAGATGTTCAAGAGCTCCTGATCGAAGTCGCCGGCCTTCTTGCGCTCCATGGCGGGTGCCTCCAGCGGTCGAGCATATCGATGGTTGGCGGGCTTTTGCAACCGCGGGCCGCGGAGCCCGCAGATCTCGCAGCGAGAATTATCGGTCGGGCCGCGGAACACACGGATTACGCGAAAAGGACTTACGCGAAGAGAGTTATCGGTCGGGCCGCGGAGCACACGGATTACGCGGAAGAATTATCGGTCGACCGCGGAGCAGACGGATTACGCGGACTACGCGAAGAGAGTTATCGGTCGGGCCGCGGAGCCTACGCGGATTACGCGGAAGAGGGAATTATCGGTCGGCCGCGGAGCACACGGATTACGCGGACTACGCGAAGAGAGTTATCGGTCGGGCCGCGAACGACCCTCTTGTATTAGACTGCGGCGGTCGAACCTCAACCCGCAGTTCTTTACTGGAGCCTGACCATGAAGATGCGTGTGTCCCGTCGGACGTTCCTCGGTACCGCGGCGGCCGCAGCAGCGTGGACGAGCGTCGAGCCCGCGGCGCACGCCGCGGCACCGGCAGCCGCCAAGCCGGCGCCGCTGAAGCTGGGCGTGGCGTCGTACTCGCTGCGCGAGTTTCCGCTGGATCGTGCGCTCGAGATGGCGAAGACGCTGGGCGTGCAGTACATGACCTTCAAGGACGTGCATCTGCCGCGGACCGATCCGCCGGAAACGACCAAGGCTCTCCGCGCCAAGATCGAAGCGGCCGGGTTCACCATCATGGGTGGCGGCACCATCACCCTTCCTAACGACGCCGCTCAGATCCGAAAAGACTTCGAGTATGCCAAGAACGCCGGTTTCCCGTTGATCTTCGTGTCGCCCGAGCCTGCCGCCATGGACACCGTGGAGCAGATGGCGAAGGAGTACGACATCAAGGTCGCGATTCACAATCACGGTCCGGAGGACAAGCTCTGGCCGCGGCCGCAGGACGCTTACGCGGCGGTGAAGTCGCGGGACAAACGCCTGGGACTCTGCATCGACGTCGGCCACACGCTGCGCACTGGCACCGATCCGGTCAAGGCCTGCCGCGAGTGTCGCGATCGCCTGTACGACATGCACGTCAAGGATCTGGCGGCGGCCGGTGACAAGGAGAGCCAGGTGGCGGTCGGCCGTGGCGTGATCGATTTCCCCGGGCTCTTTCGCACGCTCATCGACATCGGGTATCAAGGACAGGTCGGGCTCGAATATGAAATCAACGCCAAGGACCCGCTACCGGGGATGATCGAGTCGATCGCGTACATGCGTGGGCGTGCTGGCCTCGCTCGCGACCTGAACCAATCTCGCGCTAGTCGAGCGCCCGTTCCGGCGCCGGCGCTGTCGCGTGGAAGTCCACGTAGAAGCGTCCGCAGTACTCCTCGAGCAGCGCCTGCACCCTGGTCGGGTCCGGAGAGGCGACGATCAGGCCGGCGTGATGGTGCTTCCGTATCCGCGTCACGATCTCCGGCGCATCGTACGCGCTCATGTCCGGCTCCTCCTGACGCGCCAGCGACAGCACAATCCCGGCATGCCGCGGCGCCACCACCGGGGCCTGATACACGCCGCGCTCGCCGGCGATTTCGATCTTGGCCCACTCACGCCAGAGGTTGATCCCGGTCGCGGCTTCGACGACGTCGACGATGAAGGCGCCGCCGACGCGCGCCGACGTTTCCAGAAAGTACTGCGCGCCGTCGTGGCCGACGATGAATTCCGTATGCGAGACGCCGCGAACCAGGCCGAACGAGTCGAGGAGCCGGGCGTTCATCTGCTTCAGCGCGAGGCTCATGGCATCGTCATCGGCCAGCGTCCGGGTGACGAAGATGCCGCCCTCGTGGGCGACCGCCATCGGCGGACTGCCGTAACGGCTGGCGACGGCGAACGCGATCCGTCGATCGAAGACGAGCGAGTCGACGTGATAGACATCGCCGGGCACGAACTGCTCCAGGACGTAGTCGGCCTGACTGTCGTCGAGCTCACCGACGATCCGCCAGAGCTCGTCGGCCGACGCGATCTTCTTGATGCCAATCGCCGCGGCCTGCGATCGCGGTTTCAGCACCCACGGCGGGGCCACGTGCGCGATCCAGCTGCGCAAGGCCTCGTGGTTGAGCACGTGGATGAAGGCCGGGCAGCGAATGCCGGCGCTCCGCGCCCGCGATCGCATCGCCAGCTTGTCGCGGAAGGCGCGGCTGGTCGTTTCGCCCATGCCAGGAACGTGCAGGTACTCGCGCAGCATTGCCGCCATCTCGACGTCGAAGTCGTCCAGCGCCACGATGCGATCGAGGTGTTCGCTGCGAGCGAGGAACGCGGTACCCTTCCTGATGTCGCGCTCCGGCATGTCGCGATGCAGGTAGTAGAACGCGTCGATCGATTCGCGGGGCCAGTCCGCGTCGCGCAGCTTTTCCTCGGTGAGCAGCAGGACCCGGCAGCCCTGGCGTCGGCACTCCCGCAGGAATTCGTCTCCCTTCTTGTAGGTCGCGACGCACAGGATGGTGAGCGGCATGAGAAATTCCGCAACGGGCGGTTCGGGCCAGTATACAAGTCGATGCGGGGTTTCGCCGGCCTGTCGTGGCGATGCCGTCGGGCAGCGCTACAATCGAGCCAGACCATGACCTACGCGACAGCTGTACAGGACAACGCCGCGGCTCACCGTTTCGAGTTGCGTGACGGGGATCATCTGGCGTTTCTGCAATATCGAAAGCCGGCCAGTGGAGCGATCGTGCTCGTCCACACCGAGGTCCCCCCGGCGATGGAGGGGAAAGGTGTCGGCGGCCGCCTCGTGAAGGCGGCGCTTGAAGCGGCGAGATCGGAGGGGCGTCGCGTGCTTCCGCGGTGTCCGTTCGTGCGCTCGTACATCGAGCGGCATCCCGAGTATGGCGCGCTGGTCGAGACCGCGCCGCCGGAGTAGCGGCGGCGCAATGCCGTGGCGCACACGTGCGGAGGCCCGGCCGCGCCTGTGCCGCTGGTTGACACACGCGAGCCTGTCGCGCTACAGTCACAGCTCAATGATTCAGGGCGTGCAGACGACTACCGGCCGAAAGCGGACGAAGCGAAGCTTCACGCCGGTGGCGCACGCGTGCCCTTGATCTGACGTTCAGGAATCATCGCACTCACGCAGCCCGCCGGCCCACAATGGCCCGGCGGGTTTTTTTTTGAACACAGGGAAGGAACGGCATGGTCAGCTCGCGCGCGCGCATCGACGTCGGCATCCTCGGTGCCACCGGCACGGTGGGTCAACAGTTCATCCGCATCCTGAAAGACAACCCGTGGTTTCGCCCGGCGTGGCTGGCGGCGAGCGAGCGCTCGGAAGGACGCCGCTATGCCGATGCCACGACGTGGCGCTTGCCCGACGAGCTCCCGCCGGATGTCGGTTCGCTGGTCGTGCAGGCGTGCGCGCCGGGTGGACCGCGGCTGATCTTCTCGGCCCTCGATGCGGCGATTGCACGCGACGTCGAACCCGCCTTCGCCCGGGCCGGCCACATCATCGTCAGCAACGCCAGCAGCTTCCGCATGGCCGAGGATGTACCCCTCCTGATTCCTGAAATCAACGCCGACCACCTGTCGCAGATTGCCCGCCAGCGACGCGAGCGCGGCTGGTCCGGCGCCATCGTTACGAACCCGAACTGCTCGACCGTGGTGCTGGCGATGGTCCTGGCGCCGCTGAGACAGTTCGGCCTGCGCTCGGTCGTGGTCACGACGTTGCAGGCGGTATCAGGCGCGGGTTATCCCGGCGTGCCATCGCTCGACATTCTTGGCAACATCATTCCGAACATCGAAAAGGAGGAGGCCAAGATCGAGTCGGAGACACGCAAGATTCTCGGTGAGTGCCAAAATGGGCGCGTCTCGGACCACGCCGTCGTCGTCGCGGCGCATACGACGCGTGTTCCGGTCATCGACGGGCACACGATCACGGCGTCGATCGCGCTCGATGCGCGTCCGCCGGTTGCCGAGGTCCGACAGGCGCTGGCGAGCTTCAGCGCGCGGCCGCAGGCGCTCGGTCTTCCGACGGCGCCAGCCACACCGATTGTCTGTCTGGACGCGAGCGATCGCCCTCAGCCTCGGCTGGACGGGCTGCGTGGCAATGGCATGACGGTCACCGTCGGGCGCATCCGGGAGTGTCCCGTGCTGGACATCAAGCTCGTCGCGCTCGGTCACAACACCATTCGCGGCGCCGCCGGCGCGGCGGTCCTCAACGCTGAATTGATGCTCGCCGAAGGGGCCCTGGAGACCGACTGATGCGAACGCTGGTGATGAAGTTCGGCGGATCATCGGTTGCGGACGAGACGGCCATCGGGCGCGTGGTCTCGATCGTCGGCCGGCAGCGCGAACGCGGCGTCAGTCCGATCGTGGTCGTATCGGCGCTTGGCGGCGTCACGGATCGGCTGCTGAATTGCGCGGCGAATGCCCGCGCGGTCGGCGGCGGTCCCCTGGTCCGGGCCGAGGTCGAGGCCTTGTGGCAGCGCCACGTCACCGTCACCCGGGCGCTGCTCGGCGATGGCGTCGATGACGTCGTCCGCGACCTCGCCGGGTACTTCGACGATCTGCGCAGCGTGATCGAAGCGGTCGCGATTCTGCGCGACTCGCCGCCTGCTGTGCTCGACACGATCGCCGCCGTCGGCGAGTTGCTCAGCAGCCGGATCGTGACGGCGGCGTTCAGTGCCGCGGGGATTCCCGCGGTCTGGATCGACCCGCGGCGCGTGATCGTCACGGACGCCTCGCACGGGAGCGCTTCGCCATCCTTGATCGAGACCCGCCGGGCGGCGCTCGCAACGCTCGGCCCGGTGCTCGAAGACGAGCGCGTGCCGGTGATCGGTGGATTCGTCGGCGCCACACCAGACGGCGTGACCACGACGCTGGGCCGTGGGGGATCGGACTATTCCGCCGCCATCCTCGGTGCCGCCCTCGAGTCCGTCGAGATTCAGATCTGGACCGACGTGGACGGCATGCTCACCGCCGATCCCCGCCTCGTCGAGTCGCCGCGTGTCGTCGATCACCTGTCGTTCGGGGAAGCGTCGGAGCTGGCGTACTTTGGCGCGAAGGTTCTGCATCCGAGCACGATTCTGCCGGCAATGGCGACGAACATCCCGGTCCGCATCCTCAACAGCCGGCGGCCGGAGGGGCACGGGACGCTCATCACCGCGGCGCCGCCCGCTGATGGCCGGCCGCTCGCCGCGATCGCCTGCAAACGCGGGATCACGGTGATCGACCTGACGTCCACACGCATGCTGATGGCGCATGGTTTTCTCAGTCGTGTCTTCGACGCGTTCGAGCGCCACGCCACCGCCGTCGATGTCGTCACCACCTCCGAGGTCAGCGTTTCGGTCACCGTGGATGACGACCGTCACGTTCCGGCTATCGTCGAATCATTGGAGGAATGCGCCGACGTCAGCGTCGAAAGCAACATGGCCATCGTCTGCGCGGTCGGCGACAATCTGCGGAGCCGGCCCGGGCTTTCGATTCGCATCGTCGGGGCGCTGGAGGGCTTCTCGCTGCGGATGCTGTCGCAGGCCGCGTCACGGCGGAATCTGACGCTGGTGCTGCCGGAGGCGGACCTGGCGAACGCGATGACCCGCCTTCATGACGAGTTCTTCGTGAGCGAGGCGCCGGCCGCCTCGGCGAACGGACGCTGATGGAGCGACGCCGACTGCTCCTCGTTGGGCGCGGCCGCATGGGTCGGCTCGTCGAGTCCCTGTGTCCGGAATACGAGTTCGAGTGCGTCGGCTGCGTCGATCGCGCCTCGTCCAGCCGGGATGAGTCCTGGCCAATGGCGGATGTCGCGGTGGATTTCTCGACTGCCGAGGCGGTCGCGCAGAACGTGTCGCGACTGCTCGCCCGCGGGATGCCTGTCGTCATCGGAACGACAGGGTGGCAGGCCGACGAGGCCGCTCTCCGTGAGCTCGTCGCGTCGCATGCGGCCGGTGTCGTGGCGGCGCCGAATTTCGCACTGGGCGTGAACATCTTTCTGGCGCTGGCCGAGCGAGCCGCCGAGCTGACCGCGCGCGGGCGTTTTGGTGTCTGGATTCACGAGCTGCACCATGCCGCCAAGCGTGATGCGCCTTCGGGCACGGCGCTGGCGCTCGAGCGGGCTCTCCGCGCCGGCGGCCTTGCCGGCGATCTGTCTATCGCCTCGACTCGCGCCGGATCGATTCCCGGCACCCATACGGTGGGATTCGATGCCGCCGCCGAGACGATCATCCTGACGCACGAAGCACGCGATCGCTCGGCGTTTGCACGGGGCGCGCTCGAGGCGGCGCGGTGGGTCATCGGCAAGCAGGGCTGGTTCTCGATGAGGGACGTACTCCAGGTTTAACGACGCACGAGCGGGAGGCACGATGCGACAGGCATTCACGGGTTGCGGGACGGCGCTGGTCACTCCTTTCAGGCGGGGCGGTGAGATCGACGAAGCGGCAGTCGCCCGGCTGGCGCGGCGGCAAATCGACGCCGGGACGCACTTCCTCGTGCCCTGCGGTACGACGGGTGAGAGCCCGACGCTCTCGGACGATGAGCGTGTGCGGGTCGTCGAGCTGGTGGTCGCCGAGGCGAAGGGCCGCGTTCCGGTGCTCGCCGGCGCCGGCGGCTACGACACACGTGAGGTCATCCATGCCGCCACGCGGATGCAGCGGGCCGGCGCGAACGGGATTCTCTCGGTCACGCCCTACTACAACAAGCCGACGCGCGAAGGGCTCTATCAACACTATCGCGCGATCGCCGAAGCGGTGCCGCTGCCAATCATCGTCTACAACGTGCCCGGCCGCACCGGCGTCAACGTCGATCCACAAACGCTCAGCAGGATCGCGACCATCCCGAACATTGTCGGCGTGAAGGAAGCCTCGGGCAACATGACGCAGATGTGCGAGGTCTGCACCGTCGTGCCGGACGAGTTCCTCGTCCTCTCGGGCGACGATGCGCTCACGATTCCGTTGATGGCGGTCGGCGGACGCGGCATCATCTCGGTCGCGTCGAACGCGATTCCGGCGGAGATGTCGCAGATGGTGGAGCACGCCGAAAGCGGTGATTTCCAACAGGCGCGTCGGCTGCATCGGCGACTGCTGCCGTTCATGCAGATCAATTTCATCGAATCGAATCCCGGTCCGATCAAATTCGCGATGGCCTCGCTCGGACTCCTCGAGGAGGAGTACCGGCTGCCGATGGTCCCACCCGAGGCCGCGTCGAAGTCACGAATTGCCGCGGTCCTGCAGGCGCTCACCGGACAGAGTCCGGCTGTGGCGCGATGAGCCCGCTCGAAGCGCAGATTGCGACGCTGGTTGCGGCCGGCGAACGCGCCGATCGGACGACGGCGCGCGAGGTCTTCGCGGCGCTGCGCGCAGGGCTCAGCGACGGTTCGATCCGCGCCGCCGAACCCGATGCGTCCACGTCGAGCGGCTGGCGCGTCAACGCCTGGGTGAAGCAAGGCATTCTGCTCGGCTTCCGATTTGGCGAGACGGTGGACGCGTCTGTCGATCACGGCCGATGGCCGTTCTTCGACAAGGACACGCTGCCGCTCAAGCGTCTCGATGCTGCATCAGCAGTCCGCATCGTGCCAGGCGGATCCTCGGTTCGTGATGGCGTGTATCTGGGTCGAGGGGTGATCTGCATGCCGCCGATGTACGTCAACATCGGCGCTCACGTGGGAGAGGACTCGCTCATCGACTCGCATGCGCTGATCGGTTCGTGCGCCCAGATCGGTCGCCGCGTGCACGTCAGCGCGGCGGCGCAGATCGGCGGGGTAATCGAACCGGTGGGAGCGCTGCCCGTCATCGTCGAAGACGACGTGCTGGTGGGAGGGAATTGCGGGATCTACGAAGGGGCGGTCATCAAGCGCCGCGCGGTGATTGCGGCGGGGACGGTCGTCACCGCCTCGACTCCGATCGTCGATCTGACGAACGGCCGCACGATTCTTCCTCAGCCCGGTGAACCCCTGATCGTTCCCGAAGGGGCCGTCGTCGTTCCCGGGACCCGACCGATAACGGCCGGCCCAGGACGGGAGCTCGGGATTTCGGTGGCGACGCCGGTGATCGTCAAGTATCGCGACGAGCGGACCTCGGCCCGCACGGCCCTCGAGCAATGGATCCGCTAGCGACGCTCGAGTTCGCCCGCGCGCTGATCGACATCGACTCGACGACCGGACGCGAGCGCGCTGCCGGCGAGTGGCTCGTCGATCGCCTCGAGAGCCTTGGCTACCTCGTCACCACTCAGCGAGTCGACGCCGATCGTTTCAACGTCCTGGCGATTCTCGATTCGGCCGATGTCGTCTTCTCCACCCATTACGACTGCGTTCCCCCCTTCATCGCCAGCCGGGTCGACGATCAGCTCCTGCTGGGGCGTGGAGCGTGCGACGCCAAAGGCATTCTGGCAGCACAGCTCGCGGCGGCCGAGCGGCTGAGGGGCCAGGGCGAGCGGAGGGTCGGCCTGCTCTTCGTGGTCGGTGAGGAGCGGGGCAGTGATGGCGCTGCGGTGGCCAACGCGCAACCCGTGGGTTCGCGATTTCTCATCAACGGCGAGCCGACCGACAACCGGATTGCGCTGGCGACGAGGGGCGTCCTTCGCGTGCTGTTACGGGCGACGGGACGCGCCGCGCACTCTGCTGCGCCGGAACACGGAGACTCGGCCGTCGATCGGTTGATCGACGTCCTGGTGCGGCTGCGCGCGCTGCAGTGGCCGGCGACCGAGAGCTTCGGCAGGACGTTCTACAACGTCGGCTTGATTGAAGGAGGCGTGGCGCCGAACGTCATTGCGCCGCACGCCTCGGCGGAGTTGCTGTTCAGGACGGTCGGTCCGCCCGAGGACATCCTTCGGGTGTTGGACGCAGTCAGCTCGGAGGTCTCCATCGAGGAGATTCTTCGCGTGCCGCTGGTGAACTTGAAGAGTCCGATGGTGCCGGGGATCGAGACGGCCGTCTTCCCGTTCACGACGGACGTTCCATTCCTGACCAACTGGGGTGAGCCGATTCTATTCGGGCCGGGATCGTTCCTCGTCGCCCACACCGATCACGAGAACCTGCCTCTCTCGGAGTTGGCGCTGGCGACGGATTGCTACATGCGGCTGGCCCTCGCTTGCCTGGCCAGCTGACAACCTGAACCCTCAATGTAAAAAGGTCGCTAGTGCATCCGCCCGATACACCCACTCTTCGCCGGTTGGATCCGTAAGTTATTCCTGGATGGCGGCTTAGCAGACAGGCTCTGCTGGAAGCCCTCGTGCAGTCTAGCGCCGGGCTCCGGAGGCGCCGGCATGATCTGGCTGTTCCAACGGCGTGGCGAATACCTGTCGTGTGAGGTCCGAACGTGCCTGCGGGACGAGGGCTACGAGCTGTGCATGCTCCGCCCCGATGGTCAGACGATCGAGTGGTATCCCGACGTGAAGAGCCTCGAGGCGCGCTGGCAGCAACTGCGTCAGGATCTGCAGGCAGCGGGCTGGGGCGATCTCCATTCGCCCCGAGCCTCGTCTGCCTGATCCCAACCTACCTAATCACCAGTCGCAGCCCTTGTGGCGCCGGTGGCGCCGGAGCGGCGCCTTGCGTGACGGTGATGGTCTTGCCCGCGATGGTGATGGTTCCGGTCCGGCCCGCCGGCCCGCCGCCGCCGGTGTAGGCGGTGATGAAGTAGTTGGCGACGCCGGACGCCGATCCCGACCCGGCGATCGAAATCCAGTTGACCGAGGTCGACGTTGTCCATGCGCATCCCGCCGAAGTCGTGACCGTCAGGCTGCCGCTTCCTCCCGCAATGGTCGTCGACAGTGAGGCGGGCGTGACTGTGTAGCTGCAGGATCCCGCTGCCTGATTGACCGTGAAGGTTTTGCCCGCGACCGTCAGCGTGGCGGATCTGGCCGACGTCGTCGGGTTTGCGGGAACTGTGAAGCTGGCCGTTCCATTCCCGCTGCCGCTGCCGTTGGTGATCGTCACCCACGTGGAACCTGTCGTCGCGCTCCAGCTGCAGCCGGTAGCCGTCGTCACATTGACCGAACCCGACCCGCCATTGCCGGAAATCGACTGACTGGTGGCGGAGATTGTGAAGGTGCACGACGCGCCACTCTGCGTCACCGTGAAGGTATTGCCGCCGATGGTGAGCACGCCGGTGCGGGAAGACGATCCGGTCCTGGCCGCGACCGAGAAGCCAACCGATCCGTTACCGGAGCCGGACGCTCCCGAAGTGACCGTCAGCCAGTTCGCATTGCTGGAGGCGGTCCACGAGCATCCCGACGCGGCCGTGACCGTTACCGTTCCCGAGCCCGCCGCGGCGGTGAAATTCTGCGACGTCGCGCCGATGGTGATGTTGCAGGGCGCTCCCGTCTGCGTCACGGTGAACGTCTTGCCGCCGACCGTGATCGTGTCCGAGCGAGAGCTGCTGCCGGTGTTCGCGGACGCGGTGAAGCTGACGGTGCCTGCGCCGCTACCGGTTGCTCCGGCGGTGATGGAAATCCAGCCGCTGCCGGTGCTCGCGCTCCAGGCGCAGCCGGTTCCGGCGGTGACGGTAATGTCTCCCGATCCGCCGGCCGCCGGCACCGACTGAGAGGTCGGCGAGATGGAGTAGCTGCAGCTCACGCCGGTCTGGCTGACGCTGAATGTCTGCCCAGCGATGGTCACCGTTCCCGTGCGGCTCGCCGTTCCGGTGTACGCGTCCGCAGTCAGCGATACAGTTCCGTTCCCGGAGCCGCCGACACCGGCTGTAACAGTGATCCAAGAGTCGTTGCTGACGGCCGTCCAATTACAACCAGCGGGCGCGGTCACGGTGACCGTGCCGCCGCCGCCGGCCGAGGCGAAGACCTGTGACGCTGGTGAGATCGTGTCGTTGCAGGCGGCGCCCACCTGACTGGCGTTGAAGGTGTTCCCAGCGATCGTCACGCTGCCGGTTCGTGCCGTGCTCCCGGGATTCGCCGCTGCGCTCAAGGTCACCGTTCCATTGCCCGATCCGGACGATCCGCCCGTGACGGTGAGCCAGGAGTCGTTGCTCGTGGCCGACCAGCTGCAGCCGGCGGGTGCGGTGACCCCGACGCTGGTCGATTCGCCGCCGACGGCAAAGGCTTTCGAACCAGGCGAAATGGTGTCGTTGCAGGCGACGCCGACCTGCGTGGCGTTGAAGGTGTTGCCTGCGACCGTCACAGTGCCCGTCCGCGCCGTGCTTCCAGGATTCGCCGTCGCGCTCAACATCACGGTCCCGTTCCCCGAGCCGGAGGTGCCGGCCATGACGGTGATCCATCCCGAATTGCTGACGGCCGACCAGCTGCAACCGCCGGGCGCGGTGACCGCGACGCTGGTCGACTCGCCGGCCACGGCAAACGCTTTCGATCCCGGCGAGATCGTGTCGTTGCAGCCGACGCCGGCCTGCGTGGCGTTGAAGGTGTTGCCGGCGATCGTCACGGTGCCCGACCGCGACGCGCTGCTCGTATTCGCCGCCGCGGTCAGAGTCACGGTGCCATTGCCAGAGCCGGAGGGGCCGGCCGTGACCGTGACCCAGGCCGCATTGCTGGTAGCCGACCAGCCGCAGCCGGCGGGTGCGGTGACGCCGACGTTGGTCGATTCCCCGTCGACGGCAAAGGCTTTCGAACCAGGCGAAATGGTGTCGGTGCAGGCGACGCCGACCTGCGTGGCGTTGAAGGTGTTGCCGGCGATCGTCACAGTGCCCGTCCGGGCGGTACTTGCGGGATTCGCCGCCGCGCTCAAGGTCACGGTCCCGTTGCCCGAGCCGGAGGCTCCGCCCGTGACGGTGATCCAGGAGTCGTTGCTGGTGGCCGACCAGCTGCAACCGGTGGGTGCGGTGACCGCGACGCCGGTCGATTCCCCGGCCACAGCAAACGCTTTCGATCCCGGTGAGATCGTGTCGGTGCAGGCGGCGCCGACCTGGCTGGCGTTGAAGGTGTTGCCGGCGATGGTCACGGTGCCGCTCCGGGGTGTGCTTCCGGGATTTGCCGAGGCGCTCAGCGTCACGGTCCCGTTGCCCGAGCCGGAGGCTCCGCCCGTGACGGTGATCCATCCCGAATTGCTGACGGCCGACCAGCTGCAACCAGTGGGCGCGGTGACCGCGATGCTGGTCGATTCCCCGGCTACGGCAAACGCCGCCGATCCCGGCGAGATCGTGTCGGTGCAAGTGATGCCAGCCTGCGTCGCCGTAAAAGTCCGGCCCGCAATCGTGGCCGAACCAGTCCGCGACGCGGTGCCCGTGTTCGCTGCTGCGGTTACGGTGACCGATCCATTACCCGATCCGCTGGCGCCAGCAGTTATCGTGATCCACCCGGAACCGCTCGTTGCCGTCCAGCCACAGCCGGCTGGCGCCGTGACTGCGACGGTCGCGTCCTCTCCAGCCGTAGCGAACGCTTTGGATGACGGCGAGATGGTGTCGTTACAACTGAGGGCCGCCTGATTCAGCGTGAACGTAATCCCGGCGATGGTCACCGTGCCGGCGCGAGCGGTGGTCAGGGTGTTGGCGGTCGCGCTGAGGGTGACCGTGCCATTACCGCTACCACTGGCTCCCGCGCTGACGGTGATCCACGTCGCGTTGCTCGTCGCCCCCCAGCTGCATCCGGCGCCAGCAACGACGTTGACCGTTGCACTTCCAGCTGCAGCCGCGATGCTCGCGCTCGAGGGGTTGATCGAGGGCGCGCAGGGCGCCGTAAATGAAAACGTGTTCGAAGGGAGGCTGGCCGACGATCCGCCTGGACCATTCGCGCTGACGCGCCCCTCGTAAAGCGTTCCGGGCGTCAATGGCGTCGTGAGCAGCGACACGAAATTGACGCGAATCATGCCATCGGTATCGAGGGCGGGTTTTCCAAGCGAGACCGTCTGAATGGGAGACGATCCTCCTGATAAGAAAACCTGAAGCGAGTAGCTTTGTACCAGGGGGGTGCCATCGGGTGCGAGCGTGTTGTGATCCGCCGAGGGCGTGAATTCCACGCGGCTTGGATCGGTTACGGTCTGCGCGCTAACTGTGACGACGCACAGAAGCATGAGCACGCATGCCAGTACCGCTCGCTGTGAACCCTTGGACTTGATGAATGACATCCTGCCTCACCGAAGGGTTCGCAGCGCCCCCGGCGCCCGCGAGCTCTGCAGAAATCGGACCGTCCTCGCAATTCGAAGAAAGCGAAGCTAACTAGCGGAAAATGCAGCCTCGCCACACGTCCTCACTCGACGTCCTTTCACAGATCCGTTTTCGACATGTCAATTCTGCTCAGATGAGCACCGATACGGCTCAGTAGTGTGTAGATTTTCCCGACGTGCGCAGGCGCGCGCATTGTTGCTAAACGTGCGGGCCGCGACGACCGCGGCACGATCCGTGATTGAAAGGGTGGCTGGAATGGCTGGACGGACCGAAGGATTGGGAATTGGGTGGCTGTCGCCCCACACGTACGCACTTCTGCGGATAGTTGCGGGTTTGCTGTTCGCTTGTCACGGCGCGCAGAAGCTGCTGGGTCTGTTCGGCGGCCATCGAGTGCCGCTGATGAGTCAGCTTGGTGCGGCCGGAGTCATCGAGCTCATCGGTGGGCTGCTGATCGCGATGGGGTTCCTCACGTCGTTCGCCGCCTTCATTGCGTCGGGCGAAATGGCTGTCGCGTACTTTCAACAGCACATGCCGAGGGGGCTCGTCCCGATTGAGAATCAGGGCGAGCTCGCCGTGCTCTATTGTTTCCTGTTCCTCTACATCGCCACGCGGGGCGTCGGCGCCTGGGGTATCGACCGCGCTGGTCCGCGCTGACGGCGACCCGCCGCGGCTGCGGTCGCTACTTCTCGACGCGAAGGCCGTCAAGAAATCGATCGAAATCCCGGATAGCGCCGCCGACCGTTAGAGCGGGCCCTGTGAGCTTGACGAAATACGGACCGTCGGCCGTCTCGACGACCGCGGCGCGCATCCGATAGCCCGACTTGTTGAAATGCTCGGCGGACCCGGGACGCATTTCAGCGACGAACGTACCTGACACATCCACGAGCGAGACCTTCATCGCGTTGACGGTGCGGCTCTCCCGGCGCGCCACTTCGGCCGACGGCCGGCCGTCCGGCTGCTGCATCTGACCGATCCAGCGCGTGATGTTGGCCTCGGCCGACCCGCCCTGGCCGCCGAAGTAATAGATGATCACGTCGGCGTCTTCGGCGTCGCCCGCAGTTCGAGGCACCACGAACTCCGCCACTCTCATCGAGCTTGCCGGGGGCCGCGACTGCCACGCGGCAGGCGCCGTAAACACCAGGTGTCCCGCAATGCCGAAGACCAGCGCCAGCGCCATCATGGGTGTCTCACGCCGCCGCCGACGGCGTGGTCGGAATCGAATCGGCCATCGGCAGGTAGTCCCGCTCGCGGCGACGGATGGCCTGATAGCGACGGAAGACCTCACGCGCCGATTCGAGGCCGAGCACCGATCGCCAGCTCGATCCGCGGAACGTGTGCGCGAGCAGGCGCGGAGCGTGGCTGAGAACGAATCCGGGATAGTGGCGCAGGGACGCCGGCATGTGGCGGAGCTTCATCCATCGATCGGCCCGCCATCGCATGAACTCGATCTCCTCCGCCGAGAGGTGTTCCGTGCGCACGACCGCGGTCGTGCCGTCGTATTCCTCGACGCGGTCGTTGACGATCAGGCCACGTGACACGAAGTCCGAGGTCATCGGCGTGCCGGGGTAGGGGGTCGGATGTTGGATGTAAGGCCAGTCCACGTAGCGCTTCGCAAACGACAGGTTGGCCTCGATCGCTTCGCGAGTATCGTCGGGGTTGCCGACGATGATGCCGCCGACGACATACATACCTTCACGATGCAGGTAGGAAATCGCGCGAAGGGTTGCGTTGCCGACCTGGCGTCCACCGGCGCGCTCCGCGTTCTTGGCGGCGGCCCTGAGAAACGCCAGGTCGTCGTCGAGCACGTTCTCGATGCCGAGGAAGACATAACGGAAGCCGGCCGCGCGCATCAGGGGCGCCAGCGTCTCACCGTGGGCCGCGATTGACGAGGTCATGCCCTGAACGAGGTAATGGATGTCGTTCAGGCCGGCCGCGATGATCGCTTTGCACAGACCCTCGAACCGTTTGACGTTGAGCGTGATGTTGTCGTCGACGATGAAGATCGCGCGAGCCCCGCGCGCGCGGGCGTCGGCGATGTCGGCCAGGACGCGTTCGTAGCCGAAGGTGTGGAAGTTGCGCCCCCGCATCTCGATGATCGAGCAGAAGCTGCAGTCGTAGGTGCAGCCGCGGGAGGTCTCGACGAGGTCGATCGGGCGTCCCAGAAACGTGTAGCCGGACAGCACGCGGCTGGCGCGGTTGGGAAGCCGGATCTCGTCCGACTCCAGCGTCGTGACGGGGCGTGACGGAGTATGGCGGAACGCCTGGTCGGCCAGCGGCCGATACGAAAGGCCGGCGATGGTTCCCGGGTTGGCACCGCTCTCGATTGCGCGCAGGAGCTGCCGGAACGTCAGCTCTCCTTCGCCGCGGACGAGAAAGTCGATCCCGAGCGCTGGATCCTCGTACTTCTCGGGTGCGAGACTCGGATCATAGCCGCCGGCTACCACGCGGAGCTGGGGCTTGATCGAACGCATCAGCCGGACGATGGACAGCGCCGTTCGCCGCTGGAACGTCATCACCGACAAGCCGACGATGTCGGGGTCGTGGTCGCGCATCAGGCGGACAACCGTGTCGTGGACGCTGCGTTGCGCGAGGATGAGGTCGGCGATCGCGACCTGGTGATGAGCATCGACGTTCCCGGCGAGAGAGGCGAGGGCGCCGTTTGGCATCCGCATCGCCACAACGGGGGTGTGCTCGAACGAATCGGGCATCGACAGAAGCAGGATGCGCATGATGGCCGTCGAGTCTTGAAAAACGATGATGAGCAGCCCGATTATCGACCGTGTGACCGCGGGCTGTCGACAACTGTTTTAGCGGTTCACGCCCGGGGAGCGGTCTTCCGGGCTCTCGTGCTTGTAAACTCGTCCGCCCTTCATGACGAAGACCACCCGCCGCAGCGCCGTGATGTCAGCGATCGGATCCCCGTCGACCGCTATCAGGTCGGCCTGGAAGCCAGGGGCGACCGATCCAATCGTCGTCTGAAGGCCTAATGACTCCGCGGAAAGCGAGGTCATCGAGACGACGGCGTCCATCGGCGCCTGTCCGCCCTGGCTGACCCGTACAACGGCTTCCTCGACGTTCCGACCGTGCGCCCCAGCGACCGCATCCGTGCCGTAGACGATCTTGAGTCGTGGTACGCGCAGGGCGCGCTTGAAGGTGTCGAGAACGACGGGGACGGCGGCGGTCATGGAGGCGAACCCCTCCTCGGTGTAGTTGCCGATCCCGAGGAAGCGGCTCTTGTTCTCCAGGTAATTCTGCAGGACGAGCCCGACGTTCGGGTCGAAATAGGTGCCGCGCTCGGCCATCAGCGTCAACACCTCGCTGCTGGCGAACGTGCCGTGCTCGATTTGGCTGCAGCCGGCAAGCACCGAGGCCTTCATCGACTCCGCGCTGTGCGCGTGCACGAGCGTTCGCAGACCGAGCGCCCGCGCCTCGCCGCAGGCCGCTCTCAATTGCTCGTCGGTCATCGTCTGCTTGCCGCCGTCGCGGATGCTGGCCGAGGCAAACAGCTTGATGACGTCGGCGCCGGCGATCTGGGCCTCGCGCACGACGCGGCGCAGTTCTTCCGGCGTAGCCAGCGCCGCGGCGTTCCCACGCGCCGCACCCGTCCGCTCGTTGATCTGCCTCACCGATGTCAGGAGTCGCGGACCCGGCAGGACGCCGCGTGCGAGAGCGGCCCGCAGGTCCAGGTCGCCAGGCTCACCAACACTCTGGACCGTCGTGAAGCCGCCGATCAGGGTGAGCCAAGCGTTCTCCGCTCCGTATAGCTCGCGCTGCGCTGGCGTGTCGTCGGTGCTCTCGAATCGGCCGTCTCCACCGAAGTGCCACAGGATATGGACGTGGGTGTCGATCAGTCCCGGCAGCAATGTGAAACGCGACAAATTGTAGGTGGCCTCGCGCTCGCTCGAATCTCCGACAACCTCGACGATCTTGTCGCCGGTGACGGTCACACGCGAATGGCGCAGCGATCCACCCCGGCCGTCCAGCAGACGATCGGCAAGTATCGTGACGGTTCGTGGAGCTTGTGCCGAGAGGCCAGCCAGAGCGATCGCGAACACGACGAACGCGGCGAAAGCGCGGCTCATGACGCCGATCCTACACCGCGCGGCTCGGCGGAGACGACTACCAGCAGTGAGAGAGTTTCGCGTCGATCAGGCCATCTTCAACACACGTTGAATGGCGCCGACGAGGCGTTCGAACTCGGCACGCTCGGCATCGAGCTGACGGCGACCGGCGGCGGTCAGGGTGTAGTAGCGGGCCCGTCGGTTGTTCTCCGACGCACCCCATTCGGCCTTGACCCAGCCGTTGAGCAGCAGTCGCTGCAAGGCCGGGTAGAGCGAGCTCTCTCCCACCTGCAGCACATCCTGCGAAATGATCTTCAGCCGATCGGCAATACCGTAGCCGTGCAGCGATCCCGAGACGAGCGTGCGCAAGATCAACAGATCGAGTGTGCCCGGAAGCAGGTCAGGGGGTTGATTGGTCAGTCCCATGGTGTCCAGCAGTCGTGTCTCATGCCAGGTGAGATTGACGCCTCAGTCACAGCGAAGCGCGAGAAGGGGATCGACCCGTGTCGCCCGCGCGGCCGGAAACAGGCCGGCCGCCGCCGCCAGAGTCATCACGCTGACGCATGCGAGGGTCAGCGTCATCCGATCGGTCGTGGTGACGCCATAGATGAGTCCGTCATGGACGGTCGGAACGAGATAGAGCGCGCTGCCGATCATCCGGGCCACGACGAGTGCCAGCCCGAGACCAAGAGCGGTACCGGCCGCGCCAATCCGTACGGCCTGGCTGATCGCCAACCGCAGAATCCCGCTTCGACCGGCCCCGAGCGCGACCCGGATGCCGAACTCCTGGGTCCGTTGTTCCATCGAGTAGGCCATGGCGCCGAAGATCCCCACGCCGGCCATGAAGACGGCCGCCAGCGCGAAGCCGCCGATCAGCAACAGGTTGAAACGCTCGCCGCGGCTGGCCTCGGCGACCGCCTCGTCCATGGTGCTTACCGTCCGGACCGGTACGGACGGGTCGAGCACTCCGACTTCGTGCCGCAGCGTGTCGACCGTCGATCGCACGTCAATGGTCGTGTGAGCGATGAGCTCCAGCGAACCCGACAGATGTTGCGCCAGAGGCACCGCGATGTCACTGAAGTCCGCTTCGTTCAGGCCCACTTCCTTGAAGTTGGCGACGACACCCACAATCTCCACGGTCCCGGGACGGACCCAGTCGGCGTCCGACTGGAGAAGAACCAGGCTCTGACCGATCGGGTTGCCGTTGCCGAAAACCCGGACGGCGAGGCGTTCGTTGACGATGGCGACCCGAGTCGCGGTGATGTCGTCGCGTTCGGTGAAGTCGCGTCCCGAGAGCCGGACGATGCCCAAAACGCGATGGAATCCTGGCGTTACGGCGCGAACAATGGCGCGAGGTTCTTTACCGGCCTCGGGCCGCGGCCGATGGGCATCGATGAAGCGCACGCCGGACCCTCCGTCGAGCGGCGCGGTCGTTCCGATCGCGGCATCGGCCACGCCGGCCACCGCACGGGCGCGTTCGACGAGGCGGGATGCGAACCGCGCAATCCCCTGCGGGTCTGCGTAGCGCTGGCCACTCAAGGAGATCCTCATCGTCAAACGGCCGCGCGGCTCGAATCCGAGCGGCTGATTGGTGAGGCGGATGAAGCTGTTGAGGAACAGCCCGGCTCCGACGACGAGGACAAGCGCCATCATGATCTCGATGACGACGAATCCATGACGCACCCGCTGCTGCAGACGAGATCCACCGATGCTGCGTCCACCTTGTACCAACATGCCCTGAAGATTGCGTCGTACGGCGAAGAACATGGGCGCCAGGCCGAAAAGTATTCCGGTCAGGGACGTCAACAGCAACGCCAGGAGGTAGACACGCGCGTCGAGCGCCAGGGGACCGCCGCGATCGACATAATCCGGTGGAATCCAGGAGGGCAGACCGCGGAGGGTCCACGACGCCGCCAGCAAGCCGGCGGCACCGCCGACGACCGCGAGCACGGCCCCTTCGACGATCAGCAGACGAATCAGCGCACCGCGGCCACCGCCGATGGCCCCCCGGATCGCAAACTCCCGCTGGCGCCGGAGCGCGCGCGCCAGGAGCAGGTTGGCAACGTTGGCGCAACCCAGCATGAGCACGAACACCGCGGCTCCGAGAAAGAAGAAGAGGGGCCTCCAGTTCCACCCGGTATAAGCGTCGCGGAGCGTCTGCACGCGAACACTCCGACGATGCGGTGAGACGTCACTGCCGGTCGCACGCTCGACCGTCGTACGAGCCGCTGCCTGGGCTGTGGCGATCGGAATGCCGTCGGCGAGCCGGCCAAAGACGTTGAGTGGCGGCGACGGGTTCTGTGGAGCAGCCGGCCGGACGTCGAACACGGTGAACATGTCGGGATCCGACGTGAATTCCAGTTGCCCGGCTGCGGCAACGCCGACGATGACATGGGCTCGATCGTCGAGCGTTACGGCCGAGCCGACGATCGAGGGATCGGCATTGAAGAGTCGCCGCCAGCCGGCATCGCTCAGGATGACTCCGCCCTCGGCAGCGTCGCGGGGTTCGAACGACCGCCCCAGCGCCACCGCCTTGCCCAGCACCCGAAAGAATCCTTCAGTGACGGGTCTCACCAGCACGGAGTCGGGGAGTCCTCGACCGCGGAGGGTGCGCCGCTCGCTCCAGCGAAAGGCGGCGACGCCCTGGAATACCGCCGTCTCCGTGCGCCACGCGAGGTAATCCTGGGATCTGGCCGGCTCTCGAGCGGTGGCGTCTCCACTCTCGGTCAGCGAGATGCTGACGAGTCGTTCGGAGTCGGGAAAGGGCAGGGGCCTCCAGATCTGCGAGTCCACGACGCTGAAAATCGTGGTCGTGGCGCAGATTCCCGTCGCCAGCGTGAGGATGGCTATCACGCTGAACGTCTTCTCTCGACGAAGTGAGCGCACGGCGTAGCGCAAATCGCCCCAGAAAAGCTCCAGCGTCGTCCAACGCCACGTCGCTCGCGCCTCTTCCCGGGCAAGAGTCATGTTGCCCATCACGCGCTGGCTCGCGGCGCGAGCCTCGATCGGGCTCAGGCCCTCCTGCTCGAACGCCTCCTGGCGACGCGCGCGATGGAACTCCAGCTCCTCGGCGACACCGGCACCGGCGTGCTCGTCCCACCAGCCGCCGCTGAGCCGGCGCCACAGCTTACGAGTCTCCTGTCTGAGCCTCCCCATCGTCAGGCGATGGGAAGGATCGCCCGAACGGAGGGCAGCTGTCAACTCCCATCGAGAGACGATGGAGAGGCTCGGACGCGGGCCAGTGCGCCGTGCGGACACTGTTCGGAAACGATCATCGCGCGCTGCGGCTTCGTCGTGCGCCCTTTACACGTCGTTCGTCACAACAAAGTGGAGCGCTCTGCCAACTTACGCCTGATCGCGTTCGTCTAAGCATTCAATCGGTCGGCGCGCGGTCCGCGCACGACGACGTCGTTCCACCGAGGCATCCCATGCCTGGTCTTCGATACACGGTTCGCCGAATTGCGCTGCTGTTGGCCGTTGCCGGAATCAGCGCCACTGTCTCGGCGCAGGTCCCGGAGAGCCAACTCGCGGCCGCTACCCCGATGCCCGAGGCGATGCACACGATGCACGCGCTTCACGTCTACTCCAACGAAGAGTCGGATCAATCTCCTCGCTCCATTGCCATGCTGCCCGCGCACATCGTCATCCAGCCGGCGCTGCACGAAATCGTCGATTCGATGTTGCGAAGCTCGCCGACCTTCCGCCGGCAGTGTGCCCGGCTGATGAGCGCGTCGGCGCTGACGGTGACCGTGGTGCGGGGAATCCCGGCGGCGCAGCAATCGTTCGCCAGCACTCGGATGATGATGTCGCCCGATGGCCATCTTTATGCCGTCGTCCATCTCGGTCCCGGCGCCGCCCTCGACGAGCTGATCGCACACGAGTTCGAGCACATCATCGAGCAGCTGGATGGCGTGGATCTGGCCGCGATGGCGAAGCGGCCAGGGACCGGCGTGAGAGAGCTCGACGAAGCCGGCTGTTTCGAGACCGATCGCGCGCGTACGATCGGCCGACAGGTCGCGCTCGAAGTTCGCTCCGCGAGGGAGTGAGCCGTCGATGGCGAGAGGGCCGGCCGGCGCGCTCGGGCTGATGACGGTGGTCGGCTCGATAGCGATGGCCGGTGACGGGGGCATGCTCTTCACCGTGCATCAAAGCGACACTCGACCGGCGCAAGCTGGCGTGTCCGCCCCGGCGGTCAGCGGCAGCGGTCGCTACGTCGCCTTTGTGTCGTTCGCCGGGCTGGTCGAGGCGGACACGAACAAAGTGGGCGATATCTACGTGCTCGATCGGGTCACGGGCCGCGTGACGCTCGAGACGCCACCCGAAGTCTCACGCGGTGGTGAAACGGACCGCCCTCGTCTCAGTGCCGATGGACGGCGCCTGGTCTACGAGAGCCGGTCCCAGGGCGCAGCAGCGGAAGAACCGTCCCTGGACGCGGTGATTGTCATTCGCGATCGTGATACCGGTGCGACCAGACCAGTCACCAACGCGGGCCACGCCCCGAACGGTCCGAGCCGGGATGCTGAAATCAGCGCCGATGGCCGTGTCGTGGTATTCACGTCGGCCGCGACGAACCTGGTCGAGGGTCCAGACGCCAATGGATCCGGCGAAGACATCTACAGCTTCGACACCACAACGGACCGTCTGACGCGTGTCAGCGTCGATGGGTCCGGCCTTCAATCGGCTACCGGCTCCAGCTTTTCGCCTTCGGTGAGCAGCAACGGCCGTTACGTTGCCTTCACCTCGACCGCGCCACTGGATCCGCGGGACAAGCCGCAGCCGGGCCGGCCGACTGCATACGTCTACCTTCGCGACGTCGTGCAGGGCACGACCACGCGCGTCAGTGTTGCCCTCAACGGCACGGCGCCGAACGGCCCGAGCCACGACGCCGCAATCAGCGCCTCCGGCCGATTTGTGGCGTTCGTCTCGGAAGCGAGCAACCTCGTATCGCGAGATCGGAATGACTACCCTGACGTCTTCCTGCGCGACATCGAGAGCCGGACGACGACACTCGTCAGTCGGAGTGTCAGCGGCGGGTCGGCGAACGGACCGAGCACGTCTCCGGCAATCGCCGACGACGGTGAAGTCGTCGTGTTCCAGTCGGAGGCCTCCGACCTGATTTGCGCCGCCAGATGCAAGCCCGAGAACCGTGACATCAATCTGGTCGCCGACATCTTCGTCTCCCGGAAGGGGAGCGCGGCGATCGAATGGCTCAGCCGTGACAGCCAGCCGTGGATCGAGCCAAGCGTGATGCCCGCGGCTGATGCCGCAGGATCCGTCGTGGCCTTTTCGTCGCGACATCCGGTGGATGCACAGGACGTTGCGAACGACTTCGATCTGTTCATTTGGACCTTGGCCGGGGACCGAGGGTCGAGGTCCGAGGCTCAGAGACCAACTCCCAACTCCCAACTTCCGAAGACCGGTTCAGCGCGCGGACCGCAGGGCGCGGTAGGCGAGCGGCACTAGATACAGCGTCACGAGTGTGGATACCGCGAGGCCGCCGATCACGGCGAGCGCCAGCGGCCGCTGCAGTTCCGCGCCGGCGCCGAATCCGAGCGCGAGCGGCAACAATCCGAATAACGTGCAGAGCGTTGTCATCAGAATGGGCCGAAGCCGCGCTTCGCCGGCAAGCTCGAGCGCCTCGGTGAAGCCATGCCCTGACTCGTAGAGACGGTGGGCATAGTCCAGCAGCACGATACCGTTCTTCACGACGAGGCCGACGAGGAGAATCAGGCCCATCGCCGAGGAAACGTTCAAAACGGTCCCGGTCAGCCTGAGCAGCGCGAACGCTCCCGCGAGGGAGAGCGGCGCTCCCAGGATGATGAGGATGGCCGGCAGGAAGCGGCCGAACTGAATGACCAGAATGATGAAGACGAGTGCCACCGCGATGCCGAACACGGTCATCAGCTCGCGGAACGACTGACGCTGCGACGCGTACTGGCCACCAACCTCCGTGGTGAATCCGATCGGCAGTTTGAGGCCCGGCAGCTTGGTTTGAATCTCGCGGACGGCACTGCCGAGGTCTCGTCCTTCCAGGCGTCCGGTCACGAGCGCCATCTGCCGCAGGTTCTCACGCTGCAGAATGATCTCGCCCTCCGTCGTCGTCGACTCCGCCAGGGAGCTCAATGGCAGCGACTTTCCGTCGCTCGAGCGAATCGGGGTCGCCGCCATCCGGCCTGGATCGAAGCGCACGGCGTCCGGATAACGAGCCCGGACCGGAATGGTGCGATCGGCGAGCTGCAGCGCGGTCCCGACGTCTCCGGACCATGCGTTCGAGAGCTCAGCCGACACCTGGGCGACCGACAGCCCGAGCCGACCTGCGGTCACCTTGTCGACGGTCCACGTCGTTTCCGGACCGCCTCGCTGAACGCCCACGACGTCGACGACGCCGTCGACGCCTTTCAGGAGCGTCTCCGCGCGCTCGGAGATGTCCGCCAGCGCCTCGGTGTCGTCGCCGAACACTTTCAGCTCGATCGGCGTCGGCGCCCCTTCGAGGTCGCCGATCATGTCCTGCAACAGCTCGATGAACTCGATTTCGAGGAGAGGGGCGCTGGTTGTCAGCTTCTCGCGCAGCTCGTTGATGACCTCTTCCGCCGGGCGGCGGTCGCCGCGCGGTTTGAGCCTGACGAGAATGTCTCCCTTGTTCTGCTGGGTGGCAAACAGACCGAGCTCTGAACCGGTGCGGCGGGTAAAGGCCGCGATATCCGGTGTCTGTTGCAACACCCGCTCGACCGGTTTCAGCAGGGCGTCGCTTTCCTCGAGCGTGCTTCCCGCGGGCGACAGGTAATCGATCACGAACCCGCCCTCGTCTGCTTCGGGCAGAAATCCCGTACCAAGCCCGACAAAGAGCGCAACGCCCGCGGCGGCGAGGACCACGGCCGCGACGATGCCGGTGGCCGGGCGCCGCATCATCGCGGTCAGCGTGACGTGATACACACGCTCCGTCCGACCGACGGCCGGCCGCGCCTCTGTCTGACCCTCGGGCTCGGGCCGTCTTGCCACGGCCCCGGCCAGCAGCGGAATCAGCGTCAAGGCCTGAACCAGAGAAATGAGAACCGCTGCCGCGAGCGTAATCGACAACGCGCGAAAGAACTGTCCGACGACACCCGAGAGCATGCCGAGCGGCAGAAACACGACCACGGTCGTCAACGTGGAGCCGACGACCGGGCTGACCAGCTCCGCCAGCGCGGATCGAACGGACTGGTCGCCCGTCTGGCCGGCCCGGAGGTGCCGATGAATGTTCTCCACGACCACCACGGCATCGTCGATGACCAGGCCTATCGCAACCGCCAGGCCGCCCATCGACATGACGTTGATGGTTTCACCCAGCCATCGCATGACCAGGAACGTCGTCATCACCGTGAGCGGCAGCGTCACGGATGCGACCAGCGTCAGGCGCCAGTCGCGCAAAAACACCAGCAGCACGCAGACGGCAAGGAGCGCACCGACGAGGATCGCGTCGCGCACGTTGGCGATCGCGGTCGCGACGAACTCGGCGAGGTCGTAAGTCTTCGAGATGCGCAGGCCGGCCGGCAGGGCGCGGGCGAGATCCTGGAGGGTCGATTCCACGCCCGCTCGCACGGCCAGGATATTGGCGCCGATCTGTTGCGAGATGCTGATATTGGTCGCGACATGGCCGTCGCCGCTGATGAGCAGCGTCCGATCCGGCGATCCAGCCTGAACCGTCGCGACGTCGGCGACGCGAATCGTCGTGCCGTTGCTGACGACAATCGGCGTGGGACCGATGTCGTCGATCGAGCTCCACATGCCCGAGGCAAGCGACAGGTGGAGCAGCCCGTCGGCGGGATACTTGCCGACCGGTTCCAGATGGTTCGCGGCGGCCAGCGCGTCCGAAAGGCCGCCGATGGTGAGGTTGGCCGCGGCCAGCCTGGTCGGGTCGGCAATCACCTCGATCTCATGCTTGTCGCTCGACAACACCTCGACCGAGCCGACACCAGGAATCCGGGACAACTCCGGCCGCATCACGTAGAAGCCATAGTCGTAGAGATCGGCCGACGACAGGTTCCCGGTGAGATTGACGCTGATGAAGGGGAAGGCCGCGGGCGTCAGGCGATCGATCGTCAGGTCGAGGTCGGCCGGCAGCGTGCCGCGAATGTCGGCCACACGGGCCTGCGCTTGTTGCAGCGCGACGATCATGTCGACGCTCGAATCGAACTGGCCGGAAATCTCGGTCGCCCCGCGAAAGGTCGTGGACCGGACGCGGCGGATTCCAGGGACCTCCATCAGCGCCTGCTCGATCGGCCGGGTGACCGTCAGCATCATGGTGCGCGCCGGCGTCATCCCGCTGTGGCCGATGACCACGATCCGCGGGAAGACGAGCGGCGGATAGATATCGCTGGGAAGCGAAAAGGCGGCGATCATCCCGGCGACGGCGAGGACGATCGTCACGACGAGGATCGCCCGGCTGTGGCGACTGACGAGCGACGCGAGAGTCATTGCGTCACGCTGATAGCGGCGCCGTCAGGAAGGCCCTCCTGCCCGCGCACGATCACTCGGTCGCCGGCCTTCAGACCTTTGGTGACCTCGACGATGGTCGGCGTCGTCAACCCGAGCGTCACCGTGCGCCGCTGTGCCTTGTTGTCCGTGCTGGCGACCATCACGTAGGCCTGGTCCTGTTCGCGCAGAACGGCTCCCACCGGAACCGCGAGTGCGCCAGGATGTTCGTCGCCGACGATCTCGACGCTGACTGGCGTTCCGACCGGCAACTGCGTCGGCTGGGCAAAGGCGATGCGGACCGGAGCCGACAGTCCGCCGGCGTCGACCGCAGCGGGCCTGGTCAGGACTTTACCGGGCTCGGACTCGTCGGCGCCGGCCACGAGAATCCGTACCGGCTTACCCACCGCGACGCGCTGCACGTCGGCGATGGCCACCGCGGCCAGGACCTGCAGCTTGGTCGGGTCGACGACGCGCAGGATCACGTCCGTGGCCGAAGCCTCCACCATGTCGCCCGGATTGTGCGCGCGCTTCGCGACGATGCCGGGGAACCGCGCGCGAACGATGGTCCGCGATTCGAGCATCGAGGCGCTCTGCAGCGCGCTTCGCGACTGCTCGAGCGCCGCCGTCGCCTCCGCCAGCTCGCGACGCGCGTCTTCCAGCTCTTTCTGCGCCGCGACACCGTCCTGAACGAGCGTAGTCAGTCGGGTCATCGACGCCTGCGCGTTGTCCACCCGCGCCTGCGCCTGCTGTCCCTCCGCGCGCCGGGTAGCAAGGTCGGTGGTCAGCGAGGGAATCTCGAAGCGAACCAGGAGATCGCCGGTCTTCACTGGATCCCCTTCAGCCTTCGGCATCTCGACGATCCGGGCGGCCTCTGGCGCAGTGATGGTCCAGTCGGCCCCTGGCGCCGCGGCCACCGTGCCGGCCGCGGTCACCACGCTGCGCACGGTCTGCGGTTCGAGGCGCAGGACGGTCACCGTGGCCGCGGCCGTCGTCTCGACGTCCTCGAGTGCTTTGTGCGTGCATCCCCCGACCAGGAACGGTGCGAGCAGTAGCGCGACGCCTTGCCGGTTCATTTGAGTGGTGTTCCGATCGCGCGCTCGAGATCCGCGAGGGCGACCTGATAGTCCAGTCCTGCCTGCAGGGCGTTGAGCCGGATCTGGCGCGACGCCTGAATGGTCTGGAGCAGCGCGGGCAATCCTGTTTGCCCCGACCGATACGATTCGTCCGCCATCTGCTCGACTTGAACGGACGAGGGCAGGATGTCGTTCTGATACCGCAGCACCGCCTGGCGGGCCGAAGCTGCACGGGAGACGGCGGATGCCACGGCGCCCGCGATCTGCGCCTGGCGCGCATCGCGTTCCGCGACGCTGCGATCGAGGTTGCCCTGCGCCACCGCCACGTCGGCGCGACCGGTGGTCAGAATCGGCAGCGCGATCGCGCCCCCCAGCCGCCAGCCGTAGGTGAAGTCCGGCTTCGAGTCGTAGACAAATGTGCCGGTGACGCTCGGGTCGGGATGCCGCATGGCGTGCGCGAGGGCGACACGGGCGCGGCCTTCGTCGATCTGCCGATTGAGCACCTGCAGGTCCGTGTTGCCTTCCACAGCGAGTCGGAGGGCTTCGTCCAGTGTCGGCAGCGCTCCGGCTTCCAGCGGATCAGCCAGGGTGAACGCCGCGTCGGTGGGATAGGCGAGGAGCGCGTTCAACTCGGCGCGGGCCGCGATCAGCGCTCCATTGACCGTGGTCGAGTCGTTCTGCGCCTGGGCGAGTGCGAGTTGCGACTGCAGAGCCTCGAGGCGCGGCGCGGCACCTGTCTGATACCGTTCCTGCGCCGCGTCGCGCGCGCGCCCCGCGATCGTTTCGAGCTCCCGTGCGACCTCGACGCGCCGCAGGCTGGCGACCACCTGATAGTAGGCTCGCCTGACATCGCTCAAGACGTCCGAGGTCGTCCTCGCGATCTCGGCGTCCGACACCGCCAGCGACGCCTGCGCGACGTCAATCCGTCGCTGCCGCTTGCCGTACAGCTCGAGCGGCAGTGTTCCGGCGAACGCCCAGTGCGGCGTTTCCTTCTCGGCCTCGACGCTCACTTCGGGATTGGGTCGCTGCCCGGCGACGTCGCGCTCGGCGAGACCGACCGCTCGCGCGCGACGCGACGCCAGCAGGGTGCGGTTCGCCTCGAGCGCCCGAGCGATCGCCTCCCTCAGGCTCAGGGCGGTTGGCACCTGGGCGTCGGCGGGAGGCGTAAGGAGCAGGAGGGCGATGATGGTCAGACCCGCCGCGCGAGTCACACGCCAGGGCCTCCGTGTCGGCGGAGGAGCCGACGGATGGCCTCGATGAGCACGGTCGGCTCGCTGATTTCGGGAGTGACGCTGATGATCGGCACTTCGTTCATCCCGCCCTGGGCCGCCATGGCGGCCCGTAGGCGCGATTCGTCCTTCAGATGGGCGACGATGAGATTCGGACGCAGAGCTTCCATGACTTTCAGTGCTTCATCAACCGACCGGGCCGGGGCCACGGCGAAGCGGAGACCGGCCAGGATGGCCTCGCAGCGACCGCTGCTCTCCACGTCCTCATCTGCCACCAGCACGAGCGGGGCAAAGCCATCCGCATCTCCCGGCCGACGCCCGCCCCGCGGTAGTTTCCGTCGATCGGGCCCTAACCTGCGATCAGATTCCATTGCGGTCATGCCGGGCATACTACTACGCGCCACGGCCAGCTGAACAAGGCCCGGGCCCAAGGCGCAGGATTCACCTGCGGCCTGACGAACCGCGTCTTCAATGCGCCGATGGTGGCTTCAGGCAGATGAATACAGCATGACGGCGACGACCCTGTCATGCGCGATTCATCTTGCGCAGGTGAATATCGTCGTTTCTTCGCCACGCCGGCCGGCTTGCCGACTTCGGGAATACCGGACCGTTTGGCGCAGGGCGGCTTTTCCATCGGCAAATGCGCGGTACACTGTAACGCTCTCGATTTCCTGCATGCGGATACTTCTGGTCGAAGACGAACCAAGCGCCGCCCGATTCATTGCCAAGGGGCTCAGGGAAGCCTCGTACGCGGTCGACCTCGCGCGAGATGGCACCATTGCGGCGCAGCTTTGCGCCGAAAACGACTACGACGCCGTCGTCCTCGACGTCATGCTCCCGAAAAAGGACGGCATCACGCTCTGCCGGGAGCTGCGGGAGGGTGGCTCCGACGTTCCCATCCTGATGTTGACGGCGCGCGACGCGGTCGAATCCCGCATCGAGGGGCTCGACGCCGGCGCCGACGGCTACGTGACCAAGCCGTTCGACTTCCGCGAGCTGCTGGCCCGAGTGCGGGCGCTGACCCGCCGCGAGCGCCGCCCGATGGCCAACGAGCGCGTCACGATCCGCCACGTCGTCATCGACGTCCCCGCCCGTCGGGTCTGGCGCCACGGCGTCGAGGTGACGCTGACGACGAGGGAGTTCGCGCTGCTGGAGTATCTGACCCGGCGCGCCGGCGAGGTCGTTGGTCGCGCCGACATCGCCGAGCACGTCTGGGACGAGCACTACGACGCCTTCTCCAACGTCGTCGACGTGTATGTTCAGCGCCTCCGGCGCAAGCTCGACGATGCGGAAGGAGAATCTCTCATCCGCACCCGACGTGGTCAGGGATATCAGCTCCTCTGAGCGGGCCAGGATGGCGCTCTCGATCCGCACGCGACTGACCGTCTGGTATTCGGCCCTCCTCCTCCTCGGGTTGGTCACGTTCATCGTCGTCGTCCTCCTGGTGCAGTGGCGGCTCGTGGTGCGTGAGTACCGATGAGTCGCTCGATACCTTGAGCGTGATGGCGTCGAACGTGGTCGAAGAGGAGATGGGGGAGCACTCCGACCTGGCCCTCGCCGCCGAGGATACCGAAGAGGTCGTGCGCGCCCCCGACCATATCGTCAAAGTCCTCGACGCCGCCGGACGTCCGCTGAATCCGGAATCGCCGGCCTTCCCGCTCGACGCAACCGCGCAGGCCCAGCTGATGAAGGCCGGCATCAAGACCATCTCCAGCGCCGATGGCGGGTTGTGGCGGTTCGCCATCCGCACCGGTCGTAGCCACGGCCAGGACTACTCGATCGTCGTCGGCGCGCCGCTGAAGGACGTGCGCGAGCATTGGCGGGCGCTGGTGGAGGCGTCGGCGATCGGGTTGCCGCTTGTCCTCGCGGTCGGCGTCGCCGGCGGCTGGTGGCTCGGACGTCACGGGTTGCGGCCGCTCCGCGCCATGGCGTCGCAGGCGCGCGATATTACGGCGAACACGAGCGATCGGCGCCTGGATGTGCCGCCGACGCACGACGAGCTGTCACAGCTCGGCGACTCGTTCAACCGCGTGCTCGGTCGGCTCGGCAGCGCGCTCGTCGACCAGCGGCGCTTCATGGCCGACGCGTCCCACGAGCTGCGGACGCCGGTGTCGATCATTCGCACCGCCGCCCAGGTGACCCTGAGCCAGCCGATCCGGGACGCCGCCGAGTATCGCGAGGCCCTCGAGGCCGTCGCCCAACAGAGCAGCCGATTGACCAGGCTCGTCGACGACATGCTCGTGATGGCGCGCGCTGACGCCGGCGGCTATCCGATGGCGATCGCGGATGTGGATCTCGGAGAGCTCGCGCGGGATTCGGTGCGGGACCTGACGTTTCAGGCGTCCGACCGTTGTATCACCATTAAAACCGAGATCCCGTCCGTCGCCTTCGTCGCCGGTGATGAATCCCTGCTGCGCCGGGTGATCGTCAACCTGCTGAGCAACGGCATCGCCTACACGGCTGAGGGGGGTCGGGTCACGGTCACGCTCGCATCGACACGTGATGCCGTGGAGCTGCGCGTGTCGGACTCCGGCGTCGGGATTGCGCCGGAGGATCAAGCAAGGATCTTCGAACGATTCGTCCGCCTCGATCCGGCCCGAGGCGGCGGCGGCGCCGGGCTGGGTCTGGCGATTGCCCGCTGGATCGTCGAAGCCCATCGCGGATCGCTCGTCCTCGAGCGGAGCAATTCCCACGGGAGCGTGTTCCTGGCGCGCTTTCCGGCGACTGCGGGTGCCGTCGATCGAGAGGACGTCCGACATCGTTCCGCGTGACACGGCTTTCCTATAGGATCAGACCATGTCCGCGTCCGGTCACACCGTTCGTGACGCCGCCGCCGATCCCGATCTCTCGTCGGAACATCGTTCGCTCGGCGTGCTCTTCGCGACACCGACCCCTCGAGATTTTGCCGACGCGAGGCTCACCGGCGAGCAGGTCGCGTCGTTTCACGACCGTGGCTACCTGGCCGGCGTCCGTATCCTGACCGACGAGCAGGTCGAAACCCTGCGTCAGGATCTGCGGGGCCTGATGGAGCCCAGCCATCCCGGGCATGCGCTCTTTCACGAATTTCACGCGAACGAATCGACCGACCCGTCGACCGTGTTGTTCCACGCGCTGGGCGCATGGCGGGCGTCGCCGGCCTTCCACGATTTGTTGTGGCATCCGCGCTTCGCGGTTGCGGCGTCGCAGCTCCTCGACGGTCCGGTCCGCTTCTGGCACGACCAGCTGTTCTGCAAGCCTCCTCGCCTCGGCGGCGTGGTCGCGTGGCACCAGGACTACTCCTACTGGACCCGCACGGCTCCGCTCGCGCACCTTACCTGCTGGATTGCGCTCGACGATGTGAACGAGGAGAACGGCTGCCTGCAGTACGTGCCTGGCAGTCATCGCTGGAGCCTTCTGCCGATCACCGGGCTGGCCGGAAACATGACGGCGATCGAGGACGTACTCACGCCAGAGCAGCGAGCGCAGTTCACACCCGTGCCGGTGAGCCTGCGTCGAGGTGAGGCGACATTTCACCATCCGCTGATGGTGCACGGGTCATCGGAGAATCGATCGCAGAATCCGCGTCGAGGCACCGTGATCAACGCGGTGCGGGATGGCGTGACGTCGGTCGTCGACGAACCGCTGCTCAAGGGCGTTCCACCGATCGGCGCGGGTCAGCCGCTGGCCGGTCGCTTCTTTCCACTCTTGTTCGACTCACGGCAGGGATAATCACACCTCATGCGACAGTTGTGGATTGACGGCGGATGGCAGGCATCTGACGGGTCTGGCGTACGCCGGATCGTGAATCCGGCGACGCTGGAACTCGTCGACGAGGTTACCGACGCGACTCCGACCGACGTCCGGCGGGCCTGTGGCGTTGCGGCGCAGGCGCAGCGGCATTGGGGCCGCATGCCGGCGCTCGAACGGGGAAAGCTGCTTCACGAGGCGGCCGGACTGATGCGGGACGATCGCGCCGAGCTGTCGGCGCTGCTCACCCGCGAAGGCGGCAAGCCGAGAATCGAAAACCTCGACGAGGTCGAGTGGTGCGCGGCGTGCCTGCAGTACTACGCCGAAGTGGCGCGCAACTCACACGGCTCGTCGATTCCCCCGACTGCCGAACATCAGATCAACTTCACCGTCAAAGAGCCTCTCGGCGTCGTCGCGGCCATCGTGCCGTTCAATTATCCGTTGCTGCTGCTGGTCTGGAAGATCGCGCCAGCACTGGCCGCCGGCAATGCGGTGGTGCTCAAGCCGTCGGAGTTGACGCCATTGGCGACGCTCCGTTTCGTCGAGCGGTCGTTGGCGCACCTGCCGCGCGGGATCGTCGGCGTCGTCACCGGTGGTCCAGACGTCGGCAACGCGCTGGTGGAGGATCCTGACGTCGCCTGCGTGGCCTTTACCGGATCGACCGCGGTTGGAACCCGGATTGCCGTGAAGGCCGCCGAGCGGCTGAAGCGGGTCAACCTCGAGCTGGGAGGCATCGATCCGTTGATCGTTTTCGAGGACGCGGACCTGGACATCGCGGTGCCGGGCAGCGCCTGGGCGCGGTTCCTCAACAACGGTCAGGTGTGCACGTCCGCCAAGCGCATCTACGTGGTCGAACCGATCGCGAAAGCGTTCGTGGAGCGCTTCGTCGCCCACACACGGACGTTGAAGGTTGGCGACGGCATGCTGCCCGACACGGATCTAGGGCCGTTGGTGTCGGAGCGGGCGCGCAGCAGGGTCGAAGAGCAGGTGGCGCGCGCGATTGCCGACGGCGGACGGCTGCTGGAGGGCGGCCGCCGCCTCGACGTCGGCCCGGGATGGTTCTACGCGCCAACCGTTTTGGATCGCGTCGAGCCGGGCAACAGCGTCGTGTGCGAAGAAGTGTTCGGGCCGATTGCGTCGATTCACGTAGTCAAGGACGCCGATGCGGCGATCGCCGCGGCGGCGCGATCGGAATACGGCCTCGGCGCAAACATCTACACCCAGAACCTGACGTGGGCGCTGCGGGCGATGCAGGAGATCAAGGCCGGGACGTTCTGGATCAACGACCCGCTCACAGACAACGATGCCGCCCCGTTCGGCGGCATGCGCAAGAGTGGGATGGGCCGGGAGCTCGGCGAGGAAGGGCTCGACGCCTTCCGCGAAACCAAGCACGTGCACCTTGACTTCGTGCCCGAGCGCAAGGCGTTCTGGTTTCCCTACGCACAGCGCCGCGGCGAGATTCCGGGGTGAGGCGGACCGGGATTCGGCACCGGATCGCCGTGGTCGGCGGCGCCGGCGCGATGGGGCGGATTGTCGTCCGCGACCTGATCGAGACCGCGCCGGCAGAAGTCGACATCGTGGTCGGCGACCGCGATGCCGATCAGGCCCGACTCCTGTTCGCCGGGTCGTCCAGACCGATCGAGATCGTCGAAGTGGACGTCACCAGGCCGCGGCGCGTCGCACAGGCGCTGGGCGGGAGTGGCGTGCTCGTCAACGCCTGCCACCATAGTTTGAACCTGCAGGTCATGGACGCCGCCCTCCTGCTGGGATCTCACTACTGCGATCTCGGCGGGCTGTTCCACGTCACCCGACGGCAGCTGAAGCGCCACCCCGAATTTTCTCGAGCCGGTCTCCTGGCGCTGTGCGGAATCGGGTCGGCTCCCGGCATCGTGAACGTCATGGCGCGCGCCGCCGCCGACCGGTTCGAGCGCGTTGATCAGATCCACGTAGCCGTCGCGACGAGCGATCGAACGCCGCGCTCCGGCGAGGCGCTGCTCGAGACCTCGTATTCGATTCATACCGTCCTCGACGAGGCGTCGCAACCGGCGGCGCTCTTCACCGAGGGCGCGTTGCGATTCGTCGATCCGCTGAGCCACGCGGAATGGCAGACGTTTCCCGCGCCAATCGGACGGCAGGCGCCGGCCTGCACGCTGCACTCGGAGCTGGCGACGCTGCCGCAGTCGTTTCGATCGAAAGGCGTCCGCGAGGTCAGCTTCAAGATTGCCTTTCCGGGCGGGCTGGCCGAGCGCCTGCGGTTCGTCCGAGCTCTCGGGTTGCTCGATACCCAACCGATCCTCGTTGGCGGCAAGTCGATCGTTCCCCGTGACGTCCTGCTGGCGCTCGTCGGAAAGGCTCCAGCCAGCGTTGCAACAGGGCCGAGGGACGAGTACGAGGTCCTTCGCGTGACGGTCCGCGGCCGCCAGAACGGCCGTGCCGTAGAGGACGTGCTCGACTGCCATGTTCCGGGCATGCCGGCATGGGACATCGGCGTGGACATCGACACCGGGGCGCCGCCCTCGATCGCGGCGCAGATGCTTCTCGCGGGCGTCATCACGGAGCGCGGCGTCCGGCCGCCGGAGCGTGCCATCCCGCCCGCGCCCTTCTTTCACGCGTTGCGAGCGCGTCGCATGAAACTGGTCAGGAAGAGCCGCAAGTGGACGAGTCGGACGAGCTCTCGAGGTTGATATCCCAGCGCCGTTGCCCGGACAGGAACAGCGATAACATACCCGCATGGATGCACTCACGACAGCGACGCGCTCGATGTGGATTGGAGGACGATGGGTCCACGCCAGCGATAACGGCGACACGCGACATCGTCAATCCGGCCGATGGTACCGTGATCGCCCAAGTGCCCGAAGCCACAACGGCCGATGTTCGCGAGGCGATTGCGGCGGCCCGGTCAGCATTCGACGAAGGGCCCTGGCCGCGCGTGCCCGCGCGCGAACGCGGCACGCTGCTCTTCAAGATTGCCGAGGCCATCCGGGCGAAGGCAGCCGCCTTTGCCGAAGCGGACACGCGCAACATGGGCAAACCGATCGTCGAAGCAGAGTTCGACGTCCTCGATGCGGCGCACTGCTTCGAGTATTACGGCGGGCTCGCGTCCAAGATTCACGGCGAGACGCTCGAAGTGCCCGACAATGCGCTGTCGATGGTGGTCCGCGAGCCGGTGGGTGTCGTCGGACAGATCATTCCGTGGAACTACCCGATCCTGATGGCCGCCTGGAAGCTGGCGCCGGCGCTTGCGGCGGGATGCACGACGGTGCTCAAACCTGCCGAGCAGACCCCGATGTCCGCGTTGATGCTCGCCGAGCTGTTGCAGGAGCTCGACCTGCCCGCCGGGGTCGTCAACATCGTCACTGGCGACGGTCCGACCGCCGGCGGGACGCTCGTCACCGACCCGCGCGTCGACAAGATTGCCTTTACCGGCGGCGTCGACACCGGACGTCTCGTGATCAAGGGAGCTGCCGACACGGTCAAGCGGATGTCGATCGAGCTGGGCGGCAAGAATCCGAACATCGTGTTCGCCGATGCGGATTTCGACGCGGCGGTCGACGGTGCGCTGTTCGGCGCGTTCGCGAATCAAGGAGAGGTCTGCTCGGCAGGGTCGCGCCTGCTCGTCGAACGTTCCATTTACGGTCGGATGCTGGACGCCCTGTCGGAGAAAGCGGCGCGCATCAAGCTCGGGGATCCGCTCGATCGCGACACGAAAATGGGTCCGCTCGTCACCCGGGAGCACCAGCAGAAGGTTCTCCACTACATCGAGGTAGGTAAGCGCGAGGGCAGGCTTCTGGTCGGCGGCGGCGTTCCGAAGGATCCGTCTCTGGCGCGTGGCTGCTTCGTCGAACCGACGATCTTTGCCGACGTCGACAACAAGGCTCGCGTCGCGCAGGAGGAGATTTTTGGGCCCGTCCTCGTCGTCATTCCGTTCGACGACGAGGCGCACGCGCTGCGTCTCGCGAACGACACGCCTTACGGCCTCGCCGGTGCGGTCTGGACGCGTGACGTTTTCCGCGGCGTGCGCGTCCTCAAGCAGATTCGCGCCGGGATTCTCTGGCTGAACACCTATCACCCGACCTACAACGAGGCGCCGTGGGGCGGCTACAAGCAGTCGGGATTCGGCCGTGAGCTGGGGTCGTACGGGCTGGAGCAGTATCTGGAGACCAAACAGATCAATCTCAATCTGTCAGAGGCGCCGATCGCCTGGTACCTGATCCCAGACACGCACCAGTGCGCCTCGCGTCAGCGACGCAGGCCGGGGATGGACAGCCGCAGCAGGCGAACCGACAGCAGGTACGAGAGGCCGAAGACTCCCAGGACGAGAGCGCCGCGGATGATGGCGTCGAGCGGCGGGAGCGCCAGCTTGACCGCCCAGGCAGTGGCCGCTGCAATCAGTCCGGCGGCCCACAACCGCGCCATGTGCGACGGCGCCACCCCGGTTGAACCGATGCGGCGGTTGATGCTGGCGCGCAGCAGCGCGAATTCAATCCAGCCGGCGATACCCGCGGAAGCGGTCAGGCCCGCCGCGCCCCATTCTCGTGCCAGGCCGATTCGTGGTGGCACAATCACCGCGAAGACATACCCCAGCGTTGTGACCGCGACGAGGCGCACCATCGCGTAACGCAACGGTCGCCGGGTATCGCCCAGCGCATAGTGGGCCACCGAGTAGAGGCGCGCCATCGTCGTCGCGAGCAGACCGATCGACGATCCCGCGAGGATGCCCCAGACATACAACGAGTCCTGCGGACGGAATCGGCCGCGCTGCAGCAGCGCCGCCGTCAAGACATCGCCGAGCGCCGCAAACGCCACCGCCGATGGAACGACGAAGAACGCCAGCCTGGCCAGGCCGGAGTCGATGCGCCGGCGCAGCGCGTCGAGGCGGCCGCCGGGCCCGGCGTCGCGCGCCGCGTCCCCCGACATCGCCGGCAGCTCGGCGGCGGAGATCGCGACACCGAACAGGCTGACCGGCAGCGTATAGAGCAGTTGCGCGTTGGTCAGACCGGTGACGGCGCCGGTCGGCAGCAGGCTCGCGATGATCGAATCGATGTAGCCGGTGAGCTGCACGGCCCCCCGACTGATCAAAACCGGCGCGAAGTTGCGCACCGCCTGACGGACCGGCGCGGTCAGCAACGGGGCGCCGCCGCCGCGCGACAGCGCGAACGCGTACGGCGCCTGGACCGCGAACTGGAGAAAGCTGCCAACCACCGATCCCCAGGCCAGGGAGATCGCCAGCGCGTTCAGATCGTGTCGCCGCCCGAAGACGACGAGCGTGGCGATCATCGCCGCGTTCCAGGCGACCGGCGCGGTATACGACAGGAGGAATTTGCCGTGGCTGTTGAGCACGCCCAGACACCACGCTGACGTCACCAGCAGGCCGGCCCCGGGAAAGAGAATCCGGACCAGCCGCACCGCCAGTTCCCGCTTGGCGCCGGTGAAGCCGGGGGCCACCAGGCTGACGAGCACCGGTGCGCCGAGGACGCCGAGCAGCACCAGCACCGAGATCGTCGAGGCGAGCAGCAGGAAAACGGTTCGCGCCGTGTGGGCGGCGGAAGCATGTTCTCCGCGGGCGCGCAGCGCCGCGTGAACGGGAATGAAGGAGCCCGACAACGCTCCTTCGCCGAACAGATTCTGCAGGAGATTGGGGATGCGGAAGGCAGCGTTGAAGGCGTCCGCGGCCTCGCTGACCTGGCCGAAGAACGCCGAGAACAGGCTGACCCGCACCAGACCGGCGAGCCGGCTGAGGAGGACACCGGCGGCGACCGACGTGTCAGGCCGCGCGAGCCGCCGCGCGATCTGTCGGACGCTAGCGGCCACGCGGATCGTCGGGGCGCTGGATCGGCTCCGTGGTGTTGGCCGCCTGCAGCGCGAACCAGGCCAGAACGACGGCGTTCTGTTTCAGATCCTCTTCGCGCACGCGCTCGTAGGTATCGACGTTGGTGTGATGCGTCCGCACATCGTAGGTCGCGTATTCCTGGATTGCGTTGAAGCCGGGAATACCCGCCGCCCTGAAGCTCAGATGGTCGGTGTTGCCGATGCCGGGCAGCACGTTCCGTCGCATTCCGAGAGTGCTGAGCGGCGACAGCCAGGCGTCGAAGAGCGGTTTCACGCTCGGCGTGTTCTCGAGGTACCACCCGTAGATGGGACCGGTCCCGGGATCGAGATTCAGATAGACCAACAGATGATCGCGGGCCGTCTTGTTCGCGTCGCCGGCGAGATGCTGCTCGACGTAGGCCTTCGATCCGAGCAGCCCTTGTTCCTCGCCACTCCAGAGCGCCACTCGAATCGTCCGGCGCGGACGAGCGCCGACAGCCTCGAGGATCCGCATCGCCTCGAGCAGCGACGCCGCTCCGTCGGCGTTGTCGGACGCGCCGGTCGCGGTGTGCCAGGAGTCGAGATGCGCCCCGAGCAGAACGACGTCATCCTTGACCTGCGGATCGCTGCCGGGGATGCTGGCGATGACGTTGTAGCTGTTGGCGTCGTCGGTGACGAAATGCGACTGCACGTTGATGCGGAGCTTGACCGGCAGACCGTGTCCGAGCATGCGCACGATCAGGTTGTAGTGTTCGCCGGCCAGAACGATGCTCGGAACCGCCGCTTCCGCCTGATCACGACCCAGTACGAAGACGGTGCCGTGCTCTCCGGCGCTGGTGCGAACGATGACGCCGGCGCCGGCGTTGTGTAGTGTGAGGCCGATGGCTCGAAGATCCTCGGCGCTCGCGCGGGGACCCGGATTGGGCGGCGCACCAATTCTCACCGGACCGTCGGAGGTCGTCGGTTGCAGACGATCGGCGCGAATGAACTCGGCCGGCGGCTGGCTGAAGACGATCGCGCCGCGCAACTGCCGGCTCATGCTCTGGACCTCGGCCGGGCTGCGGCCGCCGATCATCACCGGCGTGGCGGTAATCTCACCGGCCGTCGATGGCGACCAGGCTTCGGCGTAGCCGATGAGCGGCATGTAGCGCGGTGCGACCATCTCGACGACAAGACGATCGAGGACCCAGCCGCGGCCGAAGCGCCACGGCTCGAGGGCAGCGTCGGCCAGACCAAACGTGCGCAGGCGATCGCGAGCCCATTCCGCGGCCTGTTTGTGTGCCGGCGTGCCGGTCAGCCGAGGACCGATCTGGTCGGTGAGCATGGAGAACATCGCCAGCACCTGCGATCGCTGGAGGCCTTCGGCGCGAATGCTGTCGAGCAGACTGGGGGCCTGCGCACGCAGCAGCGTCAGCGACGCGCAGACGCCAGCGAGACTGGCGATCGGGCGGATCCAGCGCCGACGGACACTCACGATTCAGGAACCTGTTCGCGGATCTCTCTGATTTTCTTGTCTCGATCGGAGGCAAACCGATCGAGATCGCGCCGGTACTGCTCGTCGAGCACGTCGCGTTCCTGCGGGTCGGCGGCCACCAGCACCTTGCTGCGCTGGAGGATCTGCCGCTCGGCGACACGAGCCTCGTAGACGGATCGCGCTTCGGCGATTGCCGTTTTCTGCTCGTCGGTCAATTTCGACTCGGCCGCGCCCGTCTCGGCGTCCTTCTTGCGGAGTCGTTCCATGACGAGCTCGAGCGCGCTCTTGGGTGTGTCTGACATCGCGTGCTCCGGTGCTGCTATTTCAGGGGTGTGCGGAGGGACTCGGGAAGCGACACCAGCAGCACATCCCAGCGCCGGCCCCCCTCTTTCTTTTCAGCCACGGCAATCGCGCGCCCATCATCCGACCAGGCGGGCAGCGTGAAATCTCCCTTGAGAAGGCGCTGCGCGCGCGACCCGTCGGCGGAGGCGACCCACAGATCGCCCTTGCCATCCACGTAGGCAATACGATTCAGTTCCGCCGGCGACCAGGACCACACTTCGCCGTCGTACGGCTCGATTCCCGAGTCGCGCTCGTGCAGGATCAGCCTGCCGAGGCGAAGGATTTCCTTCCGCTGGGTGCCGCCCATGTCGACGGCATCGCCGATGCGCCGTTCGAGGCTGCCGATGCCATACAGAGGCAGCTTGGCGTCGGAACTACCCTGAATCTGCCCGAGGCCCGTCGGGCTCAGCCGGTTGGATTTCGTGTTCCAGTAGGAAAGCGATCGCTCCGTCTGTTCCTTCAGGTGCGCGAGCGTCGTTCCCTTCGCCGGCAGCACGACGTACCGACCGGACAGCGATCCATCCGGATTGGCGATGATCCCCTGCAGCAGCAGGGCGCCCTCGTCCCAGGTGATCTCCGACAGCACCCCGCCTTCGAGATCGGTTGCGGTGATCGTCAGGACGAGCTGCTTCTCGACTTGTGATTGCGGCACCATCGCGGCGCCAGCCACGAACCAGGCGACGAGCGCCGCGGCGATCACCGCCGCCGCTCCTCCGAGGCCTCGACCAGCCCGCGCTCCGGGTCGATCACCAGGTGCGGGGGCTCCAGGTCGATGAGGTATTCGAACTCCTGTCGGAACGATTCCACCGACATTCCCGCCGCCGCTGCAATGGTGCCGAGCTCGCGCGGATCGTCGAAGTCGTCGCGCCGCAGGCGAATCATGTACCGGCGGGCGATGCCGTAGCGTTCCGAGTGAATATCCACCAGGCGCACCTTCGTGCGTCCGGTGCGGGCGTCGATCATCTTGGCGAAGGGAACGGGGACGAAGTGGCCGCCCTGCAAGGAGATCATCACGGCGTTGCCACCGGACAGCAGGTACTTGGCGGCGCAGTACCCGAGATCGCGCGTGTACTCCATGTCGAAGGGAATCGGATCGGCGCAGCGCAGCTCGTAGCCGATGTTCTTCGCCGAGATCGTGGTCTTCACGCCGAGAGTCTTGAGCCGCTTCTGCACTTCCTGCTTGAGAATCTCGCCGATGTTCACCTCGTCGATCCGCAGGTGCCCGTGCGCGTCGCGCTCGGCCTCGCCGAGCAGCGCCAGCTCCTCCGGATCGAGATCGAGGACCAGCCCTTCGGCGATGACCGCCACGCCGTCGCGTCGGCCGTAGCTGAGTCGCTTGATGATCGCGCCCACCAGCGTGTCGACGAGGGTCTTCACCTTGACGGTGCGTCCGGCGAACTCTTCGGGGATCAGCGTCAGCGTCGCACCGGCCGCTTTGCCGATGCCGAGCGCGAGGTGGCCGGCCTTGCGTCCCATGGCCACGACGAAATACCAGCGTGACGTCGTCTTGGCATCGACCATCAGGTTCTTCATGATCTCGACGCCGTTGTGACGCGCGGTCTGGAAGCCGAAAGTGTCGACGTGCGGCGGCAGATCGAGATCGTTGTCGATCGTCTTCGGCACGTGAACGACCCGAATGCGCCCGTTGGACTGTTCCTCGACCTTCATCGCCGAGAACGCCGTATCGTCACCGCCGATGGTAATCAGCATCGAGACGTTGAGCCGGAGCAGCGACTGCACGACGTTCTCGAGCAGTTCTTTGTTCGTCGTCGGATTCGCCCGGGAAATGCCGAGGTGCGAGCCGCCGCGGAAATGAATGCGGCTCACTTCGTTGATGCCGAGCGGCACCACATGATCGGTGTCACCGCGCATGATCCATTCGAAGCCGTCGCGAACACCAATGACCTCGACGCCGTCGAGACGACCGCGAATCGTGGCGGCACTGATCACGCTATTGATACCGGGGGCGGGGCCTCCGCCGACAAGAATTGCAAATCGATTTTGAGGATTCACTGGTTGATTCTACGCCGAAATGGACGATCGGGAGCAGGTGCGGCGACGCGCAACCGCGGGCTCACCAGCCTGCGGCGCTTCGGATCAGACCGCGCCACGACGGGGCCAGCGCCCACTTGAGGAGCACGTCGATCACCAGCCCTGCCAGCGCCCAGCCCAGCCACCGTCGCTGATCCCGGAGACGATACGAAAAGCCGAACCCGCGGGCAAGCAGCGGACCGGCAAGCACGACGCCGAGCATCGTAAAGCTGGCGATTCGGATGATTGCCCACGGCACCCAGGCGAGCACCATGGCTTCGATCGGTTTGCGGCTGGCCGCGCCGAGGACGCCGACGTAGAAGGCCATGTAGTTCATGAGCACCGCGCCCAGCGGCATGGCGAGCAGGCTGCCCGACGCCAGCGCCAGAGCCGAGAAGAGCACCGCGTGCCCAACGTGCTGCGGCAGGAACTCCCGGATATTTCCCTCCGCCCCCTGTCCGGTCAGGACGAAGAGAAACATCTCTTTGCGATACGCGTCGCCGTGCAGGAACAGGTGCGACATTTTTGTCGGCGCCAGATACGATGCGGTGGTCGCACAGATGCCGAGGGCCGCCGCCCAGACGAGCATGCGGACGATAGCCTCGTCCACGTCGCCTCGCCGGAGCGAGTCGACCATGAACGGGAACGCTGCCAGAGCATTCAGGAACGGCACGAGGACGGGAAGACCGATGAGGGCGGCGAGCACGTACGAGAGCGCGGACCCGGCGACGATCAGGACCGGCGCGTTCGTCGCCTTCATGCTCAGACTGTAGCACCGAGCTCGATGGCTCGAGACTGACCGCCCGACTTGAGCGTGTGGATCGCTTTTGCGATAGTAGGCCCATGAATTGGCAGCTGGGCCTCGTGTTAGTCCTGACGCTCTCCCCGTTCCAGCAGCCCACGCGTCCGGCCGCGCCCGATACCGAGGTCTTCCTGGTGCCGCTCACGATCTCCGGTGAGCGTTTCGAGCTCGGGACGCCAGCCAACATCTCGAACAGCCCGGGCTACGACAACCAACCGTTCTTTACGGCCGACAGCTCCGCCATCCTGTTCACCTCGGCGCGCAAGAACGGGCAGACCGACATCTACCGCTACGAGGTGACGTCGAAGCGGACGGTTCAAATCACCGACACTTCCGAGAGCGAGTACTCGCCGACGATCACGCCCGCCGGTCGCCTGTCGGTGATTCGCGTGGAAGCAGATGGCACCCAACGGCTCTGGACCTTCACGCAGGACGGGGCCGACCCGAAGCTTCTCGTGCCGACCCTCAAGCCGGTCGGTTATCACGCCTGGGCCGGTTCGAATCTGCTCGTCCTCTACATCCTTGGCGCTGCCGGATCGAACGATCCGGCCACGTTACAGATCGCCGACGTCACGGCGGGGACGGCCCGAAAGGTTGCCACGGACGTGGGGCGGTCGGTGGTCGCCATCCCCGGCGGACAACGTGTGAGCTTCATCCAACGGACGGCAAGCGGCACCTCGACGTCGCTGACGGTCGAGGAACTGGATCCGGTCACCGGCGGCATCCAGCCGCTGACGCTCGCACCTGACGGCCTTGCGGAAGCGTATTGCGCATGGACCCGCGACGGCGTCCTCGCGATCGTGAAGGACGATCATCTCTATACCTGGCGCCGGGGCCAGTCAGGCTGGCACGACGCGGCCAATCTCACACAGCTGGGCTTGCACGGCGTGACCCGCTTGGCGTTCAGTCCGGACGGCAAGTGGCTGGCGCTGGTGGCGACGCCTTAAGACCGACATCCGCGTGATCCGCGTTTTCTCCGCGTGATCCGCGTTTTCTCCGCCTGATCCGCCTTCCTCCGCGTGGTCCGCGTTCCTCCGCGTTCCTCCGCGGTCGCTCCGCGTTTTCCGCCGGCCCCCCGGTTGATATACTCGATCCGGGAATCGTTTGTGAGCCTGGCGCAAACGCGGCCGCTCGTATTGCTGGTCGAGGACGATCGACAGGGGCGGCTCCTCTACGCCCAGTGGCTGGCCGAGTCCGGGTTCTCGGTGGAACAGGCCCACAACGGTCTGCAGGCACTGGAGCGCGCCATCGACCTGGTTCCCGCAATCGTCGTCACCGATCTGAACATTCCCGGGATCGATGGTTATGAGTTGACGCGCCGGCTCAAAGCGGATCCTCGCACCGCAGCCGTTCCGGTGCTGGCCGTCACCGGCTACGGACCGTTCGCCCAGGATCGCGGCCGCGCCGATCGCGCCGGGTGTGATGGCGTGCTCTCGAAGCCGACCTCGCAGGAGGCGCTCGATGCGGCGATTACCGCGTTAGTCGATCGGGATCGCCGGCAACGACCGGCCTGACGCCATCCGACAACCTCGTGAAGCCCGCCAAACGATCACGGCCCTCGCGCCGCGCGTCACCGTTCGCCCTGCCCGAGGATCTCAACCTGCTCGCCGCCGGTCTGTTGCACGATCTGGCGACGGTTCAGACCTCGAAGCAAAGCGGATTCGGATACACCCGGGCGGCCAAGGCGCTTGCCGGAGGCATCGATCGTTCCGTTGCCGAGCTCGTCGATGCAGGGTTGCTGCGCGCGGTTCCGTTCGTCGGGGCGTCGAGCGAACGCGTGGTCACCGAACTGGTTCGCACCGGCGGCTCGGCGATCGTCGACACGGCCGTTGCAGCCTCGTCCCGCAAATCGGAGGTCGAGAAGCAGAGGGGATTCCGTCGCGCCTATCTGAGCCGCTACGCCATGCGTTTGACTCTCGACGCGTCGCTCCCGGCATCGATCGTCTCAACCCTGGTCTATCGCGGCGATCTGCAGATGCATTCGACGTATAGCGACGGCGCCGAGTCGATCGCGTCCCTGGCCGAGGCCGGGCTCGCGCTGGGCTGGACGCGGATCGGCGTCACCGATCATTCGTATGGTCTGCCCATCGCCAAGGGCATGAGCATGGACGCCGCTCACCGTCAGCAGAAGGAAATCGATCGTCTCAACGAGACCTTCGACGGTCGGATGCGGGTGTATCACGGGGTCGAGGCGAACATTCTGGAGGATGGCTCCCTCGATCTGCAGGTCGCCGAGCGGCAGGACTTCGAGTACGTGCTGGCCTCACCTCATTCGCTGCTGCGCCGGGAGAACGATCAGACGGCGAGGATGGTGACCGCGGTCCGACAGCCCGGCGTCGCCATCCTCGGTCACCCACAGGGCCGGGTCTACAACTCACGCCGAGGTGTGATCGCCGACTGGGATCGGGTGTTCAAGGCGGCCGCGCAACTCGAAGTGGCCGTCGAAATCGACGGCAACTGGCATCGTCAGGATCTGGATCACGAGCTCGCCGTACGCGCGCTCGAGGCCGGGTGCATCTTTGCGCTCGACAGCGACGCGCACAGTATCCCGGAGCTGCCATTCACCGACTATGCGATCGCGCACGCGCGGCTGGCCGGTGTGCCGGCCGATCGGGTGGTGAACTGCTGGGATCAACGCCGGTTCGAGGACTGGCTCGGACGCCGGAAGAGCGCCCTCAGCTCCTGACCGCGGCAGCGTAGCGCGAGGCCAGGGCGTGACCGACTCGTGCTTCGATGAATCGAGACGCGGCCAGGGTCAGGTCGAGGCTGACGCCGGTCTCGATCCCGAGACCATTCAGCATGTAGAGCAGATCCTCCGTCGCGAGGTTGCCGGTGGCTCCCGGCGCATACGGACACCCGCCCAATCCTCCCGCTGAGGCATCGAACGTGGAGACGCCAAGGTCGAGCGCAGCCAGCACATTGGCCAGCGCCATCCCCCGCGTGTCGTGAAAATGCAGCGCAATGCGGTCGAGCGGCACGCGTTCGGCGACTGCTCCGACGACAGTAGGGATCTGCCCTGGATGAGCAACGCCGATCGTGTCGCTGACCGCGACCTCGTAAGTGCCCATCTCGAACAGCGCGCTTGCCACCCGCGCTACGGCTTGCGGTGAGACCGCGCCTTCAAACGGGCAGCCGAAGGCGGTCGACACATACGCCCGCACCGGCAAGCCGATCTCCTGCGCCCGGCGCACGACCGCGTAGTAGGTCTCGAGCGAGTCGTCGACGGTCTGATTGATGTTCCGGCGGCTGAAGGTCTCGGAGGCCGAGGCAAACACCGCGACTTCGTCGGCCTTCGCCTCGACCGCGCGGGCGAGCCCGGTCAGATTCGGCACCAGCGCGGTGTAGCGGGTCCCTGGTCGGCGCTTGATGCCGGCAAAAACCTCGGTGGCATCGCCCATCTGGGGGATCCACTTCGGACTGACGAAGGCCGACACCTCGATCGTGTGGTGTCCGGCCTCGCTCAGCCGATCGACGAACGAGATTTTGTCGTCGGTCGAGATGGCGGCGGACTCGTTCTGGAGCCCGTCGCGCGGGCCGACCTCCACGATGGCGACGCGATTCGGACGGTTCATCGGATTTCGATCAGCGGCAGCCCAGGCTGCACCAGCTCTCCTGACTTACAGTGCACGGCCGCGACGACGCCGTCCGCGGGCGCGCGGATCGGCAGCTCCATTTTCATCGCTTCGAGCACGATCAGGATCATCCCTTTTGTGACACGGTCGCCGGGATGAACGTTGACGCTGACGACGGTGGCGGGCATCGGAGCGGCAAGTGAACCCTGTTGCGACTTTCGTGGGGCGGCTCCCTCCGCCTCGATAGTGACCTCGAAGGTCTCCCCATCCTGAAAAACCCAGATCGCGTCCGGCGTCGACACCAGGAAGACACGCTCGATCGCCGTTCCGGTCGATACGAGCATCTCGCCTGGTGCCGCTGTCGTTGCCACGTCGAAGGTCTTGCCCTCGGTGGTCGCCCGCCCGTCGGCCCCGATGGTCACGCGACAAGCCTCGCCGCCGGCCTGGACCGACACCACATTCTCGCGCATCAGCGGCCCCATCCGCGCAGTGTCGACCAGGGATCCGCCACGGCCGTGGGTCGTGCCTGATGATTGGTCGTGCTCATGCCCTGAATCGAGGCCACCGCCGCCGCGGCCAGCACCGCCCGTGACGCGGGTCGCGTTCGAGCCAGCGACTCGGCGTGCTCGTCGACGAAGCGTGTCGTGATATGCCCGGCGCGAAAGTCGTCGTGCGAGAGCGTCCGAATCAGCCAACCGATGTTCGTCCTGACTCCCAGCACGGGAAACTGTCGCAGCGCGGCGATGGCGCGCGCAATGGCCGCGTCCCGATTTTCACCCGATGCGATGAGCTTGGCTAGCAGCGGATCGTAGTGCACGGGTACATCCGCGCCCTCTTCGACGCCGCTGTCGATGCGTACTCCCGGCCCTGACGGCTCCCGATAGAGGCGCAGCGTCCCGGCCTGCGGCAGAAACCCGTTCGAGGGATCTTCGGCGTAGACGCGACATTCGATGGCGTGCCCGCGCTGAGCGAGCTGCTCCTGCCGCCACGGCAGGGGAGCGCCGCCGGCAACCCCGAGCTGCGCACGGACGAGATCTGTGCCGGTCACCGCTTCTGTGATCCCGTGCTCGACCTGCAATCGCGTGTTCATCTCGAGGAAGTAGAACCGGGCTGAGTCGCCGTCACCCTCGAGCAGGAACTCGATCGTGCCCGCATTGCGGTAGCCGACCGCTCGCGCGGCTGCCGTCGCCGCCTCGCCGAGTTGCGCGCGCAGCCGGCCGCTGACCGCCGGCGACGGGGATTCCTCGATCACCTTCTGATGTCGGCGCTGGATCGAGCACTCGCGCTCGAACAGATGGATCACATTGCCGTGGGCATCGGCGAAGACCTGGACCTCGATGTGGCGCGGGCGCTCAATCCGCCGCTCGATGTACAAGGTGCCGTCGCCAAAACTGGATGCCGCCTCGCGCCGTGCTGCCGGAATCGCTTCACCGAGCTCTTCGACGGAGGTGGCCGTTCGCATCCCCTTACCGCCGCCACCGGCCGAGGCTTTGACCAGGACGGGGAAGCCAATCGCCTGGCCCGCCGCGGCAATGCCGGCGTCGGTCTGGTCGGCCGGTGTCTGTCCCGGCACGACCGGGACTCCCGCCCGCATCATCAGCGCGCGCGCGGCGATCTTCGAGCCCATCTGCGTCATTGCCTCTGGCGGCGGGCCAACGAAGAGAATCCCCGCCCGCGCGCACGCCTCGGCGAATGCAGCGTTCTCGGACAGAAACCCGTATCCGGGGTGGATAGCATCCGCACCAGTCGCGCGGGCAGCGGCAAGGACAGCCTCGATGTTCAGATAGCTCTCGAGCGGCGACGCCGGTCCAAGTCGAACGGCGAAATCGGCGGCGCGCATGTGCCGCGCATGGACGTCGGCGTCGGAGTACACCGCCACCGTTTCGATCCCCATCTCGCGGCACGCGCGGATCACGCGCAGCGCAATCTCGCCGCGGTTGGCGATTAACAGCCGGCGAATCACTCGAGCCCGTTCGTCCACGACGGCTTCCGCTTGTCCAGAAACGCCCGCATGCCTTCCTGTCCTTCGGGCGAGACCCGCTGGCGGGCGATCGCGTCAGCCGTCAAGTCGAGTGTTTGTGCCGGCGAGCGGTGCACCACGTCGGCGATCAACCGCTTCGAGGCGGCTACGGCGTCCGGGCCCGACGTGAGCACGTCGATGACGTACTTCGCCACCATGCGGTCGATTTCGCCGGCGTCGCCAACGGCGTGAACCAGACCGATCTCGCGAGCCCGTGCTGCGGAAAAGCGGGCGCCGGTCAGAAACAGCTCACGCGCGGCGGATTGCCCGATCTTCCCGACGACATACGGCGAGATCGCGGCCGGCAGGATGCCGAGCTTGACCTCGGTGAAGCCGAAGATGGTGTCCTCGGCGGCTACCACGATGTCGCACACCGCCGCCAGGCCGGCGCCGCCGCCGAGCGCGGCGCCGTGGACGCGGCCGACCAGCGGAATCGGCAACGCATTCAGCGCCGCGAACATCCGGCCCATCGCGCGCGCATCGCGGATGTTTTCGGCGTGCGAGTAATCCGCCATCCGCGCCATCCACTCGAGATCGGCGCCCGCGCAGAACACCCGGCCGGCGCCCTGCAGGACCGCGACCCGGGCCCCGGCCGACGGCGCGATCGATTCCGCCCACGCCGTCAACTCGGCGATGAGCGCTTCGTTGAACGCGTTGCGCACATCGGGTCGACTCAGCGTGATCCGGACCACCGGACCGTCATGATGGATGTCGAGATGCACGGCGCTCACACCTTACATTCTGAACACGCCGAACTTCGCCGGCGGAATCGGCGCGTTGAGCGACGCCGACAGGCCCAGCGCGAGCGCCTGGCGCGTCTCCGCCGGATCGAGAATCCCGTCGTCCCACAGTCGCGCGGTCGAGTAATAGGGAGAGCCCTCGGCTTCGTACTTCTCGAGCAAAGGCTGCTTGATCGCGGCTTCTTCCTCGGCGCCGAGCACCTGACCCTGTCGCGCCAGCTGATCGCGCTTCACCGTCGCCAGCACGCCAGCCGCCTGCTCGCCACCCATTACGGAGATCCGCGCGTTTGGCCACATCCAGAGAAATCGCGGCTCGTAGGCACGGCCGCACATGCCGTAGTTGCCCGCACCAAACGATCCGCCGACGATGACCGTGAATTTCGGCACCACCGAGTTCGCCACGGCGTGCACCATCTTTGCTCCGTCCTTCGCGATCCCCGCCCGCTCGTACTGGCGGCCGACGATGAACCCGGTGATGTTCTGCAGAAACACCAGCGGGATCCCGCGAAGGTTGCAGAGCTCGATGAAGTGCGTCGCCTTCAAGGCCGATTCGGAGAACAGCACACCGTTGTTGGCGATGATGCCCACCAGATATCCGTGCAGCCTGGCGAAGCCCGTGACCAAGGTCGTCCCGTAGCGCTCCTTGAACTCGTCGAAGCGCGAACTGTCCACCATCCGGGCGATCAGCTCACGGACCTCATAGGATTTCCTGGTGTCCCTGCTGACGATGCCGTAAATCTCTTTCGGATCGTAGGCCGGCTCCTCGGGCCGGACGATGTCCGCTGGAGTTGGCTTGACCGTATTCAGCGACTCCACGATCGTGCGTGCGAGGTGCAGGGCGTGGGCGTCGTCCTCAGCCAGGTAGTCGGCGACGCCCGAGAGGCGAGTGTGCACGTCGGCGCCACCCAACTCTTCTGCCGAGACTTCCTCCCCGGTCGCGGCCTTCACCAGCGGCGGACCGCCAAGAAAGATCGTGCCCGTCCCCTTCACGATGATGGTTTCGTCGGACATGGCCGGCACGTAGGCGCCGCCGGCAGTGCACGACCCCATGACGACCGCAATCTGCGGAATTCGTTCGGCCGACATCCGTGCCTGGTTGAAGAAGATCCGGCCGAAGTGATCCCGATCGGGGAAGACCTCGGCCTGGAGCGGCAGGAACGCTCCGCCCGAGTCGACCAGGTAGACGCAGGGCAGGCGATTCTGCAGCGCGATCTCCTGTGCGCGGACGTGCTTCTTGACGGTCAGCGGATAGTAGGTGCCGCCTTTGACGGTCGCGTCGTTGGCAACGATCATCACCTCGCGGTTGGAGACGCGGCCGATTCCCGTGACGATGCCCGCACCCGGGGCGTCGTCGTCGTACATGCCCCACGCGGCCAGCGGTGACAGTTCGAGAAACGGAGAGCCTGCGTCCAGCAGCTTGTCGATGCGATCGCGGACCGGCAGCTTGCCCTGCTCTCGATGGCGCTGCAGGTACTTTTCACCGCCGCCCTGACGAGCTTCGAGAGCCCGGTCGCGGCACTCCTGCACGAGCGCCGTCATGCGCTCCTGGTTGCCGCGGAACTCGGCACTCGCCGGGTCGATGTGGGTTTCAAGCCGATCCATGTGTGCTGTTCCTGAATTCACCGCCGGTCCGGCGGCTGCGGTCCAGCCGGTTGTCAGCCGGACCCCGACCGCCTACCACCCGCAACAGTCTGTCTTATAGCCGCAGGCCGGGCAGCGCCAGACGGCGTGCATCCGAAACATTTCGATGCCGCAGCGCTCGCAGAGAACCTTCTCGGACTGCGCCTGGGCCGGCGCGTTCCGCTTGGTGGACAGGGGCTGGACCGGCGGTCGGTTGGGGTCGGACATCGGCCGGATTATAGCGTCAGGCCTTCACTGCCGCCTTCCGGGCGGTCCACGTATTAATTTCAAACGAATGTCGGTATCCTGGACACAGTTGGCCGGATCTGTATACTTTATGGGTTCGTCCTAGGGGTGATCGTGTCGTCTGGGACGTCACCGCGGCCGAGTAATTTCTATGACCATCAAAAAGAAATACCGCGTGCTGGCCATCGATGATGAGCCGGCCATGATCGAATGGCTCAAGATTCTGCTCGAGCATGAAGGCTACGAAGTCCGCACGGCGATGATCGGCACTCGCGGCGAGGAAATCTTCAAGACCTGGAAGCCGGACGTCGTGCTCACCGATATGCTCCTGCCCGACGCCGACGGGCTCGAGCTGCTGCGCAAGTTCAAGCAGACGCACTCCGACACCGAAGTCATCGTCGTCACCGGGCATGGGAGCGTTCCGAAGGCGGTCGAGGCGATGAAGGCAGGGGCGCACAGCTTCGTCGAGAAGCCAATTGAACCGGACACCCTGCTGGCGGTCCTCGAACGGGCCATCGAGCGCCGCGATCTGGTGGGCGAGAACCTCCTGCTCAAGCAGAAGCTCGAAGGGCAGTTCCGCTTCGGGAACATCATCGGCAAGAGCAAGAAGATGCACGAGGTGCTCGAGCTGGTGGAGAGCGTGGCGGGCAGCGACGCGAACATCCTGATCCAGGGGGAAAACGGCACCGGCAAGGAGCTGATTGCCAACGCCCTCCACTACAACAGCAAGCGGGCGAAGGGGCCGTTCATCAAGATCAACTGCGCGGCCATTCCCAAGGACCTGATTGAGTCGGAGCTGTTCGGCTACAAGAAGGGTGCGTTCACTGGCGCCCAGAACGACAAAGAAGGGCTCTTCGAGATGGCCGAGGGGGGCTCGCTCCTCCTCGACGAGATCGGCGAGATGCCTCCCTATCTGCAGACCAAGCTCTTGCGGGTGCTGCAGGAGCGCGAGTACCGTCCGATTGGCAGCGACCGCATCGTCCGCGTCGACTTCCGCCTGATCTGCGCCACCAACATCGACCTCGATGCCGCGCTGCGCGACGGGAAGCTGCGCGAGGACCTGTATTTCCGCATCAACACGATCACTCTCCGCGTGCCGCCGCTGCGCGAGCGCACCGAAGACATCCCACTGCTGTGCGAGCACTTCCTCGAGAAGTACCGCGAGCGCCACCAGCGCAACGTCAAGTCGATCGCGCCGGCCGCCTACCACGTGCTGATCCGGCATCGCTGGCCCGGCAACGTGCGCGAGTTGGAGAACGTAATCGAGCGAGGAGTCCTGGTCGCGAAGGGCAGCGAGATTACCGTGACCGATCTTCCGGAGTCGTTGCGAACGGAAAATACGACGACGACGGAGTTCGTCATCCCGCCTCATCGCACGCTCGCCGAGATCGAGAAGATGGCTATCGTCCAGACCCTGCAGCGGACGAACTGGAACAAGCAGGAAGCGGCGCAGATTCTCGGGCTGTACCGGCCGACGCTCTACAGCAAGATGAAGAAGCACGAGATCCAGGACGCGGGCAAGGCTGCGGCGAGACGTATCGCCCAGGCCTGAATCCCGTTGAGTCAGCGACTCGCTGGTGGCTCAACGTTTGCAAACTCGTCCAATGTGCTTCAAGCCACCGGCCGTGCGGCGACGGCCACGCTGGGCGTAATCGGCGAACTGTTCCTGTTCGCTCAGCGCGCGCTCCGCGATCTCGTGCGACCTCCCTACGAAATCGCCGAAATTCTCCGCCAGCTCTACGAGCTCGGCCTGCGTTCCGCCCCGCTGATCGCCGTGTCCGGCGTTGCCGTCGGCGTCGTCCTGTCGATGCACACGCGGGCGTCGCTCGAGCGATTCGGCGCCGAGTCGATGATTCCTGCCGGCCTGGCCCTCGCGCTCGTGCGCGAGACCGGTCCGCTGACCGCCGCGCTCCTGCTCTCGGGCCGCATCGGCGCCGGCATCGGCGCCGAGCTCGGCGCGATGCGCGTCACCGAGCAGATTGACGCGCTCGAGGCCTCTGCTGTCGACGCCTTCAAATATCTGGTCGTGACCCGCATCGTCGCCTGCATCATCGCCCTGCCGATTCTCACGACCTTGATGAACTTCTGCGGCATGTTCGGCGGGTTCCTCGCCGAGCACGCAGTGTCCGGCATGTCGCTCCGTCTCTACATCAACCGGTCGTTCTCGCTCGTTGATTTCGCCGACTACGTCCCGGCCACCGTGAAGACGATGGTCTTCGGCTTCATTATCGCCATCACCTCCTCGTACCTCGGCTTCACGACCTCGAGCGGAACCGAAGGGGTGGGGCGCGCCTCGACGCGCGCCGTGGTGCTGTCGTCGATTCTGATCATCGTGACCAACGTGCTGCTGGTCCGGATCATCTTTTTCATCTTCCCGTCGATGGCGACGTGATGGCCGTTGCCCTGCAGCACGTATCGAAGAGCTTCGGCGGCAAGCATGTGCTCGACGACGTGTCGTTCGAGGTGAACGACGCCTCGGCTCTGGTCATTCTCGGCCGCAGTGGAACCGGCAAGAGCGTGACGCTCCGTCACATCGTTGGCCTGGTCCGCCCCGACCGCGGACACGTGCTGGTCGATGGCCGAGACATCACGGCGCTGGGCAGGCCCGAGCTGACCGATACCCGGCGCCGGATCGGGTTCCTTTTCCAGAATGCCGCGCTGTTCGACTCGATCTCGGTGGGAGAGAACGTCGCGTTCCCGCTGCGACGCCATACCCGGCTGTCCGATCGGGAGATTCGAAGCCGGGCTCAGCAGAAACTGGCCGACTGTCGGCCTGGAGCGGGAATACGACACAGATGCCGGGATCGCTGTCGGGCGGCATGCGCAAGCGCGCCGGACTGGCGCGCGCGATGGCGCTCGATCCGTCGCTGCTCCTGGTGGACGAGCCGAGCGCCGGACTCGATCCGATTACCGCCGAGGAGATCGATACCCTGCTCCTGTCGCAGAAGCAGGAGTCGAAGACCACCCTGGTCGTGGTGACGCACAACATGGCGAGCGCGCGTAAGCTCGCCGATCGCCTCATCGTCCTTCACGAAGGCCACATCGTCGCCGAGGGCACCCTCGACGAGCTCCAGCGGAGCGACAACGCCGTCGTGCATGCCTTCCTCAGTTCCGACAACGCAGGCTGACATGAACTCGACGCGGGCGGTTCTCGTCGGCGCGTTCGTGGTGGGCGGGATCGTGCTGTTCTCGATCGGCCTGTTCCTGATCGGCAATCGGCGCATGCTGTTTGCCGACAACTTCGACCTGCGGAGCGAGTTCGCCGAAATCGCCGGATTGCAGCTTGGAGCCAAGGTTCGCGTTGCCGGAATGGACGCCGGCGAGGTGCGCGAGATTCACGTGCCGACCGGGCCACGAGGGAAGTTTCAAGTGATCATGCGGGTGCGCAGCGATCTGCATCCCGTGATTCGCGTCGACTCCGTCGCCTCGATCCAGAACGATGGCCTGGTCGGCAACAAGTTCGTGCAGATCGAAGCGGGCACCGACGCCGCGCCGCTGGTCGCGGAGAACGGCAGCATCCGCGGCGAAGAGCCGATCGACCTGAGCGACATCATCAAGAAGATGAGCGACACGATTGACAACGTCAACGAGACGATCGACGACGTCCAGGATCAGCTCGGGCAGGCCGTGGCGGCGGTGACCGACACCGCGCAGACGACCCAGCTGCTGGTTGACGACGTGGGGAAAAACGTGCGCGGGATTGCCGACGCCGGCAGCCGCATCACGTCGACGTTGGGGTCGATCGTCGCGGACATGCAGGCCGGCCGCGGTACCGTCGGCAAGCTGCTGAAGGACGACTCGCTCTACAAGCAGACCCGCGATATCGCCGAACAGGCGCAGAAGACCGTGGCCAATCTTCGCGACGCGACCGAGCAGGCGAAGAGCGCGCTCGCAGACTTCCGCAGCGGCAACGGCCCGGTGAAGGGGCTGACCGGCAGCCTGGCCGAGACGCTGACCTACGCGCGCGACGCCATGGCGGATCTGGCCGACAACACCGAGGCCTTGAAGCACAATTTCCTGTTCCGCGGCTTCTTCAACCGGCGTGGCTACTTCGATATCGACGACATCACCGTGGAGCGGTATCGCGCCGGAGCGCTCGAGTCCGGCGATCGCGTTCCACTTCGCATCTGGCTGGCGCGCGAGGTGCTGTTCGTCTCCGATCCGTCGGGGCGCGAGACGCTGACCGAGGAGGGTCGGCAGCGACTCGAGTCGGCGATGTCGCAGTTTGTCCGCTACCCGCGAAACAGCCCGATTGTGGTGGAGGGTTACGCGCAGGGGGCGACTGAGCAGGCGCGGTATCTGTTGAGTCGCCATCGGGCCCAACTCGCGCTCGACCACTTGATGTTACGGTTCGGATTGGACCAGCGCGCGGCAGCAGTGATGCCGATGGGTTCTGAGGCGGTTGGGAGCCCAACCGGGGCAACTTGGGACGGGATCGCGCTCGCGATTTTCGTGTCGAAGGACGCGATTGCCAAAGTGGAGCCCGTGGCACAGCATTTGAACAACCCACGCTGATGCCGCGTCAGGTGGAAAGCGACCGGCTGATCAAGGAGGGGATGTGGACGATCGATCACGCGTTCTGATGGCGACCCTGATGGGTGCGGTCGCAGGCGGCATCTGGGGCTGGCTGTACCTGACCGAGCCCGGCCGGCGGATGCGCAGTCAAATCGAGCCGAAACTGGACGATTTCATGCGGGAACTGTCGAACGTTCGCGGTACGGTCGAAAAGGCTCGTACGGCGGCGAACGAGGGGTGGCGCTCGCTCAACGAGATGGCCGGGGCCGGAACGCAGGGCCGCTGGTCCGCGTAAGCCTCAAGGAGAAGCCCATGGTCGATCTGCATACCACCAATGTGCTGCTTGGCATCATCGCGACGATGGCCGTCCTGGAGGGTCTGGCCGCGCTGGGTCTGGCCGTTGGCGGCTTCATCGTTTACAAGAAGGTCCTCGCGCTCGCTCAGCTGGTGACCGAGATCGAGTCGAGACAAATCGCGCCGCTGCGTCACAAGGTGGACGCCATTCTGGCGGACGTCAAGATGGTGACGGCGCGGGTCAGCGAGCAGACCGAACGGGTCGACCACGCTATCACCGGGACCATGGATCGCGTGGACGAAACCGCGGAGCGCGTCCGCTCCAGCGTGAGGGAGAAAGTCGCGACGGCGGTCGGCGTGGTGCGAGGCGTGCGCGCGATCATCATGTCGATTCTTCATCCCCAGGCCAACGAGGACGGGTCGGCGGCCGCCGCCGGCCGCGCATACTGACCGGAATCACGAAATACTCAGGATAATCAGGAGGTTGCATGGCGTATGAATATGATCGCTTGGAGCGCGAAGAGGGAGGCGGCTCGTTCCTGATGGGACTGCTGGCCGGAACGGTTCTCGGCGCCGGGCTGGGAATGCTGTTCGCCCCGAAGGCGGGTTCCGAGTTGCGTTCGCAGCTCAGCGAGTCGGCGACGAAGCTCCGCTCGACGGCGGAAGAGTCGGTGCAGCAGGCGTCGGAGAAGGTCAGTCAGATCATGGACCGCGGCCGCGACGCCTACGATCGCGCGCGTTCCAGCGTGAGCAACATGGCGGCGAACAGCGCGCCGGGCAGCACGCGTCCGGCGAGCACCGGGACGACCGGCACCAGCGGCCCGTCGAACCTGTCGAGTGGTTCCGGCTCCGGCGGCTACGGCGGCTGATCGAGCCGACACACGCGGTCGGACGGGCGATGCGGTGTGGTCGCCTCGTACGGCCGCGCTCGGCATCTGAACCGACATGACGGAACAGCAGGCACGAACCACCGCAAACGTCGTGATGGCTGCTGGCGCGGTTGGCGCAGCCTTCTACATCATGCGAAGGCCGCCGCTGCGCCGGCTTGCCTGGCGCCTGGCTCGATCGTGGGCCAAGGGTCCGCTGCTGGTCTGGGCCATCGCCGAGATGCGACGCGCCTGGGTCGAGAGTGAGTCGCACTCGCCACGCGAGCCCCGCATCAGCGGCGTCCGCCGCTTGCCGGCCGCACCGGTCGCCGGCGGCTGATCGATCGATGACGGCTGATATCATGATCGCGTGAGCAGCCTGCGTCGGGCGGCCCGCTGGGCCTGGGCCGAAACTCGCCTGACGGCGCTCGCGATCTGGCGTGGCCTTGTCGGCATCTACAACAGCAACGATCTCACCTTCGCCTCTTCAATCGCCTATTACGCGCTGCTGTCGCTGTTCCCGTTTTTTCTCCTCGCCTTTTCGATTCTCGGCAGCGTGACGGCCAACGTGCACGATCGCACCGCGATCCTGGATTTCGTGCTGCGCTACTTTCCCCGGCAGTTCGAGTTCGTGACCTCGCAGCTCGACGCCCTCCAGCAGGCTCGCATCCGCCTCGGCGTCGCCGGCAGCCTGCTCATGATCTGGGCGGCGATGGGCGTGTTCAGCGCCATCACCTCGGCGATCAATCACGCCTGGGGGGTCGAGCGGCAGCCGAGCTATTTCAAGCACAAGCTGATGGCGTTCATCATGCTGGTCGCGGCCAGCCTGCTGCTGCTGGGAGGGCTGCTCCTGGTGAGCGCGATCAACGTCATCGAGGCGAAGTGGTTCGCGGTCGTTTTGGTGCGAACGCCGGGTCTGGCGATCATGCAGCACCTGGCGGTCAAGTGGGCCAGCACGGTCGTGTTCATCCTGGTCGTGGGCCTGATTTTCTATTTCGTGCCGAACGCCAAGGTCCGGTTCCGCGATGTGTGGATGGGCGCGGTCTTGACCGGCTTGTTGTGGCGTGGCGCGCTCTTCGGCTTCTCCTGGTACGTGCGCGACATGTCTCGATTCAGTCATATCCACGGCTCGATTGCCGCCGTCGTGGTCTTCCTGGTGTGGGTCTACACCAGCGCCGTCCTGCTGCTGTTCGGGGCCGAAGTCACGGCTGCCAACGCCCGCCTTCGCCGCCATCGCCCGGAGGAGCTCCCTGCTGCGCCGACCCCGCGCCTCTAGCGCGCTCGTTCTCTTTTCGCTGACGTTCCTGTCGGTGGCCGATGAAGTGAAGCTGGGGCGCGACGCGCAGCGCCAGTTGCGGGCGCGGGTGCCGCACGTCGGAGGCCCCGTCGCGGAGTACGTGGCCTCGGTCGGGCGACGGCTGGGTTCACAAGCCGGCGGCCCGCGCTATCCCTACTCGTTCTCCGTGGCCAATTATCGTGAGATCAACGCCTTTGCGTTGCCCGGCGGCCCGGTCTGGATCAATCGCGGCACGCTTGAGGCGGCAGAAGACGACTCTCAGGTGGCCGGTGTCCTCGCCCACGAGGTGGCTCACATCGCTCGCCGGCATGCTGCCGCGCAGATTTCGAAGGGCATCCTGGCCAATGGCCTTCTTGGTCTGCTCGGTGCGCTCTTGGGAAATATTGGGGGCGCGCCAACCGCCGAGGCCGGCGCCCAGCTCCTCGCGAACGGTTACCTGATGAAATTCTCGCGAGACGACGAGCGGGAGGCAGATCGCGTTGGCGTCGAGATTCTCCGCAGAGCGGGCTGGAATCCACGTGGGCTTCTGACGTTTCTCGAGACGCTCCGTCAGCGCAGCGGCAGAGACCCCTCGTCAGTCGAAGTGTTTCTCTCAACGCACCCGTCGCTGACCGAGAGGATCGCTGATCTTCGGGCGATGCTCGTGAAGGTACCGCAGGCCGGTCGTCGAGACGACAAATCCTTTCACGAGATGCAACGGGCTGTGGCGCGATTGCCGCCGGCGAGCCGAATGCCTCGTTGACGGCACGCGAAAAATCACCGTACGGCAGGACAGGGAGGTCCGAAGACTCTCCCTGCAGCCTTGAGGTAGGCCGTTGTGGCAGGTTGTTGCCCCAGCGGAACGCCGGAGCGGCTGGCCCAATCGCCTCAGCGACCGGACGCCACCCTTAAGAGCAACCGCGATGCCAATCGAATTCGCGCGCCTGGAGCGATATTCCTGCGCCAGGACGCGTCAGTCTGGGTAGCGACGGCCATCAGTTGTGGCGCGCGCTACCTCGGGCGTAGTGCAGCCTAACCCGAGTTACCCACCCGATCCGATACGCCTGAGTCCGCGCCGCTCGGGGGCTTCGGCGGTGGAGGCTTATAGAAATCGCTCACCGTCGGATCGGGGTCGCGTGCTACGAACATCGCGTTGATGACCATGGCCGCCCCGACCATGACAAACGCTCCGCCGACCCCCATTCCCACGTCTGGCGTTCCGGCGGCGATGCCGATGATCATGAACAAAGCGAGGCCGAGACCCATGAGCAGGATGCCGGCGGACCGGTAGCGCCCGCTCCTCGAATAACTGCCCCGCGCGGCCTGGGCCACGTTCACCACGTGCTCGAATCGGGCGGGATCGACTTCCGGCGGCGGTGCGACCCCTCGCTCGATGAGCGCAATCCTCTCTCTTATCATCAGCTCGCGCATCCTCTGGCGTCCGCTGAGGGCATACGCCACCAGGCCGACGCCGCCCAGGACCATCGTCAACAGAGCGAAGCCAACCAACTCACCGCTGTCGTTCACTTGCGAACTCCTTCGACGGGCGCGCCTTCCTGAATCGATCGGAGCGGCACACTAGACCGTCTGGTTGCATTAGACTCGCCGCCAGTGTGGATTGTTTCAGAGACCGGTGACGGGCGACAATTCCGCCCCGGCTCGATTGTTCGTGAAACATTCGAGCCGGTGACGCGCTCTAATGCTGGTGGCGGATGGCCGATTTCGACGAACGCGCGCTGATCGAGCGCTGCCGCAAGGGGACCGATGAAGCCGCCTTCGCCGAGCTGGTGGATCGCTACAAGGACCTCGTCTACGGCGTGGTTCTCCGCCTGGTGCCGGATCGGTCGCAGGCGGACGACATCGCGCAGGAGGTGTTCCTCAAGGTCCATCGCGGACTGCCGTACCTCCGCGGGGAAGCGCGGCTGTCGACGTGGATCTATCGAATCATCGCGAACGCGTGTTCCGAGGCGCGCAGTCGCGCGCCGCGCGAGCTGCCGATCGATCGCGGACCGAACCACCCGGTGCTCGATCCCGGCGCTGCCGACACCGCGTTCAGCGATCTCGAGCTGCGCGATCGGCTCGAAAAGGCCATCGCGCACTTGCCCGAACCGTATCGCTTTTTGATCGCGGCGCACCATTTCGACGGGGTGCAGTACGACGCGCTGGCCGAAGCGCTCGGGGTTCCGCTCGGGACGGTGAAAACGCACCTGCATCGTGCGAAACGGCGGCTCCGCGAGCTGATGATGGAACAGCGATGACTTGTCACGACGTTGACGATCGGATCGAGGCCATCGTCTCCGGCGAGGAGCCGAGCGAAGCGGTACGCGCCCATGTGGAAGAGTGCGTCCGCTGCGCCGCGGCGCTGGCGATGGCGCGTCGCATCGATCAGGCGATCCTGGGGCGGCCGGTGTCTCGCGCACCGGCGGAGTTCACCATGGCGGTGGTGCGCCGGATTCGCGGAGATCGCTGGCGCGCGGAGCAGCAGGTCGACCGTCTGTTCAACGCCGTGATGGCAGGAGGCGTCGTGGTGGTTCTCGTCGCGCTCCTGGCGTTGTTCAATTTGAGCGGCGTCACCAGCGCGGTGAGCGACGGTCTGGTCCTCGTGGACCAGATGACCTCACGGATGCTCGTCAGGGCGGTGCCGGAGCTGTCGACCTATCTGCTGGGCTCGGCGCTGGTGTTGACGGCGTTGTTCGTGTGGTGGTGGGCGGAGCGAAGCTTCTCGATGAAGTGGTGAGGGGGCCCGGGGCCCCTCAGGTTGCTGTCGGCCTCAGTAGGTACTGCGCCAGCGCCTCGCAGCGGCTGGCCACCAGCCGTCGAACCGGGATGAACAGCAGCCGAGCGATCACCATCGCGACACCGCACCAGGCGACGCAGAGAATTGGCGCGAGCTGAGGACGGCCAAGAACTTTGGTCGCGCCAAACACCAGCAGGGCACATGGAGCCGCCGCCGCAGCGAAAGACAGCAGGCCGAGTAGCGCGGCACCCTGATGCGCGTTGCTGGCGTGGCCGATGCTGTTCAGATCGACCGTGCGGGGGAACACCGCCGACAGCGCGGCGGCGACCGGGGCGATCACGACGTAGGTGGCAATCACCGAGAAGAGCAGCGCCAGCCAGAGCGCGGCACTGCCGCCGCGAAACAATAGCGCCGGTACGACGAGGCAGCACACGGCCGGCCCGGCGGCGATCAGCGCGTTGCCGACCGCCTTCCCCTGCAACAGCTCCCCGATGCTCAGCGGCGCAAGCATGTAGCGGGTGAAGCCGGCCTTGTCGATCGCGAACTGGTTCATCGCCAGCGGCAGGATCGAGAAAAGGCAGATGAACGACCCGAACGTCGCCAGGCTCAACCCGCTGTCGATCGACAGACCGGAGAAGAACAGGCTGCCGCTGCGATACACCATCACGGAAAAGGCCGCGAAGATCAGCAGCGGACCGGCCAGAATCGACCGGCCTCGCGGGGTGCGCATCGCCAGGCGCAGCTGAGTGAACGCGACCGCCGAGGCGCCCGGTGACAGGCCGGGAATCGTCCGCCCCCACAAGCCGCCGAACGCGCCGCCGCGACGCGTCCCAAGCGTCGCCGGCATGTCGAGCATCCGCCGGAAGGCGACGAACCCGACGAGGTGCACGGCCAGGGCCGTGGCCGCCAGGGCGGCCAACGGCATCAGCGCAGCGCGCGGCGCCGACGCGGCACTCAGCGCAATTTGGTGGTGCAGCTCGGACGGGCTGACGGCGAACAACTGCCGCGCGGCCCGTTGCGCGGTCGAGAGCGTGGGGGCCGGGCGGCTGGCCCGCGGGTGCTGGCGGTCACGGTTCCGCACGGCAACGTTGGTGGCCAGGATCGACGGCAGCAGCCCGATCAGCGGCAACACCAGCACTACCAGCAGCATGACCAGATCCCCACGCCGGCGGTTCCGCAGGAGCAGGTGAATCACGGTCGAGGTCAGCGAGGTCAAGCCCACAACCAGCAGCAGCAGCGCCATCCCCGCCGCCAGCGTGAGCGCGGCGACGAGCGGGTGACCGCCGACGAGCGCGCCGAGCGGCATCCCGACGAGGACCGGGATGGTCAGGAGGATCCACGGATCCGCGAAGGCGCCCGCCATCTGGGAGATGTACAACGCCAGCCGCGGAATCGGCAGGAGCAGGAAGCGGACGACGTTGCCGGCGTCGCGGGAGGAGAGCACGATCGGCCCGAAGATCGTAAAAATCGTTGCCAGCAGCAGGAAATACCGCACCAGCAGAACCGGCAGATACCACGACGGCAGGGTAAGCCCGAACCCGGCGGTCATGCCGAGGCCGAACAGGGCGATGCCCGACGGGATCAGGAGAACGAGCGCGATGATCGGCCCGAGCTTCTCGGTGGCAATCGAAAAGCGCTCGAGCGTGTCGCGTGCGCTCGTGCGCTCGAGAGAGTTGACGAAGACTCGCCACCGCAGCCACGCGAATGCCCGGAACGTGCGCAGCATGTCAGAGCCAGTCGAGGTCGGCCGCCGGGCGTTCGCCGCCGACCATCTCGATGAACAGTTCCTCGAGCGAGCGCGCGCCAACCGCTGCGCCGGCGCGAATCTCGTCGATCGCGCCCTGCGCCACGATTCGGCCCTGCGCGATCACGCCGATGTGCGTCGACAAGCGCTCGACGATTTCCAGGATGTGCGAGGTCAGGAACACCGTACCGCCTCGCGCCACGAAGGAGTGGAGCAGTTCCTTGATCTGACGCGAGGCGACCGCGTCGATCCCTTCGAACGGCTCGTCGAGAAAGAGCAGCTTCGGTGCCGGCAACAGCGCCGCTGCCAGCGCCAGCTTCTTCTTCATGCCGTGCGAGAAATCGGCGACCAGCGTCGAGGCGGCGCCGCCGAGATCCATCAGCGACAGGAGATCCGCCGACCGTCCCTTGAAGGTCTCTGCCGGCATCCCGTGCACCTGGCCGATGAACGACAGGGTTTCCCCGGCCGTCAGGCGCTCGAACAGCGCCAGATCCTCCGGCACGACGCCAATCCGGCGCTTCACGCTCACCGGATCGGTCAGCGGATCCGTTCCCAGGATGCGCATGTCTCCGGCGGACGGTCGCAACAGCCCGGTGAGGCACTTGATGGTCGTTGATTTTCCCGCCCCGTTGGGACCGAGGAAGCCATAGAAGCTTCCGGCGGGCACGCGCAGATCGATTCCGTCCACCGCGCGCAGCGCTCCGAACGTGCGTGCCAGGCCGTGAGTCTCGACGGCGAATTCCATGTGGGGGGAATTGTATGACAGCATGGCATCCATGAACCGTCTCGCGCGGGAGCGGAGCCCATATCTGCTGCAGCACGCGGCCAACCCGGTGGACTGGTATCCGTGGGGCAACGAGGCCTTCGAGCGCGCCCGACACGAGAACAAGCCGATCTTCCTCTCGATCGGCTACTCGACGTGTCACTGGTGCCACGTGATGGAGCACGAATCGTTCGAGAACCAGGCCATCGCCGATGTGCTGAACGCCGGTTTCGTGTCGATCAAAGTGGACCGCGAGGAACGCCCGGACGTCGACCGTGTGTACATGTCGTTCGTGCAATCCACGACGGGATCGGGCGGATGGCCGATGACCGTCTTCCTGACCCCCGAGTTGAAGCCGTTCTTTGGCGGCACGTATTTCCCGCCCTCCTCGCGATGGGGACGGCCAGGATTTCTCGACGTCCTCGGCGAGCTGACGCGGGTCTGGCAGGAGGATCGCGCGCGCGTGGACTACGCCGCCGCCGAGCTCTTCGATCGGTTGCGGGCGACCACGGGGACCGACGGTCGATCGCAGGCAGAGACCACGCTGGCCGGTACCGACGCGTTGACCGAGGCGGTCGAGCAGTACTCGCGGACGTTCGATCGGCGTCACGGTGGATTCGGCGACGCGCCGAAATTCCCGCGCCCCTCCGAGTTGCTGCTCCTGCTGCGCGAGCACGCCCGCACGGGATCCTCACCGGCGCTGACCATGGCGACCGAGACCCTGCGGGCGATGGCCCTTGGCGGCATGCGCGACCACGTCGGTGGCGGATTCCATCGATACTCCGTCGACGCGGAATGGCGCGTTCCGCACTTCGAGAAGATGCTCTACGACCAGGCGCAGCTCGCGCTCGCCTACGTCGAGGCGGGACAGGCGGCCGGCGATCCGTTCTACTTTGCGGTCGCCGAGGACACCCTGGCCTACGTGCGGCGCGATCTTCGTGACCCGCAGGGAGGCTTCTACTCGGCCGAAGACGCCGACAGCCTCGTGCCCGGCGGCGATCACAAGCGCGAAGGGGCCTTCTACGTCTGGTCCGACGAGGAAATCGGTTCGCTCCTGGGTGACGAGGCGGATGTCGTGAGGAAGCGCTTCGGGATCGAGCCTGGCGGCAACGCCCCCCAGGATCCGCAGGGGGAGTTCACCGGCCAGAACCTGCTCTACACGGCGCAGTCGATCGAAGACATCTCGGTGCGCTCGGGCAAGACCGCCAGCATGATCGTGGAGACACTGGGCCGGGCGCGGCAAACGTTGTTCGATGCGCGGGGCACGCGGCCGCGGCCGCATCTCGACGACAAGGTCATCACCTCCTGGAACGGGTTGATGATCGCGGCGTTCGCGCGCGCGTCCCGGGTCCTGGTCACCCGTCCGGATGCAGGGGTCTGGCTCGACACCGCGCGGCAGGCGGCGGATTTCATCCGGACACACCTCTGGAGCGATTCGACAGGACGCCTGCAGCGACGATTTCGCGACGGTGAGGCGGCGATTGACGCCTACGCCGAGGACTATGCCTGCCTGATTTGGGGAGTGCTCGAGCTCTTTCAGGCCGACGGCGATTCGCGGTGGCTGGCCTGGGCGCGTCAACTGCAGGCAAGCCAGGACACGCTCTTCTGGGACGAGGTCGACGCCGGCTGGTTCAGCACGACCGGCACGGACCCGTCCGTCCTGCTGCGCCTGAAGGAGGACTACGACGGCGCCGAGCCCTCCGCCAGCTCCGTCTCGGTGCTGAACGCCCTGACGCTGGCGCATCTGACAAACGACCCGGAGGCCCTGACGAAGGCGGAGCGAACGCTCGCCCGCTACGGTCCGCGGGCCGGGCGGGCGGCCCGCGTGATTCCGCTGATGCTGGCCGGCCTCTCGACGTGGTACGGCGGCGCGACTCAGATCGTCGTGATCGGGCCTCGCGACCGTGACGATACGACGGCGCTGCTGGCCAGGCTCGAATCGCGATACTTGCCGTTCGCTCTGGTGGTCCCGGTCGAGGCCACGAAACAGCAGTCTCTGGCCGTCTCGTTGCCATTCATCGCCGGGATGCAGATGCTGGAGGGACGCGCAACCGCGTACGTCTGCCAGGACTTCGCCTGTCGATTGCCGGTCAACACGCCGGACGCGCTCGCGTCACAATTGAGCGAGAACCCGCCGCGTGCGAACTAAGGGGCTCAGTTTCACGGCTATACTATGAGGATCTATTTGGGGAGTCTCTCGTCCCCAGTCCTTCGTCCCTGGTCCCTGGTCCTGCCTCGGTCGTCGGCCCTGGCCCGAGCCCGACTTCATGGAAAGGCAAGAATGATTTTCGACGTCGAGATAGTGTTGAAAGAAAAGAACTACGCGGTGACCGAGCATATCGAGCACGGACGTGAGCCCGCCGCCTGGGCGGAAACGGATGTCGAAATCGTCCTGAAGCAGATTCTGCTGGCGATCGATCGGGTGAAGAATCAATCCCGGGGGAGTCGTCACGTTACCCTCAGGGGGTTCAGCTGGATCGTCGAACCGGTCAACGAGGCGGTCGTCATCGCCATCGAGATCCCGATGGGGGCGGCGGTGGCGGGACCGTTTGCGATTGAACGGTCACGATTGGACAGCATGATCCGGCGGGTGATTGCCGCGGCGGCGCGGCCCGGCCCTACCATCCACTGAGGCGCGCCAGCCCCGGTATCGTGCGCCAGGCTGAACACTTCCGCCTTGCAATCCTGTTTTCTCGGTTACAATCGCGCTGGCCTGGCTGCGCACGAGTGCGCAGATTCACAGGGGAATGCGCCGAAGGCAGGACGGCATCCGCTTTGCCACTCTGCCTCAGGAGACCCCGTGGCTCAGATCCCAGCCTGTCATGAGACTGCCATATCGCATTCTGGTCCTCGAGGACGACGAGCATACGCTCGACGGGATCGTTGAGCTGCTGCGCGAAGCCGGGCACAACGTGACCGGTGCCACCACGTACGACGCGGCCAAACGCCTGCTGGGCGTGGGTCCCTACGATCTGCTGATCACCGACGTGAGGCTGCGAGCCTTCAACGGCCTGCACATCGTCATGCGGAGCCGGGTCGACTACCCGGAGATGGCCGTCATCATCATCAGCGGTTACGACGAACCGCTGATGGAAATCGAAGCGAGCCGCTACCACGCCACGTTCGTCGCCAAACCGATCAAGGCCGGCGAGTTCCTGAAGACGGTCAGCGAGATGCTCTCCGCCGTTCGGCGGCAGCGTCGCTGGCCGCGGAAGCGGGTCGTCGGCGGGTTCCGCGTCACCGCCGCCGGTCGGACCGCCGCCGTAGTCGACGTCTCGTACGGTGGATTGCGACTCGAGCTGCCCGATCGAGGGAACCTTCCCAAAAGCTTCGACGTCGAGGTCGCCGGCATCGGTCTGCACCTGGAAGTCGAGCCGGTCTGGTCCTATCCGTCGAACGAGACCGGCGGCACCGTGTGCGGCGCTGCCATCGCCGCGGATCACACCGCCGCTGCCCGCACCTGGCGCGACATCGTCGATCGCCTGTCCGCCTGACCCGCGCGAACCTCCTCCAGAGCTGGTAAATTAGCGGCGCCATGCTGCCGCGCACCGCACTCGTCTGCCTGCTCGCGCTGATTCTCCAGACCCCCGCGTCGGCCCCGTTTCCGCTCGAGGAAGCCACTGCCGCGCAGCTCGCCGAGTGGATGGCGTCGGGCCGATACTCCGCCCGGCAGATCACCGAGCTCTATCTGCGCCGGATTGAGGAGATCGATCGGAAGGGACCGGCGCTGCGATCGATCATCGAGGTCAACCCGGACGCGCTGGCCATTGCCGGCGCGCTGGACGACGAACGACGGGCGCGCGGTCCGCGCGGTCCGCTGCACGGTATCCCGATCGTCATCAAGGACAACATCGACACCGGCGATCGCATGATGACCACTGCCGGGTCGTTGGCGCTCGAGGGATCGATGGCGACGAAGGACGCGTTCATGGTGGCGCGACTTCGCGCCGCCGGCGTGGTCATTCTCGGCAAAACCAACCTGAGCGAGTGGGCCAATTTCCGCTCGAGTCATTCCACCAGCGGCTGGAGCGGGCGCGGCGGCCAGGTCAGGAATCCGTACGCGCTGGATCGGAACCCGTGTGGATCGAGCTCCGGCACCGGTGCCGCTGTCGCCGCCAACCTGGCGGCCATCGGCGTCGGCTCCGAGACCGACGGATCGATCGTCTGTCCGTCCGGCACCAACGGGCTGGTCGGGATCAAACCGACGGTGGGTCTGGTCAGCCGTACCGGGATTATTCCAATCTCTCACAGCCAGGACACGGCGGGTCCGATGGCGCGAACGGTCGCCGACGCCGCGATGCTGCTGACCGCGATGGCGGGAGCCGATCCGGCGGACGCGGCGACCAGGCGGAGCCCGGGTGCGAAGGACTACGCGAAGTCCCTCGATGCCGGCGCGCTCAAGGGCGCGCGGATCGGCGTGGCGCGGCGCCAGTACTTCGGCTACAGCGACGTCACCGACGGCCTCGTCGACGCGGCAGTGGCGACGATGAAGGCGCAGGGAGCGATCGTAGTCGATCCAGCGAACATTCCCACCGCGGCGCGGATGGACGGCTGCGAGAACGAGGTCCTGCTCTACGAGTTCAAGACGGATCTGAACAAGTATCTGCAGGCGCTTGGGCCCAAGGCGCCCGTGCACTCGCTGACCGAGCTGATCGCGTTCAACTCACGGGAGCAGGCTCGCGAGATGCCGTTCTTCGGCCAGGAACTGCTGCTCTCGGCCGAGAAGAAGGGACCGCTGTCCACACCTGCGTACAAGGCCGCGCTGGCGAGGTGCCGCGCGCTCGCCCGCGCGCAGGGAATCGACCTGGTGATGGCCCGTAACCGATTGGATGCCCTCGTTGCGCCCACCGGCGGACCGGCGTGGACCACCGACCTGGTCAACGGCGATCATTTCACCGGCGCGAGCTCGACGCCGGCGGCCGTCGCGGGATATCCAAGCATCACGGTTCCCGCCGGTGACGCGTTCGGCCTGCCGGTCGGGATCTCTTTCATCGGGAGGGCCTGGTCGGAGGAGAGGCTGGTGGCTCTGGCCTACGCCTACGAGCAGGCGACCAAGCATCGGCGGCCGCCGCAATTCAAACCGAGCGTGCCGTAGCGCCCTGGTCGGGTCGGTGCGGATTTAGTGGCCCAGAATCTGTCAGAATCGTCGTCGGCCGGGGTGGCGGAACTGGCAGACGCATCGGACTTAAAATCCGAAGGACCCAAAAGGTCCGTGTGGGTTCGATTCCCACCCCCGGCATTCATAATCAGTTATTTGCAGGCGCGTGCTTGCCCCTGGGCTTGGTTCTACCGCTAACCGTAGCGCTAACCTTTTGCCGGAGAGCCTCCGCGCGAGATTCGTGAACTGGCCGCCGCGCATTCCTTGTTCTGTTCGGGTTAGTAGCCCACGGCTTCTCGCTTGGTGAACGCGCCGTCGGCAGATTGCCTTACGGTTCGAGGGCGGCGCCGGAGAAGATGGTCTTCACGTTCCATCCGACTCCAACCACTTTGCCGTCGGGAGTGGCCCAGTTGATGGTGTTGTTATCGCGGCCGTTGTCGCGAAACCACAAGAGCCGCTGGTCGGGTGTCGTCGCGTAGATGACGCCATCACCGGCGGAGAAGGCGTTCAAGTAATTCCAGTTCGAGGCGATCTTCATGCCGTTGGGATCAGCCCACTGGTTGGTTCCGGTGCTGCGTCCTTCGTGGCGGAAGCGGTAGAGATCGCCGCTCGAGGTGAGGCCGTAGATGATGCCGAGGTCGCCGGCGAAGATGCGGAAGAAGTTGAAATTGCTGGAGACCAGCCGGCCTTCTTTCGCGATCCAGCGATCAGTGCCGTCGGCGTATCCGAGGTGGCGGTACCAAAGCAACTCTCCGTTGCGGCGGAGAGCGTAGATCGTGCCTCCTCCAGCGGCGATGATCTGCAGGCCGCGGAAGCCCGTGTTCACGGTCATGCCCTGCGACTGCACCCAGTTGAAACTTCCGTCGCCACGTCCTTCATGGCGATACCAGACAAGGTCGCCCTCCGGCGTGATGCCGTACATGACGCCATTTCCCGCGCCGATAACTGTCCTGAAGCTCCAACCGTATCCAACGGTTCTGGCCGTGTCGGAGGCCCACTTGAAGACGCCGTCGTCGCGACCCTCGTGGCGATACCACAGCAGTTCGTTCGCCTGAGAGATGGCGTAGATGACGGCTTTGGAGTCGGGGAGGTTTGCGATGGGTGCGGGCGGAGCGGGCTTGGGCGGAGTCACACCGCCGGCGTGTTCGATGCTGGTTCCGGTGTGCAGTGTGGCGGTCGGGCCGACGGTCGGCCTCAAGGCTTTCTTCGCGCAGTAGATGTCTACGCCGTTGAGGACGAAGGGGTCTCCAGCGCCTCCGGAGTCGATGGGCATGCCGAGGTTGATGCCGATGCGGACGACGGTTTTAGAGTCGACGGTTGCGGGTGGAACACGGGTTGGAAGCTGCCACGCGTTGGCTGACGTTATGGGCGTGAAGAGCTCGCTCCCGGTTCGGTCGCCGTGTGCCTCGGTTGCGGCATAGAGTATGCGCCCGAAGCGGGGATCGGTCACTTCAATCGATCGCAGGGCGGAGTAGGGGTTTGAGATGCGGAAGTGGACGACGATCTTTGTGAGTTCGCACCGATCGTAGCCGAGCACCTGGATGTTGCCGGTGATGAAGAAGGGGTCGCGGGTCGTGGGACGGAACTCGATGCCGCCCTGCACGATCTTGGTCTGGCCGTGGCTGTTGGGAGCTATGGACCAGTGGACGGCGTCGGTCGTGGACTTGTCTTCCAGTTGCGCCGACAGGGGCGGCGCGAACAAAACCGCTGCGATGACGAAGAAGACGAAGGAGAGGGGACTGAACGTTCGTTTCACGAGCATGGCGTCCTTCCTGATTCTCAGTCGTGATATTCGCAATTGAGTTCGGGTTTCACGGTCTCCGCCGCCACCGCGCTCAGGCAGGACAGGTGTTTCGCGTTTATCTACTCATGTGCCAATTTCGCCGATGCACCATAACCCATGACGCTGTCGGCGCAGGCTGTTCCGGATCTTGTCTGACCCTGGCCCTGGCAATGTGTGGCCGGCGCCCCTGCAGTGCCATGACACCAAATGTCTGCCGATCCATCGGACGGTGTCTGTTCACTATTGGGCACATCGACGCGTTTGACCGTGGCCGGATGGAGGTCGTGCCGGCAGATGCCTGAGGCGTTTCGCGTTGGTGGCCGCAGTCAGTATTTGCCAGCCGTTTTTGATCCTTGCGTGCCGCTAGTCGGCGGACCATTTCGGCGGCTCGTACCACTGGACGTGTTCGACCAGTACTAGGGAGCGGCGTCCAACGCCCCCATCGTCGTCGGCGTCTTCGAGCTGGACATCGGCGACCACGACGACTTTACCGTGACGTTCGCCCTGCCGCGGATGACGCAGGCGGGTGGTCCGCCCATACGGTGAGCCGCCCCAAACACGGATCGTGTGGGTTCGATTCCCACCCCGGCACCATCCGAGATCACACATGATCCCGCAGGCGTCGCCGCTCAGGCCGTCGGACGCCGCGTCACGATGTCGATGACCCGCTCGAGCACCCAGATGGTGCGGATGATGCGGAAGACGGTCACCGCCAGCACGAAGAAGGTCAGGTCGAGCAGGGCAGGCTCGGGCGCGCCATCCCGGTCCAGCATCAGCGACACGAGACACGCCGCCGTGCTCAAGGCCAGCCAGCGCATCGCCGATTTCATCAGCACCCACAACGTGTCCCCGTGATTCGACTCCTTGAGCAGCGTGAGCGTCTTCATCGGCCACAGCGTGAGCAGGATCGTCACCGCGGCGATCACGAATCCCAGCAGGCTCGCCGCAATCGACGCCAGCGTGCCATAGAGCTGCGCCCGATTCTGCGAGAGCAGGCGATTGACCGACGCGGCGCCATTGAACCCGTAGGACCAGGTTGCGAAGATGACCGCCGCGACAAGTCCGATCAGCACCTCATTGCGCATGAAGTGCGCTTCGTAGCGATCGAAGAATACTTGACGGCTACTCCTTGGTCTCATCGTCGGGTCCGCTCGCGATCGCTACCGCAGAGGCAAGCTGGATCTCCTTGCGGAGCTCCTGGTGGGCCGCGGCGATGGCTTCATAGGCGGCTTGATCGTTGAGCGCGCGGCCACGCGTGCGAGCGAGGGGGAGCCGACGCTTGACCAGCAAATCGTCCGACAGCACGTCGATCAGCTCGACGCGTCCGCTATCCAGCTTGCCGCGGACCTTGAGTTTCTGCACGCCGGCCTTGAGATCCCGTCTGCCCGCCAGCTTCCGGACGAAGCGCAGCAGCTCCTTGCCGAGGCCACCAGACCTGGGACTCGATCGCAGCACGATCTCGACGCTCTCAGCATCGGCGACGTTGAGCGTACCACGGAGCGCATTGCCGAGCGTCGTCTGCGCCTGCCGCAGCCGGTCCATGTACGACGCGCGCACGTGGAGTTGCAGCAGCCGGAGATCCTGCATCCGGCCCAATCGCGCGACGATGTCGGGGTTGACGAGGGTGTCGAGGGTGGTGGTGGGCGGGCACACCTCCGGCACGGTTGCTTGCAGATATCTGGCGAGCCGGCCTGGCCTCGGTCCGAAGAAATTGAACACCGCGCCGACGATGTTCTTGGGAAAGAACCGGATGTGGACGACTTCGACCAGGCCGGCGTCCTCGGGGATGTCGAGGTTACTGAGTTTTCCGGCTCGCTCGATCTGGGGAAGATTGTCCCTGCGGATGTGCGCCAGGCGCATCTGGCCATTTGCACCGGGCGGATCGACCCAGGCGAACATGACCGGCCCGTCATCGCGGTCGTGGTTCACCAGGCGCGCTGTGTACGGCATCGCCTGCAGTCTGTCGAGCACGGCGCGCGCGGGGAACGGCGTCGGCTGACCGCTCTCCTCGAGACCGTTGTTGATGCGATAGAAGTAGATCGTGCGCTCGGTCGTGCCCGCATCGAAACCACGAGAGCCCTTCGCCATGGGTCCGCTCCCTTGATGAGCCCGCGGATTTTATCCTATGCTCATGGCTCACTGCAGCGCGAGCATTGTGGCGTCGTGCACGCTGCGTGATACCTTCACATGCCGTGAATTGCCCGAACTGCGGAGCCCCGATGGAGTTGCTCGACGGCAACCCCGCCTGGCATTGCGACCACTGCGACACCACGATTCGGCTCGATCCGGCGGAAACGGACGGGATCAGGCTGCTCGGTCGGAGCGGACACGCCGTGCTTGCCTGTCCGTTGTGCCGACAATCGCTCCAGGAGGCGGTGATGGACAGCCGGTATCGTCTCGATGCGTGCCCGGCATGTCGCGGCCTGCTGATGGCGCGTGAGGTCTTTGCCGCGACGGTCAGCGCGAAGCGCAGTACGACGCCGACCCTTACGGTGATGCCGAAGAAAGTCAGTCCGCGGCAGCTGGAGCGCCAGATCCATTGCCCATCCTGCGACGCCACGATGCTGACCGACTGGTACTACGGGCGAGGACACGTCGTCATCGATCGCTGCGAGGCCTGCGATCTCGTCTGGCTCGATGGCGGCGAGCTGCAGACGATCATCGAGGCTCCAGGTCCCGATCGACTGCTGTGATCGACCGCTTGTGACCGCGAAACCCGAAACAGACACGATGCCGACCTCCGCCCCCAGGCTTGTCAGCGTGCTGATGCCCGTCTACAACGAAGCGCGCACGCTTCGCACAATTGTCGGCCGTGTGCTGGCGAGCCCCATCGATCTACCGATCGAGCTGGTGTGCGTCGATGATGGCAGCCGCGACAGGTCGGCCGAGATTCTCGAGGCGCTGGCGGCGGACGAGCCGCGGATCCGCGTCATTCGCCAGCCGCGCAATCAGGGAAAGGGAGCGGCGATCCGAACCGCCATCGAGCACATGCGCGGCGACATTGGCCTGATCCAGGACGCGGATCTCGAATACGATCCGACGGATTATCCGGCCCTGATTGCGCCGATTCTCGAAGGCAAAGCGGACGCCGTGTTCGGGTCGCGCTTCGCGTCGGCCTCGCAGCGCAAGGTGCTGTTGTACTGGCACGGCGTAGCCAACCATTTCCTGACCTGGCTGACCAACATCCTCAACAACATCAATCTCACGGACATGGAGACCTGTTACAAGGCGGTCCGTGCCGACGTCCTCAAGCAGACGCCGCTCAAGAGCGATCGATTCGGAATCGAGCCGGAGCTGAGCACGCGGTTGGCGCAGTGGAACATCCGCATCTACGAGGTTCCCATCAGCTATCACGGCCGGACGGTTGCCGAGGGCAAGAAGATCGGCTGGAAAGATGCCGTATCGGCCGTCTGGACACTGCTCAAGTACCGCTTTCTCGACGACCGCTTCACGACCCACGACGGCTACTACGTGCTCCAGAGCATGCGTCGCGCGAAGGGACTCAACCGCTGGGTGCTCGATCAGTTTCGCGACGTCCTCGGCAGCCGTGTCCTCGAGGCGGGCTGCGGCATCGGCAACTTCACCGAGCTCCTCCTCGATCGGGAGCGGCTGGTGTGCCTGGACAACGACCCGCTCTACGTCGAGATGTTGAACTGGCGCCTCGGCCATCTCGAAAACGTCACTACGTCCCTGTTCGACCTCTCCGACTCCGCGGCCTACGAACCGCTGAAGTCGCAGCGCATCGACACCATTGTCTGCCTCAACGTGCTCGAGCACATCGCCGAAGACGAGCGAGTGCTTGCCGCGTACTACGACCTGCTCGAACCAGGAGGCCATGCCATCATCCTCGTTCCGGCGCACCCGTCCCTCTTCAGCCCCTGTGACGAGGCGCTGGGTCATCAGCGGCGTTACACGGCCGACGACCTTCGGTCGAAGCTGCAACGATCAGGCTTCGAGATCGTCAGCCTCGACGAGTTCAATCGCCTCGGCGTGCCGGGCTGGTATCTGAACAAGCTGCTCGGGCGCCGCGACTTGAATCCGCGTCAGATGCGCGCGTTCGAATGGCTTTTGCCGGTTGCCAAGGGGATCGAGCGACTGAAGATCGGTCGCGGGCTGAGCCTGATCGGCATCGGGCGCAAGCCGTCCACGTCTTTACCCTCCCGGTAGGCGCGGCCTCCTGCACCGATCGGGATATCATCCGGACGATGCGGCAGTGGATCATCGCGACGGTGCTGTCGATCGTCACGCTCACAGCGCTGTCGGTCGCCTCCGGCAACGCCGTTCCGGACGAGGCGCGTGCCGGACAGACGACCACGCCCTATCAGCGGATTGCCGATGCGGCGCTGACCCGGGATGGCGCCTATCGCTTTCTCGAGACGTTGACCACCTCGGTCGGCGCGCGGCTCACCGGCAGCCATCAATCGCAGGCTGCCGCGAGACTGCTCATCGAGACGCTCAAGGCTGCCGGCCTGGATGATGTCCATGCCGAAACCTATCCGCTTCGCTCGCGATGGACGCGCGGCGCTGCTCGCGCGCGCATGATCAGTCCGGTCGCGCAGTCTCTGACGATCCAGTCGTTCGGCTGGGCGCCGGGAACCCGCGGACCAATCGACGGGCGATTGGTCGACGTGGGGTCCGTGGTCTCGAACTCGGGCCGTCCGGTGGTCCCGAACGGGGCGCTGGTGTTGGCTGATTTTCCCGGCGATCGCATCGAGCCCGGGTATGTGACTCGAGGCCGCACGGCCCGAACCCTGGCCGCTGCCGGAGCAGCCGCGCTGATTATTCCGTCCGACAAGCCAAATCCGCTGCTCGACATCGGCTGCTTCGGCAACTATCCGGCCGCCGCGCTGCCGATGGTGTCGCTCGCGCGCGAAGATGCGGCGCTGCTCCGAAGAGTGTTGGCGCAAGGAACGGTTCGCGTATCGATGCACGTGGACAACACCCTTGACACGACACCCACGGTCGAGCGGAACGTGGTCGCCAGCCTGAACGGAACGTCGATGAGCGATCGGGTCATCCTGGTCGGCGCGCACTTCGATTCGTGGGACACGGCCACCGGGGCCAACGACGACGGAACGGGAGTGGCGGCCGTGGTCGAGACAGCGAGAATCCTGAAGTCGCTCGCAGTTCGTACCCGTCGGACGATCCGCTTCGTGTTGTTCAGCGGCGAAGAGCAGGCGATTCTGGGATCGCAGGCCTACGTGGCAGCGCACGCGGCGGAGCTCGATCGCGTTGATGCCGTGCTCATCATGGACGAAGGGGCCGGCTCGCCGCTGGGCTTCCGGCTGCACGGCCGCGTCGATGTGGAGGCCTCGGTTCGGAGAATTCTGCAGCCGCTGCGCGGGCTCGGTGCAGCGGACTTATCGCAGCAGCCCAGCTTCGATCAGGATCACGCCTACTTCCTGGCGGCCGGCGTGCCGGCGCTGACGCTCTGGGTAGAGCCCGGCGAGTATCAGACCCACCATCACGCAACCACCGATACGATCGACACCGTCGACCGGAAGAGGCTGGCGCTCGACACCGCCATCATGGCGGTTGCCGCCGTTGCGCTGGCTGACGCCGACGAAGTGGGCCAGCGTCTCTCTCCCCTCGACCGACGGATCCTCCTCGAGCGGACAGGTCTTGCGAGATCGGTGGCGGCGCTCGGCGAACCGCTCACGGTCGCCAACCCAGACTGACGCCAGCCCGCACCGCCACGCCGTCGCTTGCCGAAGTGGCTCACCGCGATATGATCGCGCCGTGGTAGAGCGTCGTCACCGTGCCGGGGATTCGCTGGAAGATCACTGCCGAGCCTGCAAGCTCGATCGGCAGCACACCGTCATCGCGGCGAACGCCGAGGGACACCCGTTGCGTGTCGCTTGCGGCTACTGCGGTAGCGAACACAACTACCGTGGGGGTCCGCGTCTGGCTGACGGGCGGGGAAGTGCGCCATCGACGACGCCGAAGACTTCATTGTCGTCACCGCGGCCCGCGCGCCAGATATTTCCGCTGGTCAGCGATCGTGAAAGGATGGCCCCTGTCGTGACTGCCGATCAACTAGCCGGGATAGATATCGAGCTGCTGCTGCGCCGCATCATCCGCGAGGAGACCGGCTTGACCGAGGCGGCGCCGGCGGAGAAATGGCGGGGGGGCTCGCTCGTGCTCAAGGCCGGCACGGCCGGCCTCCAGGACAAGAGCTGGCCGATCGAGACGTTCTTTCACAAGATCGTGATGCTACGCAACCGGCTGCGGACGTTGGAGCAGCAGGTCAACGCCATGGACATCGCGGAAGACGTGAAGATCAAGCTGCAGACCTACATCACCGGCTGCTACGGATCCTTGACCAGCTTCAACGTGCTGTTCGCCGAGGAGGAGGACCAGTTCCGCGGTGCAGCGGGAGACTGATCCCAAACGCCGGTCATGGATACAGCCGGCGCATGCTCCAGTCCGCGCCCGATCGGACGTAGAGGAATCGTTCGTGGAGGCGGCTCGGTCGGCCGTACCAGAATTCGATCCGTTCCGGGACGATCCGTAACCCTCCCCAGTGTGGCGGGCGAGAGACCGTGCGATCGACGAAACGCGCCTCGACGTCGCGCGTGCGCGTCTCCAGCGCGTCGTCCGACGGCAGCTCGGCGCTCTGCTCCGAGGCCCACGCTCCAATCTGGCTTCCCCTGGGTCGTCCGGCGAAATACGCGTCGGATTCGGCGTCGCTGATGCGTGCCACCGACCCTTCCACACGAATCTGTTCTTCGAGCGTCGGCCAGTGAAAACACAGCGCGGCGTGCGGATTGGAAAAGATCTCCTCTGCCTTGCGGCTGTTGTAGTTGGTGTGGAACACGAAACCGCGCTCGTCAACGTGCCGTATCAGAACTATACGGACCGACGGACGCCCCCACGGGTCGGCGGTCGCCAACGCGACGGGGGCTGTATCCACGCCGAGCTCCTGGGCTCGCGCCGCGGCTCGCGTGTATCGGGCAATCGGGTCCACGTCAGCCATTGAGGGATGTTCGCACGAACCAGTGGGGCGCGTGAAGGCCACGCAGGAGTTGGCGCCACCGGTACGAATGCTGCAAAATACCAGTGTCGGCTGTGCTGGAGGGTCCGATGCTACGAGGACTTGTAAGACTGATTCTGGTCCTGGCAATCGTCGTCGGCGGTGTGGGATTTCTGCTCGGCTGGTGGGGTAACTATCGGGCGCATGACGGCGGCACCTCGGCGATCGGGACGGTGGACGCGTCACGCGCCAAGGAGGTTGGCGCCAAGGCCGGAGAAAAGACCGCCGAACTCGCCAATCGTGCCGAGGCGGTGCTGAACGACGGCGCGCTGACCGCCAAAATCAAATCGAAGATGGCGCTGGACGATCTGGTACGGGCGCGATCGATCGACGTTTCGACCGACGCCGGCGTCGTGACTCTCGGGGGCACCGTACGGTCGGCTGCCGAACGCGATCGCGCTGTTCAACTGGCCAGAGAAACGGCTGGCGTCAATCGTGTGATTGACCACATGCGCAGCGAGCCCTGACGCGGTTCGCCGCTGGGTGTCAGGACCGCGGCCGCGGAAACGGCTGAGGTCGATGGTCTCCAGCTCCGAAAAAGAGCCTCGCCAGCATCGATCCTCGCTGCAGACGTGGTCGCGGCGCCGGCCGTGGGCGTAGAGCCGGCGCGTTCGCGGGCCCGGGTGGTGCCGGCGACCGTATTTCGCGCGCGCGGACGAGCTCGTCCGTGATCCGAATCGACGGGAGGGTCACTGGGGTTTCCAACGTGGGCTCCGGGCCCGCCGCGAGCGGCTCCAGGGACGCGGGCATCGCCGGAGGCGGGTGCCGGCCACGGAGATACGTCACCGGCGCAGCCACCAGCGCAACCCCAGCAAGGGCAGTGGCCGCCACGACGAGAAGCTTCATGGGGTTCCCTCCAGCCAGTTTTGTGCCATTGAATGAGATTGAAAAGGGGAGAGTTCAGATATGGAGTATGATATCCATATATGGACACCCGGTCCGAGCCGACGGCGCACGGCCCCCTGCCCGCGGTCGCCCCTGACCTGCGTCCGGACCCGACTATCCGGCGCCGCATGTCCGGTCCGGCGTTGCGGACGTTCTTCGAGATAGCGGCTGTCTGGAAGCTCAGTGTCGGCGAGCAACGGGCGCTGCTCGGATGGCCGGCCGTCTCGACCTTCCACAAGTACAAAAGCAGCGGCCACGGCACCCTGTCCTTCGACACGCTGACGCGGATCTCGCTGGTGCTCGGCATCTATAAAGCCCTCCAGGTGCTGTATCCGGATCAGTCATTGGCCGACCACTGGGTACGACTTCCAAACGCCCATCCGATCTTCGGTGGCCGTCCGGCGCTCTCTCTCATGGCGAGCGGCATGGACGGGTTGTTCCAGACGCGCAGGTTGCTCGACGCACGGCGAGGCGGATGGAACTGATTCCGCCAGTTTCACGGGTCAGCTGGCGGGACGCCTCCCGCCTCGTTCCCAGCCGCTACCCATCGGCCGGTCTCTTCGACCGGGTCGCGAACGCCGAGGATCTCGAGCTGGTCCTCGAGCTCGAAACCTGGACCAACGACCGGGTCAATACCGAGCTGGGCCAACTGCACGCCGTGCCGCGCGACGAGTGGGTCACCGGGCGCCCCATGGCGTCGGTCGTCATGGCCGCCTTCTGTCACCCGAATCCCGCGGGCAGTCGCTTCGCCACACCGACGCGGGGCGTGTGGTACGCGGGCCGACGGCTGGAAACGGCTATCGCCGAATCCGTCTACCATCGTGGCCGCGAGCTTCGCGAGATCGGGATCACCGATGCGCGTCTCGAGATGCGGCTCTATCAGGCCGACTTCAGAACGACCTTCCACGATCTCCGAGGGCTGGAGGCGTTCGCGCCGTGTCTCGATCCCGACTCCTACGCGTTGTCCCAGGAGCTCGGCCTGCGATTGCTTCATGGTGGGTCCCATGGAATCGTCTATCCAAGCGTCCGACACTCTCGTGGGGAATGCATCGCGTGCTTCCGCCCGTCACTCGTGGCCAACGTCCGCGCGGCCGCGCACTACGTGTTTCAGTGGGAAGGCGGGCCGGAACCGCGCGTGACGCGAATGCAAGGCACAATAGAATCGTGAGATGCCTCACAGCGCCGATGACGCCGCAGGTCGGACGGGAGTAAACAGATGGGATGCGAGCACGTGGCTCAGGTCAAGGATGTCAAACCGCAGAGCCGGGGTTGCGAAGAATGTCTGAAGATGGGCGGCCGATGGGTCCACCTTCGTCTCTGCCGGACCTGCGGGCATGTGGGCTGCTGCGACTCGTCGCCGAATCGTCACGCGACGAAGCACTTCCACGCGACCAAGCACCCGATCGTCACGTCGTTCGAACCGGGCGAGGACTGGTCGTGGTGTTACGTCGACGAAGTCGAGGTGAACGTGTGACGCTCTCTCGCGGCGGAGAGGGCGGGGAGCAGACCTCCAGGAGATTCCGGTAATGGCCTCGATGCACCCCTGGCACGACAGCTACGTGGACGACGCCCAGGTGGAGACGGCGTTCCCCGTGGTTATCGAGGTGCCCAAAGGCAGCAAGAACAAGTACGAGCTCGACAAAGAGACAGGCCTCTTGCGTCTGGATCGCGTCCTCTACAGCGCCGTGCATTACCCGGCCGATTACGGCTTCATTCCGCGCACGTTCTGCGACGATGGCGATCCGCTCGATTCGCTGGTGCTCAGTCAAGAGCCGGTGTACCCGCTCACGATCGTCGAGGCACGTGCGATCGGTGTCGTGCGCATGCGGGACGAGAAGGGGATCGACGACAAGATCGTCGCCGTCAGCGTCCGCGACCCCGCCTTCGCCGAATACACCGACAAGCAGGATCTGCCAGCGCACCAGCTCCGGGAGATCAGACGGTTTTTCGAAGACTACAAGGTTCTCGAGAACAAGCAGGTGGTGGTCGAAGATCTGATGGGACCGGCTGAGGCCTTCCGGATCATCCGCGAAGCGCTGGACATGTATCGCCAGCTGCGGCGCGGCGAGTTCCGGAAGAAGTAGACCTCGGTGAAGTTGTGGCCGTGGTGGATCCTCGTCGTGTTCGTGATCAGCGTTCCCTGGGTCGGGTTAGATCCGCATCCGCACTGGTCACTCGGCCCTGAGTCCCTCCGACGGGGGCACACGGGCGGCGCGGAACGCCGGCGCCAACGAGGCGAGCAGAGCCGCCCCCAGCAGCATCGCGGCAGCCGTTCCCATCGCGCCGACGTCGCTGCTGCGCGTCTGGAACAACACGACGTCCAGCCAGCCGCCGATGAACAGCATGCAGACCAGCCCGAGGACTACCCCCGCTGACGCGAGGGTCACGGCCTGAACGGTCACCAGCCGCGCGAGCGAGCTGGGCCGCGCGCCAAGGGCGAGCCGGATGGCCAGCTCCCGCCGGCGTTCGTTGACGACGCAGGCAAGCAGTCCGTAGACGCCAATCGCCGCGAGCACGCTGGTCAGAACCGCGAAGGTGCTGAGCACGAACATCAGCAGGCGCGGCGCGGCGGCTCTGAGCAGGAACCGTTCGTCGAGTGTTCGCAGGTTGCTTAACGGCAGCGACGGATCGAGCTTCCTCAGCGCGGTCCGCATCGCGTCGCTCGCCGTTGCTGTGCTCGCGCCGCGAGCGACCAGGGCCATTGAGCGGAACGGAAACTGCCGCGCGGTATGGTAGATGGTCGGTTCGTCGGGCTGGCCGAGGGGTGCCTGATGCACGTCGGCGATCACGCCGACGATCCGGAAGGGCCCTTGGCCGAGCAGGTTTTCGCCCAGAGGACCAATGTACCGCGCCGACGAGACTATCCGGTGACCGACCGCCTGTTCGCCCGGGAACACCCGCGCCGCGAACGTCTGATTGACGACTACGACGGGCTCGCTGTCGCCGCGATCGTCGGTGGTGAAGAGCCGTCCCGCGAGCAGCGTGGCCCGGACCGTCTCGAAGTATCCGGACGTGGTGCTCAGGTGCTGCGCGATGGAGTCCTCCTCGGCGCGCGCGGCGGGCCGGCCGTCGATCCTGAACGGCAGGCGCCAGCCTGGATCGAGCGGCAGCGCCGTCACTGCGCCGGCGGCGACGATTCCGGGTTGGTTGCGGATGCCATCGAGCAGCGCAGTGTAGAACTGATCCACGTTCGGCCACTTCTGGTAGCCCGCGTAAGGCAATTGCAGATTCGCCGTCACAACCTGGTCGGAGACGACGCCCGTCGGCGCGTGGATCATGCGCGTCACGCTGCGGACCAGCAGGGCCGAGGCCACGAGGACGGCGGTGGCGAGCGACACCTCCGCAATCACCAGCGCGCGCGTCCAGCGCCGGCCGCGCGTGCCGGTTGAGGTGCGGGCCCCGTCCTTCAAGGCGTCGGCGGCCTGGGTCCTGGAGAGCAGGACCGCCGGCAGCAGGCCGAATACAACGGCCGTCGTGCCGACGAGCGCGAGCGAAAAGATCAGCAGCCTCGTGTCGAGCGTGGTCGTCGCCAGCCTCGGGACCGACACCGGCAGCCAGGCAATGGCTGCTTTCAGAAGCAGAAGCGCAGCCAGCGCCGCCGGCCACCGTTCCGGCCGACGCGAGCAGCAGGCTCTCGACCAGCAGTTGACGGACCAGCCGTCCGCGTGACGCGCCGAGCGCGGCGCGGACCGCGATTTCCCTGGCGCGAATCGTCGCGCGCGCGAGCAGCAGGCTGGCGACGTTGAGGCAGGCCGTGATCAGCAGCAGCGCAACCGCGCCGAGCAGCACGAACAGCGCCGGGCGGTAGTAGCCGAGCATGTCGTCGAGAAGCGGCACCGAGCGTGCGAGCCAGCCCTTGTTGGTCGCCGGATTCTCGTTGCCCAGGCGAACGCTCAACGCCGACAGCTCGCGCGAGGCCTGGTCGGCCGTGGCACCGGGCCGGAGTCGCGCTACCGACTCCATGAAGTGCGCGCCACGACTGTGACGCGTCAGGTCCCACGTCAATCGCAGCCAGATATCCACATCGTCTGGAAAATTGAAGCGCGCCGGCATGATGCCGACGACGGTGTATGGCCCGTCGTTGACGTTGAGCACTTTCCCGATGATGGCCGGGTCGGCGTTGTAGCGCTGTCGCCAGAGGCGATCGCTGACGACCGCAATGCGATCCTTCGAGTAGAACGGGCCGCCGACGGGAAAGCCGGCGCCAAGCTGCGGTGAGACGCCGAGCACCTCGAACAGGTTCGCGCTCGTTTCAATGGTGCTGATGCGAACCGGCTCCGTGCCGGGCTCCGCCAGGTTCACCTCGGGCCGCCACCAGGCGGCTGCGTCGGTGAACGCCGGGCCGACGGCGCGGTAATCCATGAAGTTGACGGGGGACAGGCGCTCGCGTGGCAGGGCCTTCTCGGCGTTCGATTCCCAGATAGCCACCAGCTGTTCCGGTTGGCGGAACGGCAGTGGGCGGAGCAGCACCGTGTCCACGATGCTGAAGATCGCGGTGGCGGCGCCGGCGCCCAGGCCGAGCGTGGCGATCGCCACGGCGGCAAACGACGGACTGCGCCGGAGCTGCCGCCACCCGAACCGAAGGTCGCCGCCGAAGCCGGTGAAGCCTCGCGCCGGAGCGTCCGGCACCGGCGCGCGTGACTCGATCGGGTGGGTCCTCGAGCGGGGCACCGCCGCCAGCGGAGATTCCGTCAGGGCGACCCGCGCGGCCTCGAACGCCTGCGCGGCGGATCGGCCGAGGCGGCGCTGTTCGAGATAGAGGTCCTCGAGATGCGTGGCGAGCTCGTCGATGGTATGGGCCGGCAGGTCTGCGGCTCCGGTGGCGCGGGCATGCTGGACGACCAGCGCTTTCCAGTTGTGTGAAGACGGCATCACTCCTCCCGATTGCCAGGTGGGTCAGCGCCCAGGGGGCTGTCGATCACGCGTACTTGACCCCGGCGAGCTGGCCGAGCGTTGCGACGAAGCGGCTCCAGTCGGCCCGCTGCTCGTCGAGCACCTTGCGGCCGGCCTCGGTGATCCGATAGTGGCAGCGCCGGCGCAAGCCGGGTTTCTCGATCCAGCGGCCGCGGATCCAGCCGCGATCTTCCATGCGGTAGAGCGTCGCGTAGAGCGAGGCCAGCGTGAAGCGCAGGGCGCCGCCGGATCGTTCCTCGATCAGTCGCGCGATCTCGTAGCCGTGATGGCTCTCGCGCTCGACGATGGCCAGGATCACGAGCTCGGCGCTGCCTTTCTTGGCTTCCTGGAGGGCACGGCTCGACATGCAGGACCTCTATATGAAGGAGAGCTATATATAACATACCTCACCCTTGGACGGTAGCAGCGTCGAAAGGGTTGGCGGGCGATTCAGGGCGGCCGCGGCGATCGTCTACGATAGGTCGGTGGAAGCACCGGACGACCCTATCGATCAGCTGATTGCCGAATTGCACGCGTCCGATGAGCCCGCGGGCCCCGCCGCCGGGGACACCGGTCGCCTCGAACGCTGGTTGCGGGCACTGGTCGGTGCCGGCGGCAGCGACCTCCTGCTGGTTCCCGGCGCCTCCCCGTCGATTCGCGTCGAGGGGCGGGTGCGGGGCCTGGCCGACGGTCCGCTCGACGGCCTGGACGTGGAGGAGTCGGTGCTGCCGGCCCTGCCGCCGCACGCGCGCCGGGACTACCGTCAGCACCAGATCGCGGACGGATCGTTTCGTGTCGCCGATCTGGGCCGGTTCCGGATCAACCTGCATCGCGAGCGGGGACGGGCGGCCGCGGCCGTGCGCGCGCTGCCGGTGCGCGTGCCGCGCCTGTCGACGCTCAACCTGCCGCCCACCGTCGAGCTCCTCACTCAGCTGCCCAGAGGCCTGGTCCTCGTCGGCGGTCCGACCGGCTCAGGGAAAACGACGACGCTCGCCGCGCTCGTAGAGGAAATCAACCGGCAGGCCGCACGCCACATCATCACGATCGAAGATCCGATCGAATACGAGCACGCTCATCAATCCAGCATCGTCGAGCAGGTCGAAATCGGAATCGACGCGCCGGATTTTCCGACCGCGCTGAGGGCTGCGCTGCGCCAGGCGCCGGACGTGATCGTCGTCGGTGAGATGCGCGATCCCGAGACCATGCGGATCGCCCTGGCCGCGGCGGAGACCGGCCACCTCGTCTTCTCGACCGTGCACACCAGCGATGCCGCATCCAGCATCGGTCGGATCGCCGACTCGTTTCCGCCCGAGCGTCAGAACACCGTTCGGCAGGAGCTGGCGATGGCGCTGGCCGCGGTCATGACCCAGCAGCTGCTGCCGAAGGCTGGCGGCGGCCGGATTCCTGCCGCCGAACTACTGATGGTTGGTTACGGGGCGCGGCAGCATATCCGCAAGAACGGCCTTCAGCACCTGAATCAGGAGATGACGATTACCCGACGCCACGGGTCGTTCACGCTCGAGGAATCGCTCGCGCAGCTCGTCAGGAATGGTCTGGTCGATCGTCAGGACGCGATGGCAAGAGCCGCGCACGTCGAAGAGCTCGAGAAGCTGCTGACGGTGTAGGAGTACTGGATGCTCGGCGAGGTCACATCGACCCTACCGCCTACCGCCACAAGCGGGCCCAGACGATCGATGCGCAGAGCTGCTGATCCCAGGACGGGGCGTTGTAATAGCGCTGGGTATAGTAACCGCCCCTCAAGGTGAACTCGCGCGTCAGCCGGTAACCGGCAATCGCTTCAACCACCGTCGCTCGGGTGTGAACGTCCGCGCTGGCGATGGGAGCTGGAGCGCTGGCTGACGTCACGCGGGCGGCGCCGAACCAGCGGGGCGTGAACGTCTGGGCGGCCTGTACGAAGAAGCCGGACGCCGTCACCGGCGTGCTCGTCGTGTCGAATCGATCCCACACCCATTCGCCCTTCAGCCGCGTGTGGCCGAACGCGTACTCCGCTTCGACGTTGGTGACCGTGGCGTCGGCCGAAGGAAACGCGATCACCTGTGGCGGTTGATCGGAAGGCGTGACGTAGTCCGACTGGATGGTCACGATCGTGGTTCGCGGATCGCGATAGCGGCCATGACCGAAGCCACCCCCGACACGCAGACCGGGGATCGGTGACACTCCGCCGCCGAGGATCAGCTGGGACATCGCTGCCGGTTGACCGTCCTTCATCTCGGCGCGCCCTCGGGCCGGAGTGCTGTTGGTCACTCCGCCGCGCGCATCCCAGTGCGTCCCCGACGTGCTCACCACGACCCCCAGCGGATAGCCGCCCGAGATCACCTGCAGGGCATCGAACGTCTGATCGAAGCGCGGAAGAGGAACGACGTAGTAGAAGGGTGGCGATACGGTTGGATTCAAGTCCGGCCGCATTTCGAGCGTCCCCAGGCCAATTGGCGACGCAATGATCCCCGCGTCGACGCGAACGGGCAGCCGGGTATCGGACTGGTAGCGGATCTGGAGCTGATACCACTCGGTCGTCCACGATCCATCGGGGCGCTGCCACACCCAGGGGCGGACCAGACCAACCGTGCGCTCGCCCATGCGAATCGTGGCCGTTCCGTCGAGCACCACCGACGGCTGCGACCAGCTGGAGAACATCGACACGGAGGCGACGGTCTCGGCGGACACTCGATCGGTCGATTGTTCCTGGGCCGTCGCCATCGGCGCAGCGGCGAGCAGGAGAACGATCGCCGCGACAGCGCGCGTCGTCATGCGCGTGCGACCGCGACGAGCGGCGTTCTCCGGGCGGCGCGGGCCGCCGTGTTGTCGATCTGGCTGTCCTGCAGCCGCAGCGTTGGAATGCTGCCGGCCAGCGCCTGCACCGCCTCGGCATCGAACTGCGAGCCGGCGTGGCGCCAGAGCTCCTGCAACGCATCGCCGGCGCCCCGCGCGGGCCGGTAGGCACGGGCGCTGGTGATGGCGTCGAACGCGTCGGCCACGTGTACGATCCGCGCGAGCCGCGGAATCTCGTCTCCGCGCAGGCCGTGCGGGTAGCCTTTGCCATCCGGCCGCTCGTGATGGAGCTCGACGATCGGCAGATGCTCCGCGAGGAACGGCACCGTGCGGAGGATGCGCGCGCCGGTCACCGGATGTTCTTTGATCGCCTCGAACTCTTCGTCGGTCAGCGCCCCGGGCTTGCGGAGGACGTCGTCGCTGATGCCAATCTTTCCGATGTCGTGCAGCAGCGCCCCGAGGCGGAGGATGTCGAGCTCGGCCTCCGGCAGGTGCATCTGGTGGCCGATCGCTACCGAGATCGCGCTGACCCGCTCGGAGTGGCCCGCAGTGTATGGATCGCGCGCGTCGAGGGCCAGCGCGAGCGCCCGGATCGCGCCGACGTAGGCGCTGCGGGTATCAGCTTCGGCGGAGAGGACGGACGCCATCATGGTGTTGAACGTCGCAGTCAGCGCGTCGACCTCGAGGCTCGATCCGGTCGGCGCGATTGGCGTGCCGTAGTCGTGCGATTGCGTCATCGCTGTCAACGAGCGCGACAACGTGTCGATCGGACGCGCCACCGTACGGGCCAGCCAGAGGCTGGCGACGGCGACGAGCGCCAGTGCGCCGAGCGCGATCAGCAGCGTCGCCCGAAGCGCAGCCGCTACCAGGGGGGCGGCAGAGGAGTCGATGGAATCGAGGGCGTAGACCGCGGCGCTGCCATGACGGAACAGCAGCTTCACCGCGTAGTGCTCTCCGCCCAGCAGCAGGCTGTCGTCGTTCGACCCGAGAACTGCCAGCATGGACGCGCTGAGCCCTCGCGTCGCCACCGCCGGGAGCGTGCTGGCCACCACTGCGCCGTGCGACACGATGACCGTTCCGGCGCCCGAGAGAGCCGACAGCTCCGCGGCGTAGTCGGCGTCCAGTGCGGTCGCCAGCTGCAGCTCGCCGAGTACGGTGTTCTGGCCGTCCTGCAGCACCAGGGGGGCCGCGGCGAACCTGAACACCGCCCCCGGCAGCGCCACGAAATCGCCCCCGCTGTCCGTGGACAGCCACGCCCGTGCGCCCTCGGCTGGCCAGTCCGCCCGTTTTCGTCCCTGCACCGACACGACCGCGCCAGCGGGATCGGTGACGACGACGATGTCGGGGTGGATGCGGGTCACGAGATTGTCGACCTGTCGATCGATCGTGTCGAGGAGCTCGCGGCTCTGCGCTCCCTGCTCGAGGTGCAGCTCCTGGTGATAAGTGTCCATCGCCGCCTTGAGCGTCGGGTTCTCGGCCAGCGTGGCAACCCGAGCCTGCAGCTCGCGGCCGCGCCGCTGCTCGAGCGCCGAGAGGATGCGCTGGCCGGTCTCCAGCCGTTCCGCCACGGTGCTGCGAACGGTGGACCTGACCGCCAGCGTCATCACGACGAACACCGCAACGAGGATGAAGCCGACAGTCGTGAACGTCGCGACCATCGTGCGGGCCACGAAGCGCGGCGGCGTGCGGCCAATCCGGCCCACGGCGATCATCGCTGAACCACCGGCAGCGAGAATTCGATCTCGGCGGCCCGACCCGCATCGATCCGGCGGGTCTCGACGTTCTCGCCGATCCGCTCATGCCAGGCGCTGACGTGATAGGTGCCGGCGGGCAGCCCGTCGAGCGTGAAGCTACCGTCCGGGCGCGGAATCGTGAAATACGGATGGTCGAAGACGAGGATGCTGGCGCTCATCTGCGAATGGATGTGGCAATACACCTTCACCAGGCCGGCGCGCGTAAACACCTGCGCTCGGCTCGACCCCCGTGGATAACTTCCCAGATCGAAGGTCGCAACGCGCGACAGAGAGAAGACGTCGTGGAAGAACGGATCGCCGTTGGGGAAGTCGACCGTCGATCCGCGCGTGATTGCGACCACGCGCGGGGAGAAGGTCTCGCCCTCCTGGGCGATGCGCGCGCGGGTCGTCGGCAGCGTCCCGACGCGCGGCGGATCCTGGATGAAGACGACGACGTTGGCGAGCTCGCTGCCGCTCGCGGGAGCGGCACGCTCGACCCGTCGCGACGCGTACGCCGCCGAGCGCAGCGGTGTTGACACCGCCGCCGTCAGCACGACGCGCCCGACGATCCGGCCGGTCTCGGGGGCGGAGAGAGCGGGCGACGCGAGCCAGGCCGCGCCACACGCCATCAACAGGCCGGCCATGATCGGTCGACTCTGCGCACGGAACGGCACACGCCACCACTGTTTTGTAATCACAGCCCGGCCCGTCATCACCCGTGTCTCGTAGAGACATTGCCGTGGCAACCCGTTCGGAGCGAAGAGGTTGCCTCTGACGGGGTCGGACTCCCGCTCCCGCAGACAGCGGACCTCAATGGCAGATCGGATGCCATGCACGCCTGAGGGGACGGGGAGGAGGGCGCGGCCGGTAAGTCTTTGAGGCGGTTAGAGATCAGATCACCGCGAACACCGGACAGTTAGAATGCTGGCCGGGACGGGATGAAACCCACGCAACGCCGGCTGCTGACCACCCATGTTCCATCTGCGCTGGTGCCATTGGTCCGGCGGGCCCGCCTGCTCGTGCGACGGTTCCGCGCCCTGCGTCAGGGCCGATTGTTTCCCGGCGGGCCACCCGACACCACCATCGCCGGCATTCCCCTTCCGCCCGCCGCGCTGACGGATTTCGTTGGCGGCCACGACTTCGCGCTGATCGGCGACATCCTCAAACGGCACCTCATCGCGCTCGCCGACCTGCAGCCGGCTCATGACGTTCTGGATGTGGGCTGTGGCGTCGGGCGAGTCGCCATTGCCCTGACGACGCTGCTGACGAGCGAGAGCCGTTACCTCGGATTCGACATCAGCAAAGAGGCAGTCGCCTGGTGCCAGCGGGAGATTTCATCGAGGTATCCCCACTTCGCGTTCGTGTGGTGCGACGTGTACAACAGCGTCTATAACCCTGGTGGCCGTCAGCCAGCCGCCCAGTACGTCTTTCCGTGTGACCCCGGGAGCGTCGACGTCGTCGTTCTGACCTCGGTCTTCACTCACCTATTGGTCGAGGACTTTCGACACTACCTCGCCGAGTCCGCGCGCGTGCTGAAACCCGGAGGTCGATGCTTCGCCACATTCTTCCTTCTCAACGAGGAGTCGAGAGCTCACCTGGCCGCGGGCTCGAGTCAGTACCAGTTCGCTTACGCGGCCGACGGCTGCTGGATCGCCGACCGAACCGCGCCGGAGGCCGCAGTCGCCTACGATGACGACACCGTCCGTTGGATCTTCAGCGCGGCCGGCTTTCGCGACCTTCGAACCTACTACGGTGGATGGTGTGGCCGGACAGCGGCCGTGGATTATCAGGACATCGTCGTCGCGACCAAACGCTGAACTGAGCGCCGTCCCGGCCGAATCAGATCGTGCCGCTCGTGCCCTGTTCGACTTAGCCGATTGGCGCGGAGAGGGCGGGGCTCAGATCGCCCGGCCGACACGATCCTGCAGCTTTTCCCGGTAGCCGCGGCTCAACGTCAGGCGCGTGCCGTTCTTGAGAAAGACGACATACTCGCCGTTGAACCAGGGCTGGAGCTCGCGGATGCGCTCGATGTTGACGATGTGGGAGCGGTGGATCCGGAAGAAGAGGTCGGGATCCAGTCGGGCCTCGACGGCGTTCATCGTCTCGCGGAACAGGTGCGAGTCGGTGCCGACGTGAAGCTTGACGTAGTTGCCGGCCGCCTCAATCCAGTCGATCTCGTCGTTGCGGACGAAGAAGACCCGGCCGCCGGACTTCACGACGAAACGGTCCACGCGCGGCTGCGCCGGCCTCAGATCCTGGACGAGGGCCAGGAGCCGACGCTCGAGATCACCACCGTTCCGCCGTTCGAGTTGCTGCCGTACGCGCGCGAGCGCCTGGCGGAAGCGATCGCGGTCGAACGGCTTCAGCAGGTAGTCGAGGGCGTGCACGTCGAACGCGCGCAGCGCGTAACGATCGTAGGCCGTGACGAAGATCACGAACGGCATGTTGTTGGCGCCGACCGTTTCGATCACTTCGAAGCCGGTGGACCCGGGCAGCTGTACGTCGAGGAACACCAGATCGGGAGAGAGCGACCCGATCGCATCGACCGCGGTGTGTCCATCGTTGGCTTCGCCGACGACATCGATGCCTGATTCGTCGGCGAGCAGGGTTCGCAGCCGCTCGCGCGCCAGCGGCTCGTCGTCAACGATCAGAACACGGGTGGGGGAAGTCTGCATAACTGCTCACGCCACGCGAAAGGCGGTTGATGACGGGGCGGCAGCAGCCGGGCGCTCGAGCGGAATTTCGATGCGCACCGCCAGCCCGCCGAGAAGATCGGTGAATTCGAGCCGATGACGACCGGCGTACAGGCACTCGAGCCTGGCCCGCGTGTTCGACAGGCCGACACCCGTACGAAGCCGCTTCAAGGTTGCCCCGTGCAGCCCGCCGCCGTTGTCGCGCACCTCGACCCAGAGCGTGTCGGATTCACGGCCGGCGACGATCTGGAGATGTCCGCGATCGGCCCGCGGCGCGATGCCGTGCTTGATCGCGTTTTCGACGAGTGGCTGCAGGATCATGCGTGGCACTTCTGCGTCGAGGACATCGGGATCGATTTCCACCCGTACAACGAGACGATCCGGGAACCGTGTTTGTTCGATGTCGAGATACTTCTGCAGGAACTCGATTTCCTCTTTCAGCGTGATCTTGGGTTCGCCGCTGCGGTCGAAGGTGATGCGCAGCAGGTCGCTCAGACGGCTGATCATGCGATCGGCCGCCTCGGGATCGCGGTGAATCAGCGTTGAGATCGCGTGAAGCGTGTTGAAGAGGAAGTGCGGATGGAGCTCGGCCTGCAGGGTCTTCAGCTGCGCTTCCATCAGGCGGGTCTCGAGATGCGCCTCTTTCAGCTTGCGCTCCTGCGACTCGTGGTAATACGCGATCGCGTGGCTGACGCCGACGATCCCCGCGTAGACCATCAGGAACCAGTCGAGATCGAGGAGGAACTGGCGCTGCAGGTACGTCCAGGAGCTCATCCAGGCCGGCCGGCCACCACCGTCGCTCCACAGCAGAAAGCGCACGCCGACCATGCCGACGAACCTCACGACCGCGAAGAACAGCGCGGCGGCGACGTGCACGACGAGGGCGCGAAGTCGGCGGCCCTCATCGAGCCGGAACCGGCGCGCCAGCGCGACGATGCTGGGTGTGAGCAGTGCCGGGATGTACCAGAGAGCCAGATTCAGGATCAGCAACTTGCCGATCTGAAGCGGCATGCCCTCTTTGGATGTGAGGGCGGTCAACCGGATTGCCTGCAGAGTAGAGAAGAGACCGAGACCGGTCGCGACGCCAAAAACCCAGCGTGTGGGTGGCGTCCACGCTTTGCGCATACGAGCACTATCGGTGGTCACAGTCCGACTCGTCAAGGGCGCATTCTTTCGTCCCTCACCGATGCGTTTCGTCACTGAAATGCGGCCGTTCAACCCTGATCGGCCGCCAATACCATTAGCGTCGCGTCGTCCTGCAACGAGCCGCCGGTGAAGGCCGCGACGGCGTTGGCGAGGCGAGCCTGGAGCGCCGGGGCGCTGCACGCGCGATGCTCGAGCAGGGCCTCGAGCAGACGCTGCTCACCGAATTCCTCGTCGGCAGCGCTTCGCGCTTCGGTCAGGCCGTCGGTGAAGAGCACGAGTCGATCGCCGGCCGCGATCGTGACCGCACTCTGTTCGTAGTCGGCATTCGCGATCACGCCAAGGACGGGACCACCGGTGCCGAGACGCTCGACCGCGCCAGCCGCGCTGACCAGCATCGGCAGATAGTGTCCGGCATTCGTGTAGGTGAGCGTGCCCGTGGCCGCGTCGAGGATGGCGTAGAAAAAACTGATGAAGCGCCCTTCGGCGATGTTGCCGCACAGGATGCGATTCACCTGATGGCACAGCTCGCGGGGCTCGACGATCTCCGATGCGAAGGCGCGGACCGCAGCCTGCAGGTTGGACATCAGGAGCGCCGCAGGAATGCCTTTGCCCACGACGTCGGCGATCGAGATGCCGAGGCGCGTGTCGGCAAAGCGGATCGTGTCGAAGCAGTCGCCGCCGACGCCCGAGGCCGGCTGCCAGGACACCGCCAGCTCCCATCCGTCGATTTGCGGGACCTGTTGTGGCAGCAGCCGTTTCTGGATTTTCAGGGCTTCGGCGAGCTCCCGCCGCTCTGCCGCATCGCGACGCCGACGGGTTCGACCCTCTTCGATTTCATGTTTGAGCGTGTTGATGAGGTGGCCGTTATCCCAGGGCTTCTGCACGAAATCCCGGACGCCTCGGCGCATGGCTTCGACCGCCAGATCAACGCTGCCCCAGCCAGTCATCACGACGACCGGCAGCAACTGATCGAGTTGCTGCAAGCGCGCCAGCAGGTCGATCCCTTCACGGCCGGACGTCGTGTCCCCGGTGTAGTTCAAGTCCATCAGGACGAGGTCGAACGGACGCGATTGGACCGCAGCCAGCGCGGCTTCCGGCGACGTGACCGCATCGATCTCGATGCCTTGTCCCTTGAGGAGAAGCTTCAAGGCGTCGAGGAGATCCGACTGATCGTCCGCAATCAGGATGCGAGGCGACGTCTCGCAGGAGGCCGTCATGTCGGACCCCGGGGAGTCCAAGCGTTGTGCCATCTAGAGGTTTGACGGAAATGACTGGCGAAACGTGCCGCTCGCGGTTTCGCGGCGGTGCTGCGGGTGTTCAGTTCCGAACAGCATGGTCCCGGAATCGAGTCAGGACGCTGGCGCGCCGGTCGGCCGTGCATCGGATTACGCAGAAAATCACGTGTTGTCTGGCGCAGTCCTTGCGGTTTGCGGCGCTCCATGATCCACACGTTGCTGCAGGACCTCCGATTCGCCTGGCGCGGATTCATGAAGTCCCCCGGGTTCACGGCCATCGCGATCGCGACGCTCGGACTCGGGATTGGCGCCAACAGCGCGATTTTCACCGTGGTCAACGCGGTGATCATGCGGCCGTTACCGTACGCGCAGCCGGATCGACTCGTCCGGGTCACCGCCGATTTTGCCGCGATCAACGTCTCCGATATCGGGATGTCGCAGCCCGAGCTGGCGGACTATCGCGACCGTTCCGGCCTGTTCGACGCCATCGCCGGCGTCTGGGCCATCAACGCGAACCTGACCGAGGTCGACGAGCCGGAGCGTGTGGAAGTGCTGCTGGCGAGTCCGTCCTACTTCGACGTGCTCGGCGTCCATCCGCAACTTGGACGCCTGTTCGGCCCGGAGGACAACGCTCCGGGTATCACCGAGGTCGTGGTCATCAGCGACAAGCTGTGGCACCGTCGGTTCGCCGCCTCACCGCAGGCCATTGGTCACAAGCTGCGGATCGATAACGACTGGTACACCGTGGTCGGCGTGCTGCCGCCCGACTTCAAGCATCCCGGTCGCTCCGTCCTCACCGATGTCGATCTCTGGGCGCCGTGTAACTTCAGTGCAACGCCATTTCCCATGCCGCCGCCGCGGGGCGGGTACTTCATCACCGGCGCGATCGCGCGGCTGAAGTCCGGTATCTCGATCGACGACGCGCGGCACCGACTCGTGGCGTTCGGTGATGGACTTCGCCAAGCTCTCCCCAACGACTATCCGGCTCGATCGGGTTGGACACCGCGCCTGATTTCGTTGCAGGACGATCTGGTCGGCTCCGTCAGATCGGCGCTGCTCATGTTGTTCGGTGCGGTCGGATTCGTTCTGCTCATCGCCTGCGCGAACATTGCGAATCTTTTGCTGGCGCGTGGCTCAGGGCGTCAACGTGAGCTTGCCGTCCGGCGCGCGCTCGGCGCCTCGAGGTTCCGCCTCGTGCGCCTGCTGTTGACCGAGAGCGTGCTGCTCGCAGTGCTCGGCGGCATCGCCGGCGCTGCCGTGACGGTGTGGCTGCTCGAAGCGCTGTTCGCATTGGTACCCGCGGGCCTGCCGCGACTGGCGGAAGTCGAGATCGATCAGCGCGTCCTGCTGTTCAACGCGGCGCTGGCGCTGACCACCGCAGTGCTGTTCGGCACATTGCCGGCCTTGCAGTTCTCACGCACCGACGTCAACGACGCGTTGAAAGAAGGTGGCAGGGGCGCCGCCGGCGGCCGTCGCGCGCTGAGGTCGGCGCTCGTCGTCACCGAATTCTCGCTTGCGCTCGTGCTCCTCGTCGGCGCCGCGCTGCTCGTCAGAAGTCTGTGGCGCCTGCAGCATGTCGAGCTGGGGTTCAAACCGGAAGGGGTGCTCACCGCACGCTTGTGGCTGCCACAACCCAACGAGCCCAAGGACGGCAAGTACTTCACGCACCAGGCGCGCGTGGTTTTCTTCGACGAGGTTCTCCGGCGCGCGCGCGCGATTCCCGGCGTGTCCTCGGTCGGCGCGGCGCTGGCGCTGCCGTTCGACGGCAGCCGAAGCACGGTGACCGTGACGATCGAAGGACATGAGCTCGAAGCGCGATCGCGACTGCCGGCGGTCCAGGCGAACATCGCCTCGGCGGGCTATTTCGAGTTGATTGGGGCCCAGCTCCGGCGCGGACGGGCGTTCACCGAGCAGGACGACGACAAGGCGCCGCTGGTGACGGTGATCACCGATTCCATGGCGCGCCGCTACTGGCCGGGCGAAGATCCCATCGGGCGCCGGCTCCACTTCGGCGGTCCGCAGGCGCAGAACCGATGGATCACGGTCATCGGCGTCGTCAACGACATGCGGACCGAGAAGGTCGAGGAGCCGGCCAGGCCCACGATGTTCAGGCCGCTGCGGCAGGCGTCGAACCTGTCGCTGTCGATCGTGATGAAGACGACCGGGGATCCCCGCGTGGTCGGAACGGCGCTCGGGCGTGAAGTCCGCAGCGCCGATCCGGATCAGCCGACCTACGGTGTGCGACCGCTGGACTACCTGGTTACCACCGCGATGGCTTCGCGGCGGTTCACGACGCAATTGCTCGGGGGCTTCGCCGTGCTGGCCCTGGTGCTGGCGGCGATTGGCATCTACGGGGTGATGGCCTTCCTGGTGGGACAGCGGACGCGAGAGATCGGAATCCGCATGGCGCTCGGCGCTCGCCCGGAGTCGGTGGTGGCCCTCGTGCTGCGACAGGCCCTGGTACTCGCGACCGCCGGCGTCGTCTGCGGCGGGATCGCTGCGCTGATCATGAGCCGGCTGCTGACGACGATGTTGTTCGAGGTGCAGCCGAGCGACCCGGTGACCTACGGCGGGATCGCCCTGGTGCTGGCCGGCACCGCGGTCCTGGCGGCCTGGTGGCCCGCGCGTCGCGCCGCCGCCGTCGATCCGGTGGTGGCCCTGCGATCCGAGTAGTAGCGACAAGAAACCTGTCAATTCCCAACTCCCAATTCCCAACTTCCATCGACACACCTCCCAAACTGAGTACCTTGGGAGTTGGGAGTTGGGAGTTGGGAGGTGCGTCTTCCAGCATCCTCTAAAGAGGGCAGGCAAGGGACCGATAAGCGGGCTGCATGATCTGGTTTTTCGAGCGGCAGCAGTCACGCCTGCACTACGAGGTTCGCCACCAGACCGACGGTCACGCCTACGAGCTGGTGATTACCCATCCGGATGGCCGTCAGGACATCGAGTTGTTCTCGGATCCGCTCGCGCTCATCGGGCGGTCGGAGGACCTTCAGGCCTCGCTGCTGGCCGCCGGCTGGCACCCGCCGCGGCGGCGGCCCAGATCCGCCCTGAAAGCAGCCAGCTGAGGGTCGTTCGTCCCCAGTCCCGTAGCCCCTGGTGAGTCCTCGGTCCTGGGTCTCCGGTGCTTCGTCCTCGGTCCGCGTCGAGACAAGTGATCGCTGACAGCCCTCTGGCGGGTTCCGCACGACTGCGGACCATAGACGAACCCTGTCTATTCTCGGCCCCGCGGACGGGCAGCCGGACCCTTTCGCAAACGAATCGTGCCGCCAAAGGATTCGAGCGTCACATCGGCGCTTCCCTTGCCGAGCGTCATCGTCACTCGCTTGCCGCGGTGCATCTCGTCGGGCGGGATGCGCCCCTCCAGCGGCAGGTCGGTTCGAAACTCCCCGTTGTAAGTCCGGACGGTAAAGGTCGCGCTGGCGCTTTCCGGCACGCTCATCACGCAGATCGCCGTTGTGCGTGGTCATCGTGTAGCGCCCGCCGTCGGACAACGTGCCTTCGTAGGTGATGTTTCCGTTGGTGGTGGAGACCTCAACGCTGGACGACTGGATGCCGGTCAGCGCGATCGGCCCGTTGACGCTCTCGGCGGTGATATCGCCGCTGGTATCAGAGATCTTGATTCCCTGATTCACCGAGCTGACGTTCACCTTCCCCCGTGCACCCTCGACAACGATCTCCCCTTCGATCGTCTTGGCTGTGACGAAGCCGGTCCCTCCCTTGATGTTGATGTCGCCGCGCACGCTGTCTGCGGACACCTCGGCCTGGGCGCCGTCAATCGTGATGAAGTTGAACTGACCCTCGACCTTGATCGGCATCCACGCCGGCGCGGTGATGTCGTAGTCGACCGACCCGGCCGGTCCCATCGAGCCCGATGCGCTGACCGTCATGCCGGCGGCGGTCGGACGGATGTTGACCTTCGTGCGGGACTGATGGCGCGCGACCACGTGCAGCGAGTCGCTGCTCCACGTGTGGATGACGACATCTCCGGCGAAGTTGTTGATCGTCAGTCTGCCGCCGCGCTGGACCGGGACGGTCTGATCCGTGTCCGGCGGCCGCGGCGGGTGCGCGGGCGCCGCCTGCGCCAGGGTCAATGCCAGGATTGCTGTCAGAAACATGAGTCGTGTCTCCGCTATCCTTTCGGACTCACCAGCCCGCTCGCGCGGCGCAGCAGGGCGAGCTTGCGCTGACGCGCCTCCGCGAGATGGCTGTAGAGATAGATATTCGCCGGATCTGCTTCCAGCGCGCGCCTGGACTGCTCGATCGCCTGATCGATTGACTTCAGGTTCGACTGCAGAATCTTGACGGTCTCGGGATCGAGCTGCGAGCGTCCGGCGTCCAGCGCTTCTTCGAGCTCGCGAATCGCCACGTCGTAGCGCGGGTTGATCAGGCCGACCGGGGTGACGGCGGCCGAGTCGATCGGGTTCACTTGAGGAGTCGCTCCCACCGGCGGCAGCGACGTCGTCCGGCCGCCGAACTGCGAGAGCCACACCGACCCGCCGGACAACACCATCAAGGCCAGACCAGCTGCCACCAGCTGCGGCAGCGTGAACGAGACGCGACGTACGGCGCGCGATCTGAACGGCAGCATCCGGCGGTGCGGCGCGATCCGCGCGTCGATGCCGGGCCAGAGATCGGTCACAGGGCCGACCGCGGAAAGTGACGCCGCTCGTTCGATCACGGCCTGGAGGCCGGCAAGCGTGTCGGCGCAGTCGCGGCACTCGAGCAAGTGCGCTTCGAGCGACCGACGCTCGTCGGCCGCGAGCTCATCGTCGAGATATTCGGAAAGACGGTCTGTCCATTGGTCTGCCATGCCACACGCCCTAGCTCAAATGCCGACGGAGAATCATACGCGCCCGGTGCAGCTGCGCCTTGGAAGTGCCGGACGAGATGCCGAGCAACGACCCGATCTCGTGATGCTTGTATCCCTCGACGTCGTGGAGCACAAAAATCTCGCGCGCGCCATCGGGCAGCTTCTCCAGCGCCGCCTCGAAATCCATCCTGAGATCGCGGGAGTGCGACGGCGCGCTCAAGGTCTCGAAGATCTCCTCGCCGTCGTGCAGTCGCTTTCGCCGCGTGGTTTCAGTGCGGAAGCGTTCGATCACGACGTTGACGGCGAGCCGGTGCAGCCACGTGCCGAAGGAGGAGTCGCCACGAAACGTGGCGAGCTTCTGCCATGCGCGGACGAAGACGTCCTGCGTCAGCTCGTCCGTGTCGCGGCCAGCGGCCATGCGTCGGACCAGGCTGTGCACTTTCGGCAAATGCGCGCGATACAGCTCTTCGAACGCGCGCACGTCCCCTCCGGCGGCGCGGGCCACAATGGATTGCGGCTCAGCGGCCGGGACGGACTCCAGGTCGGCGTGCAGTGCGAATGCCTCCAAGCTCCATCCTTACACCAGCTTGGATGGATTCGGGTGGGGGAAAGGTTGGAACGGGCAGGTTATTTCGGGCGGAGCACGTCGTAGGGGTCGATCGGCGTTCCCTCCCACCAATGCTTCTGGGGGGTGAGCCGGAAGACCGCAAAATGCAGGTGGGGCGTGTTTTTGGGGGCATTGCCCGAAGTGCCAACGTAGCCAATCACCTGGCCACGCGAGACCTTGTCACCCTCTTTCAGGCCGTCCGCATACCGTTCCAGGTGGGCGTAGTAGTAGCAGTACTGCCCGCTCGGGTCGAACTGGTAAATCGTGTTCCCCCCAGCCTTGCTCAGGAATAGCTTGGCGACGGTTCCGTCTTCCACTGCCAGGACGGGCGTGTTCCGCGGCGCGAGGATGTCGATGGCTTCGTGCTCGCGGCTGCTGCCGCGCATGTCATGGAATGACCGTACCAGTTGGTGCGCGGTGACGCCCTGCACCGGGATGTCGAGACCTCGATCCTCGAGCGTACGGGCATCCGTCGCCGTCGCCGCGGCATCAGGCCGGCCGCTGGTCGCTTCCGCCTCCATCACTGGCGACCCGGCGTCGTCGAGTACCGCGGCGATGAGGGTGTCCGATGGCTTCGCACGCGCCCCCCGCGCCCACGGCTGGTTGCCCAACGACGCGACGACGAACGCGCCGACAATGAAGCCGACGAGCCCGGCGGCGACGAGATACTTGAGATCCGGACGGATCGGGCGCTGCGCCGGTGCGGTCATGGTGTGAACACGACGCGCGTGCCGGGCCGGACGAGCGAGGCCAGCTTCAACGCGTCCCAATTGGTAAGACGCACGCAGCCATGCGATGCCGTCTTCCCGACCGTGGACGGTTCCGGCGTACCGTGAAGTCCGTAGTGCGGTCGCGAGATGTCAATCCACACCACGCCGACCGGATTGTTGGGGCCTGGTGGAATCGTGCTTGTGGCGTCCTTGGCATCGGCATCCCAGAAGAGCGCCGGATTGTAGTGGAACGGTGGTTGGCGCTGCACGCCGTTGACCTTCCACTCGCCGATCGGCAACGGATCGTGCTCGCTGCCCGTGGTCACCGGCGCATAGAAGACGATCGCGCCTGACGAATCGGTCACCACGAGTGAGCCGGCTGCGCGCGCGACCGTGACGGTGATGGCTGGCCTGGTCGTGTTCGCCGGCGCGTCCTGCGGATTCGCGCCAGGCTCGGGGTCCATCACGTCGGGCACCATAATCTGTTCGCCCGCGGCGAAGGATTTTCCCGGATTCAACCGCTTCAGCAGCTTCGGGCTGACGTGGAATTGTTCGCTCAGCGCCTCGAGCGGATCGCGATAGCCGAGGGCGTCGAGTTGCGCCTGCTGGCTCAACTCCTTCGGGATGTCCGGGGTGAACGGGCCTCCGACATCCTGGTCGGTGATGGTGTAGGTGACGAGCGGTTCGCCATGCGGGTCGGCTGCCCGGCCACTCTTCTTGAAGGCGTCGAGCGCTTTTCGGGTGTTGCTTCCCATGGTGCCGTCGATCTCACCTGGAGAGAATCCCGCCCGGTCGAGCATGACCTGGACACGCAGCGCTGCCTTTTGCGCCGCGGGAAGGGAAGTCCTCGCCGGCGCAGTCGCGACTGCCAGCATCAGCCAGATCAACGGTGCCCTCATCATGAGACCTCAACTCCCCGGCGATCGGCGCCTCGGCGTCGTTCTGATTGGTCCGCGTCCGCGCCCGACGTGATCTCGAGCAGCGCGAACGGACGTTCGGGATGGTGCTGCCGCATCAGGGACATCGACACGTTGAACACGGGAACATTGGTACGCGTGCGTCCTTCGGGCTGCCCGTGATGGGCATGGCCGTGGAACACCGCAGTTACGGGAAACCGCGTAATGGGATCCTCGAGCCGGCTGCAGCCGAGGAAGGGAAAGATGTCACACGGTTCACCCTCGACCGTCGCCTGGATCGGCGCGTAGTGCAGAAGGGCGATCATGTGCTCGTTGCGCAGCCGCGCGAGCGCCGATTCCAGCTTCAACGCCTCGTCGAGCGCCTCGCGGACGAAGCGCTTGATAATGTCTTCACCCCACGGGCCGAGCGCGCGGCGACCGAAGCCGCCGGCAAAACCCTTCACTCCGGCGAAGCCGACGCCGCAGATTTCGGTGGTATCGCCGTCGAGGGTGACGATCCCGACGTCGGCAAGAATCTTCCGGATCTCGTCCTGCTGGTTGGATTCGTAGTCGTGATTGCCCAGGACGGCGACGGTCGGAATCTTCGGCGAGCCCGAGATCTCGCGGACCAGGGCGCGAGCTTCTTCGGCCAGACCGTAGTCAGTGAGATCTCCGCAGAGCGCGAGGACGTCTGCGGATTGCGAGATCTGATTCAGCAGGGGCTGCAGCGATCCGGCCGCGGTGGTCCGACCGAAATGCAGATCGCCGAGCGCCGCAATCCGGACTGTGTCGTTGGACAGCATTCCTCGAGCTGAGGAGCAAACGCCATACCGGCCGACTGGCCCGTTTCAGCCGTCCAGCTTCTCAGTCGAGCTGGCGGAGTTGCGCGTCGAGCGACGCGATGGCCTGCTCGAGCATCGCGCGATGCGCTGGAGCCGTCGCGCGAGCAAGATCCGCTTGTGCGCGGGTCCGCGCCAGCTCGAGCCCCTGGCGCTTGACCTGCCGGGCCTGCTCCTCGGCGCTGAGCGGCGCTCCCTTCTTGCGATCCCGGGCCGCCTCCTCCTGCTGCGATTCGATGTTCTTCGATTCCCACCCGCGCGCCATTGGTCCCTCGTCTCTGGTTCCTCAGTCTTTCGTCCTCGGTCCCTGGGTCCTGGGTCGTCTGTCCTTGGTCCCCAGTCTCGCCGACCACTTCGAAGTCGGAAGACAGACTCAGGACGAAACACTCGGGAAGAACGACCCGGGACAAGGGACGAGGGACGAGAGACCCGATCCGCGGCCCTATAATATCGAGAGATGTTTCGTTTCGGATTCTGCGTTGGAGCTTTGGCGCTCGTGCTGGCGGGCTGCGGGCGGCAGGCTGCGCCCGTCGCCGAACAGTCTCGTGAGCCTCAACCAGCGGCCGCCCCCGCCGCCTCGCCGGACGATTCCGGTCACCCGAAGATAGTCGCGCTTGGCGACAGCCTTACGGCCGGCCGAGGGCTTCTCGAGATGCAGGCGTATCCGGCGCTGCTTCAGGAGAAGCTCGACCAGGACGGATATGCCTGGGATGTCATCAACGCCGGGGTCTCGGGAGACACCACCGCCGCCGGTCTCGAGCGACTCGATTGGGCGTTGCAGCAGCACGACGTGCGGATCCTGATCCTCGAGCTCGGCGCGAACGATGGTCTCCGCGGCCTGCCGATCGAGGAGATGAAGAAGAACCTGGCCACGATCATCGAGCGCGCACGCGAGCGTCGCATCGCCGTGCTGCTCGTCGGCATGGAGGCGCCTCCGAATTACGGTCCGGAGTACGCCGGCTCGTTTCGACAGGTCTTTCGCGATCTCGCCAGCGACCACCACGTGAGATTCGTGCCGTTCATGCTCGACAAGGTCGCCGGCGTGGCCGCCCTCAATCAGTCCGACGGGATACATCCCAACGTCGAAGGAACCCGCATCGTTGCCGATACGCTGTGGACCGCTCTGAGGCCGATGGTGGATGCGGCGGGCGGTTCATGATCGAGCTGCAGGGAGTTTCGAGAACAGTCCCGAGCGGCGACGCGATGCTCACGATCCTGCAGCCACTCGACCTGCGCCTGGAGTCCGGCCGCGTCGTGGCGATCACCGGGCCGTCGGGTAGCGGCAAGTCCACGCTGTTGGGGCTGATCGCCGGGCTCGACTCGCCGTCGAGCGGCCGCATCCTGATCGATGGCGCCGACATCACCACGATGTCGGAGGATACGCTGGCGCGATTTCGCGGCACGCGCATCGGCTTCGTCTTCCAGTTCTTTCACCTCCTGCCGTCCCTCACCGCGTGGGAGAACGTCCGGGTGCCGCTGGAGATCGCCGGAGCCGCCAGTCCCGGGTCCCGGGCCGACGCGCTGCTGGCCGAGGTCGGCCTGACCCCACGGCGCCATCACTATCCGTCGCAATTGTCAGGTGGCGAGCAGCAACGGGTGGCGATCGCACGCGCCCTGGCCAACGATCCCCCGATTCTTCTCGCTGACGAGCCGACCGGCAATCTCGACTCCGCCACCGGACGACAGGTCATCGACCTCCTGATCGACGTCAACCGCCGGCGCAAGACAACCGTCGTGCTGGTGACCCACGATCCGGAGCTGGCGCAGCTGGCTGATGAAACGGTCGCCTTGAGAGATGGTCGGGTCGTCAGTCACGTCGACCGCGCCGCCCCTGCATCATGAGTTTCGTGCTGCTGATGGCCGGCCGGGAGATCCGGGCCTCCTGGCGACGGTTGCTGTTCTTCTTCGTTTGTGTCGCGATTGGCGTCGGCGCCATCGTCGCGCTGCGCTCGATGATCCAGAACATTCGTACCGGCTTGTCGCGCGAGGCCCGCGCGCTGATTGGCGGTGACGTCGCGATCGCGACGAACCGGTCGTGGACACCGGAGATTCGAGGCGCACTCGAAAAACGGCTGGCGGACGTTCCGATCATCGCGCGCCAGGAGACGGTCGAAGTCGCCACGATGGTCAGGCCGGAGCAGGGACAGGGTGCGCCGGTCGCGCGGATGGTCGAGCTGCGCGGCGTTCAGCCGGGCTTTCCGTTCTACGGCGTCATCGGGCTCGAGGACGGACGCCCCTTCACTCACGATCTCCTGGCCGGCCACGGCGCTCTCGTCCGGCCCGAGCTTCTCGCCCAGCTCGGCCTTCGTCTCGGCGATCGGCTGATCGTCGGCGGCGTGCCGTTCACCATCCGAGGGGTGATCTCGCAGGAGCCGGGACGACGCGTCGGCGCTTTCAGCTTTGGCTCCCGGGTGCTGGTCGACTACGACGATTTGATGCGAACCGGACTGCTGTCGTTCGGCAGCCGGGCAAACTATCAGATCCTCCTCAAGATGAACGGCGATCCGCAGCCGCTCGTGCGGGATCTCCGTCAGCGGTTCCGCGATCAATTCGTCAACGTGCGGTCTTATCGATCCACCGAGGATCAGATCGGCGACGATTTGCTGCGGGCGGAGAATTATCTGAGCCTGGTCGGGTTCGTGATCCTCGTCCTCGGCGGCATCGGAGTGTGGAGCGTGACCCGGGTCTTCGTTCGCCAGAAGATCAAGAGCGTCGCGATTCTCAAGTGCCTGGGCGCGACGACACGACAGGTCCTCGCGGCATACGTGCTCCAGGTCGTTTTACTCGGGCTGGCCGGGAGCGCGCTTGGGGTCATGCTCGCACGAGTCGGGATTGCTTCGATACCTGCTCGGGTGGGCGCGGCACTTGGGGGAAGCAGCTACGGGTTGACCGCGTCCGCGGTCTGGCAGGGGGTCAGCGTCGGTCTGCTGGTCTCCCTCCTGTTTTCGCTGGTCCCGCTCCTCGAGGTTCGCCGCGTGAAGCCGCTTCTCCTCCTGCGCGGTGGCACTGCGGCGGGCCCGGGCGCGACGCGTGCGCCGTGGTGGACCGTGGCCGGCGTTCGCGACCGGATCGCGCACATCGACTGGCTGCAGGTCGTGGCCGGCGTTCTCGTCACCGCGGCTCTCGTCGGCATCGCGAGCTGGCAGGCGGCGTCGCTGCGCGTCGGCCTGATCGTCTGCGCCGGCTTCGGCGCCGTGGCCCTCGTTCTCAACATCGCCGGCGTGGCCATCGTTTACCTGGTGCGCCCCGTGTCGAGGGTCAGGTTCTTCCCGCTGCGACACGCGGTTCTGAGCTTCGGGCGGCCAGGGAACCAGACGCGCGTGATCCTCCTCGCTGTCGGGCTCGGCAGCTTCTTCGTCATCGGCGTGCGCTCGCTGCAGGCCAACCTGCTGCAGCAATTCTCGCTGGAGATGTCTGCGGGCGGCGCCGACATGTTCCTGATCGAGATCCTGCCCCGGCAGGTCGACGAGGTCCGGACCTTTCTGGAGCAGCGCCGGACGCCCGATTCCGGGCCGGCGCGCTTGATTCCCGTGCTGCGCGCGCGCGTGACCGGCGTTCGTGGCCGGGACGTCAACCTCGCGAATTTCGACGACGTGCGGAGACAAGGGTCGCTGGCGCGCGAATACACCATCACCTATCGCGATCATCTCGAGCCGAACGAGAAAGTGATCGACGGTCGCTTCTGGACGGGTGAGCCTGAGCTCCCGGAGGATACGAAATCAGCCGAGGTCTCCGTCGAGCGGAGCATCCATGAGCGTTTCCGCATCAATGTCGGGGACGTCGTCCGGTTCGACATTCTCGGGCGCCAGATCGAGGCGCGCGTCTCGAGCGTACGGGACGTCGAGTGGGAAGACGCCAGGAACGGCGGCTTCATGTTCGTGTTCCGGCCGGGTCCGTTCGCGCATGCACCGCAGACCTGGATCGGCATTCTGCGGGCTCCCGCCGATCCGACCGCGCGCGGTCGGTTCCAGCGGGATCTGGTGGCGCAATTTCCCAATATCTCGGCGATCGATATTCGCGAGATTCTGACGACCGTTCAGCAGGCGGTCAACAACGTTACCCTGGGCATCACGATCGTCGGGGCCGTGGCGCTGCTCAGCGGCGTGCTGATCCTCGTCGGGGCAGTCGCGATGACCAAGTTCCAGCGCGTTTACGAGGCAGCGGTGCTGCGGACGCTCGGAGCGAGCACGCGGACGCTGGGGACGATGCTGGCTGTGGAATATGGCGGCCTGGGCCTGCTCGCGGGCGCGATCGGCGGCGTCGGCGCGCTGGGGCTCAGTTGGGCGATCTGTCGTCACGTCCTCGACATTCCCTGGAGACCGGCCCCGTGGATCGCGACCATCGGCGCGGCGGCCACGATGGCCCTCGTCGGAACCGTCGGTGTGATCGCCAGCTACGACGTCCTCCGCAAGAAGCCGCTGGGGACGTTGAGGGCCGAGTGAGGGTGAGCCACGGCCGATCTTCATCCTCTCGATCAGAGGCCGCGTCCGCACGGCGCGCTCCGCCCGGCCCGAGTCCCATGCTAAGATCGGGTTTTGTCCGAGACGGCAACGACCGTTGCGGAGGCCTTCGGGAGAAGCTGGACATGGATACCTCTGTCTACAAAGACGCGCTCCTCCGAAAACGAGGTGAGATCTACTCGTCGGGTGGCGCCGTCAAGCCGCTGCAGGCCTCGATGGATGTGAATTCCCGCCAGGGCGATCTCGCCGACCAGGCGAGCGGGAACAACGAGGTGCACATCCAGCTGAAACTGAAACAGACCGACGCGAAGATTCTGCAGGCGATCGAAGACGCGCTCTATCGCATCGAAAAGGGCACCTACGGCGTCTGTCGCGATTGCGGCGAGCCGATCGCGCCGGCGCGCCTCAACGCCATTCCCTGGACCCGCGTCTGCATCACCTGCAAGGAAAAACAAAACGCGTGAAACCTGCCGCATTGCTCGAACTGCTTCGCGAGTTCTATCGCGACAAGGCCACCCTCCAGCAGCGCCACGTCGCCAGCGCACGCTTCGTCTCCAATTACGACTTCAACAACACCTATCAGTACGTCATCAATCGCGAGGACGTGCAGTTGAGTTGGATTCGTGACGCGATCACTGATCTCGGCGGCTCTGTCCAGGACGTCGCGCAGCCGGAGCTGAGCCCGGCGGGAAAGGCCGCCGAAGCGCAGGCCACAGTGATCCGTGAAGATCGTGATTCGGCGCAGGCCTTCGTCGACCGGTGGCGGCAGCGCGTCGAGCAGCTCACCCACGCACGTAATCGCATCATGCTGCGCGTCGTCCTCGGCGAGACGCTCGAGCAGAAGCGCTTCTTTGACCAGGCGCTGGCCGGCCGGGAAGACCTTCTCGGTAGACGCGCAGACGGCGCCGGAACGGGTGGGGGAGTCCTGCCGACCCGCTGGGTCGAATAGAGGTCCCTGGACGAGCGATCGCGGACTGTGGACCCGCGACCAGGGACGAAGGACGGGGCACCATGAGTCAGCCCCTATCGCGACCGGTCGTGGTTGCCTTCGGGAGCGACCTCGGCGATCGGCGCGCGGCGATTCTGGCGGCCGCTCGTGACGTCGGACTGCTGCTCTCCGCCTTTACCCTGTCACCGCTCATCGAGACGATGCCCGTTGGGGCGGGGCTCGAACGCGATCCTTTGTATTTGAACGCTGTAGGGGTTGGGCTGTCGGCCGAGTCTCCGCGCGCGCTGCTGACGGCCCTGCTCGCGATCGAGCATGCGGCCGGCCGTACACGCCCATATCCGAACGCGCCCCGGGTGATCGATCTGGACCTGATTCTGGCCGGAGACGATGTGATCGACGTACCAGGCCTGCGGGTTCCGCACCCGCGCTTTCGCGAACGCCAGTTCGTGCTCGAGCCACTCGCGATGATTGCCCCTGATCTGGTCGACCCGGTGACGGGGCTGTCGGTTGATGCGCTGTGGAGGCGCCTACTGGAATCGACGGGGAGCGCAATCGATCCAACAAAAAAGGGCTGAAGGCGAGCGCCTCCAGCCCTGTAAACCCGCCGAAGCGACGACTAGGTCGCTTTCTTGTAGGTTGTCTTTCCGGGGCCGCGTCCGCCGGTGCGCTCGATGGTCAGCGTGCTGCCTTCGAGCGACCAGGTCTGCGTGGCCTCGCCCTGGTCGGTCTTGGTCGTGATCACGAGCTTGCTGCCGTCCCACTTGGCAGTCGCCTTCGCGGTCATCTGGCCCATGGTGATCTCCGACTCGCTGCCGTCCAGCTTGTAGACCATCGACATCGCGCCGTTGCGGCCCTGACGCTCGACGGTCAGCGAATCGGCCGTCTGCTTCACCGTCATCGGGCCCGCCATGCCGCGGCCGCCGCCACCGCCACCGCCGGCCGGCGCGGCCATGCCGGCCTCATCGGGCGTCCACGTGCCCGAGAAATCGGTTTTCTGCGCGTAGCCGACGACGGCCAGCGCGACGGCCAGAACGGCCGTCAATGCGAATTTCCGCCTCATGTTGGCACTCCTTCTCATCAATGAATACTGACCACGAACATTGACGCGCTACTCGAAGCGCAGCGCCTCAATCGGATCCAGACGCGCCGCCTTGCGCGCCGGATAGAAACCGAAGAACACCCCGGTCGCTCCCGAGAAGCCGAAGGCCATCGCGATCGCGTTGGCTGGAATGACCGTAGGCCACTGCATGAAGTTCTTCACCAGCGCGCTGAGTCCAAATCCCATGCCGATGCCGATCAACCCACCGAACAAGCTGATGACGACTGCTTCAACGAGAAATTGCATGAGGACGTCGCGTCCGCGCGCGCCAATCGCCATCCGCAGGCCGATCTCGCGCGTCCGCTCCGTGACGGACACGAGCATGATGTTCATGATCCCGATGCCGCCGACCATCAGTGACACGCCGGCGATGCTCGCCAGCAGGGTGGTCATGGTCTTGGTGGTCTCGGTCCGGACGCTCGCGATCTCCTCCTGCGTGCGCACCATGAAATCGTCGGGATCGTTGCCGAGCAGCTTGTGACGGGTCCGCAGGGTCTCCGTAATCTCAGCCGAAACCGGAGCCGTGTCGGCGGTAATCGCCGAAACGGAGATGTTGTTGATGTGCTGGATTCCCTGCAGCTTCTTCTGCACCGTCGTGTACGGCACGAAGATCGTGTCGTCCTGATCCTGGCCGAACGAGCCCTGTCCCTTGCTGATCATCACGCCGATGACCTTGAACGGCTGATTGCGTATGCGAATTATCTGCCCGGTCGGATCGGAGTCGGGTCCGAAGAGCGTGTCTGACACGACCGTGCCCAGCACCGCGACCTTGGCGGCGCTGTTGACGTCCTGCTGCGTGAAGAAACTGCCGAACTTGGTAGGCCAGCTCCTAATGAGTGGCAGCTCGACGTCCGTGCCCTGGATCTGCGTCGACCAGTTCTGGTTGCCGGCGATGACCTGGCTGCGCGAGTTGACGCCGGCCGCGACGTACTGCACGCCAGGCAGCGTTCTGAGCGCTTCGGCGTCAGCGGGCATCAGGGTGGTGGACATTCCCTGACCCTGTCGCACGCCGCCGGACGAGAAGTTTCCCGCGTTGACGTTGATGAGGTTCGTGCCCGCTGACTTGACCTGTTCTTCGATCGTCGACTGCGCGCCGCGACCGAGGGCCACCATCGTGATCACGGCGCCGACGCCGATGATCATGCCGAGCATCGTCAGAACGGTTCGCATTTTGTTGCGGTTGAGCGCCTTGAGTGCAATCCGCAACGTCATCAGGATGGACATGGTGGCCTTTCAGCCTCAACGTTCAGAATTGCCTCAGGCATGCCCCGCGGCCGGCTCGGCCGGCGGGGGATCGGGCACGTCGTCCTCAGGCGGTGGCATGGCGGCGAGCTCTTCCCCTGCCATGCGCCGATTGGCGATCTGCTGATCGACCTGGATCCGTCCGTCGCGGAAACGCACGATTCTCGTGCCGTGCTCGGCGATGTCCATCTCGTGCGTGATGAGCACGACGGTAATGCCGCGCTCGATGTTGAGGCGCTGGAAGATGTCCATGACCTCGACGCTGGTTCGCGTGTCGAGGTTGCCGGTCGGCTCGTCGGCGAGGAGGATCGAGGGTTCGTTGATCAACGCGCGGGCGATCGCAACACGCTGCTGCTGGCCGCCCGATAACTGGTTCGGATAGTGATCGATACGTTGGCCGAGGCCGACGATCTCGAGGACCTCCTTGGCGCGTCGGTGGCGCTCCGAGGCCTTCATCTTGTTGCCGCCGTTGTAGAGCAGCGGCAACTCCACGTTGTCGAGCGCTGTCGTCCGCGACAAGAGGTTGAATCCCTGGAACACGAAGCCGATCTTCTTGTTGCGGATGGAGGCCAGGTCGTCCTTCGACAGCCTCGACACGTCCTTGCCGTCGAGGAAGTATTGTCCGCTCGTCGGTCGGTCGAGGCACCCGACGATGTGCATGAAGGTCGACTTGCCGGATCCTGACGGACCGGTGACCGCCACGAACTCGCCCCGATAGATCTCGAGCGACGCTCCACGCAGCGCGCGGACGTCGACGTCTCCGACGTGGTAGGTCTTCGTCAGATCACGAACGGCGATGACGACGTCTTTCATTGGCAATCCAGAGTCTCGTTCTACCGGCCGCCGCGGCCGCCACCACCACCGCCGCCCGGGCCCGGGCCGCGCTGCGGTCCCATCAGAGGATTGTTGGTCGGGTTCGCGCCGGGACGCTGCTGCGATCCGTTCGCTTCGAGACCGGTCACGATGCTGGTGACGACCTCGGTGCCCTGCTGGACTTCGTTGGGATCGAGCACTTCCGTCCACGTGCCGTCCGAGATTCCGAGGCGCAGGTTAATGGGCTTGAGCTGCTTGCTGATGTAGAGCCATGCGCGGCCGCGGGTCTCGACAGACGGAAGCGGTCCGAACAACGAATCGATGGTCGAGGCGTTCGAGGTAATCAGCTTCGAACCACCGGTCGCGGGCTGTTGTCCGCGCGCGCCGCCAGCCTGGGGACCTGCGTTCGCCGGAGCCTTGCCTCCCGCAGGGTTGGCGGCGCCGGGCGCGCCAGCGCCGCCAGCGGCTTGCGCCATGCGCTCGCGCATGCGGGCCTGGAACTGCTCCCGCTCCTCAGGACTCATTTGCGCCATGCGCTCTTCCATCCGCTTGCGGCGCTCCTCAGGCGTCATGTTCGCGAAGCCGCCGCCACCGCCTCCGGGAGTATCTCCGCCGCCACGCTGAAACGCACCACCCGACGGGCTTCCTGCGTCCGCCCGGGGCGTGCCCGAGGCAGCAGCCTGTCCACCCGGCGCTTGGGCCGGGGCCTGTCCGCCTGTTGCGGTTGGGGTCTGGCCACCACCCGCCGCGTTCGCGCGGGTGCCGCCACCCTGTCCGCGCGCGCCGCCCTGGCCGCCGCGGCCGAAGCCGCCGGTGAGCGCCCGCTCGATGTCCGGCGTCACGGGCTGATTGAGTGCCATGAACGTGTCCCGCGTCGGCCGGAAGCGCAACGCGGCGTTCGGCACGCGGAGCACGTTCGACCGACGCGCGATTTCGATGTTCACGTTGGCGGTCATGCCCGGCTTCAGTTTCAGATCCGGGTTGGGGACATCGATGACGGTCGAATACGTCACGACGTTCTGGACCGTCGTCGGGTTCAGGCGCACTTGTTCGACCGTGCCGGTGAACTGCTCGGTCGGGTAGGCGTCGACGCGGAAGTGGACCGTCTGTCCGGGTCGCATCCGGCCGACATCCGATTCGTCGATGTTCGCGTTGACCTGCATCTTGGTCAGGTCCGCGGCGATGATGAACAGCGTCGGCGCCTGCATGCTGGAGGCGACCGTCTGCCCCTTGTCGACGTTCCTCGAGATGACGATGCCGTCAATCGGCGCCGTGATGATCGTGTGATTGAGGTCCACTTCCGCCTTGTTGACGGCGGCTTTGGCCTGCACGATCTGTGATTCCATCGATTTCAGCTGCGCCACCGCCTGCTTCGCGGTGGCCTCCGCCGCGTCGAGATCGGCCTGCGGCGTCAGCTGTCGCGCGGCGAGCTCCTTGGCGCGCGCGAGCTTGGTGTTCGCGTCTTCGACCGCCGCCTTCTGACGTTCGAGGTTGGCTTCGGCGTTGACCTGATTCGCCCGCGCCGTCTCGACCTGGGTCTGGAGGATTGATGGATCGAGCCTCGCGATCACCTGACCCTTCTTCACGATCGAGTTGAAGTCGGCGTACATCTCCTCGACGATGCCGGAGACCTGGGTGCCGACCTGCACGGTGACGACGGCCTGGAGCGTTCCGGTCGCGCCGACCTGATCGATGACGTCTCCGCGGCTCAACTGCAGCGTCGTCACCTGCGGCTCGGGGCCGCTTCGCTTGATGTAGTAGGCGCCGGCCCCGGCGCCGATGGCGACCAGGACGAGAACGATGAGAATCAGTTTTTTCATGACTGCGTCAACTCGCTAGCAACGATTCCGCTCAACCCTGCCAGATTAGAGTGACCCGCCTGGACCGCCCGGGCCGGTGACGACACCTGTGGCTCCGGTCCCGCCGGTGGCCGTCGCTCCGGTCGGGCTCGTGGTGCCGGTGCTGGTGCCAGCCGTACTGCCCGTGCCAGAGACCGCCGTTGAGACGCCACGTGACGTCGACACCGTCTGAACCTGGTCGAAGTTCACGAGGGCCTTGCGATAGTTGAGCACCGCCAATAGGTCATTGTTCTGCGCGTCGAGAAAGTCGCGTTGCGCCTGGACCACTTCGTAGTTCGTGGACATGCCGACCTCGAACTTGCTCTGCGCCGCCTCGAGCTTCTTCTGGGCGAGCTCGCGGGCGACGTTGCTGGCCTGCACGCTCTCGAGTGAGCTCTGAACCGTCAGCGCGGCATTGGTCACGTCGGTCGCGATCTGCAATTCGAGCGCCTTCAACTGAGCGTTGCTCTGGTCGATCGCCAGCTTCGACCGCGCCACGTTGGCCTGCTGCGCGCTCTGTCCAATCGGATAGGCAAAGGCGAACCCGACGGTCCACGTCGGCGCGTCGAGCCCGAAGATGTTCTGCAGCGCATCGAAGTAGCCCGAAGGGACCGACCCGTTGTTCAGGATGAATGGGCCGCCGAGTCCGGACAGGCCGTAGCTCGCCGTCAAGTTGAGCTGCGGCCGCGTGAGGTCCACCTGATTGCGCAGATTGACATCGCTAATCTGCAGGTTGTTCTTGGACTGCTGCAGGTCGGTTCGCTCGCGGAGCGCGCGGGTGAGGGCGGCCTCGAGGTTGATCGGCTCGGCGGTTGTCGGCGGCCGATCGACCGGGTTGATTGAGGAGGTCCACAGCGGATCGTCAGTGCCGCTCACGATCAGCCGCTTGAGCGCGAGCTCCGACGTGCGGACGTTCGCCTGGGCCTGCACCAGCGTCTGACGACGGTTCGCCGCTTCGGACTGGGCCGACACGACATCGATCGGTGCCAGCGTGCCGATTTCCACCCGGGCCTGATTGTCCTGCACCAGCTTGCCGGCGAGGTCGAGCGAGCCCTGCGCCGCTTCCACCGCCTGGATCGCATAGACCAGATCCCAGTACGCATTCCTGGCGTTGCCCTGCGTGCTGATGCTCGTCGACTGCAGCGTGATCTCGTCGTTTCGCTGACTGATGCGATTGGTCTCGAGCGCGGCCCTGGTGCTATCGATTCTGAACCCTCGAAACAGCGGCTGGACGATGCTGCCGGTCAGGCCCGACTGGAACTGCGGGTTGCGGAGGTTGATCGACGCCGGGCTGTTCAACCGGCTGTTCGTCCAGTTGATCTGATAGTTGCCGCCGCCGTGGAACAGGTTCTGTGCCACGCCGGCCGACCAGGACTCGCTGATGCTCGTCGTGTTCGTGCTTATGCCCTGCGTCGTCAACCGCGGAAGGTTGGTGGTCCGCGTGTTGTTGCCCGCCGACGTCAGGTTTGGCCGATAGTTCGCCTGCAGCGCGGCGATCGAGAAATCGGTCAACCGCGGCGTGATACGGGCGACGGCGATGTCGATGTTCTTGTCGGCCGCACGTTGTACGGCGTCCTGCAGCGACAGGTCGACGCGCGGGCCGGGCGTGACGAACGGCGCCCGCCCGGCGGGCTGGGCGACCGGCTGCAGCTGCTGCTGCACCTGTTGAAGCAGCTCGCGGACATGGGCCGGATCCGGTCCCGGATCTTTTTGCGGGCTCTGCGCATTGACCGGCGGTGCACCCAGCGTCAGGATCAAACCGGTGACAGCGGTGAGCAGTACATTCTTCACGAAACCCTCCAGAGTTCCTTCCGTAAGTCGTGTGAGTCGTTCCTCGAGGCGGAACGATGCCAGCTACCAGCGACGATCGCCGGGTGTGCCGCGACGCGAGGCTTCGAACTTGTCGTGCATCGCCTTCAGCTTGACACGCTGATCGGGCGTCAGCACGCGATTCATCCGATACAGCATCAGCGTTCGGGCCTTGTTCGCCTCGGACCGGGTATTTTCGACTTTCTCGATTTGCGCGACAACCGTTGCTTCGTCGGAGGCATCGCGAATCATTTGTGACAGCTGTTCCTCCAGCTTGTCCAGACGCTCGCGCGCTTCACGAAGTTTCGGAATCGTCTTCTGCCACAGCTGCTCGACTGCGGCCGACTGCGGGTCCGTGATCCCCAGCTCGCCGCGCATGGGCTCGTCGATCCACCACTTGGGTGGCGGCTGCCGCTTGTCCTGGTCGGGACCCTTCTGTTCGCCACGGTTCTGGCGGGTGCCATCCTCGAGGCGGCCGCCAAGGGCGGACGCCCGGACGGGCGCGGCGAGGAACAGAAGGGCTGCGAGGGCCCACGAAAAGTGCCTGACCATCTGTCGTGCTGTCTCCAGTGGAACGTCAGCCGCTATTACGACCCCCCGAAGCCACCTGTTTACCGCCGATGGGCTGCCAGCCCGCCACCCGGCCGGCCTCGAGGGCTACCGTAAACGACAAGGGCTTAGGAGGTTACTGGCGGGGTCACCGTGGCAGTCGCCGTTGGCTACTCGGTTGGCGAGTTGACGAACCGGGCCAGTGTTTCGATTACCTGCCCCACGATGTTGTTCGGCGTCGAGGCCCCCGCCGTGAGGCCAATGGTCACCCGGTCGCCGGAGGGCATCCAGCCCTCGCTCGTCGACTCGGTCGTCTGGGCCGTCGAGGGCGCCCCAATCGGCCGGTGCCGGATGCGGCTTGGCGACTCCAGGCACTCGGGATCGGCGATGTGGTACGTCCGGACGCGGGCGGCGCAGATTCGGGCCAGGTTGCAGGTATTGCTGCTGTTGTAGCCGCCGACCACGATCATCATGTCGAGCGGCTCCGCGGCGAGGAGCGCCTCGACGGCGTCCTGACGCTCCTGCGTGGCGCTGCAGATCGTGTCGAACGCGCGGAAGTGGGCGGCCACCCCGTCGTCGCCGTAGCGATCGCGCATTGCCTCCCGGAACATCTCGCCGATCTCGAGCGACTCCGACATCAGCATCGTCGTCTGGTTGGCGCAGCCGATGCGTGAGAGGTCGGCATCGGGATCGAAGCCGGGCGACGATGCGGAGCTGAAACGGGCCAGGAACGCGGCGCGGTCGCCGCCGTGGCGGATGTAATTGCAGACGGCCGCCGCTTCGTCGCGGTCGAGGACGATGAGGTAGCGGCCATGCGGATACTTCAGCGCCTGGGACGCGGTCGCGCGGGTTTCCTCATGTCGGTACTTGCCGTGGATGACGGCGGTATACCCGTCCTGCGCGTAACGCACGACGTTCTTCCAGACGTTGAGCACCGATCCGCACGTCGTGTCGACCAGGGTGCAGCCGCGCTCGGTGAGCCGCAACATCTCGTCGACCGTCACGCCAAACGCAGGCAGGATGACGACGTCCTCGCCGCCGAGGTCGCGATCCCGTTCGGCGCTGTCGCTGAGGAAGCGGATGCCGGCGGTGCGCAGCCGATCGTTCACATGCGGGTTGTGGATGATTTCTCCGGTCAGGAAGACGTTGCGCGTCGGGAACCGCTTGCGCGCCTGGTAGGCGTAATCGACGGCGCGGTCCACGCCGTAGCAGAAGCCGAACTCCCGCGCCAGATGGAGGAGCAGACGGCCCGATTCGTGACGGTAGTCCGTGGCCCGGACCTCGTCCACCAGGGCGCTGTGATACGCGGCCGCCAGCTCTCCGGCAACGGCCTCTTTCATGTCGAGGCCCTTGCGGAAGATCAGCGGTTTGGCGGTGGCCACGTTATTTGGGGCGCTCGGTCAGGTCCCTGGCGTGAGGCGTCATGTCCTCCAGGGGCACCAGGGCCGCGACGCGCGGTCGCGCGAAGGCATCCGCATCGCTCAGGATTTCCAGATCGTTCGCGGTCAGCGCCACCGGACGGGCGGCCTCGGGGGGCGGCGGCGACCCGGCGAGCTGCCGTTGGGGGGCGCGAGCCGGATCGAACGGTCGATGGATGTCCAGCATCTGGCCGAGGCCGATGCCGGCGACGAGGCCGGCTGCGGCGGCCACAGTGATCCAGCGGCGCACGTGCGAGTTGCCGCTGATGACGGCGCGGGCGGCCTTGGGAAACGCGATGACGCGGGCCGGACGCTCGAGCGCCTCCAGCCGGCGCGCAATCTGCGCCTGCTGCGTCGCCAGGCGTTCGTGGGTGAGCGCCGCTTCCGCCTCACCGCGAAGGTCGGTGCCGATATCCCCGAGCCACTGGTCGAACTCTTCGAATCGGGCCCGGCACGTCGCGCACGCGGACAGGTGCGGGTGGCCTCCACCGGAGGTCCAGAGCCGGGAGATTTGCGCTTCGTCGAGATGCCCCGGCGCGAAGCGATCAAGAAGTGACACGGCGTTTCCCTTTCACCACTGCAGGACGCGTCGCCGTTCCGTCCGCCGCGAGCAACGTCCGCAGTTTCCGGATGGCCCGAAACAAGTGCACCCGCACCGTCGACTCGTTCAGGCCGGTCATCGCGCTGACCTCACGGGAGGTGTGCCCCTCGACGTGGCTGAGCACGAACACCGACCGCTGCCGCTCCGGCAGCTTCGAGAGCGCGAGCCCGATCTCGCGCCGACGCTCCTGACGAAGGAGCGAATCCTCGGGCGATGGCCCATTGCCGGCAACTCGCTCGCCCAGGTTGCGGTCGACCGGCGTTCCATCGGCGCCACCCGGACCGGTCGAGACCATCGGGACGAGCCACCGTTGACGGCGCGTCCGCGATTTGATCCGGTCCAGGCATCCATTGATCAGGATACGCGTGAACCAGACGTCGAACGGCAGCTCTTCGCGGAAGGAGGGCAGGTGCGAGTACGCCTTGACGAACGCATCCTGAACCGCCTCATCCGCTTCCGCGGCGTCCCGGAGGTAGTGATACGCGATGCGGCCGGCGCGCCGCTGATGGCGGGCGACCAGCTCGGCGTAACGCTCGCGCGCCTCGGCCTGGTTGCCCTGGACCTGCAGGCTCTTGACGGCCGAAGCCGCCACCGCATCCGCCTCCCGGGATGCCACCAGTGCTGCTGACGTTCCTGACATGAAATACGCCATCGAACCACCGGCGTTTACCCCGCCCGCCGGCGCACTTCTTATTATAGGGCGAGCGGTAAGATACGTGGATGGAACCTGTTCCACCGTCCCCGCGCTCGTGGCAGGGACGTCCGAAAGCCTCCGAATTCGTCTTCGCGAGGCTGCGCTACGACTCGGGCGACTGGGACTATAACCCGAAGGTGGCGGCCAACGTGCTCAACTCGATCGTCGAGTACACCAGCATTCCCACCTTCCCCGAGGAAGTCGTCATCACCGCCGACGCCAAGGAGTTGCTCTCTTTTCCCTTCCTGTTCATGACGGGTCACAAGCTGGTGCGGTTCAGTCGCGCCGAGCGCGATCAGCTGAAAGTCTTCGTCGAACAGGGCGGCCTGCTGTTCTCCGACGACTGCAATCACGACGTGAACGGGTTGTATGCCAAGAGCTTCGAGCAGGAGATGCGGGAGGTCTTTCCCGGGCCGTCGACGCTGGCGAAGCTGCCGCTGCACCACGGCCTCTATCACGCGTTCTTTCCGTTTCCGGAAGGACCCCCGACCACCTCGCACGAACTGAACGGTTGGGGAGACGATATCGTCCACGACTATCTCCGCGCGGTCGAACATCGCGGGAGGGTCGGGGTTCTCTACAGCAACAAGGACTACGGCTGCGAGTGGGATTACGACTGGCGCAACAAGCGCTTCCAGCGCGAGGACAACACCAAGTTCGCCGTGAACATCGTCGTCTACGCGATGACGTCGTGACGAAGTGAGTGGCGCGCCCGGTTCGATCTCACCGCGCGACTGAGATCGTGGTTCCCGGGAAGTAGTGCGAGAGCACGCTGTCGGGACTCTGGCCGGCCTGGAGCCGCGCCAGCGCGCCCGCCTGGCACAACCCGACGCCGTGGCCGAACCCGCGGCCGTTGAAGACCAGCGTGTCGTGATTCCGCTCGACGCTGAAGAGTGTGCTGCGCAGGCTCTTCACGCCGAAGGCGCGTGTCATCACCTCGCGCAGCACGTCGCCTCGCACCGTGACGGTGCGCGTGCCTCGCAGCGTGACCAGTTCGGCCCGGCCGGCGTGATCCTTCTCGTCGATCTCGACCGCGGCCAGCTGGTTCCCGACTCGGGTCCGCGCATCCGCATTGAGCGCGTCCCGCAAGGCGTCGCGGGTTGTGTCGAAGGACCAGGCCGTGTGCGCGCCTCGCGCCGGGCCCTCATCGGAGGAGCTCGGGAGATACGGCAGGGCGGGTCCGGACCAGACGTCCGTGCTGGCGCTGGTGTGGCCGCCGCAATCGGCGTGATAGACGGCGAGGGCGGGTGCATGGTCGAACCACAGAATCTGTCCCGCGGTGCGAACCGCCGCTTCACGCGCGATCGCCGCCCACTTCGACCATCGCAGGCGTTCCGGCTGATAGAGCTGGCAGTGGGTCGTCGCGCAGACGTCGAACCCCTCGCCGGCGTGGCGGCCGTGATGCTCGATCGCGTAGGTGCGCGTCAGGACCGCCTGTACCTCGAACATCCGCTCCAGGACCTTCCGGTCAGCCTCGGGCGGATCGACCTCCGACAGAATCGTCGCGGCGACGTAGTCCTCGAGCGGAACGTTCACGACACGCAGCGATCCGCTTGTACGGACCTGTACCTTCAGCGTGCGAGGCAGCGAGTACGCCACGGCAGGGGGCAGCGCCGGCTGCGCCAGCGTCGCGCAGGCGCCGGCGAGGACGAGAAGCCATGAGACGGCGAGCAGCTTTCTGGGTTCGGATCCGGTGTCACCCATTCCACAACATCTTATCGGTCCTAGCGTGACGTAAACTTAGCGCGTGTCGCGCATCCTCGTCATCGACGACGACTCGGGCGTCCGCGAGAGCATGACGCGCATGCTCCACGGTGCAGGATACACGGTCCAGACGGCCGGTACCGGCGAAGAAGGGCTCGAGCTGGCGCGCGACAACGCCTACGACGTGATCCTGTCGGACATGCGGATGTCGGGCATCTCCGGCATCGACGTGCTGCGGCGGCTGCGCGATCAGCACGTCGACTCGGCCTTCATCATCATGACGGGCTTCGGCACCGTCGACACCGCCGTCGAGGCCATGAAGCTCGGGGCGGTCGACTTCGTCCAGAAGCCATTCTTCCGCGACGAACTCCTGATGCGCGTCCGCTCGGCGGCGGATCGTCGCCAGCTGGCGCGCCAGGTCGATCTGCTGCAACGCCAGATGCGCGGTGCCGACACCGTCGATGGGCTGCTCGGCGACAGCGACGGCATGCGGCGGGTGAAGACGCTGATCGGGCGCGCCGCCACCGCCCCCGGGACTGTGCTGGTGACGGGGGAGACCGGAACCGGCAAGGAGCTCGTGGCGCGGGCACTCCATGCCGCCAGCGGCCGCGCGTCGCGGGTCTTCGTCGCGCTCAACTGCGCGGCGCTGGCCGACTCGCTGCTCGAAAACGAGCTGTTCGGCCACGCCCGGGGCGCGTTCACCGGCGCGGCGGCCGCACGGGCCGGGTTGATCGAGCACGCACACACCGGCTCGCTCTTTCTCGACGAGATCGGCACCATGCCCGCGGCGCTCCAGGCGAAGCTGTTGCGCTCGCTCGAGGCCGGCGAGGTGCGTCGCATCGGCGAGAACGAGCCCCGGCACGTCGACGTGCGCTTCATCGCCGCCACCAACACCGACCTGCAGGCGGCGGTCGATCGCGGAGCGTTCCGCGCCGACCTCTTCTACCGCCTGAATGTGCACCGCATTCACCTGCCTCCGCTGCGCGACCGTGGCGAGGACATCACCATTCTGCTCGATCATTTTCTTCAGCGGTATGGCGCGACCCGTGAGGTCACCGGCTACACCGACGGGGCCCGCCGCCTGCTCACGGCCTACGCCTATCCCGGCAACGTCCGCCAGCTCGAACACATCATCCAGCGTGCGGTGGCGATTGCGCGCGGGCCGGTCCTGCAGGAAGACGACCTGCCCGAAGAACTTTTCTCACGGCCCCAGGATCCGTCATTGCTGGCCGCCGACGGATCGGTGGCCGCCGCACGAGAGCGAGCCGAGCGCGAGATGATCGTCGCCACCTTGAGTCGTCATCGCGGCGAGATGGCCGCTGCGGCGCGCGAGCTGCAGATCAGTCGTACCACGCTGTGGCGGATGATGAAGAAGCACCAGATCACGGCCGACGCGTTTCCCGAGTAGCGGGTCGCGCGATGCAGAGATGAAACGCCCGACGTTTCATCCGTGCAACACCGTTCCGCCGTCGCCGCACGCTGACCCCACTTTCGCGGCGCAAACCCACGGCTCATCCGCGGCCTATCTCTTGCACTGCACCGCCCTGTCCCAGCCTGTCTGCCCATGCCGGTGCGGCCGGCCGGCCGTCCCGGACGGTTTTCACATGCAGAGTCCCACCGTACTGATCGTCGAAGACGATCGCGACCTCCAGCATCTGCTCGCGACCAACACGCGGGCGCACGGCTATACCGCCCTGGCCGCGGCGACCGTCGCCGAGGCTGTGACGGCGCTGGAGTCCGCCGTCGTCCACGTCGCGCTCGTCGACCTGATGCTGGGCAACGAATCAGGGCTGGAAGCCGTGCGTCGCATCAAGGAGCGCTACCCCGAAGCCGAGGTCATCGTCGTCTCCGCGTCGACCTCCATTGCGTCGGCGATCCAGTCGTACGAGTTGAACGTCTTCGCGTTCGTGCAGAAGCCGTTCGACGTCGACCAGCTGTTCGCGATCGTCAACAACGCCATCGAGCGGCGCCGGATCAACCTGGCCAATCGGCGCTCGATGTGGGAACTGCAGCTGATCAACGACATCGGCGACGACCTTCGACGATCGCTCGATCCAACCGATTTGCTTGGCCGGGCGCTCCAGCGGCTGCTCCAGGTGCTCGAAGCCAACAGCGGGTCCGTGCGACTACTGAATCCGCTGAGCGGCAAGTTCGAGGATGTCGCGTTCGTCGGGCCACGCCCCGTGCAGGGGCTCTGGTCGATGCCGGGCGTGACGGTGCCGCGACCGAGCGACCGTGTTCTGGAAACCAGCGCGGCGGTCTATCTCGACGACTTGAGCGCGGTGGTGGCGCCCGACATCGCCGCGCGGCTGCCGCTGAGGAGTGCGCTCAGCGTGCCGCTTCTCGCCGGCACGGAACTGTTCGGCGCCTTGAGCATCGGCAGTCCGCAGGCGCACCGCTTCACCGAAGACGACGGCCGGCTGCTGGCCATCATTGCGGCGCAGATCGGCGTCGCGGTGCAGAATGCGCGGCTCCACTCGTACATGCTGCAGGGCAAGCAGCAGTGGGAGGCGACCTTCGACGCGATTGGCGACCCGATCGCCGTGTTCGATGCCCGTGGCCGTCTCCTCCGCGGCAACACAGCGCTCGCCGCGCACCTGAATCGCGCGGTCACGACAATGCGCGATCTGACGTGCGACGAGGTCGGGCTCTGCGGCGGCACCTACCCGGACTGCGCCGTCGGGCACGCTGCCAGGACATCCTGCGAGCGCGCCGAGGTCACCCTGCCGGACGAACGGATTTACAGCGTGACCACTTGTCCCGTAGCGGGTGGGTCGGACGGCGCCGCGGTCGTCCAGATTGCCAAGAACGTGACGCTCGAGATCGGGACGGCACGCCGGCTGCGACGCATGAGCGACGAGCTCGCGGCCACCAACGCGCGGCTCCTGGCCACCGTCGACCGTCTGAAGACCACTCAGGCGCAGCTGCTTCAGGCGGAGAAGCTGTCGGCGATCGGCCAACTCGTTGCCGGGGTGGCGCACGAGCTGAACAATCCGCTGACCAGCGTGATCGGCTACGCGCAGCTCGTCGAGGACGAGCTGCGATCGACGTCTCCCGATCAGCCGGTCAGGCCGGCAACCGACCTCGCCCGCGACCTGCGGCGGATCGCGGAGGAGTCCGAGCGCGCCGCGCGAATCGTCCGCAATCTGCTGGCCTTTGCCCGTCGCCAGACGGCCGAGCGCGCGCCGCAGGACCTGGCGGATCTGGTCGGCCGCGTGCTCGCCCTGCGCGCCTACGAATTTCGTCTGAGCGGCACCGAGCTCGAAGCCGCCTACGAGCCGAATCTTCCCCGGGTGCTGGCCGATTCGGGGCAGCTGCAGCAGGCGCTGCTGAACCTGATTCTCAATGCCGAGCAGGCCATGCGCGGCCGGACGGCGCGGCGCTTGCGCATCGGCGCGCGCTATGTCGAAGACGCCGCCGCGGTCGAATTGACGGTGGGCGACACCGGACATGGCATCTCCGAAGAGAACCTCCGCCGGGTCTTCGATCCGTTCTTCACCACGCGGGACGTCGGCGAGGGCACCGGCCTCGGCCTCAGCATCTGCTACGGCATCCTGCGCGATCACGGCGGCCAGATCCGGGTCGAGAGCCGCGTTGGCGTCGGGACGACGTTCTCGCTCCTGCTGCCGGCGAGGCTCGATGCGTCAATCGGCGAGATCACGCGGGACGTACTGGTTGCGCACAGCGAGCCGACCGAGCGCGACTACGTGGCGGCCATGCTCGGCGGCTGGGGTCATCGGGTTGTGGCGTCCGAGCCGGGCGACCTGTATGCGCGGCTGCGCACCGGGCGCTTCGACGCGGCGTTCGTCGATCACGCGCTGATTGCCGCCGATCCGACAGCGTGGCGGAGCGCGCAGCTGCCGCTCGGCGAGCGCACCGCGCTGGTGCTGATGACGAGCACGGAAGACGACGAACGATCGAGGCTGTGGCGGGAGGAGGCGCGCGCCATTCTGACGCCGCCGTTCGACCTGCGGGCGCTGCGAGCGGCGCTGCGGGCCGTTTCGAAGGAGTGTGTATGACGGGTCAGCAGCCACTGCTGCTCGTGGTCGACGATGAGCAGGGGATTCTCGACGTGGTCGGCAGGTTCGCGCGACGCGCCGGCTACGAAGTCGTCACCTGTTCCGGCGGACGGGAGGCCATCGGGCTGCTGCAGAGCCGTCGCGCCGACCTGGTCCTCGTCGATCTGCGGATGCCGGACGTCGGGGGGCTCGACGTGCTCCGCGCCATTCGCGACATCGATCCGCGGTGTCAGGCCGTGCTCATGACCGGTTACGCGTCGGTCGATACCGCTGTCGACGCGATCAAGCTCGGCGCGATGGATTATCTGAGCAAGCCGATCGACTTCGCCCGTCTCGAGCAGTTACTGACCAGCGTCCGCGAGGAAATCGATCGCCGGCGCAGCCTGCTCACCATCGAAGGGGACATCGCCAAGCGTCTCGAATTCTGCGGGATGATCGGGCGCGGCGCCGCGATGCAGGAGCTCTTCGACATGATCCGCCGGCTGGCGCCGCACATCCGGACGGCGCTGATCAGCGGCGAGACCGGCACCGGCAAAGAGCTCGTCGCCCGGGCGCTCCATCGCAGCGGTCCGCGCCGGGATCGGCGCTTCGTCACGGTCAACTGCTCCGCCGTCGTCGAGACGCTGTTCGAGAGCGAGCTGTTCGGTCACATGCGGGGCGCCTTCACCGGCGCCTCGGACAACAAGCCGGGCCTGTTCGAGGCCGCAGATGGCGGCACGTTGTTCCTCGACGAGATCGGCGAGCTGCCGTTGACGGTGCAGGCGAAGTTGCTGCGCGTGCTCGAGCTCGGCGAGTTCCACCGCGTCGGGTCGCTCGACGCCAAGCGCGTCAACGCCCATGTGATCGCCGCGACCAACCGGGATCTGCGCGCCGAGGTCTCCGCCGGCCGGTTCCGCAGCGATCTCTACTATCGCCTCAACGTCGTCGAAGTGCGCCTGCCGCCGCTTCGCGAACGCCGCGAGGACATTCCGTATCTCACGGCCGCCTTCGTGTGCGATACGGCCGAACGGCTGCAGAAGTCGTTGATTGGGTTGACGCCGGGAGCCGAGCGCCTGCTCGGCGCGGCGCTGTGGGAGGGAAACGTCCGCGAGCTGCGCAACGTGATCGAGCGGGCGTGCATCCTGGCCGACGGCGAGTTCATCACCGAGCGCGAGCTGGCGGTGAGCATGCCGGTGCTCCAGGTACCCAGGGCCGCCGCCAGCCCGTCGCCGCAGCGATCGACCGAATCCGATCTGCTGGTGAACGTCGAACGCGAGCACATTCAGCGCGCGCTCGTCCGCGCCAACGGAAACAAGAAGGCCGCCGCGCGGATGCTCGGGCTGAGCCGGCGGGCGCTCTATCGACGACTCGAGCGCCTCGACCTCGGAGACACGATCATGCGACGTCGCGAATCGCCGCAGGAGACGGTGAACGCGTGACGACGTCGCGGCTGTCGGGTGACGGCGCCGTCGGTCGGCGCGATCGTACGAGTGTGATGATCGACGAGCAGTTGCGCGACTCGGTACTCGTCGTCGACGACGAGGTCGGCATTCGCGACGTCGTGACCCAGTGGCTCGAAAAAGGCGGCTACCGCGTCGTCGCGGCCGCCAACGCGGCCGAGGCGCTGTTGCTTGTGCACGACGCCCCGCCGGCGGTGGCGGTCTGCGATATCCGCATGCCCGGCCGCGACGGTCTGTGGCTGGCGCAGCAGATCCGTCAGGACGCGCCGGAAACGGCCGTCATCATGGCGACCGGCGTCCGCGACGTGGGCGCCGCGGTCTTGAGCCTTCGTCAAGGCGTCATCGACTATCTCGAAAAGCCGTTCGGGCGCGCCCGCCTGGAGGAGGCCGTGACCCGCGGGCTGGAGTGGCATCGCTCCGCCCGCGAGTCACGAAGATGGCGCGAGGCTCTCGAGGGGGAAATGGAGACGCGGCGCCGCCGGCTGGCGGACGCTCTTGCGGTCCTGCGCATCGACAACGACGAGGCGCTCGACGCGACGCTGTCGATGCTGACGCTGAGCGACGCGGATGCCTACGCCCACGCCTACCGCGTCGCCGCGCTCGCGGTCAGCGTGGCCCGTGCGCTGCGCCTTCGCGACGATCAGGTCGCGGTGGTCGAGCGTGCGGCGCTGCTGCACGATCTCGGCAAGCTCGCCGTGCCGGAAGCGGTCCTGCGCAAGCCGGCGCCATTGACGAGGGAGGAGCAGGCGCTGATTCGCCGGCACCCGCTGATCGGCGCCGATCTCATCCGCGAGATTCCCTATCTGGCCGCCGCCGCGGAGCTGGTCCGCGACGCGCACGAACGGATGGACGGGCTCGGCTATCCGGATGGCCGCCACGCCGCGGAGGTGTCGCTCGGCGCGCGCATCATTGCGGTGGCCGACGCCTATGACGCCATGACGAGGCCGCGCGTCTTCCGCGATGCGATCAGTTCGGCCGAGGCGCTCCTCGAGGTCAGTCGCTGTGCCGGCCTGCAATTCGATCCCGACGTGGTCGACGCCTTCAAGCGGGTGGCGCAATCGTAGCATCGCCGGGCCTCGGAACCGGTTTCTGGCCGCTGCGTTTCATGGCACAATCTCCCATCCGTGCCCACGCTCGAGCCCGTCATCGGCCTGGAGATTCACGCCCAGCTCCTCACGGCCACTAAAATCTTCTGCGGCTGCAGCACCCGCTTCGGTGCCGAACCCAACACCCAGTTGTGTCCCGTCTGCTTCGGGCTGCCGGGCGCGCTTCCGGTCCTGAATCGCCGCGCCGTGGAGCTGGCCGTTCGAGCGGCCCTGGCGCTCGGCTGCCAGGTCCACGAGCAGTCCATTTTCGCCAGGAAGAACTACTTCTATCCGGACCTTCCCAAGGGCTATCAGATCTCGCAGTACGAGCTCCCCCTGGCGACGGAAGGCGCTATCGCCTTCGACGCCGGCTCGGAGCTGCGCACGCTCGGCATCATCCGCGTGCACCTGGAAGAAGACGCGGGGAAGTCCCTGCACGACGGTCTTCCCGAGTCCGACCGCGCCACCTATCTCGATTTCAACCGCAGCGGCGTTCCCCTGATCGAGATCGTGACCCGGCCGGACCTGCGCTCGCCGGCGGAAGCGTCCGAAGCGTTCAACCGTCTGCGGGAGATTCTCGTCGCCATCGGCGTCAACGACGGCAACATGGAGGAGGGATCGCTTCGCTGCGATGCCAACGTGTCGGTCCGGCCCGCCGGAACCGAAACACTGGGGGTGAAGACCGAGGTCAAGAACCTGAACTCGTTTCGACACGTCCAGCGTGCGCTGGAGTTCGAAATCGAGTCGGCATACGCGGGTCCTGGAGGGCGGCGGCGCGCTGCAGCAGGAGACACGCCTCTGGGATCCGTCGGCGGGCGAGACCTTCGTCATGCGAACGAAGGAGGAGGCGGACGACTACCGGTATTTTCCCGAGCCGGACCTGCCGCCGCTGACGATCGAGGCGGTCTGGATCGACGCCATCCGCGGCGGCCTGCCGGAGCTGCCCGACGCCAGACGGCGACGGCTGGTCGCCCAGTATCACCTGCCCGAGTACGACGCCGGCGTCCTCACGCAGTCGATGGCGCTCGCCGACTATTTCGAGCGGACCGCCGCCGCGGCCGGCAACGCCAAGGCGGCGAGCAACTGGATCATGGTCGAGCTCGCGCGGAAGATGAACGAGTGTCGTACCTCGATTGAAGACGTGCCGCTTTCGCCGGAGGCCCTGGCTGAGCTGATTCGCCTGATCGACTCGGGCGTGATCACCAGCCCGGTCGCCAAGGTCGTGTTCGAGAAGATGTACGGGTCAGGTGCGTCGGCCCGCGCCATCGTCGATGCCGAGGGCCTGGCGCGGATTGACGATGCCGCGGCGATCGATGGCGTCGTGCGCGACGTGCTCTCGAAAGCATCCCGGTCCGGTCGGTGAGTATCGCGCCGGCAAGACCAAGACTCTCGGGTTCCTGGTCGGCCAGGTCATGAAAGTCACGGCCGGCAAGGCCGACCCCGGGCAGGTGAACGAGAGCGTTCGCCGCGTGCTGTCCGAAGCGGGTGAGCCGTGATTGAAGCGCAACAGATCTCGAAGATGTACAGCCGCGGCGTCTTCGCGCTGCGTGACCTGTCGCTGCGAATCGAGAAGGGCGAGTTCGTCTTTCTGACCGGGCCGAGCGGTGCGGGGAAATCCACGCTCCTGCGTCTGCTCCTGCGGCAGGACGTTCCCTCGCACGGAAAACTGATCGTCGGGGGACGCGACCTGTCGCAGCTGACCGCGCGCCAGGTACAGGCGTATCGCCGCTCGTTGGGTTTCGTGTTCCAGGATTTCAAGCTGCTGGAATCCAAGACCGTTCTCGAGAACGTCTCCTTCGTGCCACGCGTGCTGGGGATGGCACCCACGCAGCAGCAGCGGCGCACGTTCCAGGTCCTGAAATGGGTCGGCCTGCAGCACCGCATGAACGCGTTTCCGCATGGAGCTCTCCGGCGGTGAGCAGCAGCGCATCGCGATCGCGCGCGCGCTCGTGAACGAGCCGGTGATCATTCTGGCGGACGAACCGACCGGCAACCTCGATCCGGATCTCTCGCTCGAGATCATGAACCTGTTCCGCGAGATCAACGCTCGCGGCACGACCGTGCTGGTCGCCACCCACGATCGCGAGTTGATCCGCCGCGTTGGACGCCGCACGCTGACGCTGGAGCAGGGCCGTTCGGTGGAGGTCGCCTGATGCGCGCCCTTCAGTATTTCTTCGGCGAAGCGGCCGGGAGCCTGCGACGCGGCTGGCGAGCGGCGGCGTTTTCCACCCTGACGATCGCCGCCGGGCTGTTCGTGCTCGGATTCTTCCTGCTCGTGAACGCGAATCTGCAGCGCCTGGTCGCCCGCTGGAGCGACACCGCCGAGCTCGCGGTCTATCTGCGAGACGAGGCGACGGCGGAGCAGCGGGAGACGGTCAACGACGTCCTGTCGAAGAGCGGTCTGGCCGAGTCGATCCAGCGACTGTCCAAGGACGACGCCCGCCGCGAGTTTTCGAAAACGTTTCCGGACCTCGCGGGTCCCGCCGGCGCCATGGAGCGCAATCCGTTTCCTGCCTCGTTCGAGGTGCGGCTCAACGCCCGGGCTCAGGCGGCACCGGAGGCCATCGACAATCTCGTCACCGCCGTCGCCGCCATGGGCGGCGTCGCCGACGTCCGCTACGACCGGCGTTGGCTGGCGCGGTTGGCGGCTGTCATCCGGGTCGTTCGCGGCGCCGCCCTGGTGATTGTGACGCTTCTCGCGCTCGCCAGCGCCCTGACGGTCGCCAGCGTCGTCCGGCTGGCGGCGGCGGCGCGCAGTGACGAAATTGAAATCATGCAGCTCGTCGGGGCGCCCGTCGCCTATATCCGGGGCCCGTTCATTGCCGAAGGGTTGCTCCAGGGAGGGCTCGGGGCGATCGTGGCGGTGGTGGTGCTCCTGGGGGTGTTTGCCACGATGCGGGCGCGGGTCGGGTCGGCGCTCTCCGAGACGGTCGGTCTCTCGGGCGTGTCATTCGTGCCGGTCGAGCTGCTGGTACTCCTCGTCCTGGGTGGGATGCTCCTGGGATCGCTCGGGGGATTCATCGTGGCACGGAGCGTCCGCTGAGCTATTTACATTTCGTTGACACTCCTGCGTGGTCTTGACTACACTCGAATTATTCAGCACACCATACCCCAGGCGAGGAGTCGCATGGCACGCTTCGTCAGCCCCGGCAGGGTTTCGAGCGCACCAGTCACGTTACTGACCGACTTCTATCGCGAGGAGTTTCTCAAGCACCGCGAGTGTCTGGCGCGGCAGCGTGAGTACTACTCCGAGCGCGCGATCACCGATGCCGACGGTGCCATCGCGCGAATTCTGAATCAGCTCGAGCACCTCTGCGCCAAGGAAGACGCGCACCAGGTCATGAGCCAGCTGCTTCGGAAGTTCGATCTGGTGACCGGCCTCTCGGGCTGGTCGGACCCTCGGCACTTTCACTGACAGCGTTTTCCGATTCCGTTTCGCCCACGCGATTGCGGAGCCATCTCCGCGCCATCGTCGACGCCGCGCTTGCTGCCGTAGACGCTCGACGTCTACTCGAGCGCAGCTTAGCCGCCCATCCCCTGTCCATCGACCGCCCCTTCTCTGTCGTCGCAGCCGGCAAAGCCGCCCGGCCAATGGCCGCCGCGATCGTCGCCGCGTACGGCCGTGACAACGAACCCATGCTGCAAGGCGGGGCTGGAAGAATCCGCGAGATCGTGATCGCCCGCGGCTCGCATCCGACACCCGATCAGGCAAGCGTCGAATCGGCGCGGGCCGCGTTGCGGCTGGCGGCGGACTGTCGGGAGCGCGGCGAACGGCTGGTCGTTCTCCTCTCCGGTGGCGCGTCGGCCATGCTGGCAGCGCCGGCGAACGATCTGTCGCTCGCCGACAAGGTGGCGGCGACCCGCCTGCTGCTGCAGAGCGGCGTGCCGATCGCGGACTTCAACGCGGTCCGCAAACATCTGTCTGCCGTGAAGGGTGGACGGCTCGCCGCGGCGGCTGGCGAGTCGACGACGTTTGCGATCTCCGACGTCCACGCGCCGGTCGAGGACGATCCCTCCGTCATCGGATCGGGCCCGACCGTCGGTGATCGGTCCACCTTTCGGGAGGCGCTCGACGTCGTGCGGCGCAGCGGCCTCCATGACGCTCTGCCTCATCCGGTCGTCGAGCATCTCGCGGAAGGTGTGCACGGGAGCCGCGAGGAGACCATCAGGCCAGACGATCCTCGGCTTGAGCGATCGCAATTCATCCTTGCCGGCTCACGCCGCGACGCCATGCACGGAGCCGGCGAACGGGCGCGCGCGCTGGGCTATCACGTGGTGGTGTTCGACGAACCGACACTCGGCGAGGCGAAGGATGCGGCCGCTGCATTTCTCGCGCGGGCGCTGGCGTTGAGTCGGACGGCTCCTCGATCGCTATGCGTGCTCGCGTCCGGCGAAACGACCGTCAAGGTCACAGGAAACGGCCGCGGCGGACGCAATCAGGAGTTCGCGCTGGCCGGGGTCGCCGGCCTTGACGCGTTTGGCGGCGCCGTTCTCGCCAGTGTCGGCACGGACGGCATCGACGGGCCTACCGACGCGGCGGGGGCGGTTGTCGATTCGACGACCGCACGACGGGCGGCGGGGTTGGGTCTCGATATCGAGAGGGCGCTGAGCGCCCATGATGCGTATCCCCTGTTCGAGCGGCTGAACGATCTGATCGTGACCGGGCCGACCGAAACCAATGTGGGCGATTTACAGGTTCTGCTCGTAGAATGACGTCATGAGCGTCGCCAAGCAGATTCTCATCGGCGTCGTCGTGGTCCTCGTCGTGCTCGGGCTTGGATTCGGCTGGGGGGCTTCAGGACGTTCGACCGCCGAGCGCGCCCTCGAAGAGTCGAAGCAACAGCTCGATCTGGCGGAGGCGCGAGGGCGCATCCTCGAGGCGCGGGTGAGCCTGTACAACGTGAACTTCGGCGACGCGCAGCGCCAGCTCGAAGAGGCCAAGATGCCGCTGACCCGCGCGCGGGATCGGTATCAGCAGGACGGCAAACGGGATTCGGCCGAGGGCCTTTCGGCGGCCCTGGCCCGGGTGCAGGAAGCGCAGCGCCTCGCCGGCAAGCTCGATCAGAGCGCGAACAGCCAGGCCAACGAGGCGCTCAAGGCAATTCAAGTCGCGACTACTTCAAAATAGACATCTTCGCTTCGACCTTGACCTTCCGATCGGTCACGGGATCGGCCGACTGCGAGATCAACGTCGGCTTGCCGTCTTCGAGGATCACCACCAGGCTCTCGTTGATGTTCGGAGTGGTGGACTTCTCCGTATCGGCCTCGGCCGCCACCGGGCGGTATTCAATCGTCAGTTCAACGCGAGCCCGATTGTCCCTGGTCAGCATCGGCCGCGCGTCGATGTTCAGGATGACGGGGCGGAAGCCCATCGGGGTTCGCACGTCCCCTTGCGTCCTGATGCGACTCCACGCCCGATCGGAGGCGATCATCGACACGGTTTTGGTGATCGCCGGGCGCGTCTCCACGCTGGTCGGTGATCGTCAGCTCCATCCGGACGTTGACGAGTTGACCCACGTCGGCGGGCTTGGCGGGCGCTTCCTTGGGCGCCGGCGTGGTCGCCTCCTTACCGGTGCGGGCCGGCGCCGCCGGCTTCTCCTGCGCAACGACGGGGCTCGTGGCCGGCACCATCAACGTCAGCATCATCAAGAGCAATCTGCACGTCTTCGACATTCTCTACTCCTCGTGCCGGTCATCCGGCGCATCAGGCAATGCATTCATTTCAAGAGCAGGCACTTCAATGGGCCTCACCGCAATCTGGGACATCCCGCTCGATACGCCGCTGGCAATGTCCGTCAACACAATCGGCGACGGCGCGGCCATCGGATCAACACCTGGGGCATCCTCCAGCGTCGGCGCGAAGCCGGGCGCCACGGTTCCGGAGCGGCCTGGCTGGCGCGATTCGTGGGGGTGCGCCTCCGCAACGGGCCGAGCGGGAGGCGTCGGGGCTTTGCTGCCGGCTTCTCAATCGGCAACGGATAGTCGGATCCGTGATGCATCGGCTCGGGCACGGACCGCGGCCACAGCATCACCATCAGCACCGCCGCGACGGCTGCCGGTGCCACCGTCCATACCCAGAGCCGGCGCCGAGGCCGCGGAACACGCGGAAAACCCGAGTCGGGCGGCGGGGCCAGTTGCGCGAGCACCCGCGCGCGAAGGCCGCTGGCGGGCTCGACGTCGAGCATCGCGCGGGCGGCGATGTCGATGGCCGCGTCGAGTTGCTCTTCCTCGCGCCTATTCATGTTGGTCTCCCAGGGCGGCAAGCTTGGACTTCAACAACCGTCTCGCTTCGGAAATGCGCCATTTGACCGTCCCCACCGGAATTCCCAGCACCGTCGCAATCTGGTCGTACGTGCAGTCGCCGGAGCACGACATCAGCAGGGGATCGCGCAGCTTCCGGGGAAGGGCCGCGATCAGCCGGCGGAGCTGGCGCTGCCGCAGCGCGGTCAGATACGCCTCTTCCTGCGACGGTTCCAGTGCCGGCAATTCGTCGACCGGGTCCGGCGCTTCGGCGAAGTCGGCGCGACGCGAGACGACCTGCGAAACCCAGCGATTGATGCTCTTGCGACGGTCGATCGCCTTTCGCCACGTGATTGTGAGCAGCCAGGTCTTGAACGTCGAGTCGCCGCGGAAGGTGCCGAGCTTCCGGAATGCCGTCATGAACGCATCCTGCGCCACATCGTCCGCCTCCGTCGCCGAGCCGACGGCCGCCAGCGCCGCCCGAAACACCGCCCGGCGGTTCCGGTCCACCAGATCGCCGAAGGCGTCCAGGTCGCCAGCCTGCGCCCGGCGAACCAGCAGGAGGTCCGCCGGATCGGCGGTTTCGCTCACGGTCACACGCTCTATAGAGAGTCTGGCCGGCACGGTGGTTGGGAAAAGTAGAATGGCACGATGTTGAACAGCGAGCAGTTGCTGGGGCTGATGCGCGACAAGGTCGACCATCCGTCGACCGCACGGGAGCTGCTTCAGCGCCTCAAGATTCCCCGCGACCAGCGAGCCACGGTCAAACGCCTGCTGAAGGAGCTGGTTGCGGCCGGTCACCTGATTCAGACGCGCGGCAACCGGTTCGGTCTGCCGGATCGGATGAACCTGGTCGTCGGGCGGGTCCAGACGCACCCCCGGGGCTTCGGGTTCGTCGTGCCCGATCGACCGGTCGAAGGGGTGAGCGGGGACATCTTCATCCCCGGCAGCAACCTCAATCAGGCCATGCACGGCGACCGAGTGATGGCCCGCGTCGAGCGGACGCGCGAAGACCGGGCTGAAGGACGGATCCTGCGGATCCTGGAGCGCGGCGCGTCATCCATTGTCGGTCGGTTCGACGTCGACGACGCCGGCATGGGCTTCCTCGTGCCTTTCGACCGGCGACTGATCGTAGACGTCCTGATTCCGGAGGGCGAGCGGCAGAACGCGAAGCCCGGCGACATGGTCGTCGTCGAGATCACCCGTTGGCCCACGCCGACGCGCAGTCCGCTCGGCCGCGTCGTCGAAGTGCTGGGCGATATCGACGAGCCTGGCGTCGACAACGAGATCATCATCCGCAAGTACGGGCTTCCCGACGAGCACAGCCCGGAGGCCATCGAGGAGGCCAAGCGCCTTGGCAGCGGCGTCAAGGACCGCGACATCAAAGGCCGGACCGACTTCCGGCCGACGCTGACGGTGACGATCGACGGTGAACACGCTCGAGACTTCGACGATGCGATCACCATCGAGCGGCTGCCGCAGGGCAACTACTGGCTTGGCGTGCACATCGCTGACGTCTCGCATTACGTGCCCGAAGGTGGGGCGCTCGACGAGGAAGCCTACGAGCGGGCGACCTCGGTCTATTTTCCCGAACGAGCCGTACACATGTTTCCGTCCGAGCTCTCGACCGGGCTGTGCAGCCTGAATCCCAACGTCGATCGCCTGGTGCAGTCCTGTGTGATGGAGATCGACGCCCAGGGCACCGTCGTCCGATACGAAATCCATGACGGCGTCATCCACAGCGACGCCCGCATGACGTACACGGAGGTCAACGCCATCCTGACGGAGCACGACCAGGCGGTGATTGCCCGATACGAACATCTCGTGCCGATGTTCGAGACCATGCGCGAGCTGTTCGACATCCTCAATCAGCGCCGCCGGCGGCGCGGCTCGATCGATTTCGACCTCAAAGAGCCGGAAATCGTCCTCGACGACGAGGGCATGGTCGAGGAGATCGTCGCGGCGAAACGCAACATCGCGCATCGGATCATCGAGGAGTTCATGCTGATCGCGAACGAGACGGTCGCGGCGCATCTCGATGAGAACGACGTCCCGACTCTCTATCGGGTGCACGAGCCGCCGGATCCGCTCAAGGTCGAAGAGTTCGAGGAGTTCGTCTCGACGCTCGGCTACAGCCTCGGGTCCGCGCCCGACGCCGTACGTCCGCGGCATTTTCAGCGGCTGGTCGAGCGTATCGCCGGCACGCCGGAGGAAAAGCCAATCGCCTTCCTCATGCTGCGGACGATGCAGAAGGCCAGGTACGATCCCGTCGAATCTCGGACACTTCGGACTGGCGGCCGAGAGCTACACCCATTTCACGTCGCCAATCCGCCGCTATCCCGACCTCGTGGTCCATCGCTCGCTTCGTGAATCCAGGCAGGGAATGTCGGTCGAGCGCCGCGAGGACCTGATCGACGAGCTGCCTGAGACGGCCCGGCACACCTCCGAACGCGAGCGTCGCGCCAACGACGCGGAGCGCGAGCTGGTGCAGTGGAAGAAGGTCCGGTTCATGGCCGACAAGCTCGGCGAGGAGTTCGACGGCTACATCACCGGTGTAGCGGCCTTCGGCGTGTATGTCGAGCTGGTCGAGCACTTCGTCGAGGGCATGGTGCACGTCTCGACCATGGCCGACGACTACTACCGGTTCAACGACCGTGCGCACGTGTTACGCGGAGAGAACACCGGCCGCACCTATCGGCTCGGCGACCCGGTCCGCGTGCAGGTGATCAAGGTCGACATGGAGCGTCGCCAGGTCGACCTTGGCTTCGTCGAGATTCTCGAGCGGGTGCGGGCATCCGAGCGAAACCGCGGCGCGCGGACGAGCCGCGCCAGGCCCAAGAAAGAAGCGGGCAAGAAGTCGGGCAAGCGCGAGCAGCGGCCGGGCAAACGCGAACGCCAGCGATCCAAATCCCGCTCCTGACATTCACCTGTCGCCCATGAGCTCGATCGTCCTCGGTACGGCCGGCCACATCGATCACGGGAAGAGCGCGCTGGTCCTGGCGCTCACCGGCACCGATCCCGATCGCCTGAAGGAGGAAAAAGCCCGCGGGATCACGATCGACCTCGGGTTCGCGCACGCCGAGATCGGAGGCCACGACGTCGCGTTCGTCGACGTGCCTGGCCACGAGCGTTTCGTGAAGAACATGCTGGCCGGCGTTGGCGGCATCGATGCGGTGCTGCTCGTCATTGCCGCCGACGAAGGCGTGATGCCGCAGACCCGCGAGCATCTGGCGATTTGCCGGCTGTTGCAGATTCCCGGCGGCATCGTCGTCCTCACCAAGTCCGACCTCGTCGATGCCGAGACGCTTGAGCTCGCGCGTCTCGACGCGCGCGAGCTCGTTGCCGGCAGTCCCCTCGCGGAGGCACCAATCCTGGCGGTTTCGGCCAGGACGGGCGATGGGCTGGATCACCTGCGCGATGCGATCGCGCGCGTTGCCGGGAGCGCGCCGGCCCACGTGGCCGACGGCGCCGTGCGTCTTCCCATCGATCGCGCTTTTTCGGTGCGCGGCTTCGGCACCGTCGTGACCGGTACGCTGACGTCGGGTCGGCTCGAGGTCGACCGCGAGCTCGTGCTGCTCCCGGACGCGACGCGTGTCAAGGTCCGTGGCCTGCAGGTCTACGGCGCCGCTCGGCAGTCGGTCGAAGCCGGGCGACGCGTGGCGGTCAATCTCGGAGGCGTCAACATCGAAGCCGTTCGGCGCGGCCAGACGCTGACGACGGAAGAGGCCTTCGATCCGACCCGGCGCTTCGATGCCGTCCTCACGCTACTCGAGGACAGCCGGCCGTTGCGTCACGGAGCGCGCGTGCGGTTTCATCAGGGCACGGTTGAGATCCTGGGACGGGTTGCGCTCGCCTGGCGCGGCGGATGGCGGTCTCGCCTCGGAGCTGCGCCCCGGACAATCCGCGTTCGTTCGCGTGCGGCTCGAGGCCCCGGCCGTTCTGACCAGGGGAGACCGCTTCATTCTTCGCAGCTACTCGCCGTCGGTGACCATTGGCGGCGGCAGTGTGCTGGACCCGACGCCGGCGAGAACGCCGATTCGCACCGCCGCCGCGGGGGCGCGCTTCAGCCGGTTGAGCGGCGAAGCTCGCGGCGCCGCGCTGGTGTTCATCGAGGAGCGCGGGGTTGCAGGCCTGGCGATCGATCGCCTGGACCGGCGGCTGGGCGTGTCAGGCGACGCAGCCCTGATGCTCGCGAACAGCCTCTCGACCAGCGGCGACGTTGTCGCGGTGGGCGACCTGCTGTTCAGCGCCGCTCTCGTCGCATCGGTGCGGACGCGCCTCGTGGAGGCGGTTGTGCTCCATCATCGCAACGCGCCTGCCTCCGACGGGCTCCCGCGAGAGGAAGCCCGCGAACGCGTCATGCGCACTGGCGCGCCGAGCCTGTTCGCCCATCTCGTCGCCGCGCTGTCGAGCGAAGGAGCGATTGTCGGCCGCGACCGTCTCTCATTACCCGGACGGGTGCCATCGGTGACCCCGGAAGAGTCCAGCGCGCAGGCCGCGCTCGAAGGACTGTTCCGCGACGCGGGTCTGGCGCCCCCGGATCTGCTCGAGGCCGCAGCGCGGGTGCAGATCCCGCCATCGGTCGCCGAGCGCGCGTCACGACTCCTGATTCGTGAGCACGTGCTGGTGAAGCTCGACGCGATGCTGTTCCACAAGGACTGCCTGCAGCAGCTGAAGGAGGAGGTGGGACGCCTCAAGGCGAAAGGGGCCGGCGCCAGCGTGGACGTTGGCGCGTTCAAGACGCGGTACGGGATCTCGAGAAAGTTTGCGATCCCTCTGCTGGAATGGCTCGATCGGGAGCGGGTGACCCGCCGGGTCGGCAACGTGAGGGTGGTGATCTAGGAGCTCAGGACGGATCGTTCTGACCGTCCCGCGTGGACTCCTTGAAGTTGCGGATGCCCTTGCCGATTCCGCGTCCGATCTCGGGCAGCCGGTTGGCCCCAAAAATCAGAATGATGATGAAGAGGATGATCAGCAGCTCTGGAAGTCCGACACGCCCTAACATGGCAAAGCCTTTCGAAAATCGGGGAAGATCGTCAGATTCTACCACCTCCCGTGGTTGGGCGCGCTGGCCCCTCGCGGCCCTCTCGATCGTGGTCGCAGGGCTGGCGGGGCCGTCAGCGGGAGCCGGCCAATTCAGCTCGGGCGTGAATCTCGTCGAGGTCTACGCGGCGGTGACCGATCGCGACGGGCATCCGGTCACCGGGCTCAGCCGCGACGATTTCACCATCCTCGAAGACGGCCAGGCGCAGACCATCTCGGCCTTTACCGCTGGGGAGGTTCCCCTCTCGGTCACGGTGGCGATCGATCGGAGCTTCAGCATGGGCGGGCGTCAGCTGCCGATCGCGCGCGAGGCGGCACGAGCGTTCCTCGCCAGCCTCCGGGCAGGCGACCAGGCGATGGTGGTCGCGATTGGTTCGGCGGTCGAGGTGGTCGCGCCGCTTTCGACCGATCGTCAGGGGCAACAGAACGCGGTGGCGAGGCTGCAGCCCTGGGGTACTACCGGCCTCTACGATGCCATCCTCCAGTCGATCGATGCGATTCAAGGGGCGAAGGGGCGCCGGGCTCTCGTGCTGCTGTCCGACGGCACCGACCGCTACAGCCAGGCGACTGCCGCCGAGGCTCGTGATCGCGCGCGTCGCTCGGACGTGATGGTCTATCCAATCGCGCTCGGTCGTGAGCGGCCGCCGCTGTTCGCCGAGCTCGCGACGCTGACCGGAGGACGCTCCTTCCACCCGAAAGACGCGCAGCAGCTCACCGACACCATGCAGTCGATTGTCACCGAGCTCCGCGCGCAGTACCTGGTCGGCTACGTGCCGTCGCGTCGGCTGACGCCGGGCGAGGAGCAGTGGCGGGCGATCACCGTGCGGCTCAAGCGCGCCGACGTAACGGTCCGCGCCCGCGACGGGTACCTTGCGAGGTAGTGCTCTGGGCCGGATGGCGGACGGACGGATGGCAGAGGACCATCCACCATCTACCAACCAACGAGAAGCTTGATCATCAGGCCGGTCTCCCACGTACCCAGGAGTCGACGTTTCAGGCCCGCGTACGACTGACGGCCGGCGATCAGGTCGATCATTACGGCGGCGATTGCCGGACTGCGAGCGAGGGCGTCGACGAGAAGGGACGTGAAGCGCGGCTGGAAGAACGCGTTGCGCAGCTGCGACGCACGGGCGAGCTCGCGATGGATCCCGTCGCGCACGGCCGCGGTATAAGTGCCTGACGGATCCGGGCGCTGCAGCGCCTCGGCCGCGAGCAATCCCGATCGCACGGCGAAGAAGATGCCTTCGCGCGTGATCGGGTCGACCAGGCCTGCGGCGTCGCCGAGCAGCAGCCAGCGGTCGCCGGCCGGCCTCTCGGCGGCGAGGTCCGCAGCCGTGAGTGAGGGAATCGGCCAGCCGTAGCGGCGGCGCGGGTGGCCTGCCGCCGGTGGATAGGTGTCGAGCCATCGGTCGGCGATTGCCTGCACGGCCGCACTCGACGTTTCGTTCGCCTGGGCGCACGCACCGACCGCCAGATGATCGTGGCGCGGAAACGACCACAGGTAGCCGGGAGGGCGATCGACGAACCGGATGACGATCTCCGGCGCGCTGACGCCTTCCACGAAGCAGCCGGCGGCTACCGACAGCTGGTCGCGCGCGAACGGGCGGAAGGTGTGTTTGCGCACGATGCCGGTGGCACCGTCGGCACCCAGCAGCCAGGAGCCCGTCACCGAACCGCCGGTCGTCTCGACCGTCCAGCCGTAGTCGGTTCGCACGAAGGAGAGGGCCCTCGCCGGGACGTGCACGGCGCCACCGGCGACCGCGCTGGCGAGGAGCTCGGCATCGAGCGTGCGGCGGGGAAGGACGTGGAGGTCGTCGGCCGACAGCGAGAGACGTGCCCGCCGTCCGTCCGACTCGAACACTGCTTCGCGAATCGCGTGGCCGCCGGCGCGCACGCTCAGCGCCGGATCAGCCAGCGCAGCCAGCGCATGAAACGTCACGCCGCCGCCGCAGGCTTTCTCGCGCGGGTGGCTGCCATCGACGAGCGCGACGCGTGCGCCCCGTTGCGACAGCTCGCGGGCCGCGACGCAGCCGGCCGGTCCGGCGCCGACGATCACCGAATCGAAGCGCATCACGGACTACAATACCCGGCAGCGGTCGATGGCGCAGCGCGCCAACGGACGGCGACGGTAAATCACCTCATGCACGCGATCATTCTCGGCATCTTCGATCATCCAGCGGCGGCGGCCTCCGCGGCCCGCGCCTTGCGCGCATCGGGCATCGCCCGCGACCAGATTTCGGTGGTGACACGCAACCATGACGAGGAAGGCGCGCTCGCCGAACAGATGGACGCAACCCCGGGCGCCGAGGTCGAAGAATCGCGTCCGGCCGCCCGGCTCGGTGAATTCAGCGGGCTGCTGCTGGCCACGATCGCTTTCGTCATGCCCGGCATCGGCCCGATCGTCGCCGCCGGTCCCTTGTCGGCGGGTCTCGGGGAAGCGGCAGGCCATGTCGCGGGGGGTGTGGCGTCGGTGCTGACTTCGGCCGGCGTCGACCCGGGCCGCGCCGCGAAGCTACAGGAGCACGTCGAAGCCGGCGCCGTGCTGCTGGCCGTTCACGCCGTGCGATCGACGACCTCGGCAACCGCGGTGACCGGGGCGCAGGTCCGCACGGCGCTTCAGCAGGCCGGCGCCCGCGACATCGAGGTCGTTAACTGGCCTGACTGAGATTATCGGCGTCGCTCAGGCACTCAGCATCCAGCCCCGTCCATCGGAGCGACCAGGATGCAGACCACAGCGTCCAAACCAGAGGACGCCGGTGGCTCGCCTCGACGCCGCTACGCAGGAGGAGAGCGAGGCACCCGAATTGCACAAGTTGCGGATTCGGAGCGGGTCGGCGAAAATGGCTCTCACGGCTTCACTTCCCGAAACTTCGAACATCGGAATGCCCCAACCGCAGCAGGGCGCCAGCCCGAACGCGCATTTTCTCGTCGGGGACACCCCAGCTCCCGCTCAGCTGAAGAGCCGGTGGGGGAACGCGCTCGGCGTGTCCTTTGCCGCGCATGTCGTGGCATTTCTGCTGATCGTGTTCGTGGTGATGATGCCGGGTGTCGGCGGCCCGAAGCCCGCGATCACCGATCCGAACAAGTACGACCTGGTCTGGCTGGTGCAGCCGGGGCCGGGGGGCGGCGGTGGCGGCGGTGGGAATAAGCAGATCGAGCCGCCTCGAAAGGCCGAGCTGCCGGACAAGCAGAAAGTTACGGTTCCCGTAACCAAGCCCGTGACCGTTGAACCGCTCGAGAAGCCGAAGGACCCTCCACCGAAGCTGCAGGAGCTGAATATTCCGGCTCAGGCTACGGCGGCGGGCGTCCAGCGCCTGCCCGGAGTGCTGAGCAGCATGCCGTCGCAACCGGATACGACCTCCCTCGGCAGCGGGTCGGGGCCGGGGGCAGGTACCGGTGCGGGGACCGGGATTGGGGCGGGATCCGGATCCGGCCTCGGGCCTGGTGAGGGTGGCGGCACCGGTGGCGGCATCTATCGCCTGGGCAGCGGCATTTCGAATCCCGAACCCACTTACAGCCCGCGTCCGAACTACACCGCCGACGCCATGCGCGCCAAGGTACAGGGCGTTGTCGGTCTTGAAGCGGTCGTGACAGCCAACGGCACGGTCGGAGAGGTGCGGATTACACGATCGCTGGATCCGCATTTCGGGCTCGACCAGGAGGCCATCAGAACCGTCAAGTCCTGGCGCTTCCGTCCGGCCCGCAAGGGCGGCGAGCCCGTCGCCGTCTGGGTCGACGTCGAGCTTTCTTTCACCCTTCGGTAGGCGCCCCCGCGCCGCGCCGCACTCCTGAACTCGCCGCAATCTGTCGAGCGATCGTTCACGTCGCCTTGTAGGATGGTCGGTGACTTTGACGGAGGCAGCGGCCATGGGTGGCGAGATTTCGGGAGCCGGGCTCTGGGTCGGGCCCGACCGGCTCCGTCGGTGTGGCTGGTGCCGGGCGACACCCGAGTACGTGACCTACCACGACACCGAATGGGGCTTTCCCGTCACCGACGATCGACTCCTCTTCGAGAAAATCTGCCTCGAGGGATTTCAGGCCGGCCTGAGCTGGTTGACGATCCTGCGCAAGCGGGACAACTTCCGCAGGGCCTTCGCCGGCTTCGCCATCGAGCGGGTCGCACGCTTCGGCGCGCGCGAGGTGACACGCCTTCTGCAGGACGAGGGGATCGTCCGACATCGCGGCAAGATCGAGAGCGTCATCAACAACGCGAAACGCTGCCGCGATCTGATCGACGAGCATCAATCGCTCGCGAAGTACATCTGGACGTTCAAGCCCGACCAGCGGTCACGGCCGAAGAAGATCACCTGGGAGGGGCTCAGGACCATGAGCCTGACGCCCGAGTCCACGGCGCTCTCGCGCGACCTCCGCAAGCGGGGCTGGAGCTTCGTTGGCCCGACCACCATGTACGCCTTCATGCAGGCGATGGGGCTGGTCAACGATCATCTGCAGGGCTGCGCCATCCGCTCACGCGCGACCGCGCGGGCGCGGCCCTGACCCGCCGGGACGTCTCGAAAACGCGGGACAATCTCACCGTGCTACGATCCGACCGTCCCGCCGGCGTCGACCCGACGTCACGGCGGGATCTCTTCACCATGCCCCGTCACCGCCGCCAGGTTTCGACCGCCTCGAGGAGGGCTGATGGACGCGCGTCCTCCTGAGACGATCGAATTCCCGCCGCCTCGGACGCGCCGGCCCCGGGGCGTCCTCTGGATCTTGCTTCTGCTCGGCCTGGTGCTGTTTGGCGGTGGCTCCGTCCTCTGGTACTACGTCGAGGCGCTGTGGTTCGACTCGCTGGGATTCGGCAGCGTGTTCTGGAAGCTGGTGAACCTGCAGAGCATCGTGTTTCTGACGTTCACGGCGCTCACCTTTGGCATTCTCTACGGCGCATTTCTGTGGCTTCAGCCGGAGCACTTCGGAACCGGCGGCGTTATTTTCGTGAACGGCCGACCGGTGGCGCTGCCGGTCGGTCCGGCGCTGCGCATGGTCGCGATGGTCGGCTCGATCGTGATCGCGCTGATCAGCGGCGCGGGCATGGTGTCCGACTGGCCCACGCTGGCGCTGTGGTGGAACGCCCATCCGGCCGGTCTCCCCGCGGCAGCGGCGGTCACCGACCCCATTTTTGGGCGGCCGATCGGTTTTTATCTGTTCACGCTGCCGGCGTGGGATCTCATCGCCGGTTGGCTGCTCACGCTCGTGATCATCATCTGCATCGCTGCGGTGCTGTTCTTTCTGGCGAGCGGAGGCATGCAGATGCTTCCGATCAGACGCGGTGGCGCACCGCAGTCCCTCCGTCGCCTGTCGGCGGCGTGGGCGTTGGCACTCGTGATGATCGCCGTGCGGGTTTTCCTGGGTCGGTTCGATCGTTTGTTCGAGGCGCACACGATTTTCACGGGTGCGACCTACACCGACGCGCACGTCACCCTGACCGGGCTGCTGATAGTGGCGATCGCGCTGCTCGTCGGCGCGGCCATCGCCGTGGGCGCCGCGGTGACGGGCCGCGGCGTGCGTTGGCTGGTCGTCGCCGCCGCACCCGCGGCCATCTCCTACCTGCTCGTCTCGATCGTCGGCGGCTACGTCAGCAGCTTCGTGGTCAAGCCGAACGAGCTCGTGCGCGAGCAGCCCTACATCGCCCACAACATCGCGATGACCCGGGCCGCCTACGGCCTGAACCGCGTCGCCCAGCATCCGTTTCCGGCCGACGGGGGCGTCGCTGCCGTCGAAGCCCAGAAGAATCAATCGACCCTGCAGAACATCCGGCTGTGGGACTGGCGTGCGCTGCAGGACACGCTCAGACAGATTCAGGAAATCCGCACCTACTACGACTTCGCCGACATCGACATCGACCGCTATTCGATCGACGGCCAGGTCCGACAGGTGATGCTGGCGGCGCGTGAACTGAGCGTGTCGAAGCTGCCGGAGAGCAGTCGCAACTGGATCAACGAGAAGCTGATTTACACCCACGGCTACGGCATCACGATGAATCCCGTCAACGGGTTCACGACTGAGGGCCTGCCGAAGCTGATCTTGAGCAACATGCCCGTGCAGAGCACTTCGCCGAGCATCTCGGTCACGCGTCCGGAAATCTATTTCGGAGAGCTCACCGACACCGACGTCTACGTCAAGACCCGCCAGCAGGAATTCAATTTTCCGCAGGGCCAGACCAACAGCCTCACCACCTATGAGGGAACGGGCGGCATCGTGCTCGGCGGGTTCCTGCGACGCCTGGCGATTGCGCTCGACCGCGGCGACATCGCCAAGCTGCCGTTCAGTGACGACGTGACGTCGGAGAGTCGGCTGTTGATGCGGCGCAGGATTCGTGACCGTGTCTCGACGCTGGCGCCGTTCCTCATCTTCGATCAGGATCCCTACATCATCGTCGGAGAAGACGGCCGGCTGACGTGGATGATGGACGGCTTCACCACCTCAGATACGTATCCCTTCTCCCGGGCCTATCGCCTCGAGGGCGCGGAGGTCAACTACATCCGGAACAGCGTCAAGATCACCGTCGATGCCTACGACGGGACGACGACGTTCTATGTCTTCGACGCGGAGGATCCGATTCTCGCGGTCTATCGCCGGGTCTTTCCGGCGTTGTTCCGGGATGCATCGGAGATGCCCGCTCACCTCAGCCGGCACGTGCGCTACCCGGAGCTGCTCCTCGGCCTCCAGGCCGATGTCTACGGCCTGTATCACATGACGAATCCCGAGGTGTTCTACAACCGGGAGGACCTCTGGACCATCGCCAGCGAAGTCGGCATGAACGAGCAGCGCGAGCAGGCGGCGCAGCCGATGGAGCCGAACTTCGTGTTGATGACGTTGCCGGATGAATCGCGTTCGGAATTCATCGAGATCCTGCCGTTCACCCCGGCCAAGCGCAACAACCTCATAGGCTGGATGGCCGGGCGCAGCGACGCACCCCACTACGGCGATCTCGTCGTCTACGATTTTCCCAAGAGCCGCCTCGTCGACGGTCCGTTGCAGGTTGAGGCGCGAATCGATCAGAACCCGCAACTGTCATCACAATTGAGCCTGTGGAATCAGCAGGGATCGCACGTCCGCCGCGGCGGCCTGCTCGTCATTCCTATCGGGAAAGGGCTGCTGTACGCGGAGCCGATCTATCTGCAGGCCGAGCGGAGTCCGATGCCCGAGCTTCGCCTGGTCGTCCTGGCGCTGCAGGATCGGTTGTCGTATGGACCGACATTCGAAGTGGCGCTCGCGGGTCTGTTTGGAGAGAATCTGGCAACATCGCCGCCGCAGCCGGCGACGACACTGCCGCGGCTGGCGGAAGGTGCGCAGCCCGCGTCCGACATCGATGCGCTGATTGCCGCGGCGGCCGACGATCTCGCCCAGTATCAACGCCTGACCGCCGAAGGTAAGCTCGGTGAGGCAGGGCAGAAGCTGGAGCACATGAAGCGGACGCTCGAAGAGTTGCGCACCCGACGGCGTTGAGAACGAACAGGGAGGGATGAGGCGAATGGTCAGAGGCGCAGGGTTCCACGCGGGGATTTCACACGGCCGGCGGTGGGTGTTGCTGCTCGTGGTGATGACCTCGGCAGCGGCCGGGTTGCACGCACGAGCCCAGCGGGTCCAGGAATTCACGCTCGATCAGATTCTCAACTACCCGTTCCCCGACAATCTCGTGGCCGCACCGGCCGGCAACCGCATCGCCTGGGCGTTCAACGAACGCGGGATCAGGAATCTGTACGTTGCCGAAGGCCCTTCCTTCCAGCCGCGCAAGCTCACCGCGTATACACAGGACGATGGGCAGGAGTTGTCGAGCGTAACTTTTTCGGCCGACGGCGAGACCGTCGTTTACGTGCGGGGCGGCGATCACAGCTCGAACTGGCCGGCGGAAGGAAACCTGGAGCCGGATCCTTCTTCGAGTCCGGCGCCATCGCACGTGCAGGTCTGGGCGATCGCGGCGTCGGGCGGCACCGCCCGACTGCTCGGCGACGGCGACGAGCCCGCGGTTGCGGCAAAGACGAATCGGGTGGCCTACGTTCGGGACCGACGCATCTGGATCGCGCCAATCGACGGCGCCAAGCCGGCGGAGTCGCTCTTCGCGAAAGGCACGAGCGGCTCTCCGCTGTGGTCGCCCGACGGCCGCACCCTCGCGTTCGTCTCCGATCGCGGCGATCACAGTTTCATTGCGCTCTTCACCGGCATGGATGAGCCGCTCAAGTACCTCGGGCCCTCGACCTCGAGGGATTCGATGCCGGTATGGTCTCCTGACGGGACGAGAATCGCGTTCGTCCGCCACGCCGGCCAGGGAGGTGTGCCGACGCTCAAGCTGCAACCGCAACCGTGGGCGCTCTGTGTCGCCGACGTGGCGACGGGGTCGGTTCGCGAAGTGTGGAAGAGCGGCAGCATGATGAGAGACTCGTATCCGCGCATTGCCGGCGGGATGTCGCCGGGCTGGGCGGCCGACGATCGCCTGGCGTTCATGTCCTACGCGGACGGCTGGCCGCATCTCTATTCCGTGTCCGCGTCGGGCGGATCGGCGGTCTTGCTAACGCCGGGCAACTTCATGGTGGAACACGCCCAAATCACGCCCGATCGTCGATTTATCGTCTACAGCGCCAACACCGGCGCGGACAAGCTCGACATCGACCGGCGTCATCTGTTCAAGGTGCCGGTCGCCACAGCGTCGCCGACGCCGCTGACGAGCGGCGCCTCCGTCCAATGGACGCCCGTGGTCACGAGCGATGGCCGATCGGTCGTCGCTCTGGGCGGCGACGCGCAGCGCCCTCCGGTTCCGATTGTCGTGCCGTTCGACGGCGGGGCCGCACGCCGCATCGCTGAGGACCATGTGCCGGCGGAGTTTCCGGCGACGCAGCTCGTCACCCCCGAACAGGTCATCTTCACATCCAGCGATGGCCTCGAGGTCCACGGTCAACTGTTCAAGACGTCTGGCGGCGCAGCCAAGAGGCCGGCGCTGATTTACGTGCATGGCGGGCCGCCTCGTCAGATGCTGCTCGGCTGGCACTACATGAACTACTACGCCAACGACTACGCGACGAATCAGTACCTCGCCAGCCGAGGTTTCATCGTGCTGTCGGTCAACTATCGCCTGGGCATCGGATACGGTCATGCCTTCCACCAGCCGGAGAACGCCGGCGCGCGCGGCGCGTCGGAGTACCTCGACGTCGTCGCCGGGGCCAGGTATCTCCAGAGTCGAACGGACGTGGACACTGGCCGATTGGGCATCTGGGGAGGCTCGTACGGCGGATATCTGACGGCGCTGGCGCTGGGCCGCAACTCGGATCTCTTCACCACCGGAGTGGACATTCACGGCGTTCACAATTGGGACCGTCAGGGACGCAACAACGCCCCGAACATCAACGCCGCCCTCGCAGGTGACGGCATCACCATGGAGGATCTCCAGCGCGCCGCGCGCGTCACTTACGAGTCGTCGCCGATCTCCGCGGTCAAGACCTGGAAGTCACCGGTCCTGTTGATTCATGCCGACGACGATCGCAACGTCGACTTCCATCAGACCGTCGATCTGAAGCAACGGCTGCTGGCGCAGGGGGTCGAGGTCGACGAGCTGGTGATCCCCGACGACATTCACGGCTTTCTGCTGTGGCGAACCTGGCGGACCGTTGCTGGCGCGACGGCCGCGTATCTCGAGAAGAGGCTGCTGCACACGAACACCTCAGCGCATTGAGATGTTCGAGGCCTGCGCGTGCTGTCGTTTGAGTCGAGACGTCGGGGCTATACTTTGATCACGAGGCGGCGACGCACATGTTCTCTTTCCTGAAAACGCTTGTCGCGAGGATTCTGGGGCGGCGACCGCCGGCGCCCGGCTCGACCGAAGATCCCTACGCCGGCGTCCGCCACCCAAGGCGCAGAAATCCATCCGGCGGAAGATTCGCGACCGCCGTCATGGAACCTGAGCCCGAGCGGTCCGTTCATGCCGTCGCCCGGCGCTCGTCCCGGCGCGACGAGGGCACCCGTTCCACCACCGTTCATTAGAGGCGGCGAATGCACGTGATTCGACGGTGGTGGCTCGTCACCGTGATCGTGACGGCCGCGGCGGCGTCGCTCGGGTCTCAATCGCCGCAGACCCTTCACTTCACACCGACCCAGTTCTACACGACCTATTCGTTTGCCCATCCGCCGGCGCTGCGGATCAAGCCGGGCGATCGTGTGGTGACGAAGACCATTGACGCCGGTGGCACGGACTGGGAGGGAAAGGCGGTGTCCACGGGCGGCAATCCGCAGACCGGACCCTTCTACGTCGAGGGCGCCGAGCCCGACGACACGCTGATCGTCAGCTTCACGAAGATCGAAACGAATCGCGCGACCGGCTATTCCGGTAGCCTGCTGGCGCCGTACACCGCGGATCCGGCGGCGATCGCCATCCGCGACGATCGGGCGCCGAAACGGATGGTCTGGAACATCGACAAGGCGAAGGGCATCGTCAGCCTGGATTCCGCTGAGGTCACGCCATCCCACTTCGAGTTGCCGCTCAAGCCGATGCTCGGGTGCGTCGCGGTCGCGCCGTCGCGCAAGGAGGCGATCGCGGCGATCACCCCTGGCGCATTCGGCGGCAACATGGACTACGCCGGCCTGATCGCCGGCGTCCGCCTCATGCTTCCGGTCAACGAGCCCGGCGCGCTCCTGTTCATCGGCGACGGTCACGCCCGGATGGGGCAGGGGGAGGTCGCCGGCACCGGCGTGGAGACGTCGATGGACGTCGAGTTCACCGTCTCCCTCAGCAAAAAGAAGCCGATCGGCTGGCCTCGACTCGAAAACGACGACTACATCATGGTGCTGGCGAGCGCGCGTCCTCTCCTCGAGGCCTTTCAGCACGCGACCACCGAGGTCCAGAAGTGGCTGATGGCGGACTACGGCTTCTCAGAGCGCGGGGCGTCGACCTTCATGGGGCAGGCGCTCGAGTACGAGATCGCCAACGTCGTCGATCCGAACTTTACCGTGGTGGCCAAGGTGCCGAAGGCGCTGCTGCCTCGGCGGTGACAGTCCTCGGCTCTCCCGGCCAGAAGTCTTCCGGGCTGATACTACTCAGATCCTGTGGGTGGTCATCTCGGCGGCCAGCACAGCGACGGGATCCGGATAGTCACTGCGAAAAACACATCGCAGGCCGGCGGCACATCCCTCTTTCGTGAGCTCGCCGGATTGAAACGCGTGAGCGTAGCCGCGAAAGCCGCCGCTGTGCGCGGTGATGAGGTCGCCGGGCTCGAGACGCCAGTCGGTGCGGCAGACGGCACCCGCGGCGCGGCCCAAGGCGATCAGCACCTGGTGGGGTGCCTGGAGTGGTGGGTAAGACACGAGAATGCGTCCGTTCGCGGTCAGGCTGCCTGCGGCCTTGCGCAACGCGGCGATCCGCCGACGGGATTGCGGGATGTAGCTGTAGCTGTAGAACGAGAAGATGACGACGTCGAAGTGCCCGGACAGATCCACGTCTTCGAAGAAGCCTTCGAGCAACGTGGCCCCAGATGACGCTCGCCGAAGAATACGGCGTGCGACCTCGAGGGACGACGACCGCCGGCTCGACGCCGGTCACCTCACACCGCGCTCCACAAGGGGAACGACGTCCCGTCCACTGCCGGCGCCCACGCACGAGCACCGTGGCGCCCGGTGGGCACGAAACGATCGACCAGGTCGCGTTCCCAGTCCATCAATCCTGACGCGACGTCTTCGTCGCGAGCGTAGAAGCCCTCCCAGGACCCGCGAATCGCGTCTTTCATTTCGGACAGTCGGAGCGTGCCGACGGCGAGGTAGTTACCGGCTCGCGACAAACGGGCCGCGAGGTGGCTCCCGGAGAAGAGTGCGCGGCTGACCAGTCGCATTACTATGGTAGGGTACCGGTTCTTTGCCACCGACAAGTCTCAACACCGCGTCCGCGTCGATTCAGGAGAAGATCGTATGCAGGTCGCCTGGCTGATCGTAACGGTCGCCCTCGCCCTTGTTCCATCCGTCGGCAGTGCGCCATTGCAAACGTCCGACACTTACCGCTCGGGCTCGGGCATCGAGAATCCAAAGATTAGAAGGAACCCCCGCCCTAATTACACCAGGGCGGCCAAGGACGCTCACATTCAAGGCGTCGTCGGGCTGGAGATGGTGGTGCTGGCGGACGGCAAAGTCGGTGAGGTACGGATAACCCGTTCGCTCGACTCCAAGTATGGGCTGGACCAGGAGGCGATCCGGACGGTCAAGAACTGGCGGTTCCAGCCGGCTCGAAAGGATGGCAAGCCGGTCGCCGTCTGGGTCGACGTCGAGTTGAGTTTTACCCTGAAATGAAAAAGCCGGCGGGGATTGCTCCCAACCGGCTTTCGTTTCGCGAACCTCGAAGGACGAGGCACTACGGGACTAGTGACATTCCGCCCATGCCGCCGCCGCCCGGCATGGCCGGCGCGTCCTTCTTGTCTTCCGGAATCTCGGTGACGAGCGCTTCCGTGGTGAGGAGCAGGGAGGCGATCGACGAGGCGTTCTGGAGCGCCGTGCGCACCACCTTCACCGGGTCGATGACGCCAGCGGCCACCAGGTTCTCGTACTTATCCGAGAACGCGTTGTAGCCCTCTTCGCCCTTGGCCTCCTTCACGCGCGAAACGACGATGGAGCCTTCCTGGCCCGCGTTGGTCGCGATCCAGCGAAGCGGCTCGTCGATTGCCTTGCGGATGAGCGCCACGCCGACCGCCTGGTCGCCTTCGAGCTTGAGGCTGTCGAGCGCCTTACCGGCACGGATGAGGGCCACGCCGCCGCCGGGAACGATTCCCTCTTCGACGGCTGCCTTGGTCGCGTGCATCGCGTCCTCGACGCGCGCCTTCTTTTCCTTCATCTCGGTCTCGGTGGCTGCGCCGACCTTGATGACGGCCACGCCGCCGACCAGCTTCGCGAGGCGCTCCTGCAGCTTCTCACGATCGTAGTCCGACGTGGTTTCTTCGACCTGCGTGCGGATCTGCTTGACGCGGCCTTCGATGGCGGTCTGGCTGCCCGAGCCCTCGACGATCGTCGTGTTGTCCTTGTCGATCGTGACCTTCTTGGCCTTGCCGAGATCCTCGAGCTTGATGTTCTCGAGTTTGAGGCCGAGGTCTTCCGTGATTGCCTTGCCACCGGTGAGCGTCGCGATGTCTTCGAGCATCGCCTTGCGCCGATCGCCGAAGCCCGGCGCCTTCACGGCCGCCGCCGACAGCGTGCCGCGCAGCTTGTTGACTACCAGGGTCGCCAGCGCTTCGCCGTCGACGTCTTCCGCGATGATCACCAGGGGACGCCCGGCGCGGGCGACCTGCTCGAGCAGCGGCAGGAGGTCCTTCATCGAGCTGATCTTCTTCTCGTGGATCAGGATGACGGGGTTCTCGAGCACGACTTCCATGCGCTCCGGGTCGGTTACGAAGTAGGGCGACAGGTAGCCGCGGTCGAACTGCATGCCCTCGACGACCTCGAGCGAGGTCTCCATCGACTTGGCTTCCTCGACGGTGATGACACCGTCCTTGCCGACCTTTTCCATCGCTTCCGCGATGATCTTGCCGATGGTGTCGTCGCTGTTTGCCGAGATCGTGCCGACCTGGGCAATTGCGGCGCCGCTGACCGGCTTGGCTTGCTTCTTCAACTCGGCAACGATCACTTCGACCGCCTTCTCGATGCCGCGCTTCAGCTCCATCGGGTTGGCGCCGGCCACGACGTTCTTGGCGCCCTCGCGGAAGATCGCCTGCGCCAGCACGGTCGCCGTCGTGGTGCCGTCACCGGCGATGTCCGAGGTCTTGCTGGCCACTTCGCGCACCATCTGCGCGCCCATATTCTCGAGCGGGTCCTTCAGCTCGATCTCCTTCGCGACCGTCACGCCGTCCTTGGTGATGGTGGGGGAGCCGAACTTCTTGTCGAGCACGACGTTGCGGCCCTTGGGGCCGAGGGTCACCTTTACCGCGTTGGCGAGGCTGTTGACGCCGCGCAGGATGGCCTGTCGCGACTCCTCACCGTAGACAATCTGCTTTGCCATAGAGCTCTCCTGAATGTGGTCCGGGATCATCCGGGCCGTCCAATCCGGCACGGCCGGACTCTCGAAATCTCGATCTGACCGGACCGCCTAGCTGGTGACGACGCCGAGGATCTCTTCCTCGCGCATGATCAGGTACTCCTCGCCGTCGATCTTGATCTCCTGGCCGGAGTACTTGCCGAAGAGGATGGTGTCCCCTTCCTTCACGTCGAGCGGCGTGACCTTGCCGTCTTTCTCGACCTTGCCCTTGCCGACCGCGATCACCCGGCCCTGCTGCGGCTTCTCTTTGGCCGAGTCAGGGATGATGATCCCACCGACTTTCTGTTCGCCTTCTTCGAGGCGCTCCACGATCACGCGATCGTGCAGGGGGCGGATTTTCACACTGGTTTTCGTCGCTGTAGCTGCCATAGCGTTCGTCACTCCGTTGAGTGTGGGTTGGGGCTTCCGGCTTACCTGGAAATATCAGAAGAATAAAGCCCGTGACCGGTCCTGTCAGATTAGCAATCCACAGGAACGACTGCTAATTCTATGGAAGTCGGTCGCCGTTGTCAAGCAGTCGATTGGCGAGAGTGCCAGCCGGGCACAGGATGGTCATTGAGGTGGTGGATGACGGGGGGTGGATAGTGGAAGAGCTCTCTTGCTTCCGTTATCCGCTACCCGCCAGCCGTCATCCATTACGCCGAACGTCTGATTCGGTACTCTGCAATTTTCCGGGCGATGGTGTTGCGGTGCAGGCCCAGCATCTCGGCCGCGTTCCCGAGATTGCCTTTGGTGCGCTGAAGGGCGCGCGCGATGAACATCTTCTCGAACTCGCACCGGGCGTCGTCGTAGAGGACGCCCTTGTCGAGCATTTCCGCAACGAGCTTCTCCAGCTGATCGCGCACGGGCTCTAGCTCAGCTCGCGGTCGGTCAGGCGGCGAAACGCTTCGACGTACTTGGCGCGCGTGCGTTGAACCACCTGGTCCGGCAGCGACGGGACCGGCGGCTGTTTGTTCCAGTGAATCTCTTCGAGGTAGTCGCGCACGTACTGCTTGTCGAAGCTGGGCTGCCCCTGGCCGGGAATGTACTGGTCGCGGGGCCAGAAGCGCGACGAGTCCGGCGTCAGAACTTCGTCGATCAGCACCACGTCGGTCGCCGGATGGCCGTCGCCGACGAGGCCGAACTCGAACTTGGTGTCGGCGACGATGATGCCGCGCGTCTCGGCGTGGTCGGCGCCGCGCTGGTAGATCTCGAGCGTCAGCTGTTTGAGCCGCGCCACCAGATCGGCGCCGACGATGCGGGCCGCCTCGGCTTCGCTGATGTTGATGTCGTGGCCGCTCTCGGCTTTCGTCGCCGGCGTGAAGATCGGTTCGGGCAGGCGGTCGGATTCGCGCAAGCCGGATGGCAGTACGACGCCACACACGCTGCCGCTCTGCTGATATTCCTTCCACCCCGATCCGGAAAGGTATCCGCGGGCCACACACTCGATCGGGACGGGGCGCGTGCGTCGGCAGAGCATGGCGCGGCCGCGCAGGACTTCCGCGTGTGGCGCGAGCTCGGGCGGGAACTGCGCCGGGTCGGTCGCGATCACATGGTGCGGGACGAGATCGCCCATTCGATCGAACCAGAACGAGGAAAGCTGCGTGAGCACACGTCCCTTGTCAGGAATGCCCGACCCCAGAACGTAGTCGAACGCCGAGATGCGATCGGTGGCGACGATTAACAGGTCGTCGCCGACTCGATAGATGTCCCGGACTTTTCCGCGGCCGTGAAGAGGAAGATCTGAGAATGAGGTCTCGAGCACTGGAGCGGTTGTCAACACGCGTTTGTCCCTCGTGAGGAAGGATGCAGCTTACAACAAAATCGCGGGTGCGGTTCCCATTGATCGCGAGGCAGTCAAGGTTTGGCAAAAGCCCAAATACGACCATGCCGCTAACGGTCGCGTTGTCCTATTTCGGTCGGCTGCGCAGGTTGATTTCCGCGCGCGTCGCGCGAAGGGTCAGCGTGGGGCCGCCGCCATTGACCGGCCCGGTGGCGCGCTGCTCGGTCTCACTCCCGGTGGGCTTCACCGTACCGTCTTCGATCGTGATCTTCCCGTCGGTCGCGACCGCGTCCAGCGTATAGCCGCCCGGCGGCGGGGTCACGACGATGTCTTCGCCGGTGCTGTAGATCGTGGCGGGCACGGCCGCGTCGAAGGTGATGTCGAGATCCGTCTCGCGCCCATCGATGCGCGCGTCGGTCCGCAGACCGTTGATCTTGAGCGTCCCGTTGGCGGTGTCGATGCGAAGCGGAGACTTGAGCACCTTGACGTTCTCCATCCGCACGTCGGTGTTGCGCGCATCGATTTCTGCCGGGCCGACAATCTCCTCGAGCGACACCTCGCCGCCTGTCGCTTGCACGGTCACGTGCCCCATCGACGTGCTGCACTTTGACGTCGCCGCGCGAGGTCAGCTTGAGCGAGGCGGCCCCGTCGATGGACGCCGAACCCCGGCGCTGGTTCAGGATCACCGGCCCCGCAATGTTCTTGATCGACATGTCGCCGACCATGCCCATCACCTCGAGACCCGTCAGGTTGCTGACGTCGAGCTTGCCGCCGCCCATCTGATCGAGTCGCATGCGTAAGCGCTTCGGGTACCTTGAGGGTCAGCACGGCGCTCTGTCTCGCCTCCGGCGGAAACTTGATGTTGAAGACGAGCGCCGGTCCCGCGCGCGTCACGGTCAGGGTCGAAACCTCGGCCAGTCGTTTTGCCTCCGCGTCGTCGAATCCGCTCGACGTGACGTGCATCTGGATGGCGATGTCGGCGCGATCCTCGCCGGCGACGGTGAGCTCGGTGCCCGGAATGACGAACCGGAGCTCCTGAACGCTGCTGTCGACCGGTTCGGTGCGGGTCCGATCGATCTGCGCGGACGCGCGGTTTCCGTGTATCCCACGCCGCATGCTCTGCATGATTCGGCTCAGGCTGAAGCCCTGCGATCCGGGCTGCGGAGGGGGCGCTGTGACCTGATACACGACCACGCCAACGATCGCGAACAGGGCGATGAGCACTAACTCGCGTTTTCCCATAGATTTGGCGTGCTTCCTGTAGTAGAGTTCGGAGGGTTCACCAACCGGCACCTGTGCCGCGGGGACCACCGACCACCCCGGATTCTAATCCCGACGGCAGCGCTTGATGCGGTCCCGACTTCGCGCGGCTCTGGTCCTTCTCTTGACGATTGGGCTGCTGGCCTATTTCCTCCGCAACGCGGACATGGCCGGTGTGTGGGCAGAGACGCGTCAGGCCGACGCCGGACTTTCTGCTCATGGCTATCGCGTTGACCGGCCTGACCTATGCGCTGCGCGCCTACCGCTGGCAGTACCTGCTGGCACCGATCGGAGCCACGCATTTTTCGACCGCCTTCGAAACCACGGTCATTGGCTTTGCCGCCAGTTTCCTGCTGCCGGCGCGTGCCGGCGAAGTGCTGAGGCCCTACCTCCTGGCCCGCAAGGAGCGTCTGCCGGCGACGGCAGCTTTCGCGACGGTCATTCTGGAGCGCGTCCTGGACACCGTCACCGTGCTGCTGCTGTTCGGCGTGTTCGTGCTGTTCGTCAGCCCGGGCACCATCACGGCCGACCCGCAACTCTTTGCCCGCGTGAAATTGGGCGGTGCACTGGCGGCCGTTGCGGCAGCCGTCGGTCTCGGCCTGTTTTTCGTCCTTGCCGGTCATCCGGAGCGCCTCGGCAGGGCCGCCCTCAGTATCGAACGGATTCTGCCCGCCAAGCTGGCGCGGATCGTCGCCACTTTCGTGGAGACCTTCGCTCAAGGACTCGCCGTCATGCGCCAGCCGGCACGGCTGGCGGTCTCTCTGGTCTTGTCGGTGCCCCTCTGGGCCTCGATCGGCGGGGGCATATGGCTGACGTCGCGGGCATTTCATATGACGTTCAGCTACCTGGGTTCGTTCCTCGTCACGACGCTCCTGGTGGTTGGCGTGGCGATGCCGACGCCGGGCGCAATCGGCGGTTTTCATGCGATGTATCAAATCGCGGTGACGAAGTTCTTTGGCGTGCCCACCGATCGCGCCGTCGGCGCCGCCATCGTCCTCCATGCCATTTCCTTCGTGCCGGTCACGGTGCTGGGCCTCGTGTTCATGGCGCGGGAGGGGCTGAGCCTGGGGCGGATGCGCGAGCTGGCAGCCGAAGAGAAGGCGGGATGATGAAGGTCACGCGATGAAGTGCCCGTTCTGCGGTCATCTGGGCGACAAGGTCGTCGACTCGCGGGAGAGCAAGGAGGGGGAAGTCATCCGGCGCCGGAGGGAGTGCCTCGAGTGCGCCCGCCGGTTCACCAGCTACGAGCGGATCGACGAAATCCCCTACATGGTGGTGAAAAAGGACGGCAGCCGTGAGCGGTTCGACCGCCAGAAGCTCATCGGAGGCCTGCTCAAGGCCTGCGAAAAGCGCCCGGTCAGCGTCTCGGCCCTCGAAAAAGTTGCCGATCGCGTGGAGTCGTCTCTGCAGGATCGGCTGGAAAAGGAGATAACCACCGAGGAAATTGGGGCTTTCGTGATGAACGAGCTGCGACGACTCGATAAAGTCGCATATGTACGGTTCGCTTCGGTGTATCGTCATTTCAGAGATATCAACGAGTTCATGACCGAGCTGAAGGATTTGCTCAACGCCAAGGAATGAGAGCGCGGCTGTTTCTCACGATCGGTGCGATCTGGGTGGCGACGGCGAGCCTGGTCCTGGCGGCGGCCCAGACCATTCAGGTGACGCCGCTGGCGCGCGAAGGCAAGATATACGTGTCTTTCAAGCTGGCCGAGGGGCTGACCGACGAAGTCTCGGAAGCGATCCACAGCGGCCTGACGGTCACCTTCAGCTACGACGTCGATCTGAAGCGCAGCGCCGCCGTCTGGATCGATCGAACGATCGCGTCGGCGACGGTGTCGGCCAGCGTGAAATACGACACCCTGACCCGCCGCTACAGCGTGACCCGGGCCTACGACGGCCGAATCAGCAGCGCCGAGAGCACCGAGAGCGACGACGTGGTCCGTGGCTGGCTGACGTCGTTCGAACGCTTGCCGCTCTTCACGACCAACGGCCTCGAGCCCAACGCGGAGTATTACCTGCGGGTGCGCGTCCGTACCAGCCCGAAAATCGCGATGATGTTTTTCTGGCCGTGGGGAGAACGTCACGACGTGGCGGGAATGGCCCGATTCACCTTCATCCCATAGACGGATGGGCGGCATGCGGAGCGAGGCAAAGTGACCACGGTCCGCGACTTCAAACCTCGTCCGACGGTGCCGCCGCGACGCCCGGAACCCCCGGCGGTCGCTGAGCGCCGTCCGTTTCGCGACAACCCGCGGCTGATCCTCGCCGGCATCGTCCTTCTCCTGGTCAGCCTGATCGCGATGATCACGCTGGCCGATCGCTCGACCAAGTTCAACCCCGACTTCCTCAGCGAGGTCGTTCTCTACGCGCTGTCCATCGCCGATGTGACGATGCTTATCGCGCTGGCGTTCGTGCTGGCGCGCAACGTCGTCAAGCTCGTTGTCGAGCGGCGGCGCGGCCTGCCGTTTTCGCGCTTTCGCCTGAAACTGGTCGCTGCGCTCCTCGGCCTGACCATCGTGCCGTCGGTGCTGGTTCTGCTGGTCGGGAGCGAGCTGATTCGCAAGACGACCGAGCGCTGGTTCAGCATTCCGGTCTCGGAAGTGCTCACCTCGTCGAATGCCATCGCCAGCACCTACTATCGCGATCGCGAGGCCGCGGTGGCCAGCCAGGCGTCGAGAATCGCCACCAGGGTCTCGGTCCAGGCGATTGCTACGGGCGATCTTGCCGCGCTCAAGCCGGCCGTCTCGGGTCCCGTCACCGACGGCAGGGTGGGGATGGTCGAGGTCTACCGAATTCGACCCGGCGAAGCCGGCGCGCGACCCGAAGTGGTGCCGATCTTCGCGCTCGAATCACCGGCACTGCCTCGAGGGCATGTACGAGCGTCCGCGGATCTGCTGGCAGCCCGGGTGGCGGCCGGCAGCTCCGATACGCAGGCGCACGAACCGCTCGATGCCGGCGGCGAGCTGGTACGCGCCGGCGCCATCGCGCGCGACGCCAACGGAACGCCAGTCGGCGTCGTGATTGCCAGCGACTTCCTGCCCGGAGATCTGGCGCGGCACGCCAGGCGCATCGCAGAAGCGTATGAGGACTACAGCCAGCTCCGCGTGCTCAAGCGACCGCTCGAAGGTGTCTACCTCTCGCTGTTCCTGATGATGACGCTCCTGATCCTGGTGAGCGCGACCTGGCTCGGGCTGTACCTGGCCAAGCGGATTACCCGCCCGGTCCACATGCTGGCGGCCGGCGCGCAGGGAGATCGGGGCCGGCCATCTCGATCATCGCATCGAGCCGGAAACGCGCGACGAGTTCGGCTCGCTGGTGGAGGCCTTCAACGCGATGGCGGGCGAGCTGGCAACGAGTCAGAAGCGGCTGGATCGTTCGCGTCGCGATCTGGAGCGCAAGAATTCCGAGCTCGATGAGCGCCGTCGTTATATCGAGACGATCCTCGAGCGGATTGCCACCGGCGTGATTTCGATCGGGCCGGACGGCCGCGTCAGCACGATCAACGGGGCGGCGCTGCGTCTGCTGGGTGTCGACGCCGCCATCGTCGGGGCCGATGCCGATCAGGTGTTCGGCCGGGAAGATCTGCAGCCGGTAGCGGCACTGATTCGTTCGGTGAACACCTCATCGAAGCCGGCCGGACAGGAGATCGCGCTGGCGCGTGGCGGCCGCGAGGTCCATCTCGCGGCCGCAGCGACGGCGCTGCAGGGTGGCGGCGCGCACGAAGGCACCGTCCTGGTGTTCGACGACGTGACGCCGCTGGTGCGCACGCAGCGGGTGGCCGCGTGGCGCGACGTCGCCCGCCGCCTCGCCCATGAAATCAAGAATCCGCTCACGCCGATTCAGCTGTGCGCGGAGCGGATGCGCCGCCATTTCGGCACCGCGCCCCCGCCGGTGAAGGAGCTGGTCGACGAGTGCACGTCGACGATCGTCGGGGAAGTCGAGTCCTTGAAGGCGCTGGTCGACGAGTTCGCGCAGTTCGCGCGCATGCCCGCGCCGCGCGCCGTCCCCTCGAATCTGAACGCCGTGCTCAACGAGACCCTGGCGCTCTACAACGGACTGTTCGTTCGGATTCAGCTCGAACGGCAGTTCGCGATCGCGCTGCCCCCGGTACGACTCGACGTGGAGCAGATTCGACGGGTGGTCATCAATCTGGTGGACAACGCGATCGAGGCCCTCGGCGGGACCCAGGGCGCCGCTCCCCTCGATGGCCGGACGCCGGTCATCACGATCGAGACTCAGCACGATTCCGGCAATGCGGTGGTCAGGCTGGTCGTGGCCGATAACGGTCCAGGCGTGCCCGAAGAGGATCGCGACAAGCTGTTCATGCCGTACTATTCAACGAAGCGTCGGGGCAGCGGGCTCGGCCTGGCGATAGTCCGGCGCATCGTCGCCGAGCACGGCGGGTCAATCGAGGTCGGCGAAAACATTCCCCACGGCAGCCGCTTCGTAATCGAGCTGCCGTGCTAAGTGAGGGCTACGGGGGCACTCCATAGCCCACGAGCCCTTTTCCCTATGAAGGCGTCCATTCTCATCGTTGACGACGAAGCCGGCGTCCGGGCGGCCCTGAGCGGAGTGCTGCGCGACGAAGGCTACACCGTCGATGCGGTGGAATCCGGGGAGTCCTGCCTCGACCGGGTGGTCCGCACCGGCTACGACGTCATCCTGCTCGACATCTGGCTGCCGGGGATGGACGGTCTCGCCACACTGGCTCGCCTGAAGGAACGCCACGTTGACGCGCCCATCGTCATGATCTCCGGCCACGGCAATATCGAGTCGGCGGTACGCGCCATCAAGATGGGGGCGTTCGATTTCGTCGAGAAGCCGCTCTCGCTCGACAAAACGGTGCTGGTCGTGGGCAACGCGCTCCGGCAACGCCAGCTCGAAGCCGAGAATCGCGCGCTCCGCGCCACCGTGAATCGCCGCTTGACCATGGTCGGGGAGAGCTACGTGATGACGCAGCTGCGCGAGCAGATCGCGATGGCGGCGCCGACCAACGGGCGGGTCCTGATCTATGGAGAGAACGGCACCGGCAAGGAGCTCGTCGCGCGGACGATCCACGCGCTGAGCCGGCGACGGGCCGGTCCATTCATCGAGGTGAACTGCGCGGCGATTCCCGAAGAATTGATCGAGAGCGAGCTGTTCGGCCACATGAAGGGGGCGTTCACCGGCGCGACCGCGGATCGGCACGGCAAATTCGAGATGGCCGACGGTGGCACACTGTTCCTCGACGAGATCGGCGACATGAGCATGAAGACGCAGGCCAAGGTCCTGCGGGCCCTGCAGGAGCAGATCGTAGAGCCGGTCGGTGGCACGAGCAGCGTGAAGGTCGACGTGCGCGTGATAGCCGCCACCAACAAGGACCTGACGACCGAGATCCGGGGCGGCCGATTTCGAGAGGATCTCTACTTTCGGCTCAACGTCATCCCGATTTTCGTGCCACCGCTGCGCGATCGCGACACCGACGTGGCGCTGCTCGCCGATCACTTCGTCTCGGAGCTGGCACGGGAATACGGGCGTCGCTCCAAGCGGCTCGACGCCGGGGCCGTCACCGGGCTCCGGGCGTATCGATGGCCAGGCAACGTCCGCGAGCTCCACAACGTGATCGAGCGGCTGATGATTATGGTCCCCGGGGACACGATTGGCCTGGGCGATCTGGCCTTCCTCGACGGCAGCGGCGCCGTCTCCCACGACGATCCAACGATCCCACCGATGCCGCTTCACGAAGCGCGGGAGCGCTTCGAACGCGAGTACATCCTCCGCACGCTCGCCGCGCAGGGGGGCAACATGTCGCGCACGGCGGACGCCCTTGGCGTGGAGCGGAGCAACCTCTATCGCAAGATGCGCGCCTTCGGCATCGCGCCGGCGCGGAAGGAAGAGGAGCCGGCGTAGGACGTGCGGGCGGGCCTGCACCGAGACAGATCTGGCGCTGTCTCTCGCCTCCGGGTGCGTCTGCTGGCTACTCCGACGCCCTGAGCTTGTTCTCGAGAATCTGATCGCCGCTGAACCGCTCCAGCTGCAGGTAGAACTCGGCCGCGCCGACCAGCGCCGCCGACGGAATCAATCCGACCACCTCGCTCTCGAGCACCGCGACGCCGTGCCGTGCGGCTTCGCGCTTCACCACTTCGAAGACGCGGAAGATCGGCGTCTTTTGATAATTGGTCAGGTTCATCGAGACCTGCACCACGCCGCGATCCTCGAGCGTGAAGCCGGCCGCTTTCACGTAGCGGAACCCGCCGCTGCTCTGGCGGATCGCCGCCGCGATCTTCTTGGCGACGTCGATCCGATCGGTGGCGAGGTTGATGTTGTAGGCGATGAGCGGCATGCGCGCGCCGATCACCGACGCGCCAGCCGACGGGTGGGGGCGTGGGGGACCGAAGTCCGGCGTCCAGCCGGTCGCCGCGATCTTGGCCTCCAGTCCCTCGAACTCCCCGCGGCGGATGTCCTCGAGGTTCTTTCGCGCCGGATTGGTCGAGGCCTCCTCGTAGAGATAGATCGGCACGCCGAATCGCTCGGCGACGGTGCGCGCTACATCCTTGGCGAGCGCGACGCAGGCGTCCATCGTGACGCCTTCGATCGGGACGAACGGGACGACGTCGACGGCGCCAAGGCGGGGATGCTCGCCGGTGTGCGTCCGCAGATCGATGCGGGCGACAGCCTCGTCGAACAGTGCGAGGATGGCGGCCTTCAGCGGCTCGGCGTCGCCCACCAGCGTGAACACCGACCGGTTGTGTGACGCGTCGGACGAATGGTCGAGCAGCCGGACGCCCGCGACCGCCCGCATGCGCGACGCCAGTATTTCGACGACGTCAGCGCGGCGACCTTCGCTGACGTTGGGAATGCATTCGATGATGGCCATGCGATCACCTGCACTTTAGCATCGGAGGCTCGGTACTGGGTCAATTCGAAGACGGGCGGGAGAGATGGGGAGGTAACGGATTTAGAAACGAAGCAACGAGGCCAACGGAAGTGAACGAAGACGACAGCTGCGTGCCCATCCTTCGTGTCCTTCGTTCGCTCCCCCGTAATCCAAAGAGAGCCCTGCAGGAGGCTCGAAAAGCTGGCGCCCGATCCGCCGGGAACCGGTATAATCAGCGCCATACCGATGTTCGATCCGCTGCGCCACGATGAGAGCGCGCTGTCGTCCGAGACCGGCCGCGAAGCACGGATCGAGGAGCTTCTCCTCGCAGGGCTGGATCACTATTTCAAGGGTCAGCACGAGCTGGCCATCAACGTCTGGACGCGGGTGCTGTTCCTCGACCGCAGCCACGCGCGGGCTCGAGCGTACATCGAGCGGGCCCGCGGCGCCGTGGCTGAACGCCAGCGGGAAGGCGAGGAGCTGCTGCAGACCGGCGCGGCCGCCTTTCAACGCGGCGATGCCGCCGGTGCGCGCCGGCTGCTGACCTCCGCCGTCGAACGCGGCGCGCCACCAGAGGAGGCGCTGGCCCTTCTCGACCGCCTCGATCGTCTCGCCTCGGTCGGCGAGCCGCCCGGTCCGAGCGGCGAGCGCCGCGGATCCGGTCGCGCGATCCAGCCTACCCACGCTTCGCAAACCGGCACTCGCGTTATTACCCTGCTGCTGGTCCTGGCCATCGGCCTCGCGCTCGGTGCGCTGGTGATGATCTATTGGAACGCCTCGGTCCCGGTCTCGGTCGTCAGGGGATCGGCCGCCGGCCCGACGCGAATCCGTCACATCGATCCGCCGCTGCCGATTCCGCCCGCCACCGAGGTCGCTCTGACCCGCGCCCACGCGCTGGTCTCGCAAGGCAAGCTGCGCGAGGCGGCCGCGGCCTTGGAAACGATTCGCCCCGGCGACGCGCTTCAGCCGCAGGCCGACGAGCTCCGAATCCTGATTCAGCATCGACTGCTCGGGGCGGTTGAGGCAAAGGGACCGGCGTCCGCGGTTCCGACGCCGTCGTTGCGATGAGATGTCCCAAGTGCCAGTACATCAGCTTCGAGAGCGGCCCCCGCTGCCGCAATTGTGGCTACGATTTCTCGTTCTCCGAGGCGCCCCCTCTCTCCGATCTTCCGATTCAGACCGGTAATGAACCGGTTGGTCCACTCGCCGAGCTGACCCTTCAGGATTCGACGACTCTGCTCGATCGGTTTCCAGCGGAGAGCGTATCGACCGACGCCAACGAGGGACGCAATGAGCCCGCGACTCCTCCGGAGGGACGAAGCGCTGCATCGCGAGGTCTGGATCTTCCGCTCTTCCGGGACCGCGCGACCGCCAGGGCCGAGGCCGCCGTGGCCACGCCTCCGGCGGTACCGCGGGCACCGCTTTCCGTCCGACGCCCGGGTCCCCGGCCGCGCCGCGTTGAGACGCCCGTCAGAGCCGACGAGCCTCGTCTCGAGCTCGACGCCAGCGACGCCACCGCGCAACTCGCCGCAGAACGGGATCTCACCGCCCCAACCGGTCCGGCGCCGGCGCCAATCATCGCCCGCCTGATCGGCGGCCTGCTCGATCAGGCGATCATGCTCACCATCGACGTCGTCGTCGTCTACTTCACGCTGAGAATCTGCGAGCTCACGTACGCGGAGTTCGCTCGGCTTCCACTGGTTCCGCTGATCGCCTTTCTGATGCTGCTCAACGGCGGATACCTCGCCGTCTTCGTCGCGGCCGGTGGCCAGACGATCGGGAAAATGGCGACCGGCACCCGCGTCATCCCCGGGGATCCCGATGCGCACGTCACCGACCGCGTCCCGTTCGGTCACGCGGTGGTTCGGGCGGCCGCCTACGGACTTTCCGTCCTGATCGCGGGCCTCGGCTTCCTTCCCGGCCTCATCGGACCGGAGCGCCGCGCGCTGCACGATCGGCTCGCCGACACGCGCGTCGTCAAAGCGTGAGGCGCCTCGCTGTCCTCGTCGCGACCGTGGCCTATTGTGGCTACGCGCCGATTGCGCCCGGCACCTTCGGCTCCGCGGCCGGCCTCATCGTCTACTTGATTGTGGCGGCGACTCGTTCGCCCCTCGTCGAGATCGGACTCATCATCGTGATTTTCCTGGCAGGCATCTGGTCGGCCACCGAGGCCGAGCGTCATTTCGGCGGCGTCGATCCCGGTCCGGTCGTCATTGACGAGGTGCTCGGGATGCTGGTCACGCTCGCGTTCATCCCGGTCGGATGGACCGGCGCGCTCGCCGGTTTCTTCCTGTTCCGAGTCTTCGACATCATCAAGCCGTTTCCAGCCGATCGCTTCGAGCGTCTGCACGGCGGTCTCGGGATCATGGCGGACGATGCGATGGCCGGGGTGTACGCGAATCTGAGCCTGCGACTGGTGATCTGGCTGTTGCCCGCCTGGATCCATTGACATGTCGACACCCGCCGTTCTCAGGACGGCCGAAATCGTCGCCGTTGGCTCGGAGCTGCTGGGCTCGACGCGGCTGGATACCAACTCGCTCTACATCGCCACCCGGCTGGCCGAGTTGGGCATCGAACTGCGATCGAAGGCGGTCGTGGGCGACGAGCGCGCTGACATCGCCGCGATTTTTCGTGAATCCCTTGCCCGCGCCGATCTGATCGTCTTTACCGGCGGGCTCGGACCGACCGACGATGATCTGACCAGGGAGGTGGTGGCGGACGTCCTGCAGCTGCCCCTCGACACGGACCAGCGCATCGTCGATGCGATCGAGCAGCGTTTTGCCAGGCGAGGCCTGAAGATGCCGGCCGTCAATCGACGCCAGGCACAAGTGCCTCGCGGTGCGATCGTGCTGGCCAATCCCAACGGGACTGCGCCCGGGCTGCTGATTTCGCGTGAGCGACAGATGATCGTCCTGCTGCCGGGACCGCCGCGCGAAGTGAATCCGATGATCGACGCGTTGTGCCAGGGGCCGCTGCTCGAACGCGCAGGTTCGGAGCGGCTTCACCGCGCCGTCTTGTTCGTCGCCGGGCGTTCCGAATCGCACGTCGAAGAGACGGTCCAGCCGATTTATTCGAGGTGGCGTGACGCGGTACCGCCGATCTCGACGACCATCCTTGCCTCACCCGGACAGGTCGAGCTCCACTTGACGTTGCGTGATACGGACGCGGTCCGCGGCGCCGCCACCATCGCGCGCGCCAGGGCCGACCTGCAGGAGGCGCTCGGTCCGGACGTCTTCAGCATCGACGGCAGGCCGATGGAGGAGATTGTGGGGCAACTGCTTCGTGAGCGGCGGTACCGAATCACGGCGGCGGAGTCCTGCACCGGTGGCCTGCTCATGACCAGACTCACCGAAGTACCGGGCAGCTCCGAGTACGTGCACTCGAGCGTCGTGACCTACGACAACGAAGCCAAGGTCAAGTTGCTGAATGTTCCCGCAGCCCTGATCGAAGGGCACGGGGCGGTCAGCGAGCCGGTGGCGCTGGCCATGGCCGACGGCGTTCGCGCGATTACCGCCGCGGACGTGGCTGTGGCCATCACCGGGGTTGCGGGGCCGGGCGGCGGAACACCGGCCAAGCCCGTAGGCACCGTTGTCGTCGCGGTCATCGTTCCGTCGCAGCCGGCATTCGTGCGAACGTTCTCATTCGTTGGCGGCCGCGCCATGGTGAGATTTCAGGCGACGCAGGCGGCGCTCGATCGCGTACGCCGCGCCCTGTCGGCCTGACGTGCGACTGTTCGTGGCGGTCGATCTCCCCGAGGAGATGCGCGATGCGATCGGGCGAACGTGCGAACGGCTGCGGCTCGCGCTCGATCGCCGCGTGAGAGCACGCTGGGTGCCGCCGGAGAATATCCACGTCACGATCCGCTTCATCGGACACGTTCCCGATGATCGGGTCCCGCCGCTCGTCGCTGCCGTGAGCACGCCGCTCGAGATTGCTCCGTTCGAGCTCAGGCTCGGCCGCTGCGGCGTCTTTCCGGGCGGCGGTCCCCCGCGAATCATCTGGCTTGGCTGTGCCGCGGGCTCCTCGTCTCTCGCTACCATTCATGACGCCATGAACCAGCGGCTGGCGATGCTGGGCTTGGTGGATGAGGGTCGTCCGTACTCCGCCCATGTAACGCTGGCGCGGGTTGCGGACGTCGCCCGCGAATCAGCGTCCATCGTGCGCACGATCGTGCAGACGACAGATGTCGTGCCGGCCGTGGGCCACATCGCGCACGCGACCCTGTTCCGCAGCCTGCTCTCGCCGCGCGGAGCGCGGTATGAGGCGTTGACGCGCGTCGCCCTGACCGCCTGACCAGACCGTCCGGCACATTCCTGTATCCTTGGATCATCGATGGTCACCTGGGTCCTTCTGGGATACGCGATCGGGTCGGTCCCGTTTGCCTTTCTGCTGGCGAGACGGGCAGGGATTGACGTCCGCGTGACCGGCAGCGGCAATGTCGGAGCGGCGAATGTCCTGCGGACGTCAGGCGCCGCGCTGGGTGCGGTGGTCCTGGCGCTGGACGTCTCGAAGGGGGCGGCAACGGTGTACGCGGCGCACGCCGTCAGCGGCACGATCGCGGCGATGGCGTCGGCCGGCGCCGCCGCCGTGGTTGGCCATATCTATCCCGTGTGGCTGCGGTTCCACGGCGGGAAGGGTGTGGCGGTGGCGGCGGGAGTGTTCAGCGTGCTTGCGCCGCTGGCCACATTGCTGGCGCTGGTGGTGTTCGTCAGCACGGTCTGGTTGACGCGGCTGATTTCGTTCGGGTCGATTGCCGCGACGCTGGCGCTGCCCCCGATTGTCTGGCTGTCGGGTGCTCCGGCAGAAGTGATCGTCGCGTCGTTCGGGTCGGGTGCCCTGATCCTGTTCCGGCATCGATCGAACATTGCCCGCCTGCTGGCCCACAGCGAGCGCCGGATCGGCGAGCGCATTTCATGAGCGAACGCGTCGCCATTCTCGGGGCCGGCAGTTGGGGCACGGCGCTGGCCGTGCACTGCGCGCGGATCGGTCACCAGGTGCGCCTGTGGGGCAGAGATCCCGCGTTCATCGAGGAGCTCGAGCGCGATCACGTGAACGCGCGGTACATGCCCGCCGCGGTTCTGTCCGACGCGATCCTTCCGACGGCGGCGCTCGACGTCGCGCTCGACGGGGCAGCCCTGGTCGTCGTCGCGATTCCCTCACATGGCGTCCGGGCGGTGCTTCAGCAGTGTCGTTCGCTGGTGCCGCCCACAGTCGTCGTCGTGAGCGCGACCAAGGGCCTGGAGGAAGGGTCGCTGTCGCGCATGTCGCAAGTCGTGAGCGAGGAGATGGGACAGCATGCGATTGCCGTGCTCTCGGGCCCCAGCTTCGCCGTCGAAGTCGCGCGCGGGTTGCCGACCGCCGTTGTGGTGGCGTCGGAAGACGCCGCGGCGGCTGAATTCGTCCAGCATCACCTGAAGGGGCCGACGTTCAGGCTCTACGCCAGCGAAGACGTCGCCGGGGTGGAGATCGGCGGCGCGCTGAAGAATGTAATCGCCATTGCTGCGGGCGCTGTTGAGGGCCTGGGGCTCGGCCACAACGCGCTGGCGGCACTCATCACCCGCGGCCTGGTCGAGATTTCGCGTCTGGCCTGCGCTGAGGGCGGTCGGCGGGACACGCTCTCCGGCCTGAGCGGGCTCGGCGACCTGACGCTGACGTGCACCGGCGATCTGAGCCGGAATCGGCACGTCGGCGTGGAGCTGGGACGCGGTCGCACGCTCCCGGCCATCCTGTCGGAGATGCGCATGGTCGCGGAAGGCGTGCGCACGACCAACGCCGCGCTGGCCCTGGGCGCCCGTCACGGCCTGGAGCTGCCGATCGCGGCGCAGATGGCGGCGGTGCTCGACGCCCGGGTCTCGCCGCGCGAGGCAGTCGAGGCGCTCATGCTCCGGCGTCAGCGGTCGGAAACGGACGGATAACTCGGTCGACGACACGGTATGGGATTCTTCGACAAGATCAAGCAATCGCTGACCCGCACGAAGGAGCAGTTCGTCGAACGGTTCGAGGACCTGGTTCGTCAGTCCGACGCTCCCGTCGCTCGAAGTCGCCCGGTCGATCTGGAAACGCTCGAGGCCCTCGAGGAGGCGCTGATCTCGGCGGACGTCGGCGTTGCCGCCGCCGACCAGATCGTCGGCACGGTGCGGCAGCGCCAGGCACGGGGCCAGTCGCTGCGTGACCTGGTGAAGAGCGAGATCCTGTCGATCCTGGAGACCGCCAACACCGCGCCGCCGAATGGACGCGCCCCTCATGTCGTGCTGATCGTCGGCGTCAACGGAACGGGCAAGACCACGACCGTCGGCAAGCTCGCGCGCCTGATCAAGGACTCGGGCCGCACGCCGCTCATCTGCGCGGCCGACACGTTTCGCGCCGCCGCGGTCGAACAGCTCAACGTCTGGGCGACGCGAGCCGGCGTCGACTTCATCCGGGCGCACCCTGGCGCCGACCCGGCGGCGGTCGTCTACGACGCGCTTGCCGCGGGCAAGGCTCGCGGCCGCGACGTGGTGCTCGTCGACACCGCCGGCCGCCTGCATACGCGCGTCAACCTGATGGCGGAGCTGGACAAGATTCGCCGCGTGGCCGCCCGCGAGGTCGAAGGGGCGCCGCACGAAGTGCTGCTCGTCCTCGACGCCACCGTCGGACAGAACGGGCTCGCTCAGGCGCGCGAGTTCATGGATGTCGCCGGCGTCAACGGGATCGTGCTGACCAAGCTCGATGGGACCGCCAAAGGAGGCATCGCCGTCGCGATTGCGCACGACCTCAAGCTGCCGATCCGCTATGTCGGCGTCGGCGAGGCGATCGACGACCTCGTGCCGTTCTCGCCCGAGGAGTACGTCAACGCGCTCTTCGAAGAGAAGTGGTAGCGGACGGAGCCGCATGGAAGACGCCCACTACATGCGAAAGGCACTGGCGCTGGCGGAGCGCGGCCGCGCGACCACGAGCCCGAACCCGATGGTCGGCGCGCTGGTCGTCGACGCCGAGGGGGTAGTGGTCGGGCGCGGCGCGCATCGCGTCGCCGGCGGTCCGCACGCCGAAGTGATCGCGCTCGAAGACGCCGGCCCGCTGGCCAGAGGGGCGACGCTTTTCTGCACGCTCGAGCCGTGCAGTCATGTCGGCCGGACCGGGCCCTGCGCACCGCTGGTGGCGGCGTCAGGCGTCCGGCGCGCCGTGATCGCGGTCGAGGATCCGAATCCTCTCGTCAACGGCAACGGCCTGCGCTACCTGCGCGAGCACGGCGTCGACGTCTCGGTCGGCGTCCTGCGGGACGAGGCGGCCCGACAGAACGAGGCTTTCTTCACCCGCGTCGGCCGGCATCGGCCGTTGGTGATCCTGAAAGCAGCGCTGAGCCTTGACGGCTGCGTCTCGGCGGGGCCGGCGATGCGTACGCCGCTCACCGGCGCGGCAGCCGGTCGGTTCATTCATCGTCAGCGCGCCGAGGTCGACGCGCTCGGCATCGGGTCGGAAACCGTGCTGGTGGACGATCCGCTCCTCACACCCCGTGGCGCGTACCGCGCCCGTCCGCTCCAGCGCGTGATTTTCGATCGACGCCTGCGGACCCCGCCGACGGCACGGGTGCTCTCGACGCTTGGCGTCGGCCCCGTCATAATTGTCAGTACGCATGAGGCGAGCGCGTCCTCGCCGGATGTCGCCGCAGCGCTGACCGCGCGCGGCGCTCGGGTCGTCACAGCAGAGGCCGGATTTCGCATCCGCGCTGACCGCGCTCGGCGAATGCGGCGTCAGTTCCCTGGTGATCGAGGGAGGGCCTCGGTTGCACCGGGCCGCGCTCGATTCGGGTCACGTGGACCTCGTGCATGCGTACATCGCGCCTCGACGTCTCGGCGCGGCGTGCCTCAAATGGCTCGACGCGGGGTATTTCACATTGAGCCAGCTCGCGGACCGCTCCGCGCGCTGGCTGGGCGACGACGTCCTGGTGGAGGGGCATGTTCACGGGTCTCATTGAAGCGGTTGGCCAGATCGCCGACCTCATGCCGAGCGCAACCGAGCTCAGGTTGCGCTTGACCACGCCGCTGGCATCGGAACTGGCGGTCGGGGACAGCGTGGCCGTCAACGGCGTCTGTTTAACCGTGATCTCCAGCGACGGCGACAGCATCTACGCGGACGTCTCACCGGAGACGACGCGTGTGACCGCGATCGGCACGCTGCGCCGCGGCTCGCTGGTCAACTTGGAGCGACCGTTACGGGTCGATTCGCGCCTTGGCGGACATTTCGTCCAGGGACACGTCGACGCCACCGGGCGCGTCGACGAGATCCGGCGCGAAGGGGACTCGTGGTGGCTGACCATCGAGTATCCGCCAGCGCTGGCGTCGTCGATCGTCCGCAAGGGATCGATCGCCGTGGACGGGATCAGCCTGACGGTGGCGGGCGTGGATCATCGGCGCTTCGACGTTCAGATCATTCCCTACACGTGGGAGCACACCAACCTGCGCGCCGTCCGCGTCGGGGAATCGGTCAATCTCGAGTGCGACATTCTCGGGAAATACGTGTCCCGCGCCATCGAGGTCGCCGCGCAGGGACGCCTCAACGGATTGTAATCATGGCCAAGACTGCTCGAAAGACGCGTTCGCCGTTCGCTCCCATCGTTGACGCCATCGAGGCCATCCGCGACGGCAAGATGATCATCGTCGTCGACGACGAAGATCGGGAGAACGAAGGAGATCTGACGGTCGCGGCGGAGAAGGTGACCCCGGAAGTCATCAACTTCATGGCCACTCATGGCCGCGGCCTGATCTGCATCCCGATGACCGAGGAGCGCCTCGCCGAGCTGGATATTCCGCCGATGGTCACGCAGAACACGACGCGGTTCGAGACCGCGTTCCACGTGATGATCGACGCCAAGCAGGCCACGAGCACCGGCATCTCCGCCACCGACCGGGCGGCGACCGTGCTCGCCGCGATCGATCCGCGGACTCGGCCCTCGGATCTGGCGCGCCCCGGCCACATGATGCCGCTCGGGGCCCGTGACGGCGGCGTGCTCGTCCGCGCCGGTCAGACCGAGGCGGCAGTCGACCTGGCGCGAATTGCCGGCCTCTACCCGGCGGGCGTGATTTGCGAGATCGCCAACAAGGACGGATCGATGGCGCGGGTTCCCGATTTGAGCAAGTTCGCCAAGCGCCACAAGCTGCTGATGATCACGATCGCCGATCTGATCAACTACCGCATGCGGACCGAGGCGCTGGTGAAACGCGTTGCCTCGGCCGGCCTGCCCACGGTCCACGGCGAGTTCCGTGTCATCGCCTACGAGAGCCCGATCGATCGCGAGACCCACGTCGCGCTGGTGCGCGGCGAGATCGGCGACGGTGAGAACATCCTGGTGCGCGTTCACTCGCGATGTTTGACCGGCGACGTGTTCCACTCGGCGCGCTGCGACTGCGGCCCGCAGCTCGACGCCGCCATGGATCGCATCGCCAAGGAAGGCCGCGGCGTACTGCTCTATCTCAATCAGGAGGGACGCGGCATCGGACTGGCCAACAAGATTCGCGCCTACGAGTTGCAGGACCAGGGGTTCGACACGGTTGAAGCGAACGAGCGCCTGGGATTCAAGGCCGATCAACGCGACTACGGCATCGGTGTCCAGATCCTCAAGGACCTTGGCGTCCGGAGCATGCGGCTCCTCTCGAACAACCCGCGCAAGCTGGTCGGACTGGAGGGCTACAACCTGTCAGTATCCGAGTGGCTGCCGCTCGAGATCCCCGCTTCCGATACACACAGCGCGCTACCTGCGCACGAAGAAGGAAAAACTGGGGCATAAGTTGAGGGGAGTGTGAACTGCAGGTTCGGGGTTCGGGGTTCGGGGTCTGGTTCGGGGGTTCGGGGTTCAGGGTTGGTTCAGGGTTCGATCGGCAGCGCAACGTGTTAGTGGGAGCGCTTGACCGGGCCGTCTGGCGGACAGGTGAGCAAGTAGGCTAGCCAGGCGCTCGACGCGCCCTTGGCGCGCTTGGCGAGCGTGACGAGTTCATCGGCTTCCGCGTCAGAGATGAAATGCTGTTTTCGGGCGTGGCCGAGGTGGTTGATCGTTTCGCCAAGTGATCCGATCGCGATTCGCACGAACCGGGCGGTATCGCGGGGACGGAACCGGTAGAACCCTTCCGCCAGATTCGCCGGCGCCGAGCGCGCCGCGCGCCGGATGTCTTCGCAGAAGTAGCGATCCCGCACCACAGCTTCCGTCGCAGTTATTTCAAAGACCCGATCTTTCAATTGTTCGCTAAGTTGCCAGGCGACAAGATCTTCGTGCGATGTGATGGCTCCCATAGTGCCGGAGTGCAGGGCAGACAGCGTGCCGTCGCTCCACCACAGCCGATCGGGCTCGAACCACGAACCGAACCGCGAACCTTGAACCCCCGGACCAACCTCGAACCCCGAACCGAACCCTGAACCCCGAACCCAGAACCAAACCCCGAACCTCCGAACCACGAACCCCGAACCCCCCAATCATTGACATCCTCCCCTCATTCCTCTACGATAAACGTTTGCGTCTGAGTAGCTTAGGGCGCCTATCCGGTCATGTTCGACTCTCTCGCCAACCGCCTGCAGGACGTCTTCCGCCAGATCCGCGGCGAGGGACGATTGACCGAAGAGACGGTCGAGTTGGCGCTGCGCGAAATTCGCCTGGCGCTGCTCGAAGCGGACGTCAACTTCAAGGTCGTGAAGGCCTTCATCGATCGCGTGCGCGATCGCGCCGTCGACCAGGAAGTGCTGCGCAGCTTGACGCCCGATCAGCAGGTCGTTCGCATCGTACGCGACGAGATGCTGGCGCTGTTTGGTGATGCCCAGGGCGGGTTGCCCGCATCGGCCGAGCGTCCGCGGGTCATCATGCTGCTCGGCCTGCAGGGCTCCGGCAAGACGACGACCTCGGCCAAGCTGGGGCGATGGCTGGCCAAGCAGGGCCGTCATCCGCTGCTGGTTTCGACCGACGTGCGGCGGCCCGCGGCGATCGAACAGCTCTCGGTCGTGGGCAAACAGGCCGGCGTGCGAGTACACGATCCGGCCGGGCAGCTCGATCCGGTGGTGCGGGCGACCGGCGCGCTGACCGAGGCGAAGAACAGCGGGTTCGACGTCGTGATTGTCGATACCGCGGGTCGTCTGCACATCGACGACCAGCTGATGGACGAGCTGCAGGCGATCAAGTCGGCGGTCCGGCCCGTCGATCAACTGTTCGTCGCCGATGCGATGACCGGGCAGGATGCGATCAAGAGCGCCGGTGAGTTCAACCGCCGGATCGGCATCACCGGCGTCGTGCTGTCGAAGACGGATGGTGACGCGCGCGGGGGTGCCGCGCTCTCAGTCGTCTCGGTCGTCGGTGTGCCGATCGCGTTTGTCGGCAGCGGCGAGCGGCTGCAGGATCTCGAGCCGTTTCACGCCGACCGCGTCGTGTCGCGCGTGCTCGGCATGGGTGACGTGCTCTCGCTGATCGAGAAGGCCGAAGAGGCCGTCTCCCGGGAAGACGCGGAAAAGCTCGAGAAGAAGATTCGGCTCGACGATTTTTCGCTCGAGGACTTTCGCGATCAGCTCCGTACCATCCGCAAGATGGGGCCGCTCGAGCAGATTCTCGGCATGCTGCCCGGCATGGGCGCGCTGAAGGAGCTCAAGCAGCAGCGCGAGCAGATCGACGACCGCCAGCTGCTGCGGATCGAAGCGATCATCAACTCGATGACGCCGAAGGAGCGCCACAACCACCAGGTGCTCAACGGCAGCCGCCGCAAGCGGATCGCCAGGGGATCGGGAACGACGGTGGAAGAAGTGAACCGCTTGCTGAAGCAGTTCATCCAGATGAAGAAGATGCTCAAGGCAATGGGCGGGATGGCCGGATTGGGCAAGAAGCGCCCGAACATGTCGGCGCTGAAAGGGTTGATGCGGTAATGCTGGTAATTCGTTTGAGACGCGCAGGTTCGAAGAAGCGGCCGTTTTTCCGCGTCGTCGTGGCAGATTCGCGGGCCGCGCGCGACAGCAGCTTCGTCGAAGTGTTGGGGCACTACAATCCACGGACCAAGCCCGAGACCTTGAAGCTCGATCGCGAGCGGCTCGCGCACTGGCTGAAGCAGGGGGCGCAGGCCTCCGATACGGTGCGCACGCTCGTTCATCGCATGCCGCCGGAGCCGCCGGCGGCGACGGAAGCCGCCGCGTCGTGAGCCGCGCGCACGACGTCGTCGAGGTGGTGGCCAGGGCCCTGGCCGGAAAGCCGGACGAGGTCAGCGTGACCGAGCGGGCCGGTCGCGGGCAGACGCTGGTTGAACTGGTGATGGCGCCGGGCGACATGGGGCGCGTGATCGGTCGGCAAGGACGGACCGCTGCGGCGCTCCGCACGCTGGTCAACTTCGCGGCCGAGCTCGACGGAGGCAAGGCGACGCTCGAATTCCGCGACTAGCCGCGGAGCTTGCCGCAGCCGGGACGCGGACACGGAATGGACGATCTGCTGGTAGTAGGCCGGGTTGCTCGAGCGCACGGCAATCGCGGACACGTGATCGTCAACCCGGAGACCGATTTTCCGGACGCGCGCTTCGCCCTCGATCGCGTGCTGCTGGTCGGGCCCGATCAACAGCCCCGACGGATCGTCGCGGTGCGGTTCCATCAGGGACGCCCGGTGGTTGGTTTCGAGGGGGTCGAGAGCATCGACGCGGCAGAACAGCTGGCCGGCGCCGAGTTGAAGATGGCGGCCTCGGAGATGCCGCCGTTGCCCGAGGCGACGTTCTATCATCACGAGCTGATCGGCTGCGAGGTTCGGACGCGAGGCGGCGAGCCCGTCGGCAGCGTCATCGCGGTCGATGGTCCGATGGAACGCAGCCAGCTCGTGATCGCCGGCGGCGCGGGAGAGATCCTCATACCGCTGGTCGCCGGGATTTGCGTGACGGTCGATCCGGCGTCGCACGTGATCGTCGTCGATCCGCCGCCGGGGCTGCTGGAGTTGAATCGGGTCGGGAAGGGAACGGAGGAGCCCCTCCGTTAACGCAGGAATGCAGATCGATATCGTCACCATCTTTCCGCGCATGGTGGAAGGGCCACTGGCGGAGGGAGTGATCGGACGGGCGATCGGTCGCGGGCTGATCGACGTGCGCGTCCACGACCTGCGGGATTTCACCACCGATCGTCATCGCGTGGTGGACGATGTGCCGTTTGGCGGTGGACCGGGGATGGTGCTGAAGCCGGAGCCGCTGTTCGCCGCCGTCGATCGGATCCGGGAGGAGCGCGGTGCCGGTCCCGAGGCGGTGATCCTGACGTCGCCCGACGGCGAGCGTCTGACTCACGCTGTCGCCGAGCGGCTCAGTCGATGCCAACGGTTGGTGCTGCTCTGCGGCCGGTACGAAGGCGTCGACGAGCGGGTGCGAACCCACCTGGCGACCGAGACGATCTCGATCGGCGACTACGTGGTGTCGGGTGGAGAGCTGCCCGCGCTGGTGATCGTGGACGCGGTGGCTCGGCTGATCCCGGGGGTCGTCGGCGACGAGGCCTCGGTGGCGGGCGATACGTTCGTGCGGGGACTGCTCGATTTTCCGCAGTACACGCGGCCGGCCGAGTTCAGGGGACATGTGGTGCCATCCGTCCTGCTGTCGGGACACCACAAGGAAATCGAGAAGTGGCGGCGGCGCGAAGCCGTCGAGCGGACCGTCGAGCGTCGGCCGGATTTGATCGCCGTGGCCCGGACGCGTTCCCTCGACCCGGAGGACGCGAAGCTGCTCGATGACGTGATGGCGAAGCGCCAGAAGTAGCCGACAACAACAGGCACGCGGGCGCCGGCGGGGAAGCCGCCGGGCTGCGAGCGCGAAGGAGAGAGAAGATGACTGCCGTTGAGACCGTCGAGCGTGGCCAGATGAGCAAGCGCCCGGCGATCAAGCCGGGGGATACCGTGCGGGTTCACGTCAAGGTGCGTGAAGGCGACAAGGAGCGCATCCAGGTCTTCGAGGGCCTCGTGATCGGAATGCATCGCGGGGGCGCGCGCGCGACGTTCACCGTGCGAAAAGTCTCGTTCGGTCAGGGCGTCGAGCGCATCTTCCCGCTGCATTCGCCGGTGATCGACAAGATCGACGTCCTCCGGACGGCGCGGGTCCGTCGCGCCAAGCTCTACTTCCTCCGCGATCTGAAGGGCAAGGCGGCGCGGATGAAGGAGACGTCGAGAAAGCAGCCGGTTTCCTAGTCCGGCCGGCATGGCTGGGAGCGACCCACCGTGGTAATTTGGTAGCCCACTACCGAATTCCCGATGGTCAAGGTTCGCGCCTTTCGCACGCTCGAGAACGCGCTGCGGCGTCTGGGCTTCATCTACGTCGCGGGAGTTGACGAGGTCGGTCGTGGGTGTCTCGCCGGCCCGGTCGTGGCCGGGGCGGTGATCCTGGAGTCCGATCGCTACATTCCCCGGGTTTGCGATTCGAAGACGGTGACCGCGCTCGAACGGGACCGGCTCTACGACCAGATCACCCGGCGGGCGATGGCCTGGTCGGTGATCAGCGTCGAACCGGAAGAGATCGACCGGGTGAACATCCATCAGGCGTCGCTGCGGGCGATGCACCGGGCGGTGCTGAGCCTGACGCCGCTCCCGGACATGGTCCTCGTCGACGCGTTTCGCATTCCGGATCTGCCGATGGCGCAGCGCGGGATCGTGCACGGCGACAGCCGGTGTACCGCCATCGCGGCGGCCTCGATCGTGGCCAAGGTCACGCGCGATCGGCTGATGCACGACCTGCACGGACGGGATCCTCGCTACGGATTCGACCGGCACAAAGGCTACGCCACGCGGGATCACCTGGAGGCTGTGGCGCGATATGGCTACTCAGACGTGCATCGCCGTTCGTTCCGGCCGCCTTCATTGTTTGATAAACTCGACTCGCAAGCCTGACCTCGCATCGCTCCCCGGCGGAGAAACCCTTCCTTGGCCTTCGACCGCGAAGACACGCTGAAAAAAGCGGAGAAGCTGCTCCGGCAAGGCCGGCTCGACGCCGCCATCAGCGAATATGCGCGGGTGCTCGAAGACCAGCCGCGCGACTGGAACACCGCCAACACCCTGGGCGATCTCTACGTTCGCGCCGGGCAGACCGACAAAGCGGTGGCGCAATACACCCGAATCGCCGATCATCTCGCGCACGAGGGCTTCTTCCCCCGGGCCGCAGCGCTCTACAAGAAAATCCTGAAAATCCGTCCCGATGACGAGGCCGCGCAGCTGCAGCTGGGTGAGCTCTCGGCCCGGCAGGGGCTCCTCGCCGATGCCAAGTCGTACTTCAGCGTCGTGGCGGAACGGCGGCGGCTGCGCGGCGATCAGGCCGGCGCCGACGAGATGGTCGTACGTCTCGGCAGCGTCGATCCGTCCGACGTCGAGGGGCGTCTGGCGGCGGCACGCGTGCTCGAGCAGAGCGGCGAGGCCATCGGCGCCGCCATCCGTTATCGCGAGCTGCACGCCGACCTGGTCGAGAAGAACAAGCCGGCCGAAGCCCTCGCGGCCCTGCGCGAAGCGGTACGGCTCAACCCTGAAGACAAGGAAGGACGCGCCGAGCTGGCGCGCGCGGCGCTGCGGACCGGCGATTTCGAGACCGCCAGGCGTCTGCTGGACGAGGAAACGGCCGCCGGCGACCCGCAGCTCCTGTTTGCGCTGCTGACCATCGAGCTCCGCTCCGGCTCCGGTACGCTCGATCGCACACGCGAGTTGATCCGGCAGCTGCTGACCGCCGACGCGACCTACCAGAATCGTGTCGTCGACCTGGTATGGTCGCTGTCGAACAACGCCCCCGAAGTGGCGTTCGTCTGCATCGACGCGACCGTCGATGCGCTGACGGCGATCTCGGCGTACACCGCGGCCGCGGAGCTGCTGCAACAGTTCGTCGCCCGGGTTCCCGGCCAGATTCCCGCCCTGCTCAGGCTCGTGGAGGTCTGCGTGGACGGCGGTCTCGAGTCGGAGATGTACGAGACGCAGGCGCAGCTCACCGATGCCTATCTGTCGACCGGCCAGGCGGCTGAAGCGCGCGTGATCGCCGAGGATCTCGTCGCCCGCGAGCCGTGGGAGCGCGCCCACATCGAACGGTTCCGCCGCGCGCTGGTGATGCTGAGGGTGTCGGATCCCGACACGTTGATCGCCGAGCGGCTCAGCGGCCAGGCGCCGTTCATGGCGACCGATCATTTCGTCGACATCAGCGCCCTTGCTCCGCCGGCCGTGCCGTGCCGCCGCAACACCGGCCGCTCCCTCGACTCCAGCCGAGGCAGAGAATTCGCAGACGACTGAGGCTGTGCCACCGCAGACCTCGTCACGTAAGTCGCAGAAAACGAAACCCGCCGACGAAGTCGAAATCGACTTGACCAACATGCTCGGCGATCTCGAAGGACGGTCTACTATGGCGCCACCGGATCCCGAAGACCTGGAGGAAGCCGCTGACGGCTTCCGTTCCGCCGTCACCAATCAGGACGGATCGGATGATGCGGCACAGCATCTCAAGCTGGCCCACACGTATCTCGAGATGGGCATGTCGGAGGAAGCAATCGGGTCGCTCGTGACCGCCTCGCGATCGCCACGGCAGCGCTTCGAGGCTGCCTCGACGCTGGCCCGGCTCTATCGCAACCAGCAGGACTGGCCACACGCGATCGAGTGGTACGAGCGCGCCGCCGAGGCGCCAGCCCCGACCGCCGACGCCGGGCGCGCGCTCCTCTACGACCTCGGCTCGACCCTCGAGCAGACCGGGGAGACGGCGAGAGCCCTGGCCGTGTTCCTGGAGCTGCAGACCGATGCCGGCGAGTACCGCGATGTCGCTGCCCGCGTGCACCGGCTCTCGCAGGTCCAGGCGGGAGGCTGATCATCAGGACCGTCAGCCGCCTGCTGTTCGCGGCGTATTTCCTCGAAGCGGGGCTGATTCTCGTCGTCGCCCCGTGGTCCGCGTTCTGGGAGCACAACCGGTTTGCGGCGTCGCATCCGACGGTAGCGGCGCTTATCAGCAGTCCCTTCGTTCGTGGAGCCGTCAGCGGCATCGGCGTCATCACCGTCATCGCGGGCTTGTCGGAGCTCTTCTCGGCGATCGTCACCCGTCGACGAGAGTCGGTCGGTCCGACGCAGGCCGAACAATGACGCGGTGGCTGGGCCGGCGACCGATTCTCTATTGCGTCACCGATCGCCGCCGGCTTGCCGATTCGTCGTTGCCGGGTCTGCTCCGGCACATCAGCGCAGTATTGCGGGCAGGCGTGGACGCGATTCAGATTCGTGAGACCGACCTGACGGATCGCGAGCTGACCGATCTGGTTCGCTCGGCCGTGCAGGCTGCCGCCGGCCGCGGCGTGCCAGTGCTGGTCAACGATCGCCTGGACATCGCGCTCGCCGCCGGGGCCGCGGGGGTGCATCTCAAGGAGCGCTCAATCCGGCCGGACCGCGCTCGCGCGATCGCGCCTGCGGATTTCGCCATCGGCTGCTCGGTACACAGCGCTGGCGAGGCCGAAGCCGTGGCGGCGACGGGCGCCTGCGACTATCTGTTGTTCGGCACCGTCTATCCGACCGCGAGCAAGTCGACTCAGGAGCCGGCCGGGCAGATGGCGCTCGCCGACGTCTGCCGACGCGTGGCGCTGCCCGTCCTCGCCATCGGCGGTGTCGACGAATCGAAATCGGCCGAGATCGCGGCCGCCGGCGCGGCGGGCCTCGCGGCGGTCGGTGCGTTCATGGCTCCCGATCAGGCTCGTCTCGACGCGCGTGCGCGCGCGATGATTCATGATTTTTCACGATGGAACCCGGTCTCAGATCTCCGCTGATTGATTTCTTCCGTCGCGGTGAAGTGACCCGCGACGTCAAGCTGCTGGCCGCGCAGGGAGGGTTCGCTCCGCGGGCGCACGAACAGCTCGCGCTGCTCGTCCTCCTCTCCGACGATTCCGATCCGGAGATTGCGGCAGCGGCCGAAGCAACGCTCACCGCGCTGCCGCCAGGGCCGTTGACGGGTTTCCTCGCGCGGACGGACGTACCCAACGAGATGCGCGGGTTTTTCGCCGCTCGCGGCATTCAGCCGGCTGCCGTGGCGTCGGGCGACGCCGAGCTGCCGCTCGTCGATACCCTGACCGAGGTCCCGACCGTTCCCGCGGCGGAGCCGGAGGAGGAGCCGCGCCTGCTGTCGTCGCTGCCGATTCTTCAGCGGATGAAGCTCGCCATGAAGGGCACCAGGGAGCAGCGGGCGATGCTCGTGCGCGACTCAAACCGGCTCGTCGCCTCGGCGGTCCTGAGCAGCCCGAAGCTGACCGAAAGCGAAGTCGAGGCCTTTACCAAGATGGGGAACGTCTCAGAAGACGTCCTGCGGTCGATCGGGACCAACCGCAGCTGGTTGAAGAATTACGCCATCGCCGCCGGCTTGTGCCGCAATCCGAAGACGCCACCGGCGATGGCGATGCAGTTGATTCACCGGCTCAACGAACGCGATCTAAAAATGCTCTCGATCGACCGCAACATTCCCGAGGCGTCGAGAGCGCTGGCCCGGAAGATTCTCACCAAGACCAAGTTCGGCTAACGGCCCTTCCGGCCCCACTCTTTGCGCAGCGCGGCCAGCCCTTCCATGTAGACGACCGCCTTGCTGCGCTCGTCCTCGCTCTTCAACGCCTTCAACAGATCGATCGCCCGATCGAAGTCGCGCTGAATCGTCGCGGGCTTGGTCTCGAAGTACAGCCGGCGGATTTCGACGATCTCGTTCACGTGGCTCTCCGGGCGCGGCGCAGGCGCCGTCGGACGTCCTCGACGCTTGCAGTATTCAGGACGGCGTCGGGCGTCAGCCAGGCGCGCCTGGCGACGAGCGTCCCCCAACGCAGCTGTGCGAACGCGGCGGGCGAGTGTGCGTCGGAGCTGATCACCAGCGTCGCCCCCGCGCGATCGGCCTGTCGGGCCAGGTCCTCGGCCAGGTCCCGGCGGTCTGGTTGGCCGTTGATCTCGAGCCCGACCCCGGCGGCGGCGGCGGCGCCGATCACCCGGACCCAGTCGGCGGCGACCGGCTCCCGCCGGAGAATCAGACGTCCGGTCGGGTGACCGATCACGTCCACCCACGGACATTCGATGGCACACAGGAGCCGGTCGGTCATCTGAGCGGCCTCCTGGTTGTGCGCCGAATGAATTGAGGCGATCACGATGTCCAGTTCCGCCAGGCAATCCGGCGCCAGGTCCATCGTTCCATCTGGACGGATATCGCATTCGATGCCGGCGAGGACCGTGATGCCGTCCAGCCGTGCGTTGAGGTCTCGAATCGTGCGCGCCTGTTCCAGCACGCCGCGCTCATCGAGACCGTTGGCCATCGCCAGCGACTTGCTGTGATCCGTGACCGCCAGGTACTGAAGCCCCGCCGCCTGCGCCGCCTGCACCATGGTCTCGAGATCGGCGCGGCCATCGGTGAGATTTGTATGGGAGTGCAGGTCGCCGCGAAGGTCCGACCGGTCGATGAGGCGCGGCAGCGTGCCGGATTCGGCCGCCTCGATCTCGTCCCGACCTTCCCTGAGCTCCGGCGGTACGTAGGCCAGCCCCAACGCGGCATACAGTTCCGGCTCGTCGCCGTCCGGCCAGGCGCTGATCGTCGTCGAGGCGATAGAGCCCGTACTCGTTGAGCTTCCAGCCTCGCGCCAGTGCCCGGTCACGGAGCGCGATGTTGTGGGTCTTCGATCCCGTGAAGTACTGGAGCGCTGCTCCGGCGCTCTCTGATGGGACGAGTCGAAGGTCCGCCTGGATGCCGCCAGACAGGAGCACGCTGGACTTCGTCTCGCCATGGAGCAGGATTCGTTCGACGAGATCGTTGCTCGTGAACGCGTGAATGATGTCGGTTGAGGGCCCTGTGGCCAGGACGTCGATGTCGCCGGCGGTTTCGCAGCCCCGCCGAAGACTGCCCACGATCCTGACGGTCGTGTCGGGCGCCCGTTCGGCGAGGCTGGACACCAGGCTGGTGGCAATGCTCTCGGCTTCAGAGGCGAGCCGGCGGCCGGTATAACGGCGCTGTGCGGCAAGAGCCTTGAGAATCTGTTCTTCCTTGCGGGCCCCCATGCCACGCACGGCGCGAAGTCTTCCGTTCCCGGCGGCCGCCTCCAGCTCCTCGAGCGTCCGGATGTTCAGCTCCTTGTAAAGCAACGCGACCGTCTTCGGGCCGACGCCCGGGAGGTTGAGCAGGTCGAGGATGCTGGGTGGAAACTGCGCGACGAGATCCTGGTGATACGCGATCGCCCCGGTCGAGATCAGCTCGGCGATCTTGGCCGCGATGTCGCGCCCGATGCCCTGGAGGGCGCGCCGGTCGGCGTCGGACAGGCTGTCGACGGCGCGCGCTTCGTGGGAGATCGTCTCGGCGGCGTTGCGATACGCGCGGATCTTGAACGGGTTTTCGCCCTTGATCTCGAGCAGGTCGCCGATCTCCGTGAGCACCCGTGCGATTGAGAGGTTGTCCATTGCTGGTCGGTGGTCTCCAGTCCTTCGTCCCTGGTCCACCGGCCCTGGCTCTTTTCTTCGGTGGTCCTCAGCGCGACCTACTTCCGTCTCGCGCCGACCGTGGACGAGCCAAGGACGCAGGACGAGGGACCAGGGACGAAGGACCAAGGACGCAGCGACCACTAGTCCGTTCGGCGAACGAGCAGTCCGTCCGTCTCGATCCGGAAGTCCAGCAGCCGCGCGCCGGCAGCCGCCAGGGCGCGCCGAACAGCGGGAATCGCGTCCGGCTCAGCAAAGCAGAACAGGCACCCGCCTCCTCCCGCACCACAGACTTTGCCCGCTGCCGCTCCGGCGTTCGTCGCCGCGGCAAGCAAGGCATCGATGTGGGGAGTCGTGACCCCCGGCGCGAGCCGCTTGCGATTCTCCCACTCGGCAGCGATCTGTCGGCCGACTTCGGGCCAGTCCTGACGCTCCAGGGCGGCTCGCATCGCCACCGCGATGCTGCAGATCTTGTCGAAGCTCGCCTGGACCTGGCGATCGCCGTCGATGTGGCGTTTCATGACGTCCCAGTTGTTGATGCCCGAGTTGCGCGAGGCGTTGGTGTAGGCCAGCGCCAGTCGATCGGCAAGCGCCTCGGCCGGGACTTCGAGTGGAATCCGGCGCACACCGTTCACCCCGAGCTCGACGGCGGAGATGCCGCCGTGAAAGGCTGGCCGGTAATCCTGCACCCCGGTGGGCACGTCGATGGCCTGCGCCTCGACGTTCATGGCGATCTGGAACATTTGATCCGCCGACAACGCCGCACCTGTCCATTCGTTGAGCGCACCGCACACGGCGATGTTGAGGGCCGACGATCCGGCGATGCCCGCCCCGACCGGCGACTCCGACCGGGTCCGCAGCTCGACCCCGCCGACCTGGAAGAAATGCAGCAGCCGGCCCAGCAGCCGAAGATCGTGATGATCGCGCAGCGCCGACCAGTGATCGACCTGCACCCGCACTGCCGCGTCCTCCGAGTCGATGACGATGGAAGCGTCGGTGCGGGAGCGAATCTCGCAATGGGCGCGCAGGCTGATCGCGGCATTGAGCGTCTGCGCACCGTCGTGAAAGAGATAAAGCGGCCAGATGTCGAGCGTGCCGCCGGCCAGGTCGATCCGCGTTGGCGCGGAGGCTTCAATACGCACGTCGAGATTATACGGGGCCATGCGGTATCATTTTCGGGAATGTCACTCCGCGACATCAGGCGTCAGGTCGGTCAGCTCGCCATCGTCGGCTTCAACGGGCACGTCGTGCCCGAGGAGGTCCGGCAGATCGCCAAGGAGTTCGACCTGGGTGGCGTGATCTTCTTCGCGCGCAATGTCGCCGATCCCGAGCAGGTGATGGAGATGTCGCGCGAGTCGGCATTGCTGGCGCGCGAGATGCCGTTGTGGGTGAGCGTCGATCAGGAAGGCGGACGCGTGGCCCGCCTGAAGCGTCCGTTCACCGAGTGGCCGCCGATGATCACGCTCGGTCGTGCACGGAGACGAGACGCTGGCGCGTCGATTCGCGCGGGCGCTCGCCGCCGAGTTGACCGCCGTCGGCATCACGCTCGACTACACGCCAGTCCTCGATATCTTCACCAACCCGAAGAACTCGGTGATCGGGGATCGTGCCCTGGCCGAGCGCGCGGAAGACGTGGCCAGGCTCGGCACCGTGATCATCCAGACGCTGCAGGCCGAGGGCATTGCCGCCTGCGGCAAGCACTTTCCCGGGCACGGCGACACGACGTCGGATTCGCATTTCGAGCTGCCCTTGATCGAGCACGGCCCCGATCGCCTCGAGGCGATCGAGCTGGTGCCGTTCAAAGCGGCGATTGCTGCGGACGTCGCCGGGATCATGACGGCGCATATCCTGATTCCCGCTCTCGACGAGGAACGTCCGGCGACACTGTCGCCGGCGGTCGTGGACGGGCTCCTCAAGCAGACGCTCGGGTTCCAGGGGCCGGTGTTCACCGACGACATGCACATGAAGGCGATTACCAGCCGGTATGGGCTGAGCGAAGCCACCATCCTGGCGCTGGCCGCGGGATGTGACGGCATCCTCATGTGCGCCTCGGAACCGCAGGCGCAGCTGGCTGCCCTCGAAGCGGTGGTGTACGCGGTAGAGCAGGGGCGCCTGCCGCTGCGGCGGATGGAGGACGCGCTTGGCCGGCAGCGTCGGGCCAAGGAGCGATTTCTCGCGCCGCCGCGGCCAGCGGCTCCAGTCCAGCGAGTTGCGCGCCGTCCTCGGGCGTGACGAGCATCAGGCGGTAGCCGCCGACATGGCGAGATTCGCCTGAACATGCTGAAACCGCGTGCGCTCGCCGCCGGTGACCGGATCGCCGTCGTTGCCCCCGCCAGCCCGTTTTCCCGCGATGAGTTCGACGCGGGTGTTGCCGAGCTCCGCCGGCTGGGATTCGATCCCGTCTACGACGAGAGCGTCTTCGCACGCCGGGGCTACGTCGCTGGAGACGCGGCGCTGCGTGCGGCGGCGTTTCGCAGGGCGTGGGCCGACCCGTCGATTCGCGCGCTGATTGCCGTCCGCGGCGGCTACGGCAGCGCGCAGCTCCTGCCGCTGCTCGACGCCGCAGACGTGCGGCGGACCCCGAAGGCGTTCATCGGCTACAGCGACAACACGGCGCTGCTCTCATGGCTCACGACCCGCTGCGGAGTGGTGTCGTTTCACGGGCCCATGCTGGAAGGGCGGTTGGCGCGAGGCCCGGCCGGATACGACCCTGTCTCCTTCGAGCGGGTTCTCATGCGCAGCGAGCCGGCGGGATTGTTGAGCCATCCGCAGGTAGAGAGCCTCCGGCGCGGAGAAGCAGCCGGGGTCCTGGTTGGCGGAACGCTGACGCAGCTCACGGCCTCGCTCGGGTACTCCGTACGCCTTCGATCCGCCACCAGGCCATATCCTCTTCATCGACGAAGTTGCCGAGCGCCCCTATCGGCTGGATCGAATGTTGACCCAGCTGCGGCTGTCTGGCCTGCTCGGTCGAGCCGCCGGAGTCGTCTTCGGCGAGTTGCCACGTTGTGACGAGCCCGGCGGCACCGGGCCCGCCGCCCGGTCGGTCGTCGCCGATGTGCTCGCAGATTTTCGCGGCCCGATCCTCTTCGGGCTGCCCTCGGGTCATACGTCCGGCGCCTGCATGACGTTGCCCTTCGGAGTGCGCGCCCGTCTCCTCGCCGAAGGGGAGAGCGCGCTGATCGTGGAGGAGGCAGCGGTCGCACCATGAAGCGCATTCATTTGATTGGTGTCTGCGGCACGGCGATGGCCACGCTGGCCGCGATGCTCAAGACCCGCGGTAACGACGTCCGAGGATCGGATCAGAACGTCTATCCGCCGATGAGCGATTTCCTGGCGGAACAGCAGATCGCCACGTTCCAGGGCTACAAGGCGGAGCACATCACGCCCGAGCTCGACCTGGTGATCGTGGGCAACGCCATCTCGCGCGGAAACCCCGAGCTCGAGGAAGTGCTGGATCGAAAGATCCGCTACTGCTCCCTTCCCGAGGCCATACGCGACCATTTTCTGTGGGCGTCGCGCTCGATCGTCATTGCCGGCACACACGGCAAGACCACCACCACGTCTCTGGCCGGCTGGCTGCTCACGCATGGCGGCGCCGATCCGAGCGTCCTCATCGGCGGCATTGCCGAGAATTTCTCCGGCAGCTACCGGATCGGCGGCGGCCGCGAGTTCGTCATCGAAGGGGACGAGTACGACAGCGCGTTCTTCGACAAGACCGCCAAATTCCTGAAATACCTGCCCGACATCGTCGTCGTCAACAACATCGAGTACGACCACGCCGACATCTATCCCGACCTCGAGTCGATCCGCGTGGCCTTCCGCCGCCTGGTCAACCTGATCCCGCGTCGAGGGCTGCTGCTCGTCGGCGCCGACGACGACGAGGCGCTGGCGCTGCGACCGTCCGCGCGATGTCCGGTGCGAGACATTCGGACTGTCGGAAGGCGCGGACTGGCAGGCACACGACCTTCGCATCGGCGCCGGATCGACGACGTTCAGCATCAGGCGCAACGGGACGCCGATGGGGCAGTTCGAGATTCCGCTGCTCGGCGCCTACAACGTGCGCAACGCCCTGGCCGCCGTGGCCGTGGGTGTCGCGGTTGGAGTGAATGTCGACACGCTCCGACAGGGGCTGCTTCAGTTCAAGGGCGTGCGGCGGCGCATGCAGTTGAGGGGCGTGATCGAGGGCGTCGGCGTCTACGACGACTTCGCGCACCATCCGACCGCGATTGCCGAGACGTTGGCCGGCGTGCGGTCGGCCTATCCCGATCGCCGGGTCTGGGCGATCTTCGAGCCCCGATCCGCGACGTCCTGCCGGCGCATCTTCCAGTCGGAGTTCGTTCGCGCCTTCAAGGACGCCGATGTCGTCATCCTCCCGGGGGTGTTCCGTTCAAGCCTGCCGCCGGACCAGCAGCTCGACGTCCAGCAGGTGATTGCCGAGCTGAAGGCGTCCGGCAAGGATGCACGCTATATACCTCAGGTCGACGATATCGTTTCAACCGTCGCCCAGGACACCAAGGTCGGCGATCTCGTCGTGGTGATGTCCAACGGCGGCTTCGAGAACATCCATCAGAAGCTGCTGACAGCGCTGGCGCAGGGTCCGCCGCGGTGATTGCCGATGGACGTGCGCCTCATCCCGGCCGGCGACGCTGCGTGGCTGATCGAGTTGCCAGAACGTCTCGATGAGGCGGTCAACATCCGGGCGATCGACATCGCGCGCGCGGTCGAAGAGGCCTCGCTTGCCGACGTTACGGACGTCGTCGTCGGCTATCGATCCGTCATGGTCTACGTCGATCCGCTCTCCGAGCATCGCGATGCTACGCGGGCCAGGCTGGAGGTGATCGCGGCACAGCCGGCGCCGCCGAGAGTCGATGCGCGTCGGGTTACAGACGTGCCCGTGTGCTACGGCGGGGCCTATGGACCGGATCTTCCCGACCTGGCGGCCTTCGCCGGATGCGCTGTCGAGGACGTGATCGAGATGCACTCCGGACGCGAGTACCGCGTATATGTCGTCGGGTTCGTCCCTGGTTTCGCCTACATGGCGACCGTCGATCCGCGCATTGCGGCGCCACGTCGCACCTCGCCGCGGGTCAAGGTCCCGGCTGGATCGGTCGCGGTCGCGGCGGGCCAGACCGGTATCTATCCGGCCGAGACACCGGGAGGCTGGCACCTCATCGGTCGCACGCCGCTGCGGCCCTACGATCCGTCGCGCGCGACGCCGTTCCTGTTTCACCCGGGTGATCGGGTGCGCTTCCACCGGATCACGGAGCGCGAGTATGCCGAGACCAGCGCGTGGGGAGATGTGCTGTGAGCGCGTTGACCGTGATCAAGCCGGGCATGCTCACCACCATCCAGGACCTTGGCCGCCGCGGCTTTCAGGGGCTGGGCGTGTCGGTGGCCGGGCCGATGGATCTGGTACTCGCACCGACGCGCCAATCAGATCCTCGGAAACGATCCGAAGGCGGCGGCGCTGGAGATCACGTTGATCGGCCCCGACCTCCAGGCCGACGGTGATATTCGCGCGGCCGTGGCCGGCGCGGCGTTCCAGTTGACCCTCGACGATGTGGCCGTGCCAACCGACGAGGCATTCATCATGCGGGCCGGCGCGCGGCTTCGCTTCGGGATGCGCACCCGTGGAGCCCGTGCGACGCTCGCGGTCGATAGCGGCGTTGACGTTCCGGTCGTCCTCGGCAGCCGCGCCACGCACCTCGTCAGCGGGATGGGAGGGATCGACGGCCGTGCACTCCGGTCCGGCGATCGCTTGCCGGTTGCCAGTTGCGTCGACCGTCGCATCGGCGGCCGTGGTCGTCCGTTGGCCCTGCCGGATGGCGGCGCCAAGGTACGGGTCGTCGAGTCGGTGCATCGCGATCGGTTTACCGATCGGGCTTGGCGGACGCTGACGTCCGAACGCTTCGTTGTCACACCGCAGTCCAACCGTATGGGCTATCGCCTGGCAGGCTCTCCGCTGGAGCACAGTCACGGCGCGGATCTGCTCTCGGAGGCGATGCCCATCGGCGCACTCCAGGTTCCCGCTTCCGGCCTGCCCATTCTCCTCATGGCCGATCGACAGACGACCGGTGGATACCCGACCATCGCCAACGTCATCACCGCCGATCTGCCGCTCGCCGGACAGCTGGCTCCGGGCGACTGGATCGAATTCGCCGCTTGTTCACTCGATGACGCGCTCGACGCGCTCCGCCGGCTCGAGCTCGAGCTGGCAGGAGCGATTACGCAGTGACTCCTGACCTCGAACCGCTGCTGGCGGCCGCCGCGGCCACCGGAAGCGTGCAGTGCAATGCGCCGCTGGCGCCGCTGACGACCTTCAAGGTCGGCGGACCTGCCGACTGGCTGGTGAGCGTCCGTCGCGCCGACGAGATCGTCCGAGTGATCGCGGTGGCGCGCCAGCACAACCTGCCGTTTGTGGTCCTGGGCGGCGGATCGAACGTGCTGATCGCCGATGCAGGTATTCGCGGGCTCGTGATCAGGATTCACGGAGGCGAGGTCGTCCGCGTTGGCGCCAATCGCGTACGGGCCGATGCCGGCCTGACCATCAATGGTTTGGTTCGCTGGACCGTCGGTCGGGGGATCTCAGGCGTGGAAATGTGGGCCGGCACGCCCGGGACGGTTGGCGGCGCCATCCATGGCAACGCGCATTTCAAGGGGCGGTTGATTGGCGAGCTGGTCGAGCACGTCGACCTCGTCACGCCCGACGGCGTGGTCGATCGCCTTCCCGCCGATCAGATGGAGTTCGGCTACGACCGGAGCCGTCTGCAGCGGACTCGGGAGGTCGTAATCGCGGCGGATCTCCGCTGCGGTGACGGCGACGTCTCCGGGCTGCGGTCGGTCGCCCGCGAGTCGCTCGCATACCGCAAGCGAACCCAGCCACTCGAATCCCCAAGCGCTGGGTGCATCTTCCAGAATCCCGACCCGGCGCGCGACCGCGTGCCCGACGGAATCCCACCGTCCGCGGGTGCGCTCGTGGACCGCGCCGGCTTGAAGGGGTTCCGAATAGGTGGCGCACGGGTGTCGCCGACGCACGGAAACTTCATTGTCAACGACGGCCAGGCGACGGCAGAGGAGATCCGACAGCTCATCGAACGGTGTCGAATAGGTGTAGGGACGCAGTTCGGGGTCGAGCTGCTGGATGAAATCGTCTATCTGGGGTTCTGATGGCCACATTGCGAGTCGAGGGCGGTCGTCCGCTGTCGGGGCGGATCAACGTCGAGGGGAACAAGAATGCGGCGTTGCCGCTGATCGCGGCATGCCTGCTGACGCCACATCCCTGCGAGCTGCTGAACGTCCCGCGGATCCGCGACGTCGACGTTCTGCTGGATATCGTGGTCGGTCTTGGCGCGCGGGTCGAAGGACGGGGTACCTCGTCGCTGCGGCTGGCCTGCGAGCGGATCGTGACCGACGAGCCCGATCCGTCTCTGGTCGGGAAGCTGCGCGGGTCGGTATTGCTTCTCGGGCCATTGCTGGCCCGTTACGGCTCGGCCCGTCTCGCGCCCCCCGGGGGGGATTTCCCGGCGCGGCGCACGATCTCCACGCACCTCGAGGCGCTGCGCGCGATGGGGGCGATCGTCTCGGATGCTCCGGGTCACGTGCTGAGCGTGCCCAATGGACTGACCGGCTGCTCGATGTACCTCGCGGAGGCCTCGGTCACCGGCACTGAGACCGCGCTGCTGGCGGCCGCCGCCGCCAGGGGGCCGAGCGAGATACGGCACGCGGCGACCGAGCCGCACGTCCTCGAGCTCTGCGAGTTCCTGCAAGCGCTCGGCGTCGAGATCGAAGGCGGCGGAAGCTCGACGATCAGGGTCGGTCCGCCGGCCCGCCTGACGGGAGCACGACACACCCTGTCCGGCGATTACATCGAGGCCGGCAGCTGGGCGGTGATCGCGGCGATCACGGGAGGGGAGATTGAGATCACCGGCGCGCGCTCGCGCGACCTCGAGGTGATCGCTGCGCCCCTGCTGAGAATGGGCCTGGCCTGCCGCTACGACGCCGATCGCCTGAGCATCTCGCGTTCGACAATGCACGCGGCGAGCCGGATCACCACCGGCCTGTGGCCCGGGTTTCCCAGCGACATGGTCAGCCTGGTGACGGTGCTGGCGACGCAGGCCGCCGGACGCACGCTCGTGCACGACTGGCTCTACGAGCTTCGCCTCTTCGCGCTCGAGCAGTTGAGCGCCATGCGCGCCGACTTCTTCCTGTGCGATCCGCACCGCATCATCGTCACCGGCCCGACGAAGCTGAGAGGTCGCGCGCTCGATACCAGGGATCTTCGCTCTGGCATGGCGCTCATTGCCGCCGCGTTGGCGGCGGACGGTGAGAGCCGCGTGAGCCCTCTCGAAACCGTGGAACGCGGCTACGCGCGCCTCGTCGATCGTCTGGTCAGCCTCGGGGCCCAGGTAGAACGCGAGGACCGGGACCAGTAGACTGGACGGCATGGAGACACTGACCCAGGATGTCCGCTACGCCCTGCGCCTGCTGGCGAAGACGCCGGGGTTTACGGCCGTCGTTCTGCTCACGATCGCCCTCGGCGTAGGCGCCAACACCGCCGTCTTCGCCGTCGTCCAGGCGGCGTTGCTGCGCGCATTGCCGTATCCGGAAGCCGATCGCATGGTCGTGGCGACTGACCAATCGCCGTCCCTGTTCCTCGACTGGCAGCGCGAGGCGACGAGTTTCTCGGCGATGTGTGCGTTGCGCGACGCGGCGATGGACGTCAAGGGGTCCGACAAGCCAGAGCGGATCATCGGTGCGATTGTGACCGCCGGCTTCTTCGACGTGGTCGGCGTTCGTCCGATGCTCGGGCGCCCGCTGACACCCGCCGATGACTCGGACGGCGCACGCGTGGTGGTGATCTCCGACGGCTACTGGAACCGCCGATATGGCGGCGATCCCCACGTCGTTGGCAACACGATGTTCGTCAATGGGCAGCCGTTCACGATCGTCGGCGTCATGCCCGCGGGGTTCGAGTTTCCCGACCAGACACAGGCATGGATTCCCCCTCGGCACATCGTGCCGGAGCATCCGCTGCGTCCCGACGCCGACGCGACTCAGATGCGCAGCTCACACTATCTCGGTGTCTACGCGCGCTTGAAGCCCGGGGTTTCCCTGCAGACCGCGGAAGCCGAGCAGCGGATCATCTTTGGCCGCCTTCTCAAGCGTTTCCCCGACGATGTGCTGAAGGAGGATGTGGAGTTCAGCCTCGTGCCGCTTCGGGAATGGCTTGTGGGCGACATCTCATCGGTGCTGGCGATTTTGATGGCGTCAGTCGGGTTCGTCCTGCTGATCGCCTGCGCCAACGTGGCGAACCTGCTGCTGGCGCGCTGGTCGGCGCGGCAACAGGAGATGAGTGTTCGGTCCGCGCTCGGAGCCTCACGCCGCCGGATCATCCGACAGCTGCTGACCGAGAGCCTCGTGCTGGCCGCGATCGGCGGCGCCGGCGGTCTGCTCGTCGCCACGTGGTTGCTTCCCACGGTCCTGGCGCTGTCGCCGGGCAGCGTCCGCGAGGTGCACGCCAGCATCAGCTGGCCGGTGGCGATCTTCGCGCTGATCGCGTCGGTTGCCACCGGGCTCTTGTTCGGTTGCGTGCCGGCACTGCAGAACACGCGGCGAAGCCTGGCCGACACGCTCCGGTCGGGGGGGCGAACGGCTGGAGGACGGGAGGGCCGGCGGCTCCGGCGAGTCCTCGTGATCGCGGAGTTCGCGGTGTCGCTGGCGTTGCTGGTCGGCGCGGGGCTGATGATTCGCAGCTTCCTTGCGCTGCGTGGCGTCGATCCGGGATTTCGCACGACCGGCCTGCAGACCGTTCGTCTCGATCTGCCAGTAGCGCGATATCCGACCGGGCCGCAGCAGGCGCTGTTCTTCGATCGCTTCCTGGAACGGGTCCGCGACTTACCCGGGGTCGAGCAGGTCACCGCGGCCGGACGCCTGCCGTTCGCCGGCGGCAACAGCACACGCGGGATCACCATCGACGGGTCGAGCGTGGCTGATGCGTGGGGCGGCATTCGCGTGATTGGTCCGGATTATTTCGAGATCATGGGTGTGAAGGTGCTCGAGGGACGCAGCATCACCGACCGCGACCGGGACGGCGGACCGAGGGTGGGTCTGGTCAACCAGGCGATGGCCAGGAAGTACTGGCCAGGCGGTGCGCTGGGTCGGCGCTTCCGCATCGACACCGGACCCTGGATCGAGATCGTCGGCGTCGTCGGCAACACCAAGCACGGCAGCCTCCGCGATCCGATCGATCCCGAGTTCTACCAGCCGTATCGGCAGGCGCCGTGGACCTTCATGACCGTCGTGATCAGATCGACCCTTCCCGCCGCGGAGCTCACGGCGGGACTGGAGCGGCAACTGGCGTCGCTCGACTCGACCCTCGCGATGCCGCCGGCCCGCTCGATGTCCGATCTGGTGTCGGGCTCCGTGGCGATGGATCGGTTCGAGATGTCGGGGCTGGTCATGTTCGCGGGGCTCGCCCTGCTGCTCGCGAGCATCGGGTTGTACGGCGTGATGGCTCATCTCGTCGGACAGCGGAGCAAGGAGCTGGGTCTCCGCATGGCGCTGGGCGCGAGCCAGGGATCCATCCTGCGAACGATTCTGTTCGACGGGATGGGGCTGGTGGCGGTCGGCCTCGCCGGTGGATGTGCGATGGCGTTTGCAGTCACCCGCGCCCTGCGACAGACGTTGTTCGGCGTCAGCGCAGCCGATCCCGCGACGTTCATCGCGGTCGCGGTGATCCTCGTCACCGTCGCGCTTCTCGCGTGCCTGGTGCCGGCGCGGCGGGCCACGCGCGTCGATCCCATGACGGCGGTCAGAGGAGACTAGAGGAGGGCAGGCCGAGGAGCGAGTCGCGAGGGCCGACTAGCTGCCACCACCCGGCTTCTTGGGCGCCTGCACCGGCACTTGTGTGCCCGGCAGCTTGCCCTCGAGCGGCTGTGGAAACGCGGGCGCCGGAGCTGGCTGCGTGCGAGGAGGGGTCGTCGTCGGGCCTGCACCCGGAAGGTCTGCTCCTTCTTCGCGATCCCGTGGCGGCGCCGGGGCCGGCATCTCACTCAGTGGGGAGCCCAGGTCCCGGCCGATGCGGAACGGCCGCAGATCGGCCTCGTTCAGATCCAGGATCCGCACGATGTGCGGCGTCAACGTCAGGATGATGTCCGTCTGGGTCGAATCCTTGTGGTTGTAGGCGAACAGCCGACCCAGCACCGGAAGATCGCTCAAGCCGGGCACGCCGGCGAGCGAGGTCCGCTCCTCGTCGCGGATCAACCCGGCCAGCATGTTCGTCTCTCCATCCTTCAACCGGATCGTCGTCGTAATCTCACGATTGCCGAATGTCGGCAAGCCGCCGAAACCGGTGCCGGAGAGATTCGAGAGCGACACCTTCAACGCGAGAGTAACCTGGTCGTCGTGATGGAGCCGGGGCGTGATGTCGATGTTGACGCCGATGGTGCGGTAGTTGAACGACGTGATGGGCTGCTGGTTGATCCCGCCGGCCGCGATTGGTGCGAAGGTGGTCACCGGCACCGGTACCTCGTCACCAAATCGGGCCTGAGCAGTAATCCCGTCGGAGGTGCGGAGCTGCGGATTCGCCAGCGTCCGTGTCGCGGTGTCATTCTTGAGCAACCGGTAGTACACGCCAGGGATGCCGGACAGGAACACGTCTGCCGCGGTCAAGTTGCGCAGGTTGGCCAGCGTGAAATTCTCGCGGTTGATGTCGATCGACCCGTTGATGCCCGTCGGCGTGCCGGAGGTCGTGGGCGAAGCGATCTGGAGACCGTACTCGAGCAGGCGGGTGCGATTCACCTCGAGCAGCTCGACGTCGATGATCACTTCGGGCCGGGCCTTGTCGACCGCGCTGATCAGTTTGGCGGCAGCGGCGATGCGCTCCGGCGTATCCTTGATCGATATCGCGTTGGTCGCCGTGATCGGCGAGATCTGGCGGATGTCGATCACGACCCGCAACAGGTCGATGACCTCCTTGATGTCGGCGTTGCTCAGATAGAACGTTCGAACGACCGACTCCTGGTACTCACGGCGCTTGGCCGGCGAGTCGGGGACAATGGTGATCGTGCGCGGCGCGGTGACGCGATAGAACGTATGCGTACTGGCGGTCAACGCACCGAGCGCGTCCTCGAGCGTGACGTTGCGAAGGTCGATGCTGATCGGCTGATCGCGGAACGCCGGATCGAAGACGAGATTCACGTTGGCGAACTTCGCCAGGGTCATGAACACGGCGCGGGACGTGGCGCCGCTGCCGAAGACGAGCGACCCGGGCAGTTTCGTGCCGTCCGGCAGGTCCAAGCCTGGTGGTGGCAGGTCGCGCGTGCGATCGATCAGGCTCTCGAGATCGGTGCGCCCGTCGCGGCTGACGCTGATCTTCACCCGCAGCCGCTGGCGCGTGTCGCGCAGCGCCGCTTCGACCTGAGGGTCGGTCGGGTTCAGCTCGGCAGCCAGCTGGTATTCGACGAGCGCTTCCTCGTAGCGATCGAGGGCGGCCAGCCGCCGGCCCGAGTTGGTATGGGCCTGGGCGGCGCGCAGCTTGGCGCGGTTGAGCGAGGTGCGGGCGTCGACGTTGGCCGGATCGGCGCGCACAACCTTGGTGTACTCGGCGACCGCGCGGTCGTAGTCCTGCGCCTGTTCGGCGTGCTGGCCCATGTGCATCGCGCTGCTGGTCGCACAGCCGGTCGCCAGCAGGGCGAGGAGCAGCGCGGTGGCGAACCGTCGGTCAGCGGCCTGATGAGTCAGCGTTGATGACATCCACACCCCGGGGCATCTTGAACGCAAAGATCTTATCGGCCAGCCCGACATTTTCTCGATAGTTGGAGAACTGGAAGGTCGAACGGCCACCCTCCCGCTCGGCCGCCATCAGTGTCCGGATCCGGAGCGACTCGCGGTCGACCGTGAGCACCAGCCAGTCGTAGTCCCGCTGACGCTGGCGGGGCGTCAGCTTCAACACCCAGGCATCGGGCGGCCCGGCCTCGCCGTAGGCCACCTCGAAATCGCGCGGCAGGTTGCCCTTGCCGACGAGGAACAGCACTGCGGTGGTCGCCTGATCGTTGGCCGGCACGGTGCTGACCAGGACCTGCTTGTCGGCTGGGAGATACGAATAGATCTTCTGGCCGTCCGAGACGAACAGCTTGTGTTCCGGCTCAACGTACTCCCAGCGCATGCGCCCGGGCTTCTTCACCTGCAATGTGCCCCGCTCGGTGGTGGTCTTCTTGAGGACGCCGCCCTCGTAGGTGTGCGAGAAGTCCGCCGTGAAATCCCGGACGCTGTCGTACCGGGCCTGCAGGCGTCGGGCGGTCTCCGTGGCCGGCGGCACCGCCGTTTGCGGACCCGTGGCAAGCGGCAGGGTCCAGAGGGCTGCCAGGACCAACCAGCCTTTCGATCATGAGGTTGCCTGAGTGTACCACTCCCGATGTGCCCGGTGGCCGCCTTCGCCGACCGGCTGTTTGAGGGAGTCGAGACCGATTCAGCCCCGGCGGCGCTTGGCGGCAAGGAACGATCGCACGTCGCTCAGGGCCCGGGTATTGAGCACGTGACGGGCCTCGACCCGGCCGCGCCGCGCCGTGCCGACGCCGAGCAGCATCTGCCGGCTCAACAGCCGGGCCCGATGACAATCGCTGTCGATTGAAACCGTCACGCCGGCGGTGACGGCGTCGCGCGCATGGTCGCCGTCCAGGTCGAGGTGGGATGGCGCGCCATCGATTTCGAGCACCGTGCCGGTCGCCGCGGCCGCCTCGTAGATTGCCTGGTAGTCCATGTCGTAGCCGGACCGGCGGCCGACGAGCTGATTCTGAGGGTGCGTGATGATCGACACGAGCGGATGGTGAATCGCCGCCAGACACCGTTCCGTGAGACGTCGTCCATCATCGCCGTCGGCCTCGTGGAGTGACGCGAGGACGATGTCGAGCGATTCCATGAGTGCGTCGTCGCAGTCGATCCGGCCGTCGCCGAGGATGTCCGCTTCGATGCCGTGGAGGATCGTCATCTGCGGATACTCGTCACGAAGTTGCGCGATCTCATCCGCCTGCCGCCGAAGGCCGTTCTTGTCGAGCGTGCGAAACGCCGAGGCGTGCTCCGAGTGATCGGTGATCGCGATGTATTCGTACCCGATCGCGCAGCATTCGGCGACCATGTCTCGCAGCGTGTCACGACCATCGCTGTAGGTGCTGTGGAGGTGCAGGTCGCCACGAATGTCGGCCCGCTTCGACGAGGCGGGGAAGCGGACCGGCCAGCGCGTCGCGGCGCGCTGGCGGCGAGTCGCGGAGCTCCGGTGGCAGGTAGTTCAACCCCGCGTGGGCGTACAGGTCGTGCTCGCTCGCGAACAGTCTCGGTCCGCCGCGGGCCTGAACCTCGGCGACGTGCGAGGCCGGACCCGTGGTGGCGAACAGGAGCGATCCCACTTCGTCTCGTCGCGCGATACGTAGGTCGATCTCGTGCTCGAGATAGCGGCCGATGAAACGGCGGCTCGAGCGATACAGCACCTGCGAGAACTGCGGCAGCCCCACGGCCGCAGCGATCGCTGCCTCGGGATCGGCCGCCGTTGCAACGAGGATCAGATCTGCCGGTGTCTGGACGAAGCGGCGAGTCTCGCCCGACGGCACGATCGAGTCGATGGCCGCCGCGCTCTGGAGATGGTCGATCAGAGACTCGAGGATCTCGACGGCGCGACCCAGCGTCAGCGTGTCGGTTTCAGCGGTGAGCGAGGAATCAAACGGGAATGAGAGGCCGGCGACGGAAGGACGATTTTCCGCCAGTGCGAGCTGCAGATCCGGAAGCGTCAGAATGCCGTCTCGCTGCAGCGCGTCGATCCGCTCGGGGCCGATCGCTTTCAGCTGCAGGAGTCGACGAAGGAGGAGAGGTCCAGTGGACAAAGCGAGTGAGGGCTATTCTCCCCACGCCCGTCCGGGGGTGTCAATCAGCCGGCGAAGCCGTCACGCTCGATCGATCGTGACCGCGCTGGCGTGCGCCTGATGCCCGTGAACGACCCAGCCCTCGGACCGGCGACCGCAGGTCACGCACCTCAGATACATCCGGCCGTGATCGCAGCTCACCGCATAGTCATGTCCGGTCACGTAACACGTGATCCAATGCCACATAAAACACCTTCGTCTGACAGAAGTGACGCTGCGCCCGCTTGGGCAAGAGCGGTGCCACGCATGCGTTTCGACAAGAGTGTGCGAATTGCTGAAAAACTGGGTCAAACGGCCTCTCTGGCGAATTCTGGGCCTGACCGGGGCTCTGCGGATTTGTGGGGCGGATTACGGATCTGGCGAAGGTGAGCGCGGAGCTCGCCGTGGTTCGAGAGGACTACTGCTTCGAGAAGTCAATTGCCACGGCCGCGGGCGTGCCGGCGACGACGTTGGCGATGACCTTGCGCTCGCCGTACTGCGGATGCTTGAAGACGATTTCGCGGGCGCCGAGCGGGATCGACACGTTGGCGAGCGGCGTCTCGCCCAGTTTCTTGCCGTCGATCCACACCTCGGCCCATGGCTGCGCGTTGATGTTCACCGTGCCGCGCGGATCGACCTCGATGTGTTTGACCTCGCCAGGCTCGATGTCGACCCCCTGTCGTGTCGTGTAGTGCAAATCGTTGTTCGCCAGCTGCAGCTCGTGATGGCCCGGCGTCAGCATGATCTGATTCTCGCTCGTCCCCAGCGACTTCCCGTTCTCGGACACCTCGAGCACGATCGGGGCGGACACCGCAGCGAAACCAGAAAAGATCGGAACGTCGAGCGGAACGGTCTTGCCGGCTTCAACCCGCACTGTTCGCTTCATCGAGCCCGCCCCGCCAAGCAACGTCACGGTGTGGCGTCCTGGCATGACATCCTTCAACGTCGTGGGAGACTCGCCAGCCGGTTTTCCGTCCAGAAGGACCCGGATGCCGGCCGGCTGCGTCGAGATAGTGATCTCTCCGGTCGTCGCGGGCTCGTCCGAGACCGGTGCAACCGGCGGTGGCGTGTTCTCGGCCGGCCGGGTCGAGACGGTCTGGGCCGGTTTGGACCCTGGCAACATCACCACCGCCCCAGCGATCGCCACGGCGAGCACCACCGCGCCGGCGGCGGCAAGCTTCCACGGGAACTTTCGTTCGCCGTGATCGCGTTCGAGCGGCTCGAACAGGTCGGGTCTGGTCGGCGGCTCGAAGTGGCGGCGAGGTTCCGGTCGCGAGTCGATCGTGCCCTGGCGGAATTTGCCCGTATCCTGTTTCAGGCGAATCGGTGTGGAGGACGGCTGCGTCGCGACACTGGCGCCGGCGGCAAACTGCGGAACCTCCGTGATCGGCGGCGCCAGAATCGGCGCGACCCGCGGGGGCGGCGGCGGTGGTGGGGCCGGCGCCGGGGGCGGCGGCTGAGTGACGACCCATGACGACGAGTTGGCGTCGGTGGGAGGGACGTAGACCGGATAGGCGCGCTGCGCTGGTGCTCGCAGGGCCGGCGCAACCGGCACAGCCGGTTCGAACGCTGCCGCCCGTTCGGGTGGCACCAACCAACCGGAGGCCGACGGCGTCGCGGCGACGGCGCTGGTCTTCAGGTCGGCGGCCGGAGCGGTGGAGCGGAGACGATCCTTGCGCGCCCGCGCCGACCGCTCGCGCTTGCGTCGTTTCGTTCCCTGAGCCGCAGGCGTTGGCTGGTCGCGGTCCTGGCGTCTTCCGCCCTGGCTCTCCCGTTCGAGGCGCTCCTGTTCCTCGCGCTCGGCCTCGAGCATCTCCTTCTCCAACCGCTCTTCCTCGAGCCGCTCGGCTTCCAGGCGCTCGGCCTCGCGCAGCGCCGCTTCCGCGCGTTCGCGGGCGAGGCGCTCCTGCTCCTGACGCTCGCGGGCGAGTCGGTCTCGCTCCTGTCGCTCGCTTTCGCGGCGCTCGCGCTCGGCATGTTCGGCATCGAGCCGGGCGGCTTCCTGCCGCTCGCGTTCCTGGCGTTCCGCTTCGAGCCTGGCGGCCTCACGTGTTGCCGCCTCTGCCCGCTCGCGGGCCAGACGCTCCTGCTCCTCGCGCTCCCGCGCTAGACGCTGCGCCTCGAGCCGCTCGGCCTCGAGCCGTTCCCGCTCCTCGCGCTCCGCCTCCAGTCGCTCGGCTTCGAGACGCTCGCGCTCGCGATGCTCGGCCTCCAGCCGTTCGGCTTCCAGCCTGGCGGCCTCGGCCCGTTCCTTGGCGAGCCGTTCCTGCTCCAGTCGTTCACGCTCGATGCGCTCTCGTTCGCGGCGCTCGGCTTCGAGCCGCTCGGCCTCGAGCCGCGCCGCCTCGGCACGCTCCCGGGCGATCCGCTCTTGCGCGAGGCGTTCCTGCTTGATGCGCTCCCGTTCGGCGCGTTCGGCCTCGAGTCGCTCGCGCTCCTGGCGCTCGCGCTCGACGCGCTCGGCTTCGAGACGCTGTAGTTCCCGCCGCTCGGCTTCGAGCCGCTCGGCCTCGCGGCGGGCCTGCTCGGCGCGCTCCCGCGCGATCCGCTCCTGCGCGAGCCGCTCGCGCTCGAGACGCTCCCGCTCGAGGCGCTCCTGCTCGAGCCGTTCGCGCTCGGCGCGTTCGCGTTCCAGCCGCTCTGCTTCGAGACGTTCTCGTTCGCGGCGTTCGGCCTCGAGCCGCTCCGCTTCGCGCCGTGCTTCCTCGGCGCGCTCCCTGGCCAGACGCTCCTGTTCCTGCCGCTCCTTCTCCAGTCGCTCACGTTCGACGCGTTCCGCTTCGAGGCGCTCCCGATCGAGGCGCTCGCGTTCGAGCCGCTCCGCTTCGAGGCGGGCCCGCTCGCGACGCTCCGCCTCGAGACGCTCCGCCTCGAGACGCTGTCGTTCCTTGCGCTCGGCCTCGAGCCGTTCCGCTTCGCGGCGGGCTTCCTCGGCACGCTCGCGCGCCAGTCGCTCCTGTTCCAGGCGCTCCTCCTGGAGACGCTCGCGTTCCTTGCGTTCCGCCTCGAGACGCTCCGCCTCCTGCCGCATCGCATCGGCACGCTCGCGGGCGAGCCGCTCCTGCTCGATCCGCTGCCGCTCCAGCTCTTCGCGCTGCAGGCGCTCCTGCTCGCGACGCTCGCGTTCGATTCGCTCGCGCTCCAGACGCTCGGCCTCTTGATGCTCGCGCTCGAGCCGTTCGTGCTCCAGCCGCTCGGCATCGATTCGCTGCAGCTCGCGACGTTCTGCCTCCAGCCGCTCGGCCTCGAGCCGGGCGGCGTCGGCGCGCTCGCGGGCGACGCGTTCCTGGGCGAAGCGCTCGGTCTCGAGCCGCTCGCGGTCGCGTCGTTCGGCCTCCAGGCGCGCCGCTTCGCGGCCGGCCTCGTCGGCGCGCTCGCGGGCGCGCTGTTCGTGGACCAGCCGCTCGGCCTCGAGCGTCTCCATCCGCGACGCTTCGGTCGTCGCGTACTCGAGCTCCGCCGCGTCGACCTGCTGGAGAAAATCCACGAGCGCATTCCGACAGGCATCGACACCGATCTCGCGACGGACCAGCTGCCGCAGGTCGAGCACCGCATCGTCGGCCGTGATGTAGTTCTTGCGGCCGGCAATCGGCAGGACGCGCTCGAAGAACCGCTGCACGCCGCTGGCGAAGACCGACGATCCGCGAATGCGGGCGACGTCGAGGATCTCGTCGCGCAACGCGGCGACACCGGTTGGATAGTCCTGGCTGCTCAGCGGCCGGCCGACCACGAGTGAGGCCGCGACCATGGCGGCCTGGGTGAGGTCCGCGGCGACGTCGAACCGCACGGCGGCAGCCGACGGGGGAGCGGCGATCCCGAGCTCGAGCCACAGCCGCTGCCGGTTGAACTGGAGCCGCTCCAAGGGGGCCGCGTAAATCGCGTCGAGCAGGACGAGCTGACACGCCGGCGTGAACAGAACGCGGCCCGGGGCGATCGAGCCGTGCGCGAACCGCGCCACTCCGTGGAGATGTCCGAGCGCCGGCAGCAGCTCGAGGAGCAGACCGAGCGCCGCATCGATCCCCGGCGCAATACCGGCCTCAACCGCCGCATCCAGCACTTCGGAGAGGCGCCGACCAGCGGTGAACTCCGAGACGACGGTGAGGCGGCCCTCGTCGTCGACGTGGACTCTGCGGGGCCGCGAGAACCGCTCGTCTTCGAGCCCCGCTACCGTCGCGACGCGCTCGCGCAGAATCTGCTGGAAGGCTTTGAGCTCGGGGCGCAGCACGAGGCATTCGAGGATGCCTCCGGTCTCGCGATCGAACGCGAGCACACGGCGACCAAGACCATCCTCATAGCCGGAGGAGGAAAGCGACGAGTCGGAACTGAGAACGGCCTCGGACATCGGCTCGAACTGCTACGACTTTGCAACCCGCGCACCATCGGTACCGTTTGTGTCAGCGTCGCGCATCGCGCGACCGTCCAGGGGTTTACGGGGATTGGGTCGAGTCGCGAGGCGGTACGAGACACCAAATCCGTTCGTCGATGCCAAACCTGTAATTGCGGTAAAGTGACCGACCATGGCGGAGCCGGAAGAGGTCGAGGCGCTGAAGGCGGCTATGCGGGGCGCGCGGCAGTCGGCCGATCGACTGAGCGACCTCGCGGCGCGCGTCGAAGGTCTCGATCCGAAGGGCGATCTGGGTGATTCGGATCTCGAGGACCTGCGGCGGCTGACATCGGCGCACGCGATGGCCGCTCAGGCCCTGCGGGGATTGGTGCAGACCATCCTGAAACGGCGCGGCAAAATCATGGACGAGGCGGTGGGCGGATCGAGCGGCGGGGAGGCGGACAGCTGACGTTCCAGGACGGGCAGGGCCGCGCGCGGGTGCGCGGCGTCGGTTTCTGCCCTGTTCAATTCATGAAGGCGTCATCCGGCACGTTGTACAAGCGATCTTCCCGCCCCTGGCCCCTGTGACCGAGAGTCTTCCTCCACCACTGACCAGAGATTGTCTCGATTGCGCCGCCAAAGACGGCATGAGGCTGCAGAACGCGGCGCACACGCCGCCGGTCAACATCCCGTTGCTGTACATCTGCGCGTTCTGCGGCGCGCAGCTGACCGTCCCGCCGCCGCCACTGAAATTCCGAGATCACCGACGACAGGCGCACCGACAGCACAGAAGTTCGTGAGGCTGAGTGGTGGACGGCAGGAGGCTCGAACTCCCGACCTCCGCGTTGCGAATGGACACGGCGAGTAGGACTCGAACGAGCGGCATCAACAGATTGCCGCGCGTTTGTGTTTGGGTACTGCCCGCGCGAATGACCCGCATAAACACTCACCGTTTATCATGGGGGCGCATAGCCGATGGGCAGTACCGCGGGCAGAATCTGGAGGCGCAGATTGACGAGCTGAGTTCGGTCGCCCTCCTTGCCTCCCTTCCGCATGTTCTGTGCGGACGCGATCAACATCAACCCTAGAACAACATCAACCGCAAGGACGCACGCCTGTAAGTTCTGCGCGGACAAGATTGACTACATCAACTACAGCGGCACTGCGACGGTCGGCGGGTTGTCAGTGACGGGTCACCGCTGTGGCAGGACCTGGAGGCGACTGAACCGCGGTGAGCAAGGCGAGCGTTGCCGGACTCGCGTCGCGCTCGAACGACGGAATGCAGTTACGCCGTCGGCGTGCTCGTTGACAACTGAATACTGGTTTTCCGGTCGCGTCGCTTTTTCGCCCGAAGCGCCGCAGCGACGAGACCGCCGCCTATGAGCGTGAGCGTCGCGGGTTCAGGCGTCGGCTGGGTGAAGTTGTACCGGACTCCATTGGAGTCCCAGAATCCTCCATTTGCCTCTGCTAGGCTCATTGACACGGTGCCGGATCCGCGAATAGGTACGACTTCTCGGGAAAAATCCTCAAAAACGTGAACAAAACTGCCGCTGACTGTGAATGGCGCGGTAGCAACTGCAGATGCCTGTAGCGCCGGCAGGTCGAGCGTTCCGAAAAGCTCCAGATCGACGTCAACTGGCGACAAAACGCGGTTGACATCCTGATAGGTCTGGCCATCCAGCGTCACGCCCGTCGCGAACAGCGCAGAGCCGAAAAGACTAGCGCCGAGGCCCACCGTTGAGCCTGGAGGAAACCCGAAGCCGAGTCCCCCAACGAATGTTTCCCCCGAGTCCACGAATCCCTGAAGGGAGAAGCCGCGGGTTCCGGTGAGCGAGATGGAACCACCTTGATGGGTGTCTCCGGTGAGGAACACCAGTGAGCCACCAGTGATGGTGATCGGCTCAGCCGAAGCCGTTGGGGTAATACCAAGGCAGAAAGCACCGACGCACGCCACAAACACGGCACATCGGGTCATGGCTGGCTCCTTCTAGATCGGTCGGTGTGATTGAAGAACGATCAGGACGCCGATTTACGCCGTCGGGGTGCTGGTTGACAGCTGAATACCAGTCTTCCGGTTCCGGCGCTTTCTCGCGCGAGAGGCCGCAGCGACGAGGCCTCCGCTGATGAGCGTGAGCGTCGCAGGTTCAGGCGTCGGCGTCGGCGTGGAGCCGAAGTCGTACCGGACTCCACCGGAAGCCCACACTCCACCCGGCACTTCTGAGAAGATCACTGAGACCGTGCCGGATCCCTGAACGGTCACGTCCAGGGGCGGAAGGTCTGGATCTGCGCGAAAGAGCTCCCCGGTAGCGGTGAACGGAGCCCGAACAGTCACCGGAGATGACTGCAGGTCCGGCACGATCATCGTTACAAACAAATCCAGACTTAATGACGTCAGCGAGTTCCCGTTGCCGACATTCCGGAAGGTCTGTCCATCCAGCGTCACGTCCGCACCCCACGCATTGCCGCTAATGTGTGCCCTTCCCGGCGAAAGGGTTGAGCCTGGGGGAAAACAGCAGCCAAGTCCCGGAATGGTTGTTTCCCCCGAATCCACGCCTCCCTGAACTGAGAAGCCGCGGGTTCCTGTGAGCGAGATGGGACCGCCTTGAAAATTACTCCCCGATGAGAATACCAATGAGCCTCCCGTGATGGTGACCGGCTCAGCCGACGCAGTTAGGGGAATACCGAGGCAGAAAACACCGACGCACGCCACAAACACGGCACATCGGGTCATGGCTGGCTCCTTCCTGACGATGACGGGAGCCCCGCAGCAAGCGGAGTGCCCACGCGCGCGGCATTCCGTACGACCGCTGTTGCGCTATCTCACGGATCGCGGGGAGTCTCTCGAGGCGAGTGAAACCGCCGTGAGCACGGACGACTGCAGGGCCGAGGCGCATGCGTCGCCAGGGTCCTCGTCCGCTATTCGTTGGGTGATTCTGGGGCAGCCTTGTTGACTAACCAGCTCGGTTGCGTGGGCGGCAACTCGCAATGCCAGACCGCACTACACGTGGAGCACAAGCAGTACGAGCCCGTATAAGTTTTGACGGTGAATCGCACACTAGTGCTGCCGCACTGCGGGCACGGTGGGCAGGTCCGATCGGCCATGATTGGTTGACCTGGGGAAGCTCGACTGTAGCACACCTCATCAATTGGATTGGACGGCCTTCCATCCCGAATGTGGATGAGAGGCCGGCGACGAGTTGGACGAGCAGCAGGACGATCATTGCGCCGGCACGATCGCCGGACTTGTGCTCGGCCGCGGACCTCACGGGCCCGCTGGAACGGTGCGACGTGTGCCCGCTGCGCCAGGCGTGTTACGACGATGCTGATCGGCCGGCCTCGCCTGTGCCGGCGCTGCTATCGCCGGCACGCGGTGGCCGCGGAGGGTGTGTGAGCGTGAGGTGGCCGAGGCGGATAACGCGTCCAGTCTCCGCGCACGCGCGTGTGAGCCCTCGTTGCGTCACGGCTCCGACACTTCATCGGAATCGCCGCTCGTTGGCTTGTCGGGCGTGAACGGCGGGACGTCAACGTGCCACTCGGTTCCGCAGGTCGCGCAGCGGCAGTCCAAGCCGTCGAGGGTCGTGAGGAAATAGACGACCGTGACGGTCTCGCCGCTCGGCGAACAGATCGGACAGGGTGGGGACTTCATGGATTCGGTGTGGGCCTGGTGGAGACGGGAGTCTACTATCGCCGATAGTAGGCCAATAAGGGCGGTGAGGGCAATCCCTTAGAGCAGGCATGAGCGCGAACAGCCAACGTCCTGGCGAAACAGAGAACGAGTCAAGCCGCGCCCGGCTCGGCCGCTTACTTTCTCGGACTCTGGCCCGCGGGATCGCGATCGGCCGGTGGCGGAACGATTGCGCACCAGACGTGCGAGCAGGCTCGGCAGATGAACCACAGAATCTCGCTACCCGAGCCTTGGTGTTCGCGGACATCAGTCGATTGGCAGTGGGAACACGTTCGGGCGTCCGCCATTCAAACCTGTCTTCTGATCTCCGATGGGGACAGGATTCGGAATCGGGATGGAATTATATCTCCGACGGGCAAACGGGCTAGTGCTTCCGCCTTCTCGAGGCCGAGGGCTAAGTCTCCACAAGGCCGCGGCAGTCTGGGCGTGTTCGACGTCATTGCGATCGGCTCGGCGACTTCACCGTCATGGCGCTGTCGGGCCATCAGTCGATCCGGATGCTCGAGCGCTCGCACCCGACGAACGCGCGGAAGATCGACGCGCTCGAGACGTTCGCCCTGGCCGATGGGCAGAATGTGGGCAGAACTGAAAATACGACGGAGAAGAAAAGTGGTGGACGGCAGGAGGCTCGAACTCCCGACCTCCGCGTTGCGAACGCGGAGCGCAAACGGCGGTAATTCCCTGAGCCCTAAGCAGTTGTGATCGCCCTTGTGGGGCATGTGCTCAGCGCACTGATCTGCATAAATGCTCAATGTTCTGCAGGGTGCTGCACGGCGTACGAGCACAAAATGTGGCACACGGAAGCAGGCTTGGAGCGGAGCCAGCGCGGCGATGTCAATCGGAGCATGAGCAGGAGCACATTCGTATTCATGGCGGTCGTCGGTAACGCGGCGTGCGCGACGCCTCGCGCTGCCGCGGCGGACGGGAGGGCACTTTCTTATCGTTGCTCGGATCGGAGGCGTGCGAGCAGTTGCTCGACGTCGAGGTGGACTTCGCCAGGGTCGTACGCCAAGTTGAAGCCGCACCGCTCCGAGATCGCCGTCAGGATCTGCGCGAAGCCGGCGACGGCGGCCAAAATGCGTCGGCCGTCGACGCGCTCCGGCGCGGGCTCTTGCTCCAGCGCCACGGCGTAGTCGCGGTGCGCGATCAAACGGTGGCGTACGTTCGGCAACACCGCGGCACTCGGCGCGCAGGCCGGTCAGCGTCTTCTTCAATTCGCGGCGCAGCGGCGCGGCGTCGGGCGGCAGGTGCGCGAGCAGTGTCTCGATCGACGCGGAGCGCTGGCCGCGCCGGGCGCCCACGTCTACAAGCCGGTGCACCGCGAGGAAGATCCCGTCGCTCACCAGCGCCCCGAGCGCCCGAGACGTATGGGGCGCCGTAGCTTCAAGCGTGGCCGCCGCCTCGCGATCTCGGAACAGTGTCCGGTGCAGGACGACGTAAGTTTCGAGCAAGTAGACCTCGATCCAAACGTCTTCAAACAGCGCTTGTAGCGTCCGCGGATCCGATCGCGTCTGCACAGCGCCAGATCATACCCGGCACTGAGAACAGGGCGACCGCCGCCGTCTTCGGTTGCCGCGCCTTCGGCTTGCCGCCCTTCGGGCCGGTTTGGCACTGTCGCGGCCGCGGGCGGACAGAGGAGGGGCGAGGTGGGCGATACTCTCTGCCTACCATGACCACCGACGACGCCCTCGCTTTCCTGGTATACGCGCTGCGCAGCGACGAGAAACTTGACAACTACGGGTACGATGTCTGGCTCGGTCACGTGATCGATCGCTGGGTCACCGAGCACGTTCCGGAGGCGCAGCGGAAGGACCACGTGCAAACGGTCTACGACGCGACGCAGGAACTGTCGCCAGCGTTCTTCGCGGCCGCATGGGAACTCTGTCGGCGCGGCATTCTGCGCCCCGGCGTACGCCGCGCGCGGGCGCAGGTCACCGAGACCGGCTCGGGCGGCATGGGCTACTCCGTGACGCCGTTCGGTCGCGAGTGGCTACGTGCCGCGGAGCCCGACGCCCTCGCAGCGGTGATCCCGGCGCGCTATATCGGCTTGCTCGCGGAGCACGCGGCGCGGTTTGGCGCGGGCTACCTCGGTCGCGGGAGCGAGGCCGTCCGCTGCTACAGTGCCCACGCCTACCTTGCGTGTTGCGCCATGTGCGGCGCGGCGGCCGAGTCGATCCTCTTGGCGCGCGCCGGCGAGATCAAGCCGGAGGCGGAAGTGCTCGCCATGTACGCCGGCACGGGCGGCCGGGGCCGCGTCGAGCGGCTGGTCGTTGGCCGGGCAACAGATCAGGTGAAGCGCGAGTTCAGCAGCTTCCTGGTACTCCTGAAGTACTGGAGAGACGACGCCGCACATGGCCGCGCGTCTACGATCTCGGAGACGGAGGGGTTCACGTCGCTCATGCTCCTCGGTACGGCTCGCACGGTATGCCGATGAGGCATTTCCGAAGTGAGCACAGCCGCTGAGTGCCTGCCGAGTGGTTTGCGCGCGTGGTGGCGTTCGTGATCGCTCAGCCGGAGGACGTCGACGTCAACCGAGATCCTGTACCGGCCCACCAATCAAGGAACTCTAGCCAGGAGCAGAGCTGACAAGCGTCACTTGAAAACCTCAGTAAACACGGCCGATTTGAACCGCAATCAGCCACCTGCCACACTCATTTTCATCAGCTCGATTACTGCACCGGCGCAAGCGGCTTGCCGCGAACACGCCCGTGCCGATCGAGCACCGGGACCGGGCAGCATCATGTAGTAGCCCGATCGGCTCGTGCGGCGACACCGCTGGGCACGAGCGACATGACCAACCCCGCCACCAGAGAACAAGCGTCACAGAGTGGGGAGCCTGGGCCGAAGGGTTAGAGGGCGCGAGGGGCGGGCGTGAAGATGCCCGACGACAGTCTGATCCCAAGTGTTCGTGATCACCACCGCGAACGCTGCCTCAATACACTGCGACGGTCGACCGGGCGTGGAATGTTTCCGAGGCGGAGGTTGCCCACTAGGGGAGACCTCTGCCTCTTCAACCAGCTCAAGTCTCCCGAGCGTAGCGAGGGGATCGAGAGATCAATGACGAGGCGAAGTGTGCCTATTCCAACGCCGCCGCCGTCGCCTCGAAGCCGTCGCGCCGCCGCGCCGATGGTCGTGTGAATGCCCACGGACTCTCAGCCGGATACGAGCAGGAGCCACCTACAATGCGAAAACCGCCACCGCCGCATCCGAAGGGCACACCGCGCACACCCGGATCGGGCCGCAGGAAGGGCACGCCGAACAGGAAGACCGTCGCGATGCGCGAGCTCTTGGCCGCGTTGCTCAACGACGTCGACTATCAGCATCGCTTGCGCGAGGACTTCAGGCATCGTCGGATTCACCCGTCGATCGAGACGCTCGTGTGGGCGCACGTCATCGGCAAGCCGACGGAGAAGATCGAGGTGAGCGCGGACGTAACGATGAACGAGCAGCTCGCGACCGAGCGCGAGCTGCTTCGGCAACTCGATCTTTGGCAGCTGGAGGCGCTCGCGGCCGAGAGCCAGGCCCTGATGGACAAGGCGCTCGCGATGGCGCAGGGGCACAGCCTCAAGCCTGCCGCGGCGACATCGTGTCGAACCGCTGACCACGCCAACCTCGACGAACCCGCGGAGAACCCCACCGGCACCAACGCCGACTAATGCGTCAAGGCGCCGGCGCCGCCTGTCGGAAGCGGAGCACCGGATATAGAGGTGGTGGGGTCAGTTTTGCGCGTTGCCATCCGGCTTCTGCGGATCGGGTCCATATAGGAACAGCACCATCTCGTGTACCACTTTGCAGACCGTCGGTTCCACCAGTCGTTTGAACGCTGCGACTAGTTTGGCGTCCTCGCCGTTTGCCGTCATCGCTGCGGTGAGTTGCCCGATTTCTGACGCTCTCAGGTTGGTTGGAAGCTCGACGAGTCTCTTGAGCCACCACCGCAAGTCCGTATCCTGTCCGATGACGCGAATCATCGTCATTAATTCGGGCGGCGGCTCAGGAATCGACACGAACGTATTGTCACATCTAACGTCCACAGTCGAACGCGGCAGGCTCGAGGGCAGATGGGCGGCGCGGGCGCGCTGGTTGGTATCGTACGCTGAAAGCATGGACCTACGCGGCCCGTGGAGGCCATGCGATAGCAGACAGATGGGCATGTCTGTCGGGCGCCGGGCTCGCCCTGCACACGCAGACCGGGCGTCGCGGGTTACGCAGCCTTGCGAATCGCGCCAATAAGCGGCAGCTCATAGGCTTGTTCGGTTCAGGGTTCGTATGTGTCTGCGTTCCCGTTGGCGCAGCCGCAAGAGCCGCGGCGTTTACGTCCGACGGCGACTCGGACGGTTGGTGATTCCGTCCCGCTTCTTCGCGATAGCGACGACAGGGAGGACCGCCACCAGCAGAGCGAACGGAGCGTAGACGAACCCACCCCAGTAGTTTGTCCATCCGAGCCTGTTGGACGCGACAGCGACAAGCGCACTCGTCGCGAGCGAGCAGACGAGCAGTACCTTGCCCATCAGCATGAACTGTTCGCGGAGTGATCCCCTCATTGGCAGCGCCTGGCCCGACCAAGATCGTGGCTCATGCGCGGCCATTCTGCCACGTCAGCAGGCTCGGCGCTCTACACGGCCGCTCATGTGAAAGGGGGCTTCTCCCACTGGGAAATCGAATCCGTGCGACCTCGGCGGTCGGACACAATCGTTGAAAAGCAGAACGCCCCGCTGGTTGGCGGAGGCGTCTGTCTAGGCCTGAATTGAGGCGAAACCTAGTGGGCTGTCGAGGAGGATTTTTGCAACGGCCTGGTGTCTTAGAACTCGTGGCGCTATTTGGTGAGGTAGAGAAAAAGCGCCTGGGAGGCTACCATAAGGGTGGGGCGATCAGCGACTAACCGGATGCAAAAGGCCGGGCGACGTAAAAGCGCCGTGCCGTCGCACCGCCCTTTTTTTCGGCAACTCCAGCTCTCCAAAGTTGACCACTGCTGCACTCGTGACCATTGCGCTCAGTCGAACGTCACGAATCCAATGAACACCGCTTCAAACGGATATGAGCCGTGGCGATCCGCGACATTCTCCGGAATTCCGCGTCGGCCAAAGGCTACATAGAGGTGATCCTGGCTGATGAACTGCACCTTCGTCGGCGGCAGTTCTCGGGCGCCGGCGAGTGCTCGTGCTCGCACTGCCACGCGACTGGACGTTCTGGTCGTGTTGCGCCAGGAGTACTCTTTCAAGCGCTGTGCAGCATAGTGGCCTCGGATGGACTGCACGTCCGTCCCAGCACCCACCGTCAACTCTATAGGCTCGTCGCTCAGAAATACGGCCATCGCCCAGAGCGTGGCTCCAGGCGGTACGTCGGCCCAGACGTTCTCCACCTCCGGACGCTGCTGCGCAGCCTCCACAGTAAGCGGTGCGAGCGCGCCGAAGGCGGTCGCTGTCCATAAGAATTCGCGGCGTTCCATTCGAGCAACTCCCTTCCGGTTGTCACTACCATCCCGATACTACCTTGTGTTGCTCAGGCCGCCCGCGCGCGGCTCGACGGCGTTGCGCCCAGCTCGCTCCCCCGGCCGCCCAGGTTTGCCAACGCGCGACTCGCGATACGGCGTATGGGCTGACGGCGGTCGCGCCAGTGCCGCGCCTCGTCACGAAGCGACCAGAATCCGCCTTACGGCGCGCCCAGCGGTACGTGCTCCACTCCAGGGCGCACGCTATCGCAGTGGCGGGAGCCAATTGAACAAACTTGCAGCGGTGAGGCTGGCGCCCACGACGGATATGAAACCGATCAGGTAGGCGTGCGGGTTGTACGGGACGCGCCACTCCATAATGGAGCAAGGCTATTTTCGCCGGGACGCGACTGACGGGCCGGGTGGAGTTCCCAGGATTTGGTGGACAGACGCAAGCATTCGGCTTTTCGCGGAGGAGCGATGCCGAAGTCCAAGCACCAGGTCCCTGGGAGAGTCCAGTCGGCCTACGAATTCATCAAGGCACACCGCGATCAGTTGGGACAATGCCGTGGCCGAATCCTTTTTCAGCAGCCTGAAAAAGGAGCGGATCAAGAAACAGATCTACAAGAACCGAGAGCTGGCGATCGCCGATGTGGCCGACTACATCGATACCTTCTACAATCGAACACGTCGTCACCGTCATCTCGGTGGCCTAAGCCCAGAGCAGTTTCAAACGGCTCACAAGCCGCGCCGGCGGAGTCTCCACTAAATCCTGGGAACTCCAGGGTGCTCGAAAGACGGAATTACACTTACTAGGTACACCAAGGCTGGAATCTCGAGAAGCGCCACACCCATAAACCATGGAATGCGCCAACTGGGTACGCGGAGCAAGACCAGAGCGTAGACGACCGTGTGCACCAATAACAGCAATGAGAGCACACTCCAGAATGAGGGCCGCTGCCATCGGTGCCTGAATCTCAATGCCACCGATATGAAAGTCAGAGCTGTAAATCCCGTCAGTTGTACCCAGATGGCATCCGGGACCCAGTGACTCTGCGCATAGTCAACCTCAATCATCGCGCCTGCCGCCACCGCAATGCCACAGCCTATCAGGGCGACGACTTGCGCGAGCCGTTTGAACATTCTTGCCCAAAGGGTCATTGATGGAGGAGGAGGCGACGGAGTCTCGGACCGGCGCACGCCGAGAACCACCACCACACGGTGCCATCTTGGGGTGGAGCGGCAACTCCACCTGACAGAGCAGGTACCGAGCACGACGACGGCGGGGCTCTTCATGTTGACTCCCGCGGTATTCTACCCAACGGACGCATGATGAACGTCGCGATTGCCGTGCTGAGGGCCAGCTTCGTTATCGCGGTCGGAGTCGCGGTCAAGCTGACGGCGCTCGGAATGTAAGGAATCGCGCGGGATCTGTAGTCGTTCCGAACGAGTGACATCTTCCTGCCAAGCGGATGCTTGGCAGGGGAGATCGCCGATCTATAGCTACAGCGATTGGAGCACTCGCGTGCTCGATTACGCCACCTTCGACGCACCCGAGAAGTCGATGCCTCCAGATAGGGCGAACTCACGGGAGGGAGCATACCGGCGGCTTGGGTACGCCAGCCGGTCGGACGAGGGACGACGGCCGGGCCTCTGTTCCGCCTGTGTTACCTGCACTTCTGTGCGTATGCTGACGAAATCGCACGTCCACGACGGCGCGGCTCGTCGAAATAGCATCCTGTCGGGTCGCAGAACCGGCTCGACCCTTGCGGTGTCTAAACCTTGGCGGCCATGCGTTCACTGGTGATCCTTGCGGTCGTGGCGCTGATGCCGGTGGGTCTCGCGGCTCAGGAGACCACCACCGATGGGGTCCTCGCCCTGATTACTGGCGACTATCAACGCGCCGAAACGATTCTCCGTCCGCTCGCGGATAAACCCGAGGGCGATCCCGTCGCTCAGTTCTTCCTGGGCACGATGTACGAGTCGGGGCACGGCGTGCCAGGAAATTCCCTCTCCGCGTGCGGCTGGTACCAGCGCGCCGCAGGATCATCCGGTCCATTTGCGGTCCAGGCGCGGCGGCTCCTGTCGGCGACGAAATACTCGCTCCCACCCTCCCGCCTGCTCTTTTGCTCGACGGACGACTGGTTCACTGGAGCAAAGGGCCTCCTGCCGACGAACCGTGGCGGCATTGGCCGTTTTGAGCCCGGTCGTCTCGATGGTTTACGGACGCCAACAACAGAAGGCGTCGAGGCATTCCTGCGCGCAGACTACGCTACTGCCGCGGAACTCCTGCGGCCAATCGCTGAGCGGGTAACACTGGACGACGGTATCGCCAGCTTTTTCATGGGGATGTTGTACGACGTGGGCAACGGCGTGGCGCCCGATCCCGCGCGTGCCTGCGCCCACTATCTCGGCGGCACACAGAGCGGGAACCCGTTCTCCATGTCTGACCTCACGTTATTGGAAGCGAACCGAGCGACCCTCACCAAGGCACAGGCCGACGAATGCTCTCTAATGGCAAGGGTCGGCTTCGATCACAGATTCAAGCCGCAGATGTTCACGCTCGAACCGGGGGACTCGATCTCCGTGGACATCAGGGGAGTGACGATTTCGCGGCAGGGCAAGGATACGCGTGTCAACCTGGATTTCGGGACGCGGGGCGTCAAATTTCTTTCAATAGAACACCTGGATCTAGTGGCTCGGCCGGCGCGCGCCACACATCGGCACTTCATCGAGATGTTCCGAGTGAATCCTCAAAACCAACGCGAGAGCAGGTGGCTATTGCATTGGGATCTTTACGAGGTGATCGGCACCGAGCTGGTCACGATCGCTCGGGAACCGCTGACAGAGATACACGGATCCGAGCCTCCGTCGAGTCTGACGCCAGAAATGCGGGACCTTGTTCGCCTGAACGTGACGCCTGCCGGCGACGTGGAGGTAGCCATCGGCGGCGATCATCCGCACGGCGGTGTCATTGATTCAGAGGAGGAACGCCTACAGGCCCAGAGGTCCTCGACGGCAAAACGGCTCGCAAAGACTATCGACTACGCCCGGCCGCTGAACCCATATAGGGTGCCTTCGTTCGAGTACGCCGAAGCCACCTCATGCGTGAACTTGTTCGTCCAGGGGTGGTCGCCGGACCGGGCCGAGGCGCTATCGCTGCGCGCCAATGGCAGGCAACTCGAACTGTCCGGAACAGAACAGACGTTCGATCTGGCTCGGTACGAGCACGACATCTCGCTCGTCATTCACGTGTATGCGCGCTCGATCCGCGATTCGCCGTTCTGCAGCCTGAAAATCGCGGGCGTGCCCGATGAGACCTGGACTGCGATCCGTGGGTCGGTGTCGATCGCGCTTTCCCCGCCGGTGCAGCGCCTGAACGGTTTAAAGGCCTGCCCAGAGGCGACCGTTCACATCGAGCGAGCCGAGTTCGCAAGTAACCGTACTGGCGGCAAGCGCAAGCTGGCTCACCCGATCACCCTCAAAGCTCGGGTTGGTCCGATTGCTCACTCCTGGTCTGGGAGCGGATGCTGAGTACCGGCTTCGAGCGGACTCGCGTGGCCTCGAGCGTCAGTTGCTGAATCACGCAAATGCGCCATTCATGTAGGTCTGGCGTCAGGCGCTCAGATCCGCAGCTAAACATGCCGCAACTCAAGCCGATCATCCTCGCGCTTTCCCTATGGGTTGCGTTGATCCCAGCTCCGAACCGTCCGCAACATGGCGGTGACCTGCAAACGACCATCGTCGATCCCGAAGCATATAGGGTCTATAGAGCGGCGCTGGGCGCGCGCATTGTAGACATCGCGGTGCTCGATGAAACGCGCAGCGGCGGCTGCTCTCCGTCTCATGCTCCAGATGAGTGGCGGGCCGTCTGGCGGAACTACGACGAAGAGAACAGACGCCCGCGCCGCCTCCTCGGGACTGACGCAGGGCTGCCGCTCATCCTGGTGACGTTCAAGGAGTTCAATGCGCAACGGCAGCGGGCCTTAGCAAGCGCCAACCCGGTTCGCGCGATGGCCGACGTCATGAAGCGCTTTCCTGCGGGCAGACTTATCACGGTCTCGGCTGTCGGCTTTGATGTGGTGAAGACCCGCGCGGCGCTCATGATGGGGTACGTCTGCGGATACGACTGCGCGGGTGGAACGTCGGTGCTCATGGTAAGGGAGGGCGGTGAATGGGTGCCGAGCAAGTCAGCCTCCGTCTGCGAGTGGAAATCGTAGAGCGGGTCTCGTGACTGGCGATCGAAGCGGGGCTTCGAGACAGGGCGGTGTTTGACCGGGGGACCGCCCGATTACGAAGAAGGTTTCCGAACGCGGAGCTGTATCAGCTCCTCTGGCATGTCGACAGCTCCGGGTATCTCCCCCCCCCCACACAGGCAGGGCACGCACGAGCCGTTCGGGAACGGCTCGCCCGCATCAAGGAGACGCGCGGTGATCAACCGTGAACCGTTTTGGATTCGGCACAAGGCGTCGCTGTATTCCCCATCGGTACTGGTGCCGTCGGTCATCCTCCTGTCGCTCGTGGTCGGCCTCGAGGTGCTGTTGCACATCGATCTGTTGGTGATGCTGACGGTCTTGTTTGTTGGCGGTGACGTCCATGACTGGTCCCACCGCTTCCACCGCTGGGCTGTGTGGCTGTTGCTCGGCTCGGCCGGTGTGGGCGTAAGTTTCGTGGTCATAGCCGCCGTGCTGCGGTCTGTCGGAAGGAAGATCGGCCGCGCAGGAGAGGGCCGGATCCATGGCTGACGCGGCGTTCTTCAACCCATGCGCGAAATGACAAAACTCAAGAGAGCGTTCTCCGCCTTGCCTATGATCGTCCTATTCTTCTTGGGCCTCGCATGGAGCTTCAGGAACCTGGGTATCGGTACCGCCAAGCTGGTGGGAGCATCAGCTCTAGGATCGATCGTGTACTACCTTCTGTTCAGACTCTTTGTCATCTTGGCTCGCCGAAGCGACGAAAAGGCAACGCTCTGGGCTGGGGCTGGCCGAATCGGATGCTTTCTCGCGCTCGCGATCACCAATATTGCAGTGTGGGGAGTACTGTTATTGGTTTTGTCGCAATAGAGTCTCAGGTCACCGACTGCTGTCGTGAACTCTCGGCGTCGCATCCCTACTCGCTCGCGGAGGGCGTGGCGGCGATCATTCGTGCGCACCCTGAGGCGCCATTGCAGATCACGCCGGCTGTCGTATGAACTCGGCGCACACCCGTCCCGCATTCGGCGGGTAAGGCGGGACAAATAGTTGGTTGTCCCGTATCGACTGCCTCGGCGCGACGTCGCCAATTAGGCCGGAAAACGCCGCGAATACTGAACGCAGTTTCGAGGGGTTGTCCCAGCGCGGGCTATTTCAAGGCGCTCGAGAGAAGGTCGTAGACCACCCATAGCGAGCCGGCGGCCATGATGACGCCGACGAATCTCGTCTCGAGGCGGTTCATCGTCCGCTCCATCTCGCCCTGCTTCCAAAACGAACGCGGTACAAGTGATCTGGTCGGACAGCCACGTACACTCCCAGGCCGGCGAAGGCCAGCGCGACCCCCACGGCCACCAAGAGTCTCCACAGAGGGTCGTGATTCACAATCTCTTTTCAGTGGGACGGCGCTCGCTCTCGGCCGCCGTAGTCCTCGGCTCAAGCCTAACCGAACACGGTTCCGTCAGACACGGGCGATGGTGGCGGTGCTGCCGGGTACTGTCCGTCACGTAGCCGCCGCGCGGCCGTCGACTTCGACACGCCCCACGCCGCAGCCGCCTGACGCACTGTGAGTCCCGTAGGCGCGCTTCGCCGGCAGCGGCGTGGCCCGTGGCCGACCGATGCGCTTGCCCTGCGCCCTGGCCCGCTGCAGCCCCGCCTTGATGCGCTCCTGAATGCGCGCGCGCTCGAACTCCGCGATCGAGCCGAGCACGCCGGCGACGAGCCTGCCGGCCGGCGTGCTCGTGTCGATCCCCTCGCCGAGCGTAACGAACGCGATGCCGCGCGACTGCCAGTCGTCGAGCAGCATCACCAGGTGCCGCAGATTGCGGCCGAGACGATCGAGTCGCCAGCACACGACCGCTTGCACGCTTGATGCCGACGCACGTCGGCTACGAGCTGGTCGAGCGCGGGCCGGCGGTCCTTCGCGCCGCTGACGCCCTCGTCGACGTACTCGACGGCGCGTCCAGCCGCGCGCGTCGACACGTAGCGGCGCAGTTCCAGCAGCTGGTTCTCGGCCGTCTGCTCGTGCGTCGAGACGCGGGCGTAGATGGCGACCTTCATGCGTTCCTCCGACGCCTCCGAGCTCGTTCGCTCGCGGTTGAGCGCTTCTTCAGCGTGCACGTCCTTCCGCTCCAGCCACGCTCGGAGTGCGCGGTCGACCTGGACCGAGAGCGGAATGCCGTCGCGGTCCTTCACTCGCCGGAGGCCGTCCATGATTTCCGACTCGATGCGGAACGCCGTCAGCTCTTTCGGCGACATGGCGTATGTATAAACGTGTTTATACGTCATGTCAAGCATCCTTGCCGTCTCGTACTTGTTTGATCGGAGATCCACGTGCCGACTTGATCGCCCGATGCTGCCCCGAGGCGTTCAACCACTCGGAGTCGTGTTCGAGGCGAAGATCGACAGCTTCCGCGTGCCGATCGAGAGCATGAACGTCGGCTCGTCTCGGGATGGCAACGTCTCAAATCGTGGCTGCCGCTCGCCGAGGACATCTCGCACGGCGTGCACCGACAGGGGCATCATCGGCGACGTGCCGCCTCGCCGCGATGTGACATTTTTCAGCGGCGGCGACGCACGCGACCATCGACCCGGCAGAATCAGACCCCTCACCGGGGGGTAGCATCCTGATCACCCCGGCACCCGCTCCCGGCCTGACTGAGGCTCCACACACGACGTAGAGAATTGGGCTGGACACGAACGTCAAGGCTCTCGTTGATGTCGTCGGGCCTCATCAGATGCGTGAGGAGACCCGATCAAACCGCCGCCCAGGAGCATGACGTGATAGGGTTGCTGCGCCGGAGCCTGTAGCGGCTTCAGGTAAAATCCCAGTCGGCTTCTGCAGTCGATGTCGCTGCCAGCCGGTTCCTTGCTCGGCCCGTACCAAATCGTCGAGCCGCTCGGCGCCGGCGGCATGGGCGAGGTATATCGGGCAACGGACACGCGGCTGAGCCGTCAAGTAGCCATCAAGGTTGTCGGCGAAGCCTTCGGCGATCGGTTCAGCCGCGAGGCCCGCGCAATCGCAGCGTTGAACCACCGGAACATCTGCACACTCCACGACGTCGGGCCTAACTACTTGGTCATGGAGCTGGTGGAAGGCGAAACGCTCGCCCATCGGCTCGCCCGCGGCCCGCTGCCGATTGCCACCTGCATCACTGCAGCGGTGCAGATCGCTGACGCCCTCGAGGCCGCTCACGGTAAGGGGATCGTTCACCGGGATCTCAAACCGGGCAACGTCATGTTCGCGCAGGACGGTAACGTCAAGGTGCTCGACTTCGGCGTCGCGAAGGCGTTGATTGACCCTGAAGCCTCGGATCTGGCGAGCTCGCTCACGACGACTAATGCGATCACAACCGGCGCGATCCTGGGCACGGCGGCCTACATGAGCCCTGAGCAGGCACGTGGACTGCCGGTGGATCGCCGGGCGGACATTTGGGCCTTTGGCTGCGTTCTTTTCGAGATGCTGACGGGCTCTCCGCCGTTTCGCGGACAGACAATGACCGACGTCCTCGCGGCCGTGATCGAGCGCGAGCCAGACTGGCAGAGGCTGCCGACGGCTGCGCCGGCCTGGCTGCGCTTTCTCGTGCGGAAATGCCTGCAGAAGGATCCGCATCGTCGGCTGCAGGACATCGGCGACGCTCGGATCGAGCTGCAGGACCCGCCCGGCGACGCTGAACCGCATCCTGCCACGAGGGCGCCGCGCAAGGCACTGGCGGTGCTGCCGTGGGTCCTCACAGGAGTTTTATCGATCGGTCTGCTGTGGCTGTCCGCCGAGAGGCGATCCGCGGTGACGGCTCGCGCCAGCAACTCGCCAATCCGAATGGAGCTCAACCTGCCGGCCGGCGTCGAACTGTGGGAGCCTTTCACCAACGCCGGATCCGTCGCGTTGTCGCCGGACGGATCGAAGCTCGCGTTCATCGGCGTGACGAGCGGCAATCGGCAGATTTACATCCGTCGTCTCGATCAGTTCCACGCCGTCGCTGTTCCTGGCACATCGGGCGCGAACGCGCTGACGTTCTCGCCCGACAGCCGCGCGATCGCGGTGATGCTGATCACGCAGGTCCTGCAGACGATCGGGCTCGAGGACGGCCTAGTCGTGCCGCTGGCGCGCGGCGTCGATCTGAATGCCGGCCTCACGTGGGGCGTCGACGGCCGGATCACTTTCGGGAAGGCCGGTGTCCTCTGGCAGGTGCCGTCTGGCGGCGGCCAGGTCGGGCAGTTGACGAGCCTCGACGCCGCCAGCGGAGAAGTGGCGCACAGCTGGCCGGTCGCGGTGGGGGGTGCCGGGGCGATCGTCTTCGCCGTGCGGACGGGTATCTCGGCGAACGCGTTCCGGATCGACGCACTCGCGCCAGGTAGCCATCAGCGGCATGTCGTTCTGGACTCCGGCACGTTTCCGGTCTACGCGCCGAGCGGGCATCTCATCTTCTCGCGGGACCTGACGCTGCTGGCCGTCGCCTTCGATCCCGTGAACCTGCGGACGGTAGGCGACCCGGTGCGGGTCCTCAACGACGCGCGGATGACCGTCACCGGCGCGCCGACGCTTGCCATCGCTGCCGCCGGCACCGTGGCCTACACCGCCGGCGCCGCGGCCAGCCGGCTCGTCTTCGTGTCGCGGCCGGGCGTAGAGACGCCGATTGCCGTAGAGCCGCGCCGTTACGCGAACCCGCGCATCGCCAAGGACGGCCGCATCGTGGTGTCAGTGTCCGGCGACGTATGGGTACTCAATACCGAGCGGGCCACCTTCAGCCGATTGACCACGGATCCCACGCTCGATCACTCGTTCCCGGTGTGGACGCCCGACGGCAAGCGGATCTGGATGAGGACGCAGAAGGGCCTGCAGGTCATCGACGCCGATGGAGGCGGGAAACCGCACGTAGTGGCCGTCACGTCGGCGGTCGACTGGCCGCTGAGTGTCTCACCCGACGGCGCCCGCCTCCTGTTCATGCGCGTCACCGATTCCGGAGGCGGCGGCGACCTCTTCATGCTTCCGCTCGCCGGCGAGCCCAAGCCGGCGCCGTTCGTCCAGACCGTCGCCTACGAGGGCGGCGCTGAGTTTTCGCCGAATGGCACGCTGGTGGCGTTCACGTCGAGCGAGTCGGGTCAGTTCCAAGTGTTCGTCCGTGCGGTCGCCGGGTCCGCGACGAAACAGCTCGCAGCTCAGAGCGGCAAGTACCCGCGCTGGAGCGCGGACGGTAAGGAGCTGTTTCTGCGCGACGGTCCTCGGATGATGGTCGTCAACGTGTCCGCGATGGGCGCTGGCGTGTCGATCTCGTCGCCGCGCGAGCTCTTTGAAGGCAACTATGATTTCGGTTCCGGCCAGACGATCCCGAACTACGACGTCACTCCTGATGGTCGATTCGTGATGGTAAAGCCGGAATCGGGTAACGCGCGGCTTAACATCGTCCTCAACTGGTTCGGCGAGCTCGCCCGGCTGGCGCCCCCGAGTCGTTAGCGTTCTGCGCTGTATAGCCTCTGTCGGCCAAATGATTACAGTGACGCCGAGCATCGGCAGCGACATGCCGGACGGCTCAGGCGTCACCGCCGCGTCGAACTCGTGGGGAATGGCGATGGAATCTTCGTGACCATCAGGCCGTAATCCACCGAACACGATCTGCGTTGCGCCGAATACGCGCCGGCCGTCAGTGCGTGCTCCTCCATTGCGCGCAGCACCGCCGCGTTCATGTCCTCGAAGCAGATTGATGGATGAATCGAGATCGCACCGCCACGTTCCGCGAGCCCCTAATCCTTGGGGTGTTGGTCGGAATCGTCCGGGGTCGTGAGCAGTGAGGCTTCTACATGCCAAACGTTCCCGCATCTGGCGCACCGGCAGTAGCTGCCGACATCAGATCGGATGGTGTAGGCGACCTTTACCGATTCGCCGCACTCCGGACAAGGAGGATAGGGCGGCAGGGTCATAGATCCCTTTGGCTTGGGGGAGGCGAAGTCTAGCACCGCCCCGCGCACGATTCAATACACCGCCCCCCGGTACGCGCTCAATTGCAATCGTGAGAGGAACCCGGCATGAGGCGGAAGCATCACGAAAGCGATGGCGGCGTGAGCAGAACACCGTCCCAGCCGGCCAGGAAGTCGTCGTGACAAACGCCCATGTTGCCGCTGTCGTCGATGTCGTATCCGGGGCGCCGGCGCTCAAGGCGACGGCGGATCTTGGCGATGAGCACGCGGGCCTCCGCCTCCAGTTCAGCAGCGCTCGGCAGCAGTCAGGGCAGGACGGGACTTCTCCTGTGGTCCGCAGGGCTGGCAGCGGTCCATACGATCATCAGTATTCATCTGGCGTCAGAGCGGGTGATCGAGCGACCGCGGTCCGTCGCTGTTGGTCCCGGTCGAGTCCACGAGCGGAGGCTCCTTCTCGACCGGCACCGATTCGGTGGGCCGACATCTGAACCGAAGGTGGTGGTACGTAGCACCCAGCTGTTAGTCGTTGGCGCTGTCATTTTCCAGATTCCCGACCCGTTGCCGCCCTACGCGTCGTGCACGGCGTGATGCCAGCCATCCGTCACGTCGTCGCAAGGCGTGCATGAACGCTGCTCCGACATCAATTCCTTCTCCTCTGCGCTCGCGGTCCTCAGCACGACGCTGGGCGGTAAGCCAGACCCAGCATCGCCACCCTTCGTCTGGACGTTGTTGGCCGTGTCCGGCTGGCACGCGGCGAACAACGACGGCGAGACGCTGGACATCGCCTTGAGCAACATGGCGTCGACGGCCTTCGCGCCGGGCACGATCAGCGGCGTAGCATCGTGGTTCGCGAGAGCTGGGCGACGAGCCGCGATGCGTCGTTCGGCGCTGGACTCGGGCGCGTCGCTGGAGACCGCCGTCGGCGTCGCCGTGAACACTTTCGCTGGGCGGCGACGTGCACGGTGTCGACCACCGGAATCAGCACCCACCCCACCGGGGCTACCAACCTGATCACCTGGCACCCGCCCCCGGCCTGACGGGGTCCCATCGATCGCCGAGCCCCTATTCGGCCTCGCGGTGGTTACGCCCGCTTCGGGCGGGGAGTCGCACACGCCGAGGACGCGGAGTTCATTCTTCCGCCAGGGCGTCCGTAATCTGCTTCAGGAGGCGCCGCCGGTACCCCTGCGCTCGCTTGACTTCCGTAAATCGGATGCGATCCTGGCAGGACGCCTGCGCCCATCTCAAGTCGTTCGTGTCTCGATGCTCGATGGCGCGCTCGATCCGCCGCAGTTCCTTAAACCGAGTCATCACCTCTTCCTCGTACCGCGCCCAGGCGCGCGCCGGTCGGCTCCGTCATCGCGCCGGGCGCGGTCCCGCCTCGTCCGCGAACACGACCAAATCGCGGTTCATAGTTGTCCGAGATCGCGCCGAAGCCGACGGACGTGACGGTGATCTCGAAGGGCCTGATGACCGTGGTCACGACGCCGTCTTTGACATGCTTCCACGACCGAGAGCTTCAAAAAGCCTTCGGAAGGACTTGCCGATACAGACCCGCGCCGGTACACTGTACCTACCATCCAGAGCTGGTGATTCTCCGGTAGTGGTGTGCGGCGAGCATATCCGCACATAGAAGTCACCACGCTGATTCTCGTATCCGTCGGCCCGACGTCAGCGCGTGTACTGCAGACGGCGCTCCCTATCTAAGCCGAGTAGGAGCCCTTGACTCGCGGACCCCCCGCGGGAGAGGACTCTATGCTCGGTTTTCAGTTTTTTGGCCTGAATCTGGCCTACTACCGCAAAAGTCGCGGCCTCACTCAATCGAAACTCGCCCATAGCGCCGGCAAGCCGTTCTGCCAAGCGCTGATCTCGAAGGTACGAGCGCGGTCTTCGTCCGACGGATCGACACGTTCGGATGCTCGCCGCAGCGTTGGTCCTCCCCGCTGAAGAACTACTGCGCCGGCCGCGAATCGTGCGCCACCCGTCCGGCTCGGGAGCTGTCGTGGTGCAAGAGCCCTTCAAGCGTTTTCGTGACGGAGACGCACGATGACGGCGCGGCGAAAAACAACCATTTCGCGACGGGTGGAGATGCTGGGCAACTCCGGCGCCGAGACGATCGCGGTAATGATGCCGGCGGATCTCGTCGCGCATATCAGGTCGGTCTGCACCGCCTTGGGGCTGCCCCCCGACGACTGGTTCTATGAGGCAGCCCTCCTACGGCTGCAGCGAGACGCCAGGGAAATGCGCGTCGTGCTTCAATTCCGCCAGCTGGCCCCCAGCCCCGCGGACCCGGGTCGCCATCGGGAAGAGGCGGCCGCTGATGGAGACGACGTCGGCATTGATCACGATGCCCAGGCCCAGTCGAAGATCGGCGCCATCGACCAGCATCTGAACAAGCAGTGGGTCGCCGCGGTGGAAGCTGGTGATAGTGGCGAGGAGCGACGCCTCTCCCGGTTGAAGCTCGGTTTCAAGCGCCAGATTCAGGACCTCGCCGGCGCAGAACTGCATCACGCGGCGCAAGACTTCCTGCGACACCTCGATACGGTGGTGCGCTGATGAGCGGGGGAGTGACGGTCCGTCGCGGACCCGACGCTGTCGTGCCCGCGCCCAAGCACCCGTGGTTCAAGTTCTTCCCGAGTGACTGGCGAGGCGATGAACGTCTGGCGGGATGTTCCTTGGCGGCGCGCGGCCTGCTCGCGGAGTTCATCTGCTTGATGCACGTCGCCGAGCCCTACGGCCACCTGCTGGTGAACGGCGGGGTGCCTACGGACGCAAGTCTCGCGCGCCTTGTGCGTGCGACCAGCGTGCGGGAAATGCGTCGCCTGTGCCAAGAACTCCTCGACCAAGGCGTGCTGTCCCTCACGGCGGACGGCGTCATCTACTCGCGTCGGATGCTGCGCCGCGCGCAGGACTCGGCGAAGAAAAGCGAGGGCGGCAAGCGCGGGGGAAACCCTCAGCTCAAGAGGTCGCCTCGGCTGGATACCGAAGGGTCGGGGAGCGATCCGAATCCGCATCCTAAGCACGACGTTAAGCAGCGGGTTGAGGGGGGGGATAAGCCCCATATGCCAGATGCCACATGCCAGACCCCCAACCCCCCAAAGGTGGATGCGGATGAAGGTCTCATGCGACGTGCCGCTGCGTTTCTTGACCGTTACTCGGACACGTATGCGCGGTGCCGGTCTGGCGCACGCTACACGCCGAAGGAGGCGCGCGACTTTCCCACGGCCGTGGAACTCGTCTCCGTCCACCCCGACGATGTGCGTCTGGACGCCATGGTCGAGGTTTTCCTGCGAATGGCACCAGAAGCCTGTCGCGGAATGAACCGGCCCGGCTCCGTGAACCAATTCGCAGTATGGGCGCCAACGTGCGATCAACTCCTTCGGGAGCACGGCCGATGAGCACAACAGGTCTCGGCGCGGATGCTGTGCCCCAGGCGGACCTCCAGTTGGAGCGGCAAGTTCTCGGCGAGATCATCGCGTTCCCGCACGCCTGGTCCCTCTACTCCGCCGCAGGTCTGCGCGAGACGGATTTCTTCCGTTTTGCTCACAGACTGGTCTTCCGGGCGATCACGACCGTCGCGGCCACGGGCGTCGCGCCCGACCTGGTCGCCGTCGGCATCGAACTCCGTCGCACGGAGTGGATGAAAGAGGTGAACGTCGCCTACTTCTCGCTCCTCGTCGACGACGTCGTGCGACCCACGCCGGAGCGCGCGTCGTTTGTCGTCCAGCATCTCGCCGATCTCGCCGGCAAGCGCGACGTGATGGCGGCGGCGGGCACGGGCGACCTGGCGGCCGTCGCGAGGGAAGTCGACGCGACATTGAGCCGCGGGACAGACCAGCGCCGCGTTCATGACGCCGCTGGACAGCTCGATGCCATTCGCGCCGACGTCGAACGGGATAAGGAAGGCCGGCTCTGGCTCGGGTTTCCGACGCTCGACAACATCATCGACGGGATCCGGCCAGGCGAGGTTTTCGGGCTGATGGCCCGACCGGGTATCGGCAAGACCTTGGTGCTGTGCCACATCGCGCAGTGCATCGCGGAGACGGACTTCGGGCACGTGATGTTCTCCCTCGAGATGTCCGCTGCGCCGATCGTCGACCGGCTGGCCGGCGCGTTCTACGGCGTCTCACGAGGGCGATTGCGTGATGCGCTCGACCGTGGCGAGCTGGAGGTGGACGAATATCTCCGTGCGTTCCGCCGATTCGTACTGGTCGACGCGCCTGCGTTGGACGTCGCGGCAATGGCGGCGAAGCTGCGCCAGATTCAGGGATCTGCGCTCCGCGACGTGCCCCTTCGGCTCGTCACCGTCGATCACTTGGGACTGATCAGTGGCGATCGCAGGATGAGCACGTATGACCGGGTCAGCCACCAAGCTCGCGAATTGAAGGAACTCGCGAAGCGCTTCAACGTCGCCGTCATCGTCGCCGTGCAGGTGAACCGCGAGTCCGGCGGCGACGGCTCAAAGGAGCTGCACCTCGGATCGGCACGTGACTCCGGCGTGGTCGAAGAGGCCATGGATTACCTGGTGGGAATGCGCCGGCTTGATCGATCACAGACGCTGAGCGTTTCCGACCGCGAACGGTACCGTGATGTCTTGTTCCTCAAGGTCTTGAAGCACCGGCATGGGGCGCCAGACGCCGAACTCGCCGTAAGAATCGACCCGCACACCCTCCGGTTGCGCGAAGACGTCGATTTGAAGATCCACGAGACCGATCTCCAGCACATTGCGGCCAGTGCGGTGGGGCGTCGTTGATGAGAGACGACCTGAGACCCGTAGTGCCGGGCCGCGGTATCCCTGCGCGCCGCGCCGGCAAAGGACGAGGGCGAGCGCAGAGCATGGTGCACGCCACGGACGACACCTCAAACATGGGCGAGGCGCAGTCGAGTGTTACCGGCAAGTCGGATGGTGGACTCGAACGTGCGATGATAGACCGCGGACCCGCACGAAGCCCGGCAGTCTGGCTACAGCCCGAGTTGTACCGAATTCGCGACGCCGCAGCCGTACTCGGAGTATCCGAGCGTATGGTGTATTCGTTTATCGAACTCGGCGCGTTGGTCGCCATCCGCCTGCCCAGCACGGGCACGAAGCGCGCGCCGGTGCGGATCGCGCGCGCGGACCTTCTCGGCTTCATCGAACGGCACCGCGGGGTCCGCGCATGAGCCTCTACAAGCGCTGCGAGTGCGGTGAGTGGCGCTGCGAACATCCGTGGCACTACCGTTTTCGCGTGAACGGAAAGCCCTACCGGGCGACGACACAGACCGCCTTGAAGCGGCAGGCCGCCGACATCGAGGCGCGAGAACGCTCCCGCATCCTCGAAGGGCGTCACGGCATCCGTCGGCAACCCGACATCCTGTTCCGCGACTTCGCTGCCCACTACCTCGACGCCTCGAAGGCCGACAAGACCATCAGCTCTGATCGCCGCGACCGCGAAATCGTAGTCGTCCTGAACCGCTTCTTCGGCTCCGTGCTGCTCCACGAGATCACGGCGCTTCGGATCGAGCAGTATCAAAAGGGAGCGCCTCGGCGGACGTTGGCGCGCCCACGGGCAGAAGAGTGCGGCCAAGCCGGTGAAGCCGGCCACCGTCAACCGCGAGCTGGACACGCTTAGGGCCATCCTGTTATGGGCCGTGAAGGAGCGCAAGCTGGTGGACTCGCCGATGGCGGGGGTGGAGTGGCTGCGCGTCGACAACCGGCGCATCCGCGTGCTGACGCCGGGCGAGCAGCTCGCGGTGCTCCGAGCGTGCCAGTCGAACTTCAAGCTCGCCGTGCTCGCCGAGCTGCTTCTGATCACCGGCGCGCGCGAGGGCGAGTTCCTTGCTCTGCAATGGCAAGACGACCACGGCAGCGAGCTGCACTTCATTGAAACGAAGAACGGCGAGGTGCGGCGCGTGCAGGTGACCGCGAGAATGCGGGAGTTGCTCGACTCGTTGCCGAAGACCGGCGTCTACGTCTTTACGAACGCGCGTACCGCCACGCGCTACAACGACATGCGCCAGACGTTCGGACGCGCCGTCGAGCGCGCCGGCATCACCACGGGCGATGTGACGCTGCACGTGCTGCGCCACACGGCCATCACGAGGATGATCGAGGCGGGGATCGACGACTTCACGGCCATGGAGACGGTGGGCCACCTGACGCGCGCGATGCTGCAGCGCTACACGCATCCGGCGAGCGTGCGAAAGCAGGCGGCGCTGGAGACGTTCGACCGCGAGCTCCTCGACGCGGCCCACGCTGAGCACACGGTGAGCACACACCCAAGACGAAACGGTCGTGCCCTCAGAAATCGCGGAATTGCTAAGAAAGAGTGGTGGACGGCAGGAGGCTCGAACTCCCGACCTCCGCGTTGCGAACGCGGCGCTCTCCCAACTGAGCTAGCCGCCCACTCGACTGGCGGACGATCCGTCCGGCGAGGCCGCCGGACGAAAATACAAAAGCAAATTATACCATGCGGCCCACGTCAGGCCGACAGCACATCCAGGTACTTCAACGCGCCGCCGGTGTTGAAGATGACTACTGTCTCTGACGACTTGATCGCGCCACGCGCGAGGAGCACCTTCACCGCCTGCAGCGCCGCTCCTCCTTCGGGTGCCGCGCTGATCCCCTCATGGCGCCCCATTTCACGCATCGCGTCCACCATGTCCGCGTCGGTGACTGCGAGCGCCGTGCCGCCGCTCTCGCGCACCGCCCGCAGGACGAGAAAGTCGCCGATCGCCTTCGGAACGCGGAGGCCATCCGCGATCGTGTGCGCGTTGGGAAACAGCTCCGAGCGCTCGGCACCGGCGTCGAACGCCCGGACGATGGGCGCGCAGTGCTCGGCCTGCACCGACACCATCTTCGGACGTCGAGTGCCGGTCTTCCACCCGATCGCTTCCAGCTCCTCGAAGGCCTTCCACATGCCGACCATTCCGGTGCCGCCGCCGGTGGGATAGACGATCCAGTCGGGGAACGTCCAGTCGAGCTGTTCCCCGAGCTCGTAGGCCATCGTTTTCTTCCCCTCGATCCGATACGGTTCCTTCAACGTCGAGACATCGTACCAGCCGAGCGGCTTGCCGCGCTCGGCGGCGACCCGGCCCGCGTCCGTGATCAGCCCGTCGACCAGGGTGACGTCAGCCCCGTAGAGCTCGCATTCGCGGATGAACGGCAGCTTCACGTCCTTCGGCATGAAGACCTTGGCGTCGAGTCCGGCCGCCGCGGCGTAGGCGGCCATGGCGTTCGCCGCGTTGCCGGCCGAGGGAATCGACAGCGTCTTCGCGCCGAGTCGTGCCGCCCGCGTAACCGCAGCCGACAGCCCGCGTGCCTTGAACGAGTTGGTCGGATTGAGCGACTCGTCCTTGACGTACAGGCCGGGCAGGCCGATCGCGTCGCCGAGACGCCGCGCGTGCATGAGAGGGGTGAAGCCTTCGCCGAGCGTGAGCGGCGTCTCTCCGTCGAAGAGCGGCATCAGCTCTCGATACCGCCACATGTTCGGCTCGCGCCCAGCCAGGCTCTCCCGCCGCCAGGCGCGCGCAGCGCCGAGGTCGTATCGCGCGAGCAGAGGCGCGCCGCAGGTGCAGAGATGCTGCTCGACACGCGGATCGTAGAGACCAGCGCCGCAGGGAACGCTACATTCGAGGTGGCGGAAGTACGACACGGGTCAAGGATTTGTGCTCAGTGAAGGTGGTGACCGCCGTTGACGTGGGTGAGGTCACCGGGCAGGCGCGAATGCGAGCCTACTTGCCGAGCAGCTCTCCATCCTTCTTTTTCTGGATGTCGTCGATCAGCCCCACGTGCTGGTCGGTGATCTTCTGGACCTCGTCGAGTCCCCGCCGTTCGTCGTCCTCGGAAATCTTGTGATCCTTGAGGAGCTTCTTCAAGCGCTCGTTCGCGTCGCGACGCACCTGTCGCACACCGTTGCGCCCTTCCTCGGTGTACTTGTGGACCAGCTTCGAGAGCTCCTTGCGGCGTTCCTCGGTGAGCGGAGGAATCGGGATGCGGATGACCTTGCCGTCGTTGGTTGGATTCAGTCCGAGGTTCGAGCTGCGCACCGCCTTCTCGACGGCCCCCATGAGTGACGGGTCGAAGGGCTGTGCGACGATCAGCGTCGGTTCGGGAATCGACAGCGAGGCGACCTGGTTCAACGGCATGGGCGAGCCGTAGGCCTCGACGTGGACGGCATCGAGAATGTTGACCGACGCCCGCCCGGTCCGCACGCCGCCGAGCTCGCGACGAACATGTTCGATCTGCGTGTCCATCCGCTTCTTCACTTCGACGAATAGGCTCTTTAGATCATTGACATCCATGACGCTCACCGACGGAAAAAACCATTGATGACGGGCCACCGCCCGCGACGTCCTCAGCTGGCGGTGACCACGGTGCCAACAGGCTCGCCCATGATGACCCGTCTGAGATTTCCGGGCGTCCTCAGGTTGAACACGACAATCGGCAGGCGATTGTCCATGCACAGCGAGATTGCTGTGGCATCCATGACCTTCAGCCCCTGCTCGAGCACCTTGATGTAGCTGATCGAGTCGAACTTGGTGGCGGTCGGGTGGAGCATCGGATCCGCCGTATAAATCCCGTCCACCTTGGTGCCCTTCAGGATCACGTCCGCCTTCATCTCCATCGCCCGCAGGGCAGCCGCGGTGTCGGTCGTGAAGTACGGGTTGCCCGTCCCGGCCGCAAAGACGACGACGCGTCCCTTTTCGAGGTGCCTGACCGCACGCCGCCGGATGAACGGCTCGGCGACCGCACGCATCTCAATCGCGGTAGCCACCCGGGTGTTGATCCCCACGTGCTCGAGTGCGTCCTGCAGCGCCAGTGCGTTGATCACGGTGGCGAGCATGCCCATGTAGTCGGCCGTCGCGCGGTCCATGCCCTTGGCGCTGGCGGCCAGCCCGCGAAAGAGGTTGCCGCCGCCAATCACGGCGGCTGTCTGCACGCCCAGCTGCTGGATCTCGGCGATGTCCTTGGCGATCTGGGTGGCGACCGCGGGGTCGATCCCAAAGGCCTGTTCGCCCATCAGAGCTTCGCCGGAGAGTTTCAGCAGCACACGTCGGTAAGCCGGCGACGACATCGCGGACAATTATATGGGAATTGATAGACGGGATTCGGCAAATGCCGCGGTCCCGGACGTGCCGAGCCTCGCGCCCGAGTGACGCGGGGCCCGGCTCTCCCGACACCGGACATACTCGAGCCGCCGGCGACGATCAGTTGCCGTCGCCGACCTTCATGCGAACGAAACGCGACACCGTGATGTTCTCACCGAGCTTGCCGATGGCCGCCTGCACGACCTCCCGAATCCGCGTCTTTGGATCGCGAATCGAGACCTGATCCATCAGGCAGAACTGCTCGTAGAAGCTCTCCACCTTGCCCTCGACGATCTTGTCGACCACCTGGGCGGGCTTGTCCTTCACCTGCTCGCGGTAGATGTCGCGTTCGCGCGCGAGCACGTCGGCCGGTACTTCTTCGCGGCGAACGTAGGTCGGGTTGGCGGCGGCAATGTGCATCGCCAGCTCCTTCACCAGGCTCTGGAAGTCCTCGGTCCGCGCGACGAAGTCGGACTCGCAATTCACTTCCACCAGCACGCCGATCTTGCCGCCCATGTGAATGTAGTGGCCGACCAGTCCCTCGGAGGTCGAACGGCCGGCGCGCTTGGCCGCCTGGGCCAGGCCCCGCTTGCGCAGCAGAGTCGTGGCCTCGTCCATGTTTCCCTTGGCCTCGGTCAGCGCGGCCTTGCACTCCATCATGCCCGCGCCCGTTGCATCGCGCAGGTTCTTGACCATCGTGGCGGTAATGTCCATCTCACTGTCTCCTGTCCGGCTCCGGGATCAGGCGATCCCCAGGATCCGAAATCGTGCGCTCTTCGGTGAATCGCTGTCGTCCGGCGCCCGTGGACTGCACACGGGGGCTGTACACAAGAACGCCGGCCTGAAGCATGGCCGGCGTCGTCCCTGGAACTCGCAGCGGCTAGACCGACGCCGGGGTCGTGGCTTGTTCCGGACGCGTGGCCGGGCGGTTGGATCGCGAGCGTCGGCCGCGGTCGTCGCCCTCGCCGTCGCCCTCGTCACCGCGCGAGGCTTCGCCGAGTCCGCGTCCGGCGATCACCGCGTCGGCGATCTTCGAGGCGAACAGGCGGATCGCCCGCAGCGCGTCGTCGTTGCCGGGGATGACGAAATCCACTTCGTCGGGATCGCAGTTGGTATCAACGACGCCGATGACCGGGATCTTGAGCTTGCGCGCCTCATCGACGGCGATCTTTTCCTTGCGCGTGTCGACGACGAACAGGGCGTCCGGCAGACGGCTCATGTGACGAATGCCTTCGAGGTTCTTCTGCAGCTTGCGCTTTTCCTTCTCGATCTGGGCGATTTCCTTCTTCGACAGCGTTTCGTAGCGCCCGTCGGTTTCCATCGCCTCGAGATCGCGGAGGCGGGCCAGACTGCGCTGAATCGTCGTGAAGTTGGTGAGGAGCCCGCCGAGCCAGCGTTGGTTGACGAAGAACATGCCCGAGCGTTGTGCTTCTTCAGCAATCGCGTCCTGCGCCTGCCGCTTGGTGCCGACGAAGAGGACGGTCCGTCCTTCGGCGGCGAGATTGCTGACGAACTCTTCCGCTTCCCGGAACAGCCGGGCGGTCTTCGCGAGATCGATGATATAGATCCCGTTCCGCTCGCCGAAGATGTACGCCTTCATCTTCGGGTTCCAGCGCTTGGTCTGGTGTCCGAAATGGACGCCGGCCTCGAGCAAATCCTTCAACGCGATACCGCTCAAAGTTCCTCCATTACTTACCTTGACCCGTACTCACTTGACCCGTACCCACTCAGCCCACAACCCGGTTACTACCGTTTGCTGAACTGGAAGCGCTTGCGGGCGCCTTTCTGTCCGTACTTCTTCCGCTCCTTGATGCGCGCGTCGCGCGTCAGGAATCCGGCTTTCTTGAGCCGCTGCCGCAGCTCGATGTTGTATTCGACCAGCGCGCGGGCGATGCCCAGACGCAGCGCTCCGGCCTGGCCGGCGATGCCGCCGCCGGCGATGGTCGCGAGCACATCGAACTTGTCGGCCGTTTCAGTCACCTGGAGCGGCTGTTTGATCTGGGTGCGAAGCGCTTCGGTGGGGAAGGCCGTCTCGATCGGCTTGTGGTTGACCGTCATGCCGCCCGATCCGGGCCTCAGGAACACGCGGGCCGTGGATGTCTTCCGTCGACCCGTGCCGTAGTACTGAATAGCTGCTGCCACGACTTATGCGACCTCGCTCCTCGAAGGTTTCTTCGTCCGTGCCGATAGGCCGGCGGTCAATGCTTTCGGCTTCTGCGCGGCGTGCGGGTGATCGGCGCCGGCGTAGACCTTGAGCTTGCGCCACATCGCTTCGCCCAGCTTCGTCTTGGGCAGCATGCCGCGCACGGCCTCTTCGACCAGACGGGTCGGCTGCTTCGCGCGCACCTCCGTCGCCCGCTCTTCGCGCAGCCCGCCTTCGTATCCGCTGTGATACCGGTACAGCTTCTGCTCTTCTTTCCGGCCGGTGAGCCGGACTTTCGCCGCGTTGACGACCACGACGTGGTCGCCCGTATCGATGTGCGGCGTATACACCGCTTTGTGCTTGCCCTGCAGTAGCCGGGCAGCCTCAGTCGCCACGCGGCCGAGGACCTGTCCTTCGGCGTCGATGACGTGCCACTGCCGCTCCACACTGCCGGCAGTGGGAACAAACGAACGCATGGAATCCCTTTCGGCCTCCGTTCAACCCGACGCCCGGCAAGCCGCAGCTGCCGCAGGTAGTCAGCTCTCTCAGGACGGCAAACCAAAAGGATACCGATGATTAGCAGAATTGTCAACGGTATCGGACCAGGTGTTTTGGACCACTAGTCCATCCTGACTCTGGCCTTCTTCGGCCTCAGTCCAGCGGTCTCCAGCTCCCGTCCGGGCACCCGATCCGGCCGCGATCGCAGAAAACGATCACAGTTTTGTATCCAAGGTACGCTTTTGTTACCGCCTCGGACCGCCCAGGTCGGAAGCCGATCCCGGTTTTGCGCAGTTCTTCCGGAATTGGGGGAGGCGCCGTCGTGGCACCCGACTTGCCGAAGGGCTTGAACCGATAACGAGTTCGGCAGGCGGCGCGGCTCGAGGCCAGATGAGACGCGCGAGGGCCGTGCCGGCCGTCCCGACAACCACTTGCACGATATCGCAGGAATAGGACGACACCACGGTGTTTCGTAGAGCGAAAGCCTTGGTCGGCCTGGACATCGGCTCGAGCGCGGTCAAAGCGATCGAGTTGAAGCCCGCCGGCAAGGGTTACAAAGTCACCGGCTTCGGCAGCGAGCCGGTTCCACCCGACAGCATTGTCGACGGCGCCATCATCGACGCCGCGGCGGTCGCGGACTCGATCCGCCGGCTGTTCGAGAGTCGGAACATCAAGACCAGGGAAGTGGCGGCCTCGCTGTCCGGCAACGCGGTCATCGTCAAGAAGATCACGCTGCCGATGATGACCGAGGCGGAGCTGTCCGAATCGATCTACTGGGAGGCCGAGCAGTACATCCCGTTCGACATCCAGGACGTCAACCTCGACTACCAGATTCTCGACAAAGGTGATCCGGCCGCCGGCCGCAACAATCTCGAGGTCCTGCTCGTTGCGGCGAAGAAGGAAAAGATTGCCGACTACACCGGCGTGATTGCCCAGGCCGGCCGGACAGCGGTGGTCGTGGACGTCGACGCCTTCGCGCTGCAGAACGCCTACGAGGTCAACTACGGGATCGAGTCGGGCAGCGCGGTGACCGTCCTGCTGAATGCCGGCGCCAGCGCCACCAACATCAACATCCTGCAGGGCGATCAATCCGTCTTCACCCGCGACATCTCGATTGGCGGCAACGCCTACACCGAGGCGCTCCAGCGCGAGTTGAACCTGCCGTACGAGACCGCCGATCAACTCAAACGTGGCCACGCCGTCGACGGCGCGTCGTACGACGATGCCCGGCCGGTGCTGAGAGCGGTGACCGAGAACGTGATGCTCGAGATCCAGAAGACGTTCGATTTCTTCAAGACCACCGCCGCGTCGGATCGGATCGACCGCGTCATCCTGAGTGGCGGCGCGTCGCGGGCCGAGGGCTTCACGGAGAGTCTGGCCGAGCGCTTCGGGGCCCCGGTCGAACCGTTCGATCCGTTCAGGAAGATCGCATTCGACGCGAACAAGTTCAAGGTCGAGGCGTCCGCCGACCTGGTCCCGACGGTCGCCGTGGCCGTCGGTCTGGCCCTGCGCCGGGTGAGCGACCGATGATCCGCATCAACCTGCTGGCCGTCGAGCGCGAGCGGACGAAGCGTCCGCGCGCGGTCATTGCGCCGGCGCAGAAAGTCACGATCGGCGCGAGTTTCATCCTGCTGGCGACGGCGCTGGGGATCGGCTGGTGGTTCTGGTCGCTGCGCACCCAGTCGTCGGAGATCGACGCGGCGATCACCCGGGCCGAGACCGAGACGCAGCAGTTGCGGTCGGTGCTCGGGCAGGTCCAGAAGTTCGAGACGCGAAAGGCGCAGCTCCAGCAGCGGGTCACGCTGATCGAGCAGTTGCGCCGCGGTCAGGCCGGCCCGGTGCACGTCCTCGACGAGGTCAGCAAGAGCGTGCCCGATCGTCTGTGGTTGACCTCGATGGTGCAGAAGGACAAGGAGTTCACCATCGACGGCCGGACCACGTCGCTGACGGCGCTGTCGGACTTCGTCGCCAACATCGAAGGCAGCTCCTGGTTCAAACGGCCGGTGGAGATCGTTGACAGCCAGGTCGAGCCCAACCCGCAGGCGGGCGATCTGGTGCGGTTCACGATCCGGGCGCAAAGCGAAAATCTCGAGTCTCCGGCGCCGATGCCTGCCGGCCGCGGCGCGCATCCGCCGGCCGCGCCGGCGCGCTAGTGCGAACCTCGATAACAGGCTGATACATGGAACTGTCGCTCACCAAACTCCCTTGGTATGGCCAGATCGGCGCGTTCGTCATCGTCTGCGCCGGCGCCGGGTTCGGATTCTGGAATTTCTACGTGTCGGAAGTGCAGACCGACATCGCGATGCGCCAGACCCATCTGACCGCCTTGCGCGCGGACGTGGAGAAGGGCCGCGCCACGGCGCGACGCCTGCCGGAGTTCCAGGCGCAGGTGACCGAGCTCGAAGCCAAGCTGGAGAGCCTCCGCAACGTGCTGCCGGAGCAGAAGGACGTGGCCGATACGCTGCGCCGGATCCAGGGGCTGGCGACGCAGTCCAACCTGACGATCTTGCGCTTCACGCCGGCGCCGCAGAAGCAGCAGCCGCTCTATGCCGAGGTGCCGTATCGGATTTCCGCCGAGGGCACCTACCACAACCTCGGCCTGTTCTTCGACCGCGTCAGCAAGTTCCCGCGGATCATCAACGTCAGCGAGATCGCGATTCGCGCCAACGCGCAGCCGCTACCGAATTCGACGATTACCGCCGAATGCACCGCGACCACGTTCGTGCTGCAGGAAGCGCCCAAGGGAGGGCGGGGCGTACCGCCGGCTCGATGATGCGTCCTCTCTACTTCGCCGTTGTCGTGAGTGTTGCCAGCGCACGCGTGGCGGCGGCCCAGGCCGTTCCGCTGCAGCCCGGCCCGGCCGCGCAGGCGCCGCACCCGCCGGCCGCCATCGCGGCGGCCAAGAACGCTGCCGCGCAGGTCGACGCGGCGCATCAGAAGAACGCCGAGGCGCTCGACCAGCCCTCGGCTCCAGCGCAGACGCCCGCGGCACAGCCACCGCCGCAGCCGGCCCCCTCGACGGCGCCGCCGCCGGCTCCGGCCGGACAGCCGGCCGCACCGCCGCCTCCGCCGGCGTCCTCTTCGTACACCTACGATCCGAATGGTCGTCGCGATCCGTTCGTGAATCTGCTGTCACGCGGCAGTGACACGCGACAGACAGGCGCCATGCGGCCTCCCGGCCTTCCCGGGCAGCTGGTCGGCGAACTGACGGTGAAAGGCGTGGTCAAAGGCAAGGCAGGTTACGTGGCGATTCTTCAGGCATCGGACAACAGGACGTACATAGGGCGCCCGGGGGACCGGGTGATGGACGGCAGCATCAAGTCGATTGCGCAGGACGCCGTCGTGTTCTCGCAGGACGTCAACGACCCGCTCTCGCTCGTGAAGCAGCGCGAGGTCCGCAAGACGATCCGGTCGGAGACGAAATGAGGATGATTCAGTTGAACGTGCGGCTTGGAAACGCCTGGCGGCTGCTCGCCGCCTGCGCGCTCGCCACCGCCGCCGGCGGCCTCGTGCTGACGGCTGCATCTGCGCCCGTGCGCCTCCTGGGCGTCTCGGCCCAGACCAGCGGTCGAACCGCGGCGCTGCTCATCGAGGCGACCGACCCGGTGGCCTACGCGGTCAGCCGACCCGACCCGCTGACGCTGCTCGTCGACCTGCGCAACGTGAACGTCGGCGACGCGGCCAATCAGGTCGCGCGCGGCGGCGTCATCTCCGGTGTCACTCTCGAACAGCAGACGGCGATCGACGGCAAGTCGTTGGCGCGGGTGCGCGTCGCGCTCGCGACGCCGACGAGCTACCGCGTCCGCAGCGCGCGCAACACCATCCGCGTCGAGCTCGAGTCCAGCGCGTCGAGCGGTATCGACGAGGGCACGCCCGCAGCGGTCAGGGAACGGCCGGTTGTCGCGCCGGCGATGCCCACCATCTCCGATGTCACGGTTCCCGCGACCACGATCGAACACGTGCACGCGGAGCACACGCGCGCGGCCACGACCATCACGTTGAGCGGCAACGGCCGCCTCGATCCCTCGTCGTTGACCGAATCGGACGACCAGCCTCGACGCCTGATTCTGGATTTCCCCAACGTCTCGTCCAAGGCGCCGGCGCAGACCGGCGTCGACAGCGCGTTCGTCAAGCAAGGTCCGCATCGCAGTCAACAGCCACGATCCCCTGGTCACCCGGGTCGTGATGGAGCTGACGCCGGCCGCGGCGTATCACGTCGAGCGGCGCGGCACCAGCGGTCAGGATCTGGCGGTGGTCTTCGACGGCCGCAAATCAGGCGCTGTCCTGGTGGCACCGCCCACGGTACGAGACAACGCCGCTGACACGGAAGTGGAAGCCGACATTCCGATGGCGGTCGCCCTCGCCAACGCAGCGCCGCTGGCGGCACCCGATCCGATGACCGCGTTGACGCAGGCACCAGCTGCCGAAGCGAACAGCGAAGCCAAGCCCGCCGCCAAGCCGGTCGCGGCCAAGGCCGCTCCGGCGCCGCGTCAGCCGCAGGGCCGCGAGACGGCGCCCAAACAGGCGCCGGCTGCTCCAGCGCAGCCAGCGGCACCGCCCGAATCGCTGTCGCAGCCTCCGGCGCAGCCGCCCGCGGCGCAGCCGACGGTGAACACGCAGCTGCCGGGGACCGCGGCAAAGAAGTACACCGGCAATCCGATCAGCATGGATTTCCAGGATGCGGACCTGCGCTCGGTGCTCAGGACCTTCGCGGAAATCAGCGGGCTCAACATGGTCATCGATCCACAAGTGCAGGGTCGCGTCGACATGGTCCTCAACGAAGTCCCGTGGGATCAGGCGCTCGACACGATTCTTCGCGGCAACAAGCTGGGCTGGACGGTCGACGGCACCATTGTGCGGATTGCGCCGCTCGCGGTGCTCGCCGATGAACAGGCGGATCAACGCAAGCTCACCGACGCCAAGGCGCTGGCGGGCGAGCTCCGCGTGCAGACCTTTGCCCTGAGCTATGCGAAGGCCGGCGACATGTCGCAGCTGCTGACCAAGTCGGCGCTGTCCCAGCGCGGACAGATCCAGACCGACCCGCGCACCAATACGCTCATCATCACGGATCTGCCGGACCGTCTGCAGACGGCCGCCACCCTGATCGGCACGCTGGACAAGGCGGAGCCGCAGGTGGAAGTCGAAGCACGGGTGGTGCAGACCACGCGCGACTTTGCGCGCGCCATCGGCATTCAGTGGGGGCTCAACGGGCGCGTGAGCCCGGAAATCGGCAACACGACCCCACTGGCGTTTCCCAACAACGGCTCGTTGTCCGGTCGTGTCGGCGATACGCAGCCCGGGACCGGCTTCACACAGGGCCCGACGGATCCCCGCGGCACGTCACCGAATCAGAACACGGGAAGCATCGTCAGCCTCGCCGCCGCGGCCGCGACGTCCGGCATCGGCCTGGCGCTCGGGTCGATCAACGGCGCGTTCAATCTCGACGTCGCGCTCACCGCGCTCGAGAACACGGGCAAGGGACGCGTGCTGTCCACGCCACGGCTGACCACGCAGAACAACCAGGAAGCCGAGGTCGCGCAGGGCATCCAGATTCCGATTCAGACCGTGGCCAACAATACGGTCACGGTGCAGTTCAAGGACGCCGTGCTGCTGCTCAAGGTGACGCCGCAGATCACCGCCGCGAACACCGTGATCATGAACATCACGATCGAGAACGCGACGCCTGATTTCAGCCGACAGGTCAACGGCGTTCCGCCGATCGATACGCAGCGCGCGATCACCAGGGTTCAGGTCAACGACGGCGCGACGACGGTAATCGGCGGCATCTTCGTCAGCCAGGAGCAGTCGACCAACGACCACACCCCGGGGCTGCATCGCATTCCGCTGCTCGGCTGGCTGTTCCGGCGCGACACGCTCACCGATTCCAGCCGTGAGCTGCTGATCTTCATCACACCGAGGATTTTGAGAGGGTAAGTATGAGCAGGGCATCTGCCGTTAGAGGTCGTCGACAAGGCGGTGTGGGGCGCCGCGGTCCTGGCGCTGGCCGGGGCGGTCCTGAGCTCGTCGTGCGGCGATCAGACGCGCCAGGGACAGACATCGTCGTACCTGTTGCTGACGACGCTCGAGGGCGCGTCGGGCGCCAAGCCGGGCACGTTCGGTACGGTGGTCAGCTCGGACGTCATCACCGTGGTGAACCAGGTTCCGACGATCTTCGCCGATCCCGGACAGGCGGCGTTCAAGCTGGCGCTCAAGGATCCGGGCTCGTCGACATCCCCGAACGCGCCGACCTCGAACAACTTCATCACGCTGACGCAGTACCACGTCGAGTACGTCCGCTCGGACGGGCACAACGTGCCGGGCGTGGACGTCCCGTACGCGTTCGATGGCGCGGCCACCGCCACGGTCTCGGATTCGACCAACGATAGCGTTCACGCTGGTGCGTCAACAGGCCAAGCTCGAGGCGCCACTCAAGGCGCTGGGCATCAACGGGCTGAGCATCAGCACCATCGCGAAAGTCACCTTCTACGGCCACGACCAGACCGGCCGTGAGCTGAGCGTGACGGGGAACATCGAGGTCACCTTTGCCAACTTCGGCGATCCGAGCAGCGGGGCGGTTAGCGCGGCGCGAGCAGGACCTCGACGAGCGGATTCACAGATAACCAGGACCGGCTTCGGCCGGAGCGATGAATATGGTGAGATCGAAAGCTGAGAGCGGCGTTGGCGGTGGCGACTTGCTCGCGAGCATGGTCGCGTGCACGGTGCACGAGCAGGAAACGCCGTCGCTGACCGGACCGTCGGAATTCGGGACGTCGATTGGCGTGCAGGTCTCACCCGACGTCCTGGCGCAGGACGGATCGTCCGCAGTCGCTGGTCATCGATTACGCGCGAGGGACTCGAACGGCCAACCGCTGCGCAGCCTCTCGCTGCGGGCGGAAATGCAGTGTCGGCGGGGTCGCATCCGACTTCGGCTCGCTGTCGGCCAGAAACGTGGTCACCGACGGGTCCGGCAAGGCGACGCTGATCTACACGGCGCCGGCGGCACCGGCGTTTGCCGTCGACTCGGGAACGGTCGTGCAGATTCGAGGTGACGCCGATCGGGACGGATTTCGGCAACTCGACGTCCCGCGTCGCCAGCATCCGCCTCGTTCCACCGAGCGTTGTCATTCCGCCGGGAGGCTTGAAGCCGGCGTTCACGGTCAACCCGCCGACCGCCGACCGACCACCAGGTCGCTGCTGTTCGATGCGTCGTCGAGCCAGCCCACCACCGGTCAGAACGCGATCGTCAACTACGACTGGGACTTCGGCGACGGCGGCCATTCGTCCGGCGTCACGACGCAACACACCTACAACAATCCCGGGACCTATTTCCCGAGGTTGACGGTCAGCGACGCGTTCGGACGCCAGGCGTCTGCCGCTGCCGCGACCAACGCCGCCTCCGGGGTGATCAGTCAGCCAGGGTGATGCGCCAACCGCCACGTTTCACGACATCGCCGGGCTCGCCGATCCCGGGTCAGCACGGTCTTCTTCAACGCCGCCTCGTCGACGCCGTCGGCGGGACGGTCGATTGTCAGCTATCAGTGGGACTTCGGCGACGGCACGTCCGGATCGGGCATCCAGACCAGCCACGCCTACTCGGTTGTCGGCAGCTACACCGTCACGCTGACCGTGGTCGACGACGTCGGGCACAAGGGCGTTCTGTCGCAGCCGTTGCCGGTCCAGGCCGATACGCCGCCGACCGCCTCCTTTACGTTCACGGCGACAGCCGGCCATTCCGGGGCGTTCGACGCGTCCGCTTCGGCCGCGGGAACCGGACGGCGTATCGTGAGCTATACCTGGTCGTTTGGCGACGGCACGTCGGGCTCGGGAGTCGGCGCTGCTGCATTCCTACCTCGGCGGCCGGCAGCTTCACGGTCACGCTGACTGTCGTCGATGACACGGGCAAATCCGGTACGAAGACTCAGGTAATCACCGTTCCCGTGAGGTGAAGACCATGGCGGACAATCCGCGCATTGAAGAACTTCGACGTCGGGTCCTGGCGGACCCGGCGTCGATCGCGTTTGCGGCGCTGGCGGAGGAGTTCCGTCGCGCCGGCCGCTATCGTGAGGCCATCGAGACCTGCCGGACCGGCCTGCAGCGGCATCCGTCCTATCTGTCGGCGCGTGTGACCTTGGGTCGATCGCTGGTGGAAGTCGGTCAGTTCGACGAGGCGCGTGAGGTGCTCGAGCACGTCCTCCGTGCCGCGCCGGAGAATCTCGCCGCCATCCGGGCGCTGGCCGACATTCACGAGCGCCAGGGAGAAACGCCCGAGGCGTTGGAGCACTTTCGCGCCGCGATGCAGCTCGCGACCGAGGACGCGGCAGCCGCTGCGCAAGCGCAGTGCGGTCCCGGCGCCACCGATCCCGGTCTCGACGGCCAAGCCGATCGTCCCGAGCCCGGCGCCCCCGGTCAACGTTCCGGCACTCGTCGGCGCCCCCGCGGCCGGCGCCTCGACCAAGACGACGACGGTTGTCGCGCCGGCGAAGATCGCCGTGAAGACTTCGTCCCCGGAGGTGGCGCCACCGCCGGTCGCGACACCGCGCATGCCACCGCTCGAAGCCATTCCCGCGCTCGTGCCCCAGGATCGGGAACAGCGTCGCGCGCTCGAGAACCTGGAGCGCTTCCTCGCCTCGATTCAAGCGCGTCGAGCGGTTTCGGGCGACAATAGCGGCATCGCCGCCCGCTGACTCTCCTCGAATGTCGATTCTCTCTCCGGCCACAGTCGCGGCTCGCCTTGCGCGCGTGCGCGCGCAATATGGACGCGATCACGCTCGACGCGCTCGTGGTCACGCACCTGCCGAACGTCCGCTATCTGACGGGTTTTTCGGGTACGGCCGGAGCGATCGTGCTGACCGCGGTCCAGGTGTCTGCTGCTCGTGGATTTCCGCTACGTGACCGCCGCCGACGAGGTCATTGCCGGCCTGCCCGCCGAACTGATTACGCGTCGAAGTCGCCCGCCGCAGTTACGACGAAGCGATCGTGACCGTGCTGCGCCGCGAGAGCGCACTCCGCGCCGGCATCGAAGCGGCGTGGTTGTCGGTCAGCCGATTCAACGCGCTTGGGAGTGCCCTGGCGGCCGAAGCGCCATTTCCGCTGCAGTCCGAGCAGCGCGTTCCGGTCGTCGTGCCGACCGAGCGGCTGATCGAGCGCGTCCGCATCGTCAAGGACGAAGGAGAGATCGCCACGTTCCGCGAAGCCGGTCGACGCCTGTCGGCGATCGCGCGGCGGCTGCCGTCGTTCGTGCTGGCCGGCAAGCGCGAGTGCGATGTCGCGTTCGAGCTCGACGTGGCGATGCGGGACGCCGGGTTCAGTCGGCCGGCATTCGACACGATCGTGGCGTCCGGCCCCAATAGCGCCCTGCCGCACGCCCGGCCGACGGACCGGCGGCTCGAGGCAGGGGACCCGACCGTGCTGGACTTTGGGGGGGTCTACGACGGATACTGCGTGGATCTGACCCGAACGGTCCAGCTTGGGTCAGGCCCGGGAAGATGTGCGGCGGTTGTACGATGCCGTCGAGCAGGCCCACGCGGCAGCGCTTGCCGCCGTTCAGCCTGGCGTCCGACCGAGCTCGATCGACGCTGCGGCACGGCAAGTGCTTGAAGCCCATGGGCTTGGGTCCGCCTTCGGGCACGGAACCGGCCACGGCCTGGGCTTGGAGATTCACGAGGAGCCTCGCGTCGCCCGTGTGGTGACCGGGCTGCCCGGACGAGCCGATCGAGCCCGGAATGGTTTTCACCATCGAGCCGGGCGCATACGTTCCCGGCGTCGGCGGTGTCCGCATCGAAGACGACGTCCTCGTGACGGCGGACGGGTGTGAGGTCCTGACGGACGCGCCGCGACGGGTCGATATCAGATGAGGGATCGGGTCACGGCGCCTCGAAGGCGGCGGCGGCCGAACGGAGGCGGATGGATTTCGCGGACATCGAACGGATTCTCGAGCTGGTGCGGCAGCACGACCTCGCGGAGTTCGAGATGGAGAAGGAAGGGCTGAAGCTGCGGGTGAGGAAGGCGGTTGCCGCACCGCCCGCGCCGGATCACCCGTTGGCGCGAGTCGCGGTGCGCGCCGGTCACCTCGTCAGCCGCCGCCGGCGCGCCAGCGCCGACCCCGGTGTCGACGCCTGGCCGTGCCGGCCGCGGTGACGCTCGACGACTCCGTCGAGCTGGCCGTGGTGAAGTCCCCGATCGTCGGGCACGTTCTACCGATCGCCCGAGCCCGGCGCGCCGTCGTTCGTCGAGATCGGCCAGCGGGTCAAGAAGGACCAGGTGCTCTGCATCATCGAAGCGATGAAGCTGATGAACGAGATCACGTCGGAGTACGAAGGCGAGATCGTCAGCGCGTACGTCGAGAACGGCAAGCCCGTGCAATACGGCGAGCGGCTGTTCGCGATCAAAGACGGATCTGAAGTGACGACGGCCGCGACCTCCCACTGACAGAACCCAACCATGTTCAAAAAAATTCTGATCGCCAACCGCGGGAGATCGCGCTGCGGGTGATCTGCGCGTGCCGCGAGCTCGGCATCCGGACCGTCGCGGTCTATTCGGAAGCCGACGAGAATTCGCTGCACGTCCGGTTCGCGGACGAAGACGTCTGCATCGGTCCGGCGCGCAGCGCCGAGAGCTACCTGAGCGTCCCGGCCATCATCAGCGCCGCCGAGATCACCGGCGCCGACGCGATCCATCCCGGCTACGGCTTCCTCTCGGAGAGCGCCTACCTCGCCGAGGTCTGCGACGCCTGCCACATCAAGTTCATCGGTCCCACGCCCAACGTCATTCGTCTGCTCGGCGACAAGGCGCGCGCGCGGCGGGCGATGAAGAAGGCCGGGATCCCGATGCTGCCCGGGCAGCGACGGCCCGGTCGAGAGCGAGGAGCGCGCCACCAAGATCGCCAGGGATCTCGGGTTCCCGGTGATCATCAAGGCGGTCGCCGGCGGCGGCGGGCGCGGCATGCGCGTCATCCGCGCGGCCGGCGAGATCGGGCAAGGCGCTGAAGACGGCGCAGCGCGAGGCGGAGGCGGCCTTCGGCGTCGGCGACGTCTACCTCGAGAAGTACGTCGAGCGGCCGCGCCACATCGAGTTCCAGGTCCTGGGCGACCATCACGGCGCGGTGGTGCACCTCGGCGAGCGCGAGTGCTCGATCCAGCGCCGCCATCAGAAGCTGCTCGAAGAAGGGCCGTCGGTCGCGGTGACCGAGAAGATGCGGCGCAAGCTCGGCGGCGCGGTCGTCGACGCGGCGCGCGCCGTTCAGTACACCAACGCCGGCACCTTCGAGTTCCTGCTCGACGACAAGCAGAACTTCTACTTCCTCGAGGTCAACACCCGCGTCCAGGTCGAGCATCCGGTGACCGAATTCATCACCGGCGTGGACATCGTCAAGGAACAGATTCGCATCGCCGCCGGGGAGCGGCTCTCGTTCAAGCAGGGAGACGTGACCTTCACCGGCCACGCGATCGAGTGCCGCATCAACGCCGAGGATCCCGAGACGTTTGCGCCGTCGCCGGGGGTTATTCACGCCTTCAGCGTGCCGGGCGGGCCGGGCGTGCGCGTCGACACCTTCGCGCACTCGGAGTGCACCGTGTCGCCGTACTACGATTCGCTGATCGCGAAAATCATCGCGCACGGGCGCGACCGGCAGGAAGCCATCGCGCGCATGCGGCGGACGCTCGAGATGACCGTGGTCGACGGCATCAAGACCTCCATTCCGCTGCACCTGAAAATCCTCGCCGACCCTGATTTCGTCGCCGGACGCCTGGACACGTCGTTCATGGAGCGCTACGCGGTCGCCAAGAAGAGCAGCAGCGCCGGCCTCGCCGAAGCCGTCTGAGCCCGCCTCTATCCCATCATCGACGTCGCGCTGTGTGCAGCGGCGGGATCTCGATCCCCGGCAGCTGGCCGACGCGCTACCTGGCCGGCGGCGCGCCGTCTGCTGCAGCTCCGTGACAAGTCTCCGTCGGGCGTCGCGGCGCTGGCGCTGGCCGAACGATCTCGCGCGTCGCGCCCACGCTCGCCGGTGCGCAGCTGATCGTCAACGATCGCGCCGACATCGCGCGGCTCGCCGGCGCCGACGGTGTCCACGTCGGGCAGGACGACCTGTCGGTCGACGAGGTCCGCTGCGTGATCGGCGCCGACGCGATCGTCGGCCTCTCGACGCACGACGAGACGCAGATTGCCGCGGCGATCCAGACGACCGCGACCTACATCGCCGTCGGGCCGATCTTCGGGACCGCGCACCAAGGACACCGGCTACACGGCGCGCGGGTCTGGAGCTCGTGCGAATCGCGGCTGGCCACGCGGACGGCCGGTCGTGGCGATCGGCGGGATCACGCTCGAGCGCGCGCCGCGAGGTGATCGCGGCCGGCGCCTCGTCCCTTGCGGTCATCTCCGATCTGCTGACGAGCGATCCGGCGCAGCGAGTCCGCGCAGTTCCTGGACCGCCTGCCGCAATGACGTGACCCGCCCGTGTATAATTCGCCCACCCACGCCTGCCCGTGATCCGGTCCCGGCTGCGAGGCGGCTGCCGGCCTCGCGAGGCCCGCGCCATCGCCGTCACCTCGGAGGATGAATGGATTCGAATCTGCTGAAGACGAAGTCGATCGAGCAGCTCGTCGGAGACGTGGAACACGGAGCCAAGGCGCTCAAACGCACGCTGACGGCGCTCGACCTGACCCTGCTCGGCATCGGCGCGATCATCGGGACCGGCATCTTCGTCCTCACGGGAACCGCGGCCGCCAACCAGGCGGGCCCGGCATCGTGCTGTCGTACGTGCTCGCCGGGCTGGCCTGCGGCTTCGCCGCGCTCTGCTACGCGGAGTTCGCGGCGATGATTCCCGATCGCCGGCAGCGCCTACACCTACGCGTATGCGACGCTCGGCGAGATCTTCGCCTGGATGATCGGCTGGGATCTGATTCTCGAGTACGCCGTCGGCTCGATGACCGTCGCCGTCGGCTGGAGCGGCTACTTCCAGCGAATCCTCGCCGGCTTCGGGATGCATCTGCCGGCCTGGATGTCGGCCGCGCCGGGCACGCAGGTCGTGATGGCCGACGGCAGCGTTGCCACCGCCCTCTTCAACCTGCCGGCCATGCTGATCGTGCTGGCGATCATGGTGCTGCTGGTCGTCGGCGTGCGCGAGAGCGCGCGATTCAACGCCGCGATGGTCGCCATCAAGCTCGTCGCCGTCGTGTTCTTCATCGTCGTCGGCGTCGGCTACGTGAATCCGCCGAACTGGTCGCCGTTCGCGCCGTATGGCTGGTCGGGCATCATGACCGGCGCCGCGGTCGTCTTCTTCGCCTACATCGGCTTCGACGCCGTCTCGACGACGGCCGAGGAGGCGAAGAACCCGGCGCGCGATCTGCCGATCGGCATCATCGCGTCGCTGGTGATCTGCACGCTGCTGTATCTGATCGTCGCCGGCATCCTCAGCGGCATCGTGCCGGTCGTCCAGTACAAGAACGACGTGCAGTTCCTCAACGCGCCGGTCGGCTACGCGCTCGTCGGTGATTCACAAGGACTGGGCCGCCGGTCTCGTCTCCGCCGGCGCGGTGGCCGGCATCACCAGCGTGCTGCTCGTCATGCTCATGAGCCAGCCGCGCATCTTCTTCTCGATGAGCCGCGACCAGCTGCTGCCGGCCGGGCGTCAGCAAGGTCCATCCCGCGCTTCCGCACGCCGTACATCACCACCATCATCACCTGCGTGATCGTCGCGCTGGTCGCCGGCTTCGTGCCCATCCAGATTCTCGGCGAGATGACCAGCATCGGCACGCTTGTTCGCCTTCGTCATCGTCTCGCTCGCGGTGCCCGTCCTTCGCGCCAAGCGGCCGGAAGCCCACCGCCCCTTCCGCGTGCCGTTCGGATCGGTCATTCCGGTGCTCGGCGCGGTGTCGTGCATCTACCTGATGGTCAGCCTCTCGGTCATGACGTGGGTGCGCTTCCTCGTCTGGCTCGACCTCGGCATGCTGATCTACTGGTTCTACGGCCGCACGCACAGCTCGCTGGCCGATCGCGCCGAGGCGGCGCTCCGGACCGGCGCGCAGGAGTTCGCCAATCTCGTCACGATTCTCGGGACGCTGGTGACGCTTCAACGGCTTCTGCCATCGCGCTGCTCGGCTTCCTGACCACCTGGGGCGTGACCAGCGAGGCGCAGGCGAAGTGGAGCGAGCTCGACGCCATTCTCAGCCGCGTCGGCCTGCACATCTCGGCGGAGATTGCCGACAAATTCGGCCTCGCGATCCTCGGCATCGGCATCGTCATCCTGGTGGTGGGTCTCGTTCTCCGACGCAGCGCGGCGGGACCGGCGGCTGCTCGCCGGGTCTAGTGACCCGAGCGGAGCTGCAGCATGCCGAGGCTGACCGCTGCCCGCAGTCGCGAAGACGCGGCCCGCGGACGCAGGCTTCCGTGGTGGGCCGGCTGGCGGCTGGTCGCGATTCTCATCACGACCGTCGCCATCGTCGGGACGATCGGTTACGTGGTCATCGAAGGCTGGACCCTGTGGGACGCCTTCTACATGACGATCATCACCATCACGACCGTCGGCTATGGGGAAGTCCACCCGCTCACCCAGGCCGGACGGGCGTTCACGGTGCTGATCATCCTCAGCGGCGTCGGCTCGTTCTTCTATGCCTTCACGCTCTTCATGGCGCTGCTCGCCGAAGGAGACCTCGTCGAGCGGCTCGACCGCCGGCGACGGACACGCATGCTCGATGAACTGAAAGATCACTTCATCCTCTGCGGCTTCGGTCGCATGGGCGGGATCATCGCGCGCGAGTTCTCGCGACAGCAGGTCCGCTTCGTCATCATCGAGCGGGATCCCGAGCGCATGCAGGCAGCGATGGAGCAGGGCTTCCTCGCGGTCGAGGCGGACGCCTCCAGCGAGGAGGTTTTGCGCCGCGTCCGCATCGAGCGCGCCCGAGGATTCGTTGCCGCGGTGAGCACCGACGCCGAAAACGTCTACGCCGTGCTCAGCGCGCGACTCCTCCGACCCGACCTGTTCATCATCGGTCGGGCCGAGACCGACGATGCCCGCACCAAGCTGCTGCGAGCCGGGGCCGATCGCGTGATCTCGCCGTACCAGATCGGCGGACTGCAGCTGGCGCAAACGGCGCTGCGGCCGGCGGTGGTCGACTTCGTGCAGCTGGCGACGACGCTCGGAGAACCTCGATCTGAATCTGGAGCAGGTCCACATCGCCGCCGGCTCGACGCTCGCCGGCCGGACGCTGGTCGAGGCCGGAGTCCGGCAGCGCTTTGGCGTGGTTGTCGTCGGCATCAGCGCGCAGCGATGGCCAGATGGACTTCAACCCGCCGCCCGAGACCACCATGCGCGCGGGAGACGATCTGGTCGTCCTCGGACGAGCCGGCAGCCTGCGAGAGCTCGAGATAGCGGCACTCGGCGCCGGAACCGCAAACGTGTAATCCTGAACACGATCAACGTATGACGAGTCGAACCCTATGAGCGCGGCACTGCTGAACGGTCAGACGATCGCCGCCGAGATCAGGGCCGAAGCGGTGCCCGAGGTGTCGGCATTCACGGCGCGCGCCGGCCGGCCGCCCGGTCTGGGCATCGTGCTGGTCGGCGAGCATCCGGCATCGGAGGTCTACGTCCGCAACAAGGTCAAGGCCGGGAGCGAAACGGGATTGTGGGTCGATCTCCAGCGCCTGCCGTCGACGGCATCGCTGGCGGAGCTGCTCGCGCTCGTCGAGCGGCTCAACCGGAGCGACCGACACGACGGCATCCTCGTGCAATCTCCGCTGCCCGACGCGATGGGGCGTGGCGCCGCGCAGCGGGTGTTCGACGCCATCGATCCCGACAAGGACGTCGATGGCTTCAACCCGGTCAACGTCGGCAAGCTCGTTCAAGGGCGCGCTCACCTCAAGCCCTGTACACCGTCGGGCGTGATTCAGATCCTGGATCGATCGCGACTGCCGATTGCCGGCCGCCACGCCGTCGTCATCGGGCGGAGCGAGATCGTCGGAAAGCCGATGGCCATGCTGCTCCTCCAGCGGGATGCCACGGTGACGATCTGTCACTCGAAAACGCCGGATCTTCCCGCCGTCGCGGCTGGCGGCGACATCCTCGTCGCGGCAATCGGGCGCCCCGGATTCGTCACGGCGGACTTCGTCAAGCCAGGAGCGACGGTCATCGACGTCGGCACCACGCCGGTGCAGGATCGACAGATTGTCGAGCGGCTGTACGGATCGCCGTCGGCGCGTCTGGAAGCGTTCGACCGCCGCGGGTCGGTGGTGGTTGGCGACGTCCATCCCGGGGTCGCCGACGTGGCCGGCGCGTTGACGCCCGTTCCGGGTGGCGTCGGCCCGCTCACCATCGCGATGCTCCTCAGGAACACGGTGGCGGCGGCAACCGCGCGCGTAATGGCCTAGGACGATGTTGCGCGTGGCGCTGACTGGCGGCATCGCGACGGGGAAGTCGTACTGCCTTCATCGCTTCCACACCCTTGGCGCCGCGGTCATCGATGCCGACGTTCTCGCCCGACAGGTCGCGGCGAAGGACACCCCTGGTCTCTCGGCAATCGTCTCCCGCTTCGGTCGTGCGGTCCTCCTCGCCGACGGCACGCTCGATCGTGCCGCGCTGGGCCGCATCGTGTTCGCCGACACGCGGGCGCGCGCCGACCTCGAGTCGATTCTGCATCCCGAGATCTACCGTCACATCCGCGAGTGGTTCGCGAACCTGCCCGCCAACGTTGCCGTCGCGATGGCCGACATCCCGCTCGTCTTCGAGACCGGGCACCAACACGACTTCGATCGCATCGTCGTGGCCGCGTGCGAGCCGCAGGAGCAGATCCGGCGGATGATTGCCCGTAATGGATTGAGCGAAGCCGAGGCCCGCGCCCGGCTGGCGGCGCAGTGGCCAATTGCCGAGAAGATCGCGCGGGCGCAGCTACGTCATCCGCACCGATGGTGGGTTCGACGAGACCGACCGGCAGGTCGCTGCCGTCTACGAACAGTTGACTGGCGGCAGCTAGGTTGGGACCGAGGACCGGCGAGCCGTAAACCTCGGCGCTGTCCTTGGCCGGCGTGATGCGCTCTTCGACGAACGTGTTCCATTCATGGCACTGCGGGCACTGCCAGAGCAGCTCCGTGCTGCGGTAGCGGCAGCGCAGGCACACGTGCGGGTCGAGGTAGAAGATCGCATCGCGGGTCAGCTGGATGTAGCGATCCACGAGCGGTGAAGGAAGGTGGAGTGTCGACAGCGTCTGCCAGATCGTCTGGTGGATGGCCAGCGCATGCGGGTTGTGGACGAGCGCTTCGAACAACAGCTCCAATGCCTCGGCCGTGCGATCGTGGGCGGACAGATGTCGCGCCAGCGCCAGACGGGCGCGCCAGTCCTGCGGGTTGGCGTCGATGAGGCGCTGGCACAGCTCGGGAAAGCGTTCTGGCGCGCCCATCGCCGGATACGCGCTTTCGAGGCGCGAGAACGCCAGATAGGCACGCTCCGGCGACGCCTCGATCATGCGCTCCCATACCGCGGCGGCCTCGGTCGGCTGTCCCTGCTGGCGACGGACGTCACCAAGACTCAGGAGAGCCGGCGCATTGCGGGCGTCCAGATCCGCGGCGGCCTCGAAACGGCGAGTCGCCTCGGTGTAGTCCAGTCGTTTGAGCGCCGCCTGGCCGAGCTCGTTCTCGAGGAACGCCAGAATCTCGTTGTGCCGGGGAGCCTCCTCGCTCGCCGCCGACAATGACGCCAGCCTCTGGCGTGCGGCGTAGGCGTCGGTCCATTGATGCTGCTCTTCGTAGAGCTTCTCGAGGTTCGCGATCGCGTACTGATTCCGCGGGTCGAGACGCAATACCTCCGTGAAGGCCTCGATGGCGCGATCGACGAATCCGCCGCGGCGGTAGTCGAGCCCGAGACAGAGGAGCACGTTGGCGTGTTCGAGCTTGCGCAGGTTGGACCGCTGCAGGAGGTTCTGGTGTTCCTGGATCGCCCGTCCGACCTGTCCCTTCTCGCGATAGAGATTGCCGAGGATCAAATGAATCTCGAGAGGGTCGCCGGCGACCTGCGCCGCCTTCTGCAGTTCGTCGATCGCCGGATCGATCTGGTTGGCGACGAGAAAATTCAGTCCGAGCATGTAGTGCGGCGATTCGCGCGCCCGGCGCCGATCGGTCCACACACCTTCCCGCAGCTTGTAGCGTTCCCACGCTTTCCCGATCGCGAGGCCCAGCAGGAGCGCCACCAGGCACGCGAGCAGGACGATCGGTCTCATCGCGGCTCCCGCTCGGCCAGATAGTCCTCGACGGCCGCCGGCCAGGTTCCCTGCGCCTGCAGGATGTGCTCGATCAGCTCGCGCACCGCCCCGCGCCCGCCCTCGCGCTCGCTCACCCAATCAACGTGGCGGCGGATTTCCTGAGGCGCGTCCGCGGGCGCCGCCGAGAAGCCGACCCGGCGCAGTACCGCCAGGTCCTGCAGGTCGTCTCCCATGTAGCCGACCTGGGCGTCGGCCAGCGCCGCGTCGCGCAGGATGCCTTCGTACGCGGCCAGTTTGTCCGCCGCCCCCTGCACGACCAGGGCGATTCCGAGCTGGGCGGCTCGCTGGGATGTCGCCTCGGACGCGCGGCCTGACAGCAGGCCGATCTTCAATCCGGCGCGTTGCGCCCAGACGATGGCCGCGCCGTCCCTGATGTGGAACGCCTTGGATTCGCTGCCGTCGGGATGCAGGATGATCGTGCCGTCCGTCAACACGCCGTCGACGTCGAGCAACAGCAACCGGATATGACGCGCATCGCCACTCATGCCGTCAGATCATCTGCGTGCGCCACAGATCGTGCAGATGGATGACTCCCTCGACGGCCAGGTTTTCGTCGACCACGATGACGGAGGTGATCTTGTGAGTCTCCATGACCCGGAGCGCTTCGACCGCGAGGACGTCCCGCGGCACGGTGAGAGGATTGGCGTTCATGACGTCCCCTGCGGCGAGCGTCAGGACGTCGTGCGGCCGGGCCATGAAGAGACGGCGGAGGTCGCCGTCGGTGAACACGCCGGCGAGACGCCCTTCGTCGTCGACGACCGTAGTCATGCCGAGCCGCTTGCTCGACATCTCGTGAATGATCTCGGGCATGCGGGCGTCGCGGCGCACCCGCGGCGCGGCGTCGCCCCCCTGCATGACGTGCTCGACGCGCATCAGCCGCTTGCCGAGCTTGCCACCCGGGTGCAGCGAAGCGAAATGCTCTTCGCGGAAGCCCTTACGAACCGACAGTGTCAAGGCGAGGGCGTCGCCGAGCGCCAGCGCCGCCGTCGTGCTCGCGGTCGGCACGAGGTTCATCGGGCACGCCTCTTTGGCGATACTGCAATCGAGCGTGACGTCCGCTCCGCGGGCGAGCGTTGAGCCGGGCTGGCCGGTCAGCGCGATCAGCCGTGCCCCGAGCCGTCGGATCGACTCGATGAGGCGAATCAGTTCCTCGGTCTCGCCGCTGTGCGACAGGGCCATGACCACGTCGTCTTCGCGAATCGCGCCGAGATCGCCGTGAATCGCTTCGGCCGGATGCAGGAACCACGCGGAGGTCCCCGTGCTCGAGAGCGTGGCCGCGATCTTCCGGCAGATGATGCCGGATTTGCCCATGCCCGTGACAATGACGCGGCCGCGGCAGTCGAACAGCAGCTGGACAGCGCGCTCGAACGCGCCGCTGTCCAGCCGATCGACGAGTCCGAGAATCGCTGACGCTTCGATGCGCAGAACCTTCCGCGCCAGCTCGAGCTCTGCGAGCGTGTCCGGCGTCTGCGGCATCAGCGCGCGCTCCCTACGGCCGAACGGGATGGTGCACGCACGATTTCGTGAATGCGAACGAGCTTGTCGAGGAGAGCGGGGAGCAGGTCGAGTTTGAGCGCGTTCTGCCCATCGCTCTTGGCTTGCGACGGATCCTCGTGCACTTCCATGAACACGCCGTCGACGCCGGCCGCCACGCCGGCCGACGCCATCGAATCGATGAACTCGGCCTGACCGCTGGTCACGCCGTCGCCGCCACCGGGCAATTGCAGGCTGTGCGTCACGTCGTAGACCACCGGATGCCCCAGCGATCGCAGGATGGGGAAGGCCCGCATGTCGACCACGAGATTGTTGTAGCCGAAAGTGAACCCGCGCTCGGTGACGACCACCCGTGGGTTTCCGCTGGCGGTGACCTTCTCGATCGCGTGCCGCATGTCGAGCGGCGCGAGGAACTGGCCCTTCTTGATGTTGATCACGCGCCCGGTGCGGGCTGCCGCGACCAGGACGTCGGTCTGACGGGAGAGGAACGCCGGAATCTGCAGGACGTCGGCGACCTCCGCCGCGGCCGCTGCCTGCGACGCCTCGTGAATGTCGGTGAGGATCGGTACGCCGACGGTCTCCTTGATGCGGCCGAGGATCCGCAGACCTTCGCTGAGGCCAGGGCCGCGAAACGACCGGGTGGACGTGCGGTTGGCCTTGTCGTACGACGCCTTGAAGACGAGTGGAACGTTGGCCGTTCGGGCGATGTCGCGCACCGTGACGGCCATGTTGATCGCGTGTGCCTCACTCTCGATCACACACGGGCCAGCGATGAGCACCAGGCGTCCGGATCCGATGCTGATGTCGCCGATGCTGACCGGGGTCACCCGTTTACCCTACCACGGACGCCGTGGTCTCTGAGCGCACCGCGGTCTTGTGGCGATGGCTCGCTTCCACGAAGCCGGCGAACAACGGGTGCGGCTTCAGCGGCTTCGACTTGAACTCGGGGTGGAACTGGACAGCCACGTACCACGGATGCGACGGCAGCTCGATAATCTCGACGAACTTGCCGTCGAGCGAGCGGCCGACGATCTCCAGCCCGCGCTCGGTCAGCGTCCGTTCGTAGAGGCAATTGAATTCGTAGCGATGGCGATGCCGCTCGTGGATGACGTCGCCGCCGTAGAGCGCGTGGGCGCGTGAGCCGGGCTTCAGCTGACAGGCGTAAGTGCCCAGGCGCATGGTGCCGCCGAGATCGTCGACGCCGAGGAGATCGCGCAGCTTGTAGATGATCTTGTTGGGCGTGTCGGGCGCGCATTCCGTCGAGTCTGCATCGGGAATCTCGCACACGTGCCGCGCGTACTCCACGGCGGCCCACTGGAAACCGTAGCAGATGCCGAAATAGGGGATTTCCCGCTGTCGGGCGATTTCCGCCGCCCGCATCATCCCACGCGTGCCCCGGTCGCCGAAGCCGCCCGGCACGAGGATGCCGTCGGCTCCATCGAGGAGCCGCTCGCCACCGGGCTGTTCGAGGGCCTCCGCCTCGACCCACCGGATGTTCACCCGCAGCCGATGCTTGAAGCCGCCGTGATAGAGCGCCTCGTTCAGGCTCTTGTAGGAGTCCTCATAGCCGACATACTTGCCGACGACGTGGATCGTGATTTCATCGGATGGATTCCTGATCCGATCGACCAGGTCGACCCACTCGTTCATCCGCGCCTCCGACTGCGGCAGGTGCAGGCGCTGGAGAACGATGCGATCCAGCCCTTCGGCGGCAAGAACGAGCGGCACCTCGTAGATGCTCGAGACATCCTTGGCGGTGATGACCGCTTCCTCGTCAACGTCGCAGAAGAGGCCGATCTTCTTCTTGAGATCCTGGTCGAGGAAACGGTCCGTTCGGCACAGGAGGATGTCGGGCTGGATGCCAATCGCGCGAAGGTCGCGCACGCTGTGCTGCGTAGGCTTGGTCTTCAGCTCGCCGGCGGCTCCGATGAACGGCACGAGAGTGAGGTGGATATAGAGCGTGTTGTCGCGCCCGACATCCTGGCGCAGCTGGCGGATCGCCTCGAGGAACGGCAGGCTCTCGATGTCGCCGACCGTCCCGCCGATCTCGACGAGGACGATGTCGACGCCCTGGGCGACAGTGCGGATGCTGTCCTTGATCTCGTTGGTGATGTGCGGAATCACCTGGACGGTGCGGCCGAGATAGTCGCCGCGCCGCTCCTTCTGAATCACCGACAGGTAGATCTTGCCCGTCGTCCAGTTGTTGTTCCGGGTCGTCGTCTGGTTGGTGAAGCGCTCGTAGTGTCCCAGATCGAGGTCGGTCTCCGCGCCGTCGTCGGTCACGTAGACCTCGCCGTGCTGGTAGGGGCTCATCGTCCCCGGATCGACGTTGATGTAGGGGTCGAACTTCTGCAGGGCCACTTTGTAGCCGTGGCCTTCGAGGAGCGCGCCGATTGACGCGGCAGCGAGGCCTTTGCCGAGCGACGAGACAACGCCGCCGGTGACCAGGATGTATTTGACGGGTCGAGTGGGTGCCTCAGGCTGCATCGCTAGGGGACTCTCCATGGTGAGCGGCGTGAATCATACGGGCGCTGGAATGAGACGACGAACGCGTTCGAGATCCTCCAGGGTGTCCACGCCGATGGTGTCGTGGATCGTCTCGATGACCCGGATACGGATGCCGTGCTCGAGGGCGCGCAGCTGCTCGAGCGCTTCGGCGCGCTCGAGAGCGGTCTGCGGGAGTTGCGCCAGTTGGAGCAGGCAGCCGCGACGATAGGCGTACAGGCCCACGTGGCGCCAGGCCGTCGGTTCCGGCTGACCTTCTCGCGTATAGGGAATGGGCGCACGGGAGAAATACAGCGCGAAGCCGTCGAGATCGACGACCACTTTGGTCACGTTCGGATTGCGGTGCTCGGCGGGATCCTCGAGGCGGCGGCGAAGGGTGCTCATCATCAGCGACGGGTCGCTGGCGAATGGCGCGACGGCGGCGTCGATCATCTCCGGGTCGAGAAGCGGCTCGTCACCCTGCACGTTGACCACGACGTCGCAGGCGATCGAGGCGGCGACTTCCGCCAGGCGGTCGGTACCGCTCTGATGATCGGCGGACGTCAACACGACGTTGCCTCCGAAGGCCCGGACGGCGCCGGCGATCCGCTCATCGTCGGTGGCGACGATCACTCGCGAGACCGACCGGGCGCCGGCGGCGCGACGGTAGACGTGCTCGATCATCGGCCGGCCCGCGATGTCAGCGAGCGCTTTGCCCGGAAGACGCGTCGAGTGGTACCTCGCGGGGATGATGGCGACTGCGGAGAGTAAACCCTGGAAATCGGAAGGCCCGGTGTCTGAAACAGGGGGCACGACAAATCTTACCACAATGGCACAGAATGCGATCCTGGCTTTGGTTCCAGCCAACGCGCGATCGACAGCCAGGGCCCGACGGTCGAACGCGCCGTCCGCGGACGTGGTACAATCCCAGCTTCCGGATCAACCGATGACTTCGATGCGACTGGCCGCATACATCGGTGGGGGCGCCCTCCTGGTAGCGTGGTTCGCTGCTGCCGCCAGTGCTCCAGTTCAAGAGCCTTCACCACCGCGCGAACCGCGCCCCGCTCCCACAACAGGCTCGTCGTCGCTTGCCTCCGACGTGCAGGCGCAGGCGACGCGCCTCCGCGAACGGCTGGCTCAGGCACCGACGCCAGACCTGAGCCGTCGCAACCCGTTCAGTTTTGCCCCAGTTCCTGTCCCGCGCGTTACCCGGCCGCTCGCCAAAGACGCCGTGCTGGAGCCGCCAGCGCCGGTCGTCCCGGATGTTCCCGCCTTGTCGTTGATGGGGATTGCCGAGGACACGACGCCAGAGGGCCCGCATCGCACCGCGGTGATCGGCGGCACCGGCGATGCGCTTTACATGGTCACGCAGGGCCAGTCGTTCGCCGATCGATATCAGGTGACCGCGATCGGCGCCGATGCCGTCGAGCTGAAGGACCTCGTCACCGGTGGCTACCGCCGGCTCGCGCTGCGCTGACCCCGACAGTCGACTCGTCTCCTACAATCGCACCAGGACGGCTTCGCGAACGGCTTCGAGCTTGCGCACTTCGGCGACCGCCGCCTCGAGGCTGTCCGCCTCGTCGACGCCAAGCACGCTGACCGCGCCACGCTGATCCCGTCCGAGCGCGAAGCTCGCGATGTTCACGCCCTTGCTGCCGAGCGCCGAACCCACCGCGCCAATGACCCCCGGTCGATCGTCGTTGCCCATCAGGATGAGCGTCCCGCCGAGCGGCGCTTCGATGGCGACGCCGTCGAGCGTGCAGAGTCGCGGGCTTTCAGGTTCGAACACGGTCCCTTCGACCCACCGTTCCCGACCACCGCCGCGCAGTTTGACCGACACGATGTTGACGAAGTCGCGCGGCCGACTGCTGCGCGATTCCACGATCTCGAGGCCGCGCTGGGCCGCGAGCGCGCGGGCGTTGACCGGCGTCACGCCGCTGTCCATGAACGCCGACAGCGCGCCGGCGATGACCGCGGTGCCGATGACCCCTTCGTGCTGGCTGGTGAGCGGACCGTAGTAACGGATGCCGATCGACTCGGGATTGCCGTGCAGCCACTGGGCGACCACCGACCCGAGCATCTGGGCAAGGCGTAGATAGGGCCGCACGCGCGGGAAGTCCTCCGGCGTAACGGACGGGAAGTTCACCGCATTCCGGACCAGACCCTCACTCAGGTAGTCGCGAACGCTGAGCGCGATCTCGACGCCGACCAGCTCCTGTGCTTCGGTCGTGGAGGCGGCGATGTGCGGCGTCGCGATCACCTGCGCCAGGCTCGTCAGGCGTTGGTCCGGCGGCGGCTCGACCTGGAACACGTCGAGGGCCGCGCCGGCGACCTGGCCCGCCTCGATCGCCTCGGCCAGCGCGGCCTCGTCAATCAGTTCCCCGCGCGCGGTGTTCACGATGCGGATTCCGCGCCGGCAGCGCGCCAGCGTCTTCGCGTTCAGCATCTGGCGGGTTTCGTCCAGGGCCGGGACGTGCAGCGTCAGGAAATCGGATTGCGCCAGGACGTCTTCCAGCCCGACGAGCGGCACACCGGCCGCCTCGGCGGCGCGGGCAGGGAGGAATGGGTCGTGCGCCAGAATTTCCATGCCGAAGGCGCGGGCGCGAATCGCAACCTCGCGGCCGATTCGCCCGAAGCCCACGATCCCCAGCGTCTTTCCCCGAAGCTCGGTACCAGTCAGACTTTTCTTGTCCCACTTGCCGCGCTTCATCGAGGCGTCGGCGGATGGAATCGAGCGGGCGAGCGCCAGAATCAATGCCATCGCATGTTCGGCCACGCTGACGCTGTTGGCGCCCGCCGCATTCATGACGAGCACGCCGCGATCGCTGGCCGCGACAACGTCGACGTTATCCACGCCTGTGCCGGCGCGCGCCACCACCCGGAGGCGTGGTGCAGCGGCCATGAGCTCTTTGGTGACTTGGGTCGCACTTCGAACGATGAGGGCGTCTGCGTTCACGAGATCCCGCGCCAGATCCGCTGGCGACCGGCCCGATTTTGCGTCGACGGACCAGCCGAGCGCGCGGAACGCGTCGGCCGCTGAAGCAGGTAAGGAGTCGGCAATGACAATGTGCATGTAGTCCAAAGTATAATTCGCGTTCGGTGTCCGCCGGCGGTCGTCGTCATGGACGGCGCCGCACCATCATGGTGCAAACCGCATGAAACCTCAGATTTGATGCGGCGCAAGTGGCCATCGGGCCGGAGTTTTCCACAAGCTTTTCCACAGATTCTGTGAACATCCGGTAACGCCGGAGTAGGGACGTGACCTAATGCCGAATTTCGCGACGCTCAAAGCTCCGACGACCGGGACCGCCATCACGCGCAAGGGCGGTCGCCTCGTCGTCCCCAATGATCCCATCATTCCTTATATAGAAGGTGACGGGACCGGCCCGGATATCTGGCGGGCGAGCGTTCGGATCTTCGATGCCGCGGTCAGCAAGGCGTTCGGCAGCAGCCGGCGGATCGCCTGGTTCGAGGTGCCGGCGGGCGAAAAAGCCAAGGAGCAGATCGGCGAGTGGCTGCCGAACGACACCCTCGAGGCCGTCAAGGCTTACAAAGTCGCCATCAAGGGACCGCTCACCACCCCGGTCGGCGGCGGCATTCGCAGCCTGAACGTCACCCTGCGGCAGGTCCTCGATCTCTACGCCTGCGTCCGGCCGGTCCGCTACTTCGAGGGAACACCCGCTCCGGTCCGCCGTCCCGAGCTGATGAACGTGGTGATCTTCCGGGAGAACACCGAGGACGTGTACGCCGGAATCGAGTGGGCCCGTGGAACGCCCCAGGCCGAACGCGTCATCGAATTCCTGTCGACGGAGATGGGCAAGCGCATCCGTCCCGATTCCGGCATCGGTATCAAGCCGATCTCCGAGACCGGGACGAAGCGCTTGGTGCGAATGGCGATCCAGTACGCGATCGACAACAAACGGAAGACCGTGACGATCGTCCACAAGGGCAACATCATGAAGTTCACGGAAGGGGCATTCCGTGACTGGGGTTACGAGGTCGCCAAGGCCGAGTTCCGCGACCGCATCGTCACCGAGGACGAAGTGGGCGGGGGGGCATCGCGCGAAGGCAAGGTTCTCATCAACGATCGGATCGCCGACAGCGTGTTCCAGCAGGTGCTGACGCGGACCGCGGACTACGACGTCTTCGCGACCCCCAATCTCAACGGCGATTACCTGTCGGACGCCTGTGCCGCGCAGGTCGGCGGGCTTGGCATGGCGCCCGGCGCCAACATCGGCGACGAGATCGGCTTCTTCGAGGCGACGCACGGCACCGCACCGAAGTACGCCGGCAAGGATGTCATCAACCCGAGCTCGGTGGTCCTCTCCGGCGTCATGATGTTCCGCTACTTGGGATGGCCGGAGGCGGCGCAGCTGATCGAGTCCGGTCTGGAGAAGACCATCAAGCAGAAGAAGGTGACCTACGACCTGGCGCGGCAGATGGAAGGCGCCATCGAGCTGAAGACGTCGCAGTTCGCCGATGCAGTCATAGAAAACATGTAGTCACAGCTGACGGCTGACAGCTCACAGCCTCAGAGAGGTCGCGATGAATCGAAAGGTAACGGTTGTAGGTGGCGCCGGCAACGTCGGCGCCACGGTTGCGCGGGCGGTTGCCGACAAGCAGCTCGCCGATGTCGTCATCATTGATATTGCCGATCAGAAGGCCCGGGGCGTCGCCCTCGACATCTACGAGGCCTGCCCGATCGAAAAGTCCGACGCTCGGATCATCGGGGCGGGCGCCGACGAAGCGGGCTGGAAGGAGACGGCCAACTCGGACGTCGTCGTCATCACCTCGGGGATCCCGCGCAAGCCGGGGATGAGTCGCGACGATCTGCTGCAGACGAACTACAAGATCATGCAGTCGGTGACCGAGCAGGTCATCAAGTACTCACCGAATACGATCATTGTTCCGGTCGCCAACCCGCTCGACGCCATGTGCCAGGCGGTCTACCGCCTCAGCAAGTTCCCGCGCGAGCGGGTGATTGGGATGGCCGGTGTCCTCGATTCGGCCCGCATGCGCGCCTTCATCGCGATGGAGCTGAACGTCTCCGTCGAGAACATTCATGCGTTCGTGCTCGGTGGCCACGGCGACACCATGGTCCCGTTGCCGAGGTACTCCACGGTCGCCGGCATCCCCATCACCGAGCTGATCTCGAAGGAGCGCATCGACGCCATCGCGAAGCGGACGGCCGACGGTGGCGCCGAGATTACAAAACTGGTCGGCACCAGCGCCTGGTACGCCCCTGGATCGGCGGCCGCGGAAATGGTCGAGGCGATTCTCAAGGACAAGAAGAAGATCCTTCCGTGCTCGGTCTTCCTGCAGGGTGAATACGGCATTCGCGACCTCTTCGTGGGCGTGCCGGTCAAGCTCGGTGCGCGCGGTGTCGAGCAAGTCATGGAGATCAAGCTGACTCCGGAAGAGGACGCCGCGTTGAAAAAATCGGCCGCCGCCGTGAAAGAGTTGGTCGATGTAATCAAGGTCTAGAATGTTTCGCCGAGCTGATGGCGCATCGCCAGATGCGCCCATCAGCGCCGCGCCTGGAAGTTCGAATTACACAGTTACACGATCCATTTCTTCATTTCGAGCTCAACCGTTTCCCGCTCGCTTCGCGTTCGCGTTGCGAAAGTCTCCAAAACACGGGACAAATCAGGCTTTAACTTTTTCTTCCTGCTGAGCTCGTTTCGGGCAGCCATCTTGCCAGTTGGCATCGTCGGCCTACCTGCGAAGCCAATCAGAACCGGAGGAAAAGGATGTGCGGTGCTCGGAGATTCTATAGGTGTGCTCGTCTGTGTGCGGCCGCGCTGCTGCTATTCGGTGGCGCGATCGAAAGTGCGCGCGCACAGAGCTCTGCCATTCCTGCTCCGTGGACCGCAAGTGATATTGGCTCGCCCACACCCGCGGGCACATCGTCGTACAATCAGCCCTCGGGCACCTTTACGATCGACGCCGGTGGAGCGGATATCTGGGACACGAGCGATCAGTTCCGTTTCATCTATCAACAGGTGTCGGGCGACGTCCAGATCGTTGCGCGCATCGACTCGGTGACGATGGCGGACCAGTGGTCGAAGTCTGGTGTGATGATTCGCGCCTCGCTGTCGGCGTCATCGGCGCACGCCTTCACCCTCGTGTCCGCGGCGCAGGGTCTGGCATTTCAACGGCGACAGCAGAACGGCGGTGATTCACTGAACACGGCCGGAGCTGCCTCGACCGCGCCTTATTGGGTCCGTCTGACTCGCGTCGGGACGCAAGTCACCGCCGCCGTGTCCGCCAACGGCACCACGTGGACCACGCTCGGCACCGATACCATCGCGTTGGGAACAACCGCGTATGTCGGCATCGCCACGACCAGCCACAATTCGACGAACACGACCTCGGCAGACGTCTCGCAGGTATCGGTCACGGCCGGAGGGAGTGGTGGTGGTGGTGGAACGCCGCCGCCCGGCGGCCTTCCTGCCGGTCAGACCGACGCGGACATCGGCAATCCGAGCCTCAAGGGCTCTGCGACCTACTCCACGGGTGTCTACACCGTGTCGGGCTCGGGCGCCGATATCTGGGGCGCTTCGGACCAGTTCAACTACGTCTATCAACCGGCCAACGGTGACGTCGACGTCAGCGCGCGCGTGAGCTCGATCACCAACACCGATGGCTGGACCAAAGCCGGCGTGATGATCCGCGAGACCCTGACCGCTGGGTCCCGTCATGCGAGCGCATTCCTCACGCCGGGGCAAGGCTACGCTTTTCAAGATCGCGCATTGACGAACGGGACATCCGCGGATACGAGCACGACCGGCGCGGCTCCTGGCTGGGTGCGCATCAAGCGAACCGGCAACCTGTTCACCGCCTACAAGTCGAGCGACGGGCGCACCTGGACGGTGATTGCCTCCGACAGCATCTCGATGGCGGACGCCATCTACGTCGGCATCGCGCTGACCAGCCACAACAGCGCCGCCACAGCAAAGGCCACGGTCGATAACTTTTCCGTCACTGCGGGTCAGAGCAACCAGCCGCCGGCTGTCTCTCTGACCGCGCCCGGCGAGCGGCGCAACCTACACCGCTCCAGCCAGCATCTCGCTGACGGCATCGGCCAGCGATCCGGAAGGGCAACTCTCGAAAGTGGAGTTCTACCAGGGCACGACCCTTCTCGGAACCGACACTACGTCGCCGTACTCCTTCACATGGTCGTCGGTCGGGGCCGGCACCTATTCGCTCACCGCGGTTGCCTATGACGCGGCCGGCGCCAAGACGACCTCGAGCGCCGTCAGCGTCACAGTGTCGGGTACGACCAACAAGCCGCCGACGGTATCGTTGACGTCTCCGACCAGCGGCGCGTCCTTCACGGCGCCGGCGACGATCTCGCTGACAGCGTCGGCGAGCGATCCGGAAGGAAAGATGTCGAAGGTGGAGTTCTATTCAGGCTCGACGCTGCTCGGTACCGACACGACATCCCCGTATACCTTCAGTTGGACCTCGGTCGCGGCCGGCACCTATTCGCTCACCGCTGTTGCCTATGACACGGCCGGGGCGAAGACAACCTCGAGCGCCGTGAGCGTGACCGTCACCGGAACGAACCAGCCCCCCACGGTCTCGCTGACGTCTCCGTCCGGTGGCGCATCCTTCACCGCACCAGCCACGATTTCGCTGACAGCGTCTGCGAGTGATCCGGAAGGAAAGATGTCGAAGGTGGAGTTCTATGCCGGGGCGATACTGCTCGGCACCGATACCTCCTCACCGTACAGCTTCAGCTGGCCCTCGGTGGCGGCTGGTACTTACTCGCTGACGGCGGTTGCGTATGACACCGCCGGCGCGAAGACTACTTCCAGCGCCGTGAGCGTTACGGTCAGCGCCGTGACCGCGCCATTGCGTTATGTGGTCTTCCAGGCGTCGGCGGATCACGCGACGCTGGTCACGTCGTATCGGTTGAGCGTGTATGCCAGCGGGGCGAACCCGGCGACGGCCACGCCGATCTCGACGGCGAATCTGGGCAAGCCGACGCCAGCTGCCAACAACGACATCACGGTCGATGAGTTGTCGTTCTTCAACGCGCTGGCCCCGGGTAACTACATCGCCACGGTGAGTGCGATCGGGTCCGGCGGGACCTCGCAGAGCGCGGCGATCCCGTTCACCCGCTGAGCAGCTGACTTTCGGGTCGGGTCGAGGACTTCACAGTCCTCGACCCGGCACGGCCTCGATCAGCGTCCGCGTACCAGCGTCGCCTTGATGTACCTCTCGATTCATCCGGGCGATGTTGGTGATCGGAATTTCCTTCGGACAGACCGCCTCGCACTCCCCCTCGTTCGAGCAGCTGCCAAAGCCTTCGGCGTCGTGGAGGTTCTCCACGGTCGCCGGCATCCCCATCACCGAGCTGATCTCGAAGGAGCGCATCGACGCCATCGCGAAGCGGACGGCCGACGGCGGCGCGGAAATTACGAAGCTGGTGGGCACGAGCGCTTGGTATGCGCCGGGGGCGGCGGCCGCGGAAATGGTTGAGGTCATCCTGAAGGACAAGAAAAAGATTCTCCCGTGTTCGGTGTTTCTGCAGGGCGAGTACGGGATCCGCGATCTGTTCGTCGGTGTGCCGGTCAAGCTCGGGACGCGTGGCGTCGAGCAGATTATCGAGATCAAGCTCACGCCGGAAGAGGACGCGGCGCTGAAGAAATCGGCAGCCGCGGTGAAAGAGCTGGTCGATGTGATCAAGGTCTAATCGAAAAGACCCCGAACGTGATGTGCGCATCGCCGAATGCGCACATCATGCGCACATCGGCGCCCCTGGGCGAGAAGTCGGAATTACACAGTTACACGATCGGGCGCCGAAACTCAGCTCCGCAATAAAGTCTTCTCCTACTTCGCATCTCACCAAAACCTACCGCAAACTTGCCGCGGGACCTTCCAACGCCTGCTGAGGTCGAATCGGCAGTCATCTTGCCAGCACGAGCACCGGCCTACCTAAGCCAAATCAGATTCGGAGGGAACGGAATGAGTTCAGCCCGGATGGTCCGGAGTGGTATTCGTGTGTCTTTCATCGCCTTGGTTGCTTTAGGCGTCGCATCAGGATCGGCTCGGGCTCAGACCTCGGCGGTTCCCAGTCCATGGAGTGCACGGGACATCGGTTCCCCCACGCCGGCAGGGTCGAGCTCCTATTCGTCGGGCGTGTTCTCGATCGACGCCGGCGGTGCCGACATCTGGGACACCTCGGATAAATTCCACTTCGACTATCAACCGATCTCCGGCGACGTGACCATTACCGCGCGCGTGGATTCGCTCACCTGGGCGGATCAATGGTCCAAATCGGGCGTCATGATCCGCGCGTCGCTCGCTGCGAACTCGGCACATGCGTTCGCGCTCGTCTCCGCCGGCAAGGGACTGGCATTCCAGCGGCGCCGCCAGTCCGGCGGCAGCTCGACGAACACGCCGGGTGCGAGCCTGCACGCGCCGTACTGGGTCCGCCTGAAGCGTGTGGGCACGCAAGTCACGGCATACGTCTCGTCGACCGGATCGTCGTGGACGAGCCTGGGGAGCGACACGATTGCGCTCGGCACGACGGCGTACGTCGGGATCGCGACGACCAGCCACGATTCCACGACGACGACGTCCGTTGATGTATCTCAGGTCTCCGTGACGGCGGCCGGAAGCGGCCTGCCATCGGGTCAACAGGACGCCGACATCGGCAATCCGGCCGTCAGGGGATCGGCGTCCTTCTCGCAGGGCACCTACTCGATCACCGCCGCCGGCGCCGACATCTGGGGGACCTCGGATCAGTTCAACTACGTCTACCAGCCGGCCTCGGGCGACATCGACGTGATTGCTCGGGTCGCCTCGCTCACGAACGCGGACCAGTGGTCGAAGGCGGGCGTCATGATCCGCGAGTCGCTGGCGGCGAACTCGCGTCAGGCCATGATGGTCGATTCGGTTGGGAAGGGTTATGCGTTCCAGCGGCGCCCGACCACTGGAGGCATCTCGGAGAACACGAGCGGCGGCACGGGCGCGCTGCCCGGGTGGGTCCGCCTGAAGAGGAACGGCACGCTCTTCAGCGCGTACAAGTCGACGAACGGCAGCACGTGGACGCTGGTGGGAACCGACAGCATCTCGATGGCCGACAGCGTGTTGGTTGGCATCGCGGTCACGAGTCACAACACGTCCGTCGCGACGCGCGCCACCGTCGACAGCCTGTCGATCACCCAGGGGCAGACCAGCAACCAGCCGCCGACCGTCACGCTGACGGCGCCCGCGAATGGCACGACCTATACCGCCACAGCCAGCATCGCGCTGGCGGCGTCGGCAAGCGATCCGGAGGGGCAGCTCTCGAAGGTCGAGTTCTACTCGGGCGGCACTCGCCTGGGCACGGACACGTCGGCTCCCTACAGCATGACCTGGTCGTCGGTGCCGGCGGGCACCTACTCGCTGACGGCGGTGGCCTATGACGCCGCCGGCAACAAGGCGAGCTCGGCGGCGGTCTCAGTGACGGTCGGTACGACCTCCACGCCTCCTTGGCTCGTGGTGTTCCACGCCTCGACGGATCACGCGACGCTCGTCACGTCGTATCGGCTGAACATCTACGCCAACGGCGCGAATCCGTCGACGGCCACGCCGATCAAGACGGTAAGTCTGGGGAAGCCCGCGCTGGACTCCAACGGTGACATCACGGTCGACGAGAGCTCGTTCTTCAGCAGTCTCGCCACCGGAACATATGTCGCAACGGTCAGCGCGATCGGATCCGGCGGCAGCTCCCAGAGCGCGGCGATCACGTTCACTCGCTGAAGCGGCTGATCTTTGGGTCGGGTCGAGGGTTTCACCAGTCCTCGACCCGGCACGGCCTGCGGACTCAGCGTCCTCGTACCAGCGTCGCCTTGAGGTACTCTCGATTCATCCGGGCGATGTTGGTGATCGGAATTTCCTTCGGACAGACCGCCTCGCACTCCCCCTCGTTCGAGCAGCTGCCAAAGCCTTCGGCGTCGTGGCGTTCGACCATGCCCACGACTCGCGCCAGGCGTTCCACCTGACCCTGCGGCAGCAATGCCAGGTGGCTGATCTTTGCCGCGGTGAACAACGCGGCCGACGCGTTCTTGCACGCCGCAACGCAGGCCCCACACCCGATACAGGCTGCTGAATCCATCGCCTGTTCGACCACTGGCTGGGATATCAGGATGGCATTGGCGTCCTGGGCACCGCCGACGTTGATGGAGGTGTACCCACCGGCCTGAATGATCCGATCGAACGCGCTCCGGTCGACGACCAGGTCCTTGATCGGCGGAAAGCCCTTGGCGCGCCACGGCTCGAGCACGACGGTGTCGCCATCTCTGAACGAGCGCATGTGGAGCTGACAGACCGTCGAGCCGCGGACCGGGCCGTGCGGGACGCCGTCCACCAGAAATCCGCAGGTGCCGCAGATCCCCTCGCGGCAATCCGAGTCGAACGCAATCGGATCTTCTCCCCGCGCGATCAGCCCTTCGTTGACGACGTCGAGCAGTTCGAGGAACGACATGTCGGGAGAGACGTCGCCCGCCTGATAGTGAATGAATTGCCCGGGGGTGTCGGGGCCCGCCTGGCGCCAGACGCGTAGATTGATCTGCATCGACAAACCTTCGGATCGTCGTCCTATTTGTAGCTGCGCTGGCTCGGTTTGACGTACTCGAACTCGAGCGGCTCGCGGTGAAGCGTCGGCGGTGTGCCCACGCCGGTGAACTCCCAGGCCGCGACGTAGGAGAAGCGCGCGTCGTCGCGCAGCGCCTCGCCGTCCGGCGTCTGGCTTTCCTCACGAAAGTGAGCACCGCACGATTCGGTGCGATCAAGTGCGTCGAGCGTCAACACATCTGCGAACTCGAGGTAGTCGGCGACGCGGCCGGCGTATTCGAGATTCTTGTTCAGATTGTTCTGTGGGCCCGGCACCGACACGTTCTGCCAGAATTCTTCGCGCAGCTGCGGAATCCGCTCGAGCGCTTTTCGCAGCCCGGCCTCCGTCCTCGACATCCCGACGTCGTCCCACAGAACGGCCCCGAGGTCGCGATGGAGCTGGCGAGGTGTCTTCGAGCCTTTGACCGAGAGCAGGCGATCGATCCGGGCCTGGACGGCCTGCGCCGCCTCCTCGAAGGGCGCGGCGTCGGTCGCGACGGCGGGAAGAGCAGTGCCCCCGAGGTAGCTCGCCAGCGTGTAGGGGATGACGAAATAGCCGTCGCACAGTCCCTGCATCAGCGCGCTGGCGCCAAGACGATTGGCGCCGTGATCCGAGAAGTTGGCCTCGCCGAGCACGTGCAGGCCTGGCAGGTTGCTCATGAGGTTGTAGTCCACCCAGAGCCCGCCCATCGTGTAGTGCACCGCCGGGTAGATCCGCATCGGGACCGCGTAGGGATCTTCGTCGGTGATCTTTCGATACATGTCGAACAGGTTGCCGTAACGAACAGCAATCACGTCGCGGCCGAGTCGGGCGATCGCGTCGGTGAAGTCGAGATACACCGCTAACCCGCTGTCGCCGACGCCGCGACCTTCGTCACAGACGGACTTGGCATTGCGCGACGCGACGTCGCGCGGGACCAGGTTGCCGAAGCTGGGATACTTCCGCTCGAGAAAGTAGTCGCGGTCCTCGCGCGGAATCTGCCGCGGCGGCCGCTTGTCGCTCTGCGCCTTGGGCACCCAGACCCGGCCGTCGTTTCGCAGGCTCTCGCTCATCAGCGTCAATTTCGATTGATGAGTGCCCGACACCGGGATGCACGTCGGGTGGATCTGCGTATAGCAGGGGTTGGCAAAAAATGCGCCGCGCTTGTGGGCCCGCCACGCCGCGGTCACATTGGAATTCACCGCGTTGGTCGAAAGGTAGTAGGCGGTGCCGTATCCGCCGGTGCAGAGCAGCACCGCGTGGCCGGCATGCCGCTCGAGCGTTCCGGTGATCAGATTGCGGCAGATGATGCCTCGTGCCTGGCCGTTGACCACGACGAGGTCCAGCATCTCGCGATTCGGCAGCATCTCGACGCTGCCCTTGTGCACCTGACGCATCATCGACTGGTAGGCGCCCAGCAGCAGCTGCTGGCCGGTCTGCCCGCGGGCGTAGAAGGTCCGTGAGACCTGGGCGCCGCCGAACGACCGGTTGTCGAGCAGCCCGCCGTACTCGCGCGCGAACGGGACGCCCTGCGCGACGCACTGATCGATGATGTTGACGCTCAGCTGCGCGAGGCGGAAGACGTTGGCTTCGCGCGACCGGTAGTCGCCGCCCTTGATCGTGTCGTAGAACAGTCGCTGAATGCTGTCGCCGTCGTTCTGATAGTTCTTGGCGGCGTTGATCCCGCCTTGCGCGGCAATGCTGTGCGCGCGGCGCGGGCTGTCGTGAATGCAGAAGCTCTTCACGTTATAGCCGAGCTCGCCCAGCGACGAGGCGGCCGAGGCGCCCGCCAGGCCGGTGCCGACGACGAGGATCGTGAACTTCCGGCGGTTCGCCGGGTTGATCAGCTTCGATTCGAAGCGATGACGTTCCCACTTGTTGGCGAGCGGGCCCGAGGGGGTCTTTGGATCGAGTGTCATGGCGGCCTATCTCGTGAGAAGCACCCAGAGCGGGATGACGGCGAAGCCGAGGCCGATCAGGACAGCGATGATCGTCCCGGCCAGCACGATGCGGCGCGTGTAAACCGGATGGTCGGCCCCGATCGACTGGAAGGCGCTGGCGATCCCGTGGCGCAAATGCATCGCGACGAGCCCGATGCAGACCACGTAGACGACCACCCAGCCCGGCTGGCTGAAGACCTCGATCTCGGTGCGGTACAGGTCGCGGATGGCCGGATCGCCGATCTGGTACATCGTGCCGAACTTGAACTGCTTCAGGTGCACCAGCACGAACAGAAAGATGGTCAGCCCCGAGTAGATCATCGTGCTCGAGGACAGGCTCTTCCGGCTCGTGTGGCCCGCCCACGCCTTCTTCTGATACGCCACCGGCCGGGCCGCCTGGTTGCCAATCCACATCCTCACGGTCTTGTAGATGTGCAGCAAGAAGATGAGCAGCAGCCCGATCTCGATCGGCACGACGAGCGGATTCGAGATCAGGCGGTGCGAGTACTCGTTGAACGTCTCCTGTCCGGCAAAGACGAGGAGGTTGCCGGCGAGGTGCGCGAGCAGATAGGCGAAGAGTGCCAGTCCCGTGAGCCCGATGAGGAGCTTGGTACCCACGGAAGAGGAGAACACTCGACGGAAGCTGGACATCGATGGCTCCGATCCGATGAATTGTACCTTGGCGGGTGACCTCTTGATCCACATCCTCCGCCCGGGAGATGATTGATAGGTTGCGCCCACCGCGACGCGCGCCGCCGACGGACGCGTGCCCGGGCGCGCCCGACACATCATGAAGATCCACGAGTATCAGGCCAAGGCCATCCTGTCCCGTTTCGGCGTGCCGGTCCCGCAGGGGGACGTCGTCTTCACGCCGGAGGATGCCGGTGCTGTCGCGCGCAAGCTTGGCGGGACGGTGGTGGTGAAGGCCCAGATTCATGCCGGCGGCCGCGGCAAGGGCGGCGGCGTCAAGGTGGTCAAGTCGCCCGACGAGGCACAGCAGGCGGCTCAGAAGATGATCGGATCGACGCTGGTCACCTACCAGACTGGTCCGCACGGTCAGATCGTGCAGCGCGTGCTCGTCGAGCAGGGGCTCAAGATCACGCGCGAGCTGTATCTGGGGCTCGTGCTCGATCGGTCGAGCGAGCGACCGGTGGTCATGGTCAGCCCCGACGGCGGCGTTGAAATCGAGAAGGTCGCGGAGGAGACACCCGACCGCATCTTCAAGGAGTTCGTGCATCCGGGCATCGGGCTGGGTGCCTTCCAGGCGCGGAAACTGGCTTTTGCGCTTGGCCTGCAGGGTCCGCAAGTGGGCCAGGCCGTGAAGCTGATATCGGCCGTCTACGGGGCGTTTGTCGCCACCGATGCCTCGCTCATCGAGATCAACCCGCTCATCGTCACCGAAGAGGGCAACCTGCTCGCCCTTGACGCGAAGATGAACTTCGACGACAACGCGCTCTACCGACACCCCGACCTCAAGGAGCTGCGCGACATCTCAGAAGAGGACCCGCTCGAGATCGAAGCCTCGAAGTTCAGCCTCAACTACATCAAGCTGGATGGCACGATCGGCTGCATGGTCAACGGCGCCGGCCTGGCGATGGCGACGATGGACATCATCAAGCTGGCCGGGGGGGAGCCGGCGAACTTCCTCGACGTCGGCGGCGGCGCCAACGCCGAGCAGATCCGGAACGCGTTCAAGATCCTGATGTCGGACAAGAGCGTGGCCGCGGTTCTGATCAACATCTTCGGCGGCATCCTGCGATGCGACGTGCTGGCCGAAGGCGTGATTGCGGCGGTGAAGGAGCTCGGCGTGACCGTGCCGATCGTCATTCGCATGGAAGGTACGAACGTCGAGAAGGGCAAGCAGATGCTCAAGGACAGCGGCCTCAATTTCACCACCGCCGACGACATGAAGGAAGCGGCCGAGCAGGTCGTAGCGCTCGGCCGGTAACCGACGATCCCAACGACGCGAGACATATGGCTGTTTTGATCGACAAGAACACGCGGCTCCTGGTCCAGGGCCTGACCGGACGCGAAGGCACTTTTCACGCCAAACAGGCCGCCGCGTATGGAACCACGGTCGTCGGTGGGGTCACGCCCGGGAAAGGGGGCACGACACACGAGGGATGGCCCGTGTTCAACACGGTGGCCGACTGCGTGCGGGAAACCGGCGCGAACGCGTCGGTGATTTTCGTGCCGCCGGCGGGCGCGGCGGATGCCATCCTCGAGGCAGCCGATGCCGGCTTGCCGCTCGTGGTCTGCATCACCGAAGGGATACCCACGCTGGACATGATGCGGGTCTTCGGCGTCATTCGAGGATCGAAGACCCGAGTGATCGGTCCCAACTGTCCGGGGCTCATCACCGCCGGGCAGGCCAAGGCTGGAATCATCCCCGGCCATATCGTGAAAGAGGGTCGCGTCGGGATCGTCTCCAAGAGCGGGACGCTCACTTACGAGGCCATTCACCAGCTGACTCGCCTTGGTCTCGGGCAAACGACCTGCATCGGCATCGGCGGCGATCCGCTGATCGGCACGAGCTTCATCGACGCGCTGGCGCTGTTTGCCGGCGACCCGGCGACCGACGCGGTCGTGATGATCGGGGAGATCGGCGGCAACGCCGAGCAGGACGCGGCCGCCTGGATCAAGGCTCACTTCAAGAAGCCGGTGGTCGGCTTCATCGCCGGACAGACGGCGCCTCCGGGGCGGCGCATGGGACACGCCGGCGCAATCATCGCCGGCGGCAAGGGCACCGCGGCCGAGAAGATGACCGCGCTGGCCGACGCCGGCGTCCACGTCGTCAAGAGCCCGGCCGAGATCGGCGCGGCGGTCAGCAGTGGTCTACGCGGGTGACCTTCCGCCAGCGTGCCAGGCCGAGGGCAAGCGGCGCGACGAGCAGCAGGGTCGCTGGCTCCGGTGTCGCCGCGAATTCGTAGCGCACCCCGGTGTATGTCCACGACCCGAACTGGGCGTTTACTCCGCCCCAGGCGAGATTGATCGTTGCGAAGCCAGAGCCGACGAGAGTGTCCCTGGAGCGGGGAAACAGATCGGGCTCGTTCGGATCGGTGGGCGGTCCCGGATAGTCCACGACGCCTGTCAGCGTGAACGGAGCGACCACGGATATCGTCGTCGCGCCGGTGAACGGCGGGGGCGTAAAAGTGCCATTGAAATCCGCCTCTGCCGAGCCGATGCCGTCACCACCCGTACCCAGCGGGAACGCCAAGCCGTCGGCGGTCGCGGTGCCGGCAAAGTCTGAGCCAATCCAGCTGGCGAACATGCTCACGACATGGCCAGGTACGCACGCGGGAGACAGGAAACAGCTGTTGTAGAGGTCGTAGGTGCCTCCGCCTGCGTCGCCGGCCGCGGCAAGCGAGAAGCCATGGTCCGGCGAGGCCATGGTGACGTCCACGACCCCCAGCTGGTCGCTCCTTGAGACCGCCGCGCCGCTGGTGATACGGATGGTGTCGGCGCGCGCGACCGTCGGCGCGACCAGAATGCTAAGTAGGAGCACGGAGCCGGAGATTCTGGGCAATCGGGTCATAGATCTCCTCCTTCCATTCGCCGGACAAGCCCAGGTATGCGATGCGCGTGCCGCATCGTATAATTCCAAGGTCGGGATCACGGCGCGAAATTCCCACAGACACAGAGGAGCTGCATGGCATCCAGGGACCTCGCGATCCACGAGGCGGGTCAGCCCGCATCGCGGCGCGTTGTCAACAATTTCAGCATCCAGGTCGCGACCGTCAACGGCTCGGGCAGCCAGACGGCCAACCTCGTCCTGTTGCGCTCGATCTTCCAGATGGGCGTCCCGGTCTCCGGCAAGAACATGTTTCCCTCCAATATCGCCGGTCTGCCGACGTGGTACACCGTGCGCGCCAGCACGGAGGGCTACATGGCCCGGAAGAAGGAGGTCGACTTCCTGGTCGCCATGAACGCCGAAACCGCGCGGGAAGACGTGCTGTCGCTGGAGCCGGGCAGGGCGGTGTTGTACGACGAGCCCCTGAAGCTGAACGAGGTCCGCTCGGACCTGATCTTCTACCCGGTCCCGTTCGACAAGATCGTCGGCACCGTCTGTACCGACGCCAAGCTCCGGCGTCTCGTCAAGAACATGATCTACGACGGGGTCCTCTCGCAGCTCCTCGGCATCGAGATGGCGGAGATGGAGCGGGCGCTGCGGAAGCAGTTCGGCAAGAAGGTCAAGGCCGCCGAGCTCAACATGGGCGCGCTGCACGCCGGTTTCGCGTACGCCGGCGAGCATCTCAGCAAGCAGGATCCCTATCAGATCGAGCGGATCGACAAGACGCGCGGGAGGATTCTGATCGAGGGCAACGCCTCCGCCGCGCTCGGGGCGATGCTGGCCGGCGTCACGGTGGTGGCGTGGTATCCCATCACGCCCTCGTCATCGCTGCCCGAGACGCTGATCGGGTATCTCCGAAGAGTACCGCATGGACAAGGAGACGGGGAAAGCCACTTTCGCGATCGTGCAGGCGGAAGACGAGATCGCCGCGATTGGCATGGTGGTGGGCGCGGGATGGGCCGGCGCTCGTGCCATGACGTCGACTTCGGGTCCGGGGATTTCGCTGATGGGGGAGTTTGCCGGGCTGGCGTACTACGCCGAGGTGCCTGGCGTGATCTTCGACGTGCAACGCGTCGGCCCCTCGACCGGCCTACCGACGCGCACCGCGCAGGGGGACATCCTCTCGACGGCGCTGCTGTCGCACGGCGACACCAAGCAGATTCTTCTCATCCCCGGGACGCCCGAGGAGTGCTACGCGTTGGCCATGGACGCGTTCGACCTCGCCGAGCGCTTGCAGACGCTCGTGTTCGTCATGAGCGACCTCGACCTCGGGATGAACACCTGGATGGCGGATCCGTTCCCGTATCCGGACAAGCCGCTCGACCGCGGCAAGCTTCTCGACGAGGCGACGCTGCAGCGACTCAGTGGGCAGTGGGGGCGCTACAAGGACGTGGACGGCGACGGCATTCCGTACCGGACGGTGCCGGGCGACGGCCTGCCGCCCTACTTTACGCGCGGGTCAGGGCACAACGAGCGCGGTCAGTACAGCGAGCGCCCGGACGACTACTCCCGCAACGTCGATCGGCTGGCGCGGAAATTCGAGACGGCCAAGCAGTTCGTTCCCGCTCCGGTCATCGATGACGTCGACTCCGACCTCGGGATCATCGGTTACGGCTCGAGCCACTGGGCCATCGACGAGTGCCGCGATCAATGCTCGGCGAGTCGGGCATCCGCGCCGGATACCTGCGCATCCGCGCCTATCCGTTTCCGGATTCGGTGCGCGACTTCGTCGCGCGCTATCGCCGCGTCTACGTCGTCGAGCAGAACCGCGACGCGCAGATGCGCTCGCTGCTGCAGCATGGAGCTGCCGCCGGAGCTGAGCGCCAAGCTGCGCAGCGTGCTGCACTACAACGGCCTGCCCATCGACGCCAGGTCGCTGACCGACGAGATTCTCGTTCAGGAAGGGAAGAAATCGCGCGAGGATGCCGGCCATCCCATTCCTGCCGGCGTCGCCGCCGGCGCCAAGACATAGGGCATGTCAGCACTTACATGGACAAGAAGACCAACCGCATCGGGCTCGAAGTCACGCCGTACCGCGGCGGCAAGACCACGCTGTGTGCCGGCTGCGGCCACAACGCCATCTCGGAGCGGATCGTCGACGCGTTCTTCGAGATGGGGATCGACCCGCGCAACGTCATCAAGCTCTCGGGGATCGGCTGTTCCAGCAAGAGCCCGGCGTATTTCCTCGGCGGCTCGCACGGCTTCAACTCCGTCCACGGGCGGATGCCGTCGGTCGGCACCGGCGCGCTGCTCGCCAACCACAAGCTGATGGCGATCGGCGTCAGCGGCGACGGCGACACCGGCGCCATCGGCATCGGCCAGTTCGTGCACCTGATGCGCCGCAACGTCCCGATGGTCTACATCATCGAGGACAACGGCTGCTACGGTCTGACCAAGGGGCAGTTCTCGCCGACCGCCGACGTCGGGTCGACGCTGAAGAACGGCGTCGTCAACGAGCTGCCGCCGATCGACACCTGCATGCTGGCGATCGAGCTCGGCGCGTCGTTCGTGGCCCGGTCCTTTTCCGGCGACAAGAAGCAGCTGCTCTCGATCCTCAAGGCGTCGCTGGGACACCGCGGCACCGCGATGATCGACGTGATCTCCCCGTGCGTGACCTTCAACGATCACGAGGGCTCGACCAAGAGCTACGCCTACGCCAAGGAGCACGACGAAGCGGCTCGGCGAGGTCAGCTTCGTGCCGTTCTTCGAGGACATCTCGGTCGACTACGATCCCGGCACGACCACGCGAAGTGGCGATGCACGACGGGTCGAAGCTGTTTCTGAAGAAGGTCGCCGAAGACTACAATCCGACCGACAAGCTGGCGGCCATGCGGCTGCTGCACGAGACCGCGGCAGCGCGGCGAGTTCGCGACCGGCGTCCTCTACGTCGAGCCCGACAAGGACGATTTCGTCTCACTCCTCAATCTCGTCGACGAGCCGCTGGCGACGCTTGCCGCTCGACCGGTGCGCCCGGGCCGGACGTGCTCGACGAGGTCATGGAGGAGCATCGCTAGAGTCGGTGTCTGACGACGGTACATGCGAATCGCGAAAGGTAACGAACCATGCGACAAGTGACGCGGGCCGTGGCGGCGGTGGCCCTGGCGTGTCTGGCCCCGCTCACTCGCTGTTCGCGCAGAAGCGACGCGCCTGAACCTCGACGACATCTACAACCTAAGCGACGTCCGCGACCCGCAGCGCTCGCCGGACGGCAAGTGGGTCGCCTTCGTCGTGTCCCGCGCGATCAAGGACACCGACAAGAACGACTCCGACGTCTGGATGGCGAGCTGGGACGGCACGCAGGAGATCCAGCTCACCTCCTCGCCCGACAGCGAGTCGCAGCCGCGCTGGAGCCCCGACAACAAGTACCCTGGCGTTCGTCTCGTCGCGCCAGGGTGCCAAGGACGGCCAGGTCTGGCTGATGAACCGCGCCGGCGGCGAGGCGGTCAAGGTCAGCGACGTCAAGGGCGGCGTCTCCGATTACGCCTGGTCGCCCGACAGCACGTCGTCTGATCCTCGTCGTCGAGCGAGCCCGATCCGCGCGATCCGAAAGACGACGAGGAAGAAGGAGCCGGAGAAGACGAAGACGCCGCCGCCGATCGTGATCGACCGCTACCACTTCAAAGAAGACGTCGCACGGCTACCTGCGCGGCGAGCACACGCATCTCTACCTGTTCGACGTCGCGACGAAGAAGGCCGAGGCCCTCACCCCGGGCAACTTACGACGAAGAGTATGCCGGTGTGGTCGCCGGACGGAACGCGGATCGCGTTCGTCAGCAAGCGCGGCACCGGCGATCTCGATCGCAGCGACAACACCGACATCTTCGTCGATCGACGCCAAGGTCGGGGCGCAGCCGCGCCAGCTGACCACGTCCCCGGCATCCGACGGCAACGGTCGCGTGGCGTGGAGCCCCGACGGCAAGCAGATCGCCTACCTGACCGGCGAGGAGCTGAAGTACTCCGCCTACAACCAGAACAAGCTGGCGGTCATTCCCGGCGGCCGGCGGCCAGCCGCAGCTTCTCGCCGAGTCGCTCGATCGGCCGCTCCGCGACGCCGATCTGGTCGGCTGACGGCAGCGCTCGCTCGACGTTCCTGGTCGATCGACGATCGGTCGCAGTACCCGTCGCGCCGTCACGCTGAGCAGCGGCAAGATCGAGCGCCTGCTGACGGGCGCCGCGCGTGATCGTCGAACCTGTCGGCCGGACGCCGACGGCGCCTTCGCGGCTGCTGATCTCGACCGATCCGGAGCCGCCGGAAGTCGCCGCGCTCGAAAACGGCAAGCTCCGCCGGCTGTCGCACCAGAACGACGACGTGGCTGACGGAGCGTGCTGCTGGGCACGACCGAGGAGTTCACGTCGACCAGCAAGGACGGCACCGAAGTGCACGGCCTGATCGTCAAGCCGGCCGACGTTACGCGCAGGGTCAGAAGTATCCGACGCTGCTGCGGATCCACGGCGGCCCCAACGGCCAGGACGAGCACGCGTTCAGCTTCGAGCGCGAGCTGCTTCGCCGCCAACGGCTACGTCGTCGTCGCGGTGAACTATCGCGGCAGCAACGGCCGGGGCAGCGCCTACCAGAAGGCGATCTTCGCCGACTGGGGCAACAAGGAAGTCGTCGATCTGCTCGGGGCGATGGATCAGGTCCAGAAGATGGGCATTGCCGATCCGCGATCGGCTCGGCATCGGCGGCTGGAGCTACGGCGGCATCCTGACCGACTACACCATCGCGACCGACGGCCGCTTCAAGGCCGCGACCAGCGGCGCCGGCAGCGCGCTGCAGCTGTCGATGTACGGCGTGGACGAATACATCACGCAGTACCAGAACGAGATCGGACCGCCGTGGAAGTCACAGGACCTGTGGATCAAGATCTCGTATCCGTTCTTCCACGCCGACCGGATCCAGACGCCGACGCTGTTCCTGGGCGGCGACAAGGACTTCAACGTGCCGCTGGTCGGCGGCGAGCAGATGTACCAGGCGCTGAGAGCCTCGGCATCGACACCCAGCTGGTGATCTATCCCGGACCAGTTCCACGGCATCACGATGCCGAGCTACAAGATCGATCGCTTGCAGCGCTACCTGGAGTGGTACGACAAGTACCTGAGGAAGACCGCGCCGTCGATGACGTCCCCCTCGAGGCAGTAGGGGAGCCGGCTCACCGCGGGGACTCAGCCCTGGGTTTCGTCGAGATTCGCCCCGAGAACGTCCTCGGCGATCTTCGTGTCGTCGGACGGCATCCCGTTCTCGTCCAGCGCGGGAGCATTGGCGTTCCCCGGTTGCACATCGGACTGTCGATCGCCCTCGACGGCGCCTTCGTGCTGGTCCGGCCACTCGCGCTGCTGACCCTTCAACATGTCTGTCATCGTAGTCCCTCCGCTAGCGTTTGGCACGCGCGCGTCGCGGGTTTCTGGTAGGCGGTTTGACAGAAACAACCATATAATTCGATGGATATGTCCGAACGTACGCTCGCAATCATCAAGCCAGACGCCGTTGCCGCCAGGCAAGCCGGAAGAATCCTGCAACGCATCGAGGACGCTGGATTCCAGATTCGTGCCATCCGTCAGGTCTACTTGACCAAAGGGGAAGCGGAGGGTTTCTACGCGGTGCACCGCGAACGGCCCTTCTTCGCCAGCCTGACCAGCTTCATGTCGTCGGGACCCGCTATCGTGCTCGCGCTGGAAGCACCGGATGCGATCAAGAAATGGCGGACCCTGATGGGCGCGACGGATCCAGCCAAAGCCGATCCCGGCACGCTGCGAAAAGATTTCGGCCGCTCGATCGAGCACAACGCGACGCACGGCTCCGATGCTCCGGAGACGGCGGCCTACGAACTGGGATACTTCTTCCCGGGAATCGATCTCGTGCGCGCCTGACGGAGGAGTGGTGTGGGACGCTTGCTGATCATCATCGGCCTGATCATCGTCGGCACCGGGGTGCTGATCATGGTGGGTGTGCCGTTGGGCCGGCTGCCCGGTGATGTCGTTATCCGCCGCGGCAACGTCACGTTCTACTTTCCGCTGGGGACCTCGATTCTGGTGAGCGCGATTCTGACAGTTTTGTTCACGGTTCTACGGCGGTAGAACAGATCGAGGCCCGAGGGTCGAGGCAGAGGGTCGAGGGTCGGCGACTGACATATGTCCATCAAACCCGACACATGGATCAAGAGAATGGCGCTCGAGCACGGCATGATCGAGCCGTTCGAGGACCGTCAGGTCCGCAGCGGAGTGGTTTCGTACGGGCTGTCGTCGTACGGCTACGACATCCGCGTGGCCAACGAGTTCAAGGTCTTCACCAACATCAACAGCACGGTGATCGACCCGAAGAACTTCGACCCGCGATCGTTCGTCGACATTCAGGCCGAGACCTGCATCGTCCCGCCCAATTCGTTCGCCCTCGCGCGCACGGTTGAGTATTTCAGGATTCCGCGCGACGTGCTGACCGTCTGCCTCGGCAAATCCACCTACGCACGCTGCGGCATCATCGTCAACGTCACGCCGTTCGAGCCGGAGTGGGAGGGCACGGCGACGCTCGAGATCTCGAACACCACGCCGCTGCCGGCAAAGATCTACGCCAACGAAGGCATCGCCCAGGTGCTGTTCTTCCAGAGCGACGAGCCGTGCGAGATCTCCTACGGCGACAAGAAGGGCAAATACCTCAAGCAGCTGGACGTCACCCTCCCGCGAATCTGACCCGACCCATCGTCGAGGCCTTCAGCCGGTTACGGCACGCTCATCTGTCGCCATCGAGGAGGGGCAGCGCTACTTCCGCGGCAAGGGCGATGGCGACGTCGACCTCTCCTGTTGCAGCTGTTGGTTGGGGATTGATTTCAACGGTCCACGCGCCGCGTGCCCGTGCTTCGTGCAGCAGCCCCGCCGCGGGATAGACGAGGCTCGACGTCCCAATCGAGAGGAACACCTCGCAGTTCGTGGCGATCATCGCCGCCTCCGCCGCGCCGGGTGGAATCGATTCGCCGAACCAGACGACGGCCGGTCGCGCAAGCGCACCGCACGCCTCGCAGACCGGAGCGAGCGCGAGCGGCACCGTCAGGTCTTCCCATTCCTGCCGGCCGCAGGCAGCCGAGCACTTGAGCCGCCAGATCGACCCGTGGTAACGGATGACGGTGCGCGTGCCGGCGCGCTCGTGCAGCCCGTCCACATTCTGCGTGATCAGCGTGAATCCCGGCCGCTGACTCCAACGCGCGAGAACGTCATGAGCCGGATTCGGCTCGCATCCCGCGATCCGCTGCCGACGCCAGTCGTACCATTCCCATACCAGTTGAGGATTGCTGGCAAAGGCCGCAGGCGTGGCGAGCTGTTCCGGCCGGAACGTTCGCCAGAGGCCGTCCGTGCCGCGAAACGTCGGGACGCCGCTGGCGGCCGAGACGCCGGCCCCGGTCAGCACCGTGAGCCGCGTCGCTGCGGTCAGCCGACGACCCAGTGGGAGCAGGTCTGTACTCACTCCAGCAAATTTAACCCGGGACCCGCCGCCAGGGTCTAACCGTCAGAGGCTCATTTCGGCGGCTGTACTCGGAGCGAACCATGAAGAGAATAGGAACCACGTGCGTCATGGCGCTGGTGGCGCTGTTTGCCGGCGCTTCCGTGCACGCTCAGACACCACAGACAACCCCGACGCCCCAGGCGCCGACGGCCACTCAGGAAGCGACCCCCGCTCAACCTTCTCCAGACCAGCCACGGCACCGCCACCAGCAGAGGTCGATTGAAGAGCGATTCAAGAAGCTCGATCAGAACGGCGACGGGCATGTGACGCGCGAAGAGTGGCCCAGGCCCAAGGCCTTCGATCGACTCGACTTGAATCACGACGGCGTCCTGACGCTCGACGAGCTGACCCAGGCGCGCATGGAGCAGCATCATGGTTATCGAGTCGAGGCTGCCGCCACGCGGGGGGAGCAGCGACTACAATAGGGCTCGTGGCGCAGTTGCCGTCCAGACGCCTGCCGGTCGTCGCTGGTCTCGCGTATCACGAACGTGTCGATCGGCTTCCGTCGCAGTTCACGGCCACGCTCCAGGCCGAGGCCGGTAACCGATTCAACCGTCGCGCGGTCGCGGTGCTCGTGAGCGGCGAGAAAGTGGGATACCTCCCGCCCGAGCTGTCCCCTCACTATTGGCGACACCTCGGCGATGGCGCGGTAACAGAATGCTCCGGCTATCGGGCACCGTTGTCGGCTGTCGAAGACACCGGCGTCATGCTCGTGCTCGACCCTCCTGTTGTGGCTGATGGCGACTGATCGGGTAGTAGGGGTGCGGACCTCCGCACGCCACACGCTGAGTGTTCTGGCCGTCACCATCATCGCGATTGGTGTTGTCACCGTCCCGGCTCCCCACGCGCAGATTCTCTCAAGCGGCGTTTCCAAAAGCCCGCTGCCCGCCTCCGCTGACCGCGCCTACGGCGTCCTGGCTCCGCTCGTCGATGGCGACGCGGCCATGGAGATCGTGCGATTCATGGATCAGTACTGGCGGATCGCCGGCAATCCTGGGTTCAACGCCTCCGTCGATCACATCAAGTCGCAGCTCGAGAAGGCGGGCGTGGCGTCGAGGGTCGACGAGTTCGCCGGGCGCGGCCGCGGCTGGGACTATCAGGTTGGTACCGTGTCGTTCGCCGACAGCGGCGAGGTCTTGCTGTCGCGCGATCGCGACCGTGTGTCTCTCTGCATCAATTCGTTCTCCACGCCGGCTGGCGGGATCGACGCGCCTCTCGTCGACGTCGGCAACGGCGCTGCGGCGGCCGACTATGAAGGCAAAGTGGTCAAGGGCGCGGTCGTGCTCGGGTCCGCTGACGCCGGCCGCCTCTGGCAGCAGGGGGTGAAGGCGCGCGGCGCCGTCGGGTTCATTTCGACGTCGATCGCGCCGTATATCCGGTCCGACGATCCGGCGACGTTCACCTCAAGCGATCAGCGCGACGTCTTCCAGTGGTCGGGCATTCCGTACGACGCCAGCACCAAGGGGTTCGGCTTCAAGGCGAGCTGGCGAGCGGGGGAACGCATGCGGGCGCGGCTCAAGGACGGGCCCGTTCACGTGAAGGTCGACGTGCAATCGACCTTCTACGACGGTCCGAGTCGCTCGCTCATCGTCGAGATGCCTGGCCGGTCGAGGCCGCAGGATCGGATTGTGATGGTGGCCCACGTGCAGGAGCCTGGCGCCAACGACGATGGCAGCGGCTGCGGGACACTGTTCTCGCTCGTCGTGGCCCTGCATCGTGCGATCGAGAGCGGCGCGCTGCCTCCGCCGGAGCGAACGCTCACCTTCATGTGGGCCGACGAGGTCGCCGGCAGCCGTCACTGGCTGACGTCGCATCCCGATCAGGCGCGCGGGGTGCAATACATGTTCGCCATGGACATGACCGGAGAGGACGTGACGAAGACCGGCGGATCCTTCCTGATCGAAAAACAGCCGGATCCGTCGGCGGTGTGGCAGCGGCCATCCGATCCGCACACTGCGTGGGGGAAGAGTAATGTCTCGGCGGATTCGTTGAAGGGCAGCCTGCTGAACGACCTGCACCTGGCGATCTGTCTGCGCCGCGGCCGCGATACCGGCTGGTTGGTGCGCACCAATCCCTACGAGGGCGGCAGCGACCATACGGCGTTTGGCGATGCAGGAATTCCGTCGCTCCTCAACTGGCATTTCACGGATCGCTACTACCACACCAACCTCGATCGACCGGATAAGACGAGCGCGCCGGAAATGGTCAATGTTGGTGTGGCGGTGGCGACCAGCGCGTGGTTGCTGGCCTCGGCGGATGAGCAGGACGCGATCGCGGTTGGCGAGCTCATCGCCGCCGCCGCGGAAGACCGGCTGCGGCTGGAACGGACACAGAACGCGACAACCGAGATCCTCGATGCGTGGAAGAAGTGGTATCGGGAAGCGCTCGAGAGCGTCCGGCGCCTGCCGGCCGCCGGACCGTCTGCGGCCGTCGACGCGAAGGTTGCGGCGGCTCAGAGCCGGCTCCAATAGGGCGGAGGAGGGAGCGGCCGGCGGCGGACGTCGGCGAACGACTTGCCGTATGATCGCACCGGGATTCAAGAAGGAGACTGCATGAAGCGCTTACTGGCCGTCCTGCTCGTGGGTGTGGCACCGCTCGGCGCGACGCTGATCGCGCAGGAGAAGCCGAATTTCGTCGGCACGTGGAAGCTGTCCGCGCCGGCTTCGGCGGACATGTTCACGCCGACGCAGATCACCGTCGTCCAGGACGCGACCGACCTGATCGTGACGACCACGGGTCAGATGGGTGAGTTCAAGACGCCGTACACGCTGGATGGGAGCGAGAGCCGGAACCCGCTCGACTTCCAGGGCACGATGATCGATCGCATGACGAAGATGGCGTGGGACGGCAACAAGCTGGTGCTGACCGCGACGTCCGACATGAACGGCCAGGCGTTCGAAGTCAAATCGATCTGGACGTTGACGCCGGACGGCACGTTGTCGACGGAGACGACGTTCCCCGATTTTCAGGGGGGCGGCGCTCCGATCACCACTAAGGCCGAGTACAAAAAAGGCTGAGCGCGGCCGCCGCCGTGCTCGTCTCGTGCCTGTTTGCCCTCACCGTACTGCTGCGGCTGCCACCGACGCCTCCGGCCTCGTGGCTGGACCTGCAGGAGGGAACCGTCGCCGGCCGCTATCGGTTCATTGCCAACAGCCTTGGTGTTCGCACTACCAATCAGCTTCAGGACAAGGTCACGCTTCGCGCCCGGTTCAAGCCGCTGCGAGACGATCGCCTGGCGCTGAACGTCGGGGCGTTCTCGGGGAACTCATTCATCAGCAGCTGGAACAACACCGGCATCGGCACTGGCGATCAGGCGTTCAAGCTGTCGGTGAAGCAGCTGTACGCGTCTGTGCAGCCCTGGCGAGAGGTCGAGGCGCAGGTCGGGAGCCTCTATGCGATCCGGGGCGAGACCACCGAAATCACCAATTACGACAACGACGTCTACCTGACCGGCGAGCGGGTCACGGTCCGGGCGCCGCCGCACCTCATTGTCGACGCCATCACCTTCACCCGGGCCTACGTCGGCGATTTCGCGACTGCCAACGTATTCCCGCGGCTGCATCGGTTGAGCGAGGCGAACTTCCTGCAGGTGCTGGCGCAGAAGAACATGGGGGCCCATGCATCGCTCTCGGGCGAATGGTCGCAGCCGCCTGAAGGCAACACGCTGCACGGGGCGGTCCGTTTCCAGATGCCGGGCGAGCTGAAGGATGTGCGGATCCGCGTCGAGAGTTACTGGCGGATTCCGGATCAGGTCGGCGGGGTAGGAGTTGCCGCGGAACGTCCTCTCGGTCACCGCCTCCTGGTCGGCGGCGGCTACGCCAGCATCGATCGCCACTTTCCGCCGGTCAACGGCGACCGCTACGGCATCGGCCGACGCTATTTTGTCCAGAGCACCGTAGCCGTCACGCGAACGCTCTCAGTCTCAGCCTTTTTCACCGACGCGTTCAACACGTCGTTTCCGCTCGCGACCGCGCGTCGCTTCGACGCGATCGTCACCTACAATGTGCTCGCCGCGGTCCTGGGGGCGACGCATCACGTCCCGAGCTCGACAGTGCGTTGACGTCTCGTCGATCTGAGTGGTACAATCAGGATTCTTCTGACGCGGGGTGGAGCAGTCCGGTAGCTCGTTGGGCTCATAACCCAAAGGTCGCGGGTTCAAATCCCGCCCCCGCAACCAATTAAAACGGGCCGAAAACGCAAGTCTTCCGGCCCGTTTCGTGTGTACGGCCCACCTTCAGAAACACGCCAGAAAACGACAGGTTCTGACACCGTCCGACACAATCGGCTGGTAGTCAGGCTGGCACAGTTGCATCGCGTCTGCGATTGTCGGACTCTGTCGGTGTATGGCCCGTGACGGATCGACGAACGATCTCGCCGCGCGCATCGCGAATAGTGAACCGGCCGCGCTGCGGATCGGTGAGGCGATGCGACTCTTCCCGATGATCCTGCTGCGTCACGATCCCCGCGTGCAACGCGCCTACGAGGTGTGGCGACAGCGTGTCGCGCAGTACCGAGGACATCGGCGCGTTCACGGAGGCCGCGGCGCTGCGGTGCCTCTACGAAGATTCTGTGCAGCTCAACGCGCTCGTGCGCGAGCTGCGGCTCACGCCCTATCATCGCTGGCTGCCACAGATGATCCGATGGGAGTATCAACGCGCGCTCGAAAACGCACCACAGGTCCTCGTGACGGTTCCTGAGGGCCTCGCCTGGGCGAGCTGTGGTAAGCAGCCGAAGCAGCGGCCGGGCGCGATGGGCGGCTTTCGGCTGGAGGATCTCGAGCGCACGATCACGTTGTTCGTGCGCAGCGAGGTGTCCGGCGAACCCAAGAAACGGATCGCCACGGCCTGCGGGATCACCGCGCGAGACGTGCGGCACCACGTCCGACGCGCCCGCACCCTCCTCGATTGCATTTCCTGACCCCCACGTAATTTCCCCCCGCGACAACCGGCACACGCTGTCCGACACTGGCGTGCCATGTCCAAGCCGATCACCGACCCTGACCAACTGCCACAGGTCTGTTACAAGCAGCACATCGCAGCCGCCAACAAAAGCGAACGGACGATGATCGGCTGCGCAGATGCTGTGATCGACGTGCTTAAAAAAGCGCTCGCCGTCCGCGACGCAAAAATCGCGACGCTCGAATCGCGCGTACTGGAGCTCGAAGCCTCCGACGCCGCACGCGTTGCGGCGCCGCCGGCCGAGCGCGAGCCATGACTAGCACGCCGCAGCACGAACCGGTTGTGAGTTTGCCGAGCGGCGCGGCGGTCCTGCTGGCCGTCTACGAGCTCGTCACGCGGCTGCAGCAACGTGGCCATACGCTCGCCGTCGATGCAGACGGCGACGTGCGGGTCACGCCTGACGACGATCTCGACGGCGACGTCCAGTACCTGCTCGATGTGAACGCGATCGATGTCGTGGCGCTGCTCGTGGCGTCGCGCCGTGTGATGTAGTCGCCGCATGATGACCGACCAGCAGCGTGCGGAGAAGCAGCAGGCGGAGGCGCCGCCGCGTGGCGGCCGCGGCGCAAGGTGCCGACCCTCGAAACCCTCTTGGGGACGCCACTGCCACCAGCTCAACAAACTACGCCGCGCGGCGCCGCAGCGGTCCACCGACCCGGCGAACGGCGTCCGTCCCGGACTCGGATTCCTCCCAGAGTCGTCAGCTGTGGCGCCTGCAGCGGGGCGGCGCTGAATGACGTTGGCCAACCGTCACGGCCGAGGTCCACCGATTTGCTTACGTGGCCGGGGAGGCAGATTCAGAGCCGATTCGCGAGAAAACATGGGGAAGCGCGCACTCTTTCTGGGCACGCGGCTTCTCTGGTCTGCCGGATTCGGCAGCCGGATCCCGTCCCCGGTCAGCATTGGATTTGGGAGGTGCGGTATGAAACGGCTTCTTGCCTTCACGGTCCTGGTCGTGGCCTTGACGTCCGCCCGTGCGTTCGCGGATCAACTCTTTCTGTTTCCCAACAGCGGCAGCGGAGACAACTTCGGGTATCTCACGTCGACGCTCAGCCTCGGCGGCGGAACTGGCTTCTTCTTCTTCGGTGATCTGGGCTACCCGGGCGGGTCCGCAGTGGGAGGAGGCGGTGAGTTGTTCCTGAACAGCACCTTCATTGACATCGATGGGACGCCGCAGGAATTCTTTTTTCTCCCCGGTTCTATCTCGATGACCAATCTGACGCTGCCCACAAACGGGAAAGACGTGATCGTTCCCGAAGACATCACCTTCTCTGCAAGTGGATTCACCTTTGACACGATGCAAACGCTAAACGTGTCTGGCGGCGCCAAAGGATGGATTGCGTACGGGTTTTCCAACGGCCTCTATTACGCCAGCGAGTTCCATCAAGGTCCAGTGCCGGCAGTCACTCCCGAGCTCAGCACCTTGGGGCTGATCGGAACGGGCGTGGTGGGCCTCGCGGCGCTGGGCCGGAACCGCTTCTCGCGGCTACGCACCGGCGCGAACCCGAGCTAGTCTCGGGCCGATGCAAGACACGAGCGGTAATCCATCGATCATCACGCCCAAGACCACCATGAGGGGATGCTCAAGGGACGCCACTGGCGCCGGCTAACAAACTACGCCACCCGCCGCCGCGGCCCGCCAACCCGGCGAACGGCGTCCGGCATGCACTCGTACGAACGCGCGAAGTGCGTCATAGCTTCGCGCCTCGGTGGGCTCGGTCGCCAGGTGACGAATCACTCGCGAAAGACGTCGAGCTCTCTTTCCTCGTTTGCGTCCTCGTTCGGCCATGATACGCCTGCCCATGTTGAACGTCGATTCGTGATTCGCGGCGTTCGTGACGGCGATGGATGGGCGGCACTGTGTGCGGCTCCGAACGCGCTGTGCTTCGCATCGGCGCGGAAGGCGTTTTCCGCGCGCTGATCGCAGCTGCCGTCGACCGGCAGTGCTCACGCTGCAATCGGATCAATTCGCGTGACTCAGGAAGCTGTCGGAAGGAGGCTCTCGAGCGTCGTTCCGAATCGCTCCACATCGGGCGATGTGAAGAGCGTGCCGTGTGGCACGAGATACTCCGAAATACGCCTCGTCGCGATTGGCGTCAACGCATTTGTGGAAGCCCATCGCGCAAGAGCCAAACTCAAGCGGAGCGCAGGCGGGGTCAGCGCCCGCAGGCCGTGCGGGACGCACGGTCGCAGCGCGGCGGAGAGCGTTGACGCCGCCGAGCACCGCATGAGAATTCGATCGCGATGGCCGAGTGATCTGCGGGCAACCAGGAGGGGAGATCTAACGTCAGATCGACGGTGACATCACCCCGTCATCGCAGCGGAGATCCGCCGCGAATTGTGACGAGTCGCGCGCCGGATTATCGCGTGCATTTGCGATCGGATCCTGAGTCAATTGTTCGTGACATCGGCATACGCAAACCGCCGTGCGATCTCCGACACGCAGCCGGGACGTGAGCGACCCCGTGACCGACCCTGGGGTCAGGGTCCCCGTTCCGGAGGTGGGGTCGCTCACGTCCCGGCTGCTCTCCGCGACACTGCGCGCGTCGGCAGAAACCGCCGCCGCGATGAGAGCCGAGTGGCGCGACTGTCTGTCGGCAAACGCCCGCAGCGTAACCAGATACGCGGACGAAATGGGCTCGTGGAATCAGCGCACGCTGTGTGATGCACGCTCCGGTACTCCCCCGCGGAGGGGGGAGATGGTCCCCCTGGCGCCATCACCCCCTCCGCCACCCCCTCATGGTTGTGTCAGGCGCTTCGCTAGAGCCGCGGAAAGACCGTGCGCTGTCCGGCGTCGATATGGTCCTTCGGCGGCGCTCGGGCTGGTAAGATCAGACCATGAAACGCGAAGCCGCAGAGATTCTCAAAGACGCATTGGGGCTCCCGACGGAGGCCCGCGCGGCACTCGCCGGATCGTTGCTAGAGAGTCTCGACACCGAGGTGGACGAGGACGCGGAGGCCGCGTGGGCGACCGAGGTGAACCGCCGCGTGGCCGAGCTCGATAGCGGAGCAGTGAAGACCATTCCCTGGGCCGAAGTCCGCCGCCGACTCGCCGCGCGCTGATGCCTCCGTTCGCGGTCGAAGTCCACCCGCTGCGCGGTTCCTAGACGGCGCAGACCATTCACAGCCGCCCGGCGACGTGCGCTCGCTAGACTCGCAAAGGATTTGACCTTCAATGGACACCTCCCAGTTCTCGGGAGGTGGTTCACGAACGAGGGCGCGGAGCGTGACAGGTGAATCGCGAGGCAGATATCCCGCTATCGGAGCTCAGACAACGTAAGTGCAGCTCATAGCGAACGGACCTGACCTCCCAGCAGCACTCCTGCATTCGCAGGAAGAGGGAACGATTGCTTGCCTAAGTACGCCGTGTTTTGCATAGCCGTTCGAGGTGTTCAGGCAGCGTGCACTCTGGACCGTGGCCACGGCGCGATTTCACATTCGTGCGACGTCGTCAGATTTGTAGGAGCGTGGCCCCGATCGCAGCAGGTTACGTGCCTCTTCCGAGGCATGGAACTGGCAGGAACGGCAATTGAGGAAGTAGCGCCATGGCATCTCGCGGCATGAAGCAACCCATTCCCTTCCTTTTGTTCGGCCTGCTGCTGGTTCCATTAGCCCCGATCCCTGGCCGGACGTTGGTTTGGGTCCCGGCGACCGATGCGCCGCTCACATTCGAGCCGCCGCCCAACGGCGTCGTCGTTGCCGCAGGCGCAACACTGAACACCAGGCTCGAGCCGATCGAGGCGCAGACTCCACCGAGAGAGGAGAGCAACAGGGATCGGCGCCTCAGAATCGACTCGCCGCGCGACGGCGCCGTCGTGGCGCCCGGCGACACATTGCAGATCGCCGTGTCTTCGCCGGCCCGGACGCGATTCATCGGGATTGGGGTCGTCATGGAGGATTCGATCGGTCCGGCCGACCAGGAAGCGACCTCTCTGCCTGCGCACTTCGCGATCAAGATTCCGAAGGACATCTCACCAGGTTCATACACCGTGAGCGCGTGGGCCGGTCTGGCCGGTCGGGCCGGTCAGGACGGCGAGCTGGTTGTCGCGGTGATTGAGGTCGATATCGAGCGCCGCGAAATGCCCCGTGCGATCACGCCGCGGCTATCACAGTTCCACTTCGAAAAGAAAGGCGAGACGGGGCGAATCGAGCTCGTCGGCGATTTTGGAGACGGTGATTTCGTCGATGTGACCGAGTCGTCGCGTGTGACGTTCGAATCATCGGACGCGGCCGTCGCAACAGTGGACAAGTCCGGCACCGTCACGGCTGTTGGGCCAGGGCGCGCTGCGGTCGTGGCGTGGTACGGTCCGCGGGACAGGGGCATCAAGGCCAGCATCCTCGTCGAGCTAAAGTGACGTTCAGGCCGACCATCCACAATCGACAATCCAACTCGCCAGAATGTTGCCGTGCCGATCGGGACCGCAGTCTACTACCAAGGTGAATCCGTTGGAGCGCGAAGTCCAGGAAAGCCATCAGACGGTCGAGCAGAAGCGACGGCACTGACCACCGTCAAGCCGCCACGGTCCACAGCGGCAAGTACCGGCGGTTGCACGCCCCCGCAACCATATTGATCCGGAGGCTTCGCCCCCGAACCCCCGACACGCTCTCTCGCCGGCGCTGCGACGCCTCGCTCCGGTCGCGTGCGCGCGTCGCCTGCGGCTCGCGCGTTCTTTCTATTTCCTTCTGGGATCGTCCAGTTGTACGTGCCGACTCCGGCCGACGTTCACTTGGTGACATAGGTTCGACGCATCGAGGTAAGAGAGATGGACAGTTTGGATCCGCCGTTCGCAACGAAACTCGTCAGCTGGCAGCCCGTGGTGAAACTCAGCAACGTCACCCGAGTGGCGAATGACTCCTCACACGAATCGCTGCATGCAGCCGGATGTGTTAGTTTTTGCAGGCTCCGAAGTGAGGTGGATGCAAATGAAAACCATCGACCGGTGTACATTCCTCGAGACGGCCGTCTTCCCGATGGCTGCGCTCGGGGTGCAACGCACACCGCAATCCTCAGCTCGGGGCATTCGAGTTGAGCACGGTGTGGATCGATTGGACGCACCGAGGACGATCGCCGGCGCCAATGTTGTCACGTATAAAATCGCCACGCAGGACACCCATGGTGGTTTGTTCCTTCTCGAGCAGGTCAGCATGCGTAAAGGGGGGCCACCACGCCATCTTCACCATGCTCAGGAAGAGTGGTTCTATGTGATGGAGGGCGAGTACATCTTCGAGGTCGGCCAGGATCGGATGCGGTTGAAGCCTGGTGATTCGCTGCTTGCCCCACGACACGTGCCACACGTCTGGGCGTACGTTGGCGAGAATCCGGGAAAGATCCTTATAGCCTTCCAGCCCGCCGGAAAAATGGAAAGCTTCTTTCAGGAAGCGGCGAAGCTTCACGACTTTGCTGCTGACGCGAAGTTGTACCGCGACTGCGACATGGACCTGATTGGGCCGCCGCTCTCGCTGGCGTAACTCTCGGGGGCTCGTTTGGCGGGACGATTCCGAGCGACTTGATTTAGGCGGCGCCGCTCAACAGCTGCAAGTACCGTGGGCTGCACGGCCCCGCGACCACTATTTGCCGGAGGTTCGTTTGACATCGCCTCGCCGGTCGAGCATCCTAGGTAGGTGGTGAGGCTCGTCCAGCGTCTCGCGGCTCTCGCGCTCACGTTCGGCCTGTTGGCCGGGAACGCCGCGATCTGCGCCGGCTGGATGCCAACCGCTGAAGCGCGCATGGCCTGCTGCGCGGACGGCGGCGAATGCCCCATGCACAAGGGCGATTCGCACCGCTCCGGGTCAGGGCGCGTTCTCACGCAGGCTACAAGCCGACAGCTGTTGCGCGTCAGCAGAGGGCCAGCATTCCAACCAGTCCAACCCCTCGTTTGTGACCGCCATCACTGCGGCGGTGCTCGGCGTCGGGGTTGTCCTGCCCGCCAACGTCCCTGCTCTCGTTCTGAGTGACGCATGGCGCACGTCGGCGCCGATACCCATCGCGCCAGTGCCCAAGCACGTCCTCCTCTCCGTCTTCCTCGTTTAGCCATTCACAGTCGTCGTGTGTCTGCTCGGACTCCGCGTCCGGGCGCGTAGGTTCGCGCGTGTACGCGCGCGGCATGACGAGTGTTGTGGCTCATGATCAATCGACTCATTGACGTTGCACTGAAGAACCGGTTCATCGTCGTCGTCGTGTACCTCGGCCTCGCCGGCTGGGGATGGTGGGCGCTGACGTCCACGCCGATCGACGCGATTCCCGATCTGTCCGACAACCAGGTCATCGTCTTCACGGACTGGCCCGGGCACAGCCCGCAGGAGGTCGAGGACCAGGTCACGTACCCGCTCACCACGAACCTCCAAGGGCTCGCCGGCGTACGCGTGGTCCGGTCGCAATCGGCGTTCGGCTTCTCGATGATCTACGTGGTCTTCGAGGACAACGTGGAGCTGTACTTCGCGCGGACTCGCGTCCTCGAGCGCATGAGCCTCGTCACGAAGACGCTGCCCACGGGCGTCACGCCGACGCTCGGACCCGATGCGACCGGCGTCGGCCACGTGTTCTGGTACACGGTCGAGAGCCCGACGCATTCACTCCGTGATCTCCGCACGCTGCAGGACTGGTTCATCCGCTATCAGCTCAATGCCGTGCCGGGCGTCGCGGAGGTGGCCTCCGTCGGCGGCCATGTCCAGCAGTACCAGGTGGACGTCGATCCGAACCGCCTCCGGACCTACAACCTGCCGCTCGAGCGCGGTGGTGTCGGCCGTCCGCGCCAGCAACCTGAATGTCGGCGGCAACGTGCTCGAGTCGAACGGCGCCTGGCTGATCGTGCGCGGCGTCGGCTTGATCGCGTCGGTCGACGACATCAAGCGGATCGTCGTCGGCGGCTCGAACGGCGTGCCGATCTACGTCGAGCAGGTGGCGAACGTCCAGATCGGCAACGCCTTCCGGGTCGCCTCGCTCGTGAAGGGGACACAGGAAGCCGTCGGCGGCGTCGTCGTCGCGCGGACCGGCGTCAACACGAAGCGATGTCATCGATGCCGTCAAGGCGCGCATCGCGCAGATTGCACCAGGCCTGCCGCCGGGCGTCACGATCGTGCCGTTCTACGACCGCTCGGACTTGATCGAGCAGGCGGTCGGCACGCTTGCGGCACGGCGCTGATCGAAGAGATCGCGCTCGTCACGCTGGCGCACGTCATCTTCCTGATGCACTTCCGCTCGATCCTGATCGTCACGCTTCCGCTGCCGCTCGCCGTGCTGATGTCGTTCCTGGGCATGTACTACGCCGGCATCTCCTCCAACATCATGAGCCTCGCCGGCATCGCCATCGCGATTGGCGTGCTCGTCGATGCCGGCATCGTCGTGACCGAGAACGCGTTCCGATTCGTCGAGCAGCGCGGTGTCGATCCGACGCGATCGCCACCGAATCTGGGAGACCGTTCGCGACTCCACGCGATTGGTCGGGCGGCCCGTGTTCTTCTCGATGGCGATCATCCTGCTCGCCTTCATTCCGGTGTTCGCGCTGACCGGTCAGGAAGGCAAGCTGTTCCATCCGCTGGCCTTCACCAAGACGTTTGCGGTGCTCGCGGCGACGGTCATCGCCGTCACGCTCGTCCCGGTGCTGTGCACGCTGCTGCTCGGGGGGAAGTTCCATCCCGAAGAGGCCAACCCCGTCATGCGTGGTGCTTCGCGCGGTCTACCGGCCGGTGCTGCAGAGCGCGCTCGCGCATCGGGCACTCACGATCACGGCCGCCGCGGTTCTCTTCGTCGGAGCGCTGGTCCTGGCGCGCGGGATCGGCAGCGAGTTCATGCCGCCGCTCAACGAGGGCGACCTGATGTTCATGCCCATCGCCGATCCGAGCATCTCGCTCGAGGAGAACACCAAGATCGCGGCCCGCCAGAACGCCGCGCTGATGAAGTTTCCGGAAGTCGCCTACGTCGTCGCCAAGGTCGCGCGCGCGGACACGTCGACCGATCCGGCGCCGCTCAACATGACCGAGACCATCGTCCACCTGAAGCCGAAGGAGCAGTGGCGGTCGGGCATGACGCTCGATGGGCTGCGCGCCGAGATGGGGCGAGCGGTGCAGCTTCCGGGCGTCTCCAACATCTGGACGATGCCGATCATCAACCGCATCGACATGTTGACGACAGGCATCCGCTCGGAAGTGGGCGTGAAGATCTTCGGCACCGACCTGACCGTGCTCGAGGAATCTGGCGCGGAAGGTCGCTGATACCGTCCGACGGGTCCCGGGCGCGAGCAACGTCTACCCCGAACAGGTCACCAGTGGTCAGTACCTCAACATCGAGGTCGACCGCGGCGCCGCCGCGCGCTACGGCATCGGCGTCGGCGACATCCAGCAGGTGATCGAGACCGCCATTGGCGAAACCACGCTGACGACGACCATCGAGGGCCGTCAGCGTTTTCCCGTCCGGGTGCGGTATGCGCCTGAGTACCGCGCGGATCCGCAGGCGCTCGGGCAAGTCCTCGTGGCCGCGTCCAACGGCGCACAGATCCCGCTCAGCCAGGTCGCTCGGATCGAGCACGCCCGCGGTCCCGCGATGATTTCCTCAGAGAACGGCCTGCTGCTCGCGACGGTGCTCCTGAACGTGCAGGGCCGCGACGTCGGCGGCTTCGTGGAGGAAGCCCGCGCGACCGTCGCACGGGACGTCGCGTTGCCAGCGGGGTACTACGTCGGCTGGAGCGGTCGGTGGGAGAACCAGGAGCGCGCGCGAGCCAGGCTGCAGATCGTCGTGCCGATCGTGCTGCTCGTGATCTTCGTGCTCCTGTACTTCACGTATCACTCGGCGGTCGAGGCCGCGCACGTGCTCCTGGCCGTGCCCTTCGCGCTGACGGGCGGCGTCTATCTCCTGTGGCTGCTTGGCTACAACTTCTCCGTCGCGGTGTGGGTCGGCTTCATCGCGCTGTTCGGCACCGCCGTGCAGACCGGCGTCGTCATGGTGATCTATCTCGAGGAAGCGGTCGAGCGGAAGCGACACGAGCTGGGCGGAACGCTGACGCGGGCGGGACTCCGGGATGCGGTGATGGAGGGCGCACTGCTTCGCCTGCGGCCGAAGGTGATGACGGTCTCCACCGTCATCGCCGGGCTGCTCCCGATCATGTGGAGCACGCGCGCCGGCGCCGAGGTGATGAAGCCGCTCGCGACGCCGGTGCTTGGCGGCATGGTGTCGTCGCTGCTCCATGTGCTGATCGTCACGCCGGTGATCTTCTTCTGGATTCGTGAGCGGCGCCTGGGGCTGCAGCGCGAGCCGCTGCCGCGAAACGAGCACGTACGCGGCAGTCCCCGGCGGCTGGCGATGGCTGCGGGAGTTGTTGCCCTCGTTGCGGTGATCTCGTTCGTGGTGTGGCGGAGTCGACCAGGCGGCAGCGAGCCCACGGCTCAGAGCGCCGGGACGGTCGTGCAAACGATCCGCGCAGGCGACCTCGATATCGCGCTGCTGTCGCCGACCGGCACCCTGCGGCAAGGACGCAATAGCTTCACGTTCGAGTTCAGGCGCACGGGCACAACGACGTTGGTCGACGTCGGCACCGTGCGCGCGAGCGCCAACATGCCGATGCCCGGCATGGTCATGTCTGGTGGTCTCCAGGTGACGCCGACCGGGGTGCCCGGCCGGTACGCCGCGACCGCGGAGTTCGGCATGGCCGGCGCCTGGCAGATGGCCATCGAGTGGAACGGGCCGGCGGGCCACGGGTCGGTGAATTTCCAGGGAGGCGTGCAATGACCACGCGAATCGCGTTGAGCGTCCTCATTGCGACGCTGCTGACCGGTGTGTCCACCTCGGCTCAATCACCCGGTGGCCAGGCGCCGCTTGCTGGCCGATTCGTGGATCCTGCGAACGGGCTGTCGCTTGAACAGGCCATTGCGCGTGCCATCGAGCAGGAGCCCTCACTCCGGGCGGCGCGCAGTCAGGTGGAGGTGGCGCAAGGCACGAAGCTCCAGGCGTCGCTCAGGCCAAATCCGTCCGTCTCGTTCGAGCGGCGTGAGGAACCCGGCGGCACGGACCACCTGACGACGGTCGGGGTCGAATGGCCGCTCGATCTCTTCCGGAGGAGCGGGCGCGTCGCCGTCGCGGACCGCGAAGTCACGATCGCCCAGCTGTCTGCTGCGGATCGCGAGCGGCTGCTGGCGGCCGAGGTCCGCACGCGATATGGCGACGTCCTGGCGACGATTCGAGATCTCGCGCTCTTCGACGAGATCGTGGCCGCGACACAGAACCAGTTCGACCTGCTCCGGTCTCGCGTCGAACAGGGAGCCTCACCACCGCTCGAGCGCGACCTGTTGGATGTCGAGCTCCGGCGGGTGCAGGCCGACCGCTTGCTCCAGGCGGGCCGGACCGAGACCGCCGTGTTCGAGTTGAAACGCGTGCTCGGCATGAAGGCGGATGCCACGCTCACCGTGCGTGACACGTTCGAAGCGCTCGTCCAACGCGAGTCGGCCGTGGCGCCACAGGTCCGGGACATGTCGACGACCGTCGAACAGCGGGCTGACGTTCGAGAAGCGGCGGCCCGCATCGAAACGGCCGTGGCGAAGATCGACCGCGCCGAGTCAGAAGGCCGCTTCGACGTCAGCCTCTTCGGAAACTACATGCGCATGGACGCCGGATTCCCGCAGCGTGGGTTCGCGCCGGACGGTAGCCTCGAGCGCGTGCGGGGGCAGTTCAACTACTGGTCCGCCGGCGCGATGGTGACGATTCCCGTCCTGAACCGGAATCAGGGAGACGTGGCCGTGGCGCGCGCAGAGCGGACGGGCGCGGCCGCCGCCTACGATGCCGCGCGGCTCGCCGCGGAGGCCGAAGTGGCGTCCGCTCGCGCACGGGACGAGCGTGCAAGAGAGGCCGTGAAGATCTATGGCGCCGGCGCACAGGCGCTGGCGCGCCAGAACCTGGCCGTGGTCGGCCAGAGTTACGAGCTCGGGCGGGTGACCGTCTTCGAGGTCCTGGCCGAACGGCGGCGATACCTGGATGTGGAACGCGCCTATACCGAGGCCTTGCGTGCGGCGTACGAGGCACGAACAGCGCTCAACCGGGCGCTTGGAGAGGGACGATGACGACCGACACACGCGTGACGATGCACAAGGGCGCCGCGGCGCTGGTCGCCATCGCTCTGCTGGCAGTCGGAGCCGGGGCCACGTACCTGCTGATGCGAAGCGATGCCGGAGCCGGCGGACACGTTGCAGACATGCCGCCTCCAGCGGGCGCGCAGCCGTCTCCCGCTGCGTCCGCTGGCCACGAGCAACGCGCCGCTACCTGACGTCATCGTTCCACTCAGTCAGGATGCGGTGGAACGCGCGGGGATCGTCGTGGCGCCGGTCACGAGTGGAACGTCAGGGACGGAGCTCCGTCTGCCCGGAGTCGTCGAGCCGAATGCCTATCGCCAGGTCGTGGTGACGCCGCTCGTCGCCGGGCGCGTGACGAAGGTTGGGCCGGCGCTCGGCGACCGCGTTCGTCGGGGCCAAACCCTGGCCGAGATCTACAGCCCGGCGCTCGCCGAAGCACAGACGCGCTACGTCTCGGCACAGGCGATGCTCGACGCGCATGACCGCGAGTTGCAGCGGACCCAGAAGCTCGTCGAGATCGGGGCCGCGAGCCGCCAGGAGCTGGAGAAGATTCACGCCGAGCACGCGGCGCAGACAGCGGCTGTCCAGAGTGCGCGCTCGCAGCTCGAGTTGCTCGGCGTCTCGGCGTCGGCACTCGAGAATATGGCTCCTGGCCACAATGTGAGCGCCACCACCACCGTCCCTGCGCCGATTGACGGCGTCGTGACGGAGCGCGGAGCGAATGTTGGGCTCAACGTGGACACAGCCACGAAGCTGTTCACCGTCGTCGATCTCTCAACGGTCTGGGTCGTGGCGGATCGTGTACGAGAAGGATTTCTCTCGAGTGCGCGTTGGCAGTGAGGCCGCGATCACGACGTCAGCCCGTCCAGAGCTAACGCTGCGCGGCCGCGTCAGCTACATCGATCCGCAGGTCAGCGCCGACACACGAACGGCAAAGGTGCGGATTGAGGTGCCAAACCCGAGCGGCGAGCTGCGGCTTGGGATGTACGCGGATGTCGTGGTGGCCGGAGCGTCGGGTACCTCGACTCCTAGAGTCCCGCGCAGCGCCGTGCAGAACGTTGGTGACCGCACGGTCGTCTATCTGGCGAACCCGAAGGAACCCGGGAAGTTTATCGAACGAGAGGTGCGCCTCGGTCAGATCATCCGGAGAACAAGTCGAGGTCGTGTCAGGCGTTCAGCCAGGCGACGTCGTGGTGACTGAGGGCAGCTTCTTCGTCAGGGCCGAGCGTGAGCGCCTTGGTCTCAGGCCGGCGGCAGCTGGACCATCGGCCACTCCGAAGCGCAGCGCCAGCATCATCGAGCCGACGAGACGCAGCAGCGACGCCGTTCAGACTGCGAAAGTGGTCGTGAGCGAGCAGGGCTATGAGCCCGCGAAAGTGACGCTTGCGTGCCGGAGCACCAGCACGCATGACGTTCGTGCGCACAACCGACAAGACCTGCGGCACAGAAGTGGTGTTTCCGTCGTTGAACATCAAGCGAGCGCTCCCGCTCTGGGGCCCTCTTGCTTTGTCGGTCGCGCCGAGCATCGCCGGGAGATTTCCCTTCAGGTCGATTCTGAGTGCGCCGTCGGCTGGCGTCATGACGATGGCGTCGATGAGCGGTCGGAGCGCCTCCGTGGCTTCGGTGCGCGTCTCCGGGTGCTCCCGGGCCTGAGCCAGCGTCGTCACCTTGTATCGGTACAACTCGGCCAATTCGGGGTGGAGCGGCGGCGGCTCGTCGGCTGTCTCGAGCTGTGCCTGGAGCTCTCTCCTATGTGCGACGAGAAAGGTGCGGACCTTCTGGCAGGGTGCGACGGCGTGTCAGCCAGATGGCTGGCCGTCCTTCAGAGTGAGCGCAGCGAGCACGCTCTCGCGACTCGCCTGAACGATCGACGGGCCGCTGACGTGCTCACGGAGGATCTCGTGAGTGCGCGCGACGATGTGCGGATCTGTGTATATCTCTTCGGGTCGACGGATCATACCCATCAGGCTCCACAGCGCGCGAAATGCTGTCGGATCGAACTGCGCCGCCTTACCCAGCTGCGCAAAGGTGACCCGATCGGATGGGGGGGTGCTGGTGCCGGGGCATCGAAAATCTTGTGTCGAAGCACCGCCAGACGCGCGGCGTCCGTGGCAGCCTGATCCTCGTAATACGGGACCACATGTCCGGCGACGAGCTCGTCCATCGCGACCGCCGTCGCTAACCAGTCGTCTCGGTGCCGATCAATGACCTTGAGCAGGTTCACGGCGCCGGATAACGCGAGCGCCAGCCCGCGGCCGAGCGTCGGATTCGTGGTACACACGGAGTCGCCGATCGCCAACAGGCCGGTCGCGACCGGAGCGCCGTCAACAACCAGGCGTCGCATGGTGTTGTGCATGCCGCCCATCGGATAGACCCCTGTGATGGGGTCGAGCGCGTCGAGCCACGCCGCGTACGTCGGAATGGAGCGCAGCACGGCAGTAAAGACCTCGCGATACCTGAGCCTCTTGAAGCGGTGATCCAAGGCAAGCGGCGCGACCACCACCTGCATGACGGCGTTGTCCGAACCCCATATGCCAACAGTGAACTCGTCGAGCGCCTCGACGATCCGTGTCGTCAGAGGCGCTGGCGGCGCGGCGTTTTCGCGCAGCCTGTAGTGACGGCTGAAATACGCCACACCGCATTCCGCCCACCACGACGCGCTGGCGCGGGCACCGACCTTCTTCAACCAGTGGTCTATCGGCGAGAGGCGTCCGGCCGCGTCGATCACCAGGTCCGACGGCAGATCGCCTTCGCTGGTACGTACGCCCGTGATGTGCGGCGGTTCGCCCGAAACGGCGACCAACCCCGTGACCGCCACACTGCGACGGAGCGTGACACCCGGTTGATCGATCGTCGCGCGCAGGAGCACCCAATCGAACGTTGATCGCCGCGTCATCAACATCGTCAGCTGCTCGTCACCCGGTCGAGGCGCAGTGTCGGCGAGCGTCGGCGGCATCTGGGTCGCGATCGGCGCCTCCACGACGCCGGCGTCGAGCAGATGTTCGTACACATCCGGCAGATGTTCGAAGAGCAGCTGGCGGCAGAGGGCCAGGACGATGTGCGGTTGGACGATCTGGGGAGCAGTCGGGCGGAACGCCGACAGCGCCGCGGATTCGATATCGGGTGCGAGCGCCAGCTGGTCCTTTTCGACGATCAGAACCTCGTGTCCGGCCCGCGCCAGCAGCAACGCGGCAAAGCTTCCGGCAGCGCTGGCGCCAATGATCACAACCCTCACAGCATCACCCTCTCACCGGGCCGGCCCTGCGCTCCAGCCACACCGCGAACGTTGAGGCTATCATCCTGCTCCTGCAAAGGCGCCCCACGGCGCCAGTGTCGCGCGCGGTAAAAGAAAACGAGGCAGCGCCAGCGAATTCGAGCACCGCGCTGTCGGGTTTCACGATCTTCACGCGGTTGGCGATCTCCAGCGCAGTCGGAGGACCGCCGCCATTGACGAAAGCTGCGGTCGGCACCAGCTGGATGGCGATGTACACGCTGAACATGGCTGCATGTGTTCTCGGCGAGCGGCATCGCGGCCCCCGTTGTCAACGGCGTCATCGAGCCGGAGCGTCCTGATGACATCACTCGTCCTGTCTCTCGCGGCGCTCCGTCGGCTCCCGCACCTACGCTCGCGCGTATCACAGCAGCAACGCGGCGAGAAAGATCCCGACCATGACGAAGGCGAGCGCGACCTTCACCGCTGTGCCAATCGCGAATCCTATCCACGCCGCGACCCCGGCGCGGCCGGCCCGTTTCCAGTCGCGGTGCACCGTCAACTCGCCGACGAGCGCGCCGACGAACGGGCCAATCACAATTCCTGGCAGGCCGAACACCAGGCCGGCGAACGTCCCGACCGCCGCGCCGGTCATGGCGCGCCGGCTCGCGCCGAGGCGCTTCACACCGACGGCCGCCGCCATGAAATCAACGACGTAGCTCGTGGCGCCGATGACGCCAATCACCGTGAGCGACCACGGCCCTACGCGGGTGAAGTGATCGGCCCAGGCCGCCAGCAGCAGGCCGGCGAAGATGAGGATGTGGCCAGGCAACGCCGGCATGACGATGCCGACGAAGCCGATGAGAACCAGAGCAACGCCGAGCATCCACAGGAGAATCGTCAAACTATTGAAGCCTCAACAGGAGAACACAGATCCATCGACGAGCGCGTCACGCGCCTCACTACGCACAAGGTCCGCCGTTTGCAATGAGCGCACAACGTCAACGGCCATGTGGGTATTCGCGGGGGAATCGCGCGCTGCCAGGATCCTCAGGTGGATGGTCCTTGGCGTGCTCGTGCACTTTGCGAACAGCTGCGGCAGCTCATCGATTACCAGCGTCAGCGGGCCATCGGCATCCAAGTGCGCGACGAACGTCACGAACAGCTCGCCGTCGCTGCCGGCGACTGGCGGAACGGGAACGCTGACGATCGGTACCGCCCGCGAGTGTTCGTGGTCGGTGCATGTGGATGGGGCCTGGATCAGTCTGAACACCACCGACGGTCAGGGACCCGCCACCATCACGTATTCGGTTTCCACGAATACTCAGGTACGCCGCGACACGGCTCGATCGCCGTCGCGGACCAGCGCCTGGACATCGTTCAAGAGGCAGCCCCCTGCCGCTATGACGTGACCCCGCCACGGCGCAGCGTGGACAGCGCCGGTGGGGACGCCTCGTTCAACGTAGCGGCCACGCCAGCCTGTGCATGGAAAGCTGACACCACCGATCCATGGATTGGCAACGCCATCCCGTCGAGCGGCGTCGGGAATGGCCTCGTCCGCTTCAGCATTGCACCGAACGTCTCGGCCGGCCGGACCGCGAATGCAACGATTGCTGGCGTGAGCGTCGGCATCGACCAGACCGGCGCGAGCGCGCCCTCACCGACACCCCCGGTCCCGACACCCCCGGTTCCGACACCCCCGGTTCCGACACCCCCGGTCCCGACGCCTCCCGACCCATCCCCGCCGGGGCCGACACCGCCACCACCGCCCCCGGCGCCCGAGCCCACTCCTCAGCCGGCGCCGGCTTGCGCGTACACCGTCTCACCAACTGAGAAGTCGACGGCAGCAACCGGTGAAGGCTTCGCTGTCAGCGTGACGACGGCGGCCGGGTGCGACTGGACAGCGAGCAGCGCCGCGTCGTGGATTACGGTCGACTCAGGAGCGCCCGGCCGGGGCAACGGCTCGGTCCGGCTGGTCGTCGCACGCAGCACCGGACCGGCCCGTACCGGGATCGTCACGGTCGCTGGCCGGCAGGTCCGCGTCGAACAACAGGCCGCTCCCGTGCCGGCCTGCAGCTACAGCATCGATCCGACGTCTCGAACCGCCGGACCGGGCCGATCGGACGTGGACGTCGACGTGAAGACGGCCTCAGGATGCGCCTGGACGGCAGTCAGCAGCGAAGCGTGGATTGCGGTAGCGGACGGGTCCGGGGGAGCAGGCAACGGACACGTCCACCTCACGGTGGATGCGAACACCACAATGGCGATGCGCACAGGAACGGTCGCCATCGCCGGCCAGACGTTCACGGTCCAGCAGGCCGGAATCGACTGTAAATACGACATCAAACCAGATCACTACGACGCCGGCCCTGGCCCCGACGACGTCAGGATCGACGTGAAGGCTGCGCCAGGTTGCACGTGGACGACAACGAGCTCCGCCCTCTGGGTAACGATCGTCGAGGGGAGCACGGGATCGGGATCCGGAAGCGTGCGTCTGCTCGTCCAGCCCAACATCGGAGACAAACGCGAGACGATCATCACGATTGCCGGCCGGGAGTTCAAGCTGAAACAGAAAAAATCATGAGCTGCACTGTTCTACAATCAGCGCGCTGATTCCCTACGTCGGAGCACTCTGCCTTGGATGGCCAAACCATGAGAAGTGTTCGTTCATTGCGAATGTCATTCTCGGCAATGGCGGCGTTGATCGCCGGTGGTGCGGTGAGCATCGGGGCGGACCAAACCAAGAGCCCCATCGACCTCACACAGGCAGCATCGGGGTTTCACGCGCTATTTCTGCACGACAACTGCACTGGCGACTATCCGCCCCAGCCGGATACGTGCCTTCACAAGCAGCTGATCGAGAAATCATTTACGTTCGGCGGGAGCCGCGACGTGATCTATGACGTCCGCCTCAGGATACGCGGGATCTTCGAGCCCACGACGATCGTCGGCGGCGAGGCACCGTACCCGGACCACCCATACTTCAAAATCGGCGGCACGGTGGAGGCACGAGAGTGGTCCGCCTGGCACATTCAAGTGTCGAGCCCCAAGCAGACCTACTGGCTCAATCACTATCCGACGGTGTCCCACACGATTTACGCGGAAGACTTCGAAGCGACGATTCCGGTCGCCGGAGAGGCTGCGGTGGTCGTTCGCGTGATCGATGGAAACGATCGCCAGATCGACAACAACAAGCCTGGACCTGACCGGCTTCAGATCATCAAAGACATCTCGACCACGCCGCTTCCAGGACAGATGCTGCGTCTCGACGTCATCCACGTCGTCGAGGCGTCCCAACGCTGACCAACCCCGAGCCGACAGACTGCTCGACTTTTTCTGAACGGGGCCGCTAGGTAGCGCGTGCTGCAGGATCGGCGAGTTGGTCAGACCGCAACTACGTACGATGCGGGCGGCATCGAGTGCTTTCGATGTCGAGTGCCGAAGGAGAGGCGGGTGCCAGCGAGTGGACCTTGACGCGCCCAAGCGCTCCCCGGACAATGGGCGCCTGCGCTGTCCTCCAAAGCGGCGGCGCATTTGATCCGATCACGCCATGAGGTAGAGGAGTGTCCGTGTCTCCTGCGCGCTGTGTCCTTGTACTCGCCGTTGTGTTGTCCGCCGCGCCGGCGATCGACGCGCAGGCGCCGCCCGGGCGAGCGGGCAACCGGGATCCGCACCTCAGAATCGACTCGCCGCGCGACGGCGCCGAAGTGGCTCCCGGCGAAACATTGGAGGTCCGCGTGTCTTCGCCCGACCGGACACGATTCGTCGGGATCACGCTCATCATGGAGGATCCGTTTGACATCGATCAGGCCGGAGAAGCGACCTCGCTGCCCGCGCGGCTCGCGGTCAAGATTCCCGAGGATATCGCTCCGGGTTCATACAGTGTCAGCGTGCTTGCCGCTCGGGCAAAGGGCGAGCTGGTTGTCGCGACCATCGATATCGATATCGAATCGGCGGGAGATGCCGCGCGCGCTCACGCCGCGGGACCCGCGGTTCCCGTTCCCGCGGGTCTACCTCGAACACAAAGGACAGACGAGGGACGACATCGATCTGCTCGCCGATTTTGGAAACGATTACGTCGACGTGACCAAGTCGTCGAAGCTCACCTACGAGTCGTCGGACACCGCTGTTGCCACCGTGAACGCGTCCGGCACAATCACTGCCGTTGGGGGAGGGCATGCGACTGTAACCGTGTGGTACGGGCCGCGCGACAGGGGGATCAAAGCCATAATCCCCGTCGAAGTGCGACCTCTTCGTCTGTAGGGCGCACCGTCGGTCCCCTTAGAACCATAGATCGCTGCAGCGCGGCGGATGATTCCACCAGGTGTGCCAGAGACCAGGCGCCAGCCCGCGCTCGGTACTGATTCAGCACGGACGGGCCACTAGCAGGATTCGTCGGACCAGGCACGAATCCGGTCGAGGATCGGCCCGGTGACCGCCGCTTCGCCGTCGCGAACCGCTGGCGCGAGTCCGTGACGCGTCGACCACAGGGTCCCCGTGCTGAACATGCGCGGGCGGATCCAGGCGGTGGCTGCATCGATCGAAGGGATCCTCCCAACCCACCGGCTGTCGGAGACGATGACGTGTGTCGCGCCGATCGCCGGGCTGCGTGCGAAGCCGAGGGGCACGGCGTCGCTGACGCCGCCGTCGGTCAACTCCAGCACGACATCCCCGGAGCGCACGACGATCGGCGGGAAGAGCATCGGGATTGACGCGCTTGCCCTGACCGCGTCACTCAGGCTGACCCCATCCGGAGATCCGGTGTAGCAGTAGTGCGGCCGTCTGCTTCCGCAGGTCGTGGCAGACGATGCCGAGGCGCTGCACGCCGTGATGCAGTCGGTCGAAACTCCCGGCCTCGAGCTGTCGGAGACGATCGGGAATCACGCCGCAGTATGGTGTGAGGCGCCGCCCAAGGCGACCGCCGAGGCGCACCCCGAGGCTGTGCGTTCAGGAGATGCCGTCCGCGAAATGTCCTGGCATCACCGACCAGTTCGTCGAGATTGAGCCCGACGGCTGCGTAGTACGCGGCAATGATCGCGCCCGCGCTGACGCCAACGATCGCGTCGATTCGAACGCCGTTCCGGATCAGCTGTCGGATGACGCCAACGTGAGCCGCACCGCGCAATCCGCCAGCGCTCAGGACGAGGCCGATGCGAACAGGTCCTGACACGAGCCACAACCTCTGCCGGTGCGAGTGGGGGTCAGACTCCGCGACCGGCTGACGCGGCCATGATATCGCGCCTAGCGCAGCTCACCCGGCGCGCGTCGAGCCGGCGATCAGCTGCGCGTCGGAATGATGCGGAGTCCCGTTGGCGACGGTGGAGGAGGCATGGACACCATCGGTCCGATGTACGAAGTCGCGGCGACCACGTTGTCGTACCACTTCTGCGCCACGCCTAGGTTGTTGTTCAAGACGTGGAGATCGAGCGTGAAGCGATCGATCGTGAGCGCGGTCGTATCGCGCAAACGAAGGTTGGGAAAGTCGGCGATCAGTTGTCCGTCGAGCCAGAACGCGATCCGGCCGTCGCGCTGGCCTGGAGTGTTGGCCTTGACCATCAACTCGTAGCAGTACCAGCGGTCAAGCAGGGGTATGACATCCGGATGGGAAACGAACTCGGGACCGAAATCGAACGGCAGGCTCGTGTTCGGCAGAACCGCGCCGGTGGGGAAGAAGTGGTCCCCCCAGATGTCGCGCTGCTCGGGATGGTAGACGTACGTGTTGAGCCGGCCTGGATTCGCCGTCGCCGTGCTGTCGCGCCAGGCTTCGTAGCTGACGAGAAACTTGTTGTAGCCGTCCGCGCGAACGCCGGGGCAGCAATACTTGGCCGAGATGGTACTGCCGTTGTGGCTCGATCCAATCACGTTGAAGCCGGCGCCGTACCGTGCGTAGTAGCGCAGGAAGAGCGTGTCCTGCCCGGGGCTGACAACTTTCGCGACGGTATTCGACAGTTCGCTGGTCGTTGGCGGGATGGTGAATTCGAGCGAATGCGCTCCGCTGTACACGTTGGCCGGTTCCGTCGCGATGCGGGTGTTGGCGGAGTGGTAGGTCTCGCTCCACTTGTTCGTGAGCGCGGCAGCGCTGACGTACGACTCGAAGTCATCGGCGAAGATAACGGCGGGATCGGCGGCGATGCCCGCGTCGGACGGATAGCGGGCGGCGATTCCGCTGTTTCCGGCGGGGAGCGGAGCGGCAGCCACTCCGGCGAGCGACAGTCCGACCACCACGGCGAGCGATGCGGCAACCCGTGTGGGCATCCCTGCTCCAAAAGTCAGCGGGTCAGGGCAGTCTGACGACGAGCCCCGCCGTGAAGTCAGTCTGCCAGACGAAGTTCGCGTTGAAGCCTATCAGGCAACCCTGATTCGAGCCCAGAGTTGAACACGCGAAGAGGCTGAGGCTGGCGTCGGCAAACGTCATGAAGAGACGGCCATCCAGTCGCACCCCGACATGACGCGATGGAAACAGCTTGACGCCACCTCCGGCGGCGACCGTGAAGCGAATCTCGCTGTCTGCGCCGGTCGCGTAACGGGTCAGTCCCACCGTGCCCGTCAGAAACGGCCGCACCTTCGGCCGCCCGATGTCGTACTCCTGAAGGCCGCCCCCCTGCCAGTGATCGACGCTGAACCGCCAGCTCACCGGCGCGCCGGCCGGGACGGTCGGTACCAGCGTATGCGCGCTCTGGTGGGTAAAGAGCGCCTCGATCTGAAAATCGTCGGAGGTCGGGACATCCACGACGACTCCCAGCGAGGATGCGCCATCGATGTCGAGTCGCTGCATGGTGAGCAGTTCGAAGAAGTCGCCTCCGAAGCGATAGCCGGCGAATGGCGCGATCTCAAAACCCTGAGCGCGCAGCAACGGCGCATGGCCGAGCAGACACACCAGAAGCGTAATCGCGCGCACGAATCGCGCACGCCGCGAAGCGGCGCGGGCCTGAGATCGTCTCACGGTCTCGCGTCGGAGCAAACCGTGGTCCAGACGCAGGTAACCTGCGGCGTTGTTCCCCAAGCACCCGCAGCGTCGCGGTCGCGCTCGGTATCCGATCGAGCTTGAAAATCGAGGTTGAACCGGGGCGTGAGCGAGCCATAATCGCCATTGACCTTGTCTTCAGTCGTGTCCGCGCGGCGCTCGGGGCCGCTTGAGCCGGCAGAAAGAGGCACTCCGTGAAGCCGATTCATCTATTGATTCTGTTCCCGCTTGCCCTGTTCGCGGCGGCCCAGAGCGCGCAGGAAGGGCCCCCCTCGGCCGACCGAGCGCTCACCGAGCTGAAAGCCGGAAACGGGCGCCATGCCACGAAGCGCTACGAGCACCCTCATCAGACCGCGGCGCGCCAGCATGAGCTTGCGTCGGGACAACATCCGCACGCGGCGATTCTCAGTTGCGCAGATTCACGAGTGGCGCCGGAAATCATCTTCGACCAGGGGCTCGGCGACCTGTTCGACATCCGGGTAGCCGGCAACGTCGCCGCCGACGCTGAGCTCGCGAGTATCGAATACGCCGCGGAACATCTCCATGTGCCGGTGGTCGTCGTGATGGGGCATCAGAAATGCGGGGCCGTAACCGCGGCCGTGGAGGGCGGCGAGGCGCACGGGCACCTGCCAGCGCTCCTGGAGCCCATCCGACCCGCGGTCGAGAAAGCCAGGGGGTCGACGGGAGATCTCGTCGAAAACGCCGTCCGGATCAATGTGGAAAACGTCGTCAACCAGCTCCGCGACTCCGAACCGGTGCTCAAGGCGTTGGTCGCCAGTCGGCAACTGCGAGTCGTCGGAGCCGTGTACTCGCTCGATACCGGAAAAGTCGACTGGCTTTCAGTGCCTTCGGGATCCGCTCGCTTGGAGCGCAACGAGATGTGCCTCGTAACTGCGTCCAGCAGGTGAGCGCGCGAGAATACGTCGAGCATCAGCGGCGGCACGACCGTTAGACCGCGAACTTGATGCAAGCTCTACCAGCGTGTCTTCCATGATCGATACCTCACCGGTTCGAAATGCGCTGGAGGTCTGCCCGACACGGTTGTACCATCCGCCGAAGTGTCCGCGACAGCCAGGACTCCGCACGCCACACTGAGCGCGCGGCGGGCTCGCGCCGTCGGCGTGCCTCACTTGCGTAGTCACTCGAGAAGAGGAGGATTACGATGGCCGTCCGTGACATCTACCTGAAGATCGAAACAATCTCCGGCTACTCACCTGTTGAGCCGGACGATCATGTGACGCCGCCGATCGTGTACCGCCGCGACTGCATGCGCAACATGGGCCACGAGGACGGGACGATCCCCGTCGACGAAGTGAACGCCCGGCGCCTGACTGCCCTGATCTATCGCGAGTATCTCGATTCGCACTTCCTGGTGCCCAAACCGGACAAGCTGATCGCCGCTGACGTCAACGAGCCGGCGTACACACGGCGCGTGCCGGGCACCGTGATCTACGCGCAGCCCGGAGACGTTCTTCACATCCACGTCAAGAACGCCGACATCACTCCTCACAGCTTTCACCTGCACGGATTGCGATACGGCATCGACTCGGACGGATCGTGGCCGTTCGGCACCCAGAGCACCGACGGCCGCCGGTCGGACGAAATCTGCCCCGGTCAAACCTGGACCTACACCTACGAAGCGACCGAGCAATCCGTTGGCGCGTGGCCGTTTCACGACCACTGTCGCAACATCGGCGCCTTCATCGATCGCGGCCTCTTCGGTGGGCTGGTCGTCCTTCCGGAGAAGGAATGCGAAGACCTGCCGAAGTTCCCCGTACCCGACGGCTTCTACGAGCGTCTTCTCAAGACGGTCGACGAAGTCGTCAAGGCGCATCATCACGAGATGCACCACACGCCTCACGAGCAGGCACCCAAGTGCGGCTCTGCGCATCGACCCGGCGCACCGATGGGTTCCCATGGGCCAGTCGCCAGGCGCCGCGGGCCAATCCGCCGGCGCGATGAGCCGCATGCTGGTGCCCATTCCGGGGTCGCCTGGCCGAGTGGCGATGACCATGACCGGTCCGATGCCGACGCCGATGCCTGGCATGGGAGGCATGGGCGGGATGGGGCACGGCATGGATCTACCCGATGTGCCCGAGCCGCTCATTTCCTACATCGTCACGCTGGACGAGCTCGCGCATGCGCCGCAGCCCCTCCCGCATCACGAGCACACGTTGCACGTGCCGATCTTCTTTCACGTGATGAGCGGAATGCGCGGAACGCCGGTGTTTCAAAGTGCGCCGCTCAATCCGGGTACGATCTACGCGTCACCGGTCTTCTCGCTGGCGGCCACCTACAACTACATGTGCGGCATCCACGGGCCGTCGATGAGCGGCTCGATCACCGTGCAAGCGGGCGGCCCGAGCACCGTGAACGTTGCGATTGGCGACTTCTTCTTCGCGCCGGCGAATGTCGTCGTCGGCGTCGGTGGACAAGTCGTCTGGACGAACAACGGTCCAAGCCAGCACAGCGTCGTCGAGCAAGGTGGCGCAAACCTGCCCTCCTACTGTTTCAACGGCCGATCCTTCATCGGCAACACGCCGACGATCGTGGCGCGCGCCGGGCAGCGGATCCGGTGGTACGTGTTCAACCTCGACCTGAGCATGAACTGGCACAACTTCCATCCGCACGCGCAGCGCTGGCGCTTCGCCGACGAGACCATCGACGTGCGCGGGTTTAGTCCGGCCGAGTCGTTCATGGTCGAAACCAAGGCGCCGCCAGTGCTGCTGCTGTCACCGGAGCTCGAGAAGGCGCAGCATCCTCACCATCATCACAAGCACGCGAAGGAATATCACCTTCGCGGCGACTTCCTGGTTCACTGCCATGTCGAGATGCACATGATGATGGGGCTCGCGGCGCTGGTGCGCTCGCAGCAAACAGTGTGGCTGACACCGGCCGAGGCCGACGAGCTCAGCGCCTCGATCGGATTGCCGTTGGATCCAGGCAACAACAACTGTCCGACGGTGACCTTGGATCGCTGTCAGCTGTCGATCGGCGGCCGATGGGAGGTGCTGCCGGGCCTGCCAGAAATCACGTTCATGCATGCCGTGCTGCTGGCGAACTCGACGCGAATTCTGTATTGGGGCTACGGGCAGCGTCCGGATCAGGCGCGGCTGTGGGACCAGACCACCGGCCTCTACACCTCGCCGGCGAATCAGCCGATTGCTATCGCCGCGGACGAAAATATCTGGTCCGGCGCGCACGCGCAGTTGAACGACGCGCAGGGGACCGTCCTCCTCCACGGCGGATTCATGACCGGCGGCGGTGTCAGCGCGGACACCGAGCGACGCGCGTTCCTGTTCAATCCGTCGACCAACAGCTTCAGTGCGGCGGCGGCGCTCACCACCGGCCGGTTCTACCCGACCACTCTGACCCTTGGCAACGGCACAGCGCTCACCCTGTTTGGAGAAGATCACGCGAATGCGGCCGGCGTCGGTGTCCAGTCACTCGAGATCTTCACCCCGGGCGGTGGCGGCGCGTGGAGCGCGCCGAAAGCCGTGCCGTTCAACTACTTCTATTACCCGTGGACCTTCCTGCTGCCCGGTGGCGATCTGTTCATCGCCGGGCCGCAGAAGCCCGCGCGGCGATTCAACCCGGCGGCCACGCCGATCGTCGACGATCCGGCTCGCCAGTACAACCAGATCTCGTCGCAGCGCGGCGTCAACATGGATGGCACCGCGGTGTTGCTGCCGCTCAAACCGCCCAACTACGTCCCGAGGGTGATGGTTCTCGGCGGGAGCGCCGCCGACGCTCAGCAGACAGCCGAGTGGATTGACCTGTCGGCTGCGAATCCTGGGTGGGAGGCGCTTCCGAATCTGAACGTGCCGCGCGACAAGGTCACCTCGGTGCTGCTGCCCGATGGCCACGTCCTCGTCGTCGGCGGTATCGAGACGCTGCCCGACGGAGGACCGGCTGAGATCTTCGATCCGGACGATCCCATGTCGGGTTTCGCGATCGGTCCCAACATGCAGCACATTCGTGGTTACCATTCGGCCGCACTGCTGATGCCCGATGGCAGCGTCATCATGGGAGGCGATCCGAATGGTGGCACGACGCCGAACGAGAGGTATCGTCCGTCGTACTTCTTCAAACCGCGGCCGAACATCAGCGGCTCGCCCGCGACGATCGGGTATGGAGCCGGGTTTTCCGTCCAGACGGCGGTGCCCGGTTCGATCGCGGAGATCGTGTTGATGCGGGCGGGCGCCGTGACGCACGGCTTCAACCAGAATCAGCGCTACGTCGGGTGCGCGATGACCGGCCATACGGCAACTGAAGTGCACGCGACCGCGCCTCCCGACGGCAACGTCGCGCCGCCCGGGTGGTACCTCCTGTTCCTGGTCGACGTCGATCGCGTGCCCTCGTCTGGCGTGTGGGTTCGACTGTCGTAAGGATCCGGCGGGAGGTGCGGTGGGCGCCGTCACCTTCACCCATCGCTCTGCAAACGTCTCGGTGCCCGCCGGCGCGTCAGCCGCAGAGACGAGCGGCGGCTGACCCTGGCTGCTCGGCGGTGTCTGGGTCGAGTTCCGCACCAGTCCGCCCAATCAGGCCCGCAACCACATTTTCAACTGTCGGCTGACACGCAGCAGAAACCAGCCTCGAGCGACGGCAGCGTCTGTTGTGAAGGTCGGAGGCGGATTCGGCTGAAGGCCGCGGATGGCACGGTAGCGAGCGGTCAGACGGCGATGGCGGCTGCCGCCCAGCCCGCTGGATCCTTGTCGGACTGGATCATGTGATTCAGGTCGGCGACCACGCCGTCGCCGTCGCGCCGTACGACAAAGCGGTCCATGTTCCGTGTCGCGCGTCCGGCGATGTAGACGCCCTCGGGCGTGTATTTCGAGTTGTGTTTCGTGCACTGGAAACGATGATCTGCCGGCAGCCACTTGATCGCGGCGTTTTGATGGGGGCACGACAGGTTGAACACGAAGACGCGGCTCTGGGCGCGGACCACCATCACCTGCGCCGTGCGGTCGACGTTGACACTGTCGGCCGCGGGAATCGGAAACCGCAGCTCGTTCCCACTCTGTTGTCCGGTCGTGACGAACACCGGGAGGGCGAGCGCGTCGGTCGATTCGAGGCCCAGCGCCGCCAGCAGCGCCAGCACGCACCCGCCGGCGGTGGTATCGAGAAACCTCCGCCGCGACACGCCGGCGTCGCAGCCGGTGTCGTTGCAGGAACCACACTCTGTCTTGCGTGGAGGCATAGGCTATCCGAGGTTGGGCAGGGCAGCTCCCGCCAGCGCCGTCAGGAACCAGAGAGCCAGGCTGAGAACGGCCGCCGGGCGCAACCGCGACCAGGCGCGAGCATCGCCCCGTTCTGCTCGCTGCTGAGCCGTCCGCATCATGGCGCCGTTCGCGAGCAGAAGGGCCACCAGACCCATCTTCAGCCAGAAGGTTTTGGACGGAAGCAGGGTGTCGACATCGGCGGCGAAGAGCAGCAGGCCGGTCGCAAAGAGCACGGCCAGACCGGCGATCACGGTGCGGTGGGCGCTTCGAATGGCCTCGAGCTGGGCGGCCCGAGCGGGCTCGCCCGCCTTCACGGCGGCGAGAGTCGACCGATCCGCGGCGATCGCGTAGCCGCCGCCGGCCACGAGTCCGGCGATGTGCAGGAACTCCACGCCCGTTCGAATCGCGGCGTGATTGGCGTAGATTGAGGCCCAGACCTCGACGACGTTCTTGATCATCGCGTTTCAGCGATTCCCGAAGATCATCAACAGGTAGCCGACTGTTCCCACGCTGATCGATGCGACGGCGATGTTGCGGTGGGTCACCTTGTCGCTTTCGTAGGTTTGCGCCTGCCGTGCGCTGTGACTATTCGGGCCGTTTTGCGCGGTCGCCACGAACCCGACGTCCGCCGCCATCATCAAGAGACCGTGGACGAGCCGGAGCGTCCGTCCGTGAGGATCCTTGCGCCCTTCGCCGAACAGGTTCCACGCCCCGGTCACGGTATTGACGCCGAACAGGCCGATGATGCCGACCCCGAGCGCCGCGTGAATCCCTGGCCGGCTGCTGTTGTCACTCGGCGCCGTGTTGTACATCGACTGCCCCAGCGCGAACTCCGCGGCGAAGAGCGGAAGAGTGGCGAAGCTCGCGTAGCGATGAATCTTCCGCCGGAGCTGGTATCCGTCACTGTATTCGATCGCCACCGGCCGTTGCGCCGCCTGTGCGCTCGTGTCCAACGCGGTGCCCGCAGGGAGCTGAAGCTGAATCGCGCCGGACCGCGGAACCGCGCCGCACGGATCGAGCCAGCACACGTGCCCGACCTCTCGTGCGCTCGGCGGGATCAACTGGACCGTCGACGTCGGTCCGTCGGCGGCCCCTGCCGAGTGAGGCATCAACAGGACCGCGGCAACAGCGGACACAATCAGGCGCATGGATCCTCGCGATCGCTGTGGCGCGTGCATCATCCTGTAATCGTCAGCACGTTGTTGGCGAACTGGGTCGGATATTGGTGCAGCGCCACGGCTGCCGGTCCGCGGGCAACCCTGCCAGTCGCATCGAACTCGGAGCCGTGACACGGGCACACGAAAAGCTGGTCCGAGAAATTCGTGATGGTGCAGGTCTGGTGCGTGCAGATCGCTGAAAGCGCGCTGAATGTATCCTGCGCGGTTCTCGCGACCAGGAAGGACACGCCCGAAGACTGCACGAGTGCGGTGCCGCCGACGGTCGCCAACGGCGATCCAGCGTCGACCGTCACCGTCACGACACCGTTGCCCCGGGAACCATTGACGATCGGAAGTGATGAGCCGAGATCGCCGCTCGGCGACGTGGGAGAACCGCCACAGCTGGTGAGGACTGTGCCGGTCAAACCGCCGACCGCGGCGAGGGTGGCGACCCGGCAGGCTCCCGCGCAGAACTGTCGTCGCGATTGGATCAGTAGAAGGCTGTCGTGATTGTGTGACATGACCAACGGACCGTTGGGGGACGGTCGCGAGGAGAGCAAGCAAATGCACTGCCGGGCGATTGCCGGCGAACCTCCCAGGTTATTCGCCAGCGATGTCACCTAAATAGTGTACCCGGTGTCCTCGGCTGGTGCCGCAAGCGCGTAGCCGAAATAACCCGTTCATGAACCCTTCATCATGGCAGCCGTGTTCGGGCGCCCTGTTCACGACGGGGAGGATGCAATCGCTCGTCGCCAGGCGATCCAGGACCACGTCGAGCGAGTGATCCGGATGGGCATGGACGAAGTCGGCGGCAAGCAACGAGGCGACCCCATCATCACGGCGGCCTGACTGCCAGGCTGCTTCGAGCATCTGGGCCTCGGCAGATAGTGCTTTGTGCTAAACGCGAGCCGACCGCAACGGAGGGCGCGGTCACCCACTCGACGACCTGCAGCCGAATCGAACCGGTCAGGACCGACCGAAAGCGACGCGTATAATCGACTGTTTCCATGCCAATCGAATACGGCACCCGCCTCGGTGGTTACGAGATTCAGTCCCTCCTCGGCACGGGAGGCTCGGGGGAGGTCTATCGCGCGAAGGACACCCGGCTCAATCGCGACGTCGCGATCAAAGTGCTGTCGGATCCGTTCGCGAGCGATCCTGGAACACTGGCGCGCTTCGCCCGCGAGGCACAGTTGCTCGCGGTGTTGAATCATCCGCACATCGCCCAGGTCTACGAACTTGAAGATCGGGCGATCGTGATGGAACTGATCGATGGCCCGACGCTCGCGGATCGGATCGGCCACGGAGCGATTCCGATCGACGAGACGTTGGCGGTTGCGCGCCAGATTGCCCAGGCACTCGAGGCCGCGCACGAGCGCGGGATCGTGCATCGCGATCTGAAACCGGCCAATATCAAGCTGACCGCCGGCGGATCGGTCAAAGTGCTCGACTTCGGCCTGGCGAAGTCCGTTGGACCGTTCGCAGCGGCGGACCCGTCGATCTCGCCCAGGTACGCCACCGCCGAAACCGCGCCCGGCATGATTCTGGGGACTGCCGCGTACATGGCTCCGGAGCAGGCGCGTGGACAGCCGGTGGACAAACGCATCGACATCTGGGCCTTCGGTGTCGTGCTCTACGAGATGCTGACCGGCCGTCGTCCGTTCGAAGGCCAGACACTGTCGGACACCGTGGCGGCTGTGCTGCGGCAGGAGATCGACTGGACTCGACTGCCGGCCGACACGCCTGATGATCTGCGTCGGCTGCTTCGACGCTGCCTCGAGCGCGATCCGAAGGACCGGCTGCACGATATCGCCGACGCCCGCCTCGTCATCGTCGATCTGCAGCACGAGAGTGCCGCGCCGTCGAGGGAGCATTGGACCTCGTCTGGGCGGACGTCATGGCTCCGCGCGGCTGCGCTCGCGACGGGCGCTGCGATCGCCGGCATCGCGATCGGCAGGATGATGGCTGGTTCAGCGCTGCCGACGGCATCGCTGGAGCCGCCCATCCGGTTCTCGATCGAACCTGCGCCTGAAGTGACGACTGTCTCGAACGTGACGCTCGCAGCCGACGGTCGTTTCGTGGTCTACGAAGGACAGGTCGATGGTGAGTCGCGGCTCTTCGTGCGACGATTTGACGCCCTCGAGTCTGCGCCGCTCGCCGGCACCGAAGGCGCTCGATGGCCGTTTGTTTCACCGGACGGCGCGTGGATCGGGTTCTTTCGCGACGCAAAGATCTACAAGATCGCGACCGTCGGCGGCGACGCGCTCGCGCTGTGCGACGTGCGCGGCGGTCCAGGCGCGACCTGGGACGATCGTGGCCGCATCATCTTTGCGAGGACGTGGTTATCCGGCCTGTCGGCTGTCTCCGCCGACGGCGGTACGCCTGTCAGGCTCACGACTCCCGATGCGGGCCAGCGCGAAATCGGTCACTGGTGGCCATCGCTGCTTCCCGGCGGGAAGATTCTGTTCACGATCGTGACCGCCGGCACCGGCCTCAACGACGCGAAGATCGGACTCCTGGATCCAGCAAGTGGCAAGTACCGTGTCTTGATTCCCGGGGCCAGGGCGGCGTGGGTCCCGTCAGGACATATCGTCTTCTTCCGCACGGGCCGTTATCAGGTCGTGCCGTTCGATCTCGCGTCCGGAGAGGTCACCGGCGAAGCATCACCCGTCCTGGCCGATGCGGAGGAGCTCGATCCCGCGGGTGACTGGCCGCAGCCGGTCACCGTCGCACCCAACGGCGCTCTCGCGTACCTCGCAGGTGCCTACGTACCGCCAAGTCGGCTCACGTGGATCGACGGGGTGGGCCGGCTCACCCCGCTCGAATTCCCGGCCCGCCCGTTCGTCGGTGTCAGGGTGTCACCGGACGGCCATCGCGTCGCGACCGCCAGCCTCGAGGGGGGTCGGCTGCTGATTCGCGTGCTCGATCTCGAACGCGGCACGGAGGAGACCCCGGCGATTGACGGCATGAACTGGAACCCGGCCTGGCTGCCCGATGGACGCTTGTCGTACACCAGCATGCGGAAGGGAGACTTCGACGTCTACGTCAAGGATCTTGGCGGCACGGGCGCTGAAACACCGATTCTGGTGGGACCCGAGGATACCGATCCTGTCGCCTGGACCAGCGACGGGCGGCTGGTTCTCCAGGGGTCCGAACCGGATGGCGCGTATCCCCTGAAACTGTTCGACCCGCGCAAACCGTCGGAACTCATCCGTCTGACGGAACAACACGTGGAGAACGGCGGATCGCTGTCACCGGATGATCGCTGGCTGGCCTATCATTCGGCGGCCAGCGGGCGGCCACTCGTCTACGTGCGGCCGCTCGCTGGAACGCCGCACGCTCTCCCATTGTCGCGAAACAGTGCGGAGTTCCCCGTCTTTCTTCGCGACGGGAAAACGCTCGCGTTCGTGCGCGGCCGGCACCTCATGGTGATGCCGTGGCACGAGCAGAACGGCAACTTCGAGACTGGTCCGGAGCGGGCGGTCGCGGAGTTCGCCTTTGGATCGGGTTGGACCTTCGGTGCGCCCTACGACACCGCTGCCGACGGCCGATTCCTCGCGCTCATCCGCACCGAGGCCACCCCGCCTCTGCGCGTTCGCGTCGTGCTGGGATGGAATCGCGAGCTCGCGCGGTTGACTTCCGAAAAGGTTCGGCATTGAGACACATCGCGGCCCCGATCGTTGTTATTGTCGTGTTCTTCGCGCAGTTGCTCGCCCAGAACGAACCAAGGGCCGGACAATACGGCATCGCCTACGCCAGCTTTGCGCCGCTCGATGGCGAGGTGTTCATCGCCGACGCCGACGGCAGCCACCTCGCGCCGCTCTCGCCGGATCCCGGCTGGGATGCGAACGCGTCATTCTCGATGGACCGCCAATGGGTCGTGTTCACGTCGAATCGGCAGGGCTCGGCTGATATCTACCGGGTGCATCCTGACGGCCGCGGGGTCGAGAGACTCACGGACGATCCGGCCTTCGATGATCAGGCGGCGTTATCGCCGGATGGACGGCAACTGGCCTTCGTGTCCACACGCACGGGCCGCGCCGAAATCTGGCTGCTGGATCTCACGACGAAGGCGCTGAAGAACCTGACGGGGAAATCGGGTGGAAGCTTCCGGCCCGCCTGGTCGCCTGACGGGACATGGATCGCGTTCTCGTCCGACCGTGAATCGCCGCATCCTGTCCGGCCCGGCTCGTTCGAGTCGATTCAGTCGACCGAGATCTACATGATGCGCCCGGATGGCACGGACGTCCGCAAAGTCACGCGCACAGGGGCCTTCGCCGGCAGTCCGAGCTTTTCTCCTGACGGCAGACACCTCGTGTGTTATCAGGCCGACCTGAGTGCCGTCATCGACATCTCCGATCCAAGGCGGTTGCGCGCGACGACGAAGATCGTCCGCATCGATTTGGCGACGCTCCAGGACAAGGTAATCGCTGAAGGCGCCGGCGAAAAATGGTCGCCCCGATGGCTCGCATCGGGCCAGGTCGGCTACGCCAGCGGCGGCCCCGAGGGCGGGCTGGAATTCGTGGGAGGCACGCCGGGCGCGCGCGGATCGTTCGAGAGCCCGTCGTGGTCGTCTGACGGCAAACGGGTCGTGTTTCATCGAGAGACCGCGACCGAATGGCCACCGGCACGCGAGGAGCACAGCCGCGATCCGGCGTTTCGTCTCTTCCGAACCGGGATCTTCCCGTCGTACGCGCCGGACGGCGCCCGCCTGATCAGCGGCACCGGCACTCGGGCCTTGGCCCACAACGGCATTCTGTCGATGCACGCGGATGGCACGAACCGCCAGGTGATATTCGACGACGCGGAAAAGAGTGCCGTGGCCGCCGTCTACTCGCCGACCGGCGACCGAATCGCGTTCGGGCTGGGCGCGTTTTTCGGAGGAATGATCGGCCGTCCGGCGACGGTCTCGAACCTGGCGCTGGTGAATGCGGACGGCTCCGGGCTGCAACTGCTCACGACCGGCGACGTGAACGACGGCTTTCCCAGCTGGTCACCTGATGGACGGCAGATCGTGTTTCGCAGCGCTGGAACCAACGGAAAGGGTCTACGAATTCTGGATGTCGCGACGCGGCAGACGAGGGTACTGACCGACGGCCCCTACACCGACAATTTTCCCTCCTGGTCGCCGGATGGCTCGACGATCGCCTTCACGCGGAACATGCAGGGCAACTACGACATCTTCACGATTCACCCGGACGGAAGCGCGCTGCGGCGCCTCACGGCGGATCCAGCCAATGAGGCGCACTCCACGTGGTCGCCGGATGGACAATGGATCGCCTTCGCCAGCGGGCAGGCAGGGTTCAAGGACGAGATGGTGCTGCATGCCGTGAATCCGCAATCCTATGGCGAGATCTGCGTCATGCGTCCCGACGGCTCCGACGCGCGGTGCCTCACCGACAACCCGTTCGAAGATGCCACCCCGTCGTGGCTGCCCTCGCTGGCACCGGCGAAGTCGCAGCCGGCGCGGTAGGGCTTCACCACACCATCATCCAAACGGGCTGACGAGATTTCCGCATTCGTCCCAGGTCGCCTCGAACTCTTTTTGGACCTCGACCTGCGGGTGCCCGTCGATTTGCGCGCGCAGGTTGTCACTGAGCGCCACGCGATCGAGCTCGAGCGTGTTCCGAATCCAACCGTACGTGATCTGCGCAGGATCCAGCTTCCCGGCTGTGGGCCCAATCCACTGCAGGCATTCGCGATCGGTGGCAAAGGGGGCCGGCACGCGAATGCGCGACGGCGTCCTCGAGCTCAGCGCATTGACGCGTGTCGGGTTCCAATCGATCTGGCGCACGAGCCGGTCCGTCGTCACGTCCGCCATGCCGATCCCGAGCGCGTTGCCGTAGGTCCTGGGATCCAGCTCGCGGACGAAGAGCCGCCGGATCGACGGCAGTCCCGGCCACGGGTTGTATTCGCCGCTCGGCCCGCGATTCACGACCTTGGCGTCCATCCCGGTGCCGCTGATGTTCTTGCCCATCTGGTCGACGATCAGGATGTCGAGATCGCAGGGCAGCTTCGGCATCCAGGATTTCGCGAGCGCGAGGTTCTCTTCGTCGCGCCGTTCCATGCAGTCGGCCGGCACGGCATCGAGCCGGGCAGTGTTGTGATGCGCATCTTCGACGATCGCCAGGCCGCCGATCATCTTTCCCGATTGCAGGACGCGCCGACCTGCCGTACGGATCACCTGCTCGAGGCCGAGCTGCTGCGCGTGGGTGTGATACTTCTGCGCGCCGGCAAACTTTCCCAACCCGATGGCGGTCATCTTCATGAGGCCGCTCTCGAGCCGGCCCTCGAAACTCGTGTGCCACTTCACGCGCCCGACGATCATCACGCCATCGGATGCGTGCGCGGCGGCGTCCATGAAGACCTCGATCCCCTCGCCCGTCCTGCCCAGCGAGACGACCTCGAGGCGACTGACGATGGGGCAGCCCATCGAGGCTTCTGTAATCCCGAAATGCGCGAGCACGTCCGCCTGTCCTTCCGGCGTCGCGGCGCCGTGACTTCCCATCGAGGGAAAGATGAACGGCGTCATCCGGTGATCGCGCCAGGTACTGAACGGCGCTCTGGACGATCACGTCGATGTTGGAGATGCCGCGGCTACCCACGCCGATGGCTATGCGGGCGCCGGGCTGAAACCGCGCCGCGAAGCCGCTGTGCTCGAGCTGCTGTCGCGCCTCGGTCCGTATGTCGGCCAGGCGGAGATCCGGGAAGTTCTGACGGACGAGGAGCAGGCGGGACGGAAGCATCAGGCCTCTTCGGGCGAATCCACGACATCGTTCATCAGCAGCCAATAAGCCAGCGCGCCAGCTACGAGGATGAAGCCGCACAGGACAAAGGCCGCAGCAAACGAACCGGTCCGATACGCGATCGCGCCGGTCAACCACGGCGCGATGATGCCGGCCACATTGCCACCACAATTCTGGATGCCCGACACCGTGCCGACCAGGCGTTTCGTGCAGCACGCCTGGGTAATGCTCCAGCAGTTGGGCACTGTGAGACCCAGACCGCACAACGAGGTCAACAACAGCCAGACGGACGTGCCGTTGTCGTGGACCAGACCGGCCGGCACAATCGCGAGAGCTATCGCGAACCCGATCGCGATGAACGTCTTGCGCACGCGCAACTCCCGAAAACCCGTGGCAATCAGTCGATCGCTGGCGAGACCCGAGAGCACAATCACGATCGACATCACCAGGAACGGCACGGACCCGTAGAATGCCATCTGTGTCGGCGTGAAATGACGCTCCAGCCGAAGATAGCCTGGCAGCCAATAGACGAAGACGAACCACACGTAGTCGAATGCGAAGAAACCAAGGAAGGTCCCGAGCACCGTCGGATGTCGCAGCAGCCCGAAGCTCGAGGCGAACGTAAAGCGATTCGAGCCCTTCGCCCCGTGACCGGTCCTTCCTGGCATTTCCCAGCGGCGCAGCCCCATCATCCATGGAAAGATCCAGAACAGGGGAGCGAGGCCACTGATGACGAAAAACATGCGCCAGCCGTAGAGCGCAATCAGTCCGACCCCCGCGGCGTTGACCAGCGCCTGTCCGAGCCGGACGCCGATAAGGTAGCTGGAGTTTACGAGCCCGCGTTCGGTGTCGGGGAACCAATTGGCGACGGTGCGGGCGCTCGCCGGGAAGGCGACGGATTGGCCCACGCCCATCGTGACCCTGAAGCACATGATCGCCGGAATGTCTCGAAACGCACCGGTCAGCGCGCAGGCGATCGACCACAGCCCAAAGCCACAAGCGTAGGCGCGACGCACGCCGAAGCGGTCGACAACCCAGCCCGACGGCACTTGCATGAAGCAGTAGCACCATGAAAAGGCTGACAGCATGAGCCCCATCGTTTCCGTGTTGATCTGGAGCTCTCGAATCATGAACGGAGCGGCGACCGAAAGGGTGCCGCGCTGGGCATAACAGAACGTCATACCGCTCACGAGGAGGCCGACGAGCCACCAGCGTTCGGGGGTGCTGCGAGTCTCGACGGCGTTCGGGACGGCAGCGATGCCGCCGATGGCAGGCATGATCGAATCTTCGTGAAGGCGGCAGCCTATCACGCGCGCCGTCGATCGGATGCAGGCGCTCTCGCACTAGTACACGTCGAGATTCGGAAGGCAGGCTGGCAGCGTGGAGTCCTCGCGGTCAGCGGACGTGCAGAGTTGCTGGTGGTCGATAGCGTCACGGTGTAGCCTATCGGCGTGTCCGCATGAGGTCCCCTCATCTTTCCCGTCGCTCGTTTCTGAAAACGACAGCCGCACTGGCGGCAATCTCGCCGAGGACGGTCCTCGCCTCGACAGAAGCACGCCAAGCCACCGGCCCACTCGTTGCCTACGTGGGCACGTTCAGTTCCCCCCTCCGTGACACGTTGCCGACGCAGGTCGATCTGCCACCGGGGAATGGCCGCGGCATCCATGTCTTGCACGTCGATCGCACCACCGGCGCCATGACGCCGAGCAGTGTCGTCGAGATCGGCACGAGCCCGAGTTGCCTCGCGCTGAACGCCGCAGGGACCAGACTCTACTCAGCGAATGAGACCGACCGGGTCGGCGACGACAAGCAGGGTACCGCCAGTGCATTCGTGATCAGTCGCACCGACGGCAGACTCCAGCTTCTCAACACCGAGCGAACCGGCGGTGCCGGCCCCACCTATGTCAGCGTCCATCCGGGCGGACGTCACCTGCTCGTTGCGAATTACTTCGGTGGCTCCGTGGCAGTGCTCCCGATACTGGCTGACGGTCGGCTTGGCGAGGTCTCGGACGTGAAGGTCGATACCGGCACCGTTGGCCCGACCCGAGCGACGCACGCTCCAGCGGGCAGCTTCGCGGTCAGCGGCCACGATCGGACCCATGCCCATATGATCCAGGCGGATCCGTCCGGACGGTTCGTGCTGCATGTCGACCTGGGCCTGGACACGATCTTCATCTGGCGGTTCGACGATCAGCGCGGCACGCTGGCCCCGAACGATCCACCTTCGGTCTCGCTTCCTTCCGGGGACGGGCCGCGCCACTTCCATTTCCATCCGAATGGGCGCTGGTTCTACTCGATCCAGGAGGAAGGCTCGACCATCGCGATGTTCGACTACGAGGCTACGGCGGGACGCTTGGCGCTGCGGCAGACGATCTCCACGCTGCCGCCGGGGTTTGCCGGCAGCAACTTCTGCTCCGAGATCCTGGTGTCCGCCGACGGGCGCTTCGTGTACGCCGGTAATCGCCTGCACGACAGCATTGGCATCTTCTCTGTCGGCTCCGACGGGCAGCTGACGTATGCGGGCGAAGAATGGACACGCGGGGACTATCCCCGCAGCTTCAGCTTCGACCTGACGGGGCACTTCTTCTACTGTTGTAACCAGCGAGCCGACTCCATCACCGTCTTCCGCGTGGATCGCGCAAGCGGGGGGCTGTCGTTCACGGGTCAGCACGTCCCTGTCGGCAACCCCTCGAGCATCGTCTTCGTCGACCTCGCACAACCGTGACGAACGATCACAGATCAGGCGCTCGACACGCGGCCGGGTTTTTGTAGCTGTCTCGGCCCTGGGTCGAAAAACGATTCACGATCCCGGATTGAGCTTCGACTGCAGACACGCGAAGAATCGGTCCATCATCATCCGCCCAACGCCTTCAAGCAGACGTTGGCCCACACGGGCGACGGCGCCGCCGACGTCCGCCGTCGCCGTTACGTCCACGATCGTGCGTGCCGCCTGTGGTGACAGCGTGATCGATGCCGCGCCGCGCACGAAACCGGTGCGTCCCGTGCCCTGCATGACGAGGCGGTATGAATCGGGTGGGGTCTTGTCCTCGATGCCGATCGTCGCGCCGTAGTTCCCCGTAATCGCCGCGACGGCCACGACGAGCTCTGCCTGATAGCGATCATTTCCGAGGTCCCGCAGCTCGCGGCAGCCCGGGATGCAACCCGCCACGGTCCGCGTGTCCATCAGCAGATCCCACACGCGATCCTGGGGCGCGTCGAAGACGTACGACGACTTCAGCTCCAATCCTGGTCAACTCCCTGCCGACGAATGCCATCTCTCGACATCGTCAACGCTCTGTGCCCTGGAGGGTAGGCATCGGTTGTCGAGACCTGGTCCGCGGGTTTCGCAGCTGGCGCAGACGCGCTGCCAGCTGCTCGAGGCTCTCGAGATTGTGAACGGGCTGAAAGTCATCGACGTATCGGAGCGCCGCCATCATGCCTCGGGTCAGCGGCTCGTAGTTGGCGGACCCGAGGAGTGGGTTGAGCCAGACGAGCCGACGGCAGCTCCGTTGGACGCGCGCAATCTCCCGCGCCAGCAACGCCGGATCGCCCCGGTCCCAGCCGTCGGACACAATCAGCACGACCGGGCCGTTGCTCATCATCCGCCGCGCCCAGTGAAGATTGAACGCCCGCAGCGCTTCACCGATGCGTGTTCCGCCGCCCCAGTCCTGCACCGCCTGCGAGACCGTCCGGAGCGCGCCGGCGGTGCCGCGTTCGGAGATGAGTCGGGTGACGCGCGTCAGCCGGGTCGCAAACAGGAAGCTTTCCACGCGGCGCGCTCCGCGCGTGAGTCCCCAGACGAAATGCAGGAGCATTCTGCTGTACCGCTCCATCGATCCGCTCACATCCGCGAGGACGACGAGCGGGCGCGGCTTCTCCCGCCTCGTCCGCCGCGGCAGATCGACGAGCTCGCCGCCATGCTTCATGTTGCGGCCGACGAGCCGGCGGAGGTCGATGGCGCCCGACGAACCCGTCGACCAGCGGCGCGTGCGACGCACGCCAAGTTCCCATCCGAGCTGCGCCAGCACCGCTTCGGCGGCGGTCATTTCTTCCGGGGTGAAGTCCGCGAAGTCCTTCGTCCGGCTCACATGTGCAGGACTGTACGCGCCGACGGCCAGTCGAGGCGGACCAGTCGATGCAACGCCGTGACCCTCCAGCGTGACCGGAACACCGGGAGCCTTCGTCGAGACGACGCGCGGGCGTTCGCCGAGCGAAAAGAGCGGCAGGCCGCCCGAGGTCTGGCTGTGCGCCCGCCAGAACAGATTGAAGGCTTCGTCGAAGCGCGCCACATCCTCGTGACGATGGACGAGCAGCGCCTTGAGCGTCGCGCGTACGTCGGCTCGACGGCGGACGCCAACCCACTCGAGCGCGGTCACCGCGTCGAGAACACGCCCGGTGTGCACATCGAGACCCGTCTGGCGCAGGACGCGCGCGAACAGCAGGAGGTTGGAGACGAGGGCGCTCTGAATCACGAGACGTCTGGCCCGGTGCCGGCCGTCCGCGTCAGCGCACGGCCGAGCAGCATCTCCAGCCGCTCGCCGCTCACGGCCCGAATGTCCTCCTGATGCTTGAGCAGGACGCCGAGTGTGTCAGAGACGACGTCGGCGTCGAGCACCGTGCGATCGAGCGCGACGAGCGCGGCGGCCCAGTCAAGTGTCTCGGATACGCCCGACGGCTTGTACAGCTCGATCGTCCGCAACTCCTGTACGAACGCCGCCACCTGCTGCGCGAGTCGCGCCGGCGCGTCCGGCACCTTCATGCAGAGGATCCGGTATTCCTTGTCGAAGTCCGGATAGTCGATCCAGCAGTACACGCAGCGGCGCTTCAGTGCATCGTGAACTTCGCGCGTCCGGTTCGACGTAATCACCACGACCGGCGGTGTCGCCGCACGGATTGTGCCCAGCTCGGGAATCGTGACCTGAAAGTCCGACAGGAATTCCAGCAGGTAGCCCTCGAACTCCTCGTCCGCCCGATCGATTTCGTCGATGAGAAGTACCGGCGGAGGTCCATCGGCAACCTCGAGCGCGCGCAGAAGCGGCCGCTTGATCAGAAACGGTGCGGTGAACAGTTCTCGGGCCGCGGCCGCACGGTCGAGCTCGTGGGCCGCGTCCAACAGCCGGATCTCGAGCAGCTGACGCGGGTAGTTCCATTCGTAGCAGGCGTGGCTGATGTCGAGACCCTCGTAGCATTGCAGCCGAATGAGCTCCGAGTTGAGGGCGGCAGCCAGCACCTTCGCGACCTCGGTCTTGCCGACGCCCGCCTCGCCCTCCAGGAACAGCGGCCGCCGCAAGCGAAGCGCGAGGTAGATCGACACCGCGAGCCCACGGTCGGACATGTAGCGCTGCTCGGCCAACGCCTGCTGCAGCTCGTCGACCGATCGGGTCAGTGGAAGCGTTTCGGCCGGCGGCATCGTCACCGACTACGACTGGACTGCGCGCGCGACAGCTGCTGAGAGCGCGCGCTTCACGTAGACCGCCGCAATGGCCTTGCGGTAGTCGGCCGAGGCGAAAAGATCGCCGTTGGCCTGATCCCCCACATCCTCGGTCACGCGGCTGGCGGCGGTTGCGATCGCCGCATCGTTCCCGGGCTGGCCGGTCAGCGCTCGTTCGACAGCGGGGAGGCGACGCGCGTGGGGCAGCAGACCACCGATCGCCACGCTCACGGCAGAACAGGTCCCCTGGGCCATGGTGATGAGCGCCGCCGCACCGACCACCGCGTAGCGGGATGCCGGGTGCGAGAACTTCGCGTACGCCGACCCTTGCCCGCGCCCCGCGGGAGCCAACACGACGGCAGCGACGATCTCGTCGTCTGCGAGTGCCGTCATCATGATGCCGGTGAAGAACTCTGCCGCGTCGATCGTCCGCTCGCCTCGAGGACCGACAACGACGATGCGGGCGCCGAGCGCGACGAGCACCGTCGGCAGGTCGGACGCGGGATCCGCATGCGCGATGTTGCCGCCGATGGTCCCGCGGTTTCGGACGGCCGGATCGCCGACGAGAGCGGCCGCCTCGGCGAGCGCCGGCGCCGATCGCCGGAGATCCGCCGATGCCGCTAGCTCGGCATGCGTGGTGAGCGCACCGATTCGAACCGCTCCGGCGCTGGCCGTGATTCCTCGCAGTTCCGGAATGCGGCCGATGTCGATAACCGCGGTGGGCATCGCCAGCCTGAGCTTGAGCAACGGAATCAGGGAGTGACCGCCGGCGAGCAGCTTCGCGCCAGGATGCGCCGCGATGAGCTGCTGCGCCTCGGGGAGCGAACGGGCCCGGTGATAGTCGAAGTCTGCGGAATACATGTCAGGCACCCTTCCGTTGCATCGCGCGCCACACACGCTCGGGCGTCATCGGCATCTGAATCGACGACACCTCGAAAGGCTCGAGCGCGTCGATCACCGCGTTGTAGACGGTGCACGTGGACGCGATCGTACCCGCCTCACCGATACCCTTCACGCCGAGCGGATGGTGCGGCGACGGGGTCACGGTGGAGAGCACCTCGATGTCGGGCAGGACGTCGGCACGCGGGATGGCATAGTCCGTCAAGGACCCGGTGAGCAACTGACCGTTCGCGTCGTACACCGCGCCCTCCCACAACGCCTGACCGATGCCCTGCACGACGCCGCCGTGCACCTGTCCTTCGACAATGACCGGGTTGATCTGCGGGCCGCAGTCGTCAACGGCCACGTAGCGCTTCAGATCGATGCGGCCTGTCTCCGGATCGACTTCGACGACCGCGACATGCGCCCCGAAGGGATAGACGAAGTTGGGTGGATCATAAAAGGAGGTCGCTTCGAGCCCCGCTTCCATGCCTTCGGGCAAGTTCCAGGCGACGTTGGCCAGGAGCGAGATGTCCTGAATAGTCTTGTGCCGGTCCGGGCGACCCTTTCACGAAGAACTTGCCGTCGGCGTAATCGATGTCTTCGACGGCGGCCTCGAGCAGGTGCCCCGCCAGCAGCCTGGCTTTCTCCTTGATCTTGCGCGTCGCGACCGCGAGGGCGGCGCCACCCACCGCCGTTGTGCGGCTGCCATAGGTGCCCCATCCCATCGGCGTATTGTCCGTGTCCCCGTGCACCACCTTGACGTCGTTGACGCCGACGCCGAGTTCGTCGGCCACGATTTGCGCGAACGTTGTCTCCTCGCCCTGACCGTGCGGCGAGGCGCCGATGAACACGTTGACCTTACCCGACGGATGAAATCGAACGATCGCGCTTTCCCACAGCCCGCCCTGGAATCCAACGGCGCCGGCAACCTGCGATGGGCCCGAGGCCGCAGATCTCGACGTAGGTCGAGACGCCGATGCCGAGGTACCGGCCCTTCTCGCGCGCGGCCTTCTGCTCGGCGCGGAGCGCATCGTAGCCGATGTGCGCCAGCGCCTTGTTGAGCGCGCCTTCGTAGTTGCCGCTGTCGTACTTGAGACCCGTGATCACGTCGTGGCCGTTCGTGAACGGTGGGATCAGGTTGCGCCTGCCGGACCTCAACCGGGTCGACGCGAATCTTGTCGGCGAGAAGGTCGATCATGCGCTCGAGCATGAACGTGGCTTCTGGACGGCCCGCTCCCCGGTACGCTTCGACCGGCGTCGTATTCGTGTAGACACCGTAGACGTCTTCCTTCACTGCCGGAATCGTGTACGGACCCGAGAGCATCAGCCCGTGAAGAATCGTTGGGATGCCTGGAGCGGCGGTCGAAAGGTAGGCGCCCATCCCGGCCCACACCGTGCAGCGCAGGCCCGTGATGCGGCCGTCCTTCGTAGCCGCCAGCTCGACGTCCTGCACGTGGTCGCGCCCGTGGGTCGTGGACTGAAAATTCTCCGAACGCGTCTCGTTCCACCGGACCGGGCGCCCCAGCTTCATCGAGCAGAAGACCGCGATGAAGTCGCCCTGGATCTGCGCAATCTTGCTGCCGAACCCGCCGCCGACCTCCGGCGCGATCACGCGAAGACGATCTTCGGGAACACCGGTGACCAGCGACATGACGAAGCGGACGATATGCGGGTTCTGTGTCGTGTTCCACAGCGTCAGCTCGCCCGTCACCGGCACGAAGTGCGCCAATGCGGCGCGCGGCTCCATCGCCGTCGGAATCAGCCGCTGCTGGATGATCCGATCGCGGACCACCACCTCCGCATTCTTGAATGCCGCCTCCACGTCGCCGCCCGCAACCGTCCAGTGAAACGCCACGTTGTCGGGTGCCTCGGCGTGAAGATCCGGCGCTCCAGACTTCGTCGCGGCCTCAGGATCGACGACGGCCGGCAGCGCCTCGTAGTCGACGTCGATCAGGTCCAGGGCGTCGTACGCCTGGTATGGCGTGTCGGCGACCACGACGGCGACAGCGTCGCCGACATAACCGCACGACGTCTTTCGCCATGCGTCGGATAGGGTGAGGTCTTCAGGTTGCTGTTCGGCACGAGCCAGCAACATGGGATCGGGTTCAGCGCACTCTCACTGTCGGCGCCGGTGAACACAGCGACCACGCCTGCGGCGACCTTGGCGCGGCGAAGTGTCGATCCGCGTGATCCGCGCGTGACCGTGCGGGCTCCGAAGGATCGCGGCGTGCACGGTCCCAGGCAGCACGATATCGTCGGTGTAGCGTGCCGTCCCCGTCATGAGCCGCGGATCCTCGCGCCGCCGGATGCCCGATCCGAACACGCGTGACGGAGTCGCCGTGGCCGTCATGATCGGCCTCCGGCGGCAGCCGGGCTCGCCAGTGTCTTGGCCGCCTGCTGAACCGCGCGGACGATGTTCTGATACCCGGTGCAGCGGCACAGGTTTCCTTCGAGCCCGTGGCGGATCTCGTCCGCGCTCGGCGTGGGATTCACACGCAGCAGTTCGTGCGCGGCGAGCAGCATCCCCGGCGTGCAGAAGCCGCACTGGAGACCGTGCGTCGACCAGAACGCTTCCTGGAGGTGGTGCAGCGCGGCGCCCGAGGCGAGACCTTCGACCGTCGTGATCGACGCGCCGTCGGCCTGCACCGCAAGGCAGGTGCACGACTTCATGGCGACGCCGTCGAGGAGGACCGTGCACGAGCCGCACTGACTCGTGTCGCAGCCGACCTTCGTGCCAGTGAGACCCGCCGTGTCGCGGAGGAAGTGCACGAGGAGCAGTCGCGGCTCCACCTCCTGCCTCCAGACACGACCGTTGACCGTGATGGTGACGGCACGCTTCATGGCGCCTCTCTGTGCTCCCAGTTGGAGCAGTTTGTGGGGACGCGGATCTTAGGACTGGGGGACGCCGAAGTCAACGAACCCGCTGGCGCGAGGCGTCGGAGGCCCGTATATGGGCTTGAGCAGCCTTGTGCCTCACCCGATGATACATCTCCACGTCGAGCAGCGGGATGGTATCGATTCGTCGCGGATCGCGCGCGCCGACATCGTCGTGAGCGTCTCGAGGAGTGATGCCCAGGCGTCGGATGGAGCGATCACCGATCTTGCACTTGTCGTACACATATCGGCGTCGGCCGGCTGAAGGACTGACCCCAATCGCGTCGTGTCGGTGAGATTCTGGCAAAAACTCGCTCGCGCCATTTGGCGCCTATCTTGCCGCGCTCTGAAAGAGAATGAGGAGCACTGTCCGTTGGCTGATCGTCGCGGCGGCACTCGCCCAGGTGAACGTGCCGCCCGCGCCCACAAACCTCAGGATCGTCGATCCGGGCGGCAGTTGCCCGGCGGGCCTGATCGGCACCGTTCCCGACTGTTACCCGATCCCACCCGCACCCGTCGCAAGCGGCAAGCAGTGGAGAGTGACGTACGCTGAAGAATTCAACAACGCCACAGCTCTCGATCTGGCCAAGCTGACACCCTGCTTCGACTGGAATTTCGGCGCCTGCACGAGCTCCTTCAATACGGGCAAGGAGCGATATTTGCCGTCGCAAGTGCAGGTAAGTGACGGCACCGCCAAGCTGGTGGCCGAGCCACTCGTGCCACCCTATGCGAGCAGTGCCTGTTACCAGGGGCAATGCACGTACAAGGCGGGACTTGTATCCACCGCACGGCCACGAGCGGACAACGGTTCACCGTATTTGTTTCCCTTTACCTACGGCTATGTCGAGTCGCGCATGAAGTTTCCCGGCACGCCAGGGTTCTTCACTGCTTTCTGGATGCTGCCGACGAATCCGAGCTTCGACTACAACACCGAAATCGACATTGTCGAGATCCTCGGCGGCCACCCGGACACGCTCTTCATGACTTATCACTACGACGGTCGAACTACGTCCTTTACGCCCAACAACGGTTTGCACAACAACGGGGCTTGCCCGACGAAAGACTATTCAAGCGACTTCGTGAGGATCGGCGTGGATTGGCAGCCGACCTATATCGCGTGGTACTTCGATGGTGTGAAATGCGGTCAGTTCGACGGCACGGCGAGCACCATTGAGAGTGGCCCCATGCAGCTGATTCTTCACATGATGGTCGACAATCAATGGGAACGGGACTGGGGCTCGGTCCTGTCGAGCCAAACGCTCGTCCGTCAACTGGAAGTGGACTACATCAGAATCTACCAGCAGCAGTAGACATCGCACGCGGTTGACAAAGCGTGGCTGATGACGAAGCCGGCGCGTCCGTTCGATCCGCGGCTGTACTTCGAGTTCCGCCTCTATCGCGAGTTCTCCAGCGGCATCCCCGATCAGTGGATGTGCCACACATCAGCGACAGCCCGCCCACACACACTAATTACCCGCAAGGGCCAGGGACGTTCTCGTTTTCAGGGGGTGTTTACCCGCTGGCCTCGGTTGTGGGATGGTGAAGCGATGGATCGGCGCGAGACCGAACGGCTGCTCGAGGCGATTCGCCAGGCGCGTGCAGGCGACCAGCCGGCTGCGGTGGCCACGGTCGTCCGGATCAAAGGCAGCGCGTATCGACGCGAAGGCACGCGGATGTTCGTCCGTCAGGACGGGACGTACGAATGTGCTCTGTCGGGCGGGTGCCTGGAGCCAACGGTCGCTGAAGCCGCCGCGCGCGTCATCGTGACCGGTGAACCGGTCATCGTCACCTACAATCTCGCTGACGATTCGGTCTGGGGGCTGGGCATCGGCTGCAGCGGTGCGGTTGACATCCGCATCGAGCGGGTCGAAGACGACGCGATCACGAACTTGTGGCTGGCCATCCTCGAACGGAGCGAGGCGGCGGTGCTCGTCACGCCGCTCGTCGGTGTATCCGGGCGGATGATCGTGTCCGGCTCGGGCGTGGTCGCCGGAGGGTTGAGTGATCCGGCCGTCGAGCAGGCGGCGATCGACGCGTGCGCGAGCACACCTTGGCGCGAGGTACCCGCAATCCGGTCCCGAGCAGGTCGCGGATGCCGAGCTCTTTTTTGAGATCGCGACTCCACCGCCAGACCTCGTCATCTTCGGCGCCGGACCTGACGCGGCGCCCCTGGCGCACCTGGCTTGGACGCTCGGGTTCACGGTGACGGTCGTCGATGTGCGCGACGCGTTCCTGACCCGCGAGCGCTTCGGCGACGCGACCATGGTCTGTGCCCATCCCAGTCAGTTCGCCGAGCACGTGACGTTGGGCCCCGGCACGTTCGCGCTGATCATGAACCACCACGTCGAGCGCGATCAGGAGAGCCTGCGGTTCAGCCTCGAGTCGGACGCGGCTTACATCGGCGTCCTCGGGCCTCGTGCGCGCTACGAGACGCTCTGCGCCGGCCTCGCGCAGAAGGGGTACGTGCCCAATCCATCGAAAGCCAGGCGCGTGCGAAGCCCAGTGGGGCTGTCGCTGGGTGCCGAGACGCCGCAGGAAGTCGCGGTGTCCATTCTGGCGGAGCTTGTGGCGATTCGCCGCGGCTTCCAGGGCGGATTCTTGAGTGGATCGGGCGGGAGCCTTCACCGACCGGAAGACAAGCGGCTCTTGGCGAGCTCGTAATCCGCGGGCGTGTCCACATCGACCAGGAGATCCGGCGGAAATCTCAGCACCAGGGTCCGATCCAGGTGTCGCAGCAGGACATCGCGCGCGCCGTGCTGGAGTTGGGCGAGTTCGGGAAAAAACTCGCGCTCGAACAGGTGGGGCGGCGCCATCACCTCGCCGTACCGGACGCTGACGATGGCCGGCGAGTGCTCGCGGTAGGCGTCGAGCACGGTGCGGTACTCGTGCGTACGGTCACGAACGGCTGATCGGCCAACGCAAACATTGCGGCGGCGCTGTCGGCGAGGTGCTCGACGGCCGTTCGGAATGAACTGCCCATGCCGCTGGCGAAATGGACGTTGATGGCGTGTCGGATGGGCAGTCCGTGCAGCGCCGCCAGAGTGTTTTCATGCTCGCTGCCGAGGACCACGAGCACATCGTCGAAACCGGCGTTGCAGACTTGCCGGACCGCCCGCCGTACCAGCGGCTCGCCGTCGAACGGCAACAGCAGCTTCTGGGTGCCCATGCGGGTTGAAGCGCCCGCCGCCAGAACGACCGCGCTGACCACGACACCAGTGTAGCGGTGGGCGCGGTCGCTGGTGTAGTAGTATCGAACCTTCTCGGATTCGCAGCGCCCCACGCGACGGTTCCACGTGCGACGCAGCCAGGCAGGAGGGGTGCCAACGTGATTCCTGCGGCGTTCGATTACCTCCGGGCTCACACCTCAGATGAGGCATTCGCATCCCTGCAGCAGCATGGGGCCGACGCCCGCGTGCTGGCTGGCGGGCAGAGCCTCATCCCGGCGATGCGGTTTCGGCTCGCCCGTCCCGCCGTCATTGTCGACATCCAATCTCTCAAAGATCTCGCCGAGATCCGGATCGACGGGACCGTCCTCGCCCTTGGCGCGATGGTCGCGAGACATCGATATCGAGCGCGCGCCGTGGAGCGGCGAGCAGCGCTGGAGCCTCATTCGCGATGTGACGCGCGTCGTCGCCGATCCGGTTGTGCGCCAGATGGGAACGGTCGTCGGCAGCCTGTGCCACAACGATCCGTCCGGCGACTGGACGACGGCTGCGCTCGCCTCGCGCGCCACGGTCGTCGTTCGCGGCAAGGCCGGCACGCGCCGCGTTCCGATTGACGACTTTCTCGTCGACAGTTTCGCGACCGCGGTCGGCGAAGGCGAGATCGCGTTGGCCGTGGAGTTTCCGGTGCCCGGCGATCGCAGCGCCGGTTCGTACCAGAAGGTCGAGCGCAAGGTCGGTGACTTCGCCACCGCCGCGGCGGCCGTTCAGGTGTCGCTGAACGCCGACGGCACCATTCGTGCCGCCGGCGTTGCGTTGTCGGCCGCCGGGGCGACGGCGGTGCGGGTCGAAGACGCGGAGCGCCTGCTCGTCGGCCAGAAGCCGACCGCGGACCTCATCACGGGCCGCCTCCGACGCCGCGTCGAAGCGCAGCGCGCCGCAGGCGGATTTGCGCGGCAGCATCGAGTACAAGAAGCATCTGGCTGGCGTGCTGGTGGCGCGAGGCCTACGTCAGGCGCTGGCGCGTCTGGGAGTGCAGGCATGAAAGTCCATGTCACGGTGAACGGGGTCGCGTACGACCGGGACGTCGAGCCGCGGACGCTGCTGGCGTATTTCCTGCGCGAAGAATGCCGGTTGACGGGCACTCACGTCGGCTGCGACACATCGAGCTGCGGCTGCTGCGTTGTCGTGATGGACGGCGAGCGGGCGGTGAAATCCTGCACGATGTTCGCGGCGCAGGCGGACGGCCACGAGATCCTCACCGTTGAAGGGCTGGCCGACGGCGGCAAGCTGCATCCGCTGCAGCAAGGCTTCTGGGATCAACACGGCCTGCAATGCGGCTACTGCACGCCCGGCATGCTGCTGACGGCCTACGTGCTGCTGAAGGAGCACCCGAATCCCAGCGAGGCCGACATTCGCGAGGGGCTCGCCGGTAACCTCTGCCGATGCACCGGCTACAACAACATCGTGAAAGCGGTGCAGCAGGCTGCCGGGATCGCTCAGCCAGCCGGCCGTCGCGGCCAAGTAACGACGCTGAGGGAACAACGATGAGCATTGAAGCGAAGCCGTTGCATTCGGTCGGCGTCCGCATGAAACGCAAGGAAGATCCGCGCTTCATTCAGGGCAAAGGCAACTACGTCGACGACCTGACGTTTCCGGGCATGCTCTATCTCTCGTGTGGTGCGGAGCCCGTACCCCCATGCCGAGATCAAGAACATCGACATCAGCGACGCGATGAAGGTGCCCGGTGTCAAGGCCGTGATCACCGGGAAGGACCTGGAGGCGGCCGGGCTGGGATGGCTGCCAACCTTCCACGGTTTCGACAAGCAGATGGTGCTGGCGATCGGCAAGGTGCTCTTCCAATATCAGGAAGTCGCCGCCGTCTTCGCCGAGACCCGCGCCGCCGCGGTCGATGGAGCCGAAGCGGTGCAGGTCGACTACGCGCCGTTGCCGGTCGTCGCCGATCCGTTCACCGCGAAGACCGACAAGGTGCTGTTGCGGCCCGACCGCGAGCAGAAGACGAATCACATCTTCCACTGGGAAGTGGGCGACAAGGAAGGCACGGCGCGGGCGCTGGCATCGAGCGCGAAGCGGATCAAGCAGCGCCTCTGGTTCCAGCGCTGCCATCCGGCGCCGCTCGAGCCGTGCGGCTGTGTCGCGTATTTCGACGCGATGGGGCGGCTGCAGTTTCACGTGACGTCGCAGGCGCCGCACGTCTATCGCACGGCGTTGTCGCTGGTCACCGGCATTCCCGAAGACAAGATCCACGTGATCTCCCCGGACCTCGGCGGCGGCTTCGGCAACAAGGTCCCGGTCTACCCGGGCTACGTCTGCGCGATCGTCGGCGCCCTCAAGATCGGACGGCCCGTCAAGTGGATTGAGACGCGCACGGAAAACCTCACCAGCACCGGCTTCGCGCGCGACTACCACATGGACGTCGAGATCGGCGCGACCGCTGACGGCAGGGTGACCGCGCTGCACATCGCGACGACGGCCGACCACGGCGCTTTCGACGCCGCCGCCGATCCGTCGAAGTACCCGGCAGGCATGTTCGGCATCTGCACCGGCAGTTACCAGTTCCCGGTGGCGCACGCCGAGGTCGATGCATTTTTCACGAACAAGGCACCGGGAGGGATCGCGTATCGCTGCTCGTTCCGGGTCACGGAAGCGAGCTATGCCATCGAGCGGGGGATGGACATCCTCGCCGACGAGCTCGGCATGGACGCCGTGGAACTGCGGCAGAAGAATTTCATCCGCAAGGAACAGTTTCCGTACCCGTCGGCCCTCGGGTTCACCTACGACAGCGGCGATTACCACAAGACGCTCGACGTGGCGCTCGAGAAGATCGGATACGCGGCCCTGCTGAAGGAGCAGGCGGAGAAGCGCGCGCGCGGCGAGCTGATGGGCATCGGCTTCTCGACGTTTACGGAAGTCGTCGGCGCCGGGCCGTCGAAGCACTTCGACATCCTCGGGATCAAGATGTTCGACAGCGCCGAGATCCGCATTCACCCGACCGGGGCCGGCATCGTACGGACCGGCGCGAAATCGCAGGGGCAGGGGCACGAAACCACGTGGGCGCAGGTCGTCGCCGAGGAGCTCGGGCTCGATCCGCAGAACATCATGGTCGAGGAAGGCGACACCGATACGGCGCCCTACGGCCTCGGCACGTATGCCAGCCGCAGCACACCGGTCGCCGGCGCGGCGATCGTGATGGCCGCGCGCCGCATCCGCGAGAAGGCGCGCAAGATTGCCGCGCATCTCCTCGAGGTGGGGGAAGGCGACATCGAGTGGACGGACTACAAGTTCCAGGTGAAGGGCGTACCGTCCAAGACCGTGACGATGAAGGCCAGGTCGCCTTTGCCGCCTACACGAACATGGCGCAGAACGAGCCGGGCCTCGAAGCGACCTACTACTACGATCCGCCGAACATGACGTTTCCCTACGGCGCCTACGTGACGGTCGTCGACATCGATCGCGAGACCGGCGAGACGAAGGTGCGCCGCTTCCTGGCGGTGGACGACTGCGGCATCGTCATCAATCCGCTGGTCGTCGAAGGCCAGATCCATGGCGGCCTGACCGAGGGTTTCGCGATGGCCTTCATTCAGGAGATTCAGTACGACGCCGAAGGCAACAATCTGAACACCAACTTCACCGACTACCTCGTGCCGACGTCGTTCGAGACGCCCCACTGGGAAACGGCGAATACGGTGACACCCAGCCCGCACCACCCGATGGGCGCGAAAGGGGTCGGCGAGAGCCCGAACGTCGGCAGCCCGGCCGCCTTCGTCAACGCCGTGATTGACGCGTTGTCACCGCTGGGGATCCGCCATCATCGACATGCCGGTCACCCGCGACAAGGTGTGGCACGCGATCCGCGGCGCCAAGGCCACGAAGGCGTAGCGTGAACCTTCAATACACCGGCGAGGAGAAGATCGCGGCGGGTCTGGACACCGTCTGGGCGTTCGTGACCGATCCCGAGAAAGTGGGGCGCTCGTTTCCCGAGGTGGTTGATGTCACCGTGCACGATCCGACGCACTTCGACGCGATCGTGAAAGTCGGCGTCGGACCGGTGCGGGGCAACTTCAAAATGAAAGTCGAGTTGCTGCCGGATCCGTCGAGCAAGCGGCTCGACATGAAGATTTCGGGTGGAGGATTCGGCAGCGCGATCGACATGACGGCCGACGCGAACATCAGCGATGCCGGCGGCGGCACGACGCTGCTCAAGTGGAGCGGACAGGCCGAGGCGCGGGGTCCGATCGCCGCTATCGGCGGACGAGTGCTCGACGCGCAGGCGCACAAGCTGATTGCGGAGGCCTTCGGCAACGTCCGCCAGCAACTGTCGGCCTGAAGATGGCCGTCCGCGACAGATGTCCAGGGTCACGCTCCGCGAACGATTCTTTCCCCTGGACCTGCCAGAGCAGGTCGACCGGTTCCTCGATGGCTTTCCGCGGGTGATCATCTTCAAGGCCGGCACGAGCGACAAGACGGTCGACGCGTGGCTCGTGGCGCAGACAGGTGCTGGAGCCGCGAGTGGACGTTCCGGTCGGATTCATCAGGCTCCCGGAAAATCGACTGGCAAGCGATCGGGTCGCCGCCCGCGCGGATGTCCCGCACCGCAGCCCGCAGTTCCTGTTGTTCGAGCAGGGCCGCGTGCGTTTTCATCTCGACGAATTTGCCATCGTTCCCGATCAGCTCGTGCCGCTGCTCGGCGAGCACCTGCCGGCCGACGTCGGACCGCCGGTCCGGAATGAAGCCGTCATCACGCTCGAGCCGTACCGGCGCCTGCTCTCCGCGTTTGTCGCGGGCACTCTGCGCGAAGAGCGCTTTCAGTGGGATTATCTCGAGCGTTTGGAGAAAGAGGCCGCCTGGCGAGACGATGAGACGTTCGCGGTGTTGAACAGCCTGTTCGAGAACGAGTGGGGGCGTGACGTGCGGACCGCACGGCTCATCGCGGTCGAGTTCCAGGGGCAGCTCGCTGGCCGACTCGAACCGCTGAAAACGAGGGCCGCGCGGCTGCTCGACCGTATTGCGGAGCGCTGAGGGTCACATGATCGATTTCTTCGAACGCGTCGCGGCGTTACGGCGGGAAGGCCAGTCGTTCGCAGTGGCGACGGTTGTGGCCCGACGGGCGCCGGTGTCAGCGCACCTGGGCGATCGCGCAATTATCTTCGCCGACGGACGTATGGACGGCTTCGTGGGCGGCGCATGCTCGCGCGAGATCGTCCGCCAGCAGGCGATCGAAGCGCTGGCGGCGCGGCAGGGGCGTCTCGTGTCGATTCGGCCGGACGCCAGCACTACCCTCGAGTCGACGGGCGAGCACGTCGTAGTACCGATGACTTGCGCGTCCGAAGGCGCGATCGACGTCTACGTCGACCCTGTCGTCCAGGCGCGCGCACTGATCGTTGTCGGCGCGACGCCGGTCGCCGCAGCCGTGGCGCGGCTCGGACGGGACATGAACTACGACGTCGTCCGAGTCGTCGACGCGCGTGAACGGAGCGACATCGAGCCCGAATCCGTGCCGCTCGGCATCACAATCGTTCCACTCGATGACCTGGCGCGCGTCGCAGGGGAACGAACCGCGGAGGCTGCGGCGGTCGTCGCCTCGCAGGGCCACTACGACGAGCAGGCGCTCGAATCTCTCCTCAAGGCCGGCGTGCCGTACGTGGGTCTGGTCGCGTCGCGCAAACGGGGCGCAACCGTGCGGAGCCTGCTCGAAGACAACGGCGTCCCGGGCGTCGCGGCCGTGCGGAATCCGGCGGGCCTCGACCTGGGCGGGCGGACGGCGGCGGAGATAGCGCTGTCGATCCTCGCGGAAATCGTCCAGCAGCAGGCGAGCGAGCGCCTGAAACAGCCGCCGGCGTCGGCACCGGCCGCGGCGACGAGCGCGGTAGATCCGATCTGCGGCATGAGCGTGAATATCGCGACGGCGCATCACACGGCGGACCTCGAAGGCGTCAGGTACTACTTCTGTGCCGCAACCTGCCGCGCCACCTTTCTGAAAAACGCTCAGGCGTCCGCCGCCCGCTCATGACAGATGCCGCGGCCATGCACGATCGCTTCCGCGAGCGCGGGTTCATCATCGACCAGGCGTTCGCGACGGCGCTGCAGATCATGCTCGCCCTCGAGAAGCCACTGCTCATCGAAGGCCCGGCCGGCGTCGGCAAGACCGAGAGCGCGAAGGTGCTCGCCGACGTGCTCGGCACCGAGCTGATTCGGCTGCAGTGCTATGAAGGGCTCGACGCGATGGCGGCCCTCTACGAGTGGAACTATCCGCGCCAGATGCTCCATGCGCGCCTGAGCGAGGCCGAGGGGTCGAGTCTCGAGCAGCGCGAAGCGTACATGTTCAGCGAGCGGTTCCTGCTCAAACGGCCGCTGCTCGACGCCATTACGCGCGAGCACTCGCCGGTGCTGCTCGTCGACGAAGTCGATCGCGCGGACGAAGCCTTCGAGGCCTTTCTCCTCGAGGTGCTGGCCGAGTGGCAGGTGACGATTCCCGAGCTGGGCACCATTCGCGCGGCGCACAAGCCGCGCGTCATCCTCACCAGCAACCGGACGCGCGAGTTGTCGGACGCGCTGCGGCGGCGCTGCCTGTTTCTCTGGCTGCCGTATCCGTCGCTCGAACAGGAGATCGAGATTCTGCACGCACGCGTGCCAGGTCTGTCGGATCGCCTGGCACAGCAGATCGGGCGGCTCATGCAAGTGCTTCGCGGGCTGCCCTTGCAGAAGGCGCCAGGCGTTGCCGAGAGCCTCGACTGGGCGATGGCGCTCATGAGCATGCACCGGGACCATCTCGATCCATCCGTACTGGAGCAGACGCTGGGGTGCGTGCTGAAGGTGCACGAGGATCACGCGATCATCCACGAGCACCACGCTGCGCTCGAGCCGATTCTGAGCGGGGCCTCTGGCAAGCCGGAGTCGGGTGGCTACGGGCTGGACACCGACTTCGGATTCGGTTCGGTCTCGGCGCCGCGCGGCTGATGTATCCGTTCGGGAGCCTGCCGGAGAACCTGGTCGCGTTCGGCGACACCTTGCGCCGCGAGCGTGGGTTTCGCATCGGGCCCGGCGAACTGCACGACGCGGCGCGCGCGCTCGAGATCGTCGATCTGGCGGACGAACGCGCCGTTCGCCACGCGCTCCGGCCGATTCTAAGCGGCTCCGCAGCCGATCTGTCGGTCTTTGACGACGCGTTCACGGCGTTCTTCTTTCCCGTCCCGGCAGGTGTTCGTCAGGACCAGATGCCGTCCACTCGACGCGAACCTGGCGCGGCGCATGGACGAGATGCCGACGTCGAGCACGCACGCCCGCCTTCGACGTCGCCCGACGCCGCTGACGCCGCGGAAGCCCGAGTCGGAGCGCTGACGCCTCTCGAGTCGCGCGATGCCTCCGGCGACGAGGCAGCGCTTTTCGCCCCGTCGAGCTATAGCCCCTTCGCCGGTGACGCCGTTGATGGTCCCGAGTTGCCGCACGTCGGGCGCGCGTGGCGCGAGGGCGCGCGATCGCTCGTGCGCCGTTTGCATGTCGGCCTGTCCCGTCGCTGGAGGCCGGCGCGTCGCGGACGACGGTTCGACCTCCGGCGGACGCTGCGGGCCAACCTGCAAATTGGAGGAGAGGCTCTCACCGCGCGATGGCTGCATCGCCCTCAGCGGACACCCCGATTCGTGGTCCTCGTCGACGGCAGCCGGTCGATGAGCCACCACGCTCGAAGCGCACTTCACGTTGCCGTGGCCATGGCCAGTGTCACGTCCCGCGTGGAGGTGTTCACGTTCTCTACTGAGCTCCGGCGAGTCACAAATGAGGTCCGGCGTGCCGCAGCGGGGGAGTGGCGGCGCCTCGACGGCCTCGATCACGCATGGGCGGGCGGCACCAGTATCGGGGAATGCCTCCGCGATTTTCTACGGCGCTTCAGCGAACGCGCGGTGGGTCGCGATACCGTCATCATGATTGCGAGCGACGGGCTCGATGTCGGGTCGCCGGAGACGCTGCGAGCCGCGATGAGTGAACTGCACCGTCGGTCGGCGAGCCTGCTGTGGCTCAACCCGCTCATCGAGACAGCCGGTTACGAGCCCACGGCGAGCGGGATGCGCGCCGCGAGACCGTTCATCGACACTTTCGCCAGCCTCAACGACGCGGTCGCGTTTGCGCGGCTCGCACGTGTCGTGCGCGTCCGAGCCTGACCGGCGGCATACAGGAACATCAGCCGTCCCTCCCTTGCTTCTTGCTGCCTGCCGGGACACGATCGGGGTACTCTGGCCGGGGTTCGCCCTGGTGTCGGCGACCGCGATCGTGTTGCGATGGGCGAATGAGCGCGAGTTTGGCTCCGCCGACGCGGCGTGACGGGGGATCGAGCTCAGCTTCGAGAGGCGCGGCGGCCAGTGACGCGGTCGATTCCAATGCGGTAGACGATCACGGTCGGGTGCTCGCGCGAGACCACCTTGGCCGCGCCTGGCAACCACCATTCGTCGCGCGTCTGGAAGAGCTCGAGGGCGCGCTGTCGGGTCTCGCTGTTCGTGTCCGAATCGAGAATCTCCTCGTATCGACCGACGATCAGCACCGTCGACCAATGATCCTTGTCCGTAATCTCCTCACACTGCACGCAGACCTTCGGGTTGTCGCGCATCCAGAGAATTTTTTGGCCGACGGCTGAAAAGCAGTAGAGACAATCCCGCGCCGCGTCGAAGGAGTAGGAAATGGGTACGACGTATGGCTGATTGTCCCGCGCGCAGGCCAGTCTGCCGACCGCCAGCCGGCGTATGAGCTCGCGGCACTCCTGGGGCGTGAGGTCGTGAATCAGCATACCGGTTTGGGCCCTTGATTGAGTCGGTCGAGTATATCCGTTTCACGGCGGCGCACCGCCGCCCGGTACCGTGCTCGCGAGATTGTATGGAGGGTTGGCCATGGTCATTCAAGAGCTGACGGAGCGGGAGTGTCGCGACATGCTCGTCGGGATGCGTGTCGCCCGCCTGGCCTGCGCGCGTGACAATCAACCGTACGTCGTGCCGATTCATGTCGATTTCAACGGCGACTATTTCTATGGCTACGCAACCCTTGGTATGAAAATCGAATGGATGAGACAGAATCCGCTCGTGTGCCTCGAGATAGATGACCTCAGCCTGCCGGACCGCTGGGTCAGCATCGTCGTCTTCGGACGCTATGAGGAGCTCCCTGACACTCCCGGCCACGAGGGCTCGCGGAAGATGGCCGAGCGCCTCTTCCAGACGCATCCGATGTGGTGGGAGCCCGCGTCGGTTCCCCTTGGCGCGCACGAGCGACGCGTTCCCATCGTGTACCGCATCGGTGTCACACGGTTGACCGGACGGCGGGCGTCGCAGCCGCCAGCGGTGCCCGGCCTCAAGGAGTCGGTTACGCCAGAAACCGGTCGCTGGGGCTGGTTCGGTCGCGCACTACGACGGGCACGGCCTCCACTTCGGTAAGCGTAACGTCCTGACGTCGAAGCCCCGGGTGTGTCGGAACATGAGCGCTCGCAACCGATCGGATCACGTCAGATAGAATCCCAGGATGGTGGACGGCTGGCGGACTACGCCGGCGGTCGTGGCTGCATCTCTCATCGTGGCGTGCCTGTGGTCGCGAGTGGCATGGGCTCAAACCGATGAAATCCAGGTCTACGATGGCGGCCTTGCTGCCCCCGGCATTTTCAATCTGACGTGGCACAACAACGTCACGCCCAGTGGACACGCCCAGCCGGCGTTTCCAGGAGCCGTGGTCGCCGAGCACTCATGGAACGGCGTTCCAGAGTGGGCCTACGGGGTGACCCCGTGGTTCGAGGCCGGATTGTACATGCCGCTCTACACCCGGGACGAGCACCAGGGATGGAGAATCGACGGCTTCAAGCTGCGCGCGCTGTTCGCGGTCCCACACGCCGACGACCGTCGCTTCTTCTATGGCGCGAACTTCGAATTCAGCGTCAACGCCCGAAGATGGGATCAGACGCAGTTTACGTCGGAGATTCGGCCGATCGTGGGCTGGCATCTGAAGCCCATCGACGTCATCATCAACCCGATCGTCGATACCGCGTATGACGGCCTGGGCAACCTCGAGTTCGTGCCCGCAGTGCGCGTCGCCGACAATCTGTCGCCGAGATGGGCGCTTGCGGCCGAGGAGTACGCCGACTTCGGTCCATTGCACCAGTTCGCACGTGCAGAACAACAGGTTCACCAGCTCTACGCGGTAGTGGATTTCACCGGCGGTGTCGTCGACGTGGAGGCCGGTGTGGGATTCGGCCTGACCAGCGCGTCGGATGGCCTCACCATCAAAGTGATTCTGTCTCGAGACCTCAACTCCCGGCCGGTTCGGCACCGTCAACCCCGTTAGTCGTCCAGGCCGTGCGTTGAAGACTGCCGCGTGGCGCGCGAATCCCGCGATGACGAGCTCAAGATCGATGCCGACGAGTTGCTGCGCTGCGACCGCCGCGCCACTGCGGGCGAAGCCTGTTTGGCCTCGTTGGGTGCTAGGATGACCGGCATGGCTCGGTCGCGCGCAACATGGCTCGTTGGCGTCGTCTGCGGCGCCGTTCTCGTCCTCGGGCTTCGCTCGAGTGCGCAGTCCGCACCAGACGGACGTGGGCCGGCGCAACTGATTGGAGTCTGGCGAGGAACGTCCACCTGCACCGATCGCGTCGCAGCTCCAGCGTGTCAGGACGAGAGCGTCGTGTACGAGTTCACGGCTGGTTCTCGATCCGGCACTGTGCGCTGGGTCGCCGACAAGGTCGTGAATGGACAACGCGAACGTATGGGCGAGCTTGACCTCGCGTACGACACGACTGAAGCGTGCTGGAAGGGGGAGTTCGTCTCACCTCGCCTCAAAAGCGTGTGGCGGCTTTTCGTGGATGGCCGACGCCTCTCAGGTTCGGCGCGGCTGCTGCCGGGCAACGAGACGATACGCAAGATCGAGTTGCGAAGGGAATGAACCATCGCCTCATGGTCTTTCACACATCGTGAACCGGCACGATCGAGTCGGCCGAGCGAGGACGTCTGTACTTTGGTCCCGCGCGCCCGGGACCGCGGGCTATTGGATCGCTATCGTCACGCTCTCGATGACGCTCGCGGCCGGGTGCGATGTAAATCGGGCGTTGAAGGAGCAGTCGGAGGCGCGCCGTCTCTCCTCGGATCTTCTCGTCCAGTTCACCAGGGCGGCTGATGCCGCCAACCGGGCGGTGATGGCCGACACGGATGCGACGTCCGTCGAGTTCGCGCGGGAGGCCGAACAGGCCAGGACGGGCGTTCAGAGCGACGTAGACGCCTTACGACCGATCCTCCAAAGGCTCAAGTTCGCTGACGAGGGTCGCCTTCTCGATCAGTTCGTGAGCCGATTCGCGGAATACAGCGCGCTCGACCGACACGTTCTCGAGTTGGCCGTCGAAAACACCAACCTCAAGGCGCAGCGGCTATCGTACGCTCCCGCTCAGGAGGCGGCCGACTCGCTGCGTGACGCGCTCGGAGCGGTTGTCGCCGCGGCGCCTGCGAATGCGTGGCAAGTGAAGGCGCTCGAGGCCAGCGCTCTGGCATCGGTGCGCGAGATCCAGGCACTGCAGGCACCCCACATCGCCGACCCCGACGACAATGCCATGGCGCGACTCGAGCAACGCATGACGGGCTCCGAGGCTGCCGCGCGACGTGCGCTGGCAGCACTCGCGCCACTCGTCCAGCCGGCCTCCCGACCGCGGCTCGCCGCCGCCACGCAGGCACTCGACCGGTTCATGGCGCTGAACGCCCAAATCATCAGCCTGTCGCGCCGCAACACGAACGTGCGCTCGCTCGCCCTGTCGCTGAACCAGAAGCGACCACTCATCGCTGCCTGTGAGGAAAGCTTGCGCGCACTACAGGACGCGTTGGCGAAGCATGGATATCCAGCCGGCCGATAAGACTGATCGAGCTCGAAGGACCGTCTACGCGCCCATCGCTCCCCGCTGATCACGCCCTGAGCATGCCGCGCCGGACGCGACGGCCGATCGCGACGATGCCGGTGCCGAGGAGCAGCAGGCTCGAGGGTTCGGGCGTCGCCGAACTGAACGTGTAGGTCGGGCTGCCGAGAGGGCGGTAAGTGTTGATTGTGAAGAATCTTGAGCGCATTTTTCGCCCTCCCGCTACTGTCGCAGCGTCGGCGCCCCAGATATTGGAGCACCGCAGTACGTGGACGTTCATCCCACACTCGACGGGCCTTCAATGACATGCAAATCACGGCTGTGGCCGGTCCTGATCGATGTGCGGGTACTTGCCCAGGTAGTAGGACAGCGCTCGCGGGCTGATGCCCATGAGCCGGGCCGCCTGTTGTTTGACGGCCGAGATGTCGAGCGCTCGACGAATGGTCTCGCGCTCGACCCATTCCACATTCTGGCGCAGCTGCAGCGAGGGAACGCTCGCCGCGTGTCCCCTTGTTCTTCTCTCGGTGGTGACCGCGTCACGGGTGATTGTCGGGCCGTCAGCCAACACCACGGCGCGCTCGATTGTGTTCTCGAGCTCACGCACGTTGCCGGGCCAGTGATACTGCTGGAGGTGCGCGCACACGCCCTCCTCCAGCCCATCGATCACCTTGCCGGTCCGCGCCGCGTGCTTCTCCACGAAATGTTCCACCAGCATGGGAATGTCTTCGACCCGTTCGCGAAGCGGAGGCACCGCGATCGGGACAACGTGCAAGCGATAGAAGAGGTCGTCCTGAAACCGTTTCTCCTCGACGAGCTGGCGCAGGTCGCGGTTGGTCGCCGCGATCACGCGAATGTCAACCTGCTCCGTGCGCTCCGCGCCAAGCGGTTCGATTTCGCGTTCCTGCAGGACCCGCAGGAGCTTGGCCTGGAGGCTGGCGGTCATCGTGCTGATCTCGTCGAGAAAGATGGATCCGCGATTCGCCAGCGAGAACTTGCCCCTCTTCGGACCGATGGCGTTGGTGAACGCTCCGCGGACGTGGCCGAAGAGCTCCGATTCCACCAGCGCCTCAGGGATGGCCGCGCAGTTGACTTTGATGAACGGCAGGTGTCGCTGCGCGCTGCAGGTGTGAACGGCTCTGGCGACCAGTTCCTTGCCCGTGCCGGTTTCGCCGGTAATCAACACCGTGCTGCGAGTTGCTGAAACCAGCTCGATTCGCTGGATCACATCGTCGATGCCGCGGCTGCGGCCGACGATGCCGTACCGTTGGTAATGGTCACCGATCGTCGTCGGGGCTCCGCCGTCGCTCGTCACGTGCGTCACAAGTCCTCCTCGATGTTCGAGATCAGATCGATCGACTCGGACGCGAGCCGATCCCGGGGGCTTTGGTCACATCGCGTCCGGCAGACGGATACCTCGTCGCTCCCAACGCGAGATGCCGGGTCGCAGGAAATCGCTCCAGCGGCACAGCCGTCTGGCGTTGGGAAGTGACGAACCATGCTAGTCGTCCCCGAATTTTGGAATTCCGGCCGCGAACCACGCGCCGCCGCTATTGCGAATCAGGAGGACCGGGCTGGGGCACTCGGTCGGCGCCGGATTCAGGGTGTCGTCGATTCGAAAGTCGCCGTTCGCGTCGAGCGGAACACCAGTCAGGGCCGTATTGCGCTGGACAAAGGGAGTTGTGGCCTCACAGATCAGGGTCGCGAAGACAGTCTGGTTGCCGTTTTGCCCGATGCTGTTGCCGCTGGCGAGCAGCAGGCCGCGACCTCTTACCCTGATGTGCCCGTCCTCGTCCACGTCGGCCCGGAGGTCAGCGATCCGCCAGGGTCCAGCGCCGGGGCCGACGCCCCTCACCACGTTGAGCTTCACGTTCGGAAATGTTCCGTCGGCGTTCGCCGGCCCGGCGCCGTTCGACACCGGAATAACACCTATGCCACCGTCGAATTTCACGAGTGAGTCATGCCGATGGTCATCGACGTAGCCGTAGCCAACCATGCCAAGGGCCAGGAGAATCAACGCTGCCTGCTTCATCATGTCCTGCACTTTCTCTCTTTTGAAACGGGGCTCGCCGGTTGCGCTGCGGAAATCGCAGACGCTTGCACCGGCTCGCTCCCTGCCTGTCGTGTAGCCGAGGCGGTCACATCAGCACCGCTTCGGGTTCTTGCTCTCGGATGGGTGTCGCTCGCGGAACGCCGGACCGTTTCATTTCGTGGTCGAGCGCGCCGCGCAAGGCCTCACGGGCGCGCGAGAGGCTCGACATGACGGTGCCCATGGGAATGCCTCTCACGTCGGCCAGTTCCCGGTAGGTCAGACCCTCCAGTTCGCGCAGCACGAGCAGCTCACGAAAACGATCCGGAAGACTGCGCATCGCCCGCTCGATCAAGGTGACGTCGGCGGTGTGCAGCAACAGCATTTCCGGATCGGACCCGGGACGAGCGCGACTGTGCTCTTCCTCATCGAACGAGTCGGTGGAAGTGGGGAAGCCGCCGGGGCGCCAGCCCCAGCAGGTGTTGCGGACGATTCTCAGGAACCAGGCGCGGCCGTTGCCGCCGCTGAACGTCCGGAAGTATCGAAGGGCCCTGAGCGAGGCCTCCTGCACGACGTCTTCCGCATCGTGCTCGTTGCGCAGCAGCCACCGCGCCAACCGGCGGGCGGCGTCGAGATGAGGCAAAACGACCTCATCAAAGCTTTCGCCTACCGCAGGTGCCGGCACCGGTCGACGAGGCCCGTTACTCATGGAGCGTTCCGAGGACCTGCTGCAACCCATCTTCGAGCGTGGGGTAGCTGAAACGAAACCCGATTCCGCGCAGCCTGATGTTCGAGAACACCGCGTCGTCGCGGACGTAGCTGGCCAGCACCGGACCGACCGCGAGCCGGGTCGCCGCTACGGGCACCCGCCAGATCCGCAGCGGACGAATCGCGAGACGGGCAAAGGTCTCGGCAAACTCGTGCATCCGGACTGGATCGGTGTTGACCACGAAATAGCGGCCGCCAGCTTCGCCGCGATCAGCGAGGTGCACGAGGGCGCGGGCGCAATCGTGGACGTGGATGGCCGATACCCACGCGCCGGTCCTGCCGAACTGCGGAACACGGCGACCGGCGGTGAGCGGCTCGATCACCTGTCTGCGAAACCACGAGGCGTTGCCGTAGACCCAGCCGGGAAAGGCGGTGACGATCGGCAGGCCAGCGACGATGTAGCCGTCAAGGCGATCGAGCGCCGGCGCGAGGCAACGTCCCCATTCGGACGGACGAGGCGGTTCATCCTCGGTCACCGCACGCGCCCCCACCGCGCCGTAGTAGCTCGTGTCGGCGGTGTAAACGATCCGTCGCGTCGGCCCTGCCGCCACGGCGTCCAGGAGGTGGGCGTCCATCAGTACGCGCGCCTGCGCGATCGAAGCCGCTCGCCGTCGCGTGATGCACGCTCCGTACGACGGGTGCGGTGGAAGGTGGAACACCCACTCGGCCGTGGCCTCGTCTTGCCACCGCCCCGGTTCGAGGAGGTCGCCGATAACCGGGACCCCTCCGGCTCGACGCACCTGCTGCGCGGCTTCCATCGACGGCGCGAGACCGAAAACCCGGTGGCCTCGGGCTGCGAGGACCCTTACCAGTTCCGCGCCGATGAGTCCCCCGGCTCCGGTGACGAATGTCGTGGCCCGTGCCTTTCCTGCCATGTGGCCCAGTCTGGAGCGCGAGCGAGATGGGCACCACGGACAGAGCCCGCACAGGACTCGTACGACACCCGTACGGGGCCAGCGGTAAGATGAGGGCCCTCACGTCGAAACCGTCCGCGTGCTCTCCGCCGCACTTGACCTGACCGGCGCGACACGCGACGCGCTGCTAGGGAGCGCGCGCGTCCCGGCGCAGGATGCGGCGGCTGATGAACTGCGCGAGGTCTCTTTGCCGGTCGCTCCGACGATCTGCCTCGGTCGCGACGCCGAGCGCGACGTGCGCGCACGGCTCGGTCACGATCGGTGAAAACGGGCGTACGCGACAGGTCGCCTCGGCGCGATCGATTCGTTGATGACGGACATCGATCGCATCCTGGGAACAGTGGGGGATCGATAGCGTCCGGAATATTCGGGGGTGCCCAGAGATTACGCACGGACGGAGGGAAAGAAAAATGCTTTCACTGCGTCTTGCTGTGGTACCAACGATCCTCATCTTCGCAATTGCCTGCGGCAGCGGATACTCAACCCCGTCCAGTCCAGCCGCGCCTACGCCATCACCCACGCCGAGCCCAGTTGGGTCGTCACCGTCCATCACCATTCCTGCCGGCGCGGCAACGCTGGGCAACCGCGCCTTCTCACCTGACGACTTGAGCGTGGCGGCGGGTACGACGGTCACGTGGGTGAACACCGATTCGGTGTCGCACACGTCGACGTCGAATGCCAGTGGCTGGGACTCGGGTATCGTCTCACCCGGGGGTCAATTCTCGGTCGCGTTCCCGACCGCGGGAACGTTCGCCTACCACTGCGCAATCCATCCAGGCATGGTAGGAACTGTTGTCGTTCACTGAAGCTCGGTGACGACGCGGCGGGTGGGTTTCTCGGACTACCCGCGTGAGGCCGGCTCGCCAAGGTGAGCCGCGCTTCACGGCCTTCGGACGGCAGGACCCATGCTCCGCCGGTGTATCGGACGATAAATGCCTGCGCGGCCGACGCAGCCGAGCGACCGCGGTCGTACCGCGGGGATACCGGCGAAGTAAGATGAACCGTTATGAAAGCCGGCGCTCTGTCGTTTGGAGCGCAACTGAAAGGGCTTCGCGAGGCGGCGGGCTTCACCCAGGAGGAGCTCGCGACGATCGCTGGCCTCTCGGTGCACGCCGTGAGCGCGTTGGAACGCGGGGAGCGCCGACGGCCTCATGTCGAGACCGTGCGGGCGCTGTCGGCGGCTCTCGATCTTCCGGGTGCGACTCGTGATGCGTTTCTGCGCAACGCGCGGGTCCGCAATCCTGATGCGGCGGTCAACGAGCTGACCGGCGTCTCGCTGCCGCTGATCCTGACGGCTCTTCTCGGCCGCGAGCAAGACGTCCAGTCATTGCGACGCTGGCTCGTCGATCCAACCGCACGCCTGATTACGCTCGTCGGCCCCGGAGGCGTGGGCAAGACCCGTCTCGCGCTGGAGCTCGCGCGCGCCATTGCGGAAGAGGGCGCAACTCGTGTGGTCTTCCTCGAGTTGGCTGCAATTCGGGATTCCAGCTTCGTCGCGTCGGCCATCGCCGAGGCGTTCGGATTGTCAGACGTTCCGGCCATCGAGTTGCCGAAGCGCGTTCGAGCAGCGTGCGCCGAACAGCCCACCCTCCTGGTGCTCGACAATTGCGAGCATGTGCTGGAGGCGGTGCCACTCATCGCGGATCTGCTGACGGCCGCTGCATCGCTCCGGCTGCTCGCCACCAGCCGCGCGCCGCTCCGGATGCGTGGTGAGCGGGAATATGCAGTCGGCCCTCTCGCGCTCGACCCGGACGCCGGCGCGATGTCGCCCGCCGATCTCGCCCGCGCTCCCGCGATACGACTCTTCCTCGAGCGCGTTCGTGATCTCCAACCCGAGTTTCGACTCACCACAGCCAACGCGGCTACCGTGGCGGCCATCTGCCGGCGACTCGATGCGCTGCCGCTCGCGCTCGAGCTCGCGGCGCCGTGGATCAAGGTGCTCAGCGCCGAGGACCTGCTCTCTCGACTTGAACGCGACGTCCTGCCCGCGACCGTAGTCGGTCCCCGCGATCTCCCGACGCGCCAGCAGACGATGAATGCCACCGTGGCCTGGAGCTACCAGCTGCTGGGTGCACACGAGCAGCGGGTGTTCCGCTGTCTTGGGGTTCTGCCCGGTCCGTTCGCGATCGGAGCCGCGGCCGCGGTCCTGGGCGGTCGTGGCGGTGCGCCCGCCGGAAACGACGAAATACTCGGCGCCGCGGCCGGTTTGATCGAAAGGAGCCTGCTGCTGCGCGCCGAGAGCTCGGCCGCGATGCGTCCACTCTATCGAATGCTCGAAACCGTGCGGGCGTACGCGGCTGTCGAGCTCACCGCGGCAGGGGAGCGTGACGAGGCGCTGGAAGGGCTCGTGCGGTATTGCGTGGGCGAAGCATCGCTTGCCGCAGAGGGCATGGTGAGACCTGCGCAGGCGGAATGGCTGGATCGGGTGCGCGACGATCTCGAGAGCTACCGCGGCGCCCTGACCTGGCTCATCGCCCGCGGCCGTCCGGTCGAAGCCTGCAGCATTGCGTGGGGACTCCTGTTCTTCTGTTTCATCCGCGGGCATGCCGTGGAAGGGCTCCGCTGGTTCGAACAGATTCTGAGCCTGCCATCTCTTCCACCGGCGACCAGATCAACAGCGCTCACCGGAGCGGCGGTGATGTGGTACGCGCAAGGAGACCTCGATCGCGCACGCGTAGCCCTCACCACCTCGCTCGCCCTGAGCCAAGACGTCAGCGACATCTCGCTCGTCGCCGCCCTCGCGAGGAATCTGCTCGCGCACGTCGAGCTCGCCGGTGGTCAGGTGAGCGCCGCCCGAGATCGGTTCGCTCAGAGCGTCGAAACGTTCCGCGCGCTCGGGGTGCCATGGGGGGTGGGCAACGCCCTGACTGGGATGGCGTGGGCGGCCCTCGCCGCCGGTGATGAGGCGGCCGCCGAGACTCTTCTCGATGAGGCCGAGATCGCCGCTCCAACAAGCCGGTCCGTGGTTTTCCTTGCTGGCGCTGTATGTGCGAGCGGTCCTGGCGGTCCGACGGGGAAGACCCGATGAGGCGATTGGCCTGGTGCGTGAAAGCCTCACCGGCATCCGTGAGCTGCATGACAAGTTCGCGTTCCTGTACGCCCTGGTCCCGCTCACCGCCGCCGCGGTTCTGAAGGGCGACGACGCGTGGGCGGCGCGGCTTCTCGGCGCTCGAGACGCCGTTACCGACCGGACCGGAGCCACGGCCGTGGACGACTCGGTACAGGACCTGCGAGAGAGCTCGGAGCGGGAAGCGCGCGCACGTCTCGGCCCGGATCGGTGGGCTCGCGCCTACGCGGCTGGCCGCAACGCTTCCATCGATTCACTGCTCGCGGACATCGCCAACGCTGCCAGTCGGCCGAAGCCGTCAACGAGGTGAATCCCGAATCCTTTATCGCTCATCCAGCATCCCTCATCCCTCATCCGCCATCCCTCATCCAGCATCCCTCATTCCTCATACGCGATCATCGAGCGGAGACCGTGAACCTTGCGGACGCGCAGCGGGGAAATGGCGGCTGCAGCACGAACCGCAGCGGAGGCCGGCCACGCCGACAGCCGACTGCGCTGCAATCGCCAGCGCCCAGGCACAACATCCGAGCCATGCCACACGTGCAAGCTGCAAATTATCGCCCAGCGGCATCGTCCAGAATCGCCTGCGTGGACCAGCCCGGATGGGCGCGTTGCACGTCCGCCAGCGAGGCCTCTATGCACGGAGCGGCATCGCGGGAGAGGGAGCAGACGACGAGCACATCGAGCGCCGGCGTCGAGCCCTCGACGCGATCGTCCGAGCCGAAGCGCGTGATGAACGCGATCGAGTGTCCATGTGGACCGATGACGACCGGGTCCATGATGCTGCTGTCGAACTGTTCCGGGTCGCCGTGGTGGTTGTGCGCCTGCATCCACCCGGGGCCGAGCGTTCGTAGAGGCGCCTGACCTGCTCGACGTACTCACGACGTACGGGTTGCGCGGGCCCTGTCGGATAGAGCGCACGGGTCCCGACCGGCGCGGGATCGAAGATCCACAACGCGGCGGAATGCGTCGGCAATCGGACGATCGAGCTCTTTCGGGCCTGTCGCCGTGTCGATCTCGCTCTCCGGAAGGACGGACCTCAACGCTGGGTTACCAGCAGCCGAGTAAACCAGTTGTCGCGGGCGAGCAACCCGCCGGCCGCGAGATGGGGAACGACAGCCAGGCCGAACAGGAGCCGCAGCAACGGCGTCCCGACAGTGGTCGCCATAACACCTTGTCAGGGGGAGCAAGACAATTCTACCCGCTGCGCGGGTCGGATGTGCAGCCTGGGACGAACGCCGCGCTTGCTGGGACGAATTGCCGGGCCTGGAAGGCGCCGCTGACATGACGGCGCCTGCCCTGGGATCACTTAAGGTGCGCAATCGCAGAGGTGAGCCCGGCGAGGACGTCCGCCTGTCTCGCCGCGGGCCAGACCTCACCGATGACACGCGCCGCGTCAGCCCGCCGTCCGCAATAGAGCGCCTGAAGCGACCACGCCAGTGAGGCGCGACGGGTCTCCTCGACTTCGTCGGTGCCCTTGGCGCCGGCGCTTCGGGAGTCCGCCTTCCGCTGTTCCGTCAGCATCTCCAGTTCCGGCTTCAAATCGCCCCATCCACGCGACCGGCCGGCGAGCATCGCGTCGCAAAACTCCAACGTGACTTCAACCACACGGCCGTTGCGAAACTGATGGGCAGCGACGATCGCGGGCGACTCCGCCATCGTGGCACCTTGCAGCCCGTAGAACGCCTGCGTCGTCCAGATCACTGTCCGTCCGTTGTCGTCCGAGGTGAACGAGGGGTTGTCGAATTTCGCGATGACGTGCGGCGCGGGCGTGAGGGAGAGGACAGCATAGCGCCAGCAGCATCGATTGCCACCGCCGGTGTCGGTGCCCAGAATCAGGTCGGGGTGTCCGTCGTTATCCACGTCACGCCCACTGGCGCGATGAAGACGCGTGTTGAATCCGTCGCTTCGATACACGACCCTGCCCGACTGATTGCGGACCTCGACGCTGCAGCCGAACTCCACGGCGGCGCTGTCGGCACCCCTAGCGGCTCCGAAGGTGAGCGTATAACCGCCCTGGATTTGAATGTGCGAGGGTGGCGCTGGCCGTTCCGCCCAGCAGGCGACCTCCTTGTCGGGGGCCTGCGCGAAAGCGGCGATCAGCAGGAATCCAGCGAGGACCATGGCCTGAGATTATGCCCGGCATTCAGGAACGGCCGCGAACTCCGCGTGATTTGCGGCCGGTAGAGGGAACTCTCCGTACTCCGCGTGATCCGTGCTGTAGACGGAGTTCCTCCGCGACTCCGCGTGATCTGCGGCCGGTAGAGGGAACTCTCCGTACTCCGCGTGATCCGCGCCTGTAGAGGACTCCCGTACTCCGCGTGATCCGCGGCCTCTGACCGCGATCCGCTCGCGCCGCGCCGATCCGCTGACCTTGGACCGACAGATTTGCGCAACGACCGTGCGACGACCTTCTTCGACAAGACTGACAGCCCGTTCGCGCGGACGATCTTCGAACGGGATGGCTCTGGGCGCAGCCCAACGCAACACAGCCGATCGGTATCAGTACGAATCGCGCGGGCTTTCATCCAGTCGAGATTCAAGCGGGCTCAACGTTACCGCAATGCAGCCGTTGATCTAGCCATTGTTCGTTTCGACTGGTGTGTGCACGACGTTCTCCCGCAAGAAGAGTGCGTCGACCCTGGCACACATCATGCGGGAGTTGAACGCAACGTGGACCTGTTGCTGAGCCAGAGATGTGAGAAGTTTGGCGACGCTTTTTGGGGTGTCTCATGGATCTCGATCAAGACCTCATGCCCGATCCTCGACGTGTGAAGACTGTTACCCGCGACGCCCCTGGCGATCCGGACGATCAGATTCTCGCAACCCGCGACCACGCGGTTATCCGCGCGTGGGCGAAAGTGTTCTCTGCGGAGCCGGCGACGGGGGAAGAGACCGCATCAGGTCCGGCTTCCTCGTTGAAGATTAACGACGGTGGATCTTCGCTGCGCTTCAACTTTCCCGCGCTCGGACGGTTCCGCGAGATTTCCTGGAACGAGTGGTTCGATCACTTCAACCGCCACGATCTGACGTTTGTCTTCGAGAACCCGCTTGCGCGGACGCCACCGAGCGCGCGCTATCGGGTAGTCCGGACCAGGGATTTCGCCCCGGCGCAGAACGGGTGACAGCAGTTCATCGCTGCGCGTCCTGCCGCCGCGTCCCCTCGAGCAACTGCGACATTCTGCGGCGACCTGTTATCCCAGTGCGGCTTCCGCGTCCATTAGGAAGGCGATGGCCTGACCGTCACGGAGACGCTCACCGGCGAGATCGTGGTGGCTCAATGTGGGCGTTCGATCGCGTAGACGTGCATGGGTTCGCCGTGCACGGGGTCTACGTCGGCCCGCTCGAACTGTTCACCGATCTTCGTGGCAATCCGGATCGAGCGCCGATCATCGGGTGCAATGAGACTGACGACTCGATCGACGCGAGTCTGTTGCCAGACCCAGTCGAGCGCGGCACTCGCCGCCTCGGTTGCAAAGCCGTGGCTCCATCGGGAGCGGTGCAGGGCCCAGCCGAGATCGACACCAGGCCATGGGCGCTCCGGATGGTAGAAGCCCACACACCCGATCACCTGACCCGTCTCCTTCTCGACTACTGACCACTGCCCATAACCGCGCAGCTCCCAGAGGTGGAGCATGTCGCTGGTGTTCTTCAAGGCCAGCTCCAGACTCCCGGGTGGGTCGCGTAACGTAACCTGCTTCTGCTCCACGACCTCCGGATCCCAGAGGATGCCCATCAGGGCCTGCGCGTCCGCCAGCTCCGGCACGCGGAGCAAAAGACGCGGTGTATCGACCGAATAAGAAAGAACCAAGGCGCCGACAGTCTAAAGCAGATGAAGGGATGCGCGGCTGCGGCTGGCAGTCGCGCTAGAACGCCTTCGAGCCCAGCGGCGTCGGGGTTGATGACGGGTCGCGGCGCGCGAGGGCGCCGACGAGCACCAATGTCACGACGATCTGCACGAACACAACCGTCACCACCAGTGTCGGGCGGCCAGCCAGGTATCGCTCCGGTCGCCGTAGAGTCCCAGACCCAGCTTCGGTGTAGACAATCCCGGCCACAGGACTCGGGACTGACCGCCAGGCCTCCAGTGCGTTCTGAGCTCGACATCGTTCGCGATCGCTGAAACGGGTGCCAGCGCGTGAGGTCGAAGGTGTTCTGTTCGCCAAAGTGAGGATCCGATCCCACACATGAAGCGCGCGTTGGACAAGCGGATGCCCTGGTCGGCGCCGACGTCAAGCTCGCCTGATCTCGAGCACAGCTATAAGTCCTGGTAAGCAGTTTGAAAGGTGTTGATCTTCGCGAGCGGCGACCACAGCCGTTCGCGTGATGCGTGCTGAACCAACGATCAATCGTCTCGTCATTGCCGTGGCAGGTGCCGTCCTGCTGGGAGCGTTGATCTCGGTCGCGGCATGCGGCGCCTCTGGAAATACGTACACCTCGCCGACGGAGCTGTCCAAGTGCGCGGTCACGTTTGACGCCCCGGCTTCAGCTGTTCCCGCAACCGGGGGAAGCGGAACGATCACTCTGCGTACCGAGCGCGAGTGTCAGTGGACGGCCCAGCCCGACGTCGGGTGGCTGACGGTCACGGCAGGCTCGAGCGGTCAGGGTGATGGCCGCGTGGAGTTCACCGCCGGAGCCAACAGCGATCCGGTCGCACGCTCGGGCGGGATTATGCTCAACGGGCAGCGCGCGCAGGTGGCGCAGGCGGCTGCCGAGTGCCGGTTCGAGCTCGGCAGCAGCGGGTTGTCGTTTCCAACTGCAGGAGGCCAGGGCGGCGTCGACGTCCACGCGTCGAGTGCACTCTGCGCGTGGACGGCGAGCTCTGATGCGGCATGGCTCACAATCACCTCCGAGACGGCCGGCAAAGGAACAGGCCGCGTGAACTTCACTGTCGCCCCCACGTCCGGTCCGCCGCGCTCAGGTTCGTTGACGGTGGCGGGACTGCATTTCAGCGTGACCCAATCCGAGGGATGCCACTTCGACGTGGCGCCGCTCAGTTACTCGATTGACGCGGGCGGCGGCACTCGTACCGTGACGATCACAGCGGGCATTGGCTGCGCCTGGACGGCTGCGAGCAACGTACCGTGGATCACGCTCACCTCCCCGTCCGAGGGCACTGGCAACGGCGCGGTGACGTTCAATGCGGCCGCGACCACCGGCACAGCGCGGTCGGGGACGCTGACCGTCGCCGGTCAAGCCGTGACCGTCGTGCAAGGCCAGGGGTGCAGCTTTGCCATTTCGCCCGATACCCAGTCGATTCCGGCGACCGGCGGCGGTGGAAGCGTCGACGTGACCGCCGGCGGAGGCTGCGCGTGGACGGCCACCAGCAATGCTTCATGGCTTTCGATTGCCTCGGGAGCAAGCGGCACCGGGAACGGCAAGGTCACCTTCACTGCCGCGGCCACCACGGGCCCCGGCCGCTCCGGTACTCTGACGATTGCAGGTCTGCCCTTCACCGTGAACCAGGGACAGGGCTGTACGTTTGCGCTGTCGGCTACGACCGCGTCCGCGCCGGCAGCAGGCGCCAACGGGGCCTTCGACGTGCGCACGTCGAATGGATGTGGATGGACCGCGTCGAGCGGTGCGAGCTGGATCACGGTGACGTCCGGGTCCTCAGGGACAGGGAACGGCACTGTAGGTTATGCGGCTGCCGCGAACACCGGATCCCAGCGCCTAGGCACGATTACGGCGGGCGACCAGACGTTCACGTTGACGCAGGACGCGAGCTGTTCGTATTCGATCACCCCGACGAGCACAAACATCGGCAGTGGTGGAGCCAGCACAAGCGTCAACGTGACTGCACCCGGCGGCTGCACCTGGAACGCGACCACCAACGCCGCCTGGATTGGGATCTCGTCCGGCGCGAGTGGCTCCGGGAACGGCACCGTGCAACTCGCAATCGCGGCAACCAATGAGGCGGCGCGTACCGGCACCGTGTTGATCGCCGGCGTGACCTTCACGGTGAATCAGGCCAGCGGCTGCTGGTACTCCATCACCCCGTCGAATCAGATCGTGCCTGCCGGCGGAGGAGGGGGATCGTTTGCCGTCAATGCCAGCAGCAACTGCGCGTGGTCGGCGACGACGTCAACACCGTGGATCGCCATTTCGGGTACGGCGAACGGGAGTGGGAATGGCAGCGTCCAGTTCACGGCGGCGTCGAATACCGGCGGCGCGCGCACGGGCACGATCCTCGTCGCCGGCCAGACCTTCACAGTCTCGCAGGACTCCAGCTGTACGTTCCAGGTATCCCCCGACACGATTACGGCTCCGGCAGCAGGAGGTCAGCAGACCGAGACCGTTACGGCCTCTGCCGCGGATTGCGCCTGGAGCTCCGTCAGCAATGCTCCATGGATTGCCATCGTATCGGGTGCAACCGGAACGGGCACGGGCGCTGCCCAGCTGAACATTCAGGTCAACGGGGGCCCGGCGCGTACCGGCACGGCATTGATCGCCGGACGAACGATCACGGTCAATCAGGACAGCGCCTGCACCATCTCGATTGCGCCGGCGAGCCAGTCGATGATCGTCGGTGGCGGCACTGGCACCGTTGCCGTGACCGCTGCCGGCGGATGCGCCTGGACGGCCGCGAGCAATGTGAGCTGGATCACAATCACGGCCGGTGCGAGCGGCTCGGGGAATGGAACAGTCGAATTCATCGTCGATCCCAATACGACCGGTGCCGGACGCGCCGGAACGCTGACCATCGGCGGTCAGACTTTCACGCTCACCCAGGACGGAGCGTAGGGATACGAACGCACTATTCGTGTGCCACGTTCGCCAGCGCCACCTGAAAGTACGCGAAGGTCGTGCCGCTGCGCAGGTAATTCTCGATTCGTTCGAGGACCGCGGCGCGTCGAAACCAGGATGGTCCGGTGTCGCGGACCCGCTCCTCGATCAACGTCGAGAGGAACTCGAATCCCGCGGCGATGGCCCGAGCGCGGATCGTATCCAGCAGAACGTTCTGGAGCTCGACGTCGTTCGCGATCGTCGGAAGAGTGGCCATCGCCTGGAGGTAGAAGGTGTTCTGTTCGCCAAAATGCGGATCGGATCCCACTCCCTCCTCGTCGTGGTTCTCGAGCGCGCTGCCCAGCGCATAGCCGACGAGGCGACCGGATACCCGATCCCGCAGCGCGAGCCCGATCGCCCGGGAACTGGCGGCCGTCGCGTCGAGCGTATCGGCCGTGAACTGCAATAGTGGTCGGCGTCCGGCGCGAAGCACGTCCGGCGGGTACTCGCCGACGGCTCCGTAGCGCTCCCGCTCGACCGACGCAATCTGTGCGCTCCACTTGTCGAAGGCCGGCGCCACGTCAATCAGCTCGATCGTGTCGGTCGGAATCGCCAGCGTGCCGACGCGAATCTCGGGCGCTGGCACGGCATGAGGCGCGACGTCGCCGCCAATCAGATCGTCAATGGACCGACGGAGAATCGACACGGCCTCGTCGATGGCGGATGGCTCGGTGTCGTAGCGGGGATAGAAGCGCAGCGCGCGCTCGCCTGCGGGCAGCAGCAGGAGGCCGCGACGAAACGCGCGGTCGCGCACGGCGTCGCGCCAGTCCGGTCGCATGACGTCGAAGGCGAGCATCACACCAGCGCCCCGCACATTCTTCAGAATCTCGCGGTACTCGGCAGCCAGGCCGTCGAGCTGCGCCCGGGCGCGCTCGCCGGTGCGCCGGACGGCATCGAGGTCGAGCTTGTCGAGGACGGCCAGGAGCCGGATCATGCCCACCGAGTCGCCTTCCCAGGTCGTGTTGAATTTCTTCTCTTCCTGGAAGAACGTGGCCAGTTCCTCGCTGACGAAGAGCACGCCGTTCTGCGCCTTCTTCGCCCAGGTGACGACGTCGGGTGGAGAGGGGAGGTCGAAGAGCTCGTGCGCCCACATCCGCCCGGTCATCCCCCAACCGGTCTGCACCTCGTCGAAGATGAGCGGGACGTCGTAGATCTTCGTCAACAGGCGCAGCCGGCGCATGAACCGTGCAGTGGTCATGCGCACGCCGCCTTCGCCCTGGATCGGTTCCACCAGCACGGCGGCGACGCGGTGCGACCGGCGAAGGACGTCAGCGGTCAGGTTGGCGCGCTGACCTTGAGCGAATGCCTCGACGTCCGAACCCGGCCTCGAGAGGAACTCGTCGATCGCGTCGAGCTCACGCTGGAACGTATCCCGGCTCTTGTCGGCGTGGGGCAGTCGCCCGGAGACGAGCAGATCCCAGAGCTGTTTCAGGCTCCGATCCTCCCGGCGCGCCGTCCCGCGCGGCGAGGACGGCTCGTCGGTCGGAAAGGGGATATGGGGCCAGTCGAAGGTCGGAAAGCCGAGGCGGGCCTTCTTGCGGTGCGTGACGGCAAGACTGCCAAGGGTGCGCCCGTGGAAGGCGCCCTCGAACGACACGATGAAGCCGCCGTCGGCATTGTCGGTCGTCTTGACGCGGTTCAAGAGGACCGACTTGATCGCGTTTTCGACCGCTTCGGCGCCGGTGTTGACGACGAAATGCCGGGGAGTGCCGGGCGGCGCAATGCGATTCAGCTCCGCCTTCAGGCGGAGGGACAGGCTCGTCTGGTACTCCGAGTGCGCGTATCGTGATGTGACGAAGGGCAGCGACTCGAGGATCGCTCGTACCACCACGGGGTCGTTCTCGCCGTAGGCACTGGTGGCGATGAGGGCCCCCATGTCGAGGAACCGGTAGGGACGACCGTCCTGGTCACGGTCGATCACCGCGAGGTACGGTCCGACCGACTCCGTCGGATCGAAGGCCACCGGCAGCGAGAAGAAGAGGCTGCGCGCCGCGGCCTGCAGGGCCGCGTGCGACGCCGGGAGGACCTCCTCGATCAGGCGTTCCATTGTCAGCCGCTCATCACCCAGCGCCTCGGGAATGTGCACGTGAATCTCGCCGGCGCGGTAGCGCGCGTTGAGATCCGCTACTCGATCGAGCATGCGCTTGACATGTGCCACCAGCGCGGCAGACCCATCCTCTCGCGTCAGCTGGCGGAAATCGGCCTCTGAAGCCATGGCGAATCAAGGCTACTGCGAAACGGGCCGCTGCGTCGCGCGCGTCTCCGCTTGTCGGCCGCCGCGCGCCGCGATACCATTGCAGGCGCGCCGTGAGGGCGGCCGACGGTCCGCGTAAAGGGTCGAACCCACCCCGACACACTTCCGACGGTCAGAGACCCTGACTTCCAGCCCGAGAGATGCGGACGCCGGGCGACAATGGAAGGAAGGGCTCTATGTCCCAGGCGAAACTTCCCGACCGCGCGTCGCTCGAGTACCTGAAAAAACTGGCAAAGGATCGTCTGCAGGAACTGCGTCGCGCAGATCCCGGAGCGAAGCTTGCCACGGCGCTGCTGGCCGTCGCGCAGGAGCATGGCTTCTCCAGCTGGCGGGCGCTGAAAATCGAAATCGACCAACGACAGTCGATGAGGGTCTCCCGGTTCTTCGCGGCCTGCGCCAGTGGCGATGTCGAGGCCGCGCGTAGTCTGCTGGCATCCGATCCGCAGCTTGTCTCGGTCGGAAATCCGGCGTCACCGCACGGCGGCTGGACCGGACTTCACGAAGCAGCCAAGGGCGGACGTGTGGACGTCGTGCGGTTCCTCCTCGAGCGCGGGGCCAATCCCAACCTCCGAGAGGCCGGCGACAATACATATCCGCTGCACTGGGCAGCCGCCGGTGCCGCACTCGAGACGGTGCGCGCGCTGCTCGACGCCGGCGGCGACGTCCACGGCGTCGGAGACGTGCACCTGCTCGACACGATCGGCTGGGCGGCCTATTACCCTGCGGAAGACGGGAACCGTGACGACATCACCCCGTCACGACAAGCGGTTCTCTCGCTGCTCACCGAGCGCGGCGCGCGTCACCACATTTTCTCGGCCATCGCCGTCGGGGACCTCGATCTGGTTCAGACCCTGGTCGAGCAGGACCCGACCGCGCTCGACCGTCGCATGTCACCCTTCGAACAGGGACAGACGCCGCTCCATTTCGCCATGAACCGCAACCGGGCCGACATCGTCGATCTGCTGATCGGGCTTGGCGCGGACCTCGAGGCGGAAGACATGAATGGCCGAACCGCCCTCGCCGTTGCCATGCTGCGTGGCGATCGCGAGTCGATGCAGCGACTGCATGCCGCGGGAGCCAAGCAGCCGCCCACGATCGCGGCATCGAGCGTGACCGCGAGTATGGCCACCATGGCCGGCTCTGTCGCGAAGGGGGTGCCGATGATCCGGGTCCCCGATGTGGCTCGGGCCCTCGACTGGTACGCGTCGATCGGATTCACGGAAATCGCGCGGTACGACGATGCCGGGGTGGTCAACTTCGGCATGGTGTCCTACGGCAACGCGGAGATCATGCTGAACGTGCGGGGAACCCCCGGTCCACACGACACCAGCCTCTGGTTCTACACCGACCAGATCGACGGCCTCTACCAGGCCTTGAAATCGCGGCAGCTCGAAGCCGCGCGGGCGGCGCTGGCGGGCGAGTCCGGCGAGCACGACGGCATCGAGTTCCAGCAGGATCTCGAGGAGATGTTCTACGGGGCGCGGCAGTTCTGCGTCCGCGATCTCAACGGCTACGAGCTGTACTTCATCCAGCTCGTAGCCAGGTGACTCGGGCTGAGTCATCGCGACCCAGGGTGGGACTGCGCCCTCGGGCGGCCGTGAGAGCTACTGCGCCCGGCGCCTGTACTTGATTTCGACCGCCTTCCACTCCGGCACCTTGCCGAAGCTCAGATAGCTGGTTGCGATCATCGCGTCGGAGGTTGGCTGAATAACGGTACGCTGGTGCCACGTGTCGCCGCCGACCGCGTAGTCGGCCTTCAGCTCGAATTGCCCGGCCTTCTCGTCGTACGGGCCGGTCTCAGCGATACGAACCGGGTTGGTGCTCGAGATGCGCGTCGCCTCATACTCGTGGGTCGCGCTGTTGTAGCCGGTCCACGCGAGCGTGGTGAACGGGGTGCCATTCAACGCCCCTTCGATCTTCTCCTCGACGAAGAGTCCGTCGAACAGCGGGCGGATTGTCGATGTCCCCCTGGCGCTGATACCTGGACGTCCGGGCTGGACCCAGAGCGTCATCTCGACGTCCCAGGTGCCACACATCGCGGTCAGCCGCGCGCGCTCGGGCGCTGCGCCGGGCATCTGCGCCCGGACACTTGCGGGGGCGATCACGCAGAGGCCAATGAGCGTGGCGGTAGCGGACAGACGGACGCGGTTCATCGCGCAGGGCTCCTCGGAACGCATGGAGATCTAGGGGAACCCGACCCGCTGCCAGAGTGCCTGGAATCGCGGGTCGGAGCGGAGCGTGTCGATCCGTGGATCGACTTTGAGATTCCAGATGATGTCGAGGGATCGTTCCCGAAAGGCTTTCTCGAGGAAGGCGAACGCCTGGTCCTTGTCGCCAAGGCCGGCGTAGATCGTCGCGACCATGTACGGCGAGACGTAGACATCGCTCGCCTTGTGCAGCAGATCGCTCAGGATCTCTTCAGCCTCGGCCCGTCTGCCGAGCACGGCGTAGGCGTGCGCCAGCGCCGCACTCGGATCCTGATCGCCGCCGGACATCTTGACCGCCCGCTCGAACTCGGGAACGGCTTCGGCGTGCTTGCCCAGCCCCTGGTAGCCCACGCCGAGAAAGTAGTGCTCGAGCCACTCATTCGGATCGGAGGCTACCCCTCGCCGTCCGGCCTCGACCAGGTTCGCATAGTCGCCGAGTAGATAGAACACAGCGGCTTCGGTGCTGGCGTAGCTTGAGCCGGGATTCAGCTCGCGTCCCTTGGTGATTTCCGGCAGCGCTTCCGCGCGCCGGCCGCGCCACGCCAGGTAGGTCGCGTGATAGGCCCGCACGCAGTCGTAGCTGGGGTCCAGCGCAATCGAGTAGTTGAATTCCCGTTCCGCCGCCGCCCAGTCCCACTCGTACTGCCAGCTTAATAGCGCCACCGTCGCGTGGGCGTCGCTGAGGCCGTCGTCCAACGCCAGCGCCTTGCTGAATGCCTGCTTCGCCGATCTGTACGCCTGCTCGGGCGACAGATGACGGAAACTGGCGAAGCTCACGTAGACATCGGCCAGCCCGGAGTAGGCGAGGGCAAACCCGGGATCCTTCTCGATTGCCGTCTCGAAATAGCGCTTCGCGGTGTCGAGCGACTGCGCCATCGAGGACTGGTTGTAGAGATAGTACCGGCCGCGCAGATACGCCTCGTAGGCCTCGGGATCCACGACACGGGCGGCGTGCAGGCGGGTCTGCTGCTCAGGGGTTATCTGGGCGCTGACGCTCCGGGCGATCGATTGGGCAATCTCGCGCTGCAGATCGAGAATGCCGTGCAGCGGCCGCTGATACTCCTCACTCCACAGATGCCGATCGTCGGGCCCGTTGAGCAGCTGGACGGTGACGCGGACCTGGTCGCCGTCCCGCACCACAGAGCCTTCGACGATGCCGTCGGCGCCCAACTCGCGTGCGATCTGCGGCAGGTGCTTCCTGGTGCCCTTGTAATCCATCACCGAGGTGCGGGAGATCACCTTGAGCGTTTGGATCCTCGACATCTCGGTGATGAGCTCTTCCGTCATGCCGTCGGCAAAATAGTCCTGCGCGGCATCCCCCGAGAGATTCTGCAGCGGAAGAACCGCGATCGAGCGTATAGCCACAATCGGAGCACTGGTGTGAACGCGCTGCCAGGCGACGAGGGCGGCGACGGCAATCGGGAAGCAGGCCAGCACGACGATCAGTCCGGCGCGGGGCGCTGCGACGGGATTCGACGATGCCGGTGGCGGCTGGATGGCGCTCTCAGGTGCAGTCGTTCGCGACGGGAGCGCTCACGACCGGCGCCGCGTCCACTTCTCTCGACGGGCGCGATGAAGCGATACCCGCGCCTCGGAAGGGTCTCGATGTATCGTGGCGTTTCGGCTGAGTCGGCCAGCACCTCGCGAATGCGGGCGATGGCGTTGTGAAGGCTGTGGTCGAAGTCGACAAACGTGTCGGCTGACCACAGGGCGGCCCTCAGCTCTTCGCGGGTGACCAGCTGCCCCGCCGACTCCAGCAACAGGGCCAGCACCTGGACCGGCTGCCCCTGCAGGCGCACCTTGACGCCGCGCTTGCGTAGTTCCCCCGCGCGCAGGTTCAGTTCGAAAGCATCGAAGCGGAGTATGCGCGCTTCTCGAGAGGCTGGTGCGTACATGCCATCTCCCGTCCCTGAAAAGGGCGCAAGCCTATCACAGTTCCCCGATTGAGAGCGCCTGACGCAGAGCGCGAAGTCACACTGTTTCAGTCTGTTAGCGATGGAGAAAACTTTGGGGCCGAAGGGAGGCGCGCGGGATTGAACGCGCTCGCCCGCCGTGTCTAGATTGCGCCGTGACCGTCGCCGGGTCCTTCGAGCGACGGCGTCACGTCAACAACTCGATAGGAGAGGGTATGAAGCTTCGCACCACCACGTCCGTTTTCAAGTGCACCATGAGCGCTGTCGGCCTCGGCCTGCTGACCGGCCTCGTCACCGTCGCGCCGATCGTCGCGTCAGGTCCGAGCGACCACGACGCCCCGGCCCGTCTCGTTCAAGCCGTCCGCGACGCCACCCGCCAGTTCATCGACGTCAACAATGCAGGACCGGCCGGGTACGGCGCGGCGTTTGGCTGCGTCAGCGGCCCTGACCACGGGGCGATGGGCATTCACTACGTCAACGGTCCGCTGGTGATGGACGGTGAGATCGATGAGGCGCGGCCGGAAGCGCTGATCTACGAGCCGATCGGACACCGGCGCCGACTCGTCGGGGTCGAGTACATCGTCGACGCCAAGACGTGGCTGGATTCCCACGCCGGCGCTCCGCCTATGCTCGAAGGGCAGGCCTTTCAATTCGTCAACAGCCCGAACCGCTACAACCTGGCGCCGTTCTTCGAACTGCACGTGTGGGCCTGGCGGGACAACCCCAACGGCGCGTTCGTGGACTGGAACGATGATGTGAGCTGCGAGGGTCAGTAGACAGCCAGAATCCGAAGACCTTCCGGTTCCGGTCTTCGGATCGTTCAAAGCGGCGGGGACAGGTCTGACACCCGTTGCGGTTCTGGAAGCGGCGCGGTAGCGTTAACCGCATGAGAACTGCGCTCGTTGTTGCCACCGTTCTGGCGGCCGCGTATGGGATCTCGGAGCATCGAGATTTGTTCGACGACCAACCGAGGGCGAGGCCGCACGAGTCTCGGATCCCGGTCGCGGGCGCGACGCTGTACTCGCGCGATATCGGCCGCGGCCGGCCCGTCATCGTGCTGCACGGTGGCCCTGATTTCGATCACAGCTATCTCGTGCCGGACCTCGATCGTCTTGCCGACGCGTTCCGCTTGATTTACTACGATCAGCGGGGACGCGGCCGTTCGGCGGAGGGCGTGAAGCCCGAAGACGTGACGCTGGCGTCCGACCTCGCCGACCTGGAGGAGGTTAGACACCATTTCCGTATCGATGCCGTTACGCTGCTCGGCCACTCCTGGGGCACGGTACTGGCGCTCGAATACGCGCTTCGCCACCCGGAGCATGTCTCTCACCTGATCCTGATGAATCCCGGTCCGGCGTCCGCTGACGACTACAAGGCGTTCCGCGCTGACCGGCTTCAGAAACTGGGGGACGACCTGAGCCGCTTGAGGGCCGCAGCCGCCACCGCGGCATTCAAGGAGGGCGACCCGGATGCGGTTGCGGCGTACTACCGTATTCATTTTGCGCAGGGGCTCGTCCGGCCCGACGATCTCGAGAAGGTGATTGCCAGTCTGAGGGCGAGTTTCACGAAGGAAGGCGTCCTCAAGGCGAGAGCGATCGAGGATCGGTTGATGACGGACACCTGGTCGGCGGAAGGCTACGACCTGCTGCCGAAGCTCCGGAACCTGCGCATTCCAACTCTGGTGATCTATTCCGATCACGACTTCATTCCGGTCGCGACGGCAGCGCACATCACCGAGGCGATCCCCAACGCGCGGATGGTCACCCTGAAGAACTGTGGACACTTTTCCTATCTCGAGTGTCCCATCGCCGTCCGCACCGAAATCGACACCCTCTTCGGCGACTCACGATAACGTGAACCGAGAGCGCCGTTGGCGCTGTGCCGGGCGTCCCGCTCAGGCCGTGGCGGTACCGACCGCCGACGCCGCGTGGTCGTGAGAGGGTACCGGCAGCTCGTCGAAAACCGGTTGCGTCGGATCCACCAACATCCAGCAGACCGCTCCCACCAGGAACAGCACGCCCATGAGATGCAGCGGCAGATTCCAGTTCCCGAACCACTGCACGGAATAGGCAACGATCAACGGGTTGAGCATGGCGGCGAGGTTGCCGACCGAGTTCATGGTCGCGCCGACGACGCCGACGTGGTTTCGACCGACTTCAATCACGGTGCCCCACGCAGCGCCCAGTGTGAACATCGTCAAGCCGGTGGCGAGGGCGATGAGGCTGGCCGCGACGACGGGCGTCGAGGACACGGCTGCCCCGAGGAGCGCGAGACCGGCGATCACGTAGGCCACCGAGCCGAGACCGCACCGTCCGACGCGGAGACCGTAGCGGGTCACCAGTCGGTCGGTCACGATGCCGCCCAGCAGATCTCCGGGCATGCTGACGATGAGCGGCAGCCCGGCGAAGATCCCGAGGCTCGTTGCGTCGAAGCCATGGCGCTGCTTCAGGTAGGTCGGCAGCCACGTGATGCAGAAATAAAAAATCATGCAGTTCGGGATGTACATGACGCACAGCGCCATCAGGTTGCGGTTGCGGAACAACTTCCGCCAATACTCGACGCCGGCCGAATGCCCGATGTCGGGCGGACGATCGAGCAGAATCGTCCGCAGTTCCTCCGCGTTCACGGATGCGTGCTCCGCGGGATCGTTGCGGAACCAGCTGAGCCACACCGCCGTCCACACCAGGCCGATGCCGCCGAAACAGAGGAAAATCTGGCGCCACGACAGGAAATGCAGCAGCCAGAGCACCAGGGCCGGCGTCAGCCCGCCGACCAGATGGGCGCCGGCGAAAAAGACACCCTGCACCGTTCCGCGCTCGTGCCGGGGAATCCAGCGTGAGAATGTTCGCGCCACGCACGGCCAGGCGCCCGCCTCGCCGACGCCAAACAGAAAGCGCACTGCAAGGAGAACGGGATAGCTGAACGCCGCGGCGGTTGCCGCGGTGAGGCACGACCACCAGAGCACGATGCGCGACAGCACCGCTCGCGTTCCCCGACGATCCGCCCACCACGCGGTCGGGATTTCGAACAGGGCATAGGCCAGCTGAAAGACCGTGAACACATAGCCCATCTGAATGGTCGTCAGGCCGAGGTCCCGAACGATGCCGGGGGCCAGCGTGGCGATGCAGGCTCGGTCGATATACGTGATCATCCCGAGGGCCGTGGTCAGGGCGACGACGCGGTAGCGCGTGCGAGTAGGCGTGGCCATAGAGGCGCACTATACGTGAACTCGCCACGAGGCCGCGCAATCTCGCCCTGAAGCACGAGTAGAGACTGCGATTTCATCACCGACCGGTCTCCTGCCGCGCCCTGTCGCCGTCACGGGAGGTAACGAGAAGGATCCGTCCGCGCATGCGGATCAGGCTCACCAGGAAGGCGATCCAGAAGCCGGCGGCGATCGACGCCGTGATGATGAAATTCTTTGGCGACACGTCCCACGACGTGTCGGACACGATCCGGCCAAAGGCCAGCACCGAGAAGATCATCGCGAGCTGCAGCAGCCAGCGAAACCCGCGGAGCCGTCGTTTCGTTCGCTTCAGGGTCTGCAGTTCGTGATCGGGCGGGAGCGTCGGCGGTGCCGTCATCTCGACCGCCAGCTCCGAACTGTCACGCAGGGTCCTTGCGAGGTCCTGATCTGCCGCGAGAAAGGCGTCGACCAGCGCGCGGGTGTCGGGGCTCGCGTCGCCGGAGGCATAGAGCGGCCAGAGGTCCGAGATCGTGGCAGGGCTGACGTTCATGTTCATGACGAGGCGCTCCGATACGCCATCAGTTGACGGAGGTGCAGTCGGGCCCGATGAATCCGGACCTTGACCGCGGATATCGAGCAGCCGAGCGCGGCCGCGATCTGTTCGTAGGGCAGTCCCTCGACCGCGGCCATCAGAAGGGCGGCGCGCTCCCGCTCCGGCAGCCGCAACATGGCCTCGCGGGTCGCTTCGAGATCCAGACGTCCGGCGGCGATGACCTCGGGGCTCGCGCCCGGATCGACCGCGTCGAAGTGCCCTTCCGCAAGCGCGGTCGTCCGACTCCGCATCCGCACAGAGTCGAGGAAGAGATTGCGCGCGATGGCCAGCAGGTACGCCTTCACGCCACCGGGACGAATGTCGACGGAGGCGGTCAACGCCCGGGCGAACGTCTCAGCGGCGATATCGTCGGCGAGATCGCGATTGCCGGACAGGTAGTAGGCGAACCGGAAGACGTCCTGTGCATATCGGCCGTAGAGGTCGGCGAAGGTCGTCATCGGGTTCCTGGATAAGACGTGCGAACGCCCAGATGGTTACACGGAACCGGCCCGGCACAACCCCTCTTGACCCGACCCGCGAGGCGTGTATCCTGCGATCGAGATCCATGCGGGAGCGGAACGCTACCAGCGGCAGAAAAGGAGACTACGTGGTGTCTTGCCGATGACGAGGGTCTGGTCGCCTCGACCAGTCGATGTCCTCGACGACGCCATGATCGCGGAGCTGGCCGAGGTGCTGATTGACTGCGTGAACGGCGGCGCCTCTGTCAGCTTCATGCATCCGCTGACGCGGGATCGTGCGGTCGCGTTCTGGCGCGGTGTTGCCGAGGACGTGGGGACGAAGAAGCGTGCGGTAATCGTTGCCGAGGATCCGCTGGGCGTCTGCGGCACGGTTCAACTCGTGCTCGAACTGCCCGAGAACCAACCGCACCGCGCCGATCTCGCCAAGATGCTCGTGCACCGCCGGGCTCGCCGGACCGGGCTGGGTGAGGCGCTCTTGCGGGCGGCCGAGCGGGTGGCCCTCGAACGCGGCAGGACGCTGCTGGTCCTCGACGCCGTGACGGGTGGCGATGCCGAGCGCCTGTATGCCCGACTTGGATGGACCCGCGTCGGCAGCATCCCGGAATACGCACTGATGCCGTTCGGCGGCTTCTGCAGCACCACGGTTTTCTATCGAAGACTCGAGCAAGGGAATAAGGACTCCCCGGTGCCGGTTTTGTCCTAGTGCAATGCGGATCCTCGCCGTCTGTGGCAGCCTTCAGGCCAGGTCTGGCAACCTGGCGCTGCTCGACATCGCCAGGCGCTCAGCGCCCGACGGCGTCGAGATAGTCCTGTTCGACGGCGTGCGTGACCTGCCGCACTTCAACCCCGACCTCGAATGCGATGGCGAGCTCGACGTCGTTCGCGTCTGGCGGCAGGCGCTCGCTGGCAGCGACGCCGTGCTGATCGCGTCTCCTGAGTACGGCTTCAGTCTGCCGGGGGCGCTGAAGAACGCGATCGACTGGGTGATCGGATCCGGAGAGCTCGAGCAGAAGGTCGTCGCAATTACCGCTGCGGTGCCGGGCCCTCAACGAGGACGTCGCGGGCTGCAGGCGCTCGCCAACACGCTGGCAGCGCTCAGCGTGACGCTCGTAGGCGGTCAGCCGTTGCCGCGAGGTGAGGGTTTCGAGGATCGAGTCGCGGAGCTGGTGCGCGCCTTGGTCGAAACCGCAGCGGCCGCGCGATTCCCGCGACCGAGCTGATTTCGCTCGTCTCTCTTCGACCAGGACCGATTCGCCGCGTCCCGTGTCGCGGGCAAGCGGCCGTCAGCGGGCCGGTTACCAGCGGATTACACCGTCGTTACTCGGTTGGTGACTGCATCGGGGCGATGTCCAGTATGATCGGCAGCATCGCTGGGCAGAGTCCGCCCGCCCGATCAGCCCCATGCCACCGACTGCGCCGCCGACCGAGGATCCGAAACCGCCTGAGATTGTTGCCGTCCTGGATATGGGGGCGAGCGCCATTCGCATGGCCATCGCGGAGGTCGCCCCTGGCGCACCTCCACGTCTGCTCGAAGAAGCGTCGAAGGGCGTCCTGCTGGGCCGCGACACGTTCTCCTCGGAAGCCATCCGCTCGCAGACGCTCGACGCAGCGATAGGCGCGCTCGAAGGCTTCCGTCAGATGATGGACGGCTACGGGGTGACCCAGGTCTGGGCCGTCGCCACCAGTGCTGTCCGCGAGGCGCGCAACGGCGATACCTTCCTCGATCGCGTCCAGGGTCGGACCGGCATCACCTTCGAGATCATCAACGAGGCCGAGGAGAGCCGGCTCGTCTACCTGGCCGTCCGCAACGACATCGGCACGCATCCGTCCTTTCGCGGCGCGCGGACACTGCTTCTCGAGGTCGGCGGCGGCAGCACCAGTCTCACGCTGCTGCGTCGCGGAGAGCCGAACCGATCCGGCGTCTACGCCCTGGGCTCCGTCCGGCTGCGACAGCAGCTCGATCTCCGGCGCCACAGCCTCGACGTGCAGCAGGCGCTGCTGCGCCGCTATGTCGCCAACATCATCGAGGAAATCAGGCTCGAGATTCCGCTGAAGCGCGTGACTCATGTGATCGCGATCGGTGGCGACGTGCGCTTCGTGGCCAACGCCATCGAGGAGAGCGGCGACCCCAAGTCGCGCGAGATCAGCCGCGATCGGTTTCTCGCCTTCTGCGAAGACATCGAACGGATGGACGAGGACAGCCTCGTCGAGCGGTTCCGGCTGCCCGCCGTCGAAGCAGAGACGTTGATTCCGGCGCTTCTCGTTTATCGCTCGCTCGTCTCCGAAACGGTGGCCAAGAGAATCGTGGTGTCCGAGGCGACGCTGCGCGCCGGCATGCTGCTCGATCTTGCCGATCCGGGCGGCCGGCAGAGTGCCGAGGACTTCGAGCGCCAGGTCCTGGCCAGCGCCGAAGCGCTCGGTCAACGCTACCGCGTCGACCGGGAGCACGCCCATCACGTAGCCGTGCTCGCCAACCGCTTGTTCGATGACTTGCTGGAAGAGCATGGTCTTGGCGATCGCGAACGGCTGCTGCTCCAGGTGGCGGCCTTGCTGCACGACGTCGGCGTCTACGTCAGCCTGCGTGCCCACCACAAACACTCGCAGTACATCCTCGCCTCATCTCAGATTTTCGGGCTGTCCGACGACGAAACCGCCGTCGTTTCCAACATCGCCCGCTACCACCGTCGCGGCCTACCTCAGCGGACGCATGTGCCGTTCGTCGCGCTCGACCGCGACGACCGGATGATCGTCAAGAAGCTGGCGTCGATCCTGCGGGTGGCCAACGCGCTCGACGCCGAGCACGCGCAGAAAATCAAGGATGTGCGCGCAGTACGGCGGGCGAGCACGTGGATCGTCGAGCTCCAGGGCTCGGGCGACCTGACGATGGAGCGACTCGCGGCCACGGCGCGCTCCGACATGTTCGCCGAGACGTTCGGCCGGCCCCTGGTCATCCAGGTTCAGGGAGTGGCGTCATGAGTCTAGAGGCCACCGATACATCGCTGTTCATCAATCGCGAGTTGTCCTGGCTTGCGTTCAACGAGCGCGTCCTCGACGAGGCGCGCGATCCGACCACGCCGTTGCTCGACCGGCTCAAGTTCGCGACGATTGCCGCTTCGAACCTCGATGAGTTCTTCATGGTCCGGGTGGCTGCCGTTCGTCATGACAAAGAAGACGGTGAGCCCGGGCTCGATCTCGCAGGGTTCGGCGCCGCCGAGCAGTTCGCCGCCGTCACCGATCGCGCCCACGAGCTGGTCGACGCGCTCTACGACGTCCTGCAGTCGGAGCTGCTGCCGGCGCTTGCCGCGGAGCAGATTCAGATTCTGCCGTGGAAGGACCTCGGACTCCATCAGCCTGGCCTGAGCGCCTATTTCCGCGACTCGGTCCTGCCGGTCCTGACGCCGCTGGCTATCGACGAGGCGCGGCCGTTTCCGCTGCTGGCATCCTTGAGCCTGAATCTGGCCCTGATCCTCGAGCGCTCGGAGCCGGACGAGCCCCAGCGGCTCGCGATCGTGCAGGTACCCGGCGGCCTGACCCGTCTCGTGCCCGTACCGGAGGCAAAGGGCAACTCGTACATCCTGCTCGAGGATCTGATCCGCGCGCATCTCGGGCAGCTCTTTCCAGGTCAGACGATCGTCGAGTCGGCCGTCATCCGTCTCGCCCGGGATGCCGAGCTCGAGCTCGACGACGAGGGCGGTCACACGCACCTCGAGGTCGTCGAACGGGAAGTCCGCCGGCGACGGCGCAGCGACGTGATCCGGCTGGAGCTGGAGTCGACCGTCTCCGCCGACCTGCAGGCGCTGCTGCGCGACCGGCTCGAGCTCGAACCGTCGGACATTTATCTGATCCGTGGTCCACTCGACCTGCGCGGGCTTGTGCCGCTCAGCGACATCCCCGGCATGGATCGGCTGCGCTACCCGCCGGTGCAACCGGCGGAGGTGCTTGGGGAAGCGGAGCAGATCGATCTGTTCACGGTCCTGGAGCAGCGCGACATCCTGCTGCACCACCCGTACGAGTCGTACGATCCAGTCGTCGCGTTGATTGAGCAGGCGGCCGACGATCCCGACGTCCTCGCGATCAAGCAGACGTTGTATCGGACGAGCATCGGCTCGCCGATCATCGAAGGATTGCAGCGGGCCGCCGAGGCGGGAAAACAGGTGACGGTCCTGGTCGAATTGACCGCCCGCTTCGACGAAGAGCGCAACATCAAGTGGGCGCGCGCCCTCGAGGAGGCCGGCGCGCACGTTATCTACGGCGTGCGCGGCTACAAGACCCACGCGAAGATCTGCCTGATCGTGCGGCGTACGCCGCGTGGCCTGCGTCGCTACGTCCATCTCGGCACCGGCAACTACAACGAACGCACCGCGCGGATCTATACCGACTTCGGCCTGATGACCAGCTCCCTGGCGGTGGCCGAGGACGCGACCGCCTTCTTCAGCACGTTGACGGGGTACTCGGACCCGCCACGGTTCAAGAAGCTGACGATGGCGCCGACCGGCTTGCGGCGGCGGTTCCTGAAGTTGATCGACCGCGAGCGCCGGCGTGCCGAGTCGGGGCAGCCAGCCGAAATCGTCGCCAAGATGAACTCGCTGATCGACAAGGACGTGATCGAGGCGCTTTACGCGGCCTCGCAGGCGGGCGTGCGGATTCGGCTGAATGTCCGAGGTATCTGCGCGCTGCGTCCGGGCCTGCCGACGATCAGCGCCAACATCGAGGTCGTCTCGATCGTCGATCGCTTTCTCGAGCACTCGCGGATCTACTACTTCCTCAATGGCGGCGACGAGCAGGTGTATCTGGCCAGCGCCGACATGATGACGCGCAACCTCGATCGCCGGGTCGAGCTGATGTTTCCGCTCGATGGCGAGGCCCACAAGGCGCAGGTCCTGCACGCGCTGCGCTCGATGTTCCGGGACAACGTGAAGGCGCGGCAACTCGGCGCCGACGGCGTCTACCGGCGAGTGACGCCGCAATCTGGCGACGCCCCGTTCCGCGTCCAGCAGGTGCTGCTCGAAGAAGCTCAGCGTCGCGCCGCGCAGGCGCGCGAGCGCGCCGGCGTGACCTTCGAGCCGGCGCACAAGGTGCCGCTGGCGTGAGTGCCTCGCCGAGCGCCGTCCGGGCTATCTGACCAGCGCGCTCTGGATTTTGTCCTCGGCATAATGCGCGATGTGACTCTTTTCGCACCTTCGACGCCGCTCCATCGTCGCCGCACTTCTCTATTCACACTCATCGGCTCTCTGGTCCTTGCCTTCGCGTGCGCGGTGCCACGCCTGGCGTTCGCTCAGGCGGCTCCCCCTGCCGCGCCGCCGCCACCTCCGCCGGAGCGCGAAGGGTCGGCCGAGTCCGTTCGCTATGTGAACATGCCGGTCATCGGGTTCAAGAGCACCGATGTCATCACCGCGGTCGCCCTGGTAGCCAAGATGCCTCGCCGGCGAGCTGATCTTCCGGCCGGCTCCGTGGGAGACCAAGCTGATAGGTCACGAACGGCTGGTGGCGATAATGCCAGGCGGCTTCCACGAGCACCCGTCGCAGGTGCGCGTTCCCGGTTTTGGTGATCGCGCCTCGCGCCTGCTTCGTGCCGCTCGAATGCTCGGAGGGAATCAGGCCCACGAATGCCATGAGACTCGGGGCCGTCGCGAAGCGCCGGGCATCGCCGAGCTCCGCGGCGATCGTGAGCGCCGTCAGGTCATCAATGCCGCGGAAGCAGCGCAGGCGCTCAACGCGCGGACGCAGCGGCGCGAGGTCCAACAGCGTCCGCAGATCATCCTCAACCGCGCGGAGACGCGCGACGGCTTCGTCGACCGTGCGGAGATACGCTCGATGCGTCTGCTCGAGTGCGGGGAGGGGCCAGGCCTGCCCACGCAGCCACGTGTCGTGCCGCTTCGACCACGCCTTCTTCGTCGCCGTGAAACGGCGGCCGTGCCGGAGCAAGAATTTGGAGAGGCGATGACGCGCCCGCAGGAGATCCGCGCGAATGTCTTCGCGACGTCTAGCGCGGTTGCGGGGCCGGGCGGCCCGGTGGGTCCGGACCCCGATCAGAGCAGGAGAAATGCGGCTGCCGCGATGAGCGTCGGCAGGACCGCTGCGGCCAGCAGCTTGAGCGGCTGAATCGCGTCCTCGAAGCAGCGGGCCAGCAACGCCTGACCGGCGGGATTGGGCGCGTTGGCAATGACCGTGAGGCCACCGCCGGTGACCGCTCCCTGGACGACGGCGATGCGCAGGCTCGGGTCCAGATGTGGCACCAGGGTCGCCAGGTAGGTAATGAGCGCGTTGTCGTTGAAAGCGGTGAGCAGCGACGACGCCATGAAGAGCGGCACGGCGCTCAAGCGAGCGAGCACCGGCGCAATCCACCAGCCCTGGAGTCCCCCATGGATGACCAGGGCGGCGAGGAAGAATCCGACGAGCAATGGGGTCCTGAAGTCTTCGAGCGTGGAGTAGGCGGCGGTCGCCCGATCGAAGCCGAGAAAGAACAGGAAGCCGCCGACGAAGAGCGCCGGGTGGTCGGCGTTGGCGACGGTCCACGCGAGGAAGGCGACGTAGATGCAGGTGACCCACCATGGGGTCGGCAGCCGGAGGCGAGCCGCTCTTGTCGCCACTCGATCGCCGGCGGCGTCCGCCCGCCGAGTCAACGACTGCAGCTCCGCCCGGAACCACGCGTAATAGGCGAGTGTGGAGACCACGACGGCAACCGCCACCTGCCAGCCGAAATGTACGAGCATGAACGGTGTGTCCCATCCCCAGGGTCGCGCCACCATCAGCACGGCCGGCGCCGCGAAATGCGTCAGCGTGCCGCCGAGTGAGACGTTGACGAACAGCAGGCCGAGCGTCGCGTATTTCAGAGAAGGCCGTGGATCGAGGTCGTAGAACTGGCTGCGGAGCAGCAGGGCCGAGATCGTCATCGCGGCCGGCTCAGTGATGAAGGAGCCGAGCAACGGGCCGACGGTCAGGATGGTGATCCACCAGGCGGCAGGGGTACCGCCGCCCAGCGTGGCCAGCCGGCGCAATGCGGCTTCGGCGAGCTCGATCACCGGTCGCGTCGACGCCAGCGCCATGATCACGACGACGAAGAGGGCCTCGGTGTAGTGGACCGACTGGTCGAGATAGCGTGTAACGGCGCCCCATCCGCGCGACCCGATAATGGCCAGCGCGAGCGGCACCGCCCAGAGGCCGAAGATGACCTCGACCTCGCCGAAGAAGTGGAGGAGTTCGGCCGCCACGTTCGGTTGCGGCGTGCGCCCGGCGGCGACGGCCTGCGCGTCGTGTCGAGACTGCAGCGTGTGCGACGCGGCGACGAACCGGGCGGCGAAGAACGTGTGGATGACGGCCAGGAGGAAGATCGCGGTGGCGATGGCATTGAACGGATCGGCGTCGACGCGGGCGCGCAGCACCACCCCCAGGCTGGCGCCTGGCAGGTCCGGGTAGCTGGAGAGCGGCAGGGGGAGCGGCGCGACGACCTGGGCCTGAAGCATTGGGAGGTCAGGGGAAAAAGGGGACGGTTGTCCCCTTTACCGCCGTGTTCAGACGTTGGCTTCGGCGGTCAACAGCCGCCGGACCTCCTGCAGCTCCTTTTTCTTGGCAGAAGTGACCTTCGGATAGCTGAGATTCAGATCCTTCATCGTCTGCCAGATGATGGCGGCCACCGCAATGCGCGAGAACCACTTGTGGTCGGCCGGGATGACGTACCACGGCCCCGCTTCGGTGCTCGTGTGGGAGAGCATGTCCTCGTAGGCGCGCTGGTAATCGTCCCAGAACGACCGTTCTTTCGCGTCGCCAAGCGAGAACTTCCAGTTCCGATCTTCGTCGTCGATGCGGGCGAGGAAGCGGCGCCGCTGTTCTTCCTTGGACACGTTGAGGAAGAACTTGATGATGACCACGCCGTTGTCGGCCAGGTAATGTTCGAAGTTGTTGATCTCCCGGAACCGGCGTTTCCAGATCCCTTTGTCCTTGAGATTCTCGGGCAGCTGGGCCCCCGACAGGATCTCCTTGTGGACGCGCGTGATCAGGACCTCTTCATAGTAGGACCGGTTGTGGATCCCGATCCGCCCACGCTCGGGCAACCCCTTTGAGGTTCGCCACAGGTAGTCGTGATCCCGTTCTTCTGCGGACGGGGCCTTGAAGCTGTAAACCTGACAGCCTTGCGGGTTCACACCCGAGAGCACATGCCGGATGGTGCCATCCTTGCCCGCCGCGTCCATCGCCTGAAAAATCAGCAGCACCGAATAGGTGTCCTGCGCATAGAGCAGATTCTGCTGCTTCGAGAGCTTCTTGACGCCCTCTGCCAGAAACGTCTTGGCCCGGGTCTCGTCCTGGAACGAGCCGGTCCACGCCGGGTCGTGACGCTTCAGGCGGACCCGCTTGCCGGGCGGCACGGCCAGTTCTTTCATGAGCTTGCGAATCTCTTTCATGTCACCTCCCGTAGTGGCCGCCGCCGCCCGCGCCGACTGCTCGGAGTCGAGGAGCGGCATGATCGGAAAGCGCCCTGCGAATGGTCGTGGGCCCAGATGCTGGACGCGGGCCGCTTTTCGACGACCCCGCGTCACGCGGCGGCTGTCCTGCCGCACGTTCCGCCTGGATTATAGTTCTGGTTGCATCGAGCCTCCATTGGCAATCACTCCACGTCGCCAGGACGGCCCGTGCGCAACGCCATCCTGATGGCCGGAGGTCAGGTCGCCACTGCCGCAACATTCGACGGTATGATCCTCATCCCCGTGCATCACACGGCGAGACGATGACCTTCTCGCACCGGATTCTCGTGGGCCTGGCGGCTGGCGTGGTCGTCGGCCTGTTTCTCGGCGACCGGGTGGGCCCGCTGGCGGTCGTGGCCGACGGGTTCGTCAAGCTGCTGCAGATGACCGTTCTGCCCTACGTGATGGTCTCGATCATGACCAGCCTTGGCAGGATCGATCTGGCAGAAGCCAAGAGCCTCGGGCTGCGGGCTGGCGCCGTGGTGATCTCCCTGTGGGCGATCGCGCTGTTCTTCGCGCTGCTGTTCCCGCTGGTCTTTCCCGCGGCCGAGACGGCGTCGTTCTTCTCGACGTCGCTCCTCGAGAAGCCGCCGCCGTTCGACTTCATCGGCCTCTATATCCCGTCGAATCCCGTTTTTCTCGCTGGCGAACAACATCGTCCCTGCCGTCGTGCTCTTCTCGGTGATCCTCGGCGTCGCCCTCATCGGCCTCGAGCGCAAGGCGGTGCTGCTCGACGTCCTGGATCTGGTGGGCAGCACCATCTCCCGCGCCACCCGGTTCATCGTCCAGCTGACGCCGTACGGGATCTTTGCGCTGGCGGCGACCGCCGCCGGCACGATGCATCTCGAACAGCTCGAGCGGATCCAGATCTATTTGATCACCTACGTGGCGATCTCCCTTCTGGTCTCGCTGTGGGTGCTGCCCGGGCTGGTTGCCGCGGTCACGCCGATCCCGTATCGCAAGGTCCTGGGCCCGACGCGCGATGCGGTCATCACCGCCTTCATCGCCGGCGACCTCTTCATCGTCCTCCCCATCCTGATCGAGTCGTGCAAAGAGCTGCTGGCGCAATATCACTGCACCGACGATCGATCGCAAGGGCTGCCGGATGTCCTGGTGCCCGCATCGTTCAATTTCCCGCACACCGGGAAGCTGCTCTCTTTGAGTTTCATTCTGTTCGCCGGCTGGTTCTCCGGCGCGCCGGTCAGGGTCACCGAATATCCACGACTGGCGATCACTGGGCTGCTGACGTTCTTTGGCAGCCTCAACGCCGCGGTGCCATTCCTTCTCGATCTGTTTCGTATCCCCGCCGACACGTTTCAGCTCTTCGTGTCCACGAGCGTCATCAATTCCCGGTTCGGCACGCTGACGGCGGCCGTGCACACGATCGCCGTCGCGTTGATCGGCAGCGCCGCCGTCGCCGGCACGGCGCGTTTCGAGTTGCGCCGGATCGTGCGCTACCTGATCGTCACCGGCGTCCTGGGGGTGACCGTGGTCGGGGGACTGCGGGTGATCTTCCGGACGCTTCTGCCGCAACAATTTCACGGCGCCGAGATTGTCTACGGCATGACCAATCTGCTCGAACACGATCCGACACGGGTGGTCGGACAGTTTGCCGCCGACTCGACGTCCGCGCCGGTACTCGAAGCCATCCGCTCGCGACGCGTGCTGCGAGTGTGCTTCGCCCAGCCGCGACTCCCGTTCGTGTTTCGAAACGCCCGCGGCGATCTCGTCGGCTTCGACATCGAGCTGGCGCACCTGCTGGCGCGTGACCTGGCCGTCTCGGTCGAATTTGCCGAATGGCCGGTCGAGCGAGCTCGCCGGACGCGGTCTCCGACGGTCGTTGCGACCTCGGGATCGGCGGCAACCCGGTCACCCCCAACCAGGCGCTGCGATCGCTCTACTCGGAGCCGTACCTGGACGAAACGGTCGCGTTCGTCGTCAAGGATCACCTGCGCGCCCGATTCGAAACATGGTCGTCGATTCAGCAGATCCGGGACCTGACGATCGGCGTGCCGCCGCTGCCGTACTATGAGCAGCTGCTCAAGACCCGGCTGCCGGACGTGCCCTTGCAGGTGTTCGAGTTCGGCGCGGATCCGCTCAGCGATCAGCTCGGGTTCGACGCGGTCGCGCTGCCGGCCGAACGAGGGTCCGTGCTCACGATGCTGAACCCGAAATGGACGGTGGTAGTGCCGGAGCCGGGCCTCATCAAGGTGCCGCTGGCATTTCCGCTGGCGCATCACGACCTGGAATGGGCCAATTTCGTCAATTCCTGGATCGAGCTGAAACGCCGCGACGGATCGCTGGATGGCCTGTATAGTCATTGGATTCTCGGCAAGGTATCGGCGGCCCGTTCGACTCCTAGGTGGTCGGTCATCCGTAACGTTCTTCACTGGGTGGAGTGATTCATGCCTGAAACGAGCCAGGGTTCCCCGCTCGACCGGTTCTTACGACTGTTCACGGATGTCAAAGCCGGCGAGGCGCCGACCGCGCTGCTGATGTCCCTGAACGTCTTCCTCATCCTGATGGCGTACTACGTGCTGAAACCGGTGCGCGAGGCGCTGATCCTGGGGGAGGGGTCGGCGGAGCTGAAGACCTATATGTCGGCGGCGCAGGTAGGCGTCCTGGCCATCGCGGTGCCGTTGTACGGGCGGCTGGTGGAGCGGTTGAACCGGCGCCGTCTGATCAACGTCGTCACGGCGTTCTTCGTCGTCTGCCTGCTCGTCTTCTACGCGCTGGGCAGCGCCGGCGTGCCGCTCGGCAAGGTGTTCTTCCTGTGGATCGGCGTGTTCAACCTGATGATCGTCGCCCAGTTCTGGTCGTTCGCCAACGACGTCTACACCAAGGATCAAGGCGAACGCCTGTTCGCCATCGTCGGATTCGGGGCCTCGCTCGGCGCCGTCTTCGGTTCCCGTTTCGCGGACATGTTCATCAAGCGACTCGGCGTGTACGAGCTGATGCTGGTGGGCGCCGGGCTGCTGGTCATCGAGGTCGTGCTGACCAACTACATCGATCATCGGGAAGCCGGTCGCGAGCACGTGAAAGCCGACGCCAAACCCGTGGCGAAGGACGGCCCCAACGCCTTCGCGATGGTGTTCAAGACGCGCTACCTCCTGCTGATGGCGTTCATGCTGTTGTTCCTCAACCTGATCAACACGACGGGGGAGTACATCCTGGGCAGCATCGTGAAGGAGGCCGCGACCAAGCAGGTCGGGACCGGCGATGCGGCGGCAATCGGCGCGACCATCGGCCAGTTCTATGCGACCTACTTCACCTACGTGAACGTGCTCGGCCTGGTGCTGCAGCTGTTCGTGGTCTCTCGCGTGGTCAAGTACCTGGGTGTGCCGATTGGCGTCATGATCCTTCCGGTGGTCTCGCTGACGGCCTACGGCGTCATCATGTTCGTTCCGATTCTCAAGGCGGTGCTGGCGGCGAAAGTCGCGGAGAACTCGACCGACTATTCGATCAACAACACCATTCGCAACATGCTGTTCCTGCCCTGTACTCGTGAACAGAAGTACAGCGCCAAACAAGCGATCGATTCATTCTTCGTTCGGATGGGCGACGTCTCGTCGGCGGCGCTGGTCTTTGTCGGGACCACCTTCCTCGCTCTGCAGCCCCGGGGGTTCGCCATCGTCAACGCCGCACTGGTCATCGTCTGCCTGAGCCTGGCGTGGCGCATCGGGAAGCAGTACAAGGAGCTGACGACATCGGGCCACGCCCCCGTGACGACCGCCTGAGTTGCACTGGCAGCCCTCGCGCCTCCGCAGCTCGACCGTACAGTTCGTACTCACTGGAGGTCGAGCGGCGGCCAATCCTGATACAGATCAGGCCCGGATAAGAGGCCAGGACGGGGCGGGACCCGGGCATAGCGTTTGCTCTAAGCCGGTCTGTAGTGGCTGACGCATTCAAATCGCTGGGGAATTGGATCAACTTCGCCGGCGTCATTCTGATCATCGGCGTCCTCTATTGGGCGCAGGCCGTCCTGGTTCCCGTCTGCCTGGCGGTGCTGCTGACGTTCGTTCTCACACCCCCTGTGAAGTCGCTGCAGCGGCGTATCGGACGGGTGCCCGCCATTCTGACCGTGGTGATCCTGGTCTTCAGCTCATTAGGCCTGGCCGGGTATGGTGTGTATCGCCAGATGTCCAGCATGAGCGACGAGCTTCCCACCTATCGTGCGAACATCCGCGCGAAGATCCACGACATCCGCGGCGTGCGGTCGGGGGGATCGGTTCAGAAGATCGAACAGACGCTCCAGCAGATTCAGGGGGACCTCGGCGCCATGAGGGGACCGGCGGGAACGGTGACCCAGCCGCTGGTCGTCACGAATGCGGACACGGCTGGCGTGTCGGCGATTGCCTGGCTCGGACCGCTGGTCGAGCCCCTCAGCACGGCGGGCTTCGTGGTGACCCTCGTGCTGTTCATGCTGCTGGAGCGCGAGGAATTGCGCGACCGGCTGATCGGTCTGTTCGGCCACGGCCAGCTGGCGGTGACGACCAAGGCCATCGACGAGGCGGCAACGCGCGTCGCTCGTCAGCTTCTTCTCCAGACTGTGGTCAACACGATTTACGGCGCGTTGATGGTCGGCGGTCTGTATCTGTTCGGCGTGCCGTACGCGCTCTTCTGGGGGGCGACCGGAGCCGCGATCCGTTTCATTCCCTACCTCGGCCCGACAGTCGCGGCGGCCGGTCCGATTCTACTGGCGCTGGCGGCGCTTCCGGGATGGAAGGGGCCGATCGAAGTCGCGATCTTCTTCGTGGCGCTCGAGCTGTTCACCAATCTGGTGCTGGAGACCGTCCTCTACGCTGGTGCGGCTGGTGTCTCCCAGGTCGCGCTGCTGGTCGCCATCGCATTCTGGACGTGGCTCTGGGGTCCGCTCGGCCTGGTCCTCGCCACGCCGGTGACGGTCTGCCTTGTCGTCATGAGCAAGCACTTTCCGGGACTGGGATTCATCGACACCCTGATGTCCGACAATCGACCGCTGACGCTCGAGAGCAGCTACTATCAGCGCCTGGTCGCCGGCGATCAGCCCGAAGCCGCGGAGTTGATCGATCACTTCGTCAAAGGGGAGTCGCCCGAGGCGGTCTACGACTCCATGCTCATTCCCGCGCTGAACTACGCTGAACGCGATCGCATCGAGGAACGGCTGGTGCCGCAGGAGGAGGCGGCGGTCACGGAAACGACGCGTGAGCTGCTCGACATGTTGGCAGAGAACGACGGGGCGTCCGTGCCTCCCCGCGAGGTCACGTTGCGCGTGCTCGGCTACGCGGCCAACGGCGCCGCCGACGAGCTCTCGCTGCGGATGCTGGCCCAGTTACTCCGCGGGCAGCCAGTCTCATTGGACATCGTGCACGAACGCCTGCTGGCGGCCGACGTGGCGGCGCTGGTGCGGACGAAGGGCTATGACATCGTGTGTATCGCCGATCTGCCGCCGAGTCCGCCGACCAAGAGCCGCTACCTGGTCAAAAAACTGCGAGCGCAGCTGCCCGACCTCCGCGTCACGGTTGGTCGCTGGGCGCACCCTGATCTCGCCGACGACACCGCGCAGCCGTTGCTCGACGCCGGTGCCTCGCACGTAGCGACGTCGCTCCTCGACACGCGCAAGTATCTCGCCGCGGCCAGCGAGAACGGCAAGGCAGCGGCAACTTCGACGACCACTTCCGACGCCGCCTGACGTCTTCGTGTGCGAGCGAAGCAGACGACTTCGTTCTGCTGACGCCAGCGGCCGCCTGCCGATCGAGGTACCATTGCCTGCGCCCCGCGACCCGGCTTCGTTCATCGACTCGGACCCGATGCACTGAGAATGCCCGAGCAGGCTCCCACCCTCTTCATCAGGCAGCTCGCCGATCAGGCGTTTTCGCGGGCGTCCGGCGCTCCGCTCCGCGAAGGCAACCGTGTCCGCATCCTCAGGAACGCCGCCGAGAACTATCCGGCCTGGCTGAAGGCGATCGAGGGGGCGCGGAGCACGATCCACTTCGAGATGTACATCATCCACGAGGACGATCAAGGGCGACTGTTTCAGGAGGCGCTCCTGCGCAAGGCGTCCGACGGGGTCGCGGTGCGGGTCCTCTACGATTGGATGGGCGGCTTCGGCAAGACGTCACGCCGGTTCTGGAATCGCCTGCGTGCCGGGGGCGTCGATGTCCGGTGCTACAACCCGCCCCGATTCGATCGCCCGTTCGGATGGGTGAGCCGGGATCACCGCAAGATGATCTCGGTCGATCGTTCCATCGCTTTCGTGACGGGCTTGTGCGTGGGCCGGAGCTGGGTGGGCGATCCGCAACGCGGGATCGATCCATGGCGGGATACCGGGATCGAAGTGACCGGCCCGGCCGTGGACGACATCGAGCAGGCGTTCGCCGAGGCATGGATCGCGGCCGGAGCGCCGCTGCCAGGCGATCCAGCGGCGACGACAAACGAATCAGCCGCTGCAGCCGGCGTCGCGCTGAGAGTGGTGGCCACCGTCCCGAACACGGCAGGAATGTTCCGCGTCGATCAGCTCGTTGCGGCGATGGCCCGTCACACGTTGTGGATGACCGACGCCTATTACGCCGGCACGACGGCCTACGTACAGGCGCTGCGCGCGGCGGCGACAGACGGCGTGGACGTCCGCCTTCTGGTGCCTGGCGCGTCAGATATTTCCGCCCTGCGACCGATCTCACGCGCTGGCTACCGGCCACTTCTCGAGGCCGGCGTACGGGTGTTCGAGTGGAACGGCTCGATGCTGCACGCGAAGACGGCCGTCGCGGACGGTCGCTGGGCGCGCGTCGGCTCGACGAATCTCAACATCGCCAGTTGGATGGGCAACCGTGAGCTGGACGTCATCATCGAGGACGAGGGGATCGCCGGCGAGATGGGGCAGATGTTCCAGGCCGATCTGGAGAACGCCACCGAGGTCGGTACTCGACCGGAGAAATCGGGTCCGTGCCCCCGGAGCGCCAAGGAGCCGTCCGGCCGCCGGCGGAAGCGGGGGCCGCGTGATCGCCGGAGCGGCAAGAATTGGCAACACGGTGAGCGCGGCGATGACCAATCGGCGGGTGCTCGAGCCCGTCGAGGCGCACATCGCCTTGATTTCCGGGCTGGTGGTTGGCGCCCTGGCCATCCTAGCGTTCACCTTCCCCCGCGCCATCAGCTATCCGCTCGGCGGACTGGGGGCCTGGATCGCCCTGGCGCTGGTCTACCGGAGCGTGGCGCTCAGGCGCGGGAAGTAGCCTCGGCTGTTGCGCGCTCGATCTATGATTCCGGTTCCGGGCTCGGCCGGCGAAGGAGGATTCATGGCGAATGCGCTCACGTCTCGCGTCCATACGGCCACGACATGGTCTCTCGTCTGCAGCATCCTGATGATCGTGGCGGGTCTGCTGGCCATCGCGGTGCCACAGGTGGCCGGCATCGCGGTCGCCGGGCTCGTGGCCTGGCTGCTGATGTTCAGCGGCGTGCTACATCTGCTGCTGGCCTGGCGGACCGGAACGGCAGGCGGTGTCATCTGGGAGATTCTGCTCGGCGTGGTCTATGGCGGAATCGGACTGTATCTGCTCGCCCACCCCATCGCCGGTCTGGCGTCGCTGACGCTGGTGTTGGCGTTCTATCTTCTTCTGGAAGGTGGGCTGGAAGTCGGCGCTTGGCTCCACTTGCGCTCGTCAACCGGGTCGGTGTGGCTGCTCTTCGACGGCGTGGTCACCCTGATTCTCGCGGCCATGATCTGGGCGACCTGGCCGTCGAGCACGGCCTGGGTGATCGGCACTCTGCTTGGCATAAGCATGCTGTTCAGCGGGATTTCGCGATTGATGCTCTCGCTGTCGCTCCGGCGGCTGACGGCCTGAGGCCTGCGATGGCGCCGGTGGACCCTCTGGACCCTGTACACCCTGTGGACCCTGTAAACAACGATGCGTGATTCGTGGGACGCACGCCTGGATCGTGTCAAAGCGCTGGCTGAAGCGGACGAGACGGCTCGGCCACTGCTGCTCGTATACGGGGATCTCCTGAATCTGCAGCGGGAGGGCTTCGAGACGATCTGGCAGCGCGCGAACCGCTTGTCCGGTTCCCTGGCGCGTGACATCGCCATGGTCAAGGAATGCGCCGCGATGATGCTCAATGCCGTGGCGCGGATCGGGCCTCCGATTCTTGCCGAACAGGCCCGACGCTGGGTCAGTCAGGGTGACGCGGCTGTTGAATCGATGTTGTGGACGCATTGGCGAACGCCCGCGAGCCGGCAGTTCTTCGGCCGGCTGATCGTTCAGCCTTACGCGCAATGCCTGGCGCTGGCCGGCGTCTCTCCTGTGGACCGGGAGATGACGCTGGCTGACAACCTGTGCCCGTTCTGCGGCGGCGCGCCGCAGGTGTCGATCCGAGCCGCCACTTCGCAGGCTCCCGACGGCACGCGCTACCTCGAGTGCGCAACCTGTTCGAGCACATGGCCGTTCCGTGCGCCGCTCTGCCCGCACTGCGGCGAGGCCGACACGCGGCGTCTCGGTTACTTTCATTCGGAATGGCACGATCACATCCGCGTCGATACGTGCGATTCCTGCCAGCGCTATCTCAAGTCGATTGACCTGACCGTCGCCGAGTCGGCCGTTCCGATCGTCGACGAGGTCGCCGCGCCCGGCCTCGATTCGTGGGCCCGCGACCATGGTTACGTCAAGATAGAGCCGAACCTGGTCGAGCTGTGATGTGACACGGCCCGACCTTGCGATCCTCAGCCGGCGAATCGTGACGCCGGACGGCATTCGCCCCGGTGCGGTCCTCATCACGGACGGAACGATCTCCGGCGTCGCCGATCACGAGGCGCCACGCCCGGACTGCCAGATCGACGACGTGGGTGAGGCTGTCGTCTTGCCGGGCCTTGTGGACTCCCACGTCCACGTCAACGAGCCCGGACGAACCGAGTGGGAAGGCTTCGCCTTCGCCACCCGCGCCGCGGCGGCGGGCGGCGTCACAACCATCGTCGACATGCCGCTCAACAGCATCCCGGCGACCACGACGGTCGCGGCACTCAATGCGAAGCTGCGCGCGGCGGACGGCCAGTGTTTCGTCGACGTTGGATTCTGGGGCGGTCTCGTACCCGGCAACCAGTCGGACCTGGCAGCCCTGCATGCGGCCGGCGTACTTGGATTCAAGTGCTTTCTCGTGCCCTCAGGGGTGGACGAGTTCGCGTTCGTGTCCGAGCAGGACCTCCGGCTGGCGCTGCCGACGCTCGCGCGGATTGGCGCGGTGCTCCTGGCGCATGCGGAGCTCCCGGGTCCCCTGGAGGTCGCCATGCGGAGGCTGCCCGCCGCTTCGCCGTCGGACGCGGGCAACGCGCTCGACCCTCGGAGCTACGCCACCTACCTCGCCACACGACCGGCGGCGGCGGAAGACGCGGCGATCGAGCTCCTGATCCGCCTGTGTCGAGAATTCGGTGCTCGCACCCACGTCGTGCATCTCGCCTCGGCGTCCGCCGTTGACTCCATCGCGGCGGCGAGAGCCGATGGCCTGCCGGTCACCGTCGAGACCTGCCCGCACTATCTCCGGTTCTCGGCGGACCAGGTCCCCGACGGCGCCACCGCCTACAAGTGCGCGCCGCCAATTCGCGATCGGCGCAACGCCGAGGGACTCTGGGCGGCACTGAAGGCCGACGTGATCGAGTCGGTTGTCACCGATCATTCGCCGGCGCCGCCCGACCTGAAGGAGATCGATTCAGGAAACTTCCTGACCGCCTGGGGCGGCATTGCCTCGCTTCAGCTTCGTCTGCCGATCGTGTGGACAGAAGCCCGCGAGCGCGGCGTTCCGCTTGAGAAGGCCGTCAGCTGGCTGAGCGCCGCCCCAGCGCGTCTTGCCGGCCTCGCTCGCAAGGGCGCGATCGAGGTCGGCCGGGATGCCGATCTGGCCATCTTCGATCCCGACGCCGAGTTCACCGTCGATCCGGCGGCGCTTTTTCATCGTCACCGCATGACACCCTACGCTGGTCAGCGGCTGACGGGGATCGTCAGGCGGACGTATCTGCGTGGGCGACGAGTGTACGAAGAAGGCGAGCCGTTCGGATCAGCCCGCGGCGATCTGTTGCTGAGACAGGACAGCTGAGGGCTACCAGTCCCACAGCGTGCCGTCGATCTTCCGGTTGACCGGGAGGTAGGCGCGCTCGTAAGGAAATGTTGCGCCGCGCTCCTCGTCGAAGTCGACGCCGTGTCCGGGCGCATCGGATGGATGCATGTATCCGTCAGTGAACGTATAGCCGTGCGGAAAGACGTCGAGCGTGTCCTTCGAGTGCGGCATGTGCTCCTGAATCGCGACGTTCGAGATCGCGGATCCGAAATGCAATGCCGCTCCCATGGTGATCGGCGAGAGGTCGGTCGCGCCGTGAGAGCCGAGTTGCACGTGGTAGAGGTCGGCGAGCGCCGCAATCTTGCGAAGCGCGGTAATGCCGCCCGCCCTGAGCGACATCCGCAGATAGTCGATGAGCTGCTCGGTAATCAACAGGCGCGCATCCCAAATGGTGTCGAAGACCTCGCCGACGGCGAGCGGGGTCGTTGTGTGCTGCCGGATGATGCGGAAGCCCTCTTGCAGCTCTCCGGTCGTGGCGTCCTCCATCCAGAAGAGGTGGAAGGGCTCGAGCGACTTGCCCAGCCGCGCCGCCTCGATCGGCGTCAGTCGATGATGAACGTCATGGAGCAGATGGACGTTGCGTCCGTGCTTCGTGCGAAGCGCGTCGAAGAGCTCGGGGATGAAGTTGAGATACTTCTCGGACGACCAGGTGTGCTCCTGGGGTAGCCCCTTTTGCGCCGGCTCATAGGGTTTCGTGCCACTCGAAACGCCGTACGTATTCGAAAGATCGGGGATGGCGCACTGCGCTCGCACGGCCATGTACCCGCGATCGATGGATCGCCCGACCTCCTCGGAAGCCTGGTCGATGGTCCCGCCGTTGGCGTGGCTGTAAACCATGACTCCGTTCCTGACCTTGCCGCCGAGCAGGTTGTAGAGCGGCGTCTTGAGCGCCTTGGCCTTGACGTCCCACAAGGCCACGTCTACGGCGGCAATCGCGGTCATCGTGACCGGTCCTTTGCGCCAGTAGGCACCCCGGTAGAGGTATTGCCAGATGTCCTCGGTCTGCGAGGCATCCCGTCCGATGAGGCAGGGGACGACGTGGTCGCGAAGGTAGCTGGCGACCGCCAGCTCTCGGCCATTCAGCGTTCCATCGCCGACGCCGTACACCCCGGAGTCGGTGTAGATTTTCAGGGTGACGAAGTTTCGTCCGGGGCAGCAGATGAACACCTTGGCGTCGGTGATTTTCATGATCGCCAATCCTATGATTGAACGCCCATGAACCCAACCAGACTCTTACTCGCCATTCTCGTCGCAGCGCTGGCGACGATGGGCGGCGTCCAGGCCCAGCGCGGTTGGCCGCCGGACGTGCAACACGTGTCCGACGAATCGCCGGTGCTGACACCGGTCGAGGAGCTGAAAACGATCTTCATGCCGCCGGGCTATCACCTCGAGCTGGTCGTCAGCGAACCCATGGTTCAGGATCCCGTCGTCATCGATTGGGATGCCGACGGACGGCTGTGGGTCGTGGAAATGCTCGGTTACATGAACGACATCCAGGCGACCGGCGAGCACAATCCGGTCGGCCGCGTCGTGGTCCTCGAAGACACCAATGGCGATGGCGTCATGGACAAGCGCACGGTGTTTGCCGACCACCTCGTGCTGCCTCGGGCGCTCAAAGTACTCGACCACGGCGTGCTCGTCGGCGAGCCGCCGAATCTCTGGCTGATGAAAGACACCAACGGCGACCTCAAGGCGGACACCAAGGAGCTCGTCTCCAACGCCTACGGCCGCCTCGACGCCAACGTCGAGCACAACGCGAACAGCCTTCTGTGGGCGCAGGACAACTGGATCTACACCTCTGAGGTGGATCTGCGCCTGCGGCTCGATCACGACAAGGTGCAGGTGCAGAAGACGCTCGCCAGAGGGCAGTGGGGGGCGACGCAGGACGACGCCGGCCGGGTCTTTCGAAATTCGAACGAGTCGGCCCTCCACGCGGATCTCGTGCCGACCGCGTATTACGCCCGCAACCCGTCGCTCGTCCGCACGCGCGGCAGCGACGAGTTCCTCGGCGGCCCGGAGGACGATCTGAACACTGTCTGGCCAGTGCGGCCGACGCGGGCCGTCAATCGCGGATATCAGACGGGCGTCCTTCGTCCCGACGGTACGCTCGCAAAATTCACGTCGGCCTGTTCGCCGACGGTGTATCGAGGCGACAGACTGCCCTCGGAGCTCTACGGCAATGTATTCGTGGCGGAGCCCGCCGCCAACCTGGTGAGCCGCATCATCGTGAGCGATCAGGACCGTGGCTTGCGGGGCCGAAAGGCGTACGAGCGCGGTGAGTTCGTCGCCTCCACCGACGAGCGCTTCCGGCCGGTCTATCTGTCGTCAGCGCCCGATGGCACGCTCTACATCGTCGACATGTATCGCGGCGTCGTCCAGCACCGCGGATTCATCACTGAGTACCTTCGCGATCAGATTCTCTCGCGGCATCTCGAACAGCCGATCGGTCGTGGTCGGATCTACCGGGTCGTTCACGACTCGACGAAGCGCGACGTGGCGCCGTCGCTTGCCAGGTCATCGAACACGACCCTCGTCGGCGTGCTTGCCCATCCCAATGGATGGTGGCGTGACACGGCGCAGCGCCTTCTGGTCGAGCGCCAGGACCGTTCGGTCGCCGAACCGCTGCGGAAGCTGACGAGCGGATCCGACGCGCGAACGAAGCTTCATGCGCTGTGGACACTCGATGGCATCGGTGCCCTCGAGCCCGCGGACGTCGTGCGCGCGCTTGGCGACGAGTCGCGCGACGTGCGCGTGGCCGGCTTGCGCCTGGCCGAGCGCGGGCTGCGAGACGGCGATGCGACGATCAGGGCGGCGGTGGAGCGACTGGCGAATGATGGCGACTGGGAAGTGCGGGATCAGTTGGGCGCTTCTCTCGGAGCGTTGGCCGACGAGGCCAGGGATTCGCGGCTCGCGGAGTATCTGGACCGCAATGCGATGGATCCTGTCGCCATGGATGCGGCGATCAGTGGGCTCAACGGGAGCGAACCACGCGTCCTCGAGCAGCTGCTGCAGCGGAGCGACGAGACGCCAGCGCGGACGGCAGCCGTCAGCATGTTGGCAGCAACGATTGTGTCGGCGGGAAAGGAGCCGGCGATTGCCGCGTTGCTCGATTCGGTCGCAGCGGCGACGCACACGGCCTGGCAGCGCTCAGCGCTTCTTCATGGCGCGGAGATCGTGCTGCTCGGGCAACCGCCGCCCGGATCGGTGGCGAGGCGCGCGGCCGCGCGCGGTGACGAACCGTGCCCGTCGTGTCCCGGCGCACGAGGCGGACCCGGCGGGGCCGCGGCCTTCGCACGATCCCCGGCAGAAGGAGACGAGACCGATGCGCAGGGGCGGGGCGGGCCTGCGGGACGCGGACGCGGTGCGCCCCGCACGATCCTCGCGCTCGGGCGGGAACCGGCGTTGGCGGCCATCGCGTCGAATCAATCGGACCCGCTGGCCTCGCGCGCCGCGGCGGTACTCGCGCGCGTCGGCTGGCCGGGAAAAGCGGGGGAGACCGCTCCGAGCGTTGCGCCGCTCTCGCCACCGGAACAGGCACGATTCACCGCCGGACGCGAGGTCTATCAGAACCTCTGCGCCGCCTGTCATCAAGCCAACGGTCGCGGTCTGGACAGGGTCGCTCCGTCGCTGGTCGGATCGGAGTTCGCGCTGGCCAGTCCCGGCGTGCCGATCCGGATCCTGCTGAGTGGCAAGGAAGGCCAGGTTGGTTTGATGCCGCCGCTCGGCTACACCCTGACCGACGAGCAGATCGCCGCGGTGCTGACCTACGTTCGCCGCGAATGGGGCCAGACCGCGTCGCCCGTCGATCCTGCGACCGTGGCCCAGACGCGAGCGGCAACCGCGGATCGCACCAGGCCCTGGACGAACGCCGAGCTGGCCAGGACGGGCGGACAATGAAGCCGGCGGTTCTGGGATAATGCAGCGATGAGCGACGACCTCTGGCCCGCCCTGCCGTACGACGCGTGGAAGGACACCTACGCGACCCTGCACATGTGGTCGCAGGTGGTCGGCAAAGTAGCCCTGGCGCAGGCGCCGCCGGTCAATCACAGCTGGGGCATTTCGTTCGACGTCACGCCGCGCGGGCTGTCGACGCACACGCTGCCGTACGGCAATCGATCGTTCACGCTGGAGTTCGACTTCGTCAGCCATCAGCTGGTCGCCTCGACGTCCGATGGCGGTCGCCGCACGTTGCCGCTGGCGCCGCGCTCGGTCGCGACCTTCTATGGTGAGGTCATGGAAATGCTGCGCGAGCTGGCGTTGCCGGTCAGAATCTGGTCGATGCCAACCGAGATTCCGTCGCCGGTGCCGTTCGAGAAGGACACCGCGCATCAGTCGTACGATCCGATCTTTGCCAACCGCTTCTGGCGGATCCTGGTGCAGGTCCACCGGGTCTTTACCGGGGCGCGCTGCGATTTCGTCGGCAAGTGCAGTCCCGTGCATTTCTTCTGGGGCGGCTTCGACCTGGCCGTTACGCGATTTTCAGGCCGTCCCGCACCGGCGCGCGAGGGCCCGGCGTTCATGCGCGAGGCCTACTCGCACGAAGTGATCAGTCACGGATTCTGGCCCGGGAGCGGGCCCATTCTCGAGCCGACGTTCTACGCCTACGCGGTGCCTGAACCCGCCGGCTTCAAGGACGCCGCGGTGCGGCCGGCCGCGGCTCGGTACCATCTCGAGTTGGGCGAGTTCGTCCTGCCCTATGACGCGGTCCGGACTTCCTCGTCACCAGACGAGGCGCTCACCGCGTTCATCGACAGCACCTATGAGCAGGCTGCGACGCTGGCGCGATGGGATCGTGCTGCGCTCGAGCGGTCCAAATCCATCTCCGGGCGGTAGGGCAGCTGCGGCCCGGTCACATCCGTTACCCGCCCGCGAAAGTTGTAATGTCCCGGTCACACTTTTGCGCCCCGGCGGGCCGGAGACTGGCTTCCCTGGTCTAGGCCTGTCGGCATCCCGCTTGCCCGCGGCCCTGGCATCGTGTCGAGCGAACCCGATCGCGAATCGACCATTGGCGCGCCGACCAGTCAGGCTCGGAGCCGGCGGCCGATTACGCTAGTTGTCGTCGCGGCGCTGCTGGCGACCTGCTTCGTTGCGACCGGGACGGCTCGCGCCGCGCTCGAACAGGTGGCGGAGCTGCTCAGCCTTCGCGGCAAGCCGGAGCCGGCCTCGGCGAACGTGCTCTCGGAGCATGAGGCGGAGGGGCTCGACTCGATGGCCCCGCAGGGGCAGGCGGAGCTGCTGCTCGAACGCTCCATCAATCACTACAAGGGGGCGAACGAGCAGATCGAGGCGCGCGTCCGGCGATGGCGCGGCAAGATCGCGCTCAACCGGCGACTGAACGATCTGTTCGTCACCTCGATCAACTCGGACGATTTACGCGTACGCGCCGCCGGAGTCGAGGTGGACCTGGCCGCGCGCGATCTCGAGAAGACGACGGCGACGATCGATCGGCTGGAGCACGACGCGCGGGCGGGTGAGCAGGGTCCTCGTGCGAACGCCTTGTGGGACCTGGGATTGCTCGGCAACCGCGGCGTCGATCCGGCGCGGGTCGTGACCATCCTTCTCGATTCGGTGCGCGATCCGAACGAGAACATCCGCTACTGGGCCGTCGAGGCGCTGGCCTACCTCGGTACCGACGCCACCATTGCGCCGCTGCTCGAGATCTTCCACGACGATCCGTCGCCGCAGATTCGCGAGCGCGCCGCCTGCGGGCTGGCGCAATCGGGCATGTTCAGCGCGGGGCAGCGCCGCACTGCGGTGCCGCGGCTCATCGAGTTCGCCGAAGAGCTGTCCCTCGAGCGCGAGACGCGGACCTGGGTGTTTCAGGCGTTGCGCGACATCACCGGCCAGGATCTGCCGCACGACGCCGCCGCCTGGCGCAAGTGGTACGAGTCGGAACGCTGAGACGAAGCTCTGGCCCGGCTGCCAGGCCGATGCGACAATGTCGCCGGCATGGACGATCGAGCCCTGATTCACGCCTTCGAAGCTGGCGAAGAGCCTCTCGGTGGATTTCACCATGCGCAGCACGTGCGGGTCGCCTGGTGCTACCTGCGGGAGCACGCCTTCGGTGAGGCTCTGACGCGATTCAGCAGTGGCCTGCGCGCGTTTGCGGTCGCTCGCGGCAAGCCCGGGCTCTACCACGAGACGATTACCGTCGCCTTCATGCTGATCATCAGCGAACGCCTGGCGGACGCGGGCGGTGTGCCGTGGGACGAGTTCGCCGCGCGCAACCCCGACGTGCTGCGCTGGAAGCCCTCCGTCCTCGAACGCTACTACCGCCCGGAGACGCTTGCCAGCGCCCGTGCGCGCGCGCACTTCGTGATGCCGGATCGGCTGGCGGATCAGGACCACGAGGGGTGAACGCGACCGCCCTCGAACGGTTTTCCACCTTGCAACTGTAGAGCTTGATGGGTTATACCGTCAGCGATGGCTGCGCCGTCAACCGCCTTGGCTCCCAGGGTGACCTGGCGGCGAGCGTCGCTGGACTGGTTCCGGCACGCTCACTGGATCGCCATCTGCTGGATCGTGGTGTTCTGGCGGCTCGGGTATGCGAGCCTCCTCGATCCTGACGAAGCCCATTACGCCGAGATGACGCGCGAGATGCTGCACTCGAGCAGCTGGCTCGTGCCCCTCCTCAACGGCCAGCCGTTCATCGACAAACCGGTGCTCTTCCACTGGCTCCAGGGGGCGTCGGTGGCGCTGCTCGGCGAAACCGAGTTCGCGGCGCGAGTCCCGAGCGCCGTCGCCGCGATCGCGCTGTTTGCGACGACCCGCTGGGCCGGTACCGCGTTATTGGGCGCCGAAGTGGGAGAGTGGGGCGCCATCATGTTCGCGACGGTGCCGGCGACGTTCGCGCTCGCCAGCATCGCGCTCTTCGACATGGTGTTCGCCGCGTTTCTTTTTGGCGGTATTGCCTGCCTGCTGGTGGCGGCCAAGGAGGGCCGGCCGCGGCTCGAGCTGTTTGGCTACGGTCTGCTGACACTCGCGGTGATGACCAAGGGGCCGGTCGCGCTGGTTCTCGTCGCCCTCTTCTTTTTGGCCGCGAGCGTGTCCGGGGCAGACACGCGCCAGCGCCTGCACAGCCTGCACTGGAAGAGCGGCTTGTGCCTGGTCGTGCTGGCGGCGTCTCCGTGGTTCACCTGGATGTCGGGACGATTTGGTGATGCGTTCGTCAAGGGTTACCTGCTGGCCGGGAATCTCTGGTACTTCACGCAGCCGGCGGTGTTTTCGAACCGCGCCATCAGCCACACGTTTTATGCGCGCGTGTTCGCCAGCGCTTTCTTTCCGTGGAGCGCAGTCGTCATCGGTCGTGCCATCGATCTCCTGCGCAGCGTGCGTCGGGGACTCCACCTGGAGCCGGAAGAGAAGCTGCTCTGGATCTGGACGCTGATGGTGATTGGCTTCTTCAGCGCCGCACGTTTCAAGCTCGATCACTACATCTTTCCCGCCGCTCCCAGCTGCTGCCTGCTCGCCGCGCACGCCTGGCGGCGCGCCGCGACGGACGAGGACGGGCGAAGCGATGCGACGCGATTGAGCATCTTCGTGATTGCCGGCGTACTGATTGTCGGCGGCGCCTTCAGCAGCGTGTATATCTTCCAGTTGAATCTGAACCTGCCGGCTGCCGCGCTGGCATTGCCCGTCGCGCTGGCCCTCGGCGGAATCCTGCTCCTGGCGCAGTCGGCGCGGATTCACTGGAAGGCGCCGGCGACGGCGTTCGCCCCTGCCGCCGCGCTGCTGGCGGCCTATCTGGTGGTCGTCTCGGTTGGCTACCCGGTGCTCGAGCACACCAGGCCGAGCGCACTGATTGCCCGCCGGCTCCGCCGGCTCACCAGCGCGAGCGCACCCACGGCGGTCTACCGGCTGGAGCGCTGGCGCGCCAGCCTGCGGTACTACATCGACCGGCCGCTCGACAATCTCGAAAATGAACAGGACGTGCGGACCTATCTCGCGCAGTCTCAGCCGGTCTATCTGGTCCTCCTCAGGCGTGAGTTCGAGGCGCTGGAGAAGGACGGCCTCCCCATCCACATGCTGCTCCAGCATCCGGCGGTCGTGGGAACGACGGGGACCGGGTTGCGCCGACAGCGGTGGGGATTTCTGGTGGTGGCCACCAACGAGTCGGGAGACCGCGCGCTGAACGGCGATCGCTGACCGCCGGACGCCCGGCGGCGGGTTATTTCTTGGGATCGATGTCGTGAACGATGAAGAGCATCTCGCCGGGACGAATCAGGCCCAGCTCTTCACGGGCGATTGCTTCGACCGAGGCCGGATCCTCTTTCAAGCGCCGGATCTGATCGCGCAGCCGGGCGTTGTCCTGGCGCGTCGCCGCGAGCGCCGCCGCCACCCCCGCAAACTGGCGCCGGGCTCGCATAGTCTCGAGCAGCCCCTTGTCGCCGACCAGCGCGTCCACGACCAGCACGACCGTAATGAGCACGAGAACGTAATTGAGGATTCGGCTTCGTAAGGCGGACGGGGCAGCCACCGGCGGTTGCGCGCGACGGCGCCGGAGGGGCAGCGGCGCGTCCGCTCGCGCCGGGGTCTGGTTGGGAATCGCGGGCTGTGACATGCTCGGGCGGGTCCTTTGTACAATACTTTCGTCCGATCGCGTCCCGCGGATTAGCCACCACCGACATGCCCGTTGAACACGTCCTCGTCCTCACGACTCTGCCGGCCGACACCGACGTCGTCGCCTTTGCCAAGTCTCTGGTCGAAGAGCGCCTCGCCGCCTGTGTCAACCTGCTCCCGCTGATGGAGTCGGTCTATCGATGGGAGGGACGCGTCGAGGTCGAATCCGAGCGGCAGCTGATCATCAAGACCACGCGTGAGCGGACCGAAACCCTCTGGGAGCGCGTGCGCGAGCTGCACCCCTACGAGGTGCCCGAGTTCGTGGTGCTCTCCATCATCGACGGCAACGACGCCTACCTGCGCTGGATCGCAGACTCGACGCGCTCCAAGTAGCGCCGGGATCGAAGTCCGGCGCCGGCCGTGACACAATACTCGCCGCATGTCGCAAATCGTCGACTTCGTTCTCCATAGCGACAAACACCTGCTCGAGTTCGTGCGCAGCTACGGCGCCTGGGTGTACGGCCTCCTGTTCGCGATCGTGTTCGCCGAGACCGGATTCGTCGTCACGCCGTTCCTGCCGGGCGATTCATTGCTGTTTGCCACCGGCGCGTTATGTGCCACTGGCGCGCTCAGTACGCCGGTGGCGATCGTGCTGCTCTTCGTCGCGGCCTTCAGCGGCAACGCGGTGAACTACGCGATCGGACGGATCATCGGCCCGCGCGCCTTCGCGGCCACCGATCGCTCGGGCCTCTCTCATCGACTGCTCAATCGCGATCACCTGGCGCGCGCGCACGCCTTCTTCGAGAGATACGGGGGAAAAGCCGTCGTGCTGGGCCGCTTCGTCCCCATCGTCCGCACGTTCGTGCCGTTCGTCGCAGGCGCGGCCGAGATGCGGTCCGCGTCGTTCGTGCTCTACAACTTCGTGGGAGCGGCGGCATGGGTCGTCCTCTGCGTCGGGGCGGGCTTTCTCTTCGGGAACGTCCCCATCGTGAAGAACAACTTCTCGCTCGTAACCATCGGCATCGTCGCCGTCTCTCTTCTGCCGATGGCGGTGGAGCTCCTGCGGCACTGGCGCGCCGACAGTCCCGTCGCCGGGCGCTGACCGACCGAGCCGTCAGCCGAGCGCCTGCGCCAGGTCCTCGATGAGGTCGTCGGGGTCTTCGATCCCGGCCGAGATCCGGACCAGGCTGTCGGTCAGGCCGATCGCCTGACGCCGCTCGGCAGGAACCGATGCGTGCGTCATCGTCGCCGGGTGAGAGATCAGCGTCTCGACGCCGCCGAGACTTTCCGCCAGTGACATCAGGCGGACCGAATTGCACACCCGTCGCGCCGACTCGAAGTCGCCGACATCGAACGACAGCATCCCACCGAATCCGCGCATCTGCCGCCGGGCCAGCTCGTACTGCGGATGGCTGGGGAGGCCGGGGTAGAGGACTCGGCGGACCTTCGGATGCTGCTCCAGGAAGCGCGCCAGCGCCAGGCCGTTGGCGTTGTGCTGCGCCATTCGCACGGCGAGCGTCTTCGTGCCGCGCAGGACCAGCCACGAATCGAACGGGCTGAGGATCGCGCCGGCGGCGTTCTGAATGAATCGAAGCTGTTCGAGGTCGTCAGCGCGTGCCGCGACGACGATGCCGCCGACGCTGTCGCTGTGACCGTTCAGGTACTTGGTCGTGCTATGGACGACGAGGTCGGCACCCATCGTGAGGGGGCGCTGCAGGACCGGGCTGGCAAAGGTGTTGTCGACAACCAGGGTCAGATTCCGTGACTTCGCGATCGCGCGCGTGACCGCGATGTCAGTCAGCCGCATCACCGGGTTGGTCGGCGTTTCGACGAACAGCATCTTCGTCGACGGTCGCAGCGCCTGTTCGATCAGCTGCGGCTGAGACGTATCGACATAGCTGAACTCCAGCTTGTATCTGGTCAGTATCTTGTCGAACAGCCGGAACGTGCCGCCGTAGGTGTTGTCGGTGACGACGACATGATCGCCGGCGCTGAGCATGCTGGCGATCGCGCCGATCGCGGCCATCCCCGAGGCATAGGCACACGCCCCGACTCCTTCCTCGATCGCCGCGACGTTGGCCTCGAGCGCGCCGCGCGTCGGATTCTGCGTGCGTGCGTACTCGTAACCCTTGTGCTGACCGAGCTCGTCCTGGACGTAGGTCGAGGTCTGGAAGATAGGTGTGATGATCGCGCCCGTTCCCTGATCCGGCGTCTGACCCGCGTGAATGCAGATAGTGGAGAAGCGCGCGCCCGCCGGCAGTCTCATGGCGGTTGACGGTACTCTGTTATCATGCGATTTTCAATCGGACATGGCGCGCGAACGACTTCCGGAGACGCACCAGACGGGTCGACGCCGGAGGTCAGCGGCGTCGCTGCCGATGCGCGGAATGCTGCCGCCCAATGAGCCGCTGCGGCAGTCGCCGAAGGATGTGCTCTTCTCGACCTGGCCGGGTCGCCTCTTCCTCATTACTGCCGGCCTGAAGGTCTTCGTCGCTGTCTGGCGAGCCTTCGGAGAACTTCCGGCGCCGATTCGCGTGCTCAGTGGCGCGGCGTCGATCGGGCTCGCCGTTGCGGTCGGCGTGTTCGTCTGGCGTCTGTTCGTGTTGATGAAGCGGACGCTGCTCTGGCGGGTGCGACGGAAGCTGATTCTCTCGTACATCTTCATCGGGGTCGTTCCCTCTCTTCTGATCATCGTCTTCTTCCTCTTCTGCAGCGCCGTGCTGTTCATGGGCGTGGCCGCCTACCTGTTCAAGAGCGGCTACGACAAGGTCGTCGACGACGTGAAGGTCGTGGCGCAGGCCGCGGCGCTCGAGATCAGCCGCAATCCGACGACTGCTCAGCAGACGGTCGAGCGAGTGCACCGGATTCGGACCCGTCAATATCCGGCGCTGTCGGTCGTCTACGTCGCGCCTGATGGAACCTCGTATACGGCGGGGCCGTGGGAGCACACCCAGGCCCCGACCGTTGTGCCGCCCTGGCTGAAGGAAGATCTCTTCGCCGGCACTCTCGCGTTTCCCGTGCCGGGCAACCCCGAGCAGTCGGAGCTGATCGTCCGCAGCGCGGCGAAGGCTGGTCCGGGCGGCAAGGGCGGCATCGTCGTGGTCGACGTGCCGATCGACGACCAGATGATCCAGTACCTGCACGATCAGACCGCCGTTCGCGCCGGTGCGGTCACGACCGAAGAGCAGGCGGCGCGCTCGAGCGCTTCGAAGCAGAGCATCGGAAGCGCCAAGTACCCGTCTGGCGTCACGCTGCTCTGGACCAAGAGCGTCACACAGCTCGACTATCGCGACTGGACCTCCGGCACCACCCATCGCGCGACGATGGCGATCAGCTATCGCCTGGGAGAGCTCTACAAACAGCTGGCCAGCGCCCAGTCGTTCGTCCTCAACGGCATGCTGCTCGCCGACGCCATCCTCGTGGTCGTCGTCGTGATCGCAATTCTGTTCCTGATCATCGAGGCGGTGGCGCTGCTCATGGGGCTGGCGCTGGCGAAGTCGATCACCAGTTCGGTGCATGAGCTGTTCATGGGCACGGAACGGGTGCGGCAGGGAGACTTCACGCACCGTATCAACATCCAGTCGCGCGACCAGCTCGGCGAGCTGGCCGATTCGTTCAACCAGATGACCGGCAGCATCGAAAACCTGCTGCAGACCGCCGCGGAAAAGAAGCGCCTCGAGGAAGAGTTGCGAATCGCCCGGCAGATCCAGATGTCGCTGCTGCCGCGCGGGTCGCTCGAGTTTCCTGGCATCTCGGTCACCGCGTTGTGCGTCCCCGCCCGCGAGGTCGGCGGCGACTACTATGATTTCTTTCGTCTGGGCGACGAACGACTCGGCGTGCTGATTGCCGACGTTTCCGGCAAGGGGACGTCGGCCGCCCTCTACATGGCCGAGCTCAAAGGCCTGGTGCTGTCATTGAGTCAGATTTACCAGTCGCCACGGCAGCTGCTGATGGAGGTCAATCGGATCATCTCGGAGAACCTGGACGCGCGCAGTTTCATCACCATGACCTACGCGGTGCTCGATCTGGCGCTCGGCACGATGACGTTCGCCCGCGCCGGTCACACGCCATTGATCTATCTGAGTGGCGAAGCGGGCGTCTCTGACGTGGAGGTGCTCACGCCGAGCGGGATCGTCGTGGGCCTCCGAATCCCTGGCGCGACCGAGAAATTTGCCGAGTTGCTCGAGGAACACCGGATCGATCTGCACCGAGGGGACGTCCTCGTCTTGTACACCGACGGCATCACCGAGGCGATGAACCCGGAGAGCGATTTGTTCGGCGACGGCCGCCTCGGGCGCCTGGTCGCAGAGCACGGCCACCTCGAGTCGGGAGAGCTGCGGGAGAGGATTCTGCGCGAGATCGAGGCGTTCGTCGGCAGTGCCGACCAGCACGACGACATGACCATGATTCTCATCAAGGTCGAGCGGATGTTCGCCTCGGAGGAGAAAGTCGCTGTATGAAGCGCTCCGCGCTTCACACAGCGATCACGATTGTCTCGATGAGCGTACTGGAACCAGGGTTGGGCGCCGGAGGCAGGACGTGCGTCGCCGACCTCGCTATCGTCAACGCCCGGGTCCACACTGTCGATGCCGCCAGGCCGGCCGCGGAGGCGGTCGCAATCTGCGCCGATCGCATCGCCCGCGTCGGAACCAACGAGGAGATCCGCGCCGTCAGCGATGCCAGGACTCAGGTCATCGACGCGGGCGGCCGGCTGCTGCTGCCCGGTTTCAACGACGCCCATGTGCACCTGATCAGCGGCGCCGACGAGCTCGTCGGCGTCAACCTGCGCCCGGCGGTCACGGAACAGGACTTCGCCAAGCGGCTTGCCGCCTACGCCGCTACGCAGCCCAAGGGCCGCTGGATCCTCGGCGGATTCTGGGATCACGAGGCCTGGCCGAGCCGCTCGCTCCCGGTTCACGACCTCATCGACAGCGCCACTCCCGACAATCCGGTGTTCGTGCAGCGTCTCGACGGACACATGGCCCTCGCCAACGCCGTCGCCATGCGCCTGGCCGGCATCAAGGCCGATACCGCCGCTCCCGATGGCGGGACGATCGTTCGCGATGGAAAGGGCCAGCCCACCGGGATCTTCAAGGACAACGCGATGGACATCATCACTCGCGCGGTCCCCGCCGATACACTCGAGCAGACCATGGACAAGGCGAAGGCGGCGCTACAGCACGCCGCCTCGCTCGGTGTGACAACACTGCAGGACATGACGGCGAGCCAGACCGAGTTGCGCGCCTACCAGGAGCTGCGCGCTCGCGGCCAGCTGACCGCACGAATCTATTCGATTCAGAATCATGGAGTTGACGGGCTCACCGCCGCGGGTGTCACCACGGGCTTTGGCGACGACTGGATCCGGATCGGCGGCATCAAGCTCTTCGCGGACGGTTCGATGGGCTCGGGGACGGCCGCCTTCTTCGAACCCTACACCGACGATCCGTCAACGACGGGGTTGCTGCTCCATACGCCTCAGGAGCTCGAGCGGGCGATTCTCGCCGCAGACGAAGCGGGCTTTCAGGTCATCGTGCACGCGATTGGCGATCGCGCCAACGCGATCGTGCTCGACGCGCTCGAGAAGCTGCAGCGCGAGCGCGGCCCACGCGATCGCCGGCCGCGCATCGAGCACGCCCAGGTCGTCAGGGCGGCCGACAAGCGACGGTTCCAGGCCGCCGGCGCCATTGCCTCGATCCAGCCGAGCCACTGCATCGACGATATGCGCTGGGCCGAGCGCCGCATCGGTCCCGCACGGTCGGCGATCGCCTACAACTTCAAGTCGTTCGTCGAAGCCGGGGCACGGATCGCGTTTGGCACCGACTGGTACGTCGAGCCGATGGATCCGATGCTGGGGTTGTACGCTGCCGTGACCCGTCAGTTTCCGGACGGCACGCCGGCGGCTGGATGGTTTCCCGACGAACGGCTTACGATAGACCAGGCGATCGAGTTCTACACGATGGGCTCGGCCTATGCGGAGTTCGCCGACGAGCGAAAGGGCAGTCTGACCGAGGGAAAGCTGGCCGACATGGTGCTGCTGTCGAAAGATCTGTTCACCATCGCGCCCCGTGACATCCTTGACGCGCGCCCCGTCTACACCATCGTCGGCGGCCGCATCGTCTACTCGAACAAGTGAGCGTTGAGATCTCGTGAGCGACCTGGTCATCATCTTTCGCACGCCGTCGGAGATCGAAGCAGCCGTCATCCAGGGCCTGCTCGAGACGCACGGCATCGACTCGGCGCTGCTCAGCGACAACTCGCGGACGGCCTTCCCGCTGGCGCTCAACAACCGGTCGTGGGAGCGGCGGGTCGCGGTGAGCGCCGAGGACGCGTCGGCCGCGCTGCGAATCATCGAGAGTCATCGCGATGAGGTCGAGGGCGGGCAGGTGGTCCCGTTCGGGTCGGAGCTCGAGCCGCTCGAGCGGCGAATCGGCTACCGCTTCCGCGACCGCGGCCTGCTGGAGCATGCGCTCACGCACCGCTCACGCGTGCACGAAGACGCCAGCGGCGGGGTCTTCGACAACGAGTCGATGGAGTTCCTCGGCGACTCGGTGCTGGGCTTCGTCATCGCCGACATGCTGTTTCGGGAGTTTCCCCAGCACAATGAAGGGCACAAGTCGAAGTTGAAAGCGTCGCTCGTCTCCGCCGCGTCGCTGGCGAGGCTCGGCGAGGCCCTCGACCTGGGAGAGTTCCTGATCCTGGGTCGCGGCGAGGAGAAGACCGGCGGGCGCCGCAAGCATGCCATCATCGCCGACTGCTACGAGGCGCTGATCGCCGCGATTTACCTCGATGGCGGCGTCGAGCAGGCTCGCGGCTTCATCGAGCGTCAGTTCGCGTCGCTGATCGAGCAGGCTCGCAACACCGGCACGGCGGCCGCCTTTACGGACGACTGGAAATCGGCCCTGCAGGAGTGGCTTCAGTCGCACGGGCGGGGGTTGCCGGCCTATCGGCTGGCCGCGGAGGTCGGGCCTGATCACCGGAAGCGGTTTCTCGTCGAGGTGATGATCGAGGGCGTGGCGGCGGCCCAGGCGGAGGGGCGCAGCAAGAAGGAAGCGGCGCAAGCCGCCGCCAGAGCGGCGCTGGAATCGCTGGCGACGTAATCCGCTGTCCGTCGGGCCGCGGAACACGCGCATCACAGCATGTCTGGTTCGGGCCGCGGATCACGCGGAATACCGCGGATCACAGCACGTTAGGTTCGGGCCGCAGATCACGCGGAACACGCGGATCACAGCATGTCAGGTTCGGGCCGCGGAACACGCGGAAACCGCGGATCACAGCACGGGAGGTTCGGGCCGCGGAACACGCGGATCGGCGGCACGTTGGGTCGGGCCGGGGAACACCGGACCCAGCCCGGCTCAATCAATCTCGATGATGCCCCAGCTCTTCTCGCGGTCTGCGGGTTGAGCACCAGCCATGGCCAGCGCCGGTTCGGCGTGCGGCAAGCGGGCGAGGACATAGCTCTGAAGTTCTCGGGCGATATCGTCTTCCGACGGTGGGACGGCGCGGCAATGGAGGCGCACCCACAACCGCAGCATCGGATCCGCGAAGCTGTAGCGTTTGTGCCTCGACATGATGAGATCCACGTCCTCGAGCCACGAGAGATAGTCCTTCGTGGATCCGGGGGTGCGGTGTAACCGCAGCGCGATTTCAGTCAAGGTGAGCGGCTCTTCCTCTGCCAGCACCTCGAGGATGGCCTTGAGCGCGCCGTAGCCACGCGCGCGATGCAGGCGAAGCTCGTACGAGAACCGGCACAGCTGCGCCAGCTCTGCGCCCGGCGCGAGCAGTGCAGCCAGCGCGCTGATCGGATCGGCGGTGCCGCGCGAGGCTAGCGCGGTCGCGGTTTCGGCGATGGCGCGCGCGTAGGCCGGACGGCCGTCGGACAGCGCCTGGACGATCCGGGCCAGCTCGTCGCGCTCGCGCTCGCGTGCCTCTTCCAGTTCCGGCACGTCGGTGCCCGTGTCGGCGTGCCCGCCGGGGAGCGTCGCGCGCACTTCCGCCGCGGAGAGTGGGGCCACGTGGATGATCTCGAACTGCGACGGCGCGTCACGGAGCAGCCGATGCGCCCGGGCCGCATACCTCGTCGTCAACACGAAGCGATTGCCGCTCGACGCCAGCGCCGCGACGACATCGCGCAGCACGCTGCGGAGGCCGGGAAAGCTCTCGAACGTGCGCAGCTCGAGGAATTCATCGAGCAGGAAGGTGGCGGGCGTGATGCCAGGCGCGCGAGCACTGTCGAGGAAGGCGAGCACTGCCTCGAAGGCGTCGCGCGCCGTCGCCTCGCCGGAGGCGGCGTGCTCGTAGCTCGGCCCGGGAAAGGGAGACGCCGCCCGAAGCGCCTTCAGGAACCGCTCCGGCGTCGTCGCGATGCGCTCTGTGTCAACGTACTGCGCCTGGCTCCGCCCGATCAGATCCCGCAACCGCAGGAGCAACGAGGTCCGGCCTGTTCCGCAGCCGCCGAGTACGATCGGAATGCGAGGGCCAGGACCGCCGGGCGCGCCGTCCAGGGCGGCAAGCACACGACGCTCCAGCGAGGGACGCTCGGGAATCATCATCGGCCGGGTTCTCCGCTGTGCGGTTGGTTGGAAAGCATCGGCATGTCAATGCCGCTCTCGCGTGCCGTCGCGATGGCATCGGCGTATCCCGCGTCGGCGTGCCTGACTACGCCAATGCCCGGATCGCAGGTGAGCACGCGCTGCAACTTCTCGTCCGCCTCGCGCGTGCCGTCGGCCACGACGACCATACCAGCATGCAGCGAGTATCCGATTCCGACGCCGCCGCCGTGATGCACCGAGACCCACGTTGCGCCACAGGAGGTGTTGAGCAGGGCATTTAGAACCGGCCAGTCCGCGATCGCATCGCTGCCATCCCGCATGCCCTCCGTCTCACGGTAGGGAGACGCGACGGATCCGGTATCGAGGTGATCCCGCCCGATCACAATCGGCGCCTTCACCACGCCGCGCCGCACCAGATCGTTGATCGCCAACCCGAATCTGGCGCGCTCGCCGTACCCGAGCCAGAAGATCCGTGCCGGCAAGCCTTGGAAGGCGACGCGCTCGGCGGCGAGCCGAATCCAGCGGCACAACGCGGCGTCGTCGCTGAACATGTCGAGCGCGAGGCGATCGGTGGCGGCGATGTCCGCCGGGTCGCCGGAGAGCGCCGCCCAGCGAAACGGCCCCTTGCCACGGCAGAACAGCGGACGGATGTACTCCGGCACGAAGCCGGGAATGTCAAAGGCGTTCGAGATGCCGGCCTTGGCCGCCTGCTGGCGGATGTTGTTGCCGTAATCGAACACCACCGAGCCGCGGGCCTGCAGATCGAGCATCGCCTGGACGTGGATCGCCATCGAGCCCATCGCACGGTCGATGTAGCCGTCCGTGTCGGTGCGGCGAAGGGCGACGGCTTCGGCAAGCGTCATGCCGTTGGGAACGTAGCCGTTGAGCGCATCGTGCGCCGACGTCTGGTCGGTGACGACGTCCGGCACGACGCCGCGGCGTACGAGATCGGGCAGGACATCAGCCGCGTTGGCCTCCAGGCCTATAGACCGCGCTTCGCCGGCCCGGCGGCAGTCCTCCACGCGCGCCAGCGCGGCGTCGAGCGAATCAGCGCGCTCATCGAGATAGCGGGTCGCCAGGCGGCGCTGGATGCGCTCGGGGTCCACCTCTATTACGAGCGCCACGCCACCGTTCATCGTGACGGCGAGCGGCTGGGCGCCGCCCATGCCGCCAAGGCCCGAGGTGACCACCAGACGTCCCGTGAGGCTGCCGCCGAACTCACGGCGGGCGAGCTCCGCCAGCGTTTCGTACGTGCCCTGCAGGATGCCCTGCGTGCCGATGTAGATCCAGCTGCCGGCGGTCATCTGGCCGTACATCGTCAGGCCGCGATCTTCGAGGTCGCGAAACACCTCCCACGTTGCCCAGGCGGGTACGAGTAGCGCGTTGGCAATCAGTACGCGAGGCGCCCATGGGTGTGTGCGGAACGTGCCCACCGGTTTTCCCGACTGGACGAGCAGCGTCTCGTCGTCGTCGAGCCGGCGTAGCGTCGCCACGATGGCGTCGAACGCCTCCCACGAGCGCGCGGCGCGACCCGAGCCGCCGTAGACGACCAGATCGTCCGGGCGTTCGGCGACGTCCGGGTCGAGATTGTTCATCAACATGCGCAGCGCCGCTTCCTGCGGCCATCCTTTGCAGGAGAGGACCGCACCGCGCGGCGCGTTGATGTGGCGGCTGAGGGTGCTCATGGGTTGAGCGTCCGGAACGCCCCTCGCGCGCAGTCGTCGCAGTCGACGGCGAGCGAAGCTAGCAATCTAGAAACGTACGCGCGCGTTGTCAATTTGAAAAACAAAAATTCTTTACTTGACTTCCGTGGCACACGCGCGTTCGAGTGCGCCCTCGGCGATCGCAACAGCAATCCACTCGATGTCGGGCGCCGGCGGACGATCTCGATCGAGTGTTGGAACATGTGCGCGTATGAATTCTTGCACCGATGCGAGCGCCGGCGACGTGGTCAACGGATGCAGCAGGTCGATCGCCTGACACGCGAGCAGCAATTCGATGGCCACGACGCGCGTGGCGAGCTCGAGGGCGCGTTGCGCCTTGAGCGCCGCCGCCATGCTCATGCTGACGTGGTCTTCGCGGTTGGCCGACGTCGGGATCGTGTCGGTGCTCGCCGGATGCGCCAGCGTCTTGAGCTCGGACACCAGGGCGGCGGCCGTCACTTGGGCCATCATGTAGCCCGAATGGAGACCGCTGTCGCGGGTCAGGAACGGCGGCAGGCCGCTCAACGCCGGGTTGACGAGCCGATCGGCTCTTCGCTCGGCAATCGTGGCCAGCTGGGCGAGGGCAAGGACGATGACATCGGCGGCCAGCCCGATCGGCGCTCCGTGGAAATTGCCGCCGGACACGATGTCCCCGTCGTCTGCGAAGACCATCGGGTTGTCGGTCGCGGCGTTGGCTTCCACCGCGAGCGTTCGGCGGACGTAGTCGAGGGCGTCCCGCGCCGCGCCGTGCACCTGCGGCGCACACCGCATCGAATAGGCGTCCTGTACCCGCCCGCAGTTCTCGTGCGACTTGTTAATCGCGCTGTTCTGCAACAGTCGCATCAGGTTGGACGCCGAAGCCTGCTGGCCCGGATAGGGCCGCGGCGTGTGCAGACGTGGCTCGAACGGATGGAAGGAGCCGCGCAGGCCATCGATCGAGAGCGCGGCGGTGATATCCGCGGCACGGGCGAGCCGCTCGGCTCCGAGCAGCGCCAGCGAGGCGACCGCCGCCGACGCTTGCGTGCCGTTGATGAGGGCGAGGCCCTCCTTGGCCGCCAGTTCGACGGGGGCGAGGCCCACGTGAGCGAGCGCATCGCTCCCGCTCAAGACCTGCGTCTCGTCGGCGACCGTGGCGCGGCCCTCGCCGATCAACACGAGCGCGAGATGCGCCAGCGGCGCCAGATCGCCGGAGGCGCCCACGGAACCACGGCTTGGCACGACCGGGTGGACGCGCCGGTTGACGGCCTCGAGCAACGATTCCAGCGTCGCCCGCCGCACGCCGGAATAGCCCTTGGCCAGCACGTTGGCGCGCAGCACCATCATCGCGCGGACCGCGCGGACGGGCAGCGGCTCGGCCACGCCGGCGGCGTGACTGCGGAGCAGGTTGCGCTGCAGTTCGCCGAGCGCGCTGGCCGGAATCTTGACCTCGGCCAGCGATCCGAACCCCGTGTTGATGCCGTAGACCGGCGTCTCGCCGGTCGCGTATCGATCGACTACGGCGCGCGCGGCATCGACGGCGCGCACGGCGTCGGCATCGAGCGCGACCGTCTCGTGGCCGTCAGCGATGACGAGCAACTGATCGAGCGTGAGACTGCGGCCGTCGAGATGAATCATGAATTGAAGGTAGAATACTGCGGGACTGAGACGCATGAACATAGCCGTTTTGGGCGCGCAGTGGGGTGACGAAGGCAAAGGCAAGATCGTCGATCTTCTGACGCCGCACTTTTCGATCGTCGCACGCTACCAGGGAGGTCACAACGCCGGCCATACGGTCTACGCCAACGGACGGAAGTTCGTGCTGCGGCTGTTGCCGTCCGGCATTCTCCACGACGGGATCACCTGTGTCATCGGCAACGGCGTGGTCGTCGATCCGGTCGCGCTGTTCGCGGAGATCGACGAGCTCAAGAGCGCCGGCGTCGAGGTCGGCAATCGGCTGGTGGTCAGCGACAAGGCCCATCTCATCCTGCCGTATCACCGCGAGCTGGATCTCCTGAGCGAAGCCCGACGCGGCGAGCGCAAGATCGGCACCACCTCACGCGGCATCGGCCCGGCCTACGAGGACAAGATCGCTCGCCGCGGGGTTCGCGTCGGCGATCTCGCGAATACCGCCGCTTTGCGCGATGCGGTGCGCCACAACGTCGACGCGCGCAACCGGCTGATCGGCGATTCGGTCATGGACGCCAATCAGGTGCTGGCCGACCTGGGCGCCGCCTGGGCACGCATGGGGCCGTGGGTCAAAGACATCTCGCTTTTCCTCGCGCGCGCCCGCGCCGAAGGCCGATCGATCATGTTCGAAGGAGCGCAGGGGACGCTGCTCGACATCGACCACGGAACCTATCCCTACGTCACCTCCTCGAACGCCACGATCGGCGGCGTCTGCACTGGCCTCGGCGTGCCGCCCCGCGCGATCGACGGCGTGCTCGGCGTCGCCAAGGCCTACACCACGCGCGTCGGCGAAGGACCGCTGCCGACCGAGCTGACCGGGGCCATCGGCGATCGCCTGCGCGAGACCGGTCAGGAATTCGGTGCGGTCACGGGTCGCCCGCGACGGTGCGGGTGGTACGACGCAGTGGCGGTGCGCTATGCCGTGCGCGTCAACGGTCTCGATGCCCTGGCCTTGACCAAGCTGGACGTGCTGGATGGGATGACGGAGCTGCAGATCTGCACCGGCTATCGCTCGAGCGGCGCCGTGCTCACGGAGTTCCCCGGCGAACTCGCTCAACTGGCCGCCTGCGAGCCGGTCTACGAGTCGGTGCCGGGATGGACGACGCCTACCAAGGGGGTGCGGCGATTCGCCGACCTGCCGGCCGGTGCGCGGCACTACATCGAGCGTCTCGAGGTCCTGACCGGCGTGCCCGCCGCGATCGTGTCAACGGGGTCCGCGCGCGAGGATACGATTATCCGCGACGATTCCGTTGCCGCGCGCTGGCTGGCGTAGCGGCGGTCAGCCCTTCTTGTTGCGGTCGCAGAACCCTTCGATGGCGGCGGGATCGCTGTCGGTGAACTCGACCCCGGCGCGGTACTGCGGGGCGGCTTCGGCCTCCCGCGGCAGCTCGAACTTGGCCCACGCGATCGATCCGCGAAAGCGCATGACGAATTCGTCGCCGGGCAGGCTGATGCGTACTTTCTGGTTGGGACGCAGCACGGTCGGCGAGGTCACCTGCGCGCCGAAGGCGGACAGGTCGACGACCAGCGCCGGATTGCCGTCGAGTTGCATCTCGACCCCCTCGCGAACGCGGTACCGCGGCGCGCGGCGTGTCCCGTGCCAGTCGAGCCGCGGCGCATCATCGGTCGCCACCGCAGCAGCCGGTTGACTGGGAGACGGATTGTGCGTCGCCGCCGGCGTTTCGATCTGGGCCGGCTTCACCACCTGGCGCGAGTAGTCGCCGGTGTGCGACATGACGCGGACTTCGCAGACACCGAGTTGCGGGTCGCTCTTGATCCGGTTGATCAGGGCAGCGCCGCGCGGCGTCGCCGCGAACAACCGCTCGAGCACAATCAACGCCGGCCGATGTTCGATAATTGCCTGGAGGGCCTGGATCGGTTCCGTATCCGCGAACTCGAGACAGTCTCCGTCGACTTCCACCCGCTCGCGCAGCGCGGGCATGAGATTTTGCGCAGCGATCACCAACACGTCCGAGGGCATCGGGTGAGTCTAACATGAGCGCGAAAAACGACGCAGAGGTCATCGTCGCCGGCGCCGGCCCCGCCGGGGCGACGGCGGCGTTGCGTCTCGCGCGCGCCGGCGTTCGCGTGCTGGTCGTCGAGCGATTCGCGCTGCCGCGACAGAAACCATGCGGCGGCGGCATCAGCACGCGCGTGCTCACGCGATTTCCCTACCTGCCGGCGGCGCTGCCGCGCATTCCATCGCTGCCGGTTTCCGATCTCTACCTTGAAGGTCCATCAGGCGGTGTCTTCAGGATGCGATCGGACGGCCCGGCGGTGCTCTTGATCCGCCGGATCGAGTTCGACGCGCTGCTCGTCTCGCTCGCGGTCGAGGCGGGCGCGCGCGTCCTGGCACCGGCGGCAATTGCCCAGGTGAGACAGGACGCCGACTGCGTCACGCTGACGCTACGCGACGGTCGCGAGCTGTCGGCGCCGATGGTCATCGCTGCTGACGGCGTCAACAGCGTCATCGCCAGACGGCTGCAACTCAATCCCGGATGGCCGCGCGAACACCTGGCGCTGGACATGATGGAGGAGACACCGACCGACATCGCTTCGCGCCGCCGAGCCGGAGACGCTGGCGGTGTTCTACGGATACGGCGGGGCCCATGGCTACGCCTACGTGTTCCCCAAACGCGGTCACGTCAACGTCGGGATCGGCTACGTGCTCTCGTACTTCCAGGAGCAGATCGAAGAGGCGCCGTACGATCTGCAGCGGCGGTTCGTCGGCGACCTGCGCGCCCGCCACATGATGGACGGCGAATCGCGGCGCGAGTACTTCACGCCGTTCCTGATTCCCATCGGCGGGCCGCTGAAGAAGACCGCCGATCGACGCGTGCTGCTGGCCGGCGATGCCGGAGGGTTCGTCAACGGCTTCTCGGCCGAGGGCATCTACTACGCGATGGTCACCGGCGAGCTCGCCGCCTCCGCCATCGTCGAGAGCCGACAGCAGGGCGTGGTCGCTCCCTCGCGCGCGGCGCGTCGATATGTGAAGAGTTGGCGCCGTGAAATCGGAGCGGAGCTTCGCGACTCGGTGCTGATACAGCGATATCTGTTTCACAGTCCCTACCGGATGGATCGCGTGGTCCGCGGCGCCAGCGTGCGGCCGGAATTCTCGCGACTGCTCGTCGACTACGCCAGCGGGCGTCTGTCGTACCGGTACAGCTCGTCGGCGTCTGCTCTGGCATTTCCCGCGGCTGGCTCCGCGGCTGGCCTGGATCGCGTTGCGCCAGCGGCCCGCGCCGGTGAGCTGATGACCCGGGCCGTCCTCTTCGATCTGGACGACACGCTATTCGATCACTACGGCTCGGCCGGCACGGCGCTGCGCACCGTGCAGGAGGCCTTCGCGCCATCGGTCGCGTTCGACGACTTCGAGGATCGACATACCCGCTACCTCGAGGAGATGCACACCGAGGTCCTGGCCGGACGGATCGATCTCGACGAGGCGCGCCGCGAGAGGTTCCGACGCGTTTTTGGTTCGCTCGGCCTGCCGCTGAAGGACGACGACCGCCGATCGGGTTGCCACGCTGTATCGCGCGGGCTACCTGGCCGCCCGGCAGGCGATGGCCGGTGCCGCGCGAGCTGCTCGAGGCGCTCCACGCCCGCGTCCCGATCGCCATCGTGTCGAACAATCTGCTCGAGGAACAGACGGACAAGCTGCGACTCTGCGGCTTCGATCGCTTCATCGACCACCTCGTCGTCTCCGAGGAAATCGGCATCACCAAGCCGGACCCCGCCATCTTCCGCTCCGCGCTGGATCGCCTTGAGGTTCCAGCCGACCAGGCAGTGATGGTCGGCGACTCCTGGCCCGCCGACATCGTCGGCGCCCGTCGTGCCGGGATCCGCGCCGTGTGGTTCAACCCTCGACACCTGGCGCCGCCGGAGCGCGACGCCGCGGTCGCCGAGATTGCGTCGCTGACACCTGTGGAGCCGGTCGTGGCGTTGCTCCTCGGGCCGCCGGATGCGGCTGCGGAATGAGTGGAGCGATCAGGATCGGGATCGATCTCGGCGGCACCAAGACCGAGGCACTGGCGATCGACGCGATGGGCGTCGAGATCTTCAGACGACGCGTGGCCACGCCGAGGGGCGATTACAACGGCACGATCGATACGATCCGGCTGTCTGGTCGACGCCGCCGACGCCGCCGCCGGTACCAGAGGACGAGTGGGCATCGGCATGCCGGGCGCCATCTCGCCGGCAACCGGACTGGTGAAGAACGCCAATTCCACCTGGTTGATTGGCCGGCCGCTGCGCGAGGATCTGACGCGAGCCCTGGACCGTCCCGTCCGACTCGAGAACGACGCAAATTGCCTGGCGCTGTCGGAGGCGAGCGACGGTGCGGCGGCCGGCGCGCGCGTTGTCTTCGGTGTCATCCTCGGGACCGGGACCGGCGGTGGTGTGGTGATCGACGGTCGATCGATCGTCGGGGCGAACGCGATCGCCGGAGAGTGGGGCCACAATCCGCTTCCGTGGCCGTCGCCTGCCGAGTATCCCGGACCCGACTGTTACTGTGGCCAGCACGGATGTATCGAGACCTTCCTGTCCGGCGCCGGACTCGAGCGCGCATATCGCGACGTCGGGGGACAGCAGGGGAGCGCGGTCGATATTTCCGAGGCCGCTGCGCAGAGCGGACACGATCGCCACGGCAGCGCTCGAGCTCTACGCAGGTCGACTGGCGCGATCGCTCGCCAGCATCGTCAACCTGCTGGACCCGGACGTCATCGTGCTCGGCGGCGGTCTGTCGAATATCGGGATGCTGTATTCACGCGTGCCGACACTGTGGAGTCGATGGATTTTCTCCGACCGTGTTGATACCCGTCTGGTCAAAGCGAAGCATGGTGATTCGAGTGGCGTTCGCGGCGCGGCGTGGTTGTGGCCAGCGGCTGGTCCCTAGTCGCCAGACCTGGGACGAGGGACTAGGTACGAGGGACCAACGACTCGTCGGCGATCGTTGCACGATCGAGCTCGGACGCGGTGATCCGGAAGTGGGATGCGTTCCAGATCACCTTGCCGTGCTTGAGCAGCAGCGCCTGCGGCGTCTCGTGTCGGATCCCGAGCCGTTTCGCGGCCTCATCCGAAAGCGGGCGATGGGTCTGGACGGTGATCATCTTGTAGAGGGTCTGACCTGCCGAGCGCTCGATGTGGGCGTGCAATTCGTCCAACGCCTCGCAGCTCACGCCGCAGTAGCGGCTGTGCTTGAAGAGGAGGACCGGACGATGCTGCGATTCGGCAATTGCGGCTTCGAGCTCGTGCAGCTCGGACAGTGGGCTGAGTCGTTCCATGGGCAACACTAAATTATAGCAGGAGGCCGGGGACGGCTGTCCCCGACCTCCGCCGTTCAGTCCACTCTAGCGATTCGAGATCGCCGGCTCGCGCCTGGCGTGCCGGCCCTCGGCGAATTCTTCGATCGCCTTGCGATTGAAGGCAGGAATATCGTCAGGTTTGCGCGAGGTCACGAGCCCGTTGTCGACGACGACGTCCTGGTCGACCCAGTTGGCCCCGGCATTGATCAGATCGGTCCGGAGCGAAGGCCACGACGTGATCTTGCGGCCGCGGACGCCGTCCGCCTCGATCAGCGTCCACGGCCCGTGACAGATTGCGGCGATCGGCTTGCCGCTGGTCACGAAGTGTTTCACGAACGCAACCGCCTTGGGATTGATCCGCAGTCTGTCGGGGTTGGCCACGCCGCCCGGCAGCAGCAGCGCGTCGTAGTCGGCGGGCTGCGCCTGATCGAGCTGGCAGTCCACGTTCATCGTTCGACCCCAGTCGGTGTGCTGCCACCCTTTCACACTTGTCGATTGTGGCGAGACGATGTCGACGTGCGCTCCAGCCTGCTCCAGGGCCTGCTTGGGCTCGAGCAACTCGGACTGTTCGAACCCGTGTTCGACGAGCGCTGCGATACGTTTGCCACGTAATTCACCAGCCATCAGTAACACCTCCGTTTCTCGGTTTCTCGTTGGAGCTCACGAGAAACGGTGCAAGCGGTATTCCCGTGGCCGGCTCGAGCTCGAGAGGAGGTCTCAGGTCGGAGCCTGATGAGATCGCGTGTGGAATCCGGCCGCTTCCAGATGACGTCTGATGTCTGAGACGGCGGCTGCGGCCTCTGGCGGCAGCGGCACGGGGCTGCCAGCAACGAGGCGATCCACGTTGTAGATGCGGAATCGGATTCCTTCGAGATGGAACGCGCCAATGGCGCGGGCGAGCGCGTCGGCTTCATCGAGCAGGCTCGCCACGGAGTCGTTCGGCGGCAGCGCGCGAAGCAGGGTCGTGAGATCGTTGACGCGTCGCTGGGCGGCTTGTCGGTCTTCTGTAGACATGATTGTGAATACCCCGCGCATTAAATCACCGCCGGGACTCCCCGTTCAACCCGCTCCGGAGGTCGTCGGTGGCGTTCGCGGTGCACCGGAGACGCGCGCGGGAAAATTGGCACCGGCGCTGATAGAGTGAACCCATGACCGAGCGCGACGCGACCGCAGAGAGAGGTGCCAGGGGCCGAGCCCGACTCGAGCCGCCAGACCTCAGCGAGACAGGTGGCCCCAAGGGAGGCGAGCCGCAGCGCTCGAACGAACGGCTGTTCATGCAGTTTCTCGCCTTCTCCGGTTGTGCCGATGCGCATGAGGTCGCGCGCCACCTCGAGAGGCCGAACCTCCGATGCGTCGTATACGAAGACGTCAACGATCCCCGCGGCGTAGCAATCCTGACAGTGGCGCGGGAACCGCTGGCCTTCGTGGACGAGGTTCGGCCGCTGTTGAACTCCGGTCCCTGCGCGAAGCTGACGCTTCGGTCTGAGCTCACGATGCTCGGGCGGACGTACTCCCTCGGCTACGAACCGGACCTGCATGACGCCCTGATCGAACGCCCGCTCCGAACCGTGCTCAATCCCAAATGGCCATGGGCGATGTGGTATCCGCTCCGGCGGAATGGACGCTTCGCTCAGCTCCCGGCTGAAGAGCAGCGCGCCATTCTGGCCGAGCACGGCGCCATCGGCATGACCTTCGGCGCGGCTGACTATGCCCACGACGTCCGGCTGGCGTGCCATGGCCTCGACCGCGACGACAACGACTTCGTCATCGGCCTGATCGGCAAGGACCTGTTTCCCCTCTCCGCCCTCGTGCAGGCGATGCGCAAGACCCAGCAGACGGCGCTCTATCTCGATCGTCTCGGTCCGTTTTTCGTGGGCCGGGCCGTGTGGCAGAGTCCGCTCTAGCGTGATAAGAAGGCTTCACGTCAATAATCGATCGCGATCTCAGCGAGGAAAGCGGCCCTCATGTCCATTCCACTTCGTGCTTTCGGTCGTCACCCGCAGAGCGTGTCAGCGCTCGGACTGGGCGGCTACCACCTCGGTCTCGTCGCGACGGCCCGTGAGGCGGTGCAGATCGTTCACGCGGCCATCGACGCGGGCATCACCTTCATGGACAACGCCTGGGAATACCACGAGGGGGAAAGCGAAGTTCGCATGGGTCGGGCGATCGCCGACCGGCGCGAGCGCGTCTTCCTCATGACCAAGGTCTGCACGCACGGCCGGGACGCGGGCGTGGCGATGCGACAACTGCACCAGTCGCTGAAACGGCTGCGAACCGACTACCTCGATCTCTGGCAAATCCATGAGTGCGTCTACTACTCCGATCCGGACCGTCACTTCGCACGGCGTGGTGTGATCGAGGCGCTCGATCGCGCCAAGCGCGAGGGCAAAGTCCGATACGTGGGATTCACCGGCCACAAGAATCCGGCGATCCACCTGCAGATGCTGTCGCATGGCTATCCGTTCGACAGTTGTCAGCTGCCGCTCAACTGCTTCGACGCCTCGTTCGAGAGCTTCGAGCGTCGGGTGCTGCCGGAGCTCCATCGTCAGCAGATTGCGCCGCTGGGGATGAAGAGCCTCGGCGGGGGAGGCGATGCGGTCAGGAAAAAGGTGGTGCGGGCCGAGGAGGCGCTTCGCTATGCCATGAGCCTGCCGGTCTCGACGACGATCAGTGGTATCGATTCGCTGCGCGTGCTGCGGCAGAACGTACGGATTGCCGCGGACTTCGTCCCGCTCTCCACGGCCCAGATGGATCGGCTCCGTCACCGTCTGGCGCCGATCGCGGCCGACGGCCGGTTCGAGCTTTACAAGACGACCGCGAAGCACGAAGGAGACGTCGGCCGGCAGCAGCATGGCTTCCCGCCGCCGGATGCCCTGGGGGCCTGACGCGTCCCGTGCCAACCTCTGGCGCGCGAGTTGCTGGGGTCACGACCGGAGAGTAACGTCTTGCCCAGCCTGAGAGGTCGGCGTCCGAGACGCCTGTCGCCCGAAGAGCGAAAGTCGCTGACCCATGGCGACTTCTGGATCCCGGAAGAAGAGCGGGAAGTCTATCGCCGGGCGCTGCAGGCGCTCAACGCGGCCGGCGTCCCGTTTGTCGTCGCCGGCGCCTACGCGATCTACGAGCACACCGGGATCTATCGCCAGACCAAGGACCTCGATCTCTTCGTCGAGCCCGCCGCGGTCCTGCCGGCGGCGCAGTCGCTGCACGACGCCGGCTTCGTCATGCGGCTCGAGGATCTGCACTGGCTCGCCAAGGGCACGATCGGCGACCGGTTCGTCGACCTGATCTACGGCATGGGGAACGGCATCGCCTGGATCGACGAGCAGTGGCGCGCGCGGGGGCGGCAAAGCGTCCTGGCCGCGCAGCCGGTGGTCGTCGCCCCGGCCGAAGAGCTCATCTGGCATCGCCTCTTCATCAGCGAGCGTCACCGTCACGACATGTCGGACATCCAGCACCTGCTGCTGTGCGTCGGGGATTCGCTCGATTGGGAGCGCCTGCTCGCCCGCGTCGGCGCTCACTGGCCGCTGCTGCTCGCGCAGCTCCAGATGTTCAGCTACGTCTATCCGGGCTACCGCAGCAACGTGCCCGCCTGGGTGATGGAGCAACTGATCGAGCAGGCGCGCGCCGACGTCGGTCGTGACGAAGAAGACGCCGATGTCACGCGCGGGACAATGATCTCGAGGTTCAGTTTCGCGATCGACGTTCGCGAATGGGGCTTCTCCGATCCGCGAAGCGAGTTGGTCCGTCTGGCGCGCAACGCCCCCGTCATTCGCGCCATCGGCGAGTCCAGCGTGTGGGACGAGCGCACCGAGGAGCGAGTCGAGCCCAGGGAAGACTTGCGCGAGGACCAGGGCTCCCGCTGATTTCGGGTAAACCTGCCGCCGACCGCATCCGTCTATACTCTCCCAGACGTCCCAATCCGAACGGGAGATAGCCGCCCATGCGCATCATACCGATGCTCGAAGCGCTCGTCCGCGATATGCGATACGCCCTGCGGATGCTACGCAAGACGCCTGGCTTCACGGCCATAGCGCTGACCACACTCGCGGTTGGTATCGGGGTCAACACGGCAGTCTTCAGCGTCGTCAACGGCCTCCTGCTCAAGCCGCTGCCGTTCCCGGAGCCGGATCGGCTCGCCGCCGTCATCACCGTTGTGCGTTCGCCGCGTGGCCAGGGCACGAATGACTCCGTGGACGGCCGCACCTTCCTCGCGATTCACGACAACGCGACGCTGGTCGACACCGCGGTCGGCGGCGGCGGGTTCAGCGGGGGAGGGGTCAACCTGGTGGCCCGCGATCGGGCGGCAAACGTCATTCAGGCCCGGGTCAGCGCCGGCTACTTCCATGTCATGGGCATTCCGCCGTTCATGGGACGCGAATTTTCAGCCGACGAAGACCGCGACGGCGGCCAGCCGGCGGCGATTCTCAGTCACGGCTTGTGGACCCGCCAGTTCGACCGCGACGCCGGGATCGTGGGCCGGGCCATCATGCTCCGGGGTGAGCCCTACACCGTGGTCGGTGTCATGCCGGAGGGCTTTCCGGCGGGCAAGGTGGACGTGTGGACGCCGCTGCGCCCTTCGACCCGCGGCGAGGGTGGCGGCAGCAACTACGGCATGGTGGCCCGCATTCGCTCGGGCGTGTCGTGGTCACAGGCGAACGCGGAGGTCGCGCAGCTGGGCTCAGCCGCGGCGCGAGAACAGATGTCCAAGGATGCGACGGTGACCTGCGCACTTCTTCCGTTCCAGCAGGGAGAGACGTCCGATATTCGGCAGCCGCTGTTGATGGTGTGGGGGGCGGTTGGTCTGGTGCTTCTGATCGCCTGCGTCAACATCGCCGGCCTGCTGCTCGCCCGATCGGGAATGCGGACCAGAGAGATCGCGACGCGCATGGCGCTCGGCAGCGGACGACAGGCGGTGGTTCGCCAGTTGCTCGTCGAGAGCGCCGTCCTCGCGGTGGCGGGTGGCATCCTCGGTGTCGGGCTCGGCTGGCTGGTGCTCAACGGTGTCCAGACACTTGGCGCCGACGTGATCCCGTTCCCTTACCCGGTTGGGCTCGACGCGCGAGTCCTGATCGTAACCCTGGTCGGAGCGCTCGGAACGAGCCTGGTCTTCGGCCTCGTCCCCGCCTTATACGCCAGCCGCGTCAACGTGCAGGGTACGCTCGCGGAGTCGGGTACGCGCGCCGTCGCCGGCCGCTCGAACCAATGGGCGCGACGTCTGCTGGTGGTTGGAGAAGTGGCGATGGGCGTGGTCCTGCTCGTCAGCGCCGGTCTGCTGGTCAGAACGTTCGTTCACCTGCGCAGCCTCAATCCCGGCTTCGATCCGTCGAACGTCGTGACGGCGACGATCTCGCTGCAGGACGCACGCTACGAGGATGGCGTGAAGGTCAATCGCCTGTTCAGCGATTCGCTCGAGCGGATTCGTGCAGTTCCAGGGGTTCAGGCCGCGGGCGTGACGTTGGGGTTGCCGTATACGCGGCTTCTCAACCTCGGATTCCGACCGCTCGATGGATCCGGCATACAGGGTGGCACCGTCAACGTCAGCTACATCACGCCGGGATTTCTCCAGGCGCTGCGTCTGCCGCTGCACAACGGACGCGATTTCACCGACGCCGATCGCGACGGCGCCGAAGGCGTTGCCATCGTCAACGAGGAGTTCATCAACCGCTTCTATAAGGGGCAAAGCGTGATCGGCCGGCACATCAACGTCGCCGGTGCACGCGCGGTCGTCGGCGTGGTTGGCGTGGCGCGGGCGACCTCGTCAGGGTTTGGAGGCTACAACGGTCCCCTGGTATCCCCGCCGGTCGTCTACGTGCCGGCGGCGCAGGTAAGTGGCTCGTTCTTCAAGCTCGTACACACGTGGTTCTCTCCCGCGTGGGTCGTCCGTACGACCGGCCCGGTTGCGCCGGTCGTGGACGGCATTCGACGTTCCGTCGAGGCCGTCGATCCGTTGTTGCCGATCGCGAAAATGGAAAGCATGTCGGATGTCCAGGCTGAATCGCTGGCCGATCAGCGATTCATGATGACGCTGGTCGTGGCGCTCGGCGGGGTGGCGCTGCTGCTCGCGGCGATCGGCATCCACGGCCTGGTGGCCAGCTCGGTGAGCGAGCGGACACGCGAGCTGGGCATCCGCCTGGCGCTGGGCGCTACCGCCGGTCAGGTGATGCGCGGCATCGTCGTTCCCGGCCTGCTGCTGGCGGGTGTGGGCGTCGTGATCGGGGCCGCGATGGCCGTGGTGGTGGGCCGCCTCCTGCAGTCGTTTCTCTGGGGCGTCACGCCGGCTGATCCGATCACCTTTGCGACGGTCATCGCGACGCTGATGGCGGTGACACTGGGCGCGACCGTCATGCCAGCCCTGGCCGTGCTCCGGCTGGATCCGGCAACGACGCTGCGGGCGGAATAGCGCCGCCGCCGGCCGAGCCTTCGCCGGGCCAGGATCGCCAACTCGGCGTTGCGGTGTTCGCCTCCGCCCGAGGTGTCGATTCACTTCGCGCTGCGCATTGACGGCACTCCTATTAAGCTAGAGACGTGAGGACGTGGCTTCCTGCGCTCCTGGTGGTCGCGGGGCCGATCCCGCTCACGAGCGGCGCGCGACCAGTCAGCGCGCCCGTCGCGCAGAGCGCAGCGACCTCTCGCCAGCCGTCGATGCGGGATGTCCTCCGGCGGGCCGGCGACTACGTCACGCGCTACCACCTGGCGATGGAGTCGGTCATCGCCGAAGAGCGTTATACCCAGACGCTCAAGGTCCATGTCAACGGCCCTGCGCAAACGCAGACACGCGTTCTGCTGTCGGACTTCCTGCTCGTCAGTGGCCAATTCCACGAGACACCGTGGATGGCCTTTCGTGACGTCCTCGAGGTCGATGGTGCGCCGGTCCGGGACCGCGACGATCGCATGCAGCGACTCTTCACGCTCGGTGGTGACGCCGTGGAGCGCGCGATGGCAATCAATCGCGAGAGCGCCCGCTATAACCTTGGGACCATCGTCCGTACCATCAACACTCCCATCGTCGCTCTAGATTTTCTCGTGCCGGAGACGCAGCCACGCTTCAAGTTTTCGAGAACCGGCGTTCGTCGCATCGCCAATGGGGAAGTGTGGGACATTTCCTTCAAAGAGCGGGATCGTCCGACCATCATCAAGACTCCGCTGGGCAAGGACGTCGCTGCCCGCGGATCGTTCGCGATCGATTCGGTTGACGGTCGCGTCGTCGAGACCGCGCTCGAGCTGCTTGGTATCGCCAGAATCACGGTGACGTATGCGATCGATCCGCGCCTGCAGATCGCAGTGCCGGTGCAGATGACCGAAGCCTACGATACGGAGACCGAGACGCTGAACGCGGTCGCCACCTACTCGAAGTACCGCAGGTTCGAGACAGGAGTACGAATCGTCCCGAGAAGACCTTGAGCAACCGAACGTCTGTGAGGTGGCATGACTGAGACCCGGATGACGGTCGATATCGCGCCGCGGGCGATCGTCAAGATTCTTGCCGCGATGGTAATCGTGTGGCTCTGGCTCAACCTGTGGCAGCTTCTGATGCTGATAGTGATGTCTGTGGTCCTGGCCATCTCTCTGGATCCCCTCGTCGATTGGCTCTGCCGACGCGGCATCGCGCGGGCCGTTGCCGCTCCTGCGATCGTCCTGATCCTGGCGGCGCTCGGGGTGGGGTTCTTCATCCAGTCCGGCTCGGAGCTGGCCGGTCAGGCGAACGTACTTGGGACGCACCTCATGGAGGCGGAACGGGCTGCGCTCGAGCACGCGCCGACGGCAATCCGATCGAGGTTCGAGCACCAGGGCAACATCACCACACCTGATGCGTCGTTGGTAGCCGGTTATCTGCTGAGCACCGGACGCCTGCTTACCAGCGCGCTCGTGGTGGCCGCCCTCGCCCTGGTCCTCACCATCTACGTGTTGATCGAGGGACGGAGAGCGTACGAGTGGCTTGTCGCGTACGTCCCGCAGAAGCATCGTGAACAGGTCCGCGTGACCGCGCGTGAAGCGCGCGCGCGGATTCTGGGCTACGTCACCGGTAATGTGGCAACGTCGGCGTTTGCGGTGATCTTTGTGTTCGTGTCGCTGACGCTGCTGAAGGTGCCGGCGGCGTTGCTGCTGGCCGTGCTTGCGGGAGTCTTCGACTTCGTCCCCGTGCTCGGGTTCATCTGTTCGTCCGTTCCCGCCGTCGTTCTCGCCCTGACGGTTTCGCCCGGCGTGGCCCTGATCGTCGCTGGTCTCTACGTTGGCTATCACCTCATCGAGAACTACTACATCGGGCCGAAGGTCTTCGGCGGACGGCTGCGACTGTCACACCTCGCGGTGATCCTGGCGTTTGCCGTCGGTGCTGAGGTAGGGGGAATCGTAGGGGCGATTTTGGCGCTGCCCGTGGCGGCCATGTATCCCGTGCTCGAACAAGTGTGGCTGAAGGACTACCTCGGGCGCGATGCAGTCGAAACGCATCGGCGGATAGAGCATGGCGAGGCGTAGCGCGGGAGGCTGCCAGACGGCTGCAGGCCTCCCCGATTGACAATTTGTGCCCGCCAGAAAGTGTCCGGTGGACCTTTTTTGGCCGGCATCGACCGGTCAGTCCCTGCCCGACGGCCCCCACCAGCCGTTGGCGTTCAGGTCCGTCTGAAGGCTCATCCAGCGTCGCTGGAGCTCGCCGTTGCCGGTCACGAAGTGCGTTCGGATATGGCCGTCGGGCTCCGTCATGACGATGGCGAAGGTCTCCGGAACGTCCGTATTCCTAATCTCGCACTGGAGATAGCGACGGTCTTTTTCGAAGAAATAGAACACGGCAATCGCTCATTTCAGGCCTTTGAGGAGCGTTCGACCTCGCTGGATTGCACGCAACCCTGTGGTCGGCGATCGGGCCGATGGACCCGTCGCTCGGGCGGACGAGGGGGGTCCTGAAGTCTGAGGTGAAGCCGCTCCGCCAGAGCGCCGAAGAACCGCGCCGACAGCCGCAACAGCTCGTTTTCTTCCTTCAGGGACCTGATTTCGTCCTGATACCGCTTGAGAACGTCCTCTTCTACCTTCATTGTTCGCAGGGCCTCTGGAGCCTATTGAGCAAGGTTCACGCCGGGTCTACATACAACTATGTCATCAGGGTCCGACGACGGTGTGAAGAGATGGTGAAGAAGAGGACAACAGAAGGAGCCCGCGCAGACCGTACTGGGGGTCAGGACGGCGGACGCTCGGGGGCGGGCTCGAGCCGGTCGTGATCCCAGGAATAGCGAAAGCGGCCGTGGAGCTCGCAGCGGTAACAGAGTCCCATCTGCTCTCCGACCTGGGGTTCGCGTTGCATGTCGGCACCGCACTCGGGGCACTTGTTCAACTGTTCCCAGCGCGGCGACTCCACCATCGGTCAGCCGCCTATCGCGACGCGTTGATCGGCCGAGCCTCGGGCGAGCAGATATGAGCCGAGCACCAGGACCGCCGCCAGCATCTGCGCCGTCAGTGTTTCGACCGTCGGGAACACGGCGAACCACAGTCCCATCCATCCTGGAATGATTCTCTGGAGCGCGCCGACGGGCGTCGTCGGCAGCCAGTTGGCGAGCTGCATCTCCTGCGCCTGCTCGCCAACCATGACGAGCAGCACGAGGCCGAGCAGAAATCCGGTCAACACCAGCATGCGGCGATAGGGAAGGCGCCGGTGCGCGACGAAGGTGAGGATGCCCACGAGGCAGGTAAGCGAGAATCCGATCGCCACGCCCGACAGCACCGGTCCGTTTCCGAGCTTCAACCGATAGCTTTGCAGAAAGAGGACGACCTCGAATCCCTCGCGATAGAGCGACGAGAATCCGAGCAGCGCCAGGCCCCACCAGAGTCTGCCGGCCGATGCGCTCTGCATCAGCGACTGCTTGGTGCGGCTGTGCATCGAAATCCAGCCGCGCCAGTACACCTTGTGGAAAAACCAGTTCATCACCACCAGCAGCACGATGATGGCGAGCAGCCCGGTCGCGGCCTGGATGTCGAGCGCCGGGATGCTCTCCGCGAGGCTGTCGATGATGGTGACAGCGAAGCGCCAGGTGACGAAGGTGGCAATGAGCGCGAGCAGCGCGCCGAAGGCGACGGGACGCTGAAAGCCGCGACGCGCGCCGACCATGTTGGCGGTCACCGCCGCGAGCACGATGATGCACTCCAGCCCTTCGCGGAAGACCAGGACAGAAATGTCCAGGACTCGCGCGCCGAAGTCGCCGTGCGTCGTCGGGTCGGGCAGTCCGCCGGTCCGCAGGATCTGCAGCACCAGGATCGCGGCGACAGTCGCCGCGGCCAGGGTGACGAGGAAGGCGGAAACTGACGATCGACCGATGAAGCGGCGCAATCGAGACAGCACGTGGGTCCTTTTTCGACGCGATGAGGCGCACCGCCGAGCCGGCGCAGACAATAGCTTAATATCCGACTGGATTGGTCGTCAATCGGAAAGCCTGTCCCAGGCCGCCGGGCGCCTTTGGTAGACTGCCGACCCGGGACTCGCGGAAGGAGACAGCGAATGCGCGCGCTGCTTGCGGTTGGGTCGGTTTGGTTGATGCTGCTCCCTCAGGCTGCGGCCCCGCGGTCTGCCGGAGACCAGAGCGCCGACGTGCGGTCGGTAGTCGAGCGCTATCTGAGCGCGCGCGAGGAGCGCGACGCCCAGGCGCTGGCCGATCTGTTCACCCCGGACGCCGATCAGCTCGTCTCGTCAGGCGAGTGGCGCCGGGGGCGCGACGAGATTGTAAAGGGGACACTTGCCTCATCGGACCGCACCGGTGGCTCGCGGACCATCGCGATTCAGACGGTGCGTTTTCCGACACCCGACACCGCTGTCGCCGACGGTCGCTACGAGCTCAACAGTGCTCAGGAACACCGCGTGATGTGGACGTCGTTCGTGATGGTCCACCAGGACCGCTGGAGAATCTCAGCGATTCGCAACATGCTTCCGGCCGCGCCGGCCAAGTAGTTCGCCTAATGAAATCGCCAAGCTCTACCGACCGCGGTGGGTCCGCCAGGGTCGATGACCTGATAGATTGAAGGTGTCAGGTCAGACGGACGATCGTGATGCGCATACCGCCGACGAGAATTCTGGTCGTCGAAGACGAAGACAGTTCCCGCATGTTGCTCGAGAACCTGTTCGTGCTGTCGGGATTCTCCGTGCAGACCGCGAGCAATGGCGCGGAAGCGCTGCGCCGGCTCGACGCCGACGCTCCTGATCTGATGGTCCTCGATCTGATGCTGCCGTGGGTGAACGGCTTCGAAGTCCTCGCGACGATCCGCGAGGATCCGGCCCTCAATACGCTGCCGGTGCTGGTGGTGACCGCGGTGGCTGCCAGCGAAAGCGACCTTCAGGCCTTCGGGCCGCTGATGGTCGTCCGCAAGCCGTACGACACGGAAGCTCTCGTGCCGCTGGTCTACCAGCTGCTCGGGCGCCACTCGCCAGTCAACCGTACCGATCCCTGGAGATCCTGAAGGGGAGACGACGAGGGAGGTCGCGCGCGGCAGCCGGTGCCGCCGCGCGCGGGTGGTGTTCCGCCTAACGTGACGCGGTCGTGGTCGTGGCGGCGAAGGACTTCGGTACTTCGAAACCCTTTCGATACTCTCTGGTCAGCAGCGCGTCTGCCTTCTTGTCGTCCTTGAACGTCTCGGTCTTGCCGTCGAAGGCGAGCGAGTGACCGACGAGATAGGAGATGTTGGCCAGATGCGGCAACGTCGCCGAGAGGTGACCTTCGAGGATGTCGCAGGTCAGGATCTTGGGATCGTTGGCGCGGATGGCGTCGACGAAGTTCTGGTAGTGGGGGAACTCGATGGTCGTGAGCCCCTGGGCTTCGGATGGCTCTGAGGTGTCCGAGCCGGGTCCCTTCTCGTTCTTGGCGCCCAGCTGCCCCAGTACGACTGCCACTTGCGCCCGCTCTCGTCGATCCAGAGCCAGCCCTTGGTGCCGTAGAAGATGTTGCCGATCCGGACGCTACCTTCGTCGTTGGTGTGCTCGCCGCGCGTTCCGAATTCCATGATCGCACCGTCGGCGTACTCGAACATCGCCGTCTGCATGTCCGGCGTTTCCTGGGAGGCTTCGCCGCCGAAATAGCCGCCCATCGAGCTGACCTTCACCGGGTGCTCGTTCTTGCCCAAGCCCCAGCGCGCGATGTCGAACTGGTGCGGTCCCTGGTTGCCGGTGTCGCCGTTGCCGTAGTCCCAGTGCCAGTGCCAGTTGTAGTGGAAGCGGTTGCGGTTGAACGGCCGCTTCGGCGCGGGACCGAGCCACAAGTCGTAATCGACCTTCGCGAGATACGCGGCGTCGTAGGTCGGTTCGTAGGTGGTGGCATCGACGTTCAACTTGTACTTCTCGCCCGGCTGCATCGGGCCGTCGGGGTACTTGCCGATTGCCGGCCGCGGCTTGAAGCAGAGGCCGCGCGCCATGTACACCTTTCCCAGACCGCCGTCCTGCATGAACTTGATGGCCTGGCGGACCGCCGGGCGGCTGCGATTCATCGTGCCGACCTGGACGATCTTGTTGTACGCCTTCGACGCGTCCACCATGCGCCGGCCTTCCCACACCGTGTGCGAGGCCGGTTTCTCGACGTAGACATGCTTGCCGGCCTGCATCGCCCAGATGCTGGCGAGCGCGTGCCAGTGATTGGGTATGGCAATCACGACCGCGTCGATGTCCTTGTCGTCGAGCACCCGACGCAGGTCCTGGACGTAGTTGGGCTTGAACGTCGGCACCTTGGCGAGCACCTGCTCATCGTTGATGCGCGAATCCGCCAGGTTGCCGTCGATATCGCACAGCGTCTTGATCTCGACGTTCTTGAGCTGCGCGAAGCCTTTCTTCAACGCGTTTCCCTGGCCGCGAATTCCTACGCTGGCCGTCACGACCCGGTCGTTCGCGCCGAGAATGCGATTGCCGATGCTCGGGGCGGCCTCAGCCGATCCCCGGAAGAACTCGCCGCCTACGACCAGACCCGCCGCCGCCACTCCGAGCCGCGACGCGAAGTCGCGACGTGACATCCCGCCGTTGTTGTCGTTTCGGTCGCTGGCCACGCTGACCTCCTTAGGTACATCCGCGCCCGCCGGTCAAAAATCCGACGCCGTATCCTAGCATGCCGCGCGCAGAACTGGCGCACGATGAAGCCGTTAGCGCAACTGTCCGTTGCCGGGCGCGTCGCTGGCCGCCTGCCTACTGGACGGTATTCCGCAGGGTTCCGATCCCGTCGATGGTGATGGCGATTTCGTCGCCGCTCCGCAGCGTGAAATCGTCGGGCGGGACGACTCCAGTCCCGGTCAGCAGCACGCAGCCGTCGGGAAAGCTGGTTTCCTTATAGAGGAAGTCCACCAGGGTCTGCAGATCCCGTTTCATCTCGGCAAGCGTCGTCGAGGCGGCAAAAACGCTGCTGCCGCTGCGCCGGATGTCGAGCTCGATTCGCGTGGACGGGGGCGGTTGGGTTTCGCTCACGAGGATGCCGGGCCCGATCGCGCACGAACCGTCGTAGACCTTGGCCTGGGGTAGATACAGCGGATTCTCCCCCTCGATGTCCCGCGAGGACATGTCGTTGCCAATCGTGTAGCCCACGATCTGCCCGGCCGGCGAGACCACGAGTGCCAGCTCCGGTTCCGGCACGTTCCACGAGCCGTCCGCACGAATCCGCACCTGACCATCCGGTCCGACGACCCGCCACGCGGCCGACTTGAAAAAGAGCTCGGGACGCACGGCGTTGTAGACCAGGTCGTAGAAGTGACTACCGGACGAGACCTTGGATTCTTCCATCCGCGCCGTCCGACTCCTGAAATAGGTGACACCCGCCGCCCACACCTCCTGCCGATCGATCGGCGCCAGCAGTTGATCGAGCGCCGGCGGGTCAGCAGGCTCGAACGCGGCGACACCCGCGGCCAGCATCGCCGCGAGATCTTCGTGCGCCGTCAAGGCGGGGACGTCGCACGGAGGAACGCGGAAATGGCCGTCCGCAGTCTTGACGATCCAGCCGGTCGGCGTGCGAAACAGCTTCACAGCAACGCTCATGGGGTCATCTCAGCTGACGGGAGTATAGAATGACCCGGCTGGATACGGACGCCCCAAACGGCGGACCCGGAGATTCCCCATGAGACACGCGCGTTCTGGACTACTTCTGTTGTTCGTCCTGGCCTGCCTCGGGCTGGTGCATGTCGCGGCGCAGAGCGCCGACAGGAACTGGGTGGCACTGTTCAACGGGAAGGACCTGACCGGGTGGAAGAACTACGGCCAGGAGAAATGGGCCGTCGATAGCGGCGAGATCCTCGGCGAGGCCGTGACCAAAGCGTACGGCTATCTGGGAACCGAGAAGACCTATAAGAACTTCGAGATGAAGGGGAAGTTCAAGGCCGAGGGCAGCGGCAACAGCGGGATTTTCTATCACTCCGCGATTACCGGGACCGACATCGTCGGCGTGCAGGTGGAAGTGGACCCGCGGCCGAACATGCACACCGGCGGACTGTATGAGACCGGCGGCCGCGAATGGCTGGTGTGGCCCAATCCGGATGGAGAAAAGGCGATGAAGGTCGGCGACTGGAATGACGTCCAGTTTTCCGTGCAGGGCAACCATATCGTCACCTTCGTCAACGGGGTGAAAGCACTCGACTACACCGACCCGGCGCCGAAGTTCACCGAGGGAGTGATCGCCTTGCAGCTGCACGCGGGCGGGCAGGGGAAGATGCGCTTCAAGGACCTGTACATTCGAGTGCTCGACTGATGGTCTCCATGCCGTTGAAAAATAGTCTGCTCGTCTTTGCGCTCGCCGTCCTGACGATCGCGGTCACCTACGCAGGGGCGCAGAATCCACCGGCGCAGCCTCCGCCGGCGCCCTCGCCACCGCCTGCGGCCGACGCGCCGGCGCAACCGCCCGCCGCGGCAGCAGGACCAGGGCAGGGGCGCGGACAGCGCGGCGTGTTTCCCGCGATGCAGCGTCCGCTGGCCGATCCGGCGGTCATCGAGCGCGGCCGCACGCTCTACGGCCTCAACTGCTCGGCGTGCCACGGCGTCGACGCGCGCGGCGGACAACTGGGCGGCCCGAACCTCCTGCGATCGCAGCTCGTGCTGCTCGATCAGAACGGCGAGCAGATCCTCCCGGTGGTTCAGCAGGGGCGCCCCGAGCGCGGCATGCCGCCGTTCCAGCTTCCCGAAGGGGACATCAAGGCCATCGTCGAATTCATCCACAGCCTGACCGGTGCGTCTCGCGGACAGGGCGCGCCGCCCGTCGCCGAGGGTCCGCCGCCAAACATCGTGATCGGTGACGCGACCGCAGGGCAGGCCTTCTTCGCCGCGAATTGCAGCTCGTGCCACTCGCCGACCGGCGACCTGCAAGGCATCGCCACGAAGGTGCCCGACCCCAAGCTCCTGCAGAATCTGTGGGTCTCCGGCGGCACTGCTGGAGGCCGTGGCGGGCGGGGCGGTCTGCCGCCAGGCCCGCCCGTGATGGTCATCGTGACCTCGGCGACAGGAGAGAAACTCGAGGGACGACTGCTCCGCATCGACGACTTCCTGGTGTCCCTGCTGCAGGAGGACGGATCGATCCGCAGCTTCCGCCGCGAGGGAGATCTTCCGAAGGTCGAGCTGCACGATCCGCTCGACGGTCACCGCAAACTTCTCGCCGTCTACAGCGACAAGAACATGCACGACGTGACGGCCTACCTGGTTACGTTGAAATGACCATGAAGAAGCACCTGTTGACGATGATCGCGGTCGCGATCGTGCCCGCGTGGCTGTCCGGCCAAGGGAAGGGCGTCGATCCGAAGGAGCTGCTCAAGCCGCTCGGCGAGTCGTGGCTGACCCATTCCGGCGATTACACCGGACGTCGCTACAGCACGCTCAAACAGATCGATCGCACCAACGTCAAGAACCTCACCCTGGCCTGGGTTCAGGACCTTGTCGAAGGGCCGGCCCTTCCGGCCTTCGGTGGCCGCGGCGGGCGGGGCGGCGGCGGGGCACCGACCGGGACGCCGCTCATCGTCGGTGGGGAAGGGACGGGCGAGTTCTTCGCCGGCGGCATGACGACGATCAAGGCCTCCGCGCTGGTTGTCGACGGCACGATCTATATCTCGACCCCCGACAACGCGTGGGCCATCGACGGACGCGACGGTCGTGAGCTCTGGCACTACTACTGGAAGACGCGCGGCGGAACCCACATCGCCAACCGCGGCCTGGGGATGTGGAACGGCTATCTGTACATGGAAACGCCGGACAACTATCTGGTGTCGCTCGAAGCGAAGACGGGGAAGGAGCGGTGGCACAAGGTCATCGCCGACTTCAGCCTGCAGTACTTCTCGACGGCCGCGCCGGTCATCATCGGCAATCACGTCCTCGTCGGCACGGGGAACGATCTGGACGCTCCCGGCTTCCTCCAGTCGTTCGATCCGGAAACCGGCGAGCTGCAGTGGAAGTTCTTTACCGTGCCGATGAACCCTGGCGATCCGGGGGTAGACACATGGCCGAGCCTCGATGCCGCCCGTCATGGCGGCGCGCAGCCCTGGATGCCGGGCGCCTACGATCCGGACACGCATCTCTACATCTTCGGCACGGGTAACCCGACGCCGGCGTATACCGCCGGCCGTGGGGAGGGCGACAACCTCTTCACCTGTTCGTTGATGGCCGTGAACGTCGACACGGGGAAGATGGCCTGGTACTTCCAGACGTCGCCGCACGACATGCACGACTGGGATTCGGCGCAGACGCCGGTCCTGTTCGACGCGCGTATCAACGGCAGGCTGCGCAAGCTGGTCTCGACTGCCGCCCGAAACGGCGTCTTCTTCACGCTCGACCGCACGACCGGCGAGTCGATCGTGACGAGCACATACGGCTCGTCCACGAACTGGGTGAAGGGCCTCAACAAAGTCGGCGGACCGGTGCGGAAGCCGGAGAAGGACGCGGCCGTTGGCGGCTCCCTCGTCTCGCCGCCCGCGGGCGGAACGATCAACTGGCAGCCGCCGGCGTATTCCCCCGATACCGGCCTCTTCTACGTCTCGGAGCACAACGGCTATTCGATCTTCTATCTGACCGACCCCGACCCGCGCGGCTCGATGGGTCTTGGCGGGAAGGAAGAAGTGGGCGTTGGATCCGGCGGCAGCTTCCTCACCGCGATCGATCCCAAGACAGGGAAAGCCGCGTGGCGTCATCCCTATCCCAGCCTCGGTGGTGGGGGCGGTGGCGGCGGGCTGCTGACCACGGCGGGTGGACTCGTCTTCGGCGGCGACGGCAGCGGCAACATCGTCGCCTACGACGCCGCGTCGGGCAAGGCGCTGTGGCACGCGCGCATCAACGGCGTCTCGGCACCACCCCAGACCTACATGCTCGACGGGCGTCAGGTACCTGCTGGTGGCCAGCAGCGACACGCTCTACACGTTCATGCTGTATTGATCGGACCCGCACGCCACACATGCGTCGACTTCTGCTGCCGCTGATTCTCACGGCGCCGCTCGCGGTCGTGGTCGGGACGGGTCAGGTCCCGCGCCCCGCGGAACGGACCACCGCATTGGATCGCTACGTCGCGGCGCCCGATTCGAGCTTCGCGTGGAAGGCCGTGCGCGATCTTCCCGCCGAGGGGGTCACCGCGACGCTCATCGACATGACGTCGCAGCGCTGGCTCACCGATGCGGAGGTCGAGCGGCCGCTGTGGACGCACTGGATCACCGTGATTCGTCCTGCGGTCGTCAAGAGCGACATCGCGCTGCTCTTCATTACCGGCGGCAGCCTCGATCGCGAAGCGCCGGCGCGTCCGCCCGACTGGATGGTGGAGCTGGCGCGCGACACCGCGACGGCCGTCGCCGAGCTCCGCCTCGTCCCCAATCAGCCGGTGGTCTTCAAGGACGACCCGACGCACAAGCCGCGCAAGGAAGACGACTTCATCGCTTATACATGGGATCACTACGTCAGGACCGGCGACGAGCGCTGGCCGGCGCGGCTGCCGATGACCAAGAGCGCGGTTCGCGCGATGGACGCGATTACGGCGTTCATGGCGTCGCCGGCCGGCGGGGCTCACCGCGTCGCCCGCTTCATCGTCTCGGGCGCATCGAAGCGCGGCTGGACGACCTGGACGACGGCGGCGGTCGATCGTCGTGTCATTGCGATCGCTCCCGAGGTGATCGACTTGCTGAACGTCGAGCCGTCGTTCGTCCACCACTGGCAGGCGTACGGGAAGTGGTCGGAGGCGGTGCAGGACTACGTCGACCGGGGATTGATGGATCGGATCGGCACCCCGACATTCCGCGCGCTGATGCAAATCGAGGAGCCCTACGAGTATCGCAATCGCCTGACCATGCCCAAGCTGCTCCTCAACGCGGCGGGCGACCAGTTCTTCCTGCCCGACTCGTCGCGGTTCTATTTCGACGATCTGCCAGGCGAGAAGCTGCTTCGTTACATTCCCAACGCCGACCACTCGCTGGACAAGACCGATGTCTTCGAAACCCTTGAGGCCTTCTACACCGACATCGTCAGTACGGCGCCACGACCCCGCGTCGGGTGGACGTTCGAAAAAGACGGCACGATCAAGGTCGTGGCGAGCGAGCGGCCGCGCGAAGTTCGATTGTGGCAAGCCGTCAACCCGACCGCGCGCAACTTCCGCCTCGACGTTATCGGGCCGGCTTACCACAGCACGGTCCTCACGCTCTCAGGCCCCAACACGTGGGTGGCTCACCTGAACGCGCCGGTCAGTGGCTGGAGCGCCTCTTTCGTGGAGCTGACCTTCGCGACCAAGGGCCGCTATCCGCTCAAGGTGACGACAGCCGTTCGCATCCTGCCGGACACGCTGCCGTATCCGCCGCCGGCAGCCTACAAGGGCGTTGCAGCGCTCCTCCCCGCGGCGAATCCGCTGGCTCGTCGCCGCTAGAGAGTTCCTGGCGCCTCTCACGGTGAGCGCCTTCGAGTAGTATCTGGTCGTGCTTACGCGCCGGGATTTTCTGCAGATCGCGACCGGTGCCGGTGCGGCGGCGTCGATGGGGCTGAGTCTTTCCGATGCCGTCGAAATTCCGCAGTCGCTGCTGACCTCGGAAGTTCCCGCCGGCTGGTTCGATCAGCCGATGCGGTGGGTGCAGTTGACGCTCGTCGAGAACGATCCGGGGCGCTTCGATCCGGTGTTCTGGCTCGATTACTTCAAGCGCCTGCACGCTGACGCGGCCACGCTCAGCGCCGGTGGCATCGTCGCCTATTACCCGACCGAGGTGCCGCTCCATCACCGCAGCGCCTGGCTCGGAACGTCGGATCCCTTCGGAGCGCTCGTGGCCGGGTGTCGCTCGCTCGGTATGCGCGTCGTCGCCCGCACCGATCCGCACGCGGCCCGCGACGACGTACGGATCGCCCATCCCGACTGGATCTCCGTGACGCCCGCCGGCGAACCGCGGCGGCACTGGGCGAATCCGGAACTGTGGGTCACCTGCGCGCTCGGCCCGTACAACTTCGAGTTCATGGACCAGGTCCATCGGGAGATCGTCACCCGGTACAAGGTCGACGGAATCTTTTCGAACCGGTGGGCGCCTCAGGGCGGTGATTGTTACTGCCAGCACTGCCAGGAGAATTTCAAGGCCGCCACCGGTCACGATCTGCCGCGCTCGTCTGATCGGACCGATCCGATCCGTCGCGCGTATCTCGAATGGCGAAAGTCACGGCTCACCGAGTTGTGGAGGCGGTGGGATGCTACCGTGCGGACCGCGAACCCCGACGCCCGGTTCATTCCCAACGGTCCACCGGATCTGAAGACTGCGGGAGAGCTCGCCGAGATTCAGTTCACGGACAACCAGGCCCGGCGCGGGATGATGCCTCCGTGGGCGAACGGCCGTCGAGCCAAGGAATATCGCTCCGTCATGGGTCGCCGTCCGATCGGCGGGATCTTCAGCGTCGGCCTCGAAGAGCCGTATCGGTGGAAGGACTCGGTCCAGAGCGACGCCGAAGTGCGGATCTGGGTGGCCGAGGGCACGGCCAACGGCATGCGGCCGTGGGTGACCAAGTTCTCCGGCGTGCTCTACGATCGCCGGTGGCTGCCGTCGGTCGAGCAGATTTACGACTGGCACTTCCGCCACGAGCGCTATCTGCGCAACGAATCCTCCCTGGCCCACGTCGCGCTGCTGCACTCGGAGCAGACTGCCACTTATCACGGCGGCATGGCGCCGGGCGACCGTCACGAAGACCACATGCTCGGCATGTATCACGCGCTCGTCGAGAGCCGCGTGCCGTTCGAGCTGGTTCACGAAGCGTTCCTCACGCCCGAGCGCCTGCGTCAGTTCAAGCTGCTGATCCTGGCAGACACCGCGGCACTGTCGGATGGGCAGTGCGCCGCCATTCGACGATTTGTCGAAGAGGGCGGCGGTCTCCTGGCGACGTTCGCCTCGTCGCTCTTCGACGAAACGGCCCGTCAGCGCCCTGACTTCGGCCTCGCCGACGTGTTCGGCGTGTCCTACGCCGGCCGCGTCGAGGGCCCGATGCAGAACTCCTACTTGAGCCTCGACGCGGAAGGCGGCCGCCGGCACGAAGTCCTGGCCGGGTTCGGCGACACCGAGCGGATCATCAACGGCGTCTATCGACTCGAGGTGCGCCCTTCGGGCGAGTTTCCGTCGCCGCTCACGCTCATCCCGACCTATCCGGATCTGCCGATGGAGGACGTCTATCCGCGCGTGCCTCACACCACGACACGGGAGCTGTACCTCCGTGACTCGGGCCGTGGTCGCGTCGTTTATCTTCCGTGGGACATCGATCGCACGTTCTGGGACGTCATGTGCGTCGATCACCTGCGGTTGCTGCAGAATTCGATTCGCTGGGCCACCAACGAAACGCCGCCGGTCGTCGTCGAAGGTCCCGGTCTGATCGACGTGACGATCTGGCGCCAGCGATCGTCGCTCACCGTGCACCTCGTCAACCTCACCAACCCGATGATGATGAAAGGGCCGCTGCGCGAAGCGATTCCGGTCGGGCCGCAGCGGGTCAGCATTCGATTGCCTGCGGGCTCGGTGGCCCGGAATGTTCAGCTGTTGACCGCCGGCAGCCGGCCTCAGGTCGGGCACACGTCCGATCGGTTGACGCTCACCGTACCGGCAATCGAGGTCCATGAGGTCATCGCGATTGATTTGTGATCGAGTGGCGTCCGCGTGAGCGCATCCTCGACCGTCGGCGCGTCGAACGTCGGTCTGGTGCGCGGGCTGGGCCTGCTGGCCTCGAGCGCGATCCTCATCGGCGACGTCATCGGGACCGGCGTGTTCCTCAAGGCCCGGGTCATGACCTGCAACGTCGGCACCCCCGGGATGGTGGTGACGGTATGGGTTGTCGCCGGCCTCCTCAGCCTTGCCGGCGCGCTGACGTACGCCGAGCTCGCGGCGATGATGCCGCACGCGGGCGGAGAATACACCTTCATCCGGAACGCATACGGGCGCCTGGCGGGGTTCCTCTACGGGTGGACCCGGTTCTTCGTCGCCAGTACCTGGAGGCATCGCGGGGCTGGCGGCAGGCTTCGCGATCTTTCTGAACATCGTTGCCGGCGGCGCCATCGACGTTCCGTGGCTGACCCTCCACATCGCCGGTCGCCCGCTGGTCTTCACCGGCCTTCATCTCGTTGCCGTCGCCGCCATCGGCGTCGTGACCCTGGTCAACTGCACCGCGGTGGCGGTGAGCGGACGCATTGCGATGGGGCTCACCGCCCTCAAGATTGCCCTCGTGACCGGCGTCGGTCTGATCGGCGCCATCCTGGCGTACGGCCACTGGTCCAACTTCCTGCTGTCGGCGGCCGGCAGCAGCTGCGACGGGGTTACGGCGGCGGCGCGCGGTGGCGCCGCGGGGTTTGGCGCGGCCATGCTCGGCGCGATGTGGGCCTACAACGGCTGGAACGAGGTCACCTATGTGGCCGAAGAGGTCAAGGATCCGCAACGCAATCTGCCGCTGGCGATCATTGGCGGCCTCGGCATCGTCGCCGTGCTTTACATCGGCGTCAACACGCTCTATTTCTATGCGCTCACGCCGACCGACGTCGCCGCCGTTCCTCCTTCATCGTCGGTCGCCACCGAAATGATCCGGCGGGCGCTTGGGCCGGGCGCGGCCGCGGTCATGGCGGGAGCCATGGCGACCTCGATCTTCGGATCGCTGCTCATCACATCCCTGGTCTCGGCCCGGATCCCGTATGCGATGTCGCGTGACGGCGTTTTCTTCGCGGCGCTGGCGCGGCTCAGCCCGTCCACGCGCGTGCCCATTCGCGCGCTCGTGGGCCAGGCGGCATGGGCCATCGTGCTGGTCCTCTCAGGCTCGTACGATACGCTCACCGACTACGCGATCTTCTCGATTCTGATTTTCGTCGGCCTCGCGACCGCGTCGGTCTTCGTCTTCCGGCGCAGGCTGCCGGACCTGCCGCGCGCGTATCGCACCTGGGGTTATCCTGTCGTCCCGATCCTGTTCATGATCGTGGCGGCCTGGCTCGTGGTCAGCACGTTGATGACGACACCCGGCCGGGCGCTGGCCGGCCTCGGGCTGATGGCGATTGGCCTGCCGTTCTATTGGTACTGGACGCGTGGCCAGCAGCCATCCGCAACCGATCACAGGACCTGATAGCGATTCTCGAGCGAAGACACAAGCTGAAAGGACTCCCGTGGAGAGACGAGCATTCATGACATCCATGTTCGGCACGACGCTGCTGGCGGCCGCCGGTGCATCCGCCGGCACCGGCGGACAGGCGGCGACCTCTGCGTCGCCATCGATCTACACGTGGCGGCAGTACATTCTCCGCAACGGCACGCAGCCACGGCGACTCGCAGACTTCCTGCAGAACGCGGCCATTCCGGCGCTGAATCGACTCGGTCACAGCCCGATCGGCGTCTTCGAAGTGGTCACCGGGCTGCCGACGCCGACGATGTTCGTGATGACCCCGTTCAGCTCGATCGATCTCTTGCTGTCGCTCGAGGGACGGCTCGACAAGGATGAAGAGTACGGCCGCGCCGCCGCCGGCTACGGCGACGCCCCGGCAACGGATCCTGCCTACATCCGCCAGGAGGTGTCGCTGCTGACGGCGTTTCCCAGGATGCCGCGCGTCGAGGTGCCCGCCGCCACGGCCGCCAAGGGGCCGCGGCTCTTCGAGCTGCGCACCTACGAGAGCCCGAGCGAGCGCACGCACCGGGCGAAGGTGCGGATGTTCGAGGAGATGGGGGAGATCGACATCTTCCGCCGCTGCGGGCTGACACCGGTCTTCTTCTCGCGGACGCTGGTCGGGCCGCGGATGCCGAGCCTGGTCTACATGCTCGTCTACGAAAACCAGGCGGCCCGCGACAAGGGCTGGGCGGCGTTCCGGGACGACCCGGATTGGAAGAAGCTGTCGACGACCGCGGGTTACACCGATCCGGAGATCGTCTCGAACATCACGAGCGTGCTCCTTCGGCCGACGGCGTATTCGCAAATCTAGCCGGGCCGCGGAGTACACGGAGGACGCAGAATACGGGCCGCGGACTACGCGGAACCGAATACGCGGAACGCAGTCTCTTGACGGGCCGCGGAGTACACGGATACGGGCCGCGGAGTACGCAGAATACGCGGATCGTAGGCTTCCACGGGCCGCGGAGCACGCAGAATACGGGCCGCGGAATACGCGGAATACGCGGATCGTAGTTCTTCCACGGGCCGCGGAGAACGCAGAATACGGGCCGCGGAATACGCAGAATACGCGGCATCGTAGTTCTGCCACGGGCCACGAGAATCGCAGAACTTACGGGCCGCGGAGTACGCCGAATACACGGAACGCAGTCTTCAACGGGCCGCGGACCACGCGGCAATACAGGCCGCGCAGTCGCGGGATACGCGGAACGCAGTCTTTTGACGGGCCGCGGAGCACGGATTACGCAGAATACGGGCCGCGGAGTACGCAGATTACGGGCCACGGAGTACGCGGAATACGCGGAATACGCGGAATACGCAGATCGTAGTCTTCCACGGGCCACGCAGTACGCTGAACAGGCGTTCAACACCCCTGGAGGAGGCGAAACAAGCGTTGCGCTTTAGCGCGCCGATCATTAGAGGGAACCCGTGGCGCGCATCAACCGATTCTTTCTCGCGTTCGAGTACACCAGTCGTTTGGTCTCCGCTTTCGGTCCAAAGTTGAGAATCAACGCTACTTCCAGATCCGACGCTCGCAGATAGTTCAACGTCTGCGCTGTGTGCCGCGGCTCGAGCTCCGCGAGCGCCTTGATCTCAATCAGCACTCGAGCTGCCACGACGATGTCGGCCACGAAGTGACCGATCTGGCGGCCCCTGAACCACACCGCGAGAGCGACGTTTTCCTCGATCTCGAGGCCGGCGTCGACGAGAGCAATGGCGAATGCGCGATGGCAAACGCGCTCCAGGAATCCGTGCCCCAGCTCATGACGAACGTCGTGATAGACACGGAGAATCCGATCGGTCAGCTCGTAGTGAAGGAGTGGCTGCGCGTCCACGGCTAGCATCTGAGCAGATTTCAGGCCAATGAAATGGCTCGTGGAAAACCCTCATCTATTCGTCGCAGACCTTGCCGGATGTGATTTTCGCGTGCGCCCTTGGTGACCGAGCTTTGCAATCTCTGCGATCCGAGGGTGCCGGCAGAAGGTCCCTCTCCGCGTGATCCGCGGCCTGAAAGCGTCTCATCTCCGCGTATTCCGCGTATTCCGCGTATTCCGCGTGTTCCGCGGCCCGTGTTCCGCGTAATCCGCGGCCCGTATTCCTTGGCCGAGAGTGTCGTCGCTCCGCGTAATCCGCGTGATCCGCGGCCCGTATTCCGCGTATTCCGCGGCCCCGTATTCCGCGGCCGAGGGTGTCGTCGCGCCGCGTAATCCGCGTGATCCGCGGCCCGTGTTCCGCGTGATCCGCGGCCCGTATTTCCTTGGCCGAGAGTGTCGTCGCTCCGCGTAATCCGCGTGATCCGCGGCCCGTATTCCGCGTATTCCGCGGCCCCGTATTCCGCGGCCGAGGGTGTCGTCGCTCCGCGTAATCCGCGTGATCCGCGGCCCGTATTCCGCGTATTCCGCGGCCCCGTATTCCGCGGCCCGCCCTTGACCCCTCAGCGGCCCCCTGCCATCATCGGCCACACGACCATGACGAGAGTCTTTGCAATCTGCGTAGTAGCGGCCGCGCTGGCCGGAATGTTGGCCACGGCCCAGGAGGCCGATCGCTCCATGCCTGACGTCCGCCTGATGACTGTCGATCCCGGGCACTTCCACGCCGCGCTCGTTCAGAAGGAGATGTATCCCGGCGTGGCTCAGCGGGTAGATGTCTACGCGCCGCTGGGGGCCGATCTCTACGAGCACCTGAAGCGCATCGACTCCTTCAACCGCCGGACCGATCGCCCGACTACATGGCAGACGGAAATCCATGCGTCGCCCGATTTCTTCGAGCGGATGCTCCGCGAGCATCCCGGCAACGTGGTCGTGCTCTCGGGCCGCAATCGAGGAAAGATCGATCGCATCGTGGCGTCGGTCAATGCCGGCCTCAATGTGCTGGCCGACAAGCCGTGGATTCTTCGATCGGAGGACCTGCCCAAGGTCGAACAGGCACTCGCCGAGGCCGACAAGCGAGGCCTCGTTGCCTACGACATCATGACCGAACGCTTCGAGGTGACGACGATCCTGCAGCGGGCGCTCGTCAACGATCGCGCAACGTTCGGTGAACTGGTGAAGGGAACCGAAGCCGAGCCCGCGGTCTACATGGAGAGCGTCCACAACCTGATGAAGGTCGTGGCCGGCGCCCCGAACATCCGACCGGCCTGGTTCTTCGACACTGCCGAACAAGGCGAGGGGTTCAACGACATCGGCACCCACCTCGTCGACCTGGTGCAGTGGACCCTCTTTCCCGATCAGGCGATCGACTATCACGCCGACGTGCGTGTGCTGGCAGCGCAGCGCTGGCCCACCTGGATCTCCGAGTCCGACTTTCAACGGGTGACCGGCGAGGCGCACTTTCCGCAGGCGCTGACGTCCTCGATCAAAGTTCCCTCCGAGTCGTCTGCCCCTAAGGGGTCTGATGCTCCGCATGATTCGCGGCTGGAGTACCTACTGCAACACGCTCGTGTCCTACACCGTGCGTGGAGTGCACACCAAGTTGAACGTGATCTGGGATTGGGAGGCGCCCGCGGGCGCCGACACCCACTTCGCGTTCTACCGGGGAACCCGCGCTCGAGTCGAAATTCGCCAGACCAGGGCCGATAAGTATCGACCGGAGCTCTATGTGATTCCGACCGACCCGGCATCGAAGGCCGCGCTGCTCTCAGCGGTGCGCGCCAGGCTCGACGGTCTGCAGCACGACTACCCGGGCGTTGGCGTCGAGGATCGCGAGGGAGAGCTCCATGTGACGATCCCTGATGCGTTCCGCGTGGGACACGAAGCCCACTTCGCGCAGGTGACGACACGCTTCCTGAGTTACCTGCGGGATCGCAAGGCGCTGCCCACGTGGGAGCGCGCGAACATGCTGGCGAAATATTTCGTGACCACGACAGGCACCGAGTTGAGCCGCCAGAGTCCACCTCACGTCGCGACCCGTATCGCGCCGCAGTAGACCTCTACGTGCCGGGCAGCGTCGCCGGGCCGTGCGCTGACGGCAGCATCGCGAACGCTTCTGCTGCGGCGGTACGGATCTCACGACCGCGGAAGTTCTCCATTACCTCGTGGTGCTGCCGATAGATTTCCTCGCCGTTCTGGCTCTTGTGCGCGAACAGCGCCGCCTTCTTTTTTTCCCGCACCTGGCTGATGTCCACATACTGCGTCGGCGCGAACCCCATCGTCTGGCTCCCGCTGTTGACTTCGAAGAAGTACAAGGGAAAGCGACGGCTCTCGGCGACGTAGGCGCGGATGGCGAGCAGGCTGGCGACCTCGTGGTCGGCGTGGGTGTCGATCGGCCAGTGGGCGAGGACGAGGTCGGGAGCTTCGCGCTGCAGGAGCTGAGCCATCGTGGCGGTGCTGGCGCGGGTGAGCTCGGTCGAGCCGTCGATCTGCCCAGCGAAGACCGGTCGCGCACCGAGAATGCGACACGCCGACTCCGCTTCGGCGGTCCGGATCGCTGCCGCCTCTGCGTCGGACTTTCCCTGGATGCCGCGTTCGCCTCGGGTGAGGTAGACCACGGTGACCTGATGTCCCTGCGACGCGTACATCGCCAGCGTTCCACCGCAGCCCGACTCCGGATCGTCAGGGTGAGCCCCGACGCACACGATCTTGAGCGAGCCCGGCTTGATCTGCGCCGCTTCGGCGACCCCCGTGTCGCCGGCGGCGAGTCCCGCGAGCGCCGACACCCCGAACATCCTCTCGAGAAACGCGCGCCGGGTGTCCTGGGTGATCATGGTTGGCGGACGCGCAGATTATAACGGCTCGCGGATCCATGTCTGAAGATGTCTGATACCGATTGGACGGTCGATGCTCCCGATGCCGGGGTCAGGCTCGACAAGTTCCTGGCTGCGTCTGGCCGCATGGGATCGCGCGCCCGGGCCGTCGTGGTGCTCGAGCGTGGCAAAGTGTTCCTGAACGGCCGGGAGGCGAGCGTGCGCGATGCCGGCACGACGCTGAAGGCGGGCGACAGCGTGCGAGTGTGGATGGATCGTCCGGGCAGCTCGAAGGCGCAGCCGTCCGGCCCACGCAGCGGCGACCTGCCCATCCTGTTCGAAGACGAATTGCTGCTCGTGGTCAACAAGCCGGCCGGGCTGCTCGCCGTGCCGCTCGAGCGCAAGAGCGCCGCGGAGTCGGTCTACAGCCGGCTCAAGGAGCACTTCAGGTCGCGCGGCAAGCGACGCCCGTTCGTCGTCCATCGCATCGACCGCGACACTTCGGGTCTCGTGGTCTTCGCCAAGGACGCGTCGACGCAGGCTCGACTCAAAGAGCAGTTCAAGCGCCGCGAGCCTGAACGGGTGTACTGGGCGGTGGTCTACGGCCACCCGGAACCTGCCGCCGGCACGTGGCAGGACCACCTGGTCTGGGATGAGAAGGCGCTGATTCAGAAGGAGACGCACCCGCGCGACCCGGAGGCCCGGGAAGCGATCTCCGACTATCGCACGCTCGAGACCTTTTCCGATTCCGCCCTGCTCGAGGTGCGGCTGCGAACCGGGCGCCGTAACCAGATTCGCCTGCAGGCGCGGCTGCGCGGCCACACGCTGATCGGGGAACGCCGTTACGTCTACGGCCCGGACACGTTGAGACAGATCCCGTTCGAACGGCAGGCCTTGCACGCGCAACGGCTGGTATTCCGCCATCCACTCGACGGACGGCCGTTGGCGTTCGAGGCTCCGCTGCCGCCGGACATGACCGCGCTGCTGGCGCGATTGCGGCGCCGCGGACCGGTTTGATCAGGTCGACCGACGCTGGGCAGAGACCCGATCAGAGAACCGCGACGTTGGGGACTTCGACGAGTCGCTGAAACCGCGGATCGCTTCGGAGCGTTTCGAATTCCGGTTCGATACGGGCGCGCGCGGCCGTGAACGGGCGCTGCTGCGCGAGCGCCCGCTCGAGAAAGGCGAGTGCCGGCTCGGCGTCACCGCGCATCGCATGCACACCGGCGGCGTAGTAACGGGTGAAGGGATCGTCGGCGCCGAGGCGTACGCGGCGATCGAAGACTTCGAGCGCCACCGTGAACATCGCCAGCGCCTTGTGGGCGTCGCCGAGATGCTGATACGAGGCGCCAAGGCGGGCGTTGAGCTCCACCAGGATACGGTTCTTGAGTGGATGGTCGGTATTGCCGAGAAAATCCAACTCGCGTCTGAAATAGTCGACCGCCTCGGCGTGGCGCCCCTGCAGCGCCGCGAGATGTCCCGCCCGCATATAGGCGCCGGCGATGAACAGCCCCTGGCGGCCGGAGAGAAACGCTTCCTGCAGTTTCACCGCCCGCTCGACGGCCGCTTCCCCCTCCTTGAAGTTGCGGAGGAGGGCGGCGCAATGGGCGAGTTGCAGTTTGTACCAGCCGGCGCTCGGGTTGCGCTCGAGCGCGCGTCTGAACCACTCGGCGGCCTCGGCGAAGCTCGCCGATCCGATGAAGAGCGCACGACCCATCGCGCCGGAGGCGCTCGGATCCTCCGGATCGATGGCGAGGGCGCGTCGGAGAGAAGACAAACCGTCGGCCTGCTGACCCATGGCGACCTGCAGCGCGCCCAGCTCGCGCCACGCGCGCCCGGATCCCGGATTGAGCTCGAGCCCGCGACGGAGCGTGGCAATCGCACGCACGCGCAGCTCGGGAAGGGAGAGGTAATCGGCCTGCGTGCCGTAAGCGGCGCCCAGCTCGACGTGCGCCCGCGCGTAGGAAGGGTCGAGAGCAATCGCGCGCTCGAAGAGCCACACGGCTCGATCGAGCGACTCGAAGGTCTCGGCGCTGCTGTTGAGCACGCCGCGCGAGAACGCCTCGTAGGCCTCGATGACGTTCGTCTCCTGCGCGTTGTTGGTTTCGGGCTCGACCGCGGCACGCAGGATTCGACCGAGCTCGCGGACGAGGCCATCCTGCAGGTCGAAGATCGCCGGCAACCGGCCGTCGACCTTCGTCGTGCCCGCCAGTTGGCCGCTCGCCACGTCGGTCACCGATGCGGTGACACGAATCGCCTCGCCCGAGCGTTGGAAGCCGCCGGTGACCAGCCACCGCGCACCGAGCTCGCGGCCGGCGCGGAGAAACAACGGCTCGCCCCGCTCGGTGGTGTCCTTCTCGAGCGTTTTCAAACGTTGCGCCAGGCGCTCTCGAGGCACGACGGTCACGCCTTCGAGTTGCCCGACGTCAGCCGTCAGCGTTTCGCTGACCCCGGTGCCAAGCCAGTCGTCTTCCGGATTGCCCGAGATGTTGGCGAAGGCCCCGACGAGGATGCTGTGACCGGTCGCTCCCGCGTCGGCGCCGGCGCCGGCCTCGCCCAATCGGATGGCGACGAGTGCGTGGCGGACGTCGATAATGCTGGCCACTCGTCGATCCCGGTCGCGGGCCAGCATTCGTCGCACCAGTCGTTCGAGTGCACCGAGCCGGGGATCGTCATCAGTGCGTCGAAACGGCGGAACCTCGTCGCGAAGAATGGCTTCGAGCATCTGCGCGGCGTTGCGGCCGGAGAATGGCGGCGCGCCGTTGAGCAGCTCGTAGAGCATGACCCCGAGGGAGAAGATGTCGGCCCGTCCGTCGACTTCGCGGCCCGTGGCCTGCTCGGGGGCGGCGTAGGGGAGTGTGCCGACAAAGCCGGTCAGCCCATCCCGCAGCTCGGACGTGCGCGTCTCGTCGCTGGGCGGCAGCGAGTGACTCGCACGCCGTTGCGCCACGCCAAAGTCGAGCACCTTGACGCGCCCGCCCGCGGTGACCATCACGTTCGAGGGCTTGAGATCTCTGTGAACGATGCCTTGCGCGTGCGCTTCCTGCAGCGCGTCGGCCATCTGCTCGGTGATGTCGAGGGTGCGCTCGATTCCGAGCGGCCCGTTGCCGAGCAGGGCCGCGACGGTCGTGCCCTCGACGAACTCCATCGCGATGTAGCCGAGCCGCTCCGTTCCGCGCTCGACCTCGCTGGCCTCGTAGACGACGGCGATGTTCGGGTGATTCAACGTGGAAGCTGCGCGTGCTTCGGCAAGGAGACGGGAGGAGGTTTCTTCCGGCCCGCGCCCCGAGCGCAGCATCTTGAGCGCGACGATCCGGCGGAGCTGGAGATCCTCGGCGCGATAGACATCGCCCATGCCGCCCGAGCCGAGGTGCTCGAGGACCTTGTAGTGAGAGAGCGTCTCGCCGACCATCAGGCCATTATCACAGGAAAATCAGTTGAAAATTACCGCGGGATCGGGGAGCGTATGGCGGTGTTCGGATTCGCGCACCCTTCGACAAGCGATCCTCTTATGACTAAGACTCCCGTTTGGCTCTCGGCGATCCTTTGCGTCCTGATCATGAATTCGATGAGCGCGCAGGAGGTTGCTACCCCGACGGCGACGCGTCTGGCAATCGCCGGGCTCGTGCACGGCCACGTCACGGGATTCCTGCGTGCGGCGCAGGCGCGCAAGGACGTGCAGATCGTCGGCGTGTTCGAGCCGGACACAACCCTCCAGCAGAAGTACGCCAAGTTGTACAGCCTGCCCGACGGCCTCTTCTTCACCAATCTCGAGACGATGATCGAAAAGACGTCGCCGCAGGCGGTCGCGTCGTTCACCAGCACGCTCGATCATCCAATGGTCGTCGAAGCAGCAGCGGCGCGGCATGTTCCGGTGATGATGGAGAAGCCGCTGGCGGTGAGCACCGCCGACGCGCGACGCATCCAGCAAGCGGCCGAGCGCGGCCACATCCAGGTCTTCGTCAACTACGAGACGACGTGGTACGCGAATCATGCCGCGATCTGGTCGCTGTTCAAAGAGCAGCACGCCGCTGGCGACATCCGCAAGATGGTCGCGATGGACGGTCACGAGGGCCCGAAGAAGATCAACGTCCAGCCGGAGTTCTTCGAGTGGCTGACCGATCCGGTCAAGAACGGCGCCGGCGCGCTGTTCGATTTCGGCTGCTACGGTGCCAACCTGATGACCTGGCTGATGGACAATCACCGCCCGACCGCGGTCACCGCGGTCACGCAGCGCTTTCAGCCCGACGTCTATCCGAAGGTTGACGACGAAGCGACCGTGCTGCTCGAGTATCCGTCGGCGATCGGCCTCATCCAGGCATCGTGGAACTGGCCGTTCAATCGCAAGGACTTCGAGGTCTACGGCGATCACGGCATTGCCGTCGCCACGACCGGTGGTGGCGGGTTGCGCGTGACGCTGCCGAAGGAACCCGAGCACGCGGTCACTCCGCCGGAACGGCCAACAGACGAGCACGACTCGATCTCGCATCTCCTCGCCGTTGTCCGCGGCGCAAAGCCGAACGCCTTGTCGTCACTCGAGAACAACATGATCGTGACCGAGATTCTCGAGTCGGCGCGAACGTCGGCCAGGAACCACGCCCGCGTCGTGCTGCCGACGCGGTAGCTGAAGGCTCCTCGCCGCGCCTGTCTTCTTCATCTCTTCTTCATCCGACCGCCGATACACATGAGGTAACGATTTCTCTGTTCGTCTGGCGCGCGCGCGACGTTGTTTCATGTAATCTCAGGCCGAATCGCCGAGGCGCCGCCCGACCGTCGCATTCCGCGTCCGTGTCGACAACCACAGGTGGCTTGAGAAACAAGATCGAGCAAGTCGGCGTGCCGGCATTTGAAAGGGGCGATCGACCATGGTGTCGCTCAGAGGACTTACGAGAAGCGTGCGCCGCGCCGCACGCGGCGCGAGCCGGACAGCCCGGAGCGTGGGTCGCCAAGCCGAACGGCAGGCGCGTGGTGTGGCTCGCAGCGCGCGGGGCGTGGCGAAAGTCGCGGCGCGCAGCGAGAAGGCGTTCACTGCAGCGGTGAAGAAAGCCAGCAGAGATCCGGTCATCCGCACGGCGCTGAAAGCCGGCGCCAAGGTCGCCAAACAGACCAACATCATTCGCGCGGCGCAGGTACTGGCGCAGAACGGGGCGAGCCTGCGAGAGAGCGTGCGTCTGGCGTCGACCGTGGCGTCGTTCGTACCGGGCGTCGGCACCGGTGTGTCGGCGGCGCTGGGCGCGGCCGAAGCGGTGGCGTCGGGGAAGAAGCTGAGCGACGTGGTGCTTGCCGCCGCGCGCAATGCCATTCCCGGCGGCGCGGCCTCGCAGGCGGCGTTCGACTTCGCCAACGGTCTGGCGCACGGCGAGAAGATCGGGACCGCGGCGTTGAAGTCGGCGCGCGCGCACCTGCCAGGCGGCCGCGCCGCGCAGGCAGCGTTCGACGCGGGCCTCGCGATCGGAAAGGGGAAGAGTCTTCAGGCAGCGGCCGCCGAGGCGGTCGGTCGCGTGTTGCCGGCGTCGCCCTACGTCGCGACGGCGGTCAGCTTCGCGAAGAGTGTGGCGTCGGGTGCGAAGATTCAGGATGCGGCGCTTTCGGCTGCGGGCAATCAGCTCCTCAGCCGCGTCGAGAAGAAAGGGATCGATATCGCGAAGGTGGCGCGCGGCAAGCAGAAGCCGCCACTGCCCAAGTGATCGGCAAGGCGTCCCGGGCGCGCGTGGTATGATCGCAAGGATCCGGATGCGAATCCGGATCCTCGCGCTCCACACCTACAGGTCCCCATCGTCCAGAGGCCCAGGACGTGGCCCTTTCAAGGCCAAAACACGGGTTCGAATCCCGTTGGGGACGCCATACCTAAGGGAAGAATCACTCTCTCAAACAGTCCTCGGAGCGATCCTTCACCACGCAGGATCCAATGGTGCCGCTTCGTCTCGTGCGGCGCCATCGATACGCGCCCCTTCAGCAGTGCCGTCACGATCGGCCGTGCGTGGGTCGCACCTGCGACCAGCACCTGACGCCACGAGCTCGCCAGCGCCAACACCTCCGATCGCATCCGTGACGCGTCTGCGGCCCGCAAAGGCGTTTGCGCGGCCACCGTGGCGCGATCGGTTTCCAGCCGACGCCGTAGCTCGTCCCGCGTCCTGAGCGCGTCTAGCAAGGCGCCCAGGTCGCCTCCGGTGGCGATCGCCGCGGCGAGTCGGGCGCGCTCCTGGTTCAGGGTCTGGAGGTCGGCATCGAGCCGCGCGAGCCGATCCGGTGAGTCGTCCCGCTGCAGGATCTCGAGGGCGACGTCAACGGCATCCCGCACCATCGAGGGATCCAGAATGTCGTCGAGCAGCGCTTCGATCACAATGTCGTCGGCATCGCTCATCGGCACGTCCGCCTGATTCGTGCAGACCGTTCGCCCCCGATCGTGATAGCCAGAGCAGCCATAGAAGTGTTTCCGGCTGGTGCCGTGACTCCGCGAGCGTGCTTTAAGCGATCCGCCGCAGCACCCGCAGAGGGCGAGGTTGGTCAGCAAGTACTTCGACACGTTCCCCAACGCCGGCCGGCCGAACCCCCGTCCCTTGTTGGTGTGCAGATAGATGGCCCGCGCCGCGGTCAGCCGCGCGTGGGCCGCGTCCCATTCCGCCTCGCTGACAATACGAAGGTCTGGTGCCGATCGGCGGATCCAACCGGATTCTGGGCGATCGGTCTGATGGATGCGGCCCCACGTATCTCGCTTTTGCGTCCGACTCCAGACAATCTCGCCGCGATAGAGTGGCCGGAAGAGCACTGCACGGACAGATGAGGGTGCCCACGATTGCGACCGTCCCCGCTGTGCCCGCGGCGAGAGCGTCCGCTCGTCGTTCAGACGCTTGGCGATTGCCTTGAAGCCGTGTCCCTCGGCCGAGAGTCGGAAGATCTGCCGGATGATCTCCGCCTCGGTCGCGTCGATGGCGCGCTCAACATGCGATCGCTGGCCATCCGCACCGTTGATCACGATGTTCCGGTAGCCAAAGCAGGCGCCTCCGGTGACGTGGCCCGCTCTCGCTTTCCGGATCATCGCGTCGTACGTCCGCTGTCGCGCTTTCTCGCGCTCGAGCTCGTCGGCGAACGCCGTCAGCGACAGCATGATCTTGTCGGTGGGGGAGTCGAGTGTGCGCTCGCGATCTTCCAGATAGAAGAACACACGGACGCCGGCTTGTACCAGTTGCTTCAGCGCGTACGCGGTCTCGATTGCTTCACGTCCGAGGCGGGATTCCTCGGACATCACGAGCACCTGAAACGCGGTCGTGGTTTCAGGCTGTTCATCAGCCGCAGGAATCCGGGCCGGTTCGCAAACTCGGCGCCCGAGATCCCGTCATCGACGTACACGTGCTCGTCGGCGACCGTCCATCCCTTGCGCTGCGCGTACGCCGTGGCGTGCTCGATTTGACGGGCGACAGACTTCTGCTCGTCAGATACGCCGTGCTGATCGGTTGATTTTCGACAGTAGACGGCTGCAATCATGCGCTCCAGCCTTTCGCGATCATCGCTCTGGTGCTGAGAGCGATCGTCGCGTCTCAAGTTCACTGACTGAGTCAGCGATCCCGGCCGCAGCTTTCACGATCGCGGAATAGTCCAGCGTTTCGCACAGTTTCGGCTGCGGACGATCACGAAATTGATCGTTGTTCGATCGGCAGACGACTTGCACTCTGAGCACTTGTAACCGAACCCAACTTACGTTTCGTCGCGCTTAGGTATCCCTGAGTGCGACTCTGTACACCCCGTGGCAGAAAACAGGAACCCTTGCACCCCGATGCACATCCGACTCCCAGAACGCTGCCCCTTTTGCGACCGACCTGGAGCGATAGTCCCCAACACAACGATCCGAGGGCATACCGTCGCGATCATGTGGTGCTGCCTGGCATGCAATCGCGAATGGCCGATCGAGAACGGTGAACGGTCCACTATGCCTGACCGGCGCGCGGGCCCACCAGATCGACGACGCACGACGCGCAAAGATCGACGCGAGCCAAGTGAGTGACCGTCGGTCCTTCGTCGATCTCCTGAACACCCGGAACCGCGCGAGCAGTCGCGCGAATGGGTGATCGAATCAAATCGAAGACCATTAGGCCTTGCGCCGCGTCCCCGCGCGACGCTTGGCGGTCTTTGTGTTCACGGCGCGAGACTCCAACCACGCTGTCAGCGCAAGATGCACCTGTACGGACAGCGGGATATGGTCCCGATCTTTCACCGCGCGTAGTCCTTGCATAATCTTCGGTTCAATCCGAAACGCGGTCAGTTCTTTGGGCGACATGAACAAGCCGATTGTATAAACATGTTTATACGGCGTCAAGAGATAGCGTTGCTGTCGTCAGAGGGCCGGGTGGCCGTGCGGTCACTCCGGAACTGGTGCTCGCGTGGCGATTCTGGAGGACGCTGGCGTTCCTTGCCGCGCGCCATTCCTGTTGGCAGGATCCGTCTTTTCACCGGAAGTTCTCGATCAACATGAGGTCGGCGGCGTCTGTGCCGCGCCCGTACAGCACTATTCGACCATCACGCGACACCGTCAGAATCGGATACCCTCGGAAATATTTTTCCAGTGTGCCGAGAAGTCGGTCTGTTCCAGTGATCGGGTCCAAGAGGTGGAGCGGGGCATCGTGCTCATCGCGCAAACAGGGCACATAGTAGATCCCGGGGGCGGCGACCGTGAATGCCATTTCTGATACGCAGGCGATGAGTTGCTGCGGGGGTCCACCGCTGAGTGGCAGCGCCAGCAACGGTCCATCACCCTCCTTTTGCTGATACAAGAGGCGTGTACCATCCGCTGATTCCTCACCGATACCGCCACCACCCCCGTACGTCACGCGTTCCTTGAGTGCGCCAACGGGATGCGTCCGCCAAATATCACGCTGATTTCCTTGTCCCCAGGAAAAATAGATCCACTGTCCGTCGGTCGACCACGTGGGCCTATTTTGGTCTCCGACATCACTGGTGACTTGTCGTCGGTTGGCGCCATCCGCGTCCATGATCCAGATGTGATAGTGACGGTCATCATCGTAGGAATCAAAGGCGAGCTGGCGAGCGTCGGGTGACCAGCTCGGTGATCCTCGCGCACGTCCGCCACGCGTCAGCTGCCGCGGGTCAGACCCGTCCGCGGAGGATACCCAGATCTGAAGCGCGTCTGCGGAGCGCGAGGAAATGAACGCCAATCGCTCGCCATCTGCCGATAACGCCGCCTCCATCTCCGGAAACGTGGAAGCCGCCACAACCTCCGGCGGGCGCCCAGCGACAAAACGATAGAGATCCACATCACGGGACCTGCGTGCGAACGCCAAGCGATCGGCCGAGAACACCGTTGCCGGCGCGGATGCGCCGAGCCCAGCTACCTCGATCCGTTCCGGCGGCCGGCTGCCATCGGCGGCCACGCGCTCGAGATAGTTGAGGAACGCTTTGTCCAGGTCGCCGAAGATCACAGAGCGTCCGTCGCGAGCCCACGCGACGGAACCGATTCCCGAGGCGCTCCGCGGTATCAGCTGCCGAGGCGCAGCGACGGGCTTGTACGCTGCGTCTAATTCCACCACATACAGGGTACAGTCATCTTGACACGATGCGTACGCCAGACGCCGACCGTCAGGAGCGAATGTTGGGGAGAAGCTGAAAGCAGACGGTTGGGACTGGACCATGAGACGAGGGTCACCCCCGTCCAGAGGAATGAGATAGATGCCTCCGACGTCGGTCCGGTTCGACGGCACAACCGGTTTATGCCCCGCCGCGATCCAGTGACCATCGGGGGACCAGTCGAGGTTGCCTTCAACAGCAAAGTCGCTCACCTTACGATCGGTGCCGCCAAGGGGCGAGACCACATGAAGGGTGCCGCGGTCGATCGCGCCTCGAAGGAAGGCAATCTCCTGGCCGTTGGGTGACCAACGGGGCGCGAACTCCTCGGCAGGATCGCTGGTGAGCCGTCGCAGCTCCGACGAACCCACAAGTTTCAAGTAAATGTCGACGTTGTCTTCCTTCTCGCCGTTCCAGACAAAGGCCACCTGCTGACCATCCGGAGAAAACGTCGGAGCAATCTCGGTACCTTTGAGATTCGTGAGTGGCACAACGCGTAACGCCGCCGCCTCTGTGTCATGCGGCGATCGTCGCAGCCACGCCGCAAGGCCGGCCACGAGGATCAGGCTGCCCGCAACGGCCGCGAGGCGCAGATTGCGGCGGTATCGAGGCACAACGGTGGCTGCCACGGTACCGGATTCGGAGTCTTCTTTGATCTCTTGCAGGGCGACTTTCACGTCGTCGATGTGCTGGAAGCGTCGCTGCGGATCCTTCCGGAGGCACCGCAGGATCACTTTCTCGAGGTCGCTCGGAAGATCGCGCACGATCGCACTGGGAGCCTTGGGTTGCGCGCGAATCACCGCACTGAGCGTGTCGTTGATGGAGGTGCCCGCAAACGCGCGCGCCCCGGTGGCCATCTCGTAGAGCATCGCGCCGAAGCTGAAGATGTCGCTGCGGGCATCGACCGCTCCGCCCGTCGCTTGCTCGGGCGCCATATACGCGGCCGTGCCGGCGACGGTGCCAGGCGCGCTGAGTGTGCCGTGCGCGGTGACGGTGGCCGTCTCCGCGTCCGAGTCCTCGTCCGCCCCCACCAGTTTGGCCAAGCCGAAGTCGAGCACCTTCACCGCGCCGTCGGTCCCGACCATGACATTGGCAGGTTTGAGATCGCGATGGATGATGCCGCGCGCGTGCGCGGCGGCCAGGGCGTCGGCGACGGGGATGGCGATCCGCAGCGCTTCGCTGAGGCGCATGCCCTGCCGGGGAATCAGCGCATCGACGCTCTTGCCGGGCACGTACTCCATCACGATGAAATCGTGACCCTCGGCGGTGTCGATCTCGTAAATCGTGATGATGTGCGGATGATTGAGCGCCGACGCCGCTTGCGCTTCTTGGACGAAGCGACGGCGGCGGCCCTCATCCGCGACGCGATCGGCGGGCAACACCTTGATCGCGACGTCGCGCCCCAGCCGTGGGTCCCGCGCGCGATAGACCTCGCCCATGCCCCCGGCTCCGATCAGGCCGAGAATTTCGTAGCCGCCGAGCCGTGTACCCGGCTGCAGGGCCATGTGCGTGGGCGAATTATACGCGCCCGGTGCACTGCAGCGGGCGCCTGGGTTATGCCGAATCCGATGATTGGAATGGCCATCGCACAGGCAACAGGTGGAGAGCGCTGGCGCTGGGCGCGCCCTCACCTGTGCATGTATTCAGTTGTCAAAGAGCAATGCGGCGTTGCCAACCATCGCAGCCGTCGGACCTAGGTCCGAGAAATGGGCCCAAATTCGTCTGGGCGAATGCCGCCGGTCCTCTGTGATGTCGCGATAGCAATCAAGAGTGAGCCGCGCGGCGAACATGAAATCACACGTCGGTCGCGTGCGACGGGCCGGACCGCGCGGCTCGACGGACCGGCCCTAAGTGTTTGGTGCGCGTCGTTTCATGAGTGTTTCTGCGTCGCGCAACCATTCCTCCAGCGCGCCATCGCCAACCGCGAGAGGGCCGACTTCGAACAACGTAGCGCCGCCGTGTTCAGCCACGATTCGGCACAATTTCATATTGGCCGAGCGGAAAGCGGGCAATGCAGCGACAACAGCCCGGACCGCATCGCGATGCTCGCGCAAGATACGCGGTCGCATCGCGATCAGACGTTGCCGTTCGGCCTCGGCGAACGCCCCTTCAACCTCGTGCACCTCGTTCTCACGATCGGCGAGTGCATTCGACGCGTCGGTAAAGCGCTATTTGAAGTCCTGGCGCCATCGAGTCGAGTACCCGGGGCGTGAGAAGCTTTTCACGTCCGAGTATTCCTGTTCCAAGGCCGCAATGAGATCCTTCGCGCGCGCGACTGCAAGGTGCGCCTGCGAGACGTCGTCAGCAGTCGTCGTGTTGACTGTCATGGTGGTGCTCATGCTCGTGTGCCCTTTCGTCATGTCGCCGTTCCTGTGCCCGTTCTTGCGCCTGTGCGTGCCCTGCTTGCGCGCCACTGCGCCACGGCGGCATCTCGACAGACCGCGCAGAGCGGTCGAACACTGCCTGTGGTGAGTCGTTCCACGACGCTCGCGCGGCGGCCGCACGGGCACGGCTGACGACCGGCAGCCTCGATCTCGAGCCGCGAGCGCTTGAGTGCCTTGAATGTGACGCGCTGGCGTCCAATCTCCTCGTCCAGGTCGCGATTGCGAACGTCGAGCGGAACCAAGGCGAGTTCGACGCGCCGTTGTTGTTCAAGTTGCCGGTTCCAGCGCGCCCGACGCGCCTGCTCACGCTCGAACCCGTCCTGCATCAACGCATCGGCTTCGTGAATCACTTCGATCGGCGCGGGGACGTAGGCGCGGTACGACCGTAAGCTGGCAACGAGGGTCGTGTGCATGTGTCGCGACCACACAGGGGAACGGCGCATTCCACCAAGCCACGCGTCGAGTTCACATCGAAGGCAGCACGTCGTCTTCAGCTCGCGATGGAAACGCTGAAAGTGAGGAGTCGTGTTTGGACACGGTTCACGCACCTCGTGTTCAAGGTCATGGTGTGCGCCGGCGGACGCCTTGTGCGCCTCGGCTTGTGACATCTGCGAATCGATTTCGCGAATGACAATGAATCGCGCCGAGAGGTTGGCCAATTCGCCGCCGGGCGCTGGGCGGTACAGAATCTTGATGCCCAGATATCCCGCGTGCGCCTCTATGTTGCGGCGGAGACCAATGTTCTCGTTGACGATCATCAGCCGCTCGGCTGCATCGAGTTCCTCCCTGAATCGAGTCTCCTCGGTATTCGCGTCTAGGGTCTGCTGCGTTGGCTTCACGTTTGGCATCGTTGGGATTGACGTCATTACGCAGTCCTGACGTCGAGCGCGAGCGACAGCCAGTGCGGGAATTTGTCGAAAATCCCCGAATAAAAAGCGGTTCACGCCCGTGGGGCCTGCGAGCCCCGGGATTAGGCCGACCTGCAGAACGCCGCGCGACTACTGATGACGCCACGACATCTCGTGACCCGTCTTGTGAAGTTCGCGAGCTAGGTGATCCCCGGCTGACCTCGATTCCGAACGTGTGCCAGTATAGAAAAGACGGCGTCGTGGAGTCGCAGAACCACGGCCAAGAGGGCGAAAGACTACGGACGCTGCTGGCAGGGACGGACCTTTGTTCGGGAGAGAACGAGAAACATGAAGCTGGAGGGCCGTATGGCAGGACAACCGAAACGTGCGCTCTCGGTAGCGTCGGCATTATTGCTAGTGCTGACGGCGTGGATGGCGAGTTCGCCTCCCGCGGTGGCCGACCAGTCACAGGCCAGGAGTCTCCTCAAAGCCATGACCGATTATGTCGGCGCGCAGCAGTCCATCGCGTTCGACTACGACGCGACCCTCGAAGTCGTCACCAAGGACCGGCAGAAGCTCCAGCTGGCCTCATCGGGAACGGTGTCGCTGGCGCGGCCCGACAAGATCCGCACCACGCGATCGGGCGGGTACGTGGACATGGAGACCGTGTTCGATGGCAAGACGCTCACCTTTTTCGGCAAGAACAAGAATCTCTACACGCGCGTCGAGGTCCCCGGCTCGCTGGACAACCTGGTGAACGAACTGCAAAAGAAGTTCGACCGGCCCCTACCCGCTGCCGATCTGTTCATCACCCATGCCTACGACGAGATTACGGCCGACGTGACGGACGTCAAGGACCTTGGCAGCGGGGTCGTCGGCGGCATCGAGTGCGACTACTTCGCCTTCCGCGCCAAAGACGTGGATTGGCAGATCTGGGTGACGCAGGGCGCGAAACCGCGCCCCTGCCGGTACGTCATCACGTCCACCGGAATCGCCGACGGGCCGCAGTACACCGTCCAGCTTCGGAACTGGAAGACCGGCAGCGAGGTCAGCACGCCGGACTTCGCATTCAAGCCACCGTCCGGTGCGAAGCAGATTAGCGTCGACGAGCTCAAGAAGGTAAAGGACATGGGCGAGTTGCCGAGCAATTTCACCCTCGGAGGCAAGTGATGCGCACCACCAGAACACTACGCGCGCTGCTGCTGCTCGTGATCGTCATCTTGGGTGCCATCGAGCTGGGTGACCGGATCTCGATCCCGGTCCTCACCGGTCTCGCCACGAGGGTGAAGGCTGAGGTCGGGCGTCCGCAGTCGCCCGTCAGCGTCGCCGGCGTCGCGCGTCGCTCGGCGCGCCGCGACTGATCGGACCGCCCTTCGTCACCGTCGGTTCCGCGAGCGGCGCCAGTCGTGCCGGACAGGTTCTGGTCTTTCGCTGACCGCTGCCACGCGTACGGACCGGCGTCGGCGGAGATGAAGGCGGAGTTGACGGAGCTGGATCGCCAGATTACGCGGGCGCTGAGCATTATCGCGCGCAAAGCCGGCGAGGACCACATCGTGACGACATTCGTTGCGGATCACGGCATGCCAGGCGAACCTCGCCCAGGGTACTCAGCGCGATTGCCACGGCACTAATGCGACTCGTCGTCATGTTGTCCTCCCCGCCATGGTGTGATCGCGGAGTGTGTCTTCGCACCTTTGACATTGCCGCACCTAACGGACAACCTAACACTTAACTCGCGCCAAGCGCGGCAGGGAGGGACGTTCTACGAAGCTGTCGGCGACGTGAAGGAGGCCGTCGCCGATGCCGACGTTCCAAATCTCGCAAGAAGAAGTCGCCCAAGCGGGTGCTGGCCCGTCCCGACCTGGAACAACTCACGACGGCCGTGCTGAACAGCCTGACGTCCGCCAGCGGCCACCGCACCTACGAGCAACGCGATTCGCGAGTTGGCTGGTAACTAACGATGCGCGGTCAACGACCGTCTCGGAATCCAGCCGGACGGCGTGTGAGCTGAGAGCCAGGGGGCGGGCGCGAAAACGTCCGCCCTTGGCGACTACACGCGGGCGATTTTTTCGGCGCCGGTCCTTCAGTTGCTGTGGCGAGGTCCCAGGATCGGCCGAGAGGTAAGTCGGTCTACGATCAGTCAGGCAGCTTTGAGGACCTCCGTCGAACTCGCGGCTGCTAGAGCAGAGAGCGACCTGCAAATGGAAACCGAACAGTCAGACGATCGATTCTCAAGGCCTGACATGACAGGTCCGATCCAAGGTTGGCGGGCCGGTATTGTCACGACCGTGGTCGCGTGCGCGCTCGCACTCGCGGTCGCGCTTCCCGCCGCGACTGTGGCTGCCCAGACGATTCGGGCGCGCGCCGATGGTCTGCTGGAGGTCACGGATGCGCCGCCTGGGACCGTCGTGCGCTACACGCTCGACGGCACGGATCCGACCCGGGACGCCGGCGTGTGGCTCGCACCGGTCGACGTGCCCGCTGGGTACACGGTCAAAGCGCGTGCGTTCACGCCGGACCATACGCCGGTCGGGACACAGCTCGAATGGGCATCGCGCGCGACGGGCCCGCGCATCGTGTCGACACTCGTGCCCGTGACGCAAGGACGGGACTGGCGCGTCTATGACTGGCCGCAGCGCCACGCGGCCGCGGTCGCGCTGATGCAGGCGCGTCAGCCCGAGATCGTCATGCTGGGCGATTCCATCATGCACTTCTGGGGTGGCGAACCCAGCGGCGAGCACGTCGGCGGTCGCAGGACCGCGCCGGACGTCTGGGATCGGTTCTTCACGGCGCGCCGCATCGTGAATCTCGGCTACGGCTGGGACCGCACGGAGAACGTCCTGTGGCGGCTGCGCCACGGCGAGTTCGAACACGTCTCGCCGAAGGTCGTGGTCCTGATGATCGGCACGAACAACGTCCCTCTGAACACGCCAGACGAGATCGCGGCCGGGGTTTCGGCCATCTGCGACGAGATCCACCAGCGGTCACCCGCGAGCCGCATCCTGCTGCTGGGCATCTTTCCGCGCGGCGAGAAGCCCGATGCCAACCGCGACGCGATCGAGGCGGTGAATCAGCGCATTGCGATGTTCGAGGGACGCGGCGGCGTCGTGACGTATCTCGACATCGGCGACAGGTTTCTGGCCGCCGATCGGTTGATTTCCAAGGACATAATGTACGACTTCCTGCATCCCACCGCGAAGGGCTATGGAATCTGGGTCGCCGCGATGGAGCCGACGCTGACACGCCTCCTCTCTCGCTGAGTACACGTCGCCGATCGCGAGCTCCCTCGCCGCGAGCCTTCGACGGCGGTGTCCGCGTCATCACATCACGGTCACCCCCGGGGTGCGTAACGAGTAACGCCGCAACGTTTACCTGAACCTTCTGGCCAGAGCATGGCGGAGGGCGTATCGGGCTCAGCCTCTACGCCGCGCGGCGCAGATCGCGCCATTCTCCTCGAAAAACAGGCTGGTAATTGAGAACGGTTCCGCTTGGGGACGTACCCCTTAAACCGAAATCCCGCTGCGCGCCCTCCAGGAGGCGACCGTAGTCGCCGTCGAACGTGTGCTCGGGCCCCAGGTGTTCCGCCCCCGCGATTGCCCTGTTCGATAATCGGCCGGCGCTCTATCTGAACGCCGGCCGCAGAAACACACCGGCCGCCCGGCCGACATAGCGGCGCTGGCGTCCAAACGCATAGGCCGACAGCTGGAGAGGGGCTTGAGATGAAAACGCCGTTCCTGCGAGCGATCCTCTGTGTGCTGATTCTCTCAACCAATGCCGCAGCTGCGGCCGATCTCACTGGAGCGTGGAAACTGGAATTCAAGCCAGACTTGAGCGGACACCAAACCACCCGCGATTGCACGTTTAAACAAGATGGCCAGAACCTGACCATCGACTGCGAGGGGCAGAAGATAACCGGTGAGGTGAAGGGCCGGAACGTGAAGTTCGAGCACAAGACCGGAAAACAGAACGAGTTTACGCTGCGCTACAGCGGGACACTGGACGAGAAGGGCACGACGATCAAAGGTGTGTGGGACCTCGCACCGGATAATCGACAGGGTAACTTCGAGGCCCGCAAACAAGAATAGCGATAGCTGGGGCGTGATCTACGCGGGCTGCCCGCCCGCCCTACGGTGCCGGGGGCTGTAAGTAGCGTACTACCGTTGGGGACGCCACTGGCCCCAGCTCCGATGAGGCCCCTGGGGAGCGGGGGAGTCAGGCCGCGACGTCCGAAATGCCTTCGAGAATTAGACACTGACTCGCGTCGGTACCGGTTGGGGACGCCACCATATTTGCACACGCCATCCCGCTGACGATCCAGCGTGCGAAGTGTTCCACATGAAAGATGCGAACGTCATGCGTGGAGAATTATCGGTCTCACACGGCTATCAATCAGTGTTTGGCGCCACGTGGTCGACATCGTGATCCTGAACACGCCCTCATTGGAACAGCGTGCTCCGTCGATCTCGCGGCCTACGAGCGGGTCTGCCAGGAGCACCCTCACTTCCGCGGCAAAACGCCCGAGGCCCTATGCGTGGATCAGGTCGCGACCTACTGCGCGGACCCCCGATAAAATGGCGCCCCTTAGACTTCTAGCCCAAACAGAGCTCACCATCACTGATCTGTGCCTCAGTCGTTGTACCCGTCGCGATGGGGACTTCGTGTTCGCCTCGCGTACCCTTCATCCACGCATGAAGGTTCAGGCACCAAACATCGCCGCGGAGTGGAGGGAGAACTCTACCGGCGTGGCGCGGCTATCGGTCCAACATAGGCGGCCGAGCGGCAGGCGTCAGCAGACTTCGATGCTAGGCTGGCTACTTGATCTTGCTGTGTCATCCGCCAACGGCATCGCTGTTGCGCGTCGTCGCAGCGCGGGTGTGAGGTGCACAACGAACCCGTCTTAGCTCAGCTGAACAAGCGGCCGTGGTGTGCTCCCACCGAAACGTGTGTCGAGAGGCGATCGTTTGTCACGCGAATCGGTAGTCTGAGTCGGCCAGGTGTGTTAGCGTCAGGCTGACTCATGACGTCAAGCGATTCCGAGAAGTGACACATGACGAACATGACGATTGCTCCGGAAGAACGCGGACTTGCGACGATGACGCACTTGAGTGGCCTCGCGGGCTACATCGTGCCGTTCGGCGGCGTCGCGGTACCGATCATTATCTGGCTCGTGAAGAAGGACTCGCCGGTGATCTCGTCGATCGCCAAGCAGGCGATTCTGCTCAACATCGTCGTTTTCACCCTGGTGATCGTGTGCATCATCTTGTCGCTCACGATCGTGCTGGCGCCGTTGATGTTCCTGCTCGGCATCACCGCGGCGATTTGCGCATTCGCGTTTCCCATCGTGGGCGCCGTGAAGGCGAACGACGGGACGTACTACCCATACCCGATTATCGGCGTCACGCCGTCGTAGTCCCGCCGGCATCAGCGCCGCCTCCCGATCTCGAACAGTGTTCGTTCCCGCGGCCGAGCGTTTGACTGCGCTCCTGCAGGATCTCCGCTATGGCCTGCGGACGCTCCTCAAGCCGTCCCGGCTTCGCGGTCATCGTCGTACTGACGCTCGCGCTGGGCATCGGCGCGAACACCGCCATCTTCGGCGTCGTCGGCCAGCAACCGCCGGCCACCTGCGGGCGCAATGAATCCGCCGTTGCCGCACGGGATCCGGTCAGCCAACCGCCCTCAACGCTTCGACGGTCGGATCGTTCAGCGGCGAGACTTGGATCCCCGGTCAGTTTGAACCGCCCGCCAAACATCGCCCGCCAGATCGGTGCATGCCGATACGGGATGTGACGCCAAGACAATTTCCAATGAACCCTCCGTCAGAGTGAAGGACGGGACATCTCAACGCGTGGAGACAACGCGTCTCCGAAGACCCGAAACCAATCGTGTGGAATCCGACGAGACCGGGTTTACAAGACATTGCTGACGAGCTAGAGTGTCCGCTCGGGACGACTCGTCCCCGAACAAGGAGTTGGACATGAGACTGACAGGGATCATCGTCGCCGGTATCCTGCTCTCTGCCGGGGCCGGCGTGGCCCGAGCCCAGGATGCCCAGGCCGAGAAGACCATCATCGCCAACGAGCGGGCCGCGACCGACGCGTTCACGAAGGGGAACGTCACGGCGTTTTCCGCCCTCGTCGCCGCCGACGGCTGGGCGGTGGACTCCGTCATGGGCCGCTCGCCGGTCGCCGATCTGGTCAAGGACTTCGCGGCCGCGACCAAGGAGCTCAAGCTCACGTCGTGGGACATCACCGAGAGCAGGATCCAGTGGGCAGACGCCAACACCGCCGTCCACAGCTACAAGTGGAGCGGCAAGGGCACCGATCACGGCAAGCCTGTCGTCAGCCCGGTGTGGGCGTCCACGGTGTGGACCAAGAAGAGCGGCAAGTGGATCGCGATCTTTCACCAGGAGTCCGCCGCGCCTCCAGCGGGCGCCAAGGACTGATTGACGCTCTGTCGAAGAGGGAGGCGTGGGATGGCATCCGGGTCGGTCAGGTGGTCGTCGGTCTGGTCGTCGGTCGCGAAGGTCACGGTGACGGTTACTGAAGCATCGGCGGCTCTCTCTCTCCAGTGAACTAAGTCGTTTAGACGCAGCTACTTACAGTATAGTATACCGCGCCAGCCTAGGCGCCGCCGCGCGCGGACGGGGACTGAAAACCGGCCCAAAACACGTCGGTGGCTCACCGCGGGAACGTGCTTCCCACGCGTGATATAGTCGAGCTCTAAATTCCCCCACCGAACCCCGAAGGGCGCGCACCATGGTTGGCCGGATCTGTCCGAGGTGTCAGTCGTTCGACGTGCGCGCGATGACCGTGCAACTGAAGGGAACTGACCGCGACGCCTATGTCTGCCACGACTGTCTGTGCGTGTTCCACGACTTCGACCTCGGCGGCGATCATCCCCTGTCAGGGAGCAACGTCATACATCTCCCGAAGCGCAAACCGAAACACCGCTAAAGGGCGGTGCGCTCCGCGTGGGCGAGATGGACCACGCGACGCGGCTGCCCGAGGCCGTGGGTGTGCGAGGCCACGGCTCCGGGCTCGGCGGCGTGGCACGTCAGCCGCGTTCGGCTCGCTGGAGGGAGAGGTTGGGTCGTGTCGCGGCTCAGCTCCCAACGCCCGGTGGTCGCGCGGCTGCGAGCCGGCGGACGAACGCCGCTACCGTCGGCCGGTCCAGCGTGCGGCGCGCTTGCCGAGAAAGGCGTCCACGCCTTCCTTGGCATCCTCAGTGAAGAAGTCGCAAGCGATCGAGTGCCCGGCGACGTCGTAGGCCTCACCCAGCGGCATCTCGAGTTGCCGGTAGAACACCTGCTTACCGCTAGCGATGGCAGCCGACGACTTGGAGGCTATGAGCGTCGCCAACGCGCTGACCTCGGCGTCGAGCGCCGTCTGGTGACACGACGCGGTTGACGAGCCCGATCGCACAGGCGCGCTCGGCGCTGATCGGCGTGCCGGTCAGCAGCATCTCCATGGCATGCTTGCGGCCGACCGCCCGGCCGAGCGCGACGCTCGGTGTGGCGCAGAACGCCCCGATGTTGACACCGGGCGTGGCAAAGGTCGCGGCGATCGAGGCGACGGCAAGGTCGCACGTGGCCACGAGCTGACATCCGGCCGCGGTCGCCAGGCCGTGCACCTTCGCGATGACCGGCTGCGGCAGCTGCGTGAAGGTCATCATCATCCGGCTGCAGCGCGCGAAGAGCGCTTCCACCTCCGCCACGTCGCCCATGGCCCGAATCTCCTTGAGATCGTGGCCCGAGCAGAAGCCGCGCCCGCGTGCCGCAATGACGACGACGCGGACACCCGGGTCCGCGGCGATACCGTCGAGCGTCGACTGCAACTCGTCGATGAGCGCGCTCGAGAGGGCATTGAAATGGCCGGGCCGATTCAGCGTCACGGTGGCGATTCCCTCCGTCGTCTCGACGAGCAGCAAGGCCTCGGCCTGCGTCGTCGCATTCGGTGTCATGAATCCCTCCGTCTCTCGTTTGGTGCCTTCATGGAGTCGCACGCTCTCGTCCTCCAGACGCTGCAGACGTCAGTTGGCGCAGGACCTCGACCGGACGTCAGAACGAGACGCCGTGCGGGATCAGGCGATGCTCGTACGCCTGGCGTTCGAGGCCCTCCCGGAAGTCCGGATGCGCAATGCCAATGAGCGCCTTGGCGCGTTCCGCGACAGATTTCCCCTTCAGATTCACGATTCCGTACTCCGTGACGACGAACATCACGTCGGAGCGGGGCGTGGTGACGACGTTGCCCGGGGTCAGGTTCAGCACGATGCGGCTGCGGCGGTCGCCGCGCTTCTCATAGGTCGACGACAGGCAGATGAAGGACTTGCCGCCCTTCGATGCGTAAGCGCCGCGCACGAACTGCAGTTGTCCGCCTGTCCCGCTGATGTGGCGGTGACCGTCGGACTCGGAGGCCGCCTGCCCCTGCAAGTCGATCTGCGTGGTGTTGTTGATCGAGATCACGCGGTCGTTCTGCATGATGATGTGTGGCGCGTTGGTGTAGTCGACGGGACAGCAGTGCATGTCGTGATTCCGGTCGAGGGTGTCGTAGAGATGGCGCGACCCGAGCGCGAACGTGTAGACGGCCTTGCCCGGGTTCAGTTGCTTTCTGGCGCCGGTGATGCGTCCAGCCTTGTACAGCACGGCGAGGCCGTCGGTCATCATCTCCGTGTGCACACCGAGATCGCTCACGCCGCTCTCGAGCAGCAGCGTGCACACCGCGTTCGGCATCCCGCCAATGCCGATCTGCAGGCAGTCGCCGTCTTCGATTTCCGCCGCAATGCGCCGCGCCACGGCGGCGTCGATCTCGGTGGCCGGCGGATTCGGCAGCTCCGGCGCCGGTGCATCGTCGCCCTGGATGACGTAGTCCACCTCGCTCACGTGCAGGCCGGTCTCTTCTCCGTAGACGTACGGCAGCCCGCGGCTCGTTTCGACGATGACCAGGCGGGCGCGCTCGATCACCGCACGGTGCCAGAGATTGGCAGCGCTCAAATTGAAGTAGCCCTGCGCGTCGATCGGGCACGTCTTGAGGACGACGACATCGACCGGATCCATGAAGCGCCGATAGTAGTCGGGGATTTCACCAAGATTGACCGGGATGTAGTTGCAGCGCCCGGCATCGTGCATCCGCCGGTCGTAGGCCGCGAAGTGCAGGCTGAACGAGTGGACATGATGGCCGTCGGGATCGGCCTCGTGCACGGCACGAGGCCGCATTGTCAGGCAGTGGCGAATCTTGACGTTCGTCAGCTCGGTGATGCGCGAGGCGAGCGCGCGGTCGAAGACATCGGGCTGGCAGAGTGACGTGCCGTAGTCGAGCCACATGCCGGACTCGACGAAGCCGGCAGCCTCGTCTGCGGAAATCGATTTCGCCGCCGCGACGGCGACTCTTTTCGTCATGGACCTCGGTTCGCGCTCGCACGCGTGCCCCTCAGTATCTCGTCAGCGTCACGTCGATTCCAGTGAAATACGCCACCAGCACAGGCCGGCTCGTTTCTCGTTCGGCCGTAAACGGCGCTCGTAGGCGTGTCGCATGCGATTCCGGATGGCGCACTGGCTGGAGGGACGGGCTCTACGGCGGAGGCGGGTCGACGGCTCGTGACGGCGACACCCCGACGACGCAACGCAAGTTGTGCAGAACGCCTAGAGTTGGCGACCGACCCAGACCGCGATAAACGCCGCGGTGTTTACGTATCGGGCCTCAGCCTTTATGCCGCGCGCCGGTCAGACCGCCAGATTCCTTGAAAATCTCGTGTGTAATCAAGCGCGGTTCCCCTTGCGGACGCCACACCTAGGGGAAAAATCACCTTCTCGAAGGCGCTGAACGTCCGCGTCCGGGGCACTCATCGCTCCACGTCGTGAGGATCAGTCTTTCCTCGATGGCACGTCGCGCAATTGATGAAACGCTCCTGCGGCGCGTCGGTCAGGTTCCGCATCCGGGCGAGCCGCTGATTGATGTCCCAGTGCATGGACGCCATCTCTCGCGCGGCCTTCTTGGGGCGTTTCTCGTCGCTCGCAAAATCGTCGGCCACGTGACAGTGCGTGCATCGCACGCCGAGAGCCTTGGCGTACCCGCCGTCCATGATCTCGAGCAACTGTTTGGCCGGCACATCCTTGAACCAGGCAAGTTTGATATTGGTGAAGACCACGCGCGAGGGCTGGCTCTCCCGGCCCGCAATCCGGGCCGAGAGATCCCGGACAAATTTATCGTTGACGTCCTGAATCGATGGCTGTTGTTCTGGCGCCGCTGTCAGCGCGGGCGCGAGCGGCCGGAGGTCGGGCGCTCGGCTCGGGGCGGCGAACGCCAGGTGGGACACCGTTAGCGCGCCGGCACCCAGCACAAACGCGCACACACGGACACGTCGTCTTGTGAGATGGAGGGACACACCGTCTTCTACATCGTTTGGCCAGCGTTGTCCACGAATCGGTGACCATTCGTTGGTGGCAGGGGACCAACCCACGCGACGCCGCGGTACGAATCAGCCTACTCGTCGAGCGGCCGCAGGTTCGTCTCCCGCAAGCATGTCCGAAGTGCGCAGGGTGAGGTCGCGACAGTGGCCGAGCTCGTGGAGAACGGTGACGTCCGACGCGTGATCGACCACAGGAGGACAGAGCACGATGCTGCGATGCGGCACTGCGGAGGCGTTGCCGCAGCCAACGAGGCGAGTCGAGCCCGCGTCCGCACGTAGCCATTCGATTCGAATCGATGGATCGTCCCGGTCGGCAGTGCGCGGAGCTCTTGAAATGATTGAGCAGTGACAGCCGGGTTTAGCAGACCGTCGCGGAGTTTGTCGAGCACCGCGAGGTCGGCACGGTCCATCGGCCATAGTTGGTGATTCGAGCAGACCGCCGGGCAGCACAACCCGGACATGTCAGGTGTCGCCAGTCGCTGAGGACCCTCGCACAGCGCAGCCCGAGCACTTGAATTGACGAAGCACGAACATACTTTTGCTGTCGCAACAGGAGCACGCTATCGCGCCTTACCCGAGCCTTGCCGAAGGACGACACCTTTGTCGGCGTGAATGTTGTCCCAGCTTTCCTCGAGACCATCGGGCCAGCGCACCATGAGGCGTTGCACGTCGGGGCGCTTTCCAAGACCGAAGTGCACCCGAACGTCGCTGGCGCTCAGGTAACTCGAATCGGTGTGCACTCGCCGCCAGAGCGGTTCTTCACCGTCACGGAACACCGCCACCCGCGCGCCAATGCCGGACCGATTGGTCCTGACGCCTTCCAGTCGTACCTCGAGCCAGTGCTGTCTCGGCTGCACGTCGTTGTGAAGCAGTCGAACCGGCCCGTTGTTGTTCGTGACGAGGATGTCAACGGCTCCGTCGTTGTCGACATCGCCGACCGCCACGCCACGGCCGACGTCCATGCGCTGGAAATCCTCTCCGGCAACGTCGCTCGAGTCGCGGAATTTCTGCCCCTTGCCTTCGTCATGAAAGAGCAGGTTTCTTTGTCCGTATGGGTAAGGACGGCCTCGCAGCGACTCCACGATGGTGACCGCGCCATTGGCGACAACCAAATCCGGCCGCCCATCGTTGTCGTAGTCGAGCCACTTCGTCCCGAATCCGGTGAAGGCGAAGGTCGGCGCGGTCAGGCCGTATCGCGCCGTGACGTCCTCGAACACGCCTTTGCTGCCGCGGAACAGAGTGGCGCCCTCGCGGGTAAGGTTGGTCACGACAATGGCAACATTCCCCTGGCCATCGACTTCTTCCGCGGTGACACCCATTCCCGCCTTCGTGCGGCCATCTGCGTTGTACGCCAGACCAGCTTCCAGCGCGCCCTCACGGAACATTCCCTGGCCCTGGTTCAGCCACAGACGATTAGCAGCCGTATCGTTCGCGACATAGATATCCATGCGCCCGTCGCCGTTGAGGTCCGCACAGAACACACCCAACGCAGGTCCATAGGAGGCGCCGATTCCAGACGTCTCCGTCACATCGAGGAATCTGCCGTTACCCAGGTTGTGAAAGAGCCGGGAGGGAACGGCTTTGTAGGCCATCGGGGTGCAGTAATCCGGCTCGCCCGTCGATGCGTAGCAGCGCTTGTTGCCCTGAACGGTGAAGTCCACGTAGTTGGCGACGAACAGATCGAGATACCCGTCCCCGTCGTAATCGAGAAACGCCGCGCTCGTGCTCCACCTGCCGTCATTGACGCCGGCTGCGCGCGTGACATCGGTAAACGTTCCGTCGCCATTGTTGTGGTAGAGGACATTACCGCCGACGTTCGTCACGTAGAGATCCATGAACCCGTCGTTGTCGTAATCGCCCGTTGCCGCGCCCATCCCGTAGCCGTTGTGACCCACGCCGGCCTTGTCGGTGACGTCAACGAATGTGAGCCGCCCCGTCTCGGACAGCATGTTGCGAAACAGCCGGTTGCCCGGCTTCGCGCCGGCCGGCGGTGGAAAGAGCGGCGTCTTGCCCGTCTCGAACGGGCTGCCCTGAACCAGGTACACGTCGAGATCACCGTCGTTGTCGTAGTCGAACAGAGCCGCTCCGGAGCCCATGATCTCCGGCATGAAATACTCGCCGGTTGCGCCAGTGAAATGGTGGAACGTCAGGCCGGCTTCGGAAGCGACGTCGTGGAAGATGGGCGTGGGTGCCGATGAGACGATGAGGCCTGGAAGAAACGAGAGCACCAGGACGGTGAGCGCGTTTCTCATTTTTCCTTGATGGTTGCCGCGGCCTGCTCCAGAGCTCGAAGATCCCGGTCGATGCTCGTCAGCAACTGAACCTGGCCACGGGCAGCCGCCTGCGCCCGGGCAGTGCGGGTGTATTTCAGGGCGTCCGCGACGTTCCCGGCCCGCGCATACGTCGCTCCCAGCGCATAAAGATAGCGAGGCGTGTCGTCGTCCTCCGGCACGAGGGTTTCGAGAAAATGCCGGATGGCTTCGTCATATCTCCCGTCATTGGCCAGTATGCGGCCGATGTGGAAATGCGCAACGCGATCGTTGGGACGGTTCTCGACCGCGTTCGCGAATTGCTCGTACGCCTCTTTCAGCCGATCCTGCTGCTCGTAAATCGATCCGAGATTGTGGCGCGCCTCGACATAATACGGGTTGATCTGCACGGCTTCTTCGAACGCGGTCTCTGCCTCCTGATGTTTGCCTTGCTTGAGGAGGAGAACCCCGTAGTTGTAATAGAGGTCGGCCTGGTGTCCATCGAGCGCGAGCGCGGCCCGGTAATGATCAGCTGCCTCTTCGTACCGACCCGACCGCCCATACAGTGCGATGAGGTTGATGTGCGCCTGCACAGCCCGTGGATCCACCCGCAGTGCTTCTGTCTGTTCAGCGATGGCCTCCGCGATCTTGCCTGCCTCCGCGAGATCCGCGCCGCGGCGGATGTGAGCCACCGATCCGGAATTACGTACAGCCACGTCTCGGCGTAGCGGGTCGTCCAACGGTGGAACCGCTGTCTTGTTCGCCTGGTAAAGGCTGAACTGCTCTCGAGATTCTGTTTCCCGACCGACTTTCCGATAGGTCAGCGCGAGCCCGTAGTGGGCGGCGCCGTAAGCGGGGTACAATTCGCACGCCTTGCGGTAGGCGCTTGCCGACGCATTCAGATCGCCGGTGGCCGCCGACACCCGGCCCAACCCGTAATACGCCTCGGCACTCTCGGGATGCGCGCCGCTGATCGCCTGATAAATGTCACGGCTCTCGTCCCACTTGCCAATGGCAAGCAGGCTATCGGCGAGCTTCAACTGTGCCGGCACATAGTCTGCCTTCATGCGCAACGACTCGCGCAGCGTCAGTACGGCGTCCTGGTGCTTTCCCTGTGCCGACTGAACCCACCCGAGGTGATACAGCCAGCGGAAGGAGGCGGAATCCAGAGCATGTGCGCGCTGATAACAGATCGCCGCCGAGTCGTACTGTTCGTATGCGTCCAGCACCATTCCCAGCTCCCCGGTCGCCTCGGCGTCTTTCGGATTTCGCAGGGCAGCCTCATACGTCCGTAGGACCTGATCGCGAACGGCCGGCAGGAAGTTGCGCGTATCGAGCTGGGGAAGCTCGGAAAGCGAGTCGGCACGTGCTGCCTGCGGGCACACGTCTGCCGGCAGAGCGATTACGAGAATCAGCAGACCAGCGAGACGAAAACGAAGGAGCGTCGGGCCCGCAACCACTAGCCATCCCTCCAGTGGTGCCGCTGAGCCGCACGTGACACACTCAGTGCGATCGTATTGTCGCCTACGCGTCAAGGTTGGGGTCAGCGATTTCCAGAATCGATTATGTCGGATCGTGCGGACGCTGACGTCTTGAATCGCGACGCCTTGTATCGTAAGCGTGCTTCGCAGATTCTAGTGTTCCGGTTCGTCGAGAGGATCCATCGATCCTCGAGTACCGCCTGAAGCACGCGACGCGCCGCGGCCGCGTCTTGCCGCACCGTAAACTCATACACGTCGACCGTGTCTGACCGTTCGAGCAAAAAGAACACATTATAGAACCGCCGGTCATCGGGCAGGCTGAGTACGAGGCGAAAGTCCGTCCGACCACTTAGGGGCGCATCGATCCCCGTAAGTGGCGCAAATCCGGAGGCGAGAGCCCTCAGAAAATCCAAGCATTCTGGCGATTCGCTATTGCTTTGATTCTGATAACCAGCCGACAGCGAGGAACGATGCCAACTCGAGTATTTGCCATGATTGCAATCCTGACGCTCACCGCAATCGCGGTGGCCGCACAGGGCCGGACGATTCCCGAACGGCTCGCGGAGCACGGTCAGAATCTTGTGCACTGGGTAAGTGTGGCCTCCGGCACAATGGGGGATCCGAAGTCTGACGAATACCTTCGCCGCTACGATTCGTTCGTTCTCGGCGATACACGGCGCGTGCTCAGAGGCCGTGTCGGCATACCTGCGGCGGCGTATCTGTCCGACGACCAGATGGAGGTGCACACAGACTATCCCGTCGAACCGGCGGTCATTCTTTATGACGCGGACGCAGCCCAGCCGCATTTGCCAACTCCGTTGCCCAGAGCGACGGTCACCCTCCTCGGCGGCACGATAACCACCAAGGTCTACGTTCAAATCCGACCACGAGCCTGCAACGATTGGAGCCGGGACCGGAATGTCTGTTGCTCCTGAAACACGTTGCGAATCGGTACTTCATCGCTGGCCGGTACGAAGGTGCCTTGGCCATCGGTGCGGGTGGGTTGGTACCTCTTCACAAGCGAGCCTGGGCCGTGCCGACAGCGTACACGGATGCACCCACCGAAAGAGCAATCGCCGACGTGAACATCCGACAGGCAGAGGCAACGTAGGCGGGGCACCGATGAACGTCTGGACGCTTCGACGCATCTCGATCCTCGGGCTCACCATCACGCTTGTGGGGATCCATCCGGCAGCTCAAGGTGCCGATTCGAGCATCGGCACGTGGGTACTGAACATCCCCAAGTCGACATTCAACCCAGGCCCGCCTCCACAAAGCGAATCGCGCACCTACGTGATGGTGCATCAGGAAACCAAGTTGACCACCAGAGGGACCGAGCCGCTCAGGCAAATTAGAATTAACCAGGAAATCCAGGTGACCTCCACCGGTGTGGACGGAGACGGGAAGCCCACGACTCGGGAATGGACCATTGGCTACGACGGGAAGGACCGTCCTCTGACAGGCGATCCGGACGCCGACATGATGTCGCTGAAGCGACTTGACGCGTTCACGATGGAGTTTAGCCAGAAGAACGCTGGTAAGGTCGTGATCACCGGCACGCAGGCGATCTCGAAAGATGGAACAGTCATGACCATCACAACCAGGGGGATCAACGCCAAGGGTCAGACAATCAATAATGTCTTGGTGTTTGACAAACGATGAGAGGCGATGGCCGTGCGGGTGGCTCAACAACTGAATGGAGCCGACGCGAGGTGACTCGCGACGGCGCGCCGTTCATTCGTGGCAGTTGGGTCGTGATAAACGCCGCGGTGTTTACGTATCGGGCTTCAGCCTATGCCGCGCGCCGGTCAGACCGCCAGATTCCTTGGAAATCTCGCGTCTAATCAACCGCGGTTCCGCTTGGGGACGCCAACCCACCCGACGGAGAATCGGCACCGCCAACCGACGTCTCCGATACGATCCTTCGCACGTTGCGGCGAGCTACCGATAGATAGGAGCTTCGAACGAGGACTGCAGCGAGCGGGGGCATGTATCTCCCGCGCTGGCCTCCTACTTGCAGAGTGGCGGGCGATCAGCGAGGGGAGTCCCGAATGGCTCTGGTACCGATCTTGCCGTCTGCCAATCCATCCGGACAACTTTCCCTTTGTGCCCGATCCCGATAGGTACCTGCGATAAAGGATCAAGGAGGGTGCCATGCTAGTCCGACCGGCATACGGAGCAGCCGTGCTCATCTGTGCGTTTGCCCGAACGCTCTGCGCCGAACCGATTGCAGTGACCCCGACTCGATTTATCCTGACTGCCGCGTCTTTCATCGACCCATCCGGAGGTTTGGTGGCCGGGGCTGCCGACGCTCAGTTTACGTTCGAGGGCGGTCGGTTTCGCGCTGCGGCGGAGTCGAGGGCTCAAACGAATGAGGCGTTCGTACCTGTGGGACGCCTTCCAGGACACGACCATCGACTCCGATCATTTTTTCGGCTCCTCAACCGTCAGGTTCTTGCGTTCGCCGGGAGGCATCGCAGATCTGCCGGCGGCCTCCAGCGCCAACCAGGGCGTATCGCAGATGAACCTGACTATCGATTTGAAGCGCGCGATGCCTTACCACTTCAGCGGTACATTGGTCGCGTCTCCATCGCCGCTCTTTTTCGGCCTCGCATCGTTGGAGGAATTCAGAGGCCTACCCATTTGGGAAGAGCCGGCAACCGCACGACCCAGACATTTCAATCATCGCGGGGTGCTGATGCCAGGCGTGTACTTCGTCGGCTTTGCCCTGATCGGTATGTTGGATTCCGCGTCAGCCGAGCCTGGGGTTATCGGCCAGTCACCCGGTACTTCCGCCGTTGACTTCGACTTTAGCTTGGGTGCGGCAGCGACACCCGAACCCGCATCGCTGGTGCTGCTAAGCACCGGCCTCGTTGGTGCGGCCGTCCGCTGTCGTCGCTGCGGCAGGCCTCGCCTCCGGCATTTGACTTATCCGGGAGTCGTCGGGAATCTGTCTTGTGATCGACAGTGACTCATCGATTGGCAGAGGTTCATTGGCGAGGGGAGCGCCGAGCGCCGGCCCCTCGACGGGCTCCGCTTCACTCCGGCAGCATCTTGAAGGCTGTGTATGATCGCGATGTTGGGATGGTTCAGCGACGCAAGGATTTGTGCTTCTCGCCCGAACCGGGCTAGGCGCTCGGGATCAGCCGCGAACGCGTCAGGGACCACCTTCAAAGCATCGTTTCGTTTGATCGCCGTGTAGTGCGCTCGCCAGACCCGGCCCATGCCACCCTCGACTCTGCATCAACCCGTCAACGAACGCATTGCCGTTCGAGAAATTGAAAGGCACCATCGTCGGTTCGAGGTTCCAGTCATTCTGGCCTGAAAGAAGAAAATGGGAGCCTTGGCATTTCGCACGGCGCGGGTCATCGCCACCTGCAACTGCGGCGCGAGCGACCAACTTTCCGCACCACCAGCAGAATCAATCGCCGCACAATAGCTCTCCGCACGGCGCCCGGCTGGGATCCCACGCGGGATCGCGCCGAACAGAGGTGGTAAGAGGACTCGGCGCCCCTAGATTGGCTCGGTTCATATCGGCACTGAGCGGATCCAATCAAGAATCGTGGCTAAGCCTCCGTTCCGTCAGCACGACAGGACGGCATCGAACAGACGCAAGAGTGTGCCGTTTGGTACAGACACGGCAGACAACACGACCCATGCTGCCGATTGGGTTGCCACGCAACTGCCATCCTGTAAGGACAAGTCTTCGAGAGGTGCGATCATGGCAGATCACGACGACGCGCAGGACTACACTGCCAATGGGCCAACTGATATCGGATTCCGGACCGATGGTACCGGGATCGAGAAGGGCGTTGTTGCGTTCGGACATCAGATCGGAGTGCAAGGCAGTTCCGTTGGAGGGGACACAGGCTCCTTTTTTTGTGGCGTGTTTGGAGAGTCACATGTTGGTATAGGCGTTCAGGGTCACTCGAAAAACATGACAGGAGTGATCGGAATGTCCGATAACGGTAACGGAGTTCAAGGATTTGGCGGGAAGCAGGGTAATGGCGTCAGTGGGTTCTCCGATTCTAATGTGGGCGTAACGGGGACAAGCAATGGCGACGACGGAATCGTCGGTATATCGAAGGGCGACCGCAAGAGCGGTGTCTTTGGTGACCACGCAGACACAACGAAGGTTACGTTTGGCGTCAGTGGACGATCTCAGTCGCCTCACGGAGCAGGCGTCAATGGGTTCTCCGATCCTGGTGTCGGCGTACGGGGGACAAGCACGACCAACGACGGAATTGTTGGGACATCCAGTGGCGACCGCAAGAGTGGCGTCTTTGGCGACCACACCGATAAGACCCGCGTGACGTTTGGTGTCAGCGGCCGGTGTCAGTCGCCGCAGGGAGCAGGCGTATTTGGGTTCTCAGACGTCGGTTACGGCGGGCAATTCAGCGGGGCGCGCGCTCCGCTGCGCCTGCAGCCTGGTACGACTCGTGGACGCCCGACTACTGGAAGTCACCAGGCTGGCGAGTTCTTTGTTGACGCAAACGGGGATCTGTTCTTCTGCAAGGTAAGTGGGACACCTGGCACTTGGTTCCTTGTGCAACTTGGAGCATAGTCAGCATGGCCGGCCGGTGAATCTTGCACATACCGGTCGCGACGTTCGGCGTAAACGCGATTCGTCCGTCGACCAGTTTCTTCAGCATCTCACGCGCGGAGCCACGGACGCCGCACAGCATCCCGCGCCAATCGTCCAACCGCTGCCGAAGCTCACGTTCTGCTGCGTCGGGGTCGACTCTCGCCCGTGGCGCTGCGCGCATTACGGCCAATTCCGTTACGAGCGCCGTGCGTCTGGCTTCGCGCTCGCGGATCCGGCAACACACAACTCGAAGATCCTGCGGACGACGACGGCGTGAGCCTCGTTGAGGCGTTGCCGGGTTTCTTGGGTTCACGCGCACATCCACTGGTTAAGAGCAGTGGACGACAACCGTCGAGGCTTGGCGTCGCTCAAGCGCTGATAAGGTACACTCTTTTCAATGACTGCTCCGACCAGTGCACGACCGGGACGCAACCAGTCCTGTCATTGCGGCTCCGGCCGAAAATACAAACATTGTTGTCTCGAGAGGGACGACGCAGAGGCGGCTGCCGCGCGGGCCAAAGCGGCAGCAGAAGGGGCTGCTCGATCGTCTGAGGCGAAAACGTCAGCTCCCACTCGGGCAGCCAAGCCCCGGACGGATCAGCCATGGAAGGCCACGACGTCTCGTGGCTTTATCCCGCGCGCTCGGACGCCCCGCAAGGTCGGTGGCAGCTGAGCGAGGCCACTCCCCGAATGCGCTTACGATTTCACAGTTGCGCGTCACCAGCCGCTGGCTCCATGGTCTCAACACCGCTGAGGTGAGGCGGATGTGAGCGATTGCGACCCTGGGAACTGAGCGACGCGGGAGCGTTGGCGCCGCCGGGCAGGGCTACATTGGTCAGGCCGCGTGCCGATGCACGGTCCCCGCCATATAGAACGGTGGCACGTGAGAGGGCGGTCGCGGGGTATCCACGACGGGCGTGATGCTCACGCGTCCGACCAATAGCGCGGTCACGATTGGCCTCGCGTGCCTCACGCCCGACGCGAGCAGCTGACGCCACGAGCCCGCGAGATCCATCGGCTCTCGTCGCACACACTCCCCATCTCATCGCCTTCGCCGACGATCATGATCGTCATCGACAAAAGGGCGTTCGTCGGACCGGCTCGCCACTTCTCCGCGCAGAAACCAAAGCGGTAATCACAGCGCCGTGGGTCTCATTGACTATCGGTCCAGATGCTTGGCAACGTCTTCCTCATCTCCATCTCCACCAAGCTCAGACGCCAAGGATATCAAGCGCAAGCGGTGCCAGACGCGCCCGCGTCGGCGCTGACATGCGCTCCACGAAGTCGGTCGCCGTGCGTCCGTCGCGCGGGATGAACGCGCCTTGCAGCGATCGTCGTGGCGCGTCCGACCCGTTTGCCGTGTGCCCTTGGACGCCGGCGCTGGGGCACCCTTTCGAGCTCGCGTGGTCGGATGGAGCAATCGGCGAGCCATGGTTCGCCGCCGCGTCACCGGCATGCGTGGCGAACTTCCGGCAGGGTGCCGGTCGCCCGCTGGGGAAAAGTTCCCGATGAGGAGAAAGAACCCGCACTGCTCGAGGATCAAGGGTGCCCGGCTCTTCGAATCGAGTCGGTATATCCGTTGCAAGATGGGTTAGGACCCTGATGCGGATTCGTTCTCCTCTTGTCGGCGCTCGGGCAGTTGCGGCTGTCGCGTTCTGCGTGGCCACGTGCGGTCCGGTTTCGAGTGCGGGTGCGCAGACCTTGTCGACGACGGAGTTCCCGCTCCCGACCGCAGGCAGCGGACCGACAGCGATCGCTCCCGGTCCGGATGGCAATCTGTGGTTTACCGAGAACTCCGGCAACCGGATTGGTCGGATCACGCCGGCCGGTGTCATCACCGAGTTCGACGTGCCGACGGCAGCGAGCCAACCCTTCGGCATTGCCGCCGGGCCCGATGGAAACCTGTGGTTCACGGAACACGGGGCGAGTCAGATCGGGCGGATTACTCCCGATGGCGTCATCAAGGAATTCCCGTTGCCGCTCGCCGGCAGTGGCCCCTATGGCATCACGCCCGGCCCGGACGGAAGCATCTGGTTCACGGAGAACGGCGGCGGCCGAATCGGCAGAATATCCACCGGCGGCCAGGTCACCGAATTTCCCCTGGCGTCGTTGGGCACCTTTCCCTCCGGCATCGCCGCCGGCCCGGACGGAAACCTGTGGTTCGGCGGCAACGGATTCATCGGCCGCGTCACCCTGGATGGATCGATCACCACGTTCGGTCTGCCAGGCTCTACTTGTGTTCCGCACGCGTGCCCCATCCCCATTCCGGTAGAAGGTATCGCGGCGGGAGCTGACGGAAACCTATGGTTCACGCGGTCCTCCTTCTGGATTGGCCGGATGACGACCGATGGTGCGTTCACGCAGTTCATCCTTCCGTCTCAGGCGACAACGCCTAAAGGGATCGCCGCGGGGCCCGATGGCAACCTCTGGTTCACCGAAGGGTTCGGAAGCTTCGTGGGCCGGAGCACGCCCGCCGGCGCGATTACCGAGTTCTTGTACGGCAGGCCCGATCACGAATGGCTCGGTATCGCTGCGGGCCCTGACGACAACATGTGGGTCGCGGACCATGAACGAAACGCGATCACGCGCATCACCCTTCCCCTGTATTCCGAGCTCACGGTGTTTCGGCCGACATCCGGTGAATGGCTGATCCGTCGCGCCAAGGATCGGAATCTGGTGCGGATTGCCTGGGGTGCAGCAGAGGCACCAGGAGCGGGCGATACGCCCGTTCCCGCCGACTACGACGGCGACCGCCATGCGGATGTCGCGGTCTACCGCACATCCACAGGCGAGTGGATGATCCTCCGGTCGTCGGACGGCGCGACGGCGAACGTGACCTGGGGCGCCGCCGCCGAATCGGGACTCGCCGACGTCCCGGTGCCGGCCGACTACGACGGCGACGGCAAAGCGGATATCGCAATCTACCGCGCGTCGACGGCTGAGTGGTTCATCCTCTATTCGTCCAGCGGCGCGTCAGCGAGACTGACGTGGGGCGCTGCCGCCGAATCGGGACTCGACGACGTGCCGGTGCCGGCCGACTACGACGGCGATGGCAAGGCTGACCTCGCGGTCTATCGCCGGGCCACCGGTGAATGGTTCGTCCTGAGGTCGTCGAGTGGCGCGTTGCTCCATGTGAGCTGGGGAGTTCCAGAGTCCTCCGGGTTGGGAGACAGGCCCGTCCCGGCGGACTACGATGGCGACGGCAGGGTGGATATCGGCGTCTACCGCAAGACGACGGGCGAGTGGTTCATCCTTCGCTCGTCCGACGGCGCTCAGAGCTACACCGTGTGGGGGTCGGGGTCATCGAGCGGCCTGGGCGACACGCCGGTCGTCGGCGACTACGACGCCGACGGCCGTACCGATGTCGCGATCTACCGCACGACGACGGGCGAGTGGTTCATCCTGTTTTCGTCGGACGGCAGCCAGGCCGTCTGGGGATGGGGCGCACCGGCGTTGGGCGATCGACCCGTGCCCGCGAAATACTGAGCGATCTGAGGAAGATACTCAATCTATTGCCTTCGGTCCGACTGTCGGCGCGATTCCTGCGACCGCCAGCCCGGAGGGAGAGTCGGACACGGCCGTTCTCGCTCGCGGAGTCCAACCGCCAGCATCGCCAGTTCGTCAGCGAAGTGTGGTCGCACGACTCAAGGAGGGGTTGAGTGGACAGGCGGAGCCCCATCTGAGAATCGAACAGTCACGGCACCAGAACCACCGAGCGCGCACCCGCCATTTCAGGAGGCGACAGGACCGCTGAGCTAGACGCCCAGTCGCCCACTCGTCAGCAATCGCTACGTCTTACTCGAGGAGCTTGGCCGGGGTATCAGCCGCGTCTGAGGCCCGCTCGAACGCGCGCGGGGCCGCGACGCGCCGGTCCGGCACCGACTCTGGCGGAGGAAGACACCTCCCTTCGAGAACCGCCTTCATCTTTACTTCAGCCGCAAGTTAGTGCAGGATCTCTAAACTCATCTGTAGATGTCTTTGACCCCAAAAGCCGACCCCACCGGTTTCTGGGTCTGGGCGAGCCTCGCCTCAGCGGGGCTTATCACGACAGTTCGGCGGTCGGTCGGAGGCTCGAGGGTCTGACGCACCTGCCCAGCTGGCGGCGCAATCGGCCGTCCCAAGGGAGGCGCGGCATCGCTGCAGTCATCAGCTTTCGGATCCAGACGCTACGGAAGGCAGCGTCAGGGGATTCTGGGGGGGTCATGAAACTCGCGATTGCACTCCTGGTTCTTGTGTCGGCCCTCGCGGCGACCGCAGCTCCAGCGCGTGCCCAGGAGCAGGCGCAGATTCCGGCATCGTCGGTCAAACAAAGGTCTGACGAACTGGCAAAGTGGCTTAAAGAGTACCCGTGCGTGGGAGACGTGGTTCGAACAGTGGGGAAACAGGGTTGAGAGAGACTTCCACAACGATCAGATCTGGGGACGCAAGAAGCGTCCCGAGCCTCCTGCCTGGCTCGCGGAGGCATGCGGGGACGAGCTAATCGTCGATGACCAGCTCGCGAGTGCCTGCAAGATTCTCCTCACCTGGGACGACGAGCCGATACAAATCATCCGGCGCCGAGATTCGCCGGTAACGACGTCAGGCGGCCAGGTGGCGGACAAAGTCGTGAAGAGTTCGTTCTTCCAACGAGTCCACCTGACCGGATTGTGGACGCGGGCACAATATCCAGGCCCGTCCGTTTACGGCATCGTGGGGATGCAGATCTCCGTGGTGGAGATCGGACGATACACGCTCCCTGCCACGGGCGTGATGCTGGTCATGGTTCCTGACGGCTCGGGCGGGCACGCCTGGAAGCCGGCAACCACGTTGGGCTTCGCCTATCGGCTCTTCGATTTCGTGCCGCCCATGCACAGGACGCCGGTCAGTCTCCACATCAACATTGCCAGAACGCACATCAGTGGCATTCACGACGAGCGGATCGATGGTGGCATCGAGGATATCAACTTCGTCGGATTCTCTGTGAGCGGAAGGAGACGCCGCTGATTGATTCGCGCAGCGGACGATCCCACAGTGAATTCTGCGCGCGCGCCGTGGCAGAGCGGACCTGACCCGACGCATCGACATCGCGCAAGAAAATGGGCTGATCGCGCCCGCCATCTCACCATTGTCGTGCGCCTGCCGCCATCCGGACAGCGCGCTCTCGATCGCGGCGGCAAACGTTCCGGACGAACGGTTCACGATTCTTCTCTACGGGATCGTCAGCGCGATCATGACCATGACGCAAGTGCTGGGACAGCGTGCGCGTGATGTCGCACGGGCGCACGTGCCCACGCTGTCGCCCGCACAGGTCGATCGGACGATGGATCAGCAAACTGTCGACCTGGACAGGCTCCGGTCAACCCCCACCAGTCTTCGTGGCTCTTCTTCCCGTCGTGGGTGCTCTGTTCTCGTCGTGAAAGCGATGAGCCGGCTCACGATCGAAATGTCGAGCGAAATTGCAGGTTTGTTTTTTTGATGAGCTGTGACCCGCCCCTCTGGCGGCTGGCAAGAGGTACTGCGCGATCTGTAGCCGTCCCGGGCCAGTTGAATGCCCTGAGACTGCCGACAGCCACCAGCGGTACGCCGGCCGGTTCACGCGCCATCGCGATGGCGGATGGCGTTGATGGAGTCACCCCGTGTTGAAAACAAGTCTGCGCTTACTCTTCGCCCTTGTGTCCCTGGCTCTCTCATCCATTCTCGCGAGTGCGCAGCAGCCCCCTGAGGTGGTGCGCAACGAGGTCACCGTGCGTGGGACGGTCGAAGCCGTCGACCACGCCGCCCGAACGGTCAATATCCGCGGGGAACAGGGAATCGTCGTCACACTCGACGTCCCACAGTCGGTCGCACGCTTCGACCAGGTCAAGGTCGGCGACACCATCACGGCGTCATACTTCGACGTGGTAAGCGTTCGTCCGAAGCCGGCCGGCGAGGCGGACGTTGACCGGCACATCCCTCCCACCACATCGCCGACACCCGACAGTCTGCCTGGCGCCGTCAAGGCATCGCAGCGTATGACGACGGTCACTATCACGGCCTGGGACCCAGCGACGCGCGTGGTGACGTTCACGGGACCGGGCGGGACCTCTTACACGCGTCATCTGCTGGCATCGAACGCCAGCCTCATGGAGGGGCTCAAGGTGGGCGACCGCGCGGACGTCACCAGAACCGAGTCGGTGACCTTTTCGGTCCGAGACGCCACGGTGGTGCAGGCGACTCCATCGGCGCCAGCGCCCGACGACTTCCGGCATCGCCTCACGTTCTCTGTTCTCTTTGGCGTGGACAACTCGTTTTCTGGAAACATGATCAAGGCGGCAACCGGGTCGACGACCGGGGGAGTGCCGATCAACCTTGCCGAGACGAAATACGACGATGTGTACGGTCGCATGGGGATGTTCACGTTTGGCGCCGCCTATCGCGAGACCCCGCGCACTGAAAGCCTGTTCAACGTCATCATCTCCAGGAGTTCGGCGCAGACGGTCACTGTCGGCACGGTGGGTGGAACGCCGCTCAACGTGAACTTCACCGACTTCAACTATTGGGGCGTCGAAGGCGGCCAGCGGGTCTTCTTCGCCCGTACGCGCTTCACCCCGTACGTAGGGTTCCTGTTTGGCATCAACCGGAACGGCGACATCAGGGGCACCTTCGCTGAACCTTTCCCTCCGCAGACACCCGGCTTGGCGGCACAAGACGGGAAGTTCTTCGAGAAGTCCTGGGCGCTCAGTTTGGGCCCTACTGCGGGATTCCTCGTCGGCCTTGGCCCCATCGAGTTAATTGCCGAAACGCAGCTGCGCTGGATGAACGGTCTGTCGGATGTCGATTGGCTCGTCGAGGAGGGCTTGCGCGACATCAACAGCGAAAGCCAGCGGTGGTCGATCCCCTTCACTGTCGGCGCGAGGGTTCGGTTCTGACATCTCAAACGACGAGGCGTCCGATCACCAGGCATGGCCCCGGCGATCTACGCCTCGCCGCGCGAATCTGAAGTGACTCAGGAACGGGCGCGTCCAGTCACCGGAGGTTCCTCGACTGAGCCTTCGAAGGCCGTCGTGTATACGAAGCCCGCGATTGCGGCGCCGATGACTGGAGCCAGCCAGAACAGCCAGAGCTGCTGAAGGGCCCAGCCTCCAACGAACACCGCCGTCGCAGTACTGCGCGCCGGGTTGACCGAAGTATTCGTCACTGGAATGCTGATCAGATGGATCAGTGTGAGACCGAGGCCGATGGCGAGCCCTGCGAGTCCTACCGGAGCGCGTCTGTGTGTCGTGCCGAGAATGACGATCAGGAACATGAACGTCATCACGACTTCGCTCACGAGCCCCGCCGCAAGCGAATACCCACCCGGTGAGTGCGCGCCGTAGCCGTTGGAGGCGAACCCGCCGCCGAGGCTGAAATCCGCCCGCCCGCTCGCGATCATGTAGAGCACGCCTGCGCCGACGATGCCACCCAGGACTTGCGCCACGATGTAAGGCAACAGCGAGGCGGCGGGAAAGCGACCTCCTGGCCTAACCGGTTTGACCCGTCACGATCCGAACTCCCGCCGGGATCTAGCCTTCGCGAGCGCAGAGAGCCTCGGCCCTCCGTTCGGCGCGATGAACGATCCGCCCCGATACGGAATCCGCGTCAAGTCTTCTTTCTGTGCGCGAGGATTACGCCATCGAAGGGGAGAACCAAGTCCGTCTGGTACTCGTTGGGGACACCATACCTAGGGGAAAAATCACCTTCGCAAAATAGTCCGTGATCCTGCACTCCGATCAGCGCATCGCAGGTGTGTCCTGTCGGCCGATTGTCCTGAAGCAGCTCGTACTGTTGTAGAGTGTCCCGGCCGGCAGGCAGGAATCCCATGATCTTCGCTCCCGACCTGAACCTCCGCTACTATCCGATTCCGAAAGTTGCCTGTTCCGCGATCAAACTCGCGATCCTCAATGCGAGCGGCATCGAAATCGAGCACATCCGAACCATTCACCAGCTCTTGAGCACGGACCGTCACTACGTGATCCGAGCCGGCAAGATCACGCAAGTCCGGCAACCGCCGGAAGGCGACGGGTTCGGATTCGCGCTCGTGCGGAATCCGTTTGACCGTCTCATTTCCGCTTACGCGAACAAAGTCGTCAACCGGAACCGGGGGCTCCCAGCCCCATTCTATGAGACGAAAAGCTTCGCAGAGTTCGTCGATGTCCTTCTGAGGTTTGAGCAGGTTCCGAGCCTCGACGGTCATCTTCGGCCTCAATATCAATTCCTGATGGGCAGCCGGATCGAACAACTCGGGCGTTACGAGCGACTCAACGAGGATTGGAGCCGCGCCTGCGAAGCCTTCGGACGTCGGCTCGAGCTCTCGATTGTCAACCCTTCAGACGGGCGATCAGATTACCGGTCATACTACACCCCGGAGCTTGCTGAGAAGGTCGCCCGCTACTATGCCAGGGACCTGGAGCTCTACGGCTACGAGTTCTGAGCGGCCGCGGCCGCGGTCCCTTCAGTCCAAAGGCGGTCTAGCAGTATCGAATCCCGTTGCGGCGGTGCCTGGCGCAGCCGGAGACGCGTGCCTTATCGTTCCCCCGCGTGAAGACTTCCATCCCGCCGCTGCACGTTTGAGCGGTTGATTGTCGAATAGACCGCGGCGATCATCCCTTCCTCGCTTTCGTTCCGAGCAGCGCTTCGATCGACGTGCTGAAGAACGCAGCGACATTAACTCAACGCTTCGCGGGCTGAAAGAGTTCGCTCGGATTGCCAGACGGATCGTCCAGCACGATCTGCGAGCCGCCTGGGCCCGTCACGATATCGCTCCGCAACGACAGACCTGCTTTTCGTAAGCGCTCCACCTCACTCGGTAGGTCCTCGACGATGAGATGAATGCGATTCCAACCTCCAGGCACGGGCTTACGCCCGTCTGGCAAGGTTCGACCCCCAGAGCTTGTTGGTCCGCTCAACAGCAACCGCAGGTCCCCTCGTGCGACGTCGGCGAACGCGGGCAATGCGCTCGTCAACGACCTGAAACCAAGATGCGTGGTGTAGAAGGCGATCGCGGCCTCTACGTCATCAACGATGTACCGGACACTGACCATGGCCATTGGGTCTCCTTAACACCTCGACGAGATCAGGCGCTTTGACTTCGGTCGATGTTGCATATAGCCTCTAATGTCGATATCGGATTTAGATTACGAGTTTCGATGATAGACCGCAACCTTTACTCAGGGCTGATTCGGCTCCACATCCTGCATCACGCTGCGGAGGGTCCGATCTTCGGCCAGGCGATGATCGACGAGCTTGGCCGGCATGGCTATCGACTCAGCGCCGGCACGCTCTATCCCATCCTGCACGGCATGGAGCGACAGGGATACCTGCGATCCCGCCTGACTCTCAACGCCGGCCGCAACCGGCGGGTGTATCGAGCGACGCCGGCTGGCCGGAAGGCGCTGGCGATCGGCAGGCAGAGGGTGCAGGAACTGTTCGGCGAAATGTTCGAGCACGAGTGATGAGCGTGGCAAGGGCTCTGATGATTCGATCGACCGCGCGGATACTCGCGATCGTGACGGTGCTGTGTCCCGCCATGGCGTCAGCGCAGGGAACGCAGACGCCACCGCAGCCGCCGCCACCGGCGAGTCTGACACTGGAGCAGGCGCTCCAGTACGCCGTCGATCACTATCCAACAGTGCGGGCCGCGCTCGAGCAGGTCAACGCATCAACCGCAGGCGTCAGCGTGGCGCAATCCGCGTACTGGCCGAGGCTCGATTCGCTCTGGCAGTCGAACCGAGGGACGGCCAACAACATCTTCGGCCAGGTGCTTCCGCAGTCGGTGATCCCTGCGATGTCCGGTCCCGTTCTGACGTCATCGTCCAGCGGCAGCGTCTGGGGAAGCGCGACGGGTGCGTTGTTTTCGTGGGAGCCGTTCGACTTCGGCCTTCGTCACGCCGGCGTTGCCAGTGCCGAAGCCGCGGTGGCTCGTGCGCGCGCGGCCGAAGAACTGACGCGGCTCGACGTCCAGACTGCGGTAGGAAGCGCGTTCCTGACCATCGTCGGCGCCGAACGGGCGGTGGCAGCGCTGCAGGCCGATGTCGACCGCCGGAACCTCTTGGTCCGCGCGGTCCACACTCTTGTGGATAACCAGTTGCGGCCAGGGGCCGAGGCCTCTCGAAGCGACGCAGAGCTCGCCGCGGCGCAAACACGGCTCATCCAGGCGCAGGAGGCCGTCACGCTGGGGCAGATTGCCCTGGCGCGGGTGCTGGGAACCACGAACGCTGTCACCATCGACGCAACAGCGCTCGTGGATCGGCTTCCGGCCGATGCGCCGATCGCCGCTCCAGCGACGCATCCGCTCACGCAGCTTCGCCAGGCGGCCGTCGACGTCGCGCGTGCACAAGAAGACGTGCTGTCGCGAACGGATTTGCCGCGCGTGTATTTTCAGTCGAGTGTGTTCGCGCGAGGCAGCGGGGCGAACGCGAATGGCCAGCTTGATGGAGGGATCTCGGGGCTGGGTCTTGACCGCGCCAACTGGGCAGCCGGCGTGCAAGTGGTGTTTCCCAACGCATTCGACTTCTCGAACCTGCGCGCTCGAAAGGCTGCGGCCGCCTCATCGGCGCGAGCAGAAACGGCGCTCTACGACGAGGCCATGCTGACGGTGACCAGTCAGCAGCAGGCGGCCGCTGTGATGGTCCGAGCAACCCGTGCCGTTGCCGCAAACACTCCCGTGCAACTCGCCGCCGCCCGGCAAAGCGAAGCGCAAGCCGCAGCGCGCTATCAGGCAGGGCTGGCGAGCATCGTCGAAGTGGCCGATGCACAGAGCCTGCTCGCGCAAGCCGAAGTGCAAGACCAGCTCGCGCGGATCGACGTATGGCGGGCGCTGCTGGCGCAAGCGGCTGCTCGAGGAACGTTGACGCCTTTTCTCGCCCTGGTGAATCCGTCCGCGGGAGTGCGCTGACCCATGTGGCTGATCCGCGCGGCGCTCCGTCGGCCCATCAGCGTCCTTGTCGCGGTCATCGCCGTCGCGCTGACCGCGGTCTTTGCGGTGAGCCGGATGCGGGCGGACATCTTTCCGGATCTTGATCTGCCGGTCATCTACGTGGCGCAGCCGTACGGCGGGATGAGCCCAGCCCAGATGGAGGGGTACATCACCTACTACTACGAGTACCACTTCCTCTACGTCAACGGCATCGAGAGCGTCGAGTCGAAATCGATCCAGAACACCAGCCTGTTGAAGCTGACGTTTCACGCCGGTACCGACATGGCGGAGGCGCTCGCGCAGACGATCGGATACGTCAATCGCGCTCGCGCCTTCATGCCGCCCGGGACCGTCGGCCCGTTCATCATGCGCTTCGACGCCGGGACCGTCCCGGTCGGGTACCTCGTGTTCTCCAGTGACAGCCGTAGCCTGGGTGAGATTCAGGACCTCGCGCTGAACCGGGTGCGACCGCAGTTCGCCACACTGCCCGGCCTGACCTCGCCGCCGCCGTTCGGCGGCAGTCAGCGAACCATCGTGATCCGTGTGGATCCGGATCGGCTCAGGTCGTACAGCATGTCGCCGGACGAAGTGATCCGCGCTGTGACGTCCGGCAACGTCATCATGCCGTCTGGCAGCGTCAACATCGGCAATGAAACGCGGATCTCGCCGATGAACTCCGTAGTCTCGAACATCAATGATCTGCTGGACTTGCCGATTCGCACGGGGGCAGGCCCGCCCGTGTCCATTCGTGACGTGGGCAGCGTCAGCGACAGCACCGACGTCCCAACGGCCTATGCCTTGGTCAATGGGCGGCGCGCGGTCTACATTCCTGTGACGAAGCGCCCGAACGCCTCGACCCTGGATGTGGTCAGCGCGGTCAAGGCGAACCTCGGTCGCTTTCAGGCGTTGGTGCCAGACGACATCAAGGTCAGTTACGAATTGGATCAGTCGCGCAACGTTTCGGCGTCGCTGCAAGCGGTGCTCCGCGAAGCAGCGCTCGGCGCGTTCCTGACGGGGCTGATGGTGCTCCTGTTCCTGCGCGACTGGCGGAGTGCCGGTATCGTCGTCGTGACGATTCCATTCGCGCTGCTCGCCGCCGTGATCGCTCTATGGGGAGCGGGACAGACCATCAATGTCATGACGCTCGGCGGCCTGGCGCTGGCGGTCGGCATTCTGGTCGATGAAGCCACCGTCGCGATCGAGAACATCCACACGCACCTCACCCGCGGTGTGCCGGTTGCCGAAGGCGTGCTGGATGCGAGCGGCGAAGTGGTCGTGCCGCGACTGCTGGCGATGCTCTCGGTCGTGGCGGTGTTTGTCCCGTCGTTCTTCATGACGGGAGTCTCGCGCTCGCTCTTCGTGCCCCTCTCGCTCGCAGTCGGCTTCTCCATGGTCGCATCGTTCTTTCTCTCGAGCTCTCTGGTGCCGGTGCTGTCCGTCTGGCTCCTGGGAAGCCGTGAAATCTCCGGCGGCCAGAATCACGCGGAGGATTGGGTCGACCGGCTGCGCAATCTCCTTGGACGGTTCTTGGAGCGGGTGGCTCCGGCTCGCTGGATCCTCGTCACCCTCTACGCAGCTGTCACCATCGGCGTCGTCGTGGCGGTCGGTCTTGGACTTGGACGTGAGATCTTCCCTGCGGGAGGCGTGAGCCAATTCCAGTTGCGCTTCCGCGCTCCCGCCGGGACCAAGTTCGAATCCACCGAACGACTGGCCACCGACGTGCTCGACGAAATCAAGCAGACGGCCGGTCCCGACAACGTCGCCATCACGCTGGGGTATGTCGGGGTCCAGCCGTCTTCTTACCCGATCAACACGATCTTCCTGTGGACCGGTGGGTCGCATGAAGGTGTGCTGCAGGTCGCGTTGAAGCCGCAAGCCGGCATTCAACTCACAGAGTTTGAGGAAACGCTCCGACACCGATTCAAAGAGCGCTTTCCGACCGCGCAGTTCTCGTTCGAGGCCGGCGACATCGTCAATCGGATCATGAACTTTGGCACGTCGACCCCGGTCGACGTGGCGATCACCGGCCCTGACTTCCCCGCCAGCCGAACGTTTGCCGCCAAAGTCCGAGACGAGCTTACGCGCATTCCCGCGCTTCGCGATTTGCAATACGGCCAGGCGCTCGACTACCCGGCGATTCAGGTCGACGTGAACCGTCAGATGGCGGGCCAACTGGGAGTCACGGTTGATCAAGTCGGGCGCTCATTTGCCGCCGCGACGTCGTCGAGCCGCTTCGTCGCCCCGAACTATTGGGCCGATCCGCGCACCGGCATCGCGTTTCAGGTGCAGATTGAAGTGCCACAACCGCGTATGTCCAATCTCGAGGATCTGCGCGTGATTCCGGTGAGCGCCGAACACGGCTCGCACGCGCTGCTCGGAGATGTTGCGACGATTGGGAACGCGACGATTGTGGGCGAATACGACCGGATCAATGGTCAACGGATGGTCACGCTGACGGCGAACGTCGCTGGGCAAGACCTGGGACGGACCGTCGGCCAGGTTGATCAGGCGATCGCGCGTGCTGGCACGCCCCCGCGCGGTGCGTCGGTGGCAGTGCGCGGTCAGATCGGCGCTATGCGCGAGACCTTCACCAACATCACGGCAGGTCTTGTGGTCGCGGTCGTGGTTATCTTTCTATTGCTGGCGGCAAATTTTCAGTCGCTGCGCCTGGCGTTCGTGGTCGTCTCGACCGTGCCCGCGGTGCTCATGGGCGTGGTCGTGATGCTGGCGATCACGCGCACGACGCTGAACGTGCAGTCGTTCATGGGCGCGATCATGGCGATCGGCGTCGCCGTCGCGAACGCCATCCTGCTGGTGACATTTGCCGAGCAGTCGCGCGTGCACGGCACCTCGCCGCTGCAGACCGCCATCGGGGCGGCACGTGCTCGCATGCGGCCCGTCTTGATGACGAGTGCCGCGATGATTGCCGGCATGGTGCCGATGGCCCTGGCACTGGGTGAAGGCGCGGAGGCGACGGCGCCGCTCGGTCGCGCCGTCATTGGCGGGCTGGCCGCCGCCACGGCGGCGACGCTGATCATCCTGCCTTCGGTCTATTCACTGGTGCAGCAATCGGCGCGGGTCGGATCCCCGTCCATGGATCCCGATGATCCAGCGAGTGCATATCGCAGGCGGGGAGCCGTATGAGGAAACAGAGACATCGCTTACGAGTACGAGCCGCAGTCGCCGTGCTCTCGTGGCTCGCAATGCCGGGGTGCCGCGGCAATGCGCCAGCCGAGACCACCGAAAAGGCGGCGCCGGTAGGACCACCGACCGTCGAAGTGGTCAAGGTCGTTGAACAGCCGCTCAACCTGACGTTATCGCTGCCGGGAGAATTGACGCCGTACCAGACAGTCGCGTTGTATTCGCGAGTCACGGGCTTCGTGAAGAGCATCACCGTGGATCGCGGGTCGCGCGTCCGCGCGGGTCAGCAACTGGCCACGCTCGAGGCACCGGAACTCGTTGCACAACGGTCAGAGGCCCAATCGAAGCTACAGAGCGCGGAGGCGCAACTCGCAGCGATCCGCGCCAAAGCCGACGGGAGCGCAAGCACGTACGAGAAGCTGAAAGCGGCGTCCGCCACGCCGGGGGTCGTCGCGGGCAACGATGTCGTACTCGCGCAAAAGACGGTCGAAGCCGACCAGAGTCAGATTTCGGCCGCCCTTCAGAACGTCGAGGCTGCGCGCCAGGCGCTGGCGTCGGTCAGCGACATCGAAGGGTATCTCCGGGTCACCGCCCCGTTCAGCGGCGTCGTGACCGAACGCAATGTCCATCCGGGAGCACTCGTTGGTCCGGCGGGAGGGCCAGGTATGACGCTGCCTATTGTTCGGATCGTCGAGAGCAATCGCCTGCGCCTCGTGATTCCAGTACCAGAGGCGTACACCGCCGGCGTGAGGGGTGGCACGTCTCTCACATTCACGGTTGCAGCGTACCCCGGACAGACGTTCACCGGCGTCGTGTCGCGGATTTCTCAGGCCGTCGACGTGACTACTCGAACCATGGCCGTCGAACTGGACGTGAACAACGCTGACGGTCGACTCGCGCCTGGCACATTTGCCCAGGTGATATGGCCCGTACGTCGCACGGCACCGTCGCTCTTGGTGCCGGCCGGCAGCGTGGCGAGCACCACGGGGCGTACGTTTGTCATCCGCGTGCGAAGCGGTCGCACCGAATGGGTCGACGTCAAGACTGGGCTCACGTCCGGTCCGCTCGTGGAGGTCTTCGGGGATCTGAAACCTGGCGACGAGATCGCGGCTCGTGGCACCGACGAACTAAAGGCCGGGGCGTCCGTCCAAGTCAAACAATCGAAGCCCGCGTAGCGAGACCTCGCTGGACGCGCAAGCTTGCGGCGCGTTCTTCAGCTCGACGGAAGGTACCGGCGCTTCGGACCCTGAGGGGCGTCGTTTCCTGACAGTCCGGCCCTCTCCGCCAGCAGGGACATGTCACATTCCGGAGGCCTATTCCGTCTCACCGCTGGAGACTAGAGGTATCCATGAAACGAACGTTCGCTATTATTCTCGCCGCCTTGGCCGCGGCCGCCCTGTTCGGGGGGCTTGTGCATGCCGTGTTGGTGGCCGCGCATGTTTCCGAGGCAGCCGCCACCACGGTTTACGGCCTGACTCTCCGGCGACTCTGGGCCACCGGCGCCGCTTCCGTGGCACTGGTCGGCGTGGTCATCGGTGGGCTGGCCCTGGCCCGCTCCGCCAGTCGTTTCGACACCAAATCCGGGCGCCTCGGAGCCATCGTGGCTCTAGCGGCAGGACTAATTGCGGTGGTCAATGGCGGGCTGAATTTGGCTATGGCCACCGGTGGCCCCGGTACCGGCAATGGAGTGGTTGGTGGCGCAGCGGCGTTCGTGTTGGGGTTGATCGCTCTGGCTCTTGGCGGTCTCGCTCGGATCCGCTTGCGACGCACCGCTTTGAGCCTGGGCAAATGACGTGAACTCGGCGAGCGCGACGTCGAATCCGGCCGACAGATTTGAGCCGTACCGCCGGCGCCTGCTCGGCCTCGCCTACCCCATGCTTGGGTCGATGGCCGACGCCGAGGACGCGGTGCAGGAGACGTACTTGCGCTGGCATGGGGCCGACCGCAACAAGGTCTCGGACACCAGAGCGTTTCTCATGACCACGACGACGCGCATTTGTCTCGACATGCTGACGTCGGCGCGCGCACGGCGTGAGGAGTACGTCGGTCAATGGCTGCCGGAACCGGTGGTCGACGCGGCCGCGCTCGCGCCCGACAGCCGCACAGAGCTGGCCGAGGTTGGCTGCTGTTTTTTCCCAGGCTCAACCCTTGAACCAGGAAACGCACACATCAGCGGCAACGCGTGGGGTGCGGACATGACGTTTGATGGACAAACCTTCCCGAATATCGGCAACGGGAACTCGCTTACGTCATTGAGTCTGGATTTGTTCGTCACGATGATCCTGCCGGCGCTGCAGGCATCTCCGGTGACTGTCACGGCTCCGTTCACCACCACCGCTTTCCTTTTTCGGGCAGATCCGGATCTTCCGCCTCTCGAGGCGTCCTTTCAAGGATCCGGCACGGTCTCAGCGATCTTTTCAGAAGTGCCGGGTGGAGTGTGGGCTTCCAACGGAGTCCGGTACGACTTCACCCAGCCGACGCCAGAACCCGCGACGCTCACGCTCGTGAGCGGAGGCCTCATCGCTGCGACCATTCGCGCGAGAAAGCGGCGCGACAGAACAACCACTATTCAGGTGTCAAGGAGCACACCGATGCGAGCGGACCGCCAGGAGTAGTCGCTCTCCGATCGAACCGGTTTATGATGGCTGTCTTCGGAGAAGACGCCGCCATGACCGCGATCGACACCGGGCACCCCACCGCGCTGGCGACACAGCGCGCAGCGCCGACCATCGGCAAGACGATCGCGGACGTTGGCGCCGCGCTCCTCTTCGGCGTACTCGCCGCTGCGCGTCAGCCGATTGGAACAAGTGAATGGCTGGTCTTGGCCCGCTTCGGCCCTGTCGTCGTTGTGATCATCGCCGCCAGTCTGCGCCGATTTGGACGGCGAGGTCACCGCGTCAACGTGGTCCAACGGATGCTTTGCACCGCGTTACTGGTGGCAATGGCACTCAGACAACAGTAGCCCCGGTTTGCCCCACCGAAAGTCAACGCCCAGGCACACCCATGAACGACGACATTCCGGCATCCTGGGTGAAACTCAAATGCGTACTGCGCGAGCGTGTTGCACAGGACGCGGGACTCAAGGTGACTCGCGACGAAACGTTTGTGCTCGCCATTGAGTGTGGCAGAAGCATTCTCGAAGTTGACCACACGGGCGGCAAAAGCCTTCGGTATGTCATGAAGTTCCGCCCGAATCGGGACGCCGACCTGGATGTCCGTCGTCGCCTCAGTCTTGACGAACAAGCTGATCCTGCCGCCGTCGCTGCTGAGATTGTCGATCTATTCCTGCGCCATGCGCGGCCACCCGCCGATTGACGTCCGTCAGGCTCCCGCCATCGATGACGGTCCGAGCCGTTCGGCAATCACTCGCTGAAGAAATCGCATGGCGGAGGTTGCCGCGGATCGGCAGACCTGAGACACTGGAGCGGACTTCCTGATACTCAGCCATTCCGGTCGCCAATCAGCGATCGGCCTGTGTGCTTGCACCTGGCTCTGCTTAAACTGCGGTGACCGCGATCAGCTACCGTCCGCCGCACCGAGTCGGCCGAGGGATCCAACGCTCCCTCGAGATTCCGCGTCGCCTGACAGCATTCCTGTTGTGTTTTCTAATGGGCGGCGCACTCACCGTTGGTGTGACTTCGTGCGGCTCATCCACAACGACCAGCACGGCTCCATCGGCGCGGACCGACAAGTGCCAAGTCCAGGCACAGCTGGACCACGCCACCTTCCCGGCGTCCGGAGGTACCGGGACACTTCACGTTTCCATCAACCGTGAGTGCTCGTGGAATGCGGAGAGTGACGCCGCGTGGCTCGCCCTCTCGTCCGGTGGATCGGGGCAAGGGGATGGGACCGTCCAGTTCACCGTCGCGACGAACAGCGCTCCGGCGACTCGGACGGCAGGAATCACCGTCAACGATCAGCGGATGCAGATTTCACAGGACGGAAGGCCGTGCGACTTTCGACTGTCCTCGACCAGTGAGCAGGTCGATCCCGCGGGCGGTGAACGAACGCTGCAAGTGACTGCCAGCAACTCGCAGTGCACCTGGACGGCAACCGCCGACGTGCCATGGATTACCTTTGCCGGCGCGAGCAGCGGGAGCGGATCGGGAACTGTCGTGTTCCGGGTTGCTTCGACCAACGGCGCCTTGCGAACCGGTACCGTGACCGTCGCCGGTCTGCGTACGACGGTCGTTCAATCCGCTGGGTGCAGTTATGCCGTCGATCCGTCAACGTATGCGGCGCCCGCATCCGGAGGACCCGGCCAGCTGACGGTACTGGCGGGGGAGGGCTGCCCGTGGTCGGCCGTCAGCGACGCTGAGTGGGTGGGGATCGCTGCCGGTACAGGCAGCGGCCCAGGCGTCGTGAGATTCTCGGTGGCGTCTTCCGGCGGCGTGCCGCGGACCGCGTCGATTCACCTTGCCAACCTGATCGTGACGATCAGCCAGGCGTCGGGATGTACCGTTTCGATCGCGCCCAACAGCCTGTCCCTCGGGTCGCAAGCCGGCACCGGAACCATCCAGGTCAGTGCCGGCTCGGGCTGCAGCTGGCTGGCCACTAGCGGCGCCGACTGGCTCACGATTTCCGCCGGTGCGTCGGGAACCGGTGACGGGCAGGTGCAAGTCGCCGTTGCCTCTAACACCGGACCCGCTCGGCAAGGATCGGTCACGATCGCCGACCATACAGTCTCGATCGCCCAGGCGTCGGGATGCGCTGTGGCGGTCGCGCCCAACAGCTTGTCCCTGGGATCGCAGGCAGGCAGCGGAAACATCCAGGTCAATACCGCATCGGGTTGCTCTTGGGCGGCGAGGAGCGGCGCCACCTGGATCACGATCTCCGCCGGGGCGTCGGGAACCGGCGGCGGGCAGGTGCAGATCGCGGTTGCCTCTAACACCGGACCCGCTCGACAGGGATCGGTGATGATTGCCGACCATACCGTTTCAATCACGCAGGCCAGCGGATGCGTGTTCAGCATCGCGCCATCCAGCCAGGATGTGCCGGGCTCGGGAGGCAGCGGTTCGGTCTCGGTCACGACGGGAGCCGGCTGCCCATGGACAGCAAGCACCAGCGTGAGCTGGATCACACTCTCGACCGCATCGGGCACCGGGCCGGGAAGCGTGGCGTTTGCGGTCGAGGCCAACCCCGGGCCGCCGAGAACCGGGGCGCTCACCATCGCCGGGCAGCCGTTCATCGTTCAACAGGCATCCCCGTGCACGTGGACGTTCTCGCCGCCGTATTCTTTGTTCGACTCCAGCGGCGGCAACGGGAACGTGCTCGTGATTCTCACCGGCGGCATGTGCACCTGGACGGCGATGAGCAACGTCGACTGGATAACGATCACCGCCGGCGCGTCGGGCATGGGCAACGGTTTGCTGCAGTTCATCGTCTCGCCAAATCCCGGCGCCGCTCGCACGGGTACGCTGACGGTGGGCGGCCAGACCTACATGGTCGGCGAGGGAGGGCGGTGACCATCTGACAAGCTCCTCGCAGCCCGCCTCACAGGCGCGGTCCTATTCGGTCGCGACGCAAGGACTTGTACAGCCGGTTTCCTTTTCCAACCTTTTCCGATCGCGGGTGATCGTCTCCAAGTGTCCCACGCTGTGAACGGCTGAATCGAACAGCGTCCGCACCACCGGATCCTCGATCGGCGCAAGCCGATAGTGGACCCACAGTCCATCCCGCCGCGTACCTACGAGACCGGACCGTCGAAGGCAGGCCAGATGCCGCGAGGCTCTGGGCTGCGGAATGTCTAGCGCGTCGCGGATATGGCACACGCACACTTCACCGCCCGTTAACAGGCCCACAATGCGCAGGCGCGTCGGATCGGCAAGCGCCCGCAGCATCGCATGGAGTGCCGTGAATTGGTCGTCGCGCTTCGGTTTCATATATATGCCTTGACAAATATATCAGCCCGCGCCTAGGCTGTCCATATTCGGATTGACGTATACAGGGGGCACCATGGACGGACAGCAACTCGAACAAGCGGTGAAAGAGAAGTACGGGCAGGCCGCGACCGCGGCGCGGGAAGGCGGGACGGCGGCGTGCTGCAGCACCTCGTGCTGCTCATCGTCGGACCCGATTACGAGCAATCTCTACTCTGACACGGAAAGGCAGACACTGCCCCAAGAGGCGGTGTCTGCCTCTCTTGGGTGTGGCAATCCGACCGCGTTGATCGATCTGCGCGAGGGAGAGACCGTGCTCGATCTGGGTTCCGGAGGGGGCATCGATGTGCTGTTGTCCGCGAAGCGCGTCGGTGCGAGCGGCAGGGTGTTCGGGTTGGACATGACCGACGAGATGCTGGCGCTCGCGCGGGAGAACCAACGGAAGGCCGGCGCCGAGAACGTGGAGTTCCTCAAGGGCCGGATTGACGCGATCCCGCTCCCTGACAGCAGCGTGGACGTGATCATCTCGAATTGCGTCATCAATCTGGCCGCCGACAAGGACCGCGTGCTGCGCGAAGCTTTCAGGGTCCTGAAACCCGGCGGTCGCTTCGCCGTGTCGGACGTGGTTGTGCGAGGCTCGGTACCCGCCGAAATCCGCCGCAACATGGAGCTGTGGGTTGGCTGTATCGCCGGGGCCCTCGAAGATGCCGAGTACGTCTCCAAGCTCACCGCGGCAGGCTTCGATCACGTCGGCGTTGAGGTGTGGCGCGTCTACAACCCCGCGGACGCGCGAGAGTTCCTATCCAATGCCGGCGTGGACGAGAGCCGGATCGGTGAGGCTGAGGGGAAATTCGCATCGGCGTTCATCCGAGCGCAAAAACCTGCCTAGAGGGAGGATCGCATGCCGTTCAACGTGTTGTTTCTCTGCACGGGCAATTCGGCGCGCTCGATTCTGGCGGAGGCCGCAATCAATCACTTGGCGATTGGCGGCGGAAAGTTCAAGGGCTACAGCGCCGGCAGTCATGCCAAAGGCGCGATCCACCCGCTCACGTTGGAAATTCTCCAGCAATACCATCTGCCGACCGAAGGACTGCGCAGCAAGAGCTGGAGCGAGTTCACCTTGCCGGAGGCGCCGCGCCTTGATTTTGTGTTCACGGTCTGCGATCAGGCGGCGGCGGAGCCCTGTCCACTCTGGCCAGGTCAGCCAATGACGGCGCATTGGGGCGTGCCGGATCCGGCAGCGGCGCAGGGCACCGAAGAGGATCAGCGGCGAGCCTTTCGTGAGGCGTTCTTGATCCTTCGACGACGAATCGAGCTGTTCGCCTGCCTGCCGTTCGACAAGCTCCGAGGCCTGGCGCTGCAGGAACGCTTGGATCAAATCGGACACGATCACGAAGACGCGCCGGTATGAATGGAGCATCTTACGCCCGCCGCATCGTGGCGGAACTGACGGGCACAGCCTTACTGCTTGCCACTGTCGTAGGCTCCGGCATCATGGCGGAACAGCTCGCCGGCGGGAACCTGGCGATCGCATTGCTCGCCAACACGCTGGCAACCGGCGCGGCGCTCGTGGCCCTGATCCTCACGTTCGGACCCGTCTCGGGTGCGCACTTCAATCCGGCCGTCTCGTTCGCTGACGCCACCCAGGGCGGCCTGACGTGGCGAGAGGCACTCGCCTACAGCGCTGCGCAGATCGCAGGGGCTATGCTCGGGGTGATCGCGGCACACGGGATGTTCGGGCAAGCGTTGTTCTCGCTCTCGCGCCACGCTCGCGCGGGTCTCCCCCAGGTGTTCAGCGAAGCCGTCGCCACCTTCGGGTTGCTCTCCGTGATTTGGGGCTGCTCGCGGCGCCGCTCGGCTGCGGTGCCGTTTGCGGTCGGTGCATATATCACTGCCGCGTACTGGTTCACCGCGTCGACGTCGTTCGCAAACCCGGCCGTCACGATCGCGCGTGCGCTGAGCGATACGTTTGCGGGTATTCGGCCGGTCGATGTGCCCGGCTTCATTCTCGGGCAAGCGATCGGTGCTACGGCCGCGACCGTTCTGTTCCGTTGGCTCGTGCCGCAGCTTCCCGAGACGGCTGATCGGATTGTGGTTCCACGGGAGCCTGAGTATGCGCATCGCGATTATTAGCGACATCCACGGGAACCTGCCGGCCCTCGAGGCAGTCCTCGCGGACGTGGTAGAACAGCAGCCGGACGCGGTGTATTGCCTCGGTGATCTCGTTGGCTACGGCGCTTCGCCAAACGAAGTCACCGATCGGATCCGCGCCGAGGGGTTCGCCACGATCATGGGTAACTATGACGATGGCGTCGGATTCGATCGTGACGAGTGCGGCTGTGCCTATCGGGATCCGGTGGATCAACAATTAGGAGATCGGTCGCTGGCGTGGACGAAAACCAAGACGACACCCGCGAACAAAGCATTTCTCCGCACGCTGCTCAAAGAGCTGCGTTTCGAGGCCAACGGCAAGCGCGTGCTGCTGGTGCACGGGAGCCCTCGGAAGATGAATGAGTACTTATTCGAGGACAGGACGTTATCGAGCTTCCAGCGGCTTGCAGGATCGTCGAATGCTGACGTGATCGTCTTCGGTCACACGCACCAGCCTTATCAGAAAACCGTGGACGGCGTACTGTTCGTGAATGCGGGGTCAGTCGGTAAGCCGAAGGATCTGGATTGGCGCGCGTGTTATGTGATCCTCGACGCGAACGTCGTAGCGTTCCACCGCGTACCATACGACGTAGCGAAAGCAGCTGCGGCCATCCGCGCCACCGAGCTACCGCACGAGTTCGCCGCCGACATCGAAACAGGCGGAGCGCCTCGAACGCTCGGTGCCCGCTGAAAGGCGGCTGCTACGTTTCCGTGCACCCTGATTGCCGGCGCGTGGCTTCTAGAAAGGGTCGCCTGGTTTCGTACCGCCCCCAGCACCGCGGCAGCGAGGCTCGGTAACGATTCTGACCCAACCGTTTGACGGCCGCGTAACGTCGAGCTCCAACGAGGGCAGCGCCATCGCGACTTGTGAGAACTCCCCGACCTCACTTCCGTAGTCCACTCCCCACGTGATTCTCCTTTTCCGCGTTCGTACCGACACGATCGTGCGGCCGCGAGTCGCCAGATCCGTAGGCCCCGGACGCCTTTCGTTCGCCGCTGCAATGACTTAAGACCGATCAGGGAATTTGCACAAATGTGACGCGTCTGGATGCCGAATCGGCCGGCCGCTTGCAAGCCGCAGAGCTCGCGGCGACATGTGGACCTGCCGTGAGGTGCGCCGATGAAGCGACCGGTATTCGTGGTTGGCTGTCCCCGCTCGGGGACCACGCTTCTGTATTCCATGCTCGTCGCCGCGGGTGGATTTGCCTTCTATCGTAAGGAAACCTACTTCTACGATCTCGTGTCGAGATTTCCGCGTCTGACATCCGCGCGATCGCGGCAGCAGTTCCTCGATCGGTTTCTCGCGGGCTATCTGGGGAAGGTGCCGGGCTTGGATGTGGCGCCGATTGCGCGAAAGGCGATCACACAGTGCAAGTCGACGAGCGAGTTCCTTCCGCGGCTGATGACCGCGATCGTCGAACAACAAGGCATGGAGCGGTGGATCGAGGGAACACCCGTGCACGTCCTGTGCATGGACCAGATCGCGCGGGCCGTCCCGGACGCACTGTTCGTGCACGTCATCCGCGACGGCCGCGACTGCGCACTGTCGACCGATCGTCAGGGTTGGGCGCACTCGCTGCCATGGGACGCGCCGCGTCGTGTCGGCGTGGCGGCCTTGCTCTGGGAGTGGATGGTCAAATCGGGCCGTCGGTATGGACGAGCGTATCCACAGACCTATCTGGAGGTTCGGTTCGAGCAGTTGATCGGCGACCCGCGCGCTGTGCTGGCCGACGTCGGACGCTTCATCGATCACGATCTCGACGTGGACCGCATCGCGGCCAATCCCGTTCATGCGCTGAAGAACCCCAACACGTCGTTTCGCGAGGAACACACTCGCGGCGCATTCAATCCAGTCTGTCGCTGGAAGTCTGCTGACGCCGACGCTATCCGACTCTGCGAGTCGCTGACCGGGTCGTATCTGGAGGAGCTCGGATACACACCGGCGATTCCGTCGCGGTCCGCGCGCGGGTCGATTCAAGCGCGGCGGATGCGAGCCACGTATCTCGGCATGTTCAAGGCGAAGCATCTTCTGAAAGCCCACACGCCGGTGGGCCGCTTCATGACGAGCACACGCGTGTGGGAGGAGCAGCCGAAAGCCGGTGAAGCACCGGTCCGGCCCATTCCTGGCGCCACGAGTGCAATCGGTGGCGGCGCCGTGCGGTTGCCGGAGGTGGCTCGATGAGCGGGACGCCGGAGCGTGTGGTTTTCAATACGCCTGCGACGGAGGCTGATGCGGGCCTTTCGCCGGAGCGCATGCCGCTGGTGGTGACCGGCCACGTCGACCATGGCAAGAGTACGCTCGTTGGCCGGCTGCTCGCCGACACAGGATCGCTTCCCGATGGAAAGCTGGAGGCGGTTCGCCGCACGTGCGCGCGGCAAGGAAAGCGGTTCGAGCACGCGTTCCTGCTCGACGCACTGAAGGATGAGCAGGCACAGGGCATCACGATCGATACCGCTCGGGTCTTCTTCAGGACGGCACGCCGACACTACGTCATCCTCGACGCGCCAGGCCACGTGGAGTTTCTCAAGAACATGGTCACGGGCGCGTGCCGCGCCGACGCCGCTCTCCTCGTGATCGACGCGCACGAAGGCATCATGGAGAACTCGCGGCGTCACGGCTTCATGCTGTCGGTGCTCGGGATTCGTCAGATTGTCATCGTCGTGAACAAGATGGATCTGGTCGGCTACTCGGAGAGGGTCTTTGATCATCTCGCGATCGAGTACGCCGCCTTCCTCGGCCGGTTGGGCGTGAAGGCGTCGCGATTCATTCCCGCGAGTGCTGGAAGCGGAGACAACGTCGTCTCGGCTTCGGAACGATTGGCGTGGTACGACGGTCCGACCGTCCTCGAGGCCATCGACGCTTTCCACAGCCGGCCGCCATTGACCGCCGGGTCGTTTCGCATGCCGGTGCAGGGCGTGTACAAGTTCGCGAAGCCGACCAATCAACGGCGGATCATCGCCGGCACCGTGCTGAGCGGCCGCATTCGTGCGGGCGACGAAGTCGTGTTCCATCCCTCGGGAAAGAAGAGCCGCGTGCGCACGCTGGAGGCGTTCAATCGGGCCGCACCGACGGAAGCCTCGGCCGACGAGGCGGTCGGCTTCACGCTCACCGACGAGCTCTATCTCGGACGTGGCGAGATCGCGACGCTGGCTGGGCAGCCGGCGCCGCAGGTCGGCTCGCGACTGAAGGTCAGCCTCTTCTGGCTGGGGCGAAACCCTCTCACGACTCGCAAGGAGTACGTGCTCAAGCTCGGGACCGGCAAGGTCCGGTTCCGCGTCGAGCAGATTCATCGGGTCATCGACGGCGCCGATCTGTCAGCGAGCGACACCGCGCCGGAGGTTGGGCGGAACGAGGTCGCGGAGTGCACGCTCGTCCTGAATACGCCGCTCGCGTTCGATCTGATCGACGAATGTCCTCCCACGGGTCGCTTCGTGATCGTCGACAATTTCGACATCAGCGGAGGCGGCATCATCCTCGAGGCGCTCCCCGAGCTGTATGCGTCGTTGAGTCGCGAGACCCGCGCGCTCCCGGAACCGGCCGTCTTGTGGTTCACGGGCCTTTCGGGCGCAGGCAAATCCACGATCGCGCAGCAGGTGGTCCAGCGTCTGCTCGCCGCGGGCGCACGCGTCGAGTGCCTGGACGGCGATGTCGTGCGTACGGCATTTCCACAGACAGGCTTCACCAGGCCCGAGCGCGACGAGCACATCAGGCGCGTCGGTTTCCTCGCGAGCCGGCTGGAACATCACGGCGTGTTCGTGGTCTGCGCGCTGATCTCGCCGTACGAGGCGTCACGATCTTACGTGCGGGGCCTCTGTCGACGTTTCGTCGAGATCCACGTGTCCACGCCCCTGGCGGAATGCGAGCGCCGCGATGTCAAGGGTCTCTACGAACGCGCCCGCCGCGGCGAGATCGCGCATTTCACCGGGCTCGACGATGCCTACGAAGAGCCGAGAGCGCCTGAGCTTCGGATCGATACCAGCGACATGACCGTCACGGCCGCGGCGGATGCGGTGCTGGCGACGCTGTACCTGACGGATCAGGCGGGCGCCAAGATGCCGGGGTCAGAATCGTGAACTACCTCGATCAATTGGAGCACCGGAGCGTTCACATCCTGCGCGAGGCCTATGCCGCGTTTCCGAGCCTGTGCATGTTGTGGTCGATTGGCAAGGACAGCACGGTCCTCCTGTGGCTGACGCGCAAGGCGTTCTTCGGGCACGTGCCATTTCCGCTGATTCACATCGATACGTCGTTCAAGATCCCAGAGATGATCGCCTATCGCGATCGGCTGGTGGCCGAATGGGGTCTCAACCTCATTTACGGGCAGCATGCCGAGGCGCTGCGCGACCGGCGCACGTTCCCCGACGGCACGGTTGACCGCGTGACCTGCTGTTCGCTGCTCAAGACCGAAGCGCTCAAACGCACGCTCAGTGGGGAATGGCCGCGATTCCGCTTCAATCACACGACCCTGACGTACGAGACGGATCCGAATCCGGAGCCGTACACCGGTGTGATTGTCGGGGCGCGCGCGGACGAGGAAGGCAGTCGATCCAAGGAGCGATACTTCTCGCCACGAACCCGCCAGCACACCTGGGACATCGCCGAACAGCCACCCGAGTTCTGGAACCAGTACAAGACGGACTGCGCGCCGGGCACCCACGTTCGGATCCACCCTCTGCTCGATTGGACGGAGCTCAATATCTGGGAGTACATCGCGCAGGAGCAGATTCCCGTGATCGATCTCTACTTCGATCGAGGGGAGGGGACCCGCTACCGGTCGCTCGGATGCGGCCCGTGCACCGCGCCAGTGGAGTCGCACGCGGCGTCCGTACACGACATCATTGTCGAGCTGCGAAGCGGCCGGTTCGCGCACGTGGCCGAGCGATCCGGACGCGCGCAGGATGCGGCTGACGGCGGAACGCTCGAGACGCTCAGGCGCGACGGCTACATGTAGCCGTCATGTCGTCGCTCGAACATCTCGCGCTCTCGATCATTACGCTCTTCGCGGCGAGCGTGAACGGTGCGCTCGGGTACGGATTTTCGTCGCTCACTGTTCCGCTGGCGCTGCTGTTTCTCACCAACCGGACCCTCAACCCCGCGCTGGTGCTCATCGAGGTCGTGCTCAACGGATACGTGCTCTTCGTCAACCGCCAGAGCCTTCCACCAGTGTGGCGCAGGATGGTACCGCTGATCATCGGGCTCGCGCCTGGCGTGTTCGTCGGGACTCGTCTCGTGGCGCAGCTGGATCCTGGCTGGATGAAGCTGTGGACCTTCGTCTGCCTGATTCCGCTGATTCTGTTTCAGGCAGCAGGGTATCGCCGCCCGCTCGGGTGGGGCCCGGGATTCGGCCTGGGCTTCGGGTCTGGTCTCGGCGTGCTCTACTCGGTGACCACCATTTCGGGCCCGCCGCTCGCGTTGATGCTCAGCAACGAAGGATACGCCAAGCACGAGTTCCGGGCAGCGCTTGGTCTGGTGAGGCTTGCGGAGTCGTCGATGACGGCGGCCGCGTACCTGGCGGCAGGCATGTTCAGCACGACGAGCCTGGGTCTCTCGCTGCAGATCCTTCCGAGCCTGGCTCTCGGCGTCCCTCTCGGCGCCTACCTGTTCCGCCGCGTGAGGACAGAGACGTTCCGACGCCTCTGTATGAGCTTCGATGCGTGGGTTGTGGCGTTTGGTCTCGCGTCAGTGCTCCGCGTGATGGGCGTGACCAATGACGGAGCCGCACTCGGTGTGTTCGTCGCAGTCGCCACAATAGATTCGTGGTTGTTGTATAGATTCTTTCGCGGCGGACGTCTGAGTCACACACCTCCGCCCGCCGAGCCGCTCCAGGCGCAATGAGCCGCCAGCGGGCGGTGGGGGGGGGGGGGGGGGGGGGGGGGGGGGGGGGGGGGGGGGGGGGGGGGGGGGGGGGGGGGGGGGGGGGGGGGGGGGGGGGGGGGGGGGGGGGGGGGGGGGGGGGGGGGGGGGGGGTTGGGTGGGGGGGGGGGGGGGGGGGAGTACATTTTTTATCTAGGGGGAAGAAGGGGGTCGATTCATCGGGCGGCCAGGAACGAGTCAAAGTTGCCTGCGCTGTTGACGACATCGGACATGCGACAGGGTGTTATCGATCGACGTATCGTTCGTCCCGAGTCTACGGCAGCATGACGGTGATGTTCCGCTTCGGCACCTGCCCGACCGGAATGCGAGTCACTTCTTTGAGCGCGCCGAGATCGACCACCGACACGGAGTTCGAGCCGGCATTGGCGACGTAGGCGGTGCGGCCGTCGGGCGTGAGCGTCACCCAATCGGGTGCCCGGCCTACGTCGACGGAACCCAAGAGCTTGAGTTCTGGCAGCGAGTACACGTAGACGGCGCTGTTGAGACGACTGTCCACCACCAGCTTCTTTCCATCTGCGCTCACCGCCATGCCGTGGGACGCATTACCGCCTTCGAGCACCGGTGTCTTTCCGGGTCCAAGCTTCGGGAGCTCGATTCGCGTCACTTCCTTGTGTGTCGCGAAATCCACGACGGCAAAACCATTGAACTCGGTGAGCTGCACGAATATGCGCTTGGTCGAGCCGTCGGGATTCGTCTCGAACGCCATCGGGCGCACGCCGAGCTCGAAATCCATCACCCAGACGGGCTCTTCGGCCTGTGCGTCGATGACTGTCGCGGTTCTGCCCTCGATGCTGCCGGCCACCACGTACCGGCCGTCCGGCGTCACGTACGTGTTGTGTACGGCGCCCTTCACCGGGATGCTTTTGACCCGCTGCAGCTTGAGGGTGTCGATCACGTCGACCGCGCCGGGCTCCTCGCGAATCGCCACGTACACGCGCTTCCCATCGCGGCCGGCTGCGATGTTGTTGGGATGCCCGCTCAACGGGATCTTGTTCGTGACCCGGAATGTCCGGCCATCCACCACATCGAGCGTCGAGTCTGCTTCGTTGCTGAAGTAGAGCCGGCTGCCGTCCGGCGCCGCCGCCGCCCCATGGCCAACCTCGATGCCGGCGATCTGAGCAACGACCGTGTTCGTCAGCGGGTCGATGATGTGAACGTTGTCGCCCGCACTGTTCGTCTGGATGATTCGAACCATGCCGCGCACCGGTGCGACGCTGTGCAGGGTCTCGCCGCGCACCCACGCCGCAAGCGTCTGCCATTCCGGGTCGTCCTTCGACGTCCAGTGCTTGCCCCCGTCGTGCTGAGGATCGCCTCCGGCGCTTTCGGCCAGGGGATGCAGCAGCAGCCGGCTCGCCGCTGGGTTCCCCGGCACGACACGCAACCGGATCACGTCGAAGTTCTTGCGCGACTGTTCCTCGGTCCACGTCGCGCTTCCCGGCGCGAGCGGCTGCAACCGCATCGGCGTGCCGAAGGCGTGGCACGTGACGCACCGCGCGTTGCCGGGCCGTTTCGTCGTGAAGACAGGCTGGACACGTAACTCGAAGAATTCGAAGTCCAGGGAAGGCGACGAGGCCGGCGGCTGTGCGCGTGCCGAGAAGGCGGAGAGGAGTAGAGCGACGGCGGCTAACAAGACCAGCGGCATGCGGGCCCTCCAGTGCGCGGCATTATGCGCCAGTTTTTGGGATCCGCACATCATTCGTTACCCCATGCCAGCCTGCCCGGTCTTACACCCGCGGCGAAGGGAAGTCTTTAACCAGAAGGGGTCCGCCCCTCGTCAAGAAAAACTCTCGATCGAGAGCCGCTGGATGGCCGTTGGAAGAGTAACCTTGCGCCGATGTGGCTGATCTTTCTCGGCTTGGTCATTGCGGTTCTAGCGGCGGGCCTCCTCATGCCGAAGGTGCGCTACGCAATCGGCGGCACAGTGGCCGGGATTGCGGCGATCATCGCGCTCGTGGTCGTGGCTGATGTGGCGCGCTCGTTATCCGGAACGTATCGGTATGAGAAGAAGATAAATCGCGTCGCGCCAAGCGAGGTCCAGCTGGACGGCCTGCAGCTGACGTTCACTCGCGGCCGCTACCACCTGAGCGGCCAGATCCACAACCGATCGTCAACCTACACGCTGCGTGAAGTCACCATCGCGTTCGCTGTCGAGGACTGTGTGAAAGGCGAGTGCCACGACCAGGCGCAGGGAACGGCTCATGTCGGCTGCCACGTGGCGCCGGATCAATCCGCCACGTTCGAGTCCGATGATGTCATGCTGTCGGCCGCCCTGACGCCGCGTGGCGAGCGTCGCCTGACCTCCCGAGTGGCCTACACGGTAGCAGACTAGTAGCGGCGAGACGGCCGGCAGCTCCGACGCACCGCGTAAATCGGCCAGGATGGCGCTTCCACCTCGGCGAGGGACATGATCTTGTCGGTGGGCGTGTCCGTCGCGGTCCGCCAAGTAGAAAACACGGACGCTGGCGTTCCTTGCCGCGGACCCTTCCTGTGGCAGGATGCGTTGTCACCGGAAGTTCTCGATCACATGAGTCGCAGGCTCTGTGCTGGCGAGGACGTTCGTCCGTCGCGAGACACTGGGATGTCGCGAAAAAACTTTTCAGGTGCCGAGAAGTCGATCTCCCGGTATCCGGTAACATGGAGCTGGGCAGCGGTCGCATAGGACTACAGGGCACGTAATAGTCCGTCGTGGCCACGTCGAGACACTTTCACTGTCACGCACGGGATGAGTTGATGCGGGATCCCACTCAAGAACGGCCAGCAGCGGCCCATTGTCTGAATATTGTTGATACACGAGGCTTTGACCATCGGCGGACTCCCACTCTGTACCGCTCCCCTCGCGTCACGCGCTGCTTGGGTCCGCCGCCGGCTGGCATCCGCCAGATGTCGCGTTCGCTGCCTTGGCCCCAGGAAAAGTAAATCCATCGTCCGTCCCCGGACCACGTGGGCATGTTCTGGTCTCCGGGATCAGCGGTGACTTGTCGTTGATGGGCGCCATCGGCATCCATGATCCAGATGTGATAGTGAGCCTCGTCATCCAAGGAATCAAAAACAATCTGGTGCCATCGGGTGACCAGCTCGGTGAGCCCCGCCCACGCTCGCCGCGGGTCATCTGCTGCGGTTCAGACCCATCTGCGCCGGCCACCCAGATCTGCATCGCGTCCGTCGACTGCGCGGAGCCAAACGCCAATCGTCGGCCATCTGCCGAGAGCGCGCCATCCAACTCCGGAAACGAGGAAGCGGCCACGACCTCCCCACACACGAACCGCGAGGAGCCTTTTTTTCGAGGCGGTTCCTTCTTCGCGACTGGTGGGGGAGTGCTCACCCGGATCCGTAAACTTGGCGAATGATAGACTCGCCGCCAGGTGGCTCCTGTTCCTCTCACTCGCCAGTGCGTCGATTGCGGACTTAAGGACGGCATGACGTTACAAAACGTCGTCCCGAGTCCATCCGCCGCCATTCCGCTGCTCTATACCTGCCGACGATGCGGTGTGCACTTGACGATCCCGCCGCCCGTTGCATCGATCCCGCCGCCCCGAGAGAAGAACTCCGCCAACTAGGTGCACACTCGTGCTGTTGTGCTAGAATTCAGCTCTCCAATTCAGACGGTCGAGACATCCATGACGGCTGGCCGCTGTCCGAAATGTCAGTGTTTCGACGTGCGCGAAGTCACCGCGCGAGGTGACGACCTTCACGCCTATTCCTGTCACGACTGCCTCCACGTGTTCTATCTGAGTGCCGAGCGCTCTGGTGAACCAGACGACCGCGGCGCACGTAACCCGGGGACGCAGCTACCGAGACCGCCGAAGCATCGCTGACCCCTAACGAAACGACCCGCGAGCGATCGCGCAAGGCTAGAGATCGAAAAACAACAAGAGCCGATCTCCTCTGTGGCGCAAAATCGGTGATCGAACGACCAATCGTGTCGATCTGCTCCGCGATGATCGTGATACCCCGGTCGAACCATTGGTCGAGACGCCTTGGCTCTACAACGCTGCTCCCAGGTCTAGCACGTCGTGCTGCAGGCCGAGCCTGCTCAGTTGGTCCATAGGGAGTCACCAGATCATCCCGCGAAGCTCTGGCGCACGGTCATACGCCCGACCGTGTCCGGCACACTTCGTGATGGCCCGTCAATCGGGCACATGGCTTGAATTGAAGACAGCGACGAGTTCGGTCACGGAGGACTTTATGCACGACTACGGTCCGCCGCCGCCCGTTCGCGATTGCCTGGATTGCGGCTTCAAAGACGGGATGAAGCTGCAGAACACCGCTCCCAGATTCCCGATCCGTGTGCCACTCCTCTACATCTGTATTCGCTGCGGTGCGATGCTGACGATTCCGCCGTCGCTGAATCTGCTCAGGTAAATCCCCGGCATATCTGATCGATAACTGACGCCCGTCGAGCCGCCGACTCTGCCTATCCCGAGCACTCCGCCTGTGACCTCGAACGAGGCTGACGCGAAGCCGCTGAGCGTCTGGCCTCCAGTCGTACGCCGGCGGGACGATCCCGAACGCTTAGCTGAGGTCCCCCTGTGCGAGCGCATGCGTGAGTACGGTCGCCGGGACGAAGTGGTGAGCGTCCCAGTAGGTCCACTTGGTCACGATGCCGAGCACGTCCTTGAACGTGCGGTCCCAGCTGTCCGTCGGGAACAGTGCCATGGTGACCTTCTTGTCGGCGGCGCTCAGCAGGTACGGCGGGCTCGCGAGCGGGTCCGTCGCCTTGAGGCCGAGCAACCGTCGGTACGCCGGGAAGTACTTCTTTTCATCCTTGGCCGAGTACAACCGGACGCGCTTGTCCTTGCCCATGTTTCGCCGCCAGAGCAGGCCCGCGTCGACGCAGTCGTCCACGTTCGGAGGATCGAGGAAGTAGACCGCGCTGATGTTCTTCTTGAGAAAGGTGCTCGCTCGGTTGCTGTTCAACCAGCTCGCCAGCGTGTAGTTCGCCGAGCTGTACGCGGAGAGTGCCGTCGTGCCGACGGTCGTCGGCGGAGCCGCGATTCCGACCCTCCAGAACATGTACGCCTGCAGGTCGGCGAGGAGCCGACCCATCTCGTCGAAGTTCGAGAGCGCCTCGTAGCTGATGCTGTCGTCGGAGTCGGCGACGGGAAACACCGTGACGACCTTCGCACCGGACCTCGCGACCTGATACGGGACGCCCTTGGGGCGAAGCATCCAGCCCTTGCGCACGAAGATCGGTGTTCCTGGATAGTGCTGACTTTCGAACAGGCAGCGCTCGGCGTAGTCGAAGTTGTACGGATACGGTCCCTTGACCGCGCCACCCACGAAGACGTTCTTTCTGTCCTGTCCGCCAGTCTGCCGGATGTAGAAGAAGAATCGGGTAGGCGCCGCGCTCTTCTTGCGCGGGACCGCATCGGGCCACACGACGCCGAACAGCCGGGGCCCCCGCACCCCCGCGAGCTCGAGGACGACGCTTTCGGCGTCCACCGCCACCGAGCTTGCCTTGAAGTTCAGGATGCCGCCCGCCTTTACTGGGTTGGCTACATCGAGAAAGTGCGCCTTGGGCAAAGGATGAATGTCGAGATCAGCGGGCGGCCACTTGCCGTAAGTCGCCGCGAGCTCGGGCTGGGTGGGCGCGCGACCTTTTCGCGGTTTCCCGACCTCGCCAGGGACGACCTTCAAGAGGGTCAGGACGTCATGCGTAACGTCCCTGAACCGGCTCACCCTGACCGTCGCCAGGGTCGCGCCCGCCGTGGCGCCACTCGCCCGCGTCACGCCGACCCACGGTGCGAACCCGGCCCCGGGCGAGAGGGTGCCGTTGCTCGCGACGACGAGCGCCACCGTCGTCTCCCAGTATTTGCTCGGCTTCGGCGTCGGCGTCGCCACGATCCTCAGCTTCTTGGTGCCGGCGGGAAGCTCGTAGATCTGCTTGCTGCGATCCTTGGCGACCAGGGTCACGTCGTTCGCCTGCACGGTGAAGGTGCACTTCACCGCCTTCGATTCCCAGCTCTCCGCGGCAACGGTCAGCTTCACCGGCATCAGATCACCTCCTCCGGCCGCTCCCGCCCACTATGCTCCGAACCCGTGTAATCTTCAATGGTGACCGGCGCGTTGCCGCTTCGTATCGATGTGCTCGGCGGATTCAATGTTCGAGTGGACGGCCGCTCGGTCGCACGTGTCCCGAGCGCTCGTCAACAGCAGCTCATCGCGTTTCTCGTCCTCCAGGCGCGCGGCGGTCCGATTCCTCGTCAGCGTGTCAGCGGCACGCTCTGGCCGGATTCCACAGACGTTCAGGCCCAGACGAACCTCAGGCGCGAGCTCCATCACCTGCGGGAAGCGTGGCCGAGGCTCGAAGCGCTGATCGTCAGCGAATCGCGCACGCTGGCATGGCGCGAGGATCGATCCACGGTGGTGGACCTCGTGGCGTTCGAGAGCGCCGCGGACCGGGGACTTGAAGGAAACCTCGCCGCGCTCCAGGAAGCTGCGTCGCTCTATCAGGGCGATCTCATGCCAGATTGCGCCGCCGAATGGATCCAACCCGATCGCGAACGGCTCCACCAGCGCGCGCGCCTGGTGCTCGGGCGTCTGGTTGCGGCGCTCGAACAGGATCGCGCTTTTGGAGAGGCAATCGAGCGCGGCCGACAGCTGCTCCGTCTCGATCCGCTCGATGAGCAAGCGTGGTGCGCCCTGATGCGGTGTCACGCGCGTCAGGGCGATCGCGCGACGGCCCTGCATCTGTATCAGGAGTGCGCCGCGCTCCTGAAAAAGGAGCTCGGTGTCCAGCCGAGCGCGGCGACGCGCATCACCTATCGCGAGATCCTCGACCTCGACCCATCCGAGCCGGTGAGTCCTGCGCCTCCACGAACGGCCGTGTACCCTCTGGCTGGCCGCCAATCTGAATGGCGCACGATGGTCGACACCTGGCAGACCGCCGCCAAGGGCCGAATGCGACTGCTGGTGATTCGTGGCGAAGCGGGGATTGGGAAGACCAGACTCGCCGAAGAGCTCACGGTTTGGGCCGGTGTCAACGCGATTGCCGTGGTCTCGGCACGCTGCTACGCGGGCGAGGCGCGGCTGGCGTACGCGCCGATTGCCGATTGGCTCAAAAGCGACTCGCTGCGCGCGGCGCTCACGCGGCTCGAACCGGCATCGATGACCGATGTGGCCAGATTGAGCCCGGGTCTCCTCGCGGGCCGCCCGGACGTCGCCGCCCCCGAAGGTCAACTCGAAAGCTGGCAACGGCTGCGATTCTTCGAGGCGCTGGCGCAGGCGTTTCGGTTAGCCACGCCGCTCATTCTCGTTCTTGACGATCTGCAATGGGCAGACGGCGACACGATCGAGTGGCTTCAGTACTTCGTGCGCTCGAGCGCCGACGGGCATTGTCTGATCGTCGGGACGATTCGGGCTGAAGAGGAGCAGGACAACCCGCCGCTCGTGCGACTGCTTCGCCAGCTTGAACACGACGACCTGCTGGGGGTGATCGCGCTGGGCCCTCTCGATCGCACCGCGACGGCACAGCTAGCGGGCCAGGTCGCCGAGCATCCGCTTGACGAAGCGACGCTGGCGCGGACGTTTCGCGAAACAGAGGGTCATCCGCTGTTCATCGTCGAACGCGGGCGCATGGAGCTCTCGCATCAGCCCGGGGCCTCCGATCGCGACGCCCCGTCGCAAGTGCAGGCGGTGGTGACGGCGCGGCTGGCGCTGCTGTCCGACGAGGCGCGGGCCGCAGCGGAAGTGGCGGCGTCGATTGGACGCGACTTCTCGTTCGACATCCTGGCCCAGGCGAGCGACCTGGAGGAAGACGCGCTGGTGCGCGCGCTCGACGAGCTCTGGCGCCGACACATTGTGCGGGTGCAGGCCGATGAGCGATGGGACTTCAGTCACGATCGGATTCGCGAGGTCGCCTACAGTGGAATCGGCCCGGCGCGGCGCCGGCTCATTCATCGCCGCATCGCACAAGGCATGGAGATCCTGTTCGCCGATCGGCTCGACGATGTGAGCGCGTCGATTGCGGCGCACCTGGATCGAGGCGGGCAGCCGGTGCGGGCGATCCCGTTTCTCGAACGGGCGGCAACGGTCGCTGAACGATTGTCGGCGGTCGAGGAGGCGATCCGCTGCTTCAACTATGCGCTCGCGCTCCTCGACAAGTTGCCGCCGGGGCGCGGCCGCGACAAGCACGAGCTCGCGTTGCGTTCGAGTCTTTCCGCGGCACTGAACTCCGGCCGCGGTTATGCAGCGCCGGAAGTCGAGCAGAACATCGATCGCGTGTTCACTTTGTTGCGTGGCGACGGCGGCTATGTGCCAGGGCGCTGGCTATGGGTCGCATACACGATGAGGTTCATGCTCGGCGATCTGAAAGCCATGCGAGCGATTTCAGACGAGGCGCTCGCGCGGAGCCTCGTTGATCCATCGTGCCGCTGCGAAGCGTTCCAGACGATGGGCGCGACGCTGTTGACCGTCGGGGAACTTGCCGCATCGAATCGCTACTTCGACGACTCGCTCGCTGCTTACAATGAAGACCATCCGCAGCGTTCAGCGCTCGGTTCAGACCTTGGCGTCTTCACCTGCTCCTGGTCGGCGCACGCGCTGTGGCTGTTCGGCGACGAGACGGGTGCGGTCGCGCGCGTGGATCACGCCATCGCGCTCGCTCGGCGACGAGACCACATGTACAGCGAGGCGCTGGCGTTCGCATATGCCGGCCTCCTTCACCAGATGCGGCTCGATACCGAGCGGACGCTGGAGTGCGCGGAAGCGGCCGTCGGGTTGTGCGAGCGCTACGGGTTCGCCTACTACGGCGATTGGGCGAGCGTGCTGATCGGATGGGCGCGCGGACAGACCGACCCGGCCCAAGGCGTCAGGATCATTGAAGCCGCGCTCGCGCGGCTCGATGCAAGTCGTGCGCAAGCACGCCGACCGTACTACCTGTCGCTGCTGGCCGGAACATACAGCCGTCTCAACGAGCGCGCGCAGACCACAATCATTCTCGATCGTGCGATTGAGATGGCGGTCGATCGCGGTGATCTGTGGTGGCTGCCGGCGCTCTACCTTCAGAAAAGTGAGCTCGAGAGCGGGGCGGAGCGGGAGGCCACCGTTCTGAGGGCGCTGACGCTGGCGCGGACACAGCAAAGCCGCGCGCTCGAACAGCGGATTCTTTCGTCCTCTGTCGCGGCCTCGCTCAGATAGACGCTGAGGGCCGAAAAAGCCGGGCTGTCTGTCGTGGTTGCCGCGGAACGCTTTCGCGAACGTTTCGCGAACGCTGGCTTTTCTAAGCTCTCGTCCAAGGAGGGAGCTTATGAGCAGCACGCGTTCGTTTCGCCTCGCCATGTTCATCCTGGCCGTGACCTTCGCGGCCGGGGCCGCCGTCGCGCAGACCGCGCACGTCCTGGTACCAGCCGACAAAGTGCAGTGGGGACCTGCGCCGCCGATCTTGCCGGCGGGCGCGCAGATCGCCGTCCTGGAAGGGAACCCGGCGGAAAAGGGGCCGATCGTGATGCGCCTGAAATTGCCGGCGAATTACAACATCCCGGCGCATTGGCACAGCATGACGGAGCGCCTGACGGTACTGTCCGGGTCGTTCCACGCCGGCATGGGCGACAAGCTCGACCGCAAGGCGAGCCAGACGCTGGAACCTGGCAGCTATGTCATGTTGCCGGCCAAGATGCACCACTTCGCCTGGACCAGCGCCCCGACGGTCGTGCAAATCAATCTCGAAGGACCGTTCGACCTCTTTTACGTGAATCCGGCCGACAACCCGCAACCGAAGACGAACCAGCAGTAAAGGAAGACAGACGTCATGGCGGCTATGCAAATCGAACAGTTACGTTCCAGGGTTCGCGGCGCCATCGTTCAGCCTGATGGCGAATCGTACGAGTCCGTCCGATTGCTCTACAACCGGATGATCGATAAACGACCGGCGCTCATCGTGCGATGTGTCGACGTGGCGGACGTGATCCACGCCGTCGACTATGCGCGGACCAACAATCTGCTGACCGCCGTTCGGGGCGGCGGACACAACGGCGCAGGACTGGGCTCCTGCGACGATGGCCTGGTGATCGACCTGTCGCAAATGCGTGGTATCCACGTCGACCCAGCAGAACGCACCGTACGCGTCGAAGGCGGCGCGTTGTGGGGCGATGTCGACCACGCCACACACCCCTTCGGGCTGGCGGTGCCGTGCGGGTTCATCTCGTCCACTGGCGTGGGCGGGTTGACCCTCGGCGGCGGCATCGGCTATCTCACCCGTGAATACGGCCTGACGATCGACAACCTGCTGTCCGCCGATGTGGTGTTGGCGGATGGCAGCGTTGTCACTGCGGACGAGACACGGAATGCCGACTTGTTTTGGGCGCTGCGCGGTGGCGGCGGGAACTTCGGCGTCGTGACCTCGTTCGAATTCCGGGCGCATCCGGTAAGAACGGTGTACGCGGGGCCGACGTTCTGGCCACTCGAGGAAACGGAGGAGGTCATGCAGGCCTACCGCACGTTCATCCTCAGCGCGCCGGAATACGTCAATGGCTTCTTCGCGTTTCTCACGATCCCGCCGTCGCCGATGTTTCCCGAGCACCTGCATCTCAAGAAGGTGTGCGGGGTGATGTGGGTGTCGACGGGACCGGCGGAGCGGGCGGAGGCTGCGACGAAGCCAATGCGAAGCGTCGGCAAACCGCTGCTCGATCACCAGGCCGAGATGCCGCTGCCGGCGGTAAACAGCCTGTTCGACGGCCTCTATCCACCCGGCTTGCAGTGGTACTGGCGCGCCGATTTCGTCAAGGAGCTCAGCGACGACGCGATCCGGCGGCACGCCGAACATGGCGCAGCGCTGCCGACCATGCACTCGACGATGCATCTGTACGCGATCGACGGGGCGGCACACCGCGTCGGACAGGACGCCACCGCGTTCAGCTATCGTGACGCCAACTGGGCGGAGGTGATCGTCGGGGTCGATCCGGATCCAGCGAACGCGCCCAAAATCACCAAATGGTGCAAGGACTATTTCGACGCCCTGCATCCAGTATTCCGCCGGCGGCGCGTACGTGAATTTCATGATGGAGGAAGGTCAGGAACGAGTCCAGGCGGCGTATCGGGACAATTACGATCGGCTGGTCGAGATCAAGTCCAAATACGACCCGGACAACCTCTTCCGGGTTAATCAGAATCTTCGTCCAGCCGTCACGATAGTCTGAAGACTATTTAAAGTCGTGAGTTGACGTTCGCGATCAGCTGCTCTCCCTATCGTCGTTGGAGGTTCGGTCGTAGGCCAGGCCTCCAGCGATGTACGTGGCGCGCACGGCGCGGTCGTCGCCCATGATCGTGAGCACGAACATCGTCTCCTCGATGGACTCAGAGCGGGCGTTGCGGTACTTCATCAGCGCGGTGGCGTTCGGGTCGAGCACGACGATGTCAGCCTCGCAGCCGGGCCGGAGGTTGCCGATCGTCCCTTCGAGGTCAAGGGCGCGCGCTCCTCCGAGCGTGGCCAGGAAGAACGCCTTCACGGCGCGGATCGGCGTCTGGTGCAACTCGGCCACCTTGTAAGCCTCGTTCATCGTGGCGAGCAGCGAGAAGCTCGTGCCCGCGCCGATGTCCGTGCCCAGTCCAACGTGGACCGGCCGCTTCGCATCCTTCGCCTTGCCGATCTTGAACAGGCCGCTGCCGAGAAAGAGGTTCGAGGTGGGGCAGTGCGAGATCGACGTCTCGGTCTCGTGGCAGCGCGCCCACTCTGCGTCCGTGAGGTGGACGCCGTGGGCGTACATCGCGCGGCGGCCGACGAGCTGGTAGTGGGCGTAGACGTCGAGGTAGCCGTCGCGCTCGGGGAACAGCTCCTTCACCCAGGCGATCTCGCCGGTGTTCTCGGAGAGGTGGCTGTGGACGTAGACCCCGGAGTGCTCGTGCCACAGCGTCCCAGCGGCCCGGAGCTGCTCGCGCGTGCTCGTGGGCGCGAACCGTGGCGTGATCGCGTAGAGGCTCCGGGCGTGCCCGTGCCAGCGCTCGATCAGCCTTTTCGAGTCCTGGTAGCTCGTCTCGGCGGTGTCGAGGAGCTTGTCCGGCGCGTTGCGGTCCATCATCACCTTGCCCGCGATCAGGCGCATGCCGCGCCGCTCGGACTCCTCGAACAGGGCGTCGACGGACTGCGGGTAGACGGCGCAGAAGACGAGCGCCGACGTCGTCCCGTTGCGCAGCAGCTCGTCGCAGAAGACCTTCGCCATCCTTGCAGCGTGCGCGGGGTCGCTGAAGTCCTGCTCGGCAACGAAGGTGTAGTGGTTAAGCCAGTCGATCAGCTGCGCGCCGAATGCGCCGATGATCCCCGTCTGCACATAGTGGATGTGTGTGTCGATGAAGCCGGCGCACATCAGGCAGTCCTCGTAGCGCGTCACCGCGACGCCGTCGGGGAGGGAATCCTTCAGGTCGGCGTATGCGCCGACGGCGTCGATCTTCCCGCCCCGGCACACGACGAGACCGTCCGCCTCGTGGACGAACGCCGCGGACGCGTCGACGAAGAACGGGTCGTCCTTGAAGTAGACGAGCCCGCCACGGAGAGCCGTGACGGTCCCTCGAGTCGACGCGACCTCAATCACGCGAGGACCTCCCCTTCGAGCGCTGCCTAGCGACCGACGCTGCCCTGGAAGCTACTACGGCTAGCCGAGAAGCTCGCCAGCGTACCGATAAGTCCGCCGAGGGCGAGCACGAGCAAGGCTGCCAGAATGCCCATCAAGGCGCCCTCTGAAATCCAGCCCGAAGTCTTTGGTTGCGACGACCACTCCTCCAAATGCGCGAAGAACGATCCAACTAGCAGGCTCAGCATGAAGCCCCAGGCGACGGCCTGAAAGCAGCGGCCACCGTTCCAGTCGCGGCGACTCAGAACGCCGGCATACACCAGAAGCGAGCCCGCTATCCAGTCGTGAAAAGGGAGCGAGAGCCAGTCGCGCGGCAATGCCAGAGCGTCCTCGATGTGTCGACACGTTTCGGCGCAGATCAGGAAGACGCCAAAAGCGATGGCGAACATCGGCCTTCCAACAACGTTCATTTGGAGATCGACCCGTCGGTGACCTGCGCTACTCGACAATTGTGAAAATCTCGCGGTGTCCGGACTCCACCAGCGGGACCATCTTTTGATAGTTCGCCTGAAAATCCTTGTCGCCAAAGACGCGGGGCGCCATGGCTTCGAGTGCGGCGAGATTAGGCAACGTCATTTCCAAGACCAACGTGTAGTGCCGCCCTGTGACATCGGTCAGAAGTCGTGGAGCACCTTCGGCCTCCAGCCGCTTGTGAATGGCGACGCCTTCCTTCATGACGGCCACGGCCTCACGGGCCTTCCCGAACTTCAACTGGAACACGTTGCGGACGACGATCATGGAGTAGCTCCTTCTTGCAACAGTGCGTTCCTATCGTGGGGGAAACGGTCAAGTCTAGCGCAGCGGGCGGCTCAAGAACGTCAGGACGGCAGGGGAAACAGACCGCGCTACGCCCCCGCGCAGCCGCCCGCCGACCCTTGGTCGGGCGTCCACTTTGAGAATCCCGTTGGGGATGCCACCTCTTTCATTGGCGGTCCGTGGCGAGCACGGATGGGGCGATCCGCGGCGATCAGTGCGGTCGAAATGTTTTCCCCGTCTCGAGGAGGGTCTTCAGCCGCGAAAGAATCCGCGGCCAGCCGTCCGCATTCTGTGGATACGCAGGATCGTCGTCGGCCCACTCATCGTTCGTAACCACGACCTTCACGGCCTCTGTCTCCTGAGTCAACGCTATCGTCACCCTGGACATCGCGGCTCCGTCGCCCATGCCGAACCGGTACTCGAGTCGCGTCGGTGCCTCCAGCCCTAGCACCTCACCCGTCACGTAGCGTGTTCGCTGTCCATCCTTACCCGGCCCCGACCAAGTCATCGCGCCGCCAGGCCTGAGATCGATCTCAAAGTCCGCGCCCATGAAAATTGTCTGGTTCGCCTCCTTCGACACAAACCCGTTCCAGACTTTCTCGATCGGGGCTGCAATATAGAAGGTGAAGATGAGCGGTGGCTTAGCCATGTCAATCCCCCAGCCTCAGGAGCACGTCGTGTCGCCGTACCAGCTGCGCAGACCCAGCAGCCGTTCGCCAAGGGTGGTTAACCTGGCCGTGGCATAACGGGTTCGTTCCCACCCTCGCGGGTCGCCAGGGAAGGCCGGTCGCCTCGGCGGCTCGCGTTCACGCCAGCTCCGGACGCGGGCGTCGCGCTCAGCGACGTTCTGCTCGTCGGCGGGAAACATCGAAATGTATTGAGCGATCCGCACCCGATCGGGTGAAAGGTTCGGCCGGATGCCATGCGCGAGCAGACTGTTGAAGATCAGAAGGTCGCCGGCCTTCATTGGAACATTGACCACCTCGAACCCGGTCAGATCCGGATGCATCGGATTGCGACCGACGGGCTGCGTGGTTCTCCAGTCTTCGAGCGCGCAGAACAGCTCCGGCACACATTGAAAGCCGCCGATCTCGCTGTCGGTATCGACCAGCGACAAGACACCTTGAACCCCGATCGGCAGCGGCGTCAGCGACGTATCCACGTCCCAGTGGATAAATCCAGTGAACGTGCGGCCTTCGTGATTCGGTGTGTTGAGATTCGCTCGATCGATTGCCACCCAGAGATCGGTGCGATCCCAGATATCGACAAACGCATCGTAGACGCGCGGAGATTGCCGGTTGTCCCACAGGTACTGGTGGTTGTAAACCTCCACCATGCCGCTGTTGTTCAGTTCCTGCATTTGATGATCGCGGAGCTGCTTTCTCGGCCACGTGCTGGGGTCGGTCGGGCTCATCTCGTTGAACTCCCACAGCAGGTCGACGAGCCGACGGATGTTTTCGGTGGGAACCGCAGCGTTCACGATCACATAGCCCCACCTCGTCCAGTGCTCCCAATCGGCGGGCGAGAGAAGGCGCAGCGGCAGACGCTTCCTGATGTCCTTTAACTGAACGGCGAGCCCTTTGGCGGTTGGGTGACTATCGACCGTGGAGCCCGCGTCGTAAACGTCAGCCATCGCTACCTCCACCGGGATCGTCTCGCAATGACGCGATGAACATCCTAACAGCGCAACCCCTCGAGTGGCGAACCTGGGGTGGGTGAGTGTCCGGTATTGCACAGCTGCAGCACGGTCAACCGAGTAGTGTTTCCTCCAGATGAACTGCTTTATCGACGGCCAGCACCATCGCCCGCCGTGTCCGGCCTGCCGCGCGACCAAACACGTCCGTCTCACCATGGTGACCGATAAAGGCTCGTATTGCCGCTGTGAGCGGTGTGGAGATATCTGGCATGCCGACCGCATGGCCCTGACGTCATCACGGCACGATCCAGACGTGCGCGTGAAACCGATCTGAACAAAGCCCGATGATCTGCTGCGAACGCCCGGAACCGCGCGAATATACGCGCGGCCCGGGTCGTCGGACTCACCTGCAGGATTAACCGCACGATCGGGGCTAGGCATCGGCGCCGTCAGTCGTTCTCGGCCCGCCTGGCCGCGAGCGCGTCCGGCGCTGCCGCGGCTCCCTTTACCTGAGCGCGTGGCACACCGGCAGCGTACCGCTTGGATCACCAAAGTAGAACAGATCGAGCGGGTGTGGCCCGGCGATGTAGAGAATCGACCCCAAGAAGGGCGTGAAATCGATTCGCCCAGCACTGTTCGCGAGGACCTGGCCATGCGAGCCGATGATGGGACCGTAGTCGCTCCCCAAGAATTTCGTGTATTCGTTGTCCGCGGTTCCGTCGACGGGCTGCATGGTGTGGATTTCGATGTAGTGGGCGTGCAACTCGACCGCCTTCCCGGTCGTGTAGTTGTAATTGATGCCGTCGTATTTCGCCGCCCGGATCGCCCCGATCTGGTTGAGATTGCTGTCGAAATAGCGGATCGCGATCCAGCGATTGTTCGTAAAATCTTTGACCGTGAAGCCCTCCGGGCAATCGAAGCCGAAGAAATCGTCCGGCCTTCCCGTCGCCGCGTCGACCAACAGGCTCCCGTCACCGTTGACGAACCGATCACCGAGTGTCACGCGCACGAAACACGCCACGGCGGTGCCGGGCGCGTAGTCGCGACGTTCTCCCGGCTCGACCACCCAACACGTGTACGGCTTGGGCGCGTGCCAAACGAAGCCGTCGTTTGTATCAGGAGATAACGCCGGCGGGTGGAGCGTGTTGGGATCGACGGCCACATGTCCCTTGCTTCGGTCGACGATTCGCTCCATCACCTCAGCGTTGGAGGAGTGGCCCAATCCCAGCCCGAGGGGCGGCGCGCCGCTCGCGCCGGTCAAGCCTTGATCCCCGGGTTGCTGTCCGGAGGCGCTGCTCCCTAAGAGAACGACCAACACGACGAGTCCGAAGCACACGAAGACGCGCTTACCCGATGGGAGTGGCATGTAGACCTCGATGACGGGTTCCGGCAAGGATGTCGGCAGACTCGTGATCCGGCCGGAAGTTTCACAGTAAGGGCAACGTCGGATGCATCCGCTGACTCCCGACGCGCGCAATTCTGGGCGATCGAATCAGATGATGTCTGTGCACTATGGAACAGCCGATGAGCCGCTCGACCCGCTTTCGCGCTCGCCGGTACGGAGGTTTGGTACAACCTGAAGGTTCGGCGCGGCAATGGTGACGGGGTCGCTTGGTAGGCCTCGGCTCAGTTCATTCGTGTGCGCGGGGCTCCGAAAAAGACTCGCAACCGACGATTTCGCGCAGGTGATGATAGACGTCCAGGCCGCGCTCCCGCGCAAGACGGACCATGAGGTCGGCTCCCTGAGAGGGGCCACCGACTCGCAGCACAGCATCGCAGTGCGCCAGGAGCCGTTCGGCGATCGGGTGGAAGACCTCGTTGAACGCTTCGTCTCCAACCCGCTGCGAGCCGGCGAGCGAGACCAGAGGAGGCGCGAACCACTCGCCAAGAACGGGCGAACGAGCCTGGGCTCCGATTGACATTCTGTGTCGCCGCGACCGCGCCGCGGTGTCGACCGTTGGGCGGCCCGGAATCCGTCCGGCGGCGTCCCCGACGACATTTCTCGGACACCTCTTCCGCCCTGCGTCCTTTCTTCGCCCAGCCGAACACTGTAACAGCCGCCGCCTGGGGGGCCTGGTTTGCGGTCCACTAGGACGGCGAGTCGGCGGCGGTCCTGAGGGGCTCACTCCACGAACGGTTCATGCTGGTGGGCAAGATGCTGTCCGTCTGCTCGCTCGCCACGAGTGGGCTTGGCGCTGTCGGGTCCAACAGGCTCGGATGGACAAGCTACTGGGGTGGCTTCGTCTACGCTCCGTTCGCTCTGCTGGTGGTGGTACTCCTTGTCGTCGCTATGGCGAAGAAGCGCGACGGAATCACCAACCGTCCGAGTCGCCGCCGGACGTAAACGCCGCGGCTCTGGCGGCTGCGACCCCTAAGCGGAATCCTACGTACCTACACGAGTCCTATCAAACGATTGATCTCGTTGGCTTCGTAGGAGGACTCGCCTTGTTTGAAGGAATCATCTTCGCCTCTCACACCGTACCGCGTATCGATCTACGGGCCACGTTCGCCGGCGGTTCAAGTTCACCGATGATCCGAGCCTGAGTACGGAACGGCAGATCGCCGCGCTGTCGAATGCGCCTGGCTGACGCGGATCCCATGCGCGGATGGTGAGGGACATCATGATCTTGTTGGTGGGGGAGTCGAGCGTCTGCTCGCGATCCTCGAGGTAGAAGAACACGCGCACCCCAGCCTGGTACCAGCTGCTTCAGCGTGTACGCGGTTTCGATCGCTTCGCGTCCGCGACAGGATTCCTCCGACAGCACGAGCACTTGGAAGGGTGGTCGCGGCTTCAGGCTGTTCATCAATCGCAGGAATCCAGGCCGATTCGCCAACTCGGCGCCCGAAAGTTCGTCGTCGACGTACACGTATCCGCGACCGTCCAGCCCTTGTTAATAGCCTAGGCTCTCGCGTGCTCAACCTGTCTAGCGACAGACTTCCGCCCGTCCGAGACGGCGTGCTGATCCGTCGATTTCCTGCAGTAGACCGCGGCGTTCATTCACTCCAACCTTTCTCCGTCCGAGAGTAAACTCTCACGCGCGTCAGGTGTAACAGACTGTGGCCGAGCCCGGCCCGAACTGAACGAAAGAGTCCTGGCAGACACTCGATCCGTAGGCCGCGGTTCCCGGGCGCGGGCTTTCCTTAGACGGCCCTTCCCGAACTCTCGCCTGAACTGGCGCACGGTTCCATCCCGAGCAATCGTGTTGAACAAACGGTGTTAGGATGCACCCCGTGTCGCGAAAGCGCGTGACGCTCGTGACTGGTGGCGCAGGCTTCATCGGATCGCGGCTGGTCCGTGCACTCCAGGCGCGCGGTGATCGCGTTGTCGTGTACGACAACTTCTCCACGGGTAGCCGCGCATCGCTGCCGCACGACAGTGCGGTTGAGACCGTCGAGGGTGACGTCCGAGATGCGGTTCGGGTCAACGCCACGCTCGGCGCATGGTGTCCCACGACAGTGTGCCATCTCGCTGCGCTTCACTTCATGCCCTACTGCGAGGCCCACCCAGACGAAACCCGACAGGTGAACGTCGAAGGCACTCGGACTGTGCTCGCCGGCTGCACCCGGTTCCTTCCCGAGCGTCTGCTGTTCGTATCGAGTGCCGCCGTGTACCCCATCCACGACGGCCGCTTGTCTGAGGAGAAGCACTCGCCGGTGCCGACCGGCGTCTACGCTGAGACAAAGGCGGCGGCGGAGCGACTAGTCGTCGCGTTCACGGCGCGGACTGGAACGGCGACGATCATCGCCCGACCATTCAACGTGTTCGGTGTTGACGAGATGACGCCCCATCTGATCACCGAGATCGCGCGCCAGCTGTTCGGCGGCAAGGAGGTTCGAGTCGGGAACCTCGAGTCAGTTCGGGACTATGTGTACGTCGACGACGTCGTCACCGCCATGATGGCGCTGATTAGACAGGCTGGAACGTTGACGCAGGCCGGCATGCCGACTGTCTTCAACGTTGGTTCCGGCGAGGGACGGTCCGTGCTCGCTGTGCTTCGCGCGATAGAGTTGGTCTCCGGGCGCAAGCTTCATGTCGTGCAGGATGAAACAAGAATGAGGCGCGTCGATCGTCGAGCCCTGGTCGCCGATGTCGCGAAGCTGACGCGTGCCACCGGTTGGAGGCCGGCGATCTCCTTCGAAGACGGACTCCGTTACCTGCTCGCCGGTTTGTCCGCGCGCGAGTCGACCGAAGCCACTACCTGAACGCCAATCCTGATCATCGTATCGATGAGCCGGCGTCCGAGAGGCGAATGGGCCGCCGCCCGACGTAACAGCATGGCGTGTGAGACTCCGTCGGGAATGTACCGCGGGCGTTTCAGCAGGCTGCGGAAGGTGTTCACCAGCCTTCGTTCGAATGGTTGGAGAACGGTGTATTCCAATCCGAAGGGATTCCCGGACACCGATGTGGCAGCCCATGCGTTGCGAGCCTTCGCGTCGTTCAACGTGCGATGCCACTCTCGCCAGGCCAGCCGTTCCACCTCCTGGTCAGGGGTGTGATGACCTGTCGGCGGCGGGGAAACGCGGAAGGTGATCGCGGCGGAGTCCTCTCTTGCAAACATCGGGAAGTCCGAAGACGATGCCTGCGCGGATCCTTTGACAGCCCACCAGGTCACCCAGGCATGTCTGAGAATCCTGCCACCGCCCAGCATCACTGTCCCATGCGGCCACATCGACCGCCGCAAGCTCTCGCGCAGACCCCTCAACCTCCGTACCACCGGCAGCGTCGAGGGATCCAAGCCGAGTCGTCGTTCTTCCTCCATGCCCAGATCGCAGACGCTGGTGAGTGCGAAGATTCATCGCGCCTCGTCTCGGCTGGGGTAGCGCATCAGCCGATCGAGACAGGTCCGGGCGTAGGCGAGTGTCTCGTCCGCCGTCGCGTGAAGGATTCGAACGCAGTGGGCGTAGCGCTCCGCGTAGGTCAGAAGGCCCGCCTGCATTACGACCAGGCGTTGATCATCCATCCGCTCGGTGTCGCGCCCTCCACCGTTGCGGAACACGGGTGCGAGTCGTCCGGAGGCGTTACGCTCGTATCCGATCGTCGTACCGTGCGGCGGTCGCAGGAGTGTTTCCAGACCCGGCGGGAACATGACCACCGCACCGCTCTGCCACGCCGCGCTATGCGCCTGGCCGAGGACGGCCGTCAACCTTGTTCCTGCGGATTGTCGCGCGCGGCCCATGGCATTGATGCCCGAGTACATCCCAACCATTTCCGGAAAGCCTGAACGTCCTCCGAACGCGCGACGGAGGCTCTCCTGCATCAACCCGCTCCAGCCGACGTCAACGAGCGCTACGCAGCCACCCTGAAAGAAGCACTCCTGCGCCAGATATTCGCCGAGACATCGGCGCGCCTTTCGCGCGGCGACCCGGACGCGCCATGTGATCTCGGGATCGTAGAGGACGCCGAGCAACGGAGGCCAGTCCCGGAAGGATTCCGGCAATCGTGCATCGATATCGGCGAGGCCGTTCCGCTCCGCGGCCTGGCGCATGACGTCGTCTGGCACACCGAATGGTGAAAGCAGCCGACGGACCGTGGCGAATGGGTGATTAGTCAGAAGGGCCGAGACTTCGCTCAGGCCGACATGGCGAGTGGCAGCGAGTAGCGTCGTGAGACGAGACACACAAAGGTAGGATGACGGAGGGCCATCACTCTCGGGCCATACGACAGGGCGCATGTGCTCGAACGCCGCCTTCAGCACCAACCCTTCACGGGCCAGGAAGTAGACGTGACGCACGTTGCAGTCACGGCACAGCTCAGCCACCTTATGCGCGAAGGCTGCAAAGATCGGCCCCAGCATCCCATGGCCGAAAGCCTCCAGAGCACTCCTGGGCTGCGAATCACGATCCGCGTAGCCCGCGACGACTACGCCTGCCCAATGCGGCTGCTGGTGGTACTGATCGCGATCGCAGACGGCAATCGCCGCCTGCCGCCGGCCATCTCGATCGTGAACGGCGATTCCCGGACACCCTGCACGGGCGGCGCCGTCGCGATCGGCTTCGGCTGAGTCGCCGACGTGAAATAGTTCGGACGTGGCAAGGCATTCTTGCTGGAGAACATGAGTGAAGAGACGCCCCGTCCGCTTCGTGAGCCCGACCTCGGATGACACGTATCCCGCATCGAACAAATGTACGCAGCCAATCGATCCAAGGATGCGGCGCAGCTGTCGAGCGCTCAGATACATGTCCGAGCAGAACACGATCCGGCGCCCCTTGGAGCGCTCACGCTCGATCCACCGGAGAATCACCGTATTTGGGAGGGCCGCCGTCAATTCGTTGCCGACCTCGAACTCCTCGATCTCGCGGGCCAACCTGTCGGCGTCCGGCACCGGAACGCCCGCGACGAGCTCGATCCAGCGCGTGACGGTCTCGGCGAGCGGTGCTTCGAAATCGCCGCCTCGAGCCTGGACGTCGACCGCGATCTGTTCGAAGGCGAGACCGCGTGCTGGCGCAGCCAGCCGCACGGGTGTGATTCCGAGCTGCGTGAGCCGGCGTTCCAGCTCACGGCCGTCCCTCACGATCAAATCAGGGTGCAGACGCCGAAAGACGACGGTGTCGAACACGTCGAACGAGAGCACGCGCACGTGTCTCGGAAGGCGGGCTTCCAGCGCGGCAACGGCGTCATGCCACGAACGGAATCGGCGCGGGTGCACGCGGGCAAGCGCGAGTTCCGGCGCGGCCACCGGGATGGGAGAGGTATCGAGGCTAAGCATCGCAGGCGAATAGCGCCGCCGGTGACAGTAGTATAGTGCGCATTGCGTGACGCCCAGTGACCGTCACTTTCGTCCTTCCCGGCTATAGCGACTTACCGATTGGTGGCTTCAGAGTCGCGTATCAGTTCGCCAGCGGCCTCGCCGCACGCGGGCGCGCCGTCTCGGTGCTCCATCCTCACTCCTGGTCCCCACGGCCCGGGGTGGTCAACTGGCTGAAGCGGACGACGTGGCCGCAACGACGCGACGACGGAGGCCGCTCGTGCCGTGGTGCACCGTCCATCCGATGTGCACCTGCGGCTTGTTCCAGACCTGCGCGACCGCACGGCGCCCGACGCCGACTGCGTGATAGCTACTGCATGGCAGACCGCCGCGGCCGTACGGGGTTGGAGTCAAAGGAAGAGCCGCAAGTTCTGCCTCGTGGCAGATTACGAGCACTGGGCTGTGGCGTCGTCCGCCGTAGCAGCGAGATGAGTGACGCGTTCTCGGGGCTCTGCCTCCTAGCGTGTGGTCCGGCGGTTCGTCGATGCTCGCATTGCTCGGCCACGAACCGCTCGCAGAGGTGCGGTTCGGCCCCGACGACGACATTTTCGGCCTTGATGCGCCGATGGAGTCGCGCGGGGCGGTCGTCGGCTTTCCGGTGCGTGAAGAAGCGTTCAAAGGCGCATGGGATGCTATTGCCGCGGTAAGCCTTCTGCGGCTGCGCCGGCCGGACATTCAGTTCTGCGCGTTCGGCCGCATTCCGCTGTCGTTCGCGCCGTCGTCGCTCGACTATAGCTTCCGTCCGAGCGACGGTGAGCTGCGTCGCTTCTACAACCGCCTCGCAATCTTTCTCCATCCGTCCCACTATGAGGCGTGGCCGCTGCCGCCGCTCGAAGCGATGAGCTGCGGAGCGTCCCTGCTGGCTGCCGATTCGATCGGTGTTCTCGGCTATGCGCAGGACGGTCACAACGCGACGGTGGTGCCCGCCGGCCGCCCGGACCTCCTCGCCGATGCGGCCGACAATCTGCTCGGCGACCACCCCCGTCGTATCCGCCTCGCGCGGGAAGGACAACTCGATGCGGGCCGCTACCGCTGGTCAACCGTGATCCCAGAATTTGAGCGCCTGATCGCGGATGCCGTGGGGCCAGGACGCGCGTCTTGACGATTCTTCGCGGCGCCGCGCACCTTGGCGCATGGACCGCCAATGCCGCCTGGAGTGTCTGGCGTTCTTATCGATCTCTTCCGCCTGCGCAATCACGGCGTTCCTGCGCCGGACCGCCCGAGCGGCCGCAGCAGGACTGGCGCGTTTCGAAGTCGACGTACACGCAGCCGTCATCGACGTCGCCGGGATCGGCCACCCGGTCATGAGGCGTCTCGGGATGAAGCGCGCGGTCTGCACGCCCTGCTTCCAGACCATGGGTACGGGTATTCAATACTGCTAGCGATCGACGACGAGCATCCGGGCGCGCTGGCTACAACTCTCGAGGCTTGCCGCGACCTCAGCCCCTCGAGGCTGGAGATCCTCGTAGCTGCCGCCGACCCTCTGAGCTCGAACGACGCGGCAGTGTTGGCACGGTTCGAAACTGCCGGCCTGATCATCCGCCGACTCTGCGCGGAAACAAAAGGCAGCTCTGGCCGGCGCTGATACAGGCGGCCACACAGCCGCGGCTTCTGCTCGTCGCGCCAGGGGACTCGCTCCGGCCGGATCTGCTCTATCGATATGAACTCATTCTCCGCTCGCATCCGGAGAGCCCGCGCGTCGTACTCAGCTGCGCATCTCGACGGCTTGACCCATCGGGGCGCTGCAGGAGCCTGTCGGGGTCGTCACGTCCGAACAACCACACTTTCCGCTCGCGTTTTGCACTGACGCGCTGCGCAGCGGCCTGCTCCTTCCGCGCGAGGGTGCGCGGGTCGCAGTGGCACGAGGGCATTCGGAGTCGGCGCTCGACGTCGCCCTAGGCACTATCGCCGGGGATGCACCATTCCTCCATGTTCCCATCCCCCTTCGGGCCGAGCCGGCGCGTCAGGACGATGTGCGCCAGCGGACGTCCGCCTTGAGTCGTTACTTTGCGGCCACACGAATTGACTGGCGCGTCGACGACGCGGGGCGGATCCGGCCGTGGCCGCTCGGCGGCTCCGCACTTCAGGTCATCGTGCTCTATCGCGACGAGGGCGAACGAACTCTCGCGTCCGTTGCCTCGGTGCGAGCGCAGTGTTATCCGGATACGACGATTACCGCCGTCGACAATGCCAGCCAGGATCGCTCGATTGCTGCGCGTCTGAGTGCGGAGGGCACCGAGGTGGTCCGCGTCGATGAGGCATTCAATTATTCCCGGCTGAACAATCTCGCAGCGCGCCGCTCGGCTTCGGACCTGCTGTTGTTCCTGAACAATGACATCATCCTCAGGACCGGGGCCCTGGCAGAGTTGGTCGCCTGGGCCATACAGAAGCCGGTCGGCATCGTCGGACCCGCACTCTTTTTTCCGGACGGGCGCCTGCAGCACGGCGGCATCGAAATTGATCCCCTGGCCCCCGCCGATGAATGCGGGTGGGAAGTGGTCGATCGCGCGCGAGCCGAACCCTCCCTAGATCGCGCGAAACGACAGCGCGTTGTCGACGCCGTGACGGGAGCCTGTCTGATGACGCGCCGGGAGGTGTTCGAGGAGGTTCAGGGTTTCGACGAAATCAACTATCCGGTGGCGTTCAGCGACACGGACCTCGCGCTGCGCGTTCGCAAGCTGGGCCTGAAATGTATGTACACGCCGTATGCCGAGGGTGTGCACGACGAGAGCGCCAGCCGTCGGTATCCGCGCCTCGAGAACTTCGAGGGATCCAGCTGGTTCGCCGGCCGGCTCGGCCGTGAACCGCTTCGGCGAACGTAATCACTGCAAGGCCGGACCTCGCGTCGGCGAGCGAGACCAGAGGAAGCGCGAACCACTCGCCGAGAACTGGCACGTGACCGGCGCGGAACATCGGCAGCGCATACGCTTCCATCAGACGAACATTTGCGGCCATCCTCACCGGATCGTCGCCTGTGCCGGAGCGATAGGGTCCGGCGATCAGGATCATTTGTCCCGTCGCGTCAGCTCTCACGATCGCGGCGTCACCCGAAGGACGCGAAACGCCCACGCGGACAACGCAACCGCCGCGAGGGTGGTGAGTACGAAGTCTGGCTCCGTCGCCAGCCGCGGTCCTTCCGCAACGATCCGCAGGAGGTGTGCGAGCACAATCAGGCCAAAAATGGCTCCGGACGTCATCACGTACGCCCTCATGAAGGCCTCCGACGCTCTCGAGGTGAGCCCACGAACCGGCCGCCGGATTATAGCGGATCGGTGAGTGCCGTCCGCAGCAGCTGTTACACCGACCTAAGCCGAAGCGAACGCTGCGCTGCTGCAGTGACAATCGAATTCGGCCGGTAGTGAGCGGGCGTCGGCATCTTGCGCCTCGCCGAACGGGATCTCGACTCCCGTGTACCGGGATCACCCCGAGGTACTTGACGGCCAGCTCCTTCAGGCGGCGCAGATGCGCGGGCACCTCGGTGGCCGGATCGCCCGAGGCCTCGAACTCCAGGCCCATGTAGCCTCGATAGTGCTGCGCTGCGAACATCTTGAACACACGATCCCAGTCGAACGGCGCGTGCGTCTTGCCATCGTCGAGCGTCAACTCGGTCTTGATGTGGGACGTGACCGCGTATGGGATCGCCATGTCGATCTGGTCGTACACAGCCGGAGGGCGCAAGTTTCCAATGTCGAGGTTCATACTTGCCCACGGCGAATCGGCGCGCTTGACGATCTCGATCGTGTCCTTCGCGAAATCCGTGATGCCGCCATCGTCCTCCAGCACGAGGATCAGTCCGCGGGCACCGGCCAGCTCGGCGCCGCGTTTCATGGTCTCGGCGGCAAAGCCGATGGCCTGATCGAGCGTGGCTCCGTCCGGTTTGTCGCCGCCGAACACACGGACATGTGTGGCGCCGAGCTTCTGCGCGACATCCAGCCACTTCCGCAACTCTGCCAGCTGTTGTTCCCGCAAGTCGGCGGTCGGCTGGGCGAGCCGGACGCGCGTACCGATGCCGTAGATCTCGACGCGATTCCTGTAGGCGAGCCGGCGGAGAGGCAGCAGATAGTCATCGGACGTCGAGGGCAGCCAGTACACCGTCATCTCGACACCGTCCGTGCCCGTCTCGACCGCGATGCGTACGAGATCCTCGTACGTCATCGTCTTGGCCTCGAGCGCCTTTCGGTACGAGTAGGCGACGAGGCCGGTCCGGAAGCGAGCGGGTCCTGCACCCTCTCGGCCCGCCTGCGGAATGGCCACGCCGAGCCTCGCCGGACCCGTTGCCCCGAGGCGGGGATCAGAGACTCTGGCCCCGACGAGGGCCGCTCCGGCGGCCGCTAGGAAACCGCGACGATTCATCAACAGCTCCGGCCTCTCTGGTCGCGCCGAGTCCGCTAATGCATCGGCACCGTGTCGATGATCCGCTCGGACGAGGCGTCGTAATACAGCCGCTTGCCCTGCCAGTACGACTGCGCCGCCATGATGACCGCCACCGAATGCAGGTAGCCGTTGTCGACGGTGGCATTCGTCTTCGTGTTGCGGCTGCGCAGACACTCGAACCAGTTCGAGAGGTGGGACAGGTCTTCGTCGCCGATGTTGATCGGACCCGGCTTGTTGTCGCCCGGCAGCGTGACCCAGCGTTCCGCACGCTCGATCGTGGGATTGTCTTCGTGGTTGCCTTTCTCTTCGACCACCTTCCATCGGGGACTCCCTTCGCCGCCGATGTTGACGAGCGTGGCCTTCTTTCCCATGATGCGTGAAAAGCTGTCGGAATCGTTGCCGAAGCTGGTCGAGTAGCTCACGAGGAACGACGGGTACTCGACGAGCGCCTGAAACGTGTCGGGGTTCTCGCGTCCGTCGTGCCAGGCGAAGACGCCGCCGTGCGCCATGACCGAGCGCGGCGGCTGATCGTTCATGAAGAAGTGGACGAGATCGATCCCGTGGCTCATCCACTGATCGGGAATGCCGCTCGAGAAATCCCGATAGAGGCGGAACTCGAAGTACAGGCGCGGATCAAAGGGCCGGAACGGCTTGGTCATGAGCCACGTCTTCCAGTCGGTGTCCTGTTCCCGAATCTGCTTCACCTCCGGCCGGCCGCGCCACCGCGGACCGTTGTAGTTCCACACGATCTCGTACTTGCTCACGTCTCCGAGGACGCCGGTCCGCAGCGACCTCCCTCGCCGCCAGCTGGTACGGCTCGCTGCGATGCTGCGTGCCGATCTGGACGACGAGGTTGCGCTGCTTGACGGCATCGCGTGCCGCCTTGACTTCCTCCAGCACGTTGCCCATCGGCTTCTCGCAGTAGGCGTCTTTGCCCGCCTCCGCCGCGGCCTTCAGCATCGGCGAGTGCGAGTGCTCCGGCGTCGCGATCACCACCGCGTCGACGTTCTTGAGCGCCAGCAGTTCCTCGGGATGCAGAATCGCCTGCGGGGCGCGACCATAGTAGCCGGTCGTCCTCGTCACCGCGCGGTCGCGATTGTTCTTCCACAGATCGCAGACGGCGACGGTCTCGACGTTGTACTTGTCTTTCAGCTTCGAGATCATCGTGTGCAGCTCGCTGCCGCGGTTGCCGATCCCGATATGGCCCAGCGCGATTCGGTCGTTCGCACCCAGGATCCGGTCGTACGACAGGGCCGTCGAGGCGATGGCCGATCCCGCCACGACTCCCGCGGCCTGAAGGAACGAGCGCCGGCCAATCTTCGTGTCGTCAGAGTTGTTGTGCATGGAAGATCCTGTGAATAAGAAGGACCCGTTAGAACACGATCCGGACGCCGATCCTGAACTGACGTTCGTCGATGCCCTCGCGCGCGAGGTCCTGAACGCTCGTGATCGTCATGAAGTCAGAGCCGTCCCCGACGTTGTTGTCGGGGAGCCCGAGATGCGGCGTGTTCGTGAAGTTGAAGGACTCCATTCGCAGCTGGAGCTTGAAATCGCCGCTCAACGTGAACTCGCGGGTCAACCCGAAGTCCCAGTTGAACAGTCCCGGACCGCGGAGGATGTTGTAGCCGGTGTTGCCGAAACGCGCAGCCGTGACCTCGGTAAACGCCGTCGGATCGTAGTAGGGCGTATTTCTCCCTACGCCTCCGAGCTTCTGCGCCTCCTTCACCTGGTCGGCCGTCTGCACGCTTCCCGGCAGGTTGAGCGACGTGTCGTCGGCGAACACCGAGAACGGCGGGCCGCTCATGATGCTGATCATGTTGTTGACCTGCCAGCCGCCGAGAATATACGAGAGCACGCTCCTGTCGTTCAGCCACCGCCGGTCCGGTCCGACGGGAATCTGCCAGACGTTGGTGATGCCCAGGTTGTGCCGTCGATCGGTGTTCGTGTACGCCAGGTTGCGGCTCAAGTATGGGAGCGCCTGCGTCCCGTGATCTCCGACTAGCAGGGAACTGTTTTCGTTCGGGCTGAGTGCCCTGCCGAGCGTGTAGTTCACGCCGAGGCTGAAACCATCCACGAACCGGCGCTGCAGCTGCACCTGCATCGAGTCGTACTTGCCATCGCCGATCGGCTGCAGTAGCACGGTGGAGGCGGTTCGGCCGAATTTCTGCACGAGAGGCCGCCCATCCTCCCCTTCGCCGATGACCTGGCCGGCATTGACGTCGAGAAGTCCCAGCTGCCGCGTGGTGCGAGTGGCGACATAGCCGACTTGGGCGGTGAAGTTCCACGGCAGCTCGCGCTGCACCGTGAAATTCCATGACTGGATGTAGCCTCGATCGAGCTTCTTTGGATAACCCTGCCACGCATAGTCGCTTGGGATGTCCAGGACGCCGTTCCCTTCCGCCGGGGCCTGCACCGCCGGTATTCCCTGGGACAGAGTCGCCGCAGGCGCAAAGCCATCCGGGGACTCGAGCCTGTTCTGGACCAGGAGCGGAAAGTTTGCTCGAATGAGCTCCATCCCGTAATACGGATCGTTCGACAATCCATAGCCGGCACGGGCGACCCACTTGTCGCTGAATCGATACGCCAGCCCGGCCCGCGGAGCGAACCGCCCCCCGCCGAGGTCGATCCCGCAGTCCTTCGGATTGGCGCCGACCCCGCAGAGAAGCACCTTTCCGGTGTCGACGTCGTAGAACTCGATCCCCCGGTCCGGCCGGTTGGGTACCGGGAAATACTCCCAGCGGGTGCCGAAGTCGATGGTGAGCTTGTCGCCGGGCGTCCAGCGATCGCGGATGTAGGTGCTGTACAAACGCGCCTTGACGTGGTACTCGTCGGGCACCTGCAAGGTCCGGCCGGCACTGCTGGCGTCGCCGAGCAGAAATGCCGCGATGCTGTTGTACCTGGATCCACTCGACGATTGTTCACAGTTGCCGGTTTCGGGATTGATGACCTCGCAGCGTTCAGTGATGCCGCGATCGAAGCCGAATCCCCCCTGCGCACCGAAGCCGCCGCTGATGAACTCCGCCTGCGTCTGGTTCAACGCCTGGTCGTAGATTTCGCCGCCAAACCTGACGTTGTGTTTGCCTTTGATCCAGTTCAAATTGACGACGTACTGTTCCTGCGGGTCGTCGCGGTAGTAGGGCATGAAGTTCGTGTCCACGCCGATCGTGGCGAAGTCCTCGAAATCGAACTCCGGCCAGCCGCTCTCGAACCGGCGCGTACCATTCGTCCCTGGAATGCCTAGGACGTCACGGCCGATGTTCTGGCCGAGGCCAGGCTGCTCGGAGTTGGTTCCCTGGCGGGCCCAGCCGAAATGCGCGTCCATCAGGAACGTTGGCGTGATGGTGTACGTGCCAATCACGGTGACCCGGTAGGTGTTGCCAGAGCCATGTCCGGGGTTGCTGCTTCCGCCGATTGGTGTCCCCACTGCCGTGTCTCCGAACACCGTCGGGACGCTCGTACGGTAATGCAGCATGCCGAATGTGCCCGACAGGATGAACTTCGAGGTGGCGTTGTAATCGAACCTCGAGTCGACCTGCTGACGGTCGAACGCAAACGGAGCCTGCACGAAGTAGTTGTCGCGCTCTCGATTGAGGTTGTTCGCTGGAAAGTAGCTGGCGATTTTATGCGCGATCGGATCCATGCGGGCGGCTGGAATGATGTTCAGACACGTCGGGTTGGTGGCCGTGTTGCACAGCGCGTAGTTGGGATCTCCCGGAAACACCTGGAACTGCGTCCGGCCGCTGCCGTCCGGATTACCTGAAAGCGGGTCGTACACCGGCGTCGGGGAGAGGGACAGATCGCCCCTCAGCATCGCGGGCAGCGGCACGCTGACTGTGTTGTCGACCGCTTTGTGGTCACGGATGGATTCGTAACTCACGAAGTAGAACACCTTGTTCTTCTGGATCGGCCCGCCCACCGTGCCGCCGAACTCGTGGTGGCTCAAGTCCGGCTTCGGCCCGGTGTTCAAGGCCGCATCGTCGAACCGCATCGGCCAGGCTTTCAAATGCTGGTTCGTGAAGTATTCGAACCCCGACCCGTGCATGGCATTCGCTCCGCTGCGGGTCTGCACGTTGATGGCCGACCCGCCGGCGAGGCCCTGTTCCGCGCTGAAGCTGTTGGTCACGACGTTGACTTCCTGAATCGACTCGAGCGTTGGAATGTAGGACACGACGTGCGGCAGTTGAATGTTCGCCGTGCTGACGCCGTCAATCCGGGTGTTGTTCTGGTCGTCGCTCGTGCCGTTAACGGTGAATTCCAACGATCGCGCCGGGTTCGTCGGGATTGAGTGCGAATTGGCCGGCGGGGCGAAACCCGGCAGCAGGCGGTAGACCTGCTGGTAGTTCCGGCCCAGCGGAACGGGCAGATTCGTCAGCTCCGCGCCGAGCAGGTTCTGGTGCACCTCGGCCGTCTCGGTCTGCAGGACGGCTTGCTCGGCGGTGACCGTCACGCTGTCGCCCATCGAACCGATCTCGAGCGACACATCGAGCCGCGTCACCGAGTTGATGGTGATGGTCACGTCGGTCTGCTCGAACCCCTTGAAACCCTGCATGCTTGCTTTGAAGCTGTAGACGCCTGCAGGAAGGTTCGTCAGGTTGTAGCGGCCGATATCGTCGGTCCGGACCTCGCGAGTCAGGCCGGTACCCTTGTTCGTGACGAGAACGGTCGCCCCCGGAATCGAGCCGCCCGTGGCGTCCTTGACGGCACCAACGAGGGACCCGTACATCACCTGTGCCATGCAGAGGCGCGGCGTGGCACCGATCAACATCAGAACGGTGAGGCAGGTAGAAAGACCGGCAATAACAACTCGGCGAGCTCGCAACATCGAAACCTCCTGTCAGGGGCCGGGACGGAGGGAACACCCTTCAGGTGCTCGTCGTCGATCGCTTCCGCGGCGAGCGCGATGCTACGTCTGTAAGGTGGGTGGAGTCAAAGAGAACGAGCGGTGGCTTGCTAACGCTGAGCTTGGCCCTCGTACGCAATCCGGCCGCCGACAACGGTGACGTCCGAGCGTATAGACCGCAGGCGCTCTGGAGAGCAGGTCATGATGTCCGCGTCGAGGACGACGAAGTCGGCGAGTTTCCCAACCTCGATCGACCCCCGCGTCTTCTCGTCGAAGCTGAAACGCGCGGCGGCACTCGTCATCATCCGCAACGCCTCCTGGCGCGACACGGCTTCGTCGGCGGAGATGATGGTCCCCGACTCCGTCCGTCTCGTTGTCGCGGCATAGATTGTCAGGAACGGATTGAAAGGGTTCAAGGCCTCGTCACGATCGACGCCGAACATGTGGTCGGTGTTGATTGCGACCTCGACGCCGGCCTGCCGCAGCGTCCGCAGGCCGATGAAGTGCGCGAGCCGGTCGCGGCCAAGTCCCGTGGACAGGGCGTCCGCGTCCTTGAAGTACCACGCGGGCTGCGTGTCCACGAGTACGCCGAGGCGCGCCGCGCGCGCGGCTGAATCGGGATGGACGAAGTAGGCGTGAATGAGGGTGTAGCGAGGGTCGAGCGATGGCTGCTGCACCTGGGCGGCTTCGAACGCATCGAGCACCGTGTCTACGGCTGCATCTCCGGTGGCATGGGCGACCATCTGCCAGCCGTGCCGGTGGCCGATCGCAACAGCCGAACGAATCTGCTCCGGCGTCAACGTGAGGAACCCGCGGTACGTGGGATCGTCGATGGCATACAGGTCGTGAGCGCCGGCGCCATAGGGATCGCGCATGAACGCCGTCCCGATCAGGATGCCACCATCGACGAAAATCTTGAGCGGCCCGACCTTCAGCCAGTCGTCCCCACTGCGCGGACGGAACGGCAGGCCGCTGACGAACTCCTCCACTCTCGTCGCGTCTTCCGGATGCGGGATGCGGATCGTCACGGTCGTCCGGACCTTCAAGCGCCCGGCGCGCTGCAGCGCCTCATACGCCCGATATCCGTCGAGGGCGGCATCTCGCTCGATCACGCTGGTAATCCCGGTTGCGATGTACTGCTGATGAACGCGCTCGAGGGCGTCCAGAGTCGGCACTGCCGAGGCCTGCGGCTGGAAACGGGTGAGCATCGAGCCCACGTTGCGAAGGAGACCCGTGGGCTCGTGGCTGGCATTCCTGACGATCGCGCCGCCGGGCGGATCGGGTGTCGAGGCGGTGACCTCCGCGGCCTGGAGCGCGGCGGTATTGAGCGAGAACGCGTACGCGCCGTCGACGGCGACAGGATGACGAGGCGCCGCTTCGTCAAGCTCCTGACGAGTCGGGAAACGGTGCTCGCGCAGACGCGTCGGGTACACGCGCGGCGTCCATATCCAGGTGCCCGGCGGCACCCGGCGGACCTCGGCGCGAATCCAGGCCTGCAGCTCGCCGATCGAGCTCAGGTTGTGAAACGGGCGCGCCATCTCTGCCGCCGCAACGCCCAGCGCATGGACGTGAGTGTCGATCAGCCCCGGAACAACCGTGCGCCCGCGCGCCTCGATCACGCGAGTGGACGCTCCGACCCTGGCGCGCACCTCGCCGACCGAACCCACCGCGACGAACTTTCCATCGAGCACCGCGAGCGCCGCCGCCTCATGGAACTGCTCGTCGACCGTCAGAATCTTCGCGTCCAGCACGACCAGGTCGGCTGCTGGCGGAGGTGGCTGTAGTGCAAAGCTTCCACCCGCCGCCGCAATTGCGAAAAGCATCGCAGCACGTCTTACCATTGAAGCCACTCGTCCAGATACGTACGAACGAACGCATCGTCCGCAAGATGGGGGTACGCACGACAGACACGATCGATTTCCGCCGCCTGGCCGGCGCTGAGGGTCTCGTGAGCGTCCAGGCACCGCGCACTCCGCACGAGCCCCTGCCGACGCAGCACCTCCTGAATTCCCGCAATACAACCGGCGAAGCCATTCGCCGCGTCGAAGAAGGCGGCGTTGGCATCGGTCACCTCCACGCCGCGCTGAAGGAGCGACGCCGGCACCTGACCGGCAACGGTGGCGGCGTGACAGTCGTCGAGCAGCCGGACCGCGCCCTGTGTCCAAACAGCCCATTGACCGAGCAGACCACCGACGATGCGACGCTCGATCGGGCGTTCGTCGACGGTCGCACCTGAATGGTGTGACGAGATCCGCGACGATGGCGTCGTCATTGCCGGTATAGAGCGCGATGTCGTCACGCCCGGCGTCGACGACGGCCCTGAGCACATCCAGCGTCTGATACCGGTTGAACGGCGCGATCTTTATGGCGATCACAGCGGGTATCTCCGCGAACCGGCGCCAGAATGCGTACGAAAGCGGCCGCCCGCCGACTGAGGGCTGCAGATAGAAGCCAACGACGGGGATGCGTGCGGCGACGGCTTCACAGTGCGCGATCAGCACGTCATCTTCGGCATCCGACAGCGCCGCAAGGCTGAGCAGGCCGGCATGATATCCGAGCCGCGCGAGGAGATCTGCCTCGCGCAGCGCCTGGTCCGTCCGGCCGCAGATGCCGCCAATGCGAATCAACGGTTCGGGGCGGAGCGCGTCGGAGCGATTCATTTCGTCGGCGGCGATCGCGAGCACCCGCTCGAAGAGACCGACAGCGGGGTCGCGGATTGCGAATTGGGTGGTGTGCACACCGACGGCGAGCCCACCGCTCCCGGCCGCGACGTAGTAGCGGGTCAACGCCCGCTGGCGCTGCTCGTCGAACCTGCCGTCCGCATCCAGCGCCAGGGGATGCGCCGGAATCACGCGCCCGGTCTGGAGCGCGGTGAGGACGCTGGCCGGGATGTCACGCATCAGAATCGTCCCGCCCGGGATTCGAACTGTGTGGGCTTACCCAGATGCTCGCCGCCCCGCCGGATCCAGCCGGCGGTCCACGACAGCAATTGCGCAAGGTTCACGCGTGGAGTGCCGAGGAGTGCCCACCCGCGCGATCCGTTGCTCAACAGCGCGTCCTCCGCTTCGCGGCCGGTGAACGTGACCTCGACGTCCAGCATCCGTGCGAGTTCCGTACACGCGCCACGGACGCTCACTTCTTCAGGACCCGCGATGTTCACGATCAGCGGCGGCGTCGCTGCAAGATCCAGGGCAGCCAGGGCCATCGCGTTCGCGTCACCCTGCCAGATCGCATTGAAATACCCCATCGTGACGTCAACAGGTTCTCGCCGCGACACGCGGCGCGCCAGATCGACGAGGACACCGTAACGCATTTCCGTCGCGTAGTTCAGCCGCAGGATCGCCACCGGGATATTGCACGCACCGCTGAAGTACTCGAACATGCGCTCGCGTCCGAGGCAGCTCATCGCGTACTCGCCGACCGGAGCCGGGGGATCGTCCTCGCGCGATCCGCCGCGGCCAGATGGTGTGAGACCGTAGACGTTTCCGGTCGAGAATGCCACGATCCGGCTGCGTGGGTACCGCGCGCACACCATGGCAGGGAGATGCGCGTTCATGGCCCAGGTGAGCGGTTCGTTTCCGGTGGATCCGAACTTTCTGCCTGCCATGAAGATCACGGATGGCGCATCCGGCAGTCGCGCCAGCGCAGACTCGTCGAGCAGATCACAGCGCATCGTCTCGACGCCGCAGGCTTCGAGCGCCTGTTGCTGGTGCGGCGAGGAAAAGCGTGAGACCCCGACGACCCGGTGCGACAGACCGGCGGCGTCCATGGCGCGCCTCGCCATCCGAGCGAGCGTGGGTCCCATTTTGCCGGCAACCCCCAGCACGAGCACGTCGCCGTTCGCCCGGCGGACCGCCTCGATTGCCGCGTCCGACGGCTCGCTCAGCAGCTCTTCGAGGTGTGCGACGTCGCGGATTACGACGGGATTGTCCATCGCGTGGGCCTATTATGAACCGTCCCGATGATCCTGCCAGCCGGCATATCGATCCGTGAGATGACGCTCGAAGACATCGCTGCTGGTCTGGCGCTGTGTCGTGCCAGTGGATGGAATCAAACCGAACGGGACTGGTTGTTCTTTCTGGAGACTGCCGTGCACGGCGCGCTCGTCGCCGAGGAGGCCGGTCGCGTCGTCGGCACCACAGCGACATTCCCCTATGGCCCGTTCACGTGGATCTCGATGGTGCTCGTCGACCCCGCTGCGCGCGGGCGGGGCGTGGCCACTAGGCTGCTGGAGTGCGCGCTTCGACTCGTCGGCAGCAACGCAGTACCCCGGCTCGACGCGACGCCGTCGGGTGAACCGGTTTATCGCGCGCTCGGGTTCGTGAGCGAATGTCGCTTGGCCCGGTGGTATCTCGACGCCAATTCGTCACATATCGCCCGCCCGGCCGGCGCGCGTCCGCTCGAGGCTCGGGATCGGACGGCCGTTCACGAGATGGACGTTCGGGCCTTCGGCGCGTCGCGCTCGACACTGCTCGAACGTCTTGCCGACGAAGCCCCGGAGTACGCGCGGGTTCTGTGCGCCCACGGCGTCCTGCGGGGGTATCTGTTCGGCCGGCACGGCGACAAGAGGGAACAGCTCGGACCACTCGTCGCCGACAGCGACGATACGGCGATCGCGCTTCTCCGGTCGTGCCTTGCGGAACACCCCGATCGCGCGCTTCTTCATCGACGTGCCCGACGGCCGCGAGGCCTGGGCTCACACGCTGTCGACGCTGGGGTTCGAAATCGAGCGGCCGTTCGTGCGAATGCATCGCGGCGTCATCACGGCACCCGGACATCGGTCGTTTGTCTATGCCATCACCGGTCCCGAGTTCGGCTGAGGACGGCCGTCCCAATCTCGCGCAGCAGCCAAAATACTGGTTCGCCAACGTCACGAGCTTTCACCGCACCGTCAGCAGAACCTCTCGCCGCGAGGCATGCCGGCCGTCGCTCGCCTCGATTGCTGCCACATACCGGCCCGCCTGGCCAGGCAGGGGAGCGGTGAGGTCGTAGTTCTCGATGCCGTTGCGCACGCTCGTTGCCGCCGGAACGGCCACCCTGGCGAGCGTCTGGCCGAGTGCATCGGTGAGAACGTAGCGCACCGTCACGTTCGGCGGTGCGTCGTTGGCGCGGGCGAGCTGAAACGCGAGCGCGACAGGCTCGCCGGCGGCAAACACGCGCTGGAGCGTCGGCCTGCCGGCGCTCCTCACGACCACGCCGGAGAGCACCAGCCCAGTCTTGCGGACGTCGGGCACGTCGACGTAGCCGATGACGCTCGCCGCGCGGGTGCCATCCTCCGTCGCGACGGCAGCGCGCACCTCGTAGTCCCCAGGCGGCCGCTTCAACACGGACGTCCACTGGAACGCCGCACTGCCGGCCACCGCGGCCACCGGCACGTCGAGGCGCTGTTTCAGGGGCGTGCCGACCGGAGTGAAGACGCGGTCGAACGAGGCAATCAACACGTCGAGTTTGCCGGCGACCGCGGACGCCACGCTCAGCAGCACGCGAACCTCGGGAGACCCGTCCTCCGAAAACTGCGGCACCAGGTTCATCTGCAGCGGGAAATCGGCCCTCGGCAACAGCTCGGCCATCGCCGCCGCCGCCGCGTTCGGGGCAGGTTTCGTTTTCGCGGTGTTGTCCGCGGCGAAAAACAGGTTGCGCGCACGCACGGTCGCATCGGCTCTCTTCACTGCGATCGTGATCCGATGGCGCTGGTCGGCTCCGGGGACCGCGGGATCGCGCGCGATGGCAAGGACGTAGTACGAGCGGCTCTCGTCGAAAATCGCACCGATCTTCTCTGCTGGTTTGTTGGTGTTCAGCACCAGACGGCCGCCGGTGTAGTCGGGAAGCACCGCGAGCGAGGACTGGCGGAACAGATTCGAGCCCTGTTCCGTGCGCCCGGCGGGCGCGCCGAGCTCCGCGGTGTCGCCCAACCCTTCGAGTGCACGAGGATCGACAGCGTGAAACGTAACGTTGGCCTCGTCGAGCGCCCGCGACAGCCGTTCCCGCGCCGGATAGATGAGTGCGCCGCAGTGGCCCGTTGGATCCGTCGACGCAATGGCGATGTCGCTCCCCACGAACACGATCGACTTGTGGCGCATCAGGGATCCCGACAGCTCCGTGGCCAGCGCCGTGAGCGCGTCCGGCACGCAGATGCCGCAGTAGCATTCGCCGGAAAGCTCCTCAGAGGCCAACTGGACGCGATTCAAAGGCTGGCTCGGCTGCACGGCGCCCCGCGCGGCGACGGCAGCCGCGAGGCTCGGCGGGAGCGGCGGTTCCTCGAGCGCGCCGCCGAGGGCCTCGGCGACGGCCGCGTGGAGCCGGGCGCGGTCGGCTGTGATTCCCTGCGAGTACTTGAGCAACCCGGCAGCCGTGAACACGACAGCGCCAAGATCCGCCGGGCCGAGGCGATCGATCGCGGCGTTCGCCACGGCACGCGCCGCCTGCATCGGCTGGCCGACTGGCGTCGAACGGTCCATGACGATGACGACGAGGCGGCCCTCCGGAGGCAGCTGGTTCGTCTGGACGTCCGGCGCAACGAGTGGCGCCGCTGCGATCGCGATCGGGGTGTCGTCAGGCAGCGTCACCGCCGCGAACGCCGCAAGCGGGCGCGGCTTGCCGTCGACGCGCACCTCGAAGTCCGCCGCCGAGAGGCCCATGACCGGATGACGGTCCTTGTCGAGCACCGTGGCGGTGAACCGGACGACGTCGACGCCGCCGCGGAAACGCGGGATGTCCTGCTGCCAAGCCACGGTTGTCGCCGCAGCCACAATGACGAGCGCGACGATTCCGCGCATATCGGGCCCACAGTATACGGCGCACGGGCCACCCATGAACCTGCCCGCGGGTGACAGCGACGAGGGCAGGGGAGTGCGCGTCGTCTTCGGCCTTGAACCCGTCAAGGTTTATGGTGTGCACAACAGGAGCATTGGCGTTGGTCCGCCTGCCTGTGGGGCCTCGATCGGACGACACTGATACATTGATATTGATAGAGATCAGAATCTTTCATTGGCTCGAGGGCTGTGTTTGATTGGGCCTTCGTTGAATCGGCCGCGGGGGACCACGACGCGCGATGCCTTCACTCATGCTTGGCCCTACGGCAGTCGGCACGGCCATCATCACGTCGATCCTGATCGCCGTGCCGGCAGGTCACCAGAATCATCCGGACCTTCAGCTCGTCTGGGCGGACGAGTTCGATAGAGATGGTGTACCCGATCCGGCCAACTGGACCTACGAGCGCGGCTTCGTGCGGGCCCAGGAACTGCAGTGGTATCAACCCGACAACGCGCGGGTCGAGCAGGGGCTGCTCATCATCGAGGCGCGTCGCGAGCAGGTCGTCAACCCCTCGTTCGATGCCTCATCGTCCGATTGGAAGCGCAACCGCCCGGCGGCGCAGTACACGTCGGCAAGCCTGACCACGCGTGCCCGGCACAGTTTCACTTACGGCCGCTTCGAGATGCGCGGACGCATCGACACGCGCCTGGGCCTCTGGCCGACTTTCTGGACGCTCGGCGCCACGGGAGAATGGCCGCGTGGCGGGGAAATCGACATCATGGAGTACTACCGCGGCACGCTCCTCGCCAACGTGGCCTGGGGCAGCCGCGAACGATGGGAGCCGATCTGGGCCGCAACCCGCACACCGCTGGCGTCGTTCGCGAGTGACTGGTCGCAGCAGTTCCATGTGTGGCGCATGGACTGGGACGCGCAGGCGATCAAGTTGTACGTGGATGATCGGCTGTTGAACGACGTGGCCCTCTCGAAGACCATCAACCAGGATGGATCGCGGACGAATCCGTTCACGCGCCCGCAGGTAATCCTCCTGAATCTGGCGGTCGGGGCGACCGGCGGCGATCCATCGCAGACGACGTTTCCGGCGAGATTCGAGGTGGACTACGTGCGCGTCTACCAGCTCAGGTCAGACTCGAAAGGCCGGAAGTAAGTTCACCATTTGCTGGCAACATCTACCCGGTAGTAGTTGCCGTTGAACTCTTCGTCGAGAATCGCGTCAAAGACAAGGCGGTCCTCCCGTCGGCGACGGCTGCAATCATCGCCGGGAGATGCAGCACTTCATCGGGGACAACGTGAACCCCCTGCGATCCCTTCTCATGACGGATGCTTGGCCGGCCAGGCGGCTTGCATCAGTCCCGGCCCCGAATGACAGCGGGAGCGCAGCAGGTAATGTCCGATCTCGTGGGCCAGCGTTGGACTGCGTACACGTCCCACTACGTGATGCCGAAAGCAGACCGAGAATTCGGATGCGGGCTGGCGCTCAGAAGTTCCGTGCTGAGCGCGATCATCGCGAGGGAGTCCAGATATAGAGCGATTGCCGACCTGGGAACGTCGGCAACTTACTGGATGGAGCGGAGCCTGTCGAAGGGCTCGGCGGAACTCTGTGGAATTCGCACTCACGACAGGGACGTCAGAAGCGCCACCGTCACGTCCCGAGTCCTGTGGATCCACCTTCTCATGTCGACGCTGTACACGCGATTCTGCGCGACGATCGTCACGTCGCAGACTTGAACGACGCGGGCACGAACTCCCGTCGATCTCACCAGGCGCAGATGCTCTTTCACATCAGCGAAGAAGCAGATATCCAAAAGTTCGAGCCACGGTCGTCGGAATACACGGCCGAGCCGGTCGTCTGGGCGATTGACACCAAACGTCTGTGCAACTACCTGCTGCCACGCGAGTGTCCACGCGTGACGTATTACGCGGGCTCGACAACGACGAAGGCGGACAAGGATCGGTTCCGCCCGAGACCTTCGCGTCCATCGACGAATGCGCGGGATACAGCTCCGCATCTTGCCCAACCTGTGGTCTCTGCGGGATTCCGTCGTCGCATCGAGCCTACAGTTTTCCATCATCCGAATGCGCAACGCGCTGCCGAGAAGTACGGCTGACTAAAGGCGCCATCAGGAACGTCGGCCCAGCTGGCGACCCCTCATCCAAAGGGCGCCGCGCTCTCCGGCGATCGCTGCAATACGGCTCAGCTGCTAGGCCGAGCTGAGCCGATCGCTTAAACTCATCCGTCTAACCTAATAGATATCAGACGCCTGCTCAGACCTCCTCGAGGCTTTCGAACGCTCGAGCCGAGTGCGAGTGTCAGATGCAGCTTCGCGTGTCGTGAGGTAACGCCAGAGCTACCCGTTCATTCGCCCGGCGCGATGGGAGACCCTCGTTGTGACCCGACACGCCCGACCGCCATGGGGACCTAGAGCTCGGCGCGCCGCGAACCTCGCGGCGGCGTTCGGGATTGCAGCCGTTGTCGTCCCCGCCGCGCTCCACGCGCAGATCAACATCCTCACCAATCGGTACAACCCGCAGCGCACGGCAGCGAACCTCAGCGAGACGACGCTGACGTCCGCGAACGTCAACGTCAATCAGTTCGGCAAGCTCTATTCGTATCCAGTCGATGGCGCAGTATTCGCGCAGCCGCTGTACATGACAGGCGTGACGATCGCAGGGGCGTTGCACAACGTCCTGTACGTCGGAACGATGAACGACAAACTCTATGCGTTCGACGCCAACAGTGCCTCGCCGTCGCCGCTCTGGATGAGGGACTTCACCAGCCCGCCGGCGGTGACCGCCGTGCCGATCACCGACATCGCGGCGCCGAACCTCAACATCATCGGTAACGTTGGCATCCACAGCACGCCGGTCATCGACCAGGCGACCGGCACGCTCTATCTGGTGGTGCGAACCAGAGAGAGTGGCGCCTACGTGCAGCGCCTGCATGCGCTCGACCTCACGTCCGGCGTGGAACGACCGGGAAGCCCGGTCACCATTATTGGCTCCGTCGCCGGCACGGCGCCGGATTCCACGATGGGCCCGAATGGCCGCGTCGTGAGCTTCGACCCGAAGATGCAGGGGCAGCGCGCGGGCCTCGCGCTGGTGAACGGCGTCATTCTGATCGCGTGGGGCTCGCACGAAGATCTGCCGCCCTATCACGGCTGGATCATGGCCTTCGACGCGACGACGCTCGCGAATGTTGGTGTCTTCGCCGTCACTCCGGACGTCTACGGTGCGGGTGTCTGGCAGGGTGGGCGTGCTCCCACCGTCGACGCCAACGGCTACGCCTACTACGCGACCGGCAACGGCAACTGGGACGGCACCCGCAACTTTGGTGATTCCCTTCTGAAGTTCAGAGCGGATCCATCGGGGCTGTCGCTGGTCGACTACTTCACGCCGGGCAACGAAGCCACGCTCAACCTGAACGACGACGACTTGAGCGGATCCGGTTTCACGCTGCTGCCAGGCACGAACCTGTTGCTGGGTGGTGGAAAGGAAGGCGTGCTCTATCTGCTCGATGCCAATCATCTCGGAGGCAAGGTCGTCAACGATACGCAGATCGTCCAGAAGCTGCCGGTGCAGGGGGGCCACGTGATGGGCGGACCTGTCGGCTGGAACTCGCCGCTCGCCGGCCAACTCGTCTACAACTGGTCGGAAGACGACGTGCTCAAGGCGTATCGTCTGAGCGAAGGGCGGTTGATCACGCCACCCTACGCTCAGGGCCAGGTGGTGTCGCCCGGACATCCAGGCGGCTCGCTGGCTGTCTCGGCGAACGGATCCACGGCGGCGACCGGCATCGTCTGGGCCTCGATGCCGACCAACCAGGATGGTTTGCACGGGCTCGTCGCAGGGGTGCTTCGCGCGTTCAACGCGGAAACGCTCCAGGAGATCTGGACCAGCGAGCAGAACATCGCGCGCGACCGGGTCGGAACGCTCATGAAATTCGTGCCGCCCGTCGTGGCCAACGGGCGCGTCTTCCTGCCGAACTACGACAATGAGGTTGCGGTCTATGGCCTCCTTCCGGCTGATTTCACCATTGCGGCGGGGCCAGGCGGCCAGACGATCCCGCCGGGCGGCAGCGGGACTTTTCTCATCACGATCGCCGGCCAGGGCGCCTTGAGTGATGTGGTGGATTTGAGCGCCACGGGTCCGGGCCCTGGTTCGACAGTGTCGTTCTCTCCGCAATCGATTGCCGGGTCGGGCACGTCCACGATGACAGTCACCGTCGCCGCGGATGCCCCAACCAGTAGCTCGTGGGTGACCGTGACCGGAGCCAGCGGCGCACGACTCCACTCCGCCAGTCCCGTCGTTGTCAACGTCAACTCGTCGTCGGCGGGTCTCGGACCGATTGGGATCGACTTCACCGGCAGCACTCCTGTGGCCATCGGTAACTCGGAAGTCGCCGGTGTGGTGGCGATCGCCAATTGGAACAGCGCGGCTGGTGCGGCGTCGCCGGCGCCGCTGGCAGTTGTTGATGCGACCGGCACGGCCACCGGAGCTACCGTGACATGGGCCGCGAACGGCGTCTGGATGACGCCGATCACCGACCAGGCGGGTGACCGCCGGATGATGCGGGGATATCTCGACTCCAGCAACACCTCCACGACAACGGTGTCGGTCGCACGATTGATACCGCGGGCCTACGACGTCTACGTCTACGTCGACGGCGACAACCGCACCTACGATCGTTCGGCGACCTATACGCTGAACGGATCCGGTCTCACGGCTACGACCATCCGCCTGATCGATCCCGCCAGCACGAACTTCGCCGGGACGTTCACACCGGCGAGCAACTCGAACGGCAACTACGTGAAGTTCACCGTCAACACGGGAGACTTCACGCTGACCGCAACGCCGGAACCGGGCGCGGGAACGCGACGCGCGCCGCTGAATGCTCTGGAGATCGTGCCGGTCGTCAGTGCACCTCCTCCTCCACCACCACCACCACCACCTCCTCCTCCTCCAAGCCCCGGCACGATCAGCGTCAACTTCGTCGGGAGCAGCACCTCCGGAATGGGCGCCAGCGAAGCTGGGGGAGTGGTCGCCACGGCCAACTGGAACAACGCTGTCGGAGCAGTGCGTAGCGCGCCGCAAGTGCTCGCGGACGAGACGGGCACGTCAACGACTGCTGCGATCGTGTGGTCGGCCAATGGCATCTGGATGACACCGATCACCGACCAGCCTGGCACGCGGCGCATGATGAAGGGCTACCTCGATACGAGCAACACGAGCGTCACAACGCTGAGCGTGACCGGGCTGGTCGCGCGCGATTACGACGTCTACGTGTATGCCGACGGCGACAATCGCAGCTACGCGCGCACGGCCGCGTACTCGGTCACCGGGCCAGGCATCACCCCGGCGACGATCACGTTGACGGATCCAGCCGGCACGAACTTCTCTGGCACGTTGACCCGCGCCGACAACTCGAGCGGCAACTACGCCAAGTTCAGCATCTCCGGCAGCAGTTTTACACTCACCGCCACGCCGTTGACGGGCGGGAACGCGACCCTGCGAGCGCCGATCAACGGCCTCCAGATCGTGCCCAGGCCACCGCAACCGTGAAGCGTGTTGAAATCCGGTCAGGCAGCCTCCCGCGAATCACGGGAGGCTGCGCGTGTTCCCCGTAAGCCCCGGCCGACGGCACGAACCAGATCCGCGCCATCTGCGGCCGCTCTGTGAACCCTGTCGACAATCGCACGTATTAGAGATCACGATGCCGGGCGCTCCAAAGATGATTGCCTGCTGCTCGCTCGCGATCCTGCTCGCGCTATACGTTGTGGGTGCTGTCAGCGCCACGCCCGGATCGCTCCGCCACGAGGTGCAGACGCTGCCGCTGTGGTTTCCCATCGTTCTCGGCTTTCGCCAACGGGACATCGCGAAATGGATGGCGCTGCCGCTGATGGTCTTCTGGCTCGCGATCATGATCCTGATCTGGCTGTTCCTCCTCGGGTGGGCGCGGGTCGTCTCGGGCCAGTTTTTCCCGACCGAGATTGCGATGACCATCGTGATCGGCGTCGCGTGCGCGATCGGCCTGGTGCTGAGTACCCGGTGGAGAACCGGCGTGCGGCCTGGGATCGCTATTGGCGTGACACTTCTGTTCGCGCTGCTGCAGCTGGCGGCGTTCCGGATCAGCCTTGTTCCATACATCGCGCACCGATAGCCAGCGGCCCGTGATACGGTTGCGGTTACGTCAGGCCTCACAGCATGAACCAACCGGCCGGCCCGCCCGGTCCGGTCCACGGTGCTATCCGCGAGCACCATACCGGTGACCTGCGGGTCGCTGGCCTGATCGTTCTCACCCTGTTCCTGGTCTACAACTCGAACGGCCGCGAGATCGGCAGCGTCGATTCCCAGCCGAACAAGTATGCCGCCCGCGAGTTGTTGCTGCGGCACACCCTCGCGCTCAACCATGTGATCGGCGCCACACCGGAGCTGGCCCAACGTCATTCTTTCGTCCTCGGGATCGACGGGCGGTATCGGTCGGCCTACTCTCCGTTGCCCGCCATCCTCGCCGCCGTCATCTCGTGGCCGCTGGTGAAAACAGGCGTGCTCGACCTGACCGCGCCTCTGGCGGCCGGCGTGATCGCCGTTGTCGGCGCATCGCTCCTGACGGCCATCGCGGTCGCGCTGGCCTATCGCACTGCACGGCAGCGCGCGTCCCAAACAGCCTCGCTGCTGCTCGTCGCCGGCCTTGGGTTGGGCACAGGACTGTGGAGTCAGGTCAGCCGAACGCTCTGGGTTCACGAGACCGCGATTCTGGGTCTGATGTTCGCGTTGGCAGCGTTCGAGACGCCGACCAACATTACAGTGCGGCGTGGAATCGTCCTCGCGGTCGGGCTCTCGATAGCGGGGCTCGCGCGTCCGCAAGTGGCACCCATCATCGGCGTGCTTCTGGCCGGGGTCTTCTGGCGCGGGTCAGGCCGCACCGCACTGATAGCGACGGCCCTCGTCCTTGCGGCGGCCTGTGCGTTGCTGATGGTGAACATGCAGTGGTTCGGGCATCCGCTCGGCCCGATCGCGATGATGGAATCGGCGAACAGCCGGATCCACGCGACCCGGCGATCGTTTGGGCTGAATCCAGAGGCCTTCGCGGGATTACTGATCTCGCCCAACCGCGGCCTGTTGATCTTCAGCCCTGTCGTGCTGGTCGCGCTCGCCGGGATTCCCACCGCGATTAGAGAAGGCTGGCACTCGTCGCTGCGCTGGTGCGCCCTCGCAGCCGCGGCGCAATACGTGCTCTACGGCACCTACGCGGTCTGGTGGGGAGGGCACACCTATGGTCCGCGATATCTCCTCGATGTCCTGCCGGTCCTGGTTCCGCTCGGAGCGGCAGGCCTCGCGCCGATCTCGAGGAGCGCCCTCGCGAAGGGGCTCGTCATCGCCGCGCTGGTCTGGTCGGTTGTCGTGCAGGCCACCGGCGCATTCTGTTATCCCTTCGATCAGTGGAACGCCATGCCTGACGAGATCGATCGTTTCCACGGCCGCCTGTGGTCCTGGTCGGATATGCAGATCGTGCGCTGCTGGCACGCCGGCCCGAGCCCCGCGAATTTCAATCTCTTTCGGCACGACGCGTTTCGCCGGCCCGTCCCGTAGAGTCCGCTTGGACATACGAGGAGCCTCCGAACATTCGGGTTTCATCCGATGTCAAAGGGTGGAGTGCTTCGTGATTTTCAATCTGGTGTGGCAGATCTTCTGTATCGCCAGCGCCTTCAACACCCTCGGTTGATTCACTTTCCAGCCGACGGCTTCGGCTCGAAGTACGCGTCGATCGTCTCGATCGAGCCGTCGTCGCGATACTTCAGCTCGGTTACCTTGACGTTGCGCAGGTGGGTTTGGCCGCCCGACGCCTGCGAGTCGTGGTAGAAGAGGTACCACTTGCCCTTGAACTCCACGATGGAGTGATGGTTCGTCCAACCCAGAACCGGTTCGAGAATCTTTCCTTTGTAGGTGAACGGACCGTACGGCGACTTGCTCGTCGCATAGACGATGAAGTGAGTGTCGCCGGTCGAATACGAAAAGTAGTACGTGTCGCGGTACTTGTGCATCCACGAGGCTTCGAAGAAACGACGGGCGTTGTCACCCGAGGTCAGGGGCTTGCCGCTCTCGTCCTGCACCACCACGTCCCTGGGTGCTTCCGCCAAGCTGATCATGTCGTCCGCCAGACGGGCGACCTTGCCGCAGAGGGCCGCTTGATCGTTGGCCGGATACACGTCCTTCGGGTTGTATGTGCCAGTGGCCCAGCGCTGGAGTTGACCGCCCCAGATGCCGCCGAAGTACATGTAGTGCCGGCCGTCGCTGTCCTTGAACACAGCCGGATCGATGCTGTAAGTGCCCTTGATGGGTTCCGGATTCGCCTTGAACGGGCCGGCGGGATTGTTGCCGACGGCAACGCCGATCCGGAAGACGTCCTGCTTGTCCTTGGCGGGAAAGTAGAAGTAGTAGCGACCGTTCTGTTCCGCCGCGTCGGGGGCCCACATCTGCCGGCCCGCCCACGGCACGTCCTTGATGTCGAGCACAACGCCGTGATCGACCGGCTTGTCGCCAATCGCGTCGAGCGAGAACACGTGATAGTCGCGCATCGCGAAATGGCTGCCCAGATCGTCGGCCGGTACGCCGGCGTCGTAATCGTGCGACGGGTAGATGAAGATCTTGCCGTTGAAGACGTGTGCGGACGGATCCGCCGAATAGATGCCGGTGATGAGCGGCTGGTTCAGGAACCGCGACGGATCGACCGTCGGGGCCTGCGCACGCGCCGCAAGGATCGAGACCGATACTCCGGCCAACACCAGACCGCCAACAATCCAGGACCGGGCCATGCGTTCCTCCACAGCCTGTGAGTCTGCCACGGGGCGTGGCGCTCATCAGCTCGGACTATGTTATGCGCATTCGCGACGGCGCTGGAGACATCGTTGAACAATGACAGCTCCGAGTTTCCTGACCCTCCCTGTGCCAGCCGTCGAACGCCGTATAATCCCCCGGATGAAACGCCTCTGTGTCGTTACCGCCTCGTCGATTCTGCTGCTGGCCGTGTGCGCCACCGTCGCCGGCCAGCCGCCGCTGTTCACCACGTCGATGTCTCGCGAGGAATTCGCCGCCCGGCGTGCACGGGTGATGGCGCAGATTGGCGACGGCCTCGTCATCGTTCAGGGGGCGACCGAGACGTCGTCGTACGAGAAGTTCCGGCAGAGCAACCAGTTCTATTACCTGACCGGCGTTGAAACCCCCCGCGCGATCCTCGTCATGGACGGTCGTGCGAAGAGCACGACGCTGTTCCTCATGCCGACCAACGAACGGATGGAACGCTCCGAGGGGCCTTTGCTCGGTCCGGGCGAGCGGGCGCAGGAGCTGACCGGTATCGAGCACGTGCAACCGCGCGAGGAGTTCTCGCAGATCGTGCCGACGCTCGCGGGCCGCACGGTGTACACCACGTTTCGCGGTGAAACCGTCGGCGCGGGCACGCCTGACCGTGAAGCGTCGCACGCCGCAGCGGTCAAGGCGGATCCCTGGGACCAGCGGCTGTCGCGGGAAGACTGGTTCATGAGCCGCCTGCGTGAGAAGGCCGGGACCATCGAGTTCAAGAATCTCGATCCCATCCTCGACGCGATGCGCCAGATCAAGAGCCCACGCGAGCTGGCCCTGATTCGCGAGTCCACCCGCATCGCCGGACTGGCGATGATGGAGGCGATGCGATCCGCCGAACCCGGCATGCACGAGTACGAGATCGAGGCGCTCGGCGATTACATTTTCAAGCAGCACAACGCGCAGGGGCCGGCGTACTTCGGCCTGGTCGCGGCGGGGCAGAACGCGTTCTGGCCGCACTACCACGCGGCGCAGGCCGAGCTCAAAGCGGGCGACCTCGTCCTCTTCGACTATGCGCCCGATTATCACTACTACGCGTCGGACGTGACGCGGATGTTTCCGGCGAGCGGCACGTTCACGACGGATCAGCGCGAGTTGTACGGCGCTTACGTCGCGCTCTACCAGGCCCTGATGACATCGATCCACCCAGGTCGTGGTGCCGACATTCTCGGTGCGGCGGTGGGGAAGATGGATGCAGTGGTGGCGTCCTACAAGTTCACCAACCCGAAGTATCGCGAGGGAGCAGCGCGTTTCGTCGAGAGCTTCCGCTCACAGATTAATCGCCCTGGCGGTCGCGCCAGCCTCGGGCACATGGTGGGGATCGAAGTTCACGATGTCACGGTGCCGTTCGACGCCTACGTGCCGGGCATGGTCTTCACTATCGAGCCAGCGCTCACGATCCCCGAGGATCGCATTTATATCCGTCTCGAAGACGTGCTCGTGATCACCGAGGATGGCTACGAAAACCTTTCGTCGTTCGTCCCGATCGATCCCGACGGCATCGAGAAACTCATGGCCGAGCCCGGCATCGCCCAGGCGTCGCGTCGGTCCGTGGCAACGACCTCGGCGCGCTGAACGACCTAGGGCTTCAGCCCGTAGACCGCGACGTAGAAGTTCTGGGGAACGCTCGTCGGCGGCGGCCTGTTCCCCTCGAAGTAGCGGGTCGGTCCGGGTGGATTCTCGTGGTCACCGTAGGTGGCAACGAACACTTTGCCGTTTGCGACAATCGGCGGCGCGAACTTGGCAAACAGTCCCACCGCGTTCGCTCCTCCCGGGTCGTCAGGCGGCGAGCTGCGGAAGATGTCGTTCCTGACGTCCTGCGCATCAAATGCGAGGAGTTGCGCCTGGACACCACGCTGCTGGTTCGCATCGCCGGCGTAGGGCAGCAGGGCCCAGACGATTCCGGTGCCTGCCTTGTTCCCGTCAGCCGAGATCGACAACATCCCACCGGGCATTCCCGGCGGCGCCTGATACAGGCTCTTGGTGGGCGGCGTGATCAGCTTGCCGTTCTTCAGCTTGTACGAGCGCAGCACGTCTTCTTCGCCCCACACATACACGCGGGCAGCGTCCGGGCCCTGCCACATGACATGCGAACCGTGAATGTTGCCGACGACCCCCTGACCGCCCTGCTCCGACTGCGGCCCCATGATCGCCTGCACGGCGTTGGGATTCGGGCAGTTCATCGTCACCTGCCCCGGCGGCGAGAAGTGACCCATGTTCGCCGTATCGACGACGTAGATGTTGCCGTCCTTGCCCCCGCCGATGAGCAGCTGCGAACCCGGCGTGCCTCCAGGAACGAGCAGAGGTCCCGCCGAGCCCAAATCCAGATCGCAGCGTCCGCCACCACCGCACGCTTTGTCCAGCAGCGCCTGGTTGCATGGGGTGAAGTAGTCCTTGACGGACAGCGTGTTTCCCTCGAGTTTCAGCTTGACGAAGCTGTCGCCGAAATTTTTTCCTCCGGTGCTGGCGTTGAAGTTGCCGTTGCCGGTCATGACGTAGATGTTGCCGGTACTGTCGGCGGCCGGCCCTGACCCCGCTTGCCAGATACCGCCATTGATTTTGGTTGGTGTGACGTTCCAGGCGGCTTTCTGCTTCAGGGTGGCCGCGTCGTACGCGAGCAACCAGCCGTGCAGTGTGCCACCCGTCTCGAGGTTCGTCGAGAAGCCGAGATAGAGCACGCCGTTGTCGAGGAGAAGCGCCGCCCGCTGCTTCTGCTGCGTGGTGTCGAGCATGAGCTGTCCGCCGCCAGGCTTCGGTACGCTGGCCTTGATGACCGGCACCGGTTTGACCTTTTCCCTATAGTCGATCGGCGGAAATCCCGGACCCGGGAATGGGGCCTTGGTCAGGTCGATCGCGTGGAGACGAAACTGCCCGCCGTTGTCGTTGTGCCAGCTCACCACGTACATCGTCGTACGGGCGTCGTCGATGACCGGCGTGCTGACGATGCCGTATTCCGGGAAGTTCGTATTCCAGCTGTCGAAGCCGAACTTCTCCGGCTGTGGCTGTCCCAGCCACTGGGCCCAGATCAGCGCGTCCTGCGACTGCGGCAGGGTCGGCTTCCTGTCGGCGTCGTACGCGTAGATCGTGTTGTGCATCGTCGCCACGATCACGGCGTTGAAGGTGCCCTTGCCATCCACCTGCAGGCCCGATACGTAAAGCGGCTGCGCGACGATCTGGCCGTCGGCGAAGAGCGTCCACAGCTTCCCGAACTTCTGTTTGACGCTCGCGACCGTGAGATCCGTCTCGTGCAGATTGGCTCCGGTCCGGAGATTGTCGTTGTGGTGGGTCAGGACATTGACCTGGCTCCAGGCCAGGGGGGCTGAGGCCGCAATCGTCGCCAGGACAATCGAAGCTCGGAGGATGAGGGGGACTCGCTTCATTTCCCGACCTCCCGTGGAGGGGTGGCAAGAGATGCACGCGCTTCTAATCGCATATTCGGGAGAATGGCTCAGCTTGAGTCGCGCGACGCGCGATCCTCGAACCTAACCAATCCCACCACCTAATCTAACCTCGCGCGAACGTTTTTCCGGCCGGCGCCTTCTATCGTGAAGAGGCAGTCACGGGACACACCGTCCCGGCTTCATTTCTTGTAAGGAGATACACGTATGACATCTGCCTCGTTTCGAACTACCTCGGTGCTCGCCACGCTGCTCGTCGGAGCCGCCGGCCTTGGCGTATCGGCTCATGAGAAGGCGCAGGAATTCTACATGGTGCGTGCGGCCAAGCCAGTCGCATCCGGCTGCCTGCCCAATGCGAGTGCAACGGTCAGGATCAAGCCGAAGGGACCGGTGGAGGTGATGGACGTCTTCGTCGAGGGACTGCCCGCCAACACCGACTTCGACTTCTTCGTCATCCAGAAGCCGGGCGCGCCGTTCGGGCTGGCCTGGTATCAGGGTGATATCGAGACCAACGAACATGGTCGCGGATTCGGGCGGTTCATCGGCCGCTTCAATGAAGAGACCTTCATCGTTGCCACGGGCTCCGTTCCGGCACCGATCGTTCACAACAACGCCTTCCCCGACGCGGGCACGAATCCGATCACGGCGCCGGTCCACACGTTCCACCTCGGCCTGTGGTTCAACTCGTCGGATGACGCCGTCAACGCCGGGTGCCCCGCGGATGTCACGCCGTTCAACGGCGAGCACAATGCCGGCATTCAGGTGTTGAACACCAGCAACTTCGCGGATCTGACCGGCCCGCTGTTCTTCGTCAAGCCGTAGATCGACGAGTGGGTGCGCACGCGCTCGACCCGCGACGAGGCCGTCGCGAGCGACGCGTGCGGCCAGCACCGAAGTCTCTTCAGCTGCGACGCAGAATCGGTCCTGCCGGCCCGGGCGTACTCCGAAAATCGCCCTCCAACCGCTGCCCCCTGTAACATTCCGTGACCGTCCGCATACTTTCGATAGCCCTGATCGTGCGAGGGCAAATGAGACGGACATGTTTCGGATTCTCCAAGCAGCCTTCATTGAGGCGCAACTGAGCGCGATGCGACCACCGGTCGACCGCCGGGTGGGATGAGCGACGAGGCTCTCGACTTCGAGACGCTCTATCGCCGTTACTCCGGCGACGTCTATCGATTCGCGCTCTTTCTGTCCGGACGACCGGATCAGGCGGACGACATCGCAGCCGAAACATTCGTTCGGGCTTGGACATCGCCCGAGCCGATTCGGGTCGGGACCGTCAAGGCGTACCTGTTCACGATCGCACGGAACCTGTACCGTGCCGACCTGCGGCGGAGTCGACGGCACGAGACGGTGACCGACGAGATCCGGGACACCGCGCCCGGGCCCGAGGCGTCGGCGACGGCGAGATTGGAGATGAACCGGCTGATCGTGGCCCTGCAGCAGCTGCCCGAGGTCGATCGTGCTGTCCTGATTATGCGCGGTGAGGACGGATTGAGCTACGAGCAGATCGCCGCGGCGGTCGGGATCTCACCGGGCGCCGCGCGCGTGAAGGCGCATCGCGCCAGAGCCCGTCTTGCGGCGGTGCGCACCAAGGAGGACCCGTGCACGTGAGTCGAGACGTCATCTGCGATTTGTGGGCGCTGTGTGCCGCCGGCGAAGCAAGCGACGATTCCCGCCGGCTGGTTGACGCGTTCCTCGATCAGGACCCCGAGCTGGCCGAAAGGCTGCGCGCGAACCCGGGTGCGCTCGACGCGACGCAGCCGGCTTTGCCGGTAGATCACGAGGCGAAGACTCTCCTGCGGATGAAGCATCGTCTCGGCCGGCGGTCGCCACTCAGGCTGGTCGCGTTGGCTTTTACGGGCCTGGCAATCCTGCGCTTCATGGAGCAGACCAGATTCATCGCTTCGCCGGTCGAGGTCGTGGCGCTGTCCATCGCCGCCGTGGTCACGTGGGTAGCTTCCGCCTGGCACGCTCGATATCTGCAGCAAAAGGCAGTCTTCGGAGATCACAAATCTGCCCGGTAGCCGTCGAGCACAACTCTTCTCCGTCGCGGCTCACGAGACGCGCGCATGGCCAACCGGGCGTGCGATGCCGACGTTCGCCGCGTCCTCATCGCCATCGTCGATCACTTCCGTTTCACGCCCGGCAAGCCAGATAGAATGCGAGACTCAATTCAGAATCAGGTTCCAGCGTGGATACTTCGTCACCTCAATCGCTCGTCGAGTTCTCCCTGGTCAGGTCGAAAGCAGCCAGCCGGCGAGCGACGAGTTTTCGCGCGACAATAGTGTGAACGGATGACGGTGTCCGAGAATGTACAAGAGACGGCCTGCATCAGGACACCAGCCGGGTCGTCCGCCGGAGGGTCCTTGGTCGAGCGTCGTGTCGCGTCAGCAATGTGCCGAATCGTTCGTGCAGTCCTGGCCGTGATCGTCGGAATCCTTCTCCAATCTGCGTTCGCGCGTGCGCAGACTCCTCCGAACCCGCAGCCCCCGAGCCCGTCACCCGATCCTTCGCCGCAGCCGCCGCCACCCGTCGCCTTCACGGTTGACGTGATCGAGACGATGCCGCTGCCCTCTCTGAACCTGACCCTCGAGCAGATTCCGGCGCCGGTGCAGACGGCGGGCAGCGCCGACATCGACGCCAGCGGCGCCCTCGACCTCTCCGACTTCCTCAATCGCCGGTTCACCGGCGTCTTCGTGAACGAGACGCAGGGCAATCCGTTTCAGCGCGACCTCAACTACCGCGGCTATACGGCCTCGCCGCTCCTGGGCACGCCGCAAGGACTGTCGATCTATATGGACGGCGTGCGGCTGAATCAACCGTTCGGCGACGTCGTCAGCTGGGATCTCATTCCGCGCCAGGCCATCGGCTCCGCCACGCTGATGCCCGGCTCGAACCCGCTGTTCGGCCTGAACACGCTCGGCGGCGCCCTCGCGATCCAGACCAAGGATGGACGAAGCAGTCCCGGCACGTCCGTGCGCGCGATCTACGGCAGCAGCGTACGCCGATCGATCGAAGCGGAGCACGGCGGGTCGCGATCGAACGGTCTTCACTGGTACGTCGCGGGCAACCTGTTCGCCGAGAACGGGTGGCGCGACGATTCGCCGTCCAGCGTGGGCCAGATCTTTGCCAAGATCGGCCGCGCCGATGCAAAAGGGGATACGTCGCTCGCGGTCGCCTATGCGGACAACTCGCTGACAGGCAACGGCCTTCAGGAACAGCGCTTCCTCGATCAGGATTTCAACAGCGTCTATACCAAACCGGATCAGACCGATAACCGCTCCGCGTTCCTCAATCTGAAGACGAGGCATGAGTGGGGGAAGAGTCTCGGCGTCAGCGCGAACGTGTACTATCGACAGATCCGCACGCACACGCTCAACGGCGACATCAACGAGGGCTCGCTCGATCAATCGGTTTATCAGCCCTCGCCGGCGGAGCAGCGGGCACTTGCGGAAGCAGGCTATACCGGGTTTCCGACCAGTGGAGCCACCGCGGACAACACGCCGTTCCCATCGTGGCGCTGCATTGCCAACGTGCTGCTCGACGACCAGCCCGGCGAGAAATGCAACGGGCTCTTGAATCGCACTCACACGGTGCAGCACAACTACGGCGCATCGGGTCAGATCACCATCCACAACTGGCTGGCGTCGGGCAACGCGCTGATCGTCGGTACCGGCTACGACGGCAGCCGGTCGTCCTTCGGCCAGTCGACGCAACTGGGATACTTGAACCCCGACCGCAGCATCACCGGCCTGAACGCATTCGCCGACGGCGTCACCGGCGGCAGCGTGGACGGAGTGCCGTACGACAATCGCGTCTTGCTCGACGGTCACGTGAACACAGGCAGCGTCTTTGCCTCTGACGTGCTGCCGATTGGCAACGCGTGGAACGTCACCCTTGCGGCACGGTTCAACCGAACCGGCATCAGCAACACCGACCGGATCAGCCCCGGGGGCGGCCCCGGCTCGCTCGATGGCGATCACGCCTACAGCCGGTTAAATCCCGCTGCCGGCGTGACGTTCAGCCCCTCGTCGGCGCTGAACACCTACGTCGGCTACAGCGAGGGCAGCCGTGCGCCGACGTCGATTGAGCTCGGTTGTGCGGATCCGGAGCAACCGTGCAAGCTGCCGAATGCGCTCGCTGGAGATCCGCCGCTGTCGCAGGTCGTGACGCGAACGTGGGAAGCCGGCGTGCGCGGGAAGCGTGGCCCGATTGGCTGGAGCGCCGGCGCGTTTCACGCCAGTAACAACGACGACATTCTGTTCGTGGCCTCGACGCAGACCGGGTTCGGCTATTTCCGGAACTTCGGAAGCACGCGCCGACAGGGGATCGAGCTGGACATGAACGCGCGCGAGGGACGCATGACCGGCGGCATCGGCTACACCTGGCTCGATGCCACGTTCCAGAGTCCTGAGACGGTCGACGGCACCGGCAACAGCACGAACGACACGGCGGCTGATGGCGGCAAGGGCCTCGAAGGCACGATCGCGATCGAACCGGGCGACCGGATTCCGCTCGTGCCTCGCCACTTGTTGAAGGCATTCTGCGACATCCGCCTTACCGGCAGCCTGTCGATCGACGTCGACCTCGTGGCCTCCTCAGGCGTCTTTGCCAGAGGCAACGAGAACAATCTCAGTGAGCCGGACGGCACCTACTATCTCGGGCCCGGTTCCACCGACGCCTACGCTGTCGTCAATCTCGGCGGCCATTACCGCGTCAACAAGTGGATTGAGGTTGTCGGACAGGTGAACAACCTGTTCGACAGGCACTACTTCACGGCGGCGCAGCTCGGCCCGACCGGATTCACCGGCGCGGGCAACTACATCGCGCGACCCTTTCCGGCGATCGACGGAGAATTCCCCGTCCAGCAGGCGACGTTCTATGCGCCCGGCGCCCCGATTGCTGTCTGGATTGGCACCCGGGTGACGTTCTGAGCGGGCGCGCCGGTCATTCATCCAGCAGGTGTTTGAGCTTGGCTTTCTTGAGCGTTTCGACCGGGCTGCCGGGCAGGCCGTTCATCCACCGCTTCAACTGCTGCACCGACACTACGTGGTTCGCCGAGGGATGGCGGACCTGGATTTCGAGCCTGGTGCCGGGCCCCAGACCTTCGACCCAGCCGTCCTGTTTCAACCGCGCCAGGCCGAGCGCCGCCGCTTCATAGAGCGATTCGGCTTCGACATCGACCGCGTGAACGATGCCGGTGGGACTCTTGAAGCTCACGGTACAGATGCGCGAGGCCACAGGCCTTGAGCGTAGCATATTCGCTTTTTGTTCGCTCTTGCGGCAACATCACGCGGTACCGATTCGCGAGTGAAGTGCGGGAGGAGGGCGCTTCAGCGCGGGGTGTTCCAACCGGCGCCGACGACCAGCTTGTCGGCCTGTCGCGGCCCCCAGCTACCGGGTTCGTATTCGTAGAGCGGGGCCTGGCCGCGAAGCGCCGGATCCACGATCGCCCAGGCCGCTTCGACGATGTCCTGGCGAGCGAAAAGCGTCGGATCGCCGGCGACCGCGTCGCCGAGCAGACGCTCGTAGTCGCCAAGGCGCGGGCGCTCGTCGCCGCCGGTCTTGCCCTCGTCGACGACCGACAGCTCCACGGCTTGCCCCGACATTCCTTCGCCGGGTCGCTTGGCGCGCGCACCGATCGCAATGACCACCTGCGGGCTCAGGCGGAACCTCACCAGGTTGCCCATCTGCGGCGTCGCCTCGCTGAAGACGACCTGCGGAGGGTTCTTGAGCTCGACGACGACTTCGGTCGCGGTCGTCTGCAGGGACTTGCCGGCGCGCACGTAGAAGGGCACGCCATCCCACCGCCATGAATCGACATAGAGGCGCAGCGCGGCATAGGTGGGGACCGACGAGGACTTCGACACACCGGACTCGTCGCGATAGCCGACGAATTGACCGAGGACCATCTGGTCGGCGCTGATCGGCCTGACGGTGCGCAGCACCTTGGCTTGTTCGTCGCGAATGGCCTCCGCTATGGTGGACGAGGGGGCCTCCATCGCGAGATAGCTGACGATCTGCAGCAGGTGGTTCTGGATGACGTCGCGAATGACCCCGGTTTCCTCGTAGAACTTGCCGCGGCCGCGCACACCGAAGTTCTCCGCCATCGTGATCTGGACGTTGTCGACGAAGTGGCGATTCCAGACCGGCTCGAGAAACGCGTTGGCGAATCGGAAGTAGAGGATGTTCTGGACCGCTTCCTTGCCGAGATAGTGGTCGATGCGGAAGATGCGATCTTCGGAGAACGCCTTGTGGAGGATGGTGTTCAAGTCCTGCGCCGACCCCAGATCGCGTCCGAACGGCTTCTCGACGATCACTCGAGCCTCGCGGATGCAACCGGCGTGTTCGAGGTGTTCAACGACGCTGGGGAACATGCTCGGCGGGATGGCGAGATAGTAGGCAGGTCGCGACGCTCCATTGAGCTGCTGGTGCAGCAACTGGTAGGTCGCCGGATCGTCGGTACTGGCCATTCACGTAGTACAGATGTTCCGCGAGCGTCGGGAAGGCGGCCGGATCGAGGCCGCCGTTGTCGGTGACGCTGGCCTTGGCCCGTTCGATGAGCTGTTCGCGCGACCAGCCGGCTCGCGCCACGCCGACCACGGGGAAATCGAGCTTGCCGCGCCGGGCCATCGCCTGGAGGGCAGGAAAGATCTTCTTGTAGGCCAGGTCGCCGGCTGCACCAAAGAAGACGAGCGCGTCTGCCCGAGGTTTGACGGAATTCATGGCATCCAATGGTAGGCGAGATCAGCGGTCGATTCACAGGAACCGCGACAACCGTGAGTCTTTTGCAGGGCCTTCACACCTCACACATATGAGGCGTTTGGTGATTGGCAGCCCCTGTCGCCACCGCGAGGGTACGGAGGTCGGGCTGCGCTGAAGCCCGCCGGGGTTACTGGCCCTGCGCCGCCACGTACGCCGCGATCGCCAGCATGTCGTCCTGTGTCAGATTCTCGACCACCGGCTTCATCAGCGGCGACCAGGCGCCTTTGCGTGAACCCTGCTTGAAGTCCCACAGCTGCCGTACCAGGTAGCTCGGGGAGCGACCGGCGATCGCCGGCACGGGGCCGAGGCCATTCAGATCGAGGCCGTGGCACGTACCGCACGGGGTCGTCTTGCCGGCTCCGCTGGCGACGAGCGCGGCTCCTTTCTTCAGGCTGCCCGGTGGCACATAGGCAATGAAGCCCGACCGGGGATCACGGAGCTCGAAGCGCTCGACGTCGAGCGGAGCCTCGATGATACGGTTGCCGATCGGTTCGGTTTCAGTGCCCGGAAGAGGCAGGAAGACGTTGCCGGCGAGCCGCGTTTTCGGCACCATCGCCGCCTCGCGCACGGTGATCCATGGCGTCCATTTCATCGACGAAAAGTAGATCGCGGCCTCCTTGATCTCGTCATCGGTCATGTCGGTGGCGGCTTCGATCATCTGTACCGTGTTCGTCTTGCGCGTGTCGGCGCTGGCGCGCAGCCCCTGCTTGAAATCGGTGAGCTGCTGCACGATATACGAGTAGGACTGGCCCGCGACCGGCGCGTTCTCGGGCCGGCCCTTGCCGTTGGGCATGTGGCACATCGCGCAGCCGCGAACGTGCGGCTGGCGTCCGTGCACGACGACGTTCGGCATCGCCGGATGATCGTCGGGAAACCAATCGCCGACGTCCCAGTAGTCACGGATGTGCGCGAGCGTGAATTCCTGGCTGCTTCCCGGAATGTGCTTCAGCGATGTGTCCGGCTGGCGGGGTCCGGCGGGCCCGGCGCCTGGCGGCGGCACCGGGGCGTCCTCGGCCGGCGGAACGCCGTAGGCCCACGCCGGCGATGCCACCGTCTGTGCGCCGACGCTGACCCGAACCGTAATCACCGCGAAGAAGAGAACTCCAAGAACGCCGACGAGTGTCCGCATGTCACCGCCCTCTCGTGCGATCAACTCATCCGCCGATATTTGTATCACGGCGCAATGCGGTGCCGATTCCGGCGGAAAGGATGCTACACTTTTTTCTGGTAAAGCCACCCGCGTCTCGATGGCGGCTGCGTCGCAGCCGTAGGACGCTCCGGGTGGCTTTGTCGCGACCGGGCCACCTTGGAACGTAGGGTCGGTCGCAGAACGGTCCGACGCATGTCCTTTCGTTCTGCCGAGGCCGGCGCGAGCGTCGCCTCGCCGGGCTCGATTTCGAAGTTCATCACCCATCACTTCCGGCACTTCAACGCCGCCTCGCTCGTCGATGCGGCCCGTGCCTATGCGGATCACGCCAGCGCCGGAGGGGCGATGTTCGTGACGCTAGCCGGTGCGATGAGCACCGCCGAGCTCGGGCTGTCACTGGCGGAGATGATCCGTCAACGCAAGATCGACGCGATCTGCTGCACCGGCGCCAACATCGAAGAAGACGTCTTCAACCTCGTGGCGCACGATTTCTACGTGCGGGTGCCGCACTATCGCGAGTTGTCGGCCGCCGACGAGCAGGCGCTCCTCGATCGGCACCTGAACCGCGTGACCGACACGTGTATTCCCGAGGCAGAGGCGATGCGCCGCGTCGAACGGATCATGATCGACGAATGGCGCGCCGCCGAGGAACGTGGCGAGCGCCTCTTCCCCTACGAATTCTTCTACCGCGTGCTCCGCCGGCCGGAATTGGTCGAGCACTGCCAGATTCCGCTGGCGGACAGCTGGCTGGTCGCGGCGATGGAGCGCGACCTGCCGATCTTCGTGCCGGGCTGGGAGGATTCCACGCTCGGCAACATGTTCGCCGCGCAGTGCATCGAAGGACACCTCCACAGCCCGCACACGGTTCGCTCCGGCGTCGAAACGATGATCGCCCTGGCGGAGTGGTATACGCGCGAAGCGGCCAAACGCCCAATCGGGTTCTTTCAAATCGGCGGCGGGATCGCGGGCGACTTTCCAATCTGCGCCGTGCCGATGCTGAGGCAGGACCTGCGCCGCGACGTCCCGTTGTGGAGCTACTTCTGCCAGATCAGCGATTCGACGACGAGCTACGGCTCGTATTCGGGGGCCTCGCCCAACGAGAAGATCACCTGGGAAAAGCTCGCGATCGACACGCCGAAGTTCGTCATCGAGTCCGACGCGACGATCGTCGCGCCGCTGATCTTCGCCTACGTTCTAAATTGGTAGGGCTTCCATACCTCCAACTCCCAACGCCCAACTCGCAAAGAGAACAGACGTGGAAATTGGGAATTGGGAGTTGGACATTGGGAGCCAGGGGTAGAGAGCCCTACTCCGATCGGAGGGTTCTGAGGGGATCGAGCGACGCGGCCCGAAGGGCGGGGAGGAGCGCCGCCAGGGTGGCGGTCACGACGATCGTCAGGCAAGCGCCGGCCAGCAACTGAGCCGTGTTGACGGACAAGCCTTCGAGCACGCTCCGCAGAATGCGGTTGCCCGCAATCGCGCCCGCTCCGCCAATCGCCAGGCCGATACCCACCAGCGTGCTCGCTCGCTTGAGGACGGCGAGCGTGATAGAGGCGCGGCTGGCGCCGAGCGCCATTCGCACGGCAGCGGTCAGGAGCAGCGCCAGGCGAAGGCCGCGACGAACAGCAACGAAGCGCGGTTGCACGGACAGAGCGCGTCGAGATATGTAAAAGGGGTTGAGGGTAGGGAGGACAGATGCAGTTCGTTCATGCGCGGCAGGATGTCGGCCCAGACCGGCCGCGCCGCCTGCACGGCGACAATCGGCAGCCAGACACCGGCAAGGCTCCCTCGCTGAGGACGGCAGAGCGTGAATACTGGCGGAGAGGCGTCCGCGGCTGGCGCCGATCGCGAAGCGCATCGCGGCGGTGCCGCGGAATACGCGGAATACGCGGATATCCTGAGGGACGTCGAATTCCAGCAACTGGTGACCGAGGGCCTGGGACCCAGACCGAAGACCAGGGACTGGGGACTATCGACCGTGTGCGCCAGCGGCGCGTGCGCGATGAAACTTCTCCAGTTCCAGGTTCGCGTTGACGATCGTCTCGAGACTCTGCTCGAGCGTCGCGAGCTGAGCGCTGGGAATGGCGAAATACGCCTCGTCGTCGCCAGCAGCCGGTGTAGACGCGGCTGCCCACGCAACCGAAGCTGGCCGACGTCCGGCCTTCGTTGATCGCTTCAGGCAATACCGCGCAGGTCGGCCGCCTCATCGTAGGTCCGGCGCCGGCGATGCCGGCTGACTGCGCGGCTTCGGCGAGCAGCATCAGCTGGCGGGCGTTGCCGCGCACGAGGACCACGTCCGGGGCGACCGGCGCAGCGTCGAGCGGCGCGTAGACGGCGACCTGGAGCGGCGTCCTGCGGGTGGGTATCTGCGGGACCTCTTCCATCTTCAGGTAATTGAAACCAACCATCGTTTCGATCAATCCCATCAACTCTTTCTGTTCTTCCGGCGTCACTGGAACATTGTGGGTGTGAGCGCCGACCGGGCAGCGCTTGTGGTCGTCGGCAACGGTATAAAACACGTTCCCCTCCGCGGCGCGCCGCCAGTAGCCGCAGCCGGCGGGCTCGATCGACGAGACGTGCGCAACGCCAGCGGGGGCGCGGTCGACGAACGCTATCGCGACCGGCGGGGTCGTCAGCTTCAGAAGTCGAGTCAGAGATGTCGCCATCGATGTCCTCGGGAAGCCATTCTATCGGCATCGGCCTGCTACAATGCGCGCCTCCAGGGAGGAGTGCATGAAGAAGTTGACGCTGTTTACGGGCGCGGCGTGGGTGGTGCTGCACATGGTGGCAGGCGCCCAGCAGGCCGCGCCCCAGCGAACGCTGATGCCAGCGACCGACGGCAAACTGAACGTGATTGCCTTCGGCGCCCATCCGGACGACTGCGATCAACGAGCCGGCGGCACAGCCGCCAAGCTCGCCGCGCTCGGTCACCATGTGCGGTTCGTCGCGGTGACTAACGGAGATGCCGGCCATCAGACGGAAGGTGGTGGCGCGCTGGCGGCGCGACGTCGGGAGGAGGCACGCGAGGCAGGCCGGCGAATCGGCGTCGAGTACGTCGTCCTCGACAACCACGACGGCCAGCTGCTGCCGACCGTCGACGTTCGCGAACAGGTCATCCGGCAGATCCGTCAATGGAACGCCGACCTGGTCCTGGCGCCGCGACCCAACGACTACCATCCCGATCATCGCTACACCGGCGTGCTCATCCAGGACGCGGCCTACATGGTGGTCGTGCCCAACATCGCATCCGACACGCCGGCGCTGCGCAAGAACCCCGTGTTCATGTACTTCGAGGACGGTTTTCAGAAGCCGGCCCCGTTCCGGCCCGACGTCGCGGTCTCGATCGACGATGTGGTGGACAAGAAGGTCGACATGATGGACGCGCACGTGTCCCAGATGTACGAGTGGCTGCCATGGGTGGCGAACGCCCTCGACAAGGTGCCGGCTGGCGCGGCCGAGCGCAAGCGCTGGCTGAAGGAGACGCACACGCCTCAGCCGACTCCGGCCGTCCGGGAGGCGCTGATCAAGTGGTATGGCAAGGAGAAGGGGAGCGCGGTCCGCAACGCCGAGGCCTTCGAGATCTGTGAATACGGCACACGGCCGGACGAGGCGCTCCTCCGCAAGCTGCTGCCGTTTTTCCCGTAGCCGGGCCGACGATCGCCGACGTCCGTCCGCGGCTGTCGGCGATCATTCTCCGCCGTGTTCGACTCCGGACGTCGGCTCAACGGCCGGCAAATTCCAGGTCGCCGAACTTCTCGAACTCGTGGAAGGATTCGCCGACCGGAGCCCACGCCCACTGCGTGCGCTTGCCGTCGTCGTAATCCATGCGATAGAAATTCGCCCGCCAGTGCGTGCCCGGCTTCGGCGGGACGTTCTGGAGCGGCCGCAGCAGCGCGTACGGAAAGAAGAACTCGGCGCGCCACCCCTGGATAGCGGCTCCCGACTCTTTGGGCCCGCCGATGATGCTGGTGGCTTTGCGCGTGACCCGATCCCGTTCGTAGTGCCACGGACGCCAACCCAGGAACTGTCCGCCGAAGTTGGGGATCAGGATGGGCAGTTCGTGGTTGAACGGCGAGATCTCGTACTCGAAGTACACGGGATAGCGCTCGTCGGTCCAGAGGAACACCTCGAAGACGTCCTCGTTCCAGAGGTCAACGAAATCCTCGGTCATCGTCGCCGTCAGCTTGCGATCGGTCGCGTCCATCAGGAAATAGAGGCCGGTCGACGAGTAGAGCATCTTGAACCGCGTGTCGTAGGCGTTGGCCTCGGGCCGACGGCGCTGCAGGGGCGTCCACTCGATCGATTGCCAGGCCGGATTGTCGCCCGCGCCGGTGACCTCGAAATCGCTGGTGGCCTTCACCTGATACTTGGGGCGAGCCGGCGGCTGTCCGCCGGCCTGCTCGAGATTCGGACATCGTGGTCATACACAAGACGGCGAGCCCAAAGGAACATGCAGCCGGCCAGGTCATGGGAGCGCCTCCGGACATATCCTGTATCACATCTGCCTGAATCTGCGATTGCCTTTGGTGAAATCCGCTTCGTCCGGTGATAGGATCGCGCCCACACCATGGCAGATGAAGCGACACTCGACTACTACGAGATCCTTCAGGTGAATCCAAACGCCGAAGTGGACACGGTGCATCGTGTCTACCGGCTGCTGGCGCAGCGCTTTCATCCCGACAACAAAGAGACCGGAGACGAGCAGCGTTTCCGGGCGTTGTCGGAGGCGTACACCGTGCTCAGCAACCCGGAGAAACGCGCCCGCTACGACGTCACGTACCACCAGCAGCGGCAGAAACGCTGGCGGCTCGTCTCGGCCGGCGACCACGCTGAGAATGACTTCGAGATCGAGCACATTGCCCGTTTGACCGTTCTCGAAGCGCTCTATTCCAAGCGGAGGCTCGAGCCCGGCGACCCGGGAATCTTCTCGCGCGACCTCGAGGAGCTCACCGGCCGTCCCCGCGAACATCTCGAATTCACGATCTGGTATCTGAACCAGCGCAAGTTCGTCACCCGCGACGACAACTCGCGCCTGTTGTTGACCGCCGACGGCGTCGATTTTCTCGAGAAGAACTACCAGACCAACCTGCAGCGCAAGCGCCTCCAGGCCGCATCCGAGCCGCGCTGACCGCGTCGCTCTGCCGCGGCTACCGGTGCCGGACGACGCTCGACAGCATCCTGACCGGCAGCCGGCGTCCAGGACCCAACCGGACGATCGGGATGTGTGCGGTAGAGGGACACGTCGTCAGCAGCGTCGTCGTATCCTCGACATCCTCAGTCCCCAACGATTCGTCCATCAGGATGAAGTCGGGCATCTGGCATGACGCTTTGACGATCGCCTCGAAGCCGGTTCGCGCGACCGAGACGCGAAATCCACGGGTCTCGAGCTGGCGGGAGCGACGAACTCTGGAGAGAGGATTGGCGTCGGCGACGAGGACAAGCGGCACCAACAATGGCGTGGAGTCGGCTGGCGACAGAGTAAGACTTACCGTGGGATCTGTCTGCAAACCAGACATCTGGCCGCTCTGGGGCATGGTTTGCGCGTCGGTCAGCAAAATCGCTGCCGAATTCAGCTACGCAGAACGCGGTTCATGCCGACCGCCACGAGCGCGCCAACCACGAAGGTAACAGTGTCCAGGTCGGTCACTTGACCGCGAGGATCGAAGAGGGCGAGCAGGAGCAGAGCCCCCAGACCGCCGCCGATCGCCCAGAGAACGATCTCGAAGGCAACGAGGCTGCGACGGCGCGGACAGCGATGGTTCTCGGTGAGATGGCCCTTACAGCGAGGACAAGTGGCCATTGAAAAGGCGCTGATGTGGAGCGGCGCCAACGATAACACGACGGCTCGACGCGGAAAAAGCTGAGGTGTCCAGGATGCCTCCCTCTACGACGTCGCCAGATTCCGACGCGTGGCGGCCATCGCCACGCCCGCCACTGCGACCAGCGCCGCGAAGATCTGCGCGACCGTGAGCGGTCCAAGCACGCGCGTATTGATCCGAACGAATTCGAGGCCGAATCTGAACAGGCCGGCTAGAAAAAGATATCGACCGAGGACGACGCGATCGGCGACCCCCTGGCGGCGCCAGCGGATCAGCACCCATGCGAGGAGGGCGAGAAAAGCCGCCTCGTACAGCTGCGTCGGATGGACGGGGACGTCGGTTGGGGGAAGGCCCCTTGGAAAGCTGACGCCCCAGGGCAAGGTCGTCGGCCTGCCGTAGTCGTCACCGACCAGGAAGCAGCCGATCCGGCCGAGCATCTGACCAACCGCCAGCGCCGGAGTGGCGGCCGCGAGAACCGCCACGACTGGCCACCCGTGCCTACGGATGGTCAGGTAGCCGGCAGTCAAGCCGCCCACGAACCCGCCAAACCAACTCATGCCCCCGCGATCGAACAGGAGCGACAGGAACGGGCTCTCCTTCAGGTGCTCGAAGACGTAGAGCAGTTTGGCGCCGATCAGCCCACCGAGCAGGCCGAAGATCGCGGCGTCGACCGCCGCGTCGGGCAACCCGCTCCGGGCCAGCTCGCGTCGAAACACCCACAGGCCGACGAGCGCGCCGGTCGCCACCATCGCGCCAAAGCTGGTAATGTCGATTGGTCCCAACCGGAAGAGAACGGGCCACATACGATCATCAACTTATCAATCCCATTCCCCGATTACCAATGGCGGGCGCCGAAGGCGTCCAGCGGCGCAATGGTCTGCCCGCCGGCGCGACCGGCACCTGAAAATGCAAGGGTGCGCCTGGCGATCGTTCCGATCGGCCGGTCCCGAGGAGGCGACGGTGGAGCTCGAAGTCAGACACCTGCGATTGGTCGCTGAAATCGCGGCGGCCGGCAGCATGACGCGTGCGGCCGAGCGCCTCTATCTCACGCAATCGGCGCTGAGCCACCAGCTTCGCGACATCGAAGCGCGATTCAAGACGCCATTCTTCGTCCGGCTGGGACGCCGGATGGTCCTCACGCCGGCGGGGGAGCGCGTGTTGGCGAGCGCTCGAAGGGTCCTGATCGATCTGCAGCAGACGGAGGAGGAGGTCCGGGGTCTGGCCGATGGCGGCAAAGGAGTCCTCCGCGTCTGCACGCAGTGCAACACCGGCTACCACTGGCTGGCGCCGCTCCTCTCCACCTTCAGTCGCCGCTTCCCGCACGTGGCGGTGAACGTGCTCGCCGACGCTACCGACCGACCCGTCCAGGCGCTGCTCGATGGGCGGCTCGATCTTGCGATCCTGGTCGGCAACACACGCGATCGGCGGCTCCGGCTGCGGCCGCTGTTCATGGACGAAATGATCGCCATCATCGCGCCGGACCATCCGCTCGCCGGACGGACATGGTTATCCCCGCGCATGCTCGCCGAGGAGCACCTGCTGATCTACTCCAGCGCCAGGGAGGACAGCTTCGTCCTCACGCGAATCCTGGCGGCGGATGGTCTCGAGCCGGCGCGGGTGTCGTTCATCATGTTGACCGAGGCGATGACCGAGCTCGCCCGGGCTGGGGTCGGAGTCGGCGTGTTGCCACGATGGTCGGCGCAACGAGCCATCGCCGCCGGCACCGTGCGCGCGCTCTCCATCGGCCGCCGCGGCGTGCACCGGCAGTGGACCGCCGCGACGCTGGCGGCGCGCCCGGATCCCGACTATCTGGTCGCGTTCATCGATCTGGTCGCCGATCGTGCCGGCCCGGGGCGTATCGTGACGGCGCGCGCACGGGCTTCCGCGTAAGCTCCCGCCGTGCGATGAACGCCCCTCATCGCTTCCGAGAAGACAATTCGTTTGAGTCATCGCGCCGCGGCCCGTACGCTGCGGCATGGTGCTCGACGATCTTCGCTACGCCTGGCGCGCCATCCGCGCTCGTCCTGTCTTCGCCCTGACCGTCGCAGCGCTGATGGCGCTGACGATCGGCGCCAACGCGGCGATTTTCTCGCTCATCGACGCCGTCCTGCTGAGCGATCTGCCTTATCAGGATCCGTCGCGGCTCGTTCTGGTCAGCGGGACGCGCGCGGATTCAGACCAGGAGCCTTTCTCGATTCCGGACTTCGTCGACGTCGCTCGTCAGACGCGCGCCTTCGAGGCCCTCGTCCCCGCGTTTCAGTGGAGCGCAAACCTCACCGGCGGCGAAGCCGAGCGGTTGCAGGGAATGAAGACGACCGCTGCGTTCTTCGAGATGCTCGGGACCCCCATCTCGCTCGGTCGGGCGTTCGCGACCGACGACGCGACCCGGCAAGTGGCAATCATCAGCCATGGGCTGTGGGTCCGGCGGTTCGGCGGCGTTGGCGGCGCGCTCGGCGAGGAGATGGTGCTCAATGGCGAGCGCTACACCATCATCGGCGTGCTCCCCGACCGGTTCGTCACGCCGGTTCGCGACGCGGATGTCGTGGTCCCGTTCGTGAGGGAGCAGGATCCGCGGCGTGATGTCAGGGACTCGCGATTTCTCCGGCTGATCGGCCGGCTGCGACCGGACGTCAGCGCGTCGCAGGCACAAGCCGACGTCTCGGCGATCGTTGGCGCGCTGCGCAAGGCCTACCCGACGACCAACGCGGCGATCGCCGGCGCACACGTCGATACGTGGCATCGTGCGCTGGTCTCGAAAGCCCGTCCCGCGCTCATCCTGCTGCAGGCGGTGGCGCTGTTCGTGCTGCTGGTCGCCTGCGCCAATCTGGCCAACCTCTTTCTCGTCTCGGCGATACGACGCGATCGGGAGTTTTCGGTGCGTGCGGCGGTGGGAGGGTCGCGACTGAGGCTCGCCCGGCAAGTGCTGATCGAGGGTGCGCTGATGGCATCGGCCGGAGCGGCGGCCGGCCTCCTGCTCGACGTCTGGGCCCGGCGCACAATCGTGGCACTGGCGCCAGCCGACTGGCCGGCGGTTGCGTCCGACGCCAGCCTCGACTGGCGTGTGCTGCTTTTCACGGCGGGCGCCACCTCGATCGCCACGCTGGCGTGCAGCTCGTTGCCGGCCTGGCGGGTGGCGGTGGCGAATCCGGCGACAGCGCTTCAGAGCGCCAGCCGCGACGATGGCGCCAATGTCGGGCGGGGCGTGCGTCGCGCGCTCGTTTCGGTCGAGGTCGCGCTCGCCACCGCACTCGTGCTGATGACGGTGCTCCTCTCGGACAGCTTCGCGCGCCTGCAAGGAGTCGATCCAGGCTTTCGGCGCGATCACCTCTTGACCGTCCGCTTGTCGCTGCCACGAACGCGCTACGCACAGCGCGCTCGGGTCGAAGAGTTCATCGAGAGGCTTCGGCCGCGATTGCTCGCGCTGCCGGGGGTCGCGGACGCCGCCGCCGTCAATGTCGTTCCGCTCAACAACTATCTCGCGACCTCCGATCTGTGGCGCGCCGATCGTCCTACCCCCTCTCCCGATCAGGTGCCCGAGGCGCACTATCGTATGGTCACGCCCGGCTACCTTCACACCTTCGGCATACCGGTGATTGCCGGTCGCGTCTTCGACGACCACGACACCGCGTCGAGTCCATCCGTCGTCCTCGTCGGTCACCGGCTCGCGCTGCGTCTCTGGCCTGGCGAGTCGCCGCTGGAAAAAGAGATCGTCATCACCGATGCGCCCGTGCCACGACGGGCAACGGTCGTCGGCATCGTCGGCGACGTCAAGCACATGGGCCTCGAGGTCGAACCAACGGCCGATGTCTACGTTCCCATCCCCCAGGTGCCTGAGTTCACCATCCAGTGGCTGACGAACAACATGTACTGGGGCCTTCGGACGACGGTCGAACCGGATACGCTCCGGGAAGCTGTACGCAGGGAAGTGCACTCCGTCGATCGCGATGTGCCGGCGTCGTCGATGAAATCGATGGACGAAGTGCTCGACGCGGCGGTCGCCCCGAGGCGACTGAATCTCTGGCTGGTCAGGCTCTTTGCCGGTGCCGCTCTACTGCTTGCGGCAGCCGGCGTGTATGCCGTCACGGCCTTCGGCGTTGCCAGCCGCCGGCGCGAGCTTGCGATCCGCTTGGCGCTCGGTGCGGGTTACAGCACGAACATGCGCACCGTTCTCGACGACGTCCTTCGGCCTCTGGTCGTGGGGCTCATCGGCGGATCCGTCATTGTCGGCCTCACCATGCCGGCGCTGCGCGCGATGCTTGTCGGGGTGCAGACAGTCGGCCCGATGACGTTCGGTGTCGTGACGTCGGGAGTGCTGGGAGTCAGTCTGCTGGCAGCGAGCCTGGGAGCGGTCAAGCTCCGCGTGATTGATCCGCTGGCGGCATTGCGTGAATGAAGCAGTCAGCGCTCGCGAACGCCGGTGGCCTATCCGGAAAGCTGCGGCGCACCTCATTCTGTCGGAAAACCTGTCGGAAAACCTCCCTGCTGAGCTTGAATACATCAAGGCTGGCGCGTATGGTTCCTTTACACCTGTCAACCTGACTGGCGAGGATTCGCGCCGTAGCGGTGCGAGAGGAGCCGAGTTCATGCGTCCACCGCTGCGCTCGGTCGTATCCCCTTCTTTTGACTCGTCCTCGTACTCGTCGGGCCTCGAGCGACCGTCGGCGGGTCGCATCCCATACTCAGCGCCGCAACCGTTCCCCCCAATGCGATTCAGCGTGAGAACGCCAAACCGGGAACCACTGAATGGAAGCTGACGACCATCGGATACGGATCGGGCGCCATTGAGGGATACGCGTCGTTGACGAGCGTCAATCGCGGCGGCCGCATCAAACTCTTTGTCAACACGGCGGCACCGACGTTCACGCTGGACATTTTTCGAATGGGCTATTACGGGGGCCTCGGCGCGCGCCGTATGATGAACACCGTGACCTTGCCCGGGACGGCGCAGGTCATCCCGCTACCCGACCCGATCACCGGGCTGGTCGAGTGCAACTGGCTGAATCCCTTCGTGCTCGACATTCCGAACGACGCCGATCCGACCGTGTGGATGAGCGGCATCTACGTCGCGAAGCTGACGGAAAGCCTCGGCCACAAACAGCAATACATCGTATTCACCGTTCGCGACGACGGCCGGTTCTCCGATTTGATCATGGCGCAGACGGTGAACACCTATCAGGCCTACAACGCGTGGGGCGGCAAGTCGCTCTACGGCACCCTGGTGAACCTGAACCGATACCGTGAACAAGGCCGTCAAGGTCTCCTTCGATCGTCCCTACTACTACGATCCCGGCCAGGGCGCAGGAAGCCTTCTTCTCATGGGAGTACGGCATGCTCAAGTGGCTCGAAGCCGAAGGCTACGACGTGTCGTACGCGACCAACGTCGACGTCAGCGCCGATCCCAACCTCCTGCTGTCGCATAAGGTCTTTCTCTCGGTCGGGCACGACGAATACTGGTCGTGGGACATGCGCGACAACGTCGAGCGCTCGCGCGACCTGGGCATCAGCCTCGGATTCTTCTCCGGCAACGTCTCGTACTGGCAGGTGCGCTACGAGAACAGCGTGGTCAACAACCTGCCGGCGCGCACACTCGTCAGTTACAAGTCCGCCTGGCAGCAGGACCCGATCACGCCCGACTACCTGAAAACGAACGAACTTTCGTTACGCGCCGGTCAATCGCTCGGAGGACGCGATGATCGGCGTCATGTACATCACGCAGGCCAAGCCGGCGCTGACGATCGAGGACGCGTCCCATTGGATCTTCACCGGCACCGGCCTCAAGAACGGCGACCAGGTGCTCAACCCCGATGGCACCGCCTTCCTTGGATACGAGATCGATTCCGTCAGCCTGCGTTCACCGGCGAACCTTCGGCGTCTCGCACACTCCCCGGCGACGTCCACCAACGCGAACTTCTCGGACATGACCATCTATCGCGCCGCGAGCGGCGCGACGGTCTTCGCGACCGGCAGCATCGGCTGGTCGCAGACCGCGCCACAGGTTCAGCAGATTACGCGCAACGCGCTCGCGCGCCTGTTGACCGGGGCATTCACGGACGAGCCCGCCGTCCGGCCTGCGCTGCCGGCGCCGTTCACCGCGCACGACATCGGTCCGGTTGGCCGCGCGGGATTCGCGAGCCTGGCGGGTCCGACGAGCTTCACTCTCAACGGCGGCGGGGAGACGGCGTTTCACGGTCAGGATGCCCTGTACTACGTCTCGCAGCCGCTCACGGGCGATGGGCAGATCGTCGCGCGTCTCACCTCGGTGCAGCAGTTCTGGGACAACCGGGCCGGCGTGATGATCCGCGAGTCGCTCGCCCCCGACGCCAGGTATGTGTCGTTGGTGGCACGCCCGACCGGAAGCCGGTCCCCTCTGCTCGAAGGCGTTGAGGTGAAGGTCAAGACGCTTGCTGGCGGCAAGCCGTCGGTGGCGGCGGCTCACGATCAACCCTTCCCTGCGTGGTTGAAGTTGACGCGCGCCGGGAACACGTTCAGTGCGCTGGTCTCGCCGGACGGCGTCATATGGACCGAGGTTGCGCTCCGCGACGGTCTCGATGCCCGTCCAGGTCTACATCGGCACGAGCGTCGCCGGAGCTCGCGACGGCGTCTGGACGACCGCCGGCTTCGACAACATCAGCGTGACGCCGGGGACAACTCCTCCCCCCACACCGTCAACCGTTGTCATCAGGGCCAGCGATGTCACCGCGATCGTCGGCAATTGGAAGCCGCTCAGCGATCAGACGGCCGCCGCGGGGTCGCTCTCTCCAATACCGACCTCGGCGCGCCCAAGATCGCGTCGGCGCTGCCGAATCCGGCCCACTACTTTCAAGCGACGTTCAGCGCCCAGGCGCATGTGGCCTACCACCTCTGGGTTCGACTGAAAGCCCTCAACAACTATTTCGGCAACGACTCGATTCACGTCCAGTTCTCTGACGCCGTTGACGTCAACGGCCAGCCGATCTATCGAATCGGGTCCGTCGGCGCCAGCAACTCCGCGCAAGTGGTGCTCCAGGAAAGCGACAACGGCATCGTCAGAGGCTGGGGGTGGGCCGACCAGGGATGGAACGGCCTGGGCAACCACATCGTCTTCGCCAACAGCGGTCCACACACTCTGCTCATTCAGCAGCGGGAGGATGGGGTCAGCCTCGATCAAATCGTGCTGTCGCCCGACACGTTTCTGATCGTGCCTCCTGGTCTCCAGCACGACGACACGACGATCGTGCCGCGGTAACGACGTTCGTGCCGGTCAGTTAGTGGCGCTGTTCGAGGAGCGCGGCTCGAGCATTCGTCTCGGGGCAGCGCTGTTCAGGGCGCGGTTGCGACCCAGCACAATTCCACATCGCAACCTTCTTGTCGCCGATCGATCGCTGCTCGGCCCCACGCAGCACACGTCCCATCGCCGACCGCGGACCACGCGGAATACGCTGAAAACGGATCTGGGCGAACGCGCTGGCTCAGGGGACTGCAGACTTTAAAGCGTTCGCGTGAACGTTCGACCCGAAGGAAAACACCCTCAGTGCCGCGCCAATGCGGCGAACGCCGCGTAGAACACCTCGTCGGGACACAACTCCGGCGTGAGGATGCGCTGCATCACCAATCCCTCGATCAGGGCATGAATCACGCACACGAGATCCTCCGCCGGCATTGGCAGCTCGCCTGGGCCGAATGCGCGCAGCCACTCGGCGCCGAACTCGTAACTGCTCTTCGTGACCTCGACCACCCGGGCACGCAGTTCAGCGATTCTTCAGCGTGTAGGCAAGTCCGGTCAGCCGTCCGATCGCGGCGGGCGCGCGGTCGTCGACGGCGGCGAGCGTCGCCTCCGCAAGTGCGTGCATCGCCTCGGCGAATGTCGCCCCGGGTGCGATCCTCGGCGCGACCGGCGCCCAGTACGTCTGGCCCAGGGCGATGAACAGCTCGTCGCGGTTCTTGAAATTGCCGTAGATGGCGCCAGTCGTCATGCCGGCGCGCCTCGCGACCTTTTCGAGCGTCGTCCGCTCGTGCCCGATCTCGCGAACGAGAGCGCGCGCGGCCTCGAGCAACGCGGCTCGCGTTCGTTCTCGCTTGTCGCCCTTGGGCTTCCGGCGGGGCGATAGCTCGTTCGGGCTTGCCATTGACTTAAAAATAGTATATTTATTTTATAATTTCAATATTAATAGTGAATTACCGAAAGGAAGAGGTTCATGGCGGTAAAGAATTCGATAGCGCAGGCGATCCTGCCCGGCGTCGAGGCCGGAAAACTGGCTGGGGCAGCGGCGCTGGTCTGGCGAAACGGCGCGGTCCTCCAGACCGCAACGGTCGGGCGCCGCGACCTGGTGTCCGGGCTGCCGGTCGAGCGCGACACGATCTTCCGCATCGCCTCGATGACGAAACCGGTCACGACGCGTCGCCGCGTTGATGCTGCTCGACGAGGGTCGTTTCGATCTCGACGAGCCGATCACGCAGTGCGCACCTGAGCTGGCGCGCATGCGCGTGCTGCGCGACCCGGCTGGTCCGCTCGATCAGACCGACGAGGCGACGCGTCCGATCACGTTTCGCGATTTGCTGACGCATCGCTCCGGTCTGACGTATGGCGACTTTCATCGCGGCCCGATCGGGCGCGCTCATGCGGAGACGCTCGGCGCGACGATCGACAACCCGCTCACGCCAGACGAGTGGATCGCACGCCTGGCGACGCTGCCGCTGATTGATCATCCGGGCGCCGGGTTTCACTACGGTCATTCGACGGACCTGCTCGGATTCCTGATCGCGCGCCTCGAGGGTGCGCCATTGAGCGCGGTGCTGGAGCGACGAGTCTTTGCTCCGCTCGGGATGCGCGATACCGGCTTCACGGTCCCGCCGCAGAAGCGCGATCGCTGCGCGGGGCTGTGTGGCTTCGATGGTGAGGGCCGTTTGACGGCGCTGACCGCGGCGCCAGGCCGTCATGCGCTGGACCAACGGCCGGAGGGCATGACGTTCGAGTCGGGCGGCCAGGGCCTATGGTCGACGCTCGACGACTATCTTGCCTTCGCCCGCATGCTGATCGGCGATGCCGGGATCGGCGCGGAACTCCTGCGTCCGGAGACGCGCATGATGATGACGTCGAATCAGCTGACGCCCGAACAACGCGCCACGGCGCGCATGTTTGGACGGCCGCATCTTCGCCGCGGGACATGGCTACGGCATGGGCGTGGCCGTGGTCATGGAACCGGAGCAGGCGGATCCGCTGCGGTGTCGTGGCGGCGTCGGCACGATCGGTTGGCCGGGCGCGTACGGCGGTTGGTGGCAGGCTGATCCGAACGACCGCTCGGTGCTGATCTTCCTCGCGCACAACATGGTCGAACTGCAGCAGATGGCGCGCGGGATCGGTCTCGGTGTCTGGAGCGCGATCGCGACCTTTCACCAGATCGCGAGCGCGTGAGTCGCATCGCTCGCGCTCGCCGCGAGCGATGAACTCAGCCCACGCGCTTCGCGTGACGGCGGACAGCCTCCGCGAGAAGTGGGAGCGAAGATTGGTGAGCCTGAATTTCACGAGTTGGGATCCGATCCACTTTGCGCTGCTGGATTGGCTCGCGCGCGATTCCCGCGCCGCCTCGCCCCGGGGCTTCCGCAGGGCGGCCCCGATCGGTCTACACACGGCGTTTAGGAGAGTAGAATCCGACGAGGATTTGGAGGGTCCTGCGTAGTGTGCACCGATGGTTTGAGGTAGGCTTCGGCCGAGGAGAGAGACCGGTGTTCGTCCGCGTACCATTTCAACACTCTGCTGTTGCTCGTGCTGCTTGGCGCCGCAACGGCCGCGGATGGCACAGGTCCAACCACAGCTCGCCCAGCGATGGTTCGAGGAAGCCACGAAGCTCTGCGAGCGAGACGCGGGCCGGCTGTGGGGTGTGTCGCTCTGTGGTCCGATGGTGATCGTTGACCAGGCGACCGGAACGCGTGCCACAAGCCAGCCGGAACCGGAGGGGCCGCCACCCCGCTTTCCGGGTTTCGCGGACGGCCCCGTCTCCTGGGGCGGGTTGCGGTGGTTCAGCTTTCCCTTGTCTATGCTCGCGGACGAACGATGCCGATGTACGCCAGCAAATGATGCTTCACGGGCTGTTCCATCGCATTCAGCCCGAGCTGGGGTTCATGACCGAGCGACGGCTTCAACGAGCATCTCGATACGCTCGAAGGGCGCGTCTGGATGCAGCTCGAATGGCGGGCGCTCCGCCGGGCGCTCGAGTCGAGCGGGAGCGACCGGGCCGAGGCGATCGCCGATGCGCTGGCCTTCAGGCGCGAACGCCGCCGCCTGTTTCCCGGCGCGGCGGAAAACGAACGGCGCGAAGAGATTCGCGAAGGGCTTGCCTCCTACACCGGCATCGCGGCCTGGGCCAATTCGCCCGCGGATGCCCACCGTGCCGCAGCGTCAGCGCTCGCAGGAGGCGAAGCGCAGCCGTCCTTCGTCGGAGCCTTCGAAGCCGCGTCGGGACCCGCCTACGGTGTGCTGCTGGACGATCTCCTGCCGGGATGGCGCCGACAGGTTCGTGGCACCTCGGACCTTGGCGACTTGCTCGCCTCCGCAACCAACAGGCCACCGACGACGGATGTTGCCGTGGCAGCGGCGCGCTACGATGGGGCAACGCTGCGAACGGCGGAGGAGGCGCGCGATCGGGCGCAGCAGGTCCGCGTCGCCGAGTTGCGTCGACGCTTCGTTGATGGGCCCGTGCTGACGATGCCTGCCGCGGGCAGCGGGACCAGCGACACCACCGGCGCCGTCGGCATTCCGGGGGCCGGTACCGTGTTTTTTCGCAATTTCACCCTTTCCGCTCAATGGGGCCGTCTCAACGCCAACGGCGGCGTCTTGCGCGCTGCCGATGGGTCCACACTGTCCGTACCGGTTACCGGGCCGCTCGAAGGGACCACCCTGCAGGGGGACGGCTGGAGCGCCACTCTGAACTCCGGGTGGGTGGTGCGGCCGGCGGCACGACCTGGCTCCTTTACTATCGTTCGCGAGAAGTAATCTCCGTTGCCCACGCTGGTCGTCGCCGAGGCGCACCCGCGCGCCGTCTGGTTCCAATGCCGCTACCTTCGGCCGGACGCGCGAACCACTGACTTCGGCGTGTCGCCCCGTTTGGCAATCGCCGATTGCATCCTCACTATTCGGTTGGGGCGCGTCGCCTTCTCACTCGCGCCGCCGTCGCAACGAGGCCTCCGCTGATGAGCACGAGCGTCGCCGGTTCAGGTGTCGCTTGGGGGCGAAGTCGTAGCCGGATTCCGCCCGAAAAACACGATCCACCCGGCTCTTCCGAGAAGATCACTGACACCCTGCCGGATCCTTGAAAGGACGCCTCGAGAGGCGGAAGGTCAGGATCTCCCCGAAACGAACCGGTGAAACTGAACGGAGCTGTGACAGTCACCGGAGATGCTTGCAGCGGCGGCACGATCATCGGTGTGAACAAATCCAACCGTAATGATGTCAGCCCGCTGCCGACATTCGGGAAGGTCCGTCCATCCAGCGTAAGGGTCGTGGCAAAAAACGCAGAGCCGACGATGATCCCTGGCTCAAGGGTTGAGCCTGGGGGAAACCCGAAGCCGAGTCCCGGAATGCTTAATTCCCCCGCATCCACGAATCCCTGAAGCGAGAAGCCGCGGGTTCCCGTGAGCGAGATGGGACCAATTTGAAGGAACTCTCCCGAAGGGAACACCAGTGAGCCACCGGTGATGGTGACCGGCTCAGCCGAAGCGTTTAGGGTGATACCAAGGCAGAAAGCGCCGACGCACGCCACAAACACGGCAGATCTGGTCACGGCTGCCTCCGTTCGAGGGCCGACAGGAGCGCAGCAGCAAGCGAGGTGCCCAATACCTCGCGTGATCGGTGAGCCTTACGATCTCGTCTTGGGCGCGATGGCTTCGCGAGGATCGGTACCGGGCGAGCGGAACTCGTGATGCCAGACGCTCCCGCAGTGATCGCAGTGGCAGTACGAACCGTAGTCGGTTTTCACGGTGTAGCGAACTTTGCGGGATTCACCGCATATGGGACACGCAGGAGAAGGAGGGGCGTCCATGGGCACTATGGATGGCTGGGTCGACCTCAACAATATCACCGACCTCAACAATATCACTCCATAGTCCAGGGCGGGATGGCATTCCGTCACGAATTGCGTGCAGCAGCCTGTTCGCGCCGGGCCTGGATCGGAGTACGACGAGCTCCAGTCGGCGTTGCGCGTAGTACTCCGACTATAAGCTGTGCTGGTACAGCTTGACGTGCTGATAAGCGCGGGGACAATCATCAGCTCCGGGGGACACCTCATGAGGTCCCGGGGATGCGACCCCTTCCCAAAGCGAAGCTGAAACCTCGGTGGGCTTCGCCGGTGCACGAGTCGATGCGTCTGCGTCTCCGACTTTCTTTTTTGCTATGCCTTGGCCCTCCCGCGCTGCCGCCCGACCCGACATATCGTCGGCCCGATTGACCGATTCGCGCCTGCGCCGCGGCTTGCCGGTCACGCCGCGCGGGATGGCCGAACCGCAGGTCAGCGTTGTCGTGACGACTTTCAATCAGGGGCCGTACATCGCCGAAGCCATCAGGTCGGTGCTCGCCCAGACGTACACGAATCGCGAGATCATCGTCGTGGACGACGGATCCACGGACGATACGCCGAGGGTCCTGGCCGGCTTTGGCAACGCGATTACGACGATTCGGCAGGCGAACGAAGGTGTCGCCGGGGCACGAAACCGCGGGATTCGAGCAGCCAGAGGATTGCTCCTTGCGTTCATCGATGGTGATGACCGCTGGCACCCGGACATGTTGCGCAGGCTGGTCGAGGCACACGAGCGGTTCCCCGACTCGGGACTGATCGCGTGCGACGCCCGCTCCTTCGATGGCGACCGGATCATTCGCACCGGTCTGCTGCCCGCGAACGTGGTGGCATCAGACGCTGGTGACGATCCAGTCATCTCCTGCGAATGCTTGGAGCATTTGATCCGGGGCAACCTGATCGCGACGACCACGCAGATCATGATCCCGCGGCGTGTGATCGACGACGTCGGGCTGTCCGATCCGGCGTTTCGGGTGGCCAGCGATTACGACCTCTATCTGCGAATCGCGCGGAAGTACCCGTTCACATTCGTGCGGGAACACCTCGCGGACTGGCGCTACCTGCCGACGAGTGCGTCCGGGCCCGCAGCGCTTCGGCATTTTCTCTGGACCGCTGAAGATGTCGCGATCCTTCGCAAGCACCTGCGGCGGGCGCCGCCGGCGCTCCGCCCGGCCATCTCGGATACGCTGACACGAAAGGCGCGACGCATTGCCAGGCAGGCGTATTGGCGCGGCCGGAAGACGGATCGGCAATGGGCTCGGGCGTATCTCTGGCGATTGTGTCGGAGGAGCGGTGGTGACCCCGTCGTGGCGATCTATCTGAGTCGCGGCGCTCACGCCAACGTGGATTCGCTCGATTGTTAGCGCCGGTGGTCCGTCGGAGACTGCTGCAGCTGGAATAACCTGCGCGGCGGCGCGCTCCTTCCCGACGATTGCCATCATCCTGGTCCGATGTTCATCTTTTCATCCGCCAGCGCGCGAATCGCATGCGACAACGGATCGACGAAGCACAGCCTCTTCGAGATGGGGTGCTTCGGAAGATATTCGAGCAGGCTCCGGACGCGGCGATGGAACTCCGAGTCCGGTCCGTCGGTGCGAACCGCAAACGCGAAGTAACGGGCCGGGCCTTCGTCGACCGCCCGAGCGACGAGATCCCAGTAGGTGTGCGGGTCAGGCCACGCCTTCCAGGGGTTGAGCGGAAGGGGCGGAGCCGACTCGCCGCGCAGTCTCTTCCTGATTCTCTGACGCCACGGCAGCAGATGCGGTCCTGTAATCGTAGGACGTCAGCGGCACGATCAGCATCCGGCGCGCATCGTCCTCGGAACGGGCGGGCGTGACCAGAGCCGCGCGTGAAGGGTAGTACGGGTGACGGGGGAATCCCTACGAAACTCGGGGACGCCGCGGTTGCATGGTCGCCGAACGAGGGATCGCCTTCTTAGCGGCAAGTCCGGGCTCGACGGTCACGTCCACCTCGATGCCGAGTGCGATCGAGCGCTCCACGATCTGATCGGACATGAAATATCCGCCCTGGCTCGACCGACGGACGGAGTCGCCGAAGCACTGCTTGAACGTGTCGCGCCGACATCGAGGCATTCGATGTCCCAGGCATCGTCGGCCACATCGGTGTACGAGTGATGGCCCTGTTCGTCCCAGCGATAGAAATGCGTATGGATTCCAACCGGGTCACCACGTGCGAGCAGCCGATCTATGTGTTCGCGGTTTCGGTGGACAATGAAGTCCGTCCGCCCGAAACAGCGCTCGATATCCGGGTCCAGCCGTATGAACCATGTCGGACGAATCGGGACACCGGAACGGTCGCCGAGCCGCCCGCGAAGCCGCTCCACCAGCTCGGCCATCGTGACGAAACCGTCCCATGCCGCGCTCTCGGAACCCGGCTGAAAATCGTCGGGCTCGATGTCGATTCGCCAAACCGCTGGAATGGGCTGCATATTGGAAGTGTACGACGGTTGCGGGTTATAGACGATGCGACTGATCGACCATGCTTCAACCACTACCTTCCACGATCCGTCTGCGGATACGGTTTCGATCGATGCCACCGGCGTGGTCCTCCGTTCGAACTTGAATTCAACATATAAGCAAAACGGAAAAAAGATCATCTGACGCGCGGAAAGAGGATTAGTGCGCACTTAAGCGGCCCGCGAGTCGTCAACACAACGGGTTGACGAAGGTCGGTTTGCTGACTGCTTATGTATCAGTTTCCGAACAGCCCTGCGGGCGAGCGCGTCGATCCCTGCGATAGTGGGCCGGCCGATCTGATCCTTGTGGGACGAGGTCGAGATCATCGGCCACCTTGCGTTCTGCCTCGCGGCGCAAGACCTCGGATCCAGCGATCGCCTCCGGACCAGCATAGAGGAACAGGTTTTGTCGGTACCAGTGCGCGACGTCCGGACTCTGCCAGATCTGAGGCCGCAGGCAGTCAAGCGCGATGAATCGATGGCGGGCGAATAGCTCGCCCAG